>NZ_SLYA01000002.1 GCF_004340965.1 Sphingomonas sp. PP-CE-1A-559 | reverse complement strand
CACGAGGTCAGGTCGACCCCGATCCAGGCATCGTACGTGAAGGGGCTGCAAATCTCATCTGCTGTCGAAATGCAGCCGCCGCGATACACCATCTTTTCTCCCATCACGCCCTTCGCGAGCGGAAATCTAGGCCGTGAATGTCCGCCCAATAGGTATGGCAAGTATCGTTGCGAGGCGTCTGTTTCGCAGCCTCCTGTCAGAGTCGTCGCCAAACTGGCATCATGCGGCGCAGTTCGCGGTGTCGGTCGATCCATTCATGCTTGAGCGCGCCGCCGATGTGAAACGCGACCAGAGTATAGAGCAGGTAGGACAGGTAGACGTGCGAGGCGCCGAAACCATCGTGGACGGCGTCGCGCGTGGCGGGCGGCAGGGTCAATATCGTGCCGATCCGCGGCCATTCGAACAGTCCGAACAGGAACATCGGGTGGGTCGCCGCATCCTTGTACGCCGAGTCCATGATCCAGCCCGTCAGCGGCATCGCAAAGATCAGCGCGTACAGCAGCCAGTGGGTCACATGAGCCGCGCCGATTTCCCATTTCTGATAACCGCTGGGCATCTCGGGAGGCCGATGCGTCAGCCGCCAGAGCAGACGCATGATCGCCAGGCCGAGGATCGTGATCCCGACCGACTTGTGCAGGTCGATCGCGGGGCGCACGCGGTCGTCGGCAAGATGGGGCCAAAGCCAGGGCAGGGTCACGTTGATGACGATCCCCACCGCGATCAGCCAATGGAAGGCGATGGCGACGCCTGTGTATCTGCTATTCATCCACTACAACCCGCTCCACCACCTCATGCCGATTCTCGGTCCTCGACGCATTCTGCAATAGCGGGTTCAGCAAGCGAGCGTTAGGCGCTGGTCGATGCAATCCCTCTCGGCTAACTTTACCGCACAGTCGCCGCGTCTGTCGCCACGGCCGATCCCGCTGGCGAGCCGGCTGATCGGCCTGGCCGCACCGCTGGTGTTCGTCGTGCTGATCGCGCAAGCGTTCCTGCGCCAGGGGCTTGCCATATGGTCGGTCGGGATCGCGTACATCCTGTACGACACGGCGCTGCTCGTGTTTACGGCGTGGCAGATCCGCCACCTCGCGCAGACCGCGACGCCGGCCCCGAGCGGCGTGCAGCCGAGCTTCGGTGTGATCGTCGCCGCGCATAACGAGGCAGGCGTGATCCGGCTGGCGATCGACCGGCTCCTTGCCCAGGACAAACCACCGGAGGCGATCCTGATCGCCGACGACGGATCGAGCGACGATACGCCGTCCGCCATGGCGGCGGGCTATGCGTTACCGACGCCGCTCCTCGGTGGACTCGTCGAGATCGAGATTGGGCACACGCGGCTTCAGTGGCTGCGACTGCCGCACGGCGGCAAGGCGCGCGCGCTCAATGCCGCGCTCGAGCGGATCGCGACGGACGTGGTGCTGACCGTGGATGCCGACACGTTGATCGAGCCCGGCTCGATTGCCGCTATGCGTGCCGCCTTTGCAGCGGAGCCCGAGCTGGTGGCGGCCACCGGAGTGCTGGCGCCGATCTGCGGTCCGAACCTGAGCGGTCGGATATTCGAGTGGTTCCAGTCCTACGAATATGTCCGCAACTTCCTATCGCGTGACGCGTGGATGCGGATCGACGGACTGTTGCTGATATCGGGCGCCTTCGCGGCGTTCCGGCGCGACGCGGTGCTGACGGTCGGGGGTTTCGATCCCGATTGCATGGTGGAGGATTACGAGCTGATCCACCGGCTGCACCGCCACGCCCATGACGCCGGGCTGCACTGGACGGTGCGGGTCGTCGGTGGCGCGTTGGCGCGAACCGATGCGCCCGCCAGCATCCCCGCTTTCCTGAAGCAGCGACAGCGCTGGTTCGGCGGCTTCCTGCAGACGCAGCACTGGAACCGGGACATGGTCGGCAACGCGCGTTACGGGCGGCTGGGTACGCGGATGCTCCCGGTGAAGGCGCTCGATACGGTGCAGCCGATCTACGGTCTGGCAGCCTTTGCGGTTCTGATCGGGCTCGTCGTCACCGGTCGCTACACGCTCGCCTTCCCGATCCTGCTCGTGATGATCGCCAAGGTCGGGATCGACCTCAGCTTTCACCTCTGGTCGCTCGGCATCTACAAGCGCTGGACCGGCCAACGCGAAGGCTTGAACCTTGGGCCCGCGATCGTCGCCGCGATCGCCGAACCGTTCAGCTTCCAGCTGTTGCGTCACGCGGGCGCGATCTATGGCTGGTACGCCTTTCTGCGCGGCGGTCAGACCTGGAGCGCACAGACCCGGACCGCGCTTGAGCAGCGCGCTTGACGGAGAAGCCGGCGGTGTCCGACGACTACGCCCACGGACGAGGTTAAGTGGGGAGCGCTGCTCTGCCAGAGCCGATCATGCCGCATCATCCGAGACTTCGGTCGAACGGCCAAACAGTTTCCAGCCGAGCAACCCGGCGACCAGCACGCCGACGATCACCCAGGTCAGATTGCCGAGCAGGCTCGCGATCGTCTGAACCTGGTCGCTGAAGGCGCGGCCCAGCGAAACGTAGATCAGCAGCCACAGCACTTCGCCCGCAACGTCGAGGACGATGAACCGTACCCAGGGATATTCGGTCAGTCCGCTGGTGACGTTGATCCATGGTCCCAGCGGCCCGATCAGCCACCGGCTGAAGAAGATGCCCCAGCCTGCCCATTTGCGCGAATAGGCTTCGGCTTGCTCCACCTTGTCCGCCCCGCCGATCCGCTTCGTGACCGCTGCGAGCAACGGCCGACCGCCATATCGTCCGAAGGCGTAGCCGAGCTGGTCGCCGACGATGGCGCCGGAGGCACCTGCAAAGACGACAGGCCAGAATGAGAGCTCCCCCTGCGCAACGAACGAACCCATCGCGACCAACGTCAGCGAGCTGGGGAACGGCATGCCAGCTGCGGCAAGGATCATTGCACTAAACAGCGCAGGAAGCCCGTAGGTCGTAAGAAGTTCAAGCAGCTGGTCGGTCATTTGGCGGGGGACGCCGTCGACGAAGCTGGCCGCATGTACGGTCGTGGCGGGGGGCCGGGAGGAGGGTAGGGCGGTCGCGCGTGGACGATCGCATACATCAGTATCGCCTCGATCTGCGTCATCGAACGTCCACTGTCCCGCGCAATCCGGCCGAGCGGACGACGGTCCGGCATCGGCGGGAGGTTCAATGCCTGGTGCAGGACGTGGGGCGGGACGTGATACGAATGTGCGACATAGCCTATCGTCATCCACCGCTCGATCGGCTCGTCGCGGTGCGCGTTCCAATAGATCGCGTCGCTGACCGTCCGAACCGCGTGATAGCCCGTGAAGGCCACTACCGCGACGAACAGCGCGATCAGGGCTTTTCGCCAAGGTCGAGTGCGTGTCATTCCGGCGCGATACGCGCGCCGGGTGCGCCGATCAACGGCGCCGATATTGCTACCGCGCCCGAGCTTAAGATGCTTCATAAGCCGCTAGCATTCATCTTCGCGCTCCCGGAGGATGGATCCAAACCCGGCCGGTTTTCCCTCGCCCCGCGTTGCGAACGCCTCGACGTAGAGCTAGCCTCGCCTTGGGGGGTATCGACGCATGGATAGCAAAAACCAGACAAACCGGCGTTTCGTAACGAAGCGTTGTCGTCTGTCCGCTACCCGTTCACAGATGCAGAACCAGAGTCCCCACCGGCGCCACGGCCTATGTTCGCGATCTTCCTGACGCCGGCTTACGCGCCGTTCGCGATCGCGTTCGTCGTGATGATCGGGATCGGGCTGATCGAGGCGATCGGCCTTGGGCTCGGCCATCTCGATCTTCACGCCGATATGCATGCCGAAGCCGATGGCGGCGGCGTGCTCGACTGGCTCGGACTAGGCCACGAACTGCCGATCCTGATCTGGCTGACCTCGTTGCTCGGCTGCTTCACGCTAACCGGGATAGCCATTCAGCAGAGTGCGACCGCGCTGGCCGGCGCCCCGCTGCACTGGGGCCTCGCCTCGGGCGGCGCATTGATCGCCGGCAGCCTGCTCAACACGCTCGCCGCCAACGGCCTCGCGCGGATCATGCCCGGCTTCGAGACCAGCGTGATCTCGACCGACGACTTCCTCCGCCGCCGCGGCACGATCCTCGAAGGCACCGCGCGCCGCGGATCGCCCGCCCGCGCGAAGATCGTCGACCAGCACGGCCAGGCGCATTTCATCATGGTCGAGCCGCATGACGATGCCGACGCGATCGCCGCCGGCGAGACCGCGCTGATCGTCCGCCGCGACGGCAAACTCTTCTACGCGCTGCCCGAAGCCAACGCGCTTCTGCGGTCGATCTAACCAACGCATAACCGGGGAGGGTTTCATGCCCGCACAGCTTCTGAACGTCCTGATCTACGCCGGCATCGTGCTGTTCGCCCTGGTGGTGATCGGCATCATCCTGACCCGGCTCTACCGCCGCGCGACCAAGGACGTAGCGCTGATCCGCACCGGCTTCGGCGGCGAGAAGGTCGTGCTCAACGGCGGCATCATGGTCATCCCGGTGCTCCACGAACTGATGCAGGTCCGCCTGACCACCGTGAAGCTGGAGGTGTCGCGTCTCAACAAGGACGCGCTGATCACGCTCGACAAGCTGCGCGTCGACGTCGTCGGGCTGTTCCATATCAAGGTAAAGCCCGATGCGGAGTCGATCGCCGCTGCCGCGCAGACGCTGGGCGATTCGGTCAACAGCCCCGATGCGGTGAAGTCGCTGCTCGACGGCAAGCTCGTATCCGCGCTGCGCTCGGTCGCCGCGACGATGACGATGGAGCACCTCCATGCCAACCGCGCCGACTTCATCCAGAAAGTGCAGGAGGCGCTGATGACCGATCTGGACATGAACGGCTTCCAGCTCGAGTCCGTCAGCATCACGCATTTCGACCAGACCGCGTTCGAGCATTTCAACGAGAACAACGCGTTCGATGCCGAGGGGCTGACCGTGCTCACGCGGACGATCGAGGAGCGCAAGAAGATCCGAAACGACATCGTCGCGACCAACCGCGTCGAGATCGAACAGCGCAACCTTGACGCGAACAACCAGTCGCTCGAAATCGCGCAGGCTGCGGAACAGGCGCGCCTGACGCAGGAGCAGACCTTGTCCGCCCGCCGCGCCGAACAAGCAACGGCCATTGCGACCGCCGAAGCCGAGCAGACCCGCCTCGCCGAGATCGCGCGCATCACCGCCAGCCAAGCGCAGACCGTTGCGCAGACCGAAGCCGACAAGGTGATCCAGACCGCGACCATCGCCCGTGACGGTGCGATCCAGACCGCGACCATCGAGCGCGACCGCACGATCGAGATAGCCCGCATCACGACGGCTGTGCAGACCGCGCAGAAGTCCGAGGAGGAATCGACCGCGACCGCCGCCGCCAATGAGGCGCGTGCACTTGCCGTCAGAGCCGAGGAAAGCGTCGCGACGGCCAAGGCAACCGAGATTGCCAACCGCAACAAGAACGTCGCCGTGATCGCCGCCACCCAGCGCGCGCAGGAAGAGGCCGTCGGCATCACCGTCGCCGCGACCGCCGAGAAGGAGGCCGCAGAGGCACGCGCCAGTGCCCTGCGCACCGAGGCGACCGCTGAAGCCGATGCCGAGAAGGCGCGAGCGGAAGGTCGCGAGGCAGCGTTCAAGGTCGACGCCGCAGGTCAGGCATCGCTCAACGAGGCGACCAACCTGCTGAGCGACGCGCAGACCGCGTTGCTGATCCGCCGCGCGATGCTCGAAGCCCTGCCCGCGATCATCGCCGCGGCGAGCAAGCCGATGGAAAACATTGACAAGATCAGCATTCTCGACGCGCGAGGCCTTCATGGTGACGGGGGCAGCGACGGCGCGTCCGGCGGCGGTCAGGGCAATCTCGCCGACGCCGCGGTCGCCGCCGCGATGCGCTACCGCGTCGGCGGCCCGTTGATTGATGGCCTGATGGCGGAACTCGGGATGACCGGCAGTTCGTTGAACGGCATGCTCGCCGGAAGCAGCGCGGATGCGGCGCCAGCCCGAGCCTCCGCCACCGATGCCCACAAACATCCCGCTGCACTCAACGGCGGATCGGGCAACCCGCCGGCCTGATCGGGTAAGCGCGGTCGCAAGATCGCCCGAAATCGATCGATGCGCCGTTAGGTTCGGCAATGGATCTTCAAGCGTGAGAATTTGGGCGAGGCGGCATATCCCATTGGAACGCCGTCCTCGCTAACCGCGGGCTTAAGCTATCGTTCGCTGGCAACTACGGTCCACCCAGCGTCGATCACTCGACTTATGGGCCTTCCCGACTAGGGGGCTACCGGGTGATCTTCCCGATCCGGCTCGCCACCACGACATAGTCTGGCGGTCGAGTGAGCATACCGTACGAGCCGTCGAGCGTGGCTGGCCGCCGGTGGACAATGAGATCGTCGCGACGTGCTCAAAGGGCGCTACCGGCTGCGGGCGTTATCGATGCGTGGGACGTCGAAAACTCTAATTCCCACCTTCTCGACACGCCGGCCGTCCATAGCGAACTGCCAATCGTAATCACCGCAGCGAAATGGTTTTCGGCGTTTGTCCAATTGCCATCTGCCGTCCTTCCAAGTGTACCGCACCGGCAATATTCATCGGCGGAACGACTAAGGTCGACGTTCCGACTGCCGAGTCTTGAACGACGTTGGCCTGCTTACCTTTTACCCTGGCGGTTCCAGCACCATCCCAACCGTGGACGGTGATCGCAATGCTCTTCCACCACGGCTTGAAGCCACCCTCGGGCTTGGCGAAGTCGATCGACAGGCCGGTCGGCGTGATCGTGCAGCGTACCATCTGGCGGAAATAGCCGCGGCGGGTGTACGCGAGGGTGCGACCGTCATCCTCGTAGAGCGTGCCCATGCAGTCGGCGCCGGGATAGATGTCGAGCCGCAGCGGGCCGTTCGGGGTTTCGCTCGTGCTCTGGACCAGTGGCTGGCGAGGCAGGATCGTGCCGGCGCGGACGAACACGGGCAGGCGGTCGAGCCGAGGCGTCTCGGTCACGCGGTCGCCGAGCGTGCGCGCGGTCGGCACGGCTTGCGTCGCTGACTGGATCGGGCCGGCGGCCGCTGGTTCGGGCGTGCCGACGCGCTGTCCGGTCCAATAGTCGTACCAGCCGCCAGCGGGGAGGCAGACGTCGTAGGTTTGCGGGGACTCCGGCTTCGGCGGCGGCGCGATCAGCAGTGACTTGCCGAGTGTGAACGCTATCGACTGGTCGCACGACGCGGTCGCGGCGGCCGGGTAATCGTAGAACACCGGGCGCATGATCGGATCGCCGAACCGCGCGTTCTGGTCCGCCAGTGCGTAGAAATACGGCATCAACCGGTAGCGCTCCTCGATGAAGCGGCGGCGGATCGCGAGATGGTCGGGGCCATCGACCCAGGGCTCGACGCGCGGTGTGCCGGTCGCCGAATGGTTGCGGAACACCGGCGTGAACGCGCCGATCTCGGTCCAACGCGTGAGCAGATCGGCGCTAGGGCCGCCTGCAAAGCCGCTGACGTCGGCGGCGCTGTAGCCGAAGCCCGACAGGCCAAGGTTGATGATCTGCTGCACCGACAGCTTCAGGTGATCCCAGGTCGCGCTGTTGTCGCCGGTCCAGGTGACCGCATAGCGCTGCCCGCCGGCATAGCTCGCGCGGGTCATCACGAACGGACGCTCGTCGGGGCGCAGCTTGAGCAGGCCGTCATACGTCGCGCGCGTGTTGAGCATGCCGTAGACGTTGTGCGCCTCGCGGTGATCGGTGATCCGCGTGGTAAAATCGTCGCTGTCGATGCGGTGACGGGTGTCGAGCGGCATCGTCTTGGTCGGCGTCTCGAAGATCGCCGGCTCGTTCATGTCGTTCCAGAACCCGGCGATCCCGGCGTCGAGGAAGCCCTTATACTGCGTGCCCCACCAGGTCCGTGCGGTGGTTTTGGTGAAGTCGGGGAACACCGACGGGCCGGGCCAGACCGGTGCGACATAGGGGCTGCCGTCGGCGTTCTTGATGAACGCGTCGGCCTTCATCCCGCTCTGATAGGGAGCGTAACCCTGCTCGACGGCGGCGATGTGGAGGTCGGTGATCGCGACCAGCTTGATCCCGTCCGCCTTCATCTCGGTGGCGAGCTTGGGCAGGTCGGGGAACGTCTTGGCGTCGGTGGTGAAGGGGCGGTTGCGATCCTGATAGCCGATGTCGAGCCAGATCACGTCGGTCGGCACGCGGTCGCTGCGCAGGCGGGCGGCGATCTGGCGGACTTCGTCGGCGCTGCCATAGCTGTAGCGCGACTGCTGATAGCCGAGCGCCCATTTCGGGGCGAGCGGGGCGTGCCCGGTCAGGTCGGCATAACGCCGCGTGACCTCCGCCATCGATGGCCCGGCGATGAAATAATAGTCGATCGGGCCGTCGGGGCCGCCGAACGAGAGCGTCTCGGCATCGCGGTGGCCGAAGTCGAACCAGGTGCGATAGGTGTTGTCGAGCAGGATGCCGTAGCTGCCGCCTGCACCGCCGGTGCCGATGAAGAAGGGTATCGATTTGTAGATCGGGTCGTCCGCGCTGCTGAACCCGAACGCGTCGGTGTTCCAGTCGACAAAACCGTGCCCTCGCCGGTCAAGGCCCTGCGTCTTGTCGCCGAGGCCGTAGAAATGCTCGGCGATCGGCAGCGTCTTCGCGATCGCGAACGCCTTGCCGTCGGTCGCAACCGGCGCGGCGTCGGCGGAGATGATCTTGCCGTCGAGCGTCTCGAAGGTGATCGCGCCGCCGGCACCGACGCGGACGCGGACGCTGGCGGTGGTGAAGCCATCGGGGGCCGCGGTGACGGCGATCTTCTGGCGGCGGATCGCGGCGGGGACGGCCCAGCTGGCGTCCTCAGGGAACAGGCCGTTCTTGTCGACGCGGACGCGGACCAGACCGTCGGTCATCGCGGTGATCCGCGTGGTGGTCGTGCCGACATGGACGTCGATACCGTCGCTCCGTGGCGTCAATGTGGGCGCGGGTGCGGCGGCCGCTGCGGGCGTCTGCGCGTAGACGGGGACGCTGCAAACGCCAGCGGTGGCGGCGAGCAGGAGGGCGATGCGTTTCATACGTGATCCTTGTGGTCCGCGGCGGCGCGGAGGCGAGAGGCGTGCGACCGGAAATTCGATGCGCAACGGGTCAGGAAATCGTCGATCTTCGGCAGGTCGATGGGATCGATGTCGGCGCCGGGCGAGATCAGCCGCGCGGCATCGGGAAAAGTGCCGTAGCCCGCGAACAGGCAGTGCCAGCTGGTCGCCGAGTAATAGCGGCCGAGCCCGGCGCGATCGATCGCGGCGACAATGTCGGCGCCGGTGAACCAGGTGGACATCAGCATCTTAAGGTCATCGGACAGGACGTCCACGCCCCGCGCTTCCGCCCAATAGCCGGTCGGGTCGTCGTGGCGCTGGTTCAGCCGATAATGCGCGACGATGTAGTCGCGGACGCCGTCGTAGCGCGCTGCGATGCGCGTGTTGAACGCGGTGCGGACGGCGTCGGTCGCGCCGCCGTGATCGACCATGTCGAGGAACGCTTCAACGGTGGCAATGACGAGATGCAGTGCGGTCGCTTCGAGCGGCTCGAGGAAGCCTTGTGCCAGCCCGACCGCGAGTGCGTTGTGCGACCAGCTGTCGCGAACCCGGCCGACGCGCATCTTGAGATGGCGCGCTCCGCCGGCCTCGGCGCCGATATGCGCGCGCAGTTCAGCCTCGGCCTGTGCTTCGGTCAGGTGGCGGCTGGAATAGACATAGCCGTTGCCGTTTCGGCTGGTCAGCGGGATGTGCCACGCCCAGCCTGCCGACAGCGCAGTAGCGCGCGTCTGACTGGGGATCGGTGCGCCGGTATTATGCGCCGTCGGCATCACTACCGCGCGGTCGTTGAACAGTGCGTCGGCGTAGCTGACGAACGGCACGTCCAGCGCACCGAAGATCGTGCTGCGAAATCCGCTCGCGTCGATGAAGAAGTCGCCGGCGATGCGTCCGCCGTCGGTATCGATCAGTGCGGTGATTTCGCCGGTCAAGGCACGCTCGACGCTGGCGATCCGGCGCTGGAGATGGACGACGCCCAGCGTCTCGGTCGCGTGCGCGGCGAGGAACGCGCCGACCTTATACGCGTCGAAGTGATAGCCGTAGCTGACCTCGAACGGGAAGTTCGCGGCGGGCTGCGGCGCGCGGTGTGCGGCGGCCAGGCGGGCGGGGAGCAGGAACTGGTCGGGATGCGCGTCGACATTACGCCCGGTGCGGCGTGCCCGCGAGTTGTAGAAGAATTGCGGTGCGGTATGGCCGTCGAGCGCGGTGGGGAAGGGGTGGAAATAGCGCTCATGCCCCTCGCGGTCGGACCAGCCATCGAAGCCGATCCCGAGCTTGTAGGTCGCATCGCACGCCGACATCCACTCCGCCTCTTCGATGTCGAGCGTGTCGAAGAAGTGCTTCAACTGCGGCGTCGATCCTTCGCCGACGCCGACGATGCCGATCTCCGGGCTTTCGACCGACGTCACGCGCACCCCGCGATCCAGCCAGCGATGCGCGATCAGGCATGCGGTCATCCACCCGGCGGTGCCGCCGCCGAGGATGACGATGTGCTGGCCGAGTCCGTCGATCACCGCTGCAGCACCAGCCCGGACAGCGGCGGCAGCGTCGTCGTGTCGGCGCGATCGGTTGCGAACAGCATGTCGCCATCGGTGGCAATGCCGGTCGGCCAATCACGCGCTTCGTCGCCGAGATTGAACACGCAGAGCAGCGTCTCGTCGTCGGACTCACGTTCGAACGCGATCACCGCATCGTCGCTGTGGACGATCCGCAGGCTCCCAAGCCGCAGCGCTGGATGCGCCTTTCGCGCGGCGATAAGCGCCCGTGTCCAGTGCAGCAGCGACGTCGCGTCCGCTTCCTGCGCATCGATCGCGATCGCGCGGTGATCCTCGCCGAACGGCAGCCAGGGCTCGGTGCTGCCGAACCCGAGATCGGGCGCCGCGCCGATCCACGGCATCGGGGTACGCGCGCCGTCTCGGGACAAGGTGAGCGGCCAGTTCGCGATCGCTTCCGGGTCGAGCAGGTCGTCGAACGCGATGTCGACCTGCGTCAGGCCGAGCTCCTCGCCTTGGTACAGGAAGATGTTGCCGCGCAGCGCGACGAGCAGCAGGATCTTCATCCGCGCGAACGCCTCGCGCTGGTCGGGCGTGGTCCATCGCGACACTGCGCGCGGCGCGTCGTGGTTCTCGAACGCCCAGCTCGGCCAGCCCAGACCCGGCGTATCGGGCCAGTTGCCGACCGCATCGACGATCAGCTCGGGCGTCAGCCGGTCCGCGTACAGGAAGTCGAACCCGTACGCGCTGTTGAGCCGGCCATTGCCGCCGGTGAACAGCTTCATCTCGCGGTCGCTGTCGTCGCCGCCGACTTCCGCCACGGTGAACCCGGCGCCATATTCGTCGAGCAGCGCGCGGATCCGCTCGATGAACCCGACGATGTCCGGATGGCTCTGGTTGTGCAGCTTCTGCTGGAAATCGAACGACCGCGTGCGCGCACGATTGGTCGCCGGCGCGGGCGGATTGTCGGTCAGCGCCGGGTCGTGCATCGCGAAGTTGATCGCATCGAGGCGGAAGCCGTCGACGCCGCGATCGAGCCAGAACCGCGCGGTCGCGATCAGCTCGCCCTGCACCGCGGGGTTGTGTCCGTTGAGCTGCGGCTGGTCCTTCAGGAAATTGTGCATGTAATATTGCCCGCGCCTGGCATCCCAGGTCCAGGCGGGGCCGCCGAACACCGACTGCCAGTTCGATGGCGGCGTGCCGTCGGGCTTCGCATCCGCCCAGACATACCAGTCCGCCTTGTCGCCGCTGCGCGACGCGCGACTCTGGCGGAACCAGTCATGCTCCTCCGAAGTGTGCGAATAGACCTGATCGATGATGATCTTCAGCCCAAGCGCATGCGCGCGCGCGATCAGCGCGTCGAAATCGGCGAGCGTGCCGAAGATCGGATCGACATCGCGGTAATCCGACACATCATAGCCGAAATCCTTCATCGGCGAGGTGAAGAACGGCGACAGCCATACCGCGTCGACGCCGAGACTGGCGACGTAATCGAGATGCGCGGTGATACCCGGCAGGTCTCCGATCCCGTCGTCGTTCGAGTCCGCGAAACTGCGCGGATAGATCTGGTAGATCGTCGCGCCCTTCCACCAAGGGTGGTCGGTGACGGACTCAGGCAATCGTGCAGGCATCAACGAGTCTCCGCGGCGCAGACGGCATAGCCGAACGCGGGCAGGGTTAGTGTGACACTGCCGGGGGCGGCAGCGCGGGGCGCGCATGTGCCGGCGAGCGTAGTGAAGCGGGTGGAGCCGGTCTCGACCTGCACCGCCTGCGTCAGCGACTTGGCCGAGGTGTTGAACGCGAGCAGGGTTTCCGCACCCGTCGTCGGATCGAAGCGTGAAACCGCAAGCAGACCCGGTGTCTCGCTACGGCTACGGATGACCGTACGGCCACGGGTCAGCGCTGGATGCGTGACGCGCATCTTCGCCAGCTCGGCGATCTCGCGGAACAGCGGATTGGTCTCGCCAAAGCTTTCGGTCGCGGTCGTCTTGGTCGTGCCGAGCAGGCGATTGTCGTTATAAATCGCGACCTTCGACGCGAACATGTCCTCGCGTGCGTCCTGGTCGTTGCCGTCGCCGACGAAGCCCTGTTCGTCGCCCGAATAGATCGTCGGCACGCCGCGCAACGTCAGCAGCATCGCGTTCGACAGCAGCACGCGCTTGAGCACTTCCTCGTCGGATGCCTGCGGGAAGGCTTTCCGCACGAACGTCGCGAACCGGCCGTCGTCGTGGTTGCCGGTAAAGGTCGGCAGGATCGCCGCGGTGTCGACGCCCTTCGCATACAGCACGTCGCCGTCGAACAGCGCCTCGAAGGCATCGGTGCCACGCGTGCCCGCGACCGTCTCGACCACCGCCTGGCGGAACGCGAAATCGAGCACCGCGGGCAGCTTGTCGACGATCGTATGCTGCGCGAGCACCGCGGGGCGGACCTCGTGATCGGAGACTTCGCCGAAGATGTGGAAGTTGGGGATGCCGTTCGCCTGCGCTCGCGTCAGCATCGCCGGCACGAACTGCGCCCAGAATTCGGGGTTCACGTGGCGCGCGGTATCGATGCGGAAGCCGTCGACCTTGAACCGGTCGATCCACGATCCGAAGATGTCCATCATCCCGCTCACGACGCGCGGGTTCTCCGTCATGATGTCGTCGAGGCCCGAGAAATCGCCCATCGTCGAGCTCTCGTTCATGAAAGTCGTGTCGCCGCGATTATGGTAATAGATCGGGTCGTTGAGCCACGCCGGCACCTTCACGGTGCGTTCCGCGGCGGGCACGTACGGCGTGTAGGCGTAGGTCGTGTCGGTCAGCCTGGCGAAGTTCGCCGCGGTCTGGACGCCGTCACCGACGAACCCGGGATTGATCGCCTTGCCACCGACGCCGCCCTTGCGCTGGTACGGATAGGTCGCGCGGTCGCGGTACGGGCAGGGCATGCCGACCGCGCATTCGCGGTACTGGATCACGTCCGCGGTGTGGTTGATGATGATGTCCATATACACCTTCATCCCGCGCTTGTGGGCGGCGTCGACGAAGGCGGTCATGTCGGCGTTGGTGCCGAGATGCGGGTCGACCTGCGTGAAGTCGGTGATCCAGTATCCGTGATAGCCCGCGGACTCGTGGCCCGGCGACCCCTGCACCGCCTTGTTCTTGAAAATCGGCCCGAGCCAGATCGCGGTCGCGCCGAGATGCTGGATATAGTCGAGCCGCTTGGTCAGGCCCTTCAGGTCGCCGCCGTGATAGAAGCCCTTCGCCGTCGGATCATAGCCGGTCTTCAGCCGATCGCCGGCGATCCCACCGCGATCGTTGCTCGGGTCGGCATTCTCGAACCGGTCGGGCAGGACGAAATAGATGACCTCGTCCTGCGGCGCGCGCGCGCGGTAGTCGGCGGGCGGCACGGCGGCCGCGCCGGACAGCGCGAGCAGGATGGCGGCGGCAATGCTCATGCGCCGAGACTTACGGATGCCGCGCAATGCTGGGCGACGAACGCCGCGTGATCCTGCATCTGGCCCGCCTCGCGCGCGTTGAGCTTGTCGATCGTGTCCATGAATTCCCCCAGGTCGCTCGTCGATATCGCGTCGGCCAGCGGGTGGTGGCCCGCCGGCGTGATGCCTTGTCCCGCCAGCACCTGAAGCCAGCCGACTTCGGTGAACAGCTCCTCATGCTCGCGGACGATGTGCCCGTTGCCGCGCCACAGGTCGATCTTCGCGGCGAGCGTGTCGGGAATGGCCATGTCGCGGCACTGCCGCCAGAACGGTGTGTCGTCGCGCGCCGTCGTCTTGTAGTGGAGGACGATGAAGTCGCGGATGCGCTCGTATTCGAAGTCGCTCTGGCGGTTGAACTCGGTGCGATCGGCCTCCGCAATCACGCGGCCCGGCAGCAGCTTCAGCAACCGCGAGATCGCCGACTGGATCAGGTGGATGCTGGTCGATTCGAGCGGCTCCATGAACCCGGCGGCGAGCCCGAGCGCGACGACGTTGCGGTTCCACATCCGCTTGCGGCGACCCGTGCGGAACGCGATCGTCCGCGGATCGGCCATTGCCGGCGTGTCGAGCCCGGCGAGCAAGGTCGTGGTCGCCTCGTCCTCGCTCATGTGTGCGCTGGAGAAGACGACGCCGTTGCCCGTCCGGTGCTGCAACGGGATCCGCCACTGCCAGCCGGCTGCATGCGCGGCCGAGCGCGTGAACGGCGTGAACTTTTCGCTCCGCGCAGACGGCACCGCAATGGCGCGATCGCACGGCAGCCAGTGGGTCCAGTCCTCGTACCCGGTGCCGAGCGCCTCCTCGATCAGCAGCCCGCGAAAGCCGGTGCAGTCGATATACAGGTCGGCGGCGACGCTGGTGCCGTTCTCCAGCACGAGGCCGGAGACGTCGCCGCTCTCGCCGTCGCGGGTGACGCGGACGATCTTGCCCTCGATCCGGTTGACGCCGCGTGTCTCGGAATAGCGCCGCAGGTAGCGCGCATAGAGCCCCGCGTCGAAATGATAGGCGTACGGCATCGACGGCAGCGTGCGGGCGGTACGGGCAGGGCCGCGCTGCATCCGCTCGGCGAGCGCCGCGTGCGTGTTGAGCGAATAGGCACCAAGATCGCCGGCGAGTCCTAGCGACCGCGCGCGCAGCCAGTATTGGTGGAACGGCAACAGGCCAACATCGCGACCGACATCGCCGAACGCATGCATGTAGCGATGGCCCGGCTTGAACCAGTCGACGAACTCGATCCCGAGCTTGAAGGTGCCGCCGGTCGCGCGGAGAAACGCGTCCTCGTCGAGCCCGAGCGCATCGTTGAACAGATGGATCTGCGGGATCGTCGCTTCGCCGACGCCGACCGTGCCGATCGCATCGGACTCGATCAGGTCGATCTCGTATCCCGTCTCCAGGAACCGCGCGAACGTCGCCGCCGCCATCCAGCCGGCGGTGCCGCCACCGGCGATCACGATACGCAAAGGGTGATTGGCCATCGTCCGCGTCCCCGCTTCGAAACCGTCAGGTGCCGCCACTGCGGGGCAAATGCGGGGCGGCGTCAACCGCCCCGCCATCGACATCAGAACTTGTAGGTGATGCCGACATAGTAGTCGCGGCCATAGCGCTGGTAGTCGATCACCTGGCGCGGATCGTCGTTCTGGTAGGTCACGAACGGACGGTCGGTCAGGTTCTTCGCCTGCGCCAGGATCGCGAAGTTCGCGAGCGGACCGCTCTGGAACTCATAGCCGATCTGCGCATCCAGGATCCCCTCCGATCGCGCGGTGCGATAGGTCGGGTTGGCGGACAGGCCCGCGACTTCGGCGAGGAAGCTGGAGCGGTAGCGATAGTTCGCGCGCGCTTGGAAGCCCCATTTCTCGAAGTAGATCGTGCCGCTGCCGGTCCACTTGGACAGGCCGGGCAGGGTGATCGCCTCGGTCGGGTTGCTGCCATACTTGATCGTCGACTGCGTGTAGTTGCCGCTCGCGAAGATGCCGAAGCCGTCGAGCGCCGACGTGATCGCCTTGAACGGCAGCGACACCGTACCTTCAACGCCCAGCACTTCGCCGCGACCGGTGTTGGCGGGCGACGAGACGTTGCCGATCGTCTGGCCCGCCGCGATCACCTGCGCCTGCTGCGCCGCGGTCAGCGCCGGCAGCAACGCCGAGAAGTCGTACGGCAGCGAGTTGTTCGGATCGACGAAATCGGTCAGGTGCTTGAAATAGCCCGACAGCGCGACATAGCCGCCGCCGTTGAAATACTTCTCGAACGACAGATCGATGTTGGTCGACTGATACGGCTTCAGATTGACGTTGCCACCGGTCGACGTGAACACCGGGAACAGGCCGGCTGGCGTCTGGCCGATGTTGGTCAGGTTGATCGCGACGTCCTGCGTGACGCGCTCCTGGTCGAGACGCGGACGGACCATCGTCTGCGAGGCGCCGACCTTGACGAAGCCCAGCGGGATCAGTTCGACCGACATCGTCGCCGAGGGCAGGAAGTTGGTGTATTTCAGCGACTGCTTCACCGGTGCGATCGTCACCGCGCCGCCGACGACGCTGGCGATCTGGCCGGTCGAGCTCTGGTCCGAATGCACCACCTGCGCGCCGATCGAGCCCTTGAGCGGCTTGTCGCCGACCAGGCCGTCGATCGTGACCTTGGCATAGCCGGTCCACACCTTCTCGAGCACGACATTGTCGCGCACCAGCGCGGAGGGACGGCCATCGAACGCCGAGTTCAGCGAATTATTGTAGAGATACAGCGGATCGAGCGTCAGCATCTGCGGGATGCCGAGATAATCGAGCGCCACGTTCTTGCCGAGCAATGCTTCGCTCGGAACGTTGCCGCTCAACGGCGAACCGCTCGCGACGGTGCAGTTGGTGCCGCCACCGGTCGGGCAGAGGAAATAGGACGTGTACGCGCTGGTCTTCTTGCGCTGGCTGTAGTTGCCGCCGGCTTCCCAGCCCTTGACGACGCTGTCCGAGAACTCGCCGTTGAGGCTGGCGCGGAGCGACTTCAGATCGTCCTTGAAGCTCGGCCGGTTGAGGAAGCCCGACTGGACGACCTGCTGCGTGCCGTTGTTGCCCCAGCCCTGCGGATCGGTCAGCTTGAAGATGTTGGTGTTGGTGTAATCGAGCGTCGGCGAGAAGGTGTAGGTGCCGTTGCCGTTCTGCTTGACAGTGACGCTGTCGGCGACGCCGCTCTTGGCGAACCCGGTGCCGGTGTTGGTCTCGAGCAGGAAGTCGGTGCGCTTCGCACGGCTCCAGCTCGCGTCGACGTTGAGGTGAACCGACTCGGTCAGCTTTAGATCGTTGTTCCAGCCGAGCGAGAAATTGTCCGCCTTGCGCTGGTTATAGTCGTTGCGCTGCACCGCGAAGACGTTGCCAAACGTCGCGCCGGTCGCGAAGCCATCGGCAATTGTCACGCCGGTCGCGGTCGTTCCGCCAGCCGTACCGGCGCTCGCGAGCTGCCCTGCGAGCGGGAATTCGATGCCGCGCAGGATCTGCGTTTCCTGGAAATGCGAATACAGCGCGTCGAACGTCGAATGGAAGCTGTCCGACGGCTGCCACTCGATCGTCGCGACGCCGCCATAGCGCTTCAACTCGTTCGACTGGACATAGGGCTTGGCGCCGTTGAGCAGGAACGGGCTGGCCGCGGTGCCGGCGCCGCTATAGCCCCACGCGTTGTAGCGCTCGTCCTGCGACGGCGTCTGCGTTGCGGACACGCCGATCGCGATGCCGAGCGTGTCGTTGGCGAACTTGTCGACATAGGTCGCCGACGCGCGATAGCCGTAGCGATCGCCATCCGGGTTTAGCTTGTCGATGCCGTTCATCTGCGCGCGCGCGCTGACCGCGATGATGCGGTGCGCCTGGTCGAGCGGACGCAGCATGCGCAGGTCGACGGTGCCGGCGACGCCGGCGGCGATCAGCGACGCGTCGGCCGACTTGTAGACGTTGACGGTCTTGAAGAATTCCGACGGATATTGGTCGAACTCGACGCCGCGGTTGTCGCCGGTCGTCACCTGTTCGCGGCCGTTGAGCAATGTGGTCGAGAAATCGGGACCGAGGCCGCGGATCGACAGGCGCTGGTCGCGACCTTCGAGACGCTGCGCGGTCACGCCGGGCAGGCGAGCGAGCGAGTCCGCGATCGACACGTCGGGCAGCTTGCCGACGTCTTCGGCCGAGATCGAGTCGACGATCAGGACCGACTGGCGCTTGATCTTGGCGGAGGATTCCAGGCCGGCGCGGATACCGGTGACGACGATCTCGTCACCGCCAGCAGGCCCATTCTGCGGTGCGGGGTCCTGCGGTGCGGGTGGCACGGCATCGGCGGGCTGTGGCGTCGGTGCGGCGACGGTCGGGACCGCGTCGATCTGTGCTGGTGCGGTCGGATTGGCATTTGCCGTGCCGGGCACTGCCTGCGCGAACGCAGCCTGGCCCGGCAGCATCAGAGCAGCGGCGAGCGCGGTCGCGCTGACGTGCAGTGCGAGGCGGCCATGCGCGGAAATGCCGGACGCGACGCGCAGGCGGCACGGAATAGACTGGCTCATGAAATCCCCTTCAGGCGAGAATAATCCCGCGCATCCTCAATTGCTTGTTTTGGTATCCCCGACGTCGTGCTGACGCGTCGGGTGTCGCAACACGGCTATATTTCGGGTGGAGGCGTTGCAAAAGGGACGGGCATACGTATTCACTGTTTCATGCAAACCGTGTCTCCTCAGGACCACGCCCGCCCACAGTGGCGCCGGCAAGGGCGCTGACGGTGGGTCGCCGTCCGACATCGTTCGACATCGCGCAATTGGCAGGCGTGTCGCAGCCGACCGTGTCGCGGGCGTTGCGCGGATCGAAGTCGGTCAACGCGCAGACCCGCCAGCGGATCGAGGCGATCGCGCGCAGCCTGCACTACGCGGTCGACAAACACGCGTCGTCGCTGCGCAGTCAGTCCGCAAACACGCTGGCGCTGCTGTTCTTCGAGGAGCCAGCGGAAGACGAGTCGACGATCAACCCGTTCTTCCTGTCGATGCTGGGCTCGATCACGCACGCTTGCGCCCGCGCCGGCTACGACCTGCTGATCTCGTTCCAGCAATTGTCGGGCGACTGGCACGTCGATTACCAGGACAGCCGCAAGGCCGACGGCATCATCCTGCTCGGCTATGGCGATTACGAAGCGTACCGCGCGCGCCTCGATCACCTCACCGAACAAGGAACCAAGGTGGTGCGCTGGGGCGCCGTCGGTACGGGGCCTGCCGGGATCACGGTCGGCTCGGACAACCGCGGCGGCGGGGAGGCGGCGACGGCGCACCTGATCGCGCGGGGTAGGCGGCGGATCGCGTTCCTGGGCGCAGCGGACGGGCGGTATCCCGAACTGGAGGACCGCTATCGGGGATATCTCCACGCGTTGGCGGCTGCGGGGCTGACGGCGGACGCCGCATTGCAGGTCGATGCAATCACCACCGAAGACGCCGGACAGGACGCGATCGCCGAACTCGCGCGCCGCGGCGCCGACTATGACGCCATTTTCGCGGCTAGCGACAGCATCGCGATCGGCGCGATGCGCGCGCTGGCGGCCGCAGGGCGATCGATCCCGGACGACGTCGCGATCGTCGGCTTCGACGATATCGCCTCGGCGCAACTCACCAACCCGCCGCTGACGACCGTGACGCAGGACGCGCGCCGGGCAGGGGAGGCGCTGGTACGGACGTTGCTGGCGAAACTGCGCGGCGAGGTTTCCGACGACCCGCCCTTGCCGACCCGCCTGGTGATCCGCGCGAGCAGCGGGGCGTAGCGACGATAACCCTCTGCCGCGGCGGGGTGGTAGCGGCACACGCGACGGGTCGGTGGCACGAAACAGCCGTGACGCCGACCATCACCACCTCCCCGGCGAAGGCCGGGGTCCAGTTGGGAAACGGCGCTGATAAAGACGGCGATCCCTTACTCAGTGCTCTCCGACTGGGCCCCGGCCTCCGCCGGGGAGGTGCGGGTGTTGGAATGAAGCGGACTCACTATCCCATCGCGCAGGCTTGGCTCAGTCGTCGAACAGGAACAGATTGAGCGTTAGCCGCCCGGCCAGCGGGTCCGTGCTGAGCGTCACCTCGGGCGGCAGATACGCACAGTGCAGCGTATTCCCCGCATAGACGAGCGCCCGGTTGAAGCGCGCCGGCTGGACCGCGATGCGTTCGTACAGCGCCGTTTCACCAGCGATGTAGGAGGCCTCGGGCATGCCGTGCGCCTGCACGCCCGCCTCCAGCTCCGCCCTGAACCGATCGAGCCGTGACGCATCGACGGTCTCGAACGCCGTCGATCGCTGGCGGTAGAACGCAGTGCCGCCCTGTTCGCCATGGCCGAGGAATAGCAGCACGGCGATCCGCCCCCGCTCGACGCCGTCGAAATGCGGCAATCGCTGGATTGGCGCGAGATCGCCAGGCGCCGTGGTGACGAGCGAATAATAGGCCTCCGACACCGCCGGCGCCGGATCGAGCCCGAAATGCTCCGCCAACAAAGGCGCGATCCGGCGCCGCATCGTCTCGGCTAGGCGCGGCGGCACCTCGGCGCGGACGCCGGGATAATGCGGGCCGATCGGCGCCATCCGCAGGCTCGCCGCATCCTCGCGTAGAGCGTCAGGATCGGGCCAGAAATCGTTGATCGCGATCAGCGGGCGCTGCTCCTCGCCCTGAAAGTGAAGCGTGGTTTTCGGCGGTTGGGTCATGCAGGCCTTCATGCGGCCGGGCGGCACGGCGGGGCAAGGTATTCGTATGCATAGTTGTTTTGCCGGTCGCTTGGGGTCAAGCCGGTCCGTCAGATCGCCACGCACACAAGTGGCGACCGATCAGGAGAGCCGCGTTTTGACCGAGAAACCAGTCCAGGGCTTTGCCGGCCTGTGGAACATCAGCTGCGGCTTTTTCGGGATCCAGATCGGCTTCGCGTTGCAGAACGCCAATATGAGCCGGATCTTCCAGACGCTCGGCGGATCGCTCGACGACCTCTCCTATCTTTGGATCGCGGCGCCGTTGACCGGAATGCTCGTTCAGCCAATCATCGGTCATTATAGCGATCGCACCTGGACGCGGTTCGGCCGCCGCCGTCCCTATTTCTTCGCTGGCGCGGTACTCGCCGCGCTCGCGCTGTTCGTGATGCCCGAAGCGAAATTGCTATGGCTTGCCGCGCTGACGCTCTGGGTACTCGACGCCTCGGTCAACGTGTCGATGGAGCCATTCCGCGCGTTCGTCGGCGACATGCTGCGCAAGGATCAACACACCGCCGGCTACGCGCTCCAGACCGCGTTCATCGGCGCCGGGGCAGTTGTCGGCTCGATCTTTCCGTTCGTGCTCGCGCATTTGGGCGTATCGGGCGATGCGCTGGCGGGCGTTCCCGACACCGTGCGCTACAGCTTCTGGTTCGGCGGCGCGGCACTGCTGCTCGCGGTCCTCTGGACGGTCGGCAACACACGCGAATACAGCCCCGAGCAGATGGCGTCGTTCGCCGAGTCCGACCGCGATGAAGCGCACAGCGCTCCGGTCCGCGCACTCGCAAGTCGCGGCTTCGCGACCAGCATCGCCTGGATCATCGCCGGCATAGCAGTGATCGTCGCGGTGCCCGAACTGGCGTTGCAGAAGGAAGTGTACCTGCTCGGCGCACTGCTCGTCGCCTATGGCGGCGCCAGCCTCGCGGCCATACTCCTCGCGCGTGGCGGCAATGGCGACAACGCGCTGAGCCAGATCGTCGGCGACTTCGCCGCGATGCCCAGCGTCATGAAGCGCTTGGCGCTCGTCCAGTTCTTCAGCTGGTCCGCGCTGTTCATCATGTGGATCTTCACCACGCCCGTCGTGGCGCAGTACATGTACGGATCGAGCGACGCGACGAGCGCCGCCTACAATGCGGGCAGCGATTGGGTCGGTGTGCTGTTCGCAGTCTACAACGCCGTCGCCGCGCTGGTCGCGTTACTGATACTGCCGCGGTTGGCCAGACGAATCGGCCGGGTCAAAACGCATATAGCCTGCCTGCTGTGCGGCGCCGCGGGGTTTGCGAGCTTCCTCATGGTGCGCGATCCAACGTTGCTGATCGTCAGCGAAGTCGGCGTCGGCATCGCCTGGGCGTCGATCCTCGCCATGCCCTACGCGATCCTCGCCTCCAGCCTGCCCCAGGCGAAGCTCGGCATCTATATGGGGTTGTTCAACATCTTCATCGTCCTCCCGCAGTTGCTGGTCGCGACGCTGATGGGGTCGGTGCTGAAGGCGTTCTTCCCGACCGAACCGATCTGGACGATGGCATTCGCCGCCATCGTGATGATTCTCGCAGCCCTTGCGACGCTGCGCGTCCCTGAGGTTCCCGACAAGTTTGCCTGAGGCGAGAAGCAGCAAACTAGCGCTGTCGCTCAGGCGTCAGCCCGAGTGACGTTCTGCCATGTAGCGTCCAGGCGAGGTACCAAGCGCCTTGCGGAACATCGTCACGAAGCTGGGCACGCTTTCATAGCCCAGGTCGCTGGTCACTTGCTGGATCGAGGCGCCGCCGGCCAACCACTTCACGGCGAGTACGACCCCGAGCTGTTGGCGCCACCGGCCAAAGCTCATTCCCGTCTCCCGCTTGATCAGCCGCAACAGCGTACGTTCGCTCAGGCCAGCATGTCGCGCCCAGATCTCCAACGTTCCTCGGTTCGCCGGGGAGGCTATCATCGCATCCGCAATGCTGCGCAGCCGTGGATTGATCGGCATCGGCAGATGGAGATTCTCGACCCGAGCCGCGGCGAGTTCGTCGAGCAGCACCGCCACCAGCCGCGTGTTCGCACTGCCTTCCTCATAGAAATAGGGGAGATGCGCGGCGCGGGTCAGCAGCTCGCGCAGCAAGGGGGTCACCGACACTGCGCAGCAGGTCTTCGGCAATCGCGCGTCGACTGCGGAATCGACGAACGCGTTATACCCTTCGAGCGCGCCGGTCGCCTTGATCGCGTGCAGCGCACCGCCGGGAATCCAGATGGCGCTGCGCGGCGGCACGACCCACAACCCCCCTTCCACTTCGCAACTGAGCGCGCCGCGCTGGACCAGCAGCATCTGTCCCTTGGCGTGACTATGAGGTTCTAGCTCAAACCCGCCAACATCAGACATCTCAACACCGAACGCGACGATCGGGCGCGGCACGACATCCGGATCGACCCATTCGAAATCCTGCAACGCGGTCAGGATTGGCATAGGCGACGATCCTGGAAAAGATCCGTACTGGCGATATCACACAACATTATGTCGGTCCTTCGTAATGACGCCAAAGTCGCGCCCGGCTATCCGATCGCCATCGCCCCGTCGAGCCATTCCGGCTTTGGGCATCGGCAAGGATCGTCATGAACACGCTGAGCAGCCCCCGCCTCACCGACCTTCTGGAAAGACTGCACGGCGAAGCCGACGCGGCCGACCGCGAACACGTCGAGGCGATGCAGGCGAAAATCGCGGCACCGGGCGCATCGATCGAGGCGCTGGCGATGGACCTTCTGGCGGATGAGCGTGCGGACTATCGCGCGACCTATCGCGACCGCGCGGACAATTTCCTTGCCGTGTCGCCGGAGTATGGTCGGTTCCTCTACGCGATCGCGCGGTCCTGCAGAGCGACCCGGATCGTCGAGTTCGGGACGTCTATGGGAATTTCGACGCTCTATCTTGCTGCCGCGCTGCGCGACAATGGCGGCGGCCATCTGATCGGCAGCGAGATGGAGGTCAGCAAGGTGGCGCGGGCTCGTGCCAATCTGCAAGCGGCCGGCCTCGCCGACCTTGTCGATATCCGCGCTGGCGATGCCCTGGAGACGCTGAAGGATGTGGGCGGTACGGTCGATCTCATGTTGGTGGACGGCGCGTTCTCGCTGTATCTTTCGGTGCTGAAGACGATCGAGCCGTGGCTGAAGCCTGGCGCCGTGGTCTTGGGGGAAAACGCGTTCGAGCCGGAATATCTGGCGTATGTCCGCAATCCCGCCAACGGCTACATGTCGCTGGCCTTGCCAGACGAAGGTCGCGGCAACGAATTTTCCGTGAAATTGTCATGATGGAAACGCAGGCTACCGAGCGGACGAAAGAACCAGGCCGGTTGAGCAGAGCGGTGACGCGGCTGTGGATGAAGCCCGCGACCGTCGTCGCCAACGAACGATTGGCGGATCGCTTTCATCTGATCACTCTGGAGGGCGATGCGCTCAGGACCGTGACGTGGCGGCCGGGACAGAAGGTGCAGATCGCGATGGGCTCGGCGTTCGTGACCCGGACGTACACACCGATCGAATGGAACGCGTCAGCCGGGCGTATGTGCATTCTGGGCTATGCCCATGGCGACGGACCTGGGAGTATTTGGGTCCGTACCGCGGCGCCGGGCGAAGTATGCGACGTCTTCGGTCCGCGCGCGTCGCTGGACATTGGCGGTCTGTCTGGGGCGCTTGTCATCCTCGGGGACGAAACCTCGATCGGACTTGCTTATGCGGCGACCTTTCAAGACCCGACGCGGCATGTAACAGCGTGTTTCGAAGTCGCAGACGACGTTGGTGCTCGGCAGGTGATGGCCAGTCTGGATCTCGAGCGCGTTACGCTGATCACACGGCGCCTAGATGGTGGGCACGTCGCTGAGCTCGAAGCATCGCTCTCCGACGCAGTCGCGGTCGGATCCACCTTCGTGCTCACGGGAAAGGCCGCAACGATCCAAGTGCTTCGGCAGGGCTTGCGACGAAGATCGGTTCCGACGACGCGGCTCGTTGCCAAGGCGTATTGGGCGCCTGGTAAAACAGGCCTGGACTGAGCTTGCAGAGCTGCCTTCCGAAGCCTGCAAGGTATGATCGCAAAATCCAAGCTTCACCGTTCGAGCAAGGTTCAGGACGATTGATTGTTCAGCTCGTCGAAACGGAAGGAACGGCACCTTCGAACCGCGTGTTGCCGGGGAGAGAGTGGGCGAGGCCGAGATCGCCGTTGTGGCCGCGGAAGATTTGCCGGGCCAGCGCCAGACCCACGCCCGTGCCCTCGGTCTTGGTAGTGAAGAAGGGGCGGAAGATGTCGACTTGATATGCGGCGGGAATACCGGGGCCGGTGTCCGTCATCATGAACTGCGTTTGGCCGACAAAGGCGGATATGGTGAGCGTGACCTGCGCATCGGACGAGCCGTGCAACGCTTCGGCTGCGTTCTGCAGCACCGCCCAGAGCGCTGCGGTCAGTTGATCCGGGTCGGCCAGCAGATGGGCCGGTGCGTCCAGGAGGTCGGTCGTAAACGCGATTCCCGGCCATCTCGTCGTAAACAATGCCGCCAGATCGCTGACGAACCCGGCCAGAGGGATACGCTCCACCGAGGGGGCGGGCAGCTTCGCCAACGCACGGTAGCTTTCGCCGAACCGGTGCAGGCTGGCGGCGCGGCGCGCGACGGTCTCGACCGCGTCGCGTACCTTGGGCAGCATCGGGTCCGGATCGTCGAGCATCGCCACCGCGGTCTCGGCTAGCGAGGCGATCGGGGTGAGGGCGTTGACGATCTCGTGGCTCAGGACCTGGACGAGCTCGCGCAACGCCGCGGCCTCGGCGGCCTTCAGTTCGGCGTCGATGTCGATCAGCGCGCCGATCCGCGTCATCCGCCCTGCCAGCGCAAGGTCGCCGGTAGCCAGCGCGAAGCTCCGGATGTCGGCGTCATGCCCGATCTCGATCGTGGCGGTGCGGCCGGGGCGGGTGTCGGCGAGCGCGGAAACGAGCCCCTCGGGCGGATCGGCGACCAGATCGCCCGCGCCGAGCAATCGCCGCGCAGCGCGGTTGACGGCGCGCAACCGGCCGTCTTCGAGCGCGACCAAGGGTGCAGGCGACAGATCGAGATACGCGTTCAGACGGCGCCGTTCCTCTTCTCCGGCAGACGGGACCGGGATTGGTGGCGCCGGCATCGGCGAGCGCTGACCAGCGTCGGCCAGGTCGAGTGCGGCGATCCAGATCGCGATCATCGCAGCGAGGAGCGCGGTGGCGTACAGACCGCGTGTGCCTGCAACCGCACCACCGGCGCCAGCCGCAGCTAGCACCAGCGTGCGTACCACCGCGCGCATCCGGTCAGAGGCCATAGCGCGCCATCCGGCGATAGAGCGCCGCGCGGGTCAGTCCGAGTTGAGCAGCGGCGCGGCTGACGTTGAAGGCATGGCGCTCGAGTGCCGCGGTGATCAGCGTTTCCTCGTTGCGCGCGAGCGACAGATCGGGGGCGAGCGATTGCGGCTCGGCGCTGCCGGGTGAACGCAGCAGGTCGCCGATCGCGTAAGTCTCGCCATTGCCGAGCAGCACCGCGCGTTCCATCGTCTGGCGCAGGCCGCGGACGTTGTCGGGCCAGCGATCCGCCGCGATCGCCTGCACAGCGCCCGCATCGAGTGGTCTGAGGGGCTTGCCGTGGCGGTAGGCTAACAGCGCGAGGAAATGGCGTGCGAGCAGCGCCGCATCGCCCGCGCGATCGACGAGCGGCGGGAGGCCGATTTCGATCGTTCCGACCCGGTCGAGCAGGTCTTCGCCGATCGCCCCCCGAACGCTGGCTCGATCCAGTCGTGTGGTCGCGATGACGCGGATCCCGTCGAGTGCTGACAGGAGAACGCCGCTGAGCGCACGAGGCAGGCGGTCGATATGGTCGATCACCAGCAACCCACCAGCGGCCGCCGCTGTTTGCTGGGCGATGACGGCGGCGTCCGCGGCCTCGGCGTCCACCGTGATGAGCGGCAGGGCGGCGTGGGACGAGGCCTGATGAACCAGCCGGGCGATCAGCGTCTTGCCGGTACCCGCAGCGCCGTGGATCAGGATTGGGGCGCTGGTAGGCGCGACGCGGGCGACCAGGTCGCGGGCGCGTGCGATCCCGGCGCTTTCGCCGAGCAGGATGCCGTCATGGATGGGCGGTGTTGCCGCTGTCTCCAGCTTCGCGCGGCGCAGCGCCAGCCCGCGCTCCACCGTGGTCAGCAGGCGCTCGTTGTTCCAGGGCTTGATCACGAAGTCGGTCGCGCCGCTGCGCATCGCCCGGACGGCGACCGCGATCCCGCTGTGCCCGGTGACGACGATGACGACGGCGCGCGCGTCTGCCGCGATCAGCCGGTCGAGCATCGCGAACCCCTCCTCGCCGGTGGTCCGCCCGCGCGCGAAATTGAGGTCGAGCAAGATGACGTCGATCGGTTCGCCCGCGAGCAGCACCCAGGCCTCCTCCGGGTTCGCCGCGGTCGACACGCGCATGCCGTGCCTTTCGAGCAGCAACCGCGCGGCCTTGGCGATGTCGGGATCGTCGTCGATGACCAGGATATGCGATTCGGTTGACATGGCCGTCATAGTGTCCGGAAACGGACAGTTGGTACAGTAGGGTGAGCGCTTCAGCTGCGGAGCGCGGAATTATGCAGCTTTGGCAGTAGCTTAGGATCTGGTCGCTCCGTCAAGTACACTGTCCGCATGACGGAGACGACCCTGCCTGGAACTGGCGCCGCGATGGACCGGCGTATCGAGCGGCCGCACGCCAAGCGGCGCAAGCGGATCGTGCGCAGTGCGCTTGCGATCACCGTGCTGGCTGCGGCGGTGCTACTGTGGCTGTTGATGCCCGGCGCCAATGCGCTGACCGTCGATGCCGGCGCGATCCGTACCGGCGATGTCGTGCGCGCGCCGTTCCGCGATTTCGTGCCGCTCCGCGCCGAGGTGGCGCCGTTGCGCACTGTGTTCGTGACCGCGATCTCCGGCGGACAAGTCGCCGACCTTGCCACCAGCGATGGCGCGATGGTCGCCGCCGGCACGCCGCTCGCACGTTTGTCCAATCCGTCGCTCGAACTCGACGTGGCCAGCCGCTCGGCGGAGATCGTCGGGCAGTTGAGCGCGATCAGCGGCCAGCGGCTGTCGGTCCAGAACACGCGGCAGGACGGCGCACGCGATCTGGCCGAGGCACGCAATTCGCTGTCCAAGGCGCGCACGTTGCTCGCGCAGAAGCAGGTGCTGTTCGACCGGGGGATCATCACGCGCGCCGCAATCGATCCGGTGCGCGAGGATGTCGGGTATCAGCAGGCGCGGGTAGCCGCGCTCGATCGAGGGACCGCCGAGGCGGGCGCTACGCTGGCGGATCAGTCGTCGGGCATCGCCGCGACCGCGCGGCAGTTGCGCGAGAGCCTGGCGATGGTTCGGGCGAGTCTCTCCGCGCTGGTGCTGCGCGCTCCCGTCGCGGGACGTCTTACCGCCTTCACGCTCCAGCCCGGGCAGACGCTAAAGAGCGGCGACCCGGTCGGGCAGATCGATTCCGAGGGCCAGTGGAAGCTGACTGCCGATGTCGACCAATTCTATCTCGGGCGCGTCCGGGTCGGGCTCGGCGCGGCGGCCGATATCGACGACCGGAGCTATGCGATGTCGGTCATCAAAATCCTGCCGCAGGTGACCGAAGGCCGGTTTCGCGTCGAGCTTGGTTTTCGTGGTCCCGTACCCACGGGACTGAACCGCGGCCAGACGCTCGACGTCCGCCTCGTGCTCGGCGCGGACCGGCCCGCGGTGGTCGCGCCCTCGGGCGGCTGGCTCGATGCGGGCGGCACCACCGCGTTCGTTCTCGACGGCGACAAGAAGGCCGTCAGGCGGGCGATCGTCGCCGGCCGACGCAATCCCGATCAGGTCGAGATCGTCTCCGGCCTCGCGCCCGGCGAGCGGATCGTGACCACCGCGCTCGGCACCTACACCCCCTTCCAGACCCTCCTCATCCGATAGGATTCGATATGATCCAGTTACAGGACCTCAGCCGCACCTATGCCTCGGACGAGGTCGAGACGACTGCGCTTGGCGGCATCGACCTCGCAGTCGAGGCGGGTGAATTCGTCGCGATCATGGGGCCGTCGGGGTGCGGCAAATCGACGCTGCTCAACATCATCGGCACGATCGACCGTCCCACGGGCGGACGGTATCTGTTCGAAGGGGCCGACATCGCGCGCGCGCGCGAAGCCGAACTCGCCAAACTGCGGCGCGATCGCCTGGGCTTCGTGTTCCAGAGTTTCAACCTGATCGACGAGCTGACGATCGCCGAGAACGTCGCGCTGGGTCTCGCCTATCGGACGATGCCCGCGCGCGAGAAGAAGGACCGCGTCGCGGCGGCGATGGATAGGGTCGGCATCGCCCACCGCCAGCGCCACCACCCGCACCAATTGTCGGGCGGCCAGCAACAGCGCGCCGCGATCGCCCGCGCGATCGTCGGCGAGCCGCGGCTGATCCTCGCCGACGAGCCGACCGGCAACCTCGATACCGAGAACGGCGCGCAGGTGATGGACATCCTCGGCCAGCTGAACGCCGAGGGCGCGACGATCGTGATGGTCACGCACAGCCCGTCGCACGCCGATATCGCCAAGCGGACGGTGCATATGCTCGATGGCCGCATCCTGTCGTCGGCACGGCGCGCCGCCTGATGCGCCGCTCGCTCCAGATGCTCGTGCTGATGCTGCTCTTGGTGGTCCTCGTCCGCCATCTCGCAGTGACCAAGTCCGGCCCCAAGCCCGGCCCCGATTCCGCAAGCGACGCCTGAAGGAACCGCCATGTCCGCACTCACCAGCCTCTATCGTTCGCTCACGCACCACCGCCTGTTCGCCCTGCTCAACATCGGCGGACTCGCGCTCGGGATTGCGACGTTCCTTGTCCTGTTCCTCTTCGTTCGGTTCGAGACCGGGTACGACCGGGTGCTGCCGCAGCAAGATCGGTTGTGGGTGATGGAGGAGCGCTATGTGATGCCGGGCTATCCGGCGGACACCAATCCGAACACGATGGGCAGCGAGCTCAAGATCCTGCAGGCGGACTACCCGCAGCTGGTCGGCACGCGCTACATGAACATGGCGGCGACGGTGCAGCAGGGCGGGCAGGCGACCGCCGAGGATTTGGGCACGGTCGACCCGAACTTTTTCGATCTCATGCGCTTTCCCGCGATCGAGGGGAATCCAGCGGTCACGCTCGCCGATCCGAACGGCCTGGTGGTCACGCAGAAGACCGCGCGGAAATATTTCGGCAGCCAGTCGGCGATCGGCCGGACGCTGCAACTGTCGATCGATGGGACGACCTATCCCTACAAGGTCGGGGCGGTGCTGCGCGACATGCCCGACGACGTCACCTTCAAGAGCGAGATGTTCGCGCAAATCTCGCGGACTCGCTTCGGCAACGAATGGTGGGAGCATTGGGGCAGCGCGTCGCTGACCACGTTCCTGCGCTTTCCCGACGCGGTGGCGGCGCGGGCGTTCGAGGCGCAATTGCCAGCCTTTCTCGACCGCCATGCCTATGCCGGCGGCAATCTCAAGAAAGGCGAGTATTTCCAGTCGCTGCGGCCGCTGACCGCGATGCATCTGTATAGTCCGGGTGATCGCGCGATCGTCACAACTCTGGGTGCGGTCGGATTGCTGACGCTGCTCATCGCCATCGTGAACTACGTCAATCTCGCGACCGCGCGCGCTGGGCTACGCGCGCGCGAAGTGGCGATGCGCAAGGTGCTGGGCGGCACGCGGCGGTCGCTTATCCGCCAGTTCTTGGGCGAGGCGCTGGCGACGGTCGCGGTGGCGGCGCTGATCGGTCTCGCGCTTGCCGAGATCGCCCTGCCTTTCATCAACGCGCTTGGCGGAACGACGCTGGCGATCCGCTACGTCGGATGGGACGGCGTCGTCCTGCCGCTGGTCCTGCTGGTCCTCGGCATCGCTTTGGTCGCGGGGCTGTATCCCGCGTTCGTGCTGTCGGGGTTTCGCCCTGCCGCGGTGCTCGCCTCGACGCGGGCTCCGGGCGGTGGGCGTAGCGGGACTCGTCTACGGAGCGCGCTGGTGGTCGTGCAGTTCGCGATCGCGATCGCGTTCGCCATCGCGACCGGAGTCATGCTCAAACAGACCGAGCATATTCGTGACGCCGATCTCGGGTTTCGCCGCGACGGATTGATGATCGTGCGGTCGCTGATGACCGGTGGGATCGACTCCCCACAGCGCGCGGCGATCCTGCGCAGCCTCGCGGCGGCCCCCGGCGTCACCGGTGTCACGGTTGCGAACAACGCCCCGGGCGACCAGAGCACGACCAATTTCTCGGGATATAGTCGCGCAGGAGCGTCCGGCAGCAAGATATCGTTGATGGATGTCGGCACGGGCCGCGACTATTTCCGCGTGTACGGCGCGCGTCTCGTCGCGGGGCGCCTGTTCGACGCCGCGCATGCCGACGACCGCGGCCTGTTGACGCTTGCCGAACGCAAGCGGGCAGGGCCCAATGTGGTGATCAACCGGACCGCGGTGACCGCGCTGGGCTTCGCGTCGCCGGCCGCCGCACTGGGACAGGCGATCAACGACGGCGAGCGGGACTCGACCATTATCGGCATAGTCGACGACCTGCGCTTCAGGAGCCCGCGCGATGCCGTCACGCCGGTCGCCTACAACTACAACACCGTCGATATCCTCTCGCCGTTCGCGGCGGTACGCTACGCCGGCCGCGATGCGAAGACGATGATGGCGGCACTCGAGGCGGCGTGGAAGCGCGTCATTCCCGGCGTTCCGTTCGAGGCGCGCTCGGTCGAGGACAATCTGTACCAGCGCTATTACAAGGCGGATGCGCAACGCTCGCGGCTGTTCACGATTGGTGCGGTGCTGGCGATCCTGATCGGCTGCATCGGGCTCTACGGGCTGGCGGCGTTCGACACCGCGCGGCGCGTCAAGGAAATCGGCATCCGCAAGACGCTCGGCGCCTCGACCGCCGAGGTGTTGCGGCTGTTGATCGGGCAGTTCCTGCGACCCGTGATCCTCGCCAACCTCGTCGCGTGGCCGCTCGCCTATGTCGCGATGCAGCGCTGGCTAGGCGGGTTCGACGACCGGATCGCGCTGTCGCCGCTATTCTTTGTCGGCGCCTCGCTCGCCGCGGTGCTGATCGCGAGCGCGACCGTCTTCGGCCAGGCCTGGCGCGTCGCCCGCGCCGAGCCCGCGCGCGCGCTACGCCACGAATAGGGGCCGGTCGATGTCCGCAGCCTTGCCGACGCTGTACCGTTCGCTCGCCCGCCATCGGCTATGCGCCATCCTCAACATCGGCGGGCTTGCGCTCGGCATCGCGGTGTTCCTGATACTGATGCTGTTCGTCCGGTTCGAGACGAACTACGACCGCGTGCTGCCGGGATGGGAACGGGTCTGGACGATCGCGCGCACGATCCAGTTCCCCGGCAACCCCGAGGTGCAGATTCCATCTTCGCCTACACTCTCCGGGCAATTGGCCGCGGCGTTCCCCGATCTCGTCGTGGCGCGGATGACGCCCTATGACGCCGCGACGGTGCTGACCGGGAACACGAGTACCCCGCGCAAACTGGCATTGGTCGACCGCGATTACTTTCGGATTTTTCCGTTTCCCGTCGTCGAGGGCGATACCGCGAGTGCGATCGCCCGCCCGGATGGGATTGTCGTCACCCAGAGCGTCGCGGAGGCGTATTTTGGCAAAGCAAGCGCGCTAGGACGGACGCTGACGGTTGCGATCGACGGGAAGGCGCGCACCTACCGGGTCGGGGCGGTGATCGCCGACCTGCCGCAGAACCAGACATACGCCAGTGTCCTGTTCGCGGCGATCCCGGCCGAACTCACTGACGATTCCCGATCTACCAGCAATGGTGTCGTGACGTTTCTGGCACTGCCCGACACCGCGATGGCGGACCGGATCGGAGCATTCATGCGCCGCCATCCCGATCCCGCGTTCAATCCCGACGCGCGTCAATTCCTGAAAGAAGGCATCGTGCCGCTCGCCGGGCGCCATTTTGCGGGCAACGGGGTCGGCACGGTCGTCGCCGTGCTGGGCGGCGTGGGGATCGTCGCGCTGCTGCTGGCGGTGGTCAATTACGTCAATCTGGCGACAGCGCGCGCAGGGCTGAGGGCGCGGGAAATCGCGATGCGCAAGGTGGTCGGTGCGACCCGGCGGATGCTGATCGGGCAATTGCTCGGCGAGGCACTGGCAGCCGTGACGCTGGCGGCGTTGATCGGGCTGGCGCTTGCCGAGATTGCGCTGCCGTTCGTCAACGCGATCGGCGGCACCGACTTGTCGATCGCTTATTGGGGGGCGGGGTCTATCCTGCCGCCGCTCCTGGCGACGACCGCTCTGGTGACGTTGCTGGCAGGGTTCTATCCGGCGTTCGTGATATCCTGATTCCTGCCTGCGGGCGTGCTCGCCGCGGCCCGGACCCCCGGCGGCGATCGCGCGGGCGCAGGATTACGCAAGGCACTGGTGGTGACCCAGTTCGGCATCGCGGTCGCGCTGATGATCGGGACTGCGGTTCTGTTCGTCCAGACGCGGCACGTTCAGCAGGCGGACATCGGCTTCGGGCGAGACGGCCTGATCATGCTGAGTGGTTACGGCGACGCCGCGCTGGATGCGGGGCAACGTGCCCGGCTGGTCGACGCGATGCGCAAGACCCGCGGGGTTGCAGGCATCACGACGAGCGGCGTCGTGCCCGGCGGCGGCACGTTCGCAATCGCCAAGATGAAACGCGCCGGGGCGATCGGCGAGCCGCCGATGATCGTCCAGGCCACGGTCGGCGAGCAGTTCTTCGACACGTACCGAGCCCGTCTGCTGGCTGGTCGGATCTTCGATGCGGATCGGTTCGCGCTGGACGTTGGCAACAGCGGCACCGGGAGCACGGCCGTTGCGGGCAGGGTAGCGAACATCGTGCTCAACCATACTGCCGCCGAGCGCTTGGGGTTCGAGCAAGCCAACGAAGCGATCGGCCAGATCGTTTCGCTCGATGGCGCGACGGTGAGGATCGTCGGTGTGATCGCCGATATGCGCTTCGGAACGCCGCGCGAGCCGGTCGAGGCGTTCGCCTATAGCTATCGGCCTGGCGGTGGCTATCGCGCCATCGTGGTGATCCGCACCTCGGCCGATCCCGGAACCGTCCTGGGACGGCTGGAAACGACATGGCGCCGCATCGCGCCAGCGGTTCCGCCAGCAGCCACGACGGTCGACCAGAAACTGTACGACTCCTATTATCGCCAGGACGTGCAGCGGTCGCGGTTGTTTACGGCCGGCGCGGTGCTGGCAGTCGCGATCGGGTGCCTCGGGCTCTATGGCCTGGCAGCGTTCGATACGATGCGGCGGGTCAAGGAGATCGGTATCCGCAAGGTGCTGAGGGCCTCGACCAGCGACGTGATGCAGCTGCTGCTGGTTCAGTTCCTCAAGCCGGTCCTCCTGGCGAACGTGATCGCGTGGCCGATCGCATGGTTCGCGATGTCGCATTGGTTGAGCGGGTTCGACGACCGGATCGGGTTGTCGCCCGGCTATTTCGTGGGTGCCAGCGTGCTGGCGCTCGTCATCGCGGCGGCGACTGTCGCCAGCCAGGCATGGCGCGTCGCACGGGCCGAACCCGCGCGCGCGCTGTCCCAGTTCTGGGAGACTCAAGCATGTGTGTTTCTGGTCGAGGGAGCCTGGTCCGCGGCTAGTCGTCAGACAGCGCGCGCACGTTCCTCGACGATCCGCTCGAGCATCGACAGCGGCATCGCACCGGCTTCCAGCACATCGTGGAAATGCTTCAGGTCGAAGCGATCGCCGGCGATCGCCTTGGCCTTCTCGCGTGCGCGCAGCCAGGCCGCGTGGCCGATCTTGTAGCTGCATGCCTGACCCGGCGAGACGCAATAGCGCTCGACCTCGCGCTGCGAGCGTCCGGGGGCGAAGCCGACCGTATCGACCAGGTATTTCGTCGCCTGGTCATGCGTCCACCGCTTGGTATGAATGCCGGTATCCACGACCAGCCGTGCCGCGCGGAACAGGAATGATTGCAGATAGCCGGCGCGTTCCACGGGCGAGGCATAGCCGCCGAGTTCGTCGGCAAGTTGTTCCGCATAAAGCGCCCAGCCTTCCAGATACGCGTTGAAGAAGGCGATCTTGCGCAGCGGATGCGTGGGCGCGCGTTGCGCGGTCGATATTTGGAGATGATGCCCCGGAACGCCTTCGTGATAGGTCAGGCTCGGCAGCGTGTATTTCGGCCAGTCGTGCACGCTCTTGAGGTTGATCCAGTAGATCGCGGCGCGCGAGCCAGCGAGCGGCGCGCGGAAGTAATAGCCGTTGGGGGCCCCGTCCTGGATTTCGGGCGCGACGCGGCGGATCTCGAGCGCCGCGTTGGGCGGGTTCGTGAATGCCTTGGGCAGCCGTGCCTGCATCGCCTGTACGCCTGCGTTGAGACTGGCGAGCAGCTCGGCACGACCGGCGTCCGTGTTCGCGAACAATTGCGCGGGCAGGCGGTTGAGCTGGTCGAGCCGGGCACCGACACTGCCCTGCGTGAGGCCTTGTTCACGCAGGATCGGATCGAGCTGTGCGGTGAGTTCCGCGACCTGTTGCAGGCCCATGCGATGGACTTCGTCGGGCGACAAGCTTGTGGTGGTCGCCTGCGCCAGCGCGGCGGCGTAGATCGCATCGCCGTTGGGGATCGCCCAGATGCCGGCGGCACTGCGCGCAGAGGGCCGCAGCGAGCGCAGCAAAGCGATCTGGCGATCGAGCGCCGGATAGACCTGGGTCGCGACGATCTTGGCAGCGCGTGCCTGCCAATCCCCGGCGATCTTCGCGGGGCCGGTGCGGCTGGTCAGCGCCTGGACGAGCTGGTTGTCGACCGGGCTGGGTGACCGCAGGTTCGCCATTTGGCCTAGCGCTAGATCAAGGGAGAAGTCGGGCGCCAGCCGACCCTTGGCGGCTTCGCGACGCTGAACCTCGGTTTCGTTATCCAGCTGCCGGCCCATCATCGCCAATCGATCCAGATAGGCTTCGGCATCATCCGCGGTCTTGACCGGGTGGGTCGAGGCCAGGAAGTCCGGCATGGAGAAATAGACGCCGTCCTGCTGCGTGATCGGATACGGCCCCTGCGGCGAGGAGAGGCCGAACTTCTCCGGGCCGACCATGTTCGACTGGATGCTGTAGAGGACGACTTCGCGATCGATGCGGGCCCGCGGCGACAGCGAGGCGGGATCGACGGCGGTGACGAGCGCCTGTGCCTTGCGGTTTCGTGCCAGGTCCTTCGCGATGGCGGCGTAGCTGTTGTCACCCAGCATATGGCGCAGATCGGCATCCTTGCCGGTATCGAGCCCAAGCGAGGTGGCGAATTCCGGCGATTGGCGGACGGTTTCGCGCAGGACCTGATCGAAGGCCGCGTTCAACCGGGCGTCGCCCGGCGATGGTGCCGCTGCTGTTCCCGCTGAGTTCTGCGCAAACGCGGATCGTGCGGGTAGCGTGCTCAACGCGGCGGCAGCGGCACTGGACGTGATGAAGGCGCGACGATCCATGCCGATTTCCTGACTGTGAAGCTTATCGCGCCACGCTAGGCGACAGTAGGCCAACCGTGCAACCCTACTGCACCGGGTCGGCCAGCCAGTGCCGCTTCACGGAATGTGCTGCTGAGCCAATATCGATCGTGTTTTCGCGTGGTCAGCAATTGCCTTGCTGCTGGCTATCGAGCTGCTCCGTCAACGGCAACGCAGGCTTAGAGCGCGGACAGATGCGGAAGGCGTTATCATCATCGGCGCATGGCAGGACGGCTTGGTGCTCGCCGGCGCCGCGCATCAAGGCAGCATGCTCGCCAACCGAAGTCGATCGCTGCGCATCAAGCGAAAACAAGCTCGATGTTCCGATGATCGCTGATGATCTCCACGATGATCTCGAAATAGGTTTGCCCGGTGCCACGGTCGAGCGCGTCCAGCTGGCGACCAATCGCATCCACGTCGAAGCCAGCCGGTCGCTGCAATTTTCTGGCGAGGAACGTTCGGGTCGTCTCGACACCGAGTGCCGCTCTGCTGGCCGCAACGTCCTGCCAGACGATACGAACCTTTTCCCGCCCCTCGATCGCGCCGTAGCCACCATAGAGCAGGTCGTTCAGCGCATCGAGGCTTTCGCCTAATTGCCAATCTTCCTTGGCCATAAACACCCGGTTTATCTCGGCGTAGAAGGTCGGGATATCGCTGATATTCCGGCCGATGATGGTCAACGTCTTCATCAAATTACTCCCGGACCATACCGTCGATGGGTAGCAACGAGCTTCGCCAGTTCTGCGCCTCCCGCTTCAGTTGCCGTCGAAGGCCCAGCGCAACGTTTTCGCCACCTGTCGCGTACCGGACCGAACGACTGGTCTCATGAAGACCGGCGACGCATGGAGGCCATGCATCCGACGTGCCCAGCTCGGGAGAAGGTCTACCGCCGCCTGCGCGATGGTTCGTTGAAGCGGTATTGCAAGCGGGTTGCCCGGTTTCTGATTGAGCACCAATCGCGCGACCTGGCGCGTGCGACCGTCTGCGATCAACGCCGGTTGCATATTACGGAGCGCCTGATTCGTGGCCGCACGGTTCCGCGGGAGGGCGTCGGCACCCAGTGCCGATCCTACGCTCGCGAACTCGGCGTAGTAGAGATCTTCCTGTGCGAGCGTCAGTCGACGATCTCCGAAGTGCTGCCAGGCAGCGAGGAAGGACCACGCTTCGGAAACGTGGACCCACGCCAATAAACTGGGGTCGTCGGCACGGTAGGGCGTCCCGTCGGGAAGCGTGCCACCGATGTGCGAATGGACCGCGCGGACTCGCGCTATTGCCGCCTCTGCCTCCGCGCGCTCGCCATATGTGGTCGCAGCGATGAATCGGGCAGTGCGCCTCAGCCTGCCGAGCATATCGGTTCGGAAGTTCGAATGGTCCCAAACCCCGGCTAGAACGGCTGGATGCAGCATCTGCAGCAGCAAAGCGGACACGCCGCCAACCATCATGCTCACAACATCGCCATGCACACGCCAGATCATGGAATCGGGCGGAAACAGTGCAGTATCGCTCCGCTTCACCGGCTCCTCGCCACGAGCCTGGTCATGGAACAGAGTCCGCACCTGTCGCACGATGCCGGTCTTGGTCTGGTCACGGATCGATAACAGGCTGTCGTTCATGCCGTCACGAACGCCCGAGCCCGTATTTAGCAACGGCGGATAGGTCATCGACATGCTGGGACCTGTCATAGATGCCGTCCTATATTGACGGCCCCTGCCATCTGAGACCATCGCGTTGCCCATGACAAAGAGCAAGGGACGCACCGGCGCGCATGCACGCGCCAATATCCAGCCTGCACCGACAGCGACCGAGCTCGATGCAGCCAAGCGAGAGATCGCGCAGATCGAGGGGCGGCTGGTCGGCCTCGCTGCCGGGCATCCTTCGGTCAAGATCTGGAAGGCACGTCTTCGTGTAGCTCAAGCCGTGATCGCCCGCGCCCCGCGCGACGGATAGGCGGCCGACCAACGCTATCACGACTTCTGCCTGCGATGATCGCGCTGCGGCGACGCGGGCGCTATCAACCCCTTGAACTCGCACACGGAGCCAGCGAAGATCGGTCATCAGCACCGGGAGCGTCCTCTATGCGTCGTCGAACTTTCATTGCCGCCTTGCCAGGGGCCGCTTTGCTACCGGGTATCGGCATGGCGCAGGGCAGTCAGGCCGGCCCCGGCGTTCCGGGCAAGCAGGGCGTTCCGGGCCCCGGACAGGGTGGTGCCCCTCAGCCGAAGACCGCGACGCTCCCCCCGCGCTGGGTTGCCGGGGAGGACCGCTTCCTTCGTCCAGACGTAGCCGCGGGCGATCGCCCGGTCGGCGCGAGTTTCGCCTCGCGCACCGCTGCCTATGGCCTCAACGGCGCCGCGGGGACCGCACACCCGCTGGCGACGCAGGCAGGAATCGACATTTTGCGCCGAGGCGGATCGGCGGTCGACGCTGCGATCGCGATCAATGCCTGTCTGGGTTTCCTCGAGCCGACGTCGAGTGGCATCGGTGGTGACGCTTATGCGATGATCTGGGATCCGAAGCAGCGCAAGGTCGTCGGGCTCGCCGGATCGGGCGCGTCGCCACGCGGCTTGAGCCTGGAAACGGTGCGGTCGCGGGCACGCGGCGGGGCGCTGCCGCCGCTGGGCGCGGTGTCGGTGTCGGTGCCGGGTGCGGTGGATGCCTGGTGGACGATGCACCAACGCTATGGCCGGCTGCCCTGGGCGCAGTTGTTCGAGCCGGCGATCGCGCATGCCGAGGCGGGTGCGCCGGTGCCGGACATCATCGCCTATTATATCCGCCGCAGCATGGCGGCATTCCGCCGGCCGGGTAACGGCATCGAGGAAACCGCCAATGCGCTGAAGACCTATGGCCTGGCCGACGGCAAAGGGCCGGCGATCGGGCAGGTGTTTCGCAATCCCGATCTCGCCCGCACTTATCGCGCGATCGCGGCGGGCGGACGCGATGCGTTCTATTCCGGCGAGATCGCGCGCGTCATCGATCGCTACTTCAAGCGGATCGGCGGCTGGTTGCGTTTCGAGGATCTGGCCGCGCACCGCTCGGAATGGATCGCGCCGCACCGGACGGGCTATCGCGGCGTGGACGTGCATGCGCTCGGCGCCAACACGCAGGGCATCGCGACGCTGCAGATGCTGAACATCCTCGAGACCTTCGACCTCGGCGACGCGGGCTTCCAGTCGCCGCTGTCGATCCATCTGCAGGCAGAAGCCAAGCGGCTTGCCTATGAAGACCGCGCGCGCTTCTACGCCGATCCGCATTTCAGTAAGGTGCCGGTCGAGTGGCTGGTATCCAAGGAATACGCCCGCCAGCGCGCGAAACTGATCCGCCGTGACCGGATCCTCGATCCCGTCCATCCCGGGCAGGCGCCCAGCCACGGCGACACCACCTATTTCAGCTGCGCCGACAAGGACGGCATGATGGTGTCGATGATCCAGTCGAACTTCCGCGGCATGGGGTCGGGACTGGTCGCCGATGGTCTCGGCTTCATGTTCCAGGATCGCGGGCAGCTGTTCAGCCTCAGGGACGGCCACCCTAACATCTACGCGCCCGGCAAGCGGCCGTTCCAGACGATCATCCCCGGTTTCGCGACGCGCGGGAACGATCCCTGGATGAGCTTCGGCGTGATGGGCGGCGACATGCAACCGCAGGGGCAGACGCAGATCATCGTCAACCGCGTCGACTATGGCCTCGAGATCCAGTCGGCGGGCGATGCGCCACGCTGGCACCACGAGGGCTCGTCGCAATCGATGGGGGAAGACAGCGCCGGGCTCGGCCCGCGCGGATTGCTGCGGCTGGAATCGGGCGTGCCTGACGCCACCAAGCAGCAATTGGCCGACATCGGCTGGACGATCGGCGAGCCCGACGGAGGCTTCGGCCGCTACGAATGCGTCGAGCACCGCATGGACGGCGCAACGCGGGTCTATGCCGCCGCGAGCGAGATGCGCGCCGACGGCTGCGCTCTGGCCTATTGAGGGGATGACGATGCGCTACCTGATCCTTGCCGCTCTAACTGTCGCGGCGATGCCCGCGGATGCCGAGACCTACGAACTGAAGGCGACGCCGCAGACGGTCGCCTGGGGGCATTACGATGCCACCGACAAGCCGGTGCTGACGATCCGGTCGGGCGACACGGTGGTGATCCACACATTGCTGACCAACAGCCCGGCGGGCCTGGAAAAGGCCGGCGTTGCGCCTGCGCAGGTCGAACCGGCGCTGCGTGCGGTCTATGACGGCGTCCCGGCCAGCGCACGCGGCCCCGGCGGTCATATCCTGACCGGACCGATCGCGATTACCGGTGCGGAACCTGGCGACATGCTGGAAGTGCGCATCCGGAAAGTCGACCTGGCGATACCCTATGCCTATAACGCGTTCCGGTACGGGGCGGGGTTCCTGACCGACGATTTTCCCTATGCGCGGATGAAGATCGTGCCGCTGGATGCCAAGCGCATGATCGGCCTGTTCGCGCCCGGCGTTGAAGTGCCGTTGGCGCCGTTCTTCGGCAGCATGGGCGTTGCGCCGCCGCCGGCGTTCGGCCGCTACGACAGCGCGCCGCCGACGATCAACGGCGGCAACATGGACGACAAGGCGCTCGTCGCGGGAACGACCTTGTTCCTCCCCGTCTATGCCCCCGGCGCACTGTTCCAGGTCGGCGACGGCCATGCCGCGCAGGGTAATGGCGAGGTCGATATCACGGCGCTGGAAACTTCGTTGACCGGGACGTTCGAGTTCGTGCTGCACAAGAAGGCGGCGATTACCTATCCCCGTGCCGAGACGCCCAAGGCCTATATCGCGATGGGCTTCGACGACGATCTCAGCCATGCGACACGCAAGGCGCTGCGCAATATGATCGATTTCCTCGTCGCGGAAAAAGGCATGTCGCGCGATGACGCCTACATGCTGATCAGCGTCGCAGGCGACGTCGAGATCACCGAGCTCGTAGACCGCAACAAGGGCGTCCATGTCGTGTTGCCAAAGGCGGTGTTCACGAAGCGCTAGCGGCCACGGCGGCCTCTGCCTGAGAAGCTTACGGTAACGTCGCAGCGACGTCGGCGGCGAAGCGCGCGATGTCGAACCGCGCAGCGCCGGGATCCTCGCCGCGCCTGACGATCACGAGCTGCCGGGACGGGATGACCATGACATACTGTCCCCGGTTGCCTTGCGCGGCGTAGCTGCCCTCGGGCAAGCCCTGCTTGGGGCCGAACAGCCACATCGTCGCGCCATAGCCCGGTCCGCTCAACGGCTGCGGTCCGCTCGGCGTCGTCATGGTGCGCATCCAGCCTGCCGGCAGCATACGCTTGCCCTGCCAGACGCCGTCCTGCGACCAGAACAATCCCAGTCTCGCAAGGTCGCGCGCGGTCGACCAGACTTGGCTGGAGAGGATGTAATTACCGTGCCAGTCGGTCTCGGCGACGGTATGCGCCATGCCGAGCGGGCCGAACAGGCTGCCCGGCAACGCCCGGTACCGCGCCTCTCCGATCGCGTTTCGGGTGGCATAGACAGCGAGCAGGATGTCGGTGTTGGCGTAGCGGAAGCGCGTGCCAGGCAGGGCCTCCAAAGGCCATGACACCGCCTGTTCGTCCACCGTGGTCCCGCCGAAATAGATCGCATCGGTGCGATTGCCGGCGGTATCGCTGTGCAGGCCGGATCCCATGCGCAGGAGATTGTCGAGCGTGATGGCATGACGCGGATCGCCGGTCTTCCATTGTGGTACGGCGGCGGGGGCTTTCAACGCGCCTGCAGTGTTCAGGCCGATGAGCGTGCCGGCGATCGACTTGCCGACCGACCAGGTCCGGTTGGACACGAACGGCCCGAAACCGCGGTCATATTGCTCAGCAAGAACTTTGCCGTCCTTCACGACGATTACGCCGACGGTCTTGGTGTCAACGCCGTAGGTAGCCCCGAATGCCTTGCCGACCGCGCCAGCCAGCGTGGGCGATGGGCGCGGTGCGATGCCAGCGTCACCTTGCGGCCAGCGACGAGGATCGGCTGCTCTAATCGACGGTGCCGCCGTCGACTTGCGGCCCGCTAATGCCGTGCCGCCGATCGGCGGGGTCACGCAACCATGCCCGCTAGTCCACTCCGCGCGTCTCGGAGGTAGCTTTGGATCGAACCCTACGGAGACGGATTGGCGGGTGCGGTCGACGTTCGCCGTGAGCGTCGGCACGATCTTCTCATAGTCCGGGTAGATGCCGCCCAACTCATCGGCATCGATCTGCTCCGGCGTGCGGCCTGCATTGAAGATGCCCGAGCAATAGAGCGCCGCCTTGTAACCGGCCGCGACGGCGCGCTGGTATGTTCCTGCCGAGGGTTGTGCGACGATCTGCGCACTGGCGGGAACTGACGCGAGGAGGGCGAGACCGGCCGCTTTAAGTATCTGCATGACCGCATTCTTCCATCACGCAACCAGATCGGCAATCCGTTTCTCGGTCATGCGCGTAAAGAGAGGGGCGCGGTCAAGCGCATCCAGCGGAGACCGGCACGGCAGCGATGACTTGCCGTGCAGGTCCCCCAGCAAGCGCCTAGTCTCGCATGAATACCGCAAAGACATCGCGCCAATCCGCATGCCAGCGCGACAGGGCGGGGCGGTTTTCGATCAGGTCCCCCGCCGCCCACGCTATACGCTTCGCATCCTGTTCGGACGTTGTCTCGTTGTCCGGGCACAAGATGTAGAAGTCGCCCGCTGCCACGCGGTCCATCATCAGCGCCACGACCTGTTCAGGTGTCCACGCGCCGGGCGGTTTCTCGGCCAGTCGACCAGCCGTCATCCCGGTCCAGGTGAAGCCCGGCACAAGCAGATGGGCACTGACCCGACTTCCGGTCCGTTCGCGCAAACTGTGAGCAAGGCCTTCAGTTAGCGCTTTCACCCCGGCCTTGCTGACGTTGTAGGCAGTGTTGCCGGGCGGCTGCGTGATGCCCTGTTTGGAGCCGGTGTTGATGATGAGGGCAGGGGCCTCGCCTTCGACCATAGCCTGGACGAAGGCCTGGACGCCGTGGATCACGCCCATCAGGTTGACGCCGAGCACCTCGTCCCACTTTATTGGGTCGGCAAATACGTCACCGCCCCCGCCGATGCCGGCGTTGTTCATCAGCACCGATACAGGACCGTGACGGTCGACCACCTCCTTTGCCAGCGAGGCCATCGCGGCACGATCCGCGACGTCGGCGGACAGCGCAACCGCGCCGTCTATCGAGGACGCGGTCTGCTCCAGCGCTTCACCGGGACGGTCGACCAGAACCACCCGCATGCCCGCGTCCGCAAAGGCGCGAGCAGCGGCCAGTCCAATGCCGCCGGCCGCTCCCGTGACGACCGCAAGCTTGCCCGGTGCGATCGCCGCGAAAGACGGAACGCTCACGCGTCGATGCTCGCCATCGAGGCGTCTGGGTAGCGCGTCCCCTGCGCCGCGCCGGGCGGGAGAATGTCATCGATACGGGCGAGATCGGCATCGCTCAGCTCCACGTCGAGCGCGCCTAGATTGTCCTCGAGATACTTGCGCCGCTTGGTACCCGGGATCGGCACGATATCCTTACCCTGGCGCAATACCCATGCAAGCGCGAGCTGGGCCGGCGTGCAGCCCTTGTCCGCCGCCATCGTGCCGATCGCGGCGACGAGATCGAGGTTCTTCTGGAACGCCTCGCCTTGGAAGCGGGGATGGTTGCGGCGCGTGTCGCCTGCGTCAAGATCGTCGGGTGTCTTGAACTGGCCTGTAAGAAAGCCGCGACCGAGCGGGCTGTACGGCACGAAGCCGATCCCCAGTTCGCGCACCGTCTGCAGAATCTGGTGCTCGACGTCACGGCTCCACAGCGAATATTCGGTCTGTAACGCGGTAATCGGATGCACGGCATGTGCTCGGCGGATCGTCGCGGGGGCAGCCTCGGACAGGCCGAGATACTTGACCTTACCCGCGCGGACGAGATCGGCCATAGCGCCGACGGTCTCTTCGATCGGCACGTCGGGGTCGACGCGATGCTGATAGTACAGGTCGATGACATCGAGCCCGGTCCGCTTCAGGCTCGCGTCACAGGCCGACCGCACATAGTCGGGGCGACCGTTGATGCCCTTGAAGCTGCCATCCGACCCGCGGACGTTGCCGAACTTGGTCGCGACCACGATCCACTCGCGGCGCTCGCGTACCACGCGACCGACCAGCTCTTCGTTGGCGCCAACGCCGTACATGTCGGCGGTGTCGAGAAACGTCACGCCGAGGTCGAGCGCGCGATTGATCGTCGCAATGGACTCCGTCTCGTCGCGGCTCCCGTAGAAGTCGGACATGCCCATGCAGCCGAGACCTAGCGCGGAGACTTCAAGGCCTTGCTGGCCCAGTTTGCGGGTTTGCATCAGATCAGTCCTTGTTGGCGGGCAATATGATTGGCGGGCGAAGGGTTACGGCCTGCGGGATGGCGAAGGTTCATCCCAAACGTCGGCGGCCGTGAGCAGGACCGGGGGCTCCCCGCCCAGACGGCTGACGAACTCGCGTCGCGCGATACGGTGTATGTCGGACTCGAATTCCCCATACGTCTCGATCGCGGTATCGCTGTCGATGCCGTCGAGGTCCGGACTGATGAACTCCGCCAACGCCTCGCTCGTGATCAGGAACTCGACCATGCCAAGGTCCGTGTGGCCGAGGAACAGGACGCCGTGCCGTTCGGCGAGCCATTCATACTCGCCAGGCTCGAAGCGAACGCTCGCAGACGCCATGGCTCAGCCCTCGTCGTTTGCGCTAGGCAGCCGCTCGGCCAGCGCGGCGATACCGTCGCCAGCGAGGGTTGCATGGGCCGCACCGTCGATTTGCAAAGGGTGCTCCGACGTAAGCACGGCAGCGTCACGATGCTCGGAATCGAGCGTCATCCACGTACGGACAGCGCCCTCCAGGCTCGTCACCTCGGCGAGGTTCTCGTCCCCACGCGGCACGTTCTCCAACGCAGCACTCATCCGCAAGTCGATATCCGGCGTCTTCGCATCGTCGCCCCAAGTCGCTTCCGTCATGCTCAAATCCCAAATTGACCGGGAGTGCCGGCTTCCCGAGGGCTAAAGCGCTCGCCTTCGAAGGCTGGTTCCAGATTAATTCGCATATCGGCTGGACGGTTCACCTTCGCGGCAGGCCGAGGCCACGACGTAGTCCAGCATGAGCTATTAGAAGCCGACGGCTGCGGGTGTCGCCTGCTGGCAGGCGCAGGGGAACCAGGGGAACAACTGGGCGGCTATTGCTGTGCCTCGTCGGACGCGACCGTACCCATCGTCATCGCCAGCAACGACATGCCGCGGTGTTCGTGATCCAGCTTCAGAAGCCTGACCCAGTGCGCGATATGCTTCCCGGCTGCCTCACTGGCCTTCCGCAGATGCTGCGGGGTCGACAGATCCGTGTCGTTTTCGATCACCGCGGCGATCGACAGCGCAAAGAAGTCGATGATGTCATCTGCGATCAGTGCTCGATCCGGGGAGTTCGCAGCGAGATACTGTATTACGATGGGTGCGATAACCTGGAACAGGTCGATCTTGGCTTGGTCGTCCACCTTCATCGTGTTTGCGGTCATGCTCGTCTCCTCCGTTCCTGACCTGTATCGTTCGAGACTGGGGAGCGAAAGGCGCAGGCCATCGGTCCCGCCAAGATCGAAGGCACGATGATCCGCCCACAAGAGAATAGCTTTGCCGCAAAGTCTTAGCGATTGGCCGGACGCCTCGAACCTGGAACGGTTCGGCGATCATCGTTTCCGCAACCGATATCGGCGTCGTTGTCGAGTGGGTAGAAATCGCCGAACCAGTGGAGCGTCGCTACACGGGCGTCAGTAGATTGCCGCTCAGTTGGAGTTGCTCGATGTCACGACGCGGAGGGGCACCGAACAACCGTGCATATTCGCGGTTGAACTGTGATGGGCTTTCATAGCCCACGGCAAAACCTGCGCCGCTTGCCGTCGTGTTCCCTGACAGCATCAGGCGTCGTGCCTCCTGTAGTCGCAATTGTTTTTGATACGCCAACGGCGTCATTTTCGTCACCGCCTTGAAGTGTTCGTGGAGTGACGACGGGCTCATACCGGCGGCGGTGGCGATGTCCCCGATGCGGAGCGGCCGATCGAACCCGGTGCGGATCGTCGCGATAGCGCGGCTGACCTGATTGAGGTGGCTGTCGGCCACTGCCATGTAGCGAAGTGCAGCCCCGTGGGGACCCGCGAGCAAACGGTACAGGATCTCCCGTTCGATCAGCGGCGCTAGCGCAGCGATGCTGTCCGGCCGATCCAGCAGTCGCATCAGTCGGCACGCCGCGTCGACCAGATCGTCGTCGCTGCGATAGACCGCGAGCGCCGGCAGATCGGCTTTCGGCGCCCGGCCGCCTTCCGCCAGAATGAGGTCCGCCAGCACGGACTGGTCGATGTCGATCTTACAGCAGAGGTACGGCGCGTCACGATCCGCCTGTACGACGTGTCCGACGAGCGGCAGGTCGACCGAGACCAGCAAATAATGCGCGGCATCGTAGAGCAGGCTCTGTCCGCCGAGCGAGACTCGCTTGGCGCCTTGGGCAATTATGCAAAGCGACGCGTCATACACGGCGGGCAGGGGCACGGTCGGCTCATCGGCCCGGAACAGCGACAGTCGATGGATTGGCGTGCTGACCATGCCGGTTCTCGGGACATGGCGCGCAACCTGCGTGGCGAGGTCTGCGATCGTACTCATCATGGGACTGTGTCCGCTGCCAGCCATTGTCACAAGCGGAGGTGAGGTCGTTTTGGAGGATCGTGCAAGGATTGCGGGGGATCGGTCTCACGCTGGTCGGCAATCCGGTTCCATCTGTGTCCAGCCTTCAAGGCGACACGAAAGGAACCATCATGAACGACGTCATCGACAAGACAGTGCTGATCAGCGGGGCCTCAAGCGGTATCGGCGAGGCCACCGTGCGCGAACTGGCGGCCAAGGGCGCGCGCCTTTTCATCGGTGCGCGCAGGACCGAGCGCCTCGAAGCGCTGGCGGCGGAACTCGGCACGAATGTCGCGTGGCAGGTGCTGGACGTGACCGACGCGGCAAGCTTCGCCGCGTTCGCCGATTCGGCTGAAGCGCGGTTCGGGCGCGTGGACGTGCTGATCAACAATGCCGGCGTGATGCCGCTGTCACCCCTCGCCGCGCTGAAGCAGGACGAGTGGACGCGGATGATCGACGTCAACGTCCACGGCGTGCTGAACGGGATCGCTGCCGTGCTGCCGCGGTTCATCGCGCAGAAGGCGGGCCACGTCGTCAACGTCGCATCGATCGCCGCGCATTTCGTGATGCCGAGCGCCGCCGTTTACTGCGCCACCAAATACGCGGTCTGGGCGATCACCGAAGGATTGCGCCAGGAGCATGACGACATCCGCACGACGATCATTTCACCTGGGGTCGTAGCAACCGAACTGGGCAACGACATCACCGACCCGGATATTGCCACTGCATTGACCACATGGCGGCAAAAGTCGCTGACTCCCGACGCGATCGCACGCGCGATCCGCTACGCACTGGAGCAACCCGAGGGAGTGGACGTCAATGAGGTCATCGTCCGCCCGACCGCGGCCAGCATGTAGGCGGCTGTGCGAAACTCAGTCCGGGCGGACTTTCTGTCCCCCGGACTGGTCAGGTGGACGACAGTCTCGTCAATGGGTCAGCGAGACCACCAATGCCAGTCCGGATTGAACAACGCGGATCGTCGCCCAGGATGATCGGCCCCAAAAAAGAAATTATCCGTGCCTCATTTCGCAGGTCGGGGCGAAAGCCAGCCGCCATCCGCTAGCCAATCTTGCAGGCGATCCGGCCAGTGCAGGATTGAGATCCGGTTCGACTCGTCCAGATTGAACGCGTGACCACTGTCGGCATACATGTGAAGTTCCGCCGATACGCCACTCTTGCGCAACTGTTCGTAGAGCGTGACCGTCGGTGCTGCGCAGCAGGGATCGCGGCTGCCGGCGATGAGGAACGCTGGGGGCGCGTTGGCGATGGCGGTCGCTGGGATGCCTCGCGGTCCGGGGAAGACCAACACCTGGAAATCGGGGCGAGCGGACTGACGGTCGATCGGATCGGCGGGTCGACGTCGGGCAGGCTCGGGATTGTCCGCGATCAGCGACACGAGTTCGCCGCCTGCCGAAAAGCCCATCGCACCGACGCGCGACGGATCGATGCCATAGTCTACGGCATGCGCGCGGACCCACCGCATCGCGCGCCGCGCGTCGTCCGCAGCATCGCCTTCGACCGAATATTTCGAGCCGGGCTCGTTCGCGAGGCGATATTTGAGCACGAACGCAGTCACCCCCATGCGGTTCAGCGCGGTCGCGACCTTCGTGCCCTCGTTCGTCCATACGAGTAATTTGTGCCCACCGCCGGGCATGATCACGATCGCGGCTCCGTTGCGGTTCGCTACGTCGGCGGGAAAGGCGAGCAGCGACGGATCGTGGATGTTACGGACCCAATAGTCGCGGCCGATCTCGGCCTCGCCGCGGCGTGCCGCCGACCCGGGCGCTCCGTTGGGCCAGAGCTTGATCGCGGTGTAGCGGGGCGGCTGCTCCGGCGGCGGATCCTGTCCAGCCAATGATGCGGTTGCGACGGTAGCGGAGGCCAGCAGGGCAATAGCGATGAAAAGGGTGCGCATCACTTCACCTCCGCGGTCGCGGCCATCGCCGCGAAGCGGATCGGGCTTGACTGGTTCTGGTCGACGATGACGCTCAACCCCTGCGCCTCGAGCGTTTCGGCGGGGCTAACCGTTAGCGATTGCGCGTATGTTGCGCTGGAGAATGCACAGAGGCTTACGGAAGCGAGGGCGGTGGCGATACTCTTGCGGGACACACGTCTCTCCTGTCGAATATCATGGCCGGTGGCGCGCTTGGTTGCGCAGCTTTCCGGCGGAAACGTCGTAAAACTCGTGAGGGGGAGCTTACTGCGCCGGTTTCAGCCAGCCGTGCATCGCCATCCAGCGCGTGAATTCGTCGAACCAGCCCGTGCTCGTGGTGGTCTTCGGGTACATGCCGAAGCCGTGACCGCCCTGTTCGAACAGGTGGAACTCGACCGGGCGCTTGGCCGCACGCCAGCTGTCGATCAGCCCATAGCCGCCATTGCCGAAGAAGGGATCGTCCGCCGCGAGCGCAACGAACATCGGGGGTGCGTCGGCCGGCACCGTCATCGCGGCGAGCGGACCGTAGATGTTCCCGACAAAGGCCGGCTTCGCGTCCTGCCCGGCGACGGTTGTCGCCATCGTCAGCATCGCACCTGCGGAAAATCCGACCATGCCGATGCGGCTGGGGTCGACATGCCATTCGCCCGCACGCTTGCGGACCGTGGCGAACGCCGCTCTCGCATCCGCGATCTGGGGCGCAAGGCCCGCCATCATCGCAGCGGCGTTCGGACGTGGCGGGCGCATACCCTGCGGCACCCGTCGCGCGAATGTTCCAAGGTCCTGCGGTGTCGGGTTCAGGCGATACTTCAGGACGAAGGCAGCGACGCCTCTGGCGGCAAGTGCACGCGCCACGTCCCAGCCTTCGTTCTGCATCGACAGCGTCTGGAATCCACCGCCCGGTGCGACGATCACCGCCGTTCCGGTGGCCTTGGCGGGATCCGGCAGGAAGGGGGTTAGGGTCGCGACGGTGACGTTGCGGGCGAACACGCTGCCATATTGGCTGTGCCACGCTTCAGGGGCGGTCGCCCCCGGGAGTTTACCGGTACCAAGCGCGATGGCGTCGGGCTGCGCCGGAGTGGCGATAGACGCCATTTTGTCGGTCTGTGCCAGTGCCGGCGTGGTCGAGGCAATCATCAGGCTGGACAGGCACAGAAGCGGGTGTCCCACCCATCGACGAACGGCGTTCATGCGGAACCCGAATCCCATAGTCGCTCTCCCATTTTTATCGTTCTTTCAGCGGCGATATCGATAGCGTTACCATAGTACAATAAATTCTGAACAGGTTTCCCCGGTAACCTGTCTACCTTGAATACTAGCGAAAGTTAGAGTGCCCGGGATTACTGGATCGCCGCCATGGGAGCCGTCCAGATGGCAGGACTTGGAAGGCATCAAAGGTCTACTGAACATTTCCCCCCAAGGTCATCGCGCTTTGCGAACGGTCTCCTGTTCGGCTCCCAATATTCGGCAGTGTTGATCATTGCGGTGATGCAAAGTGGCGGCTAGCGCTGGTCCGCAACCGATAGAAAGGCCCTGTGATGCTCACCAAGCGCGCGTTTGTAGGAATGCTGTTGGCGGGCGCCGTTCTGCCGCTGATCGACCCACAGATTGCCATGGCGGCAACCGGGACCGCCGATGACGACGCCCGGCTCCTGCGCTTCCTCGATGCCGCGTTCGATGCGAGTGTCGCGCTCAGTCCCGAGACACAGACCAGCCTTGGCCTGAAGACTAACTACGACAGGCTCGACGATTATACCGATGCTGCGGCACGGCGCGCACAAGCTTTGCAGGATGCGCAACTCGCCGACCTGCGACGTAGCTTCTCGGTCGATCGGCTTGGGCCCGATGCCCGGCTGAGCTATCGATTGTTCGAAGCGCAAGTCGCCACGGATCGTCGCCAGTTCGCGTTCCGCGACTATGCCTTCCCGGTATCGACGAACGGCAGCCCGGCTGGCAACATCCCGGTTTTCCTCATCAACCAGCACCGCATCGCCACGGTATCCGACGCTCACGCCTATGTGGCGCGGTTGCGTGATTCCCTGCGCGTCATGCGCGAGGTCGCCGCAACCATGCGCAAACAGGCGGCCAAGGGTATCGTGCCGCCAAAGATGGTTTTCACGCCTGCCCGTGGCGATGCCCGCCAAGTTATCACCGGAGCGCCGTTCGATAGTGGCGCGGACAGCAGCCTGCTCGCCGATTTCAAGGCGAAGGTCGGCAAGCTTGGCGTGTCCGAGAGCATCAAGGCGGCGCTGATCGCGGATGCGGTCGCGGCATTGAAGGGGCCGTTCCGCCAAGGCTTCGACATACTCTTTGCCGCGCTCGACGAGATCGAGCCACTCGCCAAGGGCAATGACGGCGCGTGGAGCCTGCCGGGCGGTGGGGCCTATTATCAAGCGCGGCTCGCCTATTACACGACCACCGACATGACAGCGGAGCAGATTCACCAACTGGGGCTGGATCAGGTACGATCGATCCACGCCGAGATGACGGCGGTCATGAAACGGGCGGGCTTCACCGGATCGTTGCAGGATCTCTTCGCGGCGCTGCGGTCAGATCCGAAGTTCAAATACCCCAACACCGATGCCGGCCGTCAACTCTATCTCACCGACGCACGTGCCGCGATCGCCCAGACCATGGCCGCCGCACCTCGCTTCTTTCGCCGACTGCCGAAGGCGCCGCTGGAGGTACGCGCGGTCGAGACGTGGCGTCAGGAAACTGCCGCCGTGGCGTTCTACGATCAGCCCGCCCCGGATGGCTCGCGGCCCGGCACCTTCTACGTCAATCTTGCGGACATGCCGCAGGTGCAGAAGACGCAGGTCGAGGGGATCGCCCATCACGAAGGCGCACCGGGGCATCACTTCCAGATTGCTCGCGCACAGGAGCTGACGGGCGTGCCGAAGTTCCGCCGCTTCGGCTATTATGGCGCGTATACCGAAGGCTGGGGGCTGTACTCGGAACGGCTCGCCAAGGAGATGGGCGCCTATCGAAATCCCTATTCGGAACTGGGGATGCTGGCGTTGCAAGTGTGGCGCGCGTGTCGCCTGGTGCTCGACACGGGCATGCATGCCAAGCGTTGGAGCCGCGATCAGGCGGTCGCCTATTTCACCCAGAATGCGCCACTTTCGGCACGCGACGTGGTCAAGGAGGTCGACCGCTACATCAACAACCCCGGCCAGGCGACGAGCTACATGGTCGGTCAGCAGCGTATATCGGCGCTCCGGCGTAAGGCGGAGACCGCATTGGGTGCGCGCTTCGACATTCGCGATTTTCATGAGGTGGTGCTGGCGCATGGCGCGCTGCCGCTCGGGGTGCTGGCGGAACAGGTCGATGCCTGGATCGGGGTGGCCTGAGGCCGACGCCAATAGAGCTACCACGCGCCGAGGGGCGGATCGACGAACCTCGCCGCTTGGTTAGCAGTCCAAAGGTCAGAATTTGGTGAGGCCAGATCAGCACGCGAGTTCTGGGACGAGTGTCAGAACGCCTGTATTTGAACACGCATTGACTACGATCAATGGAGCCAGCGTAGTGGGTTACCTTGCATAATCGAGCTATCGCTGGTCGCCTGCATGCTGATAGTAAGCGGTCAAACGAGACGGCGACGGAAAGCTCCACGGCATTGACGGTCAATCGGCGGCATATCGCCATCATCGCGCCGCCAACGGCCGGGCATATCAATCCGCTGGTGGCATTGGGAACATCGCTCGTCGAAGCAGGGCGTAGAGTCACGATAGTCCATCTCGCCGACGTCGTCTCGCTAGTGCCCAACGGCAGTGTCGGTTTTGCGGCGCTTGACCACCCGTCGGACTGCCAAGGCTTGTTGGCGGCATATTACCGGAAGCTGGCGCAGCCATCGGGCCCTGTCGGACTGACCAGGATGATCCGCGGCACGGCGTCCATGACGGAGCTGCTATTGGAGGCTCTTCCGGCGGCACTGTCGAGGCTCGAGGTGGATGCGGTACTCGCCGACTCCGTCGAGCCGGCCGGTGCGCTGGTGGCACGACATCTCCGGCTGCCGTTCGTGACTGCCGTCACCGGCTTGCCCTTGCTCCGAGAGCCGATGGTGCCGCCACCGTTTCTCGGGTGGGAATATCGTCCCACTGCGGCAGGCCTTCGTCGCAACAATGGTGGGTACGCCGTCAGCGACCTGCTGATGCGGCCGATCGCGAAAGTCGTGTCGTCCTATGCGCGCCGGTGGAAGCTTGACCCCGACCCTAGGCAACAATGGTCGGACCGCCTGCACGTCGCACAATGCCCGGCAGGTCTGGATTTCCCCCGCGCGGCATTGCCACAGAGCTTCCGATACGGCGCGCCGTGGCGGCTGGACGAAGCTTACGTCGATCTTCCGGAAGACGACGGCCGACCCCTCATATTCTGTTCGCTTGGGTCTTTGCAGGGCGCGCGCCGATCGTTGTTCGCCGCGATGACGGCTGCCTGTGCCGCGGTCGGCGCTCGTGCGGTGGTCGCGCATGGTGGCGGGCTGAGCGAGGCCGAAGTCACTTCGCTACCCGGGAGGCCGCTGGTGCGGGCATTCTGGTCTCAGACCCGCATCCTGCCAAAATGTTCGGCGGCGATTTTGCACGGCGGGTTCAACACGGTGCTGGACGCACTGGCCGCCGGCGTTCCAATCGTTGCGGTACCGCTGGCATTCGAACAACCCGCTACGGCCGCGCGACTGAAGCGGATCGGGGCGGCTCGTATCGTATCGCCCGCCGAAGCAGACAAGGGCGGCCTCGAAGCGGCGTTGCGGCTCGTGCTGTCGGATCCGTCGTACCGCCACGCGGCAAATTTGCTCGCCGCTGAAATTGCGGGGGCCGGGGGCGCTGCCGAGGCGGCGGCGCTGGTCGATTCGGCCCTCTTCGACGATGTCGACGCTATGCCGGCAGGGCTGAGTTCATCAGATGGGGAGCCCGCCTGCGCCGCGTGATGTGGCGGCTTGCAATGATGGCAGGCGGTGCGAGAAACAGCCCCATGATGACGTCGACCCCGTAGTGCCCGCCGAAGACCGGCGTCGCGATGATCGTCAATATCGCCCACGCCCGGCCCGGCAGGGCAACACGCGGCATCGCGCCGAACGCCCATATGAAGATGGCGGCGAGCGTCGCATGGAAACTGGGAAAGCTGACGATTCCCATGAGCATGGTGAGATCGAGCACGCGTAGCGATCCATCTCGAAGCCCGGATATCAGCTCCTGTTCAAGCCAAGCTATGGATGGCCAGAGATGCCCGTAGCGCGATGGATCGAACAGATTGCCCATCGCCGGAGTGAGCCCCGAAATCAGGATCGTGACGAAACCGGACAGGATCGCGGCACAGACCATCGTCCTCAGCGTGTCGAATTTCCCCATGCCGCTCAACGCTACGATGACGACGATCATCTGCAAGGTGAGGCTATGATACGCCAGTCCAAGCAGCCAAATCAAAGGAGGGGACTTGTCGAGCAACGCCAACACGACTGGCCAGTTGAAACCGATCGCGCGATCGGCGGCGGCTAGGCGAGCATCCCACAACCGTCCTGCATTTGCTGCCAGGGCATACGCCAGAACGACGCCTAGCACCGTGAACAGCGTCATTTGGAGAAACGCTCGCGCGCCGGCGACGAGACGCGGCCGCGCGGTGTACTTGCCGATCGCGAGTGCGAGGGCGAGTGCCGTCACCGCTGCCATCGCGGGAGCCGCTCGGATCGGATCCGCGGTGAAGCGGTGATGATATTGGGCGACGAGGAAGCTCATCAACATGGCCCCGATCAAGACCCAGGAGGGAGTCTCTCGGTGGTCGGCGCGGAACAACAGGGCAGTCATACCGGTCGAACGCAGCGTGCCACCTTGCGGTGCCCGGACAGGTCGATTTCGACCACATTACATGGACATCACGCGGTTCAAAGACGACGTGGTCCGGAGCAGAGAATGGCTTCGACGCTACCGGCTCGGGATATTTTGTCGCGGAGCGCCCTCGCATAGCCGGCGGGTAACGGTTATGTGTGCATCATGCTGAATTCGCTGCACCCGTCCACCGTCAATTCGTGCGATCGCGCAAAGTGACCTGGTTCGAGAAACTCGCGATCGTCGTCTTCATGGTGTTGTTCATGGAGTGCTTCGCGTGGGCAGCGCATCGCTATGTCATGCACGGCTGGGGCTGGGGCTGGCACAAGTCGCATCACGAAGATCATGACGGTTGGTTCGAAAAGAACGACCTGTATGCAATCGTCTTCGCGATCGTGCCGATCGTGTTGTTCGTCGTCGGGCTCTGGTGGGAGCCGTTGTGGTGGGCGGCGCTCGGCATCACCGTGTACGGCGGCATTTATGCTTTCGTGCACGACATGCTGGTGCATCAGCGCGGCGGCTTCCGCTGGGTGCCCAAGCAAGGGTATTTCAAGCGCCTGCTGCAGGCACATCGCCTGCACCATGCGGTAGAGGGCAAGGACGGTACCGTCAGCCACGGATTCTTGTTCGCGCGGAAGCCTGCGGTGCTGAAGGCACAGCTACGCGCGAACGCCGATCCGCAGCGACGAGCGGTACGTCCTGACAAAGCTGGAAACCTCGTCTCGGCAGATGCAAAGAAGTGAGCGGAACGGTTCGCCAATCGGAGGCCCTGCGGCATCAGACCCGTGTCGGCGTGTCGCTGTCCGCGGCGATCGTCGTGGCGTGGCTGGCGATCCACATAATCGGCATCTTTTTCTGGCGTTGGAGCCTGGACACAACTCCGGTGGCCATCGTGATGGTCATCGTACAGACTTGGCTAAGTACCGGATTGTTCATCGTCGCGCATGACTCAATGCACGGCGCGCTGGCGCCCGACCGACCACGGTTGAACTGGGCGATCGGTGCGACCTGTCTTTCGCTCTACGCCTGCCTGTCTTACGCATCACTGTTGCCGCAGCATCATCTGCATCACAAGGAAACAGGAAGAGCGGGGGACCCTGATTTTCACGGCGGCGACCCAAGTCTCGGTGGCTGGTTCCTGCAGTTCTTCAAGACCTATTATTCCCACGGGCAGATTATCCGGATAACCGTGGTGGCGCTGATCTACACGCTGCTGCTCGGGGCACCGCTCGGCAACATCGTCATCTTCTGGGCATTGCCAGCCCTGGGTGCGGTGGCGCAGTTGTTCGTGTTCGGGACGTGGCTGCCGCACCGGGAACGCGAGACTCCCTTCGCGGACTCCCACCGCGCGCACAGTATCGACGTGGGCCCGATAGTATCGCTGCTGACCTGCTTCCACTTCGGCGGCTATCATCACGAGCACCATCTCTCGCCGGGAACGCCGTGGTGGGGGCTTCCCTCGCGGCGCCGCGCTCTTGCCGGGCGAGCCGCCGATCGCAGAGTCGTCGAGGACCAAGCATGACGCTCGCCATCATCCTTTCCGCCGTCGCGATGACCGTCATCGTCGGCGTTCGCTATCTCCTCGTGTCGGGCGCGTTCGCCTGGATCACGGTACGCAAACATCCGGGGCTCTACCTCGGGCTCGACCCGCAGGTCCGTCGCGAGATCATCTGGAGCCTAGCGTCCGCAGCGCTCTACGGGATCCCGGCCGGCGTCGTCGCGTGGGGATGGCAGCATCATGGCTGGACGCAGGTATATTCCGATATCCACGCCCATCCGCTCTGGTACCTGCCGGTTTCGGTGTTCCTGTATCTGCTGCTGCACGATGCCTGGTTCTACTGGACGCACCGCTGGATGCATCGTCCGAAACCGTTCAAGCTGGCGCACGCGCTGCACCATGCCAGCCGCCCGCCGACGGCCTGGGCCGCGATGGCGTTTCACCCGATCGAGGCGCTTACCGGCGCGGTGGTCATTCCGCTGCTGGTGTTCTTCGTTCCGATCCATATCGCCGGTCTAGGCATCGTGCTGACGATCATGACGGTGATGGGAGTCACGAACCACATGGGATGGGAGATCTTCCCGCGTTTCATGTGGTCGGGGCCCTTGGGCGGGTGGCTGATCACGGCCAGCCACCACCAGCGGCACCACGAACTCTATGGCTGCAACTATGGCCTGTATTTCCGCCATTGGGACCGGTTGTGCCACACCGACCGCGGTGTCGGCGATTTCACGAAAGAGCATGCGCGCGCGGCGCGGCGCGTTGAAGTGGCGAACTCTTAGGCCGACGATGAACGGGCGCCGAAGCGCCCGTTTGTTCGTCAGTTGATCGGCACACCACCGGTGACTGCGATCACTGCACCGGTCATGTAGCTCCCCTCCGACGACGCGAGAAGGACATACGCCGGAGCAAGTTCGGCCGGCTGTCCTGCGCGACCGAGCGGCGTATCCCGGCCGAGTTTTTCTAGTTCCTCCAGCGACTTCGCGATGGGCTGGATCGGCGTCCAGATCGGGCCCGGCGCCACGGCGTTGACGCGGATGCCCTTCGCGACAAGCAGGTTTGAAAGCCCGACCGTCAGGCTGGAGATCGCGCCCTTGGTCGCGGCGTAGACGATCATGCTCTTGGTCGCGACCTTGGCCTGCTCGCTGGTCGTGTTCACGATCGCCGAACCCGGCTTCATATGCGGCGCCGCAGCCTTCGCCAGACGGATCATCGCGAACACGTTGGCCGCGAACGCGCCTTGCATCTCGTCATCGTCGATGCTGTCCAGATCCTCGTTCATCGTCTGCGCTGCGGCGTTGTTGACCAATATATCGATCCCGCCAAGGTCGCTGACGGTGCGCTCGACCAGCGTGACGCAGTGATCCCGGTCGCGAATGTCGCCCGGCAGCAAGACGCATCGCTGTCCAGCCTTTTCCACCCAGGCGCGAGTATCGTCGGCATCCACCTGCTCGACGGCGAGGTACGAGATCGCGACGTCCGCGCCTTCACGTGCATAGGCGATAGCCACCGCCTTGCCGATGCCGGAATCACCGCCGGTGATGAGCGCGACCTTACCCTTGAGAAGCCCCTTGCCGACATAGCTCTCCTCGCCATGGTCGGGCTTGGTCTTCATGTTGGCGACGAGCCCGGGGCGGGGCTGCTGCGGTTCACCGGGAAAGCTCGTCGGGTGGCTGGTGCGCGGATCATCGGTCATGGAGAGCGTCCTGCTGTTCGGGTCGCTGAACGAACGGTCCTCCGATCGTTAAGTGCCGCCGACATAAAAGACCGTTGCCGATGACGATCTACCGTCGAGGTCGGCGCACTCAGCGGATATCGGCGCGGCGAGTGGGGGCGTGAAAGTCGGCAGGCTTGTCGGCGATCCAGCGCAGGAAGCGACTGATATCCGGACGTGCTTTCAAGACATCAAGGTCCGCGAACGTCGTCGCCAGATCCTGGTTCGAGACGCTGGCGTGAATGATGCGGTGACAGATCGGATGAACCGAAACGACCTCCGTACCACCCTGGCTTTTCGGAATGCGGTGATGCCATTCCACCTTTCGGCCCAAGGGTCGTTCGCACAGTGCGCAACGTCCGGAGTCTTCAACAGCGATCGTCCGCGCCTCTGCCTCCAACAATCCTGCCATCCGCTTCACACGTCCGCCCATGGTTTGAATATGGTGAATCGTGGACGAAAGAACAGCAGGTACAGCGGTTTATCGGATGAAACGTGACATGTTTCGCCGGAGGGCGACCCACCAGAAGTAGGCAAAGCCCCGGGCTTTATGGCGCAGCCGGAACCAGTAGAACCGCTTGATGCCGGCATGCGTGTTCACGGGCCGTGTCCAGTCGAAGCGAACGGCAAGAATATCCTCGACGATGGCGCGAAGTGCGCGTCGGTCGGAGACGAGATACTTGGCGTACAGCGCGCCGTCGCCGAAGCTGTAGCCTGCCAGCAACCGGGTTTCGTCCTCGATGTCACGGCGTCCGTGATGATGATCGACGATCATCAGCGGGTCGTAGAGCACCGCAACGCCCAGGCCTGCTGCACGAAACAGGAAATCCGTATCCTCGGCAGACACGAATGGCGCGCCGGCGCCGAACCGTTCGTCGAAGCATCCCGTCAACCGCAGGACATCCGCGGTGAACGCCAGATTTGCCCCCATGATGAACCCGCCCGGAAACCCGCGCGACGGTGCGACCATCGGGTGGTCCTCGAGCTTGATCGTGACGGGCAAATCGGCCGGGTTGCCGAGCAGGATGCGACCGCCGATGATCGCCAGCCCGCTGGCCCTTTCGAACGCGGCACAGACGGCGGCGAAATAGTCTTGGTGCAGGACACAGTCGTCGTCCGTCATCGCGACGATGCGCCCGGTGCACCGTGCAAGCCCGGTGTTACGCGCGCGGGCGAGCCCGGGACGCGGTTCGTGGACGAGGTGGACCGGGAAAGTCTGCCGCGAGCGCCATTCCGTTAGTCGCTGCGGCGTGTCGTCGACCGAACCATTGTCGACCAGGACGACCTCCACGGTCGTGTTTCCGGCATACGCCGCCGCACGCTCCACGGACTCCAGCGTAGCCGCCAGCGAGCCGGCGCGATTGCGCGTGCAGACGAGCAGGCTGACGTCGATGGCGGCAGTCACCGCGCGCCGACGAGCTGCTTGGCAAGGACCATGGCGTGGCCGATCGTCGAGGCTCTCGTCACGATCGCGTCCGGGGCAGGCCAAGCGTCGAGATACGCGGCGATCTTGCCGTAGTCATTGTCGAGAACGACGTGCGGAATTCCCAGGAGGTCGGCGAGGATGTGACCATGCAGCCGGTCCGTCACGATGACCCGCCCTCGTGCAAGCAACCGTAGCCCACGGTCGACGCGTGCGACGGTTTGAGCTTCGCGTGCCTTGGCGCCGACCCCGACCGGCAGATCGGCGTCATCTTCCAGCCAGTCGACGACGGTCGCTGGATCGGCCGACGGTATCGCATAGCCTTGCCGCTCGTCGTCGGTGCGCATCAGCATCAGCACATCGCATTGCGCAGTCTCGCGCGATTGCTCGCCGAGCGCATACGCCGAGTCCGGGGCGAGGTGTGCCGGGCAGGTCAGATGCTTGCGTGCGAAGTCCAAGCTGCGCGTATCGCGGACGTACAGGACGAAATCCGGATGGTCGGCGACGAGCGCGGCGAACCGATCGACCTCGGAAGGCACGCGAAAATGGATCGACTGCGGTAGCTGAACGACCGGTCGATCGCGGACCCTTGCCAGGATGTCCTCGCGGAACCGCTGGTGGTGCGGCCAGATGTCGCCGAGGTTTCCGCCGCCATGCAGGAACAGCACGCCGTTGGGGCAGGCGCTACGAAAGGCATCGAGATCGAAGTCGTGCCAGGTCGAAACGTAGCACGGATCGCGCCCCGTCACCTCTCGCAGCATGGCGAGTTCACCGAGCCAGATCGCGCTGTCGCCGACGTTCGCATGGTCCGGAAAGTCGACCAGCGCATAGCGAGAACCAAGCCCGACATGCGTCCGGTATAATGCGTTGAGCAACGCGCGCTGCTCTCCCAAATGATTGCTGTTCGTCATGCGACCCGCCCGTGTTCGTGATCGATCACGTCACGGTAGAGGCCCTCGCATCGATCGAGCCACCGATCGCGGGTGAAGGCCGTCTCAACCCGATCACGCTGCGCGCCTCGGGGACGTTGGATGGCTCTCGTGATGGCGTCAGCGAGTGCGGAAACGTCACCGGGCGGTGCGAAGTACCCTGTCTCGCCGATAACTTCGCGTAACGCGCCGCGGTCGAATGCCGCCACGGGCAGGCCGCATGCCATCGCCTCGACCGCGACCAAGCCGAACGGTTCGTCCCAGCATGGCGTGAACACGAACACCGAAGCACGCCCCATCTCCGATGCCAGTGCCGCTGCATCCTGATGCCCGCCATATCGTATGCTGCCGTCCAACAGCGGCGCCACGTTGGCGTCCCAATAGTCGCGATCCTCGATCGGTCCCAATAGCGTGAGCGGGACGCCGGCTATCCGGGCCGCCTGCGCTGCCAGATGCGGCGCCTTGTCCGGCGTCATTCTTCCGCACCAGACCGCGCTGCCATCGCCTCGCGCGACGAACGGCCATGCGTCGAGGTCGATACCGTTATGCAATACCGAGGCTTCGCGTGGCGGGCCGTCGGGCCACCAGGCGGCAAGCTGGTGGGCCGAGGTCGCGGTCAGGCGGTGGGTCGGCGTGACGCTGGCGTGCACGAACCAGCGAAGCGCATCGTAGGGCGGGACGTGCAAGGAGGTGACGGTCGGGACCACAGCGGTCCGCGCCGGCTCGAGTGGGAAGCGATGCAGGCTGTTATTGTGCACCACGTCGAAATTACCGGCGGCGATCCGGTCGCAGGCGGCGGCGTAGCCGTCGTCGAGATGCGCAATCAGCGGCGCGAAGCCACGGTGCTCGGCCCCCGGAAAGGTGCGTTCGTAATGCTCCGGGATCACCGCATCGATCGTGAAGCGTGGGTCGCTGTCCCCCGAGGCGAACAGCACGACGTCGTGGCCGCGCGCCTGGAGACCGGCCGCCAGATGCCAGCATTGCGACTCCATCCCGCCAGCAAAGGGTTGGGCGATCGGCTGGCGGACATGGCAGAGGACCGCGATCCTCATTCGGCCGCCGCAGTTCTCTCGGTCGCCGCCAGCCGGTCTTCGAGCAGGCGAATGACGGTCGCGGTATTGGCATAGGGCTGGTGGCTCTGCTGCCCGGTCAGCGCGAGATCGGCGGCGTCGGGGCGGCGCAGGATGCGGATCGGCCGACCCGGGGTGGGGTCGATCAAGCCCATCAGGCGGAAGGCCTGGAGCCAATGGCCCATCGTCCGATAGCCCCATTTGGTCTCGAACAGCTCGGCGTTGCGCACGACGCTGTCGAGATGGTGCACCGGCGGCATGTGGTGCGGATGATATTGGTGATAGGCCAGACCGCCCTTGATCCACGCGATCTGCACGCCGGCCTCGTCGAGCGCCTTGCCGAAATCGGTATCCTCGCCGCCATAGCCAACATAGCGCTCGTCGAAGCCGCCGAGATTGAGGAACGTCGTCCGCCGCATCGCGAAGTTGAGCGACCAGAAACAGCGATAGTCGGTGCAGATCTCGATGCCCTGCGGCGGCGGACCGCGACGGTCCGAATGCTTTACCGCGATCTCGGCGAACCGGTCATACTGCCAGTCGCCATCGGTCGCGCCACCCGGCAGGTACAGGACCTCGCCCATCAGCAGCCCGTCGAACGTGTCGAGGAACCCCGCATAATCGGCGAGCAGCGTGGGCGTCGGGATGCAGTCCATGTCGAGAAAGACGATGACGTCGCCGGTCGCCGCGCGGGCCGCGACGTTACGCGCAGAGGCGAGCGGAAGGGCGTCGGCGACGACCTGCATCTGGCGGATTGGGAACGGCGCCTCGGGCAGGTCGTACAGATCGTCCTGCATCACCGCGACGATCAGTTCGCTCGGCATCAGCGTCTGGCGCATCAGCCCGCGGACAACGTTGACGAGATGGTCGGGACGCCCCTTGCCCAGGGTGACGACGGAAACTTCGGTCATGATAATGGCTCTGCTTGGAATTGGGGACGCGCGGCGGTGGTGGCCGGTCGGTCAGAACGCTTGGAGGGGGTAGAAACGTTCCTCAGCGATCCGCTCGGTTCGCTCCGTCATCGCTTCGACCCCGCCAAATTGAAAGCCGAGTTGCGACCTGTACGCGGCACAGGCGGCGATCCGACGTGCGCGTGTCTCTGGCGTTAGGTGTTCGATCACCGCGGGCATGGCGGCAACGCGGTCTTCGCGATCGGCATAAGGCCAGTCTTCCCACAGCAATACGGTATGATCGGCACAGGATCGTCGGATCGCCTCCAGAACGACGTGATGGTCGACATGGTTGCCGAGGCACACTGGCCCGAGGACGAGATCAGGCCGTTCCGCCGCGAGAAGCTCAGCCAGCGCCGCCGCGACATCGTCGACGATCCGGTCGTCGGGCAAGCGTGCCGCGAACAGCATTTTTGCGGATACGTAACCACGGTGCGGCGCCTCCAGGAACGGCAAATGCGTCGCGCGCGCGCCAAGCGCTTCGCATGCCGCGAGATCCTCGGCACGGCGCAGCGCCATATAGTCGATCTCGGCGCCCAGACCCTTGTCGACCTGGCACGCGAGCGCGAACCCAGTTGGTTGCGCGACGTTGCCGGTGAAGCAGGTCGCCACCGTGACGTCCCAGCCCTGATCGACGCGCGACGCCAGCAGCCCGCCGGCGGAGAAGGCGGCATCGTCGAGATGCGGCGATATCGCGAGCAGCTTCACCGGTCGGTCACAGCAGATGCGGTTCGCTGCGGAAGCGGCAGGGTGTCATCGGCAGGTCCGTGTCGAAGGCGGTTTGCCGCTGGTTACGCAGGTCGCGGTAGATGCCGACGATCTGCTGGCCGACCGTGTCCCAGCTATACACCCGGCGGCATTCTTCCAGCGCGGCGGTGGCCAGGCGTCTGCGCAGGCTCGTATCGGTGATGACGCGGGTCAGCGAAGCCGCAAGCGCGGGCACGTCGCCGGGATCGGTCAGCAGGCCATTCTCGCCGTCACGGACGCAGTCGACGACACCGACGGCGTGGCACGAGACGACCGCGAGGCCGCACGCCATCGCCTCGAGGATGGTGTTCGAGAACCCCTCGGCATAGGTCGGCGACACGAAGACGTCGTGTGCACGGTAGAGTTCGGGAACCGCGTCATAGTCCGCATAGCCGCTGAACGTCACGCGGTCGGTGAGCCCGAGTTCGGTCGCGAGCGCCTGCGCGGGGTCGACGTCGGGGCCGATGCCGGAAATGGTCGCGTGCCAGTCGCCGCGCACGTCCGGCAGCGCGTGGAGAAAGTCGAGCACGCCTTTGCGGCGGTCGACGCGGCCATGATAGAGCAGGCGGACCGAACCTTCGGGCGCTGCCTTGGATGCCGGCGTGAAATGGTCGGTATCGACCGCCCCCGGAACGATCGTGAACCGGTCGAGTGGGGTGCCGAGCCGATCGTGGACTTCGCCCGCGAAACTGTTGCCGCCGATCAGCAGCGCGCCGGCATGATCGAGCACGCGGACCATCGCGAGCCGGTGCGTCTCGCAGCACGAGCCGACCCAATGCCCGTCCCCGCCCTGGATCGACACGACGCAGGGCAGGCCGAGGCGCCGGGCCGCGATCATCGTCGCCCAGCCGGTCGGATAGCCATATTGCGCGTGGAGCATGTCGAACGGATTCACCGCATGATCGCGCGCGATAGCCTCGACCAGCGCGTCGATATCGCGCTCGAAATCGCCGCCATCCTGTTCGCCCAGTGCTTCGAGGCCGACGACGCGCACGCCCGGCACCGGGGGCGGGGGGCCGCCGCCGTAGACGCGGGCGCGTGCGGGGTCGCCGTAATATTGGCTGATCATCGTCACGTCGTGGCCCGCCGCGACGAGCTGACGCAACAGATTGATCGCGTAGATCGACATCCCCGATATCGCGGGGAAGAAGCGGCGCGAGACGAAGCAGATCCGCATCAGGTCAGCGCCGCGCGGAGATAGGCGATCGATTCCGGAATGGCCTGATGCGCGCGGGGGCTTTCGCGCGAGAGTTCGACGCAGACCAGCTTGTCGAAGCCGATCGACTCCAGCGCGGTGAGGATGGCCGGAATGTCCATGTCGCCCTGGCCGAAGGGGAGATGCGTGTGATCGCCGCGGCGCATGTCCTCGACCGCAACGGTGCCGAGACGGTCGGCATAGGCGTGCACCGCGGCGTCGGGGGCCATATCCTGCGTGACGAGGCAGTGCCCGGTGTCGAGCGCGAGCCGCAAATCCGGGTGGCGGATCGCGAGTCGCGCATAGTCCGCGACGGTCTCGATCAGCATGCCGGGCTCGGGTTCGAGGCTGACCGGGATGCCTGTGCGCGCGGCATGTTCGACAACCTTGCCGAGCCCCGCGTCGAGCCAGTCGAACGCGTCTCCATGCGCGACACCGGCCTTTGGCACGCCGGCCCAGAACGACACGGTCTCGGCGTTCAGGATCGCCGCAATCTCCAGCGCGCGGGCGAGAAAAGCGATCCGCCGATCGCGGCCCTCGGGATCCGCCGTGACCAGCGTCGGTTCATGCTTGTCGCGCGGGTCGAGCAGATAGCGCGCGCCGGTCTCGATCACCAACCCCAGCCCGAGCGACCGCAGCAGCGCGCCGACCCGCTCCGCCTCGCGTGCCCAATCGTCGGCGAAAGGATCGAGGTGGTGGTGATCGAGGGTCAGCGCGACGCCGTCGTAACCCGCATCGGCGATCAGGTGCAGCGCGTCGTCGAGCCGGTGGTTGGCCGCGCCATTGGTGTTGTAGGCAAACCGAAGGGTCATCGTGCCGCCTCCGTCTCGAGGCCCTGTTCGGACCAGGCGACGTGATGCGCTTCGGGTTCGCGGTAGAGCGGATAGAGCGGGCCGACGATTTCGTCCGCCAGTGCTGTATCGAAGAACGGCTGGCCACCCAGCCGCGCCATCGCTTCCACGGTTAGGCGAACGGGCCGGCGCGTCGGGCTTTCCTCGCCGCCGAAGGTAATTAGCGGGCTATCGAGCGCGACCAGCTTGGCGACGTTGCGCTCGCCGATCCGGTAATAGCTCATCGTCTCGACTTCCATGCCGGGCACGATCACCTTGACGACCGCAACCTCGGCATCCGCGGGGGACATGTCGACGAACAGGATGTCGAACCCTGCCGCCTCGACGGCCTCCCGTGCCAACCGTCCGCGAGCCCGCGCATCGGGAACGTCCGCGCGCGGCACGTCGGAAAAGGCGCGGCGGCTGCGCTCGGCGAGCATCGTGTCGGCGAGCCAGTCCCTGAGCGTCGCTGCGTCGACATCTGTCCAGCGCTGCATCTCCGAGAACGCGCGGCTATCGCTCGATTTCGCGGCACCGCCGGCCTGCGCCATGAACCGGTCGATATAGCCGGGTGGCGCGATCGACTCGGCAAGCGCCATAGGGCCGTGCGCAAAGGCCTTGCGCGCGCGGCTCGCGGCGTATTCGGCGATCGCCTTGGCCAGCGCCTGCACCGCATCGGGATGCGCTGCCTCGCCGCACGCCGTCGCCATGATCGGCACGGCCGGCTCGCGCGCATCGACACCGACGCAATAGACGTTGGCGAGGCCGAACTCGTCGGTCGCGAACTTGGGGATTACGCGGACGTCTGCGGCGGCGAATCGGTTGATAAGGTCGCCGATCTCGGCGGGCAGGCTTTCGGGTAGATCGATCGCGACGCCGCGGTCGAGCGCGCGGAACAGCAGTCCGTTGCCGTCGCGCTGCAGGATCTCGCACAGCCCGTGGCCGATCGCCCAGTCGAGGTCCGGCCCCGCGCCCATCCCGTTGGAGATGATCGTCGTGAACGGCACGTAGCCGGGTTCGAGCTCCTTGGCGGAATAGGCGGCGAGGTCGATCGGCACGAGGACGCTGGACCCATCCGCCCACCGCCTGGCCTCGACCCAGTCGAGCGGCGTCTCGCGGCCGACCGGGGACCCTGCGGGCAGGCACAGCGTCAGCGGATCGGCGATCCCGCGCTCGCCGCATTCACGGACGAGGTCGGCATAGCTACCGTGCGTCTTGCCGCGCGCCGACAAAGTGAGCGTCGGCCAGACCATCTCGGCGATCTCGCCCAGCGCGCCCAGGATCGCGGCCTCGTCGGTCGCGCCATAGCCGACGCCGTACGGCATGATGCCGTCCAGGTCCGCAGTCTCGGGGAACAGCGCGACGACCCAGACCGGAATGCCGACACGGTCGATGCCGTCGATCGGAAACGCGACGATGTCGCCGGCGGGAAACGCGTCGAGATAGAGGTGGCAGGCTGCGCCCAACTGCTCGGGCAGGCCGGTGATAGTGCGGGTCATAGCGGGATCCTCTTCACGCCCGGCGCACGGGCCAGCGCTTCGTCGAGCACGGCGACGGCGACATCACGACCTACTTCGGGGGCATATTCGAACGGGGTCAGGACGGCATCGAACGCGAGCGGTGCGATCACGTCCCGATACTGGCGGATCTCGCCGTGGGTCAGCGGGATGTCCTTGTGGAACGCCTTGTGACTAGAAATCGCGTGGCTGACGCCGGCCGCGTCCTGGTCGATCTTGAACATGTCGCCGCAGAACAGGCGCTTGCCGACCGCATCGTGGAGCGCCGCCTGGCCTTCGTAATGGCCGCCGACGTGATGCAGCGTGTACCCCGGCGCGATCTCCAGCACGTCGTCATACGGCGTCGTGACGCGGAACGCCTTGGTCATGCCGAGGTCGTCCTTGTGGATCGCGAGCATCTCAGGGTTGCAGTCGCGCTGGAGCTGGAACAGCGCGCCATAGCCATGCGCGTGACTGGCCGCGAGATAGCGTATGCCGCCCAGCCGTTCGATCTGTTCGAGCATCGCGGGCGAGTAATAGGGCGCGGCCTCGAAGGCGATGTTGCCGCCCTCGCGGACGATCAGCCAGCCGGTACCGCCGAGCCCGAGATGCGGGGTCGTGGTGAAGGCCCAGAGATCGTCGGCAACCTGTCGCCAACTGCCGTCATGGCTCGCGGCGACGTCGTGCTCGGGGAGGAAGCACCAGCCGTCCTCGGGCAGGTCGTTGCGCGTATCGTTGCACACCGGGCAATCAGCGGGCGCGAAATGGCGCTGCCAGAAACCGCAATGCGCGCAGGCGAACCAGCTCAGAGGCATGATCGCGCCTTCGTATAGGCGGCGTCGAAAAGGCGCATCAGCGACAGGTCCCGGTCAATGGAGAAATCATGCGCGTCGCCGCGGACGGCGGCGGCGAACGCGGCGGCCTGCGCGGCGAACGGCGAGAGCGCGGTGTGGAAGGGCAGGGCGGTCTCGTCCCCGGTGCGTGCGCAACGCCGCATCACGGTGCCACCCTCGGTCTGGCCCATCGTATCGGTCGCAACGAGCAGGCCGTCCTCGCCGAGGATCTCGAGCCGGCGACGGGGCAGCACCTCGGGGCAGTTATAGGCGACATGGCTCTGGACCAGGATGCCGCCTGCGGTGCGACCCGACAGGATGCCTCCGTCGTCGACCGGATAGTCATGAATGCGCCGCTGCAGATCGATGTGCAGGCGGTCGAGCGGTTCGTCGACCAGCATCGCCGCGAGATCGAGGCCGTGCAGCGCAAGGTCGATGACCGCACCGCCGCCCGCCGCGGCCGGATCGGCGCGCCAATTGCAGCCGCCGCCTTCGCTGGACGGCGACCACGTCGGATCGACCCAGCAGGCGTAGACGATCCGTACCGCGATCGGTCGGCCGATGGCGCCGTCGCGGATCGCCTGCGCCATCGCGCGGTGAGCAGGGTGGTGACGCTGGTCGAACGCGGTACCGTAGAGATGTCCCGTAACCGCCGCGCCGATCGTCTCGGCATCGTCCAGCGTCGCGGCGATCGGCTTCTCGCACAACACGGGCACGCCCGCCGCAACGGCCGCGCGGACCGGGTCGGCGTGAAGATTGTTGGGCGTGGCGACGTAGAGGCAGTCGAGCGCGGCATCGGCCAGCATCGCCTCGACGGTATCGTAGGCGAGGATCCCGCCCGACATCGCGCTGGCCTGCGCCATCGGCGAGGGGTCGGCGATCGCGACCAGTGTCCCGCCTGACGCGGCGATGCCGGGCGCCATATAGTCGCGTGCGACCCAGCCGAAGCCGACGATGCCCCAACGCATACTCACCACCGCGCCGGCAGGTCGAGGACACGACGGTTCCGCACCGCATCGCCGGAGTCCGATAGCCATGTGGCGGCTGCGCCATATTCCGTGCGGTAGCGATCTGAGGGCCAGTGCGGGGTATCGCCATCGAGCAGGGGGTTTGGTTGCAGGACCGCATCGGCAGCAGGCATCGCCAGCCCGCCGGTCAGCGGACGCGCTTCGCCGCCGTCTGTCTCGACGATCGACCATGCCTCGATAGCGGAGTCGTCGGACCATCCGGTCGATACGGGCCCATCGCTTGCGAGCAACGCACGACGCAACTCGCGCTCATCGTAAACGACGGCATCTGGAAACAGCGCTGCCCATTCGGACGACGCGCGTGCCGGTCCCATTGCTCCGCCAGAGACGGCGACGTTGTGGAGATGGCTTACCGCAAGGACGCCGCCGGGTGCGACGGCATCACGCAGCAGCCCAGCGATCCGCGGCTGGTCGGGCAGGAAATAGAAGGCGTCGTGACACGCGACCAGGTCAAACTTGTGCGTCTCCACTGGCCACAGAGCTGCGGCGTCGAACACGACATAGTCGGCCTTGGGCGCGACCCAGTGCTTTGCCAGCCAGCATTTCGAGAACACGACGTCTGCGCCGACGCACGCGACGCCTCGCGCTCCCAGCTCGCGGAGATAGTGACCGATCCCGCACGCCAGCTCGAACCCGGTCCTCGGCTCCCGCCAGTGCGCCTCGACCAGCGCGAGCCCGGCGAGATAGGTCGGATCGCTCCAGCGATGCGCGAAATAATCCGCCACCGGTCCCATCCGCAGCAACGCCATCGCCGCGCGCAGCGATAGCGTGTCACGCTCGCGGACCAGCTGCTTCAGCTCGCCGAGATCGGTCGCGGGGCCGGTCCACCACGCATCCTGGTCGGTCAGCAACGCAACCAGCGCATCGTCCGGGCAGCCCGCATCGAGATGGTCGAGTGCCACCGCCACCAGCCCCTCGCTGTCGGTCCGAAGATACGGGATGCCATCGACCACCGGCCAGCGCTCGCCGGGTGCGGCCAGCGAATGCGGCGTATCCGCGACGAGCGGCTGTCCGGTGACGGGCGAGCGGTAGGTCACAACAATCCGACGTCCGCCAGAACGCGATCGTGGAACGTCTTGACCGGGCCGGCGTGGACGAGCTCGTAGGTGTGCAGGACGCTGTCCATCGTCGCCGAGGCGGCACGCAGATGTTGTTCGATCTCCAGCACGCGGTCGAGCACGTCGGCGGCGTGGAACGCGCGCGCCGCCGGCGTCGCATCACTCGTGATCGGCGCGATCGCCGCGCGGACGTGCGCCGCGACCGCCGGATCCAGCATCGCCGTCGCCTGCTCGCGCGCGGCGTCGATCACGCGGTCGAGCAGGTCGCCGAGCAGCACTTCGCCGGTGAACCCCGCGTCGGGCATCGCCGCATTGTGGAAATGATGCGCCATCGACGCGAGGAACACCTCCGCCGGATCCGCGCCATAACCGGGCGCCGCGAGCACGCCGTATACTGCGACGATCAGGCAGTGCTCGGCATGGTTCTCCGGCGGCTGGAGCAACAGGCGTGGCCGACCCGGGCAGGTGACGCCCGCGCGCGGTTGTGTCGCGAGCTGCGTGACGAACCGCGGCACCGGCCCGGCCGCCGGTGCGCCCTCGGGCAGTGCATTGCGGAGGTCGGCCGCGAGCGCGGGGTCGAGCAACACCGCCACCTCGTCGAACCCGCGTTCGAGCACGGCGCACGCTTCCGCATCGGACAGCCCAAGCTCGGCCAGCGTGGTGCGGTCGAGATCGCCCAGTCGTGCCGCGGTGAGCGCGGCGGCGACGGTGCGACGCATCACCGCCGCCGGCGCCTCGGCCGCCGCCAGCGCCGCCCAGCCGTGCGCGAACAGCCGCTCCGCAATCGACCCGTCACGGTCCGCCGACCGGATCCTCTTCAGGTCGCCGAGTTCGCGCAGCAGCGGCAGATGCGCCGCACCCAGCGTCACCGGCGGTCGAGCCAGGTGTCGAGGATCAGCTGCTGCTCGCCGAACGCGTGGATCGGCTCGCCGCCATCGGCGGTCTGCGGCATCTTGAAGAAGATCCCCATCTGGTCCTGCACGCCGCCTTCGCCGCGCGTCTGCGCCAGCGCCAGGCAGCGCGCGATCTCGATCGCCAGCGGTGCGGCGAGCACCGAATCCTTGCACAGGAAGTTCAGCTTCAGCTGCATCTTCTGGCCCAGGAAGCCGGTCAGGTCGATGTTGTCCCACGCTTCCTTGTTGTCGCCGCGCGGCTTGTAATAATGGATCATGATGATGTGATCCTCGACCGGATAGCCGAGGATCTGGTCGAGCACCGACTTCTTGGTATCGACCTTCGACGCGAGGCTCTTGGGATCGTCGAGCGCGAGGCCGTCCGAATTGCCGAGGATGTTGGTCGAGAACCAGCCATCGACATGCAGCGCACGATCCCGCAGCGCCGGCGCGATCACGGTCTTTAGCAAGGTCTGCCCGGTCTTGCCGTCCTTGCCGGCGATCGGCACGCCGCGCTGGCGGGCAAGCTCGGCGAGCGGTGCGACGTCGGCGGCGACCGACGGCGTGAAATTGGCGTAGGGCGTGTCGCTGGCGATCGCGGCATAGGCATAGAGCATCGCCGGGCTGATTGCCGCGTCGTCATCGTCGAGACCGCGCTCGAAGCCTTCGACGCTGGTCAGCGCGTCCGCACCGAGATCGGCCTTGCGTTCGGTCGAGGCGAGATTGATCATCACGACGCGGTCAAGATTCTGCTCGGTCTTGAACCGCGCGAGATCGTCCTGGATGTGCTGGACTGCGGCACGGTGGCCGGGCGCGGCGATCTTGTTGGCGCCGTCGATGTTCGCACAGAAATCAGTCGAGCCGACGGCGGGCCAGGGCCGCATGTCCGACAGGCTGGACGCCCCGTTGGCGAGTTCGCTCTCGGTCAGCACGCCGTGCTTCAGCGCGGCGGTCGCGAGGTCGTCATGGCTGAGATCCCAGCCGCCGAAATGGAGATCGCGGTATGCTGCCATGCCGTCGACGTCGCGGCTGGCGAGCGGCAGGCCCGACAGGTCGTTCGACCCCGCGCGGATCATCGCGATCCCCGCGGCCGCAGTGGTGGCCACCGCGCCATTCAGTCCGATCACTGCGATCCCGACCCGTTCGCCCATAATTACGTCCTCTCAAAACTGAGCGCGTGGCTAGCTGTCCGTAAAGTAAAGTCCACCGAAGTCTGCGGAAATTGGCGCTAAACTGCTCCGGGAATTACATATGTTGCTGTCATGTGAGGGGAAGATGATGAGGCCTGGTCGGGGCGCCACCTCGTCAGGAGAGCCTTGTTGGCTTGATGGGATTCTCGACACCTAGTCTGGAACGAAAGCCGCCAGATTGAACGTCGGGTCCGCTATCCGCCAGGGGCTGCAATCGCGCCATCGGGATCGATGCCGTCGAATAGGTCGACAAAGTTTCCCGTCCCGAGGTCCGATACATTGCCCGGCCATCCGGTGCCGTGACGCAGTTCTGGCAGGGTCGGATAACGACGCGTCGCGCACAGGGCGGTCATCAGCGCCCGGCCAAGCCCTTTCCGGTGATGGTCGAGATCTGTCATGATCCGGTCGTAAACAAACGCTTCCGCGGTGTCGGCCGCCAATCCGCTTGTCGGCACGAGCCAGTTCGACGAGGCCCGGCGCAATTCGAGATTCCGTACGTTCTGTTCAGCGCCATCGGGAGTCGATTAGGCTTCTGCTTAATCACGGAGCGACCAACGAGCCCACGCCTTTCCAGCGCTAAGCCGGGGCATTGTCGCATTGCCCTTCCGATCCGACCGCGTCATTGTCGCGCACTCAGGGGAGAATGGTGTGCGCGACAACATCTGGCGAGCGTATGGGCTGGCAATGCTGCTCGGATCGACGGCGGCGAGCGCCCAACAACTGCCGCCCCCCGCCGACTCGCCGACCGCGGGTAGCGCGCAGGGGGACGTGTCGGTCACCATCTACAATAACGACGTCGCGCTGGTGCAGGACGTACGGTCGCTGGCCTTGGCAGACGGGCGGGTGCGGCAGAGCTTTCCCGACGTGAGCGCGTCGATCAGGCCGGAGACGGTATCGCTGACGGTGCCCGATGCCGCGATCGTCGAGCAGAACTTCGACTATGATCTGCTGAGCCCGTCGAGCCTGATGGAGAAAGCGGTGGGCGAGACGATCACGCTGGTCCGCACCAACCCCGCTACCGGCGCCGAGACCCGCGACCGTGCGAAAGTGTTGGCGGTCAATGGTGGCGTCGTCATCGAGGTGAACGGTCATGTCGAGGTGTTGCGCGACGACGGGCTGCCCGTGCGCGCGATCTTCGACCGGGTGCCCGATGCGTTGCGAGCCCGTCCGACATTGTCGGTGACGCTGGCCAGCACGCGTGCGGGATCGCGCCCGGCGACGCTGTCCTACCTGAGCCGTGGGCTAGGCTGGAGCGCGGACTATGTCGCTTTGTTCGACGACAAGAGTGGGACGGTGGACGTTCAAGGCTGGGTGACGTTGAAGAACACCAGCGGCACGACGTTCGGCAACGCCAGAACGTTGCTGGTCGCTGGCGAGGTCGGCAGCACGGATGATGACGGGAACGGCAATTACACCCCGCGCCGCCGCCGCATGACGACGACGTTGCCTGGAACCGAAAGCACCGCGCGCGGGCAGCTCGGCGACTTCTATCTGTATCCTTTGGCCGAGCGCACCACGATCGCCGACAAGCAGACCAAGCAGGTCAGTTTCCTAGACGCGAAGGGCGTTGCGGCAAGCGCGGGCTATCGTTTCGAGAATGGCTGGCTGGGGAGCTCGGACGAGCCACGAAGCGCGCAGTCGGTGCTCCGTTTCAGCAACTCGGGCGCGGCCGGCCTGGGCGACGCGCTGCCGGCGGGCGTGGTCCGGGTCTATGTTCGCGACGCGCGTGGCCAACCACAGTTCACGGGCGAAAACCGTATCGAGCATACTCCACAAGGATCGACGATCGCGCTGCCAACAGGCGATGCCTTCGACGTGAAGGTGCGGCCAACCACCGTATCGCGTACGCGGCAGGGTGATAGCCGATGGCGTACGGCGATGCGGTATACGCTGACCAATGCGCGCGGCCGGCCGGTGACGGTCGAACTCGTCCAGGGCGGTCTCGACGGGGGCGACGTGCGCGTCGTTGCGGATAGCGCCAAGGGCGAGCGTCGCAACGCCGGCACGATGACGTGGCAAGTCGCGGTGCCGGCCAACGGCACCGCGACGGTGACTGTGACCTTCGACACCCGCTACTGATGCGGCTTTGGCTGCTCCTCGCGCTGTTGACGGGCGTGTTGCTGTCGGGAGGGGCGGAAGCGCAGACCCGCACGGCCATCGTTACGTCGTCCGCGCCCGATCACGTCGCGTTGACGGTATACCGCTCGCCCTACGGCAAGGGCGCGATGAACCTGCGGTATCTCGGTGGCTTCGCCCTGGTGACGGAGACCCGTCGCGTACGATTGCCTCGGGGATCCGCAGTGATCCGGTTCGAAGGCGTGGCGGAGGGGATCGTCCCTGTCAGCGCCATCGTCGACGGCCTACCTGGCGGCATTATCGAAAAGAACCGCGACGCCCGCCTGCTGTCGCCCGCCTCGCTGGTCGATGGCACGCTTGGTCGCGAAGTAACGCTGACCCGCACCGACAAGGCGAGCGGAAGGTTGGTGAGCGAACCCGCGACGATCGTTGCCGGCCCGACACCGGGGGTTATCCTGCGCACGACTGCCGGGATCGAGGCGTTGCGCTGTTCGGGTCTGGCCGAGCGGTTGAACTTCGCGCGGGTGCCAGCGAGCCTGTCGAGCAAGCCGGTGCTGAGCGTAACGACGACCAGCCCGACGGCGCGCACGGTCACGGTGCGACTCTCCTATCTGTCCTCGGGCTTTGACTGGCGAGCGAGCTACGTCACGTCGCTTGCCGCCGACGGTCGCACGGTCGACCTGTTCGCTTGGCTGACTCTCGCCAACGGCAATCCGGAGATCTTCTCGAATGCGGACGTTCAGGCTGTCGCAGGCCGGCTCAACCGCGTCGCGGTTCCGGCGATCCCTGCGACGGCTGGTGCGCTGCGATTGGTCTGCTACCCGCTCGGCACCACGACCTCAGACCTGCGGCAAAAGCAATTCGAGCTGGCCGACGAGATCGTGGTAACCGGCTCGCGAGTCATGGAGTTCGCGCTATCTGCGCCGGTTCCGGCACCGCCACCACCACCACCGCCGCCGCCGCCGCCGCCGCCCGAGGATTTGGGCGACCTCAAGCTGTACCGCGTGCCAATGCCGACCACTGTCGCGGCCAGGGGACAGAAGCAGGTTGCCCTGATCGTTCAGAAGGCGGTGCCGGTCGAGCGGCGCTACCGGCGCGCAGTGTATCCCGGACAACAACTCGACGGTGTGCCGACGTCGATCGTGCTGGTGCTGAAGAACGATAAACAGCACAGCTTGGGCGTGCCGCTGCCCGCCGGCAGCACTGCGCTGTACGCGGATCAGGCAGGCGGGCGATTGCTTCTAGGTTTGGGAACGATCGGCGACCGCACAATTGGCGAGACGGTTCGTCTGGGCGCCGGCGTGAGTAGCAGTGTGACACTAACCCAGGCAGTCGCCGTGCTGAGCCCGCCGGGGGCGCTAACTTCGGAAACCGCCGGTTCGCACGAGGCCGTCGTAACGGCGAGCAACGGCAACTCGGTTCCCGTGATGCTCGACGTGGCGATCGGCGTCGCGGGCCAGGCGATCGAAGCCGACGGCGGCGAGGTTGGTCGCATCGATGGGATTTCTACTTGGTCGCCGCTGCTGCCCCCGGGTGGCAAGGCCGTGTTGCGTTACCGCTACTGACGTCGTTAGCTGACCAGCACGAAGGTCGTTGTCTCCGGCGGCCGTGTTGGCCTTGAGCGAACACTGTGCCGAACGACTCAACCGGTGATGAGATGAAGGGTGCGGGTGGCGGGAGCGATGGTGACGCCGCGGCCCCAGTCGAACGCGAAGAAGTCCTGTTCGACGCCGTCCGCGAAGATCACCCCGCCGTCGTTCATCCGCGACGTGACCGCGAGCGGCATGCCCGCAAGCTTGCCGGCACGAAGCGAGGTTGCGGTCGCCACGCTGGGGAAGGGTTCGCGTACGAAGAAACCAACCGCGCGCTCCTGCGGATCGAGGGGGAGGGCGGCATGCGTCGCCTCCATGATCGAGCGAGCCCAGCCCGTCGCGCCGGTCCCCGATGCGACGATCAGTCCACTGGACGAGTGGTCCTCGGCCTGGTCGCCGCAGGTGATCCGGTAGCGCGCGGACTGGTGGCTGCGATGACCGACGAACACCTCGTTCAGCGCCAGCAGCCGTTCGCCGGTATCCAGCCGCGCCTCGACCATCGTCCGTTGCTCGGCCGGCGCCGCACCTGCAACGCTCGCAGGTAGCAACGCGGACAAACGGGCAAGCGACACGCGCACTAGGACGCCGTCGTACAAATCGGGAGCGGGGTTGAGCCCGAGCACAGGTTGCCCGTCGAGATACTTCGCGACGTTGGCGACAAGCCCGTCCTGCCCGACAGCGACGATCACGTCCTCCGGGCCGAACAGGAATCGATCGAGGTCGGCACGAGCGACGCTCGCCTGGCGCCATTCGTCGGGAACGAGCGAGCGGGCTTCGTGCAGCGTCGCGTGGAACCGGCGGTGCCGATCCTCGATCGCGTCGATGTCTTGGCCCCGCGTCTCGAGAAAGAACTTCGCCTGCCCGCGCGTCGCGTGCCGCGCGAGCAGGAGGTCATAGTCGGTCTCCCGGGTGACGAAGACCGCGCGCGGGGCGTTGGTCGCCATCAGCGGGGCAGCGCAGTCTGAGCAGCCGGGGCATTACGAAACCCGTCCAGCACGGTCGCGAGCAGGTCGGGCGTGATGTTCAGATGCTCGATCGTATCGAGCTTACCCGCCAGTTCGCGCGCCGCGAGCCCGAGCATCACCCCCGGCGGCAGGTCCCGGTAGATCGTCATCCGCGCCTGCTCCGCTTCCGCCTTGGCACTCTCGACCGTGCGGATCCGCTCGGCCTCCGCTCCCGCCTCGACCTGCTGCGCCTCGGCCAGACCTGTCGCGCGGTTGCGTGCGTTCTCGGCCTCCTGGGTGATGAGCAGCATCTCGCGGCGTGCGAGTTCGGTACGGTTGGCGAGTTCGTTCTCGGCGATCGCGCGTTCCTTCTCGACCGCAAGCGCGCGGCGTTCGAACGTCGCCTGATCGGCCTTCTGCTGCAATGCCTCGAACGTCGGAGTCTGGAGCGCGCGTTCGAGCTCGCTCGATGGCGCGAGGTTGGTCAGGCGGACCGCGGTGACCGCGATGCCGATTTCGTTCAGCGCGGGATCGTTGGCGAGCGCAGCCTCGAGCTGGTGGCGCAGCGGCTCGGGACCGGCATCGAGCAGCGTCCGCACCGAGCCCTGCGCGAGATATTGCAGCGCCGCCTGGTTGACGAGCCCCGCCAGCCGGGTCTCGATCCGCTGGATCGGTTCGCTCTTGTAGGCACCGGTAAGCAGGCCGAGGCTGAAATCGACGCGCGAGGCAAGCAGTTCGGGATCAGCGACGTGCCAGGTCAGCGTGCCCTGGATCGCCACGCTCTGGAAATCCTGGCTGCGACCCTTCACGAAGATCGCCATTTCGCGGTCGTCCATCGGCAGCTCGGCGATGCTCGCGGTCTCCGGACGGAACCAGAAGACCAGCCCGCGGCCGCTCTGCTTCACCTTGCCACTGCGGTAGCGGATGACGTGATTGCTCGCATCGCTACGCAATTGGGCGAGGAAACCGAGGTTCTTGATCGAGGCCATGACGGTTACTCCTGTGTCGAATGATGGCGGAAGAGTTCGGCGGGACGGAACGAGGCACCGGTCTCGCGTTCGCCGGTCGCCACCAGCGTGTTCGTGGCGAGCATGCGGCGGCGGAAGGCCGGCTTGTTGAGCGACCGCCCGAGGATCGTCTCGTGGACGTCCTGCAGCGCCCTTAGCGTGAAGCGGTCGGGGAGAAGCGCGAAGGCGACATCCGAGTAATCGAGCTTGCCGCGCAGTCGCAGCATCGCGAGCCCGAGCATGTCGGCATGGTCGAACGCCAGTGGCAGCGCGTCTCCGTCCTGCGATCGTGCCTCGACCGGCCCCCCGGTCTCGCCGGACCAGGGGACGACGAGTTCGGCCAATGTCAGGTCGGGCGCCGCCTTCAGCGCGGCTGCGAAGCGAGCAGGGGGAAGCAGTGCGAAATACGCGACGCTGATCACCCGGGTGCGCGGGTCGCGGTCGATTGCACCGAACGTGTAGAGCTGTTCAATATAGGCGTCCGCCATCCGCACTTTTGTTTCGAGCACGCGGTGCGCCGCGACATCGAGACTCTCGTCGATGCCGACAAATCCACCGGGTAGCGACCAATCACCAAGGCAAGGATGCTCGGAACGCTGCATGAGCAACGCGGCGGGCCTGCCGTTGATGACGCTGGCCAGGATTAGATCGACCGCAACCGATGGGCGCTCGTACCGGTTTGGATCATATCCATCGAGAAACTCAGTCTCGTTCATATCGTACCCATATATCCTTCTGGCATATTACTAATATGCCAGAAGGATATATGTCAAGGATGGTTGTGCTAGGGGCCGATCACGGTTTAAACTGAGGCGAGAAGTTCAGCGTATGCCCTGGAAGGCTCCGTCTGATACTTTGGCAGCCACAGACAATGCCTGGATCACGTCAGACGTGAGAAGGATGACGATCAGGAGGTACCAACGGATTCCGCCTGGGCGCGGTTCATTCGAACATGGCGGGGGGCCACGGCCGCGATATCGTTCACGCCCGCCAGGGTCATCGTACGCTCGAACTCCTCCGTGAGCAGCGTTAGTACGCGGTCGACGCCTGCATCTCCGCCTGCTGCCAGGCCGTACAGATAAGGGCGCCCGATCGAACAGGCGGTCGCGCCCAGCGCCAGCGCCTTCATGATGTCCGAGCCGCGCCTGATGCCGCCATCGCAGATGACGTCGGGCGCACCGCCGATGGCGTCGCGTACCGCGGCGATCTGGTCGATCGGCGCAGGCGCGCCATCGAGCTGGCGACCGCCGTGATTGGAGACCATTACACCCGTTGCGCCCGACGCGATCGAACGTCGTGCGTCCTCCGGCGTCATCACGCCCTTGATTGCGAGCGGCCCGTTCCATTCGCGCGCGAGCCATTCGACATCGCGCCAACCGACCGAGCTATCGAACTGGCCGCCGATATAGTCGAACAGGCTCATCGGCCCCGATGCCAGCGCGTCGATCTTGTGGCTGACGTTCGCAAGATCGAATTTCGATCCTGTCAGCGCGGGCAGCGACCATGAGGGATGACGCGCGAAACTCAGGAGCGACTTGAGCGTCAGTTTGGGCGGCAGCGACAGTCCGCTGCGCCTGTCTCGCTCGCGGTTGCCGGCGACGGGCGTGTCGACGGTCAGCGCCAGCCCGTGAAAGCCTGCGTCCCGGCAGCGCGCGACGAACTCTGCGGTCAGGCCGCGGTCCTTGAAGATATAGATCTGGAAGACCTTCGGGCCGGCGAACGCCTGGGCAAGGTCTTCGAGCCGCGTCGTTCCCATCGTCGACAGGCTGTAGAGGATGCCGTGCCGCGCGGCCGCGCGTGCCACGGCGAGTTCGGCATGGCCGTGGAACATCCGGGTAAGCCCGGTCGGCGCCAGCATCAGCGGCCAGCGTGATGGCTGTCCGAACAGCGTCGTGCCGGTCCGGATAGCCGAGACATCGTTCAGCACGTCCGGCACCAACTCGTAGTGCGAGAACGCGTCGACGTTTCGGCGCAGCGACACCTCGTCGTCGGCGCCGCCGTCGATATAGTCGAAGATCGGTCGCGGCAGCCGTTTGCGCGCTAGCAGACGCAGGTCGGCAACATTGTTCGCCCGTCGAAGTCGCGTCATCGGTCCTGCCACTTTTCTATCGCCACTGATTGCTTCCGTGATCAGAATGTCGGCGATGCGATCGTAATCTGCGCGCCTTCGGAACGAGCTACAAAAGCCTTCGCTATGCCCGTCCGCTGGTTGGCTGTGCCTCCCAACGACCTCGGGCGTAAAGTCAGGTTCTCGGGTACCTTGCGACGAGTCGATCACAAGCAGGGGAATAGACGCGTGGGTGTACGTCATCGGTTGATCGGCATGGCAGCAAGACTGGTATGGCGGATCGCCAAGCCGCGAACGATCGGTGTTCGTGCGGTGTTGCTGGACCGGGTCGGGCGGGTCGCGCTGGTACGGCATACCTATGCCGATCACTGGTATCTGCCGGGCGGCGGCGTGAAGAAGGGCGAGAGTATCGCCGCCGCGCTGTTGCGCGAACTTGCCGAGGAAGTGGCGATTGCCGATGCGGTGATCGAGCGGGTGCTCGGCGTCTATCACAGCCGCGGGGAGGGCAAGGACGACCACATCGTGATCTTCGTCGTGCGAACCGGGGCGCGCGGTGTTCTCGCCCGCGCCGACCTGCGGGAGATCGAACAGGCGGGCTGGTTCCCGCTGGGCGACCTGCCGGAGACAACATCGCCGGCAACCCGACGGCGCATCGTCGAATACCAGCAGGGCGCGACCGGTACCGGGGCCTGGTAACGCGGGCGCTGGTCGGCCCACCGGACTGCACGATAAAAGCAACGATGCGCATAACGTGAGTTCGCGACGTACTTTGCCGGACTGCTACCTTAGTCCTCCGACCGCGGCTGCGGATCGGGAGGAGAGAACATCGTGAGCCAACCCATCGTCTCGACCGTCGACGGTATCGTGCAGGGGAGTGCCGCGGGCGACGTGCGGCGGTTCCTCGGCGTGCCCTACGCCGCGGCGCCGGTGGGTGCGAACCGGTTCGCGTCGCCACAACCGGTCGTACCGTGGCAAGGCGTGCGCGACGCGACGGTGACCGGCCCGAATGCGCCGCAGCGGACCAAGGCGTTTCCCGGCCTCGATACCGTTCCGCTGATCGGCGAGGGCTGGGCGCCGGGCGACGAGTATCTGACGGCGAATATCTGGCGGCCCGATGACCACCGGACCGGCCTGCCGGTGATGGTGTTCATCCACGGCGGCGGGTTCGTGATCGGTAGCAAGGATGCGCCGGTACAGGACGGCAGCACGTTCGCACGCGATGGCGTGATCTGCGTCGCAATCAATTACCGGATGGGCGTGGACGGCTTCCTGCCGATCCCGGGCGTGCCGACCAACCTAGGGCTGCGCGACATGATCGCGGCGCTGACTTGGGTACGGGACGGCATTACCGCGTTCGGTGGCGATCCAGGCAACGTCACGGTGTTTGGTGAGTCCGCGGGTGCCATGGCGATCGCCGATCTGATCGCCTCGCCGCTCGCCAAGGGATTGTTCCGGCGCGCGATCATTCAAAGCGGGCATGGCGGAATGACGCGCTCGGTTCCGGTAATGCAGCGGCTGGTAAAGAAGCTGGCCAAGATCCTGAAGGTCACCCCGGATGCCACCGGCTTTAGCAGCGTGCCGTACGACGCATTGATCGATGCGGTCGAGGCGGTATCGGCACCGACCGCGCGGATCGATCTGCGCGACGAGGCGGGCCATGAACCGGTGTTCGGGATCAGCCGCTTCGTCCCGGTCCACGGCGACGACGTGGTGCCGCAGCGTCCGCTTGATGCGCTGGCGAACGGCGCTGGCGCCGAGGTCGATCTGCTGATCGGCACCAATGCCGAGGAAATGAACCTGTATCTCGTCCCCACCGGCGTGCGCGACAAGATCGGGCGACTGCTCGCGACCTATGTGCTCCACAAGTCGCAACCGCATGCGCGCAAAGTGCTGAAGGCCTACCGGATCGGGACGAAGGGCAGGAAGCCCGGGCAGGCGCTGACCGATGCGATGAACGACCTCGTCTTCCGCTGGCCCGCGCGGCGGTTCGCCGAGGCGCACAAGGGGCGCACGCACATGTACGAGTTCGACTGGCGCTCGCCGATGTTCGGCGGCGAGCTTGGCGCCTCGCACGGCATGGAGCTGCCGTTCGTGTTCGACACCCTGGCGTGTGCGACCGGCGAGCAGGGTCTGTGCGGACCCAATCCGCCGCAGGATCTGGCCGAACGGATGCACGCGCTGTGGATCCGGTTCGCCACCGATGGCCGCTTGCCCTGGGTCGAATTCGATGCCGAGACGCGGCAGGTCTATTCGCTTGTCCGGCAGGAGGCGCGGCATGAGCCCGTCATGCCGGCCGCACCCTTCCTGCCCTGAAGGACCGACGATGTATCTCGAAAGACTGAAGCTGACTGGCCGCCGTGCCCTCGTGACGGGTGGCGCGGCGGGGATCGGCCTGGCCTGTGCCGAAGCGCTGGCGGAGATGGGCGCGCACGTGACGATCGCCGACCGCGACGAGGCGGCGATTGCAGCCGGACAGGCGGCGCTCACGGACAAGGGCTATGCGGTCGACGGTATCGAGATGGACGTGACCGACCCGGCACGCGTCACCACGGTCGCCAACCAGCTCGGGGCGATCGACATCCTCGTCAACAATGCCGGCATCGCGCGCAGTGAAATCCCAGCGGAAGACGTCGCCGACGAGCATTGGCTGAACGTGCTCGACGTCAATCTCAACGGCACCTTCTGGTGTGCGCGCGCCTTTGGCCGTCACATGCTGGCGGCGGGGAGGGGCGCGATCGTCAATGTCGGGTCGATGAGCGGGTTCATCGTCAACCGGCCACAGCCGCAAAGCTATTACAACGCGTCGAAAGCCGCGGTGCATCAGCTGACCAGAAGTCTCGCTGCTGAATGGGCGCCACGCGGCGTCCGCGTCAACGCCGTTGCGCCGACCTATATCAACACCGTCCTCAACAGCTTCGCGGATCGCGAGGGCGAGATGTACAAGCGCTGGATCGACGGCACGCCGCAGGGCCGTCTCGGCGAACCCGAAGAAGTCGCGTCGATCGTCGTGTTCCTTGCCTCGGATGCGGCGAGCCTGATGACCGGCAGCATCGTTCTCGCCGACGGCGGCTATAGCTGCTGGTAACGCACCGATCGGCGAAGCCCGCGAGCCGGACGGCATAGCGCGAGACCTTTCATACAGGTGAGCTATCGGATAGCTTTGACTGTAGAAGTAGCCGGCGATGGATCGGCGCTCTACAGGGATGAGGATCCAATGCGCTTTAAGACATTGCTCGCCGCAGGATGCGCCGCCGCCGCCTTCACCACCGTGCCAGCCTTCGCTCAGGACGCTGCCGTATCGGCGACGCAGGACGCCGCCGATACGGCCAAGACCGCAACGTCCGTCAGCTCCGATGACATCGTCGTCACTGCCCGCCAGCGCCAGGAATCGCTGAAGGACGTGCCCATCGCGGTGACCGCGATCACCGGCGATCGGCTGAAGGAGCTGCAGGTCAACACCGTCAAGGACGTCGCGTCCTACACGCCGGGCCTCAACATCAATTCGGACAGCGTGGGCCGCGCGTTCGTCTCGATCCGCGGCATCGGTACGACACTGATCGACACCGTGCAGCCAGGCGTCGGTATCTTTATCGACGGCGTCTATCAGCCGAACACGTCCTACCTGAACTCGCCGATCGTCGACGTCGCGCGGATCGAAGTGCTGCGCGGGCCGCAGGGGACGCTGTTCGGCAACAACACACTGGGTGGCGCGATCAACGTCATCACACGTCAACCGGGCAACGAATGGGAAGGGCGGTTCGACGCCGCGGTCGCCGGCACGGACAATTACGCGTCGGTCTCGGGCTCGGTCAGCGGGCCGATCGTGCGCGACCTGCTGCAGTTCCGCCTGGGCGCGTCCTATCATGAGCAGGACGGCTTCATGCGCAACACGCTGACGATCGGCGACATGAACCCGCTGAAGCAGCAGAGCGTCGGCGGCACGCTGCGCTTCACGCCCGCCGACTGGGCGGTGTTCACCGTCAATGGCAATTACGACCAGACCGCGGGCGGCAGCACATCGTATATCCATGTCGCCGGGCCGACCGACTACCGCCTCGACGGCGCGACCAACGTCCTGAACCGCGCGGTAATCGACTATTACGGTGCGAGCGTGAAGGGCGAGTTCGACGCCGCCTCGCTGAAAACCAAGATCACCGCGATCGGCGCCTACAACCAGAAGAACGTCGCCGGGATCAACGACGGCGATTTCGGCCCGGTCGACCTGCTCCGCACCCGCGGCGGTTCGACGTTGAAGACCAAGACCGCCGAACTGCGCTTCGATACGCAGTGGAGCGATGCGTTCTCGACGTTGATCGGCCTGTACGGCAACCGCTACACGCAGACGAGCGATCAGCTGACGACGATCGATTTCCGTGCGCTGCTGGGGCCGACCTTCCCGGCGCCGGCCTCGACCACGCCGTCGTCGACCTATGTCCGCAACGACACCCGCGCGATATTCGCCACCGCGTTCCTGAAAGTGGGCACGCTCGATCTCGCCGTAGGTGGCCGGTACGATCACCAGAAGCTGGTCGCGAGCCAGGTAAACGGCACGACGCCGTATACGGCGCCCGAGTACAAGAAGGACCAGTTCCAGCCGCGCGTTACGCTGACGCAGCACTGGACACCGGCGGTGATGAGCTACGCCTCGGTCGCCAAGGGTATCCGCGGCGGTGGCCAGAACGGTCCGGGTACGCGGCCGGAGGATGCGACCTACAAGGGCGATAACGTCTGGACCTACGAACTCGGCACCAAGTTCGACGCGTTCGACCGTCGCCTGACGATCAACGCCGACGTGTTCTATAATGACTATAAGGACTTCATCGGCCAGAACTCGCTCGCGCCCAACACCAGCGGGGGATTCGTCGCGATCAACCTCAACACCGGCACCGTCGAAAGCTACGGCGCCGAAGTGGAGGCGCATCTGCGCGTGACGAACCAGTGGCGGATCGATGCCGGCGCGTCCTATCTCCATGCCCGCATCACCGACGACAGCCAGTATTTCGCGACCACCGGCGTCCACGTATCGAGCGACCGGATCATCTTCACGCCCGATTACAACTTCAACGTCAACACGACCTACACCGTGCCGGTCGGCGCCAATGCCGTGCTGCTCGATGCCGGCATCTTCGGGAAGGGCAGCCGCATCGGCTCCTCGCTCGATCCCAATGTGGCGCCGAAACTATCGGCTTATGCGATCACCAACGCCTCGCTCGGCTTCCGTTTCTCGAGCGGCCTGACCATCACGGCGTTCGGCACGAACCTGTTCAACACCAAGTTCATCGAAAGCTATATCGACAAGTCGGCGCTGGTCCGCGCCGGGCTCGCGCCGCTGGCGTCGAACCTCGCCATCCAAGGCGATCGCCGCCGCTACGGCGTGCGCGCGAGCTTCCGGTTCTAGGATGACCATGCACTTCGACCCCATAGAACGCGCGCCGCTGGACCCGGCCTTCGTCGCGGCGCTCCGGCAGCGTTTCGGCGACGCGCTCCAGATGAGCGACGCGATGCGGCTCCACCACGGCAGCAGCGAGGCGCATTTCGCACCGATGCTGCCCGACGCGGTCGTCTTCGCGCGATCGACGGAGGAGGTGGTCGATCTCGTCAAGCTGTGTACCGCCGCCAAGGTGCCGATCGTCGCGTTCGGCGCTGGTACCTCGATTGAGGGCAACACGCTGGCAGTGCACGGTGGTATCTCTGTCGACTTGTCCGAGATGACGCAGATCGTGTCGATCAACGCCGAGGATTTCGACTGCACGGTGCAGGCCGGGGTCCGCCGCGAGCAGCTGAACGAACATATCCGCGACCTGGGATTGTTCTTCCCGATCGATCCCGGCGCCAATGCGACGATCGGCGGGATGGCCGCGACGCGGGCGAGCGGCACCAACGCGGTGCGCTACGGCACGATGCGCGAGGCGGTGCTGAGCCTGCGGGTGGTGACGCCCGACGGCCGCGAGATCCGCACCAGCCGCCGTGCGCGCAAGTCGGCGGCGGGGTATGACCTGACCCGGCTGTTCGTCGGTTCCGAGGGTACGCTCGGCATCATCACTGAGGTGACGCTGCGGCTGCACGGCATTCCTGAGGCGATCTCGTCCGCGGTGTGCAGCTTCGACACGCTGAACGGCGCGGTCGATACGGTGGTGCAGGCGATCCAGATCGGCGTGCCGCTGGCGCGCGTCGAGATCCTCGACGACATGCAGATGAAGGCGGTCAACGCCTGGTCGAAGCTCGACTATCCCGAACTGACGACGCTGTTCTTCGAATTTCACGGTTCCCCGCGCTATGTCGATGAACAGGCCGAGACGGTGCGCGAACTTGCGGCGGCGAACGGCGGCGGCGATTTCCGCTGGTCGAACCTGCCCGAGGAACGCTCTAAGCTGTGGAAGGCACGGCACGAGGCCTATTATGCGGCGGTCAATCTGCGCCCCGGCGCGGTCGGCTGGGCGACCGACGTGTGCGTGCCGATCAGCCGCCTGGCGGAGTGCATCGGCGAGACCAAGGCCGATCTTCAGGCGTCGTCGGTCCCCGCGACCATCTTAGGGCATGTCGGCGACGGTAATTTCCATGTCGTCTTCTCGATCGATCCGGAGTCCGAGGCGGAACTGGCGGAGGTGTCGGCGATCAACGCAAGGATGGTCGAGCGGGCGCTGGCGATGGACGGCACCTGCACCGGCGAACACGGCATCGGCATCGGCAAGCAGGACTGGCTGGTCGCGGAACTGGGCGATGCGGTCGATCTGATGCGAACGCTGAAGCATGCATTGGATCCGCACAACCTGTTCAATCCGGGCAAGATCTTCGCGTTCTGAAACTGCTCCCCTCCCTAGAAGGGAGGGCTGGGGGTGGGTCGGCTCATTGGCAAGCGCTAGTGTTCGCCGCGAGCGACCCACCCCCGACCCCTCCCCTTCAGGGAGGGGGAAGAAGGACTTGATATGGACAGCCTGCACCTCGTCGACCCTACGCTGCGCCCACTGCTGGAGATGATGCCCCAGATTTCGCTTACCGCGGATATCCTGCCGGCGATGCGCGACCGGCCTTCGATGTTGCCGCCGGCCGACGAGTCGCTGGCGACGCTCGAGATCCACACCGTTCCGGGACCTGCGGGCGCACCCGACATCGACCTGCACGTCTACCGCCCGGTGGGCGTCACTGGCGTCCTGCCGTGCATCTACCACATCCACGGCGGCGGCTATGTGATGGGCAAGGTGTCCGAGTACGACCCGCTGGTCCGTCCGCTGATCGCCGACCTGCAATGCGTGATGGTGTCGGTCGAATACCGCCTCGCGCCCGAGACGAACTTTCCCGGACCGATCGAGGATTGCTATGCCGGGCTCGCCTGGACGTTTGCCCATGCCGAGCAGATCGGGATCGATCCCACGCGGATTGGCGTGTTGGGACAGAGCGCGGGCGGCGGCTATGCTGCGGCGCTGGTGTTGATGGTGCGCGACCGTGGTGAGTATGCGCTCGCGTTCCAGCATCTGATGTACCCGATGCTCGACGACCGTACCTGCACCCGCGCGCCGAACCCCTATGCTGGCGAGTTCGTGTGGACCCGACAGAGTAATCGCTTCGGCTGGAGCTCGCTGCTCGGCCACGCCCCCGGCGGCGACGACGTGTCGCCCTACGCCGCGCCCGCACGGGCGACCGATCTCGCGAACCTGCCCCCTGCCTATATCGCGACTGGCGCGCTCGATTTCTTCGTCGACGAGGACATCGACTACGCGACGCGGTTGATCCGCGCGGGCGTGCCGGTCGAACTTCACGTCTATCCCGGCGGCTATCACGCCTTCGACATCTTCGCCGACGGTCCGGTTTCGCAACAGGCGCGCCGCGACAGCCACGAGGCACTGCGCCGTGCGCTTGCATAAGGACCTCACATGACCGATTTCGCCCGACCGATCGACGCGGCCTCACCGCCGTTTGCTAAGACGCTGTTGCCGCTGCTGGCGCTGGCGCTGGCGATGGCGATCGGCTTCACCATGATGGGCTCGTTCGGAACGGTGCAGGAGGGGGCGAAGGCCGAACTCCACCTCAGCGACTATACGTTGAGTTTGATCCAGGGACTGTCGGCGGCGCTGCCGCTCGCCGTGTTCTCGATCCCGATCGGCATCTTGGTCGATCGCTACAACCGGGTGCGGATGATGATCGCGCTCGCGCTCGTGTGGACGCTGGGCACGGTGCTCACCGCGTTCGCGCAGGGCGTGCCGGTGTTGTTCGTGGCGCGCATGCTGACCGGGATCGGCACGACAGGCGCCTTGACCGCGGCGCTGTCGCTGTGCGCCGACTTCTGTGTCCCGACGCAGCGGGGCAGGGCCATGCTGATTGTCAACCTAGGCAAGTCGCTCGGCGTCGCACTCGCCCTGGGCTTGTCAGGCGCGCTGTTCGGCCTGTTCGCCCATGGTGGTGCGCCGACGTGGTTCGCGGGGATGATGCCGTGGCGCAGCGTCCATCTGGGTCTTGCCGTCATCAGCGTGTTTGCCATCCTGCCGCTGTTGCTGTTGCGCGAGCCGGCGCGACAGGAGGTTGCGGCGGGCACGCATGCGCCGTTCAAGGTCGTCGCTGGCGAGCTCTGGGCACGGCGCGTGTTCCTGATCCCGTTGTTCATCGGCCAGATCAGCGTTGTCATGGCCGATGCCGCCGCCGGGATCTGGGTCTCGCCGGTCCTGTCGCGCAATTTCCACCTGCAGCCCGACCAGTTCGCCGGCTGGATGGGCACGCTGCTCTTTGGCTCGGGCGTCGTCGGTGCGATCGTCGGTGGCCTGTCCGCCGACCGCGGGCAGAAGAGCGGACGGCGCGGTGGCCTGCTGATCGGTGCGATCGTTGCCGCCGCGGTCGGTGTGCCCGCGGCGTTGTTTCCGGTCATGCCCTCCGTCCCGCTGTTCGGGGTCGCGGTCGGCCTGCTCGTGACGTGCGGCGCAGTGACGGGGGTGGTGACCTCGGTGGCGTTGACCGTGCTGATCCCGAACGAACTGCGCGGGTTGTGCATCGGCGCGTTCATCGCGATCGCCGGGCTGATCGGCTACGGCCTCGCACCGACGCTGGTCGCGGCGGCAAGCGGCATGCTGGGCGGCGAGGCGCATCTCGCGCAGGGTCTCGCGATCGTCGGCGTGGTGACCAGCGCGATCTCCGTCATTGCCTTCACGATGGCGATGCGGCGTGCACCGGTATCGGCAACGGCCTAACCTATAAGATAGCTCTTGCGTGAGCTATCGGATAGCTGCATGATCGACCCAATCCCGGCAATCGGGAACAGGAGATCGGTGTTGGGCGAGGGTAGCATGCAGAAGGAACGGGTCACGGTGTCGCCCGAGATGGCGGCCTTCATCGGCGAGGGCGTGGTCGACGCGACGGCCGTTTCCGCCGACGCGGTGGTCCTCTGCTTCACGCTCGGCGAGGATGCGCCGGCGCAGGTCACCGTCGCCACCGGTTCGGTTCCTTCGGAAGAGCGCGCGATCCTCGTCCTTGCGGTCGAACGTGGCGCTTGTCTGCGGGTTTTCGATTATGCGCCCGACGCGAACATCGCGTGCCATCTGCCGAGCGAATTGCGGATTATGGTCGCCGCGATCCTCGATTGCACGCTGCCCGAACCCTGGCGCAGCACGCATCGTTCGGCAAAATGCATCGAGCTGCTGTCCAGTACGTTCCAGCGGATCGTCGAGGACGACCTGGTGCCGCTCGCGGGTGCCGGGCAATTGTCCGCTCGCGACAGTCAGCGGATCGTCGCGGCAAAGCGGATGATCGACGAGCGCTGGGGCGAGAAGATGACGCTCGATTCCATCGCGCGCGCCTGTGGACTGAACCGGGCGAAGCTCACGCGCGGCTTCCGCGACATGTTTGCGTGCACGGTCGCCGACGCGCTGCTCGACCGGCGGCTCGGGGCGGCCCGTCAGTTACTGATCGCGACCGACCTGCCTGTATCATCGATCGGGTACCAGTGCGGCTATCTCAACAACGCCAGTTTCACGCGCGCCTTCTCGCGGCAGTTCGGCGCGACGCCGTCCTCGCTGCGCGCACCGCGGCTCGCGGCATGAGCACGGCGAGCCTGCGACTGGTCGAGGGCGGCTCGCTCGTCGATCAGGCGGTCCACGCGGTCCGCACGCATATCCGCACGAACGACATGAAGGTCGGTGACACGCTGCCCTCCGAAGGGCATTTCGCAACGCAGCTGGGTGTCAGCCGCCCAGTCCTCCGCGAGGCGTTCGGCGCGCTGGCGGCGTTGCGGCTGATCGACGTGGGCAATGGCAGGCGCGCGCGGGTCGCTGCGATCGACGGATCGGTGATGGCGACGTCGCTCGATCACGCGGTGGCGACGGCGCAGATTTCGATGGTGCAGATCTGGGACGTGCGCCGCACGCTGGAACTCCGTACCGCCGAACTCGCCGCGATCGAACGCACCGACGACGAGGCACGGACGATCGTCGGGCTGGCGGAGGCGATGGAAGCGGCGGGTACCGATGTCGATGCGCTGACCCGCCACGACATCGCGTTCCACCAGGCGATCGCACAGGCGGGGCGCAACATGCTGTTCCTGCAGATCGTCCGCTCGTTCGCTCCGATGATGGTCCACGCGGTGCCCGCGGCCTGGGCAACGCGAACCACCGCGCGGCAGCGTACCGCCGTGCTGGCGCACCATCATAACCTAGCGCGTGCAATCGCCGACCGTGACCCGAAAGCGGCGATCGCAGCAATGAGCACGCATTTCGTCGCGTCCATCGGCGATCTTTTCGCGCGTCTTTGAAGTGCGCCCAGCCCGCATCGTTTTCTCCGGGGTCGGTAGCTTTTGAATCTTTCGACTTCGACGCGTACGCGCAGGCGTTGGCATCATCTACCCCATGGGACCTGATCGCAGCGGCCGCTGCCATGTCAAAAGCGACGGGCGGAAGAGCAAGATACCGGACATGGCTGGATTCGCTACCCGTCGCATGCCATTCGCCGTTGTTCGTTCCTCAGTGGCATGCAACATGATGCGTTCAGGTTTTCCGGGCTAGCATCACCACTTCGACGACGGACGACATTCAAGGACGACTGATGCGCGCACCTCGGCTTTCCTGCCTGTTTCTCTCGAGTATCGCCGCTAGCGTCCTCATAGCGACGCCGGCGACCGCAGACTCGATTGCGCCTACCGGCCTCGAACGCGTGTTGAGTTTGCTGGTCGCGGAACGCTCCGGTGACTACGGCATCGCAGCCCTGGACCTTCGCGATGGCTCGACCGCATCCGTCAGGGGGGACACGCCGTTTCCGATGGCGAGCACGGTCAAGATCGCGATCGCCGCCGCCTACCTTGCCGACGTCGACCAAGGTCGCCGCACCCTTAGCGATATGATTGTCGGTCGTCCCGCCGCGAAGGTCATGGAATTGATGATCGTCCACAGCGACAACCAGGCGACCGACCAATTGCTTGCCGCTCTCGGGGGCCCCGTCGCTATCCAGCAGTGGCTCTCGTCGCACAGGATTACCGGCATCCGGATGGACCGGACCATCGCGCAGTTGCTGAGGGAGCGTGGCCACCTTGCCGACAGCAAGGATGTCGCCACGCCGATCGCGATGGTCACGTTGTTGAACAAGCTCGACAACGGCACCGTCCTGGCAGCGCAAAGTCGTCAATTCCTGCTCGAATTGATGAGCCGCTGCCAGACGGGCACGCGCCGTATCCGCGCCCTGCTTCCCGCGGGTACCAGGGTGGAGGACAAGACCGGTACGCTCGACGGTATCACCAATGACGTCGGGTTCATCACCATGCCGGACGGCCGCCGCGTCGCAATCGTGGTGTTCGCGCGAGGGGGGCGCGACCGCCAGCCGGTTATCGCCGAAGTCTCACGCGCGATATACGACTATTTCGCCGACAGCGCCCGCAACGCGCTCGCTCTCTTCATGCAGATGCGATGACCAAGGTTTAGTTACCGGCCTGCCGCGAACTATGGGCGGCACAGTTTTTGCCAAACCGCAAAGCATGTCACTGGCCGGATACTTAGCCGCCTCGGACCCTGGCCTAGGCGGAGGGTTCAGAGGGCGACACCGATGCGCTCATGGTTACGCGCGTGGTGGCCGCCGCGCCGAGCACCATCAGTGCGCCGCCGAGGTACAGGATGTTGCGCGGTTCGCCGCCCATGACGGAGTGGTAGAACAGCGGGACGGTGAGGCTCTCGATGATCATCGGGATGACGATGAACATGTTGAAGATGCCCATGTAGACGCCGTTGCGCTCGGGCGGGATCATGTCGATCAGCATGATATACGGGTTCCCCATCATGCTTGCCCAGCCGATACCGATACCGAGCATCGCCACGAACAGCGCGGGCTCGGTGCGAAGGCCGGGAATCGCCAGCATCGCCACGCCCGACGCGAGCAGGCACGCGGCATGCGCGCTTTTGGCGCCCCAGCGGCGGGCGAGCGGCACCAGCGCGATCGCCGCGACGAAGGCGACGGCGTTGTAGAACGCGCCGAGCTGGCCGACGGTCAGCACGGTATCGCGGAACGCTTCACTCTTGGCGTCCGACGTGCCGTGCAGCGACCGGGCGACCGCGAAGGTGATGAACTGCCAGTACGCGAACATAGCGTACCATTGGCATAGCATCGCCAGTGCCAGCTGCCGCATCGGCCGCGGCATCTCGACCAGCGCGGTCTTGAGGTCGCGCAGCGTGCCGCCGAGCGTCAGCGGTTCCTTCGCCAGCCGCGCCTTCTCCTCAGCCGGCAGCGGCAGTTCGGGGACGCGCACGACCGACCAGACGATCGTCGCCAGCGACAGCACCGCGCCGATCAGGAACGCGATCCGCGTGATGTCGGGGATGCCGTTGCCATCCACGGCGTCCTTGTTGAAGCCGATCCACACCAGCAGCGACGGTGCCAGATAGGACAGCGTCTGCGCGAGCCCGGTGAACGCCGACTGCGTCAGGAAGCCGGCGGCGCGCTGGTCGTCGGGCAGGCGGTCGCCGACATAGGCGCGGTACGGCTCCATCGTCACGTTGTTGGCCGCATCGAGCACCCACAACAGGCTGGCCGCGACCCACAAGGTCGGGCTGTACGGCATCGCCAGCAGGCACAGGCTGCACAGCACCGCGCCGACCAGGAAATAGGGGGTGCGGCGGCCGATCCGGGTCGAGGTCCGGTCGCTCATCGCGCCGATCAACGGCTGGATCAGCAGCCCGGTCATCGGCCCGGCGAGCCATAGCAGCGGCAGGCTCGCCTCGTCCGCGCCGAGATAGCCGTAGATCGGCGCCATGTTGGCCTGTTGCAGACCGAACGAGAATTGCAGCCCGAGGAACCCGAGGTTCATCTCGATCAGCCGCATCAGCGACAGGCGAGGCTTGGTCATGAGGCCGAGGTTCATTGTCATGCCTCTTGTGCGAGATGGCCGGGCGTGGACCTATCGATCCTCCCTCGCCAGGGGGAGGTGGCGCCGAAGGTGACGGAGGGGGAGGGCACGGAACCTGCCTTTCGCATGCCTCCCCCTCCGTCTGGCAAGAGCCAGCCACCTCCCCCTTGCGGGGGAGGATTGTGGATTCGCAGGTTCATGCTGCTGGGCCTGCCCAGATAACGCCCCAGGGTTCGACGGCGAGCGTCGCACCGCAAGGCTGTTCGGACAACCGATCCTGCCAACCGGCCAGACCCTCGATGGAGAGGGCCGCGTCGGAGAAGTTCAGGAAGACGCGGTCGCTGCCGCAGCCGATCCCGAGCAGTGCAGGGGAACCCGTCGCGATCGCCGTTGGCGAACCCGCGCCACCGCTCGCAACACGTGCCGCCCGCAGCGCTTCCAGATCCCCGCCGATCCGCCGTGCAGCCTCGCCATCGAGCGCCGTCCAATCCATCTCTGGCCGATGCAGCCAGCGGCCTTCATGCGCGCGCTCGGCGTCGTCCAGATAGCTGGTGTCGTTGAGCAGTCCCGCCTCGTCACCCATGTACGTCGTCGCCAGACCACCACTCGCGATCGACAGCGCGTTGAGCAGTGCGATCCGGCGAAACGCCATTTCGCGCGCATCATCGTCCGCCGCCGCTTCGAGCCCCGCCAGCGACGCCATCGTCCCGTTCGAGCCGTGCAGCACCGAGCCGTCCGACTGGAACGGCGCGCCGCGTGCCCAGCTGCCATCGCCGCCTTCGAGGAACCGCGCCGCCGTCTTCAGCCGCCCGACCGGGTCGGGATCGATCCCCGTAAGATCACCGATCACCGCGCCCCAGCCGATATCGTCGTGGCACCGCGCGTAACTGAGCCAGTTGGCACCACGCGGCAGGCCACCGCTCGCCTCGACGATCGCGTGGGGCAGGGTGGCGGACTGCTCTGCCAGTGCGACCCAGCCGGCGACCATCAGCGAATTGTTATAAACGAGATGGCATTCGGGCTCGAACCCGCCGTCCCAGTCCGCGCCTTCGTCGGCGCCAAAATACGGCGGTACGAGCGCGGTCGGGACGATTGCCTCGGCCTTCAGCAGTGTTGCCGGCGCGACGATATCGAGCGCGGCGCGGAGGGCGCGGACGATGAAATGCGCTTCCGGGCGGTTGCGGCAATCGGTGCCGATCTGCTTCCACAGGAACGCGATAGAATCGAGCCGGAACGCCTCGAAGCCGTGGTTCGCCAGCCTCAGCATCGTGTCGACGATCGCGAGCATGACCTCGGGATTGGACCAGTTCAGGTCCCATTGGAACGGATAGAAGGTCGTCCAGACCTGTCCCCCCATCGCCGGCACATGGGTGAAGTTACCCGGTGCGGTGGTCGGAAACACCTGCGGGAGGTCGTTCTCGTACGCCTGAGCCTCCTCCCCGCCCAGAACATGATAAAAGGCGCGGTAATGCGGATCGCCCGCAAGCGCGGCCTTCGCCCAGGCATGATCGTCCGCGGTGTGGTTGAGTGCAAGGTCGACGCACAAGCTGATCCGCCCCTCGCGGAGCCGTGCGGCAAGCCGCTCGACGTCAGCCATCGTCCCCAGCCGCGGCTCGATCGCGAGATAGTCCGCGACCGCGAAGCCGCCATCGCTGTCGCCCTCGCGCGCCTTCAGCAACGCGAGCAAATGGAGATAGCGCACGCCGAGCGATTCGAGATGGTTGACCCGGTCGATCAACCCTCCGACGGTGCCGGCGAACCGATCGACATAGGTCGAATAGCCGAGCATGTCGGGTGCGACGAACCAGTCGGGATCGCCCAGCCGCGCATCGTCGAGCGCGACCATCGCCGCTGGCCGTTCGCTCGCCCGGTCGCGGAGGATCGTCTCCATCCGCGGCCAGAGCGTCGCCAGTCGATCGGTACCGTACAGCCGTTCGAGCTGTCGTTTAAGCAGGGGGGCGAGCGCGTCGAGACGGCGCGCGGTGGAGGTCACTGTCACGCTCACCCGCCCGATCAGAAGCCGACGCGGACCGCGGCGGAGATCGTCCGGCCGGTGATCGAGCGCGCGCGGACGATGCCGTTGGTCGGGATCGCGCCTTCCTCGGCTTCGGTGATGCCCTTCACGTCGAACAAATTGTTGCCGTTGACCGACAGCGTGACGTTTTCGGTCGGGTGCACCGACACGAACGCGTTGACCTGCGTATAGCCGGGCATCTTCAGCCCGTTATTGTCCTGCGTGTAGCTGTCGGTGGTGCCGATCACGTTCGCGCCGACGGTCAGCCGACCGACATCGACCTGCGGGGTCGCCTGGAAGATGAACTTGGCCTGGCGACGCGGGCGGTTGCCCTCGACCGCGGGGTTGAGCACGTCCTTGGTGATCTTGGCATCGGTGTAGGTGCCGCCCGCCGACAGCGAGAACGGCCCGCGTGCGATCCGGCCCTCGAGCTCGACGCCCTTCGCCTCATATTCGCGGTTGAAGAAACGCTGCGTCGTCGCCTCGAAGTTCTGCTCTTCGGTGCGCGCCCAGAAGCCGGTGGCGTAGAGCGAAAGACCGTTCTCGCGGAACTTGAACCCACCTTCGAGCTGGCGGACGAAATCGACCGCTGCGCCTTCGTCGGTCAGGCCGCCGGTCGTCGTGTTGATCGACGGGCCGAACAACAGGCGATCGGCGTTGGCGCGACCGCCGCGGCTGTAGCGGGCGAACACCGCCGTGCTGTCGGTCAGGCGATAGTTCGCGCCACCAGAGTAGGACAGATAGTCGTAGTTGTAGTTGAGCGGCGACCGGCGGTTCGGGATCACCGCGACCTGACGCTCGGGTGCCGAGATCACACCGTCTCCGTTGATGTCGAACGTCGTGATGCCGCTGCCGAAGCCCGCACCCAGATCGGCGCCGGCGACGCTGCCGCGTGCCCGGCCGAAATCGTAGCGCAGCGAGCCGTCGATGTTGAAGCGGCCGATCTCCAGCCCGAGCTGCGCGAACGGTGCGTAGGTCGTGTAGTCGAGATCGTACGACCGGCGGCAGCAATTGCCGAAGCCGAATGCCGAATAGCCCGGCGTGCCGTTCTGCGTGACCGGAACGCCCGCCGCGGTGCGGATGTCGACCAGCTCCGAGCGGCCGTCATCGGCGACGGTCTGGACGAACGAGTTCCACAGCCAGTCGCTCTTGATGTCCTGGCGCGAGGCGTAGAAGCCGCCGGTGATTGCCAGCGTTCCGGTACCCACCGGCACCGAGCCATTGAGGCGGATGTCGTTGGTGATGTTGTTGAGGCTCTTCAGGTCGACGTCGAACAGCACGACGTTCGCCAGCAGGCCATTGCCGTTGAGCGACGCGGGGTTGGCGATCCGCTGACCGTTCTGCGGTCCGCTCGCGTAGAATAGCTGCGCGCCGGCGCCACCGATGCCGTTGGCGATCGACTGCGCCGAACCGACGGCCGAGGGGAACGGCGAGGTGAAGCCGCCCGAGATATCCGAATAGCGGAACCGCTCGACGATGTTCCAGCCGTCCGCGACCGGGATCTGCGTCTCGAGACCCGCCGAATACACAACCGGGTGCTGGCCGTCGCGGATCGAGCGCGTGACGAGCTGGTTGTTGCCGTCGAGCGTCTGCACGGTGCGGATGTCGGCGCTGTGCAGCGTGCCGTTGTTGATCGAGAAGTTGGTGATGTTGCTGTAGGTCGGGTCGCCGTTCGTTCCGCTCACCTGCACCGGGTTCGGGAGGTAGCCGATCGCGCGGTCGTCGAGATACTTGCCGTACAGGCGGACATAGCCGCCATTGCCGAACGACTTGGTGATGTTCCCCTTGAACTGGCCGCCCTTGACGCCATCGAAGCCGACTTCGCGCTGGCCGTCACCGATCCGGTAGAAGCCGCCGAAATGATAGGTCAGCGTGTCGGACAGCTTGCCGCCCTGGTCGAAGTCGACGCGGAACTCGCGATAGTCGAGCCCGCTGCTCAGCTGGAACGCGCCGCCCTCTTGCTCGCCAGTCTTCGAGATGAAGTTGATCACGCCGCCCGGCGAGTTCGAGGCGAAGGTCGAGGCCGAGCCGCCGCGGACCGACTCGACCGTCCGGACGTTGAAATCTGCGCGCAGGAAGATGTCGGCATTGCCGAACGTGATGTCGCCGAATTCGAGGATCGGCAGGCCGTCTTCCTGCAGCTGGAGGAACTTCGAGCCGCCCGATGCGACCGGCAGGCCGCGCACCGAGATGTTCGCGTTGCCGTCGCCGCCCGATGCCTCGACCCGGATGCCGGGGAGGTTGCGGAGCAGTTCGCCCGAGGTGCGCGGCGCGAGCTGGATCAGCGCATCCGAACTGATAGAACTGGTGGTGATCGAGGTGTTGAGCTTGTTCGTGCCGCGCGCGACGGCGGTCACGACGATGTCGTCCTGCGGGACGTCGGTGGCAGGGGCTGCATCAACGGACGTGGCGGCCGGATCAGCCTGCGGTGCGGTCTGTGCGGCCCCTGCGGTGGCGAACGATGCGGCGGCGATGCCAGCCAGCAATGCGTGACGTACTTTCATGCGACTCTCCCTGCGCGACGGCTTTCTGAGAAGCCCAAGGCCGCTTCCTACCGTCGCTGCAATCGATTGCAACATGTTTTCACAATCGATTGCAGAAATCAGGCGGACTGTCTCTTTATCAGCGCAGGGGGAACGATCGCGGACTCGGCTGGCTCGCCGGCGACCCGCTTCAACAGGCGGTCGACCATCAATTCCGCCCCGATCGCAAGATCTTGGCGGATCGTCGTCAAGGACGGTGACGTGTGTGCCGCCAACGAGACGTCGTCATAGCCAATGACCGAGGTCGTGGTGGGAACGTCGATCCCCGCCTCGGCCAGCGCGCGCAGCACGCTCATCGCCGCGACGTCCGATGCAGCGAAGATCGCGTCGGGAACGGTGTCGCGCGCGAGATGCTCCGCCACCGCAGCATGAACCGCCTCGGGGCTCATCGGAGTCGCCAGCACCGTGTACGCGATGCCGGCCTCGTCCGCCGCCGTCGCGAACCCGGCAAGACGATCCGCAAACTCGGGCGGGGCAGGGTCGCCGACGAACAGCAGCCGCTGTCGCCCTTGCGCGATCAGGTGCTCCGCCGCCAATCGACCGCCCGCGACATTGTCCGATCCGATCGTCACATGATGCTGGCCGGGACGGTTCGCACCCCACACGATCAGTGGGCGGTATCGCTGCGAAACGCGCTCGATCGCCGCGAACTGATCCGACTGGCCGACCAGCAGCAAGCCATCGATCCGCCCGCTGTCGACCAGCCGTTCGAGCCAGTCGTCGGCATCCGGAATCACCCGCGACAGCAAAATGTCATAGCCGCGTTCGACCAGCAGATCCGCGAGAAACCCGAGCAGCGACAGGAAGAACGGATCGGTCAGATGCTGCGTCTTTGCGTGGCCCAGCGGCAGGACCAGCCCGATCGCGCCGGTGCTCTTCATCCGCAGGTTGCGCGCCAGTTGGTTGGGCCGCACGTCGTGCTCGCGTGCCAGCTCGCGTATCCGCTCGCGCGTCTGCTCGTTCACGGAGGAATGTCCCGCAAGCGCACGTGACACGGTTGCGGTCGAAACGCCCGCGAGTGCGGCCAGGTCGGCGAGTTTCATTGTGGTGGAGTTCCTCGTCGGTACGCGCGTAGGCGACGTCGTACAGTCAGCACCGCGGGGCTGCAATTGTCGGGCGATTTACCGACGGACTTGTACGATCCGGTAATCGAGCGGGCCCTAAAGACTATATGTCAATAGGATCGCTATGCGATCGAACACTGCCGTAGCGTCATCTACCGCTTGCCGGATGCATCATCGTGGCGTTCGACGCGATGATGCATCCCATGCGAGGCGGTGATCGGAGCTGCAAGGTAGCGATCCAGGAACTGCTGGTGCGTCGGCATGCCTGCGACCGCGTCTGCGATCGTGCTGCGGATATTGGTCAGGACACCGGCGAGCTGCGGGCCGCCCATGATGCTGCCCAGGCGGTGGTGGTCGCGCGGGGTCAGGCGCTGGCCGAGCATCACCTGCACCCAGCTGGCGACACGGAACAGGTCATCGCCGCCCTGATACGCCTGCGCGCCCTCGGTGAAGAGCGCGATGCGCTCCACGAGTGTGTCCGGGATCGGCATGTCCCGGCGCGCTGCCCAGAAGGGTTCGGGACGTTCGTTCAGGTGATAGTGGAGGATGATGAAGTCGCGGACGCGCTCAAGCTCGGCCTGCGCCTGATCGTTGTACCGCCTGACCAACGCGGGTGCGATTCCGCCGAACGGGAAGGTCTGCATCAGCCGCGTAATGCCTGTCATGATCAGATGGATGCTGGTCGATTCGAGCGGTTCGACGAACCCGCTGGCGAGGCTCAGCGCGACGCAGTTCCCCATCCATACCTGCCGCCGGCGACCGGTGCGGAAGCGGATCAGCCGCGGCTCGATCAGCGGCGCGCCGTCGATCGCGGCAAGCAGCCGGGCATGGGCCTCGTCGTCCGACAGATGCTCGCTGGCGTAGACCAGCCCGTTACCGACGCGGTGCTGCAGCGGGATGCGCCAGCGCCAGCCCGCGTCATGCGCGATCGCGCGCGTGTACGGGTGCGCCGGACCCGTCGCGGCGGTCTGCACGGCCAGCGCGCTGTTGGTGGGCAGCCAGTGCGACCAGTCCTCGTATCCGGCGGCGTAGGTGCCCTCGATCAGCAGCCCGCGAAAGCCGGTGCAGTCGATGAACAGGTCGCCCTCGACGCGCTCGCCGGACTCGAGGACGAGCGCGCGGATGAAGCCGGTCTCGCCGTCGCGATCGACGTTAGCGATCCGCCCCTCGATCCGTTTCAACCCGTTCGCCTCGCTACGCGTGCGCAGGAAGCGGGCGTATAGGCCTGCGTCGAGGTGATAGGCGTAGTTGATCTGGCCCTCGGAGGGGAGCGCGAACCGTTCCGCCTTGGCCGCCTGGAGTTCCAGGCAGTAGTCGCCGATCTCGCTCGTATCCCCGTCGGCTTTGGCGGCAAGCCAGAAATGGTGGAAGTCGCCCATCCAGGTCGATTTGCCGATGTCGCCGAACGAATGGATGTAGCGATCGCCGTCTCGCGCCCAGTTCTCGAACGAAATGCCGAGCTTGAACGTCGCTTGCGTCGCGCGCATGAACTCGCGTTCGTCAAGGCCCAGGATCGTGTGGAACGCGCGCATCGTCGGTATCGTCGCTTCGCCGACGCCGATGGTGCCGATCTCTTCGGATTCGACCAGCGTGATGTCGAGCAGCTGGTCCAATTGTCGCGACAGGGCGGCGGCGGCGAGCCAGCCGGCGGTACCACCGCCGGCGATGACGACTTTCCTGATGCGCTGCTCGGCCATGTTCGGCTCCTATCGGTTGATGCGCTGGAGGATCTTGGCGCGCAACCGGCGTGCCGACATCGCATCCAGTGGCGCGAGTTCGCCCTGTGCGTGCTCGGGCAGGTGCTCCCTGGCGTGGTCCGCAGGGCCGAAGACATAATGGTCGAACATGGCGCGCCATGCCTGCTTCTCGTGATCGGGCCGATCGCGCAACGACAACAGGCCGTGAAGCAGCGTGTTCATGGGCGTATCCATGAACCGTGGCACCGCGTTCCACCAATAGTTGATCATCACGTTGAATGGATCTAGCGCCTCGACATTATGCCACCACAACGCCGGGTAGAGCAGTACGTCGCCTGGCTCGAGTTCGGCGATTTCGGCGTGCGCCAACGCCTCGGCAAAGCGCGGATAGCGGTCGAGATCGGGGGCGCGGAGGTCGACCATGCTCACCACCTGTCCGGCGGGCGTCGGCTCCAACGGCCCGGGGTAGAGGTTGGCGACCTGTTCCGGCGGGAACAGAGTGAAGCGTCGTCGGCCGACGATGCAGCACGCCAGATTGTTCGACATGTCGTAATGCGTCGAGGCGGTGGTACGATTGCCGATCCAGATGCTGACCAGCGGTGGGTTCTCGACGAGTTGCGGGTCTTCGAACGGCAGCGCGGCCTGCGCGCGAAGGCCAGGCAGGTACAGATCGATGTCGGTCGAGCCGATATAGATGGCGGGGGCTTCCGGATCGCCGAGGCCGACAAGAAGCTGGTCGAGATAGCCGGACAGCGAACCGCTCTCTCGTTTGAAGTTCAGCGCGGCGCAATCGTCGGAATACCCGAAGCGGCCGCCGATCGCCGGATCGCCGACGTACGCCGTGACGGGACGGCCACCGTCGAACTGCTTGAGCCACGTCATTGCCGGCTCTGCACCTTCCAGCCCGACAGCCACCAGCGGCAAGTGGCTGGCGATCCCGCGCAGGATCACCGGAACGCCGTCGGCGATCAGGTCGGCGATTGGCACGCTGATCGCGCTCGTGCCCTCGATGACACGCGTACGGCGCGTAATACCTGCCACTGCGATCAACCGTTCTGAGTGAGCAGAGATTGCTTGCGCGCAATCAACTGCTGGATGTTGCCGAGCGACGCTGCGGCCAGGATGGCAAGACGCAGCACGCCTGATCCATGGAGCCGCTCGAGCGGTTCGCCTTTAAGACCGGCTAGGTGCTCGAGGTCGACGACCAGCACGTCGGCTATGGTGTAGCGGCGCTCTTCGCTGACATCGACGGTGAGCGTAACCGGGGTGAGGAGGCCAACCTCGTCAAGCGCGGTATAGGCAGCCGGCGCGGTCTCCAGCCCTTCGTACAGGAGGCGGAGCACGCCGGTGATATGTTCCAGGTAAGGCGTATTGCCGCCATGTTCCAGGAACAGCGGCAGGCCGGCGCTATCGCCGACGCGCCCGTCGTCGAGATCGACGTGCAGCATCGGCTCGCCGACATCGTCCCCGGGGCCCCGGACCATCCCGATCGAGAAGGGGCCGCGCTGGTGACTGGCGGGCACATAGCGGCTAGTCCAATAGTCGCCGGACAGGAACAGGTTCTCGTCGCGGTCCAGCCCCAACAGGGCATAGGCCTGCAATCCCTCGTCACGACGGCGGAATATGATGGCGAATTCGCGCTGCACGGCCTCGAACTCCGCGGGGAATATCAGCGTCTGATTGGCCGCGTCGCCGAACGCGGCGCCCGCCCGCGGGCTTACGCGTAGATCGGCATGGTCGATATTGTTGATCTGTACGGGCTTCATCCGCTCCGGTCCTGTTGTTGCCTCACGCTTATCAGCGCGACCGCGACCGACAAAGGAAAAGGCCGCTGCACGGCACGGCGGCGGCCTTTTTAGTGGGGTCGGGAGTGGACCAAGATCCACTCCCGTCGTCATCAGAAACGATAGCGCGCGCCGAGATAATAGCGTGGCTTGAGTTCCTGCACATATACCAGGTTCGTCTCGGTGCGGGCATATTGGCGGAACGGCTCGCTGGTCAGGTTGACCGCTTCGAGCGAGACCGAGAACGCCTTCGTGACATCGTAGCTTATGCTGCCGTCCAACGTACCGAACGCGGCCGTGAACAACGGATTGCGATTGCCGCCCTGGTTCGTCGCCGCGAGATACTTGTCACGCCAGTTGTACGAGACGCGAGCCGAGATACCGCCCTTGTCGTAGATTGCCGTCAAGTTGGCGCTGTCGCCCAAACCGCTCAGCGCGAAGATGTTGACGTTCGGATCGGCATAGGGGTCCACGTTCACGTCGCCACTCACCTTCGTGTACGAAACCGCGAAACCGAAGCCGGTCTGACCGAAGAAGTTGGTCCAGGCGACTTCGAAGCCGTGGATATTGCCCTCCTTGTTGTTGACCGGACCGCTGATGGCGAAGTTCACGAGCGGATCATTGGCGTCCCCAACGAGATCGACCGCAAGGGCGAGGGGATTGTAGACCGCATCGCTGATTTCACCCGTGGCGGGATTGAGCGCGCCGCGGAAGGCCGCAGTCGCCGCCGCCTGGTTTCCGCCATTCTGTTGCAGAAGCGCGGCGTAGGCGAACAGGTTCCTATCCGTCTGGGTAATGCCGTTGTTTCTGAGAAACGCCTGCGCAATACCCGAACGCGACCCTGGCGCGCCTGAACCCGGGTCGCGCAGCCCGAACAGGTTACCGTTGGTTATCTGGTTGCCGACGAAGTTGCGCACGTTCTTGTTGAAGAAGCCGACCGAGACGAAACTCGTGGGCTTGTAATACCACTCCAGCGACACGTCGAAATTGTCCGAGATCAGCGGTAACAGCGCCGGATCCTGCCGCGTGGCTGGAGCCGGGGCCGCACCGAGTGCGGTCGGACGGTTTGGAGCGTTTGCCGTCACGGATGCGAACAAATTGCCATAGTCCGCCCGTGCCAGCGTACGGCTGAACGAGGTGCGCGCCATGACGTTGTCGAGCACTTCGATATTGAAGTCGAGCGACGGCAGCAGGTTGTCGTACTTCGACTTCGCGATGACCGCGGCGCCTGGAGGTCCGCCGATCACGGTGAAGTCATTGTCCGATTGCCAGGCTAAAGCCGTCGGTATCGACTGAAGACTGACGGACTTGACGCGGGTCCGTTCGTAGCGAACGCCAATCAGCGCGTTTGCACGGCGTCCGCCAATGTCACCGCCCCAAGCCATCTGGCCGTAGACCGCCAAGTTCTTCTCGCCCACGGTGTCGTCCGACGAACCCTGCAAAGCGTCGGGGCGACCCAGCTTCGCGTAATAGGGTGAGAAGATGTCCAGCAGTTCGACCGCATCCCCACGAAATGCGACCAGCGCCGACCCGGTCGAGTTCGGGTTATACTTGTCGAATTTGCAGGTCATGCAATAGGTCTTCACGAGATCGCCGGCGAGTTCCTGGACGCGGCCAGTGTCCGTGATGCTCCAGTCGCCAAGAATCTGCTGGTTATTGGAACTGGCCGAGCGCGTCGTTGCATCCACATAGTTGCTGCCGACCACGAAACGGCTATCGTTGCCGAGATCCCAGCCCAGCTCACCACTGAACTGATTGACTCTCGATTCCTGCTTGGAGAAGATTCGGCGCGCGACCTGAGTGCCCAAGTCTCCGATATCGAGGATGTTGTTGCAATTGCCGCCGCGCCCCCCGTTGGTCGCGTTGCAATCGTTGAGCGTTTCCGACTGCTGTGGGAAGCCGCTGCTGAAGTCGACTTTGTGCGTAGCACGAACCGGAGCGCCGATCGAGATCGTCGTCGCCGACGTGCCGTTCGCATTGTCCGGATTCGTGGTCGACTTCGAATGGTTTGCATCGAGCTTCAGCGACAGCACATCGGTGAAGTTCCACTTGACGTTGCCGCCAACCGAGTACAGCTCGGTCTTCGTGGCGAAGCGTTGCTGCTCGTACCCCTTATCCGCCTGCTTAGCCTCGGCCAGGATAATCGCAGTCTGCATCTTTTTGTTGTCGTCGAAGGTAACGTCGCTGAACGGCCGCTGGAACCAGTTAGTCTGCTCGCTACGCTCGTCGCTCAACTTGTTGCGCGCATACAGGCCATCGATCGTGATCTCCAGCCGATCCGTAGGCTTGAACTGGATGTTGGCCTGCCCGTTGATGCGCTCGCGGCGGTTCTCGGAGAACTGATAGCGGCTGTCGTTCGGGATTTGCACGTACTGCGTAGTAGGACGGTTCGTGATATTCGTCGTCGGCGTGATGTACGCGCCCGCCGTATTCAAGAAATCGGCCAGCGGAACGATGTTCCAATAGTTCGGGTTCGACTGGATCGATGTCGACTCGCGTAACTGATAGCTGCCGAAGACGTTGACGCCAAAGGTTTCGCTGGGGTTTTTCCAGTTGATCAGGCCAGATAGTTCGGGCGTGACCTTCTTCAGATTGGCCTCCGCATTCTCGACCGAACTGTCGTATAGTGCCTTGGCGCCAATCGAGCCCGACAGGCCGTCTTCGCGCGCGTCAAGCGGCCGGCGGGTGATGACGTTGATCGCAGCGCCGATGCCGCCCGTCGGAATGTTCGCCCGGCCGGTCTTGTAGACTTCGAGCGTGGCAACGCCTTCAGACGCGAGATTCTGGAAGTCGAACGAGCGGCCGGTGCCGACCGCGAAGGCGTTGCCCGTGCTGGTATCAATGCTGGTCGACGCCAGCTGGCGGCCGTTCAGCGTCACGAGGTTGAAGCCGCCGCTGAAGCCGCGGACCGCGACCTGGGAGCCTTCGCCGTTGGCGCGGGTGATCGACACGCCGGTGATCCGCTGCAGCGACTCCGCGAGGTTGGTGTCGGGAAACTTGCCGATATCCTCGGCCGAGATGGCGTCGACGACGCCCGCCGAATTACGCTTGATGTCGATCGCGCGATTGAGACTGGCGCGGATGCCGGTGACGACGATTTCGTTGGCAGGACCGGCCGCCGCGTCGTCGGGTGTGCTAGCCGCGGGCACCGTGTCGGGTACCGTCTGCTGGACGGTCGTCGTCTGAGTGCCCTGGCCGGTCGCAGCGGTGGTCGTCTGCGCGATCGCAGTGCTGGAAGCGGCCAGCCCGGTCACGACCGCAATGGTCGATACCGAATGCGCGAGCGTGCGCGAAAATTTCATCATAAATCCTCCCCCATTCCCGGCCGCCCTAATCAGGCCGGATTGCACACGGTCGTTGCCGTGTATGATAGGGCTACCATCAGGGGAGCGAGTGTCAACCGCGCGAGGGAAGTAGACCCGTACGATCGTCAGAACTCGATCGACCGACGTCGCGAACAGTCCTTACGGAATACCATGATTTACAGGGGTTTACCTGATCAGATCACCGCCCCAGGATATGATGTCTCGATCCCATCAGTATTGAACGTAATGGAATCTGTCTCAACTGTGATAAAATAAGCACTATTATGATAGTATGAAGACGGTATGCGGACGGCGCGGTCTGGGAATCACGGTTACGCCAGAGAATTAGTTTTAAGGTCAGTCATTGTTACCCAATAACACCGACATCGCCACGTGATACCTTGGGGTATGTAAATAGACTTCATTGCGGGCAGATGGACTTGAAGCAGTTTCGTGGCTGGATTGCGGTCACGTGATCCCCACCGTTAGCGATACGGATCGTTGCGGCACCCGCAATCCGTAGGGACTGCCACCGCGCGATTGGACCGATTTGGCAAGGGGGCGTCTCGCTTGCCCATCAGTTGCGCTCGCAGTGCGGCTTTCGCATTGGCGCGGATCGGCGCCTGTCGAAAGCACCGCGTTGCTCGAAACGATGGGCGTGCCGATCAAGGAGGTCGCGCATGACGCAGGGAAGGGTGGTCCGGCGCTGGTTCGCCAGACGCGCTCAAACCTCATGAAGGTCCGTTCCTGCAGCTTTCGACAGCGATCCGGCTCTGTTCGGTTGTCGCACGTTGGTCGCGGCCTCCGCTCAGTTCGACGAGGCGCGCCATCGCGGCGCGCCTCCCGTGGTTTACATCCGGAACGAGACCGAGGCGACGTACGTGCGGCCGTTCTTGTAGAACGCGGTCGGGCGATCACGCGAGCCGCTATACTGCGTATAAGTCGAGTCGAGCAGGTTCTGCGCGTTGACCGTCAGCGTGACTGCCTTGGTCAGGTTGAAGCCTGCCGAGAAGTCGAGCTGGCTGTACGGCGCGACCATGTCGATCGAGTTCAGGCGGCCGATCGCGCGGAAATACGACGAGCGGTAGTTATAGCTCAGGCGAGCCTGGAACGGCCCGTTCTCGTAATACGGTATCACGTTGACGGTGTGCTTCGACAGATAGGGCAGGTTTAGACCCTCGTCGGTCGAGCTCTGGGCGTAGGAGTAGTTCGCCTGCAGGCCGAAGCCGTGCCAGATCTCACCCTGTGCCGAGACCAGCGCGCCGTTGACGTTCGCCTTGCCGCCGTTGAGTGGCTGCGACACGAGATAGGACGCGTTGCTCTGCGTCAGCTCGTTGAAGAACGTCTGGCGGCTGAGGCCGTTGAGGATGTAGTCCTTCACTTCGCGGCGGAACAGCTCAAGCGACAACAGCGTCCCCTCGCGCGGATAATATTCCGCCGACAGTTCGTAGTTGGTCGACTGGTACGGCTTCAGGTTCGGGTTGCCGCCGCTCGCATCCAGCGTGATGTCGTTGCGACCGACCGATCCGCCAAGCTGCTCGTAGCGCGGGCGCGCGATCACCTTGGCAACGCTGCCGCGGAAGATCAGGTGCGTGCCCGCTTCATAGGCAACGTTCAGGCTCGGCAGGAACTTCAGATAGTCGTTCTCGACCCGCTGCGGCACGATCGTCGGCAGGCTGCCGTCGGTACCGGAGACCTGATCGGCATAGTTCGACACGTTCTTGGTATAGACGAGGCGTCCACCGATGTTGCCGCGGAAGCCGCTCTGGTCGAAGTTCAGCTGGACGTAGTTCGCCGCGACCGTCTCGTCGACGATGTACGACGCGGTCGGCTTTGCGACAGGGATGTTGATCGAGTTCGCGAGGATGTCGATCACGGTCTGCTGCGACAGGTTGATGTACTTGGTCGCGTTGCCGGTGCCGCCGGTGCCGTCGAACGTGCCGTTCGGCGTCGTCATCGTGTCGACGCCCAGGGTCGCCAGCGTGTAGTTCGACGTCGAGTAATTGTTGAAGCCGCTCGCGTTCAGGCGGTTGCGGTGATCGGTGAACTTGCCGCCGATGCGGATTTCCTTGAACGGCCCTGCCTCGAACGGAATGACCGCGTCATAGCCAGCGTAGTAATCGCGATCGATCGTCTTGGAGAAATCGATGCCGCCCGCGCGCGCCGCATTCAGCTGCGTGCCGTTGACGATGACGGGAGCGCCGTCGATCGTCTGCAGCTGCGGACTGTTGCTGCGGCGATAATTGGCCGGGTTGGTCAGGTCGCCGACATAGTCTACGTTCGCGCTGTTGGAGGTAAAGCCGTAGCTGTACGGAAGGTCGGTCCGCACATCGAGCAGATACTCCGGATTGCGCCCGCCGATCGCCTTGCTCCAGCCGCCGGTCGCCGAAACGGTCGCGCCGCCGGGACCTTCCCACTCGGCAACGAAGTTGAGGTTGTCGGTGGTCAGCTTGGTCTTGCGGATCAGCAAGTCGAGCTGCGCGCTCTGGCTGTTCGCCGAGGCTGCGCCGAAGCTCGCATTGGTGACGACGCCGTTCGCGACCGTTGCCGACTGGAGAACGTCGCCGCTCCACGCGCCGGGGATCACGTACATCGACTGGCTGCTGTTGTTGTAGTTGCCGTCGATATGCAGGCCGTTGAGCGTCAGCGTGATGTCGTCGGTCGGCTTGGCCTGGACCGTACCGACATAGCTGATGCGTTTACGCTCCTGCGTGAAATACGCGTAGTTGATGCCGAACGGCGACACCGCGTTGGCGAGATCCTGGCGCGTACCGCCAGTGATCGTTGCGTTCGGGCTCTTCAGGACAGGCTGTCCGCTCGCATCGCGGATCAGCGCGTTGTTCGCATCCTTCTGGAAAAAGCGGTCGCCGGCATTCTCGAACCCGAAGAATTCGACACCCGAGCGCGTCAGGCTCTGCTTGTCATAGGTGACGGCGCCGAGCACGCCGAACGTGCCGCCTTCGTTGTGCCAGCTGTACAGGCCGGAGGCGCGAACGTTACCCTTGTCGGCGCGGTCGTTGTACGCATAGCCGCCGGACGCGAAGATCGAGTTGGCAGGCGTGTCGAGCGGGCGACGCGTGCGGACGATGACCGTGCCGCCGATGCTGCCTTCCTCGATCCGCGGCTCGGGCGACTTGTAGACTTCGAGGCGCTCGACGAGTTCAGGCGCGAGCAGCGAATAGTTGAAGGTACGGCTGGTCGGGTCGTTGTCGTTGCCACCCCAGTCCGCCGAGGCGACCGCATGGCCGTCGAGCAGCATGCGGTTGAGCGCGGGGTCGGTGCCGTGGATCGCGACCTTCTCGCCTTCGCCGAAGCGACGATCGATGCTGACGCCTGGAACGTGCGAGAGGGATTCGGCAACGTTGCGGTCGGGGAACTTGCCGATCGCCTCGGCGCTAATGACGTCGACGATCGCGTTGGCGTTGCGCTTGACTGCGATCGCACTGCGCAGGCTGCCGCGGATACCGGTGACGACGATGTCCGTATCGGCGCCGTCCGCTACGGGATCAGCCTGGGTTGTGGTGGCGACGGGGGCGGACGATGGCGCGGGCGCCGACTGCGCGAAAACGGGTTGCGCGAAAACTGGTACCAGACCGAATATCGCCGCACCGGATGCGAGCAAAACCTGCTTACGAAAAACCATCGTCAAAAGCCCCTTCCCATCGACGCCGCAGCGTCACCCTTAGACACGGTCCTGCCCGCGTCGCTCGACTCACCTCGCTGGCCGGACCTCTAAAGGGTACTGTCATCGCAGCGTGGTATTGGTAATATATAACCAATCTAATTCCTGACGCTATCGGAAAATTACAGTTCCGTGTCGGCCGATACGTTTGCAAAGCCCGCAAAAACCTCATGATCGTTTTGGAGGTAGTCCGTCGACAAAATGCGAAGCTGGCCGAGACGACGCTACGATCTCAAGATCCCAGTGATCTAGAATGCTACCAATCTATAGCATAGTGCAAGCGGCACCCATCGTCCGCATAGTCACGGCCGACCGTCGAACTCGAAAACCGCCGGGCTAGTCATCCGGCACGTATAGGCAGCTTATGGAATCGCGCCTGTTCGGCTAGATCGATTGGTCCGAAATGCGACCATCCGTGATCTGCGTATGACGATGCGCTGCAGATCGCGCGCGACCTGATGCCGAAAATCCGAGTTCAGTTCTGGTTTGGGTTGGAAGGCGGGTGAGATCCAGCGTCACTGAGCGGCAATCTATGCCGAAGGGTAGATCTCGCCGATCGTCTCCGACTCGTTCGAAGGCCCGCCGATCATGTAGAGGGCCAGCAGCAGCAGACCGGCGAGGTGTTCCATCGAAACACCTCGCCAATTGGCGATCATCCGCGCGCGTGCGCTCGGGCGACCGAGTGTTCTAACGTCTCAGAAGTTGATCCTCACGCCGACGTTGCCGGCATAGGATCGCTGTTGCGAGGACAACACGCCGGTTCCCGTGGCGTAGAGGACGAGCGCGGAGGCGAGCGGCAGTTGGAGTCCGGCCTTGCCGACGAACGCACTTTGCGAAGGTCGAGCGCCTGCGATCGTGAACGAGGGATCGGCCAGCGCGACAAAATCGACTCCGATATCGCGGTCGCGGCGGAACTCGTGGAGGTAGCTCGCTTCGATCATTGGTCGCAGCGCGAGGCCGTTTCCTAACGGCACGCTGCCATCCATCCGCAACCCGACATTGACCGGGAGCGACGTCGTGGTCTGCTTGGCCGCCTGCAACGCCAGCACGTTGCCGCGCTCCGCGAACGCATCGGTGTAGAGACGCGCATATTCCACCGCGACGAACGGCGTCAGGTCGAACGACTGGACTGCGATACGCTGACCGATTTCGCCGCGCAGGCGCAACTCCGCGGCGTGGTACCGTGCGATTTCGGTTTCGCTGGCGACGCTGCCGATCCCGCCCGCGGTCCGCGTCGTACGGATCGCATAATGGCCATAGCCCAGCGACCCGCGGACATACGTGCCCGTCGGTAGCGCATACGAGGTGTAGGCAGAGACGTGATAGCTCGACGCCTTGCCCTTGGTCGCGCGTGCCGCGGTGTTGAAGCGGGTGTCGAGCCCGCCCGCGACGAAACCGGCACGCCACCCGGTCGAGACTTCACCGTCGAGCCCTATCAGCCCGCCCCAGCTGTTGCTGCGGCGATCGACCGTACCGTCGGTGTCCCGGCCATCCGTCCATTCCCGACCACCCAGCGGCCCGCCCCAGAGGTGCATCTGGGTGTCGGTCAGGACCGCGCGCTGCTGATCGGTCACGGCATCGCCGAATACCCGCCCGGCAAACAAGGCCGCGCTGTTTGCATCGGCAAGGCCTTCACCCGACAGAGTGTCGAGCGCTGCAGTACCCGCCGCCGCTGAGCCCTGGCCCGTGGCGTAGACCGTGTTGAGCAACGTTGCCGCGCCGGCACCGCTCGCCAAAGGCACCGCGCTCGTCAGCGCCGCTGCGACGCGTTGCTGGTTCGCGGTGACCCCAAGCGCGCGATAGTCGATATCGGTCCGGTTAAGGTTCAGGCTTGCCGCCGTCGTCGAATAGTCGAGCACGCTGCGCAGGTTGGAGGGCACGCCCGTGACGTTGGCGAAGCTGCCCGAAACCCCACCGCGTGCCGTGACCAAAGTGATGCGCGTGACCGGTAGCGTGCCGACCGAACCCTGGACGCGCACCGTGCCGTCGAGTTTAGCCGCGCCGGATACAACCGTGCGGCTTGCAAGCGTAGGCGATACCGTCTGCACCAGCGTCGCGCCGCTGGCGAGCGTGAGCGGACCGTTGATCGTCAGCGTGCCCGGCGTGGTTCCCGTGCCCGGCACCAGCGTGCCGCCGCTATTGACCGTGACGGCGCCGGTGCTGCCCGTGCCACCAAAGACTGCTCCGGTGTTGACGGTCGTCGCCGAGACGATCGAGCCGGTAACGGCTAGCGCGCCGCCATTGACGATCGTCGGGCCGGCATAGCTGTTCTTCCCCGTCAGGGTCAGGCTGCCGCTGCCGTTCTTGGTCAGGCCGCCGGTTCCGCCGATATCGTTGCCCCAGCTGTCGGCGGCCGCATAGCCGCCCTGCGCGGCGTCCATCGTCACCGCGACCTGGCCGTTGAACGCGCCATAGCCGTCGTTCGCGGCATAGAGGTTCAGCTGGCCCCATCCGTCCAGCGTATTGCCGGTAAGCACGGGATAGCCCGAGGGGAGGGCGGTAGTCGCGAGGATCTCGGTCCGCTGCGCATCGGTCAGATACCCGAACCGCGTCAGCAGCAGCACTTGCGCCTGCACCGGCACGTCCGCGGCGGTCATCGCCCTGACCGGACCGACCGGCGCGAAGCCGTAGGTCATCTCGGCAAGGTACGTCGCTTTGTTCTGCGCGACGTTGGCATACGGATCGGCGGCGGTTGCGCCGGACGCGTTGGCGGCGGCGATGCACGCCGTCACCGTCGCGGTGCCGCAGGCCGACGCCAAATACGACTGGGTCTGGGTATAGGCCTGGTAGACCGCATACGCGCTGGCATTGGCGGGGTTGGTCCAGTCGAGACGATTGCCCTTCGCGTCATACAAGGCCGCATAGATGTTGGTCGCCGACAGCGCCGTCGCCTCGATCCGCGCACCCATGATGTCGAGCGGCGAATGCATCCCGGCGAGGATCCGATTGGTACCCAGGTCCGCCGCGCGCGCGAGCAATTCCTGCCCTTGCTGCGGGATCAGGAACGCCGTGCCCAGCGCCTGCAGCATGCCCGAATTGGTATGCCCGCTCGGATAGGCGCCGTCTGCATAGGGGTTGGACGAATTGATGATCTGCAGCATCGGGGTCGGTACGTTGACGTCGGTCGTCACGCGGTATGGCCGCGGCGAGGCACCGATGCCGGGAACATATTCGCCGACCTTGAACGTCGCCGCGGTGAACTTGCCCGCGGAATCGAACGTCCCGAAATTGGGTGCGGTGATCGGCTTGCCGCCATTTGCCGCAACCATGTCCGCCGTTACGACGAACCCGCGGACCCACTGCGTCGTGGAGGCGTAAGGCGCTGGCGTCGTAAAGCTCGACAAATACGACGGCACGATGATCGCCGCGGTGTCCGCCAGCGTCAGCGCGCCGCGATTGGTGTTGACGTTGTAGTTGGCGAACCGCGGATCGAGCGGATCGATCGGTGGGTTCTCGCCCTGATACCGCGCGAACGTCCGCTTCGCGGGCTCGGTCGACGAACTCGCGCGGACCGTGTTGTTGATGAACGCGACCGCGGCGGCCAGCGGCGTGGCGGTGCCGTTGCCGAACTTCTCGGCGCCGGGGCTGAAGCTGTTGCCGAGATTGATGTTGGCGAGATAGTCCGCGAGCGTCGCGGTCGCATAGCTGGTCGGGGTCAGCGTGTTGGGCGCCGATCCGCTGGTCGAGGCCCCTGCGCCCGCCATGTAAAGGTTGGTCAGCGCGCCCAGGCCATTCAGGATGCTGTACGCCTGATTGGTGCGATCGTCGTGGATCGCCGCGAGGGTCTGGCTCGGCGTACGCGCGTTGGTCATCGTGACAACGGTCTTGTAGTTCTGAACCATCACTTCGGGATGGTCGCGGATCAGCTTCACATAGCTGTCGAGCAGCTTCGGAACGATGCTGCCGATCGCCGGATTGCTCTCGTTGACGTAGTTGACCGGTGGCGATGTCGGGATCGTCTGCGCCGCGATCGACAGCGGCGTCAGCATCGTCGCCGATGCCGCACAGACCATGAATTTACTTAAAGACACACCATTCCCCTTACGCGTTTCGAAGCGGGGCATGGCATCTTGCGGCGACAATTTTATGCGACTTATGTTGCAGGTGCGTCATAAAGACGGGGGGCGCGGAATGATCGCTTGGGCGGTCAGATTGCTGGACGATAAGTCCGACATTACGAAAACTGTGACAGAGCAAGTGCTGCCAGAGCGGGTGCTTGCGGCGCTCAGTCTATCTTCCGCAGTGCGGCGAAAAAACTGCCCGATGGGCATTGGACGACCGCATCAGACCTTCAAGTCATGGCGGGTTTGGACACGCTAGGATGCCGCGTTGGACGTGCCGCGAACGCGTTACGCCCGTCTGACCGAGACCGGCCCGCCGTTCGACGAGGGGCATCGCACCCTCGTCGAACGATGCACCGCTATCAGGCGGCCTTTGCGGCCATCCGTGCGGCTAGCTTTTCTTCCTCGGTCCAGACCTTCCGCTCGCGCGGTGCCTTCGCCGGCTTGACCTGCTTGACCGGGCCGCCACCCAGCACGGGCGCGCGCTTGGTCGAATGGCGTGCCACTTCGCAGTGCCATTCGTGATCGTCCTGGACGGTCAGGGTCCGACCGATCTCGCGCTCGACGTCGTGTAGCCAGGCGCGCTGCTCGGCATCGCACAGCGTGATCGCGAACCCGCTGCGACCTGCGCGACCGGTGCGGCCGATCCGGTGGACATAGCTTTCCGGGAGGCTGGGCAGGTCGTGGTTGAACACGTGCGTCACGGTGTCGACGTCGATCCCGCGGGCAGCGATGTCGGTCGCGACCAGCACCTGGACGGTGCCGGCGCGGAAGGCGTCGAGCGCCCGCTCGCGCTGGCCCTGCGACTTGTTGCCGTGGAGCGCCTCGGCAGTGATGCCGGCCTCGCCGATGAACGCGCAGACGTCGTTGGCGATGTTCTTCTGCAACGTGAACACGACCGCCTGGCCCATGTCGGGGGTCTTGAGCAGTGCCAGCAGCGCCGCCTTCTTGTCGGTCGCATCGAGGAACATCACCGACTGGTCGATCCGGTCGACGGTGGTCGACGGCGGGGCGATCTCGACCTTCGCCGGATCGCGCAGCAGGCTCTCGGCCAGCGCGGCGATCGACTTCGGCATGGTCGCCGAGAACAGCAACGTGTGGCGATCCGTCGGCAGCGTCGCGACGAGCCGCTCGATCGGCTTCGCAAAGCCCATGTCGAGCATCTGATCGGCTTCGTCGAGCACCAGCGCCTCGAGCTGCGACAGGTCGCAGAGCCCCTGATCGACCAGATCCAGCAAGCGCCCCGGTGCGGCGACGATGATGTCGACCCCGGCTTCGAGCGCCTTGACCTGATGGAACTGGCTGACGCCGCCGAAGATCGTCATCACGCTCGGCTTCAGATGGCGACCGAAGCTCTCGAACCCGGCGGCGATCTGCGACACGAGTTCACGCGTCGGCGCGAGTACCAGGATGCGCGCGCCGCCCTTGGGTGCAGGGCGGGGGTCGGCAGCGAGGCGGTGGAGCAACGGCAGCGCGAAGGCGGCGGTCTTACCCGTGCCGGTCTGCGCCATGCCAAGCATGTCGCGCCCCTGCAGCAGCATCGGGATCGACTGCCCCTGGATCGGGGTAGGGTGGGCATAGCCTTCCTCAGCTAGCGCCTGCAGCAAAAACGGCGCGAGGGAGAGATCGGCAAAGGTCATGATCATGGTCACGCGGCGCCTCCAGCGCTGAGCTAAACTGCGCCTTGTAGGCAAGCATCTTGTGAGCGCGGGCTGGTAGGTGCGATGCTGCACTGCGTCAATGTCGAATGCGAGACGCGGGCGGTTGCAGTGGAGCACGGCCCCAACCAGATCCGGGTCACCGGCCGGGTTGCTGATCCCGCCAGATCCAGCGCAGTACGTCAGGCAGGATCGATCCGCCATCGGCATCCGAATGCGCACCTTCGGTCCAGGCATGGTTAATATCGTATCGCGCGCCCACGTGCTTTTCCGCGTCGGCATGCGCATTGGCCCATTCGAGCGCTTTCAGCATCTGCTGGTTCGCGAGAAACCAGTTGCCGTGCTCGTTATCCAGGTCGTTGCGTCCGTCCTGAAGAAAGACGCGCAAGGGGCGGATCGCGCTTTTCCGGATCAGGCCGGGATAGGTATCTCCGCCATAGGCCAGCGGCGTTCCGTCCGGACCGAGTTTCAGGCCGATCGAGGTATAGCTGCCGATGAAGCTTATCACATTGCCGAACGCGTCCGGATGGCGCCATGCGACGGTCCAGGCGGCGATCGCACCACTCGACGTGCCGCCGATCGCGCGCCGCTTCGGATCCGCGGAGAACCGCCATCGCCGCGCCACGGCGGGCAGCAATTCGTCCAGCGTCATCCGGGCATAGGCGTCGGAAAGCGCGTCATACTCCTCCGGCCGATGGTCCGGGTTCTGTATGCCGAGCGTATCAGGATACCGGGCGGAGACATTCCCCGGCGTGACGAACACGCCCAGCGTCTGCGGAATGGCCTTCTGCTCGATCAACGTATCGATAACCGCGGGAAGCCTCAGCGACCCTTCCGGGTTGACCGCGCGCTGGCCATCCTGGAACAGCAGCAGATTGGGTGGCTTAAACGTGTCGTAGCCTGCTGGCACATACACCCAATAGCGCCTGACCGTGCCAGGATAGACCCGGGAATGGAGTTCGAACGGACCCTCCATCCTGCCGTGCGCCAGCGAGGTTCGCACCTCGGCGTTAGCCGTCCGAACGGTAGCGACCGGCGTCGTACCCGACTCCAGCGCCAGCAACATCGTCGCCATGATGATCGTCCGCATCGCCGTTCCCCAATCGTCCCAAGGATCCTACCACAGGAGGGTCGGCAAGATAGACGGGGCAATCGATAGCGCGCTCGGACCTCTGCCACACTCGTCGCGGTAGCGTAGCGTCGGCATATGCGTTGTTGGGATTGGCGAAGGCGGTCTTCCCGACCGACGCGGCGCCGAAGAACGCCAGTCCAAGCACCGCATCATACCATCAATTTACATCGCCGCTACGTGGGGATCGGTGCACGTACGCCAATGACAGCCGCGCGAGGTTCGTGGACCTGCTCGACGCGATCGTAGCGAACGGGATCACGACGGTAGTCGATCGAGTCCTCGCCTTCGACGACGCGCCGGGCATCTCGGCAAGGTGATGATAGCGTTCCGACCGCGATTAGCCGCTTAAATCACGCGATCCTGTCGGCAAAGGCGCGAGGCACGCGAACGACCGTGCCGTGGCGTGCGTTCTCGGGAAACCGGATGCGCGCGCTTTCGTCGGTCCAGTGGACGAAGTCCGTGGTCGAGGCGCCACCGAAGCGATGCTGCTCGTACACGTCGTAATAGACGATGTAGCGGTCGCCGAGCCGTATCGCCGTCGGTCCCTCCGTCATTGGTTTGGTGAACGGCGCGCTGACCGGCCCGAACGGACCGGTCGGCGAGGCCGCGGACCGGCTGACCAGCCACCGCCGCGTTTCGGTGTCGTGCGTCTCGTCCTTGTAGATCAGCCGCAACCCGCCGTCGGCCAGCCTCAGCCAGGTAAAGTCGATCGAGTCGGTACCCGGATCGAACAACAACTTGGTCGGCGTGAACGTACGGAAATCCTTGGTGCGCGTATAATAAGGACGCAGCTTGATCCCCGCGAACTTTTCGCCCGCAGTCGCCCCGAAACGGCCATCGATGCTGCTCGACCAAATGATGACGAAATCGCCCCGCGCGCGGTCGTAGATCGCCTCGGGCGCCCAGCTGTTACGGACGCCGACAAAGCCTTTCATCACCGGAATGGTCTGTTGCGGCGACCAGTGCATCAGGTCGCGCGATGTGGCGTGACCGATGACGGGGCCGAACCAATCGCTCGTCCAGGCGAGATGCCAGAGCCCATCCGGTCCCTGCACCAGGTTGGGATCGCGCATCAGCCTGTTCTCGCCGACCATCGGCGTCAGGAAGCCACGACCATTGCCCAGCGCGCGAAAGACATACCCATCGTCGCTGCTGGCGAGCTTGAGCCCCTCGCGACCCTCATCCTTGTCGGTGAAATAGCTCAGCAGGAACACGTCGTCGGGTGCGGCACGCGCGGAGACGGGCAGGGCGGCGCACCCGATCGCCGCACCGATACCGGCAATAGCCGTACGCCGGTCGATGAAGTCCATGGTCGAATGCTCCAATACGGCGCACGCGCCCGAGTTCAGCGATAAGTGTGACAGCTGGATCGGTCATGTAAAGCACGCAGCATTTGGAGCACCTCGGGGCGGGCATAGCCCTACCGCCGATCACGCCCGCATTGCGTACTGGCGGCAATGTTCCAGATATCCCGCCTCATGGCTTCCCGCCAATGACACGACGCTCTCCCACAGCCAGTTCGGCGCATCGATCGTGCCGCGACGGTCTGCATCGAGCACGCTCGCCCATTCGTGGCGCGTGTCCGTATCCATCTGGCGTGCGTGCGCCTTGCCGACAACGAAGGCGAGATACCGCGCCGCCTTTACGGCCTGTCCCGCGCTGAACTGCTCGACCTCGAGCTTCAGGTCCTGCGGCGACAATTCGCGAACGAACAGCGTCCGATCGAGCGCACGCGCCGCGACCATCCGGCTACCGAGGTGAGGAGACAGCGCGCGTGCAGCCTCGACGACGCGGGCCGCCTGGTCGGTCGGCATCTTCGCACCCTTTGCGGCAGGCGCGATCGGTGTCGTCGCTTCCTTCAAGTCGATCAGCGCATAGTCGGACCGCCCCTTCGCGTTCTTCAGCCCGACCAGTGCCGCAAACCGCAACAGCCCGAGCGAACTGCATCCCTTCATCCAGTAGGCGGCGTCGACCAGCCGGACGGTCCGGTCCCGGTCCTTCGCGTCGAGCGAGAGAACCAGCGCTGCGACGTCCGGCTCGGTGACCAGTTCGGCGAGCGCGTCTCGTTCGGATTGCTCCAGCGGCCAGAACTTGTCGCCGAGCGGGATCATCGGCTCCTGCGTCGCGAACCGCTCCTTGGCGAGATGCCGCCAACGCCGTCCCAGTGCGCGGCGCTTCACGCTGCGGACCGCCTCGGGCTCGGGGCCGGCATCGTTGCTCGCGGGATCGGCCATCGCGCTGGCATAGCCGGTGACCATCTCCTCGATCATGTGCGCGGTCGTCACGCCGGGCAGGTCGGAGCCTCGCGCCGCGGTCGCGAGCGACAGCCCGAGGCGGATCAGGTCGTGCGCCGGGTTGCCGATCACCGCCTGGTCGAGGTCGCGGATCTGGATCGCGATCCGCCCGCCACCATCGTTGATCGGGCCGAGGTTACCGAGATGGCAGTCGCCGCAGATCCAGATCGCCGGCCCCTGCGGAACGCGTCGCGACGCGCGTGACTCGTCGAGCCATTCGTAGAACTTGGTCGTGTTGCCCCTGACATAGGCATGGGTCGAGCGCGCCATCTTCAGCTGGCGCTTGGCGGCCAGGATAGCCGGTCGCTCGGCCACTGTCGGTTTCGTCATATCGGTCCTTTACGCCGCGACGGATGATCCATCGGGCAGAATATGCGCGTTACGCTCGGTGGACTTGATGCGGCCAACTCAACGGTAGCCGGCCGCAGATCGCTTAGGAAAAGCCGACGACCGCATGCGGGACATAGGGTTCTTCCAGCCGCGCGATCTCGCGATCGGTAAGGCCCAGTTCGAGCGCCGCGATCGCGTCATCGAGATGCGCGGTCTTCGACGCCCCGATGATCGGCGCGGATACCTCCGGTTTCGCCAGCACCCAGGCGAGTGCCACCTGTGCCCTCGGCACGTCGCGCTCCTTGGCGATCGTCGCGACCGTCTCCACCACCTTGCGGTCCGCCTCGACGGTATGCGCGTACAGCGTCTTGCCGAACTCGTCGGTCTGCGAACGTCCAGTGGTCTCGTCCCAGTCGCGCGTCAGGCGTCCGCGGGCGAGCGGGCTCCAGGGGATTACGCCGACCCCCTCGGCGTCGCACAGCGGCAGCATCTCGCGCTCTTCCTCGCGGTACAGCAGGTTCAGATAATCCTGCATGGTCGCGAACCGCGTCCAGCCATTCGCCTCGCTAACGTGCAGCATCGTCGCGAACTGCCACGCGAACATCGACGACGCACCGATATACCGCGCCTTGCCTGCCTTCACGACGTCGTGCAGCGCCTCCAGCGTTTCCTCGATCGGCACGTCGTAATCGAACCGGTGGATCTGGTAGAGGTCGACATAGTCGGTGCCGAGCCGCGTGAGGCTGGCATCGATCTCGGCCATGATCGCCTTCCGGCTGAGACCGGCGCCGTTCGGGCCCGGACGCATCCGTCCGTGCACCTTGGTGGCGATCACCACTTCGTCGCGGCGGGTGAAGTCCTTGAGCGCACGACCGACGATCTCCTCCGACGTGCCATCCGAATAGACGTTGGCAGTGTCGAAGAAGTTGATCCCGGCCTCGACCGCCGCGCGCAGGATCGGCCGGCTGGTTTCCTCATCGAGCGTCCACGCGTGATTGCCGCGATCGGGGATGCCGTAGGTCATGCAGCCCAGGCAAAGCCGCGAAACGTCCAGGCCGGTGCTGCCGAGTTTGGTGTAGTCCATGATTCGTCTACCTCAGAGGTTCACGTACCGAACGAACGGCACCGCGATGCGGTCCGGTATGATCGGCACGATTGCGGAAACGCAGCGTCGCGGATCCCGACGTACGCGGCAAACACGCGAAGAATGCAACGATCATGGTCGTCCGTCGTTCGCCCTGCATCCCCAAACTACACCGAAGGACTGATATGTTCGGACACAAGAAGAAGGTACGCTATGCCGTCGTCGGCGGTGGCCAGATATCGCAGCAGGCGTTCATGCCGGGCATCGGTCGCACCGACAATTCGGAACTCGCGGCATTGGTCACGGGCGATCCGGTCAAGGCGGACAAGCTCGCCAAGCTCTACGGTATCAAGGCATGGTCGTACGAACAGTATGACGAACTGCTCAAGTCGGGCGAGATCGACGCCGTCTATGTCGCGACGCCGAACTTCCTTCATCTGCAATACGCCGTTCCGGCGCTCGAAGCGGGCATTCACGTCCTGCTCGAAAAGCCGATGGCCTCCAGCGTCGCCGAAGCCGAACAGATCATCGCCGCGCAGAAGAAAGGCGGCGCCAAGCTGATGATCGCCTATCGCCTCCACAACGAACCGGGCACGGTCGAGATGATCACCCGCGCCCGCGATGGCGAGTTCGGCGAGTTGCGCAGCTTCGTTTCGGTGTTCGCGCAGAATGTCGCTGAGGCCAATTCGCGCGGTCACAACGGTTACTGGGGCGGTCCGGTGCCGGACATGGGGACGTACCCGCTCAACGCAGTCCGCAACCTGTTCGGGCAGGAACCCATCGCCGTGCATGCGATCGGTACCAAGACCCCCGGGCGCGGCTTCAACTTCCACGACACCGTGGCGGTCACGCTGCGCTTCCCCGATGAACGCGTCGCGCAGTTCAGCGTCAGCTACGCCACTGCATCGGCCGAGTTCTTCGAACTTGTCGGCACGAAGGCGAGCATCCACGCGTCGCCCGCCTTCATGTTCGGGCCGAAGATCGGCATCACCTATGTCGAGAAGACCAGCGCCGGCAGCAAGACGCACAGCTTTGATCCGGTCGAACAGTTTGGCAACGAGACGCAGTATTTCTCGAACTGCATCCTCGAGGATCTCCATCCCGAAGCCGACGGCGAGGAAGGCCTGTTCGACATGCGTGTCCTAGCCGCGATCGAGCGATCGCTCGACACCGGCGAGACCGTGACGCTCGAACCCGCTTCGCGAAGCCGCCATGTCGAACCGGACCAGGCGCTCAAGCTCAAGCCGGCGAAGGAACCCAGCGAGGACGAGATGATCAGCATCATCCCCCAATCGGCATGATCGACTCCGGCGTCCGTCTCCTTCGCCGCGATGACCAGCGGGGCAGGGGACGGATGCCGGGCGATTGTCGTGGTGCTTCACCGAAGGTCGTTTCCCGGTGACAGAGCCGCGCTGCGTGATCGGTACCGCCGGCTGGAGCATACCGGCCGCGGATCGACCGAACTTTCCGGAAACGGGCACCGCGCTACAGCGTTACGCGGCCGTGATGCACGGTGTCGAAGTGAACTCGTCCTTCCACCGGCCACACCGGCAATCGACCTGGGCTCGATGGGCGGCCAGCGTTCCCGACGATTTCCGGTTCACGGCAAAGATACCCAAGTCGATCAGCCACGATCTTCGCTTGCACGATGCCGCCGCGCCGCTCGATCGCTTCCTCGACGAGGTGTCCGGCCTGGGTGGCAAGCTTGCACTCCTCCTCCTGCAACTACCGCCAAGCCTCGCCTTCGATCATGCGACGGTCACCCGTTTTCTTGCGGACGTCGGCGAACGAACCGATACCAGCATCGTGTGCGAACCGCGCCACGCCAGCTGGTTCGAGCCCGATGCCGACAGCCTGTTAGCGGACCAGGAAGTAGCACGGGTCGCTGCCGATCCCGCCCGGGTCCCGGCGGCGGCACGGCCGGGTGGTTGGCGTGGGCTCACGTATTACCGGCTGCACGGATCGCCCGACATGTACCGATCCGCGTACGGGCTCGACCGCCTACGCGGCTATGCGGATCTCATTGCCCAGGATCGCGCAGCAGGGCGCCCGGCATGGTGCATGTTCGACAACACTGCCGCGTCTGCGGCGCTGGGTGATGCGCTTCAGTTGACCGAACTGGTCGACGCATCGCCGGACGGGAGAGCCGGCTAAAGCCCGATCTTCGCCAGCGCGGCGGACAATTCCGCATTCGACGCGGTGTCGTCCTTGGGAGAAAGCCGGTTCAACACGGTCTGGACGCGCGTTTGTGCGACCTGAAGTGTCTTGTGCCGCACCTCACGCGTGGCGTTGGTCCGCCAGGATGCACTCTCACCCAGCAACGCCGCCCATTTGGCTTCTTCGGCAGCCAAGATCGCCAGCGCCAGCCGCAACCCGTCTCGCCGGCCATGCGCATACTCGTCCGACATCAAGCGGTTTTCTCCCTGCGACCCGACACCATTCACCGTCGTCGCCAATCACTATGCCGAGCGCCCCGTTAGTGGCTACCCGATACCAATGATCAGTCCGCCTTGATGCCGTAGCGCGCATACCGCCTGTCGACGCTCGGTAGAAGCCGCCGTGCAATCGCGAATTCCTTCGTCGCTTCAGGTCGCCGGTTCGATTTCGCCAAGACGATTCCGCGCATGAAATGGCTTTCCGCCTGATTGGGGGTCGACGCCAGCACCGCGTCGAGATCGGCCAGCGCTCGCTCGTACTTTCCAAGCCGATACCAGACCATCGCCCGGCTATCGAGCGGACCACTCGTGTCGGTGCTCAACTCGATCGCCCCGGTACAGTCTTTCAACGCGCTGTCGATCATGACCATGCGCGTTCCCTTGGCCCAGCATCGTGCGTTCATCAGCGACGGCGAACCCGGCTTGTCCGCAATCAGGCTGTCGAACAACAGGAGTGCTGCGGTGACGTCGCCATATTCTCCGAGTAAGCCGGCCTTGGCTTCGCGAAACGCGTTGCGCATGCTGCCGCCCAGCGCGATGCGCTGATCCAGCAGCGCCAGCGCTCCGGGCATGTCGCCACCTTCGGCCTTCAGGTCGCTGAGCTGTCCGATTGCCTGTTGCGACGAAGGATCGAGGGCACGCGCTGCTTCCGCGTCCTTGAGCGCCGCCGCCATGTCTCCCAGCTCGTGCGACTCCGTCGAGCGTTGGAGATAGAGGTCGATCGTCGGGGCAATCGCGATCGCGTGCGTCAGGTCGGCGACGGCACCGCGGCGATCCCCCACGCCGCTTCTGAGCGACGCGCGGCTGGTATAGCCGCTGGCTTCGTCGGGATCGTCGGCGATCGACTTCGCAAAGATCGCTTCGATCGCCTTGAGTTGCGTCGCACCGGGCGGGTCGCTGGCGTTGATGTCCCAGCGACGCCGCGTGTCGGCCGAGGCGACGATACGTGGCGCGCGGGCCTTCGCGGTCGTCAGGGCATCGCGCTCCGCCGGAATGCGGGCAACCGCGATCTCGCCGCCGACTGTGTCGATCCGCTCGTCGAGCGTGAACATACCGTTCGCCAGGCTTGCGCTGCGAACGATGTCATACCCGGCAATGTTCGCCTTGAGATCGGGTTCTCCCTCCAGCGCGAAGGCGCGGCCACCGTCGGGGAGGCGCAACCGCAAGCGATAGCGCATGCCGTCGGGCTGGTTGACCAGAACGGGGACGGCTGCCCAGGTGGCCTTGCTGCGGTCGGGATCGAAATTGACCTGATCGATCAGCCTGTCGACCGCGCGCTTGCGGCGACGGTCGTCGGTCGTCCAGATCGTGCTCGTTGCGCCGCGTGCCTTCAACGTGACCGCACCGGTGATCGGATCGGACGTGATCGACGTATCGACGAACTGTCCCTCGCCCAGGAAGCCCTGCAGGAACTGCCCGACGGCCTGGCGCTGCTCCTTCTCGCCCAATTGAGTCTTGGCCATCGTCAGCATCGCCGCCGGTCGCCCGTGGACGATCGCCGTCGCCTCGAACGCGCTGGGCAGGTCGACGCTGGCGGTTTCGTCCGCCTCGACGGTCAGGTCGATCACCGGACGCGCATTCGCGTGCGTCGCGATCCTGAGCAGCGCGGCACCGTCGGCGCGGATCGGCAGGACATAGCCGACGTCGGGCGTGTCGTGGATATCCGCAAGCCTCGAACCGGCGCCCGTCCCATCGAGCCACAGGGTCTGGCCGCCGATCGTCGCCTTCACGAAGACGTGGTTGAACGCCGCCGCGCTCGGCAGCCTCTCGGCCACGAAGTCGCCCGATCCAACGGCGGCGAGGACCGGCTCGGCATCCATGCCCATCGCCCGCAGCATCGACAGCAACAGCACCGTCTTCGCCTTGCAGTCGCCGTAGCGAACCTCCCACGTCCGCGCGGGTTTCTGCGGAACATAGTTCCCGCCATCCATCCCGACGGCAAGATAGCGGATCTTGTCCTGGACGAGTTCCAGCGCGCGTTCGGCCCTGCCGATCGGCGTCGCATCCGCCTTCATGATCGCGTCGACCTCGGTCCTCAGCGGGGAGCCGGGCGCGATGGCGTTGGCTTCCGCGCCATATAGCGGTGCGAAGGTCTTCGAGACGTCCGCCCAGTCGGCGAACGTGGCGAATTCGATCATCGGCGGATGCCGGAACCGACTTGGCGCATCCTGCGGCATCTCGACCGGCTTTGGCGCGGGCAGGGCCAGGTCGAGCACGGTGTATTGCCCGTCGCGGATCGGCACGACCTTGACGCCGTCGGCCTCCAGCTTCCAGCGTGGTGGCGTCGCGGTCGGCCACGATATGCGTGCGCGGGCAAAGGCAACCCGCGCGGGTAGGGCGATCATCGGAACGACGTTCTGCACGCGCCCACCCAACGCGGCGTCTTTCGATGTCGTCGACGCCCGCAGCCGCAGGATGTCGCCGACCTGCAGACCTTCGACCGCCAGCGTCGCCGTCAGGATACCCGTCAATTCGCGCTGTTCGAGCGCCTGTTCGCGCCGCAAGACCGTGAACTTCTGTCCGTTCGCCAGCAGGTCGATCCGTTGGCTCCCGCGCCAGATCGCCAGTTCGTGGACGATGATGTCGCCCTTGTCCGGCGCCCAGGGCAGCGCGAGCGACGTCGCCTGCGCCAGCATCTCCGGCGACGTGATGTGCGACGCGACATCCATGTAGGACCACAGCCGCCCGTCCTCGATCCGTTGCTGCGTATCGAAGATCACCAGCGCCGGCGTATCTGCGCCCGTCTTCGCCGCGTCCGGCAGCACGGCCGGAATGACCCAGCTAGGCGCTGCCTGATACAAGGGAAGGTCGCCGGCCTGCGCCGCAGACGTCGCCATGCACCCCAGCGACACCGCTGCAACCACAATACTTCGCACAATTCGGCCCCCCGATAATCCCCGCGCAAACGATATCGGCAAATTCGTCCGCAAGCCCAGAGAAATCGCAGAATGCGGGACTTCCTTGCGCGGAGGACCCGAAACGATACCGGGCGTGGCAACAAGGTCAGCCGCGTTCGAGCCCGGCTGCCGTCTCGCGTTCCGCAAGCCAGATGGCGAACGGCGCGGCTTCCATCGGGCGCGCGAACCAGAAGCCTTGCGCCTCCTCGCAACCGAGCTGCGTCAGGATGGCGGCGGCCTCTCCGGTCTCGATCCCCTCGGCCACCACGCGGTAGCCGAGCTTGTGCGCTAGCCCGATCATCGTCTCGACGAGGACGAAATCGGGCCCGGCCGCTTCGGTGAGGTTGCGCATGAAGGCCTGGTCGATCTTCACGATCCGTGCGGGCAGGCGCTGCAGATAGGCGAGGCTGCTATGTCCCGTCCCGAAATCGTCGATGGCAAGGCAAATGCCCGCTTCCGCCAGTTCGCGCAGCATCGCCAGCGCTTGGTCGGGCTGGTCCATGATCGCGCTTTCGGTCAGCTCGATCTCCAGCCGCTCGGGCCGCAGACCGCGCTTGAACAGGGCCAGCTGGATACGGTCGATCAGATCCGCCTCGCCGAGGTTGGCGGCGGAGATGTTGACCGACAGGACCGGCGCGATCCCGGCCAAATTCCATGCCGCCATCTGGTCCATGGCCGCATCGATCACCCACTGCGTCGTCGCGCGCGCCAGCGAGGTCTCCTCGATGATCGGGATGAACTCGGCGGGCGACACTTCGCCCAGTCGAGGGTGCCGCCAGCGCAGCAACGCTTCCGCGCCCAGGCACCGTCCCGTCGCGAGTTCGATCCTTGGCTGGTACACCAGTCGCAGCTGGTCGCCGGCTTCGAGGGCGGCGCCGAAATCCTGCAACAGTCCGTATTGGCGGCGGTGGGCGATATCGTTGGCGGGCGAATGCAGTGCGATCGCGCCATCGGCGTTGCGTGCGTCCTGTGCCGCGCTGGCCGCCCCCCTCAGCACGTCGTCGGCCGAAACGCTGCCGATAACGAACGACCGGACGCCGATCGCGACGTTCGTGACGAAGCGTACCGACGACGTGGCATGCATCGTCTCGAAGCTCGACCGGAGCAGCGAAACATAGGCCAGTTCCTCGACACCCGGCGGTGATATGAACGCGAACTGCGCACTGCCAACCTGATACGCAACACGACCGGGTCCCAGCGCCACGCGCAGCGCCTGCGACGCCTCCCGGATGAAATCGTCGACGCGGGCAACACCCAACGCGCGCGTGATCCGGCTGATCTGATCGTCGCGCGCCATGTCCACCACCACCGCGAACCGGTGCTCGCCCGGATGGTCCCGCTCCAGATCCATCAAGTCGTCGCGGAACTGGTTCCGGGTCGGCATGCCGGTGACCGGATCGATCCGTCCGAAGGCGTGCTGCAGCTCGATCTGCGCCATCACCATCGCCGCCAGATCGACCAGCGCGGCAAGCTCGGCCTCGGTCGCCTTGCGCGGTTCGGTCCCCAATACACAGAGCGATCCGAGGCCGTAGCCATCGCTGGTGACCAAAGGTGCGCCCGCATAGAAGCGCGTTCCGGCACGGCCAAGCACGCTGTCGGCGTAACACGCATCGGCCTGAAAATCCTCGATGACGAGCGGCTGGGTCGACTCGGCGACCTGCGCGCAGGGTGCCTTGTCGCGCGGGATGCTGCGATGCTCGACGCCGACGCGCGACTTGAACCATTGCCGGTCGCGATCCGTCAGCGACACCGCAGCCACCGGCAATCCGAAGATCTGGCTGGCCATCCGGGTTATCCGATCGAATCCCTCGCTGGCCGGGGTATCGAGCAACTTCAGCTGGTACAGGGCGTCCAACCGAGCCTCTTCGTGATGGTCGCGCACACGATTCCTTTCACGTTCCCCTCTATATTCAAAACCTTAACGGTTTAATCCATGTTGGACTAGGAAAATGAAACCTAGATTTATTTAGCACTACTCGAGCGTGGCCCTGTTAAGTCTGGACTAGCGCCGTCCGGCCTCTATTCTGGCGGCGGGGAGAGCGGGGATGCGATTTGCTAGACTGTGGGCGGCGCTAGCGATCGTCGTCGCGCCGGTTGCCGCGTTCGGGGGCGATACGCCCCACGTCACGCTTGCCACGCCCAACATCTCGGATGGCGCGATCACGCGCTTTACCGTGCGGTTCAGCGACGCGATCGTCCCGCTCGGCGATCCGCGCGCCGCCTCGCCGCTGAAGGTCGAGTGCGCGGTGTCGGGCGAGGGGCGCTGGGTAGATCAGCGGACCTATGTCTGGGACTTCGCGCAAGGCCTGCCTGGCGGAACGCGCTGCACGCTCGCGACGCGCGAGGGACTCGAGAGCGCGGCGGGCTACGGCGTCGATGCGGAGAGCTTCACCGTCGATGCCGGCGGTCCGATCGCCCGCGCGGTGCTGCCCGGCGAGGGTGATATCGAGGAGGACCAGGTGTTCCTGGTCGCTGCGAACATGCTTGCGACCCGTGAGTCGATTGCTGCCAACGCCTATTGCGCGGTCGACGGGATCGGCGAGAAGATCGCGGTCGACGTGCTCGCGCCCGATCTGCCGGGCAAGCTGCTCGCCGAATTGGGCGACAATTATGCGGTCTCCAACTTTCTCGAAAGCGCCGGACTGCCCAAGACGGTCCCCGCCGATACGGCATCGCGCCAGCGCGCGCTGGCCGGCATTACCGCGCTGAAATGCCGCCGTCCTCTGCCGCCCGGCCGCGATATGGCGCTGGTCTGGGGCAGCAACATCGCGAGCGCCGGGGGCAAGCTTGCCGGCGCCGACCAGCGGTTCGACTTCACCGTCCGCAAGCCCTTCACCGTTCGGTTCGAATGCTCGCGCGTCAACACCGCGGCCGGCTGTAGCCCGGTCGAGAAGGCGTATCTGCGGTTCTCCGCGCCCGTGCCGATGAGTGCGGCGACGCAGGTCCGCCTGACGCTCGCCGACGGCAAGTCGATCGCGCCTGTGTTCAGCGACGAGGAGAAGACCCGCGCGACGATCGAGCAGGTCACGTTCGCTGCACCCTTGCCGGTCGCGACGCGCGGTACGGTGGCGATCCCCGCCGACCTCAAGGACGAAAGCGGCCGGATCCTCGCCAACCGCGAACGTTTCCCGCTTGAGGTAAAGTTCGACGAAGCCCCGCCGCTCGTCAAGTTCGCGGCTGATTTCGGCATCCTCGAGGCGAAACAGGGCGGCGTGCTGCCCGTCACCGTGCGCAACGTCGAGCCGTCGCTACAAGGCCAGACCGCGGGGATCGGCGGCCAGCGGCTGCGCGTGGGCGGCACGGATGGCGAGATCGCCGCGTGGCTGCGGCGCGTCGAGGAGGCTGGCAAGACCGACTACCAGACGATCGAGCGCAAGGGTGCCGAGCCGCTCCAGATCAACCATACCGGCGAGAAGCCGCTGCTGTTCGGGAGCGGTGGCGGGGCTAACGGCGGGGAAGGCGATCCCTTCAAGCTCGACCTGCCGGGCAAGGGCAAGGATTTCGAGGTCGTCGGCCTGCCGCTGGGCAAGCCCGGCTTCTACGTCGTCGAACTCGCCAGCCCGACGCTGGGCCGTGCGCTGCTCGGCCGCAACGTGCCGCGCTATGTCGCAAGCGCCGCGCTGGTCACCGATCTTTCCGTGCATTTCGAATGGGGGCGCGATCGCTCGCTCGCCTGGGTCACGCGGCTGTCGACGGGCAAGCCGGTGGCGAATGCGGTGGTGCAGGTCACTGACAGCTGCACCGGCAAGCCGCTCGCACGCGGTGCGACCGACAAGAGCGGCGGGCTGATGGTCGCGCGCGGGCTTCCCGAACCCGAGACCTATGGCAGTTGCAAGGGCGAGGGCTCGCCGCATCCGCTGATGATCTCGGCGCGTACCGGTGACGATTTCAGCTTCACGTTGACCGATTGGGGCGAGGGCATCTGGCCGTTCGATTTCGACCTGTCCTATGGCTATTCAGCCGCGACCGACATCATCCACACCGTGTTCGATCGCGCCTTGGTCCGCCAGGGCGAGACGATCCAAATGAAGCATATCCTGCGCCGCCCCGACGCGCGCGGCTTCTCGTTGGCGCCGGGCTTTACCGGCACGCTCCGGTTGTCGCATCGCGGCTCCGACACGCAGTTCGAGATGCCCGTGACGATCGGCGCGAACGGTACCGGCGAGACGGTCTGGACCGCCCCCAAGGGCGCGCCGATGGGCGATTACGACCTCGTCTTCGTGGTCGGCGACACCACCACCGAATCCGCGCAGTCGTTCAAGGTCGACGAATATCGCCTGCCGACGATGCGCGCGAGCGTGACCGGGCCGAAGGCCGCGCTGGTCAAACCGCGCACCGCCCAGCTCGATCTGTTCGCCGGCTACCTCTCGGGCGGCGGTGCCCCCGGCCTGCCGGTCGACGTCCGCATCGGCTGGTTCGCGCACAGTGCGACGCCTGTCGGCTACGACAAGTTCAGCTTCGGCGGCGAACCGATCACGGACGGCGTCAAGCCGCTCGACGGCGAGGGCGAGGATGCGGAGACGCCGTTGCCGCCGACGCAGATGCTGCCGGCGACGCTCGGCAGCGACGGCACGCGGCGGATGACGGTCGACATGCCGCAAACGCTGCCTGGCACGACCGATATGCAGGTCGAGATGGACTACCGCGATGCCAATGGCGAGACGCTGACCGCGTCGAAATCGATCCCGATCTACGCCTCGGGCGTGCAGCTTGGCGTCGCCACCGATGGCTGGATGATGCGCGCGGACGATCTGCGCCTGCGCTTCGTCGCGCTCGATACCGACGGCAAGCCGATCAAGGGGCAGACGCTGTCGGTCGCGCTCTACAGCCGCCAGATCCTGACCGCGCGGCGGCGGCTGATCGGCGGGTTCTACGCGTATGACAACCGGATGCGGACGACCAAGCTGTCGGCGTCGTGCAGCGCCACCACCGATGCGCAGGGGCTTGCGCAGTGCAAGGCGGATCCGGGCGTGTCGGGCGAGATCTACGCGGTCGTCACCACCACCGATGCCGACGGCAACGTCGCCCGCGCGGTGAAGTCGGTGTGGCTCGCGGGGAACGACGACTGGTGGTTCGGCGGCGACAATGGCGACCGGATGGACGTCGTGCCCGAGAAACTCACCTATGCCTCCGGCGAGACCGCGCGGTTCCAGGTACGGATGCCGTTCCGCTCCGCGACCGCGCTGGTGAGCGTCGAGCGCGAGGGCGTGTTGTCGAGCTTCGTCACCGAATTGTCGGGCAAGGACCCGGTGATCGAGGTGCCGATGGACGCCGCCTATGCGCCCGACGTCTATGTCTCGGTGCTGGTCGTGCGCGGCCGCGTCGAGAGCGGGTTCTGGAGCTGGATCCACCGGATCGCGCGGACGCTCGGGCTGTCGGACACGCCGGAGGACGCAGCCGAGCCGACCGCGCTGGTCGATCTCGCCAAACCCGCCTACCGCCTCGGCATCGCCAAGGTGAAGGTCGGCTGGGAAGGCCATACGCTCGCCGTCGCGGTCAAGGCGGACCGCGAGCGTTACGCGCCGCGGGGGACGGCCAACGTCGCGATCCAGGTGCGGAAGCCCGATGGCAGCCCCGCGCGCGAGGCCGATGTCGCGTTCGCCGCGGTTGACCAGGCGTTGCTGCAACTCGCGCCGAACGACAGCTGGAACATCCTCGACGCGATGATGGGCGATCGCCCGCTCTCCGTCCTGACCGCGACCGCGCAGATGCAGGTCGTCGGCAAGCGACATTATGGACGCAAGGCGCTCGAAGCGGGTGGCGGCGGTGGCAGCGGCGACCTGTCGGGGCTCAACCGCGAGAATTTCCAGCCGGTGCTGCTGTGGAAGGGCCATGTCCCGCTCGATGCGCAAGGGCGTGCACGCGTGTCCGTGCCGCTGTCCGACGCGCTGTCGTCGTTCAAGCTGGTCGCGATCGCCACCGACGGTGCGCAGGCGTTCGGTACCGGCAGCACCGACGTCCGCACCGCGCAGGATTTATCGCTCTATGCCGGGATGCCGCCGCTGGTCCGCTCGGGCGATTTCTACGGCGCGCGCTTTACGCTGCGCAACGGATCGGACCGCGCGATGACGGTCACCGCGAACGTCGACGTCTTCCCGCGGATCGCGCAGGGCAAGCCGCTGACCGTCACCATTCCCGCGGGTGGTGCGGCACCGGTGGCATGGAACCTCACCGCGCCGTCCGGGGTCGATACGCTGCGCTGGACGGTGCGAGCTAGCAGCAACGACGGCCGTGCGGCCGATCAGGTTACGGTGACGCAGGACGTCATCCCGGCGGTGCCGACCGAGATCTGGGCGGCGACGCTCGCGCAGGTAGGGGAGACTACGCTGATCCCGATCGCGCCGCCGATGGGCGCGCTGCCGGGTCGCGGCAGCGTCGACATCCGCCTTGCCGATACGCTGGCACCGTCGCTCGCCGGGGTCCGCGACTATATGAGTCGCTATCCGTTCAACTGTTTCGAACAACGGCTGTCGCGGATCGTCGTGCTCGGCGACATGGCGGGCTGGGCGGCGCTGGCGGGCGAAATCCCGACCTATCAGGCACCCGACGGCCTGCTCCGGTATTTCCCCGGCGACAGCCTGCAGGGGTCGGAGGCGCTGACCGCCTATGTCCTGTCGATGACGGGCGCGGCGAACCTGGCGCTGCCGCCGGTCCAGCGCGCGCGGATGATCGAGGCTATGAAGGCGGTGCTCGACGGGCGCTTGCGACACGAGGATTACGGCGATGTCCGCCTGACCAAGGTCGCGGCGCTGGCGGCGCTCGCGCGGCAGGGCGAGGCCACCCCGGCGATGCTCGGCCAGATCGGGATGACGCCTGCCGAGATGCCGACCGCGAGCCTCGCCGACTATATCACCGCTCTTACCGCGATCCCCGGCGCGTCGACCGAAGCGAAGGCGCAGGCCGAGGCGGTGTTGCGCACGCGCCTCGTGTTCGAGGGCACGCGGCTCGATCTATCGGACTCGGCCAATGCGTCGTGGTGGCTGATGTCGTCGGCGGACGAGGCGGCGAACAAGGCGACCGCGGCGGTGCTCGGGCGGCCGGGTTGGCAGGACGATGCGCCGCGGCTGATGGTCGGCACGGCGCTGCGCCAGTCGCGCGGGCATTGGGATACGACCACCGCCAACGCCTGGGGTGCGATCGCCGCGCGGCGTTTCGCGCAGGTCTACCCGGCGCAGGCGGTCACGGGGACGACGATGCTGTCCTATGCGGGGCGTAGCGTTGTGCGCGGCTGGCCGCTGGCGGAACCCGCGCGGACGGTGTCGTTCCCGCTCGCTGCCGCCGGACCACTCCGGTTGGCACAGAGCGGCGGGGCGGGGCCGTGGGCGACCGTGTCGATCTCCGCGGCGGTGCCGCTGCGGCAACCGCTGTTCGCCGGCTATCGCCTGACGCGGAAGGTCGATGTCGTGCAGGCGCGTACGGCAGGGCGGCTGACGACGGGCGACGTGCTCCGCGTGACGCTGTCGGTCGAGGCGACCGCCGAGCGCAACTGGGTCGCGATCAGCGATCCGGTGCCCGCGGGCGCGACCGTGATCGGCGATCTCGGTGGCCAGTCGCAACTGCTCCAGCAGGGCGGCGCGGCGGAGGGTGAGGGTGGCGGTCCCAGCTATGTCGAACGTGGCCGCGATACTTGGCGCGCCTATTTCGCCTGGCTGCCCAAGGGGACCACCACCGTCTCGTACACGCTGCGGCTCAACGGTGCCGGCCGGTTCCAGATGCCGCCTAGCCGAGTCGAGGCGATGTATTCGCCCGCAATTCGCGCCGCGGTGCCGAACCAGACGATGGTCGTCGCGGATCTATGAAGCAGCGCGCGGCGCTCGCCGGATTGCTGGTGCTGATCCTCGCCGCGGTGGGGTTCGACTGGGCGACGTTCCCGCCGCCGCTGCCGGGCTATGCGCAGGTCCGCGCTGCGTGGAAGCCGTCGGAGGCGTGGCTCTACGATCGCCACGGCGTGTTGATCGACAGCGCCCGCGTCAATTTCGCCGCGCGGCGGCTGGCATGGGTGCCGCTCGACCAGATCGCACCGGTCGTACCCGCCACCGTCGTCGCGGCGGAGGACGCCCGCTTCCGCAGCCACGGCGGCGTCGACTGGCTGGCGATCCTCGGGTCGGTTGGCGCGCGCGCGAAGGGCGATCGGGGCAGGGGTGCGAGTACGCTGTCGATGCAGGTCGCGGCGTTCCTGTCGCCGACGCTGGCGATGCCCGGCGCGCGCGGTTGGCGCGACAAGCTCCGCCAGATGCGCGCGGCACGATCGCTGGAGATGACGTGGAGCAAGGACCAGATCCTCGAGGCGTACCTGAACCTCGCACCCTTCCGCGGCGAGGCGCAGGGGATCGGCGCGGCGGCGCTGTCGCTGTTCGGCAAGACCCCCGCGGCGATGGCGCGCGACGACGCGCTGCTGCTGACCGCGCTGCTGCCCGATCCGCAGGCGCCGGCGACCCGCATCGCCGCACGGGCGTGTCGCCTGGGCGGAGCAGGCGACTGCGCGCGGTTCGCCAGCGAGGCGGCGTCGATGCTCGGCCCCGTCCGAACGCTCGCGCTAGATCCGGGGCTCGCGCCGCATCTCGCCGATCGCCTGCTGACCAAGCCCGGCCTGCGGATTACGACCACGCTCGATGCCGCGCTCCAGCGCACCGTTGCCGCCGCGCTGCGTCGCCAGCTGCTCGGGCTTGGCGGATCGCGCGCGCGCGACGGTGCCGCGGTGGTGATCGACAATGCGAGCGGCGACGTCCTCGCCTATGTCGGCGGGATCGGCGGCGCCTCGACCGCGCCGGCGGTCGATGCCGCGAACGCCTATCGCCAGGCCGGGTCGACGCTGAAACCGTTCCTCTACGCGCAGGCGATCGAGCGAGGCTACCTGACCCCGGCGTCGGTGCTGGACGACTCCCCGGTGCAGCTCGATACTGCGTCGGGGCTCTACGTACCGCAGAATTACGATCGCGGGTTCAAGGGGCGCGTGTCGGTGCGTAGCGCGCTGGCGGGGTCGCTCAACGTGCCCGCAGTACGCACGCTGCTGCTGGTCGGGGTCGAACCGTTTCGCGATCGGCTATGGGATACGGGCTATCGTGGCCTGGTCGAGGACGGCGATTATTACGGCTTCAGCCTCGCGCTCGGATCGGCGGAGGTGACGTTGCTCGAACAGGCCGACGCATACCGGTCGCTTGCGAATGGCGGCCGCTGGTCCCCGCTAAGGCTCACCGCCGACGCGCCCCACTTTGCCGCTCGTCCGGTCACGACCCCCGCCGCAGCCTGGATCGTCGCCGACATGATGGCCGATCCCAATGCCCGCGCCGCGACCTTCGGCCTCGATTCGGCCCTGCGCCTACCGTTCTGGACCGCGGTGAAGACGGGCACTTCGAAGGGCATGCGCGACAATTGGTGCGTCGGGTTTTCGCGCCGGTATACGGTCGCCGTGTGGGTCGGGAACGTCGAGGGCGATCCGATGCGCGCGGTCTCGGGTACCAGCGGCGCAGCGCCGGTGTGGCGCGACGTCATGCTCGCGCTCGGACGCGACGACGAACGCGGCCCCCCCATGCCCGCCGGCGTCGAGCGCCGCCGCATCGCATTTGCCGACGCGATCGAGCAGCCCCGGATCGAGTATTTTCTCCGCGGCACCGGCCAGTCGCTGATCGCCGCCGCGCCGGCCACCGCCCGGCGCGCGCGGATCGTCAACCCCGTCTCGGGCAGCGTTTACGCGATTGATCCCGACATTCCCGCCGACCGCCAGCGCCTCGCGATCGAGACCACCGGCGATGTCCGCGCGCATCACGTGTTCCTCGACAACCGCGACCTCGGCCCCGCCGCCCAGCAATTGCTGTTCTTCGCGCCTCCGGGCAGGCATCGATTGCGGCTCGTCGACGCCGCGGGTCGCGCCACCGACCAGGTCATCGTCACGATCCGCTGAGCGGGACCGTTCGTTTTCTCCGCCAGGTCAGCGAACGGCGGTTCAGGACGGCAAGGTCCACCTCTCCGGCAAGCGCCGCCTCGGCCAGCGCAATGGCGCGGTCCAACAGCGCGCGGTCGGCGTGCGCATAGGCGGGGCGGCCCGGTATCCGGTCATACCACACGCCGTCGCACGCATTGTCGAGGAAGATGCGCTGGAAGCAATGATCCGCCACGACCGGCCAGCGGCGCGTACGCGCTACCGCCGGCAAGGTCTCGCGGGTGAGTTTCAGCCATCGGGCTTCGGCGGCAGGACGGTCTTCGGACTCCATCCGGTGGCAACGATCGAAACCCGAGAAGGTCGCGCGGTCCTCTACCGTATCGATCGGTCACCGCTCGGCGGCGGTCGAAGCGCTGCCGGCGCGGTCGACCGCGATCAGCGTCGGCGCGTCGGCAACGAACGTGTCGAGCACGCCGTCGGCGATCTTGATCGGTCCGTCGAACCGTGTTGCACCAGGAATGCTCTGGATCGCCGCAGCTTCGGCCGCCAGCCGCTTGGCATCGGCGAAGTACCGTCCCGCAGCGCTGCTCCCGTGGTCGGCCGCGCCGAGGCCGGCGGCGGTCAACTGAAGCGCACGTCCCCAACGCTGCATCGCGTCCAGCCACGGCCGCGACTGCGCCGCGAAACCGGGGTCGATGGTCCCGGACCGGATGATGTCGGGCGCATTCGTGATCTCGTCGGCACGCGTAGTCAGGTCCGCGATCGCTTCACGCCGCGCCGTCTCATCGCCGCCGGCCAGCGCCTCCCGCACGCCGTCCAGTGCCGCCTTCAATCGCGGCGCCTGCTCCTGCCAAGGCTGGCTGCCGAAGGTCGGTGCCATGTGCTGAGTATCGAAAAACGTCAGCAGCGCAGCGGTGGCACGCTCGTCGCCGCCCGCCAGTTCCCGCGCGGAGAAATGCCACGTCCGTTGCGCATCATACGCCTGGTCGTTCCAGCCGAACGCGGCGACGCCGGTCACCGCCGGGCGGCTCGGAGCCTCCTGGTTCATCGGGTTCGACAGGATGCCGGTAAGCTCACCCGACAGGCCCGCCTCGCGCCGCGTATAGGGCGCCATCAGCAGCCGACCCGTGGTCTGCGCGTAATCGTTGACCGGATAATTGTCCCACAACAGCGTCTTGCGACCGAACGCCTTGGTCGCTGCCTTGGCGTCGGGGATCGAGATCGCCGGCGGCACGACGTCGGTACCGGTCCACTGCACGACGATCCGCGGGTCGAGATGCTTGCGCAACGCAGCCTTGTACGGCGTTTCCTTCGCGTCGTAATATTCGGTCGGCACCATGATCAGCGCACGCGCCGACGGGTCCTTGACCGCAAGGTTCGCCTGCACCGCGTTCAACAATTGCGACTGCGCGATGCCCGCTGCCTCTGCGCCCGACGGACCGAACGCCGTCTTGTCCTTCTCGCAATTCCACTTGGTGTATTCGATGTCATCGAGCGCGACATAGAAACTGCCGACGCCGATCGATCGCATAGAGTCGAACTTGCGCTCCAGCGCCTGCACGTCCGCAGGGTCGGAGAAGCAGACCGACGGCCCCGGTGAGACCGCATAGACGAAGTCGACATGGTTCCGCCGCGCCGTCGTCGCGAGCGTGCCGAGCGCCTTCAGCGTCGCGGCGGGATACGCCTCCCGCCAGCGGTCGCGCGCATACGGATCGTCCTTCGGGCTGTAGACATAGGTGTTCGCCTTGACCGTGGCGAGGAAGTCGAGATGCCTGGTGCGGTCCGCCATCGACCACGGCGCGCCGTAGAAGCCCTCGATCGTGCCGCGGATCGGCATCGCCGGATGATCCTGGATCACCAGCGCCGGGATCGTCGACCGTCGTGCAAGCTGGCGAAACGTCTGTGCGGCATGGAACAAACCGTCCGCATCGTGACCCGCCAGCGTGACGACCCCGCCCGACGCCGAGGCCAGGCTGGCGATCGTGTAGCCCTCGGCATGATCATCGGCCACCGCGCGGCTGCGGGCGAGCGCATCGCGGACGATCGGTGCGACGGCGGTTCCGAGCACGACATACGTCCCGTCGATGACCGGGGGCAGGCGCCGGGCGGTCGTGATCGTCTCCACACCCGACGCCGTCAGGATGCTGCGGATCAGGGCGATCGTGTCGGGATCGACGCCGGGCGTTGCGATCAGCGATACCGAACGCCCGAGCGCGATCGTCCCCGACCCGAGCTCGATCGAGGTCGGCGTCGGGAACAGCGCAGGCATCGTCACCGGACCAGCGAAGGCCGATCCCGACGCGAGACCGGCGAGGCTCGCGGCAACCACTAGCGAGGGCACGAGGCCGAACTTGCCAATCTGTCGCGTCATGCTCGTCTCCGGTATCATAATGGTATTATGAACCCGGGGATACGGTAGCCGCGGGACGACCGCAACCCGTACGGGAAACCCTTAGCGGCTGGCGAGCATTGCCGCCATCTTCGGCCGAACGGCGACCCCGTCGAGCCTGTAGCTGACCATCACGCCGATGTGGTCGGACAGCATGGTCTTGTCGCCACTAAGGCCGAACGGCGCACTGAAGGCGACCGGTTTCACCGACAGCGCATCCGACGCCCGGTACATCAGCCAGTCCTTCGCGCGACCGGTCGAGGTCGCCACGTCGGCGGCTTGCGTTACCAGGCATGTCGGGGTCGACCGGCACCGCTGCTCGCCCCCCGTGAGCGGCATCGAGCCTCCGAACATGTGCCGCGCGAAATACGCGCGGCGCGGGATGTCCTGCCCGACGTTGAAGTCGCCCACGACCAGCAGTGTTTCGTGTGGCCGTTCCATCGAGCCGATGAAGGCGCTCAACAGGTCGATCTGGCGCTTGTACGCATAGAGCGCGCGGGGCTCGGATACGCCGGTGGCGCCGTTCGAGTTCAGGTGTGTGTCGATCACCGTGACAGGTCCGGCCAGTCCGGGCACCGCAATCATCGCCGCCATCGCCCCCTTGTTGGCAAGGCAGTCATAGCCGGCGCAGACGGGATAGCTGATCCGCCGCACCGCGAGGATCGGATAGTCGGAGAAGATCGCGAGTCCGCTGTCGACATGCTTGCCGACCTGTTCGCCGCGGAACATGCTGCCGGCCGATACGAAGCTGCGGTCGGTCGGCGTCTCGGCGGCCGCTGCGGCGTCGGCGGAAGCGCCGAACGCGATGTAGCGATAGCCGGCGGCGGTGCCAATCGCCTTCGCGTCGGGCACGAACGCCTCCTGCAACGCTACGATCCTCGGCTGGTGCCCGGCGGCTCGCATCGCCTTCAGTTGTGCCGCGATCGCCAACAGCGACGCCGTGCGATCCTCCGCGATCGGCCAGGGCAGGCCGTGCACATTGTAGGTCATGACCGAGACCGTCGACTGCACCCCGCTCGCGGTTGCGGGCGATGTGGCTGCTGCAAACAGCGCGAGGGAAGCGGCAAACCGACCGAGACGACGCGAAACCATTGGCAATCCAATTTCTGTATGTGCGGGGGAGACGCCACGGTCCGGCCGGAACCGCACCTGCCCGGGCATATTTATGACGATGTCAGCGCTTCAGCGGCGCGAAAGAGAACAGCCCGCTTCGGTAGTTCATCACCACCGTCGTCGGCGTGATCCCGGCATGCGCGACGACCCGTGCCGCCTCAGCGCTCGGTTTGGAATGGCCGAGCCGCGGGTTACCGGCAAAACCGATCCCGTCGTGGAGCAGGCTGAACCCGTGCCCGCGGCTACGGGCATGGACGACGCTGAGCGCATACGCACCCTCGCCCGGAACGCGGAGGCACAGCCGCGCAGGGCCCGACGACGGTACCGGGATCACCGCGCGGCGAAACGTCTTGCCCTGTGCCACCAGCACATTGTCGTCAGCCAGGAACTCGCCCTCGACCGCGGGATAGATTTCGGCGCGAAGGTTACCCGCGCGATCCTTCAGCCCCTCGACGGTCACGACGATCGCCGGGCCGGTCTCATGCGGCCGGCACTGCGCCGCCGCGGTCCCCAGCGTGGGCGTCGACGCGATCGGCGTTGCGGCGAGGGCCAAGAGCGCGACGATCATTGGTTATGCTCCGGATTGAAAAGTTCGACCGCGGTCAGTGCTGCGCCGAGCAGGAGGTGCGTGACCAGCCAGAGTGCCGCGATCATCGTCAGCATCGCGGCGACGTTGGACGCCTGCCCAACGGTAAATGCGACAAGGCCGGCAAAGACGATGTCCTTGTTCGGCAACAGCGGCAGGCGCGAGACGAGCAGGCGCAACGTCGCCAGTACCAGCCACCAGGCGAGCGGTGCCGCGGGCAGCGCGACTGCCCACAGCGCGGCGGCCAAGACCGTCGTCGCGACGATCCGCAACAGGTGAATGACCGCGATCCGGCCGAGTTCATCGCGGGGCAGCGTGAAGAGCCGCTTGCGCATCACGAGCGCGACGACCGACGGCAACGCGATGCTCGCGGCGGACACGATCATCACCTTGGCATCGGTGCCGAGGTTCAGCGCAACCAGCGACTGCCAGCTGACCGCGGCGAGCACCAGCGTACAGACATTGGCGACGACCGCGGACAGGATCGACACGTCCTTGATCGCGCCGAACGGGGTGCCGACCAGCGACGCATGCCGCCGCGCCCATGCGTAGAAGTACAGTTCGCCCGAATAGCCAGCGATGATCTCGTTGCTGATCCGCTTGCGCAACAGCGCGAGGAATCCGCGCGGCGGCAAGTTCCACAGCCGGCGATAGATCACCCACTCGCTCGCCGGCAGCGCGAGATAGCCGGCGGTGAACAGCAGCCAGAACAGCGGCGAACGCGGCACCATCGCGATCACGCCGCGGACATCGAGATAACGCAGCTGCCACAATGCGGCGACCAAGATCGCCGCGGACAACAAAGGCATCAGCCCGCGCGCGACGATCCCCTTGCGGACTTCGATCGTCTTGAGCGGAAGCTTGGGGGCAGGCAGGGCCGCTTGGTTGAGGGCGTTGCTCATGCCGCCCTGCGCCGTACGGCGACCGGGACGGCAATCTGATTTCCATGACGCAGCGATGCCGCGATGGCGGGGGAGCCGGGATGTGTCATGGGTTCTGGACGTCACCGCATCGCAGCATCCGCAGCCCGAATAATTCCGCGCGAAAAAATAATCTGGCAGACTGCGGTTCGGATCGCGCGGTGCCGTCTCCGGGGCATGTGTGTACCCCAGCCCTTCGGATCTGCATCGTGACCGCCTTGCCAAAGGCCCTGCGCCCGCCGTCACCAGACCGGCGCCTCATCGTGTCGATCCACGATGTCTCGCCGGCATTCGCCGACCCCATTGAGCGGCTCGCCGAGATGATCGGCGCGATCCTGGGCGGGCCGCGGTTCGCGATGTTGGTCGTCCCCGATCACTGGGGCGCGGCGCCGCTCGACCGGACGCCGGCGTTCGCGCGCCGGTTGCGCGAATGGGCCGATGCGGGCGTCGAGATGTTCCTCCACGGCTGGTTTCACCGCGACACGAGCGCGCACCGCGGCGCGGCGGCGACGATGAAGGCGCGCTACATGACGGCAGGCGAGGGCGAGTTCCTTGGGCTGAGCGTGGACGAGGCCGAATACCGGATGCGCGCCGGACGCGAGATGGTCGAACAGGCGATCGGCGGACCCGTCGCGGGCTTCATCGCGCCGGCCTGGCTCTACGGTCCGGGCGCGAGGTCGGCGCTGAAGGCGTGCGATTTCTCACTTGCGGAGGACCATTTCCGGGTCTGGCGCCCGGCGAACGACGCGGTCGTCGCGCGTGGTCCGGTCGTGACCTGGGCAAGCCGATCCCCCGCGCGCACCGCCAGCTCGCTCGCCGTCGCCGCCGCCGCGCGCACGCTCCCGGACTGGCTCCCGACGCTTCGGGTGGCCGTGCATCCCGGCGACGTCACGAAGGAGTCGCTGATGACCAGTATCGATCGGACCATTCGGTGTCTGGCGGGTCGCCGCACGGTTGCCCGCTACGCCGATCTGTTGCCGGGCGCAGCTATGTCGGAAGGGGAGGGCCGTCATGAAGATCGTTGATGTCTGCGCCTTCTACACGCCCAGCGGCGGCGGGGTCCGGACCTATGTCGACCGCAAGCTCGTCGCCTTTGCCGAACGTGGGCATGAGATGGTGGTCGTCGCACCGGGCGAGCGCGACGGCGAGGAACGCCGTGGGCCGAACGCGCGGATACGCTGGGTTCGCTCGCCGCGGTTTCCGCTCGACCGATCCTACCGCTATTTCTCCGATCGATCGGCGCTACACCGCGTGCTCGACGAAGAGGATCCGGACCTCGTCGAAGTCTCTTCGCCGTGGCGCAGCGCGTCGATGGTCGCGGACTGGAAAAGCGAACGCGGCGCCCGGGCGCGACTCGCGCTGATTGCTCACGCCGATCCGCTGGCGGCCTATGCGTATCGCTGGTTCGGCGGAGTCGCCACGACGCAGACGATCGACCGCGCGTTCGACTGGTATTGGCGCCACTTACGCCGCCTCGACCAACGCTTCGACATGATCGTCAGCGCAAGCGACAGCCTGAGCGAGCGGTTGCGGGGGGGCGGCCTACAAAAGGTGCTGACCGATCCGATGGGCGTCGAGCCCGGACAGTTCTCGCCGGCGCTTCGCGACATGACCGTCCGTCGCGAGATGCTGGCGCTATGCGGCCTCCCGGAAGACGCGATGCTGCTGATCGGCGTCGGCCGCCACGCACCGGAAAAGCGCTGGCCTATGGTGGCGCAGGCGGCGACCATGGCGGGGGCGCAGGCGCCGGTAGGCCTCGTCATCGTCGGTGGCGGATCACGCCAGCGTCCCGTGATCGAGGCGATCGACGGCAATCCGCACGTCCGCCTGCTCGAACCGACCACCGACCGCCCGGCACTAGCGCGGATGATGGCGAGCGCGGATGCCTTGATCCACGGATGCGAGGCGGAAACCTTCTGCTTCGTCGCCGCCGAGGCGATCGCGTCGGGCCTGCCGCTGATCGCGCCCGATCGCGGCGGCGCCGCCGACCTCGCGCGGAAATCCGGTGGCGTCTTGTATCGGTCCAGCGACGCACTGGCAGCGTCCGAGGCGATCCTTTCGGTCGCCCGCAATAGTCGTACGCCACGCGCGGCAGCCCCGGTCCGCACGATGGACGATCATTTCGACGCGCTGCTCGCGCTGTACGCGAACGAGAATCTGGTGAGGAGAGAAGGATCATGTCGATGACCGCGACCCATTTCGTCTTGCAACCGATACATCTTTCGGATCACGACCCAGCTCGGCAAGTCGAGCCGCCCGAAGTGGCGGTGCCGCTCTGCGATTTTCGGGGCGACGGACGCCTGATCGACGCCTTCGTACACCCGCGCTCCGCCTGGGGCTGTCCGCTGTTCTACCTTGCCATTCCGGCGTATGCGGTCCTGAGCCTTGCCGCCGCGACGATCCGCCTGTGCGACCGTTTCGGGATTGTACCGAACCACTCAGCGCGCTGACCCGACGCCGACGGTCTTATTTTTCAGGGCGACATCCCGGACGGGCAGGAGCAAGACGCCTTCCAGCGACGATGAGCCTCGGAGGAATACTGTAGCCGACCCCGATACAATACCTTCCTCGGGCCAGTCCGAAGGTTTGTCCGCCGTACTCGCTGCCAATCATGGCCGGCTCGTCCGGTTCTTTACGGCGCGGACAGGCAGTGTTGCGGAGGCCGAGGACGTCGTGCAGGAAATCTGGCTCCACACGGCGCAGCCGTCGCTGGGACAGGCAACGGGACCGATCGCCAATCCGCTAGCGTATCTGCACCGCGTCGGCATGAACATCGTGCTCGACCGTGTCCGTGCGAATGGCCGTCGTCAGCGTCGCGACATTGGCTATGTCGACGCGACGACGTCGATCGTCGGTGTGGAGGCGGTCGACGATGCGCCCTCCGCATTCGACGCGGTCGCCAGCCGCCAGCGGTTCGATCGGCTGGCCGCTGCGCTGTCCGGCCCCCCCGAGGGAGCGATGCGCGTATTCCGCCGCCATCGTGTCGACGGCGTGTCCCACGCCGACATTGCCGCCGAACTCGGTATCTCGCGAAGCGCTGTCGAAAAACACATCGCCGTCGCCCTCCGACATCTGAGAAAGGCGTTGGATGAATGATTTAGGGGGAGGGGTGCGGTTCGATCCGTGCCGCGGCGTCTATCAAGCGGTCCGATATCCATCGGGATAGGTTTGCAGGATTGCCGCGGGTTGCGTCGATCCTGACACAGGCGGGGGGCATCCGCCGGAAAGGGGGACGCATGACTGACACGCACGCGGCGACGGATAGTGCGGCCGAAGCCGCTGCGACGTGGCATTCGAGGCTCGACGCGCCGGATATGGACTGGGACCGGTTCGGCGAGTGGCTGGCGGCCGACCCGGTCCATCGCGCTGCCTATGATTCGATCGCGAGTCTCGATGCGGAGTTCGTCGCTGCCGCACCGGCGATCGCCGCGCGCCTGCCGGCGAATGACGACAATGCGGACATTGCCGACCAAGACGTCATACCCTTTGCAGCATCGCGCGGTCGTCGGTGGCAGTGGGCGGCGCTCGGTTCCAGTGGAGCGCTTGCCGCGGGGCTGGCGTTCATGTTGGTCGCGCCGTCGGGCGACGACGCAGCCCAGGCCTATGAAACGGGTCGCACCGAAACCCGGTCTGTGACGCTTGCCGATGGCAGTCGCATGCAGATCGATCGCGGCTCTCGCGTGTCCGTCAGCGGCGGCGGTAGTCCGGTGATCGAGATCGCACAGGGCGCGGCGAACTTTGCCGTCCGACACGATCCTTCGCGCGTCCTGATGGTTCGCGCGGGCGGCTACGAGGTACGCGATCTCGGCACGACGTTCGATGTCGTGAGTGCGCGTGGACGGGTCGCCGTCACCGTCGCCGAGGGTATGGTGAGCGTCACGCCGGTCGGGGGCAGGCCGTCCGACGCAACGACGCTGCACGCGGGCCAGAGCCTGGATATCACGTCGGACAAACAGACTGCCGAACGGCGGAAGGTCGATCCTGCGCGCGTGTCCGACTGGACCGACGGCCGCCTCGACTATGACGGCGCACCATTGCCACTGGTTGCGGCGGATATCGCGCGGTATGCGGACAGCCCGTTGACCGTCGATCCTTCGGCGGCGAACCTGCGTTTTTCCGGGGTGTTGACGATTGGTGACGGATCGCGGCTCGTCGATCAGCTGCACGCAGTGCTGCCGATACGCGTTCGTCGGGTTGCTGGCGTCGTACATCTGGGTGCCGTCGGCGGACGCTGAACGGGCTCCACGGGCCAAGCGTTCGATCACGATTCCTGCGGGACCTTTACGATCTGCGCTCGAGTCGCTTGCAAGCCAGACCGGGATCTCGATCGGAATGGCGGGCGGATTGCCGGATATCGTCATCAAGCGGGTCGACCATTCTGCCGACGTAGCGCAGGCCGTACGCCGCATGTTGGCCGGCAGCCGGCTGCGCGCGGTGCAGGTCGATGCGACCACGTGGCGGATCGAGGCGATTCCGGCAAAACCACCGCGCGCGCCGGCGCGTGGCGGTGACGCCGCAGGGACGCTGATGACCGGTGATATCGTCGTCATCGCCAGCAAGCGCGACGAACGGCTGTCCGATCTTCCCGCTTCGATCAGTATCGTCGGTGCACCTACCTTGGGTCGGCTGGCGGGGCGGCGTGGACTGACGGACGTCATGGCGACGACCGACGGGGCATTTTCCACGAACCTGGGCCCGGGCCGTGATCGGATTTTTCTCCGCGGGGTTGCCGACAGCGCGTTCAACGGCACCAGCCAGTCGCTCGTCAGCCTGTATCTGGACGATGCACGGATCGGCTATTCGTCACCCGATCCCGACCTGCGGCTCGTCGACGTGGACCGGATCGAGATATTGCGCGGACCGCAGGGCACGCTCTACGGCACCGGTGCACTCGGCGGGGTCGTTCGTGTCGTGACCGCCGCGCCGGACCTGGATCGGCGCGCGGGCGGCGTCGCGGTCGAGGGAACGGGGATCAACAACGGTGCAGTCGGTGGCGCGGTCGAGGGGATGCTCAACCTGCCGATCGTCACCGGTACGGTCGCGCTTCGGGCCTCGGGCTGGGTCGAGACGATGCCCGGCTGGATCGACGATACCGGGCGCGATCGGCGCGACGTTAACCGCACGCGGCGGGTCGGTGGCCGTGCCGCGCTGCGCTGGTCGATCGGCGAGGGGTGGTCGGCGACCCTGAGCGGCGTCGCCCAACGCATCGACGCGCGCGACAGCCAATATGCGACCAGTGGCCTGTCGCGCGGCACGCGGATCGCCGAGCCGCAGGACAACGACTTCACATCCGGGGCGCTGACGGTGCGGGGGCCGATCGGCAAACTCGAGGCGCAGGCCACGACGGCCTATGTCGACCAGGAGTTCGGCAGCACCTATGATGCGAGTATTCTGGCATCGTCGCTCGGCGTGGCATCACCGGTCGCGTATGTCGAGGATCGCTCCGCGCGGTTGCTGTCGCAGGAGGTCCGGCTGAGTGACCCGACCGCGCGCCATCCCTGGATCATCGGTGCGACCATCCTGCATTCGACCAGCCTTCTAAAGGGTCGCTTCACGTCGGTCGGCGACGATACCATCGACGCGCGACGCGACGAGGAGGACGTCACGGATCTCGCCGTGTTCACCGAGGGTACGCAGCGCCTCTCGAACGCGCTCGATTTCAAGCTCGGGCTGCGGGCCTTCTCGACGTCGAGCCATCTTGAACAACAGGCACCCGGCCGCGTTCGCGCCAACCGTATCGGCGTTACCCCCAGCGGAACGCTCAGCTGGCATCGCGACGATCTCGGCCTCGTCTGGCTTCGCTATGCCAGCGCCGTGCGTCCCGCGGGTATCAGCCGGACCGCCGATCCGACCAATCTCCGGATCCCCGGCGACGAACTCCAGAGCCTTGAACTCGGCTGGCGCATCCGCATCGCACGTGACCGCCTGGCCTTCCACGGTGCCGTGTTTGGTTCGGCGTGGCAGCATTTGCGCAGCGATACGGTCGGCCCCGACGGACTTCTCGGTACGGTCGATGCGGGCAACGCGGTCAACTACGGCGTCGAACTCGGTGGCGTCCTGAACATGTCCGCGATCACGATCGATTTCGGGACCACGCTGCAACGCGCCCGCCTGACGTCGCCGTCGTCGAACACCGGCCTCGATCGCGACGATCGGCGATTGCCGGTCGTTCCCGACATATCGTCTCGACTGACGGCATCGCGAACGCTCGTCGCGTTCGGCTCGCCCGCGTCGGTTTACGGTGTCGCGCGCTATACCGGTCGCACGCGACTTAGTTTCGATCCGTTGCTGGATCGTCCGGCGGGGAACTACGCGACGATCGACGCCGGCGCGACGATCGACCGCGGGCCGTGGCACTGGTCGATCGCCGTCGACAACCTGCTCGACAGCCGCGGCAACAGTTTCGGCTTCGGCAATCCGTTCACGCTGGCCACTAGGACGCAGACCGTTCCCATCCGGCCGAGGACCATAACCCTGCGCGCCACGATCGGGCTGTGAAGTCTCGAAAGCACGACCAACCACCCCAATTGCCGACCGAATCGCAGCTTGGTTTTCGGATTCCGACGTAACCTTTTCGCGCAGCAGACCGCTGCTTGTAAAAAAGGACGTCGCAATGACCTTCGAACATTCCCCCTCCATACCCTCCGAAAGGCACCAAGAGCTTCACGAGGCGTCGATCCATTCCTTCAGCGCGGTGCTCAGCCGGCGCCCGTTCGAGTTCGTCGACCTGGAAACGCATTTCGACGCCGAACTCGAAACCCTCTGGACCTACATGCGCCAACGCAGCCGGCCGAGCTTCAACCCTGGTTTGCTCGCCGAGTTCACCCAGTGGCAGAACGACATCGCAACCGCGCGGTCGTCGGCTACCATGCCGATCCTGTATGTCGTCCTCGGATCTCGTTTTCCCGGCGTGTTTTCCCTGGGCGGTGACCTCGATCTCTTCTCGGCGCACATCCGCAACGGCGATCGGGAGGCGCTCGTCCGCTACGGCCGTGCATGTGTCCATATCCTGCATCGCAACATGCTGAGCCTCGATCAACCGATCATCACGATCGGGTTGGTGGAAGGCGATGCGCTGGGGGGTGGGTTCGAGGCGCTGTTGTCGTTCAACGTTGTGATCGCCGAACGCGGCACGCATTTCGGCCTGCCCGAAACCAATTTCGGTCTCTTTCCCGGCATGGGCGCGCATTGCTTCCTGTCCCGGCGCCTGGGCGCGGCGCGGGCGGAACAGATGATCCTAAGCGGCCGGTCGTACACCGCCGAAGAACTGTACGAGCTCGGCATCGTCCACGCGCTCGCCGATCCCGGCATGGGCCGCGCCGAAGTCGAGCGCTACATTCGCCAAAACCGCCGTCGGCATAGCGGGCACTGCGCGATCTACGAGGCGTCGAGGTCGGTCAATCCGCTGCCGCTCGGCGAACTCGAAGCCGTCGTCGACCTCTGGGCCGATGCCGCCTTGCGGCTCAGCGAGGCCGACCTGAAACTGATGCGCCGCCTCGTCGGTGCGCAGACGCGGTTGCTGGACAAGGCCGCATAATCAAACGCTCAGGAGCGCCCCAGTGCCTTGACGTCGTCGCCGGCAAGCATGGTCGCGACCATGCTTGCCGGCATCGGATGCGCCAGCAGGAACCCTTGTACCGCATCGCACCGCGTGCGCCGCAGCTGCTCGAGTTGCGCGTGCGTTTCGACGCCCTCCGCTACCGTCCGCATGCCGAGTTTGGCCGCCAGTTCGATCACGGTCTGGACGATCGCCACCGAGGCCGGGCTTTGCTCGAGGTCGGCGATGAAGGAACGATCGATCTTCAAGGTCTGGAAGGGGAACTTGGTCAGGTAGCTGAGCGAGGAGTAACCCGTGCCGAAATCGTCGAGCGTCGTCCGCACGTTCAGCCGATTGATCGCATCCAGTGCCGCCAACGACGCCTCGATATCCTCGAGCAGGACGGATTCCGTCACCTCGAGTTCAAGCCGCTCCGCCGCGAAACCGCTCGCCGCAAGCGCACTCATGATGACCATCGGCAGGTTCGCCGATCGCAGCTGGATCGGCGACAGGTTGACGGCGATAGTCACGTCGGTGGGCCAGCCGCTTGCGATCCGACACGCCTCGCGGATCACCCAACTGCCAATCGCGACGATCAGGCCATTGTCCTCGGCGATCGGAATGAACTCGGCAGGAGAAATCGCGCCATGCCGCTGGTTGGTCCAGCGCAGCAACGTCTCGCAGGAGAGGATGCGGTCGCCGGTCAGGTCGAAGATCGGCTGGAAGACGAGATGGAACTCGCCACGTTCGAGCGCGCCCTGCATTTCCGCGCCGAGGTCGCGCGTCCGCTCGATCTTCTCGTCCATCAACGGTTCGTAGAAGCGCATCTGACCGCGGCCGCTGTCCTTCGCGCGGTAGAGGGCAAGGTCGGCGTTCTTCAGCAACGTGTCGGCATCGGTGCCATCGGGTGGCGCGATCGCGATGCCGAGCGATGCGCCGACGTGCAGCGTGCGCCCGTCGTGATGCACCGGCTGCTCGACCAAGTCGATGATACGCTGGCCGATCGCAGAGGCGTCCGACTGCTGGACCACTTCGCAAATCACCGCGAACTCGTCGCCGCCAAGCCGCGCGACGATCCCGGTCGTGCCGAAGGCGTCGTTCAGCCGCTGGGCCACGCCCGCGAGCAGCGCGTTGCCGGCCAGATGACCGAACGAGTCGTTGATTTCCTTGAACCGGTCGAGATCGAGCCAGTAGATCGCCAGCCGCGTTTCGCTGCGGCCGAGCGCCTGCAAGCGCGCCTCGAACTGTTCGCGGAACGCGGTCCGGTTGGCGACGCCGGTCAGATCGTCGCGACGCGCGATGGCGGCATGATGCTCCGCTAATGCCGCCTTCTCGCGCGAAACGAGTGTCGCCTTCAGGATGACGCCATAGGTCTGCAACGTGATGTCCATCATCGCGACGACGAACAGGACGATCACCAGCGCCAATGCCATCTTGAGCGGCTGCAGCGAGACGATCAGCCCCACCGTCAGCGGCAGCGACGCGAAGCACAGCTGTGACAGGGCGATCCACGGTCGACCGGCGTTGCGACCGGCGATTCCCGCCGCGTACCCGATCGTCGTGGTCACCGCGAGGAGCTGGAGTACGCCGTCGTCGGTATGCACCAGCGTGAGCAGGCCGAACGTACCGAGCAACGCCGAATACCCCAGCGCACCGGATCGATAGAGAAACTCCTGCCGCTTGGCCCAGCTTCCCTTCACGCGATCCGGTGCCGGCCGCCGTTGCCGCCCCAGGGCATCGCCGACCCTGATACCGGCGACGAGCGCGATCGCCACGGCACACGCGATCATCGCCAGGTTTCCGCTGACGTATGCGACGATCCCCATGATGCCGCTGCTGGTCAGTGCACCGATCACCAAGGATTGCGGGGACGCGTAAAGCGACTCCAGCAGCGTCGCACGTACCGAGGCCGCAATCGACTGGTCGGAATGCCGCAGTTGCCTGAGGCGGGAAATCAAGCCACTCATCCGACTATCCTTGGACGGCAAGGGTGTAAAAGAAACGAACAAAATAGCCGGCGTGTCTGTGATCCGTCGCATTTAGTCGGGCGATGCGAACGCGTTAACCAGTTAAGACGACCGCTCAAGCCTTTGCCGTCAGCGTTTTTCTTATGCAGTAACGCTCGACGTCGTCTTACAGCATTTCCAACGGTCCCGCCGTCTTCGGTCGTGGAAATGCGGCATCGAGCGCTGCTACGTCCTCTCTGGATAGCACGAGGTCCGCGGCTACACGGTTCTCCTGCACGTGCGCGACGTTCCCGGCTTTCGGGATCGCGATCACGTCGTCGTTTTGCAGAACCCAGGCCAGCGCGACCTGCGCGGGCGTCGCGCCGATGGTTTCTGCGATGCGAACGAGCGTCCGGTCCGACACGAGCCGGCCCTGCTCGACCGGACTGTACGCCATCACCGGCATGTGCGCTTGGCGAAGCCACGGCAGGAGGTCGTGTTCCGGGCCACGCCGCGTCAGGTTGTACAGGATCTGGTCGGTCGCACAGCCGCCGCCGCCGGCGGCCAGCAGTTCGTCCATGTCGTCCGTATCGAGATTGCTGACGCCCCAATGGCGGATCTTACCCGCCGTCTTGAGCCCCTCCATCGCCTCGACCGTCTCCGCAAGCGGTACCGATCCGCGCCAGTGCAGCAGGTACAGATCAATCCTGTCCGTTTTCAGCCGATCGAGGCTGGCGTCGCAGGCGTGTTCGAGGCGCTTGCGCGATGCGTTCTGGGGATAGGCTTTGCTGACCAGGAATATGTCGTCGCGAACGCCGTCAAGTGCTTCGGCAACAAGGATTTCGGAAGCACCGTCACCGTACATCTCGGCCGTGTCGATCAGCGTCATCCCGAGTTCGACCCCCGACCGTAAAGCCGCGATCTCCGCCTTACGCTCGCTCGCGCGCTCGCCCATCATCCAGGTGCCTTGCCCGAGGGCGGGAACCGTTTCCCCGCCCGGAAGCGTCACGGTCTTCATGGTCTATCCTTCGTACCGGTCCGGTCTTCCGACACTAGATCAGCCCCTCATGCGACATCGCTTTCTGCACCGCCGGACGTGCCTTCATCCACTCGCGCAACGCGACCAATTTCGCCGGCGCGTCGATCTGGTTCTTCGCCGCCCACAACAGCATCACGAACAGATAGCAGTCCGCCACGCTGACGGTGTCCCCGAACAGATAGTCGCCCTCCATCGTATCGGCGAGATAGCCCATCCGCTTGACGATCGTCTCGCTGGCTTTCGCCTTCTCCTCATCGCTCCCGCCCGAGAAGAACGGCTTGAAGCTCTTGTAGATCTCGGTCGAGATGAAGGCGAGCGCCATGAGCAGATGGGTATGCCCCATCGCTCCGCTCGGTTTCAGCGCGCTATCTTGATGCGCGATCCAGTCGAGGATTGCGATATTCTCCGTCAGCGTCTCGCCCAAGTCCAGGGTCAGGGCAGGGACGTATCCCTTCGGTTTGATCTTTGTATAGTCGATGCCGCTCTCGGTCCGCTTGGCCTTGAGATCGACCTTCTCATGCTCGAACGAAAGCCCGGCTTCGTGCAGCGCGATGTGATCTGCGAGGCTGCAAGCGCCGGGGGAATAATAGAGCTTCATCGATGGTCTCCGCGTTGATTGTCCTGAACGCGCCAGCACGCCGATAGCTGCGACCGTCACCCCGACCCCCGCTATTGCAGCATCGCCGCGCGCACCCATCTCCGGTCGATGAACGACAATTTGATCCGTCTCGGTCTCCTCGACGAGGACGACATCATTCTCGATGAGGCCGCGCTTTCGCTGGCGCTACTCGATCATCCAGGCACCGATCCGACACCCTATCGTTCGCTGATTAATGCGGTGTCGCAACGTCTCGATACGGTCGGCCGAGGCGCCGGTACCGCCGAAGAGCGCGCCGATGTCCTGTCGGAAGTGCTGGGCGAGGAGTTCGGCTTCGTCGGCGACCGCGAGACCTATGACGACCCCGCCAACGCCGACCTGATCCGTGTCATCGACCGGCGCCGCGGCCTGCCGGTAAGCCTGTCCATTCTCTACGTGGGTGCGGCACGCCGGATCGGATGGACGGCTGACGCGCTCGATGTTCCCGGGCACGTATTGGTGATGGTCGGGGCCGAAGCGGCCCCCGTGATTGTCGATCCGTTTCGCGGCGGGATGCGCGTCGGCCGCGAGGCACTGGCCGCTTTGGTGCTAGCATCGAACAGCGGACCTGCCGCCGCGGTGAACCACATCGCGACGATGCCGAACCGCGCGATCCTGGTGCGGCTGTTGCTCAACCAAGCGACGCGCGCCGAGCAGGCGGGGCATGGCCGACGCGCGCTGGAACTGTACACGCGGATGACTTTGATGGCGCCCGCTTATGGACACGCCTGGTGGGAGCGCGCGCGCCTGGAACTGGTCGACGGCGACGTGACGGCGGCGCGTGGTAGCCTCAGCGCGATGCTGGAGATCACCCGCGATCCCGAACTGCGGCGGCGGGTGACGGATACGCTGGGGTCTCTGCCTCCAGCCTAACTCTCCTTTTCCGTGTCGGGGCACAGGGTCCCGACCTAACAAAGCTTGGCGTCGGCGCGCTCACGGCGCTAACCGCGCGGTCATGGCCGCGCCGTCGATCCTCGTTGTCCTCCATGATTTTGCGCTGGGCGGTACCGAACGCGTTGCCGTGCGGCTTGCCGAGGCGTGGGCGAAGCAGGGCGTCGCGGTCACCATCTTTGCCGGCTCGGACGCCGGGCCGCTTCGGGCATTGGCCGGCGAAGCGGTCGAGATCGTTGTTGCAGAGCCTTCGATCCCGCGTGGATCGGGCTCACGCAGGCGGTTGGCGCAGGCTGCGCGCGTGTTCGTCGAGCAGCGACGGTTCGACGGCGTCTTCATTCCCGGTAATTTCCATTGGCCGGTCGCCGCCGCGCTGGCCGGATCGGTCATCCCTGTGGTCGCGCAGGTCAGTGCAGCGCTCGACAAGCCGCAGCGCGGTCGGCTGCGGCAATGGGCGTTCGAAGTTCGGATGCGACACCTTCTTCGCAGGGTGCAGGCCGTGGTCGCGCTGTCGGACGTCGCGCGCGATCAGGCCGACCGGATCCTCCGCCGTCCCTTGACGACGACGATCGCGTTGCCGGCGCTGAGCGACGACGCTGCACCGCCATCGCCGATCCCCGTCACGCAGCCGCCGGTCGTGCTCGCCGCGGGGCGACTGGTCCCTGAAAAGGGTTTCGCGCGCTTGATCGACGCCTTCGCAAAACTGCCGAAAGGTACGGCGCGTCTAGTCATCGTCGGCGACGGCCCGGAGGCGGATGCATTGCGCCGACTGAGCGAGACGCTGAGGCTTGCCGATCGGGTAGAGCTTGTCGGGTATGTTGCGGACATCCGGCCGTGGCTGGATGCGGCGCGGTTGTTCGTGTTGGCGTCCGATTTCGAAGGGTATCCGGCGGTCCTGGTCGAAGCTCTGGCAGCGGGCCGCCCGGTGGTCGCGACCGACTGTACCCCGGCGACACGACTGCTGGATGCGCCGGGAGCTGGCATGGTCGTGCCACTGGACGATAGCGACGCCCTTGCAGACGCGATCGCGGCGATGCTCGCGCAATCTTCGCCCGATCCGGAGGCACTGGCGGCGTTGGTCGCGCATCACCGGATCGGCGCAGTCGCGGCCGAGTATCTCGATCTGTTTGCAAGGTTGCGCGCGTGAGCATACGCCCGATGCGGATCGCGTATGTGATCAACTCGGTCGAGGGCGGCGGGGCTGCGTCCCCTGTGCCCGCGGTGCTTGGCGTGCTCCGCGATGGCGGTGCGGAGGTGGCGGTGTTCGCGCTGACCGCACGCGACCGTCGCGGCGAGACCGCAATGCGCACCGCCGGGCTTGACGTGCGTGTGCGTGAGGGCGGCGAGACCGATCACGCGGCCGCGCTCCGCTGGCTCGACGCGACCCTCGAGGACTGGGCGCCGACGCATCTCTGGACCTCGCTTACACGTGCGACTTTGCTCGGCCAGATCGTCGGCGTGCGTCGGGGTTGGCCGGTCGTCAGCTGGCAGCATGCTGCTTTCCTCAAGCCGGTCAACCGCATTTTGCTGCGCACGATGCAGCGCCTGTCGCGGCTGTGGGTCGGTGACTCCACCGCCGTGACGCGACTGACCGCGGAAAGACTCCACGTTCCCCCCGAGCGGCTCGTCCAATGGTCGATCTTCCGCGCGGATCCCGAAGCGCTTCAGGCGACGCCGTGGCGGCTGGGCCAACCCGTTCGGATCGGTAGCCTCGGCCGTCTGCACCAAGTGAAGGGCTACGACGTGCTGGTCGAGGCGTTGGCATTGGTCGACACGCCGACGCCGTACGAGATGGTGATCGCGGGGGACGGCGCAGAACGGGACGCTCTCGAAGCTCGCGCGAACACTCTCGGCATAAAGACGCTGCGGTTCGCAGGCTATGCGGCTGACCCCGCGGCATTCCTAGCAAGCTGCCATCTCTACGTGCAGCCATCGCGCTCGGAAGGCCTTTGCGTTGCCGCACACGAGGCGATGCAGGCTGGGCTTCCCGTTATCGCCTCAGCGGTAGGCGAACTCCCTGGCAGCATCGTCCAAGGCGAGACCGGCTTCACCGTCCCACCGGGCGATCCGGTGGCGCTAGCCGCCGCGTTGTCGCGCGCGCTCGCCGAGCCGGCGCAACTGGGGACGATGGGGCAGGCAGGTCGCGAGCGCGTTCTCGCGACGTTCGGACCAGACCGGTTCGCTGCGACCGGCCTCGCTATCCTCGAACGGATGCGCGCCTTTTAAGGCCCAGTTTCTTCACCTCGCGGACTATTTCGATCGAGAGCCCGTGAAGCGACAATTCAGTGCGCTTCATATCGACCAGCGTCACCGGCCCCGCCGCCGACAGCGTGTGAAACCCCTCGACGAACGGCGCGGAAGAGGCCGGCGCGACCATCGCGTCGCCCACCTCAGCCTCGAACCGTTCAGTGGTCAAAACGGTCATCGTCAGCGGCCGGATCGCGCCACCATAGGTCCGGCTGCAATCCTGCACCGGGAGTACGATCCGGCCATCGATCACCAGCGGCATCCCGCCCGGTCGCGCGCTTGCGACATCGACCCGCACAGGGTTCATCGGGTGCGGCGTCCACGGTCCCGCCAGCCGGTCCGCATAGGCCACGTGCAGCGCGCTCATCTTGTCCGGCTCGCGGTCGGCCGAGGTGTAGAACAGCCACCACCGCCCGCCGTGGAACACCGGCGTGGCATCGACCGCCACATGATCGAGTTCGATGACATGCGCCAGCTCCCACCGGGTCGGGAAATCCACCGCGCGGTACAGCGTGAGCCGGTTCGAGCGATGCGCTTCGGGCAGCATCCACGTCTCGCCCTCCGCCTCGAACACCAATGGATAGGACAGGTGCCAGGGCTCGTTCAGCACCGGCTGACGGTCGATCAGGCGGAAGTTGGCGTCATAGACCAGCACTTCGATCGCGCCGATCCGGACGCGGTAATCATAGATCTCGACGAACACGTATAGCTGCCCGTCGCGCCACAACCCAAACGGGTCGGCGAGAAACTGGAAGCTGCCCATCGGCGGCAACCACGTCAGGGGGAACCCCTCGATCGAGCCGCGCGCGACGATCGCCTCGGCAGTCGCCATCACGATCGCGGGGCGCCAGATATCCTTGCGTAGAGCCACGGTGGTCGATCGATCCCAAACGCCGCGCCCGACAGGGGCGCCGCGCGGGCCTTCTCGCGGCGGATCAGGCTACGCGCAACCCCTGCAATCCGGTTGCCGTCTCCAGTTCGCGCTCGGGCAGGACTGCCGGGACGGTATCGCCGAGCACGCTCATTACCGCGCGCGCCGCACGGACGGCGGAGCGCTCCGCGGTCAGTTCGAAGCTGCGCTGGAACAGCGCGCGCTGGACCGGACGATAGCGGTCGTGCTGTGCCACTGCGCGATCGAGCGCGGCGCCGAGGTCCTCGGTGCCGGTGACAACTTCGCCCGCCTGCCAGTGCGCATAGTTCGCATCGCCGTCCCACGGCGTCGCGTGCGCGTCGAGGAACAGGCACGGCCGCGGCGTGTGGAGGAACTCGTACACCTGGCTGCTGACGTCGCCGAGATAGATATCCGCGGCCGCCGTGTAGGTCATGTCGGTCGATGCGGCCGATCCGAGATCGACATGGATGTTCGGCGCGCCGAGGAAGCGCTGCTCGATCACGCCGGCGCGGTCGATCCGGAACTTGTCGATCGTCAGCACGAACTTGCGGTGGAACAGCATGACGTGCGGCGCGAAGATCAGATTGTAGCGGTCGTCGCGCAGGAAATGCTCGAGCACCGCGCGGCCCTGCGCATACCAGGACGACAAATGCGGTGACGGATGTGGGTTGTAGAGCACCGTCGGCTTGCCGTTAGCCTGGAACGGCAGGCGCGGCGCGGGCTCCGGCATCAGGTCGAACTTGGGATAGCCGATCAGGCTCATCCGGTTGAACGGCACGCCGGCCTCGCGGTGCAGGCGCTGGCGGATCTTGCTGCCCGAGACGAGGACGTGATCGAACGTCGCGCTGTGCTTGTTGAAGCCGATCGCGCGGTCGCCCGCACCGTGGCGCGTATGGATGATCTTGAGATCGTCGAGGCCGTAGCGCGTCTTCAGCAGCAGCGATGTCTTCTCGGCGACCACCAGCGCATCGAGCGAGCGGAAGAAATCGAGATTGTCGCGGTAGATACCGATCTTGGTCACCGGCAGCGCCCATTCGAGCGCGCTCGCCAGCGCGCGTGTCGACGCGCGGCGCAGGCCCAGTTCGACCAACGGTACGGTGACGCCGAGCCGCGCGCACAACCGTCGCACTTCGTCGGTCAGCCGCGCGTTGGTGGTGGCGACGACGATCTCCGCATCGGGATAACCCTCGGCCATCGCCAGGGCGGTCGGGAGGGCGTGCGCGACCTGATGAACCTGGTCGTGGTTGAACAGAAAACCGATCTTCATGGCCGATAGACGTTCCCGGCACAGGCTATCCTCACTAAATATTTTGTCATCTCGCCGATCACGCGGAACTTTCCGTTCGTCGGCGCAACGCTGGGCGTCTAAGCGCTCGCGATGCGTTCGCTCTTCCACCGTATGACGTCCCGGCAGGCGGACTCCGCCAAAGCTGGGGCGGGACGCGGCGATCGGTCGGGGCTGTGGCTGGTGTTGGCGAACCTCGGTCACCTGCTCGGCGGCAAGGCGGCGGCGGGCATCATGAGCCTCGTCTACCTCGTGCTGGTGACGCACCGGCTGGGTGCGGCCGATTATGGCGTACTGGTGCTGGTCAACGCCTATGCCGTGCTGATCGGCAGCGTCCTCGCGTTCTCCGGATTCCACGGCGTGGTGCGGTATGGCGGGCTCGCGCTGGAGGCCGGCGACCGTGCCGGGTTCGCGCGGATCGTCCGGTTCATGGCGGTGATCGAACTCGGCTGCGGTGCCGCCGCCGTGGTCGTGGCGGCTCTGCTGGTGCCGCTGATCGGACCACGGCTCGGCTGGTCGCCCGACACGATCCGGATCGCCATTCCCTATTCGCTCGCGGTGATCGCTACGGTCCGCGCGACTCCACAAGGACTGCTGCAGATCGCCGACCGGTTCGACCTGATCGGCATCCACCAGGCGGTATCGCCGCTGATCCGACTGGTCGGCGCACTCGGAGTCTGGTTCGCGGGCGGCGGCCTGATCGGCTTCATCGCCGTCTGGCTGGTGGCTGCCGTCGCCGAGGGGCTAACCATGTGGGGCTTCGGCTGGGTCGCGTGGCGCAAGCTCGCCGCGGGCGAACGGGTTCGCGGACCATGGCGCGGTACGGCGCGCGATACCGAGGGCCTCAAGCGCTTCATCCTCATCACCAATTTCGACATCACGGTCCGGGAGCTCGCGCCGAACCTCGCGCCGTTGACGGTGGGCTGGTTGCTCGGGCCGGCGGCGGCAGGATTGCTCGCATTGACGCAGCGCGCGACGTCGTTGCTCGCCCAGCCGACGGTGCTGCTGAGCCAGGCCAGCTACGCCGTGCTCGCGGCGCAAGTGGCGCGCGGTGATCTCAAGGCGTTGCGGCACACGGTCTGGCGGAGCGCTGGGCTCGCTCTCGCGGTGGCGCTGCCGATCGTGTTGGTCCTCGCTTTCGCAGGCGACCGGTTGCTCGTCACACTGGGTGGCGCAAGCTTCCAAGGTGGCACGGTCCTCCTGATTTTCATCGCCGGAGCACGAGCGGCGGGGCTCGCGAGCGCACCACTGGCCTCGGGACTGACAGCACTCGGACTGCCGGGCCGATCGATGACCATCGGCCTCGTCACCAGCCTCGCGCTCTACCCGCTGCTGCCTGCGATGCTGTGGGCGTTCGGGACCGACGGGGCAGGGTGGCATGCGCTGCTCCAGAACGGCGTCGCGATCGTCGCGCTGGCGGTGCTGTTCCGCCGCGACGCGAACGCCAACCCAGCATGACGCTTGGCGGACTCCGTGCAGTTTTCCTCGCCGAGCGCGCGATGCTGCTGCGATTGCTCGTCGCGCGGCTGGGCAGCGTCGAGGAGGCGGAGGATGCGCTCCAGGATCTGTGGCTGAAGCTGGAGACGGTGACCGGCGGCCCGATCGCCGAACCGCTCGGCTATATCTGCCGGATGGCGAACAACATCGCCGTCGACCGTCGCCGTCGCGCGGCACGGCGGGCGGACCGCGACACCGATTGGCTGGAAACGCAGGCGACCGCCGACGAGCATCCCGATGCCGAACGCGCGTTGATTGCCCGCGAACGGCTCGGGCGGGTCGAGGCGACGCTCGCCGGCCTGCCCGATCGCGTCGCGACCGCGTTCCGGCTCTACCGGTTCGAGGACCTTCCGCAGAAGGCGATCGCCGAGCAGATGGGCATCACCGTCAGTGGCGTCGAGAAACTGCTGCACCGCGCGTATCTGCGAATTCACTTGCAACGGGGCAATTCCGGTGCGGATATCCCGCAGGCAGGACGTCTCACTCATGAGGAGGACCAGCGCGATGGTCGATGAGTGGGGCAAGGACGGCGATTACGGCCCGGGTTACGGCGAACACGCCGCGGCCGAGGCGGTCGCGTGGCACCTCCGCTTGCCGACTGCCGATGGTGGCGCATGGACGGCATTCGCCGACTGGCTGGAGGCCGACCCACAGCATCGACGCGCCTATGACGCGCTGGCGGTTGCGGACGCGGAACTGACCGACGCGCTGTCGCCTCCCGACTGGTCGCAAGCAATACCGCCGGTTGCCGCCAACGACGACCGACCGACACCGCGGCGGCGCTGGGTGATGAGAGCCGTCGGCGGACTGGCGGCGGCGGGGATCGTCGGCGTCATGCTGCCGCTCGAAAACCCGTCGAAAACGGCAGCGCGGATCATCGAGACACCGGCCGGGGTTCGCCGCAGCGTGACACTCGCCGACGGCAGCCGTATCGACCTGAACGGCGGCACCAGGCTCGCGGTTGACGACAGCAGTTCGCGCCTCGTCACGCTGGAACGCGGCGAGGCGATCTTCCGGGTCACGCACGACGTCGCGCATCCGTTCGTCGTCCAGTCGGGGACGATGCGGTTGCAGGACGTCGGCACCGTTTTCAACGTCGCCCGCGTCGGCACGCATCTCGGCGTTCAGGTTGCCGAGGGTGCGGTGATATTCCAGCCTGAACAGGAACGCATCATGCTGACCGCCGGTGCGGCGTTGTCGCATGTCGATGGCGGCGCGCCGCGGATGTCGGGTATCGCGATCGACGATGTCGGCAGTTGGCGTAAAGGCCGGCTCGTGTTCCAGCAGACGCCGGTGCGGCTCGTCGCCGCAGCATTGGAACGCAGTACCGGTACGGTCGTCCGCGTCGCCCCCGGACTGGCGGAAACGCGGTTCACCGGATCGATCGGCGTGACGGGCGGTGCCGACAGCCTGATCCCACGCGCCGCAGCGCTGATCGGCGCTCGAGCGGAGCATATTAATGGCCGCTGGCGTCTGGTCGGAGGCCATGCCGGTCCGTAATTTCAATCTGGCCGTATCGCTTATCGCCGCCACCCTGATTACACCGTCGCTGTCTACGCCCGCTCATGCAGCGGAGCGGCGGGCGATCGCCGTTGCGCCGGGGCCGCTCGATCGCGCGATCGCGGTGCTTGCGCAGCAGGCGGGCGTAGACATCGGCAGTGCGGAGCCTGGTCTGTCGCAGGTCATGACGCGGGGCGTGAAAGGTCGATTGACCGCTGCCGCAGCGCTCGACCAGATGCTCGCAGGCAGCCCGTACACCGCGCAACGACTTGGCGGAGGCAGCTTTAGGATCGTTCGTCGCGCTGTCGTCCGGCAGCCAGTCGCACGCGAACACCAACCGGAGCCAAGACGTCCCCTGACGCCGCCGCCGGTCGAAGTGTCGCCTGAAATCATCGTCACCGCGACAAAGCGCGCGACGTCAAGACTACGCTTTCCCGGCGCGCTCACCATCCTGCGACCGGCAAGCACCGTGAGCATTCGCAACGATGCCGCGAACGGCATGGACGAGGCGATCGCCGCGACGCCGATCCTGCAAAGCACGGCGCTGGGTGCGGGTCGCAACAAGCTGTTCATTCGCGGGGTCGCGGACAGCAGCTTCACCGGACCGACGCAATCGACCGCCAACGTCTATTTCGGGGAGGTGCCGGTCGCCTATAACGGGCCCGAACCGGGGCTGAACCTGTACGACGTCGATCAGGTCGAAGTCCTCGAAGGGCCGCAGGGCACGCTGTACGGCGCAGGCGCGATCGGGGGAATCGTCCGGCTGGTCCCGCACGCGGTGGATCTGTCAGGGGTGTCGGCCAATGTGTCGGGCGGCGTCAGCGCGACCAAGTCGGGCGATCCGGGCGGCGATATCGCCGGGATGGTCAACATACCGATCGAGACGGGCGTCGCTGGCGTACGCGCGGTCGGCTACCGGGTCGTCGAAGGCGGTTATATTGACGATATCCGCCGCGGCCTGCGCAACGTCAACCGCGTTGCGACGACGGGCGGACGCCTGGACGTACGTGTCGTTCCGGCAAGCGGGTGGACGGTCGACGCGGGCGTCGTGATCCAGGATTTGACCGCCCCCGACCTGCAATATGCCGAGCGCGGAATGGGATCGCTCTCCCGCGCGTCCCTGCTGGCGCAGCCGTTCAGCCAGCAATATTTCCTCGGGCGTGTCGTGGTCGACAGGCGTTGGGAGGACGGGCTGCACCTCGTCTCGGCGACCGGGTTCGTCCACCGCGATGCGGAGAGCCGGTTCGACGCCACGCGGCCGATCCGCCCGGACGCGCCGATCGCCTATGACACGGACGAACGCAGCCGTTTGTTCTCGCACGAGACACGAATCTCCCGCGCGAAACCGAACGGCGCCGGTTGGCTGGTCGGCGTCGCGCTCATTCACGCGCGCGACGCCTATGCACGCAAATACGGTGCGCCTGACAAGCTGCGTGACATCGTCGGCGTCACCAATCGGACGCTCAACGCAGCGGTGTTCGGCGAAGCGGGGATCGCGATCAGCCCGGCGTTGACGATCACCGCAGGTGCACGACTGACGCATCAGCGCACCGACGGCGACCCGATCGCCAAACTCAAGACGACGACATACATTCGCGGACTAAGTTCGACCCGACTCGATCCGACACTCGGCGTATCCTGGCTGCTGACCCCGACGCTGGCAGCGTATGCGCGCTACCAATCGGGTTTCCGGACCGGGGGGATCACCGTGGCGCCGGGCGTCGGCCGCGTTACCGATCTCGTTCGCGATACCATTCACGTCGGGGAGATCGGCCTGCGCAAGGAGCGGCATGGACCGCTCGGGCTTTCCGCATCGATCGGTGCATCGCTGACCGACTGGCGGCATATCCAGGCGGACTTGGTCGACAAATCCGGCTTTCCGTTCACCACCAATCTCGGCAACAGCCATATCTATGGGCTTGAGGCGAGCGCCAACTGGGTGCCGCTGTCCGGCTTGAAGATCGACATGGCGATGTTCCTCAACGATACGCGTGTCGCCGATCCCGATCCGGCATTCCGTCGGCAGGTCGGCGCACGGCTGCCCAACACGCCGCCATTCGCGGTGTCGGGAAGCGTCGGCTATGAATGGTCGCTCAGCGCCGATACGCACGTCAGCATCGACGCGGGGTGGCGCTACGTCGGCCGGTCGACCGTCGGGACGCAGGCCCCGCTCGACGTGTCACAGGGGGAATATGGCAGCACGCACCTGGGCGGTACGTGGACGCGCAATACCATTCGTCTGACCGCCACCGTCGAGAATGTGTTCGACGTCAAGGGAGACCGCTTTGCGGGCGGCAACCCGTTCGCGCTGGCGGCGCGTAACGAATACACGCCACTGCGCCCGCGCACGTTCCGGCTGGGCGGCGCGATCGGCTGGTGATCGATCAGCGGATCGGCTGCAGCGATCCGCCTTGCAGGTAGGTGAGGGTGACCGGCACGACCGTCGTACCCGATCCGACACGCACCTGGACGATCTTCGGATCGGGCTTGCGCGAGAACAGCATGTCGAACAGGGTGACGTGCGGGTTGCCCGACGCCCCGCCGCCGTCGCTGCGATCGGTCTTGTCGTTGGCGTTGATGTCGTGGCGCACGTCGACCGCATAGACGCCGGGCCGATCGACCGGCATGCAGATCGCGACCCGGCCTTCGCGCGGCGTCGGAACTTCGGTGCGCAACAGCGTCTTTTTCTTGTCGAAATACGTCGAGGGCGATCCCCCGAATGTGCGGACACGAACGGTTCCGGTGCGCGCCTTGAACCCTTCGACGACGACCAGCATCGCCGGATGGGTACTGCCCGCCGTGCATTTCGCAGCGTCGGGACCGATCGGTTTCAAGGCGGCATTGGGCGTCATCGACAATGCCGCGAGATACAGGGCAATCATGGTTCGTGGCTTTCGACTCTTTCGGATCGGGATGCAACGCGGGCGCGCCGTACCCCGGATCGGTGGATGTGCCACTCGTTACAAGACTACCGCATCTTCAATATCTTATGGCGGACAGTTCGTATCGTTCAAGAGACCTTCGCATGCAGAACATGACGAATTTCTCACGGAACACGGTGGCGGCTTGGACGGTATTTCAGGTCTTCCTGCAGTGCTTTCAAGGATACCGTCATGCGCTTCATTACCCTGCTCGCTCTTCCGCTCCTCGCGATGACGGCGTCGCCCGTACTGGCGAAGGGCTGCATCCGCGGCGCTGCTGCCGGCGGCGTCGGTGGGCATTTCGTCGGTAAGGGACACGCGGTTGCCGGGGCCGCCATCGGGTGCGTCGTTGCGCATCACCACTACGCCAAGCAGGCACGCGCGCAGAAAGCCGCTGCTCGCGCGCACGGCTGACGATCAAGGGTCGCGGACGGTATTCCGCCCGCGACCATTCTCCGTAGTCAGCGGCTATAGCGTCCGATCAACGCGCGCCGTAGCATCCTGTCCTCGAGCGAATAATACAGCGCGATCCGGTCGCCTTCCGCGACGGTTGAGGCGGCGAACGCGATATCCGTCGCTTCGCGGCTCAGCGCGGGTGGCGGCACGAGCAGCGGTTCCAACCCGCGCCCCGTGACCCGCGCGAGATCGGGACTGAAGCTGATCCAGCCGATCCGCCACCGCGCATCGTGCGTCGCGCCATTGTAGAACATCACCGGGTCGGCGCCCTCCACCTGCCAGATCGGCCCGGTCGACAGGTGCCAATTGTCCCAGCTATCCTCACGGATACCGAACGGGTCGGGCAGCACGGTCCATGGGCCCTTCGCAGTGGGTCCGCCTGCCATGCCGATCCGCGACGCGCCATCCGCCGCGTACTCGTAGAACAGCCGCCAGTCACCGGCGCTCGTCTGCACCAGCGTGGCTTCCTTGATGTTGCCCTCGCCCGGGGGCGCCTTGAGGACCAGGTCCTCCTTCACCAGCGCCGTCAGGTCGCGGCCGGCGGCAAGGATCATGCAGCCCTGCGAGCGGTCCGCATCGACGCCGGTGTAATAGATCAGATACTCGTGATCGGGTGTCACCAGGACGGTCGGGTCTTCGCACCCACCCATGTCCTCCGCGCCGGGGCCGGGGGTTATCGCTAAGCCCGGATCCATCGTGAACGACAGGCCGTCGCGGCTTTCGCCGCGGGCAATGATCCCGGTCGGGTCGTGCGCCCCGAGCGGATGGGGAACGCCGCGGACCATGATCCGGTAGAGGTCGCCCTCCTTCCAGACGAACGGGCTCATCAGGTCCATGCCGTCGATCACCGAATTGGCCGATATCGCGACGGTGTCGAGCTGCTCGACAGCGTAGGTGACCATCATGCGCCCTGCGCCACGGTCAGCGACAGCGCGCCGTCGATCGTCACCGTCGTGCCGGTGATATAGTCCGCCGCGGGCGAGAGCAGGAACGTCACGAGCGACGCCACCTCGTCGGGCCGTCCGGCGCGCTTCCACGGGATTGCGGACTCCTTGGCGGCGAGCTCCTGCGGATGATCGAGCGCGGACTGGTTCATCGACGTCAGGATCATGCCCGGCGCGACCCCGTTGACCGCGATGCCCTTCGGCGCAAGTTCGAGCGCCAGCGTCGCGGTCAGTTGCGACAGGCCGCCCTTCGCGGAGTCATAGTCGACGCCGCCGGGTCGCGGGGCACGTTCATGGATCGACGAGATATTGACGATGCGCCCTTTGGTGTCCTTGGCTTCGAGTGCACGCACCATGCGGCGGCAGGTGAGGAACGGGCCGTAGAGGTCGGAGCGGATGACCCGGTCGAACTGGGACAGTTCCATGTCCACCAGCATGACGCCGCTCATGTTGAGGCCCGCGGAGTTGACGAGCAGCGTGACCGTGCCGAACGCAGCTTCTGCCTGCGCGAACAAATGTTCGATCGCGGTCTCGTCGCCAACATCGGCCTGAACGGCGATCGCACGGTCGTTGCTACCGATCGTCGCGCAGACCGCCTGCGCCGCCGCCGCGTCCTTGAAATAGGTGATGACGACACGCGCGCCGGCCTCGCCTAGCGCCTTGGCGCAGGCGGCGCCGATGCCGGATTCACCGCCGGTGACGATAGCGATTTGATCGTTGAAGATGGTCATCCTTCCCCAACAGGCGATGCCACCGCGAGTTGCAGGAAATGGCGGGATGACGCGCTTTTCACCTCTTCGTCATGCGATCCGAAGTCCGCTGGTCAGCGCATCGAGCAGCGCATCAACCTTCGGGCTCAGTTGGCGTCGCCGGGGCCACACCAGATGCAGGGGAAGCCCCTGCGTCGCCAGTTCGGGAAGGACCTCGACCAGGTCGCCACGCGCGAGTTCGTCCTCGATCAGCCAGGTCGCGAGTTGCGCGATACCGAAACCGGCCTTGACCGCGCCGACCTGAGCCTCAGCGCTGCCCAGGACGATGCGGCCATCCATCGCGCGCTCGTCGATACCGTCGGCGCCATCGGCAAAGCGCCACTTGATCGTGCTGCCGTCGCCGCGTCCGTAGAGGATGCAGTCGAACCGCGCGAGATCGTCCGCCGATGCCGGTGTCCCGCGGCGTGCGAGATAGGCGGGGGCGGCGCAGATTATCACGCGCTCGCTGCCGAGATAGCGATGGCCGAGATTGTCCGCCCAGGGCTCCGACGCGCCGATCCGGATCGCGACGTCGATGCCCTCCTCGACGATGTCGATCTTCCGATCGGTGAAGGTGATGCTCGGGCGTAAATTCGGATGGCGTTCGGCGAAGGCGAGCAACAGCGGCATCGCCTGCATCCGCCCGAATGCGATCGGCACGTCGACCTTCAGCCGCCCGACGATCTCCGACCGGTGCGCCGCCAGCACCGCTTCGGCATCGGCGAGATCCTCGAGCACGCGGACGCAGGTCTCGTAGAAGGCGGCCCCGACGTCGGTCAGCGTCAGGCGGCGGGTGGTTCGTTCGAACAGCCGGCTACCTAGCCGCGCCTCAAGCCGAGCGACGCTCTTGCTGACCGCGGAGTTGGTCAGGTTCAGCCGCACGCCGGCCGCGGTGAAGCTGCCGGCGTCGGCGGTACAGACAAAGGCTTCGATGCCCTTGAGGCGTTCGGAGGGGATCATGCGAGTCCATTCTGGAATTATTGTCCCGCCATACGCGAAAACATGCCGCAGGACGTCGCTTTTCGTCGCGCGTAGAGACGACAGCTACAGGAGTTTGCCAATGTCGTCCCCCGTTCGTCCCATCGCTGCCGCGCCGCCCGGTGCTAAATCCGCAGGGCATGGCCTGGCCGTGCTGCTGCTGGCGATCTCCGCCTTCGTGATCGTCACGACCGAGTTCATCATCGTCGGCCTGCTCCCGAGCCTGTCGCGCGACCTCGGCATCTCGATCACCGTCGCGGGGCAACTCGTGACGCTGTTCGCGTTCACCGTGATGCTCGCCGGCCCGTTCCTGACCGCGATGCTGTCGCATTTCGAGCGCAAAAAGCTGTTCGTCGTGATCCTCGTGATCTTCGCCGCCGCCAACGCACTCGCCGCGGCCGCGCCGGACATCTGGGTGCTGGGTCTCGCGCGGTTCCTGCCGGCGCTGGCGCTGCCGGTGTTCTGGGGGACGGCGAGCGAAACCGCAGGCGAACTCGCGGGCCCCGAGAAGGCGGGCAAGGCGGTCGCCAACGTCTATCTCGGCATTTCCGGCGCGATGGTGCTCGGCATTCCGCTCGGGACGCTCGCATCGACCGCTTTCGGCTGGCGCGGGACGTTCTGGGGATTGTCGGGACTATCGCTGCTGATGGCGGTGCTGTTGCTCGTCGTGATGCCGACGCTGGCCCGCCCCGCGCGCGTCAAGCTAGCCGAACAGGCACGCATCCTGAAGGACCCGTATTTCCTCGGCAACGTCGTGCTGTCGGTGATCGTCTTCACCGCGATGTTCACCGCCTATACCTATCTCGCCGACACGCTGGAGCAGATCGCGCACATTCCGGCGGGGCAGGTGGGCTGGTGGCTGATGGGCTTCGGCATCGTCGGTCTCGCTGGCAACTGGCTGGGCGGACAGTTCGTCGGTCGCGGACCACTGCTGGTGACGGCGATCACGTCGCTGGTGTTGGCGGTCGGCATGGCGGCGACGACGTTGGTCGCGGGTTCGCATGCCTGGCTCGCGGTGGCGCTTGCCGTCTGGGGGATTGCCAACACCGCGCTCTACCCGATCTGCCAGGTCCGCGTGATGCAGTCGGCGAGCCACGCGCAGGCACTGGCCGGTACGCTCAACGTGTCGATGGCCAATGCCGGCATCGGTCTCGGTGCGATCATCGGCGGCTCGGTGATCCAGCATCTCGGGCTCGGCGCGGTCGGCTATGTCGCCGCCGCGATCGCCATCCTCGCGGTGCTTGTTACGCCGATAGTCAACCGGCTGAAGACCCGGAGCATCGCGTAACGATCGGGTTTCGTGCGGGAATTTACGCACCCGCCGGACCCTGCATTCTGTCTTCGCGCGTTCGACCCTTCCGTCATCAGGAACCCAGTCATGCCCAAAGCCTCGACCACGACCGACTATGCACAGCGCGATGCCAGCATCGTCATCAACAGCTACACGACGGTATTGCGCCGTCCCCGCGTACCACACGAGGTATTCGCGACCTATTGGCGCGATGTCCACGGTCCGCTCTGTTCGCGCATCCCGGGGCTCGGCTGGTACGTTCAGAACCATCTGGATCGCGAGCAGGACGCGCACCTCTGGCCGGTGATCGACGGTATCGCGCCGTTTGCCGACTATGAACTCGACGGCGGAGTCGAGATCGGCTTTGCATCGAAGGCGGACCAGGACGTCTTCAACGCCGCGAGCCACATCCTGTTCGCCGACGAACAGAACATGTTCGCTGCCACCGTCGCCTATGCGCTGCCCAACGGGTCGCGCACGCTGGTCGACCGGATCGCGGATCCGATCCCCAATGGCGACGACGGCTTCGACCGTATCCACGTCCATTTCGGCGCGGCAACCGACGATGCGGACGCGTTCGGTGGGTTTATGACCGAGTTTGCCCGGACGCTCGCCGCTGACCCTGCGGTGCTGAAACTGCGGCTGCACCTGCCGGACCGCTACGACAACGCCGAGCCCGCGCCGCCCGCACCCAACGTCGATCATCTCGTGCCGACCGAGCGTGCGCTGATCGCGGTGATCGAACTGGCCTTTGAGACTCCGCTCACCCGCCGCGCTTTCTTCGAGTCCGACACGTTCGTCGGTACTCAAGCTGCGCAGAAGGCGAACATCGCGCATGTCCAGGCGTACGCGGTCAGCGGGGTCTACACCTATGTCCGCGACAAGCAGCTGACGACTGCCGGCTTGCGGGGCAGCCGTCAGGCGCAGTTGATCGAGCGGCTCGGCGCCAACAACCAGGTAGCGGACGACGTGCGTCACCTGATGCATACGGGCTCGACCGAGTAGCGGATCAGGCGTGCGGGAGGTCGTCGTTGATCGGCGCGCCGATGGTGACGCGGAGGCCGGGATCGTTGTCGGTCTCGTCGATCGTGCCGGACAGCCGCGCGACCATCGACGTGAGCATCCGCGACCCGAACCCGGTCCCGGAACTCGCCTTCCCACGACCGCGATCGGCGACGATCAACCGGAAGCGGTTGCGATGCTGTTCTAGCGCGATCGTGATCGGTCCCGACGCGCCTGCATAAGCGTATTTATTGGCGTTGATCACCAGTTCGGTCAGGATCAGCCCGACGCTGACCGCACGATCGGTGGAGATCAGGATCGGCGCGAGTTCGAACTCGATCTGGCCGCCCCATGACGTGTCCATCGTCGATTTGATCTCGGTACACAGGTCGCCGATGTACCGCGCGAGATCGACCGCCTGGACGTGCTCGTCGGAATGCAGTCGGCGGTGGACCATCGCGACCGCCGAGAGCCGACGCTGCGCCTCCGCCAGATGCGCGGTCAGCACGTCGTCGCCGACCGCCCGCGCCTGAAGGCCGAGAAACGCGGAGACGAGCTGCAGGCTGTTCTGGACGCGGTGATGGACCTCCTTGATGAGATAGTCCTTCTGCAGCAACAGGCTCTCATTGTCGGCGATCGTGGCGGTCAGCTCGCGGTTCACCTCGAACAGGCGACGGTTCTGGCGGGCATCGAACATCGTCCGCTTCAGCCGCCCGGCCGCCTCGATCTCGAACAAGGTCCACGGTACCGATCGGCCGCGAACCGCCTCGCTCCAGCTTTCGAACGAGGCGCGCGGTGTCAACGGGATGTGAGGATCGACGCCCAGATCCTTGTGCGGGTTGCCGGCCCAGTTCATCACCTCGATCTGCTCGGCGCGAAACCAGATCAGGATCGTCGGCTCGTCGGTCGACATCGTCACCGCGAGCACGCCGCTGGCGAGGTCCTGGAAACCGGTGGCTGCGGGCAGCTGTTCCGACAACCGGTCGGTCGAGAAGGGGAGCGCCCGGCCGAGATCGATGACATGAGCGGCGACCGCGCGGATGTCGTCATGGCGCGGCGAGCGACCAGCGACGAACAATTCGGTTCCGCGAACCGCCGCGAAACTGTCGGCGCCCAGCATCCGGCACATGTCGTCGCCCGCGGTCGCGAAGAAGCCGGCGAGCGAAATGTCGCTGCCGAGCCGAAGCACGACCGCGTCTTCCGCGGTGCGGAGACGGATACGCTCTCGGTAGAGCTCGGCATCCTCCTTCGCGCGGATCTGGCGGGCAAGGCTCCCGGCGAGCGCACGGCAGGCCATCCGGACGTGCAGTGGCAGGAACTTCGGCGTCGGATGGTGGCAGGCGACAAGTCCCCACAGCGCGCCGTCGCGGACGATCGACACCGACGCCGACGCCGCAACGCCCATGTTGGCGAGATATTGCAGGTGGATCGGCGATACGCTGCGCAGCGCGAGATCGCTCATGTCGAGCGGCGTCGCACCGGCTGGACGGAGCAATGCCGGTTCATAGGCGATGTCGGGAATGATGCGGACGCGGTTCCGAACGTACAGCGCGCGCGCCTGTTTCGGGATGTCGGACGCCGGGAAATGCTGGTTCAGGAAACTGCCGAGCGCGGCATCGCGGTCCTCGGCCAGGACGACCCCGGCGTCATCGTCGAGAAAGCGGTACAGCATCACCCGGTCGAACCCGGTTAATTGGCGAAACGTCCTGGCGGCGCGTTCGCACAGTTCGCGCAGGCCGAACGCCTGTTCGAACGTTGCCGCGGCTTCCTCCATCTCCACCAGCACGTCGATCGGGGACGGCATCGCTATGGGGGCGGGCTCGAGTTCGACGACGATGGTGTTCGATACGCGGTGCGCAATCGCGTCGAACGGCGTTTCGGTGCCGACGATCCGCGCGAGCACGACCGTGCTGGCGTTGGGCTTGGCCGCGAGTTGCGCCGAGACGGGCTGGCCGAGAAGGTCGTCGAGGTTCGCGCCAAGCCAATGCGGCGCCAGCAATTTTTCGATGTCGCCCGCGCCCGCCATGATCTTGAAGGTGCAGGCGTCGGCGACGAGGACGAGGCCGTGCGGCTGGATCGATCCTGGCCGGTGGATCGGTTCGCGGTCGCAGGCAGAAACGTCCGGGCCGTGCGATCGTGCACCGCCGTCTATCGCCTCGGGTAGAGAACCAGGCATGGCGTGTGCAATCCAGACGGAGGCGATCCGACACCGTAATGGGCCGTATCGTTACGCTAACGATACAGAAGCCGTCGGTAGGATCTTGTCAACGACCTGGATCAGCCGGAGAATACTTATTACGTTGTCGGCACATGCAGTCTTGAGTGTCTACTTTTCAACGCGATCGCTAGACTATCGTGCGAAGCAGGCGTCCATTGCCACGACCCGCGCCGCGCCGTCGGTATGCGTCGCGTCACCTGGATAGTAGCGCATCGTTACCGCGAGCTTCGAGAGTTCGTCTCGTGTGAGCCAGCCCTGGATCTTGCCCTGTTGCACCGCCCAGCAATCGGCGGCGGCTTCGCCCGGCCCGAAGATCTGGTGCGCGCATTCGTGCGTGTACCAAAAGAGTTGCTGTGCGCGCGGCAAGTCGAGGACGCGCGGGTGAAGGATGATGCGACCCTTGTACGCAGCGGCGATGTCGTTGATCGGCTGGATCATCGTGTCGACCGGTCCGCAGGTCGCGCGGTAGCCGGCGAGCAGGAGCGCGCCCGGCAATACCACCGTCTGCGCGGCCGAGGGTTGCGGGATGACTGCGAGGAACGCCGCGGCGGCGCCGGCGAGAAGATTTTGGAACATGACTATCCTGGCCCCGCGAGGCGCGAGGACGAGCAAGAGCAGATTTGGGGAAGCGTTGGTGGGTCGAGCGTTTGGCGCGCGACCCGCGAGCGCCTACCGAAAGCGCTCGGTCTCCCGGTTCTTGATCCGCTGCGAGACGCGCTGGTCCTGTGCTTCCGCGGCAACCGCCGTCGCCATCGCGCAGGCAGCGCCGCGCTGGAATGCGGCGGTCGATCGCGGTCTATCCGCCAGGGGGGCGCGCGTGCCGGACCGCAGTCCCGCACCCACGAGATACCTCGTGTTCATGGTAAGTCTCCGCCGATGTCGTTCAATCGCGTCACCCAGGGCTCACGCCGGCAGCGTAGCGGGGGATGTTCCCGAACTCTTCGGTAGGTGCGACTTATGCGCATCCATGAGGGCTGCGGTTCGCGATGTAGTCGCGCAACCGGCCTAACCTATGTTGGTCGTACATGATAAACGTCGGTTATCTGATAAGGATGCACGTTGTACGAAACTTAACCTGCTTTATAGATCCAGGTCATAATTCTCATTGCGATTCTTGTGAGTATTGCGGACCTTATGACTAATATTGACAGCCCAGGCGCCAATTCGGACGCGCGATCCACCGATCGTCGCGATGGTCAAATCGAAGCGCTCGGCAGGGCGAACTCTGCCGAGCAGGTGCGCGATCGGATCCTGTGCTATCCCGGCGCGGTCCGAATGCCGGCGAACGGCATGGAGCTTTATATCGTTCGCGATTTTCTCACGCTCGACGAATGCGCCGCGGTGATCGCGCTCATCGAGGCCAATCGCGTGCCGTCGCCGGTCGTCGGCGATGCCCCGGTGTCTCCGCACCGTACCAGCGAGACGTGCTACCTCTATCCCGGCCCCGCGCCCGTGACTGCGGTCGAGACAAAGCTCGACCTGCTGACGGGGCTCGAGCCGCGCTACGGCGAAGCGTTGCAGGGGCAGCGTTATGCGGTCGGGCAGGAGTTCAAGCCGCATCACGACTTCTTCGATACCGAACAGCCCTATTGGCTGGATCAGGTGACGATGGGCGGCCAGCGGACCTGGTCGGCGATGACCTTCCTCAACGAGCCCGAGGCGGGGGGGCGGACGAACTACCCGACCGCGGGGGTGATGATCGCGCCGAAAGCGGGCAATCTGGTGATCTGGAACAACATGGACGAGTATGGCGCGCCGAACCCGGTATCGCTCCACCAGGGCATGCCGGTCGAGCAGGGCGTGAAGTACGTCCTGACGAAATGGTATCGCGAACGGCCTTGGTGCCAGTGACGCGCCGAACCTCCTGATCCTTCCTTGGTGGAGAATCAGGCGTCAGTTTGGGACGGCGAACACGGTCCGGAGCGGTTTCGTTTCTGGCAGAATATAAACGATTCCGACGGTGCCGGTGAACAATGGCTTCACCACATCGTCGTAAAATCCCGGCGGCACATTCACGCAGCCATATGAGATCCGGTTGTCGCTCGGTGTCGCCGATGCGAGCCGTCCGGCGCGATCGTCGACGCGTCGCCCCTTGATCACGCGGTGCAGCGACAGCGCGGCATCATAGTCGATCCAAAGGATATCCTGTTCGAAATCGCGTCCTAGCGAGGCTTGGAAGCGACCCGCCGGCGTGGTGCGCTCGGCGGGCGTAATGGTCGCGAGCTTACGTTGGCCGATACCCGGCACGCTGACGTCCCCACGTGCCATACCGAGCAACGCCGGCGCCCGCCCGCGTAAATTGCCGCGGCCATCGAACGCGAGCACGACCGCATTCACCTTGTCGATCACCACGAACGGCAGCGCGTGATTGTCGTGCGACGTCGACACCCAGTTCACCGTGTCGCGCACGTCGTCGGACGTCGCCACGCCCCCGAACCGGCCACCATCGTCCGGCGCAGCGGTCGCGACAATAGCAGTCGGCGAGGGGGAGGCCGCGATGCCCGGTACGGCGGCGCCGCTCGCAACGATTCCCCAGCCTAGCAGTGCCTGCCAGTTCGCAAACCAGCGAGCGGGCGCCGAGACGCTGCGCCGCGTGGTCCCGATCATCTCAATGACGCGCCTGCTTCCGCGGATAATTGGGCACGGCTGGCGTGTTGGGCGGCGTAGGCTGCACGAACGGGCGTTCGACGACCGGTTGCACGACCTGCGGCGTTTCGGGCGTTTCTACGATCACGGTGCCGGGCCGTTCTGGCGTCGGATACGTCACGCCACCCTCGACCACCTCGATCGTCGGCGGCGTCGGTACGCGCACCGTCACCGGCGGAACCTCCAGAAACGGCCGCGTAGCATTGGGCAGGTTCGGAACAGGGGTAAGGGGCGGCGTCGCGGTAGGGGGCGGCGCGAGTACTGGCGGAGGCGTCGGGGTTGGCGTCGGCGTTGGTGCCGGTGCTGGAGCAGGCGATGGTGCCGGAGCGGGCGCTGGTGCCGGAGCAGGCGCTGGTGCAGGGGCGGGCGCTGGTGCCGGGGCAGGCGCTGGAGCCGGGGCAGGCGCAGGCGCTGGTGCTGGAGCCGGAGCCGGAGCAGGCGCTGGTGCTGGAGCAGGCGCTGGTGCCGGGGCAGGCGCTGGTGCCGGGGCAGGCGCTGGAGCCGGGGCGGGCGCTGGTGCTGGAGCAGGCGCTGGTGCTGGAGCGGGCGCCGGTGCTGGCGCCGGGGCGGGCGCTGGCGCAGGTGCGGCAGCCGTAATCGTCCCCGTCGTCCGGAACCCGGCGACGCAACAGGAGCTCGCCAGCGCATACTGGTTCGCGTTCGCGCCGGTCAGCGTGTAGCCGCTGAAGCTGACGCCGATGCCCGTGCCTTCGCCGGTGCTGTCGAACGTCGCGGTCGCGTTCGGGCCGGCGACCAGCGATACGCCGATCGGCGTACCCGAGGTGCCGTTGGTGTTGAACCCGCTCAGCACCGCCGCATTGGTGCCGTCGGCAACCTTCTGCGCGGTCGGGAACAGCAGCATGCGCTGGGTGATCGCTGCGCCTTCGGTCAGGACGAACTCGGTCGAGAAGTCGGTCGGCGTGGTGTACGATACCGGGTTGTAGTTGATCGACACCGGTGCCGCGGTGACGGTGGTCGGCGGCGACAGCGCGGAGAACACGATCGTGCCGCCGTTGACGCCGGGGCCAGTGCCGTCCGACCCTGCGATCAGCGTAAGGCCGACGGGAAGACCCAGGCTCTGCGCCGGGATCGTCGTGCCGCGGGTCAGCGTCACCGCCGCGTCGATCATCACGTCATGGCCTGCGCACAAGGCGATGTTGCCGTCGGTCGTGGTGATCGCGTGAAACACCTGAACATTGCGCCCGGCGTTGAGCAGGATGCTGCCGTTGGTCGTGGTTAGGTCCGCGTTGACGTTCACGTCGCGACCACAGCAGGCGACGATATTACCGTTTGTCGCGGTGATCGGCGCGTTGATGTTGACGTCGCGAAATGCGTTCATCGTCAGCGTCGTCGGCACGCCCGACGCGGTCCACGCAACCGCATCGTTGACGAAGATGTCGCCGTTGCCGGTGGTCGTGTCGCCCGCCGCGGGGATCGTGCTGATCGTGATGCTGGTCGTCACGAGCTGCGCCGACAGCGTCGCGCCCGAAATGTTGCCGCCCGCGCCGATCACGTAATCCTGCGGATCGATCAGCCACATGCCGGTCGTGCCGGACCGCGCGAAGGTCGAGACCTTAGCGCTATCGGCGACGTTGACGGTCGCTGCCGACGTCTCGATGAAGCCGCCATTGCCGCCGACCGGAGCACTCGCGTCGAGCGTGCCGGCGAGACCGACCGTGCCGGTCTTCATGTCGCCGAGCAGCAGGATCGTACCGCCGCGGTTCTGCAACGTACGCGCCTCGACGATGCCGGTGTTGTTGACCGCGGTGTGGAGCAGGTCGCCGGCCCCTTGCGCGGTCATCACGACCTTGCCGCCGTCGGCGCGGATCAGCCCGCCGTTGCGGACCAGCGCGCCGACCGCACCCTTGTCGACCGCGACGTTGAGTAGCCCGTCGCCCGCCACGTCGAGCGTGATCGCCTCGCCGCCCGCCAGCACGACAGTGCCGAAATTCGCCTTGATCGTGCCGCCGTTGCCGATGTTCGCGCCGAGCAGCGCGACATACCCGTTCTTCGCGGTGATCGTGCCGTCGTTCTGTACCGACGCGCTGCTCGTGCCTGCAAAACTGTTCTTGCCCGCAAGGAAATCAGCGTCGGAGATGTTCAGCGTCGAGGCGACCAACCCGCCGACGTTCACGTTCGCGGTCTGGCCGAACAGGATGCCGTTCGCGTTGACCAGGAACACCTTCCCGTTCGCCGACAGATTGCCGAGGATCACCGAAGGGTCCGAACCAAGCACGCGGTTCAGTGCGACCGAGCTGCTGGTCGGCTGCTCGAAGACGACGCTCTTGCCCTTGCCGATCGAGAAGGACTGCCAGTTGATCGCCGCGCGGTCGCTGGTCTGCGACACGGTTAACGACTTGGTGCCGGTCGCGATGCTCGCCTGGCCCGCGACGACTTCGCCGCCCGTCGGCAGCGTCTGCGCCTCGACCGGGCGCGCAGCCATTGTGCCGGCGAGGCTGAACCCCATTAGCCAGGCGAACCGCGCGAGGCCGGTCGTCCCGAACAATCCGCCGCGCTTGGTGCGCGTGACGGTGGGAGCGGGGCGACTAGTGTTTCTGATCGACGAAGGGATGGGGGTCATGTGCGGTATCCTCGGTGGCGGCGCATGGCCGCTGAATTTGGGGGGGCTGGTGCGCTCAGAAGGTCTTCGAGAGCTGGAACCAGGCGCGGCCCGACTTGTCGGGGGCGGACGTCGCATCGGCATCGCCGAGTTTCCGCGCGTAAGTCGCCTTAGCGGCGATCCCGTACGGTCCCGCCCAGCTCAGCCCGGCGCCGTATGCGCTGCGCTTCGCGTGGTTCGAGCCATCGAAATACGGGTGCTTGACGTAATCGACCTCGCCGACGTCGACGAACCCGAACAGCTGGAGCGCACCCGGAACGACCTGCGGCAATGCCAGCCGCGCCTCGGCGGTGGCGACATAGCCCTGGTCGCCATACGCCTCGCCCTCGGGATAGGCGCGGACGGCATAGGCGCCGCCCAGTTCCATCTTCTCGGAGATGTCGAGGTTGCTGAACGCGATCTGCCCGCGCGCGGAGGCGAACAGCGACAGCGGCCCGGCAATCGTCTGCAACCGCGCGAAGCTGAACTGCACCTTCCCGTAGCTGCCGTCGGTGCGCGCAGTCAGCGCGTCGACCGAGCGCTCATAGGCGCCGCGGATATCGAGATTGCCGACCGAATAGCTCAGCGAATACGCGCTCCAGCCGCCACCCAGAAGCATGTCGTGCTCGTCGCCGCTCAGTCCTGCGGTGACGACCTGCGCGCGGCGGAAAGTGGTGACGTCGACGATGCCGATCTTGTCCTCGAACCATTTCACGTCGCCACCGAGCGTCACGTACAGGTTGTTGTCGCGCGATCGGATTAGCGGATAGCTGGCATAGACGCTGGCCACGTCGGCATTGCCGCTGCCGTCGAGACTGTCGAATTCCTTGCCCAGCGAATAGTCGAGATGCGCGAAGGCGACGCCGAGCGTGACCTGGCCGATCGGTGCCTGGTAGGACGCGCGACCATAGGCGAGCCCGGAGAACGAGGTCAGCGCGCGCAGGCTCAGCACGTCGCCCGAGCCGGTCGGGTTGTTCCAGTTGACCACACCGCCGACGCGGTAGGCGCCGGTGTAGCGGTTGCCGGCATTGTCGGCTTCGACACTGCCGGTGATGCTCTGGCCTGGGGTGATCGCGACCAGCAGGTCGGACGTGCCGACCGCGGTGCCGGGGCTCAGCGTCGAGGACACGCGCACGCCGGGCAGGTCCGACAGCATCAGCAAGCGGCGCTCGAGCGGTGCGACCGCGACAGGATCGCCGACGTCGAGCCCGGCAAGGATGCCGTTCGCGACGCTATCCGACAGTCGCGATTCATTCTTCACGCCGACCGCGCCGAAGCGTCCTTCGATGACGGCGATCGTCACTGCGCCGCTCCGTACGTCCTGTGCGGGCAGGTAGGCGTTCGCGACGAAATAGCCGCGGCTCGTGTAATACGCGGTGATCCGCGCGGCGAGCGTCTTCAGGTCGGACAGGTCGAGCTCGGTGTTCGGCGTGAACTGCGATGCGGCGATCAGGTCGGCCTCGGGAAACAGCGTCGCCCCGGTTACGCGCAGCGAACGGACGAGCGTCTTAGGACCACCCGTGGCGGCAACGACGACCGGCGTCTTGCGCTCGAAGCCGAAGTCGGGGGCGGGCGTCTCGTTCAGCGGCACGGGCGGGATCTGCTGGAGCTGTCCACCGGCCCCCACGGGAACCTGCGCCTGCGCCGATTGCGTCGAAATCAGCAAGGCAGCCGGGCTCACAGCCGCAAGCGCGGCCGCCCAAAGGGTCGACTTGTACATGAACACCTCGAAAGTCACCGCGGATGGAAGGCACGAGTCTCCCATCCGCAGCAGCGGGAGCCATGTTCAATGAATGTGGGGAGAGCGTCCGAAGCAAGGACGAAGCCTTCGAAGATACTGGAGCGCGATTATGATCGCGTCTCAAGAATCTGTATGCAAACAGGCATCATTAGGCTGAAACGGTCCGTCGCGACGTTCGCAACGCTTGGCCTATTCCACCATACTTGATCTATGTATGTTACTAAGATCAATTACAAGCTGAATATCTGATTAATTGTTCGTTAATTTACAATTATTGCAGTCGAGTAGCAGTCGCCGGCGTGACTGGCACTTGTTACATCAGTCTATAGATGACGTTGACGTAAAGAGCAGGGAGATACTGCCTTTCGGGACGGCGGGCAGCGGTATGCTGTTGCCGGAAGTGGATAGGCTCCCATAGCCACGGTCTCGTGAGCAGCATCCCACGCACCCGGGGGCCCGGTACGCTCGCTACCGACTGTTTCGCGGCCGTGGCGCAATAGCGCGCCGCAGCTATCCTCGAACGTTCCGCTATCGCCTCACCACCGCGAGCAACACCAGCCGGTCGATCAGGAAGATCACGATCACCGACAGTCCCAGGATCGGGAACACTATCCCCGCGACGATGAGAATGGCGACAGCGCCCTTGATCCTCGTCGGGGAGACGCGCGCTGGCGCGGCAAGGCGACCCGCCGGGCGGCGTTTCCACCACATCACGACGCCGCTGATCACGAGCAACACGATCGCGAGGCAGGTCGCCAACATCACGAGTTGGTTCGCGAGCCCGAAGTAATTGCCCATGTGCAGTTGGACGCCGAGCTCGATCGCCTTCGCTGCCCAGCCGTAATCGGGGTAGCCGACCTCTCGGATTAAGCCGCCGGTCCAGCGATCGAAATACAGCGTGCGCTGCCCCTGCGGCTGATCGGGATAGGTGTAGGCGGTGTAGACGCCGGTCGCCCCACTCGGCAGGAACAGGCGATACGCACCCGCGACGTGGTGATCGCGCGTGACGGAGGTTGCGATCCGGTCGATCCCCGCAACCGCCGCATCGTCCCGCACCGCCATGGTCATCTCGTGGCCCGCATGACCGGCATGCTCCGCGGACGCCGTGGATGTCGGCATCGGCGCTTGCTCCATCGTCCACGGTGCTTCGCCGAGCGCGGTCTTCATCGGCACGCTCGCCGGCGCATTATGCGTCCGGTTCGATGCCGGGTAGCCGATGCCGAGCGCCGCCGTACCGCGGTTGAGCAGGTCGCCCTGGATCCCGGCCCAGGGGAGGCCGGTCAGCAGCAGGAACGCGATGAACGCGACGGACCAGACGCCGATCACCGCGTGCAGGTCGCGCCAGAACAGGCGTCCCCTCGCGCCGAGCCTGGGATAGAGGATACCGCCGAAGCCACCCCGACCACGTGGCCACCAAAGGTACAGTCCGGTGACGATCAGGACGAGCGCCCAGCACGCAGCAAGCTCGACGATCCGATCGCCGACCGTGCCGAGCGTCAGCGATCCGTGCATCTCGTCGGCGAACCCTACCAGCGTGCGGCCATAGATCGTCGAGCCGAGCACGCGGCCCGTTCCCGGATCGACGGCCACGCGAAGCGGCTCGCCGTGATCGGGGGTGACGAATACGACCGCCGAGCGGTTGGGCGCGCCAGGAAGGTCGATCCGGGTTGCTGCCCCTGGATGAGCCTTCAGCGCGGCATCGATCATCCGCGACGGCGGCACCTGCGTTGCATGGACCGCGACGAATCGCTGCGCCGGATACAGCGCATCGTCGATCTCGTCGTTGAACAGATAGATCGAGCCCGTGACGGCCAGGATCAGCAGGAAAGGCGCGACGATCAGGCCGGCATAGAAATGCCAGCGCCACAGCGCGCGATAGGCTTTCGGATCGACCGAACCGGTGAATGCCATCTGGAAACCCCTGCTCAGAAATGCGTGGAAAGCGCGATTTCGACACTGCGTGGCGCGCCGATATAGACGTTGGTCGTCGGGTAGCCCGAATACTCGCCGTAGAACGCGTCGGTCAGGTTGCGGCCGCGGACCGACACCGATGCTTGCGGTGCGACCTGATAGCTGATCGACGCATCGATGGTCGTATGGCCGCGGACGAAATAGCTGTTGGCGGTGTCGGTGTAGAAGCCGGACACGTGCCGGACGAACCCGCCGAGCGTCACCGGGATAGCCTTGATCGTGTAGAGCGCCGAGCCACTGACGGTGGTCGACGGCGTGTTGATCGGTCGATTGCCGGCGCGGTCGACGCGTGCGCCGGCGATCAGCTCGCTCAGTTGATCATACTGCGCTTCGGTGTAGGCGGCGCCTGCCGACACGGAGAGTGCGTCGGTGACTGCTGCGCCGATGTTGAGTTCGACGCCTTGCGACGATTGCTCGCCGCCTTGAATGGCTTGCTGCGGATTGTTCGGATCGCGGGTGAGGATGTTGGTCTGCTCGATCCGGTATGCCGCGCCGGTCATCGTCAGCCGCTTGGCGAACGCGGAGGCCTTGAAACCGACCTCGTAGGAGCGGCCCTTCGTCAGCTTGTACGTCGTGTTGACGATCGACTGGAGCAGGATCGACGATACCGGCGTGACTGCCGTCGTGTACTGGCCGTACAAGGTGATGCCCGGCGTGAGGTCGTAGGTCGTGCCGATCCGCCACGAGAACGGATCATAGGTCGGCGTGCCCCGCGTGACCGCGCCGTTCGCGTTGAGGTTGGTGATGACACGCGTCAGGTCGATGTGATCGTACCGCGCGCCGCCGACCAGCAGCCAGCCCGAAGTCAGGTTGAGCGCATCCTCGGCGAACACCGACGCCGTCTTGAGCTTCGAGTCATAGATGACATTGGTCGTCGAATAGGCGGCATCGCTGGTCGGGAAGACGCCGACGATCGGCGCGAACGGATCGACGTTCGCGATCCGCACGGCGGCATTGCCGCCGACCGGGCTTTGTTGACGCGGGTTGACGAAGTTCGTCTCGTTATATTCGCCGCCCAGGCTGAACCGGTTGCGCAGTCCTGGGATCACGGTGTCGTTGGCGATCTCCAGCCGCTCGTTCCAGAACTTGTGGTCGTGGTAGATCCGCTGGACCGACCGCGCGAAGCTGCCATTGGGGAAAGCGGCGGTCGGGGCGGTGAAGTTCTGATCGCCACTCAGCACGAAGTCGCGCTTGGCGTGATACCAGGTGAAGTCGTTCGCGACCGACCAGCCGCCGCCGATCGCATAATCGATCCGCGACCGCAGCGTCGTGTCGCGTGCACCGGAATAGGCACCGTACGGATTGTAGTTGCGACGGCGCAGCGCCTTGTCGAGCACCATGCCGTTACCGGTCCGCAGCGCGTTGCTCGGATCGCGCGCGACGATGGCGGAGACGAACGGCAGCCCTTGATAGCTGCTGTCGTACCGGTCCTCGTAATGGTCGACGGCGAAGAGCAGGCTCAGGTCGGCCGACGGCTTGAACAGGATGCTGCCCGTCAGGCCGACCGAGCGCGTCGCATTGTCGTCGACGTCGTACAGGCTGTCGGAATGCATGGAGCTCGCGTCCGCGCGGACCGCGACGGTGTCCGACAGTTTCAGGTTCACGCCGCTGGCCGCGGTTACCGTGTGGAAGCTACCGACGCTCAGCAAGCCGTCGAGACGGTCGCCGTCGAACGTCGGCTTGCGCGTGACCTTGTTGATGACGCCGGCCAGCGCGCCTTCGCCGTAGAGCACCGAGGCTGGCCCCTTGATCACTTCAATCCGGTCGAAATGCCAAACGTTGGTATCGCGCTGGACCACGGTCGAGGTGGAGATACGAACGCCGTCCTGCAGGATCGAGACGGCGCCGCCCGAAAAGCCGCGCAACGTCACGACCGCGGGGTTGCCGGGGACGTTGCCCGCGATCGCGCCGACGACGCTGTTGAAGGCCTCGCGTGCGGTGCGCAGCCCCTGCACCTGCATGTCTGCCTGTGTCAGCGTCTCGACGGTCGCGGGTGTCTCGCGGACCGACAGGCCTAGCCGGCTGCCGGTATCGGATTTACGATCGAGCTTGAGCTGGTCGCGCTGGCCGGTGACGACGATCTCGGCCTTCTTGTCGATCGCGTCCTCCCTGTCAGACGCATGGGCGGGCCCCGAGAACGCGACGATCGATGCCGACGCGAAGACTATGGTTTTGAACATGTGAATCCCTGCTGGACCCGTCCGCACATCGTGGTGCGGATCGGATGCCGTCATCCCCGCGGACTTGCCGCGCGTGTCGAACCGGTCCGCCGACGTGGTGGACCTGCCGAAGCATCGTGATCGCGCTCGGTCCGAAGACCGACGGATCACGCGGCGGGGAAGGGCGGGGGGCCTCGCAAGGGTGGTCGAAGATAGGCTTGCGCAGCAATCGGTACCGCGGTTCTCACGCGGAAGACGAGGCCGACGATGAACGCGATGGCGATCGCCAGCAGCACCGGATCGACCGCTGCCAGAGACGGCGCGGTCAGGCCCGAAAAGGCGCAGGGCATCTCCCGCTCCTGATGATCGGACTTGCCAGAATGATGCGCCATGCCAGGCATCGCCATCATCGGCGCCATCACCGTCTGCGCGGGCGCGATGCCGCCGCATATCTCGATCGTGACGCGCCCCCCGGAGACGACCGGCATGAACCCGGCCGGCACCAGGATCTTCATCACCAGTGCGCAGGCAAGCACCCACGCCGCCAGCCGGCGATGGTTCAGGAGAAGACGACGGAGTGCTGCCACGGCGCACGACTACGCGCTCGAGGTGGCGCTGTCACGTGGACGAAACGTCCCGTCACAGCCCAGATCAGCCGCGTCGCAAACGCTTCCAGCCGAGCCAGATGCCGCTGACGGACGTTACCATGCCAACCAGCGAGAACAGCCAGATCAGCAGGTCCCACGCCGGCCGGTGCCGCGTCAGTATGTTCAGATCCCATTTGTGCAGCAGGTCGAACACCCAACGGTACGCCCGCCTGCGCCGATCGATCCTGGCCAGCACGTCGCCGGTCGCGGGGTCGATATACAGCCACGTCGCGGCAGAGTCGTCGAATCGCAATCGGAGCATCGGCAGGCGAGGGAGACCACCGGGGTCGTACCAATATGCGTCGGGCTCGGTCAGCCGGTCGATCGCGACCGGCGGCGTGCCAGCGACAAGCATCCGTGCCGCAGCAGCGATCGCATTCGGCTTCGGTTGGGACGGCACGAGCGTCGCGGCGTCGAGGATTCGGCGTCGACCATCCCGATACTCGAGCACCGCGAGGGGTGTCGCCGCATAGTCGGTAATCCTCGCGCGGACGGCTCCCGCGCCGACATGGCGCAACCGGTCGAGGGGGACGGCCGGCATCACGCCAGCAGCGGCATAGGCGCGCACCGCCCGCGCATCCGGTTCCGCACTTCGGAACAAATGCCAGGGATCGACCGACAGCCATCCGCTGAAGATCCACGCGATCAGGAAACCGCCGCCGACCAGCCCCGCGACATGGTGCCAGAGCATCCATCCGCGATACGGCGTCATCCGCCGACCCTTGAACCGGCGCGTGCCGATGCGTGCGCGGAGGATACCGATCCAGATGCCGGCGAGTGCCGCGGCGATACACGGTCCCGAAACCCACATGACGACCTGTCGCCAGGCGGCGTTGTCCTGGCGCAGGACGGTCGGATACAGCCAGTGCGGCACCGATCCCAGCCAGTTCCAGAACCGCTCGGTCCGGTTGGTCGACTGGACGATCCCGCCGGTGGAAGACGACACGTAGAGGTCGGTGCCGCCCTCGTCCTCCAATGTCGCTTTCCACAACGGACGATGTCGGTCGAAACCACCCGATACCGTCCACTGGTCTCGCATGATCCGCTCCACTTTCAAGACGCGTGCTCGCCCAGAACGGCTTGTGACGCGGACGGCATAAGCCGCGTCCACCGAGGCGAGATGCCGGCCCTCGCTTGCGGGAACGGTATGCCACTCGTCGTCCCAGCTCTGGCTCCGCCAAACCGGCACGCCGTCGCGCATCTCGAGCAGCAGGTCTTGCGGCAATCGCTCCCCATCGAGCGGTGGCGGCACGGTCACGGCGGACCAGTCGATAGCCTCGGCTCTCGCCAGCGCTTCGGTCGGCGAGAGCGAAGGATAGGGCACGTACAGCATCACCAGGCCCGACCCGAACCACATCGCGAAGAACAGGCAACTGGCGATGCCGACCCATCGGTGCACGAGGTACAGCCATCGGCGCGCGAGCCGGCCGGCGTCAGAAACCGGCACGAAGCGACACGTCCAAGGCCCGCGGCCGTCCCAGCACCCATTGCTGCGCGCCGTAGCTGTTGATCGCATAATCCTTGTCGAACAGATTATAGACATGCACGTCGACCGCGACCCGCGGCGTCACCGCGTAGGACAGCGTCGCGTCGACCGTCGCATAGCCTGGAATGCGGAAAGCATTGGCGTTGTCGGAGAATCTTCGCCCGACATAGCGCAGTCCGGCACGCGCCTGGACCGCCGGTGTCGCGGTCCAACTCAGCCACAGGTTCGCCGTCGCCTCGGGGACGTCGGGTGGCGTGTTGCCGGCAAAACTCCTTTCGCCCGAGACGAAGTCGTCGAACCGTGCCTCCAATACGCTGCCGTTGGCATCGATCCCGAACCCTGCCGGCAAGTCGAGCGACACCGCGGCCTCGATACCCTTCGCGGATCGCTGCCCGACCTGCTCGATCGGGCTCGTCGGGGTTAGTTGCGACAACAGTCCCTTCTTGACGATGCGATAGGCGGCGATCGTCGCGGTGCCGCGGCCACCCAGGAACACGGCCTTGGCGCCCGCCTCGACCTGGTCGCCCGTCGCGTTGCTGAACTGGACCTGCCCGGTCGTATAGGTCGTCAGCGTCCCCAGCGGATCGACGCCGGTGGCATATTGCGCGTAGAACGAAACCGTCGGGACTGGCTGATAGACGGTCCCGACCCGCCAAGTCGTGTTGCCGAGCCGCTTGTCCAGCGCGAAGCTTTCGGTCGGGACCGCGGCAGTCGAGTCGATCGTCCAGCGCCGTATCCGATCGCGCTCGTAGCGGATGCCGCCGACGATCGAGACATGCTCGCCAAGCTTCAATCGGTCCTCAGCGAAGATCGCATATTCGTTCGTCCGCGTGCGATACCGCGGTGCGATCCCCTGCGTGTCGACGATCACGCCAGGATCGAACACGAACGGATCGACCACCGAGACTTGCGGGTCGGCGCCGAAATTGTGCGAATAGGTGAGCTTGACGAGGTTCACGTCGAAGCCCGCGACGACGTCGTTGGTCACGCCGTCCGCGATCCGCGTCTTGAGCGTCACGCTACCCTGGTCGCCCCATTGCGTCTGATCGTGGACGATCCCGGTCATGTCGGTGCGATAGATGCCCTCGGGCGTGGCGCGCACGTCATTCGCGCCGTTGGGGCAGAAGCCGTCCGCCGCCAGCCAGCAATAGCTTTCGAGGTTGAGCCACTCGCGCTTGGAGGTGAGCCGGTACGCTTGATTGCTGATCGTGAGCGTCTCGCTCGGCTGCCAATCGACCTGCAGGCTGGTCCGGTTGTCGCGGTAGCGAACATGGCCGTCGCGCGTGTTGTAGTTGCGGTCGCGATTGTCGTGGTCGAGCCGTCCGTCGATCAGCGGCGTGCCGAAATAGCGCATCGGATTCTGGTTGCCGTAATCGTCGCGCACCGTGACGACGAACCGATCGGTCGGTGCCCAGCGCAACGTCCCCGACAGCGCGTAGCTTCGTGATTGCCCGCGATCGACATATCCGTCGGACCGCCTGTAGCTGCCGTCAACGCGGTAGGAGAGATGCTCGTCGAGCGGTCCACCGGCACCGGCTGCGACGTGGAAACTGTCCTGCGATCCATAGCCGATCTCGCCGTCCACATCGGTGTGCCGTGTATTCGGCTTGCGCATCAGCACGTTGACCGCGCCGCCTAGCGCACCTTGACCGTACAGGACGGAAGCCGGACCGCTGAGCACGTCGATCCGCTCGACCATCCAGGGGTCGCTCGGAAAGGTGATCGTGCCGGCCGCAGGAAAGAGGCGAATACCGTCGATCAGTTGCAACACCGAACCCTGACCGCTGAACCCGCGCGCGGCGAGCGCCGTGCCACCATTGCCGAGGTTGGCGACGCTGGTGATGCCGGGCGCGCGGCTGGTTGCGTCGTTCACGGACACGTCGCCGCGCGTCCGGATCGTATTGCCGTCGATCGTCGACAGCGTCGCCGGCGTTTCGAGCGGGGAGAGGTTCAGGCGGCTGCCTGTCGAGTTCGGAACCGTAAGGTCGGCCTGGTGCCGGCCGGTGACGAGGATATCGTCGGCGCTACCCGCCGAACGGTCCTCCCCGGTCTGCGCGCTGGCCAGGGATGGTAGGAAGGTGACGAGCAAGGACGCGGCAAACGCGGCATACGGTGATGGAAACGACATATAAAAGCCCCCGAGGCGTCGGACGAACCGGCAGGGGCCTCTCACCGAGCACGAGGCTCGAACGTGCGCCGGCGAGCGCGCCACGAGCGGATTGCCCGAGCACGTCCAAGCGAACGGAAGCAGTCGTACCCGACGGACGCCATCGCGACCGGCACGCCTGCCCATGCGGTCCCCACCGCACACATCGTCGCTCAGACGGAGTACCGTGCCTCGGCCATCCCCTGGACCAGGCAAGAGCGACCACACGCCGGCAGGTCTCCTGGCTCACGGGTCAACGCCCGATGCACAACCTTCCCAGACCGATCGGTCCAGTGGCTGGTGACCGGGGACTTTGCCCGACCACGCACATGCATCACGCTCGCCGCTTACAGTTGCAGGGACAGCCTCGGCATCAGGTGGTCAAGCCACCCTCACCGCGTTCCCTATTAAGCTCCTCGCGGAGCACCGGTGCGATCATGCCGACCCATCCGAGAACGGGCCAACGGGAAGAGTGTAGCGTGACGTAAGGACACGGGCAATCGACGATCGCGTAACGATCTTGGCGATCGGTCGACCTAGCGCCCCCGCGTCGCGTCCAGGAACGCGGCGGTCCAGACGAGCGGCGCGTTCCAGTTGATCGCGACCTCGTTGACGGTGAACGCGCGGTAGTCGTCGATCCAGCAGGTTGGCGGTGCGCAACCCTTCATCGGACCGGGTTCGTCTGCCGCCGCGGAGTTGGGACCACCCGACAGCACGCCGGTAGGGGGTGCCGGATAGCGCTTGTCCGCCGCGGCGGCCCAGAAGCGGTGGTGCGGGTGCTGCACCGGGCGCGTGCCGATGCCGGTGACGTAGGACCGGTCTAACGGATTGCGGCCGAGGATGTAGTCGAGGCTTGCCACGACCGCATCGCGGTACGCGGGCTTGCGGTCGATCTGCCACGCGACGCCGAGCACGATCGCGCGGTTGAGGATCGAACTGCTCGAGCCCCAGGGGTAGTTGGTGCCGCCAAAGGGTATGCCGTAGCCGCTGCGCTTGCCTTCGGCGACGAAGCCGTCTGCAAGCGCGGTGATCCGGCTTCGAAGTCTCGCGCGATCGTCTGCGGGCAGCGCGTCGGGCACGGTCGCCAGCGTCATCGCGCCTGCCAGCTTGAGCGATCCCCAGCCGATATCCGTGCCGGGGTCGGTGAAGATCCCGTCCTTGCGCAGGCGATCGAGGAAAACCGGTTCTTTGGTGGTTGCGTAGAGTTGCGCGGCAGCGAAGGTGAACTCGTCACGGACATCCGGGTCGCCATAGCCGCCACTGCCAGTGAAGTCCGAACTGGTGAGCAGGTTCGGGTGACGAAGTGCCGCAGCCCAGCCACGTCGTGCCGCGTTGAGGCATTTCGTGGCGAAGACCGGATCGATCGTCCGCCAGATCCGCGCGCACTGCGCCGCGACGCCGACCATGTTGAGCGTTGCAGCGGTCGAGGGCGGATAGAGGAACCGCGTCTGGTGATCGTCGGCCGGTGCGGTCGGGATGCCCGTCCAATTCTCGTCGGCGATCTTGGTGTGCACCAGCCCGCTTGCGTCGATCGTCTCGAACCGGGTGATGGCCTTGCCCGCGACGCCCGCGTCCGGGGCAATGGCGAGCTTGGTGCCATCGGGAATCTGCATGGCGAGCAGGAAGGCGACTTCGACGCGCGCTTCGTCGAGCAGGTCGTCCTTGCCGTTGGTGCGTTCTGGCAGCGCGAGGCGACCGTCGGCGAAGGCGTTGGCGTCACCGAACGCGGCCAGGCGCTCGTGGAGATCTAGCAGCGTCCAGGTCGAGACCCCGCCGTTGACGACGTACTTGCCGTGGTCACCGGCATCGTACCAGCCGCCGGTCGCGTCGATCTTATAGTCGCAACCGGGCCATTTGACGCCCTTCTGATCGCGACCGGCGAAGCAGGTGGCGACGTCGGGGGCATGACCGGCAGGGCGGGCAAGGTCGCTGCGCTCGACGAACGCGGGCAGGATCGGCACGCCGCTGCGTTGCTGATAGAAGAACGCCATCGCGGCGGTAGCGACGGGCGCGAATGGGCGGTCCGCGATCACGAAGGGGTGGCTGGCGGTCGCGCCGACGTGCAGGCGATAGCCGGTGCCGGGCGTCCTGAAGCTGCCGAAGTCGATCCGGTGGACGCTTTCGCCCGAGGCGGCGTCTGGCCCTACGGGTATCGTCTTCCCCGCAGCGACGATCTTGCCGCGCGCATCGGACAACGTCCACGCCAACGGGGTGCCTTGCGTGGACGGCAGGACGGCGATCTTGGAACCGCGCGTCTCGAACCCCGCCTGGTCGATCCGGATCGACGCGGGCGGGGGTTGCGTAGCAGCCGTCGTCAGCAGGACGGCCGCCGCACCGAGCAGGGAGGGACTCAATCGCCGCATTTGGTCATCGGTACCGGAGCGGAGTCGATCTTCACGTCGGAGATCGACAGGCCGAGCTTGCCGTCGGTGGCGATCACGAACGGTGCGGTGACGTGCGCCATGTCGATGCCGCGCTTGGCGAAGCATTGCAGCGGGACGATGACCTGCTGCCAGTCGCCCGACTTGCCCGCCGCGAGCGCCTTCGTGATCGGGACGGTGACCGCGTTGCCGTCGTTGCTGACCATGCCGATACCGACCGGTGCGCTGCCTGCGCGATCGACGCGGACGTCCACGACCAAGCTGAGTTCGCCATTGCTCTCGCGTGTGAGATCGAGCGGACCCGACGCCTCGACCCGCGTTTCGGCGGGGCCACCGGTCCAGACGAACGCGCGCGCGTCTTCCTGGCGGCGGCGGTCGACCGCGGAGGCGGTAAGGCGCTTGGTCGCGGTCGTCGCGTTGACACCGAGCAGGCGGACCTTCGACTGGCCCTGCTCGACCAGCGCGAGCGACCAGCCTTCGGGGACGCGGCCCTTGCCGAAGATCGTGCCGTTGGACGATGCGGCCATGCCGGCCGGCCGCGCTTCGTCAAGCTTCGGTACGCTGCCCGGCTTGGCGTAGCTCAGCCCGTAGCCGAATGCGAACAGCGGGTCGTAGCCAGGGTCGGAGCGATTGAGGACATACTGGTCGGGACGCTTCGGCCAGGAGAAACTCAATTTGCCGCGGAAGTCGTTGGCGACGCTGCCATCTTTCTTGCGGAACAACACGTCGGCGACGCCGCCGCCTTCGCTGCCCGGCAGGAACGCCGCGACGAACGCATCGGACGCGTTGAGTTCGGCGTTCACCCAGAGCGGACGCCCCGACAGGAACACCGCGACGACGGGGACGCCCGCGGCCTTCAGTTTCCGCAGGAGGTCGAGGTCGGACTTGTCCTCTGGGCTGTATTCCAGGTTCGGGCGATCGCCCTTGAACTCGGCATAAGGCTGTTCGCCGAACACGACGATCGCCGCATCGGGCTTCTTGGCGAAGCTGCCGTCGGTCGACAGCGTCGCGGTGCCGCCGGCGTCCTTGACCGCGGTGCTGATCCCCGACCAGATCGTCTCGGCGTTGGGGAAGTTCGCGTTGGTGGTGCCGCCGCCCTGCCACGTCAGCGACCAGCCACCGGCCTGTTGCGGAATGTTGTCCGCACCCCCGCCTGCGACGAGGATGTTGGCGGAAGGCTTCAGCGGGAGCAGACCGCCTTCGTTCTTGAGCAGCACCATCGATTCCCGTGCTGCGCGGCGGGCGATCGCCCGGTGGTCGGCCGCACCGATCAGGTTCATCTTGCCGGCGAGCGCCCGCGACGATGGACGACCGCGATCGAACGTGCCGGCGCGGATCTTCACGCGGAGGATGCGGCGGACTGCGTCGTCGAGCCGCGCGGCGGGGATCTCGCCCGACTGCGCCTGTTTCAGCGTGTTGGCGTAGAGCGTCTTCCAGCCGCTGCCCGAATACATGAACATGTCGAGCCCGGCGTTGATCGCGGCGGCGCAGCTCTCGTTCGAGCAGCCGTCGACTTGGCCGTGGCCGTTCCAGTCGCCGACCACGAAGCCGTCGAAGCGAAGGCGATCCTTGAGCACGCCGGTCAGCAGGCTCTTGTTGCCGTGCATCTTGGCGCCGTTCCAGCTCGAGAAGCTGGCCATCACCGACTGGGTGCCGGCCTCGATCGCAGCCGGATAGCCACCGAGATGGATGTCGCGCAGCACGGTCTCGGGGATCAGCGCATCACCCTGGTCGCGCCCGCCGGTGCCGCCATCGCCGAGGAAGTGCTTGGTTGTCGCGATGACGTGATCGGGGGCGAGGAACTCCTTGGTACCGACCTTGCCCTGGACGCCTTCGATCACCGCGCCGGCGTAATCCGCCTGGATCTGTGGCTCTTCGGAATAGCTCTCGTACGTCCGCCCCCAGCGATCGTCGCGGACGACCGCGAGCGTGGGGGCGAAGGTCCAGTCGATCCCGGCGGCGGCGGTCTCGATCGCGGTGACGTGGCCGATCTCGCGCATCAGGTCGCGATCACGCGCCGCGCCGAGCCCGATATTGTGCGGGAAGAGCGTCGCGCCGGGAATGTTGTTGTTGCCGTGGACCGCGTCGGTGCCCCAGATCACCGGGATCGCGGGGCGGCCGTCGCTGCGCGCCATCGACGCATCATAGAACTCGTCCGCGAGCTTCAGCCATTCGACCGGCGGCGCGAGGTCGTTGCCGTGCGGGCCGGCGTTGCCGCCGTTGAGGATCGAGCCGAGCTTGTACGTGCGCAGGTCGGAAGGCTCGATGCTGGCGATATCGACCTGGATCAGCTGGCCGATCTTGTCCTCCACGGACATGCGCTTTATGATCGCGTCGATCCGCGCCTCGACCTTGGGATCGCGCGAGGGGCGGGCGTTGGCGGTCGGCCAGATCTCGGGATGCGCGACGGGCGAAAGCGGCGCGGTCGGTGCCGCTACGGGCGTCGCCGCTGATTGCAGCAGAAGCGCGATCGTGAGGCTGGAAAAACTGGCCGACATCTCATTCTCCCCGGACGGTGCGCTGACGCGACCCTGTTCTCGTATCCTCGCTACCGGGTGAGGGCAGCGGGGTGCAAATCATTTGGCTATCGCTGCGCCCACATCTCGGGATGCGCGTCGATATAGCCGGACAGGGCGGCCGTGATCCGCGCATCGTCGGCGGTCGACGGATGCGAATGGCATCCCGTGAACGCAAGCCCGGTGACGGGCACGAACGCGATATTGCGCTGCCCTTCCGCCTTCAACCGCGCGGCGACCTTGCCGACCTCCGCCGCAATCTCGCCCCCGGCCATGTCGGTTGCCCACAGGACGACATGTGCGTCCGGATCGCGGGCCCGGAGGCGTCTGACGAAGTCGACATAACGCTGCTCGTAATCGGCATGGAGCGCCTCGCGCGTCTTCCACGGCTCACCGAGGTGGAGCGGCGTCGTGAAGTCGTTGGTGCCGAGCGCGATCACGAACAGGCGCGGGTGCCACGCCGGCTCGACGTAGCGCGTCGCCTTGTCGAACAGCGTGAAGGGATAGGCAACGGGAAGCGTGTCGGCAGCCATGCCGTTGTAATTGCGGACGATCCCCCGACCCGAGATCGCATTGACCTGATAGTCCGCGCCGTATCGCCTCGCGGCCAGCGCCGGCATGGCTTGCGAGGTGTCGGTCGTCGCCCACACCTCCGCTTCGGTGCAGTCGCGCTGGGCTGAGACGTTGCCATAGCCGACGGTATGGGAGTCGCCGATGAACTCGATCTGCCGCGCCCGGGCGGGGGTGGGCAACGGGCGCGTTCCGGGCGCCGCGTAAAATCCGCCGAAGACGGTCGGTGCGGCCTGGCTCTCGCTGGCGACGTCGACGCGTATTGCGTGGCGCCCGTCGGCGAGGCCGGTGACGCGGTAGAGCCCTGGCTTGGGCTTGAACAGCGTCGTCGGGGAAGATGAGTCCACCGTGACACGCAGGGTGACATCCCCGTCGCCGATCTTCAGCAGGATGCCTGCGCCCCGAAAATTCGCTTCGAAATAGGTGCCCGGCCATTGGCGTCGATAGCCGTCCGACGTCCGCTCGACCCGGCCGCCGATATGCATCGGAAGCGCAGCACCGGGCTTGCTCGATACCGCAGTGACGGTGATCGGCGTCGCGACCGCCGACGTCGACAGCAGCGCTGCACCGAGCAGGCCCAAAACCGTACGCATACCATGTGCTCCAGTTCGATCCGACAAGGCCGGCATTAGAACGCCGCCATTGCTGCGGCATGCGCCCGGATCACGTCTTGCGTCGAGGCGTCGCTGTCGAACACGCCGTACCAGCCCTGCGGTTCGTGTGGCGGGTCACCCATATAGCCGAGGTCGCCGCGCTGGAAGCGGTGGTCGGCATGCGGCGTGCGAGCCTCGCCGTTCCACGCCCAGAAGTTCGAGCCCGCGAGCGGTCCGCCGGACTTGGCATCGGTTTCGATCGCCGCATAGATCTGACGGTAAAACCGATCCTTATACACCGTCGTGATGGTCGGATCATAGGCGGTCCTCCCGTCGCGCGGGTAACCGAACTCCTCGATCACCAGCGGCTTGCCGAGCGTCGTCGCCAGCCGGATATGCGCGCCGATATATCCGGCGACCTTGGCCGCGCCCGCGTCGTAGGTGCCGGCGAGATCACCTGCGTCCATCCAGGTCCAGTTGTTGGGCCAGATATGCGTCGTGAGGTAATCGATCGACGGCGAACGGTGCGCGGCGAGTACGACGTCCTCGCGCTCGATCGAACCCTTCAGCCCTTCCGAGCCGCTCGAGACGAGGTGGTTCGGATCGAGCGTCTTGATGTACCGCGCGGTCTCGTCGATCCAGCTGTAGAAAGCGGGCAGGTTGGGTATGGCCACCGCGGGTCCGCCGGCCGGACGCGGCTCGTTCGCCAACTGCCACGCCATGATCGTCGGGTCCGCGGCGTAGGCGACGCCCGTCACGGTGTTCGTCCGCGAAACGACCGCGCGGATATAGTCGCGGTACATCGCCTGCGCCCGGCCGTTGGCATAGAACGCAGCGTTCCAGTCGGCGAACGCGGGCCACGGATGTGCGGGGTCGTTCATATTGATGTACTTGCCGCCGTTGACCCACGACAAATACGTCATCATTCCGCCCGACCATTCCCAGAAGTTGGTCAGGTAAATCACCGCGGTCACGTCTCGCTTCGCCATCTCGGCGAGCATCCAGTCGAGGCCCTTGAGCAGGTCTTCGTTATAGGTCGCGGTCCTGTCGCGGAAGCCAGGCGTGATCGAGTTCTTCAGCGGCGACAGTTCCGCCGACCCGAGGATGCGGAGGTTGCGCACGCCGAGCGCCTTCAGGCGGTCGAGTTCGCGGCCGAGACGCGCGCGGTTGCCGTATGCGGTCTCGGCACCGAGCCATGCGCCGTACCAGATGTTGGCGCCGGCATAGCGGTAGGGCTTGCCGCCGCGCCGGAAATGGGTTCCGTCGACCGTGACGAACGGCGATGCTGCGGGCAATCCAGCCAGCCGACCGTTATTCGTGCAGCCAGCGGCCAGGGCAACGCCCCCCAGCAACGCCGCACGTCGACCGATCATCGCGTTGTCCAAGCCATCCCCCCTTATACCGCCACCGCGTCGAGCGTCTCCGCCGGGCGATTGATCGACCGGTCGGGTTGTTTAGCGCCAGAGCCATCGTCTTTAGGTTTGCATGACGGGGCGCGCTACCGGGATTTATCATACTTGAAGTCGAACACGTCGGATGTTCGCGGCTGGGGGAATGATGCACCTGCATTCCGTGCATCCCAATCGTACCAGAACGCGTTTGTCCTCTGCCGTCTCGCTAGCCGAGTTGGGTCGCCATCACTGCCGGAGTTGCTCATGTCCAAGACCATCATCGCCGACCTGTTTGCCGAGACGCTGCACCTGGCGGGTGTCGAGCGAATCTATGGTGTCGTTGGCGACAGCCTCAACGGCCTGACCGACAGTTTGCGGCGGCAGGGTAAGATCGAGTGGATCCACGTTCGCAACGAGGAGGCTGCAGCCTTTGCCGCAGGGGCGGAGGCGCAGTTGACGGGCAAGCTGGCGGTGTGTGCCGGGTCTTGCGGCCCCGGCAACATGCACCTGATCAACGGGCTCTACGACTGCAACCGGACGCGCGTGCCGGTGCTGGCGATCGCCGCGCAGGTACCGAGCGGCGAGGTCGGCTCGAACTATTTCCAGGAGACGCGCCCGGAAGCGCTGTTCCGTGAATGCAGCGTCTATTGCGAGACGATTTCCGATGCCGACCAAATGCCGCGGACGCTGGAGACGGCGATCCGGGCGGCGGTCGGCCACCGCGGCGTTTCGGTCGTCGCGATGCCGGGTGATGTAGCGCTGCGGTCGACGACGGGTACGCTGGCACGGTCAAAGGGCGCACTCTTGCCGCCGCCCTCGGTGACGATACCCGCGGAGTCAGATATCGCCGAACTCGCCGCGCTGTTGAACGGCGCCGAGAAGGTGACGATCCTGGCGGGGCGGGGGTGCCGCACCGCGCATGCCGAGCTCGTCACGCTCGCGGGGATCTTGCAGGCGCCAATCGTCCACGCGCTGGGCGGCAAGGAGTTCGTCGAATACGACAACCCCTATGATGTCGGCATGACCGGGCTGATCGGCTTTGCTAGCGGCTACGACGCGATGATGGCGTGCGACGTGCTGCTGATGCTCGGCACGGATTTTCCGTATCGGCAATTCTATCCGGAGAAGGCGAAGGTCGCACAGATCGACCTGATCCCAGAGAACCTCGGTCGGCGGACGGCGATCGATATCGGGCTGGTCGGCGATGTCGGTGCGACGCTTGCGGCGCTGATTCCGCGAGTGAAGACCGGGCGCGATGGCAGCTTCCTCAAGTCCGCGATCGAGAATTACGCCGAGTCCCGCAAGGGGCTGGACGATCTTGCCAACGGGAAGCCCGGCAGCGGTGTGATCCATCCGCAGCATGTCGCCCGCGTCCTCAGCGAGCAGGCGGCGGACGATGCGGTCTTCGCCTGCGACGTCGGCACGCCGACCGTATGGGCTGCGCGCTACCTGAAGATGAACGGTCGGCGGCGGTTGATCGGATCGTTCAACCACGGATCGATGGCGAACGCGCTGCCGCAGGCGATCGGCGTGCAGGCGGCGTACCCGGAGCGGCAGGTCGTGACGCTGTCGGGCGACGGCGGTCTGGCGATGCTGATGGGCGAGTTGCTGACGGTGCGCCAACTTGGCCTGCCGGTGAAGATCATCGTCTTCAACAACGGCACGCTCGGGTTCGTCGAGATGGAGATGAAGGCGGCGGGCCTGGTCGAGACCGGCGTCGCGCTCGACAACCCCGACTTTGCGGCGATGGCGCGGGCGATCGGCATCCACGGCGTGCGCGTGACCGATCCGGGTGACGTCGAGGCCGGCATCCGCGAGGTGCTCGTGCATCCGGGGCCGGCGTTGCTCGACGCCGTCACCGCGCGGACCGAATTGTCGATGCCGCCGAAGATCACGCTGGAGCAGATGAAGGGCTTCACGCTCTATATGGCGAAAGCGATCATCAGCGGCCGCGGCGACGAGGTGGTCGAGCTGGGCAAGACCAATGTCGGCTTGCTCAAACGTCTGTTCTGAGCGAGCCGAGATCGGTCGGTGCCGGGTCCGTCAGAGCGAAAGACGGGCCCGCGCCGCGCGGTATTCGCGTTCGAGACGATCGACGCGGTCGGCAACGCTCTCGACCTCGGTGACCGCGCCGATACCCTGGCCAGAGCCCCAGATGTCCTTCCACGCTTTGGGCTTGGAACCGTTGCCGCCGCCGAAGTCCATCGTCTTCAAATCGCCCTCGGGGAGGTTGTCCGGGTCCATCCCCGCAGCCTGGATCGACGCACGCAAATAGTTGCCGTGCACGCCGGTGAAGAGGTTGGAATAGATGATATCGGAGGCTTTGCCGGCGACGATGCCGTCCTTGTACGCCTGGTCCGCGTTCGCCTCGGTCGTCGCGATGAACGGCGAACCGATATAGCCGAAGTCCGCGCCCATCGCCTGCGCGGCGAGAACGGCGTCGCCGGTTGCGATCGAGCCCGACAGCGCGAGCGGGCCGTCGAACCACTGGCGAATTTCCTGAATGATCGCGAACGGTGACAGTCGACCGGCATGACCGCCCGCACCGGCTGCGACTGCAATCAGTCCGTCGGCGCCCTTCTCGATCGCTTTCCGCGCAAACCGGTCGTCGATTACGTCATGGAGCGTGATGCCGCCCCAGCCATGCACCGCGGTGTTGAGGTCCTCGCGTGCGCCGAGCGACGTGATGACGATCGGCACCTGCCACTTCGCACATGTCGCGAGATCGCTTTCCAGGCGATCGTTCGACTTGTGGACGATCTGGTTGACCGCGAACGGGGCTGCGGGTCGATCCGGGTTCGCGCGGTTATGCGCGCTGAGTTCCTCGGTGATCCGGTGCAGCCACTCGTCGAGCATAGCCTGAGGCCGGGCATTGAGCGCGGGGAACGAACCGACGATGCCGGCCTTGCACTGCGCGATCACCAGCTCCGGGCCGGAAATGATGAACAATGGCGAGCCGATGACGGGCAGGCGCAGGTTTTTTAGAATAGCGGGTACGGTCATATGGGTTTTCTAGCGCAACCCATTCGCACACGCCAGAGCCGGTTTTGCCCTCCATATCGTCACCGTGTGGACGATATGGAGGGCAGGGTACCCGGTCAGGCCATCTTGCCGATGACCTTGTCGAGCGTCAGCGGATATTCGCGGACACGGACGCCGCACGCGTTGTAGACTGCATTGGCGATCGCCGCGCCGACGCCGCAAAGGCCGAGTTCGCCGATGCCCTTGGCCTTCATCGGCGAGGACTTCTCGTCGAGTTCGTCCATGAAGAACACGTCCTGCATCGGAATGTCGGCGTGCGCGGGCACGTGATATTCGGCGAGGTCGTGGTTGACGAAATAGCCGAACCGCGTGTCGACGACCGCGTCTTCCATAAGCGCGGCACCGACGCCCATCGTCATCGCACCGATCACCTGGCTGCGGGCCGATTTCGGGTTGAGAATACGACCAGCCGCGAACGCGCCGCTCATACGACGAACGCGGATCTCGCCGGTCGCCGAGTCGACCCCGACCTCGACGAAATGCGCGCCGAACGTGGCCTGCGCATACGTCTTGGTCAGGTCGCCGAACTCGATCGAATCCTCCGCCGAAATGCCGGCATCGCCCGCGGCTTCCGACAGCGAGACGCTGCGGTTGCCTGACTTCACCTTGCCGTCCTCGAACACGATTTCGGTCGAGTTGAACCCCAGTTTCTGCGCGACCCGCTCGCGCAGCGCCATGCACGCCGCGTAGACGCCCGCGGTCGAGCTGTTGCCACCCCACTGGCCGCCCGAACCCGACGAGGCCGGGAAGCTGCTGTCGCCGAGCAAGACGATGACCTTGTCCATCGGTACGCCCATCATCTCGGCCGCGGTCTGCGCGATGATCGTGTAGCTGCCCGTGCCGATGTCGGTCATGTCGGTGGCGACCGTCACGACGCCCTTCTTGTCGATCCCGACACGCGCGCCCGACTTCATCGTGACGTTGTCGCGGAACGCCGACGCCATCCCCATGCCGACCAGCCAGCGGCCGTCGCGGACTTGCCCCGGGACGGGGTTGCGCTTGTTCCAGCCGAAGCGTTCTGCGCCGGTCTTCAAGCAACCGACGAGGTCACGCTGCGAGAACTGGCGCGACGGCTTTTCCGGATCGACCTGCGTATCGTTGATGATCCGCAGCTCGACCGGGTCCATCTTCAACTTCTCGGCCAGTTCATCCATCGCGGCTTCGAGCGCAAGCAGGCCGACGGCCTCGCCGGGTGCACGCATCGCGTTGCCCTCGGGAAGATCGAGCACGGCGAGACGCGTTGCGGTCATGCGGTTCGCGCCGGCGTAGAGCAGGCGGGTAGCATTCGGCGCGGTCTCGGGACCACCACCGGGCAGATCGCCCGACCAGCTCTCATGCGCGATCGCGGTGATCTTGCCGTCCTTCTGCGCACCGATGCGAAGGCGCTGAATCGTCGCCGGGCGGTGCGTCGTGTTGTTCATCACCTGCGGCCGCGCGAGCGCGAGCTTCACCGGACGCCCGCCGATCGCACGCGAGCCGAGCGCCGCCATCACCGCATCGCTGCGGACCCACAGCTTCGAGCCGAACCCGCCGCCGACATAGGGCGACATCACATGGATGCTTTCCTTCGGCAGGAGCAGCGTCTCGCTCATGTCGCCGACCGCCCAGGCGATCATCTGGTTAGACGTCCAGAGCGTGAGCTTGCCGTCCTTCCATGCCGCGGTGGTGGAGTGCGGCTCCATCATCATGTGGCTCTGGTCGGGCGTGGTGTAGCGCTCGTCGAGCTTGACCGGCGCCTTGGCAAACGCATCGGCGAAGTCGCCGACGGCGGTGTCGGGCGTGCCGCTCTTGGGCTTGGTCGCCGAGGATTGCGATGCGGCGAGATCGAAGCGTCCGGCCGTCCGCGCGTAGTTAACGCGGAGCAGCTTGGCACCGGCACGGGCCTGCTCGAACGTCTCGGCGACGACGACCGCGACAGCCTGGTCGTAATGCTGGACGTCCGGGCCGGCGAGCATCCGCGCGGTGTGGTTCTTGGCTTTGCCGAGCTTGCCGGCATTCTGGTAGGTGACGACCGCGAGCACACCGGGAGCGGCCTTCGCGTCGGCGTCGTCGATGCTCTCGATCCGGCCCTTGGCGATCGCCGAGCCAACAATATAGCCATAGGCGGCGTTCGGCGCAGCATCGTTGCGCTCATACGCGTAGTGCGCGGTGCCGGTGGTCTTCAGCTTGCCGTCGACGCGATCGAGCGGCTTGCCGAGCACCTTCATCCGGTCGGTCGGATTCGCCGTGGCGGGGGTATCGAACTTCATGGGCGTCAGGCCTTCGCTTCTTCGAACACGGCACCGATGGTGCGTTCGACCAACGGCAGCTTGAACGCGTTCTGTGATGTGGTGCGGGCGCCGGCCAAGACTGCCGATGCGGTCGCCTTGGCGCCATTCGGCATCTGTGCCTCGGCAGCTTCGACGCGCCATGGCTTGTGCGCGAGGCCACCGAAGGCGAGACGGCCGCGACCGCCGGGCTGGATCACCGCGGCAACGGAGATCAGCGCGAACGCGTAGGACGCACGATCACGCACCTTCTGGTAGATGTGCGTGCCGCCGATCGGCTTCGGCAAAGTGACGGCTGTGATCAGTTCACCTGCCGCGAGCGAGGTCTCGATGTTCGGCGTCGCGCCGGGGAGACGGTGGAAGTCCGCGATCGGGATCGCGCGCGTCTGGCCGGCAGCATTCACCGTCTCGACCGTCGCATCGAGCACGCGCATTGCCACGGCCATGTCGCTCGGGTGCGTTGCAATGCACGCGTCGCTCGTGCCCATCACGGCAAGGTTGCGGTTGAACCCGCCGATCGCCGCGCAACCGCTGCCGGGCTGACGCTTGTTGCAGGGCTTGGTGGTGTCGTAGAAATACGGGCACCGTGTCCGCTGGAGCAGGTTGCCCGCAGTCGTCGCCTTATTGCGCAGCTGGCCCGACGCGCCGGACACAAGCGCGCGGCTGAGCACGCCATAATCCTTCCGCACGCGTGCGTCGGCCGCGAGGTCCGTATTGCGGACGAGCGCACCAACGCGGAGGCCGCCCTCCGACGTCGGCGTGATCTTGTCGAGGCCGAGGCCGTTGACGTCGATCAGATGCTGCGGCGTCTCGATCTGCAGCTTCATCAGGTCGAGCAGGTTAGTGCCGCCCGCGATGAACTTCGCGCCTGGCGTGCGGACTGCAGCGCTGGCAGCTTCCTTTGCCGAGGTCGCGCGCTCGTAGGTGAAGGCCTTCATGCGGTGCGCTCCGTACCGGCGACGTCGTGGATCGCGTCGATGATGTTCGCATAGGCACCGCAGCGGCAGATGTTGCCGCTCATCCGCTCGCGCAGTTCGTCGGTGGTCACCGTTGGCTGAGCCGAAATATCGCCAGTCACGTGGCTGGGGATGCCCGCCTTGATCTCGCCGAGCGTCGCGACGGCCGAGCAAATCTGGCCGGGGGTGCAATAGCCGCACTGATAGCCATCATGCTTGACGAACGCGGCCTGCATCGCGTGCAGCTTCTCGGGGGTGCCGAGGCCTTCGATCGTCGTGATCTCTTCGCCTTCGTGCATGACCGCGAGCGTCAGGCAGCTGTTGATGCGCCGACCCTCGACGATGACCGTGCACGCACCGCACTGACCGTGATCGCAGCCCTTCTTGGTGCCGGTAAGCTTCAAATTCTCACGCAGCGCGTCCAGCAGAGTGGTCCGCGTATCCACGTTGATCTTGGTCGTGCGACCATTGACCTTGAGCGTCACGGGCATAGTCGGCGGGGCCGCTTGCGCCGTACCCTGCGCCTGAGCCTGTACGGCGGGCGCCGCCACCAACGTAGCCGACGCAACACCGCCGGCGATCACGCCACGGCGCGACACCGGAAAACCTTCATCCTGATGCATATCAAATCCCTGTATCTGCTAGCGTAACGGGCGAGAGCGGGCAAAGTTGCGCTGCTTCACAATTGGTTCCGTGAATTTTACGTCATAAAAATCTGCGATAGGGTATTGAAATGCGGACAATTTCTTCCAGCGTGTCGGTGCGGCTGTATCATCTCGACGACAGCGGCGAGGGCGGGGCGGCAACCACGCTGTTCTATGGTCCGCTCGGGGAGGCCCTGACGATCGCAGCGCAGCAGGAAGAGGATGTGCAAGCTGGACTGTATTTGGCCACGGAGAACGACGTCGTCGCGTATCTGGATCTAGAGGAGTAGCGCCCCCCTCGATCCTCCCCCGCAAGGGGGAGGTGGCACCGAAGGTGACGGAGGGGGAGGACACGAAGCAGTGGTTTCCCTTTCCTCCCCCTCCGTCTGGCAAAGGCCAGCCACCTCCCCCTTGCGGGGAAGGATCAGCAGTGACCTTCAAGTCCCCGGCGTGAACCCGTCATCCCGATCCGGCGGGGTCGGCGAATGCACCTCGCTACATATCGAACGAAGCGCACCCTTCATCCCTTCCTCGAACGTCGGATGGTAAATCGGCAGATCGAGCACCTCGGTCGCGGTCCAGCCGCTCTGGATCGCCCACGCGATCAGGTGCGCGCTGTGCTCGACTGCAGGCCCCGCCATCGTCGCACCAGTCAGGCGCCCATCGCGGCGATCGGCATAGAACCGGACCAACCCGGCATTGCATGCCTCGACCTTCGCCCGGCCCTGATCGTCATAAGACGCGGTGCCAATCACGCTGTCGGCATCGTCATCCTTGGCGATCTTGCCGATGACCGCGACGTTGGGATGCGTGAAGGTGATCGCGAACGGCACGGTACGCTTGCCCGGCGTAACCTCGGGGTAGCTCGCCGCGTTCCGCCCCGCGATCATGCCCTCTGCCGATGCCTCGTGCAGGACAGCGCGGTCATGGTCCGCATCGCCGGCGATGAAGATAGGCGCGGTGCCACACTGCATCGTCTCGCAGTCATAGTCCGGCATGCCGTGGTCATTGAGCGCAAGTCCGGTCGTTTCCAGTCCGATGCCCTTGATTCTTGGCGGCCGCCCGGTCGCGACGAGCAGGTAGTCGAAGCGCTGCTCACCCGATGCGGAACCACTCCAGGCCAGCTTGACGCCATCGCCGTCAGGCTCGACCTTGAGTTCGACACCCAGCAGGATCGGCATCTCGCGCGACAGGATCGCGTGATACGCCTCGGCGACGTGGCGGTCCTTCAGTCCGCCGATCGTCTCGCCCGTGTCGAACACCATCGTGTCGACGCCAAGCCGCGCCATTGCCTGCGCCAATTCCAGCCCCAGCGCGCCCGCGCCGATGACGCCGAGCGACTTCGGAAGGTCCTTCAGGTCGAAGATGCTCTCGTTGGTCAGCACGCGGTCGTGCACCGCGTCGAACATCTCGGGGATCGCAGGGCTCGATCCGGTCGCGATCACCACCGACTTCGCGTGTACCTCGCGGCCGTCACTCAACGACAGGATCGTCGCACCCGCAAACTTTGCACGCGCTTCGATCTTCACCTCCTCGGGAAGCTTATCGATCGACTTTTCGACGCCCGCGACGAATGCATCGCGTTCTTTCCGTACACGCGCCATCACCGCGATGCCGTCGACCTTGCCCGACGCCTCGACCCCGAACACTGACGCATGCTCGACCGCATGCATCGCGTTACCGGCCGCGATCAACAACTTCGAGGGCATGCATCCCACGCTCGCGCAGGTCGTGCCGCCGAAGCCTTCGTCGATCAGCAGCGTCTTGGCGCCGTTGCGTCGGGCGCTGCGCTCGGCGGCGAGGCCAGCGGTTCCGGCACCGATGATTGCCACGTCGCAGGTCAGCTTGGTCATAAGTCTCTCCGTTGCCGGAGAATTCCGGGGCCGCGGTCAACGAAACCTTCGATGCCGCCCAGCCGTTCCGCGGTGCAGCACATTCCTAGTCGAAGGACGCTTATGTTAACGCTCCACCACCTGAACTACTCGCGCTCGATCCGCGTGATCTGGCTGCTCGAAGAGCTCGGCATCGAATACGACCTCGTCAAATACGAGCGTGACGAGAATTTCCGCGCGCCGGCAGAGCTCAAGGCGATCCATCCGCTCGGCAAGGCGCCGGTACTGGTCGACGATGCGCTGACGCTCGCCGAGAGCGCGCCGATCCTGTCGTACATCGACGAGCGTTACGGCGACCGTCGCTTCTCGCCGCCGGTCGACAGCGATGCGGCCGCCGTGCACGACGAATGGCTGCAATATGTCGAAAGCTCGGCGTCGTTGCCGATCATGATGACGTCGCTCGGCAAGCGGATGGGCGGTCTGCCCGACGGCCTTGCCAAGTTCACCGGCCCCGAAGTGACCAAGACGCTCGACTATATCGGCGCGGGCGTTGGCGATGGCCCGTATCTGATGGGCGAGCAGCTGATGCTGGCCGATATCCAGATGTGCTACATCCTGGCGATCGCCGAGAGCGCCGGATTGCTCAAGGATCATCCCGACGTCGCGGTGTATCTGGATCGCCTGCGCGCTCGGCCGGCGTTCATCGCCGCGACGGAAATCGGTGGCCCGCTGATGCCAGCCCGCCGCTAAAGACGATGGAAGGGGGTAGCGGCCGCGTTACCCCCCGAAGCTGCGACCACCAAAGCCGCCGCCGAAGCCACCGCGCGAGATCACCGAACTGCGCGACTGGACGCGGGCAGGGGCTCTGGCGGTGGTCGGCGTGAAGGCGTCGGAGCCGACGCGGGTACGGCCCGTCACATAGTCCCGGTTGATCCGCCCACCAGCGCCACCGTAATAATTGCCGTCGCGGTCGCGGTACATCGGTGCGCCGCGGTTGCCGAAGCCGCCGTTGAGCGCCTGCCCGACCAGGAAGCCCGTCAGCAGCGGCGTGAAGAAGCTTCCGCCACTGCCGTTGTTGCGCGGCTCGCACTGCGCGGCGCCATATTGTTCTTCGCAGGTCTGTCGGTCCTGGAACCGTGGCGCGGTCTTCGCGGCATCGGCCTTGGCCTGCTCGAACGCGGTATCGCACTGGACCGCGGACAAAGCACCCGCCGCGCGGCACTCCTGCACCGACGCATAGCTCTGCGCCTCGACGGGCTTGCCGCCGACATCGCCGTCGCACGCGGTCAGCGAGATTCCCGAGCCTGCGATCAGGCTGGTGAGGACGATCGATCTGGAACGCTTCATCGCTATGCCCTTCAGTTCGTCATGCAGGCGGCGTTGAGGATGCCGACGCACAGCGAGATGCTGCCCATATAGGTCGCCGCCGCGATTTCACCGCGGACAATCCGGTCGTTGAAGTCTCGCATCACGAAATGCTGGACCACCAGGAACGTGACGATCTGGATCACGCCCGCCAGCAACGCCCACACCGCGAACTCGACCAGCGAGACGGTATGCGTCAGCGCAGAGGCGAGCGGCAGGACATAGCCGAGCAGCGCCGCGCCGAGTGTGATCGCCGCGGCGGTGTTGCCTTCGCGGATCAGCGACTTCTCGTGATACGGCGTCGCGACCTGGTAGACGACCTTGAACAGTATCGTGAACGCACCCGCCGCGACGAACGCGATCAGGAAGGCGAGCGCGCTGGCGCCGAAGCTGTATTGGTCGATCATGGCATTTCCCCCGGAGCCGTCTGCGCGCGACGCTAGGCCCTGAACTCGCCGAGTTCCAGTGCCACGCCCAGCATGATCTCGAACGAAACGTCGCCGGACTTGGTCTCCATGTCGATCGCGAGCAGCAATTCGCGGCCGTCGTCGCCCGGCAGGTCGCGGCTAAACAGCATGCAGGTCTGGAAGATGCGGCGGTCGACGATCCCGTCGCGGTCGTCGTGCAGTTCTTCCCAGAACGTCACGGGCTCCTGCTCGCTGGCTTCGGGGCCGAACCATGCGCGGCTGTATTCGGGTAGCCCCTCGGCGGTGAAGGTGCGTGCCTTGAGCCGGCTCTTCCACGCCGGGCGCTCGGCGGCGGACGACGGATAGCTGCTGTCCCATGGCGCGAACAGCGTGACATCGGTGACGTCCTGTCCGTCGCGGTCGTTCGACACCGCCTGGAACATGATGTCGTCGTCGGTGTAGAACCGGTGGACGAAGCCGCCTTCGTTGAGGTCGATCAGCCCCTGCGCGACGATCACCAGCGTATCGCGGTCGAACGGGAACAGCAGCTCCGAGCCGAACCTACGCCACGCCAGCGGATCGACCGTCACCGTGCGCCCCAGCGTGACGTTGCGGACTACGGGCAGGGCGTTGCCATCAAGCGCGGGCTTGCGGCCGAACAGGCGATCGAACATGCAATCCTCGCGTCTCTGTGGTTGGCGTGCCTCTTAGGCCAAAGCGCGAGCCGTCGCAAAGCGCCATTGGCGCGCCCTTCGCCTGCGCCTATGTGTCTGCGCGAGCGACAAGCACGGGAGTTCTTGCATTGACCGACATCTGGACCGTCCGCAGCCTGAAGGCCGCGCTCGACACGTCCGAGCCTGCGAAAGCCGGCGAGTTTTCCGCTCGGATCCTGGAGGGCGCGGACCCGGTCTTGCTGGTGACGATGCACCACCACGGCGACCTCGAACTGTTCGTCAACGTCAGCGAGGCGCAGATCGCGTGCTCGACCTTGCTGTGGCCGTGCGACGAGCAGGAGGACCAGCTGGCGTTCAACACCTTCCTGCTGAAGTCGCAGAAGCTGGTGCCGCTGTCGAACTTCGGGATCGGCACGGTCGATGGCCGCGATTATTACGAGTTGTTCGGCGAACTCGCGACGTCGAGCCGGCTCGATACCGTGATCATCGAACTGCGCACGCTTGCCGAGAATGCGATCGATGCGGCCACCGACCTGCGCCACGCGCAGATCCCGGCAGCCTGACGTCATCGCCTGATTTAGATACAAACGGAGAGACTGGCATGGCCATCTGGAGCAAGCTTTTCACCCTCGGTCGCGCCGGTGCGCACGAGGCGGGCGCGGCGGTCGTCGACGCGAACGCGCTGCGTATCCTCGACCAGGAAATTCGCGATGCCGACAAGGCGCAAGGCAAGGCACGCGACGATCTCGCGGGGCTGGTAGCGCGTCGCCGTATCCTCGAAACCGAGGTCGAGAGCTTCCGTGCTCAGGCAACCAAGTACGAGGCTTCGGCGCGGATCGCTGTCGAGAAGGGCAACATGGATCTCGCGCGCCAGGTCGCGCAGCGGATCGCCGATCTCGAACAGGACATCGCGCTGAAGTCTCCGCAAGTCGAGGACATGCGCGCCGCCGAGGAGCAGATCCACACCGCCGTCGCGCAGACCGACCGCAAGATCGAACAGCTCCGCCGCGAGGTCGAGGTCGTCAAGGTCAACGAGTCGGTGCAGAAGGCGCAGGCCTCGGTCGCGTCGGGCAGCATGGGTGCAGGCAACAAGCTCGGCTCGGCTGCGGACAGCCTCGCGCGTATTCGTGAACGCCAGGCGATCCGTGGCGAGCGGATCAAGGCGGCGGGCGAACTGGAAGACCGACGCACCGGCGCCGACCTCGACGAGAAGCTGCGGCTGGCAGGCATCGGACCGGGGCAGTCGTCCGCGGACGACGTGCTCGCGCGCCTGACCGCGCCGAAGACGCCGGAACTCGGCCAGACGCTGCAGATCGGGCAGCGCGACGACTCCAAGACGTCGGACTCCTGATGCGCCGGATCGCGGTCGACCCGCGCGGCGACTGGCGCGAACGGGCCGACGCGATCGGGTTCGTCTATCACGACACGGATGGCGAACCGTACTGGGACGAGGGCGCGGCATACGCCTTCACGCTGGCGGAGATCGAGAACGACCTCGAACCCGCCGCGGAACAGTTGCACGCGATGTGTCTCGATCTGGTTGACGAGGTGGTCCGCGACCAGCAGTTGATGGAACGCCTCGCGATCCCGCGCGAGCAGTGGAACTACGTCGCGGAAACGTGGCGGACGCGCCAGCCGTCGCTCTACGGGCGGTTCGACTTCGCCTATGACGGGACGGGGCCGGCCAAGCTCTACGAGTATAATGCCGATACGCCGACGTCGGTGTTCGAATGCGCGACGTTCCAGTGGATGTGGCTTGAGGATCTGCTCGCGAGCGATGCGTTGCCGGCGGGGACCGATCAGTTCAACAGCCTGTTCGACAAGCTACGCGAGCGGTTCCGTGCATTGTTTCCGAGCGGCGGCTTCGTCCATTTCGCGGCGGATGCGTCGGCGATCGAGGATCGCCAGACGGTGCGGTTCTTCGAGGATCTGGCGTCGCAGGTCGGCATCGAACCGAAGTTCGTCGAGATGAAGGATATTGGCCTCGCCGCCGATGGGCGCTTCGTCGACACCGACGGCTTCGAGGTGCAGGCCGCGTTCAAGCTGTATCCGTGGGAGTTCATGCTCCGCGAGCCTTATGCGCCGAACCTGTCGCGCGCCGACGTGCGCTGGATCGAACCGGCATGGAAGTCGATCCTGTCGAACAAGGGCATCCTCCCGTTGCTGTGGGAACGCCATCCCGAGCATCCGAACCTGCTCCCCGCGTTCTTCGACAACGATCCCGCCGCCAAGATCCTAGGGCCGAAATACGTGCGCAAGCCGTTGTTCTCGCGCGAGGGCGCGAACGTCGAGGTGATCGGCGAGGACGGCCATGCGGTTCTCGATCAGGGCTATGGCGTCGAGGGTGCGATCCGGCAGGCGTATGCGCCTCCACCCGTGTTCGACGGCCGCCATCCGGTGATCGGCGCGTGGATGGTCGGCAACGAAGCCGCGGGGATCGGCGTTCGGGAAGATGAAACGGTCGTGACGCGCAATCTCGCGCGGTTCGTGCCGCATATCATCGAGGCGAATGATGACTGACGCGCTTGAGCTACCCCCGTTGCCACCGATGGAACGGCTGGTCGAACTGATGTTAGACGCCGCGCGGACGGGGCGCGACGAGATGATCCCGGCGCTGTTGCAGGCGGGGGTCGATATCGAGGTGACTGACGCGAAGGGCTACACGCCGCTGGTGATCGCCAGCTACAACGGCCAAGCCGAGGCCACCGCGGCGCTCCTCGCGGCCGGTGCGCAGGTCGATGGCGCGGGGGACGCGCGCGGCAACACCGCCCTGATGGGCGTCTGCTTCAAGGGCTATACCGAGATCGCGCAGATTTTGCTCGATGCTGGTGCGGACGTGAACCGGCGGAATGGCGTCGGCCAGACCGCGCTGATGATGGCGGCGTTGGTGAACAAGACGGCGATCATCGACCTGTTGATGGAGCACGGCGCGGACCCGGCGATCGTCGATGCGGCAGGGAACACCGTACACTCGCTGGCGGTGTCGCAGGGGAACGCGATGTTGGCCAAGCGCTTCGCAACGACCGGCTAGCCCCCTCAAGTTGTTCACCCGCGAAGGTGGGTGCCAGACTGGGCACCCGCCTTCGCGGATGAACAAACTTCTGTCAGTCGTCAGCCTCTCGCTCGGCACCGGCACGAGTCTTAGGCAACACCGCCCCGACATGCGCCTCACCCCGAGCCTCAGCCAGCCGTACCTGCCGCTCGCGCTCCGCATAGCCCGCCCGTTGCACCTCGTCCCGCGCGTCATGACACGCCGGGCAACTCACCCCCTCGACATACAGCGGCGAGGCACGGTCCTCCACACTCACCGGCATCCGGCACGCATGGCACAGCACATGACTTCCGAGCGCAAGCCCATGTCCAACCGCAACCCGCTGATCGAACACGAAACATTCTCCCTCCCAAAGGCTCTCCGACTCGGGCACGGTCTCCAGGTACTTCAGGATGCCGCCCTTGAGGTGATACACCTCGTCCAGCCCCTCGGCCTTCAGGAACGCAGTCGACTTCTCGCACCGTATCCCCCCGGTACAGAACATCGCGATCTTCGGCGGCGGCCCGTTCCCAACCAGTTCGTCGCGGTGCGCGCGAAACCAAGCCGGAAAATCCCGGAAGGTCCGCGTCTGCGGATCTACCGCGCCGGCGAACGTGCCGACCGCAACCTCGTAGTCGTTGCGCGTGTCGATCACGATCGTTCCCGGGTCGGCGATCAGCGCGTTCCAGTCCTCGGGCTCGACGTAGTGGCCGACGCCCTCCAACGGATCGATCGCGGGCTCGCCCATCGTTACGATCTCGCGCTTCAGCCGAACCTTCATCCGGTGAAACGGCATCGTCTCCGCGCGCGATTCCTTCACGTCGAGATCGGCGCAGCCTGGCAGCGCGCGAATATGCGCGAGCACCGCGTCGATGCCGGCCTCGGACCCGGCGATCGTCCCGTTGATCCCCTCGGCGGCGAGCAGCAGCGTCCCCTTCACCCCGTTCGAACAGCACGCGAGCGCAAGCGGTGGCTGGATCGCGGCGATGTCGGCGAACGGCGTGAAGCGGTACAGCGCCACGACGCGGATGGGCAGGGTTTCGGTCATCGGTTCATCGTGCAGGGGAGGAGGTGCGCTCCCTTAGCGCAAGTCGCCCGCCGCGTCAGCCTGCGGTGACGATCATCCCGTCGACTACCGCGACCGGCCAAGGCGTCAGTCGCGCTCCCCCGCACGGTCCGCCAACGCACCCGCCGCTGTCGATCTCGAACAGCGCGGAATGCCAGCTGCACGCGATCAAGTCGCCGCGCGGCGTGAGATAGTCGTCGAGCATTTGTGCGAGCGGCAGGCCCATATGAGGGCAGCGATCGACATAACCGAACACCGCGTCGTCCTTGCGCACGACGAAGCCGTGGAAGCGGCCCGCACGCATCTGGAGTACGAAGTTCCGCGCCTTGCCGTTCGCAATCGCGTCGAGCGGCGCGAGCTTGATCCCGCCCGGCGTCGCGGTCAGCCGTTCGCCTTCGCTCATGCGAGGTCGGCGTCCGGCTGGCAGTCAGGGTGGGCGGCGGCGAAGGCGGGGAGGGCGCGGGCGTTCTCTGCCGCCGCCTTGAGCTTCGGGTAAGGCGAGAGATTGACCGCAAACCGCTCGGCCGAATAGACTTGCGGCACGAGATGACAATCGGCGATCGTCGGTGTCGCGCCGAACGCGAAGCCGTCGCCATGGTGCGCGATCTGCGTCTCGAGCGCTGCGAAACCGTCGCCGATCCAGCGCGCGATCCAGTAGTTCACCGCCGCCTCGTCTGCCCCGAACCCGACGCGCAAGGCGTTCAGGATACGAAGATTGTTCACCGGGTGAATGTCGCAGGCGATCGTCGCGGCCATCGCACGGACGATCGCCCGATCATTCGCGCCAACGGGGAGCAGCGGTGGATCGGGATAGGTCTCGTCGATCCATTCAAGAATCGCGGGGCTCTGCGTGAAGACCGCGTTGTCGATCTCCAGCGCCGGCACCAGGCCCTGTGGATTGAGCGCACGATAGCCCGCCTCGCGTTGCGCGCCTTTGCGAAGGTCGTGCGTGACCTGCGCATACGCCACGCCCTTCAGGGCAAGCGCGATACGAACGCGGTAGGCGGTGGTCGAGCGCCAATAGCCGTGCAGAGTAAGGCTCACTTCGGCAGAATCGCCTTGGGGAAATCCGACCACACCGCATCATAATCGAGTTGCGAATGCTCGAGCGCATAGGCGGTAGGCTTGTACGGCCAGCAGCTCTCCAGCATGAACGCCATCGTCCCGTCGATCTTGTGCGGCTTCAGGTCCGCCGCACTCGCGCCCTGCCAGCTCGCCAGATCGGGGCCATGGCCCGACATCAGGTTGTGCAGCGAGATACCGCCCGGCGCGAACCCCTCGGCCTTCGCATCGTAGGCGCCGGTAATCAGCCCCATAGCTTCGGACATGACATTACGGTGGAACCAGGGCGGCCGGAACGTACCCTCGGCGACCATCCAGCGTGGCGGGAATATCACGAAATCGGCGTTCGCGCGGCCGGGCACGTCGCTTGGCGAGGTCAGCAGCGTGAAGATCGACGGATCGGGATGATCGAAGCTGACCGTGTTGATCGTATTGAACCGCGACAGGTCGTACCGCCACGGTGCAAGATTGCCGTGCCACGCGACGACGTCGAGCGGCGAGTGATCGAGCGTCGTGGTCCACAACGATCCCATGAACTTCTGGACGACCTCGACCGGCTCGTCGCGATCCTCGAACCAAGCGACCGGCGTCTCGAAATCGCGCGGGTTTGCCAGCCCGTTGGCGCCGATCGGGCCGAGATCGGGCAAGCGGAACAGCGCGCCGTGGTTCTCCGCGACATAGCCGCGCGCTTCGCCATCGGGGAGTTCGGCGCGGAAGCGAACGCCGCGGGGGATCAGCGCAATCTGGCCGGGCGCGATGTCGATCCGGCCGAGTTCGGTCAGCAGTCGTAGCCGTCCAGCCTGCGGCACGAACAGCAGTTCGCCGTCTGCGTCCATGAACACCCGCGCGGTCATGTCGGTGTTGGCAGCGTAGACGTGGAGCGCGACGCCTTCCAGATCGGCGGGGTCGCGGTTGGCGAGCATCGTCGTCATGCCGTCGATCAGGTCGGTGCCAGGAGCGGGCGCCTCGATCGGATCCCAGCGCAGGCGATTGGGCGCGAGCGGCGCGCCGGTGGTGCCAGGCGCGAACCGCTTCGCCCCCGCATAGCGCTCGAACGGCGAATGCTCGGCAGTCGGGCGCATCCGGTAGAGCCAGCTGCGACGGTTCTCGTGGCGCGGTGCGGTGAACGCGGTGCCGGAGAGCTGCTCGGTATAAAGACCGAACGCGGGCCGCTGCGGCGAATTGCGGCCGATCGGCAGCGCGCCGGGGATCGCCTCAGTCGATACGTGGTTGCCGAAGCCGGGCTGGTACGCCGCGTGGTCTTCGGTCTGGCCGGCGGTCTCGCCTGCGGCATTGGTCGGCTGGTGAATTGTCATGGCTTCCTCTCCGTCACCTGTTCCGATCAACGCCCGAACCGCCGGCCGTTCAAACTCTTTCCTTTCCCTCTCCCTCGGGGAGAGGGAGGGAGACGCGCGCTGCACGGCGGAAGGGTGAGGGCACGTGCTGGTGTCGCGCGTGCCCTCACCCTCGGCGCTCGCGCGCCTTTCCCCCTCCCCTAAGGAGAGGGTTTTAAGTCTTCAGGCGTCGACTGTGATCACGCCTCTGCGAATCTGGTCGAGCTCGATGCTCTCGTACAACGCCTGGAAATTGCCGTTGCCGAAGCCTTCATTCCCCTTGCGCTGGATGATCTCGAAGAAGATCGGCCCGAACATGTTCTCGGTGAAGATCTGCAGCAACAGCCCTTCCTCGCCGACATTGCCGTCGATCAGGATGCGGTTGCGGCGCAGGCGTTCGAGGTCATGGCCGTGGTTCGGGACACGCTTGTCGACCAGCTCGTAATAGGTCTCGATCGTGTCCTGCAGCTTGACGCCGCGCGCGCGCAGCTTCTCGACCGTCTCGAAGATATCATCGGTGGTCAGCGCCAGATGCTGGATGCCCTCGCCGTTATAATCCTTGATGAATTCCTCGATCTGACTTTTGTCGTCCTGGCTCTCGTTCAGCGGGATGCGGATCGCGCGGTCGGGGGCGATCATCGCCTGGCTGAACAGACCGGTCGCCTTGCCCTTGATGTCGAAATACTTCTGCTCTTCGAAGCCGAAGATCTGGCCGTAGAACTCCGCCCAGGTCCGCATCTGGCCACGCTTCACGTTGTGCGTGAGGTGGTCGAGCAGGTCGAGACCAACGTTGTTCTCCGCCTCGGCTTCAGCCGCGCCCGGAACCTGATTCCAGTCGTCGTACAGGCTGCCGGCCGCGCCATGCTTGTCGACCAGATACAGCAGCGAACCGCCGATCCCTTCGAGCACATAACTACCCTCGCCGAGCGCGCCCATGCTGGCATCGGCCGCCTTGGCGCCGCGTGCGAGGGCTGCGTCGAATGCTTCCTTGGCGTCATGGACCCGGAACGCCATGCCACTCGCCGACGGGCCATGATCGGCACGGAACGCCGCCGCATGACCACCGTCCTCGCGGTTGAGCAACAGGTTGATGCGGCCCTGCTTGTAGCGCGTGACGGCCTTGGTCGGGTGAGTCGAGGCGGCGACGAAGCCGAACTGCTCGAACTGCGCGGCCATCCGGTCGGGATCGGGCGAGGTGAATTCGGCGAACTCGAACCCGTCGAGACCCATCGGGTTTACGTCCATATGGTCCATGATCACATCCTGACAATTGGTATCCGTTGTTACCAATCTGGCGGGTTGAACAACTGGTGTCAATCGTTACGATTTCAACATGGCTGACCGCGCACTCGTCCTGGACGATTTCGTCCCGTATCGCCTGTCGATCACCTCGAACCTAGTCAGTGAGGCGGTGGCGGATACGTACGAGGCGCTGTTCGGGCTGACGATTCCGGAGTGGCGGCTGGTCGCTGTGGTCGCCGAGGCGGACGGCATCACGCAGCAGCAGGTCGGCCAGCAGACCCGCATGGACAAGGTGACCGTCAGCCGCGCGGCGATCGCGCTGGTCGAACGCGGGCTGATGCAGCGGCATGCGAACCCCGAGGATCGCCGCTCGCATCTTTTGAGGCTGACCGACGACGGTCACACGCTCTATGCGTCTGTCGCACCGAAGGCGCTCGATTTGGAGCAGCGAATCTTTGCGGGGTTCTCAGGGGCGGAGGTCGAGCAGTTCGTGGCGATGCTGAGACGGATCGATGCGGTGACGATCGACCTCGTTCAGGACTCCCACGGCGGCGTCGGCGACCAGAGACCGCGCAGATAATCGAGTAGTGCAGCGGTACCCGACGACACCGGGCCGCGCGCATGCACTGCATAGATTCCGACGTCCGCAGACCCGGCCAGTTCCGGCAGGATGCGGACGAGGCGGCCACTCGAAAGGTCCGCGCTCACGTCCCACAGCGAGCGCAGCGCGATGCCGACGCCAGCCTGCGTGAGTTCGCGGACGACTTCGCTGGAGTTGGTCGCGACGTAACTCGGGCGGTCGATCGTGACGTCGCCATCGGGTCCGGCCAAGCGCCACGGCATCTGGCCTTTCGCTGCAAGCAGGCGGTGTTCCGTAATATCGGCCGCGTCGCACGGCGCGCTGTAGCTCGGAGCAGCGCAGAGGACGCGACGGCTGTCGGCGAGGCGATGGCCGGTCAGGCTTGGCGGCACGGCAGGCGCGATCCGGATCGCGAGGTCGAGCCGGTCGCCGATCACATCCGAGAAGCCGTCCGACAGGTCGAGATCGAGTTCGATTGCCGGATATGCGTCGAGGAACGGCTTGAGGTGCGGCGCGATGTGGAGGCGGCCGAACGACGTAGGTGCGCTGACCCGTAATGGTCCGGCCGGCGTATCCGTACGGTCCGACACGCGCGCCTCTGCGTCGCGGATCGCCGCGAGGATCTCCACCATGTCGCGGTGATACGCTGCGCCGCGTGCGGTGAGGTCGAGCCGCCGCGTCGTCCGGTTGAGCAACCGCACGCCCAGCCGGGCCTCCAGCCGCGCGATGCGTTTCGAGACCATCGCCGGCGAGATACCCATCGAACGCCCCGCCGCGCTGAGGCTGGCGGTGCGGACGACTTCGGCGAAGAGGACGATATCGGGATCCATTCGTTCTCCAGGCGATCAACAGCTTTCGGTTTATGATGTCTAGTGGCGAAGGTGGCGGGCGTCTATCGTCCTGACAGAGCATAGGAGAGCAGCATGGCCAAGATGATCGAAAAGGCAGGCCTGAAGGTCGCCGCATCGTTGGTGGACTTCATCGAAACGCAGGCGTTGCCGGGGACTGAGCTTGACGCCGCGGCGTTTTGGCACGGCGTGTCCGACATCTACGGCCGGTTCGCGCCTGAGAATGCAGCGCTGCTAAGTGTCCGCGACGACCTTCAGGCGAAGATCGACGCTTGGCACAAGGCTCGTGCCGGCAAGCCGATCGACCAGCCCGAGTACCAGGCGTTCCTGCGCAAGATCGGCTATCTCGTCGACGAGCCTGCGCCGTTCGCGGTCGCCCCGACCAACGTCGACGCGGAAGTCGCCTCGCTCGCCGGCTCGCAATTGGTGGTGCCGATCCTCAACGCCCGCTTCCTGCTGAACGCCGCGAACGCTCGGTGGGGGAGCCTGTACGACGCGCTCTACGGCACCGATGCGATCCTAGGTGCAGCGTCTGGTAAGGGCTATGACGTCGCGCGAGGCGCAAGGGTGATTGCCTGGGCAAAGGCGTTTCTCGACGATGCCGTGCCCTTGGCGAGCGGGTCGTGGACCGGCTGGACCGGTGGCACGCTTCAACTTGTTGATCCGAGTCAGCTTGTCGGGCATGCTGGCGACAATATCCTGTTGCGTCACAACGGCTTGCACATCGAACTCGTGATCGACTCTGAGCATCCGATCGGTCGCGACGACCCTGCGAACCTCGCCGACGTCGTGCTCGAATCCGCGCTGAGCACGATCGCCGATTTGGAGGATTCGATCGCGGCGGTCGATGCCGAAGACAAGGTCGCCGCCTACGCCAATTGGCTAGGGCTGATGAAGGGCGACCTTACCGCGAGCTTCGAAAAGGGCGGCCGCACAGTTACGCGGGCGCTCGAACCGGACCGCCACTACACCGCACCCGACGGCAGCGCTTTCACGCTCCCCGGCCGCAGCCTGACGTTCGTGCGCAACGTCGGCCACCTGATGACCACGCCTGCGATCCTGCTCGCTGACGGCAATGAGGCACCCGAAGGCATCCTCGACGGCATCGTCACGTCGTTGATCGCGCTGCACGACCTGAACGGCACGCGCCCGATCCGCAACAGCCGCGCGGGCTCGATCTATATCGTCAAGCCAAAGATGCACGGCCCCGACGAGGCCGCGTTCACCAATCGGCTGTTCGATGCGATCGAAGACCTGCTCGGGCTGGCCCGCCACACAATCAAGGTCGGCGTGATGGACGAGGAACGGCGCACGTCCGCCAATCTCGCCGCGTGCATTGCCGCGGTGAAGTACCGCGTGGTATTCATCAATACCGGCTTCCTCGATCGCACCGGCGACGAGATGCACACCTCGATGCGCGCCGGCCCGATGATCCGCAAGGGCGACATGAAGGCTTCGTCGTGGATCAAGGCGTATGAGGATCGCAACGTCCAGATCGGGCTCGCCTGCGGGCTCAGCGGCAAGGCGCAGATCGGCAAGGGCATGTGGGCGGCGCCGGACCGTATGGCGGACATGCTCGAGCAGAAGATCGCGCATCCGATGACCGGCGCGAACACCGCCTGGGTGCCGTCACCGACCGCCGCGACGCTGCACGCGACGCATTACCACCGCGTCGACGTTTTCGCGCGGCAGGCGGAGCGGAAGGCCGAGCCGATTGCCTCGCTCGATGCGCTGCTGACGATTCCGGTGGCGACCGGCCACAACTGGCAGCCGGACGAGGTGCGCGAGGAGCTGGAGAACAACGCGCAAGGCATACTCGGCTATGTCGTGCGCTGGGTCGATCAAGGCGTCGGCTGTTCTAAGGTGCCCGACATCCACGACATTGGCCTGATGGAGGACCGCGCGACGCTGCGGATCAGTTCGCAGCACATGGCGAACTGGCTGCTCCATGGCATCGCCACGCCCGACGAAGCGGACGCGGCGTTGCGGCGGATGGCGGCGAAGGTCGATGCGCAGAATGTGGGCGATCCGGTGTACCGGCCAATGGCGGGGCACGAGGACGAGAGCCTCGCGTTCCAGGCCGCCCGCGCGCTCGTGTTCGATGGCCTGACGCAGCCGAGCGGTTATACCGAACCGCTGCTCCACGCCTTTCGCGCGCGGGCAAAGGAAAGGGACGCCGCCTGATGCCACTCTACGCGATCGAGGGTAAACGACCGACGCTGGCTGACGACGTCTGGGTCGCGCCGTCCGCCGACGTGATCGGCGACGCGCGGCTGGGGGAGGGGGCTAACGTCTGGTTCGGGGCCGTGATCCGTGCGGACAATACGCCGATCCTCGTCGGTGCGCAGACCAATATCCAGGAGGGCGCGATGCTGCACTCCGATCCCGGCGCGCCGCTGACCGTCGGCGAAGGCTGCACGATCGGCCATCACGCGATCCTGCATGGCTGCACGATCGGTAGCAACGTGCTGGTCGGGATGGGCGCGACGATACTCAACAACGCGGTGATCGGCGACGATTGCCTGATCGGAGCGAACGCGCTGGTGACCGAGGGGAAGGTGTTTCCTGCCGGGAGCATGATCGTCGGGGCGCCGGCAAAGGCAGTGCGCGAACTCTCCCCGGAGGCGATTGCCGGACTAAAACTGTCCGCCGCGGCTTATGCGGCAAAACAGCGCACTTATGCCGAAGGACTGAGGTTGGTCGCAGTTTAGAATCCTCCCCCGCCAGGGGGAGGTGGCGCTGAAGGCGACGGAGGGGGAGGATACGGAACAGACGTTGTCGCCTGCCTCCCCCTCCGTCTGGCAAGTGCCAGCCACCTCCCCCTGGCGGGGGAGGATTATTAGTTAGAAGCTCAGCCGGCCACCGAGCGACAGCACGACGGCCGACGCATTGCGAAGTGCGCCCGAGGTCAGGATGTTCGTCTGTGCGGCGGTATTGACATAGGCAGCCGTCCTGCGGTCGATCGTGGTGTTTTCGAAATCGACATACTGCGCGGCGGCGTCGAGCGCGATGCGCGAGGTCAACTGGTACGACCCACCCGCCGCATAGGTCCAGCGGTCGGCGTCGGGTACGCGGGCATCGCGCAAGCCGTCCTGCGTCGGTGTCTTGGTGCGCTGGACACCCGCGCGGATCGTCGCCTTGGGGGTGACGGCGTAGTCGAAGCCGCCCGCGAGGCTCCAGCTGTCCTGGTAGTTTTCCGGGATCGCGGTGTTCAGCGGGGCGCCGAGATCGATCGTGTCGAACTTGCTCCAGTTGTACGCGACGACCTGCGCATTGAGCGTCAGCGCGTTGGTGGCGCGGATGCGGCCGGCGACGATCACCTGGCCCGGCGTGTTGAAGCTCGCCTTGGCACCATCGATCGAAACGTTCGAGCTTGCCAGCGGACCGACCAGCCCGGTGACGTTCAGGCTGCCCTTCAGATTGTGGCGGATGCTCGACTTGTAGCTGATGCCGACGGTCGCGAAGTCGTTGTGAAGCTGAACGCCTGCGGTCCAGCCGAAGTCCCAGCCGTCACCCTTCAGCTCCTGGAAGCCGTCGGGCAGCGCCGCCGACAGGTTGGGGAGCGCGTTGTTCAGTGTCGCATCGGTATATTCGACGTTCAGCGCACCGCCGACGCGGAGCCAGTCGGTCACTGCAACGCCGATCGACGGCTGGATGTCGATCGTCCGCAGCCGGGTCTTGTCCGCGCTGTAGCGTGCCCAGCTGTTCGCTTCGTAATTGGTGGTGAAGCTGAAGGGCGACGTCACCGCGACGCCGATCGCGATCCGGTCGGTCAGCGGATAGGCGATCGCGCCCGACGGAACGACGCCCTTGTTGATCGGATCGCTCGAGGTGCCGTTGCCGCCGACCGGCACATAGTTGAACCCGGTTGGCCGGCCGGTCGTCGGCGAGAAGGTCGGGCGACCGATGAGCGTGCCGGTATCGACGACGTCGCCCTTGGGCAGGATCGCGCTTGCGCTCAGCGTCGCGCTGCCGTCGCGGATACCGGCGATCGCGGCCGGGTTCCACCACAGCGAGTCAGGGCCGGTATCGGCACCTTCGCCCGAGAATGCGCGACCGGCGCCACGCGCGGACTGCGCCTGGAGATAGAAGGCGTCGGCGTAGGCTGTGCTGGCGAAGCCGAAGGCGGACACGAGCGCGGATACCGCGAGAAGCGGAGCTTTGGTGCGAAACGTCATGGATAAGATCCTGAAAGCTATACTGATAATAAGGAGGTGGAAGCCGCGCCTCAGCGCACGCGCGTCCAAGTCTGGGTCTTGCAAAGCGGGAAGAAGACGCAGCCGCGCAACTTCAACTGGTTCGCACCGAGCGGCGTGATCTTGCCGCTATAGGTCTTGCCGTCCTCGGCGTTGTAGACCTGACCGCTGCTCCAGACACCGTCCGAGTCCGACTTGAACCCGCTAAGCATCTGCATCCCCTGGATCGGGCGGTTGCGCAGCGCGGTGTTGGAATTGTTCGCGTCCTTCATCGAAGGATTGGCGCGCAGCGCGTCGGAGGTGAGGATCTTGCCGCAGATCGAAGGGCCGCAACGAGCGATCTCGACGATGGCATTGTGCGTCTCGGTCTTCCAGCGGCCGATGACGGTTTCGGGCGTGGCGGACGCGCCGGCAAGCAGGGCGGTGGCGATCAACAGGGACATCTTCTATCCTCTCCTAGTGTCGTTGGGCGCGCCGTATGCGTACGGTCGCTGAAATCTCGTAAAGTCGGCGACGTTACCGCGACTTCGTTGCCGTATACGGCAGTTATCGGTCCCGACTAGAATTGTACGAAGACAAGTCAAGTCTTCTTACTGATTTCGGGCGGTGAAAAAGTGTTCATGCGCACGGTGTGCCCCCGCGCAGGCGGGGGCACAGGTTCACGAACGGAGCGCTGCTTGACCCTGGGCCCCCGCTTTCACGGGGGAACAGTCTTAGTTGCGGAGTGGTTTGCCAGTCTGCAGCATGTGCACGACTCGCGCCTGCGTCCGCGGATCCTTCACGCTCGCCATGAACGCCGCGCGCTCGAGGTCGAGCAACTGGTCCTCGGTCACGGTGTCGACCAGATCCGCCTCTCCGCCGGTCAGCACCTCGGCAAGCCGATCCGCGACGACGAGGTCGTAGTCGGTCGCCACACCCTTCTTGTGGAAGTCCGCCACCGCCATGTTCAGCCCCGTCCGGCCGCTCGCGCCCGCCAATCGGAAGGTCGGCTTCTCCGGCGCGCCATAGCCGTCGACCAGCGACAGCGCCTTGGCCTTCGCATCCGCGAGCAATCGGTCGCGGTTCATCGTGATGCCGTCGGCCTTGCGCAGGATCATCATCTCCTTCGCCTCCGCCGCCGACTTAGCGACCTGAGCGGTGGAGACCGCCTGGAACACCTTCGTCAGCACCGGCATCGGCCCGTTCGGCAGCGTACGCGACTTGGTCCAGCGGTCGAGCATCTCGCCATTGCCGCCCCAGCCGGGGACGAGCCCGACGCCGCACTCGACGAGGCCTGCGTAGGTCTCGGCATGCGCCTGCACCGCGTCCGAGTGGAGCAGGATCTCGCACCCGCCGCCAAGTGCGAGCCCGGCAGGCGCGCTGACGACCGGGAAGGGCGCGTATTTGAGCGCCTTATATGCCTGCTGACCGCCCGAGACGCTGGCCTCGACCATGTCCCAAAGGCCTGCCCCGACCGCGAACATCGCCGCGCCCAGGTTCGCACCCGCCGAGAAGTTTGATGCCTCGTTATACACCACCAGCGCCTTGAAGCGCTCGCGAACGACCGGGATCGCTTCGTTGATGAGCACCACGACCTGGTCGTCGAGCGCGTTCATCTTGGTGTGAAACTCAAGCGCTGCGACGCCGTCGCCGACATCCCAGAGCGACGCCGACAGGTTCGTGAGGATCGGCTGCGAACGGAGCTTGATGTCCTCCAGCAGTTCGACGCCGTCCGCGCGCGACACGTCTGCATACTCACCGGCGGCAGTAAGGTACTGACGCTGGCCGTTCTCGACGCGGTAGAACGGACGATCGCCCGCGGTCGTCAGGATCGCCGGAACGTCGCGACCTTCTTCAGCAAGGCGCGCGGCGAGCACGCCGGGGCCCATCCGGTCGATCAGCTCGAACGGCCCGTATTTCCAGTTGTATCCCAGCTTCATCGCGTCATCGATCGCGACGACATCGTCCGCCGCTTCGCCGACGAGCATCGCCGCGTAGGACAACACGCTGCCGAGGATCGTCCAGGCATAGGTGCCGATCTTGCCCGGCTCGGCGATCAGCGCGGCGAGGTCCTTGCCGGTCTTGCCTGGCAACTCCGCGGGCTTCGCTTCCGCACGGTACTCGCCGGTCGCGAGATCGAGCGACAGCTTGGTCCGCGTCGCCTTGTCGAAGCGGTAGAACCCGCCCTTGCCCTTACGGCCGGTAAAGCCCTCCGCGATCATCTTGTCGACCAGCGGCAGCGGGCGGACCGTATCGAAATACGGATCGCCGGCCGGCAGTGTGGAGGAAAGGCTCTTCGACAACAATGGCATCAGGTCGACACCGACGAGGTCGACCAGCCCGAAGATCCCGGTCTTCGGCACGCCCATCGGACGGCCGCCGATCTGGTCGGCTTCCTCGACGGTCAGCCCCTGGTCCATCGCCGCGTTGATCGCGATCGCCAGCCAGTAGGTGCCGATGCGGTTGGCGATGAAGCCCGGCGTGTCTTTCGCCCGCACGATCCGCTTGCCCATGAAGCGGTCGACGAAATCCTCGACCTTCTCCGCGACCGCGACGTCGGTATGCGCGCCGCGGACGATCTCGACCAGCCGCATGTAGCGCGGCGGGTTGAAGAAATGCGTGATGAGGAAGTCGGCCTTGAACTGGTCCGACCGCCCCTCGACGAGGTTGCCGAGCGGGATCGTCGACGTGTTCGACGACACTGCCGTGCCCGGACGCTTGAGCGCTTCGAGCTTGGCGTAGAGCGACTGCTTGATGTCGAGCCGCTCGACGATCGCCTCGACGATCCAGTCGCATTCGGCGACCCGGTCGAGATGATCGTCGATGTTGCCCGTCTCGACCAGCTTGGCCGCGCGCTTCGACATGAACGGTGCGGGATCGGTCTTGAGCATCTTGGCGACCGCGCCCTTGGCCACCGCATCGCGATCGCCGCCCTCGGGCAGGTCGCGCGGCACGATGTCGAGCAGCAGTACCGGGATGCCGGCGTTCGCGACCTGCGCCGCGATGCCCGCACCCATCACGCCTGCGCCAATGACGCAGACTTTTTTCACAGCGTCGACCATCATGCGCGCTCCAGCACCGTAGCGATGCCCTGACCGCCGCCGATGCACTGGGTCGCCAGCGCATAGCGGCCACCTTCGCGCGACAAGAGCGCAGCCGCCTTGCCGACGATCCGCGCGCCGGTCGCACCGAGCGGATGCCCGATCGCGATCGCGCCGCCGTCGAGGTTGATCGTCTCGTCCTTCAGGCCGAGGTCGCGGATGCAGGCGATCGCCTGGCTCGCGAACGCCTCGTTGATCTCGACCACGTCGAGGTCGGCGACGGTGATCCCGGCCCGCTCCAGCGCCTTCTTCGACGCCCCGATCGGACCAAGCCCCATCGTCTCGGGCGCGCAGCCCGACACGCCGATCGACTTGATCCGCGCGAGGATCGTCAGGCCGTGCTTCTTCGCGAACTCTTCCGAGGTCACCAGCACTGCCGACGCACCATCGGTCAGCGGCGAGGACGTACCGGCGGTCACCGAGCCATCCGCACTGAACGCAGGCTTCAGGCCGGCGAGCGCTTCGGTCGTCGTACCGGCGCGGATCGTGCCGTCCTGGCTGACCGGGCCCGCCTTGGTCTGGATCGTCACGATCTCGTCGCTCAGCCGGCCATCGGCACGCGCCGCGGCGGCCTTGTCCTGGCTCTTCACCGCGAACGCATCCTGCTCGGCGCGCGTGATCTGGTATTGCCGGGCGACGTTCTCGGCGGTCTCGCCCATGCCCATGTACGCGCCAGCGCTCTTCTTCGCGAGCGCGGGGTTGGGGAGGGGGTTGTAGCCGCCCATCGGCACGCGGCTCATCGATTCGAGGCCGGCACAGATGAACGCCTCGCCCGCGCCGACCGCGATTTGGCCATAGGCGATGTGGATCGCGCTCATCGACGAGCCGCAGAACCGGTTGACGGTCATCCCGCCGACCGAGATCGGCAGGTCGGCGATCTGCGCGATCAGCTTGGCGACGTTGAGGCCCTGCTCGCCCTCTGGGAACGCGCAGCCGAGGATGATGTCCTCGATCTCGGCCGGATCGACGCCGGTCTTGTCGAGCAACCCGCGAATCGTCTGCGCGGCGAGATCGTCCGGACGGACGCGGGCGAGTTCACCCTTGCCGGCGAGGTGGAACGGCGAACGGGCGTACCCGGCGATGACGACGTTGGTCACGATGATCCTCTCATATTGCGGTCGACCCGGTTAACGCTTGCGGGTTACCCTTAAGGTGCGATACCTCACCTTTACGTCAAGGTGAAGCGGCCGACAATATGGCTTACGCACATCGAGTAATGGAGAGCGAGATGCAGGACACTTCCGGGGGCAAGGCGATCGGCGTTCCGTTGCTGGGCGAGCCGCGGCTGCTGGGCGACATGCTCGACCTGTCGGTGCGCCGGTTCGGGTCGCGCAACGTGCTCGACTTCATGGGGCGGACGCTGACCTATGCCGCGCTCGGCGAGTCGGTCGATCGGGCGGCGCGGGGGCTCCAGGACATGGGCGTCGTGAAGGGCACGCGCGTCGCGCTGTGCCTGCCGAACACGCCCTATTATCCGATCCTGTTCTTCGCGATCCTCAAGGCCGGCGGCGTCGTCGTCAACGTCAACCCGCTCTATGTCGAGCGCGAGCTGGCGCATCTGCTCGAGGATTCGGGCGCGACGATCATCGCCACGTGCGACATCGCTGAGATCCACGCACGCGTGCTCAAGGTCGCGGGGCAGATGGGCGTGAAGCACGTCATCACCTGTCCGATCGCCGGCGCGCTGCCGACGCTGAAGTCGATCGCCTACCGCATCTTCAAGCGCGCCGAGATCGGTCGGGCACCGACTGACGCGCGCCATTCCACGTTCGACGCGCTGCTCAAGGCGAAGGGTGCGCCGTCCCCGGTCGCGGTCTCCCCGGACGATGTCGCGGTGCTGCAATATACCGGCGGCACCACCGGCGAGCCCAAGGCAGCGATGCTCAGCCACGCCAACCTCGTCGCGAACGCCGACGCGATGGTCGTGTTCGTCGGTGGCGAGCAGCCCCACCAGGACCGCGTGCTCGGCGCGCTGCCGCTGTTCCACGTCTTCGCGCTGACCACAGTGCTGACCTATTCGATCCGCACCGGCGCGGAGATGATCCTGTTGCCGCGCTTCGAGCTACAGCAACTGCTCAAGACGATCGAGCGGACCAAGCCAAGCTATTTCCCCGCAGTGCCGACGATCTACGCCGCGATCACCACCGCCGCCGAGACGCAGAAGATCGACCTGTCCTCGATCCACGCCTGCATCTCGGGCGGCGCACCTCTTCCGGCGGAGGTGCGGATCGCGTTCGAGGCAACGACCGGCGCCAAGCTCTGCGAGGGGTATGGCCTGTCTGAAGCCTCGCCGATCATCACGTGCAACCCGATCGATGGCCTCAACAAGCCAGGCTCCGCGGGGCTGCCGTTCCCCGGCACGACGATCGAGATCCGCGATCGCGAAGACCCGACGCGCCTGTTGCCAATCGGCGAGAATGGCGAGATCTGCGCGCGTGGGCCGCAGATCACACAAGGCTATTGGCACAAACCCGCCGCCACCGCGGACCTGTTCGCGGATGGCGCGCTACGCACCGGCGATGTCGGCCACCTCGATGCGGACGGCTACCTGTTTATCGTCGACCGGATCAAGGACCTGATCCTCGCCGGCGGCTACAACGTCTATCCGCGCGTGATCGAGGAAGCGCTGTACGAACACCCCGCGGTTCTCGAAGCGGTGGTGATCGGCGTACCCGACAAATACCGCGGCCAGGCGCCCAAGGCGTTCGTCGTGCTGGCCGAAGGTGCGGTCGCTACCCCGCTCGAACTGCGCGATTTTCTGCGCGACAAGATCAGCAAGATCGAGCTTCCCCGCGAGGTCGAAATCCGCGACAGTCTCCCCAAGACGCTGATCGGCAAGCTATCCAAAAAGGAACTTGTCGCTGAAGAGACCGCAAAGGCGGCGGCGTCGGAGGCGAGGGGAGTGGACGCGTGAACGACCGACAGGACGATCTGACCGGCATACAGGAAGTCTCGCGCATGCTCGGCGTGAGCGCGCGAACGTTGCGGTTCTACGAGGACAAGGGGCTGATCGAGCCCTGCCGGATCGGTACGACGCGGGTTTACACGCGGCGCGAAGTCGCCCGGATGCAGTTGATCCTGCGCGGCAAGCGGCTGGGTTTCACGTTGCGCGACATCGAGGAGTTCCTCGATCTTTACGACGCCGATCCGCAGCATGTGGAGCAGATGCGTGCACTGGCCGAACGGTGTCGCCAGCGGATCGACCTGCTCGACGCGCAACGCGAGGCGATCGTTCAGACACGGGATGAGTTGGAAAAGATCGAGCAGGAGGCGCTGGCGCGGATTCCGGCGGGGACGGTCTAGAGAATAAGGGAGGTCGCCCCCTGAAATTGCACCACCCTTTGAAACTGCCCCACCCCGGCGGAGGCCGGGGCCCAGTTGGAGAGGTGGCAATAACGAAGCGCATCGCCAATCAGCAACGTCCCTCAACTGGACCCCGGCCTCCGCCGGGGCGGGGTTTGTCGGTGTGATTGAGGGACACTAAAATCCTCACCCGCTAGGGGGAGGTGGCTGGCACTTGCCAGACGGAGGGGGCGGACACGGAAACTGATATTCCGTGTCCGCCCCCTCCGGCACCTTCGGTGCCACCTCCCCCTTGCGGGGGGGATCGCGGAGGTTCTCGAGCTTAAAGCCCGACCACCCCCCCGTCAGTCTTCGTGATCACGATCGTCGAGGACCGCGGCCGTGACGGCGTCGTCACCGCGCCGGCCTGGTTAGCCGGCCAGCTGCTCGTAATGTTCGTCGGCCCGCCATTCTCGCCCGGATGCTGGATGTTGACGAACAGCGACCGGCCATCCGGGGTGGTATGTATACCGGTAATCTCACACTCCTTCGGCCCGACCAGGAAACGACGCAGTGCCGTCCCCGGTGCTTTGCCGACCCGCGTCGTTACCGAACCGGTTGCCGCACCGATCGTGTTGGTCACCGTCCGCGTGCCACCGTCGTTGACGATCCCCGGTACCGAGGCGAGCAGCATGCAGTTGGTGACGTCCGTGAATGCGCCGTCATCCGTCTCGATCCACATCACCGGTGCGATCGTCCCCGACGCATTGCTCGGCAGACCGAACCACAGGCCGTCCGGCGACGAGAAGTCGTTGGTCGCATCGAGACCCGACAGGTTGATGTTGGTTGCGTCCAGATCGGAACCGGCACCGAACGCGTAGATGTCCCAAGCGAACGTCGTTGCCTCGGACGTGTCACCGGTCTCGCGCAGGCGGATGATGTGGCCGTTGGCGTTACCCGTGGTCTGGCCGCCCGTGGTCTTGGGATCGACATAGGCGCGCGGGTTGGGCGCGTCCGCGGTAGCCACCGTGCGCGACGAGTTGTTGGTAAGCGTGCAATACATCTCGCCGGTCGCCGGATTGACTGCGGTCCACTCCGGACGATCCATCCGGGTCGCACCCAGTGCATCCGCCGCCAGCCGCGTGTTGATCAACACATCGACCTGGCTGGCGAACGGATAGGCTGCGTTGGCCGAGGTGAGGGGCCCTTGGCCGAACACCAGTGGGAGCCACTGGCCGCTGCCATCCGCCGCCAGCTTCGCGACGTAAAGTGTTCCAGCATCGAGATACTTGTCGCCGATCGCGAGACGGTTCGCCGCCGTCGCATCCGCTGCGGACCACGGCGTGGCCGATACGAACTTGTAGATATACTCGTTCTGCGCGTCGTCACCCATGTAGAAGGCCGGCTTCACGCCCGCGATCGTCCGGCCGATCTCGCAGCCTTCATGGTTCATGCGACCGAGCGCGGTCCGCTTGCGCGGAGTCGAGGCTGCGTCGAACGGGTCGATCTCGACCACCCAGCCATATTGGAAGATTTCGTTGCGGAAATCGCCCGTGCCGTCGGCCGGCGCGCTGGCCTGTGCAGTGATGTTCCAGCGCGAATAGATCGTGCTGGTCGTGTCGGCTGACGTGACCGTCGACCACCCATAGTTGCCGCCGGTGTTGCTCTCGCCCTTGCCGTAGCGGGTGAGTGAGGTGTTGGCCTTTACGCCTACTGGGCCAGTTGCCGCGCGCCGCGCCGCGTCGCCGACTTCACGCTTGAAATAGCCGACCCAGTTCTCTTCGTTCGTCAGGTACGTGTGCCAAGGCATTGTACCGTTGGCACAATTGTTGATGGTGCCGCGGCCCGTGGTGGCGTCCGGCGAGTAGCGCGTCTTGAGGCTGTCGGCGCCGCGCACCGGCCCCGAGAAGCTCATCGGCGTCAGCGGTGTGACCCGGCGATTGAACGACGATGCGGTCGTGTAGCTCCAGGCAGCGGCGCGGTTGACCTCGATCACCGACACACCGTGGCACTCCATCTCCTTCAGCGCCTCGGCTTCGGGACGGACGCCGCCGGTATTGGTCGGGCCATTCGGGTGCAGATAGGCCTGCGTGATGTTCTCATGGTTGAGCACCAACAGGCCGCGCGTGTTGCCGTTCGCGTCGGGCGTTCCGGTGGCGGACATGCCGAAATAGCTCATGCCGTCATGATGATCGCCCGCGCGCTTCGAGAAGGTCGCGTCGGTACCATCATTGGCATACGCGCCAACGCCGCTGCCGATCGGATCACCGAGCCGGTACAAGACCGTCACCGCGTAACCCGCAGGCACTGCAACGACATCCGCAAGGCTCTTCGCAACGGCCGTGAAGCCCAACGAGGCCGCGCCGACGGTCACGCTTGTCGTCGCGCTGACCGAACCGCTGGCCGAAACTGCGGTGAACTGGAAACTGAGGATGGTCCCGGCAGCAGCACCCGGTACGACGAAGGTTGCGGTGGCAGTCGACGCACCGGCTAGCGTGACGGCGGGGCCGGCGGTCTGCGTCCAGGTCACGCTGTCGACCTGGCCGATCGCTGCACCAGTCAGCGTCGCGACGCGGCCCGCAGTCGAGCTTCCCCCAGCGGTCGCCGTCACCGTGACGGGGCTCGAAGCGTTGCCGTCATTGTCGTCGTCGCAGCCGGTCAGCAACATGCCGCCGAACACCGCCGCGGCGGTCGCGGACATGCCGCCCATCAAGGTCTGGCGACGTGAATAGCGCGACTCGATCAGGTCGTTGATATGCGGATTGGCGGTCGGATTGGTGTCGATATCGCCGTCGGTATAGATGGTCTCGAACGTCATGCTTGGTCCCCCCGGGGATGGTTGCGCGGTGTATAACGATGCGTGAAAGTTAGAATTTTGCGCCCAGTTCGACGCCGTAGAAGCGTGGTTCGCCGGCTATGTAGGTCGGGATACCGAAGCCGCCGCCGGTGTTGCCCGCGTCGATCAGGTAGCGCTTGTTGGTCGCGTTCCGGACGAACCCGCCGACGCTATAGCGACCCTGCGCGAACTCGACCCCGGCGCGGGCGTTGACCAGGGTGTAGCCCGGCGTGCTGATCGCCGGGTTGTTCGGCAGCTCGAAGAACGCCTTGGTGCGGTAGGTGACGCTCGGCGTGGCGTAGACCGTCGCGCCGCCGACCGGCAGGCGCAGGATCACCCCGCCCGACGCGGTCGTGTCCGGCTGAAGGCGGAAGCGGTTGCCAGCGAATACGCCGTTCGCCGCTTCGTCGCCGATACCGCCGTCGATGTACGCAAACGTCCCGAACACCGAGAGATACGAGGCGAGCTTCAGATTACCTTCGAGCTCTACGCCAAGGTTCTTGGCCGATCCGGCGCTCTGTGTCGTCGTCACGCCGTTGTTCGTCACCGACACCTGGAAGCCGTCATAGGTCTGGTAGAAGACCGATGCCGCGCCGCTGAACGGGCCGACGCGACCCTTGATGCCGCCTTCGTAGTTCCAGACGTTCTCCTGCGGTACGACCTGCAGGTTGGGACCGACGCCGAACGCGGTGCGCTGAGCGGCTAGCTGGACCACCGGCGAACGGCGCCCCTTGCTGATCGTCGCGTAGAGATTGACCGCGTCGTTGAGCTTCAACAGCGCGTTGAAGCGCGGCAGGATCGCCGTGAAGCTCTTCTCCGCGACGAACTTGTTGCCGTTGGTGTTGGCCGTGCCGAGCAGACTCGACTGGATGCCGAGTGCCGCCAGGATCACCGAGTTCGGCTGGACCGACGAATAGCCCGACTGGCGATCCTCGATCAGGATCCGCGCACCCGCGGTCAGTTCGAGTGCCGGCACCGGGATGTACGTCGCATCGGCGAACACCGAGTAGGTGTCGTTGTTGCCGTAGTTCGTGAATTCCGCGGCGTAAGGTATTGCCGTTGCACGACCACCTGTGAGCGCTGCGGTCGCGCGCGTCGCCGGAACCGTGCCGTTCGGTGCGACGCATCCGGTGCCCGTCGGGATGCCCGCGCCGTTCAGTGCCGCGCGGATCGGCGCATAGGCAGCGGCGACCGAGCAAGCGAGATACGTGCCCTCTTCGGTCGCGAACGGAACGCGCTGGAAGCCGTTCTCGAAGAACGCGTTCCAGCCTACCGAGGCGCGATACTTGGGCCCTTCGAAGGCGAAGCGGCTTTCATGGCTCCACTGGTCGCCCTTCGCGTCTTCGGCGAACTCGAGATACGCGGCGGGCCCACCATCGGCGTCGAACACTTCGAGCGCGTCGAACTTGCGATACCCGTTGACGGTGGTGAAAGTGATCCCCGGCGACAGGTCCGCGGTGATCGTCAGGTTCGCGTCATAGACATTGCGGTCGAGACCGAGCTTGCGCGCGCCGAGTGCGGTCGCGCTGTACGGCGAGCCCGAGAGTTCCGCGTAGCCATAGTCGCCGGTCTGGCCGCCGGTCGGGGCGTGCGCGCGGCTCTTGAACGCGGTGCCGGGATTGCGCTGTCCGTCATAGGTCAGGACGAGGTCGGCGGTGATGCTGTCGCTGGGGCGGTAACGGAGCGAGCCGCGGATGCCGCGCTGGTCCTGGCCGTTCAGATCGTCCTGGTCGACGCCACCCTGGTTCTGGTTCGGCACGTTCGCGTCGCCGGCGATGTTGCGGACGTAACCCTTGCGATATTTATACGCGAAGGCGATGCGGCCGGCGAGGACGTCGTTGCCCGCGTTCAGGAAGCCCGACACCTGTGTCCTATCGAAATTGCCGTACGTGCCGTTGATCGCGCCCGATACGCCGGCCTCCGGCTTGGCCGAGACGAGGCTGATCGCGCCGACCGCGGCGGCGGTGCCGAACAAGGTCGCCTGCGGGCCCTTCACGACTTCGATCCGCGAGAGGTCGAACAGGTCCTGGTACGCGCCGCGCGAACGGCTGATGTCGATACCGTTGTAGTAGAGCGTGACGCGCGCGCCCTGCTGTGACGAGCCGTTGTCCGACGTGATGCCGCGGATCACGAAGCCGGGGTTGTTGGCGCTCTGCTCCTGGATCTGGAGACCGGGAATATAGGCGGCGACTTCGCTCAGCGAGTTGACGCCGATCGACGCCATGCGGGCGCCGGTCAGCGCGGTGACGGTAATGGGGACGTCTTCGATCCTCTGCTCGCGCTTCTGCGCGGTGACGACGATCTCGTCGTCCGACGTTGCGGCCTCGGTTTCGGCTTGGGCGGTCGCTGGGGTGCCGGCTTGTGCAAGCGCCATGGTCGAGCAGGTCGTGGCGAGCGTCGCAACCGCGAGCCGCGTGAAGATACGTGTCATTAAGTCCCCCGTGTCGTTGCCGCCGCACTACGGGGACGAGGTGACGTTTCGATGGCGTCTTCATGAAAGCAAAATGACTATTCCGTAACGGCGCTGTCACATCGTTGCCGCCGGGGTGTCTTCGATCGCGGCTAGCAGGCGGGCAACACCCGTTACGAAAGCCCGAGACGATGACGATCAACCGCCGCGATGCGCTTAAGAATGCCCTGAAACTTGCGGGCTCGGGTGCGACGCTCGCGCTTCCCGCAATAGCGTCACAAGCAGCAGGCACGGTGAAAGCTCGGTTCGATCACGGGGTGGCGAGTGGTGATCCTTCGGTCGACGGCGCCATTCTCTGGACACGGGCGACACCGGTCGATGCGACGCAGGCCGGCGACATCGCGCTGACCTGGCACGTCGCGGAGACCGAAGGCGGCAAGCCGATCCGTTCGGGCACGGTCAAGGCCCGCGCCGCGCGCGACTTCACCGCCAAGGTCGAGGCGATCGGGCTCCAGCCGGGCCGCGAATATCGCTACTGGTTCGACGCACCGGACGGCGCGCGCTCACCGGTCGGTCGGCTCCGGACGCTGCCGAAGGGCAACGTCGCCGACGCCGTCATGGCGGTCGTTTCGTGCCAGCTCTACGCGGGCGGGCTGTTCAACGCGTATGACGCGATCGCCAAGCTCGACCGGCTCGACGCCGTCCTGCACCTCGGCGACTATATCTACGAATATGGCGTCGATGGGTACGGCGCGGACATCGCCAAGAAGATCGGCCGCCTGGTCGAGCCGCGTCACGAGATCGTCAACCTCGCCGACTACCGCATGCGCCACGCGCAGGTGAAGCGCGACGTCGACATGCAGGCGGCGCACGCACGCGCCGCGTTCATCTGCGTGTGGGACGATCACGAGGTCGCCAACGACGACTGGATGCACGGTGCCGAAAACCACGATCCGAGGACCGAGGGCGACTGGGACGCGCGGAAGGCCGCCGCGATGCAGGCCTATTTCGAATGGATGCCGATCCGCGATCCCAAGCCCGGCCAGCCTTGGGCGGCGATCAACCGCAGCTTCGATTTCGGCGATCTCGCGACGCTGGTGATGGTCGAGACGCGGTTGCTGGCGCGCAGTCACCAGGTCGTGTCGAAGGGCGAGGAGATCACACCCGCCGAATACGCACCGATGCTGGCGGAGCGCGCGCGGCCCGATCGCGAACTGCTCGGGCCGGCACAGCTTGCCTGGGTCGAGAAGACGATGGCGGCATCGGTGACGGCGGGAAAGCCGTGGCAGGTGCTGGGCAACCAGATCGTGATGGCGAAGGTCGCGGGCCCCGACATGGAGCGTCAGCTCGGACCGGTGAAGTTCGGCGAGACGATGGCGAAGCTGCCGGCGATGTGGCGCGAGCGACTGGCGGCAGGCATCGCTTCGTACCGTGCCGGCATGCCGTTCGGTCTCGACAGTTGGGACGGCTATCCGCCCGCGCGCGAGCGTCTGTACGCTGCGTTCCGGCGGGCGAAGTCGCGGCCGATCGTGCTGTCGGGTGACAGTCATGCGGCCTGGGCGAACGATCTGCACGACGACGCGGGCAAGCTGGTCGCGGTCGAATTCGGCTGCACCGCGATCACCAGTCCGTCCTACGGTTCGCTGTTGCCGGGGATCGGAACGTTGATCGCCGACGCCAACAAGGGTGAGGTCCGGTTCTGCGACCAGGACGCCAAGGGCTTCACGCTGCTGACGCTCACGCCTGAGCAGGCGACCGCCGATTTCATGACCGTCTCGACGGTGTTTGCCAAGCCGTTCACCCAAGCGACCGTGAAGCGGTTTCGTGCGCTCGCGGCACGGCCCGAACTGCCGCTGGAAGAGATCGCCTAAAACGATCCTCCGTTCGAATAGGATCGGAAACCGGTCGCCGATCGCTCGGGCTAGCGCCTGACAATCAAAGTTTTTCCACCGCAAAGTTCAATCGACTGTCAATTCCCATCCGCTAGGGGGATATTCGTCTCCTCTGACGGAGATGGGAATGCAGCGAGAGGCTTCGAGTTCGACGGTAGGATGGCCGACCGTCCTTCTGGCAGGTGTCGTGTACGGCGGATGGATGGTCGCGACGGCGTGGCATGCGGTCATTCCGACGCCGTTGCTGGTGTTGATCGGCGGGTGGCTGCTCGCCTGGCAGGGATCGCTGCAGCACGAGGTCATTCACGGGCATCCGACGCGGATCCGGTGGATCAACGACGCGATCGGGTTTGCACCGCTGTCGCTATGGCTGCCCTACCGGCTATATCGCCGCAGCCATGTCGCGCATCACCGCGCGGAGGTCATCACCGATCCTCGGCATGACCCGGAGTCCCGCTACCGCGTGCAGGCGCGTGGTTTCGCCGCAGTCCTCGGCCGGCTTCAATCCACGCTTCTCGGTCAGATGGTCTTCGGACCTGCGATCTCGGTCGGCCGCTTCTTCCTGCAAGAGTCCCGCCGACTGGTGCGCGAACCGGCGCGCGTCGCTCGCGACTGGGCGCCGCACCTCGTCGCGGTCGCACTGGTGCTCTGGTGGCTCGGTCATGTCGGTCTTGGCCTCGGCCGTTACGTGCTGTGCTTCGTCTATCCGGGCATGGCGCTGACCATGGTGCGCTCCTACGCCGAGCACCGCGCCGATCTTGCGAGCCCCGGCCGCGCCGCCAGCGTCGAGCATGGCGGGCTGCTCGGGCTGCTGTATCTCAACAACAATTTGCATGCGGCGCATCACGAGCGGCCGTCGCTCGCCTGGTACGATTTGCCAGCGTACCATCGCCATAATCGAGCCCGGTTCGCGGAGGCAGGGGCACCGATCTATCAGGGGTATGGCGAGATCGTCCGGCGGTTCGCATTCAGCGCGCATGACGACATGGTCCACCCCCTCCACCGCGAGCCCTTGTCTTGACGGACCGGATCGCCTCGCTCGGGATGTACGATCACCTCGAGCAGCACGCTGCGAACGATCGGCTGTGGTCGGCGATCGCCGCTGTCCTGCGCGAACGCGGTGTCGCGGACGTGCCCGCCCGGCTCGATCGAACACGCGACGTCCATGCGATCTGGCGCGATCCGGCGTTGCTGTTCGGCCAGGCCTGTGGCTATCCGTTGATCGCCGATCCGACGCTGGATCTGCAAGTGATCGCGTTCCCGATCTACGCCGGGCGAGAAAGCGGCAGCGTGATCGTGGCGAGAGCGGACGATCCCCGTAGGGCGGTCGCGGCGTTTCGCGATAGCCGCGCGGCCATCAACGACCGCCAGTCGAACACCGGCATGAACCTGTTCCGCGCTACGATCGCGCCGTTTGCAGGGCAGGGCGCGTTCTTTGCCGAGGTGCTGGAAACCGGCGCGCATCGAGCCAGCATCGTCGCGGTCGGGATGGGCAAGGTGGACCTCGCGGCGATCGACAGCGTGACCTATGCGGCGATCGCGCGGTTCGAGCCGGCTTTGGTTACGGGCCTCAAGATCGTCGCACCGAGCCCCGCATCGCCGAGCCTGCCCTTCGTGACCGCGGCCGGGACCGACGCCGAGACTGTAGCGGCATTGCAAAGTGCGCTCGATCATGTCGCTGCCGATCCCGATCTGGCCGCGGTACGCGAGACGCTGTTGCTCGCCGGGATCATACCCGCCGAGCCAGACGCGCTGGCGCCGATATCGACGCTGGAAGCCGAGGCCGTCCGCGCCGGCTACCGCACGCTCCGCTGACATGAAGGACAACGCCGTGTCATCAGCACCCGACCCCATCGACCTCGCCGCGACGATCGAAGAATTGCGCAGCGCGCGTGGTGCTTGGCGGCAGGAACAGGACGGCCGGCATAGCGTCGCGCGCTTCCCGTCGCTGGACGAGACCGGTCGCGCGCTCGACGGTCTCGTCGCGGCGCTGTTCCCCGGGCGGCTCGGCATGTTCACAGGTCCGGTCGAGCGCGAGGATGCGTTCGTCGAGACGCGGCTGCGGCAGGCGCTGGAACGGCTGCAACGGCAGGTCGAACGCGAGTTCGCCTATTGGCAGGAAGAGGCGGTGCTGTCGTTCGACGTCAGCCATGCGAGCATGATCATCGGCCTGTTCTGCGCGGAACTGGGACCGATCCGCGAACTGGTCGACGACGACGTCCGCGCCGCGTTTCTCGGCGATCCGGCGGCCCGCAGCGCGGACGAGATCCTGATCTGCTACCCCGGCATCGTCGCGATCCTGTACCACCGGATCGCGCACGCGCTATACGGGCTCGGCGCGCCGATCGTCGCGCGGATCATCTCCGAACTCGCCAACAACCGCACCGGCATAGACATCCACCCAGGCGCGACGATCGGCCGCAGCTTCTTCATCGATCACGGCACCGGCGTCGTGATCGGCGAGACCGCGATCATCGGCGACCGGGTGCAGATCTACCAGCACGTCACGCTCGGCGCGCGCAGTCCGCTCGGCGTGACCGACGTGTCGGCGCGCGAACGGCTGGCGCGGCATCCGATCGTCGAGGACGACGTGGTGATCTATGCCGGTGCGACGATCCTCGGCCGCGTGACGATCGGGCAGGGCGCGACGATCGGCGGCAATGTCTGGCTGCTGGAGGACGTGCCCGCGGGTAGCGTGGTCGCACAGCCGACTGCGGTGATCTTGGCGGGTCATGCTGCCGACCAGTTGCACGAGACGCTGCGGGGTCGAGCCGCATGATGCGCTTTGCGTGCTGCCGACGGGAGGATGGGCCGCCCAAGCCGGTGATCGGCGTGTTGTGCTGCAACGAAGTGGTCGATCGTCCGATCCAGGCGGTCGCCACCCGCTTCGTCGAGCCGCTGGTCCGCTATGCCGGCGCGACCGTCCTGCTGGTGCCGGCCGTGGCGGATGCGATGGACACGCGGGCGTTGGCATCGCGGCTTGACGGGCTGTTGCTGACCGGATCGCGATCGAACGTCGCGGGTGCCCGCTACGGCAAGTCGGACGCGGCCGACGATGCGCTCGACCTCGACCGCGACGCGGTAGCGCTCGAACTCGCCGGCCGGATGATTGAGGCGGGGCGGCCGGTGTTCGGTATCTGTCGCGGCTTGCAGGAGCTGAACGTGCTGTTCGGCGGTACGCTGACCGATGCGCTGGACGATGGCCATCACCGATCGACCGACGACGTGACCGCGTACGAAACGCTGTTCGACCATGTCCACGACGTTAGACTTCGATCGGGTGGGATGCTCGCGGCCGCGATCGCCGAGCCCAGCATCTCGGTCACGTCGGTCCACCGCCAGGGTATCGATCGGCTGGGGGAGGGGCTCAGTGTCGAGGCGCATGCGGTTTCGGACGGGCTGGTCGAGGCGTTCTCGGCACGCCCGTGCGGCGGCGACGTGCTGGCGGTGCAATGGCATCCCGAATGGGACGTTGCAGCCAGCGCATCCAGCCGCGCATTCTTTTCACTTATCGGCCAGTCGCTTGGCACCTATCGGGACCGATGACTGCGACCGCTCGTTTGGTTCGCACGGAGATCGTCGCAGAGCGATCCACTAACAGGGACACTATCATGACTGCTTATCGTACCGCGTTGACGCTCGCCGCCTCGACCCTCGCCTTGGCCAGCGCGCATGTCGCTTATGCGCAGGACGTGCCCGCGCAAACGGCGACCGCGCCTAGCGCCGACCCCGCTGCGGCGCCCGACACGGGAGACGATATCATCGTCACGGGCACCCGCGCGGTTGGTCGGTCGCGGCTCGACAGCGCGTCGCCGGTCGACGTGCTGAGTTCGGCCGCGATCCAGCGCCAGGGGACGACCGAACTGGGCGCGGCGCTGTCGGCGATCGCACCGTCGATCGACTTCCCGCGTCCGTCCGCCGTCGACGGCACCGACGCGATCCGTCCGGCGACGTTGCGTGGTCTGTCGCCCGACCAGACGCTCGTGCTGGTCAACGGCGTGCGTGGCCATACTGCGGCGCTGCTCAACGTCGGCGGGTCGGTCGGGCGCGGCTCTGCTGCAGTCGACCTGAACACGATCCCGACCGTCGCGCTCGACCGAATCGAAGTGCTGCGTGACGGGGCGTCAGCACAATATGGCTCTGATGCGATCGCCGGCGTCGTCAACCTGCGACTGCGCGAGGCCCGGTCGGGCGGCGGCATGACGGTCAACTACGGCTTCTACAACACCGATATCGACACCGCGCGCGGCAGCCGCAGCACGAATGGCGAACATGCGCTGACCGTGTCCGGCTGGCAGGGCGTCGGCTTTGGCGAGGACGGCTTCCTGACCGTTTCGGGCGAGTATCTGGATCGCCAGGCGACCAACCGCGCCGACTTCGACACGCGCGCGCTGGTCAAGATCCCCGGGACGCCGGGCCGCGTGACCGGCCTCTTCGGCGATCCCAAGGTCGAGCAATACAGCATCTTCGCCAATGCCGGCACGACGCTGACCGGCACGTGGAAGCTGTACGGCTGGCTCGGCTATCAGGACCGCGACACGCGCAGCGCAGCCTTCCCGCGATTGCCGCTGCAGTCGGACCCGGTAGCAGTCGCGCGACTAGAGCTGGCAGGACTTTCCGATGGTTTCCTGCCGCTGATCAATACCAAGTCGCGCGACATCAACTCGGCCATCGGCATCAAGGGCGTGGTCGCCGACTGGAACGTCGACCTGAACGCCAGCTACGGCCGCAACAAGATCGGGTTCCGCACACTGGATTCCGCGAACTATGCCTATGGCCGCACCACGCAGCGCGACTTTTCCGACGGTGCGCTGATCTACGACCAGTACATCGTCGGGCTTGATGTCGATCGCAAGTTCGACGTGTTGCAGGGCGTCAACGTCGCGTTCGGGCTCGAAGGGCGCCGCGAGGGGTTCAAGATCCAGTCCGGCGAACTCGCATCCTATGGCTATCCCGCCGCTGGGACAGCGACCGGCGCACTGCCGACCGCACCTCCAGGCGCGCAGGGCTTTGGCGGATTCTCACCGGACAACGCGATCGAACGGAGCCGTCGCAACGGCAGCGTCTATCTCGATGTAGAAGCGCAGGTGACGGACAAGTTGCTGCTCGGGCTCGCCGGACGCGGTGAGGATTATTCTGATTTCGGCTCGACCGGCACCGGTAAGGTCTCCGCGCGCTATGACTTCGCGCGCTGGTTTGCGCTCCGTGGAACGGCATCGACCGGCTTCCGCGCGCCGGCGCTTCAGCAGCAGTATTTCACCTCGGTCGCAACCGTCATTCAAAACGGAAACCCAATCCAGACCGGCACCTACCCATCGGTAAGCCCCATTGCGGCTAGGCTCGGAGGGCTTCCTCTCGAGCCCGAGAAGTCGACCAATTTTTCGGTTGGTACGGTGATCCGCGCCGGTGGGTTCGAGCTAACCGTCGACGCCTATCGCATCCGCATTCGCAACCAGATCGGCCTGTCGGAAAACCTTGCCGCCGCGGGTAATCCGCAGGTCGCGGCGCTGCTCGCGCCGTTCAACGTTAGCGCAGCGCGGTTCTTCATCAACGGCATCGCCTCGACGACAAAGGGCATCGACGCCGTCGCGCATTACCGGCTGCCGACCGATGCTGCCGGGACGTTCGACCTGACGATCGCCGGCAACGTCAACGACGTGAACGTCACCCGCGTGCCGACATCGACCTCGACGCTGAACCCCGCACCGACGCTGTTCGCCCGCAACCGCATCGAGTCGCTCGAAAACGGTACGCCGGGCGAGAAGGTGACCGGGTCGATCGATTGGTCGCTCGACCAGCTCGGCGCACTGGCCCGCGTCACCTATTATGGCGACGTGACGCAGCCGGGTACGACCGCTGCCGGCGACGTGCATAGCGGCGAGCACCTGATCACCGATCTCGAACTCCGCTACCAGGCGAAGAAGGGCGCACAGATCGGCCTTGGCGTCAGCAACCTGTTCGACGTCTATCCCGATGCGACGAGCATCGCGAACAACCCGACCGGGGTGATCGGCTATCCCTATTACTCGCCGTTCGGATTCAACGGCCGCTACGTCTACGCACGCGCCGGCCTGAGCTGGTGATTAAATCATAGTCCCACGATAGGGTATTGCGTTCGACCGCATCGCTGGGTAGCTTTCGGTTCCAGGATCGATTTCGCACGTTGCGGTCGTAATTCTGCACTAGTCATCACGGAGACCATTCGATGAAGAAGATCACGATCGTGCCAATGATTGCAGTCCTGGCACTTGGCCTGGCCGCATGCACGAAGCCCGCAGCGACCGAGAACGTTACCGACATTCAGTCGAACACGGTCGTCGAAGAGTCGGATGCGAATCTTTCCGCGGTAGACGGTATCGAAACGAGCAACTCGACGGATCTCGAGAATTCGGTCGATTCGAATTCGAGCGGCAACGCGCTCTGATTGCGACTTGAAAATGTAACGGATGGCTTGGTTCGGTAATCAAACCATCTGTTGGAAAACTCGAAAGGCGACGTACTTCCCGTTTTGGGGAATTCGTCGCCTTTTGTATTCTCGAGTGATCAAGGTAAATTTTCGAGTCAAAGCATTTCGGCGCAATTTATACTCTACTCACCGATGGTGATAAATAACTCTATTCCCATTTGATAAGTGGGTATTACAACGGGGCAACGTCAAGGCGAAGTGAAGCTCCCTAGACGGAACCTCGTGGTCCAGCGGATCCCCTCTGCTGGGCCACTATTTTGTGAATGTTACGCTTATAAGAGATGTTGGCACTTAACATCTTGTCCGGATTGCATCTTCAAATATCGGTCGGACGTCAGCGCGTGTTCGGTACGGCATTCGACTGTCGTCGGCGCCAATACCGGATTGCGGTCATCACCAAGGCGACGACGACTGCCAGTATCGCGACGCCGGCCAGTTTGTGCTTCGGCATGATATTGTGGACCGCGTCGAGCAGCGTGTCGCCGAACAGATAGCCGATGCCCGTAAACATCACGCCCCAGACCGCCGCGGAGATCGCATTGAGCATCATGAACGTGCGCGCCGGGACGTGCGACGTGCCGATAGCTATGGGGCTGATCGTGCGCAGGCCGTAGAGGAAGCGGAAGCCGAGGATGAAGACGGTCGGATGGCGTTCCAGCGTATCGAGTGCCTTGGCGAAGGCCGGCTTGGCGGCGATCTTGCGGACGCGAGCGGTGTCGCGGTAACGACGCCCGGCGAGGAAGAAGAGCTGGTCCGCGGCAAACGATCCCGCGACTGCCGCCGCGGCGCTGCCCCAGAGCGGTAGCAGGTGCTGGTGCGCCAGCACGCCGCCGGTCACGACCGCGGTTTCGCCTTCAAGCCCCGCACCCAGGAATATCGCGGCGAGGCCGTATTGGGCAATGAGCGTTTCGATCGACATCGCCCGCCCTTGCCGCAGAGCGGAGTTCTCCGCCAGTACCCTTTATCCGCCTCGCTGCAGGCAGTTATCGACGTCGATGCAGGCTGCTACCGACCGAGATAATCCATCTTGCCGATCGGTACGCCGCGCATCCGCAACAGCGCGTAGGCGGTCGTGATGTGGAAATAGAAATTGGGCAGCACGAACCCGAGGACATAGCTTTGTCCCGTAAAGTCCAACGTCCGGCTGGGCGTGACGATCGTAACCACGGCATCCTCCTTGCCGTCGATCGCCTCGCGCGGGACGCCGTCCAGGAACGCGAGCGTTGCAGCAATGCGATGTTGAAGCGCCGCGAAACTCGTCTCGTCGTCGGCCATTGCGATCGTCGGAACGCCGCCGAGCCGAACCATCGCGCCCTTGGCCGTGTCGCTGGTGCGCTGGACCTGCGCGGTCAGCGGCGCCATGTCGGCGATCAGTCGCGTGCCGAGCATGTCCGCCTCGGCAATGCCGTTCTCCTGTGCATAGGCTTCCCCCGATTTCAGGATCGCCGAGAGGCTGGCGAAACCGCGGCGAAACGCGGGGACGGTGAGGTCATAGAGCTGGGTCATGGACGCAGGCGTAGGCGCCCGATCACGTCCGGTCGAGCAGGAACGCGGCAAGCTGGTTCCAAGCAGGCTGCTTTGCCGCGACGCCAATCGTATGCAGCGGGCTGCTGGAGGGAAGCGCGACGACGCTCGGTCCAGCAAAGTTCGGTCCGAGCAGCTTCAGGCCCTGCTTGAGCGCGGTACCGCCGTTGAAGGCGACCGCGCGAAGCTTCGGTAATCGGCCGATGAGCGCGACGATGTCGTTGCCTTCGGCGTCGAGGATCGCCGCGTCGCTGCTCCCACCCCGCCGCGCCGACCCGATCACGTCCCACAGCGCCACGCCGCTCGCCCGCAACGCCGCCAACCGATCCTCATAGTCGAGCGTAACGAGATCGCAGCCGACGACCGGCGACATCAGTTGCCAGAACTGGTTCTGCGGATGCGCATAATAGCGCTTGGCAGCGAGCGACCGGTCGCCCGGCAGGCTGCCCAGAACCAGAACACGCGCTTCGAAATCGAAAATCGGCGGAAACGAGTGCTTGAGCGACATTAAGTTCCTCGGAGTGGCGCGACCGTAAGGCTATGCGATACGCCGGTTATAACCTAGAACGAGAACATATGGTCGCACCATGCGCGGTACGATCACAGGAAGGACTGCCACTTGGCACTGAACGGACAATTACCGGCGCTCGCACGGACCGGTATCGACGGGCTCGACGACATTCTGAATGGGGGGCTGACGCCGGATCGGATGTACCTGGTTGAGGGTACGCCTGGCACGGGCAAGACGACGCTGGGGCTCGGCTTCCTGCTCACGGGCGCATCGGTCGGCGAGGCAGGGCTGTACATCACGCTGGCCGAGACCGAAGTCGAGTTGCGCGCAGTGGCGCAGACGCACGGCTGGTCGCTGGATTCGCTGTCGCTGTTCGAGATGGTCCCGGCCGACGGTTTTGGCGAGGATCACGAGCAGACGTTGCTGCACCCTAGCGAGGTCGAACTCGGCGAGACGATCCGCGACGTGATGGCGAAGGTCGACGAGCTTCGGCCCAAGCGCGTGGTGATCGACAGCCTTTCCGAACTGCGCCTGCTCGCGCAGAGCCCGATCCGCTATCGCCGCCAGATCCTCGCGCTCAAGCACTTCTTCTCGACGCGGGCCTGCACCGTGCTGTTCCTCGACGACAAGAGCGGGTCGGGCAGTGATCTCCAGTTGCACAGCATCGCGCACGGCGTGATCTCGCTCGAGCAAACCTTGTCGGGATTCGGTGCGCAACGTCGTCGCATGCATGTCGTGAAGATGCGCGGCGTACGGTATCGCGGTGGCTATCACGACTTCGAGATCGAACGCGGCGGGTTGTGTGTGTATCCGCGCCTGATTGCGTCCGAACACGTCATGAAATATTCGGACGATGCCGTATCGACCGGGTCGACCGAACTCGACACGCTGCTGGGCGGTGGGCTCATCCCCGGCACCGCGACGTTGCTGACTGGGCCGGCCGGTGTCGGGAAGACGACTGCGTCGGTGCAGTCGATGATCGCAGCGTTGAAACGTGGCGAGCGGGCTGCGTATTTCCTGTTCGACGAGCGATTGCCGACGTTGCTGAAGCGGAGCGCGTCGCTTGGTATGGACCTGATGCCGTTCGTCGAGAATGGGCAGCTCGAACTACGCGCGATCGATCCGGCCGAGATGTCGCCGGGCGAGTTCTCCGGTGCGGTGCGGGCTGCGGTCGAGCAGCACAAGGCTAAGATAGTCGTCATCGACAGCCTCAATGCCTACCTTCAGGCGATGCCGAACGAACAGTTCCTGATCCTGCAGATGCACGAGATGCTGACGTATCTCGGTCAGAAGGGGATCGTCAGCCTGCTGATCCTTGGCCTGCACGGGATCACCGGGGACGTTCGCTCTGACGTCGACCTCAGCTATCTGTCCGATACGATCGTCCAGCTCCGCTATTTCGAGGCGCATGGCGAGGTGCGGCAGGCGATTTCGGTGATCAAGACGCGTACCGCACGGCACGAACGCACGATCCGGGAGTTTCAGATTGGTAGCAACGGATTGCTGGTCGGCGAGCCCCTTCGCGAATTCCAGGGCGTGCTGACGGGTGTTCCGACATTCTCGGGCGAAGGAAAGACGTTGATGGCCAGCCGGATGGGGATCCAGGATATTCGCAGCTGATATGGACGATCGCGTCCTGATCCTGGCGCCGCGCGGGCGCGATGCGGCGATCGCGTCGGACCTGCTTGGTCGCAACGACATCGTAGCCTTCGTCTGTCGCGACCAGGCCGAGCTGCTCGTCGAACTGGCAAAGGGGGCCGGGGCGGTCATGTTGACCGAGGAAGCCCTGATCACGGAGGAGGTCGCGTCGCTCGCGGGATGGGTGGCGGCGCAACCCAATTGGGCCGATATCCAGTTCGTCGTACTTGCGAACGGGACCCGCACGCCGCGCAGTGCACGCGCCACGCAGCGGCTTGCCGATCTCGGCAATGTCCTGTTGCTCGAACGACCGCTGCACGCCGAGGCGATGCTGGGCGCGATCCGGTCGGCGCTGACGGCGCGGCGGCGGCAGTATGAGTTGCGCGATGTCGCGGTGACGCTTGAACGGGCGGTGCTCGACCGGACCAGCGAGTTGCGATCGGCCCGCGAGAGCCTGGAGATCGCGCTCGAAGCTGCCGGCATGGGAAGCTGGGACATCGATCTGACGACCGGCGAGTCCCGACGGACGCTGCGGCACGATGCGATCTATGGCTATCCGGAAGGCCGGCCCGACTGGACCATGGAAACGTTCCTGAGCCATATCGACGTGAAGCAACGCGGTATCGTCACGCGCGCGATGACCGAGGCGACCCGAACCGGCGTTATCGATGTCGAGTACCGCATCGATGCGGCCGACGGTGCGTCACGGTGGCTCGTCGCCAAGGGGCGCGTCCAGTATGACGATGCCGGCAAGGCCGCGCGGATGACCGGCGTGGTTTCCGACGTCACCGATCGCAAGGAAGCCGACGCGCAACTCGCGCAGGCGCAGAAGATGGACGCGATCGGCCAGCTGACCGGCGGTGTCGCGCACGATTTCAACAATCTGCTGACGCCGATCGTCGGCAGCCTCGATCTGCTGCGGCGACGGCATAAGGATGACGAGCGTACGCAGCGGATGATCGGCGGCGCGTTGCAAGCGGCGGAGCGGGCCGCGACGTTGACGCAGCGGTTGTTGGCATTCGCCCGGCGTCAGGCTCTGCAACCGCGCGCGGTCGATATCGGCGCACTGATCGACGGGCTGGTCGACCTGATGCGGCGGTCGCTGGGGCCGTCGATCGCAGTGACGCTTGAGATTCCGCGGCACCTCTCGTCGGCACGCGTCGATCCCAATCAACTCGAACTCGCACTGCTCAACCTCGCGATCAACGCGCGCGATGCTATGCCCGGTGGCGGCAAGCTCACCCTGACGGTAAGCGAAGTCGTCGTCGACGATCGCAACGTGGTCGGCCTTGCGCCGGACCGCTACGTCCGGATCGCTGCGATCGATACCGGCGTGGGCATGGACCGCGCCACGCTCGCACGCGCGACCGAGCCGTTTTTCTCCACCAAGGGCGTCGGCAAGGGCACCGGACTGGGGCTGTCGATGGTCCACGGCCTCGCTGCGCAGTCGGGCGGCACGCTCCGCCTGACCAGCGAACCCGGCTCAGGCACGACCGTCGAGCTCTGGCTGCCGGCAACCGAGGAAGCGGCGACCGAGACGGTCGAGAACACCGCCGAGCCGGTCATCGCGCGGCGTGCGGCGAAGGTTTTGCTTGTCGACGACGAGGACTTGGTACGCGCCGCGACCGCCGACATGCTGCGCGACATCGGCTATGTCGTCGTCGAGGTCCCCTCCGCCAGCCAGGCGTTGTCGGCGATCCGGTCCGGCGTCGATGCGGATATATTGGTCAGCGATTATCTGATGCCGGGGATGACAGGTGGGCAACTCATCACCGAACTCTGGTCGTCGGGCAATCGCATCCCGGCTTTGCTGGTGACCGGCTATGCCGCGGCGGGCGAGGACGTGCCCGAGGGGGTCACCCGTTTATCGAAGCCGTTTCGCCAGACGGATCTCGCCGCGCGGGTCGACGAACTGCTGCGCCAGTCGCCGCCGGGCCGCCCGAAGCTGCGCGCGGTCGAGTGAGATCGGACCGGGCGAACCTCGCCCGGTCCGACATCCTTTTGGACTTTAGAAGCCCTTCTTCAACGAAACGAAGAACTGCCGCGGCGCGCCGGCGAGCAGCGTCTGGTTGTCGCCGCTCGCGGTGAAGCCGTTCGACCCGATCGTCGAAATATACTTCTTGTTGGTAAGGTTGGTCACGTTGCCCTCGATTGCGACGCCGTGGAGCGCGCCGTCGCCCTCGAACCGATAACCGATGCTCGCGTCGACCAGAACGCGGCTCGGCACCGACTGGTCGTTGAGATAGGTGAAGTAGCGCTTGCTCATGTAATCCGCGCCGACCCGGCCGGTGAAGCCCGATTGTTCGAGCACGATCTCGCCCTTGACCATGTGCTTGGGCGTATCGACGACGGTATCGCCCTTGCGGACTTGGACCGAGCCGGACGCGTCGGTGACCGTGTCCTGATATTCAGCGTTGGTGTACGAATAGCTCGCGAACAGCGAGAGCGGGCGGAAGATGCGGTAATTGGCGGAGACTTCGGCACCGTACGTGCGCACGCTGCCCGCATTGTTGAGCGTCGGTGCGTTGCCGAGGATGCCGACACCGTTCGCAAACGCGAGCAGGCGGTTCGAGAAGTCGACATAATAGCCGACTGCAGAGGCCTGGAACGGTCCGATGTGCAAACGGACGCCGCCCTCCGCGGTCTTCGAGCGCTCGGGCTTGAGGCGGCCGCGGACGGCGTTGAAGCCGGCCTGCGTCGCCGCGAACGGTCCGGTGGTCGCCGACGAGACGAACGCGCGCATGTTCTCGGTATAGTCGGCAAACACTTCCGCCGCCGGGGTCAGCTTGAACAATATGCCGGCCTGTGGCTGGAACCAGTCCTTGGCCGAGATACGGCCGACCGAGAGCGGCGAGGTCGTATCGGGCAGCATCGTCGCGCTGTTGACGACATAGGCGCCCTTCCACCCGGCGTTGACGATCAGGCGGTCGTTGATGAGCTTCAGCGTGTCCTCGACATGATACTGCATCGTGTCGGTGCCGTATTTGCCGTCCCACTGCGTCGCGTAGGAATTCTTCTGGAACTTCAGCACGTCGCGGTTCGGCTCCGCGCTGTCCGTCATCCCGTAGAAGCGCCGTGCCTGCGTGAAGGTGTTGGTCTCGAGCCAGCCACCGATCTCGAAGGTGTTCGCGCCGGTCTCATAAGCGATGTTGCTGAGCGCTCCGCCACGCTTGATGCTGTATTCGGTCGTGCGGAAGCCCAGCGGGCTGGGCGCGGTAATCGCGCTGCCGTCCTGGTTCAGCGCACCCGCCGGGGTCGGCGAATAGGGCGTGATCCACGACCCCTGACCCTTGTTGTTGTGATAGTAGCCGGTCGTGGTCATCGTCAGCTCGGGCGTGAGGTTAGCGTCGAGCGTGACGCCACCCAGGTAATCGCGCCGCACGCCACCAGCATCGAAATACGCATCGTCGACCGTGCCAAACCCGGTCGGGAAGGTCGTGCCGACGCCGGCCCACGGTGCGACGAAGCCGACCGAAGAGCCGTTGTTCGCCTTCGTATAGGTCGCGAGCGCTCCTTGGTTTTGGTAGGTTTTCGCGATCTGCAGCGCGAGCGGATAGTTGTCGGCGATGTTGTCGTTCCGCAGGCCACGGCGGCGGATGATGTCGTAGCTGAGATCCTGGTAATCCTGCTCGCGACGATCGGAGAAGTTCACGAACGCGGACAGGCTGCCGAAGCTGCCCAGATCCTTGACGATCTTGCCGTTCGCCTGATGCTGGCGCTGGACGCCGTCGCCCTTCCACTTGTCGGTGGTGAGGTAGCCGTAGCTCAGATAGCCCTTCAGACCGCCGCCGAGATCGCCGCTGTCGATCCGCGCATAACCGCGATAGGTGCTGTCCGAACCATAGGTGCCGCCGCCGGTGACGTTCGCGGTGTCGCGCGGCTTGTCGCTAAAGAACTGGATCGTGCCGCCGAGATTGCTGGTCGATGCGGTGCCGAGCGCGCCGGCGCCCTGCGCGACTTCGGTGCGGGCGACGTTCTCGGAGATGATCGCGCGGCTGATGTGCAGGCCGTTGACGTTGCCGTAGCTCATATCGCCGAGCGGAACGCCGTCGAGCGTGAAGCCGAGCTGGTTCTGGTTGAACCCGCGCAGCGAAATGCGGACCGCCCATTCATACGCGCCGAACGGGTCGGATGCCTGGAAATTGACGCCGGGAAGCTTCTCGATCGCCTTCAACGGGCTCGACCCGGGGGTGAGGCGCGCGAGATCGACGGCGCTGACGCTCTGGACCTGGCGGCTCTGGCCGAAGCCGAGCACGACGATGTCGGACGATGTCTCGGGTGCCGGATCGGCTTGGACTTCTGCCGGCGCAGCTACCGGAGTTTCCGGTGCGGCCTGGGCAAACGCGGCAGGCGTGGCGAGCGCCGCGAGTGCGACACCGGCGAAAAGCGACGATATGGTCTGCATGATGTCCCCTGAAGCGCGACGGCGCTCAGCGGCCCTTTGCTGATCGACGTGACGCGTCGGCGACAGATCGAAGACGATTTCGAGACGGTCGGCGATATTGTTACGGTAGTGACCCGAATGCCTCGCCCAACGGGATGACCGACCTCCCTCTCTCGACGGGGAGAGGGAAGGGGCCCGCGGCTACTTGGCTGCGGGAAGGGTGAGGGCACGTGTGCCAGTCACGATAGCCATCACCCCCGCATCATCCGCGCGATCGTCTTCGCCGCCGCCGCACCATAAGGCGGCTTGAGCCCGGCAAGCTTGGCCACATCGAGTTTCGACTGCTTGTAGACCGCCCGCGCATGGCTGAACGTGCGGAAGCCATCGATGCCGTGATACGCGCCCATCCCCGACGGCCCGCTGCCGCCGAAGGGAAGGTCCTCCATCGAGACGTGGAAGATCACGTCGTCGAGCGTCACGCCGCCCGAGATCGTCCGGTCCATCACCCGTCGGCGCTCGGTGTCGTCGGTGCCGAAATAATAGAGCGCGAGCGGACGATCGCGGCGGTTCACCTGCGCGATCGCGTCGTCGATCCCGTCGTAGCGGCGGATCGGCAGGACCGGGCCGAAGATCTCCTCCTGCATCACGATCATGTCGTCGGTCGCATCGCGGACGATGTGCAGCGGCATCTTCCGCGAATTGGCTGCGCCGAAATCCTCGTTGGCCGGGTTCACGACCTCGACCGTCGCCCCCTTCGCGCGGGCGTCGGCGATCCAGTCGGTGAGGCGCTGGTGGTGCCGATCGTTGACCACCGACGTATAGTCGGCATTGGCGAGCAGCGTGGGGTACATCGCGCTGGCCGCCGCCTTGATGCCGTCGACGACCTGCGCCTCGTTTGCGGAGGGCACGAGCAGGTAATCGGGCGCGAGGCAGATCTGCCCCGCGTTCATCATCTTGCCGAGCGTCACGCGTTCGGTGGCCTTCGCGATGTCCGCCGATGCGCCAAGAATGACGGGCGACTTGCCGCCGAGTTCGAGCGTGACCGGCGTCAGGTTGTCGGCAGCGGCGTGGAGGATGTGGCGCCCGATCGCGGTCGCGCCGGTGAAAATGAGGTGGTCGAACGGCAGCGCGGAGAACGCCTGGCCGACATCCGCACCGCCCGAGATGACGGCAAATTCGTCCTGCGCAAAATACTTCGGCACAACCTCCTCGAACAGCGCGGCCGTCGCGGGCGTGTACTCGCTCGTCTTCGCCATCGCGCGATTGCCCGCGGCGAGTACGCCCGCGAGCGGCGCCATCAGGAGGTTAACCGGGAAATTCCACGGCGCGATAATGCCGATGACACCCTTTGGCTGGTATTCGACCCACGCTCTCGCGCCGAGCAGACCGAGCGGAAACTGGACCGCGCGCCGCTCCCGCCGCAACCACCGATCGAGATGCTTCGCGGCATGCGCGATGGGCGCAAGCGAAGCGCCGATATCGGTGATCATAGTCTGCTCGCGGCTACGGTGCCCGAAATCCTCCGATACCGCGTCGCAGAACGCCGCAGCATTGTCCCGCACCATAGCCGCCGCGCGCTTTAGCCGATCGAGGCGGACGGCCTTGGTGACGGGAAGCTCGGCCATGAAGGCATCACGCTGGGCTGTGAGGATGGTTTGCAGGTCAGTCATCAGAGTGTTCCTGTGGATAGTGGTCGGCGATTAATACGATGTTGAATTGTATTTAAATCTCGGGCCTTTATCGATGTTTAGGATAATGCTTTTATTCTTATAAAAATGCAAAAATTGGCGATATACTATTGAACGGGCCATACTGGTCGTTGTAATTCTTTACCCGTAATCATATCCTCAATTAGTTTGAGCTGACCAAAAACTAAGGCTCTAATATGTTCTCGTTCTTCTGGCGTTCCCTCTCGGCCGACCAAATCTATGGCTATCGATTCGAGAAAAAGGTTCAGTAATTTGAGAGAGCTTCCCGAAGCGACCAAATTGCGGGCAGCCGAGCGGGGTCCCTGGTTTCTAAGTTCAAATATAGGAAATCGGTCTATTTCGCTTGCGACCGAGATCATGCTCAATCCCGCAGCGCGCACTGATAGGGCGGTAGGCAAGAAGTTGGCTGATGTCCGATGGTAGCTCTCGATAACCTCGTAACTGTTTTGTAAAAGGCGACCTGCTGCATTTTTCAACTGCTTACGCCTTTGCCAATGTGGCGCGAAGGCGGTGAAGTAGGTTATCGCTAAGGCAATTATGGCGCCAGCAAACTGTGCCCATCCTGACAAGGCTTGGTGAGTTTCTAACCATGTAATGAGATTAGCCACCCCACCTCCGTCATCGGCTGAAATTAGCCCTAATAGTAAGTGCTAAGCACATTTACCCCGTAAACGCGTATCATATACGTAACCGATCAAATGTTTACGCCCCCACCGGCAAATCCCGAAACGCCTGATCCTTATCGACGCGGATTTCACCGGGAAGGCCTAGGACGCGTTCGGCGATGATGTTCTTGAGGATCTCGTCGGTGCCGCCTGCGATGCGCAGTCCCGGTGCCCACATCGTCGCGGCGTGGAACGCGCCTTTCAGCGGACTGAGCGCGGGGTCGGATATGATGCCGTATTGATCGCCCACCTCGACCGCGGTGTTGCCGATCGCCTGCAACTGGTTGGCGGCGACGATCTTGCCGATCGAGCTTTCGGGGCCGGGCACCTGACCCTTCGACAACGCGGTGATCGTCCGCATCCGGGTGTTGCGCAGGCCTTCGGATTGCACCCACCAGTCGGCAAGCGTCTGGCGGAACGCGGCATCCTTCAGCAGTGGGCCGTCTGCGCCGTTGGCCTGGGCGGCGAAGGCCAGGATGTCCTCGGGTCCAACGCCGCCGCTCGTGCCGATCGCGAGACGCTCGTTCATCAGCGTGAACAGCGCGACCTTCCAGCCGCCGTCCACGGGGCCGAGGCGCTGTGCGTGGGAAATCCGGACGTCCTCGAACCAGACCTCGTTGAAGCTCGACCCGCCGGACATCTGGTGGATCGGGCGGATCTCGATGCCGGGCGCCTTGAGGTCGAGCCAGAACATCGTCAGTCCCTGGTGCTTTGGCACGTCGGGATTGGTGCGGACGAGGACGATCCCGTAGTCGCTGTAATGCGCGCCCGAGGTCCAGACCTTCTGCCCGTTGATCACCCAGTCGTCGCCGTCCCTGACCGCTCGGGTGCGGATCGCGGCGACGTCCGAGCCGCCGGCGGGTTCGGAGAAGAGCTGCGACCAGATCTCGTCGCCGCGCACCGCGGGGCCGACGAAGCGGTGCTTGGTCGCGTCGTCGGCATAGGCCATCACGGTCGGCACGCACATGCCGAGGCCGATCGTGAAATAGCTGCCGTCGACCGCGTGGCGCGCTTCTTCCTGGCCGAAGATGACGCTTTCGATCGGGGTGCCGCCGCCACCACCCCATTCCTGCGGCCAGGTGATGCACGCATAGCCGCCGGCCGCCTTGCGCGCTTGCCATGCCTTCGCCTTGGCCATGTCATCGGGGTAATGGCCGGCGTCGTGTTCGGCGATGTTGGCGTCGAGCCAATCGCGCGCGGCGGCGCGGTAGGTGGCTTCGGCGTCGCTGTCCTTGAAGTCCATGTGCTGCTCCGATCAGGCGGCGTTGCGCATTTCGAGTTGGCCGACGAGGCGTTCGCGCCACGCCGCGGGGCTGCCGGCGACGAGCGCGAGCTGGCGCGAGCGGCGGTAATAGAGGTGGCAGTCGGACTCCCATGTGAAGCCCATCCCGCCATGCGTCTGGATGTTCTCCTTCGACGCGAACCAATAGGCGTCAGAGGCAGCGACGCGCGCGGTGGCGGCGGCGAGCGGCAGTTCGGCGGCGCCCGCGTTCAGCGCCCACGCGCCGTAATACGCGTTCGAGCGCGCGAGTTCGTTCTTCACGTACATGTCGGCGAGCTTGTGCTTGATCGCCTGGTACCCGCCGATCTGCCGGCCGAACGCATAGCGATCGAGCGCATAGCCTTTCGCCATCTCAAGACAGCGATCCGCGCCGCCGAGTTGCTCGAACGCGAGGAGGACGGCGGCGCGATCGAACACTGCCTGCATCGCGGCGATGCCGTCGTCGGTGCCGAGTTTCTCGCACGGGGCGTCGGTGAAGGTGAGGCGGCCGGCGCTGCGGGTCGGGTCGAGTGTTTCAAGGACTTCCGCGGTGACGCCCAACCCCCTCTCAACGAGGTAGAGGCCGTCGCGCGCAAGGACGACGATCAGGTCGGCGACGTCGCCGTCGGTGACGGGGATCTTGTCACCGGTGAGCTTGCCACCGGAGACGGTGGTGCGCACCGAGCGCGCGGTGACCGGGCCGGCGCCTTCGGAGGTAGCGAACGCGGCGATGACGTCGCCCGCCGCGATCCTCGGCAGCCATCGGACCTTCTGGGTGTCGCTGCCGTACAGCGTCAGCGCTTCGGCGACGAAATAGACGGTCGAGGCGAACGGGATCGGTGCGCAGGCTCGCCCGAGTTCCTCGGCAATCGCGCAGAGTTCGATGTGCCCGAGTCCGAGCCCGCCGAACTCCTCGGGGATTGCTGCACCCAGCCAGCCTTGGGCGCCGACCGCTTTCCACAACTCATCGTCATAGGCTTTGGTGGCGTCGTCGAGCACCGCGCGGACACGGTCGCTGCCGCAGTGCGCGGACAGGAACTTGCGCGCTTCGTCCTTGAGGAATTTTTGGTCGTCGGAATAATCGAAGTTCATGCGGACTCCTTGGCTTGCGCCCAATATTCGTCGCGGAGCAGGCGCTTGTAGAGCTTCCCCGTCTCGTGCCGCGGCAGTGTCTCGCGAAAGTCGATCCGGCGCGGCGCCTTGACGTGGCTGAGGTTGGCGCGGGCGAACGCGCTGAGTTCGGCGGCGAGTTGCGCGCGATCCTCGGTCGGGTCGGCGGGGCAGACGATCGCCACCACCTGCTCGCCCATCTCGTCGTCGGGCGCGCCGATCACCGCGACATCGGCGACTTTCGGATGCGTGACGAGGAGGTTCTCGATCTCGGCGGGGTAGATGTTCACGCCGCCCGAGATGATCATGAAGCTTTTGCGGTCGGTAAGGTAGAGATAGCCCTCCTCGTCGAGCCAGCCGACGTCGCCGAGCGTCGTCCAGCCGTGCGCGTTGGCGGCTTCCGCGGTCTTGGCGGGGTCGTTGTGATATTCGAACACCCCACCGCCTGCGAAGTAGACGTCGCCTTCGGAGCGCGCGGGGAGTGCGTTGCCTTCGTCGTCGCAGATCATCGTCTGCGCGGTCAGGTTGCGGCCGACCGAGCCCTTGTGCGCCAGCCACTCCGCGCTGGAGATCGCGCAGAATCCGTTGCCTTCGGTACCCGCGTAATATTCGCCGATGATCGGGCCCCACCAGTCGATCATCGCCTGCTTGACCGGAAGCGGGCAGGGCGCGGCGGCGTGCCACACCGCCTTCAGCGACGACACGTCGTAGCGCGTTCGGACTTCGGCCGGGAGCTTGAGCAGGCGGATGAAGTGGGTCGGCACCCATTGCGCGTGCGTGATCCGGTAGCGTTCGATCGCAGCGAGCGCAGCTTCGGGATCGAAATGCTCCATCACGACGACGGTGCCGCCGACCTGGTGCACCGCCATCGACCAGCGCAAGGGTGCAGCGTGATAGAGCGGCGCGGGCGAGAGATAGACCATCTCGGGCGTGAACCCGTACAGCCCCTTGCCGAGCATCACGAGTGGCGAGACGTTGGTCCCGAACGGCTCGTCCGAGAGCGCGTGTTTCACCCCCTTGGGCTTACCGGTGGTGCCCGAGGAATAAAGCAGGATGCCGCCCGGCGAAGGGTCGGCGACTGGCGTCGCGGGCTTCGTGTCGCGCGCGGCTTCGTAGGACGCGTACCCGTCGATCGCGCCGTCGACCACGTAGCGGCGCACGTCGTCGATCATCGGTACCAGCGCGGCGGCAACCTCGCCGCACCCCTTGCTCGCGATCAGCACGCGGCAATTGCCATCGCGAATGATGTACGCCGCCTCGCTCGCGGTGAGTTTCGACGACAAGCAGGTGCAATAAACGCCGGTCCGCTCCGCCGCCCACATCACCTCCAAATAGCGCGGCGAATTGTCCATCAGCACCGCGATACCGTCGCCGCGCTTGAGCCCGAGCGAGCGGAGCAGGTGCGCGCCCCGGTTCGCGCGGACGTCGAGCTCGCGATACGTCACCGTCTCGCCTGTCGCCGCCATGATGTAGGCGGGCTTGTCGGGGCTCGTCAGCGCATGCGCGACGGGGTGCATCAGACGCGCTCGATGATGATCGCCGGCGCCATCCCGCCGCCCGCGCACATCGTCACGAGCCCGCGCTTCAGGTCGCGGCGTTCGAGCTCGTCCAATATCGTGCCGATCAGGATCGCCCCGGTCGCGCCGATCGGATGGCCGAGCGCGATCGACCCGCCGTTGACGTTCACCTTGTCGCGGTCGAGTTTCAGGTCGCGGATGAACTTCTCCGCGACCACCGCGAACGCCTCGTTGATCTCCCACAGGTCGATGTCGTCGACGGTGAGCCCAGCCTTCGCGAGCACCTTCCGCGCCGCAGGGACGGGCGCGTTGAGCATCAGCGTCGGGTCGTCCCCCATGTTCGCCATCGCAACGATCCGCGCGCGGGGTTTGAGGCCATGCTTGGCGGCATAGTCGGCGCTGGCGAGCAGCACGGCGGCGGCGCCGTCGACCACGCCCGACGAGTTGCCGGCATGATGGACGTGCTTGATATCGACGTCGGGATAGCGCCGGTTGATCTGCTTGCGGTACGTCGTGCCCTTGTCGTCGAGCGGCACGTCGGCGATCCCGGCGAACGAGGGGCGCAACGCCGCGAGGCCCTCGGCGGTCGTGTCGGGACGCGGGTATTCGTCCTTTTCGAGCACCAGCGCGCCGGAATCGTCGGTGACCGGGACGAGGCTGCGATCGAACCGCCCTTCGGCGATCGCAACCGCCGCGCGACGCTGGCTCTCAAGCCCGAGCGCTTCGAGCGTTTCGCGGTCGATCCCCTCGATGCTGGCGATCGCGTCGGCGCAGATACCCTGGTTCGATTGCGGATGTGCGGCATCAAGCCTCGCGTTGTCCGAACCGATCCCGAGCAGGCGCTTCCCCGCGGCCATGTCGTCCTGCATCATCGTCGTGGTCAGCGACATCATCTCGGTACCGCCGGCGATGACGAGGTCTTCCATCCCGCTCATGATCTGCGCCGCGGCGAAGTTCACGGCCGTAATCCCGCCGCCGCAGAACCGGTCGAGCGTCGTCCCGCTCGCCTTGACGTCATACCCCGCATCGAGCGCCGCCATCCGCCCAAGATCGCCGCTCTGCTCGCCACGCTGAGTGGACGTGGACCAGATGATGTCGTCGACATCGGCGGTATCCAGCTTGTTTCGCTCGGCAATCGCCTTCAGGACGGTCGCGGCGAGATGTTGGGGGTGCATGTGCGCAAGCGCGCCCTTGCCGGTCTTGCCGATACCGCGCGGGGTACGGACGGCGTCGATGATCAGTGCCTCGGCCACATCGCTCTCCTGTTGCACCCGCCGGTTCGGTCGTGGTGCCTGATGCCGGATTGCGTCCGGCTTCGGTACGACGTAACATTCGTTATGGGGAATGGCTTGTCAAGCAGGGTATTGTTGGAAGACGGGGCGGCACCACGCGCAGATCTGGCGCCGCGCGACTGGTTGGAAATCGGCTTGCAGTTGCTGAAGAATGGCGGGCTCCGCGCGCTGAAGCTTCGCGGTCTAGCGCAAGCGCTTGGTGCGTCGACGGGAAGCTTCTATCATCATTTCAAGGACTTCGATGGGTATCATGCGGCGCTCGCAGGATATTTCGTCGAAGCGCATATCGATCCGTTGATCGTCACGCTGTCCGCGTCGGAGCTTCCACCGGTCGAGCGCATTCGTGCGTTCGCGGATCACGTTCGCGACCACGACATGGCCCAGCTGGCCTTGGCGATGCGGGCCTGGGCGAAAAGCGACGCGCGGGTGGCCGCGGCGATCCGCGAGCATGACGACACGGTAATGGCGTTCCTCGTCGAGCAACTCGTGGCGCATGGGTTCGCGCCTGCCGAGGCGGGGATTCGCAGCTATGCGCTGTTGGCGATCGGCCTCAGCCAGGTCCATGCCGCCGAAGAGATTGAGCGCAGCGTCGTTCGCGAGGGATTGCTGACACTGCTGTGCGAGCGCTAGCGTAGTGGACTGACGCGACTCCGTAAAAAAGCGGAGCGCGAACAAGAGGATGCGGGCATGCAGACGTATGACTACGTAATTATCGGCGCGGGCTCGGCCGGCTGCGTGCTCGCCGCGCGACTGACGGAGGACCCCGACGTGACGGTGCTGCTGCTCGAGGCGGGCGGACGCAACGACGGCGTGCTGGTGCGAATGCCGGCGGGGGTCGGCGAACTCATCAAGAGCAAGAATGCGAGCAACTGGGGCTTCTCGACCGAGCCCGAGCCCCATCTCGACAACCGTCGCCTGTGGTGGCCGCGTGGCAAGGGGCTTGGCGGCAGCTCGTCGATCAACGGCATGATCTACACGCGAGGCCATCCGCAGGACTATGACGAGTGGCGGCAGATGGGTCTGCCGGGCTGGTCGTTCGACGACGTGCTGCCGTATTTCAAGCGGCTCGAGGGGCATCACCGCGGCGAGTGCGACCTGCACGGTGGCGGAGGGCCACTGACGATCTCGGGCGGAGAGTCGGACAGTCCGTTCTACGACGCGCTGGTCGAGGCAGGTCGGCAGGCGGGCTATCCGGTGACAGAGGATTTCAACGGCGCGAGCCAGGAGGGGTTCGGGCGCTACGACCTGACGGTCGCGGACGGGAAGCGGTGGAGCACGGCGGCGGCGTATCTGCGGCCGGTGCTGTCTCGGCGCAACCTGACCTGTGTCACGGGCGCGCGGACGACGCGGATCCGGATCGACAAGGGGCGTGCGACCGGCATCGATTACGTGCTCGACAAGGGCGGGCGGAAGGAGAGCGTGACGGCGACGCGCGAGGTACTGCTGTGCGCGGGGGCGGTGCAGTCGCCGCACATCCTTCAGCTATCGGGGATCGGCGATCCGGATCGGCTGACCGCGGCGGGAGTCGGCGTAATGCACGCGCTGCCCGGTGTCGGCGAGAATTTGCAGGACCATCTCGACGTCGTGATGAACTGGAAATCGCGCGGGCTGCGGACCGGGTACGCGATGACCAAGGGCGTCGGGATGATCGGCGTCGGGCTCAATTACCTGTTGCGCGGCAAGGGGGCGGGGCGGCAGCAGTTCCTCGAAGCGGGTGCGTTCGTGTCGTCGCGCGAGGGGCTGTCGCGGCCCGACGTGCAGATCCACGCAGTGCTCGCGATCATGCAGGATCACGGCAAGGTCAAGGCGACCGAGGACGGCTTCACGCTGCATCTATGCCAGTTGCGCCCCGAAAGCCGGGGACGGATCGGGCTCCGCTCCGCCGATCCGTTCGCCGATCCGACGATCGTCGCGAACTATCTCGCGACCGCGGAAGATCGTCGGGTGATGCGCGCCTGCATCGGGATCGGTCGCGACGTGGCACGCCAAGCGGCGCTCGACCCTTACCGTGCGGGGGAATTATCGCCGGGCGAGGACGTGCGGACCGACGACGAGATAGACGCCTGGGTAAGGCGGACCGCGGAGACGATCTACCATCCGGTCGGGACGTGCAAGATGGGCACCGCAGACGACGCGCTGGCGGTGGTCGACGCGACCTTGGCCGTGCGTGGGCTCCAGGGGTTGCGGGTGGTGGACGCCTCGGTGATGCCGACACTGATCGGATCGAACACCAACGCGCCGACGATCATGATCGCGGAAAAGGCGGCGGACATGATCAAGGGGCGGCAACTGGCGCGGGCGGCCTGAGGGCAACCGCTCTTCAGCCTGCCGCCACCCCGGCGAAGGCCGGGGCCCAGTTGGAAAGGTCGCAGTAACGGAGCGCAGCTCCTCGTCAGCAACGTTCCCCAACTGGGCCCCGGCCTCCGCCGGGGTGGTGTTTCTTATGAACCAATGTTCAGACGCGTTACCGCGGCGCCATCCGGATCGCGCCATCCAGCCGCACATCCTCCCCATTGAAATACCCGCACTCGATCATCGTCAGCGCCAGCGCCGCGAACTCCTCCGGCCGCCCGAGCCGCTTCGGAAACGGCACAGATGCCGCCAGCGCATCGCGCACCTGCTGCGGCGCGGCGGCCAACAAAGGCGTGTCGAAGATCCCCGGCAGGATCGTATTCACCCGGATCCCCTCGCTCATCAGGTCGCGCGCGATCGGCAGCGTCATGCCGACCACGCCGGCCTTCGACGCCGAATACGCGGCTTGCCCCATCTGGCCGTCCTCCGCCGCTGCACTCGCGGTGTTGACGATAGCGCCACGCTCGCCGTCTTCACCCGGCGCCAACGTCAACATCCCCGCCGCCGATTTCGCGAGACAACGGAACGTGCCCACGAGGTTGATCTGGATGATCCGATCAAACGCATCGAGCGGGAAATGCTTGATCGAGCCGTCCTGCTTCGATCGCCCCGCAGTCTTCGCCGCGTTCCCCGTCCCCGCGCAATTGACCAGGATCCGCTCCTGGCCATGCGCCGCGCGCGCCGCCGCGAACCCAGCATCGACGCTGTCGTCGGACGTGACATCGACCTTGCAAAACACCCCGCCGATCTCGTCCGCGAGCGCTTCGCCCTTGTCCGCCTGGAGGTCGAAGATCGCCACCTTCACCCCCTTGGCGGCCAGCGCGCGCGCCGTGGCGGCACCAAGGCCCGACGCGCCGCCGGTCACGACGGCTGCAGTGTTTGCGAGGTCCATGCATCTCTCCTGTCAAAGCCCCGAGGTCCGCGCCCCGGTTGCAGAACAATAGTTATGCCGGTATTCGAGGCTTGCCAAGCCGGCATGTCGCTGAGGATCCGACGATGAGCCACGCCATGTTGCAGAATGCCAGCCCGCACTGGCTTCCGCGCCAGCCCAAGGGCGCGCTCGATCATATTCCGGGAAGCAACGGCCTGCCGTTCGTCGGCAACACGTTCAAGTTGCTCGCCGATCCGATCGCGTTCTCGGAAGGCATGGCGGCGCGGTACGGCCCAATCTATCGCAATCGCGCGCTCGGCGGCACCGGCGTGAACCTGCTCGGCCCCGACGCGAACGAACTGGTGCTGTTCGATCGCGACAAGATCTTCTCGTCCGAACAGGGCTGGGGCCCGCTGCTCAATCTGCTGTTCCCGCGCGGCCTGATGCTGATGGATTTCGACAAGCACCGCGCTGACCGGAAGGCGCTGTCGGTCGCGTTCAAGCCCGAGCCGATGCGGCATTATGCGACTGAGCTAGATGCCGGGATCGAGGCCGCGATCGGCGGCTGGGCCGGGCAGACCTTGCGCTTCTACGATGTGGTGAAAAAGCTCACGCTCGATCTCGCCGCGACGAGCTTCCTCGGCGTGCCGCTTGGCGCGGAGGCGGACCGGATCAACCAGGCGTTCGTCGACGAGGTGCAGGCGAGCGTCTCGCCGATCCGCAAGCCCTGGCCCGGCACGCAGATGCGCAAGGGCGTGCGTGCCCGCGCGTATCTGGTCGACTTCTTCGAGCGCGAGATCCCCGCGCGCCGAACCGGCGACGGCCAGGATTTCTTCTCGCAGTTCTGCCGCGCGACCGATGACGACGGTGCGCCGCTGACCGCGCTGGCGATCGCCGACCACATGAATTTCCTGATGATGGCCGCGCACGACACGATTACCTCGTCCGCGACCAGCCTCGTGATGCTGCTCGCGCGCAACCCGGATTGGCAGGAGCGGTTGCGCGAGGAGGTCGCCGCGCTCGACCCGCATGTGCCGCTGACCGAGCAACTCGATCGCCTCGTCCTCACCGAATATGCGTTCAAGGAATCGCTGCGGATGATGCCGCCGGTCCCGTCGATCCCGCGGCGCGCGCTCAAAGATTTCAGCTTCGGCGGGTTCGATATCCCGGCGGGCACGAACGTCGGCACGGGCATTACCTATACGCACCGGATGGCCGAACATTGGCCCGATCCCGACAAGTTCGACCCGCTTCGCTTCACGCCCGAAGCGTCGAAGGGCCGCCACCGGTTCGCCTGGGTGCCGTTCGGCGGCGGCGCGCACATGTGCATCGGCTTGCACTTCGCGACGATGCAGATGCGACTGCTGATCGCGCATCTGCTCACGCGCTACCGGATCGAGGCGGCGGCGGGCAGCGGCGACGCGTGGCAGGTCTTCCCGATCCCGCGCCCGAAGGATGGTTTGCCGGTGACGTTCGTACCGCTTGCCACCCCGTAATAGTGTGTCATCTTCGCGCGGTTCATTCGAAGGAGCCGTTCGTTGCGCTTGACCCTTGCCCTCCTCCTGCTCGCGGCGACGCCGGCCTATGCCCAGCAACAACCGGCCGCGCCGGTACCTGCCCCCGTGCCCGACGGCCCGACGCGCAGCTTCACCGGCAGCGATCTGTTCGGCCTGACGATCGCGGCGGACCCGCAGATCAGCCCGGATGGCAAGACGATCGTCTACGTCCGCCGCACGGGCGACGTGATGACCGACAAGATGCAATCGTCGCTCTGGCTGATCGACGTCGCAAGTGGGCGCCAGACCCCATTCGCCACCGACGGCAGCAGCCCGCGCTGGTCACCCGACGGAGCGCGCATTGCTTACGCCGCGCGCGATGGCGAGGGATCGCAGCTGTTCGTCCGCTGGATCGGCGGCGCCCAAAGCGCGCGGGTCACGAGCTTCCCCGGCGATCCGCAGGCGCTCGCCTGGTCGCCGGACGGCACCAAGCTCGCGTACATCGCGACGGTGGCGGGCGAGGGGACCAAGCTCGGCACGCAACCGCCCAAGCCCGAGGGCGCGAAATGGGCCGAGCCGCTGACGATCATCGATCGGGTCAACTACCGCAACGACGGGCCGGGCTATGTGAAGCCGGGCTACGACCACCTCTTCGTGGTCGGCGCCGACGGCGGCGCCGCGCGGCAGCTGACATACGGCAAGTTCGACGATGGCGGCCCCCTGTCATGGACGCCCGACGGCCGCAGCGTCGTCTTCGCCGCGATCCGCGGGCCCGCCGCCAACCGCCAGGTAATGAATTCCGACGTGATCGCGGTCGACGCGACGAGCGGCACGATGCGGACGCTGACTACGCGCGACGGCCCCGACGCGCAGCCGCGCGTGTCGCCGGATGGCGCGAAGATCGCGTGGCTCGGTTTCGACGACAAGCGTCGCAGCTACGAGAACACGCAACTCTATGTCGGCGACCGTGACGCGGCCTCGCCGCGCTCGCTCACCGCGACACTCGACCGCGCGATCGAAGACGCGGTGTGGTCCGCCGACGGCCGCAGCCTGTATGCGAGCTACGACGATCACGGCCAGCGCCGCGTCGCACGCGTCGGTGTCGATGGTCGCGTCACGCCGCTGATCGACAACGTCGCGGGCGGCGGGCTCGACCGGCCTTATACCGGCGGTGAGTTCTCGGTCTCGAAGGGCGGCACGATCGCCTATACCGGCGGCGATGCGAGCGCCCCCGCCGACGTCTGGGTGCTGGCGGGCGGCAAACCGCGACGCCTGACGACGCTGAACGCGGTGCTAACCGGATCGAAGGCGCTCGCGCAGGTACGGAAGATCGCAGTGACCGCGCCCGATGGCCGCCCGATCGACGCGTGGCTCGCGACCCCGCCGAGCCGTGTCGCAGGCCAGCGCGTACCGCTGATCCTCGAGATCCACGGCGGCCCGAACGCCGCCTACGGCCCCGGCTTCGCGACCGACATGCAGCTCTACGCCGCCGCCGGCTACGCGGTGCTCTGGACCAACCCGCGCGGCTCGACCTCCTACGGCGCCGAGTTCGCCAACCTGATCGACAAGACCTACCCCGCCGCGGATTACGACGACCTGATCGCCTCGGTCGATGCGGCGATCACGGACGGTACGGCCGATCCCGACAACCTGTTCGTGACCGGCGGTTCGGGCGGCGGGCTGTTGACCGCGTGGATCGTCGGCAAGACCGACCGGTTCAAGGCCGCTGCGACGCAGAAGCCGGTGATCAACTGGATCAGCGAGGCGCTGACGATGGACAACACGTTGTTCACCTCGCGCTACTGGTTCACCAAGCTGCCGTGGGAGGATCCGATGAGCTATTGGAACCGCTCGCCGCTCAGCCTGGTCGGCAACGTCAAGACGCCGACGCTCGTGGTGGTCGGCGGCGACGATTACCGGACGCCGGTCAGCGAATCCGAGCAATATTACGCGGCGCTCCAGATCCGCGGCGTGCCGACCGCGCTGGTGAAGGTGCCGGGCGCGAGCCACGGTGGCCTTGCCGCTCGCCCGTCGCAATCCGCGGCGAAAGCGTCGGCGATCATCGCCTGGTTCGATCGATACCGGAAGCCGGCAGGCGCAACGACGCCGGCACAGGGAGCAGCACAATGACGACACGGTACATGATGCTCGCCGGCGTGGCGCTGGTCTCGACGGCGGCGGTGGCGCAGGTCCAGCCGCCGCGCGTCGCGAAGAAACCGTTCCAGGTAACCTCGCCCAACGGCGCGCGTGAGGACGATTATTACTGGCTGCGCGACGACACGCGAAAGAACCCGGAGATGCTCGCCTATCTCGCCGCGGAGAACGCCTATGCCGATGCGCAACTCGCATCGCTGAAGCCGCTCCAGGCCAAGCTGTACGAAGACACCGTCTCGCACATCAAGCAGGACGACAGCTCGGTCCCGTACGCGAAGAACGGCTATTATTACGGCTCGCGATTTCAGACCGGCGCGGACTACCCGATCCTCGAGCGCCGCAAGGGCAGCCGCACCGCGCGCGCCGAAACGCTGTTCGACGAGCCGGCGATGGCGAAGGGCCACAGCTTCTTCGCACTGAGCGACTGGGCAGTGAGCCCGGACAACCGTCGCGTTGCCTGGGCCGAAGACACCGTCGGCCGTCGCCAATACGTGCTCAAGGTGAAGGACCTCGCGACCGGCACGACGATTGCCGACACCGTCTCGAACATAGAGCCGAACGTCGTCTGGACGGACGACAACAGGACCGTGCTGTACGTCGAGAAGGACCTGGTCACGCTCAGAGGCTACCGCGTGAAGGCACACGTCCTCGGCACGCCCGTCGCCAGCGATCGGCTGCTGTACGAGGAGAAAGACGACACCTATTCGATGGGTGTCTCGCGCACCACCGACGACAAGTTCGTTTGCATCGGCGTGAGCAGCACGGTCAGCGACGAGCAACGCTGCGCCCCGGCCGCGGCCCCGACCAGTTTTACGATCGTCGCACCACGCGCGCGCGAGTTCCGCTACAGCGCGGATCACATCGGCAATCGCTGGATCATCCGCACCAACAAGGCCGCGAAGAACTACAAGCTGGTGACCGTCGCCGACGCTGATCTGGCCAAGGGAACCGCCGCATGGCGCGACCTGACGCCGGCCAGCGACACCGTCTTCATCGAAGGCTTCAAGCCGTTCGACGGCTTCGTCGCGATCGACCAGCGCGAGGGCGGCAATCGGATGATCCGCGTGCTGAGCGATGCAGGCAAGTCGACGCCGGTGACCGCCGACGAGCCCGCCTATCGCATGTCGCTCGACGTCAACGAGGAGACCGCGACGCCGTGGGTGCGCTACACCTACGGCTCGCTCGTAACCCCGACCACGACCTACGAGGTCAACGCGAAAACCGGCGAGCGCCGCGTGCTCAAGGTCGCGCCGGTGCCGGGCTATGATCCCGCGAAATACGTCACCGAACGCGTCTGGGCGCCCGCTCGTGACGGCACGCGGATCCCCGTGTCGCTGGTCTATGCCAAGGGCCCGAAGCGCGACGGCACCGCGCCGCTCTTCCAATACGCCTATGGCAGCTATGGCATTTCGAGCGATCCGGCCGTCGATCCCGGCCGTATAGGCCTGCTCGATCGCGGCGTGGTCTATGCGATCGCGCACATCCGCGGCGGGCAGGAAATGGGCCGTGGCTGGTATGACGACGGGCATCTGCTCAACAAGAAGAACAGCTTCACCGACTTCATCGACGTCACCCGCTATCTCGTCGCGCAGAAATATGCCGCCAAGGACCGTGTCGCGGCGATGGGCGGCAGCGCGGGCGGGCTGCTGATGGGCGGCGTCGCGAACATGGCGCCGGCCGACTACAAGCTGATCATCGCGCAGGTGCCGTTCGTCGACGTGGTGACGACGATGCTCGACGCGTCGATCCCATTGACGACGTTCGAGTATGACGAATGGGGCAACCCTGCGCAGAAGGCGTCGTACGACTACATGCTGAGCTATTCGCCGTACGACAACGTCAAGGCGAAGGCGTATCCCGCGCTGTATGTCGGCACCGGGCTATGGGACAGCCAGGTGCAATATTACGAGCCGACCAAGTGGGTAGCGAAACTTCGCGAATTGAAGACCGACAAGAACCCGCTGCTGTTCCGCGTCAATATGGAGGCCGGGCATGGTGGCAAGTCCGGCCGGTTCGAACGCTATCGCCAGAATTCGGAATGGCAGGCGTTCATGCTGCAACAGCTCGGCCTCGCGAAATAGCGCGACCGTTGGCACGCGACCCAAAGCAGGGTACCGATCGTGCGGGACGCGGCTTGCAGCCGTTTCCCGTGATCGCGTCGGTGCCCGGAAGGGCTTGATTGGGAATTCGGTGCGGACGGTTCGCCGTCCCATGCCGCGGCTGTCCCTGCAACTGTAAGCGGTGAGCGAGACGCACGAGCCCTTTTCGCGAGGGCAGCCACTGGGTCGACGACTTGGGAAGGCGTGGCGAGGAGCTTTGACCCGCGAGCCAGGAGACCTGCCGGCGTCTGGTCGCTCTTGTCCCGGTCCAGGGGGTGACCGAGGCACGGTGAACGCCGCCGCGTGACACTGCTGAGCGACGACCATGTGGCGGGGGCCGCATCGGCGTCGTGCGTCGGCCGCTCATGGCGTCCGGTCGTCGCACGGCCCGGCCGTTCGCGGCAGGCCCCGGTCCTCGTCGGACGCTGCGGGGTTTGTGCATGACGACTTTGACGATGGAACGACCGACGCGGGGGTCGACACGAAAGCGCATCGGCTGGATGTTCGCAGGGCTGGTCGCGGCCAACATTGCCGCATGGTGCTGGGCGTTCTCGCTGTTCCACGCGCAACCCCTGATGCTCGGCACGGCGTTGCTGGCCTGGGGACTGGGACTGCGCCATGCTGTCGACGCCGATCACATCGCGGCAATCGACAATGTGACGCGCAAGCTGATGCAGGACGGCCAGCGCCCGATCGCGGTCGGCTTCTGGTTCGCGATCGGGCATTCGGGGATCGTGCTGATCGCCGCCGTCGCGATCGCGCTCACCGCCAACGCGCTCTCGCAGTTCGAGGCGTTCAAGCAGGTCGGCGGCGTCATCGCGACCGTTATTTCCGCCGTCTTCCTGTTCACGATCGCGGCGATGAACCTGATCATCCTGCGCTCGGTCTGGCGTACCTTCGGCCATGTCCGCGGCGGCGGCACCTATGTCGAGGAGGACCTCGACCTCCTCCTTGGCAACCGCGGCCTGCTCGCGCGGCTGTTCCGGCCGATGTTCCGGCTGGTCACACGGAGCTGGCACATGGCGCCACTCGGCTTCCTGTTCGGACTCGGTTTCGACACGGCTACAGAGGTCGCGATCCTTGGCCTCTCTGCCAGCCAGGCCGCCGACGGTCTCTCAATCGGTGTCGTCCTCGTGCTTCCGGTACTGTTCGCGACCGGCATGGCGCTGGTCGATACCGCGGACGGCGTGGTCATGCTCGGTGCCTATGAATGGGCGTTCGTGAAGCCGATCCGCAAGCTCTACTACAATATCACTATCACCTTGATCTCCGCGATCGTCGCGATCGCGATCGGCGGGATCGAGACGCTGGCGCTGCTCGGATCGAAGCTCGGCTTCACCGGCGGCATATGGGACGTCGCAACGGCGCTCGGCGAGAACTTCAACGGCCTCGGCTTCGCGATCATCGGCCTGTTCGTGCTCTGCTGGGTGCTGAGCTTCGCGATCTACCGCTGGAAACGCTTCGACGAGATCGAAGTCGTGCACGGATAAGCTAGCTCCTCTGTTCCCCGAGCTCGACGCGCTCTCGATCCTCCCCCGCCAGGGGGAGGTGGCGCGAAGCGACGGAGGGGGAGGACGGCGATCACGTTTGTTCCGTGTCCTCCCCCTCCGTCTGGCAACTGCCAGCCACCTCCCCATCGCGGGGGAGCATCGAAAACTACCGATATGCGAATTGGCAGCCCCGCCAAACTGCTCTAACCAACCCTCGAGGCTCGGTTTCACCGAACCTCACAGATCGCGCCGGTGCCCTTCGGGGCTTGAATGGGAATGCGGTGCGGGAGTTCCTCCCAATGCCGCGGCTGTCCCTGCAACTGTAAGCGGTGAGCGAGACGCACACGCCCTTCACGAGAAGGGCAGCCACTGGGGAAACCTGGGAAGGCGTACGTCGAGCCTCGACCCGCGAGCCAGGAGACCTGCCAGCGTTATGGTCGCTCTTGCTACGATCCAGGGGATGGTCGCGGCACGGTACTCCGTCTGAGCGACGAACGCGTGCGGCCGTCTGGTCGCGCGTACGTGTGCTCGCAGGAGAATACCAATGCCCGATCTTTCAAAGGTCCCCGTCACGATCGTCACCGGCTTTCTCGGAGCCGGCAAGACCACGCTGATCAGCCACCTGATCCGCAATGCGAACGGCCGCCGTCTCGCCGTCGTCGTCAACGAATTCGGCACGCTCGGTATCGACGGCGACATCCTGAAGGGTTGTGCGATCCCCGATTGCCCGGCTGAGAACGTCGTGGAGCTGGCGAACGGCTGCATCTGCTGCACGGTGGCGGACGATTTCATTCCGACCGTCGAGGCGCTCCTCGCGCTCGACCCGCGCCCCGATCACATCCTGATCGAGACCTCCGGGCTCGCACTGCCCAAGCCGCTGCTGAAGGCGTTCGACTGGCCCGCAATCCGCTCGCGCATCACCGTCGACGGCGTCATCGCGCTCGCCGATGCGGAAGCCGTCGCCGCGGGTCGCTTCGCCCCCGACGTGGCCGCGCTCGACGCGCAACGTGCCGCCGACCCCAGCGTCGATCACGAGACGCCGCTCTCGGAGGTGTTCGAGGATCAGCTCGCCTGCGCCGATCTGGTGCTCCTGACCAAGGTCGATCTCGCCGGCCCCGAAGGCGTGACCAAGGCGCGCGCCGTCATCGCCGCGGAGTCCGCAAGACCACTCCCGGTGATCGACCTGACCGACGGCATCATCGATCCTCGCGTGATCCTCGGCCTCAACGCCGCGGCCGAGGACGATATCGCCAGCCGCCCGTCGCATCACGACGGCGAGGACGATCACGAGCATGACGATTTCGACAGCGTCGTCGTCGAACTCGGCGAAATCGCCGACCCCGCCGACCTGACCGCGAAGATCGAGGCGCTCGCCCGCAGCGCCGACATCCTCCGCGTGAAGGGCTACGCTGCAGTCACCGGCAAGCCGATGCGCCTGCTCGTTCAGGCCGTCGGCGCGCGGGTCCGTACGCAGTACGACCGCCCGTGGCGCGCGGGCGAACCGCGCCGCACGCAACTCGTGGTCATTGCCGAGCACGACCGGATCGACGAGGCCCGCATCAAGGCCGCGCTGGACGGCTGAGGCCCACGATGCACGTCGTCTTCCGCGAGACCCACGGGCTGGAGGAAAGCGCGGTCCCGCAGGACCTCGCCCAATCCCCCGCGGACCTCGTCGTCCTCTCGTTCTCCGACGGTGACCTCGGCGCGTTCGCCGCGGGCTGGAAACGTGCGGATGTCGCCGGAAGCCGGTTGCCCTCGCTGCGCCTAGCGAACCTGACCGCGCTCCAGCACCCGCTCTCGGTCGACACCTACATCGAACAGACGCTGGCGGGCGCGAAGGGCATCCTGATCCGGCTGATCGGCGGGCGCTCCTACTGGAGTTACGGCCTGCAACAGGTCGAAAACCTCGCGCGCGAGAACGGCATCGCGCTCGGCGTCCTTGCCGCAGACGGCCGCATCGACACACGCCTCGACGCCGCATCGACGATCCCGCTCTCGACGCTCCGCCGCCTGGCGCATCTCTGCGACACCGGCGGCGCGGTCGCAGCGCAGGCAGCGCTCGCCCAGTTCGCGCTCGCGGCCGGCATTTACGCCGGCCCCGTCACCGGCGTCCGCGCGATCGCCGACGTGGGCGGCTGGCAGCCGCATGACGGCGTGACGTGCCCAGCCGCCTTCCACGTGAACGCGACACGCCCCCGCATCCTGATCGTCTTCTACCGCTCGTACCTGACCGCCGCAGACCTCCATCCGATCGAAGCGCTTCACGCCGAACTGACCGCGCGAGGGTTCGACGTCATCGGCCTCTTCGCACCTTCGCTCAAAGCGCCGGACGCAGCCGGCTGGCTGAGCCGCTGGGCCACAGCGTTAAGGCCTGCCGCGATCGTCAACGCCACCGCGTTCTCCGCACGCGGCGCTACCGACACCACGCCTCTCGACGGTGCCGAAGTCCCCGTCTTCCAGATCGCGCTCGCCACCTTCGACCGCGCCGCCTGGTCCCGCGCCACCCGAGGCCTGTCGCCTGCCGACCTAGCGATGCACGTCGTCCTCCCCGAAGTGGACGGCCGCCTCTTCGCCGGCGTCGCCAGCTTCAAGGAAGCCGCCGCGCGAGACGGCGACCTGGAATACACCCGCCGCGAACACCGCGCCGACCCAGCCCGCATCACCGCCATCGCCGCTCGCATCGAAGCCTGGACGAACCTCGCCAGCAAACCCGTCTCCGACCACCGCATCGCGATCATCCTCTCTACCTATCCCGGCAAGACGTACCAGATGGCGCACGCCGTCGGTCTCGACGCGCTAGCCTCCACGCAAGCGATCCTCGCCGATCTCACCGAAGCGGGCTACGCGATCACCCCCGACGCAACTGATCTCGCTACCTCCCGCATCCACTGGCTGCTCGCCGAGTACCGCAAAGCTCTCGCGCATCTTCCCGAAGCGCTCCGCAGCGATCTCCATGAAACCTGGGGCGAACCCACCGAAGACTTCGCTTTCACCGCGATCGACCAAGGCGGAGCACTCGTCGCCCTTCAACCCGAACGCGGCCGAACCGAGCAACGCGCGGAGGAGTATCACGACCTCTCGCGTTGCCCCTGCCACGCCTATGTCGCCTTCTACCTCTGGCTGCGCGAACGCGGCACCGATGCGCTGGTCCACGTCGGCGCGCACGGCACGCTCGAATGGCTCCCCGGCAAGTCGGTTGCGCTGTCCGATGCCTGCTGGCCCGAGGCGTTGACCGGCGCGATGCCCGTCATCTACCCTTTCATCGTCAACGATCCCGGCGAGGCCGCCCAAGCCAAGCGTCGCATCGGTGCGGTCACGCTAGGCCACGTCCCGCCGCCTCTCGAACTTACGCGTACCGGTGCCGGCCTCGGTCGTCTCGAAGCGCTGCTCGACGAATTCTCCAACGCAGACGGCCTCGATCCAGCCCGCCGCGACCGCCTGCAACGTGACATCCGCGACGAAGCCACCGCCACCGGCCTCGCCGCAACACTGGGCCTCGACGACGCGCAATCCCAAGCCGACGCGATCACCCGCATCGACGCGTTCGTCTGCGACGTGAAGGAGAGCCAGTATGGCGACGGCCTCCACATCTACGGCCGCGGCGAACACGGCGCAGCCGAACGCGCCGGTCTCCTGTCGGCGCTCCAAGGCAAGCGCGTCGCGTCCGGCCCCTCCGGCTCCCCGTGGCGAGGTCGCGCCGACGTCCTCCCCACCGGCCGCAACCTCTACACCACCGACCCCCGGGCGGTTCCGTCGCGCGCCGCCCATACCCAAGGCGCGAAGCTCGCCGACGAACTCGTCCGCCGCCACCTCCAGGATCATGGCGACTACCCCCGCAACCTCGTCGTCGACCTCTGGGCCTCCGCCACGATGCGAACGGCCGGCGAAGAGTTCGCGATGGCACTCCACCTGCTCGGCGCTGAACCTGTCTGGGACATGCAATCCGACCGCGTGACGGGCGTCGAGATCCTCCCGCTGGCCAACTTCGACCGCCCCCGCATTGACGTCACCCTGCGCGTATCCGGCCTGTTCCGCGACGCCTTCCCGACGCTCTGCACGATGTTCGGCCAGACCGTCCGCGCCCTCGCCGCACGCGACGAGCCCGCCGACTGGAACCCGTTCGTCGGCAAGCCAGCCACCGCCCGAGTCTACGGCCCCGAACCCGGCCGCTACGGCCTCAGCATGGGCGACGCGGCCGAGACCTACACGCCGGAAGCGCGCCTGACCGCCGGCCAAGCGTGGCTGTCCGCCTCCAGCCACGCGCTCGACGCCGATGGGGAAGGGGGCCAGGACGCGTTCGACCCCGTCGGCATCCGCGACCGGGTCGCCGCCGCCGATGCCTTCGTCCACGTCCAGGACCTGCCCGAAACCGACCTCCTCCTCGCCGCAGATTACGCCGCACACGAGGCCGGCTTCGCCGCCGCGCAATCGGTCGCGGGGGGCAGCGCCACGCTCTACCATCTCGACGCACGCGATCCGAACCACGCCAAGGCCCGCCCGCTCAAGGAGGAGATCGCCCGCGTCGTCCACGCCCGCGCGGCACATCCGGCCTGGGTCGACGGCATGATGCGCCACGGCTTCCGCGGTGGCGCGGAGATCGCCGCGACGCTCGATCACCTCGGCGCCTTCGCGCATCTCGCTAGCGCAGTCCGTCCCGAACTGATTGACCTCTATTACGACGCGACGCTGGGCCGCGACGACGTCCACGCCTTCCTCGCCGATGCCAACCCCGGCGCACTCGCGGCAATGCAGGCGCGTTTCGCAGCACTCCACGCCGCCGACCTATGGCCGACCCGCCGCAACTCGATCCTCGCCGCACTGGACCTGCCGGCATGAGCGCATTTGTCGTCAAGGGCTGGTGCCCCGACGCATGGCGCCCGATGATGGCCGGCGATGGCCTGTTGGTCCGCATCCGCCCACCGCTCGGTCGCGTGACGCGCGAGCAAACACTCGGCCTGTGCGACGCGGCGGCGACGCACGGCAACGGCCTGATCGACCTGACCAGCCGCGCGAACCTCCAGATCCGCGGCGTCCGCAAGGAAAGCTGGCGTCCGTTGATCGACACGCTGCTCGACCTCGGCCTCATCGATCCCGATCCAATCCGGGAAGCGCGTGCGAACATCCTCGTCGCGCCGGAATGGCGGCCAGGCGACGACACCCACCGCATCGCCGAACTCTTGCGCGCGCGTCTGGCGGACTTGCCCGAACTCCCTGGCAAAATAGGCTTCGCGATCGACGCTGGCGTAGCGCCGGTGTTGCAAGACGCCCCCGCCGACTTCCGCATCGAGCGCGCTGCATCAGGAACGCTCATCCTCCGCGCAGACGGCCGGACCCTTGGCACGCCGGTATCGCCCGGCACCGAAGCCGACCGGTTGATCGCACTCGCGTACTGGTTCGTCGACAGCGGCGGCACCGCCAGTGGCCGCATGGTACGCCACGGCGCGCCTCTCCCGGACTGGGCAGCCGCGACAACCCCTCCTGCCGCAAGCGCGCCACCACTTGGCGTCGGACAGCATGCCCTAGGACGCGCGCTAGGCCTGCCCTTCGGTCGGATCGTAGCGCGCGCGCTGGCACGCTACGTCGACACCGAACGAGCAATCGACGCGATCCGCACCACGCCTTGGCATATCGCAATCTGCGAAGCCGACGCGGCGCTCCTTGTTAAACCCGACCCAGTCGATTTCATCACCGACCCCGCCTCGCCAGCGCTTCACGCGGACGCCTGCGTCGGCGCACCAGTTTGTCCGCAAGGCAGTGTCGAGACGCGCGCGCTCGCCCTACGCCTGGCGCCGCACATCACCGGCCGCCTCCACGTCTCCGGCTGCGCCAAGGGATGCGCCCGCGCCGCCCCCGCCGACGTCACGCTCACCGGCCGCGAAGGCCGCTACGACCTCGCGTTCGACGCGCGTGCCGGCGCACCACCCTCCCGCGCAGGCCTCGACGTCGCGCAGATCCTCGCCCAGTTCGGAGCCGCCTGAATGCCGTACGCCTATGAAACCCACGGCGCGGCGATCTACCGCCAGTCCTTCGCGATGATCCGCGCCGAAGCCGATCTCGCCCGCTTCTCGCCCGAGGAGGAGCCCGTCGCGGTCCGCATGATCCACGCCGCCGGGCTCGTCGGCCTGGCGCAGCACATCCGCTTCACGCCGACGTTCGCCAGCGAAGCCCGACGCGCCCTACAGGCCGGCGCCCCGATCCTGTGCGACGCCCGCATGGTCACCGAGGGCATCACGAAGGCCAGATTGCCCGCCGACAACCGCATCCTCTGCACGCTCCACGCCCCCGAAACGCCCGAACTCGCGCGGACGATGGGCAACACCCGATCCGCCGCCGCGCTCGAACTTTGGCGCCCGCATCTCGCCGGCGCCGTCGTCGCGATCGGCAACGCGCCGACCGCGTTGTTCCACCTGCTCAACATGCTCGAAGACCCCGATTGTCCGCGTCCCGCGGCGATCATCGGCTGCCCGGTCGGCTTCGTCGGCGCGGTCGAATCCAAGGCGGCGCTGTGGGCCGACCAGCCCGTGCCTTGCGTCGTCGTCGAAGGCCGGATGGGCGGCAGCGCGATCACCGTCGCCGCGATCAACGCGCTAGCGAGCGGCACCGAATGACACCGTTGCGAACTGGGGGCACGATCCACGGCGTCGGCTTGGGTCCTGGCGCGCAGGACCTGATGAGCGTTCGTTCGGACCGCCTCGTCCGCGGCGCGCGCCACATCGCGTATTTTCGCAAGGCAGGTCGCCCCGGCCAGGCGCGAAAGATCGTCGACGGCATGCTCCGCGACGACGTGATCGAATTCCCGATGGAATACCCCGTCACCACCGAGATCCCGGTCTCGGACCCGCGCTACAACGACTGCCTGTCCGCCTTCTACGCCACCTGCATCGACCGCCTTGCAACGCTCGCAAACGCAGGCGAGGACGTTGTCGTACTCTGCGAAGGCGACCCGTTCTTCTACGGTTCGTTCATGCACCTCTACACCCGCCTCCAGACGATCGCGCCGGTGAAGGTCGTACCCGGCATCACGGGCATGTCCGGCGCGTGGACGGCCAGCGGCGCGCCGATCACCTGGGGCGACGACGTCCTGACGGTGCTGATGGGCACGCTCCCCGAAGACGACCTCGTCCGCCGCATCCGCGATACCGACGCGCTGGTGGTGATGAAGATCGGCCGCCACCTCGCCAAGCTCCGCCGCGCGGTCGCCGCTGCGGGGCGCGAGGCCGAGGCATGGCTGGTAGAATACGCAGCCATGGCCGATCAGCGCGTGACCAGACTGTGCGATGCGGAGGCGATCACGCCCTATTTCTCGATCCTGCTGATCCACGGGCAGGGGCGGCGGCCATGACCGGCTGGCTCGCCATCGCCGGCCTCGGTCCCGGCGACGAAGCGCTCGTGACGCCCGAAGTCACCGCGGCACTCGCCGAAGCGACCGACGTCATCGGCTACATCCCCTATGTCGCGCGCGTCGCCCCCCGCGAGGGCCTTACGCTCCATCCCACAGACAACCGCGTCGAACTCGATCGCGCCGCGCACGCACTCCAACTCGCAGCCCAAGGCCACCGCGTCGTAGTGGTCTCGTCGGGTGACCCCGGCGTGTTCGCAATGGCGGCGGCGGTGTTCGAAGCCCTCGAAGCCGGTCCGACGGAATGGCGCGACATCGATATCCGCGTCCTCCCCGGCATCACCGCGATGCTTGCCGCGAGCGCGCGTGCCGGCGCGCCGCTCGGCCATGATTTCTGCGCGATCAACCTGTCGGACAATCTAAAGCCATGGGGCGTGATCGAACGCCGCGTGCGCCTCGCCGCCGAAGCCGATTTCGCGATAGCCTTCTACAACCCGCGATCGAAGGCGCGCCCCGACGGCCTGATCCGCATCTTCGACCTCCTTCGCGAAACCTGCGCCGACGACCGCCCCGTCCTGTTCGCCCGCGCGGTTTCGACGCCCGAGGAAACGCTGCGCATCGTGCCCCTGACCGAAGCCCGCGCGGACATGGCGGACATGCGGACGATGATCATCATCGGCTCCAGCCTGACGCGCGTTATCGATCGCCCGGCGGGACCGATCCTCTACACCCCCAGGTCGGCGCCATGATCGAGCCAGCGCATCACATCCGCCACCGCGTGCACCTCGCGTCGAGCGGGCAGGGCAGGCCGATCGATCATGATTACCGGGAGCCCAAGCGCGCGCGCTGCATGCAGTTTGGCCGACGCCCCCGTGCCACCAGCGTTCTTGCAAACCACGACTTCGATGCCGTGCGCCTCCATCAACCGCCGATCGCCCTCGACATCGAACGGTCCGCGATCGACCACGAGATGATGACGCGGCAATCCTGGAGTCTGGTCGGGCACATCGACGAACCGCAGCAGATAGTGGTGCTGCGGCTGCTCGGCGAACGCGTCGACATGCATCCGCCCCAGCGCCAGCATCACGCGCCGCGGTGGCCCGTTCAGCGCCGCAACCGCAGCGTCGATATCGGCCACGCGCGTCCACCTATCGCCAGCAACCGGCAACCAAGCAGGCCGCGTCAGTGCAATATGCGCGACACCGGTGCGCTCCGCCGCGAGAACCGAGTTTGTGCTCATCCGAGCCGCGAAGGGGTGCGTCGCGTCGACCAGATGCGTCACGCGATGTTCGCTCAGATAGCGGACAAGCCCATCGACGCCGCCAAAACCGCCGATGCGCACCGCGATCGGTTGCGCTTTCGGTTCGGCGACGCGTCCGGCATAGCTCAGCACCGCATCGTTGCCTCGCGCAGCCAGCGCCGCGGCAAGTACACTAGCCTCGGTCGTGCCGCCCAGCACCAGGATGTTCGACATGGCTGACACTCCCTGGCTGACGATCATCGGTATAGGCGAAGAAGGCGTGGATGGCCTGTCCGCGTCGGCGAAGGCCGCATTGGCGCAAGCCGAGTTCGTGACCGGCGCCACCCGCCACCTCGCGTTGCTCCCGGACCTTAAGAGCGCGGTCGAACCCTGGCCAGTCCCGTTCGGCGACGGTGTCACTCGGCTGCTCGCGCACCGTGGCAAGCGCGTCGCGATGCTCGTGTCCGGCGATCCGTTCTGGTTCGGCGCGGGTACGTCGATCACGCGCCACCTCGATTCCGGCGAATGGGTAGCGCACCCCGCGCCCTCGACATTTGGTCTCGCCGCCTCGCGCCTCGGCTGGCCGATCGAGGAAACCAGTTGCCTGGGTCTCCACGCCGCACCTTTTGCCCGCCTCCGTCAGCATATCGTACCCGGTCGTCGCGCGATCGTGCTCGTGCGCGACGGCGGAGGGGTTGCCGGATTGGCACGGTACCTCTCCGACCTCAACTTCGGGCAATCGCGCCTGCACATCCTCGAAGCACTCGGCGGCCCCCGCGAGCGTGTTCGCGACATCGCAGCAGCCGACCTCGATGATGACGACATCGTGCATCCCGTCGCGGTCGGGATCGTCTTCGCGGGGCAGGGCAAGGTTGTGCCTCGCACATCCGGCCTGCCGGACACATGGTTCGATCATGACGGCCAGCTTACCAAGCGCCCGGTTCGCGCGCTGACATTGTCCGCGCTCGCCCCAAGGCCCGGCGAGACGCTGTGGGACATCGGCGCCGGGTCTGGCTCGATCGGCATCGAGTGGTTGCTCGCTCATCCATCGACGCACGCCACCGCATTCGAAGCCGATCCCATTCGCGCTGGCCGAGCCGAGAGCAACGCTGCAGCCCTGGGCGTCGATCGACTTCGTGTGATCCGGGGCCGTGCACCGGAGGTACTCGAAGGTCACGCGGCACCAGATGCGGTCTTCGTCGGCGGTGGGCTCTCCGAAGCCTTGCTCGAAACATTATGGGCGAGGCTGCCAGGGGGCGCACGCTTGGTCGCCAACGCAGTGACGCTCGAATCCGAGGCATTGTTGTCACGCTGGCACGGACTGAAGGGCGGCACCCTGCTGCGCGTCGAACTGTCGGAAGCCACCCCGCTCGGCACACGACGCGGCTGGCGCGCGAGCTATCCGGTCGTCCAGTGGAGCGTCACGCTGTGATCGTCGCCGGCTTCGGGTTCCGCGCGGAGGCGACGCTGGCATCGCTGCAAGATGCGCTTGCCAGCGCGCAGCACGGCCAGGCGCAAGTCACGCGGCTTGCCACCCCCCGCGACAAGGCTCCGTTGGTCGAAGGGCTCGCCGAGGTGCTGGATCTGCTCCTGGTCGCTATCGACCCAGATGCGCTATGCGCTGCACAAACGGCCACGAAGTCGGCTTTTAGCCTGAAGATACGCCAGACTGGCAGCGTCGCCGAAGCTTGCGCACTCGCTGCGGCAGGACCCGGCGCGCGGTTGCTGACGTCGCGCCACATTTCCCAGGATCGCATGGCGACGTGCGCCATCGCAGAAGGATTCGCATGACCGTCCACTTCATCGGCGCAGGCCCAGGCGCGCCCGACCTGCTTACGCTCCGCGGGCGCGACCGGATCGCCGGATCGCCCGTATGTCTCTATGCGGGCTCGCTGATTCCCGCGGCGATGCTCGATCATTGTCCGCCCGATGCCCGCATCGTCAACACCGCGCCGCTCTCGCTCGACGAGATCATCGCCGAGATCCAGACCGCGCACGACGCCGGCCAGGACGTCGCCCGGCTCCACTCCGGCGACCTGTCGATCTGGTCGGCGATGGGCGAGCAACTCCGCCGCCTCCGCGCGCTCAACATCACGTTCACGATCACCCCCGGCGTACCAGCCTTCGCCGCCGCCGCCGCTGCGCTGGAGGTCGAACTGACGCTGCCCGAACTCGCGCAGTCGGTAGTGCTGACTCGAACGCCCGGGCGCGCTAGCACGATGCCGCCGGCCGAGACCTTGGCAGCCTTCGCCGCAACCGGTGCGACGCTCGCGATCTATCTTTCGGTCCACAATCTCGCACAGGTGATTGCGGACCTCACGCCGTTCTACGGTACCGATTGCCCAGTAGCGATCGTCTGGCGAGCAAGCTGGCCAGACCAGCAGATCGTGCGGGCCACGCTAGCGACGATCGCCCACGCCGTAGCGGGCAAACCCGATCGCACCGCACTGATTCTCGTCGGCCAAGCGCTTGCCGCGCAGGATTTTGCCGAGAGCAGCTTGTATGCGGTAAGCTATGACCGCCGCTTCCGGCCACAAGCGGCGGACTCGAAGTTCGCTGGAGGGGAGGCGTGACGCCCGGCCTGATGGTCGCCGCACCCGCATCGGGCACCGGCAAGACCACCGTCATGCTCGGCCTTCTCCGCGCGCTCCGCGACGACGGCCTGGCGGTGCAGCCGTTCAAGAGCGGCCCCGACTATATCGATCCTGCCTTCCACCGCGCCGCCAGCGGTCGCGCGTCGTTCAACCTCGATAGCTGGTCGATGTCCTCGGCAATGCTCGATACGCTAGCCGGCAAGGCCGATGGCGCGGACTTCGCGCTTGCGGAAGGCTCGATGGGTCTGTTCGACGGCGTCGCGAAACTCGGCGCTACCGGTAACGGTGCCAGCGCCGATATTGCACGCCGGATGGGCTGGCCGGTCGTGCTGGTGATCGACGTTTCCGGACAGGCACAGTCCGCCGCCGCCACCGTGCTCGGGTTCAGCCGTTACGATCCCAGCGTGCCGATCGCCGGTGTCATCCTCAACCGCGTCGCCAGTCCGCGGCACGAACGTCTCGCGCGCGCCGGCATGGACGCGGTCGGCATCCGCGTGTTCGGGGCATTGCCAAGGCGCGGCGACCTTAAGCTCCCCGAACGCCATCTCGGATTGGTGCAGGCAGTGGAACATCCCGATCTCGATGCGCGGATCGCCGAATATGCGGACTTCCTGCGCGCGCATGTCGATATCCCCGCGCTCCGCGACGCCGCGACGGCAAGCACCAGACCGACGAGCGTGACAAACTGGATACGCCCCCCGGCCCAGCGCGTCGCGCTGGCGCAGGACGCGGCCTTCTCGTTCACCTACGCCCACGTCCTCGAAGGCTGGCGGCGCGCCGGTGCCGAAATCCTGCCCTTCTCTCCGCTGGCCGACCAGGCTCCCGCAGCGGACGCCGATCTGACCTGGCTCCCCGGCGGTTATCCCGAACTGCACGCAGGCAAGCTTGCCGAAGCCCACCGGTTCAAGGCAGGCCTGACCGAATTCGCAAAGACCCGCCCGGTCCACGGCGAGTGCGGCGGCTACATGGCGCTCGGCGAGGCGCTTATCGACGCGGACGGGGTTCGCCACCGGATGGCGGGACTGCTCGGCCTCGTCACCAGCTATGCCCAGCGGAAGATGCATCTCGGCTATCGTAGCGCGACCTTGCTCGCGCCGATGGGCGGCGTGGCGACCGGCGCATCGCTCACCGGCCACGAATTCCACTACTCCACGATCCTCGATCAGCCCGACGCCGCGCTCGCGCACGTCACCGACGCAGAGGGCAACGTGGTCCCCGAAACCGGCTCGTATCGCGGCCGCGTATCGGGCAGTTTCTTCCACATGATCGCTGCCAATCCATGACCGGTTTCGTCTCGATCGTCGGCTCCGGGCCCGGCGACCCCGAACTCCTGACGTTGAAGGCGGTATCGCGGTTGCAGGCAGCGGACGCGGTCTTGTTCGACGACCTGTCGTCCGGCGCGGTCCTGGGGCATGTCCGCTCCGGTGCCGACCTCGTCGCAGTCGGCAAACGCGCGGGTCGTCCATCGCCGAGCCAGGCGCACGTCTCCAAACTGCTGGTCGAGTATGCCCAGACCGGTATCCGCGTCGTTCGCCTCAAGTCCGGCGATGCGGGTATGTTCGGTCGCCTCGAGGAGGAGATCGTCGCGCTGAGGGCCGCAGGGATAGCGTTCGAGATCATCCCCGGCATCAGCGCCGCGAGCGCCGCCGCGGCCGCCGCGCAGATCCCGCTTACCCGGAGGCTCAGCGCCCGCCGAGTCCAGTTCGTCACCGGCCACGACGTCACCGGCGACCTGCCCGAACAGCGCAACATGGCCGCGCTCGCCGATCCCGGGGCGACGACCGTGGTGTTCATGCCAAAGCGAACATTCCCGGCGCTCGCGGCATTGCTAATCGAGCACGGCCTTTCCCCGAACACGCCCGCGCTGATCGCCGAAAATATCGGACATCCCGACCAGTCGCTGATCCGGTCGACCATTGCCGACCTTGCTGCGCAATTGCAGGCAGGCTTCTCCAGCAAGCCCGCGCTGATCCTCTACGGTCCGCTGATGGATCCTGAGACCGAAACATGATCGACCTTCACCTCATCGGTATCGGAACCGGCAACCCCGATCACCTCACGCGCGCCGCGATCGTCGCGATGAACGCCGCCGACCTGATCCTGCTGCCCCGGAAGGGCGATGCGAAGTCCGACCTGATCGATCTCCGCCGCGGGATCTGTGCAGAGGTGCTGACCGGAGCTACGCGTGTCGTCGAATTCGACCTGCCCGAGCGCGACACGACCGCGCCCTATCTACGCGCGGTCGACCAATGGCATGACGCCATTGCCGTCGTCTGGAGCATTCAGATCGCGCAACACTTGCCGAACGGCGGCCGTCTCGCGTTACTCGTATGGGGAGATCCGTCGCTGTACGACAGCACGTTGCGCATCGCCGATCGGCTGCGAACGGACGGTATGGCGATGACCGTAACCGTCGAGCCCGGCATCACCAGCCTCCAGGCGCTGACGGCAGCGCACGCCATACCGCTGAACACGGTCGGCGCGCCGGTTCTCGTGACGACGGGTCGAAGGCTGAGGGCATGGGGGTGGCCGGCCGATATCGGTACGATCGCCGTGATGCTCGATGGCGATTGCGCGTTCCAGACGCTCGACGCGGCGGGTATTTCGATCTGGTGGGGTGCGTATCTGGGGATGAAGGATCAAATGCTGATCGCCGGCCCCTTGACCGTCGTCGCGAAACGGATCGTCCAGACTCGTGCCGATCTTCGCGAGCAGCATGGTTGGATCATGGATATCTATCTTTTGCGCCGCGATACGTCCCGCCGATCGGATAACTCAGGCTAACCTGAACCTTGGATGGCTGGCACGTTCAGCAAGTATTTGTATTGCCGACCGTAATCGCCCCCGATCGAAACAACGTCGGAGTCCGACCATGCTCAAGATCGTCATAATCGTTTGTGCGGCGATATGGGGAGCATCGATGCTGTTTGGGGTGACCCTGCTCGTGGGGAGTCGCTACTCGACCCATATCCGCCGGTTCGTGACCGGAGACTGAGCGCGTTTGGAAGAAACGATCGGCGCGTCCGAGACGGCGCCGATCGCCCCGTAAATGCTGATTATTCGAGGTCGTCTTCGTCGACGATGATCGTCGATGCATTCGGCTTGCGCTCGATGGCCGCGAGGCACGCGTCGACGATGTCGTCGTTGAAGCGGTTGAACAGCTCGATGCCGTCGTCCTCGGGTTCGTCGCCGCTCAGTTCCTTCAGAACCGCGTACTTGACCGCGAACTCATATTCGTCGCCGTCGAACTCGCCGGAAAATTCGATCTGCTTCTGGATGTCGTTGTCGACGACGCTCGCCTGATCGATTTCAAGGGTATTTGCCATGTCGGAACTCCTGGGGTTTGACCGCCTACTGCCTGCGAGCGGGCGGCAGTGCAAGCGCTCAACCGGGTGGTTTGCTAACCGATTGTAACAAGGGCTTAGGCAGGGCAAGGATAGGGGCATCACTCCTGCCATTGTGAGTCGTCAATGTCGCGTTCCAGCCTGCTTCGTTCCGCCGCCATCCTGTGCTGCATCGCCAGCGCCGCCTCTGCGCAAACCCCCGCCAAATCGTCGCGCGTCAATCCGCTTACCGTCCCCAGCACGCTGCCGTTCCAGGCGCCGCGCTTCGACCAGATCACCGACGCCGATTACCAGCCCGCACTCGAGCAGGGCATGGCGGAACAAATCATCGAGATGAAGGCGATCGCCAATAATCCCGCGGCACCGACCTTTGCGAACACGATCGAGGCGATGGAACGCTCGGGCCGGACGCTCGACCGCGCGAGCCAGGCGTTTTTCGGCGTGTCGCAGGCGAACACCAACGATGCGCTCGACGCGGTACGGTCTGCCGAGGCGCCCAAGCTCGCGCAGCACAGCGATGCGATCTATCTCGATCCGAAGCTCTTCGCGCGCGTCCAGGCGCTGTACGCAAAGAAGGATTCGCTAGGTCTCGACGCCGAGCAGAGGCAGGTCTTGGAGATCTACCACAGCGACTTCCTCCACGCCGGCGCGCAGTTGAACGACGCCGACAAGGCCAAGCTGCGGTTGCTAAACACGCAGATCTCGACCGCGACGACCGATTTCCAGCAGAAGCTGCTCGCCGGCACCAAGGCTGGTGCGCTGGTGGTCGACGACAAGGCAAAGCTCGCCGGGCTGAGCGATGCCGAGATCGCCGCCGCCGCGGAAGGTGCGAAGGAGCGGGGGATGTCCGGCAAATACGTGCTATCGCTCCAGAACACGACGCAGCAGCCGGCACTCGCCTCGCTCTCCGATCGCGCGACCCGCGCGGCGCTGTTCGAGAAGAGCTGGAACCGGTCGCAACGCGGCGACGCCAACGATACGCGCGCGCTGATCCAGAAGATCGCGCAGTTGCGCGCGCAGAAGGCGCAGCTGCTCGGTTATCCGAACTACGCCGCCTATTCGTTGTACGACCAGATGGCGAAGACCCCGGCGGCGGCGAAGGGCTTCATGACGCAGCTCGTCCCCGCGACCGCGGCCGAGCAGCGTCGCGAAGCGGCCGAGTTGCAGAAGACGATCGACGCGACCGGCGCCGCGTTCCCGCTCGCACCGTCCGACTGGGATTTCTATTCGGACAAGGTGCGTAAGGCCAAGTACGACCTCGACCAGAACGAGCTGAAGCCGTATTTCGAGATCAGCCGCGTGCTGACCGACGGCGTGTTCTTCGCCGCGAACCAACTCTACGGCGTCACCTTCAAGGAACGCCGCGACATCCCGACCTACCAGCCGGACATCCGTGTCTTCACCGTCTACGACAAGGACGGCTCCGAACTCGGGCTGATGTATTTCGATTACTGGAAGCGTGACAACAAGGCGGGCGGCGCCTGGATGTCGAACTTCGTCGGCCAGTCGAAGCTGCTCAAGACCAAGCCGGTCGTTTATAACGTCGGCAACTTCACCAAGCCCGCGCCTAGCCAGCCTGCGCTCATCACGTTCGACGACGTGACGACGATGTTCCACGAGTTCGGCCATGCGCTTCACGGCCTGTTCGCGAACCAGACCTATCCGCTGGTGTCGGGCACAAACACCGCACGCGACTGGGTCGAATTCCCGTCGCAGTTCAACGAGCATTGGGCGCTCGATCCCAAGGTGTTCGCGAACTACGCCAAGGATTACCGCACCGGTGCGGTGATGCCGCAGGCGCTCGTCACGAAGATCAAGAACGCGGCGAAGTTCAACCAGGGGTATGAACTGGGTGAGCTGGTGGCGGCGGCGACGCTCGATCAGGACTGGCATTCGCTGCCGGCGTCCGCCGGGCCGCAGGACGTCGACGCGTTCGAGACCAAGGCGCTCAACTCGATGGGGCTGGACACGAAGGACGTGCCGCCGCGGTACCGCACCAGCTATTTCGCGCACATCTGGGCGGGTGGCTATGCGGCGGGATACTATGCGTATCTGTGGACGCAGATGCTCGATAACGACGCGTATGCGTGGTTCATGGCGCATGGTGGGCTGACACGCGCGAACGGCCAGCGCTTCCGCGACATGATCCTGTCGAAGGGCCATACTGAGGATTACGGTCCGATGTTCAAGGCGTTCTACGGCAAGGACCCGGATATCGGCCCGATGCTCGAGGACCGCGGCCTGACGGCGACCGCGAAGTAATGCGGCGGCGGTGCAGCGGCCTTTTGGACCGCTGCGCCGCACCATATTAAATCTGTAGCGTAACGGTAATCCGACTGTCTCGCAGTGCCAATAGGCGCAGCCCCGGGAGTGACGATCGATCGATCTCGCTAGGGGTTTTCAAGAATGACGATGTTTTCTCGTACGGCCGCGCGGCTGTTGTGCGGCGCTATCGGTTTTGTCGTGGCCGGCGTACCAGTCACCGCAACGGCGCAGTCGCTGGTTGCCAAGGACGCTGAGCCAGGCTCGCCTGCTACGGTGACCGATCCCGCCGATCCGACAACGCCGCCCGCCGGGCAGGATGATACGATCGTCGTCACCGGCGCCAACACGCGGTCGGTGACGCAGGTCAGCGGCGTCGACATGCAGAAGATCCTTCCCGGCGTCAGCCCGTTGAAGGCGCTCCAGACGCTCCCCGGCGTTACCTTCCTTACTGCCGATCCTTGGGGCAACAACGAGCAGAACATCTCGCTGTTCGTCCACGGCTTCAACGCGCAACAGCTTGGCTACACGCTCGACGGACTGCCGCTCGGCGATCAGAATTACGGCAATTACAACGGCTTGTCGCCGCAACGTGCGATCATCTCGGAGAACGTCTCGCGCGTGACGCTGGCCAGCGGCGCGGGCGATCTCGGCACTGCCTCGACCAGCAACCTCGGCGGTACGATCGATACCTTCTCTAGCGATCCGCGCAAGGACATGGGCGTCCAGGTCGACCAGACGCTCGGTAGCCACTCGACGTCGCGACTGTTCGCGCGGATCGACAGCGGCGACCTGGGCAACGGCAACGCGTTCTACATCTCGGGCTCGCGGCAGAAGGCGAAGGCCTGGGATTTCAACGGTATCCAGGGCGGCGATCAGGCCAATGCGAAGTTCGTTCATGACGACAGCAACGGCAAGCTGACGCTCTACGGCGCGTTTTCGGACAAGACCGAGCCGAACGAGGATGCGACCGTCGTCACGACGGCGACGCAAGGCACCGCGCCGTATGTCCGCCCGTTCGTCTATCCCAATTTCAACGCAATGCTGACCTATCTCAACTCCGGCGCATACAAGGCAGACGGGTCGAACTACCGCAATTACTACGGCGTCGCCGCGCGCACCGATTATCTCGGCTACGTCAAATACGACTGGAACGTCAGCGACCGTGTGACCTTCTCGAACCAGGCCTATTATCATCACAATGACGGCGTCGGTGTCATCGGCGGCCCGATCGACGTCGCCGGCCTGCCCAAGCTGTTCTCGTTCTATTATCCCGGCCAGAACCTCACCCAGGTGTTCGGTGGCTCAGGGCTCGCGACGCGCACGACAGAATATCGCATCGACCGCGGTGGCCTCGTCTCCACCGTCGCGCTCGATCTCGGCGCGCATCATGTCGAGTTCGGCGCATGGTACGAACATCAGAGCTCGTCCGCGTATCGTCGCTGGTATCCGTTCCCGGTCAATGATCCGAGCACGCCGTACCAGCGTCCGCGCGAGGAACTGACGCCGCTCATTACGCAATATCACAGCGAAGTCCGCGTCGACGAATACCAGGCGCATATCCAGGACAGCTGGAAGGTCCTGCCGACGCTCACGATCCAGGGCGGGGTGAAGAGCACGTTCCAGAATGCGTCGCAGCGCGTTCCGACGCAGCCGATCCCGGGCTCGTTCACCGGCTCGGTCGCGCTGCCGGTCGGCAAGATCGACACGCACAAATACTTCCTGCCGCAGCTTGGTGCGCTGTGGGATGCAACCGATAACGAGCAGGTGTTCGTCAACGTCCAGAAGAACATTCGCCAGTTCCAGACCAGCGCCGCCGCCGGCCTGTCGCCGTTCGCGCTCGGCAGCCAAGCGGCGTTCGACCTGTTCAAACAGGACGTCGAGCCCGAAACGAGCTGGACCTACGAGGCGGGGCTGCGTTCGCATCATGCATTGAACATTGCCCCGCTGACCGGCTTCGATGGCCAGATCAGCGTCTATCACGTCGACTTCAGCAACCGCCTGCTCGGGATCAGCCCGACGCCGGTGGTGACGGCAGTCGTCAGCGGTGCGGCAATCCTCCAGAACGTCGGTGCGGTGAAGACGGACGGGTTCGACATCGCCGGCACGTTCCGGTTCGGCCCGCACTTCTCGTTCTACGATGCGCTGTCGTACAACAACTCGCGCTACGAGGCGGACTATATCAGCGGCACGAGCACCGTCGCGACTGCGGGCAAGAAGGTGCCGGGCAGCCCAGACTGGCTGAACAAGTTCACCGCCTCGGCCAATTACGACATCTTCGACGCGCAACTCGTCGGCGACTATATCAGCAAGCGGTTCGCGACCTACACCAACGACCTGTCGGTGCCGTCCTACTTCACGCTGTCCGGCCGCATCGCCGCGCACGTACCGCTGTCGGAAGGGCAGGTCGTCAAGACGGCGACGGTCAGCCTCAACGTTACCAACATCACGAATAAGCGCGCCGCCTCGACGCTCCGCATCGGCGCGGCGAGCGGTACGTTCAACCAGTTCCCGGTCGCACCCCGCCAGGTGTTCGGGACGATCAGCGTCGGCTTCTGACGCGGGCAGGGGGCCTCGGTCTTGCCGGGGCCTCTACTGCGCGTCCGTCGTCATCGGGAATATCATCGGAGGATCGCCCGGTTGCCAAGGCGGCGGGCGTATCATGACCCGAGCGAACAGGGCCGATGCGAGGTGCATCGCCAGCCACGCCTGTAGTCGCTCGAAGGGCAGACCGTCGAAATAGGAACGATCGGTCTGCGCGAACTGGCGGACGAACGGCATGATCGCGAGATCGGTCATCGACTGCGGGCTGGTGCCGAGACTGCCGCTAGCACGCAGCCTCTCGCCTAGATCGCCGAGCAGCACGGTAGCCGCATCGCGGTGCTCGATCGGATCGACGTCGTAGCGATCGGCATATTTGTAGCGGTCGAGATGGTGTTTGAAGGCGCCGTCGTTCGTCGCGATCAATCCAGCGTCGTTATCGGTTGGCCACTCGGCGTCGGGCGTACGCGCGCAGGCCCAGCGCATGATGTCGAGGCTCTGATCGATCACCGTCCCGTCCGGCAGCACCAGCACCGGCACGGTTCCCTTGGGCGACGCGTCGAGCATTGCCGCCGGCTTGTCCCGCAAGACGATCTCACGCAGTTCGACCTTACGATCGGCCGCCGCGATCGCGAGACGCGCGCGCATCGCGTAGGGGCACCGTCGGAAGCTGTAGAGGATCGGCATCATCGGACCTGCATAACCCGATCGGGCGTCCAGGTCGCCTGATCCTGAAAACAGCCGGCGCTACCGCGATCGATACCGCGGAACGGCATCGATCGCGGCAAGGCCGTCAACTCAGAAACGATAGCCGATCGTCGCCTGCACGGTCCGGCGGTTGCCGTACCAGCACCAGTTATAGTTGGCGAAGCACGACGTCAGATACTTCTTGTCGAAGATGTTGGCACCGTTGACGGCGAGGCTGAGGCCCCGCAGCGATGGGGCGAACTTCTCCAAATCGTAGCGGATCAGCGCATCATAGACCGTGTAGGACGGGCTGTTGCGACCCGCGGTCTCCATAGGCGTGACGCCTGCATAGACCTCGTCGACATGACGCACCGCGCCCCCAATTGTCAAACCTTCGAGGCCGCCGCTACGTGGCGCCCAGTCGAGATAGGCTGACGTCCCGCCACGTCCGACGGTTTCCAGCCCACGACCCACACGCGCCGGAGCATCGGCATCGCTGGTAACCTTGACGCGCTGCCGGCTGAACGCGACGCGCGCGTTAAAGCCGTAGGGCAGGGGAGCACTCCCCTCGAACTCGACACCCTGCGAACGAACGCCGCCGGTCTGCTGCGAAACGCTGAAATTGGGCGTCGATGTCAGGACATTGGTCTGGTCGATACGGAACCATGCTCCGGACAACAGGATCTGTGTTCCCGGAATGCTGAACTTCGCACCGGCCTCGATCTGCTTGCCGAGCGATGGGTCGGCCAGCCCGGGCTGGCCGTTGCTCTGCGTGATCGGATTCGCTTGCTGTTCGAACGACGTCGAATAGCTGACGTACGGCGCAAGACCGAACGGCAGCGTATAAAGTGCGGCTGCGCGATACGTGAACTTCTCGTCGTGTTTGGCGTCACGTCCGTCCTGATGCGCACGCGCCCAATCCTGCCGCCCGCTCAAGACCACGCGAAGGTCGCCGAGCGCCATCTGGTCCTGTGCGTAGATGCCCTGCTGACGCTGCTGTACGTTGATCGAAAACTGGCCGCCGATCTGCTCCGGCGTCGTCGGAACCGGCACCGTACCGTAGACCGGGCCAAAGCCGTTAAGGGGAGGCGCGACGCCGAACGCGGCAAGCTCCCTCGAATGTGCGACCTGACGATCTACGCCGAACAGGAGCGTGTGCTTGATCGGGCCGGTCTGGACGGTGCCGGAGAGCTGGTTGTCGAACGTCCAATTGTTGAGTTGCTCGCGGGTCGCGTAGGACGCACGGCTGAAAGTCTGCTGCGTCGGGTCGGTCGCGTCGAGGCCGCCTGCGGTATAGATCAGCCCGAGTGCCGACTTCACATACTGATAGCGACCCGATGAGCGGAACGCCCAGCCGCCACCGAAATCATGACGGAAGATGTAGGTGAGTGCCGCCTGCTCACGGCTGAAGCGGTTGCCGGCCTCGCCGCCGTCGAAGCTGGTCGGCAACTTGCCGTTGGGGTTGGCGAGTAGCGTGCCGCTGGCGGGGAACACGCCGTAGTCGCCGTTATACGGATCATGCGAATAGGCGCCGAGCAGCGTGAAGCTGGTCGAACTGCCCGCGCCTGCCGTTACTGCGCCCGAGATCGTCTGGCGTTCGCGCTTGCCGAACTTCTGCTGCGTGTCGGCGCCATTCGCGCTGCCGTTGACCCGCCAGAGGACGCCTTCGCCGGCTCGGCCACCGATATCGGCATCGACGCGGTAGAGGTCGTAGTTGCCATAGGTACCGCTGATCGCGCCGTAGAGCGCCTGGTCGAGCGGGAGCTTGCTGGATTCCGCAACCAGGCCGCCGGGGCTCGACTGGCCGTACAATACCGATGCGGGGCCCTTGATGACCTCGATCCGATCGAGCCGCGATACGTCGACCTGTGGCACAGCATAGCCGGACGGGCTGCCGAACTGCTTCAGGCCGTCCAGATAGACCGGGGCATCGAAGCCGCGCAGCTTGAACTGGTCATAGACCTCGCCGCTCGACCCGCGCGTTTCGGGGGTCACGCCAGCAACGAACCGTAGCGCCTGGTTGAGGTTCTGCAAGCTGCGTCCGGCGATGTCGTCGGCGGTGATGACGGTGATCGACTGTGGCGTTTCGGCGAGTGGCGTGTCGGTCTTGGTCCCGGAGGACGCTTGGTCTCGCGGATGCTGTCCGGTTACAACGATCACGTCTGAGGCGTCTTCGTGCAAAGTCTGCGCATAGCCCGGCGCGGCGATGAAAGCCGCGGAGCCCAGCAGGATGGCGATGCCAAGACGACGTGTCATATGATTCCCTTTACGTTATCGCGCCCCGCTAATGTTTTTGATAACTATTATCAATAGTCGCCTTCCGACCGAGCCAGATAGCGCTTGCCTCTGCGGCAATATGGCAACACCAGCCACGGAACGTAACGTGATGGACGATAGACATGAGCGGCAAGATACTGGCGGTCGAGATTGCGACGGCGGGGGACGCATCCTGGTTCGACAAGCATCCCGATCGCCGGCTACGGATCCGCAACATGGTGATGGGTGAGTTCGGCGACGTGAGCGGCGAGCCTCCGGTTGGCATGGCGTGGCGAACGATCGTTCTGGAAGCGCAGCCCGGCGCGCGTAGCCGCCAAGCGATCGCACTCCCGATCGGCACGGATGTCGATTCGTTCGACGACGACGATCTCTTCGATCTATTCCGGCGCGTGGCTCCGCCCGGCGCACGGAAAATGATTGCAGCATTGCGCCAGGTTAAGTTGCCCGGCAGGCTTTAATCCTGAGTCCGCCTCGCGCGGTTCAGAACCATGATTATCGGAACAAATATGGGACAAAGCGAGGCTTTGCCGTGATGGACTGTGCTTCTAACTTCGCCGCCGCCTGCTAGCTTAAGTTACAGTGACGCGCTGCCGAAGGGCGCTGCGTCCTCGGTGCCCTGCCCGGATACGAGAGTGTCGCACGGACGGGCGGGGCACCTCGTTCATTTCTAATTCACCTTCGAACGGCATATCGCGAAGTAGAGGCACCGCCCAAGTAACGCGTACCTTCAGCGCCCCGTCGGTTTCAGTCACACGGACGGGCGGGGCGCTATTTCGCTCCGGTTAAGCCAAGCCCTGCCGCGACAACCGCGCATCGATCAGGTCGAGTTCGCGCCCGAGTTGCTCCGCTAGTTCCACCCCGATCTCCCGTCGCCTTGCAAGGTCGAAGATTGCGTTGCGCTCAGCCCGCACCGCCGCAAGCCGCATGTCCCGTTCGATCTTGACGTCGCCCTGCCGCGCGCGGTCCTCCGGCCGTGACGACAGGCTATCGATGCGTTCGCGGTACTGGTCCATCAAGCGCGCCGCGACATCGGTGAAACGGTCCGGATCGTCGCGCCCCTCGGCCATCCGATGTTGGACGCGGTCGAGTTCGGCGATCGCGGCGTTGGCAGCGACCAGCCGCGCCTGATCGCGCGCGGCACCAATGCCGGTTTCGGGCGGCAGGCTGAGGCCCCGCAGCAGCAACGGCAGCGCGACGGCGGCAATGACCAGCGACGACAGGATGACGCCCGACGCAAGGAAGATAACGAGATCGCGCGCCGGGAAGGGCGTACCGTCGGCGAGGCTCAACGGGAGCGTGAGCGCGCCTGCCAAGGTGATGGCACCACGCGCGCCCGCGCACGACATCGCCGCAATGATCCGCCGTGGCGGGCTTTCGCCCGCGGTCGTATCGTTGCGACGCCGTGCTCGGAGAAGCGTGAACTGGAGTGAAACCCAGACCCAGCCGTAGCGAAGGATCGCCAACCCGGCGACGACGGCAATGACATAGACGGCCAACCACCACGGGCTGACATGCCCGGTCGACGTAACGGTGTCTCGGGCGCGAACGAACACTTCGGGCAGTTGCTCGCCGAGCAGCACGAAGATCACGCCGTTCAGGGTGAACTGCAGCATGTCCCACACCGCGCGCCTGCGGATGCGCGTTCCGGCGGCGACCGCGGTGGTCGCGTCGGTAAAGGTCATCGCGATACCCGCGGCGGCGGCAGCGAGAACGCCGGACGCGTGGATGTGTTCGGCCAATAGATAGGCGGCGAACGGGATCAACAAGCTGACGAGGATGTTCGAGCCGGCCTCGTCACCGAACCGTCGTGCGAAGGCGCTCTTGGTCGCGACGATACCGAGCGCGACACCGACGCCGATCGCAACCCCGGCGACCGCCATCCACGCGAACGTCGCGGCGGCATCGGCGAACGAGAAGGTGCCGGTCAGTACGGCGGCGATCGCAAAGCGGACGCAGACCAGGCCGGACGCGTCGTTCAGCAACGCCTCGCCTTCGAGGATATGCATCATCCGCTTCGGGATCGGCGCGTTCTGGGCGACCGCGGAGACGGCGATAGGATCGGTCGGCGACACTACCGCTGCGAGTGCGAACGCGACGCCGAGCGGCATCGCCGGGATCAGCCAGTGCACGAACAAGCCCATGCCCAGCACGGTGAGGAAGACGAGCCCCAGTGCGAGCCCCAACACCGCTCCGCGATCGCGAAAGAGTTCGTCCTTGGGAATGCGCCAGCCATCGAGGAACAGGAGCGGCGGCACGAGCAACAGGAAGAAGAGTTCGGGATCGAGTTCGACCCGGACATGCGCGACCATGCCGATGAGTGCGCCGAGCGCGATCTGCACCAGCGGACGGGGCAGCGCCGACGGCAGCATGCGCGACGCGATGCCGCTCACCACGACGGCGAGCAACAGAAACAGGCACAAGGTCACAATCTGCAAACCGGACTCCCCAAGGTTTTGGATGCGCGGCAGGCACGCAGGCGCGCGATCGAGAGGATCGCCGAGTATCCAGTATCAGATAGCAGAGAACCGGAAATTTCGGAAGCGCGCTACACCTTTTCCCGCTGCGTACAGTCCCGGTCGCAGCATCAGGAAACCGCCGCGAACATTGTGGTGGTAGCCCGACACCTCCATCCCGCGATCGAACCGGTGCCAGGTCCGGCCGCCGTCGCCGCTGGTGTCGTACGTGACGATATGCCGATCATTGGTCACGCGGATCCGCATCGAACGGCCATGCGGGTTCGTGGGACGGCCACGTTCGGCGCCGTATTGGTGAGTGACGAACCGGTCGTCGTCGAAGCCGAGCCCGCAATAGAGCTTGTCGTCGTAGAACAGGATCAATCCGGCGGTGGTGCCGGGATCGATCTCTACGTCGCATTCGAATTTGTAGCGCGTGTCGCCTGCGATCAGCAGGAGCGGAGAGGAATCTACCGGCGCAGTACCGCTCGCAGTCAGCGTCAGGGTTTTGCCGGAGACAGACGTGCGTTTCGCCTCGTCGGGGCCAGGGCGGAAGAAGCTCCATTTCGTCCCGAGCGCGAGTGTTTCGAAATTGTCCGAGAGCATTTGCCCGTGCGGGACCGCGGTTCCACCTTTCGGTTTCGCAAGCGGCTTCGACAGGTCGCCACCCGTCATCCGGAACCAGCCGTCGGCGGTCCACTCCACGGGATCAAGCAGCGTCTGGCGACCGAGCGTCCAATAGCCGTTCTCGAACCCGTGATAGAGTGCCCACCAGTCGCCTGCCGGGCCTTCGACGAGCGAGGCGTGGCCCCGCGACCACCAGCGTTCGGCGGTGTCGGTGGTGCGGACGATCGGGTTGGCTGGGCAATCCTGCCACGGCCCATGGATCGAGCGGGAGCGCGCTGCGATCACCATATGGCCGGTCGGCGGTCCGGCGGTGCCGCCCACCGCGGTGATGAGGTAGAACCAGCCGCCGTGGCGGACGATCTTGGGGCCCTCCGGCGAGAAGCCCTCGACGATCCAGTCGTCGGGATAGCGCCACGGATCATAGACGTGCTCGACCGCGCCGACTGTCGACAGGCCGTCGGCGGCGAGGCGGATACAGTCGCCGCCCGAGAGGAAGAGCCAGCGACTGCCATCCTCGCCGACGATGTGGCACGGGTCGATATGCTTGTGCAGGCCGAGATCGACGGGATCGCTCCACGGGCCTTCTATGCGATCGGCGTGGATCACCCAGATCGAATTCGGCTCGGCTTTCACGGGTATGTAGAGGAAGTAGCGGCCGTCATGCTTCTCGAGGCTGACCGCCCAGACCGATCCGATGTTGCGCGTGAGGGCCGGGCCGATCGGTTGCCAGTTCACTAGATCGCGCGAGTGCCAGATGACGAGCCCAGGATAGGAATCGAAACTGGAGAAGGTCATGTAATAGTCCGACCCGTCCCTCAGGATTGCGGGGTCGGGTCGGTCGCCGGCCATCACCGGGTTCAGGAAGCGGCCGTCGCCCAGATCGGCGATACGCTGGTTATCCAGACCGCGGCGCCAGTCGGGCGCGGGCGTCTTGGCTGCAGTTCTGGCGGGCGCCTGTCCGGGGACGAGCAACGCGCCGGCTGCGCCGAGCGTGGTGAAGGCGTCGCGTCGGGTCAAGGTCATGATGGGGTCTTTCGGATGTCATCGGTGCGCTTGCGACCGTGGGCGAGCAGCGCGGTGTGATACGCGGCCGGGGATTTGCCTCGCGCGGTATCGGCGATCGTGAGCCACGCCATCGCCTCAGCGACGCGCGTGGCTGGTTCGACTGGGATGCGGGCGAGCTCCACGTCGAACGGCGCGAAGTAGGCGGGTTCGCCTTGCCATTCGATCAGGCGCTCGCGGGCTTGCTCGATCGACCAGCCGTGGAGGTGGATACCGAGATCGACGAGCGCGCGGGCGACGCGGAACAGGAGCCAGTGGATGTGGCCGAGTGCGTCGTGGGGATCGGAGTAGGCGCCGGCCCGCTCGGCAACCTGCTCGGCGTAGATGCCCCAGCCTTCGACGAACGCAGAGGCGTATCCGATGCGGAGGGGGTGAGGCGGGTTCGCGCCTTCCAGGCCGAGCTGGATCATGTGGCCGGGGAGAAGTTCGTGCGCGACGACGCTGGGGAGCGTCCAGCGGGGGCGACGGCGGATGTCCTTGAGATCGACGACATAGGCGCCGGGGTGGGCTGGCGTCGGGACTTCGCGGTAGCCATTTCGGCCGGCAGCGATCTCTTGTGGGGAAAGCGCGCGGGCACTGGCGTTCAGGCACCAGGGAGGGAGCTCGCCGAATGCCTTCGGGATATGGATTCGCGCGGTGGCGAGAACGCGGGTCATGTCGGTGATGGCTTGGATCCGGCCCGCGTCGGTGTCGGGGTAGAGAAAGCGTTCGTCGCGCCAGAGTTCTGCGTAGCGTGCCGCGACGGTGCCCTTCGGCGCCCCGATCTGGTCGAACAGGTGCGTAGCGCGGGCGTGAAGGCGGTTTAGTTCGACGAAGAGTCGGCGTTCGGCATAAGCTGGCGTCATGGTACCGAGCGAGCGTTGGAGTTGCAGCGCGTACCAGTCCGCGCCGTCCCGGAACCGGCCGACGCCGGGGAGGGAGGGGGCGACATCGCGGAAGCTTTCGAGCGCGGCGATCTGTCGGTCGATCGCGGAACTCGTGGAGGCGGATCGAAGCGCATCGACCGTGCGGTCTAGAGACAGGCGGGGCAGGATGATGCCCGATTCGGCGTCGGCGAGGATCGAGGCGGTGTCCGCGTCGATCTTCGCTTCATCCTGACGTGCCGCCTTCCAGGCGCCGGTCGTCGATGTGACGCGGTAGGGGCTGCGTCCGGTGCGGCCAAAGGCGGACCGCGCGAGGGCTGCGTCGATCGCAAGTCCCGCTCGGGCGGTCGTCAGGTCGAGGCGGTCACCGGGTTGTAGGATGCTCGCGTCGAAGGAGGCTAGCACGCGAAGCGCTTCGTCTGGGTGGGTCGCGGCGGCGGCGTCGAGAGCTTGGCGCAGGGACGGGGTGGGTTGGGCACGCACGTTCGTAGCAAGGAAGGCTGATGCTCCCAGTCCAACGAGTACGCTTCTGCGGTCCGGAGTCATTCCTCATACCTCCGTTCGCCCTGAGCGAAGTCGAAGGGTGTGCCCGAAGAAAAGGTGCTTCGACTTCGCTCAGCACGAACGGACTGGGGAGGGGGTGTAAGAATTACTGGAGTGCGCGGGTTCATCATCGGAGCGGGACGCGGTTGTTGCCTTGAGTGATCTCGGGCTCGTCTCCGGTGAGCGCGACGTGGACGGTCAGCGTTGCCGGGTCGATGCGAGCGGGGATGGCCAGCTTCACGGTTACGGTTTTGGGTTGCAGATCGAGCGGGGCGGGTAGCGGGGGGATGCTCGCAGTGGCGACGATCTTCCCCGTCGCGTCGACCAGTTCCGCACGGCCGCCTTTCGCGTCCTTCGCGCCGAGGCTGTGGACGGTGACCGTTACGCTCCAACCCTTCACGGCCACGTCGTCCGTGCCGATGCCGAGATCGGCGCGCTCGTCGACCGGTGCGCCGGCTTCGATCAACGCGAAGTCGAACACTGTCGTGCCGGGTGCGAACGTGACTTCGGTGCTAGCGCTGCGTTCGAGTGTCATGGTCTGCGCAGCCCCGATCGGCGCGAGCGTCTTGCCGCCGTCGGTGCTGCTCGACGCCTGCATCGACCAGCGGCCTGCGGTGACGGTCCAGGTCGACATCGTCGCACGCTGGGGGTGGTCGGCGGTGTTGTAGGCTATCACGCGGAACTTGGTCGGCGTCGCGCCCGGCAACAGGATCGCGACACGCTCGGCCGCACCCGGCTCGGCGAAGCGCCAGCTTACCATGTTGCCGGGCCAGCTCTGGTTGCGGCGGAGCGCGACGCCACCGAGGCGTTCGCGTTGCAGGATGTCGCTCGGCTGGTCGACGCGGTCGCTCCACCAATGGCCCTCGGTGTACATGTCCATGTGCTGCGACTTGTCGGCGATCGCGTCGGCGTGAAGCGCTTCCAACGGCGCGGTATCGCCGGTCGCGGTCCAGGCGGTGTAGCGGGCGAACGGGTCGTTAGACTTGGTCTCTGCCAGCTTGGTGCGCGCTGCGGCACCGCCGGGGAGCGCGTCGAAGGCGTTCTCGTTGAACTCGGCCAGCGCGCCGGGGCCGGCCTTGGCGAGGCGCGCCTCGATCGGGCGGAGGTATTTCGCATCGCCGGTGTAGCGCCATGCGGCCCAGGTTGCCTGCAACGACGTGGTGATGCCGCCGCCGTCGCCGACGCGCTCGGCATCGGTGCGCCAGTTGATCTCGTTGGGATAGGTCCAGCTGCCATCTGGCGATTGCTTGCCGTGCGCCATCCAGCCGTCGATCACGCCGGTGACGAGACCGCGCGCGAGCGGGTTGGCATTGTAAAGGCCGACCAGCATCGGGCCGTGCATGACGGTGAAGGCATACGGCTTCTGCCATTCCCACGCGCCCTCGCGGTACATTTTCCGCCCGCCATACCAGTTGCTGGCGAAGTGCATGTGGCCGGCTGGATTCTTGAGGATCACGGTCTGAAGGGCGCGCGTGTTGTCCATCAGGCGCTCGACCGCCTTGGGTTCGCCCCAGTTCAGGTACAGGCGTTCGGCGTTGCTGTTGAGGCCCTCCTCATACGCGTGGAGTTCGTCGGCGGTGATATAGCCGAGGCCGTTCACGATCATGCCGTTCTTGTAGACCGCGTCGGAAAGCGCGCGGAGCGAGGCGTTGATCTTGTCGGGCTCGACACCCATCAGCGCGAGGCCGGGCCATTGCTGCGTCAGGTCGGTGTCGTCGGAAATACCGCCGCCGAAATCGCCGTAGGGGACTTGGCGCTCGTCGATCCACCAAGTGACGAACTGGCGGACGCGCTTGAGGTCTTCGAGCTGGCGGAAGGCCCATAGGGGGACGCCGGCGGGCGCGATCGGCTGGACGAAGGCGGGCAGGTTTTCGGGGCGGTAGTTGATGTCGGCCCAATAGGCGCGGGCGCGCGCATTGTCGGGGTCGACGCGTAGCAGGTCGGAGATGTCGGCGAACAGGCGCTGGTAGAGGCCGGCGCGCTTCGACGCGGTGTGCTCCTCGACGAGGAAGCCCCAATTGTCTCTTACCTGCGCAAGGCGGTCGGGGATGTGTTCAGTGAGGGCGGCGGCGCGGGGCTTGAAGACAAGGCGGATCTTGGCGCCGTTCAGTGCGGTGGCGTCGAAGTCGGGAGCAGCGCTGGCGATCGTCAGATAGAGGCTGTCGTTGGGGAGGATGCGGTCGCGCAGGTCGAGCCACAGCGTGCGCGCTTCGTTCGGGCGGACCGAGACGGAGAGGTCGATCATGTCGCGGCCCGGCCAGATCGGGTCCTTAACGCGGATGTTCAGGGGGATCAGGCCGGCGGCGTCGGGCTTGGCGTTCAGCGCGGGTATGTCGAGGGCGATGCCGTCGAGGCCGTCGTTGAGGTTTTGCCAGCCGTAATCGAAGGCTCGGGCGAGCGGGCGGTCGGGAAGCGCGTCGCCGAAGCTTGCCGGGATCAGGATGTGGACGATCGGGGCGGCATTCTCGCGGCGGACGGGCGCGCCGGATGCGCCGCCGGTGCCTGCGCCGACGGCCGCTTTAAGGCCGGCGGACGGCATGGCGACGACGGTGCTGCGCTCGTCCGGGGCGAACCGGCCGGCGATATAGGCGTTGAGGGGGGCGAGGGCGGCGAGGTTGGGCGAGGCTGCGGCGTCGACGGTGTAGGAGAGCTTGAAGCTGCCGGCGGGTACTGCTCCTGCGCCGACGTCATAGGCCCAGAGTTCCTGGATCGGCTGCTCCTGCATCGTGTTCGTGAAGCTGAGCGTGCCGCCGGTGCGGGGGGCGAACTGGTTTACGCTGCGGACTATGCCTTGGGCGCGGGTGGCGATCGGGGTGGTCTTGGTTCCATCGCCCCAGTCGAGCTGACCGTATGCGGCGCCGCGGATCTCGACGCGGTTGACGCGTTCGTTCGGCGGGATCGTCAGGTCGTAGCGCTTGCCGCCTTCGACATAGGTGTTCCAGTCGGGCAGCTCGAAATAATCGTCGCGGCCGGGCAGGCGGGAGCGGTTGTAGACACCGGGCCATGTCGTCTCGGCGATCCCGTCGACGCCTTTCCACATCCATTCCTTCAGGTCTTTCGCGTCGGCGAACTCGACTTTCCGGACTCGGGTGACGGGGGCGTCGAGCACCGGTGGCGCGGTCTTGTCCCAGCCGTAGCGGTGGAGCCAGGCGGTGCGCTTTGCTGTGGGGTCGGGTGTGGGGGCGGGGGATGGTTCGCGCTTGTTAGCGAGTGCTGCGACGTCAGTGGCGGGGAGGATGCGGTCGTAGACGCGGATTTCGTCAAGATCGGATCCGCGCATGAAATTGTAGCGGCTCTGGACCTGGTGCGGCGACATGACGCGCCCGGCGAGGCCGAACTGGTCGAGGCCGCTGTCGAGGTCCGCCTTCTGGTCCTTCCGCGCGACCAGCTTGCCGTTCAAGTAGAGTTGCACGCCGACCGTCTCGTCCCAGGCGAACGCGATGTGCGACCAGGCGTCGGCGGCAGGGGCTTGGGGGATCGCCCAAGAGACGCGGATGCGCGAGAGGTTCGCGTCGGTGACGAAGGCGTCGAAGCCGTGGCCGTTCCAGTCGATCCGCAGGAACGCCATGTCCCAGCTCGAATGGTCGGCAAACCCCGTGCGGAAGATAACGAACGGTGCTTCGCCGACGGGTGTGCGGGCGCGCCAGAAGAAGGCGAGCGTGCTGCGGTCCGCGCGGATATTGCCGGGGGCTTTCCACGTCACATAGCCGTCATCCGCCCAGTGCGCGGCGCCGCCGATCGCACCATCCGGAGTGACGTCGACGCCGCTGCGGAAATTGGGGACGGGGTCGCCGGTGGCGTAGTCTGCGGTTAGGGATTTGTCCGCCGAGGCGCGGAACAGCAACCCGGTCGCGTCCTGCGCGACCGCGGGCGTGATGCTGGCGACTGCCAATGCGAGGACGGACGCTGTGGTGAAACGCTTCACTGTTCTCTCCTTGGGGCCAATCGACATTGAGCGATTTGGCTAGGTGTTCGTCGTCCAGAACTGGTTCTCCCGCGAAGGCGGGAGAACCAGCGGCCGGGGCAAGCCTCAGCCTGCGTCCACTCGCGCCAGCCTCGGCGAGAGCAGATGCACGACGGCGATCGCAATCAGGTACGTGCTGCCGGCGACCGCGAAGATCAGCGTGTAGCTGCCCGTCGTCTGCAGGACATAGCCGGTGAACTTGGCCATCATCATGCCGCCGATCGCACCGACCGTGCCGCCGATCCCGACCACCGAACCGACCGCGCCGCGCGGGAACATGTCCGACGGGATCGTGTAGAGGTTCGCCGAAAACGCCTGATGCGCCGCCGTCGCCAACCCGACGATCCCGACCGCGAGCCAGAGATTGTCGACATATTGCGCGAAGAAGATCGGCATAACCAGGAATGCGCAGGCCAGCATCGTGATCTTCCGCGCAAAATTGGCGGAATGGCCGCGTTTCATCAGCTTCGACGACGACCAGCCGCCGGCTACGCTGCCGACGTCGGACAGCAGGTAGATCGCGACTAGCGGCGGGCCGAAGCTTTTGAGATCGAGATGATAGGTCTTGGCGAGGAAATCGGGCGTCCAGAACAGGAAGAGCCACCAGATCGGATCGATCAGGAACTTGCCCAGCGCATACGCCCAGGTCTCGCGGTAACCGAGCAGCTTTAGCCAGCCGATCTTCTTCGCCGGATCGGCTGGATCGCTCTCGATATGCGCGAGTTCGGCGGGCGACAGCTTCGCCACTTCGCGCGGACGACGATAGATCGTGATCCACGCCACCAGCCAGATCAGGCTGATTGCGCCGGTGATGATGAACGCCATCCGCCAGCCGAACGCGATCGTGATGATCGGCACGATTAGCGGCGTGATCACCGCGCCGATATTGGCGCCCGCGTTGAACACTCCGGTCGCAAACGCGCGCTCCTTGGCGGGGAACCACTCCGAGACAGCCTTGATTCCCGCGGGAAAGTTGCCCGCCTCGCCAAGGCCGAGCACGACGCGTGCAGCGGAAAACTGGAACGCGTTGCCCGCAAACCCGCACAGCGTATGGCCGAGCGTCCAGATAACGAACGCCACCGAATAGCCGATCCGCGCGCCGAGTACGTCGACGATCCGGCCAAAGCTAAGATAGCCGATCGCATAGGCCGCCTGAAACCAGAAGATCACGTCGGCATAGGTCGTCTCGTTCCAGCCGAGTTCGGCGGAAATCGTTGGCTTCAACACGCCGATCATCTGGCGATCGACATAGTTTATCGCAGTCGCGGCGAACAACAGGCTGCAGATCAGCCAGCGATACCGCCCGATCTTGCCTCCTATGCCCGCGTCGCCGCTCCCGGCAGTACCTGCTGAGCCTACCTCCGGCATGTTTAAGGTCGCCATTGGCCTCTCTCCTAAACGAAGCCTCTAGCGGGCCTTGATGGTGCAGCGGACGGCGAACCGTCCGTCGAAGCGCGCCTCGACCCGGTCGCCGATCGCGACCGGATGGACGCCGGTGACCGCGCCGGTCGAGACCCATTGTCCCGGCGACAACGCGATCCCGCGTGCGGCCATGTGTTCGAGCAGATAGCGTACCGCGCCGAACGGTCCATCGAGCATCGTCGCACTCGTAGCGGCCCCGATCAAGGCATCGTTGATCCACAGTTCGACGGGCCAGTCATTGATGTCACCCTCGCGCCATCCTTCCGCATCCGCGCCCACGACTAGCCCATTATTGTTGCCGAAATCGGACACCGTGACAGTCGGACCAAGTGCGTTGATGCCCGGGAAGGGCGAACTGGCAATCTCAATTCCGACATGCACCGCGTCGATCATCGCGCGTGCCTCGTCCACCGTATAGCGCAGCTTGGCGGGATCGGGCGCCGTACCGATCCGCAACAGGAATTCAGCCTCGGCGGCAGCAAAACCTTGCGCAAAGACCGGCATCGCGACCGGTTCCACCCCGGCCGACGCGACTTCGTCCGCGAAGATCGGCCCGGTCAGGCGGTCGACGCCGTCGAGCGGCGGATTGATCCGGCCGACTTTCCATCCGGCGATGAAACCTTCGACAAGGCGCAACGCCTCGTCCTGTACCGCGTACCCCTCGGCAAGTGTCGTCGGAACATTTCCCGGGAATTCCGCAAGGGAAGTCCCGACGCGGCGTGCCTCGACGAACGTCCGGGCAATGCGGCTGATATTCTCGGTCGTGTCCGGCTGTACCACCAAGAACCCCTCCTATGTATTCGCAGTGATCTGCGTTTCTCGGAGCGTATGGGAAACCGGTGTCATTGACAAGCGCGTTGGCGGGTCCTCGTGTCATGGACGTTCAATGTGGGGCGTGACTAGTCGGCTCGCGATCACCGAGCTATGCCCACGCGATGCAGAAAACCGGTCAGCCAACGATCAACGACGTGGCGCGGATCGCGGCCGTGTCCAAGAAAACCGTGAGCCGCGTCATCAACCGGTCGCCGCTCCTCAACGACGATACGCGCAAGCGGGTCGAGGATGTCATCGCCGAGCTCGGTTATATTCCCAATCCGCAGGCGCGGGCGCTAGCGCTGCGGCGGAACTTCCTGATCGGCCTGGTTCACGACAACCCGAATGCGCAGACCGTGCTCAACGTGCAGCAGGGCATGCTGGAGGCGTTGCACGGGACCGAATTCGAGATGGTCGTCCGCCCGCTCGATCGTGGGTCGGCAACGATGCTCGACGATCTTCGGCATTTTCTCGAACGGCAGCGCCTGTTCGGGGTGCTGTTGATGCCACCGGTCAGCGAGAATGATTCCGTCGCGAAACTCTGCGAATCGATCGGCTGTCGGTACGTCCGGATGGGCTCTGCGGTGATCGACGATACCGACCACATGGTCGCATCGAACGATCGTGAGGCGGTGCGAACAGCGACCGAGTATCTGATCGAGCAGGGGCATCGGCGGATAGGCCTAGTCGCCGGGCCGCACGGATTCCGGTCGGCCCGTGAGCGACGATTGGGGTTCGAGGACGCGCTAGCTGCGGCCGGGATCGCCTTGCCTCGCAGCATGATCGCGGACGGTAACTACACGTTCGAGTCGGGACTGGTGGCGGCGGAGCGGTTGCTCGACGTCATGCCGCGACCCACCGCGATCTTCTCGTCGAACGATGAAATGGCGGCGGGGATCATCCATGCGGCGCGGCAACGCGGGCTCGATATTCCGCGCGACCTGTCGATCATCGGGTTCGACGACACGCCGATCGCCGCGCATGTCTGGCCGCCGCTGACGACGGTGCGGTGGCCGATCGCGTCAATGGCACGCTCCGCTGCGCTGAAGTTGATCGCCGGAGCCGACGATGGCAGCGATCTGGTCGAGGAACCTTCGCTGTTCCTCTCGACGCTGATTCGGCGCGCGTCGGTTTCCCCTCCCGCTGACGTCGAGGCTTGAGACGATAGTTGAATGGCGGTTGCGCATGCTCCTGACACCGGTTACCAATCGGCCGACGATCGCGTCAAGCGGCAAGGAGGATGGACGATGGCAAGGGCTCTGGAACTGCATCCGGACCGCCTTTTCCCGGCGGAACCGGCGACGCGTGCGATCGCGCGGGCGTTGTATGCCGAGGTGACGGCGTTGCCGATCGTCAGCCCGCATGGGCATACCGATCCGACCTGGTTCGCGGACAACGCCAACTGGACCGACGCGACTTCGCTGCTGCTCGCACCCGATCACTATCTCTACCGGATGCTCTACAGTCAGGGCGTCGACCTCGATGCGCTGGCGATCCCGCGGCTGAACGGCACCCCCGCGACCGATCCGCGGGCGGCGTGGAAGCTGTTCGCCGAGCATTACACGCTGTTCCGGGGAACGCCGTCGCGGCTGTGGCTCGACCATGTGTTCGCCGACGTGTTCGGGATCGACGTGGCGCTCCAAGCATCGACCGCGGACCGGTATTTCGATCTTATCGGCGAGAAGCTGGCGTCCGACGCGTTTCGCCCGCGCGTACTGTTCGACCGGTTCGGGATTGAGTTCCTCGCGACCACCGAGGGGGCGCATGATGACCTCGCCGCGCACAAGCGCATCCGCCAGTCCGGTTGGAACGGACGCGTGGTCACGACCTATCGCCCTGACGGCGTCATCGACGTCGAGCATGAGGCGTTCAAGCCGGCGATGGCCCGCTTTGCGGAGCTGACCGGCGAGGATGTGTATGACTGGAAGGGCTATCTCGCCGCGCATCGCAAGCGCCGCGCCGACTTCCGCGCGTCGGGGGCGACCGCGACCGACCATGGGCATCCGACCGCGGCGACCGCCAATCTTTCCAGCGTCGAGGCCGAGGCGCTGTTCGCCAAGGTGACGCGCGGGGACTGGACACCGGCGGACGCCGAACTCTTCCGCGCGCAGATGCTTACCGAGATGGCAGCGATGTCTGTCGAGGACGACATGGTGATGCAGATCCATCCCGGCTCGTCGCGCAACCACAATGCGGGGCTGTTCGCGAGCCATGGCCGCGACAAGGGGGCGGATATCCCGACGCGGACCGATTACGTGCACGCGCTGAAGCCGTTGCTCGACCGGTTCGGGACCAGCACGCAGCTGTCGATCATTCTTTTCACGCTCGACGAGAGTTCCTATGCGCGCGAATTGGCGCCGCTCGCCGGGCATTATCCGTGCCTGAAGCTGGGCCCGTCCTGGTGGTTCCACGACAGTCCCGAGGGGATGCGTCGGTTCCGCGAGATGACGACCGAGACCGCCGGATTCTACAACACCGTCGGCTTCAACGACGACACGCGGGCGTTCCTTTCGATCCCGGCGCGACACGACGTCGCACGGCGGATCGACTGCAGGTTCCTGGCGCGGTTGGTGGCGGAACACCGGCTTGCCGACTGGGAAGCGGCTGACCTTGCCCACGAGTTGACGAGCGGCCTCGTCCGCCGTGCTTACCGTATCGACGAACCCCATTTCGCTGCTCAGGCGGCCTGACCGGAGCTTATTATGTACGACCGCACCTACTACGCCACGCATCCCGACATGATGGAGTGCGTCTCCAACGGCGAACTGCGCGACCGCTACCTGATCCAGGACCTGTTCCGCGACGGCGAATGCGTGCTCAACTACACGCATGCCGAGCGTTTCGTGATCGGCGGCGTTGCCGTTGCGAGCGGGTCCGTGAAGCTGCCTGACCAGGCCGAGCCGGCATCGGCGGCGGGTCATCCGTTCCTCGAACGCCGCGAGCTGGCGGTCGTCAACGTCGGCAAGGTCAGCGGCACCGTCACGGTCGACGGCGAGACCTTCACGCTCGGCAACAAGGACTGCCTGTACGTGACGATGGGCGCCAAGGACGTGCAGTTCTCGGGCGACGGCGCGCGCTTCTATCTGGCGTCGTGCCCGGCGCACAAGGCGTTCACCACGCGCGTGATCTCGGTCGGCGATGCGACCACGCTGGAGCGCGGCAGCCTCGAGGACTCGAACGAGCGGACGATCTACCAGATGGTCATCCCCGGCATCTGCGACAGTGCGCAGCTGGTGATGGGCCTGACCGTCCTGAAGCCCGGCTCGGTGTGGAACACGATGCCGCCGCATATCCACGAGCGTCGCAGCGAGATCTATTTCTACTTCGAACTCGACGATCTCGAGAAGGACCGCGTGTTCCACTACATGGGCGAGGGCGAGGCGACCCGCCACATCGTCATGGCGAACGAGGAAGCGGTCATCAGCCCGCCCTGGTCGATCCACATGGGTTCGGGCACCAAGGCGTACGCGTTCATCTGGGCGATGGCTGGCGAGAACCAGGATTATACCGACATGAACGTCCTGGATATCTGCCAGCTGGCTTGAGTCTGCCTTTCCCCTTCCCGCTTGCGGGAGGGGGCAGGGGGGTGGGCGCCCGCTCACCACCATCGATCCGCTTGAGGAAAGCGCGAGCCCACCCCCGGCCCCTCCCGCATACGGGAGGGGAGGAGACGAGCATGACCACTCCTTCCGTATCTGGCCCCTTCGACCTGACCGGCAAGGTCGCCATCGTCACCGGCGCGAACACCGGCATCGGCCAGGCGATCGCTGTTGCGCTCGCGACCGCCGGCGCGGACGTCGCTTGCGTCGGGCGCACGCCTGCCGAAGATACCGTCGCGCGGATTCGCGCTCTCGGGCGGAACGCGGAGATCGTGTCTGCCGACTTGTCGACGATCGAACCGGTGCAGCGCGTCGTCGACGAGACGGTGGCCAAGCTCGGCGGGCTCGACATCCTGATCAACAACGCCGGCATCATCCGCCGCGCCGACGCGGTCGACTTCACCGAAGCGGACTGGGACGCGGTGATCGACACCAACCTCAAGTCCGTGTTCTTCCTGTGCCAGGCCGCCGGCCGCCACATGATCGCGCAAGGCTCGGGCAAGATCGTCAACATTGCCTCGATGCTGACGTTCCAGGGCGGCATTCGCGTGCCGAGCTACACCGCGTCGAAGTCGGGCATCGGCGGCCTCACCAAGCTGCTGGCGAACGAGTGGGCGGCCAAGGGCATCAACGTCAACGCGATCGCACCGGGATACATCGCGACGAACAACACCGCCGCGCTACAGGCGGACGAGACCCGCAACCGCTCGATCCTCGACCGCATCCCGGCAGGCAAATGGGGTGACGCGAGCGATCTCGGCGGTGCGGCGGTGTTCCTGTCGTCGGCGGCAGCCAAATACGTGCAAGGCCACATCCTTGCCGTCGATGGCGGCTGGCTCGCTCGGTGACGTTCGTCCCAACACGGGGGTAAGGGCCTGTCTCAAGCTGATGGGAAGGGGCTTCCGTTAGCGTATCCGTCGTGCCACGCCCGCTCTACCACGACCAAGCAGTGGCCCTCCTCCACGCACTGGGAGGATTCGATGAAGGGGTGATATGACTAAATTCCTGGCGTTCGGCGAGATCATGTTGCGGCTTTCCCCGCCAGGTCGCGAGTTGCTGTTGCAGACGCCGAAACTCGACGTCTGGGTCGCAGGCGCCGAGGCGAACGTCGTGACGCAGCTTGCACGGCTCGGCCACGACGTCGGGATGGCGACGATGGTCCCCGACAATGATCTCGGCCGCACGGCAATCACGACGCTGCGCGGGCATGGTGTCGACACGTCGACGATCACACTCGGCGGCGACCGGATGGGGCTGTATTTCGTGACGTCCGGTGCAGGTCTTCGCGCTACCGAAGTCATTTACGACCGGGCCTGGTCGTCGTTCGCGGAGGCACCTACTGAAACCTGGGACTGGACCTCGCTGCTCGGCGGCGTCGATCGGCTGCATCTGTCCGGCATCACGCCGGCGCTCGGCCCGGTCCCGGCTGAAGCGGCGCTGGCAGCCGTCCGAGCGGCAACGGAACGCGGGATTGCGGTCTCGTTCGACGGCAATTGGCGCGGGAAGCTTTGGGAACGATGGGACTCTAACCCGCGCGAGATCCTGACACAACTCGTCGAGCATGCCGACCTGATGTTCGGCAATCACCGCGATATCGCCCTGCTGCTCGATCGCGACTTCTCCGGCGAGGCCGAGGATCGCCGACGCGAAGCGACGGAGGCCGCGTTCGCCGCGTTTCCCCGCTTGCAGACGATCGCGTCGACCGCGCGCCATGTCGAACATGTCGATCTCCACCGCCTTTCCGCGCGGATCGACACGCGCGACGCTTACGCCCAGACCGACGAGGTCGTGCTAGCCGGTATTGTCGATCGAATCGGTGGCGGCGACGCGTTCGCAGCGGGCGTCCTGCACGGATTGCGATCCGGCAAGGACATCGCCGAAACCGCGCGCATCGGCTTGGCGCTCGCTGCGCTGAAACACTCGTTGCCCGGGGACGCGAGCCTGTTCCGCCAGGCGGATATCGACGCATATCTGGCCGGCGGCCTCGATGTCCGGCGCTGATGGCTGGACGCGCAGGGCGACGATAGGCGCCGGGGCCGCACTGATCCTCGCGAGCCGCGCGAGGGCGAGTACGGCCCCCAAGGTTCGAACGCCATCAGGAAATTTCGTGGGCACGTCGGAAGGGCAGGTCAGCGCATTCAGGGGAATACGCTACGGTCGTGCCGAGCGGTTCCAGGCGCCGCTACCAGTGCCGATGCCGGGACAACACCGGCCCGCGCAGGAGTTCGGACCGGTATCCCCGCAATCGGGACCTTATGGCCCGCAGTCGGAGGACTGCCTGTTCCTCAACGTCTGGACCGCCGAGGCCGACACCCGCGCCAACAAGCCGGTCATGGTCTATATCCACGGGGGCGCCTATTCGAACGGCAGCGTCACCGATCCGTTGAACGATGGGCAGGCGCTGGCGGCACGCGGCGACTGCGTCGTGGTGACGATCAACCACCGGCTCAACGCGTTCGGCTATCTCTACCTCACGCGGCTCGATCCAAGGTTTCCGGACAGCGGCAATGCGGGACAGCTCGACTTAATCCTCGCGCTCAAATGGGTGCGTGACAATATCGCGGCGTTCGGCGGCGATCCGTCACGGGTCATGGTATTCGGACAATCGGGCGGCGGTGCGAAGATCGCGACGATGATGGGGATGCCGGCCGCAGCCGGGCTGTTTCACCGGGCTGCAACGATGAGCGGCCAGCAGGTGACGGTATCCGGCCCGCTGAACGCGACAGCGCGGACGCGAGCGTATCTCGCGAAGCTCGGCGTGACGGAAACCAATCTGTCGCTGTTGTTGACGCTATCTGCGACAAAGCTTGTCGAGGCGCTCGACACGACCGATCCGGTGATGGAAGGCGGCGTGTATTTCGGGCCGGTGCTCGACATGACCTGGCTGACGCGACATCCGTTCTGGCCCGATGCCAACCCGTTGGGCAACGGTATCCCAATGATCCTGGGCAACACGCATGACGAGACGCGCGGGTTTATAGGTCCGGATTCTGCTAAGGTGAGTGGTCTCGACTGGGCCAATCTGGCAGCCCGCATGGCGCCGGAACTCAAGATCGACATACTGCCCGAATGGGTCGTCGCTGCATACCGCGCGCGATACCCAGCGTGGTCGCCGCTCGATGTGTTCTACGACGCCACCACCGCAGGAAGAAGCTGGCGCGGGCAGGTGATCGAGGCCGAAGCACGTGCAACGAGCGATTCACCCGCCTGGGTGTACCAGGTCGACTTCGCGTCGCGCACGGATCCGCGTCGCGGTGCCTTCCACACGATGGATATCCCGTTGGTGTTCGGCACTCTCGATGCTGCAGGATCCCAGACCGGTATCGGCGCGGATGCCCATTCCGTATCCAAAGCGATGCAGGACAGTTTCGTCGCGTTCGCGCGTACCGGCGATCCGCACCATGCAGGCGTTCCACTTTGGCCGCGCTATGACCGGACCACGCGCGCGACGATGATCTTCGATGCGAATTCACATCTCGAGGCCGATCCGCGTCGCTGGCAGCGCGAGCTGTTCGCGCGCGTTCCGTACATCCAACCGGGCAGTTGATCTCAGGCGCATATTGACACGTAAACGATCGTGCGACATTGTCCTGACACCGGTTACCTAAGCATAGACAGGAACCGGGAGCGGACCAGCAACAACTGGCCGTTCGGGAGAGGATGAGATGCACCCGTTCGAAAGTAACGGGTCTTGTTCCCCAAGATCATCAGGGCGGAGGCAACGCGGCAAGCAGCCGCGTCGCAACCGGTGTCATCGATGTTGACCCGACGGGGAGTGGAGCAATGGGCATGCAAACAGCAGCAACGGATCGGCGACTGAACTGGCTTGGCGGGATTTCCGCCGGCAGCCTCGTGCTGGCACTGGCGACGCCGGCAACCGCAGTTGCGCAAGCCGCGCAGATACCGAATAGCGTGAGCCCAGGAACACCAACTCAGGTCGATCCGTCACCGGCACAGACCGCAGTCGTCCCTGAGGGGCAACCGGCGGATCCCGCCGCGACGACCGCATCGCAAAACTCGCCCGAAACCGTACCCGAGACGGTATCCGCCGACAGTCCGACCGCCGAGATCATCGTTACCGGCTTCCGGCGCTCGCTCGACGCGGCGCTCAACGTCAAGCGTCAGTCGGTGTCGTCGGTCGATGCGATCGTCGCCGAGGACATCGCCAAGTTTCCCGACCAGAATCTGGCTGAGTCGTTGCAGCGTATTCCCGGTATCTCGATCCAGCGCGACGCAGGCGAGGGCCGTGCGATCACCGTACGCGGCCTTGGTGCGCAGTTTACGCGCGTCCGGGTCAATGGCCTTGAGACGGTCGCTACGTCGACCGACGGCGCGAGCTCGAACCGCGATCGTGCGTTCGATTTCAACGTTTTCGCCTCCGAGCTGTTCAATTCGATCGTCGTCCACAAGACTGCCGAGGCGTCGCTGGACGAAGGTTCGCTCGGCGCGGTGGTCGACCTCAACACCGGCAATCCGCTGGGTGGCAAGACCGGCTTCACGCTCGTCGGCTCTGCGCAAGCGAGCTATAACGACCTCAGCAAGAATTTCGGACCACGTCTGGCGGGGCTGCTGTCGTGGAAATCGGCCGACGGCACGTTCGGCATGGCGCTGTCGGGCGCCTATACCAAGACCAACAATTTGGAACTCGGCAACAACAGCGTCCGCTGGGCGCAGGGCGTGTTCGACTCGGTCGGAGGAACGCCGTGCTTTACCGCGCCGAACCGCGGGGGCACCTATACCAATTCGGCGATTTGCGACACGGCCGCGCTCGCCTTCCATCCACGCATTCCGCGCTACGGCTCGGTCCGTCACGACCGGGAGCGGCTCGGTATCACCGGCAGCATCCAGTGGGCGCCGACCGAATCGACGAAGGTCTCGATCGACGGCCTGTATTCGCGGTTCAAGGAAACCCGCGAAGAGAAATGGGGTGAAGTCCTGCTGCGCTCTAACGAGCGCTCGGTCGACATCAACAACTATACGATCGACGCCAACAACAATCTCGTCAAGGCGACGCTGAACGACGCGTGGGTCCGCACCGAGCATTATCTGCGTAAATCACAGACCGAATTCTATCAGCTTGGCGGAAGCTGGGATCAGGACGTGACGGACAAGCTCCGCTTCACGCTGCTTGGCGGCTTCTCCAAATCGGATGCCACGATCCCGGTCGAGACGACCTTCGTGTTCGATGATCGCGACGCGCAGGGGTATAGCTATGACTATACCGACATGAAGCGGCCGAAGCTTACTTTCGGTACCAGCGTCACCGACCCGGCGAACTTCCAACTGGCCGAAATTCGCGATCGGCCGTCCGAAACGATCAACAAGTTTCGTACCGCGCAGCTGCGCACCGAATGGGATGTCGCCGAAGGGTTCCAGATCAAGGCTGGCGGCATGTATCGCCGCTTCTCGTTCGATACCGCGGGGTTCTCACGCGATGCCGTGGTCTGCCCGAACGCGGGCGGGAAGGACGTCGTGCTCGGCACGCTTACCTGCTCGCCCAACACGCTGTTCGGTCCCACCGCGGTCTATGGCTTCCCCGCCGGAAGCCTTGGCGAGATCTTCAATCTCGGCAAGGCTGGGCAGCCCGCGGGGACGACCACGAGCTTCCTGGTGCCGAACATCGATGCGGCCGCTGCCTATACCAAGCTCTACAATCGCACGCCGACCGTGCTGGTCGGGGATACCCGCAGCGTCGTCGAAGAGGTAACCGGGGGCTATGCGGAGTTCGACATCAAGGGCGACCTGTTCGGCCTGAACTACGCAGCGAACGCCGGCATGCGCTATGCCCACACCGCGCAGAAATCGACCGGCATCTCGTCCGCGGTCGTCGGCGGCGTCACCGTCAACACGCCAGCGACGGTTGGTCGGAGCTACGATGACTGGCTGCCCGCTATGAACGTCGCGCTGTTCCCGACCGAGAAGGTCATTCTTCGCGGCGCGATCGCCAAGGTGCTGACGCGCCCTAGCCTCGGTAGCCTCACGCCGGGTGGTTCGGTCGACGGGTTCAACTACCGCGTGACGTTTGGCAACCCGTTACTGAAGCCGTTCCGCGCGACCGCGTTCGATCTGGCAGCCGAATGGTATTTCGCGCCGCAATCGATCTTTTCCGTCGCAGTGTTCAACAAGAATATCGAGAGCTTTACCGTAACACAGACCCGGAGCGGAACGTTCGCTTCGACGGGTCTACCGCTGTCGGTGATCCCCGCCAGCTCGCCCGCGGCAGGAGCACCGGAGGGACAGCTTTGGCAGATCAACGCACCCGTCAACGGCGAAGGCGCTTCGCTGAAGGGGATGGAGATTTCGCTCCAATCCAGCTTCCGCTTCCTCCCCGGGTTCCTAAAGAATTTCGGGTTCCTGGCGAATGCGACCTTCGTCGATTCGAGCGCAGGCTATTCGCAAGGCGGACCTGCCACCGCCGTGACCCGGCCAACTTTCAACCCGGTGACAGGCGCCGTCGCAACGCCCGGTGGCGTGCTCGGTGCATTGCCGAACACGACGCGCACGGCAACGCTCTACGGCCTGTCGAAGCGCGCGTATAACGGCACGCTCTATTACGAAGACAAGAAGTTCAGCGCGCGCGGGTCCGTCAGCTATCGGAGCCCGTACATCGACGGCAGTTCGGCGACGGGCAACTTGTTCGAAGGGTATAATTCGACGCTGAACGTCGATGCCTCGCTTCGCTACAAGTTGACGCCGGCGGTCGAAGTCTCGCTGGAGGGAACGAACCTCACCGACAATTATCGCAGCCGCTACACCGATCTCGACGCGAACCGGAACTACGAGAACAACCACTTCGGCCGCACGTTCCTGATGGGCGCGCGCTTCAAGATGTAGTCTCAATCCGCGAGCGATCCGGTGGCGCACTCCTGGCGAGAGTGCGCCACCAGTCAGATTTCGTCAGGGCTGAAACCGAGCGCTGCCGTCAAGGCCGAGCGGGCGCGGAGGCACTGCTCCCAAAGTCGTGGATCACCCAGGTCCTCGAGCGCAATCGCTTCGGGCCATTCGCGCGCAATGGCCGCTTCGATCCGGTCGCAGGCCGCATCATCGAGCAGGAAGCGTCGATCGATCGCCGCAAACGCTTCCGCATCGACCTGAACGCGGAGCCGGAGACACGCGGGGCCGCCGCCGTTGCGCATCGATTCGCGGACGTCGACGATCTCCAGTCGGGTTATCGGCCCCCCGGCTGCGATCAATTCCGACAGCCAAGTCCAGACATCGGCATGCTCGCGTGCTTCGGCCGGCAGGACAAGGGTCATTCCTCCATCCGGCATCGTGACCAGCTGAGAATTGAACAGATACGTCCGAATCGCAATATCGAGGCTCACGCGATCTGCCGGAACCTCGACGATCACCGCGTCGGGGACGAGCGCCGCTACCGCGTCGTACAGCGCGCGAGGGTCGGCGAACGCCTGCTCATGCGCGAACAGGACATGACCGTTGGCCACTGCGACCACGTCATTGTGGAAAGCACCGGCCGCGATCGCCGCCTCGCTTTGCCGAACCATCAGCGTATGGCGGGGATCGAGGCCGTGGCGGCGTGCGACCGCCTCGCTCGCACTGCGGTGCTGACGCGAGGGGAAGCCACCAGCCTGACCCTCGCCATATACGAACATCTCTAACGCTACGCCGCCAGCAGGCGAGACCAGCCGCATGAAGTTGGCTGCGCCTTCATCCCCGAACGCGGCGGGCAGGGGGGAATGCACCTGGAAATACCGCGAGTCTGAAAACGCGAGGCGGAGTTGTCGTTCGGTCTGCACTGCCTCGATCGCGCGGTGCGGCATGGTCGACAGGTTCGCGACCGAGATATGGCAAAGGCCGTCATCCGTATCGGTCGCCGGGGAAACCGTGCCCGCATTCGCGGTCCACATCGAAGACGCCGACATCGCGTTGGCAGCGAGCGCTCCGTCGGCAGCCCACGCGGACGACAGGACTTCCGCATCGGATCCCGCGAAACCTAACGTCCTCAGCCAATCGACATGCGGCCTGACGTGCGGCAGGAAGACGCCTTGCTTCAGGCCCATGGCCATCAGGCGACGCATCTTGCCCATCCCCTGAAGCGCGGCCAGACGCGGTGCGGAGATCGCACCGGCGTTGGCGGACGACGCACGGTTGCCGATCGAAAGCCCCGCGTAGTTGTGCGTCGGACCGACGATTCCATCGAAATTGACCTCGATCACGGCATCACTCCTCGTCCCGTCGGTCTCGGTGTTTGCCACCGCCGTCCCGCGAATGGCAGGCCGGTAGCTGGAATTGCCGACAGGGTAAAAGGTGTCGTGCCCGATGAAGGATAGCTATCGGGCAGTACCAGCGGTCTCGATCGACGGGGCGGGTTCGCGCGACACGCGTCCGCTCAGCACCATCAAGCGCCTGTGCGTGGCAACCGTGCGACGGTGCGAGGTTCCGATCCGCTGGTGTCTGTGGCACATCCTTCGGCATGGGTGGGGTAACACGAGCAGCGACTTGGCTGCGCAACGGTGCTTTCGGTGCGATCGCAATGCTGTCCTTCGGGGGACCGGCAGCGGCGCAGGACGACGCAGGGTTTCAGTCGTATATGCGCGAACTGCGTCAGCAGGCGCTGGCCGATGGTGTCAGCGCGCGTACGGCGGATGCGGTCTTTCCGACGCTGACGCTCAACCCTCGCGTGATCGAACTCGACCGGGCACAGCCGGGCGCGACCAACTCCAGCGCGATACCCGCCTTCGCGCCGTATCGCACGCAGCATGTCGACGCGGCGCGGATCGCTCGCGGTCGCCAGACCTATCAGGCGCAACGCTATCGGCTGCAGCGGATCGAGCAGCAGACCGGTGTTCCCGAATCGGTCATGGTCGCGATCTGGGGCCATGAGACGAACTACGGCAGCTACACGGGCGACTTCGACCTCCTGCGGTCGCTCGCGAGCCTCGCCTATGAAGGCCGGCGGAGGTCGCTGTTCGCGGGCGAGTTCATCGCCGGGTTGAAGATGCTCGATCGCGGCGTGACGCGGTCGCAATTGAAGGGAAGCTGGGCAGGGGCCATGGGCAACCCGCAGTTCCTGCCGTCCATCTACCTGCGGATCGCGCGAGACGGCGATGGGGATGGCCGCGCGGATATATGGAACAGCCCCGCCGACACGCTCGCGTCGATCGGCAACTACTTTGTCGATGCCGGCTGGCGGGCTGGTCAGCCCTGGGGGGTCGCAGTCAACGTGCCCGCCGGGTTCGACCGATCGCAGGTCCGCAACCGCCTCGTCTCGCCGCGCTGCCCGCGCGTGTTCGAACGGCATAGCGGCTGGCGGACGATAGCCGAGTGGCGCGCCCTGGGGGTCAGCCCGCAAAGCGGTAGAGCGCTGGACGGTTCGGTGATGGCCACGTTGCTCGAACCGGATGGCCCCGGCGCGACGGCCTATCTGCTGACCAGCAACTACCGCGTGATCCTCGATTACAATTGTTCGAATTTCTATGCGCTGTCGGTCGGATTGCTGGCCGATGCGGTCGAGCGCTAGGGCCCTGAGCCTGGCGTTCGCGCTCGCCGCCTGTGGTCACGCGCGCGAAAGCGGTGGCGCGATACTGTCGGCTGGCGGCGGACTGTACGGCAGCTATCAGGATACCGGCACAGCGAGTTGGTACGGCGACGAATTGTCGGGCAACCGTACGGCATCGGGCGAGGCGTTCGACCCGGATGCGATGACCGCGGCGCATCGCACACTGCCGCTCGGGTCTTTCGTCGAAGTCACCTCGATCGAGACCGGTCGGTCGATCTTGGTCCGCATCAACGACCGCGGCCCCGGTCGTCGTGACCGGATGATCGACCTGTCCCGTGCCGCGGCGCACATGCTCGGCACCGACCGCCATCAGGTCGCAACCGTCCGTATCCGTGCGATTGTGCCGTCGATGCGGGATGCCTCGCTGCTGCGGGCGGGCAAGGCGGTCGCGCTGCAACCCGCCGCCTATACCCACGCGATGAGCGTAGACACCCTGCCGTCCCGTGTGCCGATGACGCTGGTACCCGGCCGTCGGTATCTGTTGCAGGTCGCGACCTTCTCGAACGAAGCGCGCGCGACCGCATTGGCCAAACGCCTCGATGCCGACGTGGTCGAAGGCGGTGGCCTGTACCGCGTCCGCATCGGCCCGTTCAAAGATGCTATCAGCCTGCAACGCGCGCGTGACGCGGTCGCCGAGCGCGGCTATGGCGATGCCCAGGTCCTGCCCACGGATTGAGTTCCCTTTTGCTCACGGAATACCCCATGAAGAAGCTGATCGTCGCACCGCTTGCCGCCCTCGCGCTGGCGCATCCGTCCATCGCCGCTGCGCCGCAGTTCCAGACCGCCGCGCCGATCGCGTACATGGAAGACCTGTCCTCAGGCGCAGTGTTGTTCTCGCGTGATGCCGACCGCCGCATGCCGCCAGCGTCGCTCGCCAAGATGATGACGGTCTATGTCGCGTTCGACATGGTCAAGAAGGGCGAGTTGAAGCTCGACCAGATGATGACCGTGCGCCCCGAGACCTGGGCCAAATGGCATGGCCCAACCGCGGGTTCGACGATGTTCCTGTCCTCGGGTGAGAACGTCAGCGTCGCCAACCTGCTTTACGGCATCGTCACGCTATCGGGTAATGACGCGTGCATCGTGCTTGCCGAAGGGATCTCCGGTTCCGAACAGGCCTTCACCGAGCGGATGAACCGCAAGGCAGCCGAACTCGGCCTCAAGGACAGTCATTTCGGCACCGCGAACGGTTGGCCCGACAACGGCGTCACCTACGTCACCGCACATGATCTTGCCGAACTCGCAGCCGCGACGATCAACAACTATCCAGACCTCTACAGGCAGTTCTATTCGAAGCGCGACTTCACCTGGGGCAAGACGATGGGCGGCAGCGCCATCACGCAGGCAAACCGCGATCCGATCCTCGGTCGCGTCGCCGGTGCCGATGGCTTGAAGACCGGGCATACCGAGGAGGCGGGCTACGGCTTCACCGGCTCGGCTGTGCAAAACGGGCGTCGCTTGGTTATGGTCGTCGCCGGCCTGACCAGCGCCGGGCAGCGCGCAGAGGAATCAGTGCGCTTCATGGAGTGGGGCTTTCGCGCATGGCAGTCGAAGCCGATCGTCGCCAAGGGCAAGAAGGTCGAGACCGCAGCGGTCCAGCTCGGCGATGCCTCGTCGGTCGGTCTCGTCGCGCCCAAGGCGCTGACCGTGACTCTGCCCGCCGGTACGTCGCCGAACCTCACCGCCAAGGTCGTGTACGAGGGCCCGATCAAGGCGCCAATCAAGGCCGGCCAGCACATTGCGGATCTCGTCGTAACGACGTCGGACGGCCTGCAGCAGCGCATGCCGCTAGTCGCAGACAAGGATGTCGCCGTAGCCGGGTTCTTCGGACGTGCCTGGGCAGGCCTGACCGGGTTCTTCGGATGACGATGCATGTCCCGGACGCACGACGGGCATGACTGAGATATTCGGCAACGCCGCCGCGCAGTCCGCTTTCCTTGCGGCGATGCGTGGCGGCGCGTTGCATCACGCCTGGCTGCTGACCGGACCGCAAGGTGTCGGCAAGGCGAGTTTCGCGCGGCTGGCGGCGATGCGGATGCTGGCTGACGGCGCCAATCCCGATGCCACGCCGGCCGGGTTCGACGTACCGCAGGGCGACCGCACGCGGTCGTTGATCGAGGCGGGGTCTCACCCGGACTATCGTGTGCTCGCGCGCCTTCCGAAGGATCCTGAGAAACCCGACCTGGACCTCGCGCGGAGCATCACCATCGCACAGGTCCGCACGCTCCAGCCGCTGTTCGCGACGACGCCGTCGATGAGTGCGCGCCGCGTGGTAGTGATCGATGCGATCGACGATCTCGAACGCGGCGGTGCCAATGCGTTGCTTAAGAACCTCGAGGAACCGCCCGCCGGAACGATCTTCCTGCTCGTCAGCCACGCCCCCGGGCGATTGTTGCCGACGATCCGCTCACGGTGCCGACTGCTGCGGTTCGAAGCACTGGGTCAAGACGAGGTGACGAAGGCGATCCGCGCACTCCGCCCCGAAGCGGATGACGAAGAGGTCGCCGCGCTTGTCCGTGCCAGCGACGGGGCGCCGGGCAGGGCGCTACGCTATGCCGGCCTGGACATCGCCGGCATCGACAGCGCGCTTGCCGATATCGCGAGTGATGGTGACCGCGACAATGGCCGCCGCCTCAAATTGGCAAAAGCGCTGGGGAGCAAGACGTCGCAACCGCGATACGAGGCGTTCCTGGACCGCGCGCAAGCCTTTGTCGCCGACCAGGCGCGCACGCGATCCGGACCCGCTTTGCGTACCGCGCTCGATGCCCATGCGGCTGCGCGCGATCTCGCCGGCGCGGCGGTTGGACTGTCGCTGGACGCGCAGGCGACCGTCTTCGAAATGGCCGGGATCGTCGCGTCGCTGCGTCAGTGAGCGGCAAATTCATCCGAGCATTCCGGCCGGGTCTTAGCGTGGGCTTCACCTGATCGGACCGATGCTCTAGGAGCGCGGCATGGCCGACCCCTTTTATATCACCACCGCGATCCACTATCCCAATGGCCGTCCGCATATCGGCCATGCCTATGAGATGATCGCCGCCGACGCGATCGCCCGGTTCCAGCGTCAAGCGGGACGCGACGTGCTGTTCCAGACCGGTACCGACGAGCATGGTCTGAAGATGGCGCAGGCCGCGCGCGACCGAGGCATTCCGGTACGCGCATTCGCAGACGAGATGTCGTCGCATTTCAGCGTGATGGCCGATCGTCTTGGTATCTCTTATGACCGTTTCATTCGTACCGTGGACACGGATCACTATGCCGCAAGCCGGGCCATTTGGCAGGCTATGGCGGACTCGGGCGATCTGTATCTCGATCGCTACGAGGGCTGGTATTCGGTTCGCGACGAGGCGTTCTACGATGAATCCGAACTGACCGGGGAGGGCGACGATCGCCGTTCGCCGCAAGGTACGCCGGTCGAATGGACCGCCGAGGAAACGTGGTTCTTTCGCCTGTCGAAATACCAGCAGCCCCTGCTCGATCTCTACGCCGCCAACCCCGACTTCATCCGCCCCGAAAGCCGCCGCAACGAAGTGATGCGCTTCGTCGAGGGTGGTCTGAAGGATCTGTCAGTGTCGCGTACCAGCTTCGACTGGGGCGTGCCGGTACCCGACAGCCCCGGGCACGTCATGTATGTGTGGGTCGACGCGCTGACGAACTACCTGACCGGTATCGGCTATCCCGACATGACGGGCGACAAGGCGAAGTTCTGGCCCGCCGATATCCATCTGATCGGCAAGGATATCGTCCGGTTCCACGCGGTGTACTGGCCCGCGTTCCTGTTGTCCGCGAACATTCCGCTGCCGAAAAGCGTGTTCGGTCACGGCTTCCTGCTCACACGCGGCGAAAAGATGTCCAAGTCGGTCGGCAACGTCGTCGATCCGATGGCGTTGGCGGATGCGTTCGGCGTCGACGCACTGCGGTATTTCTTCCTGCGGGAGGTCAGCTTCGGTCAGGACGGGAGCTATTCTCCCGAGGCGATCGTGACCCGTGTGAACGCCGAACTGGCCAACAGCTTCGGCAATCTGGCTCAGCGTACTTTGTCCTTCATCGCCAAGAACTTGGAAGGCGTGTTTCCCTCGACAGGTACGGTCCACGAGGCGGATGGCATTTTGATCGAGGAGGTCATCGTCGCGTGTGCCGGCTTCAAGGCAGGCTTTACCGATCTGGCGTTGTCGCAGGGTATCGAGGCCTGGATGCGTGGCGTGTTCGCCTGCAACCAGTACATCGACGCACAGGCGCCTTGGGCACTGCGCAAGACCGATCCCGACCGGATGCACGCCGTGTTGCGCACGCTGGTGCGCGCGATCCGCATGCTGGCGATCGCGATCCTGCCGGTCGTGCCGGACTCCGCCGATAAAGTGCTCGATCAGATCGGCGCGGTAGAGCGCGATCATGCCGCGATCGACGATGATCGCTGGTACGACCGGGTTGCTGCGTCCGACTTCCGGATCGCACCGCCATCCCCCGTCTTCCCCCGTCTCGAACTGCCCGCGGAGGCCTGATGCTCGCCGACAGCCATTGCCACCTCAACTACAAGGGGCTCGTAGAGGATCAGCAAGCCGTACTTGCACGGGCGCGAGCGCGGGGGGTGACGGCGATGCTCAACATCTCGACCCGCGAGAGCGAGTGGGATGATATCGTCGCGACCGCCGAGCGCGAGCCCGACGTCTGGGCTACGATCGGCATCCATCCGAACGAGGCCGACACCTATCCCGATGTCGATGCCGCCAAGCTGATCGAGCGGGCACGTCATCCTCGTGTGGTGGGGCTGGGCGAAAGTGGCCTGGACTATTTCCGCGACACGTCGGATCGCGCCCGCCAGCAAGCGAGCTTTCGCGCGCACATCACGGCATCGCGCGAGACTGGGTTACCGATCGTCGTCCATACACGCGATGCCGAGGACGATACCGCCGCGATCATGGCTGAGGAAATGGGGAAGGGGGCTTATCCCGGCGTCATCCACTGCTTCACCGCAAGCGGAGCTTTCGCTGACAAGGCGTTGGACATGGGCCTTTATATTTCGATATCGGGTATCGTCACCTTCAAGAACGCACGTGATCTGCAAGAGACGGCCGCGCGCTTGCCTATCGAGCGACTTCTGATCGAGACCGACGCACCGTTTCTCGCGCCGGTCCCGCATCGTGGCAAGACCGGGGAGCCCGGCTTCGTCGCCGACACGGCGAAATTCCTGGCCGACTTGCGCGGTGAGGATGTCGAGGAATTATCGCGCCGTACGGCCGAGAATTTCCACACGCTGTTCGGCAAGACGCGCGCATGAGGATCACGATTCTCGGATCGGGCACATCGTCCGGCGTCCCGCGGATCGGCAACGACTGGGGCGATTGCGACCCTGCCGAACCACGCAACCGCCGCACGCGCGCGTCCGCGCTGATCGAGCATGATGGTACGCGCATCCTGATCGACACGAGCCCGGACATGCGCGAGCAACTTCTCGCGGCCGACGTCGACCGGGTCGACGCCGTTATCTGGACGCACGATCATGCGGATCACTGCCACGGTATCGACGATCTGCGCCAGCTCTACCACGCCGCGGGAACGCCGGTACGCGGCTATGCACGACCCCACACGCTCGCGGCGCTGGACTCGCGTTTCACCTATGCATTCCACGGCCGAGCGGGCTACCCGCCGACGATCGCGGCAGAAACGCTACCCGATCGGCTGACGATAGGCGGGATTGAAATTCGCGTTACCGATCAACCTCACGGTAACATCCACGCGGCTGGACTTCGGTTCGAAGCGGGTAGCGCTTCGATCGGATATGCGACCGATTTTAATATCATGACCGACGATATGGCCAAGCTTTACGAAGGGCTCGACGTCTGGGTCGTCGATGCGTTGCGGAGACGACCGCATCCGACGCACATGGAATTGCCGGCCGTACTCGGATGGGTCGACCGACTGCAGCCGGGGCGTACCGCGCTCATCCACATGGACCACAGCATGGACTATGCTAGCTTGGTCGCCGAACTTCCGAAGGGCGTCGAGCCTGGTTATGACGGGCTCGTGCTCGACGCATGACGGGTGACCGTGCAGCCCAGTTCGCGCTGTACGCCGTGATGCTGATCCTGCCGCTGTCGGCGCTGGTTGCGCGGCGAAGCGCCGTCAAGCCGATGCTCAAGATGGCGCTGGCATGGGTAGGCATCTTCGCCGTCGGTTTCCTGATTGCGAGCCAACGAGATCGACTGTCCGGCGTCATTGCGATGTTCGACGATCAACAGGTTAGCGGAACGGAAACGCGCATACGCATGGCAGACGACGGTCATTTCTGGGCGAACGTGGAGATCAACGGAGTCGGTCGACGCATGCTGATCGATAGCGGCGCCACGACGACGGCACTGTCGATGCAGACCGCCAAGGCGGCGGGCCTCGACCTGACCGAAAGTCCGTTTCCCGTAATTCTGTCAACCGCCAACGGCCAGGTCACCGCACGGTCGGCGACTGCGAAACGCGTAGCCGTCGGAAATATCGTCATGACCGACCTGGGAATCGTGACGTCGCCGGCCTTCGAAGAGACGGACATCCTCGGCATGAACTTCCTGTCGCGGCTGGGTTCGTGGCGGGTCGTTGGAAAGACGCTGATCCTCTCGCCACCACCACCCCATATTTAACATAATGTGTATTATCGATCTGAGTATTGTGTAAGGCGTATTGGTTGATTCCGAGGTGTTCCTCGGCGTCTCGGTAGCCCGAACAGCTTACGTTTGATGAAGACGCCCTACTCGTCACTCATCCCTGGCTCAGCGTACGCGGTTCAACGGTGAACGCTGCAATGACGATGCCATCGATCCGGCACGATACCGTATCGAAGGCATCGTCCGGCATATGAAAAGGCTGAGGCAGAGCCACGCCGCGCTGCCTCAGTCCTCATCTTTGCGCGCTACCTCGCGTTGGCAAGGGCCGCTGCGATCTCCGTGGACTTCGCCTGCCGCAATACACCGCAATGGCGAATGCTCTCCAGCGTACGCTCGTAGTTGAGCAATCCGACGTTAGCCTTGCGGATCGAGGCGCCGACCTTGGCATCGATCCGGTCCGCCTGATCGGCACCGCACTGGACGGCGAGCGCCTGCGGCAGGCGGCTGGTAATGAAGATGCCGTTGCCACCGGCGAGAAGCTTGTCGTAGTTCGTCAGGATCCAGTCGATGCCGAGATCGCGCGTTTCCGCATTGCCGGCGACACCGAAGATCAGCCCGATCCTGTCATAGCTCCGCATCCGTTTATCTTCGAGCGACAGGAGATAATTGGCGGCGTCGGACCGCCCACTGGACGCAGCGGCACCGAGAGCAGCCTGGCGGAAGCCCGGGTCCTCGCTCGATAACGCCTTGTCGACCAGCATCTTAGTAGCAGGCAGACCGCCCTCCTCTGCTACCACGGTCAATGCAGCTCCGAGAAAGCCGGAATCAAGCGCCGCGGTGTCGCCCGCCAGGTATTTTTTCCCCGCCACCTTCAGCGTGTTGCGGACAGCCGGATCGCGCGCATCGTCCGCGACGAGGTTGACCAGTTCGTGGCGTAGGTTCTGCCGGCCTGGATCATCCTTTGCATAGGCGCCCGCGGCTGGGTTGAAACCAAGCGCAGTCAGGCGCGGTGTATAGATCGAGGCCAACAGTACGCGGTAGGCAGGTAACGAAGCGGCCGAGATCAGCCCCCGCGAGCGCAAACCGGCAATTCGCCGGCCGCCGTCGATGCTGGCGGTCGAGTCCGGATTTGCCGCGACCGCACGCGCTTCCGCGAACAGCCATGCGGCTGGCGCCTTACCAGCGCGGAACGCAGCCCACAGACTGTCGGTGGTGGCGAGCGCCTCGCCCGGGGACAACGTGCCCGAAGCCGCGATCAACGCCTGCCAGTCCGCCGGCGCCATGTCGAAACGGTAATAGCCCGCACCACCGACGTTCGGCATTATTAGGCCCGAGGCGGGAGCAGCGATCGACGTCGTGGTCTTGTCGAGCAGCGCGCATTGCTTCGCCGCGCCGACGCGAACGCAGAACGGGATCGTCCAGCTCAACGGAGGCGGAGTCGATCCCAGGAAGGCATAGCGCGACTGGGATGCGACGATGCCGTTACCCTGCCGCCGGACGTCGATGACCGGAACGCCCTGCTGGTCGACGAACGACTTCAGCGCGGACAGCACGCGCGGATCCTTCGCCGCATCCGAGATCGACTGGAAGAACTGCTCGGAGGTCGCATTGCCATATGCGTGACGCTTGAGGTGAAGGCGGACGCCCGCCTTGAACTTCTCGTCGCCGAGATAGGCCGCGATCATCGCGACCACCTGCCCGCCCTTGCCGTAGGTTATGCCGTCGAACGCGGAGTCGATCTGGCCGTTGTCGGTGATCGGCTGGTGGATCGGGCGTCCCACCTCCAGCGCGTCGGTGTTCATCGTGCCGAAGCCCTCATCCAGCGCGCCGACGCCGATGTTAAGCTCGGGCCGCCAGGCGTTGCCGATGCGATAGCCCATCCAGTTGGCGAAGCTTTCGTTCAACCAGATGTCGTCCCACCATGCCGGCGTGACGAGGTCGCCGAACCATTGATGCGAGAGCTCGTGCGCGACGATCATCCCGAACGCCTGCTTGTCGGACGTCGTCGCGCCGGGCGAGAGGAAAATGATTCCGTCGCCGTAGGTGTCCGCGCCCGCGTTTTCCATCGCACCCGGCATGATCGGCGTGCCGATCTGGTCGAGCTTGGGGAACGGGAACGGCTCGCCGAAATATTGCTCGAGCAGGGACACGATGCGCGGCGTCTCCGCCATCACATAGCCCATCTTGTCCTTCTGCGCGTGCGTCGCGACGGCGCCATACGGCATCGGCGTTGGCCGTTCGGCGGTCGCCGGGATCGTTCCGGTCTGGTGAACGAACGGCCCCGTATCGAACGCGACGAGATAGGTCGGCAATGGCTTGGTAACCGCGAGCTGATGCTTCTCCATTCCCCCGGCAACCTTCGTGACGGACACCTTCGGCGCGTTGCCGATCACGACCAGACCTGGATGGGTCGTCACGGACACGGTGAACGGCGTCTTGAAGCCAGGCTCGTCGAACCCGGGAAACGCAGCGCGCGCATCGATGCTTTCGAACTGCGTCCAGCTGTACCAGGCATCGCCGACCTTGACGTGGAACAGGCCGGAGGCGCTGTCCCCGAAACTGCCCGTATAATCGAACGCCAGCGTCGCCGCGCCGGCAGGCAGGACATTCGCGAAGTCCAGCCGCGCCGTGCCACTCTGATCGACCTGCGTGAAGATCGCCGGGGTAGCCTTGCCACCTACCATCGCGACCGCCTTGCCAATCTTCAGGTCGCGCCCGTGGATATACAGAGATTTTGTCGCAGCCTTCAGCGTGACGTCGATCTCGTCATGTCCCGAAAACCGGTCAGCCTCGGGCAAAATGGTGAAGTCGAGGCGATACGCCTTGGGTATCGCCGCATCGGACAGACGCCCCTTCGGTGCGTTCGCATCGGGTACGATCACCGCCTTGGCGGGCGCTTCCGTCATCGCCTTCGGACTTGCATGCGCGGTCGACGACAGCAGGAGAGCGGTGAAACCGATGAGGCATGAGGCGCGCATGTGAAGATTCCCGACGAAGGTGTAGTAGGGGTGTAAGTCAGCACCGAAGGCACCGCAAGCCTTCTCTGGCCATGCCCTCCATTCGCGCCGGGCGGATAATTTCGAAGGTTTTCCTGTACGCCGATGACGAGTAGCAAATGGCGTTCGACATCGTCTAAGGCTTGAGTATGCAGCAAGACACGCCGGTAAGCCCTTCCGATACCGCCATTTTAGCGAGGACGGCTTACCCGTCGATCACCCCCGCCCCGGCGTTGCGGGCCGCAGAGCCCTACGCCCGCGATGAACTGCTGCATGAGATCTTCGACGCGACGCGAGCACTGCATCCCGACGCGACCGCGCTGCGGCTGATCGGCGCGGACGAGGAATACGACCGCAAGACCGAGTGGAGCTATACCGACCTCGCCACGCGCAGCCTCGCGCTTGCGCACCGCCTGCGCGCGATGGGGATCGGCCGCGGCGACCGTGTCGTGCTGTGCCTGCCGCGCGGGCTCGACCAGTATATGGCGATCCTCGGCGTGCTGCGTGCCGGCGCCGCCTATGTGCCGGTCGACTGGGGCTATCCGCAGGACCGCATCGACTTCATCGTCGAGGACAGCGAAGCCGCGCTGACGATCACCGTCGCCAGCCGCGTCGCCAACCTTAAGGGGCAAACGCTCGCGCTCGACGCCGCGCTGGGCGATCTTGCGGCTGAGCCGTCCGAACCGATCGGTCGCGATGTGACGCTCAGCGATCCGCAGGACCTCGCCTACATCATCTACACCTCGGGCACGACCGGGCGCCCCAAGGGCGTGATGATCTCGCACGGCAACGCCTGCCACCTAGTCCGCTCGGAAAGCGCGATCCTCGATCTGATCCCTGCCGACGTGGTGTTCGGCGGGTTCAGCCTCGCGTTCGACATGTCGGTCGAGACGATGTGGAGCGCGTTCTTCGTCGGTGCGGTCGTGCTCGTCGCGACCGAGGCGCTGGCGACCAGCGGGCCCGACGTGGCGATCGCGCTGGCCAAGGCGAACACGACGATCTGGCACGTCGTCCCCTCGCTGATCGCGCTGGTCGAGCATCCGGTGCCGACGCTGCGCCTGCTCAACATGGGCGGCGAGGCGTGCCCCGCCGACCTGCCGCGCCGGCTCGCGCGTCCGGGCCTCCGCCTGCTCAACACCTATGGCCCGACCGAAACGTCGGTCACCGCGACCTGGACCGAGGTGTTCCCGGGCCAGCGCATCACGATCGGCAAGCCTCTCCCCGGCTACACCGCCTGGGTGGTCGACGAGCACATGCAGCCGGTCCCCGACGGCCGGGAAGGCGAACTCGTGATCGGCGGGCCGGGCGTCGGCGTCGGCTACGTCAACCGCCCCGACCTGACCGCCGAGAAGTTCATCATGACGCCGTTCGACGGCCCGTCGGGCGCGTCTGAGCGGATCTACCGGTCGGGCGACCTGGTGAAGCTCGACGCGGCGGGCGACATCGATTTCGTCGGGCGGATCGATACGCAGGTGAAGATCCGCGGCTTCCGCGTCGAACTCGCCGAGATCGAGGCGGTGATCGGCGAATGGCCCGGCGTCGCGCAGACCGTCGTCCAGCTCTTCACCGACGGCGACGGCTCGGAGTTCCTCGCCGCGTTCCTGATTGCGCGTCCGGCCGAGGAGATCGACATGGTCGGCCTCAAGGCCCGCGTCGCCGAGCGGCTCCCCAATTACATGCGCCCTGCGGGCTACCAGTTGCTGTCGCACATGCCGACGCTGCCCGCCTCGGGAAAGGTCGACCGCAAGGCGCTGGTCAAGCCCGAGATCACCGTGACGTCGGACCGCGAGATGGTCGCGCCCGCCACGCCGATGGAGGAAAGCCTGCACCGCGTCTGGGCCGAGGCGTTCGCGCCACAGCCGGTATCGGTGCTCGACGACCTGTTCGAGGATCTCGGCGGGCATTCGCTGAAGGCCGCACGGCTCGTTTCGGCAGCGCGAAAGGTCCGCGGCCTCGAAGGGCTGTCGCTCGAGGACGTCTACGCCGCGCCAACCATCCGCGCGCTCGCGCTACGGATCGGTGGCACCACGCCCGTCGCGATCCTCGACGAGACCAGCTTCCATCATATCGCGCCGTGGAAGCGCCGGTTGTGCGTCGCTGCGCAGACGCTCGCGCTGCTGCCGATCTACACGCTGGCGGGGCTCCAGTGGTTCTCGCCCTATCTCGCCTACACGCATCTCGCCGGCGACATGCCGCGGGTCGACGCGCTGATCCTCAGCGGGCTGTTCTTCACGGTGGTACCGATCGCGTCGATGTTCCTGTCGATCGCGCTCAAATGGCTGATCGTCGGGCGCTTCAAGGCGGGCGATTACCCGCTCTGGGGCAGCTATTATTTCCGCTGGTGGCTGGTCCGCCGGATCATCGGCGTCACGGCGACGCCGTATCTCGCGGGCACGCCGATGATCCGCGGCTATTACCGGATGATGGGCGCGAAGATCGGCGAGCGCGTCCATATCAGCACCGGGATCATCGACACCGCCGACCTGCTCCACGCCGACGACGACGCGATCATCAGCGATCAGTCGGTGTTGTCGACCAGCTCGGTCGAGCGCGGGTGGCTGCGGCTCGGCACGGTAAAGCTCGGCAAGGGCGCATTCGTCGGATCGATGGCGGTGGTCGGCCGCAACGCTGCGCTCGGCGACGATGCGATGCTTGACGACCTGTCCGCGCTGCCAGCCGATACGACGATCCCGGCTGGCCAGCGCTGGGCGGGCTCGCCCGCCGCGCATGACGGCGATGCGCCCCGCCGCCCGGCCACCCCAGCCCCGCGCAACGCCGGCCCGGCGATCGGCCTGTTCCTGTGCGCGCTGATCCTGCCGCTGGTCGCGATCCTGCCGATCGCCCCCGGGCTGATTGCGCTGATCGAGCTCGACTGGGCGACCAGCGGCTATGCCTATGTCGCGGTCGCGCCGCTGCTCGCGGTCACCTATGTCGTGATGATGTGCGTGCTGACGGTAGCGGCCAAGCGGCTGATCCTCGGCCGAGTCGCGCCCGCGGTCTATGCGCTGAACAGCGGGTTCTACGTCCGCTACTGGTTCGTGCAGCAGATCAACGACCTCGCGCTCCGCCTGCTCCACCCGATCTTCGCGACGCTGTACGTGGTGCCGTGGTACCGCGCGCTCGGCGTCAAGGTCGGCCGTCGCGCGGAAATCTCGACCGCCAGCGCGATTGTGCCGGACTTGGTCGAGATCGGCGAGGAGAGCTTCATCGCGGACTCGGTGATCTTCGGCGCGGCGCGGATTGGCCACGGCACGATCGAACTCGCGCATACCAAGATCGGCCGCCGCAGCTTCATCGGCAACTCCGCGCTGCTGCCAAGCGGGACGCAGATCGGCGACGAGGTACTTGTCGGCGTCCTCTCGAAGCCGCCGAGCGACCCCGCACTAGCCACCGAGGAGGGCAGCACCTGGTTCGGCTCGCCCGCGATCAAGCTGCCGGTGCGACAGGTCAACACGATGTTCGACGAAGGCGCGCGGTTTAATCCGTCGCGCGCGCTGATCGCCACGCGCCTGTCGATCGAGGCGGTCCGCACCACGCTCTCGCTGACCGCGTTCCTCGTGTTCTTCAGCTTTCTTCTGTCGGTGGTCGGCGACCTCGACGATCTCGAGAACGGCGCGCTGGTCGTCGCGGCGACCTTCCCCTTCCTGTACGTCGGCTTCTGCCTCGCCTGCGGGGTCTTCGTCCTCGCACTCAAATGGCTCGTCGTCGGCCGCTACAAGGTCACCACCGCGCCACTCTGGAGCACTTTCGTCTGGCGCACCGAACTCGTCACCGCGACCTACGAGAATCTGGCCGTCGCCAACTTGCTCGAACCACTCCGCGGGACGCCGTGGATCGCGCTCTATCTCCGGCTGATGGGCGCGCGGATCGGCAAGCGCTGCTACATCGACACCACCGACCTGACCGAGCACGACCTCGTCGACATCGGCAACGACGTCGCGCTCAACGATTTCGCCGGTCTGCAGACGCACCTGTTCGAGGACCGCGTGATGAAGGTCGGCGCGATCCGCGTCGGCGACCGCGCGACGATCGGCTCGCTCGCGATCGTGCTGTACGATGCGGAGATCGGCGCCGACGCGCAGCTCGGCGATCTGTCGGTGGTGATGAAGGGCGAGACCTTGCCCGACGGCACGAGCTGGGACGGGAGCCCCGCACGGATCGCCATCGCGACGTGACGCCGATCTGGCACGACGGTCCGCTCGACGCGCTCGTCTGGGACGGTCAGTCGCCAGTCGCATGGAGTGTTGCCGAGACCGGACCGTACGCCGCTGGCCTGCAAGGCGATGCGCGCGCGATCCGGCAGGGTCTGGCCGCCGTCCTGATCCGCAAACTTGCCGGCGACTCAGACGATGTCCGCCTGACACGCAGTCCGGCCGGCGCGACGATCGTTTCCACCCCCGGCGGTTGGTATCTCAGCCTCTCCAGCCGCGGCGCGCACGCCCTGATCGGCGTTGCGCCCTCACCGATCGCCGTCGACCGCGAAGTCGTCGATGACCACCCGCCGCTCTGGGACATGCTCACCCCGACCGAAGCCGACGCGCTCCGCCGCCTGCCCACCCTCGCCCGGCCCCAAGCATGGCTCCGTCGCTGGACGATCAAGGAAGCGCACGCGAAGCTCATCGGCGAACCCCGTCGCATCCGCCCCGAGACGATCGAAACCATCGTCACCGATCCAATCGACGCGACCGCGACGTTCGAAGGCACTTCGCGCTGCTGGAGCCGTTCCACCCACGACGCGATCGAAACCGTCGCGCAGTGGAGCCAGCCATGACCAGAATCCTGACCCGCCGCTACGAGGAGAAGGACCGCGCCGCCGTCCTCGCGATCTTCGACTCGAACCTCCCCGAGTATTTCGGCGACGGCGACCGCGAATGGCTGGAGGAGACGCTCGACGACCCCGACGGCCCGGCATTCGTGGTCGACGTCGACGGCGTCCCCGGCGCGTTCGGCGGCTACGAAATCTGGGAGCATTACAACAAGGCGCTGCTCTTCTGGGGCATGGCCGCGCGCGCATATCACGGCGCCGGTCTCGGCAAACTGCTGCTGTTCGAACGCCTGCTCCACGTCGCCACCTCAGCCGAACCGCGCACGCGCTACGTCACAGTCGACACCTCGCCCCAAGTCTCGCCGTTCTTCCAGCATTGCGGCTTCGAACTGACCAGCATCTGGCCCGGCGGCTACCGGTCCGGCATGGACATGCACGAACTCCGCTTCGATATTGCGGGGGTGTCGCTCGAAGAGCTAACGGGCAGACGCGACGCTGCTTTTGCGCGATGTACGGCCTGATACGGTCCAGTCTTCATCTACCACGCCCTTGATGTTTCGGCGTACGTTCCGGATCGAAAAATCCCGTTCTATAAGGCTTCTCTATGATCGAACGTCTCGTCGCCATCATGGCCCGGTTGCGCGATCCAGTCGAAGGTTGCGACTGGGACCGTGTGCAGACCTGGTCCACGATCGCACCCTACACGATCGAGGAAGCCTATGAGGTCGCCGACGCGATCGAACGGAACGATCCCGGGGAGCTGAAGGACGAACTGGGCGACCTTCTGCTTCAGGTCGTCTTCCATAGCCGTATTGCCGAGGAAGCCGGTGCGTTCACACTGACCGATGTCGTGACCTCGATTGCCGACAAGATGGAACGGCGTCATCCGCATATATTCGGGGACGTGGAACAGTCGCCCGGATGGGAAGCGATCAAGGCGAAGGAACGTTCGGTGAAATCGGACAGCAGCGCGTTGGCGGGGGTCGCACTTGGCCTTCCGGCACTGTCTCGGGCCGACAAGTTGCAGAAACGCGCGGGGCGTGTGGGCTTCGACTGGCCGGATGCGAGCGGGCCGCTGGCGAAAATCCACGAGGAAATCGAGGAGGTTCGCGAAGCTCCTTCCGAGAAGCTTGCAGAAGAAGTCGGCGACCTGCTGTTCGCGGTGACCAACTGGGCGCGACATCTCGGAGTAGACGCGGAAAGCGCATTACGCGCCGGCAATCTGAAGTTCGAAGCGCGGTTCCGGGCAATCGAGGATCTCGGCGGCGATGCGTTCGCCGGCATGACCCTCGATCAGAAGGAGGAACTATGGCAGGTTGTCAAACGTCGCGGCGGGTAAACCGGTCGTAATCAGCATCGGACAGTCGCACGTTATATGTCGTCTCGAGCTCGTCATCGACGCTCCCGAACACTTCGCCATGCGCATGCAGCCAAGCAGCGCCCGCACCATCGCTGGCATCAAGCGTGATGTGGTAGCGCCGATGCGCCCCCGTCAGCTTTGCCGCGATCTGCTCGATCAGATGCGGCACACCTTCCCCGCTCAGCGCCGATATTGCCACGACATCGTCGCGCCGCGCCGCTTCGCCGGCAATCTCGTCGTGCGCGTCCGGGTCAAGCAAGTCGACCTTGTTCCAAACCTCGAACCGCGGCGTATTGTCGTCGACGCCGATCTCGGCCAGCACCGTCTCGACATCGGCACGCTGCGCCTCCGAATCCGGGTGGGCGATATCACGGACATGGACCAGCAGATCGGCGGACACGACCTCTTCCAAGGTCGCCTTGAACGCCGCGACCAATTGAGTCGGAAGGTCCGAAACGAAGCCGACCGTGTCCGACAGGATCGCCTTGTCGAGCCCGGGTAGCTGAATCTGACGTAGCGTCGGATCAAGCGTCGCGAACAATAGATCCTCCGCCATCACGTCGGCACCGGTCACGCGATTGAACAACGTCGACTTACCAGCATTGGTATAGCCGACCAGCGCGATTACCGGCCACGGCGCACGCTGGCGACGTTCGCGGTGCAGCCCGCGCGTGCGGCTGACCTGCTCGAGCTCACGCTTCAATCGCGCCATACGGTCACGGATCAAACGACGATCCGCTTCGATCTGGGTCTCGCCCGGACCGCCAAGGAAGCCGAAACCGCCACGCTGACGTTCGAGATGGGTCCAGCTCCGCACGAGCCGGCCAGCCTGGTAATCGAGATGCGCGAGTTCGACCTGCAAGCGCCCCTCGGCGGTCGCAGCACGTTCGCCGAAAATCTCGAGGATCAGTCCGGTGCGATCGATGACCTTCACCTCGAGCGCTTTCTCCAGATTGCGCTGCTGGATCGGAGTCAGGCTCGCATCGAAAACGACCAGTCCCGCCTCTTCCATCCGAACTTGGGTGGCCAACAATTCAACCTGCCCGCTTCCGATAAGCGTTGCGGGCTTTGGCTGACGGACGCGGTAAGCGATCCGTTCGACTACCTCTACACCGATCGCAGCGGCCAACCCCGCGGTTTCCTCCAACCGAGCGTCTACGTCGCGCGCGGCGTCGCCCTGGTCGGGGAGAACGACGATCGCTCGTGTTCCACGGGTGAACTCGTCCCGATCGCGTTCGAAACCACTACTCAATCGTCATCGTCCGTTTCATCCGTGTCAGTGGGCTCTTCGGCAAGGTTCAGCGGGCGTGCCGGCTGAATCGTCGAGACAGCGTGCTTGTAGACGAGTTGTGCCATGCCCTCGCGCTGAAGCAGCATGCAAAACAGGTCGAAGCCTGCGATCTGGCCCTGCAGCATGACGCCGTTGATGAGGAACATCGTCACGCTGTCTTCGGATTTGCGCACGGCGTTGAGGAAGATATCCTGCAAAAGCGGGTGCTTCTTCTGGTTTTCTCCCACCGCATCGACGATCGCCGACACGTCCATGGGCCCGGCAGGCATGATCGTCGAGATCGCATGCTTGTAGATCAGCTGCGACTGGCCATCGCGGCGCAGCAGGACAGAAAAATTATCGAACCATGTAACGATGCCCTGGAGCTTTACGCCCTTGACGAGGAACATGGTGACCGGCGTCTTGGAGCGCCGGAGTGCGTTCAGGAACAGATCCTGAAGCGAGCCTGGTTTATCGGCCAATGGGATAACCCTTTGTTTTTGGCGAGACTTTGCCCGCAAGGCGCCGTTTCCCGGCGTCGGAGATGCACCCGGTTACCGGGCGCGGTACTGATCTATGATCGCCGCACTGCTATATCCAGAGGGCGGCGAAATTACGGCGTCTATTCCTCGCGGGTTTCGGTGATGCCCAGCAGCTTCAATTTTCGATGAAGCGCGGAACGCTCCATGCCGATGAAGCTGGCCGTCCGCGAGATATTTCCCGAGAAACGTCGGATCTGCACCCGAAGATATTCGCGCTCGAACGTCTCGCGCGCTTCCCGCAAAGGCGAGCCCATGATCGCAGTGGACCCGGCCGATCCGATATCGCCCTGGTCGCCGAGAACTTCGGCCGGCAACAGGTCGAGATCGATCCGCCCGATCCGGTCTCCCGGCGCCAGAATGATCGTGCGCTCGACGACGTTGCGCAACTGCCGGACATTTCCCGGCCAGTCGTAGGATTGCAACGCAACCATCGCATCCGGCGCGATTTCCGGCGTCGGCACGCGGCGCTCTGACGCGTAATGCGCGATGAAATGCTGGACCAGCGCGGGGATGTCCTCGCGGCGATCGGACAGCGGCGGGATCATCACCGGTACGACGTTGAGCCGGTAATACAGATCTTCGCGGAACCGTCCTTCGGCAATTTCGAAGACGAGGTCGCGGGCCGTCGCGGAGACGACACGAACGTCGACCTTGACGACGCGCGTACCACCTACCCGTGTAAAGCTCTGGTCAGTCAGAGCGCGCAGGATACGGGCCTGCGTCGCGATCGGCATGTCGGCGATCTCGTCGAGGAACAACGTGCCGCCATGCGCCTGTTCGAACAGTCCGGGACGGACGAGATCGCCCGCTTCCTCGACGCCGAACAGTTCCTCGTCCATGCGCTCGGGCGTCATCCGCGCGGCGCTGACGATGATGAACGGCGCGTCGGTCCTCAGGCTCCAGCCGTGTAGCAGGCGGGCGGCGACTTCCTTGCCGACCCCCGCCGCGCCCATGATGAGGACCCGGCTGCCGGTTGCCGCCACCCGCTTCAAGGTCGCGCGAACGCCGTTGATCGAGCCCGAACTGCCGGTCAGGTCGGTTTCGCGGCCGACCGTAGCGCGCAGCGTCGCGACCTCGCGACGGAGCCGTTCGGTCTCGGTCGCGCGGGCTACCATCAGTAGCAATCGTTCGGCCTCAAACGGCTTTTCGATGAAGTCGGACGCCCCGCGGCGGATTGCGGCGACGGCGGTATCCAAATTGCCGTGCCCCGAAATCACCAGCACCGGGATCGACGGATCGCGCCGCTTGATCTCGTCGAGCAGCTCCAGCCCATCGAGACGCGAGCCCTGCAGCCACACATCGAGCAGCACCAGCGACGGACGCCGCGCCGCGATCGCTTCCAAGGCAGAATCGCTGTCGCCAGCATCGCGCGTCTCATAGCCTTCGTCCTCCAGGACGCCGGCTACGAGTTCGCGAATGTCACGTTCGTCGTCCACGACGAGAATATCGAGCGCCATTAAATCATGTCCGGTTGCGGGTCATCGTGTCGAGTCGGCCCTCCCCAGCCAACTCGGATGCGGATGCCCCTTGGTCGAGCGCGGCCAGCGCCTTGGCGTCGAAGGTCATGGTGACGAGTGTACCGCCCCCCGGCCGATCGGAAAAGCCGATCGTGCCGCAATGCTCCTCAATGATCTTCTTGACGATGGCAAGGCCGAGGCCTGTGCCACGGGCACGGGTCGTTACATAAGGTTCGACGATCCGGTCCCGCTCCGCGGGTAGCCCGATGCCGGTGTCCGCCACTGCGATGCCGACCGTGTTGGCATCGCTCGTCAAAGTCATCGTAACCGATCCGCCGGGTTCACCCCGCGTTTCAATAGCTTCCACCGCGTTCTTGACGATGTTTGTGAGCGCCTGACCGATCTGGCGGCGGTCGCAAACCAATGTGAGGCCCGGATCGTCCTGCACCAGCTGGAAGCTGATCGCGGGATGCGCGACCTCGTGCAGGAACAGCGCCTGGCGCGCGGCATCGACCAGCGATTCCTCGCGGAACACCGGCTTCGGCATCCGCGCGAACGAGGAGAACTCATCGACCATGCGACGAAGATCGCCGACCTGACGGATGATCGTGTCGGTCAATCGCGAGAACGTACCGTCCTGCGCCTCGATCTTGCCACCATAGCGACGCTGGAGCCGCTCCGCCGCAAGCTGGATCGGTGTCAGCGGGTTCTTGATCTCATGCGCGATCCGGCGGGCGACGTCCGACCATGCCGCGCGGCGCTGATCGAGCAATTGCTGCGTAATGTCGTCGAACGTCAGGATCGGGCCAGTAGCTGGCCGGGCGATCCGCACGGCGAGTGTACGGACTTCGCTCCCCCGGCCAACTTCGACGATCGCCTCGCGGTCGCCGCCATCGAGCATCGCGTCGAGCTCGGGCGCGACATCGACCAGGCGCCGTCCGACCAACCCGCCAGTATCGGTGCCTAGCAATGTCGTCGCCGAATCGTTCGCAATCGTGATCGTCCGCTCGCGTCCGGTTGCGACAACGCCTGCGGAGACCCCCGCCATCACCGCCTCGATCAGTGCACGACGGCTTTCGAGCTGGCCGTTGGCGGTGACGAGCTCGGTATTCTGCGCCTCCAGCTGCCCGGTCATCTGGTTGAACGCGTTGGCGAGTGTGCCGACCTCATCGCGGCTACGCGGATCGGGGACGCGCGCGGTCAGGTCGCCAGCTGCCACCCGGCGCGCGGCGTCGACGAGCTCGCCAACCGGCCGGACGAGACGATCCGCAACCGCCAGCGCGATCCACACTGCAATCCCCACGATTAGCAACGAGATCAACAACAGTGCTGCATTGAACTGCAACTGGAGACTGCGCGCCCTAGCCAGGAGCGATCGATAACTCTTCAGCACGTCGTTCGCACGCGTGGTCTGTTCGGAGAGTGATTTCGTATCCTCGACGCGGCCCGCATAAAGAAACAGCTCGTCAGATCCCGGCAGCATCGTGATCGTCTGGATACGATCGCCCGTCACCGCGACGACCGCGCTTTTGCCCGACCGCAGCTCGGCGATCGCCGAGGGTGTGACACGACGCGTAAAGTCGATTTCGTACGGGTTGACGATCGCCAGCGTCTGGATCCCCTGCTGAGGGGACAGCTTGAACAACGCAGCTTCCGAGAGGCTGCGAAAATAGACCTGCTGGAGGAACCAGCCGGAAAAATCCGGGCTCTGCAGCGAGCGCTCCCGGAGATAGGCGGACATGTCGCTCGCCATCGTCACGGTGGCTTCCTGCCACCGGTTGAGCTGGCGTGCGTAGGACGACTGGGCAAGCCCGGTTGCGTTCTCGAGCATCCCCCGCGCCTGATCGGAATACCAGAACTGGACGCCATATTGGAACAGCAGCGATGCGAAGATCGTGACCAGCAGCATCGGCACGGCGGCGACGATCGAGAACAAAGCGACGAGGCGAACGTGGAGACGACCGCCACCGCCGACCGGCGAACGCGCTGCACGGCGCATGGCCACACGTCGCCCTAGCAACATGAGGAGTGCGATGCCGGGCACGAGGTTCGCGACCAGCAGCAGCGCTACCAGGGGTGGCGGGATCAGGCGCTGCGGTGCGTCGCTGCCGGTAATGATGAAGTAGCTCGTGACGGCGATCGCGATCGCCACGCCGAGCACGACCGCCTCCACGGCAGGCGTCACGGCAAACCGGTGTGCAGGCCCGTCATCGTCCATCGGTAGCGTCGCGGAAGCGATCATCGTTGCCCCGATACAACGTCAACCGTTGCCGTGAAACCACATAATGACAGAATTACCGCCGTTCCGTTTCGTCTACGCGAGGCGCGTCGCTGCCGATCGCACCGCCGATATCGATGCCGAGCGTATCGAGGCGTTTGCGCAGGGTATTGCGGTTAATCCCCATCGCGCGCGCAGCCCGAAGCTGGTTCTGACCATGACGCGCCAGCATCGCCTCGATCAACGGCCGTTCGACTTCGCCGATCACGCGGTCATAGAGCGTGCCGTCATCGAGTGCCGCTGGATCGTCTTGAGCGATGCGCTCGATCATCGCGCGGACCGCTTGTCCGATATCGAGGTCGACCGGGTCGGTGAGCGAGGCGTGGCGGCCGATCATGGTACGGATCGCATCCGCGTCAATGACTTCGTCGCGCGACAAGACTGCCAGCCGCCGCATGAGATTTTCGAGTTCGCGAACGTTGCCCGGCCAGTCATGCCCGCCAAGCGCGACCAGGGCGCCACTGGCAAGCTGACGCCGCGGAAGGCCCTGTGCAGCGGCGTGATCCAGGAAATGCCGCGCGAGCAACGCAATGTCCTGACGCCGTTCGCGGAGGGGCGGCAACGTCATCGGGACAACATTGAGCCGGTAGAACAGGTCTTCTCGGAACTGCCCCGTCGCGACCTGTGACGCCAGATCGCGGTTGGTCGCGGCAACGATGCGAACGTCGACTTGGATCGTGCGCGCGCCGCCGACGCTGGTGAACTCGCCCGACTGGAGCACGCGGAGAAGGCGGGTCTGCGCTTCCATCGGCATGTCGCCGATCTCGTCGAGGAACAGCGTGCCGCCCGACGCCTGTTCGAACCGTCCGGCGTTGCGCGTCGCAGCGCCGGTGAACGCGCCGCGTTCATGTCCGAACAGTTCGGCTTCGATCAATTCGCGCGGAATCGCGGCCATGTTGATCGCGACGAACGGGGCTGCGCTACGCGGCCCGAGATCATGGATCGCGCGCGCGACGAGTTCCTTGCCGGTGCCCGATTCGCCCGAGATCAGCACGGTAAGATCGTTCGATACGACGCGCGCGATGATCCGGTAGACGTCCTGCATCGCCGCCGACCGACCGATCAGCGGGAGTGCGCGGTCCGCGTCGTGGAGCGCATCCTCACTGACCATCCCGCCTCGCGCCAGTGCTCCGGCAACCGCGCGGGTCAGCACGTCGAGGTCGAACGGCTTGGGTAGATATTCGTACGCGCCAACCTCGGCCGCGCGGACCGCGGTGGTCAACGTGTTCTGCGCCGAGAGGACGATGATCGGGAGCAGCGGAAACCGCGCGGCGACGCTGCGGACATGGTCGATGCCGTCGCCGTCGGGGAGGATGACGTCGGTGATGAGAACGTCCGGCAGCGACGCCGCGAGAGCGCGTTCGAGCTGCGCGAGGCTGTCGGCGACGGTGACGTCATGCCCGGCGCGGCGTAGCGCCTGCCCGACCACGGTCCGGATCGCCGCGTCGTCGTCGACGACCAGAACCGTACTCATGATGCGGCCCTTGGCAGCAACAGGCGGAGGACAGTCATCTCGGGCGTACCTTCCCGGGCGTATTGGACGATGCCGCCCATGTCTCGCGTGAGCTTGTCGACGAGCGCGAGGCCGAGCCCCTGCCCTTCGCGGCGTCCCGACACGAACGGATCGAACAGATGGTCGGCGATGTCGGCCGGTGCGCCGGGGCCATTGTCGAAGATGCAGATCTCGATCGGCAGCGGCAGGCGGGGTTTGCCCGGTGCCGAGCTGACGGTGATACCATGGCGATAGGCAGTCGTCATCACGATGCGGGGTTCGCGTTCGTTTCGAACGGCTTCGCGCGCGTTCTTGAGCAAGTTTATGACGATCTGGAGCAGCGCGTCACGATTGATCTGCGCGGGCGGTAGCGACGGATCGAAGCGTTCCTCGATCGTAATACCGCGCGCGAACCCGGCGAGCGCGAGCCGACGGGCATGGCCCAGCAGCGGATAGATGTTCTCGCTGGCGAGTGGCAAGGGCCGCGTGTCGCTGAAATCCTGCATCCGGTCGATCAGCGCAGCAATGCGGTCGACCTCGGTGACGATCAGCGTGGTCAGTTCACCGGCACCCAGCAACTGCGCTGCGCCCCGGATACCGGACAGCGGGTTCTTGATCTCGTGCGCGAGCATCGCCGCCGCACCAACTGCGGCCCGCGCTCCGGCAGCACGGTCGGCGGAGTGGCCAAGACGGCGCGAGGTCGCCGCAGCGTGCAGCGTAATCGCCCGCCAACCTGGATAGTCGGCGATCTGGGTCTCGGCGAAATCGACGCGAATCTTCACGCCGCGTGCGGTCGATATCTCGGTATCGAACACCGCGAGGCCATGACCGTCGCGGTTGCGTGGATCGTCGGGTGGCGGGATGATCGCGTCGAGCGACTGACCGATCATCAGCCGCTCGGACAGGTTCAGCAATTGCTCCGCGAGTGAATTCGCATGGGCGACGCGGTGGTCCGGGTCGACGACGACGACGGCAACCGGCAGCGCCGCGAATAGTTCGGCAAAGCCCGGCCGTGCTCGGGAGTGCGTATCAGGCCGCTGCAAGATCGCGCCAGGGAGCGTAGAACTCGGCAAGCATTGCCTTGACCTGCTTGGGGTCTGGGACCTGGTTCACCTTGTTACGGAATTCGGCCGAACCGGGGAGCCCCTTGGTGTACCAGCCGATATGTTTGCGCGCCATGTTGACGCCGGTCTCGATCCCGTAATGCTCGAGCATCGCCTCGTAATGGCCTGCGATCGCGTCATATTGCTCGGTGATCGACGGGTCTTCGATGCGGCGGCCGGTGGCGAACCACTCCATCACCTGACCGAGCACCCAGGGGCGTCCGTAGGAGCCGCGACCGATCATCAGGCCGTCCGCACCGGACTGGTCCATCGCCGCTTCGGCGTCCTCGATGGTGCAGATGTCGCCGTTGACGATCACCGGAACCGTGACCGCGTCCTTGACCTTGCGGACGAAGCCCCAGTCGGCGCTGCCCTTGTACATCTGGTTGCGCGTGCGGCCGTGCACGGTGATCAGCTTGATGCCGAGGTCTTCGGCGATCCGTGCGAGGTCGGGCGCGTTCAGGCTGTCGTGGCACCAGCCCATCCGCATCTTGAGCGTCACGGGGACATCGACGGCTTTCACCGTTGCCTCAATGATGGCGCTGGCAAGCTTGGTGTCGCGCATCAGCGCGGAGCCCGCGTCGCCGTTGACGACCTTGCGCACCGGGCAGCCCATGTTGATATCGATGATCGCCGCTCCGCGATCCTGGCTGAGCTTCGCAGCCTCGCCCATCTCGTAGGGGGTGCAGCCGATTAACTGCATCGACACCGGCTCCTCGAGCCGATCCCATGCCGCCTTCTGGAGCGACTGGCGCGTCTCGCGGATCGCGGCTTGGCTCGCGACCATCTCGGTGACGTTGAGGCCCGAGCCATAGCGTCGCACCAGTGTGCGGAACGGCATGTCGGTGACCCCGGTCATCGGCGCGAGCACGACAGGGCTTTCGATCCGGACGGGACCGATCTGGATAGGAGCAAGGTTACGCATGGATGTGCCTGAAAAAGAGGCATCCCCCTACCTCAACCTGCCGTTTCAGGCAAGGCTGGCGAGGGCCGAAGCGAAGGGCTAGGTCGCGAGGATGACACAGGCAAAGCGTATCGTTGCGATCATCGTCGCTGCCGGGACCGGCGTGCGCGCGGGCGGATCGGTCCCCAAGCAGTTCGCGCTGATCGCCGGCAGGCCGATGATCGCCTATTCCCATGAGGCGTTCGCGACGCATCCGGCGATCGCCGAAACGATCGTCGTCGTCGCCGAGGGACAGCAGGGCTTGGCGACCTCAGCCTTGGGTAACGCGCCGATCGTCGTCGGCGGCGCGACTCGACGCGAGTCGGTTAGCATCGGCCTCGCGGCGGTCGGCGATGCGACGCACGTGCTGATCCATGACGCGGCCCGCCCCTTCCTATCGCACTTGGTCATCGATTCGCTCGTCACCGCCTTGAAGACCAGGGACGCGGCCATTCCCGTCCTCCCGGTGACCGATACGCTTGCCCGCGGCAGCGTCCTGCTCGGTGACATCGTTTCCCGCGCGGACCTCAACCGGGTGCAGACTCCGCAGGCGTTCGCCGTGGAGGCACTGCGTGCCGCGCACACGGTCTGGCCGGCGGACGAAGAGGCGACTGACGATGCGCAGATGGTGCGACGGCTTGGCGTCGGCGTCGCGTTGGTGCAGGGCTCGGCGATGCTCGAGAAAGTCACCCACCCAGAAGATTTTGCGGCCGCCGAAGCGCGTGTCGCCTACGAGACCCGCACCGCGATGGGCTTCGACGTCCACCGCCTCGAAACCGGCGAGGAACTGTGGCTCGGCGGCATCCTGATCCCGCACGACAAGGGCCTGTCGGGGCATAGCGACGCCGACGTCGCGCTCCATGCGCTGACCGACGCGCTGCTCGGGACGATCGCGGCGGGCGATATCGGCACGCATTTCCCGCCCAGCGACCCGCAGTGGAAGGGCGCCGACTCCGCGCAGTTCCTCCAGCACGCCGCCAAGCTGATTGCCGACAAGCGCGGCCGGATCGATTTCGTCGACCTGACGATCATGTGCGAGGCGCCGAAGATCGGCCCGCACCGTGCGCCGATGACTGCGCGGATCGCCGACCTACTCGGGCTGACGCTCGACCGCGTCAGCGTCAAGGCGACGACGACCGAACGCCTCGGCTTCACCGGCCGCGGCGAAGGCATTGCCGCGCAGGCTGTTGCAACCATTCGCCTGCCCGGATCGCCGCTTTGAAGATCGCTGCCGCGCTTGCAGCGATCGCGCTCCTTGCCAGCCCGGCGGTCGCGCAACAGCGCTGTATCACCGGGCCCGAGGCCGAATCGCTGACGCTCGTCGCGATGCCCGACATTCTCCGCGAAACCGGTCGCGTCTGTGCGGCGCAGCTTCCCGCCAGAAGTCTCATCCGATCGCAGTCGAGTGCGTTGATCGACCGGTATCAGGTCGAGTCCGACCGGGCTTGGCCAGCGGCCCGCGCGGCGATCGTCAAGCTCAGCGATCCTGCCGTGGACGCGATGCTCGATTCGGAGTTTGCGCGACCGCTGCTGACGACGTTGCTGGTGCCGCAGATCGTCGGGCGGATCGCAACGCGCGATTGCGGGACGATCGACCGGATGGTGACGCTGCTCCAGCCCTTGCCACCGCGCAACACCGCGGGCATCGTCGTCGAGACGTTGCGGTACCTCAAATCCCAGAAGTCGCGCAGCGGTGATATCGCCGCGGTGGCGATGCTGCTCTGCCCGGTGGAGACTCGCTGATGGATACGATCCTTCCCGCCGAACTGGTCGATGCCGCCCGCAAGGTGGTCGAGCAGAACCGCGCGATCAGCCGCAGGGTCGCGGTCGCCGAGAGCTGCACTGGCGGACTCGTCGCTGCTGCCCTGACCGAGATACCCGGGTCCTCCGACGTGTTCGAGGTCGGCTTCGTCACCTATTCCAACGCCGCCAAGCTCGGCGTGCTGAAGATCAGCTCGGACGTGCTCGAAACGTTCGGCGCGGTGTCGATCGCGGTGGCGTGGAGCATGGCGCAAGCGGCGCTCAAGCAGTCGGGCGCTGACATCGCCGTCGCCATCACCGGCGTTGCGGGCCCCGGTGGCGGTTCGCTCAAGAAGCCGGTCGGAACCGTGGTGTTCGGTCGCGCTGAGAAGGGTCGTGACCCGTCCGACGTTCACGCCGATCGCAAGGATTTCGGCGATCTCGGTCGTGGCGGGATCCGGCTTCAGGCGGCGTTGTGCGCGCTCGAACTCTTGCTGCCGGATGCGTCCGCCCCGTAAAGCTCGGCGGCGCGGGTCTCGAACGCGCCGATCATCTTACGCAGTGCAGCGCCGAATACCTGCCCGGCGATCATCTCGAACATCCGGTTCTTGAACGCGAAATCGACGGTGAAATCGACCGCGCAACCCTGCGGCTCGGGCCGGAAATGCCATTCGTTGCGCAGATACTTGAGCGGGCCATCGACGTAATCGACATTGAGTTCACTCGGCCGGACCTTCTGCACGCGCGACGTGAACGTCTCGCGCAGGCCCTTAAAGCCGACGATCATGTCGGCGAGCGTCTCCGTCTCGCTGTTCGAGCGCACGCGCATCGCGCTGACCCACGGCAGAAACTCGGCATAGCGACCGACATCGGCGACCAAGTCGAACATCTGCTCAGGGGTGTAGGGCAAATGGCGCGTTTCCGAATGCTTCGGCATCAGATGCGCGCGACGCCCAGCTTCGCGTCGCGGTTCGCACGCAACCGCTCGAAGTCGTCACCCGCGTGGTAGCTCGACCGAGTCAGCGGCGACGATGCGACCAACAGGAAGCCCTTCGCGCGGGCAATCGAGGCATAGGCATCGAACGCCTTAGGCGGCACGAACTCGGCGACCTTGGCATGGCGCGGCGTGGGCTGGAGATACTGGCCCATCGTCAGGAAATCGATGTCGGCGCAACGCATGTCGTCCATCACCTGATGGATCTCCAGACGCTCCTCGCCGAGCCCGAGCATCACGCCGGATTTGGTGAAAATCAATGGATCATGCTTCTTCACGCTCTCCAGCAAGCGCAGCGACGCATAATAGCGCGCACCTGGGCGGATCGTCGGATAGAGCCGCGGCACCGTCTCGAGGTTGTGATTGTAAACGTCGGGACGCGCCTCGACGATCGACTCGATCGCAGCCTGCGCCTTGTTACGGAAATCCGGCGTGAGGATCTCGATCGTCGTCGTCGGGTTCGACGCGCGGATCGCCTGGATCACCTTCACGAATTGCGACGCACCGCCATCGGGCAGATCATCGCGATCGACCGAGGTGATGACGATGTGGTTGAGCCCCATCTGCGCGGCCGCATCGGCGACGTTCTGCGGCTCCATTCGGTCGACCGCGCGCGGCATGCCGGTCTTGACGTTGCAGAACGCGCACGCCCGCGTGCAGGTGTCGCCGAGAATCATGACCGTCGCATGCTTCTTCGACCAGCATTCGCCGATATTCGGGCACGCCGCCTCTTCGCACACGGTGGTGAGGCTTTTGGACCGCATGAGTTCGCGGGTTTTGGCGAAGCCAGCGGAGGTCGGCGCCTTGACGCGGATCCAGTCGGGCTTGCGCGCACGGACCGGTGCAGCCATCGGGGTCATGTCGTTCATGCACGCCAGATAGCCCCGCCCTGCCGTTGAGACAATGGTAGCGGGCCATGTCGGCGGGTTGGAACCATCGGACGAACCGGATAAAATCATGGAACCAGTTTCAACATGACAAGTTTGTCATGTTGCATTGCAAACTGATATGGAAGGCTAACCGTGCCAACTCACTTTCCGGAAATGATCGAAGGCTATCACCGCTTTAAGGACGGCCCCTGGGAGGAGCAGCGCGAGCGTTGGAAGGAGCTGCAGGAGGGCCAGAGCCCCAAGGTGATGATCATCGCGTGCTCCGACAGCCGCGTCGAACCCGCGCAGATTTTCGATACGCTGCCCGGCGAAGTGTTCGTCGTCCGCAACGTCGCCAACCTCGTACCGCCGTTCGAGACCGGTGGTGGCCATCACGGTGTCTCGGCCGCGATCGAGTTTGCCGTCACGCAGCTGAAGGTCGAAGAGATCGTCGTGCTCGGCCACGAGAAATGCGGTGGCTGTAAGGCGGCGCTGAGCCAAGCCTTTGCCGACGCGAAGCCTGGTGAAGGTGGCTTCGTGTCCGACTGGGTCAGCCTGCTCGATGGCGCACGGGACAAGGTCATCGCGAAATTCGGCGATGGTGCCGAAGCCGGTCGCGAGATGGAACTCGAGTCCGTCCGCACCTCTATCGCCAACCTGCGGACGTTCCCCTTCGTCACCGAAGCAGAGGCCGCCGGCACGCTGGCCCTTCGCGGTGCCTATTTCGGCATCGACAAGGGCCAGATGCTGCTGCTCAACGAGGATGACGAGTTCATCCAGGCAGAGTCGACAGAAGCGAAGTCCGCAAAAGCCTGACGCGTCAGCGAAGGCCTAACGCCTTCTCCGCCACCTTCTTGACCTTCGGGTCGAGTGGTGGCGGCACCATCGATACGCCGGCTTCGAGGCGGTCCGCGATCAGCGTCAGCGCTGCGATCCGGGCCGCCTTCTTGTCGTTGCCGTCGATGACGGTCCAAGGCGCGGTCGCGGTGTCGGTGCGCGCGAACATCTCGGCCATCGCCTCCAGATAGTCTTCGCGGCGCGACCGGTTGTGGAAATCGTCGAGCCCGGTCTTCCAGTGCTTCCACGGATCGTCGAGCCGCGCCTTCAGTCGCCGGTCCTGTTCCTTCTGCGTGGTGTGGATGAACAGCTTGATGAGGGTGGTGCCGCTCTCGACCTGCTGCGCTTCGAACGCGTTGATCTCGTCGTAGCCGTGGCGCCATTCGGTCTCGCTAGCTAACCCCTCGACGCGCTCGACCAGGACGCGGCCGTACCAGCTGCGGTCGAACACCGCGATGTTGCCGTTGGCGGGCAACCGGTTCCAGAAGCGCCACAGAAAATGATGTGCCTTCTCGTCCGCAGTCGGCGCCGAGATCGGCCAGACCTTGTAGTTGCGCGGGTCCCATTCAGCCGACAGGCGCTGGATGATGCCGCCCTTCCCCGCCGCATCCCAGCCTTCGAACATCACGATCGCGCGCGTACCGCCGACTATGTGCGCGACCTGGATATGCTCGAGGCGCTTTTGCAACGCGGCGAGGTCGTGCTTGTACTTGCCGTCGTATTCGTCGCCGTCTTCGTAGTCGGCCAGGTGTATCGTCATGCATCGCGCTCCGTCGCAAGGGTCGGGATCTGAACGTTCCAGGCGCCGCGACGACGCAGGACGAACCAATAATAGGCGATCGAAAACAGGATTTGCGCGCCCGTCATGATCAGACCGGGGCGTCCCTCCTCGAGATCGAACCAGCTCGTCCAGCAGACATAGCCGAGCGCAAGCAGCGTGACGACGGGGGCAAGCGGGTAGAACGGCATCTGGTAGGGGGCGTGCGCGGTCTTGCCAGTACGCCTGCCGACCATCGCCGCGACGCAGATCCCCGCGTAGATCGCGACCAGGCCGGTGCCGCTGAGCACGAGCAACAACTGGAGCGGCATGAAGCAGGCGACGATCCCGAACCCGCCGACCAGCAGCGTGCCGACCCAGGGCGAGCCGAACTTCGGGTGGACCTGCGTCATCCACCGATCGAGCGGGCGGCCCCAGCTTCCGTCGCGCGCGGTGCCGTAGAAGAAGCGCGCGCAGGCGAGGATGCAGGCGATCACCGCGTTGACGATCGCGACGATCACGCCGATCGAGATCCAGTTTGCCGTCGTGGTGCCGCTGCGGAGGGTGACGAGCAGGCCGAACGGATCGCTGGCGGTGAGCGTGGCGTGGAGGTCCGGCGCGCCGACGAGGACCGCGACGATCGGGATACCCTCGAACAACAGCGTCAGCGCGAGCGAGGCCATGATCGCGCGGGCGATCAGCCGGGGGGCGTCGAGCATCTCCTCGCCGAAATACACCGCCGCGCCATAGCCATTGAGCGCGAAGATAGCGATCGAGGTGGCGAGGCCGATCGAGGCTGCGGACGCGGGGACGAGATTGGCTCCTTGCGGCATGACCGGGTGGAGGAGCAGGTCGCCGATCGAGCGGACGGTATCGGCGAACCCGAGCCAGACGACCGCGCCGATCGCCAGCGTCTCGACCAGCAGGAAGAGCCCGGTTAGCCAGGCGTTGACGCGGATCTGGAGGATCGCGACGAGGGTTGAGCCTGCGACGACAGCGATCGCGACGGGGATCTGCGGCAGGCCGGGGATCAGCGTGCCGAGCACCGCGCTGACGCCGAGACCTGCGACCGGCGGGAAGAGCAGGTTGTTGAAGACGTTGACGCCTAGCATGACGAACCCCGCCATCGGTCCGAGCGTATGCGCGACCGCGACATACTCGCCGCCCGCGACCGGCCAGGCAGAGGAGAGTTCGGCGTAGACGAATGCGGTGGCGACGCAGACAAGTCCGGCAATCAACGTCGCCCAGACTGCGCCGGTCCCGGCGACCTGAAGCATGCCGGGGACGATGACGAACACCGACGATGCCGGGGTCGCGACGGAGAGGGTGAGGAACAGGACACCCGTGACGCCGAGGCTTCGGACGAGGCTTGGCGCCGGTGTCATCTGATCGTCGCGCATGCCAACCCCTTAGCCCTCATGCGTATTTGCACGGTTGAGGGGGTTGAGGAAGCGGTGGAGGAGATAACGTCTTTCCCTCGCCCCTTCGGGGAGAGGGAGGGGCCCGCTCGCACTTGCGGGTGGGAGGGTGAGGGGAAGTTGGGATCCGCCAATGTCCCCTCACCCTCCCGTCGCCGAGCGGCTCCTCCTTCCCTCTCCCCGTAGGGGCGAGGGACAGGAAGAAATCACCCCGCGTTGGGCGCGACCACCTTGGCCGGATCCTTGGGACCGTCCACCGTCAGCCGGATATTCAGTTCCTTCAACTGCTTGGCGCTGACCGGGCTCGGCGCGCCCATCATCAGGTCCTCGGCCTTCTGGTTCATCGGGAACAGCACGACCTCGCGGATGTTTGGTTCGCCCGCGAGTAGCATCACCATCCGGTCGATCCCCGGTGCCGAGCCGCCATGCGGCGGCGCGCCGACCTTGAACGCGTTGATCATGCCCGCAAAGTTCGTGTCGACGTCGGCCTGCGTATAGCCGGCGATCTCGAAAGCCTTGTACATGATCTCGGGCCGGTGGTTCCGGATCGCGCCCGACGAGAGTTCGACGCCGTTGCAGACGATATCATACTGGTACGCGAGAATATCGAGCGGGTCCTTGTTCTCCAGCGCATCCATCTCGCCCTGCGGCATCGAGAATGGGTTGTGGCTGAAATCGACCTTCTTCGCGTCCTCGTCATATTCGAACATCGGGAAGTCGACAATCCAGCAGAACTCGAAGCGGTTCTCGTCGATCAGGCCGAGGTCCGTACCGATCCGCGCCCGGGCGGCACCAGCGAGCTTCGAGGCGGGCAGTTCCTTGCCGGCGGCGAAGAAGATGCCGTCGTTCGGACCGAGACCCATCTCGGCGATCAGTTTCCGCGTAGCTTCCTCGCCGTGGTTCTTGGCGATCGGGCCGCCGAGTTCGCCGTTCTTCTGCGTGATGTAGCCAAGCCCGGCATGACCCTCGGCGCGCGCCCAGTCGTTCATGTCGGTGAAAAACTTGCGGCTCTTATCGGCGGTGTTCGGCGCGGGGATCGCGCGGACCACGTCACCACCGGCGACGATGCCGGCGAACAGGCCGAAGCCCGAATCGACGAAGTGATGACCGACGTCGTGGATCAGGATCGGGTTGCGTAGGTCGGGCTTGTCGCTGCCGTACTTCAACATCGATTCGCGGTAGGGGATGCGCTTGAACGGGAGGGCGGAGACCTGCCGTCCCTTGCCCTGCCAGTCGGCGAACTCCTCGAATACGCCGTGGAGCACGGGCTCAATCGCATTGAACACGTCGTCCTGCGTGACGAAGCTCATCTCGAAATCGAGCTGGTAGAACTCGCCCGGCGAACGATCGGCGCGTGCGTCCTCGTCGCGGAAGCAAGGTGCGATCTGGAAATAGCGGTCGAAGCCTGCGACCATCAGCAGCTGCTTGAACATCTGCGGCGCCTGCGGGAGTGCGTAGAACTTGCCCGGATGAACGCGGCTCGGCACCAGGTAATCGCGCGCACCCTCGGGCGACGATGCGGTCAGGATCGGCGTCTGGAATTCGGTGAACCCCTGCCCGTTCATGCGGTTGCGCAGCGACGTGATCACCTGGCTGCGGAGCATGATGTTCGCATGCAGCCGCTCCCGACGCAGGTCGAGATAGCGATAGCGGAGACGGATATCCTCGGGATACTCGGCCTCGCCGGCGACCGGCATCGGCAGTTCGCCGGCCATCGACTGCACGGTCGCGGCGGTCGCACGGATCTCGATCCCGCCGGTCGGCAGGTTCGGGTTCACGGCTTCCGGCGCACGTGCGGTCACCTTGCCGGTGATCGTGACAACGCTTTCGCTCTTCAGGCCCTCGATGACCTTGAAGACGGGCCCCGACACGTCGGTGACGATCTGCGTGATGCCGTAGTGATCGCGCAGATCGATGAAGACGAGGTCGCCGTGATCGCGCTTCTTGTGGACCCAGCCGGAGACGCGGACCTCTTCGCCGACCTGTTCGGGGCGGAGGGCGGCGCAGTTGTGGGTGCGATAGGCGTGCATGATGGGTCTTCTCGGACGATAAACAGGTGCCTCGCGCTTCCCTTCCCCACCGGGCTTTGTCAACCCGGACGAGGCTCGCTATGGACGGGCGATGCATATCCACCCGCTTATCTCCGACAGTGCCACGCTCGCCAATCTGTGTGCGCGCATGGCCGACGCCGACTATGTGTGCGTCGACACCGAATTCATGCGCGAGAGCACCTATTACCCGGAGCTTTGCCTGATCCAGATCGCCGACGACAAGGAAGCCGCCGCGATCGACCCGATGGCGCCGGGGATCGACCTCAAGCCGCTGCTCGACCTGCTCGTCGAGAATCACGACGTGCTGAAGGTCGTCCATGCCGGCGGGCAGGACATCGAGATCGTCTACAACCTGACCGGCAAGACGCCCTTCCCGCTGTTCGACACGCAGGTCGCGGCGATGGCGCTCGGTCAGGGCGAGCAGATCGGCTATTCGAACCTGGTCGACAGCTGGCTCGGGATCGCGGTCGACAAGGGGGCGCGGTTTACCGACTGGGCGCGGCGGCCACTCGATGCGCGGCAGATCGAATATGCGATCGGCGACGTGACGCACCTTTCGAAGATCTTCCCGAAGATGCTGGAGCGGTTGCGCAAGACCGGGCGCGGGGTGTGGCTCGATCAGGAGATGGAGCGGCTCGGCGATACCGCCAATTATGCGAACGATCCGGATCTGGCGTGGAAGCGCGTGCGGATTTCGGGGCGCAAGCCCGACGTGCTGGGGCGTCTGAAGGCTCTGGCCCGGTGGCGTGAGTTGGAGGCGCAGGCGAAGGACCTGCCGCGCGGGCGGATCGTCAAGGACGAGACGCTGGGCGACATGGCGGGGCATCCGCCGAAGAAGCAGGCGGACTTAGCGCGGGTGCGTGGGCTTTCGGCGACTTGGGCTGGGAACGACATCGGTGGCCGCTTGATGGCGGCAATCGAGGGCTCGCAGCCGCTCGGCGACGAAGAAATGCCGCCACGTGACGATCGCAAGCCCGGACTTGGCAAGGAGGGTTCGCTGGTCGCGGACCTCCTCAAGCTGCTGCTCAAGATTCGCTCGCGAGACATTGATGTCGCGTCGAAATTGCTCGCCCGCACCGACGAACTGGAGGCGCTGGCTGCAGGAGTGCGGACCGGGCTGCCGATGCTCGAAGGCTGGCGGTTCGATCAGTTCGGCCGCGATGCGCTCGATCTGGTTGAGGGGCGGCTGGCGTTTGCGGTCATCGGTGGGAAGCTGAAGATGACGCGTACGGAGGATGCCGCATGAGGATCGTGCTGGTCGCAGCCTTGTTGGCCTCGGCAGCGTGTACGCCGGTCGAGATGCGCAGCGAAACGCCTGTTGCTGCACCGGCTGCGGCGGCATGCAATGCCGACTCGCTCGGCGATCTGGTCGGCAAGCGGGCGAGCGATGCTCGAGCCGACGTGATGCAGACGCGATCAGGAGCGCGGACGCTTCGGTGGATCGCGCCAAACACGGCCGTGACGATGGATTTCCGTGCTGATCGTCTGAATGTCTATGTGGACGCCAAGGGCCGGATCGAACGCTTCACCTGCGCTTGAACCCATTGGTCCTCCCCTAGAAGGGGAGGATTCAGGAGAGCGCCAGTACGGGCTTGCGTCCCAGGGCGGCGGCAAGCGCGTTATGGCGACGTTCCACCGCTTCGCCGTAGAGCCCACGATCATCAGGGCGCAGCGTCAGCGTAAGTGATACCCCGTCATCTGCGAGCCCTGATCGCTTCAAAGGTCCTGCTAAGCCACCACTCATTCGCTGGCCTAGTCGCATAGCGAGGCCCCAAGCAGTCGCGCTTTTCACCGCTGCCGGAGATGCGAGGAGACCCACTGTTTCACCGGCGGAGAGATCGCCACCAAGGCTCGTATAAAGAGCTTGCGCCAGCATCCCCCGGCCGGGCGCGTCAATCGCGACCCAGTTGCCGTGCAGCGCGACCTCGACGCCGCGTTCGGCGCGAAACTCGGGGTTGGCGCGCCAACCTACGTCGGCGAGCAGGCATGCGGTGTGGCGGATGCGCGCCATCGCGGGTGGCTCGGTGGTGAACAGCGGTGCGATCCAGCGGTCGAGGAGGTCGCCGTGCTCGGGGAAGCGGCCGAGCAAGCGCCCCTCTTCACGCGCGGCGACGATCAGCGGATCAAGCGTTCTGTCTGCGGGTTTGAGGTCTTCGTAGAGAAGGCCTTCGCGTAGGCCATACGCGGAAACGATCGTCGTCCGACTGCCGAGTTGTCGCATCAACACGCCGAGCAATGCCGCGGCGTCGGCGAGCGTTGCCGTGCGGCCCGACGAAAGCCCCGGGATTGCCTTCAGGCGCGGCTTGGAGAGCTGAGGTATCGTCCGGCTCAGCCGGGTAATAGTCGCCGCAGTCATCGAATATTGGTGGATGATCGGCAGCGGATAGTCCGACAGCTCCATGTCGAGCCGTGCCAGTGCGCGCCACGATCCGCCAACCAGATAGAGCGGAAGCCCCTGCCCCTTCGCCGTCCAGCCGGCCTCGCGCACCAGGCGCGCCACGTAGCGGGCGAGCACCTTGCCGCGCTTGGCGCGGATCGGGCCGATGCGGAGGACGCCGAGCGGGAACGAGACGCGGTCCTCGATCTTGCCGCGGCGGACGCGGACGAGTTCGAGACTGCCGCCGCCGAGATCGCCGACGATGCCATCCGCTTCGGGGATCGCAGACAGGACACCATAACCCGCCGCGCTGGCTTCCTGCTCGCCCGATAGCGTCTCGACGGTCAGGCCAAGTTGTTCAGCCGCGGCAATGAGTTCGCCGCCGTTCTTCGCATCGCGTACTGCCGCCGTTGCGACCGTGCGGAGCGTCGAGCATTCCATTTCCTTCGCCACCGCCGCGAACCGCGCCAGCGCGACGCGTGCCGTTTTCAGCGCGGACTTCTCGATCGCGCCGGTAGCGGCGAGCCCACGACCGAGCCCCGCCAGCACCTTCTCGTTGAACCGTATCGCGGGCAACCGCGGCGGCCCCTGGTAGACTACCAGCCGGATCGAGTTCGAGCCGATATCGATGATCCCGGTGCGCGGGTGATCGTCGGTCTCGGCCTTGGGCGGGGAATTGCCGAACAGGATATTCGTGACGCTCATCGTTTTCGACGGAGCGACAGCGTCGGCACGGCATTGCTGGTCGCGAGCGAGGCGCCGCGGCCGGAGAGCGAAGGATTTGTCATGAAATACCGATGCAGGTTGAACGGGCGGTCGCCGGGATCGACGCGGCTATATTCGCCGTCGGGGCCTAGCTCCCAACTCTGCTCGTTGTCGATCAGGTTCGCGACCATCACCTGATCGAGGATCTGGTCGTGGACGGTCGGGTTGAGGATCGGCAGCATATATTCGACGCGGCGGTCGAAGTTGCGCGGCATCCAGTCGGCAGACGAGATGAACAGCTTCGCACCGTCGTTGGGGAGCGCCTTGCCATTGCCGAACGCCCAGATACGGCTGTGTTCGAGGAACCGGCCGATCACGGATTTTACGCGGATCGTCTCGGACAGGCCAGGAACGCCGGGGCGCAGGCAGCAGATGCCGCGGATGATGAGGTCGATCTCCACCCCTGCCCCGCTCGCCTCGTACAGCTTCTCGATCACCGCGGGGTCGACCAGCGAGTTCATCTTCGCCCAGACGCCGGCGGGTTTGCCGGCGCGCGCGTTGGCGATCTCGACGTCGATCAGGTTCATCAAGTTCTGGCGAAGATCGCGCGGGCTCAGGCTGACGCGCGCCATGTCGGTCGGTTCGACATAGCCGGTGATGTAGTTGAACATCTGCGCTGCATCGCGCCCGACCGCGGCGTCGGCGGTGAAAAAGCTGAGGTCAGTGTAGATCTTGGCGGTGACCGGGTGATAATTGCCCGTGCCGAAATGGCAGTATGTGCGGAACGCCTGGCCCTCACGACGGACGACCAGCGAGACCTTGGCGTGCGTCTTCCAATCGATGAAGCCGTAGACGACCTGCACGCCTGCGCGTTCCAGGGCGGAGGCCCAGACCATGTTCTGCTCTTCGTCAAACCGAGCTTTCAGCTCGACGACCGCGGTGACGGACTTGCCCGCCTCGGCCGCGGTGATCAGCGCGTTGATGACCGCGGGCTGCTTGCCGGCGCGGTAGAGCGTCTGCTTGATCGCCACCACGTCCGGATCGTTCGCCGCCTGTTTCAGGAAGGCGAGCACCACTTCGAACGTCTCGTATGGGTGATGGACGACGATGTCCTTGGCCTTGATCGCCGCAAAGCAATCGCCGCCGAATTCCCGGATTCGCTCGGGGAAGCGCGGCGTGAAGGGCGGGAACTTCAGGTCCGGGCGATCTTCGTCGACCAGCCCGTCGAGGTCGACGATGCCGAGCAGATTGCCGCTCTCGGTGATGATCGCGTCGGCGCCACCGAGTTCGTCCTTGAGGACCGCGGCGAGCACGTCGGGAATGCCGGTTTCGAGTTCGAGGCGGATGACGCGGCCACGGCGGCGGCGCTTGATCGCGTTGGCGAAGTAGCGGACGAGGTCCTCGGCCTCTTCCTCGATCTCCATGTCGCTGTCTCGCAGGACGCGGAAGCTGGCAGCGGCGAGGACTTCGTAGCCGGGGAACAAGACCGGCGCGAACCGCTTCAGGATCGATTCGATCGAGATGTAGCGCGCAGGCTCGCCAGGCAGGCGAACGAAACGCGTCATCGTGTGCGGGAGCATGACAAGTTCGCGAACCGGTTCGTTGTCCGAGCGGCGGACGAGGTCGAAGATCACCGACAGGCCGCGGTTGGGAATGAACGGGAACGGATGCGCGGGGTCGAGCGCCTGCGGAGTCAGGATCGGGAAGATCTGATCGCGGAAATGCGTTTCGAGCCACTCGTCCGCCTCGCCTTCCACAGCTTCACGACGCAGCGCGAATAAGCCCGCCTCGTCGAGCAGCACGCGCAGGTCGCCCCATACTGCCTGCTGGCTGGCCATGAGCGCATCGGCCTCGCGGACGATCGCGGTCAGCTGTTGTCCCGCGGTAAGCCCGTCCGCCGAGCGCCGGTCGACATCCTGCGTCTGCTGGCCCTTCAAGCCGGCGACACGGACCATGAAGAACTCGTCGAGGTTCGACCCCGAGATCGACAGGAAGCGAAGCCGCTCCAGCAGCGGATGCGCCGGGTTGCACGCTTCTTCCAACACGCGCCGGTTGAATGCGAGCCAGGACAGCTCGCGGTTGAAAAACCGGTCGTTCGGCTCTGCGCCGATGGGATCGTCGTCGTCTTCCGATTGGCGGACGATATGGGCTGGACGGTTCATCGGGCCTCTTGGGGGCTTATGGTGGCGTGAAGAGCGGGAGGTCGAGAGCGAGTTGCGGCCGGAGGATCAAGCCGGCCTCGGTGAGTGTGGTTCGTGCAAGAGGAATGGACAAGCGCTTGCGACGTTCCATCGCCTCCTGATCGAGCGCATCGACGGTTCGCGTTACGGTAATATGACTGCGCTCGATTCGGGTGGCGAGCCAGTCGATGAGATCGGGCCGCGCATCGAGGCTGCGGCGCTCGAACAGATGGGCCAGCAACAACCGCATGAGTTCGTCGTCAGGCGCGCCGATCGCCGCGATCGGGCTGGCGGCGAGACGCGAGCGCAAGTCGGGAAGCTTCACCTTCCATTCGGGCGGCGCGGCGTCGGCGACGATCAGCAGCGGCCTGTGTTCCTCCTGCGCGCGGTTCCAGGCGTGGAACAGCTGCGCCTCGGGCACGCGCTCGGCATCGTCGATGATCGTCCCGCCGCTCTTCGCCGCGAAGATTCGCGCGAGCAGGCTGCGGCCCGATTTGCGCGGTCCGGTGAGGATGGCGGTCATGACCGGCCAGGTCGCGGTATGCTCCAGCGTGTGGACCGCCCGCGAGTTCGATGGGGTAACCAGGAAGGCGTCGCCGCGAGGGTCCGCCGGCCAACCAAGTGGCAGCGCGATTTGAGTCATCTTGGTCGCGCTCACCCTGTCGTCGCATTGTCCGCGGGCAAGTCCGGCGGAAGAAGTTGGGCGACCCGGCGGATGCGGATCGTCTGGCCGGAGCCGAATACCTGGTAGCCGCGGGCTTCGAGCGCGGTCTTCAGCGCGGCTGGGTCCCCGTCATAGGCGACGCGCATCAGCGAGACGCCGCCCAGCGCGAGGCTGGTGGTCGCCGCCGAGCGGACGCCGGGGATGGCGCGAAGTGCGGCTTCAGTGGACGAGACGGCGGTCGCGGCAGGCGTGTCGAACTGGACGATGATCGAAATGCCCGCGCCGCCGGTCAGCACCGCCGTGTTGGCGTCGGTGGTGTCGTCGGTCGGCAGGTCGTCGATCACCGCGGCTTCGGGCGGCGGCGGTGGCGACAGGCTGTCGTCGACGTGGAGCGAGCCGTTGCGGCGTGCCTGCTGGTACAGGTCGTCGATCCGCTTCACGCCGGTATCGAGCAGCTGCGACAGGCCGTCGGGCGTACCGACTCGCAGCGTGAAGCTGCCGATCAGCTCGTTGTCGGGGCCGTGGCGTGCTTCGAACACACCGATCACCGGGCCGCCGGGCCATTGGCGATAGAGCTTCACGACCGGCATCAGCACGTCGCTTGCGCCGTATTGGTCGAGCACTGTCCGCCACCAGCCGCGGCCGGGACGCTGGGTCTGGCCGACGTTGAGCAGGAGCGCGTCGGGACCGGAGCCGGAAGGGCGGACATAGTCGATGCTGCTGTTGCCGGTGCGATAGCGCGCCCAGGCCTGCTGCCACTGCGTGCTCTGCTCGAACGCCTGGCCGACTCCGCCCGAATATTGGACGGGGATGACGAGCATGGGTTGCGAGCGATCGGCGTAGGTCGAGATACCGAGGATCGATCCGGCGCGGCTGCGATCGAACAGCACGCCGAGCTTGGCGATGTAGCGCTGCGGGCCGATCTGTTCGTTCTCGACGACGATCCCCGACACCAGCGAATCGAGCGTGCCATCGGAGACAAGCCCACCGCCACCGCCTAACCGGTTCGACAACTGGACCCAGGCTTTTCGTTGGGCGAGCCGCCAGCCGGAATAGCGTGCGGCGTCGGCGGTCTTGCCAGCGACATCGACCGTGACGCCGCTCACCTCGTACGCGCTGCCGCTGTCGACCGGGGCTGCGCCTCGGCTGCCGCCCTCGATCTGCGCGAGCACGGCTCCACCGCTGAGTAGCAGTGCGGCGCCGGCAAGGGCGGTGGGAAGGGTACGGATACGCATCAAGCGGGCCTTTTGGCGAAGCAGACGTGGAAATCCAAGCGCGATGTGGCTAGCAGCACCGATCATGACCGATACGCCAGACTCCGCCGCTCCCGCTTCGGGCCCTTACACCTACGCTCAGGCGGGTGTTTCGATCGCCGCGGGCAACGCGCTGGTGCGGGCGATCGCCCCACTCGCGCGCTCGACGCGGCGGCCGGGGGCGGACGCCGATCTCGGCGGCTTCGGCGGGATGTTCGACCTGAAGGCTGCGGGGTTCGTCGATCCTCTGCTGGTCGCCGCGAACGATGGCGTCGGCACCAAGCTGAAGCTCGCGATCGAATGGGACCGGCATGAAGGCGTCGGCGTCGATCTCGTCGCGATGTGCGTCAACGACCTGATCGTGCAGGGTGCCGAGCCGCTGTTCTTCCTCGATTATTACGCGAGCGGGAAGCTCGATGCCGCGGTTGCAGAGCGCGTCGTCGCCTCGATCGCGGAAGGGTGCAAGACCGCCGGTTGTGCGCTGATCGGGGGCGAGACCGCCGAGATGCCGGGCATGTATGCGGACGGCGATTACGACTTGGCGGGCTTCTGCGTTGGGGCGGTCGAGCGGACCAACGTGCTGACCGCGCGCGAGATCGCGGCGGGCGACGTGATGCTCGGGCTAGCGTCGTCGGGCGTGCATTCGAACGGGTTCTCGCTGGTGCGCCGGCTGGCTACCGATCGCGGCTGGAAGCTCGATCGTCCTGCGCTGTTCGACCAGGATCGGTTGCTTATCGATCACCTGATGGCGCCGACTCGCATCTACGTCGCGAGCCTGCTGCCGTTGCTGCGCGAGCGGAAGATCAAGGGACTGGCGCATATCACCGGCGGTGGCCTGCTCGAGAATATTCCGCGCGTGCTGCCCGACGGCGTGCATGCGGTGGTCGATGCGGATGCATGGGCGCAGTCGCGGTTGATGGCCTTCCTGCAGGCGCAGGGCGCGATCGAGCCGGAGGAGATGGCGCGGACGTTCAACTGCGGGATCGGCATGGTCGTAATCGTGAGTGCGGACGAGGCCGCGGCGGTGACCGCTTCGCTCGAAGCGGCGAACGAGACGGTGTTCACGATCGGGCGGATCGAGGCGGGCACACATGGCTGCACGGTTCGTGGGTCGGCGGGTACGTGGAGCGCGCGCGAGGACTGGACCGCGACGCATGGCTGACAAGACGCGCGTCGGCGTGCTGATCTCCGGGCGCGGATCGAATATGATGGCGCTCGTCGGCGCATCGCACGCGGCGGAGTGTCCGTACGAGATCGCTCTGGTCGCTTCGGACAAGCCGGACGCGGCGGGGCTCGAATGGGCGCGGTCGGAAGGGGTGGCGACGTTCGCGCTGTCACCGAAGGGTCTGGGGAAGCCGGCCTATGAGGCAGCGATCGATGCGGCGCTGTGCGAGGCTGGCGTCGAGGTCGTTGCACTCGCCGGGTATATGCGACTGCTGTCCGACGGGTTCGTCGCGGCGTGGCCGGACCGGATTGTCAACATCCACCCGTCGCTGCTGCCCAAGTACAAGGGGCTCGACACGCATGCGCGGGCGATCGCGGCAGGGGATGCGGTCGGCGGGTGCTCGGTGCATGTCGTGACCGAGGAACTCGATGGCGGCGTGGTGCTGGGCCAGGCCGAGGTACCTATCCTTCCCGGCGACGATGCGGATGCGCTTGCGGTTCGCGTGCTGGCGGCGGAACATGCGTTATACCCTAAGACCTTGGCGGAGTTCGTGACGCGATGACCGATCTGTCCCCCCTCGACCGCATTCGCGCGGCGGCGCTGGCGTTGCCCGAGACCGAGGAGAAGGTTTCACACGGCCAGCCAACCTTCTTCGTGGCCGACAAGCAGTTCGCGCAGTTTCGGGCGGATCATCACGGCGATGGACTGACAATGGTGTGCGTGAAGACCAGTGGCACGGATGAACAGACGACGCTGATCGAGGCGGACCCGGCCGTATATTCGCGGCCGGCGTATCTCGGTGCGACCGGTTGGGTCGGGATGAATGTCGCCGACGATCCGGACTGGGCCTTGGTCGAGGACCGGATTGCGCGGAGTTGGGAACTGGCGGCTCCTGCCCGGCTGCTGGAGGCTGGTGGGCGATGAGCACCCAGACTCCGACCGAACGGCGCGAGGCTGCGGCGACGCGGCGGCGTTGGGTGACGCTGGCCGAGGTCGTGGCCGTTGCGGGTGTGCTGATCGCGGCGCTGACGTTGTGGACCAACTGGTCGGATCACCGTGCGAACGAGGCCGACAAGATCGCGGCACAGTCGAGTGCGGCGCGCGAGCGGACGAAGATCGACCTCGCGGCGATCGTGCAGGATGGCGGCGACACGCTGTTGCTGAAGGACGCGCGACATGATCTTCAGGACGTGACGATCACGTTCCCACGCGCGCTTGGCGTCTCGCCGCAGCGGCCGCCGGCGGAACCGGTCATCGATGGGTCGTGGTTTTCGGCACCGTTGCTGAAGCTTACCGACGGTGGCCCGGACGATCGTGCGGGGCGGTTGCCGGTGCTGGTCAGCGTGCAGTATTTCGATGGGGATACGACGCGGTCGGCGAGCGGGATCTACGATGTGATCTGGAAGACCGAGGGGCGGATGCTGCGCGGTCGTGCGCTGAAGCTTGAGGGCTTGCGGGTTCGGCAGCGTGGTGGCGATCAGGCGAAGCTTGATGCGATCTGGGCGAAAGAGAAGCCGGCGGCGTGATTGCCTACCTCTAAACGGCACCACCCCGGCGGAGGCCGGGGTCCAATTGGGGAACGTTGCTAATGGAGGGCAGCGTTCTGTTACTGCGACCTTTCCAATTGGGCCCCGGCCTTCGCCGGGGTGGTAGCGCTGCTATGAGGTACGGCGCCTTCGCCGGGGGAATTTACACCGCTCGCGCGTAGACCGGGTCGTCGTGGAGGGTGGTGCCGACCATGAACTGGCGGGCGCCGATCACCTCAAATCCTTGCCGTTCATAGAAGGCTCGGGCGCGGGTGTTCTGGTCCCATACGCCTAGCAGGACGCGGGTTCGGCTCGCCGCTACGGCGTCTTCGAGTGCGCGGGCCAATAGCGCAGCACCCAGCCCAGAGCCCTGAGCCTGCTTCATAAGATAGATGCGGCGGAGTTCGATGTCCGCGGGGCCGGGCTCGATCGGGAAGTCCGGCGCGGTCAACACCGTGTAGCCGATCGGCGCGTTGCCGGGCTCGTACTCGGCCAGCGTCACGATCGTCGCGGGATCGCCCAGCCAGGTCTCGAACGCGGCGATGCTGTTCTTTATCGTGCAGTGGGCGACGATGTCGGCGCCTGACAGCACGGTCGCATAGGTATCGAGGAACGTGGCGGATGCGACGAGCGACAGCGCGGGCGCATCGCCCGGCTCAGCCCGTCGCAGCCGCCAGGTCATCAGCCGACGATTTCTTCGGGCTTGAAGAAGTACGCGATCTCGATCTCGGCGTTCTCGTCCGAGTCCGAACCGTGGACCGAGTTGGCTTCGATCGACTCGGCGAGTTCCTTGCGGATCGTGCCGGCGTCGGCGTTGGCGGGGTTGGTGGCGCCCATGATGTCGCGGTTGCGCTGCATCGCGTTCTCGCCTTCGAGAACCTGGACGACGACAGGCCCTGAGATCATGAACGAGACGAGCTCACCGAAGAACGGACGTTCCTTGTGGACCGCGTAGAAGCCTTCGGCCTGCTCGCGGGTCATCTGGATGCGCTTCGAAGCGACGACGCGCAGGCCGGCTTCCTCGAGCATCTTGGTGACCGCACCGGTCAGGTTGCGGCGGGTTGCGTCGGGCTTGATGATCGAAAAGGTACGGTTCGCGGCCATGATGGTCACGGGCTCCTGTGTTGACGGTAATCGGATGCGCGGCGCTTAGGCGGGGGACGCGGCTAAAGCAACCTATGCGGCCTGTTCCCAGCGGCCGGAGTCGTTCTGCTTCCAGTAGCGGCGTTCGATGCCGTCGCGGTCGGCGAGCGCCTTCCAGGCTAGGCGGGATTCGCGGATGGCTTCGTCGTCGAAGATGTGGAAGGCACGGTCAAAGGTTAGGATAAGGTCACGCCAACGTCCGTCTACCACCGCGACGTTGCGGGCGGTATTGGCGGGGGCGGTTTCCTGAATATCCTGAGCGATTAGAATGGGTTGTGCGGCATCATCGTTGCTGCCGGCCTGGGCGTGGGGGAGGAAGCTCTCGGGAGCGTAGGACCAGAGGAGACGGTCGAGCGCGACACGCTGTTCTTCGGGTTCGGCGACGATCAGTAGGCGGCCGCCGGTTTGGACGACGCGCTCGGCGATGCGTGGGAGGACGCGGTCGAGGGGGCTGGTTAGGTGGTAGAAATCGACCTGCATGCTTACTCCCCTTCCGCTTGCGGGAGGGGTCGGGGGAGGGCTTTGCCTCGCTCGACGCCGCTCGCGGTTGGCCCCTCCCCTAACCCCTCCCGCAAGCGGAAGGGGAATTCTTGGCCTCAGCCCTCAAAATTGTCCGCTACGAACTGGTCGAGCAGGCGCACGCCGTAACCCGTAGCGCCCTTGTCGTGGTTGGTGCCGGGCTTGTCGGACCAGACCATGCCGGCGATGTCGAGATGCGCCCACTTCACGCCCTCGTCGACGAAGCGCTTGATGAACTGTGCCGCGGTGATCGAGCCGGCGCCGCGGGGGCCGACGTTCTTCATGTCGGCGATCGGCGAGTCGATCAGCTTGTCGTAGGCGGGCGACAGCGGGAAACGCCAGAGCGTGTCGCCTGTGGTCTTGCCCGCTGCGATCAGCTGGTCGGCGAGCGCGTCGTCGTTGGCGAAGATGCCGCCATTCTCGGTGCCGAGCGCGACGATCATCGCACCGGTGAGCGTCGCGAGATCGACGATCGTGGTCGGCTTGTGCGCCTGCTGCACCCAGGTGACGCAATCGCACAGCACGAGGCGACCCTCGGCGTCGGTGTTGAGCACTTCGATCGTCTGACCGGACATGGAGGTGATGACGTCGCTCGGACGCAGCGCCGCGCCGTCGGGCATGTTCTCGACCAGGCCCATCACGCCAACGACGTTCGCCTTGGCCTTGCGGCTGGCGAGCGCCTTCATCGCGCCGGCGACGGCGCCTGCGCCGCCCATGTCCCACTTCATGTCTTCCATGCCCGCGCCGGGCTTGATCGAGATGCCGCCCGAATCGAACGTCACGCCCTTGCCGACGAACGCGAGCGTCGGCGCATCGGCCCCTGCCCCGTTCCACTTCAGCGCGAGGATGCGCGCTTCACGCCGCGAACCCTGGCTGACGCCAAGCAGCGAGCCCATGCCGAGTTCGGTCATCTGCGCCTCGTCGAGCACGGTGATCTCAAGCCCGAGACCCTCGACGTCCTTCGTCACCTTCTCGACGAAGCTCTCGGGGTAGACGACGTTCGGCGGCGACGTGACCAGCCAGCGCGTCAGGTCGAGACCGCCGGTAACCGCAGCCGCTTCCTCCCATGCTGCATCGGTGCCGTCGGGAGCGCCGGCGATGGTGATCTCGGTCAGCGTGGGCTTCGACTTCTCGGCCAGCTTGGTGCGGTACGTGTCGTAACGCCATGCGCGCTGCGCGGCGGCGGCGGCGAAGTGCGCGGCGGCCTTAGGCGTCGGCGTGGCGCCGGCCGACAAGTCTGCGACGACCGACGTTGCACCCGAGGTAAGCAGACGTGCGGTGATCGCACCGCCGGCCTTCTCCCAATCAGCGATCTCGCCGGCACCGAATCCGACGAGCAGGAGCTGGCGAACCGCGCCGTCGACCGGCACGAATAGCTCGACGACCGAGCCTGCCTCGCCTGCAAAGCGTGCCGCAGTCGCTGCGCTGGTCGCCACTGCCTCGACATCCCCGCCGATCGCGCTCCACTTGATCTTGGCCACGCCGTCCTTTGCAACGGGGACGGCGAGGATCGGGGCGTTGGCGGGAACGGTCGGGGCGAAGACGATCTGCATGAAGAAACCTCGGGGAGCTTTTGAACGATAGGATGGGCTTGGCCCTAAGTTGATGCCGCGGGCTTGGCAAAGCAAGGTGGCGGCCTGTCATCTCACGGCGATTGCAGCGAAGCGCCGGTGGTGCGATAGGCGAGCGATATGGCGGCAAACGGCTGCCCAGTGCCAAAGGGGTTGGTTCGGATCGTGTTGCGTATCGACCTTTTGACGGGTTGCGCCCTTTCGCTCGCGTTGGCGACCGGGATCGCGGCTGCGCCAGCCCAGGCCCAAGATTTTCAGAACCGCCCAGTCGCGCCTCCGGTGCAGGACCCGCCGGTCGCCAATGCGTCGACCGCGACGCCCGCCGAAGATCAGGTGCAGTTCAGTTCCACCGCGCTGGAGTACAACACCAACACCGATATCGTCACCGCGACGGGTGAAGTCCGGATGTTCCGGCAGGGCAGCCGGCTTCGCGCCGACAAGGTCGTCTGGAACCGCAAGACCGGCAAGGTCGTCGCGACCGGCAACATCGCGGTCACCAATCCCGAAGGCGACATCGCTTACGGCGACGAGATCAACCTCACCGATTCGCTCAAGGACGGCGTGGTCGACAACATGCTCGTCGTGCTCGAACAAGGCGGACGGCTCGCGGCCCAGCAGGGCACGCGCGACGCGGACGGCACGGTCAATTTGAAGACCGCCGCCTACACGCCGTGCAGCGTCACCAACACCGCCGGTTGTCCCAAGGAACCGACGTGGAAGATCACCGCGGTCCGCGTCACCTATCGCCCCGAGCGGCAGAGGATCTTCTACAAGGGCGCGCGGCTGCACCTGTTCGGCCTGCCGAGCCTGCCGCTTCCCGAGTTCTCGAACCCGGTCGGTGGCGGCAGCGACAGTGGCTTGCTCTCGCCCAACGGCGGCTATAGCCGCGTCAACGGCGTCGAAGTCAGCGTCCCCTATTACTGGAAGCTCGCCCCGAACCAAGGGCTGGTCATCACGCCGCACATCTACAGCAGCGTGCTACCGATGGCGCAGGTCGATTATTCCGCGCTCAATTCGAAGGGTGCGTTCAAGGTCCGCGCCTATGCGACCGAAAGCCGGCGCAGTGACGACCTGACGACCGCCACCCCGACCGACACCAGCATGGCGTTTCGCGGCTATATCGACGGGATGGCACGCTATCAGCTGACGCCGAACTGGACCGCGAGCGGGTCGCTCCGCCTGACGACCGACCGCACGTTCCTGCGCCGCTACGACATTTCGCGCGACGACCGGTTGCGCACCACCGCGAGCCTCGAGCGGATCGATGACAGCAGCTACTTTTCGCTGGCCGGCTGGTACGCGCAGACGTTGCGCGTCAACGACAGGCAGGGGGACCAGCCGATCGCGCTGCCCGAGATCGACTATCGCAAGCGGTTCGACGACGGCCTCGTCGGTGGCCGGTTCCAGCTCCAGTTGAACACGCTGGCGTTGACCCGCACCGATGGCCAGGACACGCAGCGCGCGTTCGCGAGCCTGCAATGGGATCTGCGCCGCTTCACGAACTGGGGCCAGGAGGTCACGTTCACCGCGTTCGCACGGGGCGATCTGTATAACAGCAACGAGATCGATAAGACGCTCATCGAGACCTATCGGGGGTTTGGCGGCTTTCGCCAGCGTGCCATCGGTGCGGCTGCGGTCGATGTGAAATGGCCGTTCATCGGTACGTTCCTCGGCGGTACGCAGCGCTTTACGCCGCAGGTGCAGTTCGTCGCAGCACCGAAGGTCGCCAATCTTTCGTTGCCGAACGAGGATTCGCGGGCCGTCGACCTGGACGACACCAACCTGTTCTCGCTCAACCGGTTCGCCGGCTATGACCGGTTCGAGGATTCGTCGCGCGTCACCTATGGTGGCGAATGGGCGCTCGACCTGCCGGGAATCGCGTTCACCACCAACGTCGGCCAGAGCTATCGCGTCGACAAGCGGCCGACCATCCTGCCGGACGGTACCGGGCTCAGCGACCGGTTTTCCGACATCGTCGGGCGCAGCGAGCTTCGGTTCCGCGACTTCGTGTCGATCGTCCATCGCTACCGGCTCGACAAGGATGGCTTTGCGATCCGCCGCAACGAGCTGGACGCGACGATCGGCTCGCGCGCGACCTATGTTCTAGTCGGGTATCTCAAGCTCAACCGCAACATCGATGCATCGATCGAGGATCTGCGCGACCGCGAGGAAGTCCGCGTTGCCGGCCGGGTGCAGTTCGCGCGGTTCTGGTCGGCGTTCGGTTCGGGCGTGGTCGATCTCACCAACGCATCGGAGGATCCTCTGTCCCGCAGCGATGGCTTCACGCCGATCCGCCACCGGCTGGGCGTACAGTATGAAGACGACTGTCTGCGTCTCGGCGGAACGTGGCGGCGGACGTACAACGACACCGGTGACGCGCGTAAGGGCAACAGCTTCCTGTTGACGCTGGCCTTCACCAACCTCGGCCGCTAAGCCCGCGTTCAGCTACTTTGAGGCAAACGTCGCCGGATATGCGCCGCCATGGCAATGACGGTGCGGATTACGGCGTGCGATGATGGGATACCGACACTTGAAGCATGATGTTCGAATGGCGGCGCGTGGCGGCCGTGTGATCGGTTCTGTGGTTCTGGCTGCGCTGGCAGCAGGCGCGATCGCTCAGGCGGTGCCCCCCAAGGCCGCGCAGGGCAAACGCGGCGCGCGCCCTGCGCCGACCCAGCCGGCTCAGGGGCAACCGGCCCAGGCCCAGCCGGCGCCCTCGGCTCCGGGACAGACCGTCCAGGACCAGAGCGTGCCGGACAATACCGGTCTCGACATCCCGACCAACCTCCAGATCTTCGGCAAGGTCGACCCCAACGTCCGTAAGCCGACCGCGATCGTCAACGATACCGTCATCACCGGCACCGACGTCGACCAGCGCGTCGCCCTGGTGGCAATGGCGAACGAGGCGAAGCTGTCGCCCGAAGATCGCGAGCGGCTTAAGTTGCAGGTCCTGCGCCAGTTGATCGACGAGACGCTCCAAATTCAGGAAGCAAAGACCGCCGACATCACGATTACACCGGCCGAGCTGACGCAGAGCTATGATGGCGTGTCGAAGCGCTTCAATCGTACGCCGGTCGCGATGCGCGCGTATCTGCGCGAATCCGGATCGTCCGAGCGGTCGCTGAAGCGCCAGATCGAGGGCGAGTTGGCGTGGCAGCGCTATCTGCGTCGCCGCGTCGAGCCGTTCGTCAACGTCGGCGACGAGGAGGTGAAGTCGATCATCGATCGTCTCCAGGCGGCCAAGGGCACTGACGAGTTCAACCTCAAGGAAATCTATCTCGCGGCGACCCCGGCGAACAGCCAGCAGGTCTATGCGAACGCCAAGCAGATCCTGCAGGAAATCCAGAAGGGCGCGCAGCCGTTCGAATATTACGCGCGACAGTTCTCCGAAGCGTCGACGCGTGCGGTCGGTGGCGATCTTGGGTGGATCCGTGCGGCGACGCTGCCGGGGCAGTTGGCTGAGGCGGCTACGACGATGCAGGTCGGCCAGGTTGCCGGACCGATCGAGGTCTCGGGCGGCTATTCGATCCTGTATCTGACCGACAAGCGCCAGGTTCTGACCGCCGATCCGCGTGATGCGAAGCTCAGCCTGAAGCAGCTGACGTTGCGCTTCCCGCCCAACACCAACCAGGCGCAGGCTTCGGCGCGTGCGCAGGCCTTCGCCAAGGCGACGCAGGAGTTGCGTGGCTGTGGCACGGTCGAGAAGGTCGCTGCCGGAATTGGTGCCGACGTGGTCGACAACGACACGGTCCGAATCCGCGACCTGCCGCCGCAGCTGCAGGAAGTGATGCTGAAGCTTCAGGTCGGCGAGTCGAGCCCGCCATTCGGGTCCGCGGAGCAGGGCGTTCGCGCGCTCGTGCTGTGCGGTCGCGACGAGGCGGCTGGGGGTTCGGTGCCGAACTCCGAGCAGATCCAGGGCCAGCTCGAGCAGCAGCGCGTCAATCTGCGCGCCCAGCAGAAGCTCCGCGATCTGCGGCGCGACGCCGTGGTGGAATATCGGTGATCGGATCGTGAGCCGCATCTCGCCGCTGGCGGTGTCGATGGGCGATCCCGCGGGGATCGGGCCCGAGATCATCGCCAAGGCGTGGGATGCGCGCGAGACTCATGGCTTGCCGCCGTTCGTCGCGGTGGGCGATGCGCGGGCGATCGAGCGGGTCTGGGCCGGCCCGATTGAACGGATTGCCGATCTGAGCGCGGCGACAGCGGTTTTCGGCGAGGCGTTGCCCGTGCTGACGGTGGGCGACGCGGGTGCGATCGTACCGGGCGAGCCTGACGCGGACGGGGCGCGGTGCGCGCTGCATTCACTGGAGCTGGCTGTCGGTCTCGTTCGTACCGGCGCGGCGCGTGCGCTGGTGACCGGGCCGGTGTCCAAGTCGCAGCTGTACGCCATCGGCTTCACGCATCCGGGGCAGACCGAGTTCGTCGCCGAGCGCTACGGGGTTGCGGGCGATAATGCTGTGATGATGCTGGCGGGACCGTCGCTGAAGGTGGTGCCGATCACGACCCACGTGCCGTTGAAGGACGTTTCGGCTTTGCTGACGGTCGAACTGATCGTCGCCAAGGCTCGCGCGACTGCCCGCGGGCTGCTGCGGAACTTCGGGATCGAGAATCCGCGGCTGGCCTTTGCCGGCTTCAATCCGCATGCGGGTGAACAGGGTGCGCTCGGGCGCGAGGAGATCGAGATCATCGCGCCGGCGATCGCGATCCTTCGCGAGGAAGGCATCGATGCGACCGGGCCGTTCGCGGCGGACACGATGTTCCATCCGCGGGCGCGGGCGACCTATGACGTCGTCATGTGCTGTTATCACGATCAGGCGCTGGTGCCGTTGAAGACGATCCATTTCGACGAAGGCGTGAACATGACGCTGGGCCTGCCGATCGTGCGGACCTCGCCCGATCATGGCACGGCGTTCGCGATCGCGGGCAAGAATCTGGCCGAGCCCGGTGCTATGATCGCGGCGATCGCGATGGCGGGCGAAGCGGCGGACCGGCGCGCGCAGACCGCTGCCCAGTCGTGAGCGAGGCTGCATTGACGGAGCTTCCCCCGCTGCGCGAGGTGATCGCGCGCTATGGACTGAATGCGAGCAAGGCGCTTGGGCAGAACTTCCTGTTCGACGGGCAGTTGTTGAAGCGGATCGCGGCGGTGCCGGGTGACCTTCAGGATGCCGAGGTGCTCGAAGTGGGTCCCGGTCCCGGTGGCCTGACGCGCGCGCTGCTCGCGGCGGGTGCGCGCGTGACGGCGATCGAGCGTGACCGGCGGTGTATCCCTGCGCTGGCAGAGCTTGGTGAGGCCTATCCGGGGCGGCTGCGGGTCATCGAGGGCGACGCGATGGAAGTCGACGCGCCCGCGTTGTTCGAGGGCAAGCCGCATATCGTCTCGAACCTGCCGTACAACATCGGCACTGCGCTACTGGTCGGGTGGCTGTCGACGTCGTGGTTGCCGTGGTGGCAGTCGTGCACGCTGATGTTCCAGAAGGAAGTCGCCGAGCGGATCGTCGCGAGGACCAACGACGATCATTATGGGCGGCTCGCGGTGCTGGCGCAGTGGCGCTCGACCGCGCGGATCGCGATGCCGGTGCACCGGTCGGCGTTCACGCCGCCGCCGAAGGTGATGTCGGCGGTGGTGCATCTGGTGCCGGTGGAAGCGCCGGAGGGTGTGAACTTCGCGGTTTTGGAGCGACTGACGGGCGCGGCTTTTGGCCAGCGGCGAAAGATGTTGCGGCAGAGCCTGAAGGGGGTTCCGGGGGCGCTCGATGCGCTGGAGCGGATCGGGGTCGAGGCTACGCGGCGGGCTGAGACGCTGTCGGTCGCGGATTTTACGGCGTTGGCGAAGGCGGTCGGCTGATCTTCCCCCCTCCCTAGAAGGGAGGGGCCGGGGGTGGGTCGGTTTCAGTATGAGGTGACGGTAGCGACCAGAGCTGGCCTACCCACCCCCAACCCCTCCCTTTCAGGGAGGGGAGCGCTTCAGTCCTTGGCGGCTACTGGGGTCTTCTCGACCTGCGCCGTCGCGATCGGCGGACCTTTCGCGATCACCGCCGCGAGTTGCGTCGCTTCCGGGCACACGCCCTTGCAGAGCGTACGGATCTTCACGAGATTGTCCTTCGCGCGGACTACGGCGCCCTTGGCGACCAGTGCCTCGCCCTGCCCCTTCAACGCCGCGACGTCGTTCGGCTCTAGCAGCAGGGCTTCGCGGTACAAGCGGATCGCCTTGCCTGGCAAGTCACGCGTTTCCGCGACGCGCGCGAGCAACAGGAACGCCGCACGATTGCGCGGATCGACCGCTACCGACGTTTCGAGCACATCCGTGGCACCGTCTAGATTACCAGCCGCGACCAGCGAACGACCCTGCGCCAACAACTGCATCGAACGCGCGTCAATCTGGGCGTCGGGGCGTTGGCCGCTGAGCGACGTCGAGACACATACCACGGTCAGCGCGGCGGCAAGGGCAACGGACGAAAAACGCATCATCGTCTCCAGGCGGGATACAGGTTTGGCCGTGAGTTGAGCCATAGATCGGCTGGCTAGCACGCAGCCCGGAGGCGCGCGACAAAAAAGCCGTCGGTGCCGTCGCGGCCGGGTTCGAGGCGAACGCCGTGGCCGTGCTTCGCGCCGGCGGGAAGCGACAGGGCTTCCGTGGTCCAGCCGGGGTGTGCGTTCAGGAACCAAGTGACCTGTTCCGTCCCCTCGGCGTCGAGAAGGGAGCAGACGATGTAGACAAGCGCGCCGCCCGGTTTCACCAGCGTGGCGGCCACGGAGAGCACCTGCTGCTGCGTCGATTGCAGCCGCGAGACGCGGTCGGGGGTGAGCCGCCAGCGCGCCTCGGGATTGCGTCGCCATGTGCCGGTGCCCGAACAGGGGGCGTCGACCAGCACGCTGTCCGCGCGGCCTGCCCATTCGCTCAGCGCCTCGATCTCGCGCGTCGGGTTGAGCAGACGGCTCTCGACGATCGTCGCGCCAGCGCGGGTTGCGCGGGGGGCGAGGCGTGCGAGACGGTTGCGGTCGGTATCGCAGGCGAGGATCACGCCTTCGTTCTTCATGGTCGCGGCGAGTGCGAGCGTCTTGCCGCCAGCGCCGGCGCAGAGATCGACGATGCGTTCGCCGGGTTTGGCCTGCATCGCGAGGCCGACGAGCTGGCTACCTTCGTCCTGCACTTCGAGCGCGCCTTCGTTGAAGAGCGGGAGTGCTTCGACGTTGGTGCCGGTCGGGAGGCGGATGCCGTCGGGGGCGTGGGGGGTGGCTTCGGCTTCGGGGAGCGCGGCGAGGACGGTCGCGCGGTCGGAGATCAACGTGTTGACGCGGAGATCGAGCGTGGCGCGGCCGGCTAGGTCTGTAAGGGCGGCGCCGTCTAGGCCGGAGGCGCGGAGGGCCTTGGACAGCCACTGCGGCGCGACGCCCGCGCGGGCGCGCGGTTCGTCCTTGGCGATCGGCGCGGGCGCATGGGTGGAGCCGTCGAAGGCCGCGGCGACTTCCGGATCGGCGTCGGCGACGAGGAGCATCGCGGTGCGGCCGTTTTCGGGGCGGTCTCCGGCCTTGCGGATTGCGGCGTAGACGAGGTCGCGGACCGCGCGGCGGTCCTTGGAGCCGGCGTAGCGGCGGGTCTGAAAATAGCGCGCGATCAGCGTGTCGGCAGCGGCACCTGACTCGCGGGCGGCAGCGATGATCTGGTCGAGGAGTTCGATCGCGGCCTGGGTGCGTGCTGGGGGAGTCACTTCTGGGCTCCAGCTTGCAGGCAGAGCGGGAGAGTTTGGTACGGAGTGTTCGTCATCATCCCCTCCCCTAGCCCCTCCCGCGCGCGGGAGGGGAATAATTTCGGGGCCTGGGGTAGGTCGTGTGGTTAGCACCCTCCCCCTCCGTCATCCCGGCGGACGCCGGAACCTATGGTTGCGGTTTGGGTTGTGGTGGCGCGCTGTCGCTGGGTCCGCCGTGTCCATGGGTCCCGGCGTTCGCCGGGATGACGGAAAATGGGAGCCGCACAGGAATGTGCGTGCCCCCCCAAGTAGTTGCGGGCTTTAGCCATGATCGCGTTTAGGTTGCCACGCAGCGACGGGCACTACGATCTCCCCTCCCTGTAAGGGAGGGGTTGGGGTGGGTCGGCTCGTTCTAGCCACCTGCAGACGAGCTTGGGCAAACCGCCCCACCCCCGGCCCCTCCCTTCCAGGGAGGGGGGAAGTGTCGTCACCGAGTCGGGTAGTTCGGGGCTTCGCGGGTGATCGTCACGTCGTGGACATGGCTCTCCATGAGCCCCGCACCGGTAATCTGCACGAACTCCGCCCGCGCCTGGAGATCCGGGATCGTCGCGGAGCCGGTATAGCCCATCGCCGCCTTGATGCCGCCGACGAGCTGGTGAACGACATCCCTCGCCGGTCCCTTATACGCGACCTGCCCCTCGATGCCCTCGGGAACCAGCTTCAGCTGATCCTTGATGTCCCCCTGGAAATAGCGGTCCGCCGACCCGCGCCCCATCGCGCCGACCGAACCCATGCCGCGGTACGACTTATACGCCCGCCCCTGGTACAGGAACGTCTCGCCAGGTGCCTCGTCGGTGCCTGCGAGCAGCGAGCCGATCATCACCGTCGAAGCGCCCGCCGCCAGCGCCTTGGCCATGTCGCCCGAGGTGCGGATGCCGCCGTCGGCGATCACCGGCACGCCAGCCTTGTGGCCAGCCTCCGCGCAATCCATCACCGCGGTGAGCTGCGGCACGCCAACACCGGCCACCACCCGCGTGGTGCAGATCGAGCCCGGGCCGATGCCGACCTTGATCCCGTCCGCGCCTGCGCCGATCAGCGCACGCGTTGCTTCGCCGGTGGCGACGTTGCCCGCCACCACCTGCACCGAGTTCGACAGCTTCTTCACGCGCTCGACCGCGCGACCGACGTCGCGGTTGTGGCCGTGCGCGGTGTCGATCACGATCAGGTCGCAGCCGGCGTCGACCAGCTGTTCGGTCCGATCGAAACCCTTGTCGCCGACCGTCGTCGCCGCCGCCACGCGCAGGCGGCCCGCCTCGTCCTTGGTCGCATCCGGGAACATCACCGCCTTCTCGATGTCCTTGACGGTGATCAGGCCGACGCAGCGATACTGCGCGTCGACCACTAGCAGCTTCTCGATGCGGCGGGCGTGGAGCAGGCGACGCGCCTCTTCCTTGCCGACTTCGGTCGAGACGGTGGCGAGGTTCTCGTGTGTCATCAGCTCGCTGACGGGCTGCTTTGGATCGCCCGCGAACCGCACGTCGCGATTGGTGAGGATACCGACAAGCTTGCCGTCCGCCTCGACGACCGGGATGCCGCTGATGCGGTGGCCCGACATGAGGGCCTGCGCCTCGCCGAGCGTCGCGGTCGGCTTGATCGTGATCGGGTTGACCACCATGCCCGACTCGAACCGCTTGACCTGACGGACCGCGATGACCTGCTCCTCGACGGTCAGGTTGCGGTGGAGCACGCCGATGCCGCCGAGCTGTGCCATGACAATGGCCATGTCGGCTTCGGTGACGGTGTCCATCGCGGACGAGAGGATCGGGATGTTGAGCGCGATGCCGCGCGTCAGCTGCGTGCGGGTATCGGCCTGGCTTGGCAGCACGTCCGATTCCCCCGGATACAGGAGGACGTCGTCGAATGTGAGGCCGAGGCGGATATCCATGAGAGCTGCCGTTCCTGGGTGTGAGGTGGCGCGCCATGTAACCAAAGGCGCGGCGTACGGCTAGGCCTGTCCTTCGCGGACGTGCTATAGCGGTGCGATACACGGATGGGGATTGTTCGATGGGCCTGATCGTTGCCGCGCTCCTGCTGGCGCTGGTGCTGCTGTACCTCTTCACCAGCATCAAGATCGTCCACCAAGGCTATCAATACACGATCGAGCATTTCGGCCGCTTCACCACGGTCGCCCGGCCCGGCTTCAATTTCTACCCGGCGTTCTTCTACCGCGTCGGCCGCAAAGTGAACATGATGGAGCAGGTGATCGACATCCCCGGCCAGGAGATCATCACCAAGGACAATGCGATGATCTCGACCGACGGGGTCGTGTTCTTCCAGGTGCTCGACTCGGCCAAGGCGGCGTACGAGGTGTCGGACCTGTACCAGGCGCTCTTGCAGCTCACGACGACGAACCTGCGCACGGTGATGGGGTCGATGGACCTCGACGAGACGCTTTCGAAACGCGACGAGATCAACGCGCGGCTGCTCAACGTGGTCGATCATGCGACGACGCCGTGGGGCGTGAAGATCACGCGCGTCGAGATCAAGGACATCCGTCCGCCGGCGGATATCGTCAACGCGATGGGGCGGCAGATGAAGGCCGAGCGCGAGAAGCGGGCGAACATTCTGGATGCGGAGGGTTCGCGGGCTTCCGAGATTTTGCGGGCCGAGGGGCAGAAGCAGGCGCGTATCCTCGAGTCCGAGGGGCGCAAGGAATCGGCCTTCCGCGATGCCGAGGCGCGCGAGAGGGCGGCTGTGGCGGAGGCTTCGGCGACGCGGGCGGTGTCTCAGGCGATCGAGGAGGGCGGCGCGCAGGCGATCAATTATTTCATCGCGCAGAAATATGTCGAGGCGATCGGCAAGTTCGCGACCTCGCCCAATGCGAAGACGATCCTGTTTCCGGTCGAGGCTACGCAGTTGATGGGGACGCTTGGCGGGATCGGCGAGCTGGCTAAGGATGCGTTGCGGGATGCGACCGCGTCGCCTCCGGCCAAGCCTGCGGGTCGCGGGCCGTTCGAATTGTCTAAGTCGACCGAGGTACCGAAAAGCTGATGGACGCGATCGGGGCGGCTGGCGCTTGGCTGATCGCGGCGCTGGTGCTGGGGATCGCCGAACTGGTGGTGCCGGGCGTGTTCCTGGTGTTTCTCGCGATTGCGGCAGCGGTGACCGGGGTGGCGGTGTTCGTGTTGCCGGACCTGCCGGTGGCTGCGCAACTGGCGGCGTTCGGGGTCTGGAGCGCGGTTGCGGTGCTGATCGGGAAGCGCTGGTACCGGGATTACCCGGTCGAGGGTGGGGATCCGATGTTGAACGATCGGTCTGCTCGGTTGGTCGGTCAGATTGTGGTGGTCGAGGGCGCGATCGTTGGCGGGCGTGGCAGGGTACTGGTGGGCGATGGGAGTTGGCCGGCGCGGGGTGAGGATGCTGAGGTTGGCGCCCGGGTTCGGGTTACTGCGGTTGTCGACGGGGAGGTCGTGGTAGAGCCTCTCTCCCGTCATCCTGACGAAAGTCAGGATCCAGAGCCATGATGCGCAGCGCCCGTTACTCTGGATCCTGACTTTCGTTAGGATGACGGATTGTAGGAAGGAAGACGACGAGCACGCTACGTGTCCTCCACTGCCCGCTCGACTTCGTCGTGTGGGCCCCTTCCTCTCCCCGAGGGGAGAGAAGTTTAGGGTTAGGCCGCCTCTTTCACTTTCGGCGCCGCTTGCCGGACACCCTCGTCGACATGCTCGGCGAACTGGGCGAAGTTCTCGACGAACAGGTCAACCAGCTTGGCCGCGGTCGCGTCGTATGCGTCCGTGTCCGCCCAGGTCGCTCGCGGATCGAGCATCGCGCTGTCGACTCCTGGTACGCTCACTGGCACCTGGAACCCGAAGTTAGGGTCCGTACGGAACTCGGCATCGTTCAAACTGCCGTCTAGCGCCGCGTTCAGCAGCGCCCGCGTCGCCTTGATCGGCATGCGGTTGCCGACGCCGTATTTGCCGCCGGTCCAGCCGGTGTTGACCAGCCAGCAATCGACGCCGCCCTTCGCGATCCGCTCCTTCAGCAGGTTCCCGTACACCGACGGATGCCGCGGCATGAACGGTGCGCCGAAGCAGGTCGAGAAGGTTGCATCGGGCTCGGTCACCCCGATCTCGGTACCGGCGACGCGTGCGGTGTAGCCCGAGAGGAAGTGATACATCGCCTGGTCGGGCGTGAGCTTCGCGATCGGCGGGAGGACACCGTAGGCATCCGCGGTCAGCATCACGATGTTGCGCGGGACCGGCCCCATGTTCTCGGCCGACGCATTCGGGATGAAGTCGATCGGATACGCACCGCGGCTGTTCTCGGCGAGCGTATGATCGTCGAGATCGAGCAGCCGCGTCGCCGGGTCCATCACGACGTTCTCCAGCACCGTGCCAAAGCGCTTGGTGGTCGCGAAAATCTCCGGTTCGGCATCGGCGGAGAGGCGGATCATCTTGGCGTAGCACCCGCCCTCGAAATTAAAGACGGCGGTGTCCGACCAGCCATGCTCGTCGTCGCCGATCAGCGTCCGGCTGGCATCGGCCGACAACGTCGTCTTGCCGGTGCCCGACAGGCCGAAGAACACCGCGGTGTCGCCGTTAGCGCCCATGTTCGCCGAGCAATGCATCGGCATCACCCCGGTCGGCGGGAGGAGGTAATTGAGGAGGCCGAACACCGACTTCTTCATCTCGCCGGCATATTTAGTGCCGCCGATTAGGATCAGCTTGTCGGTGAAGTTGACCGCGATCACCGTCTCGCTACGGCAGCCGTGACGCGCGGGATCGGCGCGGAAGCTCGGCAGGTCGACGATGGTGTAGTCCGCGACGAAGTCCTTCAGCGCAGCCTGCTCGGGGCGCACGAGCATCGTCCGGATGAAGAGGTTATGCCACGCCAGTTCGGTGACGACGCGGACGTTCACCCGGTGATCGGGCTGCGAACCGCCATACAGGTCCTGCACGAACAGCTCGTCCTTGGCGGCCAGTGCGGCGAAGAAATCCTCCTTCAGCGCGGCGAAATGCGCGGGCTCCATCGCCTTGTTGCTCTTGCCCCACCAGACCGTCGCGTCGGTCTCGGCATCGCGGACGATGAACTTGTCCTGCGCCGAGCGACCGGTATGCGCGCCGGTCTCGACCACCAGCGGGCCATCGGCGGACAGCGTCCCCTCGCCCCGCTCCAGCGCGGCCTCGACGAGCTGCGCTGTGACCAGGTTCCAGTGTAGATTGGCGCGGGTTTCGATCCCTTGCGCGGATAGGCCGACGGCCGGAATACGCTCGCTCGACACGGGCTCTCTCTCCTAAGTTTTATCGCATACGTATGTATGTCGTTGCGGCCGGCTGTACGGGGCAGTTTTCCACCGGTCAAATCCACTGATCTGCAGCGCCGTCCCGATACGGCTCTAGTTGAGTGCGGCGGCGGTTTGCCCTACGCCGACACGCCAACGACCGAGGCGAACCAACCCAACATGACGGCAACGATCGCGCTGGTCGACGACGACCGCAACATCCTGACCTCCGTGTCGATCGCGCTGCAGACCGAGGGCTTCGTCACGCGTGTCTATTCGGACGGCGAGACCGCTCTGAAGGCGCTGACCGACAACCCGCCCGATCTTGCGGTGTTCGACATCAAGATGCCGCGAATGGACGGGCTCGAACTGCTGCGCCGGCTGCGCGAGAAGAGCCAGATCCCTGTGATCTTCCTGACGAGCAAGGACGATGAGCTCGATGAGGCGCTCGGGCTTGCGATGGGCGCGGACGACTATATCGCCAAGCCGTTCTCGCAGCGGCTGCTGATCGCCCGCATCCGTGCGATCCTGCGCCGTACCGAGCTGACGCAGTCGCCGGGTACCGAGACCGAGGCGGAAGCCGCCGGGCCGCTCGATCGCGGGCGTCTGAGCATGGATCCGGCGCGGCATCGCACGCTGTGGGGCGGCGAGCCGGTCACGCTGACGGTTACCGAGTTCATGATCCTCGAGACGCTCGCGCAGCGGCCCGGCATCGTGAAGACGCGCAACCAGTTGATGGATGCGGCGTACCAGGACGATATCTATGTCGACGACCGGACCATCGACAGCCACATAAAACGACTTCGCCGCAAGTTCCGGCAGGTCGACCCAGCCTTCGACGCGATCGAGACATTATATGGTGCCGGGTATCGATTTTCTGAGGAATGAGCTGGGCGTCGACGGCCGCGACCTCACGCTGCGGTGGTCGGGACAGATTTCGCTCACGCGGCGTATCCTGGCCGTCAACATCTTCGCTCTGCTGCTGCTTGCGGGCGGGTTCTTCTATCTCGACTCGTATCGCAGCCGGGTGGTCGACAACCGCGTTGCGCAGACGGCGCGCGAAGCACGGCTGATCGGCGAGGCGATTGCCGCGGTCGATCCGGCGTTGCGCGATCCGCTGGTGTTGCGGCTTGCCCGCGATACGGGGTCACGGATTCGGCTGTTCGATGCGGCAGGGCGCACGATCGCCGACAGTCGCGCTCTGGGCTTGCGCAACTTCGTGCTGATGGATCCGGACAAGGAAGACTGGGACCAGACGATCGCCCGCTTTCTCGACGCGTCGATCGACGTGATCGTAATGGCGCCCCGCCCGCCGCTCTACCGCGAGCGCAGCGGTACGCAGCAATGGCCCGACGTGAGCGCAGTCCGCGGCCGCAGCGCCGTCTCCACGACGGTCTGGCGCGCGCCCGACCGCACGCCCGTGCTGACCGCCGCCGCGCCGCTCCGCGCTGGCGGGGTCGTGATGACGACGGTCAATGCGCGGGACATTACCAAGACGGTGCGGATCGAGCGGTTCCGGCTCAGCATGGTGCTGCTCGGCGTGTCGATCGTCTCGGTCCTGCTGTCGCTGTTCCTCGCCCGCACGATCGTCCGCCCGCTTCGTCGTCTCGCCCGGGCGGCGGTGCGAGTCAGGTTAGGTCGTGCACGTGAAGTCGTCGTGCCGCGCCTCCCCTCTCGCCGTGACGAACTCGGCATGCTTGCGCGCGCGTTGTCGGACATGAGCCTCGCGCTCAGGGCGCGCATCGATGCGACCGAGGCGTTCGCCGCGGACGTCACGCACGAGATGAAGAACCCCCTCGCCTCGCTCCGGTCCGCGGTGGAGGGATTGTCGCGCGTGAAGGACCCGGCGCTTCAGGCGCAACTGCTCGCTATCGTGCGCGACGACGTTCAGCGGCTCGATCGGCTGCTCTCCGACATCTCCGAAGCCTCGCGACTCGATGCGCAGCTGAGCCGCGCCAAGTTCGAACCGGTCGACATCGCCGCGATGATCGACGGGCTGGTCGCACAACGTGAAGCCCGCGGGGTCGAGCGCGGCATCCGGCTCCGGTTCGATCGCAACCCAGACGATCGTGCGATCATACTCGGCGAAGGCGCGAGACTTGAACGCGTGTTCGAGAACCTGATCGACAACGCACTCTCCTTTTCGCCCGACGCCGGCCTGATCGCGATCTCCGCAATTCGCGAGGGCGAGGACCTCGTCATTCGTGTCGAGGACGAAGGTCCCGGCGTTCCCGAGGAGGCGCGCGAGGACGTGTTCAAGCGCTTCCACTCGGTCCGCCCCGACAGCGAGACGTTCGGCCAGCATTCCGGGCTGGGCCTCGCGATCGCCCGCACGATCGTCGACGGCCACCAAGGGGCGATCTTCGTCGAATCGCGTGAGGACCGGCTCGATGGCGCGCGCTTCGTCGTAAGGCTACCGCTCGCCGAATTGCCGGGGTAAGGACGCCGCGTGGTCGTTCCTTCCTCTGACAGGCTCCACGCCACCACGGTCGCGATCGACGGCATGGCCGTGATGATCGAGGGCGCGTCGGGATCGGGCAAGTCCGACCTCGCGTTGCGCCTGATCGATCGTGGCGCGATCCTCGTCAGTGACGACCAGACGCTCGTGGTGCGCACGGGCGATACCTTGCTCGCGCGTGCACCGATTACGATCGCAGGACGGATCGAAGTCCGCGGGATCGGCATCCTCGCCATGCCGTACGTCGAGGACGTTCCCGTCGGGCTCCTCGTCCGTGTCGATAGCGCGATCGAACGGATGCCCGAACGCCCCGTATGTAACATTGCCGGGATCGACGTCCGCCAGATCGCGATCGATCCCTTCGAAGCCTCCGCCCCGATCAAGGTCGAACTCGCATTGCGCAATCCGGAGCCATTAGAATGACGCGTCCTAAGGACATCCTTCTCGTCACCGGCATGTCAGGGGCGGGCAAATCCACCGTGCTCAAGACGCTGGAGGATCTCGGCTGGGAAGTGGTCGACAACCTTCCGCTGTTGCTGCTCGACCGCCTGCTCGACGCACCGCTCCCCGAAGGATCGACCAACGACTCGCAGCCGCTCGCGATCGGTATCGGCGCGCGGACACGCGACTTCGACCCCGAACGGATCGTCGGCCGCATCCGTGATCTCCGCGACCGTCATGGGCTCGAGATCGGAATGCTGTTCCTCGACTGCTCGGGCGCCGAACTCGAACGTCGCTATTCCGAGACCCGCCGTCGCCACCCGCTCGCACTAGACCGTCCCGCAAACGACGGGATCAGCCGCGAGCGCGAGCTGCTCGCGCCACTTCGCGACTGGGCGAACCGCCTGATCGATACGACCGACATGGCTGCCAACGAACTCGCGCAACAGATTCGCGCGAGCTTTGCGGGCGGGGAACTCGGCGCGCCGACGCTGTCGATCCGCTCGTTCGGTTTTGCCCGCGGCCTGCCCCGCAACGCCGACCTCGTGTTCGACATGCGCTTCCTGCGCAATCCGCACTGGGACCCGGAGTTGCGCCCCGGCACCGGGCTGGACGCCGACGTGTCCGCCTACATCATGGACGACCCCGCCTACGAAGCCGCAGTGAGTCGGATCGAGGAGCTGCTGATGCTGCTGCTCCCGCGCTACCGGGCGGAAGGCAAGTCGTATGTCACCGTCGCGTTCGGGTGTACCGGAGGGAGACACCGGTCGGTCCACGTCGCTGACCGCGTGGCGCGACGGTTGCGCGACGCGGGATTTTCGCCCAGTATCGCACACCGCGACCTGGGGGCCGCTCCACAAGATGCGCTCGAAGGATCACCGGTCGTCTTATGAGTATGAAACGCTGACATGATCGGCCTTGTTCTGGTAACGCACGGTCGACTGGCCGAGGAATTCGTTCGCGCGATGATCCACGTCGTCGGCCCGCAGGAACGCGTCGCGCCGATCGCGATCGGTCCCGACGACGACATGGAGGAGCGCCGCGCGGATATCGCCGCCGCGATCCAGGCGGTCGATGTCGGGCGCGGCGTGATCGTGCTGACCGACCTGTTCGGTGGCACCCCGTCCAATCTCGCCATCTCGCTGATGGAGCGCGGTCGGATCGAGGTGATCGCGGGCATGAACCTGCCGATGCTGATCCGGCTGGGCTCGGCGCGCAAGTCGATGACCGTCGTCGCGGCGGTTGCGGCAGCGCGCGAGGCCGGGCGCAAATATATTTCGGTCGCCTCCGAGGTTCTCGGCGAGGCTGCGGCGTGAGCGAGGTCTCGCGCACCGTCCAGATCACCAATCGTCGTGGGCTCCATGCGCGGGCGAGTGCGAAGTTCGTGACGCTCGCGTCTTCGCACCCGGTCGAGGTCAGCGTGACCAAGGATGGGTCGGACCACGTCACCGGCACGTCGATCATGGGACTGATGATGCTCGGTGCTGCCATGGGTGACGCGATCACGATCAGCGCGACCGGTGACGGCGCGGAGCATACGGTCGCGGCGCTCGCCGAACTGGTCGAGGCGAAGTTCGGCGAGGATTGACCTTCTTACTCCCCTCCCGCAGGCGGGAGGGGTTGGGGGTGGGCGCGCGCTCACCATAATCGAACCATTTGCTGAGGCCGGGAGCCCACCCCCGGCCCCTCCCGCATACGGGAGGGGAGGACAAGAATGCCCCGCGAGATAACCGCCTTTTCGAACCCGCTGATCAAGTACGTCCGCGACTTGCGCGACAAGCGACATCGGCGCGCGGCCAAGCAGTTCCTCGCTGAAGGCCTGCGCATCCTCACCGAAGCGCGCGAGACCGGTCGCCTGCCGCGTACGCTGTTCTACGCTGCGGCGAGTGCGAACCATCCCCTCGTCCACGCGCTGTCGATGGACGTCGAGGATGCCGGCGGTGATTCGATCCAGACCACGCCGGACATTCTTTCAAAGCTGTCCGGCAAGGATAACCCGCAAGCAGTCGTCGGGGTGTTCGACGAGTTCGATGCGACGCTCGAAGACCTCGATCGCACCACCTCCGGCATCTGGCTGGTCGCCGAACGGCTACGCGATCCGGGCAACCTCGGCACGATCCTGCGCACCGGCGATGCGGTCGGCGCGGGCGGGCTGATCCTGATCGGCGAGTCGGTCGATCCCTTCTCGGTCGAGGCAGTCCGCGCGAGCATGGGGGCGCTGTTCACGATCCCCGTCGTCAAGACCGAGTGGGAGCCGTTCCACACCTGGCTGCGCACCGGCCCCGGGCAGCTCGTCGGTCTCAGCCTCGACACCGACACCGATTACCGGGCGGCGACCTATACCGGCCCGACCTTCCTGCTGACGGGTAACGAAGCGCAGGGCATGCCGCCGGAGATGGCCGAGGCGTGCGACGTGCTGGTCAAGATCCCGATGCTCGGCAAGGCGGACAGCCTCAATGCCGCCGTCGCGACCGCCGTGATGGCCTACGAAGTGCTGGCCCGGCAGGAAAAACCCGCCCCCCTGGCCTGAACCGTTCATTTTGCCCGATTGGCGATGCTTAGCGGGTCCGGTTCAGCTAAGGGAGAGCTACGTCGTGCGAAAGCATCGACCAGATACAAGACAGGACGATTATGGCTCGCGGTTTCGATGATGGACGAATGAAGACTGGCGTGGTCCGGTCGGTGCTCGCGGCAACACCGCTGTTGATGGCGACCGCGTCGTTCGCGCAGGTTACGCCGCCGCCGGTCGTCCCGACTGCGCCCGCCGCCATGCCGACGCCGACGCTCGCGCCGCCGGTCATCACCGTGCCGCCGTTGAGCGACGCGCAGGCCGCCTTGCTCGACAGACTACTCAATGGCGACATCGTCGCGCAGGGGCTGAAGTCGGCCGCAACCGCGTCGACTACCGCGCCGAGCAAGGACGAACTCGTCCGCGCGGCACTCGACCATGCCCGCGCGGTGCATGCTGGGCGGCTGAGCGAAGCCGACTTTCAGCGGGATTGGGGCCTGCGTCCACCGGCCTATGATCCGACGCCTGCCTTTGCCGATGCCGTGCGGCTCGACCGGATCGCAGCATGGTTCGCATCGCTGCCACCGCCCTATGCAGGCTATGATGGCCTGCGGAAGGGCCTCCAAAATTACCGGTCGATCGCGTCTGCTGGCGGCTGGGCTCCGCTCGCGTCGGGTCCCGATTTTACGATCGGCGCGACCGGTCCTCGCGTGATCGCGCTGCGCAAGCGTCTCGCGGCGGAGGACAAGGACGTCGCGACCAGCGGCGACCGTTTCGACGCGCCGCTGGTGGAAGCGGTACGCCGTGCCCAGCGTCGCTATGGTCTCAACCCGAGCGGGATCGTTTCGACGCAGACTCTCGCCGCGCTCAATGTCTCCGCCGGTGATCGCGTGCGTCAGATCATGGCGAACATGGAGCGCTGGCGCTGGCTGCCCCAGGACCTGCCGCGCGATCGTATCCAGGTGAATATCGCCGCGGCCGTGCTGACGGTGTTCGATGGCGATACCCCCGTGCAGTCGATGCGCGCGGTGACGGGCCGGCCCGGGGACGAGACGCCGATGCTGTCCTCGACGATCCACAGCATTGTGATCAATCCGCCGTGGAACGTGCCGACGTCGATCGCGACCAAGGAACTGTGGCCGAAGGAGAAGGCCAACCCCGGCTATTTCAAGCGCAACGGCATCAAGGTGATCGACGGCACGCGGTTGCAGCAGCAAGCCGGCGACCAGAGCGCGCTGGGGCGGTTCAAGTTCGATTTCGCCAACGACTATTCGGTCTATCTCCACGATACGCCCAGCCGTGCGAAGTTTGCGAGTTTCAGCCGGCTTGCGAGCCATGGCTGCGTTCGCCTTGAAAAGCCTGCGGAACTCGCAGACCTGCTGCTCAAGGGTGATCCATCCTGGACGCCCGAGATGGTCGACGCCGCGGTCGCCAAGGGTGACACGGTCCGTGCTCGCCTGACCAAGCCTGTGTCGGTGTATCTGCTCTACTGGACCGCGTTTGCTAGTGGCAACGGCCAGATGAACTTCCGCGCCGACCCTTATAACTGGGACGGCACCCTCGCTTCCAAGATCGAGGCGCGCACCGCTCGCCAGACGATCGCCGCTCGTTGAGAGGATCAGACATGACGATTTCCAACCGCACGCGTACCGCCATTGCCGGCGGCCTGCTTGCCGCAATGGCCATGGCCGGCTGCTCACGCTCGGAGCCCGATCAGCCGCCGACCGATACCAACATGGTCGAGGATACCGGCGTCACCGAGTCCGAAGCAGCGCCGACGCCTGCTCCGGCGCCGGTCGAGACGGCACCGGTCGAGGCTCCCCCGACGGTGAACGCGGTCGAGCCGGAACGCGAACCGCCGGTCGCGCCCGACGAGCAAATGCGCGACGATGCCGATGCGACGGGTATGACGGCACGCGTGACGCGTGACGAAGCGCCGGTCGAGAACGACACCGTTCCTCAGTAGTAAACAAAACTATTCTATAACAAAGGCTTGGCAGCTTCACTTCATTGAAGCTGCCAAGCCTGTACGTTAGTCGAGCAGCAGGGGCGCGTGGCGATCGACCAGCGTCTCGCTCGCCGTATTGAGCCCGACGACTTCGACCATCGTGCCGTGACGCCGCAGCTTGGCCACCACGTCTTCCAGCGCAGCGACGGCGGTGACATCCCAAAGATGCGCGCGCGTCAGGTCGATCCGCACTGCGCGTGCAGTCTCGCGAAGATCGAAGCGGTCCGCGAAGATATCGGCGCTAGCGAAGAACACCTGACCGCCGACACGGTAGATCCGCGTGTCGCTTGCCGTGTCGTGCTCGACCGTGACGTCCATCAGCCGCGTGACCTTCCACGCGAAGAACACGCCGCTGAGCAGCACGCCGACACCGACGCCAAGCGAAAGGTCGTGCGTTGCGACGGTGACGATCACGGTTGCGACCATCACCACGCTCGACATCTTGGGATGCCGGCCGAGTTCGCGGATCGAACCCCAAGAGAAGGTGCTGATCGACACCATGATCATGATCGCGACAAGCGCCGCGACCGGCACCTGCGCGACCCATGGCCTGAGCGGCACCATGACGACCAGCAGGAACACGCCTGCGACCAGCGTCGACAGCCGTCCTCGCCCGCCATAGCGGACGTTGCCGACGGTCTGGCCGATCATGCCGCAACCGGCGATGCCACCGAATGCGCCCGCGGCGATGTTGGCGAGGCCCAGCCCGGTGCACTCGCGCGCCTTCGAACTCGTCGTCTCGGTCAGCTCGTCGACCACGCTGGCGGTCATCATCGATTCGAGCAACCCGACCGCGGCCATCGCCAGCGCATAGGGGGCAACGATCCGCAACGTGTCCCAGGTGAAGGGCACGTCCGGCAGGCCAAACGACGGCAGGGTCGACGGCAACCGCCCGAGATCACCGACCGTCTTCAGCGGCATCGGCACCCACATCGCGATCGCGGTCAGCACGACGATACAGATCAGCGGCGACGGTATTACGCTCGAGATGCGCGGCATGAGGTAGATAATCGCGAGACCGCCGGCGATCATCGCATAGGCCTGCCAACTGACGCCGACCATCTGCGGCACCTGCGCGGAGAAGATCAGGATTGCGAGTGCGTTGACAAACCCGGTGCGGACCGACTTCGAGACGAACCGCATCAGCACGTCGAGCTTGGCGAGCCCGAACGCGATCTGGAGCAGCCCTGCGAGCATCGTCGCGACCAGCAGGTATTGCAGGCCGTGGGCGTGGACCAGCGCGGCGGCCACCAGCGCAACAGAGCCGGCCGCGCCGGAGATCATAGCTGGGCGCCCGCCGGCAAAGGCGATGACGATGCCGATCACGAACGACGCGAACAGGCCGACTTCGGGATCGATGCCCGCGACGAACGAGAAGGCGATGACCTCGGGAATCAGCGCGAAGGTGCCGACCATCCCGGCGAGAATGTCGCGGCGCGCGGCGGTCGGGCCGCTGAACCATTCGGCGCGGTAACGAGAAAAAGATAAGGATGTCATGGATGTATCCGCATAGGACGCACGAACCGCGGCGCTGTCTTGGCAGGCGGTTCACTTCAGAGGCGTCGTTGCGTTGTCCGGCGGATCGGCGGCCGGAATAGCCACCCGGAATTGCACCGGGTCCAGGGCGAATGGGTGCTCGTTAGCGGCGCGTGAGGCTGAAAGCAACGTTCGGCCATGAACCCATGCCCGTCATCCTGACGAAAGTCAGAATTCAGAGCCATGAGGCCAGTCCGCAATTACTCTGGATCCTGACTGTCGTCAGGATGACGGAGCGTTTGAAGCGAGTTCGACCTCTTCTAAGTGAACAGATCCACCACTTCGGCACCCTCGCCTACCGCCTGCAGCAGCAAGGTGCGGTGGCAATGGCACGGGTCGCGCTCATAACACAGCAGCGCGCTCGGCTTCTCGGCCGCCAGCCCGAGCATGATCGCTGCGGCCGCCTGCGCCTCGGGAAGCTCAAGCTGTTCGTCATAGACCGCCGTCAGCGTCGCGACGTCGCCCTTCTTGGCCGCATCGCGCCCGCGCTTCGGCGTGCCGAGCGCCTTCAGGTGCACGTAATCGATCTCTACCTCGCGTAACGAAGCGGCAAGCGAGGTCTTCGAAAACCCTGGTCGCCGCGACAACGGAAGCGCGCGGACGTCGATCACCCGCTCCACCCCCGCCGCCTTCAATGCCGCGAGGAAATCGGCCATCGTCGTGGCCTCATAGCCGATCGTGAAGATCTTCGTCGGGTCTGTCATGCAGGCGAAGTGGTATTGCGGACCTGACACGGCAAGCGTCCGTCGCTATCTGACCCGAATGACCCACGATATCCATGTCATCGGCGGCGGCCTCGCCGGCTCCGAAGCCGCTTGGCAACTCGCTGAAGCCGGCCTCAAGGTCCGCCTGTCCGAAATGCGCGGCAGCGGCGAAGAGACCCCTGCGCACCAGACTGACGGCCTCGCCGAACTCGTCTGCTCGAACAGCTTCCGCTCGGATGATGCCGAGGCCAACGCGGTCGGGCTGCTCCATCAGGAGCTGCGTACGCTCGGATCGCTGATCATGCGGCAGGCGGACATCCACCGCGTCCCCGCCGGCTCCGCGCTCGCCGTCGACCGCGACAATTTCTCGGCCAGCGTGACGGAGGCGATCGACCAGCATCCGAACATCACGCTCGTTCGCGAACGCATCGACGCACTGCCCGACGGCCCGACGATCATCGCCACCGGTCCGCTCACCGCCGCCTCGCTGGCCGCCGGGATCGGTGCCGAGACCGGCCGCGAGGCGCTCGCGTTCTTCGACGCGCTCGCGCCGATCGTCCACCGCGATTCGATCGACATGGACACCGCGTGGTTCGCGTCGCGCTGGGACAAGGGCGAGGGCAAGGATTACATCAACTGCCCGATGGACAAGGACCAGTATCTGGCCTTTCACCAGGGCCTGATCGATGGCGAGAAGACCCCGTTCAAGGAATGGGAGAAGGACACACCGTATTTCGACGGCTGCATGCCGATCGAGGTAATGGCGGAGCGCGGCGTCGATACGCTGCGCTATGGCCCGATGAAGCCGGTCGGGCTCGACAACCCGAAGACCGGGCGCTGGCCGCACGCCGTCGTCCAGCTCCGGCAGGATAACGCGCAGGGCACGCTGTGGAACATCGTCGGCTTCCAGACCAAGATGAAGCATGCCGACCAAGTCCGCTTGTTCCGCACCATCCCCGGTCTTGAGAATGCCGAGTTCGCGCGATTGGGTGGCCTGCACCGCAACACCTTCATCCGATCGCCGGAATTGCTCGACGAGACGCTGCGGTTGAAGTCGCGCCCGAACATTCGTTTCGCAGGCCAGATCACCGGGTGCGAAGGATATATCGAGAGCTGCGGGATCGGGATGCTCGCCGGGCTGTTCGCGGCGGCCGAACTCACAGGCACGACTCTGATGCCCCCGCCCTATGCGACGGCGCTCGGTGCCCTGCTGGGCCACATCACCGGCGGCGCAGAGGTCGAGACGTATCAGCCGATGAACGTCAATTTCGGCCTGTTCCCGCCGATCACGGGCCGCACCAAGAAGGCGGATCGCAAGCGGATGTACACGGATCGTGGCCGCGCGGCGCTCGCAGAGTGGCTCAACTCTCCTCGGCAACAGCCTGAACCGGCGGACAATTCATCCGAGCTGGCCCCTTCCGCTTGACCGCCGTCGTGGCAAATTCGGGGGCGGTCATCGTTCCCGATTTGTCACGGTCGGCGTCGGCGAATTTGGTCGTCGCCTTCACCGCCCATTCGTCGAACGACAGCTTGCCATCGCCATCGACGTCCAGCCGCGCGTAAGCCTTGCGCCGCTGGACCAGATATTCTTCGCGCGTGATCTTGGCATCGCGGTCCTTGTCGTAGCGATCGAACCGCTTCTGCTCGCGAGTCTTTTCGGTCGCCTCAGGCGCGGCATCGGGTAGCGGATCGGACGCGCCCGCGGCGTCGCTCACCTGCGCCATCGGCTGAGGCGGTAGCAGCGGACCCGGCCGCGCCTTCCCGCTGAACACCATGAACCCCGCCGCGATCAACGCGATCAACGCCGCACCGCCCGCCAGATACCGCCACATCGCCGCCGCCCCCATTGCCCAGCCCGCACGCTAGGCCTCGCCGCAGACGATCCCCATCCGATTGGTCAGTATCCGGTCAATCTATGCCACGCCAACCGCGCGATGCGCCGTGTCGGCCCCGGCGAACCACCCATTGCTGCAGCGTTGTCGAATTGCGCGAGCAACGCGATGGCACCCAGCGATCGGGCAGCCCGCGGCCACCGCGCCCCGAACGCCGTTTCAAACCGTGCATGGGCCAATGACCGCGCGAGGTTGGCCAGCGATGGATCCGTCACGCTTCGGGAGAGATCGACCAGCGCCCATCCTTCGCCTGCGATACCCACCCGCGGGTCCTCGACGCCAAGGATCATCGACGCCGCTTCGAACAACCGGCCGCCCCGTTCGACAGCAAAGGCTTCGATCGTCGCCGGATCGACCTCCGCCTGCAGCAGCGTCTCCCAACCATCAGTCATCGCCGCGAGCGACGTTCCGGATACGCGGCCTGGCAACACCGATAGCGCAATCGCTTGTAGTACAGGCTCTTGGGGCGCGGGTGCCGTGTCCAGTCGCGTCAACGCTTCGTGCCACCAAGTCAACCGCATCTGCCCGACCAGAGGCTCGCGCGTGGAACGAACGATCGTCGCAAGTCGGTCATCGAGCGCAAACAGCGTTTCCAGTGCGACCCGCGCGGCCGGCGGAGCGTAGCTCAGAGCAAGGGCATGGCCCGGATCGGCAGAGTTCATGCCTTGCCCATAGCGCCCCCGATCGCGTCGATCATCCCGCATCATTCGGCATGACCTAGTTACTACTCAATTAACCATATGTTTTGAGCCCGGCTTACGGGGTCGTACCGCATGACGCGGCGAGATCGATGATGATCCTGTCGGGATACCCATGACCACGAAGCACGGCATGCAGACGATAAAGGCGACGACCGTTCTCGGTCGGCTGCGTAACGACGTGCGCGGCAATACCATTGCCATCATGGCGGCAGCGATGATCCCGCTGGCTGCGCTGGCCGGTTCTGCAATCGACGTCGCGCGGCTGTATGTCGTAAAGGTCCGCCTTCAGCAGGCCTGCGATGCCGGTGCCCTCGCCGGGCGCAAATTCATGACCAGCAGCAACCTCACGACACTGGACAAGACCGCCACCGACCAGGCAAACGCGTTCTTCAAGAACAATTTCCGCCTCGGTTGGATGGGCACGAAGACCGCAATCTTCACGCCGTCGAAAACAACCGATCAGCAGGTCGCGGGCGTTGCCAGTTCTTCGGTTCCGATGACCATCATGAAGATGTTCGGCGCTCCCGACGTGACGCTGAGCGTAAAATGCGAAGCACGTTACGACGTTGCCGACGCCGACATCATGTTCGTCCTCGATACGACCGGGTCCATGGCTTGCACGACCGCGGACGGTACGGGGGGCTGCAGCCAGCCTGTCGTGTCCTATAGGCAAGACGACGGCAACACCGGCTACTACGTCACCGAAAAAAGCGAGTCGAAATTGTCTGGCTTGCGCAGTGCAGTGCTCAATTTCTACGATACGCTGGCAGGCAACGTCGATCCCACCACGAACATCCGCTACGGCTTCGTCACGTATACGTCTACGGTTAACGCTGGCTACGCGTTGACGAGCCTGTCCCCGGACAATCTCGTGAAAACCTGGAATTATGAGAGCCGCAGAATTATCGGCGATGCGAACAACGGCCAGGCCAGCACGACGACATACAGGAACATCACGCAATCGGTCTGCAGCGGCTATGCGACACGGTCTCCGTCGCGTGGCTACACGACGTCGGGCACCGCAACGGCGTCGACCGTGTCTTGGACCGGGAATACGTCGACGTCGAACGTGGGAACCTGCACCGTGACGTCGCAACCGGTGAAGCCCAACTGGTTTTACACCCAGGTCAACTACGACGTCAGCAAGTACATTACGGGCGTCGATGTTCCCGATCCGAGCAAGATCACTGGCACGACCGCGAAGTGGCAGGGCTGCGTTGAGGAGCGCACCACAACCGCAGGCGCGTCGTCGTTCAACCAGAGCAGCCTGCCCGCCGATCTGGATCCCGATCTGCCGGCGACGAATGACGACACACGATGGCGGCCGATGTGGCCCGATGTGATTTATTACCGCGGCACAGGCACGTCGGCGACGAACAACGGCGTTACCTATGCGGGTAACAGCGCGACGCCCTATGGCGATTACTATGTCAACGCGAACGATCAGCAGATGACCGCATACACCAATATGATCGCCAACCCGACGCCGGCCTGGAACAAGAACATATCGCTCGGTTACGTGTCCTGCGGCAAGAAGGTGCAACGCCTGGCAAAATTGTCTCGAGACGACGTCGATGATTACGTCAACGCCAGCGACTTCAAGGCACAAGGCGGCACGTATCACGATACCGGCATGATCTGGGGTACCCGGATGATCTCACCGACCGGTATGTTCGCTGCGGATACGGCACCTTGGCCGGGCCGATCCGCGCCGAACCGCTACATCGTATTCATGACCGATGGCGACATGACGCCGAACTACGACCTCTACGGAATGTATGGCATTGAACGCTACGACAAGCGTGTCACCGGCGGCGACTCTTCGGATCAACTCGACGATCACAATGCGAGGTTCGTCGCTGAATGTACTGCAGCCAAGGCGCGCAACATCAAGGTGTTCGTGGTCGGGTTCGGACAGACGCTGACGACGCAACTGACCGCGTGCGCCTCTCCCGGGCAGGCCTATTACGCCAGCGACAATGACTCGCTGCAGGCGGCGTTCAAGTCGATCGCCAATCAGGTCGCCATGCTGCGGATCTCGAAGTGAGGAAGCTCGACATCTTTCGCTATTTCAGCAACAACCGGCGTGGCGTGACGGTGATCGAATTCGCGATGGTCCTCCCCGTCATGCTCGCCATGATCATGGGGTTGGGCGAACTGATGTATCAGGTCTATGCGCAATCGATCCTCGAAGGTGCGATCCAGAAAGCGGGTCGCGATTCAGCGATCCAGGGCGGGGCGGACAATGCTGCTGCGATCGACCAGTCCGTGCTCGACATGGTAAAGACGATCTCGTCCGGCGCCAGCTTCGTCGGTACGCCCAAGCGCGCGAACTATGCGACGTTCACTTCGGCAAAGCCCGAACCATTCACCGATACGAACGGCAACGGCGTACGCGATGCAAAAGAGTGTTTCGACGACATCAATGGCAACGGGACGTACGACACCGATCCCGGCGCATCCGGCCAGGGCGGTGCCAACGACGTCACGCTCTACACGGTCAAGATCAGCTATCCGCGGCTCTTTCCGGTCGCCAGCTTCTTTGGTGTTGCCCCCACCCAGACGATCGTCGCCAAGACGTTCCTGAAGAACCAGCCCTATGCCTCACAGTCCGCCGTCACGGTGAAGAACATATGCACTTGATTACCGTGTATGACCGCGCGACAGCGTTCGCCCGTCGGTTCCGTGACGATCGATCGGGGCTTGCGCTGCTCGAGTTCGCCTTCACCGCGCCTCTGGTCGTCACGCTCGGCCTATGGGGTGTCGAGACTGCCAATCTCGCGCTCGCCAATCTACGCGTCAGCCAAGTTGCGCTCAATCTTGCCGACAACGCCTCGCGCGTCGGCGTCCAGAGTACGCTGGTAACCCAGCAACTGCGCGAAGTGGATATCAACGACGTCTTTGCCGCCGCCAGGGCCCAGGGGGCGGCATGGGACCTTACCACTCGCGGACGTATCACCTTGTCCAGCCTGGAGGCTGACAAGGACGGCAAGCAGACGATACACTGGCAACGGTGCCTCGGCATGAAATCCGGTGCCGGCTATGATTCGACCTATGGTCGTACGACGATATCGGGCGGCTCTCCGGCCGCTGCCGATAGCACCACCGCGCCCTATGATCCAACTGCGGGGGTCAACACCAGTATGTCAGGTGCGGACAATTCGGCATCCCATCCGGGGAGCGTCATCCCCGGTGGTATGGGCGAGACCGGTGCCAAGGTCGTATCACCCAACAATTCAGGCGTGATGTTCGTCGAGATCAACTACGACTACAAGCCAGTCGTCGGCACCGGCTGGCTGCCGAACGGGGCAGCCAAGCTCCGCTACATCGCATCGTTCATCGTCCGCGACCGGCGCGATTTCGGCCAGGTCTATAATCCGTCACCGGCGGCCACACTGATGACCTGCAACAAATACACGAGCTGAGGTGCAGTCGCCGCGTGAGGCCGCGACTGCACCCTCGATCACTTCTTGTAAGTAACCTTCTTCACCGCCGTCACGACCTTCGCGACGTCGACCAGCATCAGTTTTTCGAGGTTCGCCGCATAGGGCATCGGCACGTCTTCGTTCGTGACGCGCAGCACTGGCGCGTCGAGGTCGTCGAAGCCGTGCTCCATCACCACCGACACGATCTCCGAGGCGATCGAGCAGGTTGCCCAATTCTCTTCGACGATGATCATGCGGTTGGTCTTGGCGAGGCTCTTCAGGACCGTCTCGGTGTCGAGCGGGCGCAGCGTGCGCAGGTCGATGACCTCCGCGTCGATGCCCTCTTCGGCGAGCTTCTCGGCGGCTTCGAGGCTGATGCCCACGCCGATCGAGTAGCTGACGATCGTGACGTCCTTGCCCTCGCGGACGATCCGCGCCTTGCCGATCGGCAGGACGTGGTTGTCGAGTTTGGGAACGTCGAAGCTGCGACCGTACATCAGCTCGTTTTCGAGGAACACGACCGGATCCTCGGTGCGGATCGCCGCCTTCAACAGGCCCTTCGCGTCCGCCGCGTCATACGGCGCGATCACGATCAGGCCGGGTACGCTCGCATACCACGCCGCGAAGTTGTGCGAATGCTGCGCACCCACGCGCGACGCCGCGCCGTTCGGACCACGGAACACGATCGGGCAGCGCATCTGGCCACCCGACATGTAGTTGGTCTTGGCGGCCGAGTTGATGATGTGGTCGATCGCCTGCAACGCGAAGTTGAAGGTCATGAACTCGACGATCGGGCGCAAGCCCCCCATCGCCGCGCCTGCACCGATGCCGGCAAAGCCGTATTCGGTGATCGGCGTGTCGATCACCCGACGGTCGCCGAACTCGTCGAGCAGCCCCTGCGTGACCTTGTACGCGCCCTGATACTGCGCGACTTCCTCGCCCATCACGAAGACGCGGTCGTCCTCGCGCATTTCCTCGGCCATCGCATCGCGCAAGGCTTCGCGGACGGTCGTCTTGACCATCTCGGTGCCCTCGGGGATCGCCGGGTCGGAGATGCCGACTTTCTCTGCCGACGCTACGAGCTGCTGCGTGCCGCTCTCGGCCTTCGCGGGCGAGGCGCCTTCGGGAACCGGGGGAGCCTTGTCGTCCGATGGCGTTTCCTTCGGCGCGGCGTTGGCCGCATCGCCGGAGCGTGCCTCGGTTGGCTTGGCGTCGGTCGCGCTCTCGCCCTCTTCGAGGATCGTCGCGATGACGGTGCCGACCTTCACGTTGTCGGTGCCTTCGGCGACGCTGATCGAGCCGATCGTGCCTTCGTCGATCGCTTCGAACTCCATCGTCGCCTTGTCGGTCTCGATCTCGGCGAGGATATCGCCCGACTTGACGCTGTCGCCTTCCTTGACGAGCCACTTGGCCAGCGTGCCCTCTTCCATCGTCGGGGAGAGCGCGGGCATCTTGATCTCGATCGCCATCAGTACTTCTCCACCAGAACGTCGGTGTAGAGCTCGGCAGCATCCGGCTCCGGGGTCTGCTCGGCGAAATCGGCGGCTTCGTTCACGATTTTCCTGATTTCCTGTTCAAGGGACTTGAGGTCCGCCTCGGTCACGCCCTGCGCGTCGAGCAGCTTCTTCATGTGATCGATTGGATCCGACTTGTCGCGGACCGCCTGGACCTCGTCACGCGTGCGGTACTTGGCCGGATCGGACATCGAGTGGCCACGATAGCGATAGGTCTTCATCTCGAGGATGACAGGGCCCTTGCCGGCGCGGACCCACGCCAGCGCTTCCTCGGCGGCACCGCGGCAGGCGAGCACGTCCATGCCGTCGACCTGGATACCGGGAATACGGAAGCTCTCGCCGCGGCGATACAGCTGGTCCTCGGCCGAGGCGCGATTGACGCTGGTGCCCATCGCATACTGGTTGTTCTCGATCACGAAGATGATCGGCAGCTTCCACAGCTCGGCCATGTTGAAGCTCTCGTACACCTGGCCCTGGTTCGCGGCGCCGTCGCCGAAATAGGCCATGCAGATGCCGCCGTCGTTCGAGTATTTATGCTTGAACGCGAGGCCGGTGCCGAGCGACACCTGCGCACCGACGATGCCGTGGCCGCCGTAGAATTTATGCTCGGTCGAGAACATGTGCATCGACCCGCCCTTGCCCTTCGAGATCCCCGAATTGCGTCCGGTCAGCTCGGCCATGATCACCTTCGGGTCAATCCCGTAGGCGAGCATGTGGCCGTGATCGCGGTAGCCGGTAATCACCGAATCGGTCTCGCCGTTGAGCGCGGACTGCAGGCCGACAGCGACCGCTTCCTGGCCGATGTAGAGATGGCAGAAGCCACCGATCAGGCCCAAGCCATAGAGTTGGCCCGCTTTTTCCTCGAAACGTCGGATCAGCAGCATCTGCCGATACATTTCGAGCAGTTCGTCCTTCGACGCCTCGTACGGCTTTGGTTCGGCCGGTCGTTCGCGGTTCGTAATCGGCGGTTCGGCGATTGCGCGTGCTGGTGGGGGGGTCTTGGCCACGATGTGGGAAACCTCGTTTTCCGTAGGGGAGTTGAGGGAGCCTATAGGCGCGGACGGGGCGGAACATCAATTCCCGTCTGGGGTATGTCGGTTTGCGGGGTGTGGGATGGGGCGCTCGATAGGTCGCGCGAGCCCTACCGCACGAGCAAACCACCCCGGCGAAGGCCGGGGCCCAATTGGTAAGGTTGTAGTAACGACGCTCATCGCTCAGTTGGCGACGTCCCCCAATTGGGCCCCGGCCTTCGCCGGGGTGGTGCCGATATGCAGGGATAGCGGTGGTGACGATCTGGTTGCTCAGACGGGACACCTCCCGCTTCCTTGTTCTCCCGCGAAGGCGGGAGCCCAGTCTGGGTCCCCGCCTTCGCGGGGAAACAAGCTTTCTTCGGTTGGGCATCCTCGGCTTGAGCCTCTATCCCCACCCCAAGCAAAGCTCCGGTTGCCCTGCCCGTTCACCCAAGCCTAAAGCCAACCGCAATGGACTCCACCGCAGACCCCCACCAGCATCCCTTACGGATCGCCAATTTCCGCGCCTATTGGCTGTCCCGCTTCACCGGCACTATAGCCGTCAGCGCGATGTCGATCGTGATCGGGTGGCAGGTCTACAACATCGCCCGCGAGACGATGGACATCCGCCAGGCGGCCTTCATGCTCGGCATGATCGGGTTCGCGCAGTTCGTGCCGCTGTTCCTCCTCACCCCGATCACCGGCTTGGTCGCGGACAGCTTCGACCGCCGCTGGATCGTTCGCGGCACGACCGCGCTGCTGGTACTGACGGCCGCAACCCTATGGTTGCTGACTTGGACGGGGCACCTCACGCTCGGCGTGCTGTTCGTGGCTGCGGTAGCGTTCGGCGTCGCCCGAGCCTTCTCTGGCCCAGCCTATTCAGCACTGGCCCCCAACCTGGTCCCACGCGCCGTCCTTCCGACCGCGATCGCAATCAGCTCGATCGCCTGGCAGGTCGGCACGATCGCGGGCCCGAGCGTCGGGGGCCTCCTCTACGCGATCCACCCGGAGGTCGCCTACGGCGTCGCGACGATCCTGTTCGTCGTCGCGCTCCTCTTCATGTTCCTGATCGGCCCGGTGCCGCAGCCCGCCGCGCAGACCGACCACCGCCCCCTCGCCCGGATCATCGAGGGCTTCACCTATGTCCGGCGCAACCGCCTCGTCCTCGCCACCATCACGCTCGACCTGTTCGCGGTGCTGCTCGCCGGCGCCACGTCGCTACTCCCGGTCTATTCGCGCGACATCCTCCACGTCGGCTCGCAGGGGCTCGGCGTTCTCGCCGCCGGCATGGGGATCGGCGCGGCGGTGACGGCGATCTGGTTCTCGGTCCGACCGATGAGCACCAACGTCGGCGTGAAGATGCTCGTGGCTGTCGTTGTGTTCGGCCTCGCGATCCTGACCTTCGGCGTCGCCACGCCCATCGTAAACCTGCTCGGCATCGCGCCCGGAACGATCGGCGGCATCCCCGTCCAGCCCGCCTTCGTCCTCAGCCTCGTCGCGCTGATCGTCGCGGGCGGCGCGGACATGATCTCGGTCTATGTCCGCCAGTCGCTCATCCAGCTCCACACGCCCGACGCGATGCGCGGCCGCGTCAGCGCGGTGTCGCAGCTCACCATTTCGGCCTCGAACGAACTGGGCGAATTCGAGAGCGGCGTGATGGCGTCGCTGCTCGGTCCGGTCGGCGCGGTGGTGTTCGGCGGCGTCGGTGCTATTGCGATCACGATCGGCTGGGCGCGACTGTTCCCGGAACTAGGCCGCGCGAAAACCTTTGATCCCCCAGAGATCCTAGAGACCGAACCCGAACACGGAGAAGCCAAGCCATGAAGGCCAACTCGATCCTCGATACGATCGGCAACACGCCGCACGTCCGCCTGTCGAAGCTGTTCCCCGAATCCGAAGTGTGGGTGAAGTCCGAGCGTTCGAACCCAGGCGGGTCGATCAAGGACCGCATCGCGCTAGCCATGATCGAGGCAGCGGAGAAGGACGGCCATCTTCAGCCCGGCGGCACGATCATCGAGCCGACCAGCGGCAACACCGGCATCGGCCTCGCCCTCGTCGCCGCGGTGAAGGGCTACAAGATCGTCCTCGTCATGCCCGAGAGCATGTCGATCGAACGCCGTCGCTTGATGCTCGCATACGGCGCGACCTTCGACCTGACTCCGCGCGAGAAGGGCATGAAGGGCGCGATCGAGCGTGCGAAGGAACTGGTCGAGCAGACGCCCGGCTCGTGGATGCCGCAGCAGTTCGAAAACCCTGCGAACATCGCCGTGCATCTCGCTACGACCGCACAGGAAATCCTCGCCGACTTCCGCGACACGCCGATCGACGTGATCATCACCGGCGTCGGCACCGGTGGTCACATCACCGGCGTCGCCGAGGCGCTGAAGAAGGAATGGCCGTCGCTCAAGGTCTACGCGGTCGAGCCCGCCGCATCGCCGGTGATCGCCGGCGGCCAGCCGGGGCCTCACCCGATCCAGGGCATCGGCGCAGGCTTCATCCCGGTCAATCTGCACACGCAGGCGCTCGATGGCGTGATCGAGGTCGACGCCGCGGTGGCGAAGGACATGGCGCGCCGTTCGGCGACCGAAGAGGGCATGCTGGTCGGCATCAGCTCGGGCGCGACGCTCGCAGCGATCCTTCAGAAGCTCCCCGATCTGCCTGACAACGTTCGGGTTCTCGGGTTCAACTACGACACCGGCGAGCGCTATCTGTCGGTCCCGGACTTCCTGCCCGAACAGTGACAGCAGAGCTTTCCGCGCGCGGCACGAACGTGCTGCGCGCCATCCTCGTCGGCGTCTCCGGGCTGGCGATCGTTGGGCCTGTGCTGGTCGTCGCCAACGCGCCGACGATCGTCCACGTGTCGAAGCGGGTGAAGCTGCCCGCGGGCCGGGTCGTGCCGCAAGCCGAAGTGCCTGAGGTCGAGCCGGTCAAGTTCGTCGATCTCAGCCCCGAAGACGCGCGTGCGTTCAACGCGACCGTGCCGTTCTCGACCGATCCCAACCCGGCGGCGCGGCCGTTCCGCTTCGCCGGCGGGCCGGAGGATCTGGCGCGCGCGACGGACTGCATGGCGGCGGGCATCCTCTACGAGGCGGGCGATGATACGCTTGGCGAACGCGCGGTCGCGCAGGTCGTGCTGAACCGCTTGCGCCACCCGGCCTTTCCGAAGACCGTGTGCGGCGTCGTGTTCGAGGGGCAGGACCGTTCGACCGGCTGCCAGTTCAGCTTCAGCTGCGACGGCGCGCTTACCCGGTGGCACCCGACCGACGACGCCTGGCGTCGCGCGCGCGAAGTTGCTGCGGCGTCACTGTCCGGCGCGGTGTTCAAGCAGGTCGGCTATGCCACGCATTACCATACCGACTGGGTCGTGCCGTACTGGCAGTCGAGCCTCGACAAGATCACCGCGGTGAACACGCACCTGTTCTTCCGCTGGTCGGGCTGGTGGGGCACGCCGCCTGCGTTCGGGCGTCACCCGGAGACCGTCGAGCCGGTCATCGCGCAGCTCGCGGAACTGTCGGACGCGCACAAAACCGGCGCTGCGTTGGCTGAGGCGGATGCCGCGCTTGCAGAGGCGTCGATCGCGATGGGGTTCGGACCCGTTGCGGAAACGACGCCTGCTCCCGCGGTGCCAGTCGATGGCGATACTATCCTCGTAGCCCTGCCCCGTGGCCAGACCGCCGACGGACTCACTACGCTCGCGGCACAGGCGTGCGGGGACAAGCCGTTCTGCCGGTACATGGCGTGGACAGACGGCAGCAAGGCGGCGACATCGCTCCCGCTGGCACCCGCCCAGACCGCCGCGCTGGGCTTCAGCTACCTGCGCGACCGGTCGAGCAATTATGAGAAGTCGCTGTGGAACTGCCGCCAGTTCAAGCGCGTCGATCCGACGCAGTGCATGAAGGTTCAGGCGACGCTGACGGCTGTGCCGGTGCCTGCCGCGGTTTTGCCAACTGCTCCGGCGGCTGCCGAATTGAACGGAGTGCGGCGGAAGACGGTGGTGGCTACCCCGCCCCTGCCGACGACCACGCCAGTCTCTACCGCCGCTCCTAAGTAGGGAAGCGCAACCTGCCCCCCTCCCTGAAAGGGAGGGGTTGGGGGTGGGTCGGCCCGCTTGAGCCACAACGGTTCGGATCCGCGGAAACCGACCCACCCCCTGCCCCTCCCTTCCAGGGAGGGGAGCAAAAGGCAGATCCGATCAGGCGGCCATGAACATCTCGGGTGGCAGCGCCATCAGCGACTCCGCCCCACCTTCGATCTTGCGACGCAGCGCGCCCGCATCCGGCAGGATCCGCTCGGCGTAGAACCGCGCCGTCACCAGCTTGGCGTCGAGGAACGCGGTCTCGCCCTCGCCCGCTGCCTTCAGCTTCGCCGCAGCGACCGCCATCCGCAGCCACATCGTGCCAACCGCGACGATGCCCATCAGGTGCATGTAGCTGACCGCGCCCGCACCCACGTTCTCGGGGTTCTTCATGCCGTTGGCCATGAACCACATCGTCGCCGCCTGAAGCTGGCCGTTCGCCTTCTCCAACGCCTCGGCGAACACAGACGTCGCTTCATCGCCCTTCGCCGCAGCGACGTCGTCCGCCACCAGCTTGAAGAACGCCTGGATCCCGCGCCCGCCATTCTGCGCGAGCTTGCGCCCGACCAGGTCCATCGCCTGCACGCCGTTGGTGCCTTCGTAGATCATCGCGATCCGGGCATCGCGGACATACTGCTCCATGCCCCATTCGGCGATGTAGCCGTGACCGCCGTAAACCTGCTGCGCGTTGGTCGCGATCGCATAGCCCATGTCGGTGCCGTAGCCCTTGATGACCGGGGTCAGCAGGCTGATGATGTCGCCGGCGAGCTGGCGCTCTTCCTCGGTCTCGGCATGATGCTCGAGATCGGCCTGGAGCGCGGTCCACAGGATCAGCGCGCGCAGGCCCTCGGTCAGCGACTTGCCCTCCATCAGCATGCGGCGGATGTCGGGATGGACGAACAGCGTGTCCGCCTTCTCCTGCGGCTCCTTCGGCCCGGTCAGCGCGCGGCCCTGGCGACGGTCCTGCGCATACTGAACGGCGTTCTGGTAGGCGACCTCGGCAACGCCGAGACCCTGCAAGCCCACGCCAAGACGTGCGGCGTTCATCATGATGAACATCGCGGCGAGGCCCTTCATCTCCTCGCCGACAAGCCAGCCGGTCGCCGAATCATAGTTCATCACGCAGGTCGAGTTCGCGTGGATGCCCATCTTGTGCTCGATCGACCCACAGGTGACGCCATTGCGCGCGCCGAGCGACCCGTCTTCCTCGACGAGGAACTTCGGCACGACGAACAGCGAGATGCCCTTCGAACTGTCCGGCGCGCCCGGCGTCTTGGCCAGCACGAGGTGGATGATGTTCTCGGTCAGGTCGTGTTCACCGCTCGAGATGAAGATCTTGGTGCCGGTGATCGCGTACGATCCATCTGCCTGCGGCTCGGCCTTGGTGCGGATCAGGCCCAGATCGGTGCCGCACTGCGGCTCGGTCAGGTTCATGGTGCCGCCCCATTCGCCCGACACCATCTTCGGCACGTACATCGCCTTCTGCGCGTCCGAGCCCTTGGCGATCAGCGCGGCGATCGCGCCGTGCGTGAGCCCTGGATACATCGCGAACGCCATGTTCGACGAGATCATGTATTCCTGGAACGCGGTCGATACGACGTGCGGCATGCCCTGCCCGCCATATTCGGGCTGGTTGCCGAGTGTCGCCCAGCCGCTCTCGACATACTGCTTGTACGCTTCCTTGAAGCCGTCCGGCGTCGTCACCGAGCCGTCCTCGTGCCGCGTGCAACCCTGCTGGTCGCCGGACAGGTTGAGCGGAAACAGCACTTCGGCGACGAACTTGCCGCCTTCTTCGAGCACTGCGTCGACGACGTCGGGCGAGGCCGCATCGAAGCCGGGGAGGTTATTGTAGCGATCGAGACCGACGACATGCTCGAGGACGAAACGCGTGTCGCGGACGGGGGGCGTATACTGGGGCATGGTTTATCCTTGGTTGTCCTGGGCGCGGCTCACTTCGAGGAGGGCCACGAAACTGGTGAGTTCGTCGATGGCGAGATCGATGTCGCGCTTCTGCGCGGTCAGCAGCGCGATCCGCGCCTGGCTGCGCTCGATCACGACCTGGCGCTGCGCACGGCGGCCATCGCCGAGATCGTAGAGATCGATCATCTCGCGGATTTCGCCGAGGCTGAACCCGACGCGCTTGCCGCGCAGGATCCAGGCGAGCCGCGCGCGATCACGGTGCGAATAGATACGCTGCGTCCCGCGACGCTCGGGCGCGATCAGGCCCTCGTCCTCGTAGAACCGGAGCGCCCGCGCGGTCACGTCGAACTCGGCCGACAGGTCGGAGATCGTGAAGCTCTCGCGATCATGTCGCGGCTCGATCACCGCGTAGGATTGCGGGGTCGCCTGCAATCGAGGGGATGCTTGTGTCGCCATCCCCGGAGAAATAACTCTCGTTTACGTCAACGTCAATTGCCGCAAAGCAACTTTCCCTTAGTCGACCGTAGCGTCGCGGCCTCCGATCGCGATTCGCTCAGCCGGTCGACGGTCAGTGCCGCGAGCGAGGCGCGGCCGGTGCAGAGGGACTCGCAGGCTTCGGGGACTTCGGCGGGAAACACGATCCGATCGCCGTCGAAGCGCGCGTCGAATTTGCATGCGCCGAACGCGAGTTTCAGCGCATCGTTCGCGCGCTCGACGGTCCCCGATCCGGCGCACGCCTGATCCTCGCCATAGTCGACGCTGACGCCGATACGGGCGGTCTTCTCGATGCCGACAACGCAGACCCGGTCTGTATCGCGCGCCCATGATCCTTCTAGCGGCGCATTCGGGTCGGGCACGATCCCCGCCGTCTCCGCCGCAGACTCGAGCCGAGCTCCCGCGCTGTCCGCCACCGCAGTCGTCGGCTCCCGCCCACACCCGCCGAGCATGAGCGCGAGCAACAGCACCCGCTTCATTCGGCCGGCACCAACTTGCCCCCTTCGATCCGCCGGAAGAAGCAGGTACGCTCGCCGGTATGGCACGCTGGCCCCGCCGGGTCCGCGATCACCCACACCGCATCCTGATCGCAATCGATCCGAAGCTCGGCGACGCGCAGGACGTTCCCCGACGTCTCGCCCTTCTTCCAGAGCTTCTCTCGACTCCGCGACCAGAAATGCGCCTCGCCGGTCGCCTGAGTTTCCGCCAGCGCCTCGGCGTTCATGTGCGCGACCATCAGCACGTCGCCCGATACGCGATCGGTGACGACCGCGGTCAGGAGCCCGGCGGAATCGAATTTCGGATCGAGCGTCAGGCCCGTGTCGCGGCTGTGTGTCATGGCCTGGATATACCCAAAAGCCGGCCCGATGCGACCAGCAGCGCGCAATGTTATTACAAACAGGCGACAAGCCGGCGATCCGCTCGTATAGGGCAGCTTCCGCACGACGTGAGAACCGGCATGCTGACGACAAACCCTTATGATGACGACAAACTCCGCGAAGAATGCGGGGTGTTTGGCGTTTCGGCCACCGATGGCGCGGCCGCACTCGTAGCCTTGGGGCTGCACGCGTTGCAGCACCGCGGCCAGGAAGCCGCTGGCATCACGACCTTCGACGGCGCGCATTTCCATACGCACCGCGCGATGGGTCACGTCGCCGGGAACTTCGACCGTGACGACGTGATCCGGTCGCTGCCGGGCACCGTCGCCTGCGGCCATGTCCGTTATTCGACGACCGGCGAGACCGCGCTGCGCAACGTCCAGCCGCTCTATGCCGAGCTGTCAACCGGCGGCTTCGCGATCGCGCATAACGGCAACATTTCCAACGCGATGCGGCTGCGGCGCGAACTCGTCCGCCGCGGCTCGATCTTCCAGTCGACCAGCGATACCGAGACGATCATCCACCTCGTCGCAACGTCGAACTACCGGACGCTGCTCGATCGCTTCATCGACGCACTGAAGCAGATCGAAGGCGCCTATTCGCTGATCGTGATGACGCCCGAGGGCATGATCGCCTGCCGCGATCCTTTGGGCATTCGTCCGCTGGTGATGGGCAAGCTCGGCGACGCGGTGATCTTCGCCTCGGAGACGGTCGCTCTCGATGTCGTCGGCGCCACCTTCGTCCGCGCGATCGAGCCGGGCGAACTGGTCATCGTCCAGGGTTCGGAGATCCGCTTGATCCGCCCGTTCGCGCCAATGGCGGCGCGGCCGTGCATCTTCGAGTGGGTGTATTTCTCGCGCCCCGATTCGATCGTCGACGATCACTCGATCTATTCGGTGCGGAAAGCGATCGGCGCGCAGCTTGCGATCGAATCGCCGGTCGATGCCGATCTCGTCATCCCGGTCCCCGATTCGGGCACGCCGGCGGCGATCGGCTATGCGCAGCAATCGGGCATCCCGTTCGAGCTCGGCATCATCCGCTCGCATTATGTCGGACGCACGTTCATCTCGCCGGGCGACAAGGTCCGCCATCTTGGCGTGAAGCTGAAGCACAACGCCAACCGCGCGCTGATCAAGGGCAAGCGGGTCATCCTCGTCGACGATTCGATCGTCCGCGGCACGACCTCGCTCAAGATCGTCGAGATGATGCGTGAGGCAGGCGCGGCCGAAGTCCATATGCGGATCGCCAGCCCGCCGACGCGGCATTCGTGCTTCTACGGCGTCGACACGCCCGAGCGCGAGAAGCTGCTCGCGGCCAAGCTCGATCTCGGCGGCATGACCGGCTTCATCCATGCCGACAGCCTCAACTTCATCTCGATCGACGGCCTCTACAAGGCGCTCGGCGAGGCGAAGCGCGCGGATGTCCGCCCGAAATATTGCGATGCGTGCTTCACCGGGGATTACCCGACGACGCTGACCGACCATGACGAAGGCTCGGAAGTCGACCAGTTCGCGATGCTCGCCGAACGCGTCATCTGATACTCGCGGAGCTGATATGACGGACAAGCCTCTCGAAGGCCGGCTGGCGCTGGTCACTGGTGCCAGCCGCGGCATTGGCGCCGCGACCGCGGTCGCGCTGGCGGCAAAGGGTGCGCACGTCGTCCTGACGGCGCGTACGCCGGGTGGTCTCGAAGAAGTCGAGGCGGCGATCCACGCAGCCGGCGGCTCGGCGACAATCGCACCACTCGACTTGGCGGAGAGCGAAGCCATCGGGCGGCTGGCGACGGCGATCGGCGACCGCTGGGATGCGCTCGACATCCTCGTGCTCAACGCCGGCATGCTCGGCTCGCTGTCGTCGGTGCCGGCGATCGATCCGAAGGAAATGGCGCAGGTTCTGACGCTCAACGTCAGCGCGCAGGCGGCCATGATCGCTGCGTTCGACACGATGCTGAAGAAGGCGAAGTCGGCCCGCGTGATCGGCGTGACCTCCAGCGTCGGCCGCAAACCCCGCGCCTATTGGGGCCTCTACGGCGCGTCGAAGGCGGCGTTCGAGACTCTGCTCGGCGCGTACGGCGACGAGATGGCCGAGATCAGCGCTATCCGTACCGCGATCGTCGATCCCGGCGCAACGCGGACCAAGATGCGCGCACGCGCCTATCCGGGCGAGGATCCGAGCTCGGTCAAGGAACCGACAGTCGTGGCCGATCGCATCGTCGCGCTGGCAATCGAAGGTTTTGAAGCCGGTCACTTCGAGCGGGTCGGCTAACCGTTCTCCTGCGAACGCAGGAGCCCAGGATCACAATCGCCACCCCCCGTTACCCTGGGCTCCTGCGTTCGCAGGAAAACACTACCGCTTCACCAGCGTAACCTGCGCGACATCGATCCCGCCGCCGAGAAACCCGCCCTCGCAATACATCAGATAGTAGCGCCACAACGCTACGAACCGCGCATCGAACCGCGCCGGCAACCGCCCCTCCGCTACCGCGGCATCGAACGCCACGCGCCACCGCCGCAACGTCTCGGCATAATGCAGCCCGAACCCACGCCGGTCCTCCCACACGAGCCCCCGCGCCTCCGACAGCGCGCGAAACCGCGGCTCGGACAACAGCATCCCGCCCGGAAACACGTAACGCTGGATGAAATCGACACTCCGCGAATAGGAATCGAAGATCGCATCATCGATCGAGATATACTGCAACGCCGCGCGCCCGCCCGGCTTCAGCGCGCGCGCGATCGCGTCGAGATACACCGGCCAGTATTCCTCGCCGACCGCCTCGACCATCTCGATGCTCGCGACCGCGTCATACGTGCCGGTGACGTCGCGGTAATCGGTCAGCGCCACACGCACGCCGTCGAGCCCCGCCGCCGCGATCCGGTCGTCGACTTGCCGCTTCTGCTCGGTCGACAGCGTCAGTGCGTGCACGCCGACCCCCGCACGCGCCGCCATCTCGGCGAACGATCCCCAACCGCAGCCGATCTCCAGGATCGTATCGCCCGCCCGCGCCCCAGTCCGGTCGAGGATTGCGCGCAGCTTGGTCCCCTGCGCCGCCTCATGCGGTTCGGCATCGTCGAACGGCTCGGAGAAGATCCCGCTCGAATAGGTCAGGCTTGGGTCGAGCCACGTCTCGTAGAAGTCGTTGCCGAGGTCGTAATGCGCCGCGATGTTCTTGCGCGAGCCAGTCGGGTCGTTACGCCGCATCCGGTGCCACGCGCGCGCAGCCAACCGCACCACGCCGCCCGACCGCGCCGAACTCCCGAGCGAGCGGCGGTTGCGCATGAACAGGTCGAACAGCGGCACCGGATCGGGGCTTGACCAGTCGCCTGCCGCCCAGCCCTCGTACCAGCCGACCGATCCCGCGGTCGCCAGACGGACCAGCGCGCGCCAGCGGTGCAAAGTCACGACGGGCAAAGGCCCCGGAGCCCGTCCGCCGATCAGCCGCCGCGTGCCGTCGGGCAAGTGCGCGTCTATGCCACCGCTCTCCAGCCCCGCGTCGATCCGGTCGAGCAGACGGTGAAACATTGGCGCGAGGAGACGCGCGACCGGGGAAACCTGCGCGGCGGGCACATCGTCGAAAGCGGGAACGGCGGTCATCGCGGCGCTCCATGCAACACGGGCGGCGGCTAGGAAAGAGGCGTCCACGTCGTACCGGTTGGAACGCGATCCAAGGCCACAACGCGCTCCCCTCCCTGAAAGGGAGGGGCCGGGGGTGGGTAGGCCGGTTCGAGCCAACGACCGTCGACCAAGCGGAACCCGACCCACCCCCAACCCCTCCCTTCCAGGAAGGGGAGAAGAATCAACCCTAGCGCGCGTGCCGCCCAGCCTCGAGCGCCCGCTCCCGCCCTTCGCGGTGGCCGACGATTTTGGCCGGATACGCCTTCGGCCGGCAGCCCGACTCGTCCGGATCATGGATCGCTTCGCCGGTTACCTTCGCCAGTTCCGGCACCCACTCGCGGATATAGTCACTCGCATCGAACTTCTCCGACTGCGTCAGCGGGGCCATGATCCGCCCGAACATGTTCGAATCCACCCCGGTCCCCGCCACCCATTGCCAGTTCACCGAGTTATTCCCGTAATCCGCATCGACGAGGCAGTCCCAGAACCAGCGCTCCCCCTCGCGCCAGTCGATCAGCAGATGCTTCACCAGGAAGCTCGCCGTGATCATCCGCACGCGGTTGTGCATCCATCCGGTCGCCCAAAGCTGGCGCATCCCGGCATCGACGATCGGATAGCCGGTCCTGCCCTCCTGCCACGCCTTCAGGTCCGCGTCGGCCTCCTTGCCCGAGCGCCAGGGCAGCTTGTCGAACTTCGGCCGCCCGTTCGTATCGCCGTACTCCGGCATCGTCAGGACGACGCCATCGGTGAAATCGCGCCACGCCAGTTCCTTGCGGAACGTCGTCGCGTCGCCGTGTCCATCGACCGCGTGCCACACCGCACGCGGTGAGATCTCGCCGAAATGGAGATGCGGCGAAAGGCGCGAGGTGCCCTCGACCGACGGTATGTTGCGGTCGACGTCATACGCCTCGACGATCGGCGCCATCGCCTTCGCGTTCTTCAACGCCTGAGCCTCGCCCGGCGTCCAGTCGCCGAACCCCGTCGACCAGTCCGGCTTGGTCGGCAGCAGATCCCACTCCGCCAGCGCCTCGCTCTTCGGCCATTTCGATGGCGCCGGAATCGTCCGCGGCGCCGGCTCGGGATTGCCGGGCGGCATCATCTGGTTCAGCGCCTTCCAGAACGAGGAATAGACCTTGAACTGCCCGCCCGACCCCGTCTTCACATCCTCGACGCGGGCAAGGTGGTTGCCGTCATGCAGGCACAGCCGATCGCCAAGCGCTGCTTCGGCCTTCCGCCACCAAGGCTCGTAATGCCGGATCGCGTGCACCTGCTCGGCACCGGTTTCCTCCATCAGCGCCGTCAGCACTTCGACCGCATCGCCGCGTCGCAGGACCAGCTTCGACCCCTTGTCCTCCAACGACTTGGCAAACGAGTCGAGCGTATGGTGCAGCCACCACCGCTGGGCGCCGCCCATCGTCCATTTCCCCGGCGCGTCGTCGTCGAGCACATAGACCGGGATCACCGGCCCGGCATGCGCGGCGGCGATCAGCGCGGGTTGGTCATGAAGGCGGAGGTCCTGGCGCAGCCAGAGAAGAACAGGTGTCGTCATCGCATCCCCAACGCAGCAAGCCGCGATCCAGCATCACGCCGCTGCGAAAGTTTCCCCCAGCGTCATGATCGCCGCCACGTGCCGCTCGGCGATCGCGAGCGCATCGTCGCCGTAGCCCCCGCCGACCGTACTCGCGAGGGGGACGCCGCGCGCGATCGCAAGGCCAGCGACAAGCCGTTCCCGTCGAGCCAGACCGTCCAAGGTCAGCGCCAATCGCCCGAGCCGATCGCCCTCGAACGGATCCACGCCAGCCTGATACAGGATCAGCTCCGGCCGGAACTCGTCGAGCAACGGCACCAGGGTCGACTCCAGCGTCGCCAGATACGCCGCGTCGCCGACCTTGTCCGGCAACGGAACGTCGAGCGTCGATCGCGCCTTTCGCACCGGAAAATTCTTCTCCGCATGGATCGAATAGGTCGCGATCTCCGGCCGCCCCGCGAGCAACGCCGCGGTCCCGTCGCCCTGATGCACATCGCAATCGACGACGAGGACGCGCGCCACCCGCCCCTCGTCGATCAGCCGCGCCGCCGCCACCGCCAGATCGTTGAACACGCAAAACCCGGCGCCGGTGTTCGCCAGCGCATGATGGCTCCCGCCTGCGGTATTCGCCGCGAACCCGTGTTCCAGCGCGAGACATGCCGCAAGCCACGTCCCGTGCGGCACGATCGCCGCGCGCGACGCCACCGCCGCCGTTACTGGGAAGCCAATCCGCCGCTCCTTCTCCTTCGGCACCTCCGCGCAGAGCACCTCGGCGACGTAATCCTCGTCATGCACCGCCTCCAACCACGCGGTCGGAATCGTCTCGGCGCAGTGCCACGCCACCGCATCGCCCTTTTCGAGCAGAAGGTCGCGGATCAGCCCGTTCTTGTTCCAGCGATAGGTCGAGCGCGCCGGCGCGGGGGTGACATAGTCGGGATGGTGGACGACATGGATCATGCTCCGTAGGTAGGAGCGCGCCTGCCGACCCCCAAGTTCCCCGAGTCCCAAGCACCTGCGTTGCGGAGATTATTTTGACCGACGTTTCGACCCTGCCCTACCGTCCCTGCGCCGGCATCATGCTCATGAACGCGCAGGGGAAGATCTTCGTCGGTCAGCGCAACGATTCGCCGCTGGAGGCATGGCAGATGCCGCAGGGTGGGATCGACCCCGGCGAAGACGCCGAAGCCGCCGCACTGCGCGAGCTGGGCGAAGAAACCGGCGTCATGCCGGACAAGGTCGAACTGATCGCCGAAGCGCCCGGCGAATTCGTCTACGACCTTCCCCCCGAATTGCTGGGGAAAGTGTGGAAGGGCAAATGGCGCGGCCAGACACAGCGCTGGTTCCTGTACCGCTTCCTCGGCACCGACGCGGACGTCAACATCGCCACCGACCACGAGGAGTTCCGTGCATGGCGCTGGAGCGATCCCGCCGACCTGCCGCGGCTGATCGTGCCGTTCAAGAAGGCGCTCTACGAACAGGTACTCGCCGCCTTCGCGCCACATCTCGGCGCAACCTCGACACGCTGAACAGTTCCCATTCCGTCACGCTGCCGTTACGGAACGGCTGTGCGCCGCTTAGCCCCTCTTCTGCTCGCCCCGCTGCTGCTGGCGAACGCGCCCGACCCGCAGTCGGTGATGATCCCCGAGACGATCCGCGCGATGCTCGACGCAGCGCTGGAGGCGGGGAACGAAGCGGACGTCAACACGATCGCCAAATACGCGCGCGCCGCGGATCCTCTCAGCGGCGACGCGGTGCTGGCGATCGCCGAAAAGTGGAAAGCCGACCGTGCAGCGCAGCGCACGCAGGTCATTCGCCAAGCCAGCTTCCTCGACCTGTGGAGCGGCAAGGCCGAGGTCGGCGGGTATCTGACGACAGGCAATTCCGATACGGCGGGCGGCACCGCGGTGCTCGACCTCAACCGCGAAGGTCTTCGCTGGCGCCAGAAATTCCATGCGCAGGCGGACTATCAGTCGAACCAGAACATCACGACACGCGAGCATTACCTCGCCTCGTACGAGCCCAACTACAAGATCGACGACCGCGCCTATATCTACGGCGTCGCCCAATATGAAGGCGATCGGTTCCTCGGCTATTTCAACCGCTATTCGACCTCGGTCGGTGCCGGCTACAGCGTAATCAAGACCGCAGGGACCAAGCTCGATCTCGAACTCGGGCCGGCGTATCGCTACACCGAATTTACTGACGATACCGAGCAGAGCAGCATCGCCGCGCGTGGCACGGCGAATTTCAGCGTGCGGATTCTGAGCGGCCTGTCGGTCAGCCAGGTCGCTTCCGCCTATGTCCAGCGCTACAACAGCACGCTCAGCGGCACGACATCGCTGAACGCCAAACTGATCGGGCCGCTTTCCGCAGCCTTGTCGTACAGCGTCCAGTATGAAAGCGAGCCGCCGGTCGGCTCGGTCTCGACCGACACCACCAGCCGCGCGTCCCTGGTCTACAGCTTCTGACGCTGTTCCCACACGCGCCCGGCCTCGCTAGGGTCGCGTGATGAGGGGACTTTCACCGATAGAGCGCGATGCCGTCGACACGGCGGGCGCTGCACCGATGCTGGCGCAGGTCGAGGCATGGGCGGCCGTCAACAGCGGCACGCGCAACCTTGCCGGGTTGGCGGCGATGGCCGGATTGCTCGGCGACGCGTTCGCGAGCCTGCCGGGCGAGATCACGCTGGTCGAGCCAACACCTGTCGACAATGTCGGCGCGGACGGCGTGGTCTCTGCTATCGAGCACGGCAAGCACTTGCACCTCGTCGTGCGTCCCGACGCGCCCGTCCGTATGCTGTTCACGGGCCATATGGACACGGTCTACCCGGTCGATCACGCGTTCCAGTCTCTGCAATGGCTCGACGACGGCCGACTGAACGGCCCCGGCGTCGCGGACATGAAGGGCGGGCTGGCGGTGATGCTTGCCGCACTTCAGGCGGTCGAGGCCAGCCCCCTCGCCGCGCGGATCGGCTATGACGTCGTCATCAACTCGGACGAGGAAACCGGCTCCTTCTCTTCCGCCGGGCTGCTCGCCCGCGCCGCGCATGGCAAGGTCGCCGCGCTGACCTACGAACCCGCGCTCGCCGACGGCACGCTCGCCGGCGCACGCGGCGGTACGGGCAACTTCTCGATCATCGTCCACGGTCGCAGCGCGCACGCCGGCCGCAACCCCGAGGACGGCCGCAACGCGCTCGTCGCGGCCGCCGACATCGCGGTACGGCTGTCGAAGGTCCGCGGCCCGCGTCTCGCGGTGAACCCGGCGCGGATCGAGGGCGGTGGCCCGAACAACGTCGTCCCCGACCTCGCCATCCTCCGCATCAACTTCCGCCCTGCCACGCTCGACGACATCGCGCGGGCGCAGTCTCACATCGACTCTGCGATCGCGATGGTCGCTGCCGAGCACGACGTCCGCATCGAGGTCCATGGTAGCTTCAACCGCCCACCCAAACCGATCGACGACGGCGCGGCGCGACTGTTCGATCTCGTCAAGACATCGGGCGCGGACCTCGGTCTCGACATCGCCTGGAAAGCCACCGGCGGCGTCTGCGACGGCAACAACATCGCCGCCGCCGGCGTACCGGTCGTCGATACGATGGGGGTCCGCGGCGGCGCGATCCATTCGACCGACGAATTCATGATCCCCGACAGCCTCGCCGAGCGCGCGGCGCTGTCGGCGGTCACCATATTGCGTATCGCGGAGGGCCGCTTGTGAGCTTCAGGATCCGCGCTGCGGTCGACGACGACCTTCAGCACCTCTATGAAATGGCCAAGCTGACCGGCGGCGGCTTCACCAATTTGCCGCCCGATCGTCGTGCGCTCACCGCCAAGCTCGAACGCAGCCACGCCGCCTTCGCGCGCACCGATGGCCCGGTCCAGGACGAGCTGTTCGTGCTGATCCTCGAGAACATCGAGACGAAGGAAGTCCGCGGCACCTGCCAGATCTTCACGCAGGTGGGCCAGAGTTACCCCTTCTACAGCTACCGGATCGGCCAGCTCACGCAGCATAGCCGCGAGTTGAACCGAACCTTCCGCGCCGACATGCTCACGCTCGCCACCGATCTGGAAGGCGCAAGCGAGGTCGGCGGGCTGTTCCTCCATCCCGGCGAACGCGCTGGCGGCCTTGGCCTGTTGCTCGCGCGCAGCCGCTACCTCTTCATCAAGATGCACCGCGCGCGTTTTGCCGACCGGATCCTCGCCGAACTGCGCGGCGTCATCGACGAGGCAGGCGGCTCGCCGTTCTGGGACGGCCTCGCAGGCCGCTTCTTCGGGATGAATTTCCAGGACGCGGACCAGTTCAATGCCATCAACGGTCACCAGTTCATCGCCGACCTGATGCCCAAGCACCCGATCTACACTGCGATGCTGACCGAGACCGCACGCGCGGCTATCGGCCTGCCGCATCCCTCGGGCCGCGCGGCGATGCGAATGCTGGAGAACGAAGGCTTTGCGTTCGAGAATTACGTCGACATCTTCGATGGCGGCCCGACGATGACTGCCCGCACCGATCAGGTCCGCTCGATCGCCGACGCGCGCGACAGCAGCGTCGTGGCGATCGACGGCGATGGTAAGGACGCGTTGGTTGCGACGGGCAATCTTGCCGACTTCCGCGCTGCATTCGGGAAGGTCCGCGAGACCGAGGACGGTGTCGTGCTGGCCGATGATTGCGCGCGGTTGTTGGGCGTCGCAGAAGCCGACCGGGTCACGCACGTCGCTCGCATCTGACCGCCGCAATCCAACGTAAAACGTCGAGTTAATTTACAGGTAACCATATTTTCTAGCGTCTGAATCGCGCATATCAGCCACTGGTACGCATCTTGCTCAGACGTCCACCATGTGGACCCGGTTTGCTCGCCTTTTCATCATCAAGACCAAGTTCGAGGCTTTCCTCGTCATCTACGGCCTAGGCGTCGGCGCGGTCGAACGCGGGATGCACTATCTCCAGCAATATCCCGGCTACGGCGGCTGGCTGTTGTTCGCCGCCTGCCCGATCGCCGTCTTCATGGCTGGCGGGCGTATCATCGATTCGGTCGATCACGCGCATCAACGATAAGAGCGATTAGCTAATCTGCTGGGCAAGATGCAGATAGCGGCTCGAGAAGTCCGCGAGTTCGCGCAGTGCATCCCATTGCGGAAAGCTGATCCGGCGGCGATTGCGCCCGATCAGACCATCCGCTTCGAGCGACTTTATCGTGCGGTTCACATGTACCGCCGTCAGTCCGAGGGCATCACCAAGCTGCTCCTGGCTCATCGGCAATTCATAGCCATCGGCGCCGGTCAGCCCCTGCATGTCGAGACGGATCGCGAATTCGCACAGGAAATGCGCCAGCCGTGACCGCGCATCGCGGCGACCGATATTGAGAATCCATTCGCGAAATATCGATCCCTCGACCAGCGTATTGACGAAGATCGCGTTGCTGATGGCCGCACGGTTCCGCGCCAGTTCGCGCAACGCCGACCGCGGAATCGTCGCAACCTCGGCGCGGGTCAGCGTCTGAACGTTGTGGTCCGCGACGTCGAGGAACAGATGCTGGAAGTCGAGCGGCTCACCCGGGATGTGCAGCGACACGATCTGTCGCATGCCGGCGCCGGTCAGCTTCTGGCGATACGCGAACCCCGACAACAGTACCGCACATTGATCCGGCGCGTCGCCTTCGCGCACGAGATAGGAGGACGGCTCGAACGTGCGAAGGGTATATGGCAGCGCGAGCAGCGCCTTGCGATCGCCGTCGTCCAGCACAGCGTGCGTTTCCAACTTCCGAACCATCAGCGCCAAGGGGCTGAGCGTCGTAGCCATGAGAGTAATCCCGCAAAATTCGGGGCGGGAGCACATGCATCTCTCGGTCGTCAGGGCCCAAAAATCGGCTGGCGATAAGCTCTTTTAACATAGCTCGAACGGAAATGTTTTAATTAATGTTGAGCGGACCGATCTGCTCCAATTAATTTTGAGGTCGTACAAAAAAAATTAAAAATATCGGTTTCACGATCTGCCGATCATATTGCCGGAATTCGAGATACTAAAAACCAGATCAGTTTTTTATATCGCACAAATGATCGCTTCCGGTCACCGCGAATACTTGACCATCGTGAGAAATGTGATCGCTAGTCATTCTGAGATCTATACTCTGCGTTCGGCGTCTTCCAGCGCTGAACCAAACCGGCCATGACCATGTCGACGGAATCGACCTCCTCGGCGATCCGCTGATGCAGCAACCCTGCCGCATCCCGGAAACGCCGGGCCAACACATTGTCCGGGACGATACCCAATCCGACTTCGTTCGACACAAGGATGACGCGGCCTTCCAACCGCGCGATCGTCTCGACCAGATCGTCCACGCGCGCGGCGATAGCCTCGTCGGCTAGCAGCAGGTTCGACACCCACAGGGTCAGGCAATCGACCAGCATCACGACGTCCGGGCCGTCTTCACTCTTCAGCGCCTCGCCAAGCGCCAGAGGAGCCTCGACCGTTCGCCACCGGTCGTCACGGTCGGCGCGGTGACGCACGATCCGATCCTCCATCTCGCCGTCGAACGCCTGCGCGGTCGCGATATAGACGAGCCGCGTCGCGTGGTCTGTCGCCGCGGCTTCGGCCAAGCCTTGCGCGTGGCGGCTTTTCCCCGAGCGCGCGCCACCCAGCACGAACAGGCTTTTTCCGAACGGCGTCCCGACCGATTGCATCCTACCGTTTCCTTCGCGCTTGCTCGACGGGCCCGGAATGACGATGACGCCCGGAAGATCAAGCGAAAGCCCGCGGGTCCGAGTGAAAGACAGTATGAACGCCCTGCGCATCCACGGTGGACGGATCGACCTCGCCGCCGTCCACTATCCGGATGCGCAGAGACCATGGCTCGACCTGTCGACGGGTATCAACCCCTGCGCGTGGCCTACCGATCGCGTTCCGACGGTCGATCTGCACAGCCTGCCCTCACCCGCAGCAATCGCGGATCTGGAAGCGGCGGCGGCGGCGGTGTTCGGCACAACCGCGGACCGGGTCGTCGCGTTGCCCGGCAGTGAACTCGGTCTGCGAATGCTGGCCGCGCTGGACCTGCCTACCCCCGCCCGGTTCGTCGTGCCGAGTTACGCCACGCATGCCGAAGCGATCGACGGCGCCGTTCCGATAGCGCGAGATGCGATCGGGACGGTCGCGGACGGCACGCTGCTGCTGGCCAACCCCAACAATCCGGACGGCCAGTGCGACACGCCGCAACGCCTGCTGACGATCGCCCGCAGCGGTGCCTTCCTGATCGTGGACGAAGCGTTTGCCGACGTAGCGCCCGGATCTAGCCTCATCCCCCTGCTCCGCCCCGACGACCGCGCGATCGTATTTCGGTCGTTCGGCAAATTCTTCGGCCTGCCCGGCGTGCGGCTCGGGTTCATGATCGGGCCGCTGGAGCACGTCGCCGAGATACGACGGCGGCTCGGCAGCTGGCCGATATCGGCGCACGCCGTGGCCTATGGCCTCGCCGCCTACGGAGACGCCGAATGGATCGCCGCCGCGCGGGTCTCGATCGTCGAACGCGCAGCGAGGCTCGACACGATGTTGGCACGTCATGGCCTCCAAGCCGGCGGCGATTGCGCGTTGTTCCGGCTGATCGACACCGACGCGGCACCAGCGCTGTTCGAACGGCTTGCACGGGTCGGCATCCTGACTCGAACCTTCGATCATTCGCCGCGCTGGCTTCGTATGGGCGTCCCGGGCAGCGACCAAGCCTTTGCACGGCTCGACGAGGCGCTTGGCGGTGGTTGAGCCGGTCGCCGTGCTGGCGATCATCATCGACGCCGCGGTCGGCTGGCCGGCGCCGCTCTATGCGCGGATCGGTCATCCGGTTGGTGGCTTCGCGCGGATGATCGGCTGGGCCGAGACGCGCTGGAACCGCCCTACGCTATCGGACACGGTCCGTCGCGCTGCCGGTGGCGTCACGATCGTCTCACTCATCGGAATAGCCGTTGCAGTAGCGCTCGCCGCAACGTCCGTCGCGCGCTGGATACTTGGTCCCATGGCCTGGATCGCGATCGGCTTGATGGCGGCGCCCGGCCTCGCGATCCGCAGCCTGTACGACCATGTCGTGCCGGTCGCGCGCGCCCTCGAAACCGGTGACCTCGAAGCCGCACGCGCCCGCGTCGCGATGATCGTCGGCCGGGACGTCGCGACACTCGACGAAGCCGGCGTCGCGCGCGCCGCGATCGAGAGCCTCGCGGAGAGCGTCTGCGACGGCGTCGTCGCGCCGCTGTTCTGGCTGCTGGTCGCCGGCCTGCCCGGCCTCTGGGCGTACAAGGCGATCAACACCGCGGACAGCCTGATCGGACACCGCGAGGACAGGTGGCGCGCGTTCGGCTGGGCGGCGGCGCGGACCGACGACGTCGCCAACCTCATCCCCGCGCGGATCAGCGGTGTTTTGCTTTGCGTCGCAGGCTGGGGCGGTTGGCGGACGATGGTACGCGATGCCCGGAACCATGCCTCGCCCAACGCAGGATGGCCCGAAGCAGCGATGGCCGGCGCGCTCGGCCTTCGCCTCGCCGGACCGATCGTCTATGACGGCGTCGTCGCCGCAAAGCCCTATATCGGCGACGGTCGCACCGGCGTAACCGCCACGGACCTCCGCGCGGCGCTCGGCATCTATCGCCGGGCCTGCATTCTTCTCCTCGTCATCGCCGGAGTACTCGCATGGCGGCTCTGATGCTGCAGGGCACAGGCTCCGACGTCGGCAAGTCCGTGCTCGTCGCCGGACTGTGCCGCGCGTTCGCCAACCGTGGCCTGTCGGTCCGCCCGTTCAAGCCGCAGAACATGTCGAACAACGCGGCCGTCACCGCCGATGGTGGCGAGATCGGCCGCGCGCAGGCGACGCAGGCGATCGCGTGCCGCGTCGCGCCGAGCGTCGACATGAATCCGGTGCTGCTCAAGCCGCAGGGCGACCGCACCTCGCAACTGATCGTCCGCGGGCAGGTCCGCGGCACGCTCGCCGCCGCACGGTGGCGCGAGGGACGCGAGGGGTTGCTGGTCGACGTGCTCGACAGTTTCGAGCGGCTGTCGGCCAGCTGCGATCTCGTCGTCGTCGAGGGTGCGGGGAGCCCAGCTGAGGTCAACCTGCGCGCAAGCGACATCGCCAACATGGGCTTCGCCCGCGCCGCCAATGTCCCCGTGATCCTGGTCGGCGATATCGACCGCGGTGGTGTCATCGCGGCGATCGTCGGCACGCGCGCGGTGATCGATCCGGCCGACGCGGCGATGATCCACGGCTTCCTCATCAACAAGTTCCGCGGCGACCCTGCGCTGTTCGACGACGGCTATCGCGCGATCGAAGCGCGCAGTGGATGGCGCGGCTACGGCGTCGTACCCTGGCTAGCGGACGCCACACGGCTGCCCAGCGAGGATGCAGTGATCCTCGAACGCCCCGTCGCCAGTGCGGAACGGCGCGTGACGATCGCCTGTCCGATCACACCACGGATCGCCAATTTCGACGACCTCGACCCGCTGCGTCTCGAACAAGGCGTTTCGCTGGTGATGGTTCCGTCCGGCACGCCTATTCCGGACGTGGACTTGATCGTGCTGGCCGGCTCGAAAGCCACGATCCCCGATCTGGCCTTCCTGCGCACGCAAGGCTGGGACATCGATATCCTTGCGCATCACCGCCGGGGAAAGCCGGTACTGGGGCTCTGCGGCGGCTACCAGATGCTGGGTCGCAGCATCGCCGATCCGCACGGTATCGAAGGCGCGGCGACGACTATTCCCGGGCTTGGGCTGCTCGATATCGACACGGTGCTCACACCGACCAAGACGCTCGAGCGGATCGAGGGGATCGCCAACGGCGCGCGCTTCGAAGGCTATGAGATGCACATGGGCGCGACCACCGGCGCCGACCTGAACCGCCCCGTCGGTCACCGCTCCGACGGCAGCGCGGAGGGTTCGACGAGCGCCGATGGACTGGTCCACGGGAGTTATGTCCACGGGTTGTTCGGGCTTGCCGAGCAACGCGCGGCGTGGCTGGGCCGGCTCGGCGTCGACGCTGTCGGACCTGACCATGCTGCCTCGATCGATGCCGCGCTCGACGCGATCGCGGCGACGCTCGAACGTCACGTCGATCTCGATGCGATGCTCGACCTAGCCCAGCGCGCCGGCTGACGCACCGGCGATGGCAAAAGCGAGCAGGACGGCGGTCTCGACAAGCTCGATCCCCGCCCCGTGCGCGTCTCCGGTCACGCCCCCCAATTTACGCCGTAACCACGCAGCGACGGCCAGTATCAGGAGCGGAACCGCCAACAGCGCGGGAACCGCGACGGCCGCGAGCGCCAGGAGGAGCCCCCAGCCGACCAGGTCGCGCGATCGGACTGCGCCGGCGACCGCGGCGCCCAATCCGCCCGCCCGCAACGGCGGCAACAGGACTGCCCAGGCAAGTGGCCCCATGCGCGCCGCAAACGGTACCAAGATGACCAGCCACCACGCCGTCAGCCCGACCGCGTGCAGCAGCACGAGCTTGGCGATCATCTGGGCGACGATCGCGACGACACCGAAGCTGCCTATATGCGGATCCGCCATCACCGCGAGCAGCCGCGTCCGGTCGCCGTGCGCCGCACCCAGTCCGTCGGCGAGATCGGCCAGCCCGTCGAGATGCAATGCGCCCGTGACGGCGATCCACGTCAGCAACGCGGCGCACGCCCCGATCCATGGGTCGATCAACGCGCCTGCCCATCCCGCCGAGGCGACGAGCACGCCAATCGCCAATCCGACGAGCGGATAACACCGGATCGCCGCGGCAAAGTCGTCCGCCCCTGCCTCGACGCGCGGCATCGGCAGGCGCGTCAGGAAACCGAACGCGACGACCAGCCGCTTCACGTCGCCAGCCCGACGATCTGCACCGTCCGATCCGGCCCCGGCCAGATCCGCAACGACACGAGCGCGGCATAAGGCAGGTCGAACGCCCATGTCTGGCGACGATCGAACCCGCACAGGTCCGCGAGCGCCGCCCGGATAGCGCCACCGTGCGTGACGACCAACGTCGGCATCGACGGAAGTACCGCCAAGGCATTGCCGACCCGGTCCAGCAACGACGACCATCGCTCACCGTCCGGCGGCGGGGCAGCGTCCGGATCGTCGTGGAACCGCGCGAAGGCCGCCGGATCGATATCGGCTGGACGCATTCCGTCCCACGCGCCGAAGTCGAGTTCACGCCACCGTCGATCGACCTCGCCGACGATGCCCCGCGCGTTGCCGATCGCCGTCGCGCAATCGCGTGTACGCATAAGGTCGGACGACACGATCGCGGCGACTTCCAATCCTACGGCGCGCTGGACGCACGCCGCAACGCCGGCCTCCGTCACCGGATCTTCCGTTCGCCCCAGCAACAGGCCTTCGCGGACGGGCGCGCCATGCCGCATCAGGTACAGCATGTGCGAACCGGTCACGCGACCGAGACCCCCGCCTCGGCAAAGGTCGCCATCTCGTCATGCGCCGCCAGCGCCGCGCGGACGAGCAAGGTCGCAGTCGCCGCGCCGCTCCCCTCGCCGAGCCGCATGCCCAGCGACAACAGGGGATCGAGGTCCAACGCTCGCAACAGGCGCGCATGACTCGGCTCGGCCGACACGTGGCCGGCAAGACAATGCGCGAGGATATCCGGGCACGCAGCGGCGATCGGCGCGACCGCGGCACAGCATATGAAGCCATCGAGCATGACGGGTACGCCGGCCAGACGCGCCGCGAGGACAGCGCCTGCGATCGCCGCAAGTTCACGACCGCCAAGCCTGCGTAGCGTCTCGAACGGGGTAGTCAGTGCGTCCCGGTGCAGCGCCAGACCGGCCTCCACGGTCACGATCTTGCGGGCCATGCCGTCGTCGTCGACTCCGGTACCGGGCCCGACCCAGTCGCGTGCCGATCCATCGAAGCTGGCAAGGCACAGCGCGGCGGCCGAGGTCGAATTGCCGATCCCCATCTCGCCGAGCACGATCAGATCGGGCGCGTCCGCAACGACGGCGGCGCCCGCGTTGATCGCCGCAAGACATTCCTCTTCCGACATCGCCGGGGCGACTGTGAAATCGGTCGTCGGCCGGTCGAGATCGAGCGGGACGACTCTGAGATCGAGCCCCGCCGCGCGCGACAGCGCGTTGATCGCCGCGCCGCCATGTTCGAAATTGGCCACCATCTGCGCGGTGACGGAGGCCGGAAACGCACTGACGCCGCGATCGACGATGCCGTGATTACCCGCAAAGATCACCGCCCGGCCGCGATCGAGCCGCGGGCGTTCATGGCCCTGCCAGCCGGCCATGAAGACGGCAATCTCTTCCAACCGCCCGAGCGAACCCGGCGGCTTGGTCAGTTGGCCCTGCCGCGCCACCGCCGCCGATCGAGCGGCTTCGTCCGGCTGCGGCAACGCGCTCAAGGATGATAGAAATGCCGCGGCCGTCGGAAAAAAGGTCATTCCACGACGAACCCAGCGGGCGGCGTGCGGGTGATGAAGTGGCCCTTCACGCCCTGCGGCCATTGCTTGAACGGCACCTGTCCGAACGCGCTCTCGCCGTAGAGTCGCGCGTAATTGAGGATCGCGCGCGCGGCGTCTTCGGTAGGCTCGAACCGGCCGAGTACATACCCGACCTTGGCGGGTGCGCGCAGATGGATCGTACAGAAATCCTGGCACGCGAACAGACACGGCATCTCCTGCACGGCTACGTCGGCATAGGCGGGATCGCTCGCCTGCACCGTCTTTAACGCAGCGACGAGCCGTGCGCCGCCGCGATTGCCCTGCTCGTCATCGCGCGAGTCCGCGGAATGGCGGCACGTATTGCACGCGACCACCGCGACGCCGTCCTCGACTGGCTTCAGCATGTCCGTTCCCGGACGATCTTAGAATGACGTGAACTTGGCATAGGAACCCCTTCGGACAATCGGTCCCGCACCACGCGAAGGGCGAAGGCGCACGCCTCCAGCCTCCGCGCAACGCGAAGCGATGTCGTCGCTCGGGGTGTTACCCGTCCGTTCGGCGCACCCTGGCCGGACGAAAGACGACCGCGACGGGCAGGTCTCCTGGCTCGCGGGTCAACGCCGTCCGCGCCGCCTTCTCGGGAACATCCCAATGGCATGAGGCACGATGGCTCGCCGCGTACAGTTGCAGGGGCAGCCGGGTGTTTCCCGTTCCCATTCATCCCCCTCCGCGCGAGCATCGGGGGAACCTGTCGCGGAGGGAGCGATAGGCGGGAGGAAGACACGGCGCAAGACACGGCTACGTCGGTTAGACGTCCGCCAGCCGCCCCCAAACCCTCCCGTCATCCTGACGAAAGTCAGGACCTAGGGTAACGGGAGGTGGCCTTCGTGGCTCTGGGTCCTGACTTTCGTCAGGATGACGGAGCTTTGGGTCAGCAGCGCGACCGACCCAACCGCCGTCGGAAACGCGCCTAGAACTCTACCCCCGCCTGCGCTTTCACCCCCGACCGGAACGGATGCTTCACCTGCGTCATCTCGGTCACCAGATCCGCTACGTCGATCAGCGCATCCGGCGCGTTCCGCCCGGTCACCACGACATGCTTCATCTCGGGCTTCGCCGCCAACACCGCCAAGACTTCGTCGACCGGCAGATACTCATACCGCAAAACGATGTTCAGCTCGTCCGCGACCACCATCGCATAGGACGGATCCGCGATCATCCGCTTCACCTCGTCCCAAGCCTCGCGCGCCACCGCGATGTCGCGCGCGCGATCCTGCGTGTCCCAGGTGAAACCCTCTCCCATCGGCTTGAACTCGCACAACGCGGGGAACGCATCGAAGATCGTCTTCTCGCCGGTCGCCATCGCGCCCTTGACGAACTGTACCACGCCAACCTTGCGCCCATGCCCGATCATCCGCACCGCCATGCCGAACGCGGCGGTGGATTTGCCTTTGCCCTTGCCGGTGTGGACGATAATCAGCCCCTTCTCTATCGTCTTGCTCGCGACGATCTTGTCATGAACTTCCTTGCGCTTGGCGCTCTTGGCATTCTGCTCGTCGTCGGTCCGCATGATCATGTCCTCTTGCGCTCCCGATGGCGGATCGCGCCGCGCGGCGCTAGAGCGACCGACATGCTCCGCATTACCGATCTAAAGCTCCCGCTCAACCACGCCGACGAAGCGCTCCCCGCCGCGATCCGCGATCGCCTGCGCGTCACCCCGCGCGACCTGATCCGTTACACCGTGGCGCGTCGCGCGCACGATGCCCGCGACAAGATGGACATCCAGCTCGTCTATTCGGTCGACGTCACGCTGAAGAACGAGGACACCGTCCTAACCCGCTTCCGCAAGGATCGCCACGTCCAGCGCACCCCCGACACAGGCTACCGCTTCGTCACCAAGGGCGGCGCGAGCTACACCGGCCCCCGCCCTGTGGTGGTCGGCGCAGGCCCCTGCGGGTTGTTCGCCGGGCTCATCCTCGCGCAGATGGGGTTCCGCCCTATCATTCTCGACCGCGGGAAAGTCGTCCGCGAGCGTACCAAGGACACTTGGGGTCTGTGGCGCAAGAGTGTCCTCAACCCTGAATCGAACGTTCAGTTCGGCGAGGGCGGTGCCGGTACCTTCTCCGACGGCAAGCTCTGGAGCCAGATCAAGGACCCGCGCCACTTGGGCCGCAAAGTCCTGACCGAGTTCGTGAAAGCAGGTGCGCCGCCCGAAATCCTCACCGAAGCACACCCGCATATCGGCACCTTCCGCCTCGTCACGATGGTCGAGAGCATGCGCGAGACGATCGAGGCGCTCGGCGGCGAATACCGCTTCTCGACCCGCGTCGACGGTCTCGACATCGTCGAGGAAGCCGGCACGCGCCAGCTCCGCGGTCTGCACCTGAGCACCGGCGACTATCTCGAAGCCAACCACGTCGTCTTCGCGGTCGGCCACAGCGCGCGCGACACGTTCGAGATGCTGCATGCTAGGGGCGTATACGTCGAGGCAAAGCCGTTCTCGATCGGTGTCCGCATCGAGCACCCCCAGTCGTGGATCGACGAAGCCCGGTTCGGGCCGTGCGCCGGCCATCCCGATCTCGGCGCGGCCGCGTACAGCCTGTCGCACCACTGCAAGAACGGGCGCACGGTATACAGCTTCTGCATGTGCCCGGGCGGCACCGTCGTCGCCGCGACCTCCGAGGAGGGCCGCGTCGCGACCAACGGCATGAGCCAATATTCGCGCAACGAACGCAACGCGAACTCCGGCATCGTCATCGGCATCGACCCCGAGCGCGACTATCCCGGCCACCCGCTCGCCGGGATCGAACTGCAACGCCACTGGGAATCGCGTGCCTATGTCGCGGGTGGATCGAACTACAAGGCGCCCGCGCAACGCATCGGCGACCTGCTCGCGGGCCGCGCGTCGACCGCGCTCGGAACGGTAATACCGTCGTACAAGCCGGGCGTGCACATGACCGACCTGTCGGAGTGCCTGCCCGAGTTCGCGATCACTGCGCTGCGCGAGGCGTTGCCGGCGTTCGGCCGCGAGATCCCCGGCTACGATCACCCCGACGCGGTGCTGACGGGGGTCGAGACGCGCACCTCGTCGCCGGTGAGGATCACGCGCGGCGAAGATTTCGTCAGCCTCAACACGGCGGGGCTTTTCCCGGCTGGCGAAGGCGCTGGCTATGCAGGGGGTATTCTTTCTGCCGCGGTCGACGGGATCAAGGTCGCGGAGGCGGTTGCGCTTAGCCTCACTGCCTAGGCCGTTTCGTTCCCCCGCGAAGGCGGGGGTCCAGGAGCCACAAATACCTGCGTTCGTTACCCTGGGCTCCCGCCTTCGCGGGAGAACTAAAGGTTGCGGCAACTGACTTATGACCCTGCCAAGACAAAACACCACCCCGGCGAAGGCCGGGGCCCAATTGGGGGACGCCGCTAACTGACGCCGAGCATCGTTACTCCGACCTTTCCAATTGGACCCCGGCCTTCGCCGGGGCGGTGCACGTCGACGGCGACCGAGTTTGCGACAGAAGCCTGCAATGGGACCAACGCTTCCTCGGACTAAAGTAAGAGTCGGACAGTCCATGTGCTATGCAAGGTCCAGATCACCCACCCCTCACTTCCGCCGCTGCGGCCCCGTCTTGATCAGCCACGCCCGCGGCAGCCCCGTCGGCTTGGCCACGCCATCCAATCGCCGCGCACTCACAAGCGCCACGCGCTTCAGGATCATCTGGTCCTTGAACGCATCCATCCCGCCGCCGGTCGGCTTGGCGAGGATGCGCTTCACCACGTCCATTCCCGCGACGACGTGTCCGAACGCGGCATAGCCCGGATAGCCCGCACGTGCGTCCATCGCCGACGCCGGGCCGACCGTGATGAAGAAATTCCCGCCAGCTGATGCCGGCGTCATCCCCCGCGCCATCGAGATCGTCGCGTCGAGATGCTTGATCCCGGTCATCGCGGTGGTCTCGAGCGGGAACGGCGGAAGTATTCGTCGCGCATCGGTGCGGATCCCCGCCTGGATGAAACCAAGCTTCGGCGCGGACTTCTGGCGGCTCGCGCGATAGAAGTCGGTCCCGTCGAACCGACCGTCATCGACATAGGCGAGGAAATTCGCGGTCGTCTTCGGCGCATGGCGGGCGTCGAGCGCCAGCAAGATCGGGCCTTCGGAGGTGACGATGCGGACGCGAACGAGGCCCGGTTTCGGTCCCGGTTCGGTGCGCTGAACCTGCCGCCTCGCTGGCTGCGCCGTTCCTGCAGTCGCCAAGGCCGCAATCGCTACGAAGCCGATCATAAAACGCCGCATTTCGATCACTCACGCCTTTACCGATGGCGTCGGCTACCTGTCCGTTTGCGGCGAGGCAAGAGCGCTGGGATATGTGGTTGAGCGGACTGATGATCGCCGCGTCGTAGCTGTGCCCGTTCGACAACGTCCCGAGGTTCAAACTCGCCAGCACCTTCGCTTGGCTTGGTCGGCGCCCACATTCGCAGCACCTCCCCGGCGGAGGCCGGGGCCCAGTTGGGAAACGTCGCTGATGTAAGTTCGTGCTATGCCACTTGGGTCATACCAACTGGGCCCCGGCCTTCGCCGGGGAGGTGTGGTGGTTGGTTGGCGTGACCTTTTCTCTCTCCAGCACGGGAGCGTCGTCGTGAGGCGGATCGGGCATCGCCGCTGCGGCAGGATTCTCTCCCCGCAACGCCTCAAACATACCGCGGGATCGGCCCCACCTGCGGCGTCTGGTCCGGCAGGTCCACCATCGTCTCGTCGACGAAGCACCAGCCCCAGCCCTCCGGCGGGTCATAGCCCTCGATGATCGGATGCCGCGTCGCGTGGAAGTGTGCGGTCGCGTGGCGGTGCGGGGAGTCGTCGCAACAGCCGACATGACCGCATTCCCGGCACAGCCGCAGATGCACCCATTCGCTGCCGATCCGAAGGCACTCCTCGCACCCCTTCGCGCTCGGCGTCACGTCGCGGATCGTCTCCATATGCGTGCAACCGTAGCTCATTCCGCATGCCTTTCCGCCATGTCCGCCAAAACCGTGTGGATCTGCGCGACCACCGCCGCGCCTTCGCCTACCGCCGCCGCGACGCGCTTGGTCGATCCGGCGCGGACGTCGCCGATCGCAAACACGCCCGCGCGGCTCGTCTGCAACGGCAGCGCGGCGGCGCCGGTGACGATGAACCCCTTCTCGTCCGTATCGACGTAGCCCTTCAGCCAACCCGCATTGGGGTCCGCGCCGATGAACAGGAACAGGTGTCGCATCGCGCACCGCGTCTCGGCGCCGTCGCTGCGTTGGCGGAAGATTGCCCCGGTTAGCCCTGTCGCGCGCTCGCCCTCCAGCCCGACGATCTCGGTGCCGACGCGGATCGTCACGTTGGGCAGCGCGGCGATCCGATCGATCAAATATTTCGACATCGTCGCGGCCAGCGGGCGGCGGACGATCAGGTGCAGGTGCTTCACGCGGGGTGCGAGGAACACCACCGCCTGCCCGGCCGAGTTGCCGCCACCGACCAGCGCGACCTCCTCGCCCTCGCACAACCGCGCCTCGATCGGCGATGCCCAATAGGACACGCCAGCGCCCTCGAACTCCGCCAGGTCTGGGATGTCCGGCCGCCGATACCGCGCGCCCGACGCCACGATCACCGTCCGCGACTGGACGCGCCGATCGCCCGGCAGTTCGAGCGCTAGCGGATCGCCCGTGGGCCGATCCTCGTCGCAATCGAGATGCTCGACGGTCAACGGGATCGCGATCTCCGCGCCGAACTTGAGCGCCTGGTTGAATGCACGCCCGGCCAGCGCCTGTCCCGAGATACCGGTCGGGAAGCCCAAATAGTTCTCGATCCGCGCCGACGCCCCCGCCTGTCCGCCGATCGCGCGCTCGTCGAGCACGATCACCGACAGTCCCTCCGACGCCGCATACACCGCCGCCGCCAGCCCCGCCGGCCCCGCACCGACGATCGCGACGTCGTACACGGTGTTTGGATCAAGCTCGGGCGTGATCCCGAGGCAGGCCGCGACCTCGATATCCGACGGCCGTTTCAGCACCGTACCGTTTGGACAAACGACCAGTGGTAGATCGCTCGATGCAACACCGGTCCGCTCGACCAGAGCACGCCCTTCGTCGTCGGACGCCGCATCGAGGACGATGTTCGGATAGCCCGACCGCGTGAGAAACCCCTGTAGCCGGACGACGTCGGGACTGTCGGGCAGGCCGACGATCACCGTCCCCCCGCTGCCCTGCTCGATCAGGCCGACGCGACGCAGGATCAGCGCGCGCATCACGATCTCGCCGACGTCCGCAGAACCGACCATCAGCGCGCGCAGGTGCGCCGGGTCGAACGGCAGTGCGGTGCAGCCGGCAGGGCCAGCGGTACCCCCAGCGATCGTCGGGCGCCCGGCAAGCTGGTTGACCTCGCCCGTCAACTGCCCGGGGCCGTGCGTAGTGATCGGCGCCTCGTGGCTGAGCCCGTCGCGACGGACGACGTCGATCGTTCCCACGAGCACGAGCCATGCCGCGACGCCGTGCTCGCCGATCGCATAGACCTGCTCGCCTGGAGCAAACACGCGCGCCGGACCGCTCGCAAAGCGCTTTGCCGTCTGAAGCTGTTCCGCGTTGAGCACCGGGAACATTTGGTGGTCGCGCGCGCCGAGATCGCTCATGTCTGCACCACTGGTTCGAGCCCGAGCAGAAGCGTCGGGATCAGTTCGGACACGGTCGGATGGATCGGAACCGCCCAGCGCAGCGCGGCCACCGGCTGGTCGGCGTTCATCATGTCGAGGATCCCGTGGATCGCTTCGTCGCCACCGGTGCCGAGGATCGCCGCCCCCAAAATCCGTTGTGTATCCGCATCCGCCACGATCTTCATGAACCCCTTCGTCTCGCCTTTTTCGACCGCGCGGCCGACGCGGGTCATCGGCCGTTTCGAGACCAGGATCGACCGCCCCGTCTTCTCCGCCTGCGCCTGCGTCATCCCCACCCGGCCGAGCGGCGGATCGGTATAGAGCGCATAGCCGACCAGCCGCTCGCTCAGCGTCCGGTCGTCATGGTCGAGCAGGTTCGCCGCGACGATCTCGAAATCGTTATACGCGGTATGCGTGAACGCGCCGCGCCCGTTGCAATCGCCCAGCGCCCAAACGCCCGGCACGTTGGTCTGCAGCATGTCGTCGACGGTGACATAGCCCTTCGCATCGGTCGCGATCCCGGCAAGATCGAGCCCGAGATCGTCGGTATTCGGGCGCCGGCCGACCGCCAGCAGCACGTGGCTGCCGATCACCTTCGGATCGCCGGCCTGGCAATCGACCGATACCGCGACGCCGTCCGCATGGCGCGCGAACGCGATGCAGTTCGCGCCGGTTCGCACGGTGATCCCCTCGTCTTCCAATATGCCCCGCACGGCGTCCGACACGTCGGCATCCTCGTGCGCGATCAGGCGTTCGCCACGCTCGACCACCGTCACCGCCGCGCCGAACCGGCGATACATCTGCGCGAACTCGAGCCCGACATAGCTTCCGCCGACGACGACGAGATGCTTGGGAATCTGTTCCAGCGCGACCATGTCGGTATTGTCGAGATGCGGCACGTCGCCGACACCGGGCATGTCCGGCACGATCGCGCGGCCACCGACGTTGAGGAAGATGCGCGGCGCGGTCGTCTCTTCGCCGTCGACCGCGATCGTCCGCGGCCCGGTTAAGCGGGCGTGGCCCCGTAGGAAAGTGAGCCCGGCCATATTCTCGAGCCAGCGCTCGTTGCCCGATCGTGCGTCCATCACGACCTTGCGCGCGCGGGCCGCAACCGCAAGCATGTCGACCGTGACGTCGCCGGTCGCGATCCCGAAATCCTCCGCGCGCCTCGCCAAGTGCGCGGCATAGGCGCTCGCCACCAAGGTCTTGGTCGGCATGCAGCCGGTGTTGACGCAGGTCCCGCCGACCAGCTTCCGCTCGATCAGCGCGACCGTCATGCCCGCGGCGGTAAGGCGGCCTGCCAGCGGTGGCCCGGCCTGCCCGGCACCGATGATGATCGCGTCGAAATTCCGCATCAGATCGACAGCACCACCAGCACCGCCAGAAGGATCGCGACCGCATCCTCGATCAGCGCGGCCGGTCGATCGCTGCCGAACGTTGCCGCCAGTCGCGCGCGCAAAGCCGAGCCGCCATAAATTCCGAAGACCGCACCGACGATGCCGAGAACGATCCCCGGCAACGGCACGCCGATGCCGTACCCCACCGCCGCACCCGATACCCCGCCCGTGAGCAGCCGCGCGACGAACTGCGGCGGCACCTTGCGGCTGGGCGTGGACGGCAGCTGATCGGTGACGAGTTCGGTGGCCGCGAGCAGCGTGAAGATCCACGGCGTGAACCGGTAGCCGAGGAACGCGAGCCAGGTCCCCTGCAACGGCAACGTCCCCTTGCTCGCGGCCCAGGCTACCGCGGCAGGCGCCAGCATCGCGCGCAACCCCGCGACGATGCCGATGACGATGGCGAGGATCAGTCCGTGAACGAGCGGGGGGACGAGCATGGCGGTCTCCGATCCGATGTGTGCAACATCGTCCCACGCACCGCCCCGAGCGTCAATTCGTTACGCATCCGATCTGGCCTCGATCCAGTCGCGGATTACCGTCCGCCAACCGCCCGACCGGACCAAACACCTGATATCGAAAGCGAACACGAGGCCATTTTCGCTCGAAATTATTTCGCCGCCGTCGCCTCGATCTCGACCAGGAACGCCGGCCCCGCCAACGCTGCCACCTGAACGGTCGACCGCGCAACGGTGTTCGGGTTCTCCGCCGTCCCGAAATACATCTTGAACGCATCGTTCATGCCGGCAAAGTCCATCTTGCCGCCGAGCTTCGGATCGCCCGCGACGAACACGGTTAGCTTGATGATATCGCTCATCGCATAGCCCTGTGCCGCCAGGATCGTCTTGATCTTGGTGAACACGCTGATCGTCTGCGTCTTGGTATCGCCGAAATCTGCGATCGTCAGCTGCACGGGTGGCGTCTTGCTCGCCGGATCGATAGGCGCTGCCAACTGTCCGCTGAGATAGAGCATCTTCGCCCCCGCCGGCACGGTGACACCCTGCAGGATCAGCCCCGGTGGCGTATTGGTATGGCGGACGATGCCGGATTTGGGGGCCTGCGCACCGGCAACCGACGCACCTGCCAGCGCTGCGAACAGGGCAAGCGATCGAACAAAAGTCTTCGTCATGGATATCCCCTCGTAGAAACCGGGCGCCGGATGTTTCCGGCGCCCGGCAGACATTAGAAACTGACGTTCATGCGCGCATAATAATAGCCGCCGTTGATCCCGTACGGGCTGAACGTCAGCGGCGCATCGAGCTGATTGCCGCCGCCGACCAAGGTCGCGTTGGTCGTACCCGGCACCAGGCCAAGCGTCGGCGACTTCTTGTTGAAGACGTTGTTCGCGCCGATCGACAGCTCCAGGTCGTCGGTCGCCTTGAAATTCAGTTCGACGTCGCCGATGAACGCGGTGCCGATCGTCTGCTTGTAGAACTTGCCACCGTCCGGGCTGTATCGGGCTGAGCTCTTTCCGTAGACCGTACCGCGCAACGTCATCGAGAACTTGTCGATCGAATAGAAGGTCGAGCCGATGACCTTCACCCGCGGCGATGCGGTCTCGATATTGGCGCGAGCGCCCTCGTCGAACAGCGGAACCGTGATCGTCTGCCCCAGCACGTTGACCAGAGGCGGTGCCGACATGACCTTGGTGATCTTGGTCTGGTTGTAGTTGCCCGACAGGGTCCAGGTGGCGTTGCCGTAATCGCCAAAATCGCTCGCATAGCTGGCGACGACATCGATACCGCGCGTCCGGGTATCCGCGCCGTTGGTGAAGATGTTGATGCCGGTCTGCGTCACCGTCGGATCGAGCACGTTGCCGTTCGCACGGATCGCCGCGGTCACCACGGGGAAGTTGACGTTGACCGGCGAGGTCGCGCCACCGCCGCCGAACAGTGATCCCGTGCCGAGAATACGGTCCTCGATCTTCACCTGATACGCGTCGATCGTGATCGTCAGGCGCGGCACCGGCCGGATGACCGTGCCCAGGCTATAGTTGGTCGATTTCTCCGGTTTCAGATTGGCGAAACCTAGCAGTTTGGCCGCAGCCGAATTGGCCGGCAGCTGAACGAACGCGGAAGTCGGCGAGACGTTGGTCGCGGAGTAGAACGATTCCGCCAGCGTCGGTGCACGGAACCCCGTCGAGAACGTACCCCGCAGCGCGAACGCATCGGAGAAGTCGTAGCGGGTTGTGCCCTTGTAGATGAACTTGCTGCCGAAATCGGAATAATGCTCGTAACGGCCGGCGACATCGACCTTCCAGCCCTCGACCGGCATCAGCGCGACATCGACATAGCCTGCCTGCGAATTGCGCCCGTTGACGCCCGCATCCGAACTGCGGAAACCGGGATAGGACTGCCCGCCTTCCTTGTAGGTGGACGCAGCATCGCCCGCGCCGATCTCGTAGACGTTCTTGCGATACTCGCCACCGAAAGCGAGGTTGATCGGTGCCGCCATGCCCGCTTCGATCTCATGCGTGAAGTCGGCGTTTGCGGTCAGCTCGCTCGATTTGAAAAAGCCGTTGTAGAAGGTCGTCGGGGTAAAGCCGGTGTCCGCGTAGAGCGAGGCGTTTGCCGAATTGACGGTATAGATCTCGTTCTTGTCCTGTCCGAACGTCGACGACAGGTCGTAGTGGAACCCACTGACGTCGCCGCGAACGCCGCCGGTGAACGCCATGTCTTCCTCGCGGATCTTCTCACGCGGCGAGAAGCCGTTGACCGGGCTATCGCCCTCGGGATCGAAATAGGTCGTCACGCCGGCGACGGTGCGCGACACGCGGGTCGGTACGCGAACATTCTCATAGGCGCTGGCGACCCGGCGTGAGTAGGTGCCGAAGCTGTACGCCTCGATACCGCCGAAATCGTAACCCGAATTATACTGGAGGTTGATGAGGCGGGACTGCGCATCGCCGCTGATCTTGTTCACGTAGGGAAAGTCAGACATCCCCGGATAGAGACTTTGCTGAAGCGGCGTGATCGACGGCGTCGTCGCGCTCGTCAGCAGCTTGCCGTTAATATCGGTGACGCGGCGATCGAGCCCGCCGACCTGCGTGAAGTCGTGATAGCGGTAAAAGCCGGTGACGTTGATGAAGCCGTTTTCACCGACCTTGGTCGCGAGGTGCAGGCTTCCCCCATAGGTGCGGCCGCCGGTGTCGTAATTCTCTCCCGCGGTCAGCGAAGCATCGCCGCCTTCCTTGTCGTCCTTCAGGATGACGTTGATGACGCCGGCGATCGCATCCGAGCCATATTGGGCGGCGGCGCCGTCCTCCAGCACCTCGATTCGCTTGATCGACGCTGGCGAGATCAGGTCGAGATCGGCGGTCGCCGCGCCCTGGTAGGGTCCGCCGAGGACGGCGAGGTTCGAGGTGCCGTGTCGTCGCTTGCCGTTGATCAGGACCAGCGTGTGGTTCGGGCTCAACCCACGCAACCGCGCCGACAGCGTCAGGTTGGCGGTGTCGCCGCCGAACGCCTGCGCGGTAAACGACGGTACGAGCTGGGTCAGCACCTGGTTGAGATTGGGCTGGCCGACATGGCTCATGAGTTCGGCGTCGAGCACCTTGATCGGGGCAGCGCTTTCGGCCGCGGTAATGCCTGTCGCGCGCGTGCCGGTGACGATGATGTCGTCGGGTATCTCGGATGATCCAGTCTGGGGATCGGTCACGGTAACCGACGCGGTTTGCGCGGAGGCCGTCATGTGTCCGGCGCTGGCGAGCGCCACGATAAGTGCGCCGCGTGAAATGCTGGTAACGATCCGCATAAGGTTTCCCCCCTTATTGTTGAGCGCCTTCAGCCATCCTCAATATTCTTCGATGATCTTATGCCATCTATTTACAGTTACCCGATCCACGAAACACCATTTCGCAGTTCCATACCCTGATTTGCTTAAGTCCTTAACCTTGGTCAGGATTGACTATAGGAAGATGCGTGACAACTGATTCGGATCTGACGAAGATTTAATACACAACTATTGTTGATACTGTCACTAATATGCAACGTTTTGCCTTGAGGCACTGGTGTTAGGCTGCGCGTCTTCCATCGCGTGAACCCAGTACAGCCCGGTTGGCGCCCTGCGCCGCGACGCGTTTAGCCAGCGCGACGACCTGCCCTTGCGCGGACTGAATGCCGCCCTCCTGCCAGCCCGGCGTTTGGCTGAGTGCGGCGGACGCGAAATAAACGCGGCCGTCGGGCTGCTGGAGCAGGCGAAACTCGGGCGTATCGATATGCCCCTCCTGCCGCCCATTGGCGCTGCCCGCGTTCCAGTCGGGCCAAGGCCCCAGGCTGTACGGGATCTTGTGCCAGTTCACCGCGATGCCATTGACCAGATCGCCGCCATGCCCGGGATGCAGCCGATCGATCACCCCACGCGAAAAGGCGATCTGTTCCGCGATCGGCCGCTTGGCAAACTCGGCGGCATTGGGTCCCGACGAATAACAGCCCAGGATCATGCCGCGGGCAGAGTGCAGCCCTGCCGATGGGTACCAGATCAGTGTCGTCGGGCCGCCGACGAACGAGATGCCGCCATAGATCTGTTCGCGTTCCCAGAAGCGCGGGCTTTCGAACGCGACCTTGTTCGAGTGATCGTAGACCACCCCGGCGATCGTCTTCTTCAACGCGGGCGAGAAGTCGGTATCGATCGTCGCGAGCACCGGGAACGGGATCGTGCAGATGATGTAATCCGCCGTCACTGTGTCGACCACGCCGCTCGCCTTGTCACGGTAGACGACGTCGACGCCGCGGGCGGTGTGACGGACTTTCGTGACCTCCGCACCGCGGATCGCGGGACGGCGCAGGTTGCGATCGAACCCGGCATGGATCCGGTCCATGCCGCCGACCGGCTCGAACATCGTCGCCTGCATGTAGAGGTTGTCCTCGAACAGCGTCATCGGCAGCCGTTCGTTCGCCAGCAACTGGTCCATCGGCACTGCGCTGCCCGCCGACGAGAAGGTGACGCCCGCACCCGGCGCCGTCCCGAACCCCGATCGCTCGGTGCCCGCAAACGCATAGTCGGTACCGAGGTCGCCATATGCCTTGAGGAACGGCAGGAGTTTCTGCTTGTCCGCCGCCGTCACCGACTGATCGAGCGCACCCTGATTGATCGCCTTCGCCAACAGTTCGGCGATGTGGCCGCGCATGTCGTTGATCGCGGTCCGCATCCGGATCTTGCTGCCGTTCTCGCCCATCACGTACGCCGAACGGCTAGAATTGACCTCGACCTCCAGCGGCACGTCGAACTTCTTCGCGTACCCGATCAGTCCTTGGTGAAAGCTCGGAATGCGCGCCGGCCCCGCGTTGAAGTAGATTCCGTCGGAGAACTTGGCAGTCTGCGTTTGCTCGCCGATCATCTCGATCTTGTCGCCGTCACGCACCGTCCAGGCGCGCCCACCGACCCGCTCGCGGGCTTCGAGCAAGGTGACCTGGAAGCCCGCTTGTTCGAGTTCGTATGCCGCGGTCAGCCCGGCGATCCCAGCCCCGAGCACGACGACATGTGTTCCCTTGCCGACCCCCGGCGGCAGCATCGCCAGCCCCTCCGCCTGCGAGGTACCGATCAATCCATTGGTAAGACCCAAAGCCTGCATTGCGCCAAGCGTAGCGCTCAACCCTCCCATCAGGCCAAGTCGGCCCAACAAGGTCCTGCGTGTCATCACACCGTGTCTAGTCATCAAGGCCCCCCGAAACGGCACCCCCCTGGGTTTGCCGAACATCAGAATTGCCGGCGGATCGAACCCGTCAGCAGCCTTGCAGGATCATCATCCCCCGCCAGCCCCGATGGACGTCAGACAGCGATCGCAAAAGAACAGATCGTTCCTTTGCACGCGATATCTCGACACGTTGCATCTTTTGACTGGACGATCCGGATTGAACATTGCTTTGGCATGTAACGCAAATGAAATCTTTAACGCCGCGGTGACGATCTTGTGGCGATAACCCGTACGAACACGCGGGCCTTGAATTCGGTACGTGCTCCAGCCAATTCTCGGACTGATCATTTTACCAAGAGACCTGTCACATCCTATGACCATCGAAACCGCTTCCGCTGCCGAGACGTCCGCGCCCGAGACCCACGCCTTCGAGGCGGACGTCGCGCGGCTGCTCCACATGATGGTGCATTCGGTCTATTCGGATAAGACCGTATTCCTGCGCGAACTGATCTCGAACGCCGCTGATGCGTGTGAAAAGCTGCGGTATGAAGCGTTGAGCGCGCCCGAGTTGCTTGGCGACGAGACCCGGCTGGCAATCGCGATCACGCTCGATCCCGAGGCCAAGACGCTGACGATCGAGGACAACGGCATCGGCATGACCACCGAGGACATGGGCGAAGCGCTCGGCACGATCGCGCGCTCGGGCACCAAGGCGTTCATGGATCGGATCGCGGCATCCAGCGGTTCGGATGGCGCGCAGTTGATCGGCCAGTTCGGCGTCGGCTTCTATTCCGCGTTCATGGTCGCATCGAAGGTCGATGTGATCTCGCGTCGCGCCGGCGCGGACACCGCCTCGCTCTGGTCGTCGGACGGCCTCGGCACCTACACGATCGCCGACGTGCCGACCGCCGACGCGCCTGCCCGCGGCACTCGCGTCGTACTTCACCTGCTCGACGACGCGACCACCTATACCGACCGGTTCACCGTCGAGCGCCTCATCAAGGACCAGTCGGGGCACGTCCCGGTGCCGATCACCCTGCGCGAAAAGCCCGATGCCGAGCCGGTCGACATCGCCGACGGTGCCGCGCTGTGGACCAAGCCGAAGGCGGATATTTCCGCGGAGGACTATGCCGATTTCTACCGCAGCGTCTCCGGCCAGTATGACGAGCCCGCGCTGACGCTTCATTATCGTGCCGAGGGGCTGCATGAATATACGGTGCTCGCCTATGTGCCGGGCGCCAAGCCGTTCGACCTGTTCGATCCCGACCGCAACGGCCGCATGAAGTTATACGTCAAACGCGTCTTCATCACCGACGATGCAGAAGTCTTGCCGCGCTATCTCCGCTTCATGCGCGGGTTGGTTGATTCGTCCGACCTGCCGCTGAACGTCTCGCGCGAGATGATTCAGGAGAGCCCGATGCTCTCGGCAATCCGCAAGGGCGTGACCGGGCGCGTGCTTGGCGAGCTCGACAAGGTCGCGACGCGCGACCCTGAGGCCTATGCGAAGATCTGGGAGAATTTCGGCGCGGTCCTGAAGGAGGGGCTGTACGAGGATTTCGAGCGGCGCGAGGCGCTACTGAAGCTCGCACGCTTCAAGACCACGACGTCCGGCGGTGCTTGGCGTTCGGTCGCCGATTACGTCGCGGCGATGAAGGACAACCAGACCGCGATCTATTACGCGGTCGGTACCGATCTCGACCGGCTCGAAGCCTCCCCGCAGCTCGAAGGTTTCCGCGCCCGCGGGATCGAAGTGCTGTTGCTGCCGGACTCGGTCGACGGCTTCTGGGTGACGGCGGGCATCGATCATGACGGCAAGCCGTTCAAGTCGGTCACGCAGGGCGCTGCCGACCTCGGACTGATCCCGCTCATCGACGGTGCCGAACAGCCGACCGCCGATACGACGCCCGAAGTCGCGGACTTCATCGCGTTCGTGAAAACGACGCTCGCCGATGCCGTCTCCGAGGTTCGAGCGTCCGAGCGCCTTACCGACAGCGCTGTCTGCCTCGTCGCAGCGGACAGCGGCATGGATCGTCAGCTCGAACGCATCCTTGCGGCGAGCGGCCAGGCGATGCCGGCCGCCAAGCCAGTGCTGGAAATAAACCCGCGCTCAGCCTTGATCGCGAAGCTGGCGGCGCTCGGCGAGGACGAGACGGCCCTGCGCGAGGACGCGGCGCACCTGTTGTTCGACGAAGCGCAGATTGCCGACGGGGAGCGTCCCGTCGATGCACGGGCATTTTCCGCTCGCCTGACGCGACTGTTCACGCGCGCGCTGGGCTAACCGGCCAGACCGCGGTTTTGCAAGTTTGCGGAACCGCGGTCCAGCGACTACCCCGCTCCAAAGACTGAGGAGCAGGATATGTCGCCCATTCTAGACCGTCGCCAGATGTTGACCGGCGGCGCGGCCATCGCTGGCCTGTCGCTCGGCTCTACCGCCGTGTTTGCGCAAAGCGACCGGATCGAGAGCCTGATCGCCAAGATGACACCCGCTGAAAAAGCGGGCCAGCTCAGTTGCTTCTCGGATCAGATCCGCCCGATCGGCGTCCCCTTCAACCCGGGCCTCGCCACCGGCGGCGCGGCGGAGCAGCTTGCTCGGATCAAGACCGGGCAGATCGGCATGCTCTTCAACGGTGTCGGCTATGCCGGTGCCAAGGCGGCGCAGGACGCCGCGCTCGCGACCCGCTTGAAGATTCCCCTGATCTTCGCCGGCGACGTCATCCACGGCCTGCGCACTGCATACCCGCTGCCGATCGCAGAAGCCTGCGCGTTCGACCCCGACCTAGCGATGCGCACCGCACGTGCGGCCGCGCTTGAGACCACGGCGCTCGGCATCCACTGGACCTTTGCGCCGATGGTCGATGTCGCGCGCGATCAACGCTGGGGTCGTGTCGCGGAAGGCTCTGGCGAGGATCCGTATCTCGGCATGCAACTGGCCAAAGCACGCGTCAGCGGCTTCCAGGGCAACGATCTTCGCGACCCTACGCGCGTCGCTGCCTGTGCCAAGCATTTCGCCGCGTACGGAGCGGTTTCCGGGGGCCAAGATTACAACTTCACCGAAATTTCGCCCGCCACGCTGCACGAAGTCCATCTGGCGCCGTTCAAGGCGGCGGTCGATGCTGGCGTGGCGACTTTGATGAGTGCGTTCAACGACATCGACGGCGTTCCTTCCAGTGGCAATCACTGGCTGATGACCGACCTGTTGCGCGGCGAATGGCGGTTCCGCGGGATGGTCGTCGGCGACTATACCGCGGACGAGGAACTGATCGCGCACGGCTATGCCGCCGATGGCCGCGACGCCGCGAAGAAGGCGTTCATGGCGGGTATGGACATGGCCATGCAGTCCAACCTGTTCAATCTGTGGCTCCCCGACCTCGTCGAGAAGGGCGAGGTCCCGCTCGCGCGGCTCGACGAAGGCGTTCGGCGCGTGTTGCACCTGAAGGATGCGATCGGCCTGTTCGACAATGCCTATCGCTCGGTCAGCCAGAAGGCGGAACGCACCAGCGTCTCGACGCCCGCCATGCTGAAGCTCAGCCGCGAGGCCGGTGCACGTTCGATCGTATTGCTAAAGAACGACGGTAACCTGCTGCCTTTGAAGAAGAACCCGGGCCGAATCGCCGTGATTGGCCCGTTCGCGGAGGATCGCAAGAACGTCGTCGGCACCTGGGCGTTCATGGCTGACGAAAAGCTCAACGTCTCGATCGCCCAAGGGCTCCGCGCACGCGGACTGACGGTCACGACAGCGCCGGGGTCGGAAATCGAAGCCCCCCTGCCCGGCGGAATTGCCGCAGCCGTTGCCGCTGCGCAAAACGCGGACATCGTCCTGCTCGCGGTCGGTGAATCGCAACTTATGTCGGGTGAAGCGCAATCGCGCACCGAAATTACTATCCCCGCACCGCAGATGGCGCTCGCCGAAGCCATCGCGAAGACCGGCAAGCCAATGATTGTCCTCCTCCGCCACGGCCGTGCTCTTGCCCTGCACGGCGCAGTGAAGGCCGCACCAGCCATCCTCGCGACGTGGTTTCTCGGGTCCGAAAGCGGCAACGCGATCGCCGACGTGCTGTTGGGCGACGTCAACCCTTCAGCCAAGCTTTCCACCAGCTTCCCCAACGAGAGCGGGCAGGAACCGTATTTCTACAATCACAAGAACACTGGTCGCCCGGCGCCGGATACGGGTAGCCAAGAGTATAAATCGCGCTATCGCGAAACCAAGAACGAAGCGCTTTATCCGTTCGGTCACGGCCTGAGCTACACAAGTTTCGCGGTATCGAACGTCGTCATGCCAGCGCGGATGACCAGTGCGCTCACGGTGACCGCCACCGTTACGAACACCGGTGCCCGAGCCGGCGACGAAGTGGTGCAGCTCTACATCCACGACCGGGTCGCCAGCCGCACGCGGCCTGTCCGCGAACTCAAGGGGTTCGCGCGCGTCTCGCTGGCACCCGGCGCATCGAAGCGCGTGACACTTACCTTGAAGCGCGAAGACCTGCGCTTCTGGGGTGACGGCGATTGGGTGATCGAACCGGGCCTGTTCGACCTCTGGGTGGCGACGAGTTCGGTCAATGGCGAAAAACAGAGCTTCGAACTCGCATAACCTTGCTCATCCGCGAAGTTACATCCGCACGACCCGGTTTCCGATCCGCTCGGCCTCTTCAGGGTCGTGCGTCACCATCAGGATCGGAAGCTTGAGCACGTCGCGAACATGCTCGATCGCCAGCATGATCTCTTCGCGGCGCGCACGATCGAGCGACGACAGCGGCTCGTCGAGCAACAGGAAGCGCGGTTGGCTGAGCAGCGCCCGGCCGATCGCCACTCGCTGCGCTTCGCCGCCGGAGAGCGTGCGCGGCCAGCGATCGAGCAGATGACCGATGCCTAGAAAGCCGATGATGTCCTCGAACCGCTCCGCTTCGCCACGAACGCCGTACAGCAGGTTCGCGCGCACGCGCTTATGCGGGAATAATCGCGCTTCCTGAAAGACATATCCCGCTCTCCTGCGCTCGGGTGGTACGTCCAAGCCGTCGCCGAACAGCGTTTCGCCATCGACCGCGATCCGGCCGCGGTCGGGGCGGAGTAGCCCGGCGACCATGTTGAGAACGCTGGATTTGCCGACGCCAGACGGGCCGAACAGCACCGTAGCCCCTTCGCCCGCCTCCAGCGTCAAAGACACCTGCGTATCGCCGAGCCGCTTCTCGATATCGATCTCAAAGGACATGGAGACCCCGCCCCGCCCGGCGCGTCAACAGTTCCGACGCAATCAGAGCGATCAACGACAAGCCCACGGATACGCACGATAATCGCCACACAAGCGCATCGGCGCCGGGTTGCTGGAGCGCCGAATAGATCGCCAGCGGCAAGGTCTGCGTCTCGCCGGGCACGTTGGAAACGAAGGTAATCGTCGCGCCGAACTCACCGATCGATCGCGCAAAGCCGAGTACCGCGCCGGCCAGCACGCCTGGGATACTGAGCGGCAACGTCAGCGTCCAGAACACGCGCCACGGCCCCGCACCCAGCGTTCGCGCCGCATTCTCGAGCCGCCTATCGACCGCCTCGATCGAGATCCGCATCGCACGCACCATCAATGGCAGCGCCATGACGCCCGCCGCGATCGCCGCGCCGGTCCAGCGGAACAAGACCGTCACGCCGAACCACTCCTGCAGCCAAGCGCCGATCGGGCCATTGGGACCGAACGCGAGCAGCAACAGCCAACCGGTGACGACCGGCGGCACGACCAACGGCAGATGGATCGCCGCGTCTACGACGACTTTGCCCGGAAAACGGACGCGCGCGAGCAGCCACGCGAGCGCGAACGCGATCGGCAAGGTCGCCGCCATCGCGACGCCGCCGACCTTCAACGACAGCGCGACGATCCCCCATTCGGTCGCGTCGAGCACTAGCGCGCGGAGAACCCGTAGCGGACGAAAATCGCCTTGCCCGCACGCGAGACGAGGAAGCGGCGGAAGCCCTCGGCCTCCGGGTTCATCGACGTCTTCAGCCGCGCGATCGGATAAGTGATCGCCGGGTGCGTTGCCTCCGGGAAGACGCCAGCGATACGAACCTTGGCCGACGCCTTGGCATCAGTCGCGTAAACGATCGCGAGCGGCGCCGCGCCGCGCTCGACCAGCGCCAGCGTTGCGCGGACATTTTCCGCGCGCACCACCTTTGGCGACACCTGCGCCCAGACTCCGAGCTTCTCAAGCGACGCCTGACCATACTTTCCGGCGGGCACGGCGGTATCCGCCATCGCCAACGGTCCGGCGGTCAGTACGCGAACAAGCGCAGCGGGTGGGCGCACCGGGATTCTTACCTTGCTACCCGCCGGCGCCGCGACGACGAGACGGTTGCCGAGGAACGTGACGCGGGTGCTGGCGACGATCAGGTTCTTAGTGGCGAGTTCATTCATCCAATCCTCGTCCGCCGACACGAACAAATCCGCCGGCGCACCGGACTCGACCTGCCGCGCGAGCGCCGACGATGCCGCGAACGAGATCGTCGGCTTTACATGCCCCTTCTTCGCCCATGCGTCGGCGGCCGCGGTCAGCGACTCCTGCAACGACGCGGCAGCGAGCACCAACGGAGGGCGCTGTTGTGCCTGCGCACCCGTCACCCCAAGACTTGCCGCCATCACCAGCGCCGTCGTCAGATACCGCATGCCACCTACCTCTCGAACTCTGCGCGTACCGATATATAGCGCCGGGCCATAACGCCAGTCGGTTCGATACGTTGCGCGCCTAGTTCGCAGTGACCCGTCCGGTCCGCGCCAGCTTGCCCCAGCCGACCAGCGGCCCACGCAACGCCTGGGCGATCGCCTTCAGCACGACGTAGTACATCACCTGACGGTAGCCGATCCGCTGCGGGATCAGCAGCCAGAGCAGCCGCCAGCGTTCCTTGCGCTCCAGCGCGAACGCGATCGTCGCTGCGAGCAAATCGATCGCGGTGAAGATCAGCCAATAGGCGAGCATCGTATAGACGTCGTGGCTCGTCTGTTCCCAGCCATGCGCCTGCACCGCAAGATAGGTCGAGGCGAAGCTGACCAGCAGCGCGAGATCGATAATCGGCGAGATCGATGCGAGCACGATCTGGAACACGATCGCCTGCGGCAACCCTACCCAACCTAGACCGCGCGGATGCGAACTGCCGATCGCCGACCGGTGCTTGTAGAGACACTGCAACGTCCCGAACGCCCAGCGGAACCGCTGTTTGGCAAGTGCACGCATCGTCTCGGGCGCCTCGGTCCAGGCGATCGCGAACTGATCGTACTGCACCTTCCAGCCGTGGCGCTGGATCGCGATCGTGAGGTCCTGATCCTCCGCAAGCGTGTCGTCGGGATAACCGCCGACGCTGCGGATCGCCTCCAGCCGCCATGCGCCGACCGCACCCGGCACGACCGTCATCGCGTTCAGCCGCGCGAGCGCACGCCGTTCGAGATTCTGCGCGGTGATGTATTCGAGCGCCTGCCATTTGGTGATCAGATTGACGCGGTTGCCGACCTTCGCGTTACCCGCAACCGCGCCGAGCTTCGGATCGTCGAACCACCGTGCGAGGCGAGCGATCGTCATCGGCTCGAACTGCGTATCGGCGTCGAGTGCGATCACGATCTCGCCGCGCGCCAGTTCGAGCCCGCGGTTGAGCGCGCGCGCCTTGCCGCCATTCTCCAACGTCAGCAGGCGGACCCGGTCGTCGCCGGCGAACGCCTCGGCGACGACGCGGCTGGTGCCGTCGCTCGATCCGTCGTCGATCACGATAACCTCGATCGCGACGTCGTTCGACGCCAGCACGCCCTCCACGGCGCGGACGATCACGCGCTCCTCGTTGAACGCGGGGATCATCACCGTGACGAACCGCGACGGATCGATCGCCGGAAACACGGTCTTCAATTCGCGACGGGCCTGAATCAACGCGAGTGCGGACAGGGCCAGCGCGCGAATGATGCCAATCGTGATCGCGATCCCGAAGATCCAGCGGAGCGCGACGACGATGCCGCCGAGCGTGCTGAACAGCGCGAGATCGGCAACCGCGGCGACACGGTCGCTCGACGAGATCACCGGCATCGATTGATTGCGCGAGAGCCCCGCGAGCGTCGAGACGGGGACGAAGCTGTAGCCCATCGCGCGCAATCGCTCGATGATGATTGGGAGTGCAGCGACGGTTTGGGCGCGGTTGCCGCCGGCGTCGTGGAGCAGGATGACGTTACCGCTGCGCTCCGGGTTGCCCGCCTCGACGCCCGCAATGGTCCGGTCAATGATCGCCTGTACGCCGGGCCGCTTCCAGTCGTCGGGATCGACGTGAAGACCGACCGAGATATAGCCGCGCTGCTGCGCCTCGAGCGCGGGCAGGATCTCGTCCGCGGTGCTCGGCTCGGCATCGCCGAAATAGGGTGCGCGGAACAGCCGGAGCGAGCGCCCGGTGAACGCCTGGAACAGCCGCTGCGTGGTGTTCAGCTCGTACTTCACCTGCCGCTGCGAGACGTTCGCGAGGTTGGGATGCGTATAGGTATGGCTGCCGATCTCATGGCCTTCGTCGACCATCCGCTGGAGCAAAGGCCGTTCGGTGAGCGCGTTCTCGCCGATGACGAAGAACGTCGCGGGCGCATGCTCGCGCTTGAGGATGTCGAGGATCTGCGGCGTCCATTCGGGATCGGGCCCGTCGTCGAACGTCAGCGCCAGTTGCTTCGGACGATAGCCGGTCCGCACCACGACATAGGGCGATGGCATCCGCGTGAAGTTGACGTCGGCGATCGTGCCGTCCTTCGCCGGCACCGCGTCGCGAATGCCGGTGACGGGCTCGGCGGCGATCTTGAGGATTTCGCCGCTGCCTTCGATATCGACATTGGTGCCGGCCGGCATGTTATCGATCGAATCGGGGATCGGCAGTTTCCGGTGGTCGCGACCCCAGATCGACCAGAGGCCAGGATCCTCGGAGCCGAGACGCCACAGCGCGACGCTGCCGAGGCCCGCCTTTTGCAGGAACGCGATCTGGTTGTACGCCGACGCCGCGTCGAGCAGCCAAACCTGATGCTGCACCCCGCCCTCCGAATAGGCGAAGCTGCTGTTGCCGCTGGTCTTGTCGAAGGTCGGGACGGTGCCCGAGTCCGCTGCGGCCTGCCACGCCTCCTCGACGTCGAGCGCATCGCCGTTGCCGCTGTCCGCGCCGGCGTGCCAGTCATAGGCATAGGAGCCGATCGCGACGACCAGCTTGGCGGGGGGGATCCCGCGCGCGGCGTCGGCGACCATGCGCGCGAACCAGCGTTGCGACGCGATCGGCCCAGGCGCGCCGCTCGTCTCGTGCTCGTCATAGGCCATCAGGAAGACCTTGTCGGTCACCTTGGCGTAGGCGGGCAGGTTCCAGTCGGGGTTGGCGACCGGCGCCGCGATCGCGACGACCCAACCGCGCGGGGCGAACCGCGCACGTGTCTCGGCTAGGAACGCGCGGTAGTTGGGTTGCGCCGATGCGGGCAGGTCCTCGAAATCGTAGAATACGCCGCCGGCATGGTTCGCGCTGAGGAACGGCACCAGCTTGTCGAGGAAGGCGGCGCGCGCCTTCGGATCGGCGAACAGCGCGGCACTACCGGCGCCGTCCCAATTGCCGTCGACGGCGTTCTGCACCATCGGCAGGATCATCGGGCGGTGCACCGCCTTGTTCAGGATATCGCGCCCGGCCTGGTCGCGGAACACGGTGATGTGGTGATCCTTGCCGGTGATCGATACCCAGCCGGGGATCAGCCAGTCGAGCTGCTCGACGTGCCGCGCGAGGCTCGCCGTGCTGGCTTCGTCCCACGGCGCGTGGAAGGCGATCGCGAGCGGCGGGTTGGCGCCGTTGCCGACACCGGGCTTGGCCGCACTCGTCCCGAACAGCTGCTTGGCGTAGTAATTGAGGTCGCGCCGGGTCTCGCGGAGGATACCGCCGCGCGGTGCGGGCAGCTTGTGGAGCGCAGGGTGCTCGGGCTCGATCGGCAGCAGCGGCGCAGTCGGCACCGCACCGATCGAGACGGCGAACATCGCGATCGACAGCAGCAGCAGGGCGATGAACGCCGCGACGCCAAAGGTGAACCGCCGACGACGACGGCCGCTTGCATCATAGAATACGGGATTGAGCGACATGGAGCGAGTATCAACCGGCCGAAGGAAAACGGCAACTCGCCGCAACGTTGCGCTACAATGCCGTTTGCGCCCGCGCTGCTGAAAAATGCGTCACGCGTAGTTTAGGGACGGGCCGATAGCTCTTATGCATCCCCTCCCGCGAGCGGGAGGGGACCGAGGGGTGAGCGCCCGGCCCCAACACATGCTGCCCTTGACGATAGCGCGAGCCCACCCCCAGCCCCTCCCGCTTACGGGAGGGGGGAAGAGAAGCCCCCCGCAAGCGGGAGGTCAGATCAGCGGAACTTGCCGCTGAGCGAAACGCCGATGATCCGCGGTTCGTTGAATACCGCCGCCATGTAGTTCTCGATCACGCCCTTTAGGTTCTTCTCGCCAGTGATGTTGCGGGCGAACACAGCCAGTTCGTACGCATCGTCCGGCGCCGCGTAACCGATCTTCAGCCCGCCCTCGAAGTTGCCGTTCGCGGTGAACTCCTTGGTCTTGTACAGCACGAACTGCGTGTAGCCCTGGATGTTGAAGTCGCCTGCGATGAACGCGCGACCGCCATTGCCGAGCGGCTGGTCATAGCGCGCGGTAAGGTCGACATTGTATTCCGGCGCATTCGGCAGCGGCTCGCCGTCGATCTTGACCAGGTACGTCGTACCGAAAGCGCCGGGAACCGCGCGGACCGGCGCCGAGGGCGTGCAGACCACGATATTATTGAGCGCGCAGATCTGCACCTCAGTCGTCTTGTCCCGGATCGCGCTGTGCAACAGGCTGAGGCCGGCGCCTAGCGTGAGGTTCGGTACCGGCTTCCAATTGGCCTCGGCTTCCATGCCGTACGCCTCGGCCTTGTTGCCGTTGAACAGGATGCCGTTGCCGTTGACGTCGTTGCCGTTCAGCTGGATATCGTTGACGCGGTAGCCGAACACCGTGGCGTTGAGCGTCAGCGTATTGTCGAGCAGACGCGTCTTGATCCCCGTCTCCCACGACAGGATCGTCTCGGAATTCGCGGTCGAGAAGTCGGAGTTGAACACCGCCGAACGACCCTGGATCGTCGGTCCGCGGAAGCCTTGGGCGACGCGCGAATACAGGCTGATGTCGGGGCTCGCCTGGTACAGGATGCTCGCATCCCAGCTCGGCTTGGTCGACTTCAGCGTGACGTCGCGGCGGAAGTTGGTCGGATACTGATTGACGCCAGCCGCATTCTGAACGGTCTTCAGCAGCTGCGTACGCTTCTTGTCCTCGGTGATGCGCCCGCCGAGTGTGACCGTCAGCTTGTCCATCAACTCATAGCTGACCTGGCCGAAGCCCGCCCACGAGGTATTGACGTCATGCAACCGCACCCAGTTGTTGGGATTGCGCGCCGCCGTCGTCAGGAAGAACGTCCGCTGGTAGAAATCGGTGATGTCGCGGTTGTCGAAGTACAAGCCACCGAGCTGCCAGTTGAAGCGGCCACCGGGGGTGCCGGCAACGCGCAATTCCTGCGACCATTGATCCAGATCGCGGATCTGGCCCTGCGACTGGCCGAAGCCGTTCGCGACGCCGCGGACCGGGAAGTTCGCGCCCGCACCACCATCGGTATCGCCGCGGCTGAACCCCGACGTGGTCTCGTATGCGGTGATCGAGGTCAGCGTGGCTGGACCGAAGTCGTAGGACGCACGCGCCGAGCCGCCATAGGTGTTGTAGCTCTGCGGGTTGTCGTTCCCCTCGTCGAGCGACACGGTGTTGCGCGGCTCGGCGGAGACGTCGTTCGAACCCTTCTTGAGCGCGCCGCGGTGGAACAACGTCGAGGTGCCGTCATACCAGCGCGCGTGGCCCGACAGGTCGAGCGTGAAGCGTTCGCCCGGTGTCAGCGCAAGCTGCACGCGGACGTTGCGATCGTCGAAGCCGCCCATCGCGTCCTTGCGCGGCGTCGCGGTGCTGTCCTGGCTTACACCGGCATAGGCGTTGTCGATGTAATCCGAGCGGTGCTGGAGCAGCGTCGACAGGCGGATCGAGAGGAGGTCCTTGATCAGCGGACCACCGACGCCCGCATCGAGGCTGACGCTGCCATAGCTGCCGACCGAGGCCGATGCGCGGCTCTCGAAGTCGTTGGTCGGCTTGTTCGTGTCGAACTTGATGATGCCGGCGGTGGTGTTGCGCCCGAACAGCGAGCCCTGCGGACCACGCAGGACTTCGACCTGACGGACGTCGAACACCGGGTTCGACTTCAGCACGACATGCTCGAGGATCACGTCGTCCTGGATGATCGTGACCGGCTGCGATGCACCGAGGTAGAAATCGATATTGCCGAGGCCGCGGATGTAGAAACGCGGGAAGATGCGGCCGGTGGTCGATTCGACGTACAGGCCGGGGACGCGGCCCGACAGCGCGAGCAGCGTGTCGTCGCCGCCTGCGGTATAGGCGCGCAGTGCATCGCCCGACGCGACGCCGACCGAGAGCGGGACCTTCTGGAGGTTTTCCGAGCGGCGCTCGGCGGTGACGACGATGTCGTCCAAGCCTTCCTCGGAAGCAGACTGCCCAGCCTGAGTCTGGGCCTGATCCTGGACCGGCGCGGCCTGTGCGAACGCAGCCGAGCCACCCACAACCGAACCAAACGCGACGCCGAGCATCAACGCCGACTTAACGACCGAAATCTTCAAGATGATATTCCCCAATAGTGCAGCGGCGTCCCTGACGACCGGCCGCACATCCCAATACGCAACGTCTCTACGCGCCATCGACCGCCCTCCCCGGACGGCCCGACGACGCCTCGCGACGCTCACTCCCCGGTTGGGCGGTTAGGCCGGGAATGTGTTGGTATGATGACAGTTGGTTACCGAGATTACGGGTAATCTCGACGCGCATGTACGACGTTGATCACCTCGATCGTGTCCAAGACAATACGATAGATCAAAAGATAATTGGGATGCACGACAGCTTCGCGCGTACCGTCAGCCCTGCCCGGCCGATACACGAACGGATGATCGACAAGACGATCGGCGCATGCCTCGATCAATGTCGACAGGCGTGACGCAGCGCTCGGATTCCAATCGGCGATATACTCTAGAATAGTGGTGGCATCCTCAACCGCCTCGGGGCGCCAGATCAGCTTCAGCGATCTCCGCCTGACCGATCGATGGACGACACAACCAATCTCATGGCAGCAATGGCATCTTCGTGGGCGATAGATGGACGAGGGTCCGCCAAAGATCGCGCGACCTTTTCGCGCAGCCAGCGATCATAGGCTTCCGCGGAGATCGGCGATTCCGATTCCAGGGGTTTGGATGAGACTCGCGTCATTTAGCGAGCTTAGGCCTGCCACGACGGATTGCAACGTGGTCGCGCCGCGGCAAAGCCGCGTCGTCGGACGACACGACCGAGGACGAGCTCGGTCGGTCGCCGTCCGGCTTGGCGCTAGCCTCATCAGCTAAGCGCTGCGCCGCTTAACCTCCGGCGCCTACGCGTCGTCGCCCATCCTCAGCGCGGCAATGAACGCCTCCTGCGGGATGCTGACCGAACCGTATTCGCGCATCTTCAGCTTGCCCTTCTTCTGCTTTTCCAGAAGCTTCTTCTTGCGGCTCGCGTCGCCACCGTAACACTTCGCGGTCACGTCCTTGCGCATCGCGCTGATCGTCTCGCGCGCGATCACCTTGCCGCCGATCGCCGCCTGGATCGGGATCTTGAACAAGTGGCGCGGGATCAGTTCCTTCAAGCGCTCGACCATCCCGCGGCCGCGCACTTCGGCGGTGCCGCGGTGGACGATCATGCTCAGCGCGTCGACCGGCTCCTCGTTGACGAGGATGCCCATCTTGACGAGGTCGCCCTCGCGGTAGCCGATCTGGTGATAATCGAAGCTGGCATAGCCCTTCGACATCGATTTCAGGCGGTCGTAGAAATCGAACACGACTTCGTTCAGCGGCAGTTCGTAGGTCGCCTGCGCACGACCGCCGACATAGGTGAGGTTCTTCTGGATCCCGCGGCGGTCCTGGCAGAGCTTCAGGACGCTTCCGAGATACTCGTCGGGGACGTAGATCGTCGCCTCGATCCACGGCTCGCTGATCGTCGCGATCTTGTTCGGCTCGGGCATGTCGGCGGGGTTGTGCAGCTCGATATGCGTCGTGCCGGACGGATCGGGGTGGGTCAGCTCGATCTCATAGACGACGGACGGCGCGGTGGTGATCAGGTCCAGATCATATTCGCGCGTCAGCCGCTCCTGGATGATCTCCAGGTGCAGCAGCCCGAGGAACCCGCAGCGGAAGCCAAAGCCCAGTGCGGCCGATGTCTCCATCTCGAACGAGAAGCTCGCATCGTTCAGCCGCAGCTTCGAGATGCTCTCGCGCAGCTTCTCGAACTCGGCGGCATCGACCGGGAACATGCCGCAGAAGACGACCGGCTGGACTTCCTTGAAGCCCGCGAGCGCTTCGAGCGCAGGCCGCTTGGCATCGGTGATCGTGTCGCCGACGCGCGTCTGCGCGACCTCTTTGATCTGCGCGGTGATGAAGCCCATCTCGCCGGTGCCGAGCTCGGTCAGCTGCTCGATCTTCGGACGGAAACAGCCGACCCGGTCGACCAGATGCATCGTCCCCGTCTGCATGAACTTGATCTGCTGGCCCTTTTTCAGGACGCCGTCGATCACGCGCACCAAGATGACGACGCCGAGATACGGATCGTACCAGCTGTCGACCAGCATCGCCTTCAGCGGCGCCTCCGGGTCGCCGCTGGGTGGCGGGATCTTGGTGACGATCGCCTCGAGGATCTCGACGATGCCGATCCCGGACTTCGCCGACGCGAGCACCGCCTCGGACGCATCGATGCCGATCACGTCCTCGATTTCCTTGCGCACCTTTTCGGGCTCGGCGGCGGGGAGATCGATCTTGTTGATCACCGGCACGACCTCGTGGTCGTGCTCGATCGACTGGTAGACGTTGGCGAGCGTCTGCGCCTCGACGCCCTGCGCGGCATCGACCACCAGCAACGCGCCCTCGCACGCGGCAAGACTGCGGCTGACTTCATAGGCGAAATCGACATGCCCCGGCGTGTCCATCAGGTTGAGGACGTAATCGAGACCGTCCTTCGCGTGATAGGCAAGGCGCACGGTCTGCGCCTTGATCGTGATCCCGCGCTCCTTCTCGATGTCCATGTTGTCGAGCACCTGCTCGGACATTTCGCGCGCGGTCAGGCCACCAGTTTCCTGGATCAGCCGGTCGGCGAGCGTCGACTTGCCATGGTCGATATGGGCGATGATGGAAAAATTGCGGATGCGGTCGAGCGGAGTCATGGCGCGCTCCTAGCAGCGACGCCGCGTGCGCGATAGATCGCCGACACACTCCATATTTGTCTTGAACGTTCGGGATGTCGCGGCTAGGGCGCTCACCGGCAATGTTGTCGGGGCGTGGCGCAGTCTGGTAGCGCACTGGTCTCGGGGTCCAGGGGTCGTAGGTTCGAATCCTATCGCCCCGACCATTGCCGATTTTATTGGGGTGAGTTTGCCCCCTCCCCGAACCCAAACTCTCCGTGATGATGTAAGCGCTCACCGCCCAGCGGGCCGCCCTGCTGCCGAGTCAAACTCAGCGCTCTAGAACGCGTTGGCGATCCGCTTCTGCATCGACCGAACCGGACTCACGATCACTTCCGGCATATCCTGCGCCTCATCCATCAGGGCCACGCGCCGATGCAGATCGGTGCTCGCCCCGATCATCTCACGCGCGCGCGTCGGCAGCATTGCAAGTAAAGCAGCGTCGGTAATCGGCGCATCACCCAGCCGCCGCGAGGGATCGAGCGCGTCGCGGGGCCGTAGCTCCCCCGCCTGGACCGCGCGTTGCGTCAGCAGCCACGCGATGACATGCATCAACCGCGTCGTCACCTTGAGCGATTCGCAACTGAAGCTGACCCGGATCAGCGGATCGAGCGCCTCGCGTTCGACCCGGCCGGCTTCGTCGAAATAGGTCCGCGCCTCGTCGGCCAGCAGCATCGCTTCGCTATACAGAGCGTCGATCAGGCGGCGCTGCATCCGCGATTCATAGCCGGCGTGGGTCATCGATTGGACAAATGGCACACCGGCCGGACGTCATCCAGAGAGGTTAACGATCCGCTAACCATCACCTGTCCCAAAATGCGCCAGTACGTGCGCGTTCCAGTTTAGGACGTTGCAATCACGCGATAATATCCGGAATCAGCAAGTCTTCCAGCGAGGCGATTTCGTCCCGAAGCCGCAATTTGCGCTTCTTGAGCCGCGCCATTTGCAACTGATCGGGTGTCGACGCCAGCGCGAGGGCCGCGATCGCGTCGTCGAGATCGCGATGCTCGATCCGCAATGAATCAAGTCGAACTCTGGTCTGCGCGTCGTCCACTCGCCCCCCGATGGCTGCCGTCGTGTGCGCTGCCCTTAGCAAACGCAGCGCAGTGCGCGAGTGTGAAACCGTCCCTGCAGAGCGGACCGGGGTCGAAAACGTACTTCATGACGAGGCGCGCCTCCACCGCGCACGATCGGTCCGTCGCGCCAAATCGTTCGACCAATCGATTTGGTCCGTTTCCGATGAAGACATTTCGATGACGGAGTGGTTTACTCCGTTCCCCAACCCGAATGCAGGAGGCAACCCACCGTGCAGACGACTCATCAGACAGCCCTGGAAACCAAGCATGCCGTGCTGGAGCAGCGGATCGCCGACGAAACCCACCGTCCGCTACCCGACGCGAACCTTTTGGCGAGCCTGAAGAAGCAGAAGCTGCGACTGAAGGAAGAGATCGTCAGCGTATAACGGTCGTCGATACCGCTCCCCGGCTAGATCCGGGGAGCTACTTGGCGGAGCTACAGTGGCTTCGGATTGCGCAAGGCGTACGCGCTGTCCGACGCCTTGACCGTATAGGATGACGACACGGGTTTGGCCGCACCCGATGGCTTGCGCACATGCCGCGGGTCGATCGGCGAGTCGAGCGATATGCCCATCCGCCCCTCGGTGCACCACGCGACCGTGCCGGCAACTTCGCCGATCCCGCGCAACGTCACCGTGACCGGCGTCCCGACATCGACGACCTTGGCAAGCTCGGCCATCAAACCCGTCTCGGACAGGTTACGAACCCTAGCCTCGCGGGCAGTCGTCTCGTCGCCGATCCGCACCTGCGCGACCAGCAGCAAGCTGTCCCGCTCACGCTGTCGCCGGTTCTCGTTGCCGCCGAGCGCCCCGGTGTCGATGCTCATGCCGCGACCGATTTTACCATGATCGAACACAGCTTTCTCTTCCCCGTCGGTGGGCGCGATCAATCCTCGCGCGACACCTTCTCGTTACGCTCGTGCCGTTCCTGCGCCTCGACCGTCATCGTCGCGATCGGTCGCGCCTCAAGCCGCGCTAGGCTGATAGGCTCGCCGGTGACTTCGCAATAGCCATATTCGCCTTCGTCGATCCGCCGAATCGCGGCTTCGATCTTGGAGACGAGTTTGCGTTGACGGTCGCGCGTGCGCAATTCAATCGACCAGTCGGTCTCGCTCGACGCACGATCGGTGAGATCCGCCTCACGCAGCGAATCGACCTGCAACTGCGAAAGCGTTTCCTGCGACTCCCGCAGGATCGACTCCTTCCACTCCTGAAGCTTGCGGCGGAAATACGCCTGCTGCTTCAAGCTCATGAAGGGCTCGTCCGCGTCTGGACGATACCCATCCTCGCCGCTGTCGTTGGCGGCCTTTCGACTGGAATTCCCGGTATCGTCCACACGATTCATTACGGTCGCCATACCACTCTCCCTCTGGCCCCGTCGCATCAGCCTCGCTGATTTCCAGGAACCGCCCCCAAATGGTGAAAGCGCCTATAGTCTCACGGGCGGGGGACCACAAGCGACAGGACTTGCGCATTCCACCTGCTCGCCGACATTTTATTGCGGCCACGGCGGCATCAATTTCACGACCGCAGTTCGACCCTACGTATCTTGATGCAAGGCACGCGGTGCGGACTCTGTCCCACCACGGCACGTTAACGATGGCATGCCTTCCTCGTGATAAGTAAATCCTCGTTTAACCATCTCGGATGTGGTTAAGCTACTTGCGCTTAACGCTTTGTTTTGCAGTTAGTCGGATAGCAGTTCCGAATACTGCGTACGGGGATCCGGCAACACGAGGGTGCCGGCAACGAAAGAGTGACGATATGTCGGTGAGGATGGCCCTGGCGAAATTGTGCGCGTGCGCGTGCGGTGGCGCTTTGATCGGCGGCGGTGCGGTGCATATCGCCGAGCGCCCGCAGCGAACCGCCAATACCAAGCGAGTCCTGGTCAAGCGAGTCGCGCGGCCACAGATCGCCGCCGTGACTCGGCCGCGCGTCCGCCGCGTGGTCACCACGACTCGCCAGACGTGCGCCCCGACCGTTGTAACGGTCGCAAGCGCAGCGCCCGTCCCGGTTCCGGTCGGCACCGGTTACATTGGCGGCGGCGGCGCGGGTCCGGACCCGATCGCGGTCGGCGGCAGCGGCGGGTTCTTCGGTACGCCCGGCGGATTCGGCGGCGGGTTCGGTGGTGGCTTTGGCGGCGGCTTCGGTGGCAGCGGCGGATCGAGCGGGAGCATCGTCATCTCCTCGACGTCGAGCGGCGGATCGACTTCGACCGGTGGATCGTCGACCAGCAGCGGCGCGTCTTCGACATCGAGCGGCGGGTCGTCGACCAGTACCGGCGGCGCGACCATTTCTAGTACCTCGTCGACCGGTGGGTCGAGCGGCAATGTCTCGTCCGCATCGGGTGGCTCAAGCGGCAACATATCGTCGGCCTCGGGCGGATCGAGTGGCGACGTGTCGTCCTCGACCAGCAGCGCATCGTCTGCGTCGTCCGCCTCCTCCGCGTCGTCGGCCAGCAGCGGTAGTTCGTCGGGATATGGATCGAGCAGCAAGGGTTGGGGATCAAGCGGCGGCTGGAACTCGACCGGTGGCTGGAGCTCGAACGGATCGTCCGGCAGTTCCGGATCGTCGGGAAGCAGTGGCTCGTCCGCGAGCGGATCGAGTGGTTCGAGCGCAAGCAGTGCCAGCAGCGCGTCGAGCGCGAGCAGCGCGAGTTCGAGTGGCAGCACGGGATCGAGCGGCGGTCCGCCGGCACCCGTTCCCGCTCCGCCGATGGTGTTGCTGTTCGGTGCGGCAGCAGCAGCGCTCGTCGCGCGCAAGCGTTTCGCCAAAACGAAAGCGGTTGCAGCTTAAGCGCTGGACCTTCGCATAGAAAAGGCCCCGCCGGAGATCCTCCGACGGGGCCTTTTTTTCTTGATCTGCGATCAGGCGTTCATCAGGGCCTTCTCGATGTCCTTGATCGGATGACCGGTCAGGTCCTTGTCGAGTTCGCCCTTGAGGCGGCTGGTGACTTCCTTGTGGTAATGCTTGCGCAGTTCGCCGAGCGTCTTCGGCGGTGCGACCACGATCAGCGAGTCATACCTGTTCTTCAGCGCACCAGTCTTCAGAAAGTCCGCAGCGTCGGCGGCGAAGCGATCTTCCTCGATCTGGTGGAAGTCGGTCGGCTCGACCGAACTCTGCACACCGCCCTGTGGCGATGAGGCACGGCCGGCGGAATCTGTCGCCTGGTCGCGCGTCGCCGGATTGTCCTGCTCCTGAGCCTTCTCGACGACGAGATTGGGGAACTCGGCGTCGCCCTCGTTGCGCAGGAACAGCATTTTCCGGCCGTCCGCGACGAGCACGACGGAGTTGTGGGGAAGATGCATGCGTGTCTCTCCTTTTCGCTATGCGTATGCGGGGTGAACGCGCCGCGTGCCGGGGAGGTTGCGCCGCCTTGCGTACGCCCCTCGCGCTCGGCATAGCCCAGTCATGCACGACATACGCCTGATCCGCGACGATCCCGCCGCCTTCGACGCCGCCCTCGCCAAGCGGGGTGTCGCACCGCAGTCCGCCTCGCTGGTGACGCTCGACGAACAGCGCCGCGCCACGATCGCGGACTCGCAGACCGCGCAGACCCGCCGCAACGAACTGTCGAAGGCGATCGGCCAGGCCAAGGCACAGAAGGACGAGGCCAAGGCGCAGGCGCTGATGGCCGAAGTCGCGAGCCTGAAGGAGGCGTTGCCGGCACTGGAGGCCGACGAAGCGCGGCTTGGCAACGAACTCCAGGCCATGCTTGCCGCGATCCCGAACCTTCCCGCGACCGACGTGCCCGAGGGCGGCGGCGAGGACGACAACGCGCTGGTCCACACGAGGGGCACGCCAACGATGTTCGCGTTCACGGCGCGCGAGCATGACGCGATCGGTCCTGCGATCGGCCTCGATTTCGAGACCGGCGCGGCGATGTCGGGCGCGCGCTTCACGTTGGTCCGCGGGCCTGCCGCCAAGCTGCAACGCGCGCTTGGCCAGTTCATGCTCGATCATGTCGCCGACGCCGGCTGCGAACAGGTCTCGCCGCCGTTGCTGGTCCGCGACGAGGCCGTGTTCGGCACCGGCCAGCTGCCCAAGTTCTCCGAGGACTTGTTCCGCACCACCGACGGCCGCTGGCTGATCCCGACCGCGGAAGTGAGCCTGACCAACATCGTCCGCGAACAGATCCTCAGCGAAGCCGAACTGCCGCTGCGCTTCACCGCGCTGACGCCGTGCTTCCGCTCCGAGGCGGGCGCCGCGGGTCGCGATACGCGCGGCTACATCCGCCAGCATCAGTTCGACAAGGTCGAGATGGTCTCGATCGTCACGCCCGACATGTCCGAGGCCGAGCATGAGCGCATGACGGCGTGCGCGGAGGGCGTGCTCGATGCGTTGCAGCTACCGTTCAGGCGGATGCTCCTATGCACCGGCGATATGGGTTTCACCGCGGCACGCACCTACGATCTCGAAGTCTGGCTACCGGGCCAGGCGCGCTATCGGGAGATCAGCAGCGTCTCGACCTGCACCGATTTCCAGGCGCGCCGCATGAACGCGCGCTATCGGCCCGAGGGCGAGAAGGGCACGCGGTTCGTCCACACGCTCAACGGCTCAGCGCTCGCGGTCGGCCGGACGCTCGTTGCGGTGCTGGAAAACTACCAGCAGGAAGACGGCTCGGTCGCGGTGCCGGCGGTGCTCCAGCCGTATCTGGGCGGGCTCACCGTCCTGGAGCCGAAGCGCTGATGCGGATCCTGCTCACCAATGACGATGGCTATCACGCGCCCGGTCTCAAGGTGCTGGAGGCGATCGCCCGGACCTTGTCCGACGACGTCTGGATCGTCGCACCCGCCGAGGAACAATCGGGCGCCGGGCATTCGCTCACGCTGTCGCGGCCGATCCGGGTGCGGAAGCATGGCGAGAAGCGTTACGCGGTCGCCGGTACGCCGACCGATGCGGTGATGATGGCGCTGGCGAAGATCATGAAGGATTGCCCGCCCGACCTGATCCTGTCGGGCGTCAACCGCGGCGCCAACCTTGCCGAGGACGTGACCTATTCGGGGACCGTCTCGGCAGCGATGGAGGGCGCGCTGGGCGGCATCCGGTCGATTGCGCTGAGCCAGATCTACAGCCGCGAAGGCATGGGCGACAGCGTGCCGTTCGAGGCCGCCGCGGCGTGGGGCGAGCGCGTCCTGCGGCCGCTGGTCGACGCACCTTTGGCCCCGCGCACGCTGGTCAACGTCAACTTTCCCGCTGTCCCCGCCGATGCGGTGAAGGGCGTGCGCGTCGTTGGCCAGGGTTTCCGCGACTATGGCCGATTACAGATCGTCAGCAACACCGATCCGCGCGGCTACGAATATCACTGGTTCGCGCTTGGCCGAACCGTCGAGACGCCGGCGCCCTCGACCGACCTTGAAGCGACCGCGGCGGGGTACGTCTCGGTCACGCCGCTGCATCTCGACCTGACCCATTTCGAGTCGATGGACATGCTGACGCAGGCCTATCGTTGATGCGGCGTGCGGGCGTCCTGGTTACGCTGGCGACGCTCGCGCTGACCGCGTGCATTCCGCACGTCGATCACCCCGCCGGCTACGGTAATCCGCCACGGCGTCCGTACCGTTCCCCGCCCCGCCGTGACGATCCGCCCCGCCCGCGTGACGATTCGCCCCGTGAGGATATGCCGCGCGACGACCGGCCACCGCAGGACATTCCCGGCCGCGAGACCGGCGAGGTCACCACCCTGCCCGCTCCGCGCCCCGCCTGGGAGGCACGCCCCGTCAGCGCCGATGCGAAGACGATCCCCGGCACGACCTATGTCGTCCGGCCCGGCGATACGCTGAGCCGCGTGGTCGATCGCAGCGGTGCGAGCCTCGAAGCGATCGCGCGCGCGAACGACCTCGAATCGCCCTATTCGATCCAAGCCGGCCAACGATTGCAGATCCCCGGCGGCCGCTATCACCAGGTCCGCCGCGGCGAGACCGGGATCGCGATCGCTCGCGCATATGGGGTCGAATGGTCGCGGATCGTCGCCGCCAACGCGCTCGTCGAACCCTACGTGCTGCGTGCCGACCAGCGCATCCAGATTCCCGGCGAGCCAAGCGGCGGCACCGCGAGCGCCTCCGAACGAGCGCAGGCGTTCACGCTCGATATCGACGACATCCTGACCGGAGGCGAACCCGCGCTCGCCAGCAACCAGGCGCCGGCAAGACCGATCGCGACACCGCGCCGCGTGCTGCCGTCGAACGCCGTCGTCACCGCGCCGGCGCGTCTCGCAAGCGGCGGGTTCCTCTGGCCGGTCGATGGCAAGGTCGTGAAACGCTTCGGCCACGGCGCCAGCGGCGAACGTAACGACGGCATCAAGATCGCCGTACCGGTCTCGACCCCGATCCACGCGGCCGCGGACGGCGTCGTCGCCTATGTCGGCGACGGCATCGCCGCGCTGGGCGGACTTGTCATAATCAAGCACGGCGGCGGCTGGACGAGCGTCTATGGCCACGCGTCGAAGCTGCTCGTGCAACGCGGCCAGAGCGTCAAGCGGGGCCAGACGATCGCGCTGTCGGGCGATACGGGGTTTGCGGATCGCCCCGAACTGCACTTCGAACTGCGCAAGGGGCGGACTCCGGTGGATCCGACTTCGCAACTGCCACGAACGTGATTCTCCCCTCCCGCTTGCGGGAGGGGTCGGGGGAGGGCATGGGGGCGAGGAAGCCCCTCCCCTAACCCCTCCCGCAAGCGGAAGGGGAACGAGACGCACCATGACCTACCAGTCCGACCTGCTCACCACGCTGACCTCGCGCGGCTATGTCCACCAGATGACCGATGCGGCCGCGCTCGATGCGCTCGCCGGTAAGCAGGTGGTGCCCGGCTATATCGGCTTCGACCCGACCGCGCCGTCGCTGCACGTTGGCAGTCTCGTCCAGATCATGTTGCTCCGTCGGCTCCAGCAGACCGGTCACAAGCCGATCGTCCTGATGGGCGGCGGCACCGGCAAGATCGGCGACCCGAGCTTCAAGGACGAAGCGCGCAAGCTGCTCGGCGAGGACGGGATCAAGGCCAACGTCGTCTCGATCCGTCGCATCTTCGAACGCTTCCTGACGTTCGGTGACGGGCCGACCGATGCCGTAATGCTCGATAACGCGAAATGGCTCGACGCGCTCGAATACATCCCGTTTCTGCGCGATGTCGGCCAGCATTTCTCGGTCAACCGGATGCTCGCGTTCGACTCGGTGAAGCTCCGGCTCGACCGCGAACAGTCGCTGAGCTTCCTCGAATTCAACTACATGATTCTCCAGGCCTACGACTTCCTCGAACTGTCGCGCCGCGCCGAGTGCCGCCTTCAGATGGGCGGCTCGGATCAGTGGGGCAACATCGTCAACGGCATCGAACTCGCGCGTCGCATGGACTCGACCGAGGTCTACGGCGTCACCACTCCGCTGATCACCACGGCGGATGGCGGCAAGATGGGCAAGACGATGTCGGGTGCGGTCTGGCTGCACGAGGACCAGTTGCCGCACTTCGATTACTGGCAGTTCTGGCGCAACACCGACGATCGCGACGTCGGCCGCTTCCTGAAGCTGTTCACCGACCTCCCGCTCGACGAGATCGCGCGTCTCGAGGCGCTCGAAGGCGCGGAGATCAACGCCGCCAAGATCGTCCTCGCCAACGAAGCGACCGCGATGTGTCGCGGACGTGCAGCAGCCGAACAGGCCGCCGAGACTGCGCGGAAGACGTTCGAAGAAGGCGCGTCGGGCGACTCGCTACCGAGCTACGCCGTTTCCGGTGGCTCGATCGGTGTCGTCGAAGCGCTCGTCGGACTGGGCTTCGTCGCCTCCAACGGCGAAGCCCGCCGGAAGATCGCCGAGGGCGCGGTGCGCGTGGATGGCAAGGCCGTCCGCGAGCCGACCGCTACCATCGACGTCGCATCGCCCGTGCGGCTCAGCCTCGGCAAGAAACGACATGGGATGCTAACCCCCTCGTAATAGACGCATTCTCGTTTCGAAGAACGTCGCGTTAAGCATCACCGTTCGTATCGGGTTCACGCCGCACGCCGTACACGGGCGGGATGGTTATTCCAGGGGAGCGATCGATGCCACGCTACGCAATGGCCGTTCGCGATGCGCGCGGCGAGCCCCGCGACGAAGTGATGCACCGCACGCATGCGCTCGACGGCGACGACCGCATGGTCAAGCTGGTGCTGGTCAACATGTCCGCCAATGGCCTGATGGCACGGTGCGACGGCGATCCCGCCGCGGGTGATCGACTGCGGATACGCCTGCCGATCTTCGGCTATGTCGACGCGGTCGTGCGCTGGTCGCTCGGCGGTCGGATCGGCTGCGAGCTCGAACGGACGATCCCGCTCGCCGAATATTACACGATGTTGACGGTGATGATCCGCAACAGCTGACGCCTCAGCCGGAGCGGAGCAACGCCACGCCGGCGTCGCGGTCGAACAGATAGAGCGCCGTCCTTGCCGCCTGCCCTCGCGGTCCCTCCAGTCCGCCATCACGATCGATCAGCAGGCGCGCGTCGTCGTGCGCGCATTGCAGCAGGTCGGCCATCATGTCCGGCGTCGCGAGCCGGAACGCCATCTCACCCGACTGTTTCGTGCCGAGCAACTCGCCTGCGCCGCGGAGCCGCAGGTCCTCCTCGGCGATGCGGAAGCCGTCGTTGGTCTCGCGCATCAGGGCGAGACGCGCGCGGGACGTCTCGCTGAGCGACGACCCGCGCATCAGCAGGCAGATCGACCGCCCGGTGCCGCGGCCTACCCGCCCGCGGAGCTGATGGAGCTGGGCAAGGCCGAAGCGGTCGGCGTGCTCGATCACGATCAGCGTCGCGTTGGGGACATCGACGCCGACCTCGATCACCGTCGTCGCGACGAGGACCGACGTGCGGGCGGCGGAGAACTCGGCCATCACCGCGTCCTTCTCCACGGGTTTCATCCGGCCGTGGACGAGCGCAACCTTGTCGCCGAAGCGGGCGCGCAGCGTCTCGGCGCGCATCTCGGCTGCGGCAAGGTCGCTCTTTTCGCTTTCCTCCACCAGCGGGCACACCCAGTATGCCTGCCCGCCATCCGCCAGATGCCGCCCGAGCGCGTTGACCACGTCGTCTAGCCGGTCTTCGGAGATCACGCGCGTCTCGATCGGCTGGCGCCCCGGCGGCATCTCGTCGAGGCGGCTCACATCCATCTCCCCGTACTGCGCGAGTGTCAGCGTCCGCGGGATCGGCGTCGCGGTCATCGCGAGCAGGTGTGGCGGCGCGACACCCTTGGCCTGCAACGTCATGCGCTGCGCGACGCCGAAGCGGTGCTGCTCGTCCACCACCACCAGACCCAGGTCCTTGTAGCCGACCGCATCCTGGAAGATCGCGTGCGTGCCGACAAGGATGTCGATCTCGCCGCTCGCCAGCGCCATCAGCGTCGCCTCGCGCACGCGCCCCTTGTCGCGACCGGTGAGCACACCGATCTCGATCGGCAAGCCGGCGAGCGATTTCCGAAGCGTCTCGTAATGCTGGCGCGCGAGGATTTCGGTCGGCGCGAGCATCGCGGCCTGTGCGCCGGCCTCGACCGCGATCAGCATCGCCATCGCCGCGACCAGCGTCTTGCCCGAACCGACATCGCCCTGCAGCAGCCGCAGCATCGGCGCGGTCTGCGCGAGATCGCCCTCGATCTCGCCGACCGTCCGCGATTGCGCACCCGTCAGCGTGTAGGGGAGCTTCAGCAGGTCGCGCAGCCGCCCGTCGCCCCGCAGCGCCCGCCCCCGCCGCTTGCGGGTATCCGCGCGGACGATCGTCATCGCCAACTGGTTTGCGAACACCTCGTCATACGCCAGTCGCTCGCGCGCCTTGGCATCCGAGGGGTCGGCGTGGATGCGCGCCAGCGACTCGTACCAGCCGGGCCATTCGCGTTTTGCCTTCAGCCCAGGTTCGATCCACTCGGGCAGGTCCGGCGCGCGCGCGACCGCCTGCGTGGTCAGTGCCGCCAGCCGCCGCGACGTGAGGCCTTCCGACAACGGATAGATCGGCTCGCGCTCGCGCAACTCCTCGTCGGGTTCGACGATGTCGGGATGGACGATCTGCAATTCCTGGCCGTATTCGTCGAGCCGGCCTGAAATCCGCTTGGCCTCGCCGATCGGCAGCAGCTTCTTCGCCCAACCGGAGCTCCCGCCGAAGAAGACAAGGCTGACGTAATTGCCAAGCTCGTCGGTCGCCTGCACCCGCGTAGGCCCCCGCCCCGCACTGATCCTGTAGTCGCGCGGCGTCAGCGTAATCGTTATGATCCGCCCAGCATCGCTCGACATGAGCTCTGTGCGTGGCAAGCGATCAACGTAGCCGCTCGGCAGATGGAAGGCGACGTCGACGACGCGCGCGAGCCCGAGCCGGTCGAGCGGCTTGGCGAGCGCGGGCCCCACCCCTTTCAGGACGAGAGTTTCGGCGAACAGCGGATTGAGGATTTCGGGTCGCATGACTATCTGGCCTCTATAGCCTAGCCGACGTCCGCTGCTACGGGTCCCTGCAAGTGTTTCGCCGGGTTCCCACCAGCGGTCGCCGGCTGTTCGTGTTTGGAGTTCGAAATGGACCACGAAACCCGCCTGAAGCGCCTCGGCTTCCGCAGCTCGCACCGCGGCACGCGCGAAGCCGACATGATGATCGGCGGCTTCTTCGCGACCTATGGTCGGACGTGGACGCCGGAACAGCTCGACTGGTTCGAGGCGCTGCTGGAGGAACAGGACGTCGATATCATGGGCTGGGCGATCGGCTCGATCGTGTGTCCGCCCGAGTGGGACGGGCTGATGATGCAGGCGATGCGCGACATTAATTACGTCACGGTCGTGAAGTAAGTACCTCCCTCTCCCCTTCGGGGAGAGGGTCGGGGTGAGGGGCAGCCAAGCAGTGCAGTGCCCGGAACAGCCCCTCACCCAACCCTCTCCCCAGCGGGGAGAGGGCTTTAGGAAAACAATGCCAGACCTCAAGACGATCCTTTCCGCGACTAGCCCGCTGATCCTGTCCGGCGTGCCGTCCGGCTTCCAGCCGTCGCTGCTCGCCGATCTCGCGCGCGCCGCGAAGACGCGCGCGGTGTTCATCGCGCCGGACGACGCGGCGATGCGAGCGGTTGCCTCGACCGCGGCGTATTTCGCGCCCGATCTCGAAGTGCTGAGTTTCCCCGCCTGGGACTGCCTCCCCTACGACCGCGCCTCGCCGACGCTACGCATCATGGCCGAGCGTGTCGCCGCGCTCCAACGCCTGCAAGGCAAACCCAAGGGTCCGCAGCTCCTGCTGACCACCGCGAACGCCGCGACGCAGCGCGTCCTCACGCCGTTCCGCATCCGCCAGCTCGTCGCGCGTCTGGCGCCCGGCGAACGGATCGGCCGCGACAAACTCGCCATGTTGCTCCAGGCGAACGGCTATGTCCGCACCGACACCGTCCACGACCAGGGCGAGTATGCGGTGCGCGGCGGGATCGTCGATCTCTACCCGTCCGGCGAAGATCATGCACTGCGCCTCGACTTCTTCGGCGACGAGATCGAGAGCGTCCGCACGTTCGACGCCGCCGACCAGCGCACGACCGGCCGGATCGACGGCTTCGTCCTGCTCCCCGCCTCCGAAGCACTGCTCGACGAGGACTCGATCAAGCGCTTCCGTACGCGCTACCGCGACGCGTTCGGCGCGACCGCGACCGGCGACCCGATGTACCAGGCGATCTCCGAAGGCCGCCGCATCGCGGGCATGGAGCATTGGCTGCCGCTGTTCGAGGAGAAGATGGCGACGTTGTTCGACCATCTCGGCGCCGACGACGTGGTGGTCCGCGACAACGGCGTCGCCGCGGCGGTCGAAAGCCGGCTCGAATCGATCGCCGACTATTACGAGAACCGCAAGCGCGCCGAGGCGGCCCAGCCCGGCAGCTACCGCCCGATGCCTGCCAAGGCGCTGTATCTCGATGCGCAGGAATGGTCCGGCGGCGTCGAGGCGTTCGCCGCGCACATCACCTCGCCGTTCCACGAACCGCCGAGCGACACCGTGCTCGACTTCGACGTCGACGGCCCGCGCGATTTCGGCCCAGAGCGCGCGGCGCAGACGAACATCTACGAAGCCGTCGCGGATCATGTCGAGAAATTGCGCAAGCAGGGCCGGAAACCGATCCTCGCCAGCTACTCGATCGGCGCACGCGAACGCCTGGGGAGCCTGCTCGCCGACCACGGCATGAAAGGCGGCAAGCACGCCGAGACCTGGCAGGAGGCGCTCGGCATCGCCGACACCGCGCGCAGCTTCGGCGTCGCGCTGATCGTCCTGCCGCTCGACCACGGCTTCACGGCGCCGGGGATCGCGGTCCTCACCGAGCAGGACATGCTCGGTGACCGCCTCGTCCACCGCAAGAAGCGCAAGAAGTCCGCCGACGCGTTCCTAGCCGAACTGGCCACGCTGACGCCGGGCGACCTCGTCGTCCACACCGAGCACGGCATCGGGCGGTACGAGGGCCTGACCTCGATCCCGGTTGGCCAGAGCCCGCACGACTGCGTCGCGCTGAGCTATGCCGGCGGCGACAAATTGTACGTGCCGGTCGAGAATATCGACGTCCTCTCGCGCTACGGCTCGTCCGAGGAAGGCGCGACGCTCGACCGTCTCGGCGGCGAAGGCTGGCAGCGCCGAAAATCGAAGATGAAGGAGCGGATCCGCGAGATCGCCGGCGAACTCATCGCGACCGCCGCCGAACGCGCGCTGCATCCAGGCGACGTGCTCGAACCCGATGCGAGCGGCTATCCGAGCTTCGTCGACCGCTTCCCGTACGAGGAAACCGAGGACCAGGATCGCGCGATCGAGGACGTTCTCGGCGATCTCGCCGCAGGGAAACCGATGGACCGGCTGGTGGTCGGCGACGTCGGCTTCGGCAAGACCGAGGTCGCGCTGCGGGCAGCGTTCGTCGCGGCGATGGGCGGCAAGCAGGTCGCGATCGTCTGCCCGACGACGTTGCTCGCGCGCCAGCATTACAACAATTTCGTCGCCCGCTTCGAAGGCTTCCCGATGAACATGGGTCGATTGTCGCGGCTCGTCACCGCGAGCGAGGCGAAGGCGACCAAGGAAGGGCTCGCGAACGGCACGATCGACGTCGTCATCGGCACGCATGCATTGCTGGCGAAGAACATCGACTTCAAGCGCCTCGGGCTGGTGGTGGTCGACGAGGAGCAGCGGTTCGGCGTGACGCACAAGGAGCGGCTGAAGGCGCTGCGGGCCGACGTCCACATGCTGACGCTGACCGCGACGCCGATCCCGCGCACGCTGCAGATGGCGATGTCGGGCATCCGCGAGCTGTCGGTGATCCAGACGCCGCCGGTCGATCGCCTGGCGGTGCGGACGTACATCATGCCGTTCGACCCGGTCGTGTTGCGCGAGGCGTTGCTGCGCGAGCATTACCGCGGCGGGCAGAGCTTCGTCGTCACGCCACGGGTCGCGGACTTGCCCGAGATCGAGGATTTCCTGCGCGAACAGGTGCCCGAGATCCGCTTCGTCGTCGCGCACGGCCAGATGTCGCCGACCGAGGTCGAGGAACGGATGTCGGCGTTTTACGACAAGAAGTTCGAGGTGCTCGTCTCGACCACGATCATCGAGAGCGGGATCGACATCGCGTCCGCCAACACGATGATCGTCCACCGCGCGGACCGCTTCGGCCTCGCGCAATTGTATCAGCTGCGTGGTCGCGTCGGTCGATCGAAGACGCGGGCGTATGCGTATCTCGTGACGCCACCCGAGCGGCAGATGACCGTCACCGCGGAGAAGCGGCTGAAAGTGCTCTCCGATCTCGATTCGCTGGGGGCTGGCTTCCAGTTGGCGAGCCACGATCTCGATATCCGAGGCGCGGGCAACATGCTCGGCGACGAGCAGACCGGGCATATCAAGGAGGTCGGCTTCGAACTCTACCAGGCGATGCTGGAGGAGGCGATCATGGACGCCAAGGCCGGCGGCATGACCTCGTCCCGGCCGCGCGATTTCTCGCCGCAGATCACGGTCGACGCTCCGATTCTCATCCCCGAGGATTACGTGCCCGATCTCGACCTGCGGATGGGTCTGTATCGCCGCCTCAACGACCTCGACGAGAGCCAGGAGATCGAGGCGTTCGCGGCCGAGATGATCGACCGGTTCGGCCCGCTGCCGGATGCGACCGAGAATTTGATCAAGGTCATCGAGATCAAGCTGAACGCGAAACGCGCGTGCGTGTCGAAGATCGACGTCGGGCCGAAAGGTGTGCTGGTCTCGTTCCACGACGACAAGCCGCCGAACATCGACAAGCTGCTGGCGTATGTCGAGCGGCTGAACGGGGTTGCGCGGTTGCGGCCGGACAGCAAGCTGGTGCTGCAGCGGGCCTGGGGCGATCCGAAGGCTCGGCTGCATGGGGCGCTGCAGTTGTCGAAGGGCTTGGCGAAGGCGGCTTCTTAAGCCCTCTCCCCTTCGGGGAGAGGGTTGGGTGAGGGGCGCCGCGAGCGTTACCCTCTACAACAGCTCCTCACCCCGACCCTCTCCCCGAAGGGGAGAGGGAGCAACGCACGAAGAAGGCCGGACTACCCTGGGGTAGCCCGGCCTTTTTGGCATCTCGAAGGTAACGCTTACTTCGGCAGCACGACACTCGGTCCGATGCTGTCCACAACCTTGCGCGCATCGAACGCGCGGATGTTGTCGCGCGGGATCGGGCCCTTGCGCATCACGATCTCCGCGGTCGCCTCGTAGCGGTCGATCGTGCGGATATCGAAGTCGTTGCCCCATGGGCCACCACCGAACCCGCCATAGCCGCCGCCGAAACCACCACCGAAGCCGCCATAGGGACTCCAGTTACGCCAGCCAAAGCCGCGCCCGTAATAGCGCCACGACGGACCCCAATAGCCGCCGAAGCCGCCATAGCCGAACCCGCCACCGATCCCCGGCGTCGAATAGGTGCGCGACTGGAGATTGGTGTCGCGGTCGGCCATTAGATAATAGTCATAGCCGTTCTGCAACGTCAGTTCGGCAGCGCGGAAGAACAGGTAACGCTCGACGGTATCACGCGACGTAACGCTGTTACCGGCGAAGCTGACGAGGAAGCGGCCCGGCTCTACCTGCCGGTCGCTATAGCCGGTGCGGCTGAACCCCTGGCCCGTCGCGGGCCGATAGGTGGTCTCGGTCGCGCAACCGGCCAGCAATAGAGCGCCCGTTGCGAGCGCTGCCAATGCGACCTTGCGACCAGGTTTCATGAACATGGTATGTCTCCGTTCGCGGCGAGTGCGGCGAAACGCCTCTTATTAGCCGTCAGTGGTGGAACGGTTGATGAACGGGTTCGCTCCAATGCGCCACCTTACTGACTCATTTTTCACGTTTCGTCTAAACGCCGATCAAGTGCAGCGCCAATGTGCGGCGATGCGGGCGGCGGCGATGTTCGAACAGGTAGATGCCCTGCCATGTGCCCAGCGCGAGTCGGCCGTCGATCAGCGGGATCGAGAGCTGGACCTGGGTGAGCGCGGTGCGGAGGTGGGCGGGCATGTCGTCCGGGCCTTCGTCGTCGTGTTCGTACTCACGTGACTCAGGAGCGATGCGGGCGAAATAGGCTTCGAGGTCGGTGCGAACTTCGGGGGCCGCGTTTTCCTGGATCAGAAGCGAGGCCGAGGTGTGGCGGCAGAATACCGTCAGCAGGCCTTCGGTGAAGCGTTGGTCGCGGGTCCAGCGGGTGATCTGGTCTGTAACGTCGATCAGGCCTTGGCGGGTGGTGTCGATGGTTAGGATCGTGGTGGCTTGGCGCATGGGGTCCTAACGATCGGTCGGCAGAGTGGCTCCGAAATCCCTTCCTCCGCGAACAACCGTTCCCTCGGAAGGCGTGGGTCTAGGAGTCCCACACGCCATCGCTGGTAGCCTGGGCTCCCGCCTTCGCGGGAGAACCGGAGGGTGCGGCATAAAGTGTCTGCACGCCAACCGAGTATTGCTCCACCCCGGCGGAGGCCGGGGCCCAGTTGGGGGACGTTGCTGATTGCCGGAGCGCTTCGTTACTCCGACCTTTCCGACTGGGCCCCGGCCTTCGCCGGGGTGGTAGTAGCTCGGGAAAGTCTCGTCAGTTCGTCCAAATATCAAACAGCCCCGTGGCACTGCTTGTACTTGCGGCCCGACCCGCAAGGGCAAGGTGCATTACGGCTGACCACGCCTTCCCAGTTTGCCGGATTCTCGCCGATATCAGCCTCCTGCGGCTGCGGAATCTGCAACGGCGGCATTTGCGACGTGATGTGGCCGCGCGTGCCCGCATCGAAGTCGTTCGAATCATCCTCACCCGTGAACGGGTCGAAATGCGTCGTGATGAAGTCCGGCAGCTCGGGCAACCCGACCGGCGCCTGCATCTGGAACTGCGCATGCGCGATCGTCTTGGTCACGTCCTCGCGGATCGTCTCGAGCATCCGCTGGAACAGCGAGAACGCCTCCTGCTTATATTCGTTGATCGGCGTCTTCTGCGCGTACGCACGCAGATGGACGACCTGACGCAGCGCGTCGAGCGTCGCGAGATGCTCCTTCCAGTGATGATCGAGATTCTGCAACAGGATCGACTTCTCGACCGAGGTCCACGTCTCCGTATCGAGATCGGCGGACTTCTGCGCGATCGCCTCGTCCGCCATCGCGCGGACGCGCTCCTCTATCACCTCGGGGTCGACCGACTCCTCGAGCAGCCAGGCATCAATCGGCGGTTCGAGGTTCATCACCTCGGCGAGCCGCGTCTTCATCCCCGCAACGTCCCACTGCTCGGGATACGAGTTGGGCGGGCACGCATCGCCGACGATCACGTTGACCGTCTCCGCGCGCATGTCGGTCACCACGTCGCCGACCGTATCGGCATCCATGATGTCCGCGCGCTGCTCGTAGATGACCTTGCGCTGCTCGTTCATCACGTCGTCATATTCGACGACCTGCTTGCGGATGTCGTAGTTGCGTGCCTCGACCTTCTTCTGCGCGGTCTCGATTGCCTTCGACAACCACTTGCTGCCGATCGCCTCGCCGTCCTCGATGTTGTTGCGCATCATCTTGGCGAACAGTGTGTCCGGCCCGAAGATGCGCAGCAGATCGTCGTCGAGGCTCAGATAGAAGCGCGACAGGCCCGGATCGCCCTGACGACCCGAGCGCCCGCGCAGCTGGTTGTCGATACGCCGGCTCTCGTGCCGCTCGGTGCCGAGCACGAACAGACCGCCCGCGGCGAGCACCGCCTGCTTCTCCGCCTCGATCTCGATCGTGATCCGCGCCGCCGCCTCGTCATACTCCGGCGTGCCCTCGACCAGTTCGGGATGCTCGTCGAGCATGCGGAATTCGAGGTTGCCGCCAAGTTTGATGTCGGTGCCGCGGCCCGCCATGTTGGTCGCGATCGTCACCGCGGACTTGCGCCCGGCCTGCGCGACGATGTGCGCCTCCATCTCGTGAAAGCGCGCGTTGAGGACCTTGTGATCGACGTTCTCGCCGACCAGGAACTCGCTCAGCATCTCGGACTTCTCGATCGACACCGTGCCGACCAGCACCGGCTGGCCCAGGTCCGCATGATGCTTGATCTTCTTGGCGATCGCCGCGAACTTGTCCTTGGTGTCCTTGTAGAACTCGTCTTCCTCGTCGACACGCTTGACCTCGACGTTGGTCGGGATGCTGACGACGTTGATCTTGTAGATGTCGTAGAACTCGGCCGCCTCGGTCGCCGCGGTGCCGGTCATGCCGCCGATCTTGGGGTACATGCGGAAGTAATTCTGGAACGTGATCGAGGCCATGGTCTGGTTCTCGGGCTCGATCTGGACGCCCTCCTTCGCCTCGACCGCCTGGTGCAGGCCGTCCGACCAGCGCCGGCCGTCCATCATGCGACCGGTGAACTCGTCGATGATGATGACCTTGCCGTCCTTGACGATGTAGTCGATGTCCGACTTGAACATCACGATCGCGCGCAGCGCCTGATTGAGGTGATGCACGACCTGCGTATTCTCGAAGTCGTACAGGTTCTGCCCCTCGAGCAGCCCCGCCGCCTCGAGCATCCGCTCGACCTTCTCGGTACCGTCCTCGGTGAGGATGATCGTCTTCTGCTTCTCGTCCTTGTCGTAATCGGCGGGATCGAGCTGCTTCACGACCGCGTCGACCTGCATGTACAGCTCGGACTTGTCGTCGGTCGGGCCGGAGATGATCAGCGGCGTGCGGGCTTCGTCGATCAGCACCGAATCGACCTCGTCGACCACCGCGAAGTTGAACGCGCGCTGCGTCATCGCGCTGCGCTCGTACTTCATGTTGTCGCGGAGATAGTCGAAACCAAACTCGTTGTTGGTGCCGTAGGTGATGTCCGCGGCGTACGCAGCGCGGCGTTCCTCGTCCGACAGGTTCGGGATGATGACGCCGATCGTCATGCCGAGGAAGGTGTAGACCTGCCCCATCCACTCCGCGTCGCGTGCCGCGAGGTAATCGTTGACGGTGACGACGTGGACGCCATCGCCGGGGAGCGCGTTGAGATAGGTTGCGAGCGTGGCGACGAGCGTCTTGCCCTCGCCGGTGCGCATCTCGGCGATCTCGCCACGGTGGAGGACGATGCCGCCGACCATCTGGACATCGTAATGGCGCTGGCCGAGCACGCGGTGCGCGGCTTCACGGACGGTCGCAAACGCCTCGGGGAGCAGGTCGTCGAGCTTCTCGCCCTCTGCGAGCCGCGCCCGGAACTTGACGGTCTGCGCGGAGAGTTCCTCGTCCGACATCGCCTGGAGCGACGGCTCGAACGAAGCGATCTTGGCGAGGATCGGATTGAGCGACTTGACGTAGCGGTCGTTGGACGAACCGAACAAGGATTTGGCGAGGCCACCGAACATGGGCTGATTTCCTGAATTTGAGACGCGGCGGCACACGGTGGGCGCACGCGGAAGCGGATCGCTCGGATCCAAAGGTTACGATAAGGTCACACCAGGACGCTATTCGCGGCGGCGCTCTGCCCATAGCGGAAGCGAGACGATTGCTATCGCGCGCAGCGTCGTGGCGACTGCAACCTGCGGTAGCACGGGAAGGCCAGATACGGGCCTTATCAAGACCTTGACTGGCGTTGCTGCTACCGACTGCGAGCAGACGTTGCCTTGCACTACTGCCTGGGCGGACTGCCCACGCATACCCGGTACCGCGCCGGTCAGCGCGGAGAGCAGGGCAGAGAGGAGTAGCAGCAGGTTCATGCGGGACCGGCTTTATGCGAACACGTCGTCAAGGTCCATCCGTCGTCCGGTGATCATTTCCCGACGGGCCGCCCGATCGGCCGATAGCCCATCTGCATCCGGTCCTGCACTTTGATCGGCGCGCCCTTATGCGCGACGAACCGCTCGGCGCTGACGCACGGGTCTGCGGACTTCGCATCTTCCTCGTCCATCGTCTCAACGACCAAAGTCGAGACCGGCGTGCAACCGGTACGCGTGCCATCGGGCTGGACGACGAACTCGCTGCCAACGTCCTGAATGAGCGTGATTCCGGCGGGCATCGGACCAGACAAACGAGCGGCCTGTCCAATCGTCCGGTCGATCAGCGCCAGGACCTCGATGTCGCCCGGTGGCGAGGTCTCGGGGTTGCCGCCGAACATCGCGGCCATGGATTCACGAAACCCTGCGCACATGGTCATTGCTTCGACTGCAACATTGCCGGGCATGTCGCGAAGCTCACAGCGTTTGATCACGGCTTTGTTGGACAGCAACAGGGTCAACCGCTGCCCCACGCTGTTCAAGGGGCTGGGTGGCGGTTCGGGCAATATCCAACGCGTCTTCAAGGTGTATGATCCTGCAACCGCCTTGCCCTCGGCATCATGCGCGGGAGAAAACGCCGTCTTGTGCTCGGTCATGATCCTGCACGTCGCAGCATCGAGCGACGTCGAATCGGAGGACGTGACGATCCGGCATGCCGTTACCGCGCCCAGCGCATCGATCGTCAACGCCGCGACCACCAGCCCGTCTTCGCCAAGATTAGTCGCCAACGGCGGATACGCGTCGGACCCAAACAACGTCGCCAGTTCGATCCGAGGTTTTGGCGCGATAGGCTCGGGCGCAGCTTCGACTGGTACACCAGCGAACAACGCCAGTCCCGTGACAACCCCGTATACCTTCACTGACGAATCCCCCGAAATGATCCGGCGCGCAACCAAGCCGTTGCAGCCGCCGGGCACAAGCGGCAAATGGCAGGCATGACCGAGTCCACATCTCCCCTCGCCCTACCCTTTCCCGCCATGCCGGCGATCGACGGAGTCGCGCTGCATGTCGCGCGGGCGCAGTACAAGGCGTGGGACCGGTACGACCTGACGTTCGTGACGTTGGAGCCGGGGACGGTCGTTGCAGGGGTGCTGACGACGAGCAAATGCCCTTCGCCTGAAGTCGAATGGTGCCGCGCGGCGCTGACGCTCGGTCAGGCGCGGGCGCTTGTCGTGAATGCGGGTAATTCCAACGCGTTCACCGGATCGCGTGGTCGGGCCGCAGTCGAGGCGATCGCGGCGCGGACGGCGGCGCATCTCGGGTGCCAGCCTTCGGACGTGTTCGTGTCCTCGACGGGTGTGATCGGCGTGCCGTTGCCGATCGACAAGGCCGAGGCCGGGCTTGACGCCGCGTTTGCCGGAGCGCCGTGCGGCTGGGAGGATGCCGCAGCGACGATCATGACGACCGACACCTTCACCAAGGGCGCAGTGACGACGGCAGTGATTGGCGATCGCACCGTTAGCCTCGTCGGCATCATCAAGGGTTCGGGGATGATCGCGCCGGACATGGCGACGATGCTCGGCTTTATCTTCACCGACGCCGCGGTTGAGCCGGAATTCCTGCAAGCCGCGCTGTCGAAGGCGAACGCGCCGAGCTTCTCGTGCATCACCGTCGACAGCGATACATCGACCAGCGACACCGTGCTGGCGTTCGCGACGGGCAAGGCCGGTAACGTCGCGCTGGCGGACGATGACAGCGTGGGGGCGGACGCCTTCCGCGCGGCGCTGGCAGACTTGTGCCATCAACTTGCTATGCTCGTGGTTCGCGATGGCGAGGGCGCACAGAAGCTGATTGAGATCCAGGTGACCGGTGCCGACAGCGACCGCAGCGCCCACCGCATCGCTATGAGCATCGCCAACTCGCCGCTGGTGAAGACCGCCATTGCTGGAGAGGACGCCAACTGGGGCCGCGTCGTGATGGCGGTCGGCAAGGCCGGCGAACCAGCCGATCGCGACACGCTGTCGATCCGGTTCGGGAATACGCAGGTTGCCGAGGGTGGCTTGGCGCTGGGCGGCTATGACGAGGCGCCGGTCGCTGCGCATCTCAAGGGTCACGAGATCGAAATCGGCGTTGATCTAGCGCTGGGCGAAGGCCGGGCCACAGTTTGGACCTGCGACCTGACGCATGGCTACATCTCGATCAACGCCGACTATCGAAGTTGATACCGCTAATGCCGTCACCCCAGCTTTCGCTGGGATGACGGCGGGAATTTAGCTTAAGCGAGTTCGCCTTCGAGCCACGCCTTAAGCCGGCCCTTGGGCTCCGCGCCGACCTTGGTCGCTGCCGGTGCGCCGCCCTTGAACAGGATCATCGTCGGGATGCCGCGGACGCCGTACTTGCCGGGCGCGTCGGGGTTCTCGTCGATGTTGAGCTTGGCGATCGTTACCTTCTCGCCGAGTTCTTCCGAAATCTCCTCAAGCGACGGCCCGATCATCTTGCACGGGCCGCACCATTCCGCCCAGAAATCGACGAGCACGGGCCCGTCGGCGTTCAGTACGTCCGCATCGAAGCTGGCATCGGTGATCTGCTTGGTAGCCATCGTGAATTCTCCTTGGTTGAGTCGTATCTAAGGTCGCTCGCGTGTGCGCTCAACCACCGGGGCGCTAGCTTTGCTCCGTGGGCCGATAGTGCGGCTTGTTCGCGGCCAGCGTCTCGTCGGTCAGCACGATCAACCGCGGGCCGGCCGTGTACAGCAAGGCGGCCTCGACCGACCGGCCCGGAAAGATCACGGCCAAGGCTTCGGCATAGGCTGCCATCTGCTTCAGATGGTATTCCGGCACATCGTCGAGGCCGCGCGGTGCGCGTCGACCGGTCTTGAAGTCGACGACGCGGATGCGGTCGGGCTCGATCAGCAGGCGATCGACCGTTCCCGACACGACCATGCCGTTCGCGAGCGTCGCAGCGATCGGTGCCTCGGCGAGCGTATCCGCGCTGAAAAGCTCGGCAAAGCGCGGGTCGTCAAGCACGGCGACCACGCTCTGCACGATTTCGGACCGTGCTGCGACATCGTCGACGCCGCCCGCTTTTGCCAGCCAGCGATCGGCTGCCGTCGCGCGGTCGGTGGCGGCAACCGCCGGCAGACGCTCGAACAACGCATGGATCAGTCGACCTCGCTCCGCCGCGACGCGCATCGCTGGTGTCGGCGGCGGATCGGATACCGCGTCGTCACCCAGCGCAGACGGCGACAGCGGACGAGGCGGACGCGCTTCTTGCGGTGCGGGTTCATGCGCCCATCCCGGTAGCTGCGCATTAGCCGTGATCTCGACCGAAGCCGAAGCCTTGGCGATCACCGCAGGCTGAGGCTCGACCCCGGCGAACGTCCGCGCGCCCTCGCCCACCGGGACATCGAGCGCCGTCAACGCGCGATCGGACGCGGCGTACCAGCTGTTCTCCGGCGGCAGGCCCTTTGCGCGGGGCCCGAGCGCACCGGCGATCACCAGCCGCTCTTCGGCGCGCGTCGCGGCAACGTAGAACAGCCGCCAATGCTCCTCCAGTTCGCGCTGCTCGGCGGCCGACACGACCGCATCCAGCGGCCCGCCACGCTCGCTCGACCGCGGCCGGAATACCGGGATCGGCGCCGCCCCCGGCTCGGGCGCCCATTTCAGGATCGAGCGCGGCGCGGCCGACGGATCCGCGGTCGCATCCGCCAGGATCACCAGCGGCGCCTGCAACCCCTTCGCACCGTGCGCGGTCATCACCCGTACCGCGTCCAGCGGCGCGGACGGATCGCGGACGATCTCGACATCGCCGCGATCGAACCAGTCGAGGAAGCGCTGCAACGAGGGCGTCGTCGTACTCTCGAACGTCAGCGCGGCGTTGAGCAGTTCCTCGATCGGATCGCGCGCCTCGGTTCCCAGCCGGCGGATCAGTTTGCGGCGACCGTCGAGCGGCCCCGACAGTAGTTCCTCGAGGAACTGGTACGGCGTGGCGATGTCGGCGCGCGCCAGCATCGCCAGCAAGGGGGCGAGCCGTGTCGTGGGTTGCGTGCGTTGCAGGTGCCGCCACAACGGCCCGGCCTCGCGCGGGGCGGCGGCCATCAATTCGTCCTGCGTCCAGCCGATCAGCGGCGAGACCAACAGCGCGGCGACGCTCAGATCGTCCTCGGGCTGCAGCACGAAGCGGATCGTGGCCAGCAGATCCTGCACCGCGAACGGCGCGTTCAGCCGCAAGCGATCGACGCCCGCCACCGGCACGCCCTCGGCATAGAGCCGCGCGACGATCAGCGAGGCGAGATCGCCACGGCGCTTGACCAGGATCATGACGTCCTCGGGCCGCAACCGCCGCCCCTTGCTCTCCAGCATCAGGCCTGTCTCGGGCGCAAGCCAGCCCTTCACCGCGCGCGCGATATCGCTCGCGAGTTTACGCACCGCGTCGTCGACCCAACCCTCTTCGTCGTCCTCGCTACCGCCAGCGGAGACTGGCGGCCACAAGGTCACGGTGCCGGGGCCGGCGACCTCGCTGGCGTGCTGTTCGACTTCGCCCGCAATCCCGAGCCCCGGCTCGCCGATCGCCTCGATCGCCGCATCGACGAACTCCAGCACGGTCCGCGTCGACCGGAACGAGTGGCGGAGCGACAGTCGCGCGAGGGGAAGCCCGCGCTCCTCCTCGGGCCAGTCGTCGTCGCCTTCCGCCTCGCTCGCACGACCGCCGAAATACTGTTCGGCAGCCTGGAAATTGAGCGGATCGGTGCCCTGGAACCCGAAGATCGCCTGCTTGTAATCGCCGACCGTGAACAGCGTCCGCGTCGACGGCGCATAGATGCCGCGACCGACGAAGAACTCGTCCGCCAGCGCGCGGACGATCCGCCACTGGTGGCCGTTGGTGTCCTGCGCCTCGTCGATGAGCAGATGCTCGGTCGCCTGGTCGAGCTTGTAGCGCACCCATTCGCCGATCCCCGGCTGGTCTAGCAGCGCCACCGTCGTCGCGATCAGGTCGTCGAAATCGACCGCGCCTGCGCGCCGCTTGGCCAGTGCATAGCCGCGAGCATAATCGCGCCCGACCTCCAGCCCGTCGGCGAGCAGGTCGCAATAGGTCGCGCGCTGGACCATCGACAGCACGTCGGTGCACGCCTCGCCCAGATCGCGCGCGAGGACTTCGTAGTCGGGCTCGGCATCGATCAGTTTCTTCGAGGCTTTGCGCTGGGTGCCCGTGCCAGTGAGCACGACGCTGGCAAGCTCGTCCAACGTCGCCGCGCGGTCGTCGAGGTCGAGCCAGCGCTGCACGGTCGCCGCCGCGGCCTGGCCGGTGGCGGTCCCCCACGCGCGGTTCGCCGCGGCAATGCGCGTGATCGCGTCGAGGTCAAGCGCGTCGCACCAGTCCGCGATCGCTTCGTCGATGTCTCCGGAGGGCAGGCCGAGTTCGCGCCGGAGCCATGGCTGGATCCCGACTGGCAACGCCTCCAGCGCTGGCAGCGCACGGGCGCAGGCGAGCAGGAACGCCTCCGCCCCGCCCTCGCCCATTCGCAGCGACAGGCGGCCGACGATCTCGACCGGACGTTCGCGGCCTTCGCGCTCGGCGTCCGACAGCATCGACGCCAGCGCCTCGCGCGCCAGGCCGGCTTCCTCGCGCGCTTCCAGCGGTCGGAAGCCTGGCGTCAGCCCGGCCTCGACCGGGAACGCGGCCAGCAAGCCTTGGCAAAAGCCATGGATCGTCTGGATGCGCAGGCCCCCGCCCGGCGCGTCGAGCACCTTGGCGAACAGGGTGCGCGCGCGGTCCTGCAACGCCTGGACCGGGCTCTCGCCGAGCGCGATCAGGTCCGCCGCCAACGCCGGCGCGGGCATCCGCACCCACGCGGCGAGCCGCCCGTTGATCCGCTGCGCCATCTCCGCCGCGCCTGCCTTGGTGAAGGTCAGGCAAAGGATCGCACCGGGATCGACACCCCGCAACAGCAGTCGGAACACGCGTGCCGCCAAGACCTGCGTCTTGCCCGTGCCAGCCGACGCGGACAGCCAGACGTGCGACGCCGGGTTGCTCGCGTCGGCCTGCGCCCCCCTGAGCCGGGGCAGCGTGGCGAGCGCGTCACCGCTCACGGCCATACCATTCGTCGCGTCGCATTAGTTGGTCGTACTCGGCATAGGGGGCGTATTCGGGGACGAGCTTCGCGGTGAACGCGGCGCTGCCGGTGAGCCATTCGCCGACGACTTCGGTGAAGTTGTGCGCGGCGATGGCGGTGAACTCGGCGGTCGGGATCTTGTCGCGCTTGCCCTCGGGATCGACCGGGCTCTCGATATAGCCGAACGCGTCGCGCTTCTTGCCGAGCGACCAATATTCGAACGCGCCTGCGGTCCCCGAGACCTCGGGGAAGCCGCCGCGTTCCGCGATCAAGCCGAGCAGCCCGAGTTGCAGGCTGTAACCGGCGCGGACGGCGGTCGGCGAAGGCGGCTTGCCGGTCTTGTAGTCGATCACCGCCAGGCGCCCGTCGGGGAGCTTGTCGATGCGGTCGTAGCGGCCCGACAGCGTCACGCCAGCGATCTCGATCTTGCCCTTGCCCTCGGCGCTGGCGACCGTACGGCCGTCCTCGCCTTGCGCGACGATAGCGCCGGCGATCCAGTCGATCGCTTCGAGCAAGCGCGGCTGCCACAGCGCGCGCATCATCGGATGCGTCCGCTCGTCATCGAGCATCGCCTTCGCGCGCTGCCGTAGCGTGTCGACGGTGCAGTTGTCCTGCTTCCACCATTGCTCGAGGATGTCGTGCACCGCCGTCCCGCGCCACGCCGCGCTGGGATCGGCATCGACCGGATCGAGCGGCATCAAACCCAGCACGCGGCGCGCATAGAAGGCGTAAGGGTCGGCCTTTAGGCGATCGACCTCTGTGACAGAAATGGCTTTCGGACGCAGCAGCGCAGGCGGCGATGGCGCGGGACGGTCGGCGGGGAGATGCTCGCCCGGATCGTCTAGCGCACGCGTCCAGCCTTCCAGTGCAGATGCCCGCTCGAACCGATCTCCGGCAAGCGCCTGCAACCGAAGCCAAAGACGCGAGGCCAGAGCGGGTGACTTCGCATCCCTGCGTGCCCGCGTGACTACCGCGCGAGGTGCGCCTAACGCTTGCGCAAAATCATGCGCCGCGGTGCCGACACGCCGCTCCAACCCCGGCAGCCCTAGCTCCATGCGGATGCGCGGCGCGAGCCAAGGATCGGGCGCAGGCCGCCCCGGCCAAACGCCTTCGTTCAAACCGCCGAGCACCATGACGTCGGCGGTCTGCAACCGCGCCTCGATCAGGCCGTATATCGCGAGCCGGGGATGGCCGCCCGGTGCCGGCCGTACCGCTACTTCGTCGAGCAACGTCCGCAACAGTTGCGGCAGTTCGCGCGGATCGATCCGCGGCGGTCCGGCCGGTGCTTCGGCTTCCAGATCGGCGAGGAACTCCGCCGCCGCTCGCCCGGCCAAACCCGACCAGAGATTGTCGCCGCACAAGGTCTGCGCCGTCTCGCGCAGGCAGGCGAGCACCGAAGCCAACGGCTGCTGCCCCTGATCGAACGCGTTCGCCAACGGCGTCAGCAGAGGCTGGACGTCGGTCCACCATGTTGCCGCCGTGCCTTTACGCTCCTCCAGATGTCCGGCGATCCCGTCGAGCCCCGCCGCCGGCCTTGGCCCGCGCAACCGCCGGTCGAGCGCGCGTGCGCCGTCTAGCCAGAGCAAGCGATCCTCGCCCGCCCGCACCAGGGGGTGTTTCAGTAACGCGAGCAACGGGAGCGGCGAAAAGCGCTGCCCTGCTGCCTCGGCCAGCGCGAGCAGCAACGTCCCCGGCGGCAGGATCGACAAGGGCCGCCCCGCGCTGTCGTCGATGCCGATGCCCCAGCGCCCGAGATGCGCCGCTACGCGCCGTGCGAGCGCGCGATCTGGCGTGACTAATGCGGCGGTCCTTTCGGGGACTTCCAGGGCCTCGCGAAGGACGAGAGCTATCGCTTGTGCTTCCTCTGCTGGCGTCGCGAGTTCGGCGGCGGTCACGCCCTTCAATCGGCGATCCTCCGCCGCGATCTGTGTCCATTTGCCGGTGAAGTCCGCGGGCGCCAGCGCGTTGGCGATGGCCCGGCCGCGCGCGGGGTCGGCATCGTGCCCGCCACCCTCGCGCCATGTTTGCACCTCGCCGCGGGCGACGCCCATGCGCAGGAGCATCAGCTTCGCATCGAACTGCGGATGCGTTTCGATCGAGCGCCGCGTGAGCCCGGTCACCGGGTGCGGATCATGCGGGCCGAGCGCGTCCCATTCCTCGTCGGGCAGCGCGAGGTCGAGGCCGGCGAACACTACCATGCCCTGCGGCATGTCGGCGATGCAGCGGAGCAGACGCGCGACCGCTGGTGCGGAATCCGTCACGCCAGCCGCGCAGACGATCCCGGCTGGTGGCGCATTCCGCCAGCGCTGGGCGAGCCGGTCGAGCAACGCCGAGCGCCGCGTCGCCGCATCGATCCGCTCAAGCCGCGCGAGTTCGCCTGGCCAGCGTTGCAGCACGATTTCGAACGTCGCCAGCGCGCGCCGCCAATGCTCGGTCAGTTCTGGGCCGAGTTCGATATCGCGCAACCTTGTCGGCGGCACTTCCTCGACCAGCAACTGATCGAGCGTCCGTGCGAGTTCGCCTGCGAGGCGCACCGCTTCGGCGGCATCGACCGGATGGCCTTCGCGCGCCCGCTCTTCCGATACCAGTCGCGCGAGGATCATGCGACGCTGATAGGGTGGTACCGCGGGCAGCGGCGAATCGATATCGTCCGCCGGATCGAGCGCGGCGCCAACCGCTTCGCCCATCTCCGGATCTCCCAGCGCCACCAGACGCGGGAGGACAAGCCCGCCGCCGCTCGCGCGGACGAACGCCTCGGTCACCGCCTTCACCGCGCGGTTGTTCGGCAGCACGACGAGCGCACGGGCGAGCGCCAGCGGATCGCGCCCGGCCCGCCGCGTCAGCCCGGCGACCAGCGCGTCAGCAAACGCCCGGTGCGCCGGGATCGTGTAGAGCGTCGGGCGATCCGCCGTGGCGACGTCAGCCATCCGCGAGGATTGCCTCGGTTTTCGGGATCGCGGCGGGCGTGCCGACGTCGAACCACAGGCCCTGGTGGACCTGGCCGTAGGCGCGGCCGGCGGCTATCGCGCGGTTCCAGAAGATGTTGGTCGAGAACGGCCCCTCCGGCCAGTCGGCGATCAACCGCGGGTGGAGAATCTGGATGCCGGTATAGGCGAATGGCGCGACCCGGCCGGGCTTGCGCCGCCCGACGATCCGCCCGTCGCTGCCGAGATAGAAATCGCCCATCCCGCCGTGATTGTTGGCACGCGCGAGCGGCACCATCAGCAGCAGCGCGTCCATCTTCGCGTCGTCCCAGCGCGACGCGAGCAGCCTGATCGCGTCGACCGGCCCGTCGATCCAGAGATTGTCGCTGTTGACCACCAGCACCGGCGCGTCGCCGAGCAGATGCCGCGCCTGGACGAGCCCGCCGCCCGTCTCCATCAGCATTTTCCGCTCGTCGGAGATCACGACGTCGATCCCCGCGAACCGGTCGGTGACGTGCGCCTCCAGCGTGTCCGCCAAGTAATGCACGTTGACGACCGCGCGCTTGATCCCGGCGGCCTGCAACCGCTCGAACACGTGGTCGATCAACGGCTTGCCCGCGACCTGAACCAGCGGCTTTGGTCGCGTCGCGGTCAGCGGGCGCATCCGCTTGCCCAAGCCCGCCGCCATCACCATCGCCGTTTCGGGCACGACACCGCGAGGGACGGGCCGGATCGTCTGCTGGCGGGTCACGCGCTCAAGGCCAGCGGATCGCCGCGCTTCGCGGGCGGCACGTTCGCCGCGAACCACGCCGCGACCGGCGCCATGACCGGCTGCGCCAGATCGCGCTCCAGATACGTCCACACACGCGGACACATCGTCGCATAATGCGGCTTGCCATCGCGCTTCCACAGCCGCGTGAAGATGCCGAGGATCTTCGCATTCCGCTGCGCGCCGAGCACGTGATACGCGTTCATGAACTCGTCTCCCGCATCCGCCGCCGCACGATATCGCGCCAGCATCGCCGCCTCGACCGCCGGATCGACCGTCCGCCGCGCATCCTGCAACAGCGACACCAAATCATAGGCCGGATGCCCCGCGAGCGCGTCCTGAAAATCGAGCAACCCGAGCGACCGCGCCGGTCCGACGAGCATCAGGTTCTCGGCGTGATAATCGCGCAAAACCGTGACCGGAGTCTCGGCGATGGCGTGATCGAACACTGCCTCCCATGCCGCGGCCCAGCCAGCCAGATCTGGCTCGACCCCGACCGCCGGGCAGTACCATTCGACGAATAGCCCCGCCTCGCGCTTCAGCACCGCGCGATCGTAAGGGGGGACCGGCCCAGCCGGCTCGGCGCGCAACCGCACCAGCAAGTCGATCGCCGGCCCGTAGAGCGACAGTTCGTCCGCGGGCGCCGCGTCGACCGCCTCACGCAATCTATCGTCGCCAAAATCCTCGATCAGCACGAGCCCCTGGTCGAGGTCACACGCCAGAATGGCGGGCGCGGCGAAGTCGCGCTCGACCAGCCATTCGGCGATGGCGATGAACGGGCGGGGATCTTCGTGCGGCGGTGGCGCATCCATCAGGATCGCTTGGCGCCCACCCTGTTCGGCGCTCTCGATCGCGCGGAAATAGCGCCGGAACGACGCGTCGCCCGCGACCGGAAGGATCTGTGCCCCACCCCAGCCATGAACGTCGAGAAAAGCGGCGGCGCCGGGCGGCGGGGTCATGTCGGCCATCGCGACTTCCAAGCTTCCGGCACGCCGATAGTCAAGCTGCGCGTGCCGTCCGGCTCGATCGTCAGGCTCAGGCGAAGCGCATCCGGCCAGTAATCCGGGCCTGCGCGTTCCGGCCATTCAACCAGCAGGAGCGAATCGTAGCGCGCGTCGTCGAGCGCGAGTTCCTCGATCTCGGCGGGGTCGTCGATGCGGTAGAGGTCAACGTGCAGTACGGGAAAGCGCACTTCGGGTGGCTCGTAGGGCTGGACGATCGCGAAGCTGGGCGATGGTGCCTCTCCGGCGAGGCCGAGTGCGGCGAGGAGGCCGCGGGCGACGCTGGTCTTGCCGGAGCCGAGCGTGCCCACAAGAGTGATCACGTCGCCGGGTCGAACGCGCTTGGCAAGCATAGCCCCGAACGCTTCGGTGGCTTGCGGGTCGGGTAGACGGATCATGCGCACGAGCCCTCTCCCCCTCGGGGAGAGGGTTGGGTGAGGGGCCGTTCGAGGCGCTGCGCTGCTCGGCGACCCCTCACCCCGACCCTCTCCCCGGAGGGGAGAGGGGGCAGAAGATCGGCGCTCATCGGCGTGGTAGCTCGACGGTGATCAGCGTGCCGGCGCCGGGTTCGGACATAAGCTCGATCGTCCCGCCGTGTGCCTCGACGAACTGTTTCGCCAACGGCAATCCGAGACCCAGAGCGCGATCCCCCATAGGCTTCGACTCCGCAAACCGGTCGAACGCATGCGCCACCGCCTCCGCATCCATCCCAACCCCATCGTCCGACACCACGATCCGCGCCGACGTCGCATTACCGTCGGTATGCAGCAGCACCCGCCCGCCGTCCGGCGTCGCCGCGACCGCATGGCGCAACAGATGCTCGACGACCTCCTTCAGCCGCTTCGGATTGCCGTTCACGCGGCCCGTCGAGCGCGCGACCTCGATCGCGAAGTCGAGTTTACGTCGCTTGGCCGACGGCAGGATCGTTTCCGCCGCGGCGCGCACGGTAGCTGCGAGGTCCACGTCGCTGCGATCGGTTTCCGCACGATCGCTCTCCGCGCGCGTCAGGTCGAGCACGTCGTCGACCAGCAACCCCAGCCGCTCGACCGACTCGAGGATCGCCCCTACATAGCCCTCGGCCTGCGGCGTCATCGCGCCGGCATAGCCGCCGTGAAGCATCTCCGCGAACCCGCTGATCGACGTCAGCGGCGTGCGCAGTTCGTAGCTCATGTTCGCGACGAACGCGGTCTTCACCTTGTCGGTCGCTTCAAGCGCGTCCGCACGATCCCGCAAAGCCTGCTCCGCGCGCCGGCTGTCGGTGATGTCGAGCATCGTGAACAGCGCATTCCCGTCGGGCAGCGGCACGCCGGCAAACTCAAAATGCCGCCCATCCGCGAACGCCACGCGTCCGCCGCGCTGCTGGCGCCCGACCGTCGCCGACCGGACGAGGTCGGGGATCAACGCGGACCGCCCCGGGGTCGCGAGCTTGGCGCCAGCCGCCTCGGCAAACGCATCGACGCGGGGATGCGAGGCAAGGAACTCCTCCTCCAGCCCCCACAATGCCCGGAACCGGTTGTTCCACAGCTGCAACCGGCCATCCGCCGCGAAGACGCCGAGCGCCTCGAACAGATTGTCGAACGTCGCCGTCCGCACCCGCAGCAACGTGTCGCGCGCGCTGGCGAGCTGGACCTGCTCGGTGCGATCCTCGAAGATCAGCAACAGGCCGCCATCGGGGAGCGGCTGCGCGACCACGCGGAGATGCGTGCCGCCGCGCAGGTGCCAATTCTCCTCCATCGCACCGCCGCCCTGGGCCGAGCCAGTCTGCATGAACCAGTCGCGCCGCTCCGCCTTCCAGCTCGGGAAATCGCGGACCTCCGGTAGCCGGTTCGCCTCGCGCATCCGCTCGAGCACGCGGTCGAATTCGGGACGGTCGGCGAGCCATTCGCTCCGCATCGCGAACATCCGCCGGAACGGCTGGTTGCAGAACACGAGCGAGCGATCCCCACCGAACTGCGCCACGCCTGCCGATAGCCGGTCGAGCATCGCGCGCTGGGCTTCGGCAAAGCGCTTGGCGCCCGACCGCGCCTGCTCCAGTTCCTCGATATCGATCGCGAACCCGGCCACGCCGCCGCTCGGCAACGGTACGTCGTAGATTTGCAGCGACCGTCGCGCACCGTCGATCGTCGCGGGCAGGACCTGCTGATGCGGGCGTCCCTGCTCGCGCGCGACCGCGGCACCAGCGAGAGGCCCGCCACGCCCAGATCCCTCGACCAGTTCCAGCCCACGCGCGACGACGTCGGCGGCATCACGCCCCTCGACCGCATCGACATACGCGCTGTTGACCATCGCCAGTCGCAAGTCGGTCGCGCGATACCACATCGGCATCGGCGCCGCCTCGATCAGCCCCGTCAGCGATTCATACGCCTCGCCGAGTCGCGCGGTCTCGGAACCAAGTCGTGCGATCTCCGCCTCGCTGTCGGTCGCATCGAACGCCCATAGCAGCACCGCCCCGGTCGCGCCCATCGCGCCCGGCGCGCGCCCGCCGCGAAACGTGATCGCCCGCGTCGAGCCCTGCAATCGCACCGAGCGCACGAACGCCCGCCCCGACCGCTGCGCCGCCGTGACGTCGGCAATCAGTCGCGCGGCATCGTCGGCGGACAGCCCCGTCCCCCCGGCAGCAAGCTCCGCGATCGACCGAGGCGGCGCCCCAAGCCCAAGCCAGTCCGCCATCCGCTGCGTCATCTCGATCCGCCCGCCAGAACGGATCACCGTCACGATCGCCGGCGATCCATCGAGGATCGTCTGCAACTGCGCGCGCACCTCTATCACTTCCGCGGCGTCGGAACGGGCTTGCAGTCCGATGTATAGCAGTACCAAGCCGGCGAGGATCACCAGGAGCAGCAACGCCCCTACCATCACGGCGGCACCGATCCCTAGGACCATTATCGGGAAGCCCGTAGCGACATCATCGGACCATGTAGGCCAAACCGTCCCCCAGGGGAAAGCCACGAGACAAGGAAAAGGGCGGGCCCGACATAAGGACCCGCCCTTCTCGATCTAACCGATAGAACCTGGCTTACGCTTACAGCTTCACCGAAGCGCCGATGTACATCGCGCGACCAATGTTGTCGTAGATCGCGTCGCCATCGCCATTGCCGAGCAGACCGTAAGGCGGCTTCTTATCGGTCAGATTATCGACGCCGCCGTACAAGGTGAAGCGCTTGTCGACGTCGACCGACGCGCGAACCGCATGATAGAACACCTTCGGATAATAGACGACGTCGGCATAGTTCGGGTTGAGCGCAGGAACGCCGTTTGTGTCGTGCTGCGCCTCCCAATCGGTGATTGACTGGCGGCCGATATAGCGGACCTGATAGCCGATCGTGAAGTTCTTGTGCGTCAGGTCGACCGATGCGTTGACGTTCCAGATCGGATCGCCAAGCTCGCCCTTCACCCGGTCGGGGCGGCTCGGCTCGTCGAGATACGGGAAGTCGGTCCGGTCGCGGACCCAGGTCCCCACCACGCGCACCGCAGCCTTGGTGTCCGCACCGAACCGGCGGTTGTAGCTGGCGTCGAAATCAATGCCCTTGGCCTTGAGCGCGGCGAAGTTGACCGTGCTCTGCAACAGCGCCGGCCGTGCGAACAGGCCGTTCGCCTGGCGCGGATTGATCAGGCTGCAGAACTGGTTGGTCAGCGTCGGAGCGTCATAGCAGGCATCGAGAATCGTCTGTGCGTCGACAGCGTTGATGACCTTGTTGATCTTGATGTCGTAATAATCGACCGTGAGCGCAAAGCCTGGAAGGAAGCTGGGCTGGAAGATCGCACCATAGGTCCAGCTCCGTGACTTCTCCGCCTGTAGGTTGGGATTGCCGCCTGACAGGATTTCAGTGGAACCAGCCCGGGCCGTGCTGTTGATGAAACCAGCCGGAACACCTGCTGCCGCACAGTTTGCAGCACGGGTCGAGCGCCCCGTGGTGATGAAGTTGACATCGCACGGATCGTCGAGCTGCGGGAAGTCCTGGCTGTTCGAAGCGTACAGATCGCCAAGCGTAGGCGCCCGGACCGACCGCGAATAGTTCACGCGGAACTTGATGTCGTTGATCGGCGCATAGATCCCGCCGAAGTTATAGGCATAGACCGTTCCCGTGGACCCCTTGTAATCCGCGACACGACCTGCAGCGTTGATCGTCAGCTCCTTGGCGAAGCTGATGTCCTTCAACAGAGGAATTTCGATCTCGCCATACGCTTCCTTCACGGCGAATGCGGGTGGACGGAAGTCGGGGATGACGTTGAAGAACGTGTCGCCGCCCTTAATGGTATCGTCATACGCCGAGAACGCCGTTTCGCGACGATACTCGCCGCCGACCGCGAACCGGACCGGACCGCCGGGCAGTTCGAACAGCTGCGAGCTATCCCCGACGATGTTGCCCGTCACGTCGAACTCAGTCGCCTTGCCGCGGCTGGTCGAGGTCGTGTTGATGTAGTTCAGCGCGGCCTGGCTAGCCCGCCCCCCGCCCAGGATGTTGAGCGGAGCGCACGACGGATCGACGACAGTCGCCTGGTTGATGCGGCAGACGATCTGGCCGGCCCCGTTACGGACCGCATCGATCGCGTTGTAGAAGCGCGACTGGAACTGGTTGTTGTAGAATTTCGACTTCGTACGGAATTCGCCGTAGTTTATCGAGAAATCATACTTCCAGTCGTTGTTGAAAGTCCCCTCTGCACCGACGACGATGCGATAGGTATCGCGACGATCGGCCTCATCACGCGTGCCGAGATCGGTGTTGTTGCGATTGAGGCGGAAATACTCGGAGCCTGCCGGCAACAACGACCGGATGGTCGCCGCAGCCTGAGGATTGAGGAACGCGTTGTCGAACGCGATCGGCACGCCCCCACCAAGATACGTCTCGCCCTCGGCATCGGTCCCCTGCGATCCACCTTGGTTGAACGTACCGCTCGACTGGGCAAAGCTTTCAACGCGCACGAACTTCGCTTCGAAGAACGGCTTGAACGCTTCCGATACGTCGTAATGGCCGATCAGGTTTGCGACGTAGCGCTTGAGCGACGGATCCAACGTACCCGTATCGGTCAGCGTCGCGCCGCTGCCGTTCTGGTTGTTGTTCGAGCCTACCGGGCGGAAATCATTCCCGTAATTATACTCGGAGAGTTGCCCGTTCGACCCGAAGCCGAACACGCGGGGAGCGCCGTTCGCACGACAGGCAGCAGCTACGCCACCACCGCAGCCCAGCAGATTGCCGCCGTTATAGGCGATGAAGTTGCCGCCATTGTCATAGCCGAAGCTACGGACACCCGTTAGGAAAGTCCGCTGCGGCTGACCGGACGCGTTGGTCGCGACACGCTGGAACTGGTTCCGGCCATCATAGGCACCGGTCAACCCCGGACGGTCGGTATAAGTCAGCAGATCGGCCTGGTTATATTCGAGACCGAGCGCGATGTTGCCGCGCCCCTCGGCGAAGTTAGTCCCGAAGGTGCCCGACAGGCGATATGTACCGCGATTGCCGCGATCCGCGATCCCGCTCTGGGCATTAAGCGATACGCCGTCGAAATTGCGCTTCAGCACGAAGTTCACGACACCGGCCATGGCGTCCGAACCATACACCGCCGAGCTACCGCCGGTAACGATGTCGACGCGGTCGATCAGGTCGGTCGGGATCGTGTTGGTGTCGACGAGAAACTCGCCGGTCGATCCGGTGATGTGACGGCGGCCGTTGACGAGAACCAGCGTACGCGATGGCCCAAGACCACGAAGATCGAGCAGGTTGATGCCGGCAGTACCGATGAACTGGGTCGAGTTCGCCTGACTGTAGGTCGAGCGCAGCGACGGCAGGTCGTTCAGCACGTCGCCGATCACGACAGCGCCGGTCCGCGTCAGGTCGGCCTGCGTCACGGTGGTGACGGGGATAGGCGAATTGAGCGTCGGCCGCGCGATGCGCGAACCGGTGACGACGATCTCGCTGCCGGCATTGGCTTCGGCCGCCACTGTCTGTGCAACTGCGCCCGTCGTAGTGTCCGAACCAACCGGAGCTGTTGGATCGGTGCCGGGCGCCTGGCTTTGCGCGTCAACCGGTGTTGCAGTCTACGCCGCTGCCGGGATCATTGAGACTAATACGAACGCCACCGTCGACGCTGTTACGAACAATCCGGACTTCCGGATCGGCATGCCAGTCATATTAAATAACCCCTGAACCCAATCTTTTACTGAGGTCAGAAGGACACCTTTCCTGCCCGTTTTTCAATCCGGGCAGCAAAACATTACAAACATGTTGCAGAGCTGCAACACGGATGCGTAACGAAAAAGCCGCGCCCGCCTAATCGCGGACGCGGCTTTCGAAAACCCTACTAAATCCCTAAGATCAGTAGCGGTAGTGGTCCGGCTTGAACGGGCCCTCGACCGGCACGCCGATATAGCCGGCCTGCTTGTCCGAAAGCTTCGACAGCTTCACGCCGAGCTTCTCGAGGTGGAGCATCGCGACCTTCTCGTCGAGGTGCTTCGGCAGGACGTAGACTTCGTTCTTGTAGTTCTCGCCCTTGGTCCAGAGCTCGATCTGCGCGAGCGTCTGGTTGGTGAACGAGGCCGACATGACGAACGATGGGTGGCCGGTGGCGCAACCGAGGTTCACCAGGCGACCCTTCGCCAGGATGATGATCTGCTTGCCGTCCGGGAACTTCACCAGGTCGGTGCCGGGCTTCACTTCGGTCCAGTCGTAGTTCGAAAGCGCGGCGATCTGGATCTCCGAGTCGAAGTGGCCGATGTTGCAGACGATCGACATCGGCTTCATCGCCTTCATGTGATCGGCGGTGATGACGTCGGCGTTGCCGGTCGCGGTGCAGAAGATGTCGGCGCGCTTCACGGCCTCTTCCATCGTCACGACCTCGAAGCCCTCCATCGCCGCCTGCAGTGCGCAGATCGGATCGACTTCGGTGACCATCACGCGCGCGCCGCCGTTGCGGAGCGACTGGGCCGAGCCCTTGCCGACGTCACCGAAGCCGGCAACGCAGGCGACCTTGCCGGCGAGCATGACGTCGGTCGCGCGACGGATCGCGTCGACCAGCGACTCCTTGCAGCCGTAGAGGTTGTCGAACTTCGACTTGGTGACCGAGTCGTTGACGTTGATCGCGGGGAACGGCAGCTCGCCCTTCTTGGCGATCTCGTACAGGCGGTGGACGCCGGTGGTGGTCTCTTCCGAAACGCCCTTCAGGTTCTTGACGGTCTCGGTCAGGTAACCGGGGTTCTTCGCGACATACGCCTTGAGCGCACGCTGCATCTCGACCTCTTCCTCGTTCTCGGGCTCGGGCATCGTGTGGCCGGCTTCGAGCTTGGCGCCCCAGAGTGCGAACATCGTCGCGTCGCCGCCGTCATCAAGGATGATGTTGGCGGTCTGGCCCTCGACGTCGCGATCCCACGAGAAGATGTCGCCGACATAGTTCCAGTAATCCGCGAGGCTCTCGCCCTTGATCGCGAAAACCGGCACGCCGGTCGCGGCGATCGCGGCGGCGGCATGGTCCTGCGTCGAGAAGATGTTGCACGTCGCCCAGCGCACGTCGGCGCCGAGTGCGGTCAGCGTCTCGATCAGCACGGCGGTCTGGATCGTCATGTGCAGCGAGCCGGTGATCCGCGCGCCCTTGAGCGGCTGCGCTGCGCCGAATTCCGAGCGCAGCGACATCAGGCCGGGCATTTCGGTCTCGGCGATGTTGATCTCGGCGCGGCCGAAATCGGCGAGACTGATGTCGGCGACGACGTAGTCGGTCTTCGCGGGGGCGAGGGTGGTGGCCACTATGGGTCTCCTGGAAATTCTGTGATCGGCGAGCCTCATGCCCGTGCCGGATGCCGTGCCACTTAGGGGATCAGGGGGCCCAAATCAAATATAAAGATATCTTTATATGATGCTCGGGGATGCCGTTCGCGTTAGCTGCATCGCCCTTCTTCGACTCCCCTCCCTGGAAGGGAGGGGTTGGGGGTGGGTCGGTTTGAGGCGGGCGCACAGCTAGCCAACCGGCCGACCCACCCCCAGCCCCTCCCTTCCAGGGAGGGGAGCAGAAGTCAGGCCGTGCCCGTCTCCGCCACGAGCAACCGCGGATCCACGCCGGCCTGCGCGAAGGCAAGCGTCCACCGGTCCTCCGCAGCGGTATCGAACAGCAATTCCGTATCGCCGAGCACGTTGAACCACCCCGGCCGCGACAGCTCGCCCTCCAGCTGCCCGCCATCCCAGCCGGCATAGCCGAGCGCGACCACCCACTCCGACGGGCCCTTCCCTTCGGCGATCGCGCGGAGCACGTCGACCGTGCTCGACAGCTTCCACCGCCCGGCGACATCGACCGAGTCCTGCCCGCCCCAATCCGACGAATGCACCACGAACCCGCGCCGTGGCGCGACCGGCCCGCCGAAATGCACCGGTGCGTTGGGGGCGTCGCCCGGCTCGATCCCGAACTGTTCGAGCAGATCGTGAAAACCCAGACCGTCGATCGTCGCGCCGATGCCGATGCCGATCGCGCCATTCTCGTCATGGCTGCACATCGCGATCACCGCGCGGGCGAACCGCGGATCGCTCATCCCCGGCATCGCAAGCAGGAATTGTCCGGAAAGAAAGGGCGTCTTGTCCATGCGTTCGAACATAGCGACGCGGACGATCGCCCGCCACGCTTGAAATACTCGCGCCCGCGTCCAAGGTACGGCGCGCCCGCGACCAACGCGCGGCGACAGGAGATTTCAGATGACGATCAGCGTCGGCGACCGGCTTCCCACCACCAACCTCGTCAAGGCGACCGCAGATGGCCCCGACCAGGTCGATACCGACAGCTTCTTCAAGGGCCGCAAGGTCGCGCTGTTCGCGGTCCCCGGCGCGTTCACCCCGACCTGCTCGGCCAAGCACTTGCCCGGTTTCGTCGAGAAGGAAGCCGAGCTGAAGGCCAAGGGCATCGACGAGGTCGCGTGCGTGTCGGTCAACGACGCGTTCGTAATGGGCGCGTGGGGCAAGTCAGCAGGCGCCGGCGACATCACGCTGCTCGCGGACGGCAATGGTGATTTCGCCAAGGCGATCGGGCTGACGATGGACGGTTCCGGCTTCGGCATGGGGACGCGCAGCCAGCGCTATTCGATGCTGGTCAATGACGGCGTGGTCGAGCAGCTGAACGTCGAGGCTCCCGGCGAGTTCAAGGTGAGCTCGGCCGAGCATCTTCTTAGCAAAATCTGATCATTCCTCCCCGGCACGGGGAGGTGGCAGCCCGTCAGGGCTGACGGAGGGGGCTATCCGCGAACGTACCGCGTGCGGCACGCCCCCTCCACCCTTCGCTTCGCGAACGGTCCCCCTCCCCGCGCCGGGGGGATTTGGTGGTCTTGCCACCGTAACCTGCGCCACCTAACACTGCCCGATGACAATCGCATCCGACCTCGTCGCCGAACTCGACCGCCTCTACCGCGCCTCCGTCGAACGCCTCCAAGCCGCCATGAGCGCCTATATCGCCGACGGTAGGACGCCAGATCCGGCCAGCCGCACCGACGGCTCGTTCGCCTATCCCGAAATCCGGCTGACCTATAAAGGCGGCGTCGACCGGCCCACCCCGCTCCGCTCGTTCGGTCGCCTGGTCAACGCAGGCGAGTACCGCATCAGCGTCACCAAGCCCGCGATCTTCGCCGAATACCTGATCGAACAGCTCACCCTGCTGATCGAGGATTACGACGTCACCGTCGAGGCGGTCGAGGGCCGTCAGGAAATCCCGTTCCCCTATGTGATCGAGCCCGGCCACGCGCTGAGCCTCGACGAGGTCTCCGCGACTGAATTGTCGCGGCATTTCCCCGCCACCGAACTCGCACATATCGGCGACGAGATCGCGGACGGCCTGTGGATCGCGCAGGACGAGACGCGGCCGCTCGCGCTGTTCGACGGTCTGCGCACCGATTTCAGCCTCGCTCGCCTGCGTCATTACATGGGCACGCCGGCCGAGCACGCGCAGCGCTTCGTGCTGTTCACCAACTATCACCGTTACGTCGACGAGTTCGTCCGCTGGGCCGGCACGCAGTTGGGGGAAGGCTCGCGTTTCACCAGCCTGTCGGGTGCGGGCGGGATCACGATCTCGTCGGGTGACGACATCGACAAGATCATCTCCGACAGTGCGTGGCGGCGGCACCAGATGCCCGCCTATCACCTGATGGCGGACGACCGTACCGGAATCACGCTGGTCAATATCGGTGTCGGCCCGTCGAACGCCAAGACGATCTGCGACCATCTTGCGGTCCTCCGCCCCGAGGCATGGCTGATGATTGGCCATTGCGGCGGATTGCGGCCGAGCCAGCGGATCGGCGATTACGTTCTCGCGCACGCGTATCTGCGCGACGACCACGTCCTCGACGACGTCCTGCCGCCCGAAATCCCCATTCCCGCGATCGCCGAAGTCCAGCTTGCGATGGCCAAGGCCGCCGAGATCGTCTCGGGCCAGTCGGGCGAGGAACTCAAGCGCCGCCTCCGCACCGGCACGATCGTCACCACCGACGACCGCAACTGGGAACTCCGCTACTCGAAGTCCGCACTCCGCTTCTCACTCAGCCGCGCGGTTGGCATCGACATGGAATCCGCGACGATCGCTGCGCAGGGCTACCGGTTCCGCGTCCCCTACGGCACGTTGCTCTGCGTTTCGGACAAGCCGCTCCACGGCGAACTCAAGCTGCCCGGCCAGGCCAACCGCTTCTACGAACGCGCGATCAGCGAGCATCTGCGGATCGGGATCGAGACCTGCGAGCAGCTCCGCCTGGAAGGCCCGAAGCTCCACAGCCGCAAGCTCCGCGCGTTCGACGAGCCCCCGTTCCGATAACGTGAGCCGCTAAAAATCGGAGCGGATCGCACGGGAATGCGTTACGCTTCCGGGATCATTGCTGAGGGAAGATAGAAGTGGCCGACACCGACACGCCCGATACGGAAGCAAAGAAGCCCGCCGCCCGCCGCCGCGCGCCGCGCAAGACGAGCGCGCCGAAGGCGGCACCGGCTGCCACGTCGGCTGCCAAGCCGATCGCGTCCAAGCCCGTGCCGGTTGCGGACAAGCCTGTCACCGCCGCGTCGTCGAAGTCAGTGGGCAAGCCGACGCCAAAGCCGCGCTCGACCAAGCGCAGCACGCCCCGCCCGGTGCCTGCACGCAATACGGCCACGCCTGTTCCGATTGCGAAGCCGCCAGAGAAGACCCGTGGCAAATGGGGCGCTGCTGCGATCTTTAGTGGTGTCGCGGTAGCTGGAGCGGCGGTTGGCGCGCTGCTAACTCTGCGTGGCAGCACGCCGAAGTCTCAGACAGCACCCAAACCGAAGGGTACGCACGCGCATCAGGCTGACGGGACGGACTCGTCGAAGTCGTTCGACGCGGGCATCGTCGATCCTGGGACGGTGCCGGAGTAAACATATCCCGACCGAGTACTGAATAGATACTCCACCCCGGCGAAGGCCGGGGTCCAATTGGAACGTCTTGGGTAACGAAGCTCATCGCTCTGTTAGCGGCGTTTCCCAATTGGGCCCCGGCCTTCGCCGGGGTGGGCAAGACGGAAAGTCCCGCCTTTCTCGTTCCCCCGCGGAAGCGGGGGCCCAGCTAAAACCACGGGTGCGTTCGTAACCCTGGGCCCCGCCTTCGCGGGGGAACTAGAAGTTGGAGTAGTCAGGTTTATCCCTCACCACCCAGTCGGCTTCCCCTTGTTCTGCACGTCCAGCCACGCCTTCAACGGCGCGAAATACTCCACCAGCGCCGCGCCCGACATCTCGCGGCTGCCGGTGAACACCTGCAGCGCATCGGGCCAGGGCTTCGACTGCCCCATGCTCAGCATCGCGTTCAGCTTCGTCCCCACCGCCTTGTTGTCGTAGAACGAGCAACGATGCAGCGGCCCCTTCCAGCCCGACTGGTCGCACGCCGCCTTGTAGAACTGGAACTGCAACACCCGCGCCAGGAAGTAGCGCGTGTACGGCACCGCCGCCGGGATGTGGTATTTCGCGCCCGCATCGAACTTGGTCTCGTCGCGTGCGACCGGCGGCTTGATCCCCTGATACTGCAACCGCAACGCGTCCCACGCCGCCTGATACCCAGTCGCCGGGATCTGCCCCGAGAACACGCCCCAGCGCCATTTGTCGATCAGCAACCCGAACGGCAGGAACGCGACCTTGTCCATCGCCTGACGCAGCAGCAACCCGATGTCCTTGTCCGCGCTCGGCACCTTCGCCTGATCGAGCAGCCCGATCTTCACCAGGTAATCCGGCGTGATCGACAGCGCGACGGTATCGCCGATCGCCTCGTGGAAGCCGTCGTTCGCACCGTTCGCGTAGAGGAACGGCTGCGCCTTGTACGCGCGCTGATAGTAATTGTGGCCGAGCTCGTGGTGGATCGTGACGAAGTCGTCGGCGTTCACCTTCGTGCACATCTTGATCCGGATATCGTCCTTGGCGTCGATGTCCCACGCCGACGCATGGCAGATCACGTCGCGGTCGGCAGGCTTGGTGATCTGCGACCGCTTCCAGAACGTCTCCGGCAGCGGCGCGAACCCGAGCGACGAATAGAATCCCTCGCCCTGCTTCACCATCTTCAGCGGATCATAGCCCTTCGCCTTGAGCAGGTCGCCGGTGTCGAACCCCAGATCCCCGGCGCCCTTGGGTGCGACGATGTCGTAGATATTGCCCCATTCCTGCGCCCACATGTTGCCGAGCAGGTCGCTGCGGATCGGCCCGGTCTTCGCCTGCACCTCGTCGCCGTATTTCTCGTTCAGCTTCCACCGCGTGTAGGTGTGGAGCGCCATGTATAGCGGCTCGACCTGCTTCCAGATCGTGTCGGTCAGCGCCGCGAACTGCTCGGGCGTCATGTCGTAGCCCGAGCGCCACAGCGCGCCGACGTTCTTGTAGCCGAGCTCGCGCGCGCCTTCGTTGGAAATCGACGTCATCTTCGCATAATCGCCACGCATCGGCGCGCCGACTTTGTCGTTCCAGCTCGTCCACATCTCAGTCAGCTTGGCGGGATCGCGCACCGAGCCCATCGCCGCCTCGATATCCGACCCGTTGATCGGCTTGCCGTCGAGCGTCCCCATGCCCTTGCCGTAGGACGACGACATCTTGGTGGTGAGCGTCGACAGTTCCTCGGAAGCCCCTGCCCGCGTCGGCGCCGGCAGCGTCAGCCCGCCGCGCAACAGGTCGAGCTTGCGCTTCGTATCGAACGAAAGCCCCGGCAGCGACGCATAGCGCGCGGCGCCAAGCGCATACTTCACCCCGAGATCGGTCATCTCCGCGCCCGACTTCGCCGCCAGCGCATCGGTATCGTCGGTGATGTACGTCGCGTTCACCCACGCCACGCGGTTCGCGTCGAGCGACGCTGCCGCCATCGCCGTCTCCGCCTCGGCAACGAACGCATCGGCCTGCGCGACGGTGGGCTTGCCGGTGGCGGTCGGAGCGACTTGCGCGCCGGCAATGGACGGCACGGCGCACAAAGCTCCAGCCAAAGCGATTATCGAAACAGTGAACCGAACCATCGTCATCCCCTTTTTATGGGGCTGTAATTGCTGGTCCGGCGCGCGACGGTCAACCCACGATGCCGAGCGCAATCCTATCCTTCTTCCGTCATCCTGACGAAAGTCAGGACCCAGAACCAAGGCCGGCAGCGCCAGTAACCCTGGGTCCTGACTTTCGTCAGGATGACGGATTTGAGGCGCGCGGTTTGGTCTTAATCTGCAAGAAAGTCCGCGATCGCCTGGCCGAGTTCGGGCTTCACCACCGCGCTCATATGACCGCCCGGAGTCTCGACATACGTCCCGTTCGGCAATGCCGCCGCCAGGTCCGGTGCCGAACCATTATCCTGATCCTCACCTCCGCACACGACCAACGTCGGCTGCTGGATAGCCTTCACGGACTCGAGCGGCGTATCGACGAACGTCTCGAGGATACCGAGCAACGCGACCGGATCGCCGCCCGTCGTCTTCAGGAACGCCTCCGCCAGCCACTCCGGCGTACCCTGCACATGCTGCCCGAGCTTGGTCAGGATATTGCGGAAATGCCCGGCGCGGCGTGACGTCTGCGTCAGCCCTTCGAGACCCATGCCCGAGAAGATCACCCGCCGCGGCGTCGCGCCCGTCGCCAGCATTCGCGACGTCGTCCGCGCACCCAGCGAATAGCCGCCAAGGTCGTACTCCGTCAGCCCGAGATGCGCGATCAGCGCGTGGCCGTCCTGCGTCAGCGCATCCGCCGGATACGCCTCCAGCCCGTGCGGCTTGGCGCTTTCGCCGTGCGCGCGCAGGTCCGGCATGATTACCCGGAAGCCCTTGGCGGCGATCTTGGCCGCGTGGCCGTAGCGGATCCAGTTGGTCTTCGCATCGGAGAAATAGCCGTGGATCAGCACCACCGGCCGACCGTCGCCGACCTCGCGCCACGCGATCCGCGTGCCGTCGAAGCTCTCGAAAAACTGCGTCTCGCTCGGGGTGCTGGCCACGGTAACATCCTGCATTGTTCGCCGCCAAGTCGTAGCCGCCGCCGCCCAAGTCAACCCGCGCCCTCGTCTTCCGCGGCCTCCAACGTCGAGCGCCCCTGAGCCTCAAACGAAAACGGGCGACCCGAAGGCCGCCCGTTCCCAACTTCGAAAGACAGGATCAGAACTGATACCCGATCCCGCCCGATGCACCGGCACGGCCCTGCGAGTCGTAGGTGCCGCTCAGCTTGACGACCGTGTGGCCATCGCTGAACGCCTTCGACATCCCGACCGCGACCGCCGACTGGCCGGCATAGGTGCCGCCACCCATCGCGATCATCCCCTTGCCCGCTTCATACGCCTGCGGGAGGCCGGCTGCTGCCAGCGCGTTGGAGGTCCCGGCGAAGCTGTCCCGACGGAGGTTGCGCAGATCGAAGTCGAGCGCCGCGATCCGCCCGTCGGTATAGGCGTTCGCCTGCGTCACCGCGGAGTTGATGCCCGAGTTCAGCTGCCCGACATTGACCGCGTCGGTGGTCGAAACGCCCGCCGCGACGTTGCTCAGAACGGTCGCCTGACCGCCTGCGTTGAACGTCACGTTGGTACGCGAAGGACCGTATTGCACCGAGTTGCTACCCAGCGCGAGCGCGCTGTTCGCGGTGCCCTGCGCCGCCGCGACCGCCTGGTTGGTGGTGTAGAGCTGGCCACCGTTCACCGCTTCGGCGGACCCCGCCGCGACCGTACCGGCGGCCACGTTGGCGATCGTCACCGGCGCTGCTGCATTGCCGCCCGCCAGCGTCACGGTGTTGGTCCGCGCGCCGTTCGCGTCGGTGTTGTACGACACCGCGTTCACCGCCGTCAGCGCCAGGGCATAGACCTGCCCGCCATTGACCGCGTCGGTCGAGCCGGCCGCAATCGAGCCGCCAGCGACGTTGTGCAGCCCGACCGGACCGGCCGCCGCACCGACCAGCGTCAGGTCGTTGGTCTTCGTGCCACCGTTCGGCGTGGTGGCGCTGCCGGGGTTGGAGTATTGCACCGGCCCGGTCGCACCGTTGCTGATCTGGTTGCCCAGGTTGGTGATCGCGGTCGTGTTGTTCGCCACCTGCGTGTTGGTCGCCGCGAGCTGCGCGCCGTTGACCGCGTCGGTAGACCCGGCGGCAACGTTGCCGGCGGCGACGTTGGTGATGACCGTCCCGCCGGCACCGCCGAGCGTGATCGAGTTCTTCGTCCCGTTGTCGTACTGGACGGTCGTGGTGCCCAAGGCCGCGACCTGCGCCGCGACGCCTGCGACCTGGCCGACATTGGCGGCATCTGTCGCCGCGGTGCCTGCCGCAACGTTGGTGATCTGCCGAGCGCCACCGGCCGACCCGACCGACACTTCACCGACCGAGTTCTGCAAGCCTGTAAGACCCAGCGCGGCATAGCCAAGCGTACCGCCACGAAGCGCCGAGGATCCGGTGCCGATGGCGACGCTGTTGTCCGCGGTCGCGGTCGCTTCCGGACCGATCGCGATGCTGTCGGTACCGGTCACGACACTGTCGCCGCGGGTCGAGAGAACCCGGAAATACCGGATGCCCGCACCGCCGTTGATCGCACCATCGACCGCGTCGAAGACCGACTGGACGTTGCCATATTGCACCCCGCCGAACCCGATCGAGGCCAGCACGCGGTTGGTCGCCGCGTCGTAGCTCGACAGGCCACCCAGACCCGCCGCGACGGAGGTGCCTAGCCCGACGAGCTGTCCGCCGTTCACCGCTTCGGTCGACCCTGCCGCGAGCGTTCCCGCCGCGACGTTGCCGAGCACGACCGGAGCGGCCCCTGCTCCACCGAAGGTCACGCGCGTCCGGGTCGGATCGTCATACTGCACCGACAGCGCGGCGAGATTGCCGACCTGGCCGGAGACGGTTGCCAGCTGGCCGCCGTTGACCGCATCGGTCGAGCCGGCCGCAACCACGCCGTTGCCGACATTGTGCAAGGCGACGGCACCAGCGGCACCCCCGACGAGCGTCACGTCGTTCGACGGTACGCCGCCATTCGGCGTGGTCGGTGCACCTGCGCTCGAATATTGCAGCGCACCGATCGCGCCATTCGCAATGCTTGTCGTCAGGTTGGTGACGTTGGTGTTGGTCGCGAACAGCTGGCTGCCGTTGACCGCATCGGTCGAGGTCGCACCGAGCGTGCCTGCCGCAACGTTGCCGATCACGACGGGCGCCGCACCGGTCCCGACGCCGCCAAGCGTGATCCGCGAGCGGCCGACATCGTCATACTGGACCGCGAGTGCGGACAGGCCACTGACCTGTCCGGAGACGCTGGCGAGCTGACCACCGTTGACCGCGTCGGTCGATCCCGCCGCGACATTGCCATTCGCGACATTGTGCAATCCGACCGGGCCAGCCGCCGCACCGACCAGCGCGACGTCGTTGCTCGGCACGCCGCCATTGGGCGTGGTCGGCGTCGCGGCGTTGGAATATTGCACCGCGCCGATCCCGCCATTGGCGATGTTGGTCGTGAGGTTGGTGAGCGCGGTGTTGGTGTTGGTGACGTTGGCGTTGGTCGTGAACAGCTGGCTGCCGTTCACCGCCTCGAGCGAGGCGGCGCCCAGCGTCCCCGCCGCGACGTTGCCGAGCACCACAGGTGCCGCACCAGTCCCGCCGAAGGTCACGCGCGACCGGCTGAGATCGTCATACTGCACCGCCAAACCGTTCAGCGTGCCGACCTGCCCCGAGACCAGGGCAAGCTGACCGCCATTGACCGCGTCGGTCGAACCCACCGCGACACTGCCATCCGCGACATTGTGCAGAGCGACCGCGCCGGCGGCACCGCCCACCAACGTCGCATCGTTCGACGGCACGCCACCGTTCGGCGTGGTCGGTGCACCCGCGCTGGAATATTGCAGCGCACCGATCGCACCATTGGCGATGTTGGTCGTCAGGTTGGTGACGTTGGTGTTGGTCGCGAACAGCTGGCTGCCGTTGACCGCGTCGGTCGAAGTCGCGCCGAGCGCACCCGCCGCGACGTTGCCGATCGCCACCGGAGCAGCCCCCGTGCCGAGACCACCCAGCGTGACGCGAGCCCGCGTCGCGTCGTCATACTGGACCGACAGCGCCGCGAGGTTGCCGACCTGGCCGGTCACCGTGGCAAGCTGACCGCCATTCACGGCGTCGGTCGATCCGGTCGCGACAGTGCCATCGGCTACGTTGTGCAGAGCTACCGGTCCTGCCGTTGCACCGACCAGCGCGACGTCGTTGGTCGGAACGCCACCGTTCGGCACGGTCGGCGTCGCCGCGTTCGAATATTGCAGCGCGCCGATCCCGCCATTGGTGATGTTGGTCGTCAGGTTGGTCAGCGCGGTGTTGGTGTTGGTGACGTTGGTGTTCGTCGCGAACAGCTGGCTGCCGTTGACCGCATCGGTCGAGGTCGCACCGAGCGTGCCGGCCGCGACGTTGCCGAGCGCGACGGGCGCTGCACCCGTGCCCACGCCGCCAAGCGTCGCCCGCGTCCGCGTCGCGTCGTCATACTGGACGGCGAGCCCGGCCAGCGTGCCGACCTGATCCGTCACAGTCGACAATTGCCCGCCGTTGACCGCATCGGTCGATCCGGTGGCAACGACGCCATTGGCGACATTGTGCAGCCCGACCGGACCCGCCGCGACACCGACCAGCGCAGCGTCGTTGGAGGGAACGCCACCATTCGGGACGGTCGGCGTCGCGGCGTTGGAATATTGCAGCGCGCCGATCGCGCCGTTGCTGATGTTGGTCGTCAGGTTCGAGACATTGGTGTTGGTCGCGAACAGCTGGCTGCCGTTGACGGCGTCGGTCGATGCCGCGCCGAGCGTGCCTGCCGCAACGTTGCGGAGCGCCACCGCCGGCGCGCCGGTACCGGCTCCCCCCAGCGTCACGCTGGTGCGGGTCGCACCGTCATATTGGACCGCACCGCTTGCGAGCGTGCCGATCTGCGCCTGGACGCCGGTGAGCTGGGCGACGTTGACCGCATCGGTTGCCGCGGTGCCCGCCGCGACGTTGGTGATCTGGCGCTCGCCGCCGACCGCACCGACCGAGACTTCGCCGGCCGAGTTCTGGGGAACAGCGAGCCCGATCGCGGTGTAGCCTGCCAGCGGTCCGCGTGCGGCGACGCTGCCTGCACCGAGCGCGACGCCGTTCGCGCCGGTCGCGATCGCTCCCGTACCCAAAGCGATCGCGCCGGTTGCATTGGCGCCGACCGTCGATCCGGTGCCGAGCGCGATCGAGCCGAGCGCGGTCGCGCTGGTCAGCGCTCTGTTACCGAATGCGATCGAATTTCCCTCTCCTGCAGACGCTTCGGCGCCGGTCGCGCCGAGCCCGGTGATCCGATTGCCGCCGATCGCGATGCCGGCCGGCGTCCGCAACGTGAAACTGTCCGCCTGCGTATCGCAGCGGTCCGCCGGTCCGACGAGCTGTCCGTTGGCGTTGAGCACCTGCAACGTGATGTTGTTGCCCGCCGCCGCATTTGTCAGAAGCGCGGATGCGTTGATGCCGAGCGTCGGCACACCAAGCAGCGGCAGCAACGTGTTGATGCCCCCGGTGATGGGGTTGACCGTGTTCTGGATCGGCGTGACGATTCCGTTGACCACCGGGGTCAGGATATCCGTGACGACCGAGCGTGGCAGGCTGACGCCCGAGCATACGCTGACGATGTTCGGCGTGGCTGTCTGCGCTGAAGCCGCTTGGGTCGCGAACAGCGACGTGGTCGCCAGCCCGATCAGCGAAGCGCCATCGCGCAGGCGGCGCAGCGTGCGGGCAAAGGTGGGCGACTTTGCAGGATGCGAAGCGAACGTCTTGGCGCCAGTCGGCGTCACGGCGTCTCGATCTTGCGGGCGAACAAACGCGTTGGACATCAAACAACCTCCACTGACGACTGCAACAGCAGCCCTGATTTTCCGCATCGTCGAACTCTAGATTCGACTATCGGAACGGGAGGATGTTCACCCCTGTAATACTAACAGTCTGTTACCGTAATAAATAAGCATAAATACGGAACAGACAAAGCAAGTTATCGTTATTCTACACAACTTCAATCCATATCGATCGGAAGATAAAACCGTTCTTGTTGCATAGATCGCGTTTGCGACCAGACTGTTGCTGTATCCGGTATTTTGGATCGTTAATGATCACATCCAAATTGGTCGCTATCCAACCGCCCAAGTAAATTCACCGCGATTTGGTTCGATCGGTGCCTTTCGCCGCTCGCGCTCGTCATCGGACGCGAATCGCAAAACCGCGCCGTCACACGGGGGTGACGACGCGGTTTCGATCGGTCGTTTGGAGCGTGATGGAGGCGCGATGGCCCCGCCCGACTACGCCTTCTGCAGGTGCCGTCGCCCGAGCAGCTCGGCGATCTGCACTGCGTTCAGCGCCGCACCCTTGCGGAGGTTGTCGCTAACGCACCACAAGTTCAGGCCGTTCTCGACGGTCGGATCCTCGCGCACGCGGCTGATGTACGTCGCGAAGTCGCCGACGCACTCGATCGGCGTGATGTAGCCGCCGTCCTCGCGCTTATCGACCAGCATGATGCCGGGCGCCTCGCGGAGTATGTTCTGCGCTTCCTCGGCCGTGATCTCGTTCTCGAACTCGATGTTGATCGCTTCCGAATGACCGACGAACACCGGCACGCGGACGCAGGTCGCGGTGACCTTGATCTTCTTGTCGAGGATCTTTTTGGTCTCGACGACCATCTTCCACTCTTCCTTGGTCGAGCCGTCGTCGAGGAAGCTGTCGATGTGCGGGATCACGTTGAAGGCGATCTGCTTGGTGAACAGCTTGGGCTCGGCCGGATCGCCGACGAAGATGTTGCGGCTCTGCTCGAACAGCTCGTCCATGCCCGCCTTGCCCGCGCCGGAGACCGACTGGTAGGTCGAGACGACCACGCGCAGGATCTTCGCGGCGTCGTGCAACGGCTTCAGCGCGACGACCATCTGCGCGGTCGAGCAGTTCGGGTTGGCGATGATGTTGCGGACCTTGTAGCCGTCGATCGCCTCGGGGTTCACCTCGGGCACGATCAGCGGCACGTCGGGATCCATGCGGTACAGCGACGAATTGTCGATCACCACGCAGCCGGCGGCGGCAGCGATCGGCGCGTAGATCGCCGAACCCTCGGAGCCGATCGCGAACAGCGCCATGTCCCAGCCGTTCCAGTCGAAATGCTCGATGTTCGTGCATTTGATCTGCTTGCCGGTGTCGCCATAGTCGACCATCAACCCCTGGCTGCGCGACGACGCGACGCAGGCGATCTCGTCCGCCGGAAACTCGCGCTCCGCCAGGATGTTGAGGATCTCACGCCCGACATTGCCGGTCGCCCCTGCGACCACCACCCGATAACCCATGTCTTAACTCCGATTGGACTTGGGGCGGGCAGTACCGACGTTGCGCGGCGAGGTCCAACGGCTTTCGACTTGTTGCGCGGATAGGGGGAGTTTTGGGGAGTTGGAGGTTTGGCCGGACTTGGGAGACGGCACCCCTGCCTTCCGTGTTCTCCCGCGAAGGCGGGAGCCCAGTCTGGGCCCCCGCCTTCGCGGGGGAACACGCTTCTTTCCGCTCCACTCCAATAGTAGCACCACCCCGGCGGAGGCCGGGGCCCAATTGGAAAGGTCGCAGTAACAGGGGACCGCGCTCCGTTAGCAACGTTTCCCAATTGGGCCCCGGCCTTCGCCGGGGTGGTGTCGAATGTAAGGTGAGATCCGCTCCCGCGTCAGTCGTGCGTCCTTGCCTGCCAGGTCGCATGCTCGATCCCATGCACCATCGCCAGGTGATCCGTGATCGCATCCAGCTCCTCCGCCGGCACGTTCGTCGCCACAAGAGTCGCCGCGATCTCGACCCGGTCCTCCCCCCGCTCGGTCACGTCCAGCTCCGCCACCTGCAACTGCGCAGCTTCCAGATGCTCGACCACCAGATCGCCGATCGGCCCCGCATCCCCCGCCGCAACCGTCACCATCACGCTGTAGGTGGCCTCGATCGTGCGCCCCTCGGTCGGAATCCGGTTGATCCCGTCGACCAGCGGCCGCAGCGCGGTGTTTGCCAGCAGCACGACGAACGTCAGCAACCCCGCCTCCGCGATCATGTCGCTCCCCGCGCACGACCCCACCGCCGCCGAGCACCACAAGGTCGCCGCGGTGTTCAGCCCGCGGACGTTCATCCCCTCCTTCATGATCACGCCCGCACCGAGGAAGCCAATCCCCGACACGACATAGGCGATGATCCGGATCGACTCGACGTCCCCGCCCAGCCGCTGCCCGAGATCGACGAACGCCGCCGAACCGAGCGCGACCAGCGTATTCGTCCGCAACCCCGCGGTGCGCTGGCGATATTGCCGCTCCGCCCCGATCAGCGTCCCGAACACGAACGCGGCGATATAGCTCACCACCGTGTCGAGGAACGGCCACAGGTGAAACGTCTCGACGAACCGCACCGGCTTTACTTCACCGGCGCCGCAGCCGCGTCGGGCACCGGCTTGTCCTTCACCGTCCGGTCGAGGAAGTTCAGGATCGTCCCCCAGACATGCTCGCTGATCCCCGGCCCCGCCACGCGGTGCGTGTAGCCGGGGTAGAACATCATCTCGAACGGCGTCGCGGTCGCCTGCATCCGCGCGGCCACCTTGGTCGAATTGTCGAGGAACACATTGTCGTCCGCCATGCCGTGGATCAGCAGCAACGGATCGACGATGCGGTTCGCCTCCTCGACCGCCGCCGACGTCGCATAGCTCGCCGGGTCCTTCGCCGGATCGCCGAGATAGCGCTCGGTATAATGCGTGTCGTACAACTGCCAGTCGGTGACCGGCGCGCCCGAGACCGCGGCCGCATACACGCCCGGCGTCTTCTCCAGCATCTTCAGCGACATATAACCGCCGTACGACCAGCCATAGGTCGCGATCTTGCTCGGTTCGACGAACGGCAGCGATTTCAGGTAGTTCGCGCCCGATAGCTGGTCCTCGACCTCGACCGTGCCCATCGCGTGATAGATCTGGTCCTCGAACGCCTTGCCGCGGTTATACGAGCCGCGATTGTCGATCTTGAAGTAAATCCACCCACGATCGACGAGGTATTGCGGCAGCGCACCCTGCCAGCCACGCGTCACGACCTGACCGGTACCTGGTCCGCCGTAATGCTCGAAGAACACCGGGTATTTTTTGCCGGGCTCCAGCGGCGGCGTGATCATCTCGTAATGGAGCGTCATGCCGTTCTTGGCCTTCAGCGTCCCGAACTTGGTCTCCTGATGGCTCGACAGATACGGGTAGTAAGGATGCCCCTCGACGACGGCATTCTCGTTGATCCACGAGAGCCGCTTGCCGGTCGCATCCGCCAGATACACCTGCGTCGGCTGTTTCGGGTTCGAGCGCGAGATGATGAACCGGCTCGCGGCCGCGTCCATCGTCGCGCTGTTCCACCAGCCTGCTTCGGTCAACTTGGTGATCACGTTCGGCTTGGCGACGTCGACCGAATAGAGCTGCTGCTCGAGCACGTCGTCCTTGTTGCCGAGGAAAAACAACCGCCCCTTGGTTTCATCGACGCCGACCAGATCGGTGACGACCCAGTCGCCCTTGGTCAGCTGCGTCCACTTGCCCGACGCGAACCGGTAGAGCTGGCCGTAGCCGCTCCGTTCCGACCGCCAGATCAGGCTGCCGTCCTTGAGCACGCGATACGCGTCGGAGAGGTTGAGCCAACTCTTCACGCCCGACTTCTCGGTGAACAGCACCGTGGACTTGCCCGTCGCCGGATCGACGCGCAGCATTTCCAGCAGTTTCTGGTCGCGGCTCTGGCGCTGCACCAGCAGCATTCGGCCATCGGGCGTCCAGTCGACGCGCGCCAGATAGATGTCCGGGTTGGTGCCGAGATCGACCTTCACCTGACCCGAGCCGTCCGGCTTCATGATATACAAGTCGACCAGCACGTTCGGCGTGCCAGCCGCCGGATAGCGCTGTTCGTAGACCTTGGTCCCGGTCGCGCCGATCGACGCGCGCGTCGCGGTATGGACCGGTGCCTCGTCGAAACGCTCCACCGCGACGTACTGTTCGTCGGGCGACCACCAATAGCCGGTGTCGCGGTGCATTTCCTCCTGCGCGACGAACTCCGCCTCGCCGAAGTGGACCGTGCCGCCGCCGCCTGTCGTCACCGCGCGCGCGTCGCCGCCGGCGAGCGGCTGCACGAAGACGTTCTGGTCGCGGACGAACGAGACGAAGCTGCCCTTGGGACTCACCACCGGGTTCAGCTCGCCGCCGGGGGTGTTGGTAAGCCGCTTCACCTTGCCGTCGAGGCCCGCGAGATACAGGTCACCGTCGAGCGGCACGAGGATCGACTTGCCATCGGGCGCCCAGTCATACGCGACGATGCCCTTCTGCCCGCCGATCCGCGCCCGCTCGCGCTGCATCTTTTCGGCCTCGGTCAGTTCGGCGCCGCTGCCGACGGTCTTCGAATCGACCAGCATCCGCGCTTGGCCCGTCGCGGTATCGACGGCCCAGAGATCGAAGCGCTCCTTCTCGTCGGCGCGGTTGCGGAGGGACGTCAGCAGCGTGCCGTCGGGCGAAAGGCGCACCGCTTTAGGCTGCGATCCCGACAGGTCCGGATTGCCGAACACGCGCGCCATCGTCAGGTCGCCGGGCTTGGCGGCTTCGACCGGCCGGATGGGCGCAGGCGCGGGCGTGGCAGGCGCTGCCGGCGGGGTCACCTGATCAGCAGCCATCGCGGCAGTTCCGACCGAAGCGAGTGCAAGCCCGAGCAACCATGTGCGCATCCTGTAGTCTCCGTGGGATCATCCCGCCGGATACCGCCCGACGGACCCGAAAATGTTCGGTCGCGCGTTATCGCGGCGGCATGGCCCGGCGTAAAGGGCGCATCGTGATGCCGAGCGAGCCGAAACGACCTCGACGCGCATCATCGTCATTTCCCTCCAACACGGCATAATGAACGCCGCGTATACTTCGTCTTTACGTCCTTCGTTTATGGCAAGCGGGACATCGTCGCGGATCGAGCTTTCCGTGGTGCAGCACGGCCGGGGAATGATGGTTTCGAACGCGGGCATACAAGGCGGGGAGCCGAGTGAGCGGAGCGCATGGGATGCGCTCGTCGCCCTCGCCGACGCGGACGGCAGCGCAGCGCATCCGCATCACGCGCGCCTGATCGCCGGCGGCCCGGGCCAGCGCAACCTCTCCGACGCGGTCCACGCGCTGTGCGCGGTCCACGGCGACCATCCCGGCCTGATCGTCGACGTGCTCACCCGCGCGATCCAGCCCGAGGCATCGGACTGGCTCGCCGCCGCCGCCAGTGGCTTCGCGGACGAGCGCACCTATCTCGCACAGCTCACCGCCGCGGTCGGCCCCCTACCCTCGACCCCCGGCCAGGCGGAGAGCGAGTCGGCACTGGTCGGCGAACGTCATGCGCTCGAAATGCTCGCCCGCTCGGAGCGTCGCGGATGTGCGACCGGGGCGGTGGCTGCGCTGCTCCATGACTGGCGCGCGATCCGCCGCGTCCTCGACGTCGCCGCCGACCGGTTCGGGGTAGCAGTTTCCCCGATCACCCTTCCGTCCGATACCGACACCGCCGCGCTCGTCGCGGAACTCGGTGCATCGCCCGGCTGCCAGCGCGCGATCCTGTTCGGCGCGCAGCAACTTTTCGCGCAGCACCGCGGCCTGTGGTCGTTGCTCGAAGCGCGATCGAGTGCCCGCGGCGACCTGTAACCGGCTTGCGCTGACCAACGCTTCCCCTCTATCCATACCCGGTATTCAGAACCGGACGGGACATCGCATGAAGCGCTTCGAGGGCACCCAGAGCTACGTCGCGACCGACGATTTGAAAGTCGCGGTCAACGCCGCCGTGACGCTGCGCCGCCCGCTGCTGATCAAGGGCGAGCCCGGCACCGGCAAGACCGTGCTGGCCTACGAGATCGCCAAGGCGCTCGGCGCGCCGCTGATCGAGTGGAACATCAAGTCGACCACCAAGGCGCAACAGGGGCTGTACGAGTACGACGCGGTCGCTCGCCTGCGCGATGGCCAGCTCGGCGATGCGCGCGTCCACGACATCGGCAACTATATCCGCAAGGGCAAGCTTTGGGAGGCGTTCACGCAACCCGCGCCGCCCGTCCTGCTGATCGACGAGATCGACAAGGCCGATATCGAGTTTCCCAACGACCTGTTGCAGGAACTCGATCGGATGGAATTCCACGTCTACGAGACCAAGGAAACGGTGCGCGCGGTCGAGCGCCCGATCGTCATCATCACCAGCAATAACGAGAAGGAACTGCCCGACGCGTTCCTGCGCCGGTGTTTCTTCCACTATATCAAGTTCCCCGATCGCCAGACCATGCAGGCGATCGTCGACGTCCACTTCCCCGGCATCCAGAAGATCCTCGTCAGCAAGGCGATGGACCTGTTCTACGACGTCCGCGACGTGCCCGGCCTGAAGAAGAAGCCGTCCACCAGCGAGCTGCTCGACTGGCTCAAGCTGTTGCTCCACGAGGACATGCCGCTCGACATCCTCCAGAACCGCGACCCGACCAAGGCGATCCCGCCCTTGCACGGTGCCCTGCTGAAGAACGAGCAGGACGTCATGCTGTTCGAACGCCTCGCCTTCATGGCGAAGCGGCAGAAGAACCAGGGGTAAGCTATCGAGGAACCGGCGGCCGCGGATGAGCACCGCCGCCGGTCCGATAGTTCGAGCGTTACGTGACGTTCGGACCCGTCGGGATATAGTCCAGCGCCAGATGCGGCAGCGAGATCGGGCTGCGGAAGTTGAAGCGATTCACCGTCGCTGGATCGGGGATGTGCAACTTCTTGCCGAGCGTCACGAAATACCACGCCGGCGACGCTCCGCTGATCGCGATGAACGAACCGGGTGCCAGCGACAACGCCTTCGGCATGTTGTCGACGATGTAATCGCTGTTGACGATCCCGTTCCAGTCCTTGAACACGCTATTGAAGGTTGCGGGATCCGGGATCCAGTGAAGCTGGCCCCACATCACCAGATAGACTGCCCCGCTGGTGTGCGATGTAACGCGCAATCCGTCATACTGCTTCCAGTCTACAACGTTGGCCAGCAGTGCTTCTGCCGCAACTGCATCGATTGTATCGCTGATATCGACCGACATGATCACAATCCTTTTATGGTGAAACCGTGATCACTCAGTCGGACAAGCGAAGTATTCCGATCGGGGAACCACCTAGTCTCTTTGAACGCAAATCCCGGGATCGGTCCGTCGATACGCGACCACTTCGGAGTTATTGCACGACGCCGCAGTTTTCGTGGCCCGTGTTCGAGAACTATACGTATTTGAATCAACAGGATCGACGTCACCGTCCGTTCAGCTATTCCGCGCCATTGTGACCGCAATTCGTCGAGACGGTCACGGCGATCGGCGAGCAGATCGCGGCGAAGTCCCACGGATTAGATATTGATGCACATTAACCATCTGCGGCAACAATAATGCCATACCTGTCCGGCAAGGTGACGGCATGAGATTGTATGCTTTCCGTCGTTGGGCGCCGGCACTGCTGGCAATCGGCATGGCCGCCCCCGCATCCGCCTCTCTGCTCGACTATGTCGGCCAGTGCGTCCCCTTCGCCCGCGCCGCGTCGGGTATCCAGATCTACGGCAACGCCTGGACCTGGTGGGAGCAGGCCGACGGCAAGTACGAACGCACGCACAAGCCCAAGGAAGGCGCCGTCATCGTCTTCGCTAAGACCCCGCGCCTGCCGTTCGGCCATGTCGCCGTCGTCAGCCGGGTGGTCGAGAAGCGCGTCGTCATGCTCACCCACGCCAACTGGTCACGCCAGAACGGCGAGCGCGGCCATGCCGAACAAGACGTCACGCTGTTCGACGTCTCGCGCAACAACGACTGGAGCGACGTGAAGGTCTGGTACAAGGACGTCGACGGCCTCGGCGGCGGGGTGTATCCGGTGTACGGCTTCATCTACGGTCACGCGCATGCGGCTGCTGAATTAACGAGCCGGAACCCCGATTATGTGGGCGCGCTGATCGACGCCTATGTGCCCGTAAGCGGCGAACCCATTGCCCGCTGAACACCCCCTTCCCCCTAACTTTCCCCCCTCCCTGGAAGGGAGGGGTCGGGGGTGGGTCGGCCCGCTTTAGTCGCAACCGTGCCGGGATACTGAAACCTACCCACCCCCAGCCCCTCCCTTCCAGGGAGGGGAGCCAGAAGAGCCGCGCGCTTCAATACTAAGCCCAAATACTAAGCATTGCCGCCACCCTCGAAACCGTGCCACCACCGTATCCGAAAAGACGGCGAGGATAGTGATGCGGTTCAAGGCTCTTACGACGATCACCCTTGCGCTGCTCACAACGTCCGCGCTGGCGCAGAAGGAAAAGTCCCCGCCCCCCGGTGGCGACATCCCCGCCAAGTTCGTCCCCGCCAATTCGAGCTTCGATTTCGACCGCCGCGAGGTCGACATCCCGATGCGGGACGGCGTCACGCTCCACGCGGTCATCGTCCAGCGCAAGGGCGTCACCGACGCGCCGATCCTGCTCCAGCGCACCCCCTACAACGCCGAGAGCGTCGCCAGCCGATCCTCCAGCCCCAGCGGTGCGATGAACCTCCGCGCGTCCGACGCGATGTTCTTCGACGCCGGCTACATCCGCGTGTTCGAAGACGTCCGCGGCAAGAACGGCTCGAACGGCGCCTATATCAACGAACGCCCGCTGATCGGCCCGCTCAACAAGACGAAAGTCGATCACTCCACCGACGCCTACGACACGATCGACTGGCTCGTGAAGAATCTCAAGAACAGCAACGGCCGCGTCGGCATCATCGGTGGCAGCTACGACGGCATGATGGCCGCGATGGCGCTCGTGAACCCGCATCCTGCGCTGAAAGCCGCCGTCCCGATGAACCCGGTGATCAACACCTGGAAGGGCGACGACGACTTCCACGGCGGCGCGTTCCGCCAGATCGGCTACGACTATTACTACACGCAGGACGCGGCGAAGGGCGAAGCCGGCGACCTCTGGCGCGACGCGTACGACGATTACGACACTTTCCTGCGCGCCGGTTCCGCCAGCGCGTTCGTGAAAAGTCGCGGGCTGGAGCAGTTGCCCTTCGTCAACCGCCTCCACGATCACCCGACCTACGACGCATTCTGGCAAGGCCAAGCACTCGAGACGATCCTGCCGAAGCAGCCGCAGACCGTGCAGACGCTATGGGTCGCCAGCCAATGGGACCAGGAGGATATCTACGGCGCGGTCGCAGCCTACGAAGCCGTGTCGAAGATCGACCCCAACCACGTCAACCACCTCGCGCTCGGCCCCTGGGCGCATGGCGGCGCGAACGGCGATGGCTCGACGCTCGGCGCGATCCGCTTCGACGCCGACACCGCGCTCTGGTTCCGCAAGAACGTCCTGCTCCCGTTCCTGAACGGCGCACTGAAGACCGGCGCCCAGCCCGCACCGCTCGCCCCCGTCACCGCGTTCCAGACCGGCACCAACCAGTGGCAGACGCTCGCCGGTTGGCCGAACGCGTCCGCTACGCAGAAACTCTATTTCCAGCCCGCCAGCGGCCTCGGCGCCACCGCCCCCGCGCAGGACGGCCACGACGACTATATCTCCGACCCCGCCAAGCCGATCCCGTACCGCCTGCGCCCGATCCGCCCGACCTACGCGACCGGTTCGACCTGGCGGCAATGGCTGGTCGACGACCAGCGCCCCTTCTCCGATCGCACCGACGTGCTGACCTACCAGACGCCCCCGCTCACCAGCTCGGTCGCGATCGCCGGCGCCCCCGTCGCCGACCTGATCGCCAGCACCACCGGCACCGACGGCGATTTCGTCGTGAAGCTGATCGACGTCTACCCGGCGGAGTATTCCGACAAGCCCGAGATGGGCGGCTACCAACTCGCCGTCTCGATGGACATCTTGCGCGGGCGCTACCGAGATAGCTTCGAGAGGCCGACCCCGATCGTCGCCGGCCAACCGACGCATTTCCGCGTCGTGCTACCCAACGCCAGCCACGTCTTCCTCCCCGGCCACCGCATCATGGTCCAGGTCCAGTCGAGCTGGTTCCCGCTCTACGACCGCAACCCGCAGACCTACGTCGCCAACATCTTCGACGCGAAGCCCGCCGACTACCGCAAGGCGACGATCAGCGTCTTCCACTCGGCCGCCCAGCCCAGCGCGATCGAACTGCCGATCGCGGCTACCAAGTGAGGACATGATCCTGTGTTCCTGAACTTCCTCGACGAACTCCGCAGCGCCGGCATCCCCGCCAGCCTGAAAGAGCACCTCATCCTCCTGGAGGCGCTCGACGCAGAGGTGATCGAGCGGACGCCCGAGGATTTCTACTACCTCTCCCGCGCGGTGTACGTGAAGGATGAGGGGCTGCTCGACAAGTTCGACCAGGTCTTCGCCAAGGTCTTCCGCGGCCTCGCCACCAGCTACGGCACGCCCGCTGGCGACGTCCCCGAGGACTGGCTGAAGGCGGTCGCCGAGAAATTCCTGACCCCCGAGGAGATGGCCGCGATCAAGTCGCTCGGCTCGTGGGACGAGATCATGGAGACGCTCAAGAAACGTCTCGAGGAGCAGAAGGAACGCCATCAGGGCGGCAGCAAATGGGTCGGCACCGGCGGCACCTCGCCCTATGGCAACGGCGGCTACAACCCCGAAGGCGTCCGCATCGGCGGCGAGAGCACGCACAAGCGCGCGCTGAAAGTCTGGGACCAGCGCGAGTTCCGCAACCTCGACAACACCAAGGAACTCGGCACCCGCAACATCAAGGTCGCGCTTCGCCGCCTGCGCCGCTTCGCCCGCGACGGCGCCGCCGACGAACTCGACATCGACGGCACGATCGCCGGCACCGCGAGGCAAGGCTATCTCGACATCGTCATGCGTGCCGAGCGCCGCAACGCGGTGAAATTGCTGCTGTTCCTCGACGTCGGCGGCTCGATGGACCCGTTCGTCAAGCTCTGCGAGGAACTGTTCTCCGCCGCGACCACCGAGTTCAAGAACCTCGAATTCTTCTACTTCCACAATTGCCCGTACGAGGGGGTGTGGAAGGACAACACGCGGCGCTTCGCCGAGCGCACGCCGATGTGGGACGTGCTCCACAAATACGGCCACGACTATAAACTGATCTTCGTCGGCGACGCGTCGATGAGCCCGTACGAGATCACCCATCCCGGCGGTTCGGTCGAGCATTTCAACGAGGAGCCGGGCGCGGTCTGGATGCAGCGGCTGACGAATACCTATCCGGCGGCAGCGTGGCTCAACCCGGTGCCGGAGGCGCAATGGGGCTACTCGGAGTCGGTGCGGATCATCCGCGAGCTAATGACCGACCGGATGTACCCGCTGAGCTTGGCCGGGCTCGACGATGCGATGCGCGAGTTGACGCGGAAACGATGAAGTTGGCACGGTAGTTGGCTGACCGTAACGGAACCGTCACGGACGCGATCGGTTTACCGGGTATTATTCCCTTCCCAAAGGAACGCCCGATGTCGTCGATCCCCAACTCCGCCATGCCGCACGCCAAGGTCCATCACGACGACGACCACAAGCCGAAGGCTGAGGCGAAGAAGACTGCCACGACCAGCGACTGGGTTGAGGACGCGACCGATGCAGCAAAGGCTGGGCTCGCGACGGCCACGGATGCGGTGAAGTCGCACCCGAAGACCGCGATCGCGGTTGGCGCGACGGTAATCGCGGGGATTGCCGCAGCGATCGCAGCGCCGGCGTTGCTGGCGAAGGAAGCGGACAAGAAGGCACCGACGCCGGCCGATCCCAAGCCTGGCAAGGGCAAGAAGGGCAAGGCCGACTAAGTTTGGGGCTTTGTGATGCCGGACTCATTCCGGCATCATGGCTCTGACGCTCGGGCTTGGTGTGCATTGAGCAAGTCAGCCCCGCCAAGAAAACCACCACCCCGGCGAAGGCCGGGGTCCAATCGGGGGACGCCGCTGACTGAGCGCGCGCTTCGTTACGACAACCTTTCCAATTGGGCCCCGGCCTCCGCCGGGGTGGTAGAAGGTGAAGTGCGGTTACCGTAACGGGTGGCAGTAATACGAACCGCCCGCCCCTCCTTGTTCTCCCGCGAAGGCGGGAGCCCAGACTGGGCTCCCGCCTTCGCGGGAGAACAAGCTTTACTCCAGTTTCGGTAGTATTGGCCCAGCCGCCACCCCTCAAACCCGATCCACAACCCCACCAGCCATCGCCACTGGCACCCCAGTCGTCCCCGGAAAACTAATCGCCAGCCCCTTCAGCGTCCGCACCGCCATATACGCGAATCCCTCGGCCTCCAGCGCATCGCCGTTCCACCCGAGCACGTCGGTAGGCTCCACCACCAACCCGGTCCGCGCGGCGATCATCGCCAGCATCGTCGGATTATGCCGACCACCCCCCGCCACCAGCAACCGAACCGGTCGAGCCGGCAGATGCCGCAAAGCCTCCGCCACCGTCGCGGCCGTAAACGCGGTCAAAGTCGCCGCCCCATCCGCGGCAGACAGCCCCCGCGCCGGCTGGATCGTAAAATCATTGCGGTCCAAAGACTTCGGCGGAAGCGCATCGAAAAACGGGTGATCGAGCATCGCCGTCAACACGGTCTCGTCGACCCGCCCCGACGCCGCCAACGCCCCCCCGGCATCATACCGAGCGCCCGTCTCCGCCTCGACCCAGCTATCGATCAGCCCATTCGCCGGCCCGGTATCGAACGCCACCAGCCCATCGCGATCCGCCATCTGCGCCCGCTCCGGCGACATCTCGCGCGAATCATGCATGTCCCGCCCGCCGGGAATGAAGGTGATGTTCCCCACCCCACCGAGGTTCAGCACCGCGACCGGCCCCTCCAGCCTCGCCGCCAGCGCCGCGTGATACACCGGCAGCAACGGCGCGCCCTGCCCGCCCGCCGCGACGTCCGCCGACCGAAAATCCGATACCGTCGTGATCCCGGTAGCGCGCGCCACTGCAGCCCCATCGCCGATCTGCCACGTCCAGCGCCGATCCGGCCGATGCGCGATCGTCTGCCCGTGAAAGCCGATCACATCGACCTCCGCCGCCGCAACCCCCGCATCCGCCAGCAACTTGTGCACCGCAAACACGTGCGCGCGCGTAATCAGTTCACCCGCCGCAACCACCGGCGGACTAGCGCGCGGCTTGTCGAACGTCAGCGCCATCCGCGTAGCTTCCGCCAGCTGCGCCCGCGCCGCATCCGAATACGGCTCGCCACGAAACGCGATCGGTCGCACGAACGCCTCGCCGTCGGTCTCGATCAACGCCGCGTCGATCCCGTCGAGCGACGTCCCCGACATTAGTCCAATCGCCAGCATATCGGTTCCTTCCCGCGCAATCCGCCCATCCATGGCCGAAGCAAATTCGCCCGCCTAGAAAAAACCGAACTTTGCGCCTATGTGCGCGGGCTTCATGGCAACAACACTCCCCTCCCCGCCGAAGATCGGCATGGTCTCGCTCGGCTGTCCGAAAAACCTCGTCGACAGCGAGCGGATCCTCACCCAGCTGCGCGGTGACGGCTATCACATGTCCCCCGACTATGCCGGTGCCGACATCGTGCTGGTCAACACCTGCGGCTTCCTCGACTCCGCCAAGGAGGAGAGCCTCGAGGCGATTGGCGAGGCGATCGCGGAGAACGGCCGCGTCATCGTCACCGGCTGCATGGGCAAGGAAGCCGACGCGATCCGCGCGCGCTTCCCGCAGGTCCTCGCGATCACCGGCGCGCATGAGTACGAGCAGGTCGTCGGCGCTGTCCACGAAGCGGCACCGATGCCGCCGTCCGCATTCCTCAACCTGATCCCCGACGCCGGCCTGAAGCTGACGCCGCGCCACTATAGCTATCTGAAGATCTCGGAGGGCTGCAACCACCGCTGCTCGTTCTGCATCATCCCGTCCTTGCGCGGCGATCTCGTCAGCCGCCGCCCCGACGCGATTTTGCGCGAGGCGGAGAAGCTCGTCGAGGCCGGCACCAAGGAACTGCTGGTCATCAGCCAGGACACGTCGGCGTACGGCGTCGACCTCCGCCACGCCAGCTGGCCGGTGAAGACCGGCGGCCCGATGTCCCGCAACGAAGCCCGAGACGTCCGCGCGCACATGACCGACCTCTCGCGCGAACTCGGCAAGATCGCGCCGTGGGTTCGGCTTCACTATGTCTACCCGTATCCGCACGTCGACCACGTCATCCCGCTGATGGCTGAAGGCTTGGTACTGCCGTATCTCGACATCCCGTTCCAGCACGCCGCACCATCGGTGCTGCGCCGGATGAAGCGCCCCGGCAACGACGCGAAAGTGCTTCAGCGCATCCATAACTGGCGGACGATCGCGCCCGACATCACGATCCGCTCGACTTTCGTCGTCGGCTTCCCCGGCGAGACCGAGGAGGATTTCCAGTATCTGCTCGATTGGCTCGACGAGGCGCAGCTCGACCGTGTCGGCGCGTTCCGCTTCGAACCGGTCGAAGGGGCGGCGGCGAACCTGCTGCCCGACCACGTGCCCGAAGAACTCAAGGAAGAGCGCTACGCCCGCATCATGGAAAAGACCGCGGCCATCTCCGCGGCCAAGCTGCAGGCCAAGATTGGCCGCACGCTGGACGTGATCATCGACGCGGTCGACGAAGAAGGCGCCACCGGCCGCTCACAGGCCGACGCGCCCGAGATCGACGGCGAAGTGTTCCTCCGCGATTCCGGCCACCTGACGGTAGGCGACATCGTCCCGGTCACGATCGAAGACGCCGACGATCACGACCTCTACGGCGTTCCCGTTTAATTAGCTGTTCCCCCGCGAAAGCGGGGGTCCAGGAATCTCGAACAATCCCGTTCGTAATCCTGGACTCCCGCGTCCGCGGGAGAACGGCTAAGTTCGCGAGTCCGTCAGACGACGTTACGCCCGGTGAACAGCTTCACCAGAACGACGATGACCGCGATCACCAGCAGGATGTGGATCAGTCCGCCTGCAACATGGAAGGCGAAGCCTGCCAGCCAGAGGATCAGCAGGATGACGGCGATGGTATACAGCATGGTTGTGTCCCCTAAGACGTGAAAAGGCTCCCGGTCGGACGATGAAACGTGCGTGTAACACGGCGTGTTCCGTCAACATTTCTGCCCTAGCCTAACCCCTTCAACCGCCACGGAATAAAAATCACGGCGTTGCGCGCGCACGCCGGTTCTGCTTCGTTGGGCGCATGATCCTCCGCCTCCTCGCCGTCGCCGCGCTGCTCCCGGCCCCCGCCATCGCGCAATCGCTCACCCCCGCGGAAACCGCACAGATCGACACGCTGGTCACCGGCGCGCTCGGCGACACCGGCGTCCCCTCGGCCTCGATCGCCGTCGTCCGCGGCGGCCGGATCGTGTTCGCCAAGGCGTACGGCAAACCTTCCGAAACGATCGCCAAGGCCGACCCGAAACTTCCCTACCAGATCGCCTCGATCTCGAAGCAGTTCACCGCCGCCGCGATCCTGTTGCTTGAGGACGAGGGCAAGCTGAGCCTCGACGACACCGTCGCGAAATACATCCCCGGCATCACCGGCGGCGACCGGATCACGATCCGCCAGTTGCTCAGCCACACCTCAGGCCTGCAGGATTACTGGCCACAGGACTACAGTTTCGCGGCGATGGCCAAGCCCGTCACGCCGCAGCAGATCGTCGATCTCTGGGCCAAGAAGCCGCTCGATTTCCAGCCCGGTACGCAGTGGCAATATTCCAACACCGGCTACGTCGTCGCCGGGCTCATCGTCGAGAAGGTCGCACACCAGCCACTCCTCACCTTCCTCCAGCAACGCATCTTCAAGCCGCTCGACATCCGCGCGCTCGATCAGGACAAGGCAATCGGCAAGGCCTACCCGCAAGGCTATGGCCGCTTCGCGCTCGGCCCGGTCCGCCCCGAAACGCCGAGCGCGGACGGCTGGCTCTACGCCGCCGGCGAACTCTCGATGAGCGCCGAAGACCTCGCCAAATGGGACGTCGCCCGCCTCAACCGCACCACGCTCCCCGCCGACGACTGGGCCACGCAGGAAACCCCCGTCAAACTCGCCGACGGATCTAGCAACGGCTACGGCCTCGGCGTCTTCACCGGCAGCGCGAACGGCCGCCGCTACGTCGAGCACAGCGGCGAAGCGGTCGGCTTCCTGTCCGAGAACACCGTTTATCCCGACGACAAGGCGGCCATCGTCGTCCTCACCAATAGCTGGTTCAGCGACGCAACGGGCCGCATCGCCGCGGGCGTCGCCAAGATCGTCCTGCCCACCGCACCCGCCAATGCCGAGGACACCGCCGCGCTCGCCCGAGCCCGCGCCGTCTACGACCAGCTCCGCACCGGCACGCTCGACCGCAAAGGGCTGACTGAAGACGCGAACTATTACTTCAAGCCGGTCGCGCTCTCCGACTACAAGACCAGCCTCGGCGCACTCGGCGAGCCCACCGCATTCGCACAAACCGGCAAGACCCGCTTGCGCGGCGGCTTCGTCAACCGCACCTACCGCATCACCTATCCCGACCGCACGCTCTCGCTCAGCACCTATGCCGAGCCCGGCGCGAACGGCCGATACGAACAACTTTTGGTGGCGCCCGCACAATGACCGACTTCGCTTCGATGCTCCAACCCGACCGCGGCCAGCCCGCGCGGACGATCCACGTCGTCGAGCCCGACGCGTATGAAAGCTGGCTCGCCAAACAGTCGCAGCGCATCCGCACGACGATCGCCGCACACCGGCTGACCGGCAAGCCCGGCGACCGCGCGGTCCTGCCCGGCGAGACCGCGGACGACTGGTCGATGCTGCTGGTCTGCAACGAAGCCGTCACGTCCCCCTGGCGGATCGCCTCGCTCGGCGCGTCGCTGCCTGCGGGTACCTACCGACTCGCGGAAGGCCCCGTCGGCGCAGCCGGGCTTGGCTGGATGCTCGCCCAGCACCAGTTCACACGGTACGTTAAGCCCGACGCGACCGGCCCGCGCGTGCTCCTGACCGCGGACGCCGCACACATCGACGAGACGGTTCGCCTCGCCGAAGCCACCGCGCTCGTCCGCAACCTCGTCAACACCGGCGCCTCCGACATGGGGCCCGCCGATCTCGAAGCCGCTGCCGAGACGCTCGCCAAACGCCACGGCGCGACCGTCACGACCACGCGCGGCGATGCGCTCGCGACCGGCTACCCGATGATCCACGCGGTCGGCCAGGCCGCGAGCAAGGACCGCGCGCCTCGCCTGATCGAACTCGAATGGGGCGACCCGTCGCACCCCCGCATCGCGCTGGTCGGCAAGGGCGTCACGTTCGACACCGGCGGGCTCGACATCAAGCCGTCGGCCGGCATGCGACTGATGAAGAAGGACATGGGCGGCGCGGCGCATGCCCTGGCGCTCGCGAGCCTCGTGATGGCCGCCAAGCTTCCGGTCCGCCTCCATCTCCTGATCCCTGCTGTGGAAAACTCGATCGCCGGCAACGCCTTCCGCCCGGGCGACGTGCTCGCCACGCGCAAGGGGCTGACGGTCGAGAACACCAACACCGATGCCGAAGGTCGCCTCGTGCTCGGCGACGCACTGACCAAGGCGGGCGAGAGCGATCCCGAGCTGATCCTCGACTTCGCCACGCTCACGGGGGCAGCGCGCGTCGCGCTCGGCCCCGATCTGCCGCCGATGTTCACCGACGACGAGTCGCTGGCGGCGGACCTGCTCGCATGCGGGCTGGAACAGAACGACCAGATGTGGCGGCTACCGCTCTGGAACGGGTATGATGAGATGCTGAAGTCGGACATCGCCGACATGGTCAACGCACCCGATGGCGGGTTCGCCGGTGCGATCACCGCCGCGCTGTTCCTGCGCCGGTTCGTGCCGAAGACCGCGGCGTGGGCCCATCTCGACGTGTTCGCGTGGCGCCCGTCCGCCAAGCCGGGGCGGCCGAAGGGCGGCGAAGCTTACGCCCTCCGCGCCGCGTTCGCGATGTTGAAGACAAGGTTCTCGCTTAGCTAACCCGTTCCCCCGCGGAGGCGGGGGGCCAGGGTCACGAACGTCAGCCTGTGAGATCCTGGGCCCCCGCCTCCGCGGAGGAACAAGCTGATGCTTGGGACAGCGCAAGCGAAGACGACATCACCCCGTCGCAAACTGCCCGAACGGCAGCAACTTGTCCGCCAGAGCCTTCGTCGCATTCGCGTCGCCAGCGCGCAACGGCACCAGCACTGCCACCGCAGCTTTCCGCACATACCCGTCAATTGCGGTCGGCGTCGGCGCCTTACTCGCCGTCTCCACCAGCGCCCGTCCCCGAGCATCATTCGGATCAAGCTCCAACCGCAACAACCCGGCAAGCCCGGCAAACATCGCGCGGTTACCACCCAGTGCCACCGACCGATCCAAAGCCTCGAACCCGGTAGCCTTCTGCGCCCCCGCGACCGCACGCCCGACGAACCGCCCGAGCTTCGCGATCACCCCGACATGCCATGCGCCAAGCGCAGCCTGCGCCTCCGCATTGCGCGGATAACGGACGACCAGCGCCTCATATTGCTTCCGCGCGGCGATCGCCTCGCTTCGGTTGCCGAGCAGCTTGGCGCGATACCCCTTCGCCATCGCCTGCATGATCGCGGCCTCGGCGTCGTTCGGCGAACGGCTCAGCGCCTGCCCCGCCGCCGCCGCCGCCCGGTCGATCCGCGCCAGCGCGACATTGCGATCGCGGTCGACGAACCCGGCCTGCGTCAGCAACTCACGCGGCGTCTCCGCTCGCGCCGCGATCGGACACAGGACGGCGCTCGCGATCAGCGAGGCACTCACGCAACCGGGGAACCACTTGGCCATATCCACCCTCGTACCGCAGTTGTTCGATCGACGACCCAGCCGTCGAATCAGTTAACCAACCATAAGACCGCCATGTTTATCGAGACTTAACACGCCGCGCCGACGATCTTGATCACAAACGTCCAGATCAGGATCAAGATCGACCGGAACGACCGTCACAGTCCCGCGGCAGCCTCGATGATCGGCACGAACTTTTCCGCGGTCAGGCTAGCACCACCGACCAGCGCCCCGTCGACGTTCGGCGTATCGAGAATCGACGCCGCATTCGCGCCCGTCACCGACCCGCCGTACAGGATCCGCACCCCCGCCGCCGCGTCGCCGATCAGCATCCGCAATTTCGCGCGCGCGATCGCATGGATCGCAGCGATCTCGTCCAGCGTCGGCGTACGTCCCGTGCCGATCGCCCAGCGCGGTTCATAAGCCAGCGTGAACCAGCTGCCGTCTGCATTGTCCGGCACCGACTTCTCGATCTGCGCCTGCACCACGCGCTCGGCACGGTCCGCGTCCCGCTCCGCCTCTGTCTCGCCGCAGCACAGGATCACGTTCAGCCCCTGCCGCCGCGCCGCCGCCGCCTTCGCCCAGGCGTCGTGGCTGGTCTCGTGCTGGTCCGCACGTCGCTCCGAATGGCCGACGATCGCAAACGACGCGCCGACTTCCTTGACCATCGACGCCGACACGCACCCGGTATGCGCGCCCGAATCCGCCTCGTGGACGTCCTCCGCGCCGATCGCCAGCCCTGGCACGCGCTGCGACGCCGCGTCGATCAGCGTGAACGGCACCGCCACCGCGACGTCAACGCCTGGCGCCGCAGCCGCTGCCGCAGCGATCGTATCGAGCTCGGCCAGCGCCGCGCGCGACCCATTCATCTTCCAGTTTCCGGCTACAAGCTTACGCCGCATCGTCATCTCCCGCATGTTTTGACCAGCGATAGCGCAGCACCCGCCCCGCACAACCCCAAGCAACGTTGCGCGCCCGACTTGAAGAGCCGCCCTCGCCCCCGTAAAGCAACCGCGTTCCCATCCCTGTCGATCGGCTGTCCATGCTCGCTTTCTTCCGCCGCCTTACCCATTCGAAGGTCGGCGTGATCATCACGTTCCTGGTACTCGGCGTGATCGCGCTAGCGTTCGCGGCGGGTGACGTCACCGGGCTCAGCTCGATGACCGGCGGCGCCGGAATCACCGGCGGCGACGTCGCCAAGGTCGGCAAGGCGGACGTCACCGCGAACCAGCTGAAGACGCAGGCGCAGACCGAGATGGAGGGCTTCCGCCAGCAGCAGCCGACGCTCGACATGGCGACCTTCGTCAACCAGGGCGGCTTCGACGGCACGCTCGACCGGATCATCTCCAGCATGGCGCTCGAGCAGTTCGGCCGTGCGCAGGGCATGGTCGTCAGCAAGCGCGCGATCGATGGCCAGATCGCCAGCATCCCCGCGCTGCAGGGCCCGACCGGCAAGTTCGACGAGAATCTCTACCGCCAGGTGCTCGCGCAGCGGAAGCTGACCGACGCGCAGATCCGCAGCGATATCGAGCGTGACACCTTCGCGCAGCAGCTGACGCTGCCCTCGAACGGCGCGACTCAGGTCGCCAGCCAGCTCGCGCTGCCCTACGCATCGCTGCTGCTCGAAAAGCGCACCGGCACGATCGGCTTCATTCCTGCCGCCCTCGTCCCCGCCGGCCCCGCGCCGAGCGATGCGGACCTCAATACCTTCTATCAGCGCAACATCGCTCGCTACACTGTCCCCGAGCGCCGCGTCGTCCGCTACGCGATGATCACGCCCGAGGCCGTCAAGGCACAGGCCGTCCCGACCGACGCCGAGATCGCCAAGACGTATCAGCAGGACAGCGCCCGCTACGCCGCGACCGAGAAGCGTGACATCACGCAGGTCGTCGTCGCCGACCAGGCCGGTGCCGCCGCGATCGCCGCCAAGGTGAAGGGTGGCACCAGCCTCGCCGACGCCGCTCGCGGTGCCGGTCTCGAAGCCTCGACCCAGACCGGTGTCGAGAAGGCCGCCTATGCCGGAACGACGTCCGCGCAGGTCGCCGATGCCGTCTTCGCTGCCGCCGGCGGTGCAGTAATCGGCCCGGTCCGCACGCCGCTCGGCTGGACCGTCGCCAAGGTCGACAAGGTCGAAAAGGTCGCGGCCCGTTCGCTCGATCAGGTGCGTGGCGAAATCGCTGCCGCGCTCGGTATCCAGAAGTCGGCCGAGGCGCTTTCGTCGATCCACGACAAGATCGACGATTCGCTGTCGAAGAACGCGACGTTCGACGAAGTCATCGCCGACCAGAAGCTCGCGGCTGTCACCACGCCCGCGCTGATCGCCAGCGGAATCAACCCCGACGATCCCGCCAGCAAACCCGACCCTGCGCTTACGCCACTCGTCGCCGCCGCGTTCCAGGCGGCCGATGGCGATGGCCCGCAGTTGGTCCAGGTCGGCACCGATGGCGGTTTCGCCGTCGTCGCGCTCGACCGCGTCGTTCATTCCGCCCCGCGTCCGCTGGCACAGGTTCGCGCCGCGGTGCTCAAGGACGTGACTGCCGATCGCGCTCGCCAGGCCGCCCGTCGTGTTGCCGGCGAAGTGCTCGCGCGCATCAACAAGGGCATGACGATCCAGCAGTCGCTGGCGCAGACCAAGCTGCCGATGCCGCCCGCACGCACGCTGACCGCCGCCCGTGCGCAGCTTGCCGCCGATCCGCGCGGTGCCCCGCCCGCGCTCGCGCTGATGTTCAGCATGGCGCCGAACACCGCCAAGACGCTGGCGGCGCCCGACGACAGCGGCTGGTTCGTCATCAAGCTCGACAACGTCCAGAGCGGCAACGCGACCGGTAACGACGCAGCAATCAAGGCAGCGCGCGGCAACATCGCCCGCTCGGTCGGTCGCGAATATGTCGAGCAGTTCGCCAAGGCGGTCCGGGCAGATGTCGGCGTGAAGACCAACCCGTCCGCACTCGCGCGCGTCCGTGCCGACCTGCTCGGCCAGGGCGGCGCCGGGAACTGATCGTATGACGAGCGCGCGTGAAGCCTTGGCCGAAGGGCGTCCCGCGCTCGTCTGGCGTCGTCAGGTCGCCGACACCGAAACGCCGGTCGCCGCCGCGCTGAAGCTCATCGAGCCTGGGCGTGGCGACTTCCTGCTCGAATCGGTCGAGGGCGGCGAGACCCGCGGTCGCCACAGCCTGATCGGCCTCGCGCCCGACCTGCTGTTCCGCGCGCATGGCCACAGCGCCGAGATCAACCGCCACTGGGCAACCGATCGCGAGACGTTCGAGCCATGCCCGGTCCCCACGCTCGATGCACTCCGCGCGCTGGTCGCCGAATGCCGCGCGGACGTTCCCGCGGAACTGCCCCGCGCGCTGGCCTGCCTGGTCGGCTATTTCGGCTATGAGACGATCGGCCTGGTCGAGACCCTGCCGCAGCCGCCGGTTGATCCGCTCGGCCTGCCCGACATGATCTTCGTACGCCCGACCGTCATCCTGGTGTTCGACCGCCTGACCGACGCACTGTACCTCGTCGCACCGGCCTGGCCCGATCCGGCACGCGATGCCGACGCGATAGTCACCGATGCCGAAGATCGTCTCGACGCGGTCGCCGCCAAGCTCGCCAGCACGCCCGTCCCCGCACCGATCCGCGCCGACGTCGCCGAGCCCGAATACACGCCGGCGCTGCCCGAAGGCCGCTACGGGGAGATGGTCGCCACCGCGAAAGACTACATCCTCGCCGGCGACATCTTCCAGGTCGTGCTCGCCCAGCGCTTCAGCACGCCGTTCGCGTTACCGCCGTTCGAGCTCTACCGCTCGCTCCGGCGCATCAACCCGTCGCCGTTCCTCTATCACCTCGATCTCCCCGGCTTCGCGCTGATCGGCTCGAGCCCCGAGATCCTCGTCCGCGTCCGCGACGACGAGGTAACCATCCGCCCGATCGCCGGCACGCGCCCGCGCGGCAAGACCGCCGCCGAGGACGAGGCGAACCGCGTCAGCCTCCTCGCCGATCCAAAGGAGCGCGCGGAACATCTGATGCTGCTCGATCTCGGCCGCAACGACGTCGGCCGCGCGGCGGCGCCGGGGTCGGTGAAGGTAACCGCCAGCTACAGCGTCGAGTTCTACAGCCACGTCATGCACATCGTCTCGAACGTCGTCGGCACGCTGTCCCCCGACAAGGACGCACTCGACGCGCTGTTCGCCGGCTTTCCCGCCGGCACCGTCAGCGGCGCGCCGAAAGTCCGCGCCTGCCAGATCATCGCCGAGTTGGAACCTGAACGCCGCGGTGCCTATGCCGGCGGGGTCGGTTATTTCTCGCCCGACGGCTCGATGGACTCGTGCATCGTGCTGAGGACGGCGGTGGTGAAGGACGGCACGATCCACGTCCAGGCCGGTGCGGGCATCGTCGCCGACAGCATACCCGAATACGAACAACGTGAATGTGAAGCTAAGGCTGGCGCGATCCTGGCGGCAGCACGGGAAGCGGTCAGCCGGGCGAAAGCTCCGGGTTTCGGTCAGTAGGCCCGCCCGATAACGCCACCCCGGCGAAGGCCGGGGCCCAATTGGGAAGGTCGCCGTAACAACACGCAACCTCGGTTAACACCGTCCCCCAATTTGGCCCCGGCCTTCGCCGGGGTGGTAGAGGCGGTTGCTCGACTACAACCACGCATCAACCGACGTTGATCAAATCAAGGCGTCGTGTTCGTCTCGCTAGCCGGCGCACGACGCTCCTGGGCATAGGCATTGTTCCGCGCCAGGAAGCAGCCGGACTGGCCTCCGGTCCCGACCGCCGAGCATGTATCCGGCAACCCGCCGGCAACACGCCCGAGCTGATCCATCGACGCCGCACGATTGACCCAGCTCTGGTTCTGCGCGGCGATCGGCCTGTCGTCGCGCAACTGCTTCGGAATGCGATACGGCTGGTCGAGCGTCGAACACACCACGACTTCGCCGGCCGTCGACTTCGGGCACGCCTGGTCCCCGGTCAGCGTCACGCTGCGAATGCGCTGCGGCGGCGTGTCCACCTGCGCCTCCTGCGCGTACGCCATGGCGGGGAATGCGATCAGTGCGGCGAGGACAGCGGTACGAAACATGGATCAGGCTCCTTTGAGCGAATAACGTCCGTCATGCAGCATTGCTCCGCACTGAATGATGGTCGCCTGCCCAGGCGATATAGGAACCGCCATCGCCGTTCGCGACCTTGCCAAGGACAATTAGCGCCCAACCGTCCCGGCCGAGCGCTGTTGCACCGCGCCCCGCATCGGCTATGGCGGCGCCATGATCCTCGTCGTCGACAATTACGACAGCTTCACCTGGAACCTCGTCCATTATCTGATGGAGCTTGGTACCGAGGTCGAAGTCGTCCGCAACGATGCGATCTCCGCCGGGCAGGCTCTGTCGTCGGGCGCGGACGCGTTCCTCATTTCCCCCGGCCCCTGCACGCCGACCGAGGCAGGCGTGAGCCTCGACCTGGTCGCCGCCTGCGCGGACGCCGGCAAGCCACTGCTCGGCGTGTGCCTCGGCCACCAGGCGATCGGCCAGCATTTCGGCGGCAAGGTCGAGCGCGGCGGCCTGATGCACGGCAAGACCTCGCCCGTCGTCCACGACGATACCGGGCTGTACGCCGGGTTGCCCTCGCCGTTCATCGCCACGCGCTATCACTCGCTGATCGTCAACGCGGTCCCCGACACGCTGGTCGTCAACGCGACCGCGCAGGACGGCACGGTAATGGGCTTCCGCCACAAGACGCTGCCGATCCACGGCGTCCAGTTCCACCCGGAAAGCATCGCCACCGAACACGGCCACGAAATGCTCGCGAACTTCCTCAAGATGGCGAACATTCCCCACCAACTCCCCTCCCGCCTGCGGGAGGGGTCGGGGGAGGGCCGCGCCGCATCCACGACCTCGGCTGGACAGGACGCCCCTCCCCTGACCCCTCCCGCAAATGGGAGGGGAATGTGACCACCACCACGCTCCTTCCCGACCCCAGCTCCCCCCTCTCGCGCGAATCCGCCCGCGAAGCGTTCGCCGACATCCTCGACGCCCGCGCCAGCGACGACGCCATCGCCACCTTCCTCACCGATCTCGCAACCCGCGGCGAGACCAGCATCGAGATCGCCGAAGCCGCGCGCGCACTGCGCAACCGGATGATCCCGATCGACGCCCCCGCCGGCGCGATCGACGTCTGCGGCACCGGCGGCGACGGCCACCACACCTTGAACGTGTCGACCGCCGTCGCGCTGGTCGTCGCAGCGTGCGGAGTCCCCGTCGCCAAGCACGGCAACCGCGCCGCCTCGAGCAAGGCCGGCGCCGCCGACACGCTGGAGGTTCTCGGCCTCGACATGCACCGCGCCGGCGCCACCGCGGAGGCAAGCCTCAACGAGATCGGCATCGCCTTCCTGTTCGCTGCCAACCATCACCCGGCGATGAAGCGCATCACCCCGATCCGCCAACGCATAGCCAAGCGCACCATCTTCAACCTGATGGGCCCGCTCGCCAACCCGGCCGGCACCACCCGCCAGCTCATCGGCATCGCCCGCCCCGACTACGTCACGTTCTACGCCGAAGCCCTCGAACAGCTCGGCACCGAAGCCGCGCTCGTCGTCTCGGGCGAAGAAGGCCTCGACGAACTGTCGGGCGCCGGCCCCAGCATCGTCGCCTCGGTCGGCACCGTAACGCTGCCCGCCAAAGTCGCCCCCGAAGACGCCGGCCTCACCCGCCACGCCATCATCGACATCCGCGGCGGCGACGCACGCCACAACGCCGACGCGCTCCGCCGCCTGCTGAAAGGCGAGACCGGCGCCTACCGCGACGCCGTCCTGCTCAACGCCGCCGCCGCCTTGATGGTCGCCGGCACCGTCCCCAATCTTGTCGACGGCGCGGCCAAGGCCGCCGCCGCCCTCGACACCGGCAGCGCCGACGCGCTGCTCGCCCGCTGGATCGCCTACTGACATGACCATGCTCGACCGTATCCTCGAGACCAAGCGCGCCGAAGTCGCCGCGCGCAAGGCAACGACCTCGCTCGCCGACATCGACGCGGGCATCGCCCGCATGTCGAAACCCCGCGGCTTCCGCGCTGCGCTCGACGCGAAGACCGGCTACGCGCTGGTCGCCGAGGTCAAGAAAGCCAGCCCCTCTAAGGGCCTGATCCGCGCCGATTTCGACCCGGTCGCCCACGCCCGAGCCTACGAAGCTGGCGGTGCCGCGTGCCTCTCGGTGCTGACCGACGAAAAGTGGTTCCAGGGCTCCGACGCCTATCTGACCGCGGCGCGCGACGCCGTTTCGATCCCCGTCCTGCGGAAGGACTTCATGGTCGACCCGTGGCAATCGACCGAAGCGCGCGCGATCGGCGCCGACTGCATCCTGATCATCGTCGCCGCGCTCGACGACGTGCAGATGGCCGAGATCGAGGCCTCTGCGTTAGAATGCGGGATGGACGTGCTGGTCGAAGTCCACGACGCGCACGAGATGGAGCGCGCGCTGAGACTCAAGTCGCGGCTGATCGGCGTCAACAACCGCGACCTGCGCGACTTCTCGGTAGACTTCCAGCGCACCTACGACCTCGTCGGCAAGGCGCCCAAGGACTGCACCTTCGTCGCCGAAAGCGGCCTGACGACGCGCGCCGAACTCGACGCGATGGCCGAACACGACATCCATTGCTTCCTGATCGGCGAAGCGCTCATGCGCCAGGCCGACGTCGAAGCCGCTACACGAGCGCTGATCGGGTGACCGGCCTGACCCATATCGACGAAGCCGGCGCGGCCCGCATGGTCGACGTCGGCGGCAAGGCGGTCACCGCCCGCGAAGCCATCGCCTCCGGCCGCATCACCATGTCCACCGAAGCCGCCGCGGCGATCGGCGCCGGCACCGCGAAAAAGGGCGACGTCCTCGCCGTCGCGCGCGTCGCCGGCATCATGGCGGCCAAGCGCACCAGCGACCTCATCCCCCTCTGCCACCCTCTCCCGCTGACCAAGGTGGAAATCGATCTCGTGGTGGACGAAACCGGCGTAACCGCCACCGCCACCGCCTCGACCGAAGGCAAGACCGGCGTGGAGATGGAAGCCCTGACGGCTGCCACGGTAACGCTCCTGACGATCTACGACATGGCCAAAGCGATCGACAAGACGATGGTCCTCACCGACATCCGCGTCCGAGCCAAGAGCGGCGGCAAATCCGGCAACTGGACCGCGTAACAAGGTACCCTCTCCCCAAAGGGGCGAGGGATAGACGCCGCAGGCGGCGAGGGTGAGGGCAAGCCAAGCACGACGCGCCTAGCTTGGGACCTCAATCGTCATCCACAGACCAGTCGTGGCTCTCCACGATCGTCGACTCCACCGGTCGCCCCGCCGCATCCAGCGACGGATCATACCGAAACCGCTGCTCGATCAGCCGGCACGTTAGAGTATCCAACACCCGGCTCCCGCTCGACCGAGTCACGCGGCACCCCGACACCCGCCCATTCGTCTGAACCAGATACCGCACGAACACCCGCCCCCGAATCCCGGTCTCAGCGGCTTCCCGCGGATAATCCGAGTCCCGCAACCGCCCGCTGCGCCACTCCGGCGGCGTCTCCTCGCCCCCACCACCGTCGCCATCGCCATACCCCCCGCTGCCGGTGCCATTACCGATCCCCCCACTCCCCGTCCCCGGCCCGCGCACATCCGAAGCGCCCGCCGTAGCCTGCGCCCCCACCCCAGCCTTCTCCGCAACGACGACAGGCGGCGGCACCACGACCGGCACCACCGGAGGCGGCGCCACCACCTCGGTAGCCTTCGACTTCAAATTAGGCGGCGACGCAGCCCCCTCCGGCTTGCGGCTAGGCGACGGTCGAGGCTTCACCTTCTCCTCGGGCGGCGGTGGCGGAGGCGGCGCCGCATCGAACACCTTCAACGCGTCGCTCACCGCCGCCGGCATCGTCACCACCAGCCCGTTGAGCAGCGCATAGCCAAGCACCCCCGGCAACAGGACCGCACCCACCGCCGCCCCGATCCTGTCTCTCGTCCGAGGCTGATTACGTGTCATCATACTGATCTGGTGTCTCTTTCCCCCAAACAAAGCCCTGCAAGCGATGAACCCGCGCTGGCCGAGCGTTCGGAGAAGGCGACAGGCGATCACGCGCATCCCCTCGTAGGCTCGGAAGAGAGCCCCCCCCAACCACCACCCCGGCGAAGGCCGGGGCCCAATTGGGAAACTCGCGGTAACGAAGCGCGACGATCGCCTAACCCCTGTTTCCCCGCGAAGGCGGGGACCCAGTCTGGGTTCTCGCCTTCGCGGTAGAACAAGGAGGCAGGAGCTGAGACGTATCGCCCCGCCGCCCACCGCAGTCCCGACAACACCTGTCCTACATCCCAAACCCATGGCAAAGCGCCAGACACCCCAAAACTATCCCCTCCCACCGGACCTTCCACCGGACGAGACCGTTCCAAACCTGAACCTCAGAACCGCGCCCGCCAAATGTCTCCCAGCGTGTGAACTTCCTGCACTTCCAGCAGAAGAGCCACCCAGAAACAGAGCCTTAGCATGACCCTAGTCCCCGTCGCCGAAGCCCAGTCCCGCCTCTTCGCCATGGCCCCCCGCGTCGGCCGCGAGACCGTAACGTTGCGCGAAGCCGCCGGCCGCTGGGCGGCCGAGGACATCCTCGCCCGCCGCACGCAGCCCGCCGCAGACCTCTCCGCGATGGACGGCTACGCGATCCGTTACGCAGACCTCCCCGGCCCCTGGACCGTCATCGGCGAAAGCGCCGCCGGTCGCCCCTTCGCAGGCCAGGTCGCCAGCGGCCAAGCCACCCGCATCTTCACCGGCGCCGCCATGCCCGACGGCGCCGATACCGTCATGGTCCAGGAAGAAGCCGAACGCGACGGCGCGACGTTGATCCTAGCCGGCGAGGGCCCCCCGACGCTCGGCCGCAATACCCGCCGCAAGGGCCTCGACTTCTCGACCGGCACCCGCCTGATCGCCGCCGGCGACCGCCTCAGCCCCGCACGCATCGCCGTCGCCGCAACCGGCGGCCACGGCAGCCTCACCGTCAACCGCCGCGTCCGTGTCGCCGTCGCAGCCACCGGCGACGAACTCGTCCCCCCCGGCTCGACCACCGACGGCGTCGCGCTCCCCGAATCGAACGGCATCATGCTCGCCGCGATGCTCGCCGACATGCCCGTCGACATCATCGACCTCGGCATCCTCCCCGACAATCTCGAGATCCTCCGCGAAGCCTTCGCCAGCGTGCAGGCAGACCTGCTCGTCACCACCGGCGGCGCGTCGGTAGGTGACCACGACCTCGTCCGTCCGGCGATAGAAGCGGCCGGCGGGACCATCGATTTCTGGCGGATCGCGCTGCGCCCCGGCAAGCCGATGATGGCCGGCCGGATCGGCGAGATGATGGTGCTCGGCCTCCCCGGCAACCCGGTCTCCGCGTTCGTCACCGCGACGTTGTTCGTCAAACCCGTCGTCGCGCACATGGCCGGCGCACGCGACCCGCTCCCCCAGTCGACTCACGCGCTGCTCGGCGAAGACCTCCCCGCCAACAACGCCCGCACCGACTATCTCCGCGCCGAACTGCGCGACGGCAAAGCCTATGCCTCGACGATCCAGGACAGCTCAATGCTGCTCACGCTGGCCCGCTCGACCTGTCTCATCGTCCGCCCCGGCAACGCTCTGGTTGCAAAGACAGGCGAATCGGCGGAAATCCTCGTGATCGCGTGAAGCGAGCGCTTGACGGCGTTAATTATGTTCCATAGAAGTTCCCAGTCTGTTCCGGACGGAGAACCGCCATGCTCACGCGCAAGCAGCACGAACTCGTCTGCTTCATCAACGATCGCCTCAACGATACCGGCGTCTCGCCGTCGTTCGAGGAGATGAAGGATGCACTCGACCTCAAGTCGAAGTCGGGCGTCCACCGTCTGATCAGCGCGCTTGAGGAGCGCAACTTCATCCGCCGCCTGCCGAACCGCGCCCGCGCGCTCGAAGTGCTGCGCATGCCCGAACGCCCGGAAAAGAAGACGCCGTCCAAGCCGTCGAACGTCAAGGCCGCCCCCGCCGCCGCGACGCCGCTACCAGCCAACGACGTCATCGAGATCCCCCTCCACGGCCGCATCGCCGCGGGTGTCCCGATCGAGGCGTTCGAAGGCAGCACGATGCTCGCCGTCCCTGCTGCACTGCTAGGCACCGGCGAACATTACGCGCTTGAAGTCTCAGGCGACTCGATGGTCGAAGCCGGCATCCTCGACGGCGACTACGCCCTAATCCGCCGCACCGAAACGGCGCGAGACGGCGAGATCGTCGTGGCCCTGATCGAAGACAGCGAAGCAACGCTAAAATACTTCCGTCGCGAAGGCGCCATGGTCCGCCTCGACCCGGCAAACCGAGCCTACGACCCCCAACGCTACGCCCCCGCCCAAGTCCGCGTCCAAGGCAAACTCTCGGGCATCCTCCGCCGCTACGACTGAGCCGCGGAGACCGACCTGCGTTATCATCGCGCAGGCCGGTCTCTGTTTCAGCTGCTTAGGAAAAGTGCCCGCTCAAGCTGGTGAGTCAAGTCGCTCTCTCCCGCTAGCGACAGCGGCCGGTCTAATCGGCAAATTAAGCGATGTACTCGGAGTTGTCCGAGACAGTTCTTCGATATGCCCAAGCAAAGACCGCCAAGCGTCCGGAAGACTTTGTCCCGCTTCGATGCATAAGCGCGACCTCGACGCGAACCCCCAATATCTGTACCTCTGCGCCTCTGCGCGAACATATCGCCGTCCGTCCCCCGCGCAGCCGAAGAATTGGTTCGCGCGGAGACGCGGAGACGCGGAGGTGTTGTGTTCGGGGAGGGGTGAAGCTGTTCCAATGCCTTCGGCAGTGAGACTGAACAATAGCCAGCCCGATTCACCCGTCGTATCAAACTTCTCCGCGGCTCCGCGTCTCCGCGTGAACCAATTTTTCGCACTGCTATCGCATGTGACGACGGATGATTTTGTTCACGCGGAGGCGCAAAGGCGCGAAGATGTGGTGCTTAGGTTGGCGTCTATTTCTCTTGGCAGACCACCGAAAAACCGACGTCGGCTTATCGTTCATGAAGGTGTGAAGGTCTCCCGAATCGCATCACCTTCGCGCCTTTGCGCCTTCGCGTGAACATTTCTACTTTCAACGGCCTCGGCTGGCGCGAAACTCCGACGCGGCATCGTGAAACCGGACATGCCGCGGTCTAAACGAATATGTCGTACGTTCGAGAATGGGCGGATCGCGCCAGGGATGGCGATCGCCCGCGTTCAGGATCGTCACGACCGTCCCGCCCCCCAAGGTCAACGCGACGCCACCCGTCCGCCGTAGGACACGACGATCCAGTTTCAGCCACCGCGGCACACAGCGTCTAGGCAGACCGCGTTCGCTTACGACGATATCAGCGCTGCGGCAGGCGGCAAGGAACTCGGCGATCGGGACCATATAGGCGCTGCGGGTCGCCAGAATCCGCCACATTCGTCCTCGTCCAGCGATATCGGTGACGCAAAGATCGCGGCTGCACCGTGCGTCGGGTTGGTCCGCCAGCAGCAACGGCTCGCCATCCACCCCGCCATTCTCGGTGAGCATGTCGCGCGTATAGTCGCCCGCCCTGTCGCGCAGCATTGCCAGCCCCGCCGCGGTCCGCACAGCGACATGGCGACCGTCACCCGTCACCAGAACATCCGGCGGCGGCGTTGTGAGCGCCCAGATCGCACCGACCGTGAGCGGCAGCATACCCAACCGACGCCACTGCGTCCGCCACAGGGCAATCCAAATCCCCCCGACGATCATCAGCGCGAACGCCGCCGTCGGCATCGCAGGCAACGATCGAACCGAGCCGGGAGCGCTGGCGACGATATGCGCGAGCCACAGCAGCGCATCGAGCGAGCGCTGTACCAGCCACCAGATCGGCGTGCCCAGACCGCCCGCATCGAGAAGCAGTGCCAACGCTTCCAGCGGCATGACCACGAACGTCGTCAACGGGATCGCGACGATGTTGGCGAACGCGCCGTACAGCCCCGCCTTGTGGAAATGATAGACCGCGATCGGCATCAGCGCGATTTCGACCAGCAGGCCCGTCAACAGCAGCGATGCGACGTCGCGCGCGAGTTTGCGCCCGCGTCCCTCTTCATGCGGCCCGAAGAACGCGCGGATCACCGGATGTTCGTGCAGCGCCATGATCGCGGTGATCGCCGCGAACGATAGCTGGAAGCTCGGTCCCGCCGCCGATTCGGGCAGCGCGAGCATGACGCACGCCGCCCCCGCCGCGACGAGGCGCAAGGTCATCGCCTCGCGCCCCATCGCCAGCGCCGCCAACACGAGCAGCGCAGCGACGCACGACCGGATCGTCGGGACTTGGCTTCCGGTCATACTGTTATAGGAGTTGGGAGCCTCTTAACCCCTCCCAGCCCACAGAGGGCATATGACGTTACCGGCAACGATTTACGCGCGCTTTTCCAATGCGGATCAAGCGCAAGGCAACAGCAAAGCCCGACAGCTTACTCTATGCCGCGATATGCTCGGGCGGCATGGTTGGGAAGGCAGTCCAGATCGAGAACTTATAGATGAGGGTGTGTCCGCCTATAGCGGCGCAAACCGCGCGTCTGGCGGCCTCCTCCACACGTTCGAGCAAGAGGCTCTGGCAGGCCGTTACAAGAACGGCCATGTCCTCGTCGTCGAGAACTTAGATCGTATCAGCCGCCAGGGCTACGATGCCGTCTTGCCCTTTCTCCAGCAGCTAACCAGCCAGGGCGTGACCGTCGCGACCGTCGATGGTGATCGGGTTTATCCCGCCTACGAACGCGTCACGATGGTCAGCGTCATCGAAGCCGTCGTAAAGTCGGAATTGAGCCGCGAGGAAAGCGAGAAGAAGAGCCGACGCCTCAAAGCCGCCCAGAACAAACGGGTTAGCGATGCCCAGGTCAACGCCGGTCAGCATATCAGTTCGACAGCTACCGTTCCGGCCTGGATCGACACCAAGCGCATTAGCAAACCGTCAGAGCGTCCGATTTACCGCACGTCGCTTAACGAGGCTCGTGTTGCCGTCCTGCGCGAGATATTCCAGCTTACAATCGACGGGTTCGGAACTCCGGCCATTGCGAAAATTCTTAACGGCCGTGGTGAGCCTGTCTGGAAGCATCGTAATATCGCCAGCAAGAACGGCTGGACGGTTGGCTACCTGACCAAAATTGTACTCAATCGAGCGGTGATGGGTGAGTATCATCCCATGAACCGTCCGCGCAGTGGGGAGGCTACGAGCAAGGGTATCGCAGTACTCAACCACTATCCTCAAGGTATCGACCCAGTGACGTTCGCCAAGGCCGCCGCTGCGCGAGACAGTCGCAAGGGCACCAGCGGCGCGTGGCAAATTACGCACAACAATCTGTTCAGTGGCATCGCAAAGTGTGGCGTTTGCGGTGGTAGAATGAAACAGGAAGTGGTCGTTAGGAAGGGCGGCAATCGCCGAAATGGCAAGGATCGCGACGCTGTTTATCAAAGCAAACAGGACATCAGCTATCTCAAGTGCCACAACGCTCTAAACCGCGTATTCGATGAGGAGCGCGGTCTGCCCCGCTGCTCGAATCGCAATTGGGTTCGCTATGAGAAGCTGGAACAGGCTGTCGTCCAGTTCGCGGTAGGCTGGCTCGCACTCAACCGACAAAGCGCGCCATCGGCAGATATCGAAAGCATGGAAGTCAGCATTGCGGATGCTCGCCGCTTCCTCGCTGACAAACAGAAGCAAGCCGACAACGCGGCAGTTAGCTTCACCCGAACGGGCAGCACGACGATGGAGCGACTTATGCTTCAGTTAGAGGTCGAGGTTGCCGAGGATCAAAAAGCTATTCAGGTGATCGAACAGCAACTGTCGACCTTGCGTACCAGTGCGCCCCCCCCTGACTTCCTCAACCAGATTGAGCAGCAACGCACTGCCCTGTACAGCGACGATGAGACTGAGCGGACCACCACCCGCGTGGCGATGAAGCAAACCCTGGGAAGTCTAATCAAGTCGATGGAGTGCGACACCGAGCGCAACACCCATGTCATTCTTGCCGGAAACTCCCTGTTGGTCTCGTTCGACAACGAAGGCGAACTGATCGGAAACAAGATGGGTCAGGGAACAGTTCACCTCGGCCCTCACGGTGAAATTGACTGGCATCCCGACTTCCCGGATGTTGAGTACGAGATCCACCCGGAAGCTCTGTAAGGGGCAGACAGGAAGAGCGGGGCTTGGCTCCCCGCTCCTCTCATATGGCCCTGTGAGAGCGTCTGCGGGTTAGCAGCGGGGCAGCTTGTGGACGACAGCGCCGACATGGATGTTAAACACGCTGCGCTTGCGCTCGACGTAAACACGCGCACCTTCAAACGTAACTGCGAAAGCATCTTCCTCAAAATCCGCCGAGTAGTCGAACGTGTTGAGTGCGTAGTTAGAGAAAGCTGCGAGGTCTATCTGGTTAAGCATTTGGGCAACTCCTGTTTACCCACTCTATCAAGCACCAGAATACCAGAGTTGCGACCAAAGAATTGCCTATGTTGAAATCTTCTGGCTAGACCACAATTCTGGTTGCTCTCCACTTCAATTGGCTTCGTATGCCCTTGTGGCCAACAAGGAGTAAGCCACATGGAAGACAAACAGCCCCCCACCCTCAACGCAGAACAATTTGCGTTCGTGAACGTGCTGTCGGCGGAAGCCCTACAGCAACTCATCAACAACCATTTCGAGCAACAGCCCCTCAAGGGCACGCGCGGCGAACGTGACTTCCCGCCAGTATGTAAGCTGTTCCTACCCTGGACGTCCGGGACATGGCTGCTCACCGAACTAGACCCCGATGACGGGCTGGCGTTCGGGCTCGGCGATTTGGGCTTTGGTACGCCGGAACTCGGCTACATCAGCCTGGACGAGATATACGAGATAACCGGACCGGCTGGGCTCAAGGTCGAGCAAGACATTCACTTCAAGGCCAGCAAGCCCCTAAGCGAGTACGCCACGCAATCGCGCCAGGATGGTTTTATTAGAGCCTAAAGATTTTGAATAAATAGGAGTGCTCCACGACGGTTTGCGTCTTTGGTTCTCTCCTTAGTTGTTTTTGTAGTTGAAGCCCCAGCGGGACATGGCCGGGGCTTCAATTGCGTCAGCTTGCCGCGCGCTTCTCAGCGATCACCGCATCAATGTCCTGGGCAGAGAATTTGGAGCCAGCCTTCAATGCCGCCTCAATCTCCTCCAACGACCGCCCGTTGCTCAAGCTACGGCCCACGCTGCTACGCAGGTTGGACATGGGGCTACGTGCGCCGCGCTCACCGGACAAAGCACTGACGTTGCGTGACGCCTTTGGCGCGCTGAATGCGCTGCCAGCCTCATCGCCCTCAAGCGCGGCCTTGATCTCGTCATCCAGATCACCGGCCTGAACAGCAGCCTTCAAGCCTTCCAGGAACGTATCGAAGCGATCACCCGGCACGTAGTTGACGGCTTCGCCACCGATCAGCACCGGCTTGCCGTCGATCTTGGGGGAGAAGCTGACAGCACCATTGCTGCCAGTCTTCCAGCTACGCGTAGGCGGTGTCTCGCCAGCGGCGCGCTGCGCTGCCGCCTTGTCGATTACCTTCACCAGCTTGGCGCGGCCCTTCTCGGGCTTGTACACGGGCGCATTGAAGTGCGTGCCCAGTGCGTTGTCGATGAGTTCCAGAAATCCAGCCATGTTGCCCTCCTACGTTGATGCCGCGACACTTAGGCACGAGGAGTTACCGGCAAGTCAACAAAAAGGCCCCCGCAATGCGAGGGCCTGGGTAGTGGGAAGCGTTGCCCTTAGCTGGGCTTGCCGTCCTTTTTGGCAGCACGCGTCAGCTTGAGCTTGCTAGTGCGCTGCTCCTTCTTCTCCGTAAGTGTTACAAGCTGCGCATCGTACTCACCGCCCTTGATCCGATCGGCGTAATAATCCAGCGCTTCGATGAAGTTGGCTTTGGGCACGGTCATTTCCTTGACCTCGACGTCCCTGTCCTGGATTTTTGTCTGCTCCAGCGTGAGCGCCGTGTTGGACACTCGGATCGTGAACGCCACCTTGTCGGCTGCGATCTTAAAGTTGACCTTGCCCTCTGCGGCGTCCCCGGCCTTAAACTGCTCCTTCATCTTGTTGATGTTGTCCAGCGCAACTTGCCGGACAGTGCGGGCTGCGCCCTGCTTGCTGAACTCCGGGGCAAGCTGCGAGGGAACCAGCATCGAGGGGCTGAACTTGGTCATGTTGTCTAACTCCGATCTAGCAGTGCGTTTAGTTGCGCCCTGTTCCAATCGTATGTTGCCGTACTGCCAATAGAGCGAGCCGGAGATTTGCCAGCTTGATAACAAATGCGACCAACCGTTGGAACATCTGTAGTTCCATTAGGCCGGACCACCCTGCGGTTGTATTCGTGAACTACAAGCAGAGCACAGGGAGGACTACATGACCGCGCAGATAATCACGTTCCCAACTAAGGCAGCAAACGAAGCCCGACTGGCTGTCCTTGCTGGCGCACTCCAGCAGGCAGTGCCCTTGCCCAACCTAGATGTCGAACTTCAATTGCTGCTACAGATGGCGGAGCGCTCGCTTGCGCAGTTGGACGATAGCGCGGCTCTAGATGGCTTCCTGGCTCGCTTGGATATTTGGGACGCACAAACAGGCTGAGCCAGCCGCAAACTCCTCCCTCGATAAATAGGAGATAATAACAAACGAGGGAGAGCCGCATGGCAAAGCCGCTGTATCAAGAGATTACCACGGAGGTACTTCACAGCACCGCCACTATGGTCGCGGCGGGTCATCGCCACGGAACTATCATGATGAAGCTGGGCGTCAGCCTCGCTGGTATGCGCCGCATTCAACAGCGCGCCGATTGGCACTCCATCCTCGCAGGCAAAGAGGCAGCGCTGGCCTGCCTTATGCGAGGTGACACATGAGACGCTGTCAGAAAATGCCGCTTCCGAATGAACAAGCGGCCTTTGCCGTTGCTCGAAAGATGGGCCGCAAAGGCAAGTTCGTTCAACCGTATTTTTGTCTGGAGTGTAAGCGGTGGCACACAGGTACATCGAAGAGATTGCGGAGTAAGCGACTTGACGCCCTTTTTGACCAGATCGCGCAGGAATTGCGCGGAGGTGAGGTTTGATCCGCCCTCATGCCGCATTCGACGTTCAAACCACCCTAAGCCGTATCACCCGCTTGCGCGTTGATACTCGCCAACTAGATGGCCAGGAAGTCCACTACACGATCGGGTTCAAATGGGACTTGGTCTTGGACGAAGACGACCTAGGCAAGCTCTACAATGCTACGGACAGCGACAGCGAGTTTCGCGCCGCTTTCGAGGTAATGAAGCCCCGGTGCCTCACCTACAGCGTGTTCCGAGCCAGCCGTTGAGCCAGCAGCTTTACAAGGCAGTATTGCGTGGCACGGTCGTTCGCAACGACAGAATGCCCGACATAGCATGGCTGGCCAACCAAGCCCGCGCAACCTCGCTGATCCGCAAAGCGTGCTGCTGGATTCTGGACCACAACAAGGAAGCGGACTTCGTTCAAAGCTACAACAACGCGGACGCCCATACGTGCGAGGCAGTAATCGTATTGCGTGATCGAGATACCGCGTTGATGCTGAAACTGGCCCTGAGTTAGTCTTACCTTGGCAAGCTAGCAAAATATTCAGTCGCGTCTTTCTCGGGCGTGTTGCCGTTGAATACGGGATAGTAGGCGTTCGCGGGTTCTGGGTGGCAGATAAACCGGTGAACAGTTTCCTGGCTTGATCCGGGAATGACGTCGCTAAACGGCTGCGACCCGCTAAGAACCTGAGTGGTTCCGTCCTGCGAGTAGTTGACCATCGTCTTGATCCGCATCTGTGGCTCATTGCCACAACGGACTTCCTCCAGAAACTTGGTGTGCCTCAGCCGGATAGGTCGCTTCGCGTCGATGGCCTCGTAGACATCCACCCAGGCCCTGGCTCGACCGCTGGCGTCCACGTCGGCAATCGTGTCGCGATCCAGGTAGAACCGAATTGTCTTTAGCCCGCTGTGGACGCTGCTTACGTAGAAGAAGTCTCTCTCGGCATTACGAGCTCGAACCTCGTCGTCATGCTCCTGCGTGACCTCCGACATGGATTTTTGCGCACAGACAGGATTGGTTGCCACGCAGATCACTAATACTGCCACGCCAATCACTCGCATTTTTTTGCCCCCTCGGCATTGCTGATCGCCTCGCGCATTTGCTCGGCTTTGACTTTTAGGCGTTCTACCTCAGCCTTTTCCCACTCATTGCCCGCGCTGGCATAATAGATGGTCGTGATGTCGATGGGGTTGCGCCCCAGCTTTAATATGACCTCGCTGCGGAATGAACCGCTGCCGCGAATATCGTTTGGCCCCATCGACTCCACGCATAGAGCGCCGGTGTCGGCCTCGATCCAATATACCAGCGCCGTGTCTTTGCTCATGCGACCCGAATATCATACACCGGTCAGCCAGCCGACCGTTTAAGTGTTAACGCGACGACGACCGCCTCAATCGTTGACTGGAACGAAGCCTCTCTCAAATGGCAACCGCAATTCCACTTGGCTCTCCTCGGCACGACGGCGAACATCACGCACGATAAGACGATCAACACGATGCGCTTGCTCGTAGAATTTGGCACTCAGCGGACTGCTGACGATGTGGGCTTGTTTGTCGGCCTTGAGATAACGGATGGCACGACGATCGGGCAGACCGGATACGTTGGGTTGGGTGAACAAGGGCAAGGGCTCACCGTCTCGGATAGCGGCCCAGTATGCGCGCAAGTCCAAAACGGTGTGATTGCTGGATAGGTTCTCGGTTGGCGAGGAATAAGTTGTCATATGCGTAATTATCGCGCGGACCGGTCGCGTGCCCAGCCACCTAGTTCCTAGCCTACATTCGCTTGATGAGACTGACGATCCAGTTCATCGCCTCGTTTATGGCCCAATCGGTTTGCTGCGCGGATAGCAGAGGCATGGGTTTGTTGCCCGATCCATGACCAAAGGGATTGCGGACCTTGCTGAACAGGTTGACCAGCATGTCACTTTCCCAAACGTCAATGAAGCGAACACCATCAATCTGACGCACCAGATTGCTCACATAGGCGGCTGCGCCATTCTCGGTGCCAATGGATCGACCCTTGGCGTCCGAAATGATTTTGACGACACTTTCCAAGGCTTTGAGCGCAGCAAAGTGAGCATCCGGCAGTCCCGCGTCCCTTGTGTCCAGAGCCTTCTTCATATCCGTGTCCACATTCTTCCACATGGGATCAGACACAATTGCCCAGAACGGCTTGCTGACATGCTGAGATAGAAGTGGATTGTGAACCGCCTGGATAAGTCCGTTGTGATACTCCAAGGGAATGCGGTTGATTGAAAAACGCTCGTTGAGTTCATCAACGGTTTGCTGGAGTACGTGGTCTACTTTGACGCGATCGACCCGCAACACGGGTGCTTCCAGAATATCGATGTAGATAGCCCGCTCTTCTTGAACCTTTTTGTCGCTGAGTACAGCGGCATGTAGCCGTCGTTCGTAGCTTTCGTCATAGTCCCGCTTGAAGTCGGCAAAGGACGCAAGCACCTGTTCAACCAGAGAAAGACGCTCCGCTAGCCAGTTATTAGGGCCTTGCTGCTGACTTGGATGGATATTCATAAACTCGGTGTAGACGGTATCCCACGCTTTGGAACCAACAGTGCGTCCAGGTACGTTGCGGATGGCAAAGTGACGCTTGACCAGTTCGTTGGTGCCAAGTTCGAGAGCGAGCCGATCATGCGCTGCCTGTAGAGCTTTGTTACGCTCTTCATAACGAATGGCACCCTCCCCGTTCAACCAAAGATCATGCGTGATCAGCCGGAACGCTTGAAAGACAAAAGCGCGTACTCGCTGATCCACAATGCCAATAACTTGGAGGTTTGGATAGCGGCGGTAGAAGACTTCGGTGATCAACTGAGCGCACTCCGAGTTTGGTCAGAAGGGAAAGCTGGCGGCAGATACCAGACGAAGGGACTTGCCCTCCGCTTATCGATATCACACGACCCGGCGCATTTTCATAATGCTATCTGGGCTATAGAGCAGTTCCAGAAGTTTATTGGAGCAGTTTTTCAGCGATACCACATGATGCTCTCGAACAGCGGGCTTGTAGTCGCCTATAAGTGGCACGGCTGAGTTTCCAGCCAGCTCACGTGCCTCGTGCGCCTTTTCAACTACACTGATAAAGCTTTTGCGCACATTGTAGTTGGAAAGGATGTGCCAAACAGGATGCTCGGCTTTGACCAGGATCATGTTGGCCGAGACGGTATCGTTATCCAGTATGCCGGGCTCTACTAACGCATCAACGGTCTGACGAATGGCATAGGCCAACTGATCAATGGAGGGAGGGTTGAGGCTCTTACGCTCCGAGGGCTGCGCATTTTCAATGACGGAACCCAGTATGCTTTCGCTGGGCTTGGCTTCGTCGAGTCCCCGTTGATACGCAGCAGCAATGCGACGTTCGAATGTCCATCGGGTAATGCGATAGCTCAGGAATCCAAACACCACGGCGGTTAGAAGGAATAGGACGAGCCGCTTGCTGAGGAAGTTACCAAGGCCGACGGGGATGGCGGCAAAGAAGGGCGACCAGCTCTCAGTGTTGGCTTGAGCGGTAGGGTAACTGGTTGCCACGACTAATGCGAATATGGAAATCACGACTGGGATGGACCACAACAACGCTTTCCAGACGATCTTCATGCTTGCCCCTTTGTGCCCACCGCTTGCCACCTTACCGATTAAATATAGGCATGGCCAAGAAAACACAGACAACTCAGACCGTATCCACGCTTTCCACCGTTATTATGCCGCCAAAAGCGGCTACGGGCACCCCTGCGAAAACCAACCCTAATCAGGCACAGGTTGCTCTAGCGCCCAAGGTAACGAACCTCATCGCCAGTGTGACACGCAGCCGCCCCGGCCAGCCCACAAAGCGCAACGCCCAGATCGAAGAGGAATTGTTACAGCGGATCGCCAGCGGGGAAACGATGGTCGCGGTATGCCAGGACGACCACATGCCCGGCTACAGCACCATACAGGCATGGTGTAAGGGCGACCCCTCATTGCTTGAAGCCATCAACGACGCTTACGAATGGCATGCCCGTGTTCTGGATGACATCGTGGACGATATGCTGGCTGGTGGCCCGACGAGTACGGGGGACTTCCGCCGCGATGAAGCAAGGGCCGGTCATATCCGTTGGCGCTTGGGCAAGCTCAACAAGAGGTTCCGCGACAAGCAGGAGGTGGAGCAGACGTTGCGCGTACAAACGCCCGTCATGCCAGACTGGTTCTTCTCCAACGTCGTAGATGGACAGCTAACCGATGGCAGCGATCCTACTATTTGAGCAAGCGAGCGATACTTGCTGGATACCAAGTGCCGCCCCGTGCTGTCGTTATGTGGAGGGCGTTAAGGTGGTCGGCTATTGCTTGGAGTGTTGATGCCCCGGCTACTCGGGCAGCTTCCACATGGGGCATTAGCGCAGCGCGCCGGTCCACCGCCCTCGCCCCACGTACTGCCATGCTTCTCTGACGCCCAACGGCGCTCACTGCGGGCAAGTTGCCCCGATCACCCCCAAGGATGCGTCCACGGGCTCGGGCTGCTGTGAGAGCTTCTTTGGTGCGCTTGCTGATGACCTCCCTCTCCCACTGCGCCAACTGCGCCATCATCCCTACTGTTAGTCGATCGGCGTGCGGCATGTCCGCGAACACAACGGATTGTCCGCTATCCATAAGCGTATTGAGGAAGGCCGCGTTGCGGCTAAGTCGGTCCAGCTTCGCAACGACGAGCGTGGCTCCGGTAAGCTTGGAGTAGGCCAGTGCCGCTTGTAGCTGCTGGCGATCGTTGCGCTTCCCGCTTTCCACTTCTGTGTACGATGCGATTGGCTCGACACCAGCGAGGTAGCGCAGCACGGCGCACTGCTGGGCTTCCAATCCCAGGCCACTTGCTCCCTGTTTGGCAGTGCTGACCCGATAGTATGCGACGAAGTTCATCTTTACACCTTGAAGCATTGCCCGTTGCTTCAATGCGTAAAGCCGCTGCCACAGATGTACGACCACTCAATGGGGCTCATTACGACGTCTCATTGGCGCAGAAGCAGCAGGTATGCTGATGGGGCGCTTTGACCCTGTGTGGGCGTCTGCGGGGCGGCATGACCCTGCCCAGACCCAGGGGGTATATACCCTCGCCCCTGTGGAGGGTGGGTGTGGGGCTAGAAATGGATTTTCACCATTTCAGGATCCAGTCTCGTCCAGATTTTTCTTCAACCGCATCGAAACTGAGGTATCGTGCGGCATGACAGTAGAACGCTCACTTTACGCCGTATCCTTCGACACTTTGCCAGATTGGCCTTGTCCAACGTGTGGCAAGGGACATCTAAAGTCGAACAAAGACTCCTTGCTCAACAAGGAAACAGGTCCGAGTAAAACTGCTCAAGACGATCCGTCCTGGGACCCCGAATGGATCGAGCGGCGTTTTGCGGGCATCCTTGAGTGTAATTTCGAAAACTGCGGCGAGCTAGTTGCCATACTGGGCAACAAGTATGTCCAGGAGCAGCATGAACAAGATGCTTATGGACAATGGAGCCAAACCTACGGCGAGGTTTTTAGGCCGCTGGCACTTCTGCCCGCGCCCCTTCCCATCAGGCCCGCCTCTGACACCCCCGATCTGGTAAAAGCTGCTCTTCGCGAGGCCGCAGGTCTAATTTGGCAGAGCGCCGAAGGTGCTGCGAACCAAGTGCGCCAAGCGGTGGAGCATCTTATGGACGAGCATGGCGTAACCAAGTCTGCGCCGGGGGCATTCAAAACGCTGGACAGTCGTATCAAGGAATTTGAATTAAAGGACCCGAAAAATGCCGAGATATTGCTAGCTGTAAAGTGGCTGGGCAACAGTGGAAGCCACGCGGGCGGTCTAACCCGCGATGACGTTTTCGATGCGTTTGATATGGTCGAATTGGTCCTGAATAACCTTTACGACACCACAACCGCCGACATCATGGCCAAGGTCAAGGCAATTAACAATCACAAGGGACCCGTGAAGCCCACCCCCTGATGCGTGTTATGCTAGACAGCTCTTTGACTCGCATTTAGCCTAGACCGTATGTGGCCATTCAAGAAAAAGCCGTCTCCCGCAGACGCAGCTATCGCGGTGATGGACGACGCTATCGACTTCGCGGCGGACCGCTGGCTTTACTTCTGCCGCGCGCTGCCCATGAGGGCGGACGTGCCGTTAGTAGATCGCATCGGCTCGTTCTTCGTACCGTTCGAAGACGGACTAAAGGCCAACTTCCCTGCCCTCGCTAAAGCGCCTGGCCCCCTGCCCCTCTTGATCGTTGCTTTTGGCATCAAGCAGTCAGGTACCCACACCCAAGCGCAGATCGAACAGGCGCTTGGCCTGGAAATGCCAAACCGCTAACCCTTCCCGAGCCATTTTGGTCGCTTTTCAAACGATGTCGCATCGTTGGCTGCGATCACAATGCGACTGCCTCCTATCGTCTTGAGCTCCAACCAGATGTAGGGCCGTTTCAGGCGACCTAGAAAACGGGTCGTCATACCCGCCCCTTCCGCAATCTTGTCGGCGCGGTACTTGGCGAGGGGAAAGGTGCTTACGCTCGCGGCCTTCAGTTCCATTGGATAGCTACCGTCCGTCACCTCGACGTAATCGAATGCGTAACCAAAGGCTTCACGTTTTAAGAAATTGCCACGCAGAAATCGGGCCTTCACCAGATAAGCTGGTACGTTCGATGAATTCTGGACGGTGAGGAACGGCTCCTCGGTCTCTCCGTGATACCCATGCGTCCACTGCCACGTCACGGCAGCACGAAGGCGTTCCTTACCTTGCTGACGAAAGCTCCAAAGGCCCGCGAAGGCACCGACGAAGCTGGACAGCAGTATCGGCCCAACTAGCTTGGCCGCTGGAATCACCCAAACAGGCGTATCAATAGAAATCTGCGACATCACGATTTCTTGTTTTCGGCAGATTGTTTCATCAAGCCTAACACGACATCCAACGGATTAATTTCATGAGAGCGCATCTTTTCGAGGAGCCAATCTGATTTACGTTTCTCTTCGGCTTGTACCTCTGGAGGAAGCAACGCGAACTGCCTACGATACTCCGCAACCTCTAATTCCTCCTCGATTGCCATCTGCGCCTCGTGCGCGCGCTCCCTGACGGCCTCCTCCGCTTCCCATCGTTCATGCTCACGGCGGGACTGCTCCTCGTCGCGTCTCGCTTGAGCAGCTTCCTCCTTGCGATAAGCTTTGAACGAGGGAAGATCACGCGGCCAAGGTACTCGACCAGCTGTCGCACGCATTGCGGCCACCTCTTGTAGAACTTCCTTCTCGACCGCAATGAGGTTTGCGCACGCCTCATCAAGGAAGGCTTCTTTTGCGCCGTCCTTACGCTCGTAATACTCCAGCTTCTCTCTTGCTCGTTCGATCGTCGTCTGAACTGGGTAGGACAGTACGTCGTGGCCGCGGTAATGGCGCGCAGCGAACGCGGCGGGATCGGCGTCGAATTCGTCCACCCACTTTTGTGACGAAGCGCGGTTATGTTCTCGGGCCATAACGTCAAGCCGAGCTTGGCGGACCTTTTCTTGGGCACCCCGAATCCTCGCCGCCAGGCGCTTTGGTAAGTCAGGGCGCTTCGCCATCGATTTTTCGACCACTTACTTTGTTTCTTGGCCCAAGCGCCAGACCGTAACCTCGTTCTTCAACCGGTTCACGATCAGCGTCATGTCCGCACCAGGGAAATAATAGGCGTCATGAAGATGGGACATGTCAGAATGACGTTTCTCGGCCTTCCCAAGCCGCCTCTCAAAATCGGCCTTGTCCCAAGGGGTGCGCGCGATGACATTGAGCATCACCCACTTTTGCCTCTCCCTAAGCAGCGTGGCGTTTTTGGCCGTTCCGCCGCTACCGTCTAGCTTGAACACTACCTTGGCTTCCAGCGGCGGAGCGCTAGCAGCCAGCGCGTTGCCTTCGGCACCCCACTTCGGATAAAAATTCACGGACGCCTCGTAATCAGCAGCCGGAAGAGGCTTGTCAGCTAGCGCAGTGTCGAGGATCACCACGGTACTCGGCTTGTTCAACGTAACGTGTTCGCCCTGATAGCCGATGTAAACATCCTGACCTTTCTGACCGACTAGATCTACCGATGTGGCGACCTGAATTGGCAGCGGCATGTTTGTGGTGATCGTAAATTCGACCCGATGCTTGTCTAGCGCGCGTGGCGCAACATTCAGGACGGGCTTCGCCGGCAGCGCAGCCGACGGCAAATCAGACCTGTTCTCGGTGACTTGATCAGTCGCTTTTCCGCACCCAGCCAGCCCGCTCACACCAAAGCCAACCAATGCGGCGAACGATAGGCTCTTTGCCCCCATGCTCACCACTCCCCGCTTGGGTTGGCAACGTGCCGTCATTATCATCCCCCCTGTCCGATTTTAGCGTTCATTAAATCCTTAATCCGCGCTTACATCAACCGGCTACTGCTCATCCAGCTAATTACTGGGTGAAACAGCTAAACAATTTCAAACCCACTGCCAGTCAACTTCAAGCCATCGACCTGCTCAAAACATGTGGAGCGGATCGCTTTCTGGCGCGTGGCGGTCGCCGTAGCGGCAAGAGTGTAGCGTGGTCCTTCGCGGTCGCGGGTCGTGCCTTAATGTACCCGCGCAGCAAGCATGGCGTATTCCGCAACACACTCAATACCTGCCGCCAGTTGCTGTTCCAAGGCACATTCATTGAAGTCATGGACTTGGCATGGCCGGGATACCTTGAGCGCGATGATGTAACGATCAACAAGCAAGACAGCACGATCACCTTCCACAATGGCAGTGTGATCTACTTTCGTGGCCTGGACGAAAACCGCACATCGCGTTTGCGAGGCAGCGAGTTCGCAACGATCTGGCTCAACGAATGTAACGAGGTACGGGATTACGAAAGTATCACCGTTCTGGAGTCCTCGCTCAACCACTCCACACCCATGCTGAATGAAGACGGTTCGCCAGTCCTCCGTGACGGCAAGCCGCTGATGATCAAGCCCAAGTTGCTCTTTGATTGTAACCCGCAACTCAACAGCGACTGGGATGCGCTGGCATTCAAGTTCCTCAAAAATCCTGCCAGCGGACTTCCGCACAAGCGACCCGATCGCTGGCGTGAAATCAAGATGGACCCCGAAGGCAACTTGGAGAACCAAGCTGCTGGCTACCTGGAAGGCTTGTACGACAGCTTCGACGGTATGCCGGGAGCGATGAGTACGTTCATTCTCGGTGAGTGGCGTGACGACAATCCCAACGCCCTCTTCCACCCCAATAAGATCAAGCGCGAGATCATCGACCGCAACGAGATTGTCCGCATCGTCGTGGCACTCGACCCCACGACCACGGGGCACGACAAAAGCGATGAGGCCGGTATCGTTGTCGTGGGCAGGCTCAAGGATGGTCGAGCGGTCGTGCTGGCCGATTATAGCGTTCGTGGCGTTCCAGATGTGTGGGCCGCAGCAACGGTTCAGGCTTATGACGACTGGGAAGCCGACAGCATCGTTTACGAAAAGAACCAGGGCGGTCTCATGGTCGAGAGTACCCTACAGGGTATTCGGCGCAACCTGCCCTGCGTGGCAGTCCATGCCAGCAAGGGCAAAGTCAGCCGCGCCGAGCCAGTTTCCATTCAGTACACCAAAGGCCGGGTTATCCATGATGGCAACGAAACGGACAAGTTGAAGACGCTGGAACAGCAGATGTTCGACTTCGAAGCTGTGGTGGATCGCAAGGGTAGTTCGCCCGACCGCGTTGACGCACTCGTTTATGCCATCACGGCCATCCTGGACTTGAACGGCGATCAACCCAACACGGGCAAGATGTTCAAGATCGCAACGAACCTCTGGTAAGGGCGTCCAATAAATAGTGGATGCCTAATATCGAAGACATTCACCCCAAGCTCGCTGTCAAGCACGCGGACGTTCAACTCATTCGTGACGTGATGGCAGGTGCCCGCACGATCAAGCGCAAGCGAACGGAGTACCTTCCGCATAGTCGCACTGCGCAACCTGTCGAGGAGTACGATCGGCTTCTCCAGTACACCAGCTTCTTTCCCGCCACGTCCCGTACTGCGCAAGCCAAGCGAGGCCTGATGACGGCCAAGAACGTGGTGCTTAATGCGCCGGTGTTGGAGCCCATCAAGGATGTGATCACGCGCAACGCAGACAGCGTTCGCGATCTGGCGGAAGAGGTCATTTGGGAGACCTTTCAAACCAACTTCACCGGCCTACTAGCTGACCACCCCGAGGCACCGGAGGGTGTAAGCCTCAACGCTGCGAACGCGCTTCGGCTCAACTACCGTCCTTTCATTCACCTCTTTCCCCTGGAGAGCATTCTTTGGATTGATTATGGGATCAAGGGACCTCTCCGTACCTTCGAGCGCGTGGTACTACGCGAACGTGAAGACCGCATTCTCGAACTCGTGATGGTCAATGGCATTTACGTCCAGCGCGTGTGGGAGAAGAAGGACGGTCTTGGTTTCGAGATCACGGAAGTTCGCGAACCTCGCAAGGACGGTCAGAGGCTGACCTCCATCCCGTTTACGGTCGTCAGCGACAACACAAAGTCCTGGCCACAGGAAAGCGAACTTAAAGACCTCGCCGAACTCAACTTGGATCACTATAAAGTTAGCGCTCGTATCGCGAATATCCAGATGTTCGCCAGTGGCGTTGTCCCCGTGTTCTCGGGCATCAAGCTACAGAAGGATGATGACGGCCAGGACATTCCGCCCAACCTCTACATTGGTGCCGGTGGTGTCGTAGTTTTGGAAGAGCCAACTGCCAAGTGGGGCTTTCTGGAACCAGAGGGCCACACAATGGATGGCCTCATGAAGACGCGAGACGACTTCCAAGAGCAGATGGCCAAAGTGGGTGGCAACCTCATTGCCAGCGAGCGAAACAAAGCGCCAGAAAGCGATACTCAGTCGGCTCGGCGCGGTGCTGGTGAGGATAGCGCAGTTGCGAGCCTAGCGCTGGTTTACGCACGTCGCATCAGCGATGCCCTGTCCTGGTGTTCCTGGTGGATGGACGGCAGCAAGGCGGTTTTCACCCTCAACACCGATTACAAGATGGGTGGTATGACCGCGCAGGAGCGCACGGTCGCGTTGGCGGAACTCCAGGCGGGTGTAACGTCCTGGGATACATGGTTCCTAGAACGCAGGGACAAGGGCGTAGTCAACGCCAGCCTACTTCCCGACGAGGAGCGCGCTCGTATCGATCAGGACAATATCGACCGTCCGACTGCCGAGATTTAAGCCGTGGCGCAGAACGTCAACAGCGTCCTGCGTGACCGCGCAATCCGTCACGCCCTCGCGCTCAACCAATACGGCACTGGCCTTGCGGATCGCATGGTGCGCTTGCTCAATCGTGGCGATGCCGCGATCGTGGAAAAATTCGCTGCTGGCCTCGCGCAGATCGAGGAGCGCGGCGTCGGCATGAGCGCAGCAGCTAGGAAGCGGCTGGAAACGCTTCTCGGTCAGGTGGGCGACCTCAACACCGCCGCGTATGCCGATCTCTCAATCGCCCTTGTGGACGAGCTGGAGCAGTTTGGAGGCAATGAAGCCTCGTTCCAACGTCAGAGCCTTGCCATGGCTGTTCCCGTGGACGTGGCGATCGTTGGCCCTTCGGCCAAGCGGTTGAGCGCAATCGTCTCCAGTGAACCTTTCGAGGGTCGCATCCTCTCTGAATACCTGAGCGATATGGAAGCCGGTCGCGTCAAGCGCATGAGCGCAGCGGTCCGCGAAGGCATGAGGGCTGGTGAGACAACCGATCAAATCGTGCGCCGCATTCGTGGAAGCAAAGCGGCGCGGTACAGCGACGGCGTTCTGAATATCAGCCGACGCAGCGCTCAATCCATCGTTCGCACTGCCGTCAATCATGTCTCCAACGTGACGGCGCAGGAAACGTGGAAGGCATCAAGCAATGTCGTGAAGGGATGGCAGTTTCTAGCCACCCTGGACATTCGAACCACTCACACCTGTGCGGGCTTGGACGGCAGTGTTCATCCGATCGGACAAGGCCCTATACCGCCACGCCATTTGCGCTGCCGCTCAATCAGCGTGGCCGTCACGAAGTCGTTCCGCGAACTTGGAATTGATGCCGACGAGCTACCAGAAGCCAAGCGCGCGAGTATGGACGGACAGGTAGCCGGAGGTAGCAAGTTTAGCGATTGGCTACGTGGAAAGGACGGCGCAACTCAGAACAAGGTGCTGGGTAAGACACGCGCAGAGTTGTTCCGAACTGGCAAACTTGACTTGCGAGACTTCATAAGCGGTGACGGCACGGTTCTTACCTTGGACGAACTAAAAAAGGTTCATGGAGACATACTCCAATAAATACTGCCGGAAGCGGCAGTCCTGCTTCCCTGATGGCCCAGTCGGCCACTGGAGAAAAACATGACCCTAGAAGAACTAACCGCCGAAGTCGCACGACTTTCCGGCGAACTGACCGCTGTCAATTCCAACAAGGACAAGCTGGTCAAGGAAAAGCGCGACGCACTTACGCGCGCAGAGGCAGCAGAAGCCGCAATCGAAACCGCTAACTCCGCAACTCTGTCCGATCTGGACAAGGCAAACAAGCGGGCAGTTGACGCCGAAAAGGCACTAACGGCGGAAAAGGAACGTGCGGACAAGTTGGAAACCACTCGCCGCAACGAGCGTGCTGACACTCTCATTCTCAAAGCCCTGAACGGCGCGAACGTGGACGCCAAGCACACCCCCATTCTCAGCAAAGCACTGCGCGGCGATGTCCAGTTCAACGATGACGGCGAGCCCCTGATTGACGGCAAGAGCGTCGATGACTTCGCCAAGACCTACTTTGGCAACAAGGGCGAAGGACATGGATACGTCCGCGCTCCCGACAATGGCGGTGGCGCAGCCACAGGCCATGACGGCACGAAAGCTCCGCGCATGACCAAAGAGAACTTCAACTTCACAGAGTTTGCCAAGATTCAGTTGGAGAATCCAGCAGAAGCAAACGCAATCGCAGATGCGGTAGGTAGGCCAAACCTCAAGACCTCAGTTTAAGGGGGCAAGTAGAGCGGGCCATATAAATACTGGGCGACCACGGATGCGTCGCCCGGCTCCACTTACGGACCGGATGGTACCACAAGTGGAGAAATTAATTTATGGCATATGATCGCGCCCACGTTCTTACGTTGGACGACTTCAAGAAGCTAAACCCTAGCCTTGTCTGGGGCGCTATCGATGAAGCGTACAACGCAGGAACCAATCCTTTCCGTACCGCTGGCGTGATGACCAGCAGCCCAGCTATCGCGGCAACGCTCAACGACGGCGCTGGCATCCGCACAGAAGTGGAAGCTTGGAACGACCTACAGTACGTCGAAAGCAACGTCTCCAATGACGACCCCCAGGACCACGCTGTTCCACTGAAGATGGACACCAAGCTGTGGGGCGCAGTTCGTCAGCACCGCAATGTCGGCGTGTCGGGCATGAACTTGGTTCAGGACTTCGCTGGCATGGACCCAATCGCGGCTCTTTCCGCGCGTATCGCGAACTACCGCAACAATGATGAAGTGGCTCTGTTCTTTTCGGTACTGGACGGCATTACCAAGTCCACCGACGCTGAGACCAAGAAGCTCGTCAAGACGATGGATGCTGGCTTCGATCTTCCCCAGATTCTCAAGGCGGTTCAGGCTGCTAAGGGCGACAATCGCGGCGTAGTTAAGTCTGTTGGTATGAGTTCGGGCAACCGTCTGGTTCTCCAGCTTGCCAACCTCATCACCTACACCGCTGGCAGCGAGCAGATCACCGAGTTTGGTCGTATCGCTGGCCTTAACATCATCGAAGACGACCGCTTTGGCGACCGTATCGTTGGTATGGGCGATGGCCTGTTCCACTACAGCGTTGCTCCTCAGAGCCGTAAGCCAGTTGCCGTCGAAAGCGACGAGAGCGCAGGTCACGGTTCGGGTCAGGATACTGTCTGGTTCCGCTGGAAGCAGATCATCCACCCAATGGGCTTCGACTTCACGGGTTCGTTCACCAGCAAGGGCGGTCCTACCTTTGCGGACTTGAACAAGGCTGGTGCTTACACGCTGGCAACCGACTCCAAGAAGGTTCCTCTGGTAATCCTAAAGCCAAAGCCAACCGTTTAATCCCGGTTTGCCTTCGGCAACTGACACCCCGGCGCAGCAATGCGTCGGGGTTCGTCGTCAATAAATAGTCGCATGGACTTGGAACTAGCAGACAGCATGGCCGCCCTGCGCGGCTTCACGGATTGGACCGGCGACGATCGCGCGCAAGCACTCGTCAACGCGTCCGATTATATTCGCACCTATAGGTTGCGACCAACGCTCACCCCGGCCGAGCAAGATACGTTGAACCTCGCAACCCTGCTCATCGCCATCGACCTCCTGGACAATCCCGCCCCGGCGTTGCGAAGCGCACCAGCCGTCAAGCGCACGGAGAAACAGCTAGGCAACCTCAAGACGATTGCCGAGTATTTTGAGGCGTCCAACGATCTCTATCCCCGGATTACCGAAATGCTCGCACCGCTGCTGGTACGCGCGGGAGCGGGCGGCGGTGGTATCTACAGCGGCGTCCTGTTCCTATGAACGCCCGCGACGAACTTCTCCCGGCGGCGCGGGAGTTGCTAGACGAGTTCGGCACGTCCGCGACGGTCACGCGATCGGGCATCGCGGACGCGCCTCTAGCTGCGCAGAAATTCGGCAAGGCATCGCGTACCAAAGAAGCGGTGGAAACGATCAACACCATAGCTGTGATTGTTGATCCCGAGACGGCTGGCAACAACGAGGGGCAACGCACCGCGCAGTCCGTCGCCATCATGCTGGTTCAGCCCGTTTCAGGCGACACGCTTACCATCGGCGACAGCATCTACCGCATTGGCAAGGTCACGAAGATCGCACCGCAAGGCCAAGCAATCTACTTTGAAGCCGAGGTATCTTGATGATCGATCTAAGCGACCTCCTCAACAAGCGCGGCCTTATCACCAAAGTCATGGAGGACAAGGTACAGGAAGTAAAAAGTAAGATCGTCCTGGACGTACATCGTGGCGCAGTCGAGGGCTCGCCTGTTGATACCAGTGAGTTTCGCGGCAACTGGGAAGCCAACGTGCCCGAAAAGCCGTTCGCAAGCGGCAGCATCACCAACACAACTCCGTATGGACCATACTTGCTTGAAGGTCACTCCAAGCAGGCACCGCAGGGTTGGTTGGACAACGTGGTGGAAGCCGCAACAAAGTTGGGAGGCAACTAATGCTGGCACTAGACGAAGCTGCGCTGAATGAGCGCTTTTCTGCCAACATAGATGTCGAGGCGTTTCAGGTTTTGGTTGAGAACCAGCCTGACGAGGCAGTGGATAGCACGCGCATTTACTGCCGATGGGTGATTGAGCCCGGTTCGAGCGAACTCGTACAATCGGACAATACGCACCACCAGCTTGGCACGGCTGTGTTCCAGATTATCGCACCAAAGGAAACATGGACCGACGACGCGGATGCGTTGCGCGACCAGTTCCTTGCGCTATTCCGCCGCTGGCGCAGTCCAGATCACTGCCTCCGAGTTTACAAGATGGAATCCAGCAAGCCGCGGCAGGATGACTGCTACCAGATCAACTGTAAAGTGTTCTGGGAAAGCTACCGCCGCCCCTAAAATCCGCTAAAAACATGATGCCTCGCGTAAATACTGCGGGGCCAGCTTTCGGCTCACCCGATTAATTAGGAGAGCCAGATGGCACGAGTATTTTCCGCAGACATCACTCACAAGATTGTTCCCGAAACCGTGTTTGGCACCACGCCAACGGCTTCTGCCACGATGAGTGAACTTCCACTAAGCACTGACCAGAACCTACTGGTCGCCGAAGCGACATCGATCAAGAGCAACACCAAGCGTCCAAACAACGCAGGCAACGGTAGCCAGCGTGGTATGAGGGCTGTTTCGGGCGCACTGAACATGCGCGGCTATTACGGCGTCGTTCCCAACATGCTGATGGAGGGTTTGCTCCGTTCCGCATTCGCTTCGAAGGTTCTCAAGGCCGGTACCACGGACAAGAGCTTTTCGATCATCCACAAGCTGGCCAGCGATCAGGTCAAGACCAATGTCGGTTGCGTCGTTAAGGGCCTAACCATTGATGCCAAGGCCAACGATGTTGTGAACTTCGATTTCGACGTGATGGGTATCGATCAGATCGTCGGTGCCACCGACAACGCTCTGGCAGTTGTACCAACCGCATACGTTGGTCCGGGCGAGTATGAGGGCAGCGATGTCGTCAGCATCAACGTCGCGGGTCAGACGGTATCGTTCTCGGAACTCAGCTTCCAGATTAGTGCTGATCGTACCCAGTCGCCCGTCCTCGGCAGCACCACCGGTCTAGCGTTCGGCTACAATGGTGCGCGTGAGATCAAGGTAACGATCAAGGCATACAGGGACAGCCTCGCGCTGGACCAGAACCTCACCGGTCTGGCACAGGCGTTCAGCTTCAACCTCGGCACAACCGGTGCGGGCTGGTCGTTCTCCTGCCCGACTATGTTCTTCGATATCCCCAAGGATGAGCAGAACAACGGTTCGGCATACGTGACGATCACGGGTACTGCTGGTTACGACAACACGGCAGCTTCGGACGTCGTTATCACCCAGCTTTAATCTCAGAGTTAGGCTGCTCGGTCCTCCTCCTATTTCACCCGCAGCTTGGCATGGCGTGAGACCTTACCGTCTCACGCCATAGTCGTATCAATAAATAGTTGCGGTCAAGGAAATAGGAGGACCGCAAGTATGTCTCAGTTCGAGTTTGATTTTGTAGAGCGTTACGACGCTGAACTAGCCGACGAAGGCCGCGAGTTTGATGTTTATGCCGAGAACGGCAGTGTGATGGGCAAGTTTACCTGCGCTCTGTACTCGCAAGAAAACCGCCGCGTTAAGCTCGTCACCGAGCGTGTTCGCCGCAAGCACATGAAGGACCTGCGCCTCAAGCCTGACGACAACGAACTGAACGAGCGCATCGCGCGGGAGATTTTCGTTGAAGCCGTTCTGCTTGGTTGGTCGGGTATCACGTCGGGCGGCGAGGAAGTGCCTTTCAGCAAGGAAGCTGCGCTGGCCTACTTTTCCCACGAAAAGGGCAAGTTCGTGTTTGGCAAGCTACTGGCCGAGAGCATGGACCCGCTGAACTTCCAGGCAGAGGACAAGGCCGAAGTATTGGGAAACTAATCAGCTACAGCGATTGGGCGAACGGGGATGGACCCAGCCTGATCGCTGACGCGGCTACGGGAAATCCTTACGCCGCCAAGATAGTCGCGAACGCACCCAAGCTCGAATACCAATATCATTATGATGCCTTCAACGAGCTATCGAGTGAACGACATTACGCAATGGGACCAGCACCGATCCCCGTAAGCATCATTGAAGCATACGCGCGACGGGATGAACTGACGAGAATTGAAACAGACATCTTCGTCTATGTGATCCGTTGCCTGGATCATCACTTCCTCAAACAAATAGCAGACCGGAACAATGCGGCTGGCTGAGAGGTCAGCCCCTTCCACGAGTAAATACACTATAATTTAGGAGGTGTATTTCGTGGCTGACGCAACGGCAACCATTCGTATTGATGTAAACACGTCCGGTGGTGAAGCCAACGTCCGTCGTCTCAATCAGGAACTCAACGGTCTCACTCGATCCGCTGCTAGCGGGCGTGCGGCCAACGACAATTACAACAACAGCATCAACCGCGCAGCCGGTGGCATGGGTCGCGCCGCTGGACAGGGCAACCTCCTCTCTCGATCGATCGATGACATTCGCCAGCGTGCCGCTGGTACGATCCCAATTCTCGGTACGATGGCTGACCGTCTTGGTGGCATCAGCACCAAGGCCGCAGCCGCCGGCGCAGCCATTACCGTTGCCGTTGGCGCTATGGTCCAGGCCACCAGCGCTGCGAACAAATACGCTGACGTTCTCGCCAAGATCAGCACCAACGTAAACACCAGCAAGTTCAACATGAAGGAGTTGAGCGACGGCATTCTCGCGCAGAGTGCCGTGTTCGGCGGCATGCCGGTCGATCAGGCTGAAGCAGCCTATGACATTATTTCGGCTGGCGCGGACAGCGCATCGCAAGCCCTCGACATCCTCAATGCGTCCAATGGCCTGGCTGTTGGCGGCATCACCAAAGTGGGTGTCGCTGCCGACGGTCTAACGAGCATCCTAAACAGCTACGCGGGCAAGGGTCTGACCGCTGCCGCTGCCAGCGACGCCATGTTCATCAGCGCCCGCGACGGTAAGACGACGATCGAGAAGCTTTCCAGCGAAGTCGGCAAGGTAGCCCCGTTGGCCGCAACGATGGGCGTGAGCTTCGATGAGGTGGCCGGTGCGCTGGCTGTTCTCACTAAAGGCGGCATCAACACCAGCGAGAGCGTAACCGGCGTCCGAGCCATTCTCTCCGCGATCACCAAGCCCAGCGACGAAGCCAAGAAGGCAGCAAAGGGACTGGGGCTGGAATTCAACGTGGCTGCGCTACAGGCCAAGGGCCTTCGTGGCGTCCTACAGGATATGGCCGACAAGACCGGCGGCAGCACCAGCAAAATGGCTGTTTTGCTTGGCGGCGTTGAAGCGCTCGTTCCCGCGCTGGCCCTTACCTCCAACAAGGGCAACGAATTTGCCGCAACAATGGATCACATGGCCACCAAGGCCGGTGCGACTAAAGCGGCAGTCGACAAGATGCTGGAGGGCTCGCCAGCAGCGCAATGGGCGCGTGTCACGGCATCGGCTAACGCAGAGCTGGTCAAGCTTGGCAGCACGGCTTCCACGTTCGCGGCTCCCGCATTCAAATTCCTAGCCGACAATCTCGGCACCATCGTTACGCTTATCGAGGTAGCAGTCATTCCGCTGTCTCTTCGCATGGTAGCGATCTGGGGTACGGCGGCTGTTCAGGCCATCACCACGTTGGCGGCGACGGCAGCAATGCGCTTTGCCTCGATGGCGGCGGCGCAGGGCGTCCTTGCTGCTAGCACGGCTACAATGAGCGCAGGCTTCTCCGGCCTACTCAGCATGTTCGGTGGCCCCCTGGGTATCGCGATCGGCGCCGCTGCCTATGGAATCTATACCCTCGCCAGCAATTCCAGCAGCGCCAACGCCGAGATTGAGCGACTGGCCGCATCAGCAGGCAATACGGCATCTCAGGCCAGCAATACCAACGTCCAATCCCTCCAGGCAGCGCGCGGTGTCAGCACGTTCGGTGGACAGGCTGGCAAGGCAGCGGAGCAGCTTTGGAACATGGCAGCGGCAGCAAAGGCCGCTGCCGTTCAAACCGCTCGCCTCCAGCTTACAAAAAGCCTGGGTACTTTCCGCGAGGTCAACGATCTAACGGACCGTGGCTTTGGTCGCGCACAGGCTCGCGATCAGCGCACCGTAACAGATCCCAATGCCAGCATCGGTGAACGCGCTGGCGCTATCGGATCGCAGGTACAGCGCGGCTGGAATAAGCTGTGGGCTCCTCGTCAGGAAGTGGTCGTCGCAGCACGTAACCGCGCAATGGGTGACGTTCGCGCGGCGCAGGCCGCTCTAGCTGCCGCGCAGGGAAGCAAGGAAGAAAGTTTCCTTCCCAAGCCCGTTGCCACCGACAAGCCATTTGCCGACAAGCCCGATAGCAAAAAGGACAAGGGCGCTGATGAAGCTGCCCGCCGTCTCAAGCAGGAAACGGAGTTCTGGCAGAAGCTGAACGACGAGGTTTATGCCGCAAAACTCTTCGGTATCGAGCAGCAGAAGATTACCAAGGAACAGGAACTTCAAAAGTTGCTGGCTCGAGACCTTAGCGCTGCCGAGAAGCAGCGCGTGGATACTGCCGTCATCGATCTTGCCAATGCCAAGGCTGTCACGGACCTCAAGCAAAGCGCTTTCGAACTCACCAACAAAAACCTGCTTCTTCAACAGCGGGCAATCGGTCTATCTGATGAAGAGGTAGCGGTTCAGGATGCGCTGGACAGTAGGAAGCTGGCCGCTCTCAACGCGGGCGTGAACCTCCAGGATGCCGCCTATCAGGCAGAGTTGAAGAACTACGAGGCGGTAGTTCGTACCAACGTCCAGCGAGAGAAGCGCAACGAACTACTCAAGCAGGCCAACGACATTGCCAAGCGATACAGCACTGCCTTTGCCTCGCAAACTGACATGGCGCAGCTTGAAAAGGAACGTCTCGCAGTTGTGGAGGCATACGCAAAGGGTGGCTTGAAGGACGCACTTGGCCAGAACGTAACCAAGACAATCGTTGACAGCATCATCGCCGGGTTCGATGCTGCCGCTGTTGAGATTAGGAACCGTCCGCTTGAGGTGGTTGCCAACTATACCGGTGATAGTAGCTACGCGGCACAGGTAGGCGCGATCAACAAAGAGAATGCCAACTATGCCAGCGCCAAAGCCGCTGTTGCTGCTAGCGGATTGGACGCGGAGTCGCAGAAGCGACTGAGCGCCGACGTTGAGCGCGCTCACGCGCTTGGCATGACCAAAGCCACCCGCACTGTTGCCAACAAGTTCGTTGACGACATGACTGCCGGTATCAGCGAACTTGCCGACTTGTTCGGTGGCGCTATGGGTGAAGTGCTTAATGGCTTTAGTCAGGCCATTAAGAGCATTCAGGGCAACGCAAACGGCACAAGCGGTCTATCGCAGATGTTTACGTCGTTCAGCAGCAAGCTGGGCGAAGGGTTCAAGAACGGCAACGCTTCCATGCTCGACGTGGGCAAGGGTCTCAAGAACTTGGGCAATCCCCTGGGCGACTTGAAGAAGTCATTTGATCCAGCAGCAGGCGGCGGCGCGCTCAAGGGCATTGGCACCGCTGTAGGTGGTGCGATGGCTGGCCTTCAAATTGGCGAGAAGATCGGCCAGCTTGGAAAAGCACTGGGCCTCAAGGGCAGCGAAACTGGCGCAAAAATCGGCGGCGCTATCGGCGGACTCACGGGCAACCCTTTGATTGCGGCAGCGGCATCCGCTGTGGGCGGTCTCATCAGCAGCATGTTGTACAAGCCCAAGTACGGTACAGCTTCGATCACTGGTGGTTCAGCATCGAGCGTCAGCGTCACGGGCAACAAGTCGTCCATGAAGGACAATGCCAGCGGCGCAGCAGGTAGCGTACAAGCTGGACTTGCCGACATCGCGGCGAAGCTAGGCGGCGCAGTTGGTAGCTTCTCTGTTGCCATCGGCCAGTATGACGGCAAGTGGCGCGTTCGTGACGATGCCTACAGCGGCAAGCTCAAGTTCAAGGGCGCAGCACAGAACGGCCTTCACGACTTTGGCAAGGATGGCGCAGAGGAAGCTATCGCATACGCGATCCAGAACGCAATCCAGGATGGCGCAATCACGGGCATCGCTGGCTTTATCAGCAAAGCACTCAAAGATGCGGGCGCGGAGTTCGCAGTGTCGTTGATGAACGCCGTAAAAGATATCAACAGCGAACTTGATGGTATGCTTGACCCAATGGGTGCTAGCGTTCGCGAGGTTATCGACCCAGTCAACGAACTCATCACGCAGATGAAGAAGTATGGCGCGACCTCGACCGACGTTGCCAAGCTGGAGCAATACAAGACGGAGAAGATGAAGCAGTTGCTCAAGGAGCAGACGGCCAACTTCCGTTCCATCCTGGACGACCTCAACGGGTCTACTGGTGGCTTCACAGCCCTAACTCAGCTTACGGGGGAAATGGATCAGCTAAAAAAGTACCAGGGTGATCTAGCAGCGGGCAAGACGGTCGATCAAGGCGAGTATGGCTCGCTGATCGACAAGATCATGTCCAACGCTCAGTCGGTCTATGGCACCAACAGCATGGACTACCAGAAAATCGTTGGACAAGTCCGCGATGTCACGACCAGCGCAATCACGGCTGTTACCAACGCCATCAACTCCGCAAGCGGTAACTCACTTGCCGACCCCACAAGCGCCATCACTGCGCAGACCGATACGCTGGCAAGCCTACAGGGCGTAGCCAACGACTACGCGGCTCAGCAAGTAGAGATTATGACCGAAATGCGCGACAGCATCCGTGATCTCAAGAGCGGTAACGGAGTGTACGCGTACAACGGTCGCTTGGCCGTGGCTTACTAAAGGGAGGCTTAAATACAAACATGCCAACTCAATTTGACACTGACCACGCCGCTTTCGTTAGGCAGGAGTATCGACGCGCCACTGTGGTAGCCACCGCAGTGAAAGCACGCAATGCTACTGCCCGCGAAGTCACACTGGATACCAACTTGGATCAGGCAAATGCCACACGCATCGCCAACAACATCCTTGCTGACAACGTGAAGCCTCGCGCCTTCGAAGTCGAGTTTGAGGGAACCCTACCCACAAACGCGATCCAGGGTGGCCCCCCAGCTTTCGTTCTCAACAGCCGCCGCCTTGCCAATTACACGGTTAAAGCCTTCTCGATCGTTGAAGATTACGAGAAGAACACAACGACCATTCAGGTGCGCGGCTAATGGCAACCGTCCTATGCGCCCCGCAGAGCTTCAGCGTGAACGCCTCAAACGAGCAGACTACCGCTCCCGCATCCAACGCCCTTACGCCCTTCCCAGGGGTTGTATGGCGCTCCAACGGGCTTTCGACGGTGTACGTGACACTAGCAACGTCGGGCGCACCGATCGACCTTATCGCTCTTGCGGGATCAAATCTCCGCAGCACGGATACCGTGCGCGTTCGCGGTAGCAGCGCAGCGGCAATGACCAGCCCGGTATTCGATGTAACGGTTTCCGCTTGGTCGGGCACGGCTCCCAATCGGGGTGCGACAACACTGATCCAGCTTGCCAGCGCGGTTACGCCAGCATTCGTCCGCATCGATATTACGAGCACTGGCAATCCTGTCGGATATGTCGAGGTTCAGCGGCTTGTCGTGGGCAAGAAAGTGGTTTGCGATGGCGTGGATATTGGCTGCGAGCATGGCTTGGAGGATCAATCGCAGTCTGAGGATATCTTGGGCTCGACGGTCTTTGACGAGTTCCGAGTGCGGGATAGTTGGAAAGCAACTATCAGCAACGTAAAGGAAACTGATTACTGGACTATCTGGTATCCCTTCCTCCGTGGAGTTGGCAAGACGCGCGATTTCTTATTCGTGCCCGAAACAGACCCGGCATTTCTCCAAAACCAAGCGATCATGGGGCGGATAACGTCAAGCGCCAAGGGCAGCTACCGGAGTAGTGACTTGCTGCTGGTGGACTTGAACATCCTCCAGGTGTGATAAGTCCGAGTCCTCCACGTGTAAATACACGCATGAGGACCATTCTACTTGAAGTCTCGCCGCTACTGAACGGCGTTCCCACTACTGTTCGCCTTTGCGGTACCGCATCGGGATCGGCCACTACACAACTTAACGGCGTCCCGTGGCTCCCCTGTATCACAAAGCGTCACACGCGAAGCCGTAACTTCGGTCGAGACGGCGTTCTAAGCCCCATCGACACCAGTTGGGGCAGCGTGGAGTTCTGGCTGAACAAGGACTTTGGCAACGAGACTTGGGGTGAATACGAATGGAGCGGCGCGGCTGCTCGCATTTTCGTTGGTGAAGAAGGTCAGCCTTTTGTCAGCTATACCCAGCAGTTTGAAGGCAACGTCAGTAGCCTAGACCGCACTGGTAACAAAGCGACTATCGCGCTCCTCGGTCCCGAGAGCAGCCTAACGGTACCTCTCCTGAACCTGACTTATGGCGGCACTGGTGGTGCCGACGGCATGGTTTCCATGAAGGGCACGCTCAAGCCCCGCGCCTTTGGTACCTGCGAAACCGTCGCCCCCGTACTCGTTGATGGCGCGAAGTACATTTATCAAGTTCACGGCTACGGTCCCGTTTCAGCCATTCCTTACGTTTACGAGTTCGCGCAGGCATTCGACTCTGCCAAGTTCAAGGGCGACGTTGCCAGCTATGACACACTCGCGGCCCTAACCCTTCTGCCAGCGGAGTATGCTACCTGCCTGGCGCAAGGCATGTTTCGTATCGGCGGCGCTCCTCGCGAAAAAATCAGCGCCGATGTTGTCGTTGGCAATACCGACGTGGCGACCATCGCACGCGTCATGCTAGGCGTTGCGGGTATTCAACCGGCCAATATTGGCAACCTGTCCATCTTCTCCGGTACCAACTGGAGCCTCTATCTCACCGATCAAGCGGAGGTGTTGGACACTGTTCGCAACATGGTGTTCCAGGCCGGTGGCTACATCTACGCGGACGGCACAGGCATTTGGCAGGTAGGCGATTATTATGCGCCACAAACTGCGATCGTCCTGAACGACGATCGCAGCACGTTCCCGCTTGTACGCAGCATGAAAGAACTCAACGCCAATGGCCCCGTTTACAAGGCGAGCGTTGGATACCGCCGCTGCTGGAACGTCCACAGCGAAGGCGAAGTCAGCCCCGCACTTGCTCAGATCAGCGATGCGCAGATTGCCGCCGCTGCGCAAACCGCTGCCGCCTTGGAACTGGCGCAGCAGGTACGCGACGACAGCAAGGTGGCGAAGGATCGTCTAGACGCAATTGTTAACGATGGGATTTTGGATCGATCTGAAAAGGTCCAGCTAGTTCAAACCTTTTCTGCCGAAAGCGCGCAGCAAACGGGCCTCCAGAACCAGAGCACCAATGTGGACGTGCGGTTTGAACGCGCCATCCTCTCTGACGCGTTCGCCAATCTGAAAAATCACCTGGACGGCCTGGCACCCAGCTACACCAACACCACCCTCGATACGCCGATCGATCGCGCGGCCTTCGATGCTCGCTGGAGGGATTACTGGCTGGCCAAGCAAAACCTGCTCAACGCATTGGCTGGTCGGGCATCCGTCACGGCTTCTTGGGGCGGCGTAACGGGCGAAGGGAAGCCCGCCGACAATGCGACCGTTGGCGCCCCTGTTGGTACGAACGTGGGCGGTCGCCCTGTCGTCCAATTGCTGTCCGACACGGACCAAGCCAAAGCTGACGCAGCCAAAGCCGCACTGGATGCCACAAACGCCAAGACCGCAGCCGATCAGGCCGCTGCTGACGCCGTAGCTGCCAAGCTTCGTCTTACGGCCATTGAAGCAGACGGCATTCTCGATCGCAGCGAGAAGGCTGATGTGGTTTTGCGGTTTGCCAACGCGACCGCCGAGCGGATGGGATTGCTTAACAAGGGTGCGGAGTTCAGCCTTTCCGTTGAACGGACGACATACAGCGATGCCTACGACGCCCTGGTCTCGTACCTCAACGCCCTGAACCCTGCGTACAACGACAGCACGCAGGACACGGCCCTTGATCGTGCGGCGTTCAATGCCGCCTGGACACGCTATTTCACCGAGCGTCAGAACCTCCTCAACGCCATTTATACGAAGACACGCGTTGCGGCTGATGCTGCGAACACGAACGCCGACAAGGCGGCAGCAGATGCGGCAGCGGCGAAGCTGGCAGCAGATGCCGCCAAGGTAGCAGCAGACGCAGCCAAGGCCGCTGCCGATGCCACGACGGCCAATTTTACCGCAGCCCGCCTAACCCAGATCCTCCAGAAGCCTATCGACGACATCGCCAAGGTCACGTTGGATTATGGCGCGCAAAGCCTCACAACCAGCAAGGACCTGTTTGATCGCAACGAGCGATCTGTTCGCAATCTCGAAACCCTGATTCTCAACGAAGACGGCACAATCCGCATTGAGAAAATCAGTGAACTCAGCGCCCGCATCGCGGCTGGCGTGGCCGGTGAGGCCACCATCCGTGATGCTCAGATCAAGGACGTGAAGCGGCTGTATCAGGCTGGCGACGCCATCGTTGCGGCAGATATCTCGACGCTGGGTGGCAGGATCACGAAGGAAGTTGGCGACGTGAAGACCGCCACCGAGGGCGCGATCCGCGATACCCGTCAGGCGGTCATTGATGGCGATTACGCCCAGGCACTTCGCTCCGACGCACTATCGGCTTCCATCACGGGTTTGGTCCAGCCCGGCGGCAACATCTACAATCTGGAAGCGGCAGTTCAACGCATCGACAAAGCGGAAGTCGATAACAACGGCGCACGCGCACAGGAAACACTCAACCTCAAAGCGCGACTGGATAACGTAAACGGCGCGTCTCTTGAGCAGTCGTTTACCACCTACGCCAACAAGGTAGACGGCATCGGTGCCCAGTATGTTTTGAAGGTACAGAGCGAATCCAACGGCGTGGTTGCGGTCGCAGGTATGGGGCTGGCTTCTAGCAACGGCAAATCCGCCGTCGTGTTCAACGCGGATGCTTTCCAAATCAATGTACCGGGCGCTGGAACGATGCCGGTCTTCCAGGCCGATGCTCAGGGCGTCTACATGCCCAACGTCCGTGCCGATAACATCAAAGCCGGTGCCATCGACTTCGAGTTCATCAACAAGCAAGCAATCCTTGATCCAAATGCCGGATACCAGATGATGCCCGGTGGCATTATCTTCCAGTGGGGCAGGTACCGCCAGAGTATTCGAAGCGAAGCCGTGTTCACTATCTCGTTTCCGATGGCGTTCCCCAACGTTTGCCTCTCGTTCTCCGCGACTCCGTACCTCAACACGTTCAACAACGAACGCGACCTATGGATTCAGATCATCGGACAACCCAGCCAGTACGGGGCCTCAGTCGCAACGCAGGCGGCTCGTTCGGCGGCTCAGAACATCGACGGCTTCGACTGGTTCGCGGTCGGACGATAAGCTGGTCCGATTAAATAGTGGATGGCGATATTCGAAACAGCAGGAACGATCAACGTAACTACCGGCTCAACGGCAGTCACGGGCAATAACACAAACTGGATTCCATCTTACGATGGAGTGGCACTTGTCATCGCGGGTGGCTTCTATCCCGTCGCGTCGATCAATAGCCCAACTAGCATCACCCTTCTGGAACCCTACAACGGCCCCACTGCCAATGCGCGCAGCTACGTCGTGGCTCCGATCGCGGCAAACAACCTGGATTTGACCAAGCAGACCCTCAGCGTGTTGAAGGTCGCCAGCGATCTAACGCGCATTGGTGTTGGACCGGCTGGCCCTGCTGGTCCCGCTGGCCCCAAGGGTGGCGACGGAAACAGCGAGAATGTCGTCCAGGCCATTGAGGGCGCGCCCAGTAAGAACAAGCCGTCCGTTCAGGATGAGGTCGCGATGATCGATAGCGAGGACAACAGCAAGTTGAAGCGCGTCCGCTTTGACACGCTCCGCAGCACGCTCGCAAAACCAAACACCATCACCAGCCTGTTCGTCTATTACGGCTACCCCATCGCGCTCAACGGCCTGTACAACGTGGATGCCATAATCGCGGCCATCTCCAAGTACGATATCTGGGTTTGCGGAGACACCTATCAGCATCCCACACAGGAGGTGTATGCCTCAACCGTCCAGATCATCAAGGGAGTGCGGGCCAAGGGAACTAAGGTTTACGGCTATGTTCCAATGGGCTTCAGCCAGACCAACGCGCAGAAGATTGAGGGCATCGACCAGTGGCATGACATTGGCGTCGATGGCATCTTTCTCGATGAGTACGGTTTCGACTATCAGGTAACTCGCGCGCAGCAGATCGTCATCGTGGACTACGCTCATTCGCGCGGACTGCCCATCTGTGCCAACGCGTTCATTTTTGAGGATGCCGTCTGCGACAACATCAACGAACTCGTATTCCCCAGCAACGACTACCGTTACCAGAACTTCGCCGCGATGAACCCCAACAACCTGCCGTCGCCGCACAAGCCCGGTGACAGCTACCTGATTGAGAACTTCGTTTACAATTACCTCGGCCCCGCGAACAAATTCGACGTTCAAGAGCGCAACGATCTGATCGCGAAGCGAAACAAGAAGCTGAAAACCCCCATGCTCATTTGGGGACTGGCCGTTTTTCCCGAACGCACGGACGCCTACGGAACAATCGACTTTAGCAAGATGGGTTCGTTACCCTACGCTGACGTGCCCGACTACATTGCGGCCAATGCCTTCATGTTCGATCTGGATGCCGTGGGCGCGGGCGCATACACATTTGGTGCGGGCAGTAAGCCAGTGGAGATGTTTTTCCCCGGACTCCCACCGGAAGTGAACACCGCGGAAATGGCGCAAAATCCTGTGTTCTCAAACCTTGTCACAGCCGTGGCATATCGGGACTTGTCGCGTGACTACCGACTGACAATCACCAACAGCGACACCAAGCAAGCCGTGACGATCAGCAGCGCGTCTTCCAAGCTTTTGAAAAGTACGTCCAACGGGTGAGCTGGCGGTCTGACGTTAAATAGTAGCGAACGCCATCCTTGGGGGCCTCTCTAGAGGACGATCGCATGAAATTAACTGGACTCAAAAAGCTACTCAAGTCGGAACTGGTTCGCGGCATCGCTCGCGAAGTCGTAACCGTCGTCGTACTCAAGAAGTTGACCACGCGTAAGTGAGCGAGCGTCAGACCCTCGTTGCGTTTGCGGTGCTGGTCGCCGCGATCTGCTACCTCGCGACGATCGCCGCCGTATTGGCCTTCTACGGAAAGTATGCGGAAGCGCTAGGCTTTGGGGGTCTGACAACCGGACTCGTCGGCGTCCTGGGCACGTTTAAGCCCCGCACGACCCAGCCGGATCAACCTCAGCCGGTAAAGGTGGCAAATGGCCCCCAGGACCCCGTACCCGTGGAGGCAGCGTGATGAGCGGCAATAACCAGAACCACGAAAAGCCGGTCACGCTCCGCGAGATCATTCAAATGATGGCGGTGATGAACCCCTCGCCCGCCCCCGTCGCTGTCGTCGCTCCTGCGGTGGATCGAGACGGTGACGCTGGGGTCACAAAGCTAATCGTTGGCGGTATCGTCGTATTGATCGGCGTCATCATGCTTGGCGTGTTTGGCTGGGTGGGATCGAGCGTCAACGGTTTGAACACGACCGTGACGAAGATGAGCGCCAACGTGGACCAGCTTCAAAAAAGCATCGCAGACCTTCAGCAGACGCAAGGCACCGCTACGCAGCAGCTATCCGACATTAGGACGCAGAATGCCCGCCAGGACGCCCGCGCGGACGCCGTAGAAGCTGATCTAAAGCGAATGAAAGAACGTATCCGCATGGCAGAAGGTCAAAGGCCTCTGACCGGTGATACCGGCGATCTATGACGAAAGCGGACGCGCAGCGGATCCTTCTGCGAGCCTTTGTATCAACGGGTGAACTGCCCCCGGAAATCGAGGAGGTGTTAAGGCAGTTGCTGGCTTTGACGCAGCCTTGAGGGAATTGTGCTTCGGCTACGTAAGATATTAGACCGAGATAATGCGTTATCCGCCTTATCCTTGGCTCCGTTCGGGCGTGACGATTGAAATGCTGCCGGCCTTCCTTCTAGAAGCGTTGGAAAGCAGGCCAAACGGGGAAGCAAATGAGCATGGACGGAAATGTCGCCAATCTGATGGGGATGGCGCGGACAGCGATGATTGGCGGCAACAACGTGGAGGCTCACTCCTACTTTAATCGCGTCCTCGAAATCGACCCGTCGATTTCTGAAGCATGGCTGGGCAAGGGTAAGGCAGCTGGGTGGCAGTCCACGCTCGTGAATATCCGGCTGGCCGAAGCGACAATCGCTTTCAATCACGCGATCGCAAATGCGGAGCCCTCGCAACGGGATGCCGTTACCGCGGAAGCAGTAACCGAAGTGAACCGCATCGTGGTTGCGCTCTACGGGCTCGCCCGAGATCACATGGTTGAGTATGTCTCTCTCGATAATATCTGGGCCGGCTATCTCAATCAGGTTTCCCAGTTGATTGACGCCTTGGAAGAGGTTCGAAAGTGGTCGCCGTACGATCGTAACACTCTCGATAACATCGTTCATTTCTGTAAGGACAATATAGAAGGCTACAGCTACCGAGATAAGTTCAATCAGAATATGCCTGCTGCTCAGGGCATTTCGGCAACCTACGAGCAATTTCTCCGGGAGCGCATGGATCAGGCAGTTGAAGCGATCCGTGCTAGCGATCCTAATTACGCCCCTCCCGCCATCGAGAAGAAAAAAGCCGAGGCTTGCTTTGTTGTGACCGCCACGATGGGCGATTTCGATCATCCTGAAGTGGTGTTACTGCGCCAGTTTCGGGATGCTTGGCTCCGTAAGCAGCCGGGCGGCAAGGCATTGGCAAGCGCCTATTATCGGGTGGGACCATTCTTCGCCGCTGCGATTGATCGGAGTGCTCTGCTCAAAAGGATTTCGTATCGGGTAATCGTCGCGCCAGCCGCGCGTTTTGCTCGGCGGAAAATGCGCTGAATCTACTTTTTGCGGCGCACATCACGACGAAGTGGGAGGCAGTCTGATGGTCAGCGCGACAAGCCTAACCGGTGCTGCCGGCGAGCACTTCGTCATGAGCCAGTTTCTTAGGCGTGGTTTGATCGCGGCTCTAGCGCCGGCAGGGGTACCCAACTGCGATATCGTCGTAACCGACGATGTCGGAGATCGGGCGTTTGCCGTTCAGGTGAAGACCCGGCGCAACCTGGGCACGGACGGCGGGTGGCACATGAGTAAAAAGCATGAGCAGCTTGCGAGCCCGAACTTGTTTTATTGCTTCGTAGATATCGGGCGCGAGGCCAGCGACCACCCGACCGTTTTTGTAGTGCCTGCGCCAATCGTCGCTGACGTTTTGACCCGCGCCCATAGGGCTTGGTTGGCAAAGCCCGGTAAGGGCGGCAAGCCGCACAACGACACAGACTTTCGTCGTTTCCTTCCTGACTACAGCCATCTGGGATTGGAAGACCTTGGCTCCGGTTGGCTGGAGCAATACCGCGGCAACGGCGCTTGGGATCGCCTTAAGGGATGACCGTCTTTATCTCGATACAGGAGTCCAGCTCGCGAGCCATAAGTTCGACCTAGATCGTCATTCGTAGGAATCCATTGGTATGGCGCAGAGCGGTATTGGATAAACGAGGAGGACGAATGCTTGCTACGCGGCGCATTGTCCTACACCTACGTGTTTGACTCGCTTCGTAAACTCAGCGGACAAACACTCGGCGTGTAAAGCTTCGTAGTTGGTTCAATGGGTTTGAAGACCAGCGAATGACTGCTTGATGATTAACTCATTCCAGGTAGGGAGATACACACTTCCCCCCCACTACATGAGCCACACAACAAACAACCAGCGAATGGTCGTATCGTCTCTTTCTCATGTAGTAGGGGAAAGCGATGAGTAGATTTCCAGTATAGGTTTCTACACACTTCGGACCTGAAACTCTTTGAGCTGCGGGGTTAACGGTCGCACTTGCGTTCAGGCTTCCTGGATGAACGTAGTCCTTACGTTCAGTGCCAATAGCGGTATCTCCTGGAGCCGTCCGAATGGCAGCAGGAGTTATAGGATGGTGTCGGGTAACAGACAGAGCATCCTCCTTTGAAACCCTACCAGCGACCAGTCGGTTGTCCCGCGTTTGCGGTGCTGAATTCAATCAGCAAACCCTACTGGCCCCTGTCGGGTGGTGCGTTTTTTATACTGGTGCCATGCGTTGGTCTCGGATGGGAGGACGCCGTTTCTTCCAGTTCGCCGCCTACCAGCTCATCCGCCCGTTTGATCGGGTTGGGGTGTATGGGATCAATCCCGGATCGTAGGCCTTCTTGGTGCCGTGTGGCGCATTGGGAAATTGCTGGGCAGGATCAGTGGGCTATAAGAAAACAGCCGAGTCCAAAAGAAAGGACTCGCAAGATGGGCCTGAAGCATCCTGCGAGTCCTAAACTGTTTGAAATTGAACAGTGGGTGTCTCGCCGTGATCAGCGATTCAGGCCACCGTTCACAACTGTATTTATACAAGAAGCGCTCTCAGAGGGCGAATAAGAAATGCCTGTCAGACGTTTTTCCTAAGTGCGTCCAAGTAGGGCTTCCACTCCACGATCTTGGACCGCGCCTCATCTGCGGGCATGTCAAATATCTGGTCAATCATCACGGCGATGGTCTTGATTGATAGCGGCGCGGCTAACGGATCGCGGATGATGGGATCATCGAACATGCGTTGATGCGCAACGTCATGGGCATCTGCCAAAGCCTCGATGTTGTGATGCGTAGCCATCATGTAGCCGTCGTTGCTCATCAAGTTGTCGGGCTTGCGCAGGTTGCCCAGCGTGAGCAGCCGGGACAAAGCGGTTCGAGAGACGATGCGATGACGGTTTGCGCCCTTCCCTTCCATTTCCTCGATGAGCAGATCGCCCAGGTTGTCACCGTTGCGGTTCGCACCGTAGCTGCTCGGCGCGATGGCTTGCGTTGACCATCCTTCCTTGTCGAACGTCGCCCCCGCCAACAGACGTTGATTGGCCGCAAGGAGGAACGGGCTCGCAGTGTCGAAGCTGATTTGGAACTTGGGATTGTAGCGGCGCACTGCGCGCAGCGTAGCAGTCAGCAGCACGCCTATTTCCAACGTGCTGATGCCCAGGACGTGAAGCCACTCGACCTGCCCCAGCAAGCCGTCCTCCCGCATATCGATCAACCGGGCGAGGATCAGCGAGAAGCGGTTTTGATGATGACCGGCGAAGGCCCAGCCGGTGAACGGGTAATGCTTGACGGCCTCGTACCAGTGGCGGCTTTCAGCTTCCGACCGGCCTTGAAGCACGTTGAGGAACTTGGTCGCGCCTGGAGCATGATTTTTCTGGAAGGCATTGTTGTTAAGTTTGGTTTGAACGAGGCATGCGTTGTAATCGATGCCCAGGCGGTTGGTATCGTTAAGCGCCTGTAGGTCCCATCCCTCCTCAGTTAGCCGCGCAACGTGCGGGGCCATGTTGCCGCTGGCAATGCCACCTGTGGGAAAATCTAGGACCATGGAATAGTCGGAAACGGCTTCCATCCACCGCATGTTATTCAGCACTCGCTCTGGCGTGAAATAGCCAGCCGTGGTCTGTACCTGGAAGCCTCCACTGTCGCCAAGAACGATCGTTTCGTCCCGATCCCGCTTGCTCACGATGTCGTCTTTGACCGCACCTGCCGTGTTGTGCTGCCCAGCGCTGTAGAGGGCATAGGGATAGCGAAATAGCCGGTTCGTTGGATCGAGGAAGTTGAGGTCGGCAGCGGTGATGCTCAGGCCAGCGATGGGTCTGCCGACGTGGACCATCCTTGCCCAGCTCTCGCTGATAGCGGGCAGATAGATTGCTCGCTCTTCAGTGTGGAGGCGCATTTTCAACGGAGTTTTAACCGGGACGGTGGAAAGGCTCATGCGCTCTCAGATTTTTAGAGACTAAAGAAAACTGCCCGCGAGGGCGTATCGAGAAACGGGGTTAGCGTGAAAATCACTGCGAATTCGCTAAAGGGGCAACTTGACCAACTCGACAAACAATTTCAGCTTGTCGAAGCTACCGCGAAGTCGTTTGAAACCCTGAATGGAAAGGCGTCAGTAATTCTCCACACTGCGCTCCACCAGGTTTTCGAATTTGGGGAAGCTTTACTTTCCATTCAGCCGCAACCCGGCGTTGATGTTACCCGAGAGTTCCTGGTAAAGCACAACGTAGCCTACAACGCCCGCACCAAAGCCAATCCATACATTGGCTTGTTGAAGCTGGCCTTCACCGCCAAAGGCAACGACAGTTCGCGCAGCCAATACGCAACGGTACTTGGGTATGCGGCTTCATTAGTCGTTGACCCCAAGGACTTTCCCACGTGGCTTGCTGAAAAGGGAATTGAGGGCTGGCGCAGCGAGGCTTTGGACGCACAGAACAGCAAGGGCCGAGCAAGCCGCAATCGGGGGCGCCAGACCGCAGTACAGAACGCCTTCGCGACGTTGATGGCCAAACCAGCATCCGCTTCGGTTACCCTTCCCGCTGGCATCGAAGCGCCCGAAGGTTTCGCGCTTGTGCTGGCCAAGATCGACGGCAGCAACGGTGCGCAGATCATTGAAGTCATCCACAGCGATCCCGCGAAGGTGGAACCTATCTTGCTCAGCTTGGTCGATGCGCCGGTAGTGGCAAGCAACGAGAAGCTGGCCCCATTCTTTCGCGCCATCGACCTCATCATCAACACCACGCCGGATGCCACGCAGGGCAAGCCGCGCAACCTGTTGATCCGCAACCAGACCAAGCGCGGCAAGCGCACAGCGATCATTGAGGCCGTATCGGAAGCTTACAGCTTCCCAGGGGCGAGCATGACGCTTGAAGGTCACGTTGGTGAACTGCCCATCGACAAGCCGTTCCTGATCGATGCGGCTGATGCCCGATATGTATCCGACCAGTTTGATAAGCTGAGCAATTGGACACTGGATAGCAGCGGCGCGCTGATCGCAGACACGGTGCCGCGACCGATCCAACTGACGGAGATTACTGACGCTGCCGCGTACCGGGTGGCACAAGCCCTGCCTTGCCCCGAGAAGCCCCTACAAGCCCCTGCTAGGGCGTTTGAGGAGGTAGCGGGCTACATTGCTCGCGAGCGGCTGGAGAACAAACAGAAGAACCTTAAGCGCAGCGAGCCGAAGGCCTTTCCAGCATCGGTTGGCTTGTCGATCCACGATACCAAGCTCTCCATCCGTTTGCCCAATTCCGTGCTGTTTGCCGGTCTGGGCGAGACGAGCGCCGAAACAGATTTCGGGGACAAGACGATCGCGGTCAACGACATCGAGGCGGTTGCCTCAACGCTGGCGCGGCATGCCGTGGACGCAACCGGCTGGATAATGGACGGCGATGTTGACGACGCGGCGCTGGTGCTGGAGGTTCATTTCGACAACGACCTCCTCCGCATCGTCATGCCAACCCGCACGGGCAGCGACTACAACCAGGTCTGCGAGGCGTTGGCGCTGTGAAGCAACCGGGCCAACTGCGCACTGACGTGTTTGAATTTTTAGAGCGCGATGAAGTCGGGCAGCGGTTCAATCCCGGTGCCTGGGAAGGTGCTGACGTTCAGTATCTGGACGAATTGAACGCAATCAACGGCCCGATCCTGCGCCAGCATGTTTTCGATGCGTTCAGGGTAAGCACGCACAAGGGCATCACGTATTCGCTGGTGTGGGGTTACCCCAGCGGACGGACGTATGCGGGCACGGAAAACGACACCAATCTCAAAGGCGCTCTTCGCAATCCCGAGAGGCTGGTCGATGCCGTGGACAGCTTGATCTACGCATCGCGCAACGCACTTGAGACGGTCAAACGACTGAACCGGCAACCCGGTCTAGGCATCGCCAGTACAACAAAGGTGGCTTACTTTGCGCAGTTGGAAACAGGAGCAGGCAAATGCCTTATATTCGACCGCCAAGTCACCAAGGCTTCCCTTACTCTCGACTATCCTGAACTTGCCGCTTTTCAAGCGGAACTGCGGTCGCTGTATGCCAAGAGGAAGACGAATGCCGACCTCATCAACGTAATAGCCCAGGCCAACGCAGCCTATCCCATCTATCTCGACCATGCTTACAAGTTGGCGCGGGTGATCGGACGCGGCGTTTCCGGCGACGAGGTTGAACGCTTCCTGTTTGAACAAGGACGTGAGATAGGTTGACCCCAGCACGAATGCCGGGGCCTCCTTTTGACAGCGCGACTTGAGCAGCCCTTGTGGAGCGTTGCGTCATCGCATCTATTTACGCGGACCTTGTTTGACTTTGAAGCCATGCTTCTCGCACCATGAACGATAGGTTGTCTTGCTGGCCTTGCTGATCGTCTTGTCCGGGTTGGTGAACCACATTTCGATTGTGTACTCGGGATAGGCGCGCTTGACGGCCAGCATCTTACGACGATCCCCGGCGTCGAACAAACCCTTGGCCTCCACGATGCGCTTGGCTTCCTGATCAATAAAATCTGGCAGGTAGGTACATTCGAGGACATACGACAGCTTGACCGCTTCGTAGGCAAAGCCGGGTCCCAGGTCGCGACCGCAACGCGCCTCGAATGGATTGCGGTAGTTGCTCACGCTTCGTTCTTCGACACGGCTCCCTTGGCGTTAATCCAAGGCAGAGCCACCGTTGAAACAGGAACACTGGCTGGCCAGCGCACTGCTACGGCGCGGTTCTTCTCAATCCAGGTTTCGCTTACGCTGTCCCCCTGGTTGCCGCCCAGCACTCGATAGGCAGTTGCGTTCTGTCCGACGAGGAAACCCACGTGTCCGCCGCCTTGACGCTGGAAAACCACGACCGCGCCAACAACGGGCTTACAAGCCTGCCCCCACGTCGCCCAGGCACTCGCTCTCACGGCAATAGGTGCTGGCGTTAACCCCGCTTCGTTGACGCAATGCGCCACGAACAGTCCGCACCACGGCACACTGTCTGCGCCATACGCGATCCCAAGTAGCTTAGCTCCAAGTCCCTTTGCCCAGCCGATGATTGTCGGGTTGTTGGCGGCGCCGGGATACTCTTTCAGGCCCACATACTTGCGGGCAACATCAATCCATTTTTCCATACCAGTAATTAGTCATCGGCTAACTCCGGAATTTAACGCCCGACTTAACTCGATAAGTCAGAGAATAAATAGATTGGAGAACAAAAAACAACTCCGCGGAGGAGCCAATGACAAAACTACGCAAGAAGGATTTCAAAGTCGAATACGACGCACTGGTCAACGCAAGGCACCGTTGCTCCAACCCGAAGAACGCTCAGTACAAGGATTATGGTGGCCGCGGACTTCAAGTACATGAGTCCTTCCTTGGCCCTGATGGCTTTTGGAACTTCCTAGCCTCAGTCGGACGCAAGCCAAGTGCCGACCTTACGCTTGATCGGGTTGATAACACCAAGGGCTATGAACCGGGCAACCTCGCTTGGACCTCACGCAAAGTTCAGCAGCGCAATCGCCGTCCTACCAAACCCCGCATCATCGACCTGGGATGGGGCTCAAAATCTCACACCGTCTTTTGTTACGATGGCAAGAAGACTCGCACTTTCGACAGTCCGCTAGTTCCCCTCAATGACCAGACACTCAGCCTGTACGAGTGGTCCCAGCTACTGGGTATAAACGCTAGGACACTTCGCCAGCGACTACAGCGCGGCCTCACTCCAGCACAGGCGCTTGTACCAACGTTGTTCGATACCTGGGGCAAGCCTCGCGATGGCGGTCCAACAATCCACTAAAAGCAAAAAGGAGATAACTCCCATGACATTTGAGGAAGAAACCCGCAAACTGTTCAGCAACCTCATTGAGCGCATGAACCGGATTGAGGCCGATTTCGCGCACAACAAGACCGTTGACCCTAAAGCCGTAAAAATCGAAGTTGATACGTCAGCGGTAGTGAAAGCAATTGCGCAGATTGAGTCCGCGCTAAGTGACATCCAGGCGAGAGAACGGGCTACGATTGATGGCAAGTGAGCTAACGCTTGAAGAGCAAATCGACGCATACCGACAGGACATTGTAGCGCTGCTCCGCAAGGACCCGCATTGTCCGATTGCGCAACTTCTCGGGCAAGCGCTCATGGACTTGTACTTAGAACTCTAGAAGATGGCCGGGGCAACCCGGCCATTCCCATGACCGCCCTACCAATAAATAGAGGTATGATTGACGCCTCGGGAAACATCACACTCAATCGCGCTGCTGACGAATATATCCCCTTGAGTTGGGTAGATGACCAGGGCGTCGAGATCGACATCAGCGGAGCGGACCTCCGCTTTATCGTGGACAAGGGCTTCTCCCTTGTTCCTGACCGCGACCCCAACAAGGCCAAAGGTCGGTTGCTCCACTTCACTGAACTTCACGCGCAGAGCCTAACCAAGCCGCGCCAGTACGTTCTCCTGCTCACTCAGGGATCGGACAACACAGTTCTACTGAGCGGCACGATCGATGCCACTGGGTTCAAGCCGTGATCCAGATTCGATCAGTTCACCAAACAATCCAACTTCAAGGCAAGTTGGCTCCCAAACTCACAATCGGTTCGCAACCCGCGCAGTCGATCAAGCTGGTGAGCAGCGGCCCACCCGGCCCGCAAGGCGTTCGCGGCGAAACTGGCCTGTCCGGCACAGCCCTCATTCCAACAATCCTCGATGGAGGTAATTTCTAATGGCAACTACACTACGCATCAATCGTCGCGTCACTGGTGCTGCTGGCGCTCCGTCAAGCCTCAAGTCCGCCGAACTGGCCTACAACATGGTCGATGGCATCCTGTATGCCGGTTATGGCGATGACGGCACTGGCACCGCGACAAGCATCCGAGGCTTCGCCAAGGACGATTACGATCCCAAGCATCGTCTCCCCGTCAATGGAACGTCGGGTCAGGTTCTCACCGTGGATGGAAGCGGTAACGCAATTTGGGGACCAGCGCCGCAGACCGGTACGAATTACACGGCTGGATCGGGCATTACGATCACCAGCGGCACGATCGCCGCCGACACGGCGGTTGTCGCCACGGTAACGAGCGTAGGGCTCAAGGCCGATAAGGCATCGCCCACATTCACGGGTACGCCAGCCGCCCCCACGGCAACGGCAGGTACGAACACCACGCAACTTGCGACGACCGCGTTTGTCAGCACGGCAGTCAGCCCTAAGGCCAACAGCGCCAGCCCTGCGTTCACCGGCACGCCAACGGCTCCAACGGCGACCTCGGCAACCAACAACACGCAGTTGGCCACCACGGCATTTGTCAGCACCGCTATCAGCAATCTGATTGGTGGCGCGGGTGCGGCATACGATACGCTCAGCGAGCTACAGACCCTCATCCAGAACGACATGAGCGGCTTATCGGCGCTGACGACGACCGTTGACGGCAAGCTGACCAAGGCCAGCAACCTATCGGACCTCACCGACTTTGCTGCCGCGCGCACCAATCTCGGCCTGGGCACGATGGCTGTTCAGAACGCATCGGCAGTGGCGATCACTGGTGGCTCGATCAACGGCGTGATTTTGGACGGAGGCACATTCTAAATGGGTCGCAACTCCACTATCAGGTTTATCAGGACGACGAGGGCCAACCTCAACGCGCAAGCTACGGCTCTCGCGCTGCTCGCGGGTGAGCCCTACTTTATCACGGACGAAAACCGCTACGCGGTCGGAACTGGCACCAGCAGCTATCAGACATTCGCCAAACAAGGCGAAGCCGAGCAAGCCGTCCGCAATGCTCCCCTCAAGTCCGAACCCAGCAGCGCCGATCAAATCGTGTTGTTGGACTCGAACTCTGCGACGACAAAGAGCGTGCGCTTCGACAGTCTGAAGACCGCTGCCGCTCAGCCACTGCGCAAGCCGTCGGTGCTATTCTACTATGGCTACCCCATTGGCTTTAAGGGCATCTGGGAGACCAACGCGGTCATCGACGCGATGTCCAAGTATCAGGTTTATGTCTGCGGTGCGGGCTATGAGAATCCAGATCAGGAGGTTTACGCCTCGACTGTTCAGATTATCAACGGACTCCGGACGCGCGGTACGAAGGTTTATGGCTACGTCCGCATGGGACCAAGCAACACCGATGCGCAGCGGAAGGTCGCAATCGACCGCTGGGTAACAATTGGCGTCGATGGCATCTTCCTGGATGAGTACGGTTTCGATTTTGCTGTCACGCGCAGTCAGCAGATTGATATTGTGGGCTACGTCCACGGCAAACAGCTACCTGCGACGGCCAACAGTTGGATTTTTGAAGAGGCTGTCGTTGATACCAAAGCGCAGTTGCCTTGGTCGTCCGACGATGCGCGGTATCAGCGTTTCGTTCAGTACAACCCCAACGACTTGCCAAGTCCGCTCCGCGCTGGCGACAATTATCTGGTCGAGAATTTCGCATACGATCGCAACGGCGTCACCAACAAGTTCAGCGCGCAGGAGCGTTTTGAACTCATTCGCCAGCGGAACAAGAACCGTGCTGCGCCTCTGGCTTTGTGGGCTCTCACCGTCTTGCCCGAGAGTAGCCCTGGTGTACTCGACACCTCCAAGATGGGATCGCTGACACTCGATCAGGCAACCCACTACATCGCCGCGAATGCGTGGATGTACGACATTGACCTTCTAGGTGTCGCGGGCGGCTCCATCGGCAGTAGTTCGATGGTCATAGAAGTGAACATCCCCGGCCTACCTGTTGCGGTGAACCTCTCCAGCCTCGCCACCTATCAGCCGGTCAACAACCTCGTCACAGAGGTATTCACACGACGTTTGAGCCCGTCATATCAGCTTACCGTAACGAACTCCTCGACCGCGCAAACTGCCACGGTGACGAACGATTATGGCGCAGTCATTAGCAACACGCCGGGAACTTCCACCAGCGGCGGAACTGGTGCGAAGGGAGATAAGGGCGACACCGGAGCAATGGGACCGCAAGGTATCCAAGGCATTCAGGGCATCAAAGGCGATACCGGCGCGACCGGTGCGACAGGCACGAATGGTACCAACGGAGCCAAGGGAGATACTGGCGCGCAAGGTATCCAAGGCGTCAAAGGCGACACCGGAGCGACGGGCGCAACAGGTGCCAGTGGCGTGGCAACCGCCGCCGGTGACAACAATCAGATCCAGCTAAACGCCAATGGCAAACTGGGTGCGAGCTATTTGGCTTTTGATCCGGCAACCGGCATCATGGACATTGGCGGTGGTGCGAAATTGCGTGGAGCGAACCCGGCGCAGCACGGCATTCTCCAAGTCAGCGACCCTTACGCTCTGGCACCGTGGCGCGCACTCGGACCTCACGCCGGTTATACCAGCACCCGCGAATGGCAGCCTGTGACTGGAACGACGGTTTACAACAAAGCCATGTCCACTGCCGCAACGGGAACGGCCACCACCCAAAACATCAGCAATAGCCGATGGCTCGCAGAACCCGCGCTCAACTATGTGGCGGCGGCAACGGCGGGAACGCAAGCCACGTTCAACGTGACCAATCCGGTCGTAACGAGCAGCACCGCGAACACAGGCGGCTGGCTTGTTTCGATCCGCATGAGCGTGAAAAACTGGGCGGCTGGCAAGCGTTGGTTCGTAGGTATGGCAATGAGCACCGCCACACCGGGCAACGTCGAGCCCAGCAGCATGACGAACATCTTCGGCATCGGCTGCGATAGCACGGACAATAACGCCTACCAGATGTCGCGTGGCACCGGCTCGGTTACAAAAACGTCCATCACCGTGCCGGGCGATCTCGGTGGCGAGAATGTGACGTTCTCGTTCAAGTGTAATCCCGGCTCCACGCAGATGTTCAGCGGCCTGAACCAAGGCGGTTTCGCTTACGCACACAGCACTATCGGTACAGCGGGCCTTTGGTATCCAGTCGCTTGGGTCAGCAACGCGGCCTCGGCCACCACGATCACGCTGAGTATGAACCGCGTTTACGTGGAATACCTGACGGATTTCTAACCGAGACCGATTTCGCATAACCCTTGCCGAATCATGTTCCCTTTTTGTACCACGAGACATGGACGGTTTCACTACCCTGGCTCATTACGTGAAGGCCCGCGCCGATATGCGGGTAAAGTGTAGGTGTGGCCGGGAGGTCAATCTGCCATCAGCCACGCTTGGGGCGATGTTCGACGCTTGGCTGACCATCGAGCAAGCCACAGCACGGCTGAAATGTAAGCGATGCTTTCAACGCGGAGCAGCCACCGTAAGCCCGTCACATGGCCGCTGACCGACTGCTCATCGACCTGTTGGAAGGCAACACACACGCCAACATCCGATGCCGCTGTCACCGAGTCGTTACGTGGCGCAGCAGGGAATTGATTGAGAAATTCGGTCAGGATGCCACCGTACACAAAGCGCAAACGCGCATGATCTGCCAGCAGTGCCGTTGCCGGGGCTGGGCACGGATCGAGCCCGCGCAGCGGTAATAGCTATACGTGACTTGTACAGAACTGCGGAAAGCTTTGAATTTCCCCTGTATGACATACGGGTCAGCAGCTTATGGCCGCTGACCATTAGTGGTAAGAAGAGCCTTTAACTCTGCCACCGTAAGCCATGGTTTCGCCTTGTGGATCACCCTATGGCAATTGGAGCAAACCAGTGCCAAGTCGTTAGGTGTGGTTTCGTCACCTTCGACCATCGCATGAACCGGATTGGTATGATGCGCTTCGATAAACCCGTATCCACGCGGGCCATACGTGGCAACAAAGTCAAATCCGCACGCCTCACATTCCAATTTGCCATAAACTTTGAGCACGGCCGACTTCTTGATCGCAACAACCTTTCGATCACGCTCGAGCGTCCGGTGAAGGCGGTAGCTTACCTTTCCTTCTTTTGCTTTGTAACTCTGGACCTCATCGAGAGTCTCCTCGTCCATTCCGGCGAACGCGCCTTCACGGATCGCCTCAGCGGCCACGGCTAAGTCTTGAGGCTTTCCGACAAACTCCAACCAAATGGCCTTATCCAGCTTGCTTGCGCCGCCGAGCCCCTTACCCCCCTTGTTCGTGAACACCGGATCAACGCTGCGGAAGTTCATCATCTTCATGATGACGCCGCTAGGGTTGCGATAGGTGGTCCAGCCCACTTCCGTAGCCATCTGACGAAGCAGGGCCGATACTTCGATCACGTCGGGATGCTTGACACCTGGATCCCGGCCCTTGTGCTTCACGTAGAGATCGAGAGCGAGGATGATCTGGTCCCGGGTCCAAAGCGGGTTCTTCAGCTTTTCGGGGGTGGCCGGTGCCGAGCCTACGGGAGCAACAAATGTGAAGCCCTCTCTTAGCAAAGGTCGGATCGATGGCTGACCGCCGTAAAACTCGTCGGACCGGAGGGCATCAGACTGCCCCGGAAGGTAGCCGAACGCAGCGCCAACTATCGCCTTGCTGTCATAGCTGTGGCCTTCGTGCCAAACCAGGTGGGTGCGAGCCTCTCTAAACCCATACTTTTCGAGAAAAGCGGCTCTTCCAATACCGTCGTGCTCAGCCATGGCAGCGAGAACGCTGTCGCGCGTTATCAACGTCGGTTTCCGTTCAATCGGCATTGGTTGGCGCTTCCCGTCCTATCTTTCATAGGTTCTACCAGTCGCGCCGCGCGAGTGTCCAATTGATAGTATTGAGGCGCATCCGCACAAAACAGCGCAAGTCATAGCCTGACTCCGATAACGCACAGCTCAGTAGATTAAAGCCGAAACCGACGATCTGGCGATCGGAAGCAATTTGCGACAAGTGTCATCGCCTACTTTTAAAGATCAGTTATCCTAATCGCATGGACAATCGCGTCCCCAAGATCGACCCCAAGCGGCCGAATCTGCTGAAGAGCATATATACGTTTAACTTCTTCGGCTTCAATGACGTTACCAAAACCCCTTACGCTGTTTTCATGTATGTCTGACGCCAGTGATACATATTTTTCAAACATACGATGTATGTCGCCGGGAGGCAGCAAGACCTGAGCATCTCTGCTAAGATTGATTAGCTTCGCCATGTTATCTCGTGAGATTTTGCCATTCGATACAATCTCTCCGCGAATGGGCTTGAAAGCTTCCCACAGGGGCAATCGCTCTTTGAATAAATCCAGGCGCAATTTCTTGTTTGCGGTTTCGACACTCGCCCGTTGGAACGCGCGGGTCGACCGCCAAACCGCTAACGCAACACCGGCAGTCGCGACGCCCGTGAAAGCCTTGATGAACAAATCTAGAGAATGCGCCGCAGTGGTCGCTATCGCTAACATGATGGCGACCGACCAGAACAAAAAAGCGAATGCGATCGATCCACTTTCTTCTACCCACGCTTCTATCCGGGTGAGAACGCGCTCGTAAACGTCGGCCTTTTTAATCATGCCGCTTGTTAGCCCGCCGGACAGGCAGGCGAAAGCTCGGAGCGACTAAACACCGTCCAAGCTGAGGCTTGCCCCCTATAACGCACGAGTCGGTGAATAGCAGTCGATGCCGACGATCACAGTTCGTCGGACACATCCTCTGCCTTGAAAATCACGATGCGCTTTAGACGCCCATCGACTGCCTCTACTCTGGAGAAGGTGATGCGTATCGGAGCAGGAATACGATTCGCGTATCGATCAATCCCCGCAGATAGAACGCTGACGGTTTTTGGATCGGCTTCCTTCGAAACTCGAAACGGTATCGTTCGCTTCAGATCGAGGAAGTATGCGCGACCCGTCTTGTCGTTTACGTTCAACGCCGAAATCGCGACATCCTGCGTGCCGTCGTCAGCCTCAAGGCTGTCCATTAAGTAGCTCTTGGACTCGCTATTGAATCGTACAACGACCTTCTTCGTTTTGGTTTCTTGGATGACAATCTCGGCGGCGGTCTCCCCAATTCCATAATGCGCTTTTTTCAGCGCAGGCTCGATGGCCTCAACAAGCGCATCAATGTCACCGCTTCTCGACTCGTTCAGTTGTTCCACCGGCTGGCTGATAGACGTCGGCTCTTCGCCTATTGCCTTGCTCATAGTGAGTTTCGATAGATCATAGATGGCGTTTGTGGCCAGGCCGAGAGCTAGGGGGCCGCCGACAGTAGCCACCAACTTCCAATTGAAGCTGCCCTCCTCCGTTCCCTCAAGATAGAACTTCACGGTGTCGTCAAAGGGGAACCTATGCCGGACTGCCCCGGTGGCAGCGTAGTGACCGATCAACGTCAACGCCCGCGCAATACCAGCAGCACTTTCAATACCTGCTAAGGCTTCGAGGTGGCCCCGGTCAGCATCCAAACCTCTAAAGCTAATAGTCCACTCAGTCATCAAACGCCCCCGGTAATTTGGGTCGCAGTGTAGACACCATGCCTTAGCAGACCAGCTTCAATTTTAGTCGATTTTGGATCAAGTCCCGGCTTCGGACGTGCGCCCACGGTAAAGGCGGCGCACATAAAATCAGAGTTTGACTCCTATAACGCGCGGGTTAGGGCGTTGTAGCCGTAGCCTACTGCCGCGCGATTTTCTCGAACGTCCGCTGACGCCCACTTGCGGACATTCCACGGGCCGGGGTGACTGCGGGTTACGCGCCAGTTAGGTGAGACTGCTAATAGCGATCGAAAGTCGATCAGCCTTCAGGAGAGTGTCTGTGCTTTTTCACACCATGGTCGGATCGAATGACATCGAACGGTCAAAGCGCTTCTACGACACGGTGCTCGCCACCCTGGGTGCAGGCGAAGGAACGCGGAACATCGCCGACAGCGGCCATACCCGTCTGATCTACAACAATGGTAACGGAACCAACTTCATCGTCAGCCAGCCGATCAACGACGAACCGGCAAGCGTCGCTAACGGCAGCACCGTTGCCTTTTCCTGCGACTCGCCCGAACAGGTGAAGCAGCTTCACGATACCGCCGTTGCCGCTGGCGGGACCTCGATAGAAGCTCCGCCGGGACCGCGCGAAACTGCCTCCATGGGCACCATCGAGCTGGCCTATTTTCGTGACCCCGACGGCAACAAATTGTGCGGAATTCATTTTCCTGCCTGATTCGTTCGATACGGGTCCGCTTCTGTCGATAGCGGACCCGGTCATGCGATCCCGCGAAGACCCGCTTTCCTCCAATCCCGGACATTCAGTGGCCGCGCAAATCTGCCAAAAATAAAAGTTTGACTCCTATAACGCACGGGTCAGCAACGTATAGCCGATCGCCGCCCCCGCTCCCGCCAGCGCAGCGATCAGAGGCAAGCGCGCGTGCAGTGCCAGCCAAGGACTTAGCGCCAGCAGACGCAACACGATCAGCATCGTCGCGGCTACCGCAGCCGTAATATGCAATCCGCTCACCGACAGCAGATGCGCGAGGCCAGCGCGGCGCATCGCCTCCGAATCCTCTTCGCTGATCGCGCCGACGTCGCCAGTCGCGAGGGCTGCGGCGATCCCGCCCGCGCTGCCGTCCAGACGCGATACGATGTGGTGCGACAGCGCGACGCGGATGCCGGCTCCCGACTCGCTCGGCGTCGTCACAACCACCGGTGCGAAACCTCTTCCTGTCGCTCCGATCCCGCCGAACCAAGCAACTCGGGCGAAATCGTAGGCGCCCGGAACCGCGGGCAGCGGCGGCGGCATCAGCCGGGCCCGCAGATGCACGACCGCTCCCGTTCCCAGCGACTTCGGCGCATCCGCTTCTGCCAGATTGACGCGGACACGGTATGGCAGGGCGACCGGTTGCCCGTCGGTCTCCACTCCCTTCCCGATCTGCAGCAGCGTTAGCCGGACCAGCTTGCGCGCAACCAGCGGTTCGATCGCCTCCACCTTGGCCGAGAAACTCGCGATCGTCGGTCCGCCCAACACCGGCCGGGCCACCGACTCTGATCGAGCCCAGATAAGCCCGAGCCCCAGCGCCGCCGTCAGCAACCCGATCGCCAAAGACCGCGCCGCACGGCCACCCTGCCCCACCGCCAGACACGCCAGCCCGCTCGCCAGCAACACCAATATCACCAAGCACCACGCCGCCGGGTCCGGCAGCGCAAACCACAGCGCTATCCCGCCACCCAGCATCACCGGCAGCCACAACACCAACTGGTCGCGCTCCGCCTCGAGCCAGCGTTCCACAGCCAGCCCGACGACAGCCCCCCATCGCGGCACGCCCATTTGTCGCCGCCAAGGACGCATGCTAGGGGCGGCGACGGCTGTCATGGCCATCGTTTCTCCATCGTTTCATCAGTCTGGGAGCACCCGCGGTTGGGCGCAATATCTGATACGGGCACCGCCGCTTCGGCCGCACCCGTGGTTACCCGTTTCGCCCCGTCGCCGACGGGGTTCCTGCATCTTGGCGGCGCGCGCACCGCGCTGTTCAACTGGCTGTTCGCAAAAGCAAACGGGGGTAAATTCCTGCTGCGGATCGAGGATACCGACCGGGTCCGCTCGACCCAGCCAGCAATCGACGCGATCATCGACGGGATGCGCTGGCTCGGGCTCGACTGGGACGGCGACGTCGTCATGCAGTTCGCGGGTGCCGAGCGTCACGCACAGGTCGCGCACGAGATGGTCGCGAACGGCCACGCCTATCGCTGCTATATGACCAACGACGAGATCGCCGCGATGCGCGCCGAGGCACAGGCCGCGAAGAAGCCGTTGCGCATCCGCAGCCCGTGGCGCGATCGCCCCGAGAGCGAAGCGCCGAACCTTCCCCACGTCGTCCGCTTGCGCGCGCCGCAGGAAGGTGCCGTCACCATCGAGGACCGTGTCCAGGGCGCGGTCACGGTCAAGAACGAAGAGATCGACGACCTCGTCCTCCTCCGTTCGGACGGCACGCCGACCTACATGCTCGCGGTCGTCGTCGACGATCACGACATGGGCGTCACGCACGTCATCCGCGGCGACGATCACCTCAACAACGCGTTCCGCCAGTTGCCGATCTACCGAGCCATGAACTGGCCCGAGCCTATCTACGCGCACATCCCGCTGATCCACGGCCCCGACGGTGCCAAGCTGTCGAAGCGTCACGGCGCGGTCGGCATCGAGGCATACCGCGACGAGATGGGTATCCTGCCCGAGGCGTTCGACAACTACCTGCTCCGGCTCGGCTGGGGTCACGGCGACGACGAGATCATCAGCCGCGAGCAGGCGGTCGAATGGTTCGATCTGTCGGGCGTCGGCAAGTCGCCGTCGCGCTTCGACCTGAAGAAACTAGAGAACCTGAACGGCCACTACATCCGAGAAGCCGACGACGCGCGCCTCGCGCAGCTCGCCGCTGATCGCCTCGGCCACGACCTCCCGACCGGCGGACTGGATCTTCTGACTCGCGCGATGCCCGTTCTGAAGCCACGTGCCGCAAACCTGAACGAGTTGGCCGAAGGCTCGAATTTCCTGTTCAGCCAGCGTCCCTTGGCGATGGACGACGCCGCAGCGAGCCTTTTACAAGGTGAAGCGAGTGCGATTTTGGTCAATGCCCATGCCGAACTTGACGCGCTCGCCACGTGGGATACGGAGGCGCTCGAAGGCGCGGTACGGCGCGTGGCCGAAGCGCGGGGCGTCAAGCTCGGCCAGGTCGCACAGCCGCTTCGCGCCGCGCTGACGGGACGCAAGACGTCGCCGGGGATCTTCGATGTGCTCGACCTGCTCGGGCGCGACGAGAGCCTGGGACGGATCGCCGACCGGATGGCTAGCTGATAAGATTTCGAGGAAGGATACAAGCATGAGCGAGACCGCAACCCTCAAGGTCGACGGCAAGGATTTCGAGTATCCGGTGATGTCCGGTACGGTCGGACCCGATGTCATCGATATCCGCAAGCTGTACGCGCAGACGGACAATTTTACCTATGATCCGGGCTTCACCTCGACGGCGTCGTGCCAGTCGAAGCTGACCTATATCGATGGTGACGCGGGCACGCTGCTGCACCGCGGCTACACGATCGGCGAGCTGGCCGAGCAGTCGAACTTTATGGAAGTCGCGTACCTGCTGCTCAACGGCGAACTGCCGAGCGAAGACGAGCTGGCGAACTTCTCCAACACGATCACGCGCCACACGATGGTGCACGAGCAGCTCGCGCAGTTCTTCCGTGGCTTCCGCCGCGACGCGCATCCGATGGCGATCCTGTGCGGTGTCGTCGGCGCGCTGTCGGCCTTCTATCACGATTCGACCGACATCCACGATCCGGCCCAGCGCGTGATCGCGTCGCACCGCCTGATCGCCAAGATGCCGACGATCGCCGCGATGGCGTACAAGTACAGCGTCGGCCAGCCGTTTGTGTATCCGGACAACACGCTGAGCTACACCGGCAATTTCCTGAAGATGACGTTCGGCGTGCCGGCCGAGAAGTACGTCGTGAACCCGATCGTCGAAAAGGCGATGGATCGCATCTTCATCCTCCACGCCGATCACGAGCAGAACGCGTCGACCTCGACCGTCCGTCTCGCCGGTTCGTCGGGCGCCAACCCGTTCGCGTGCATCGCGGCCGGCATCGCCTGCCTGTGGGGCCCCGCGCATGGCGGCGCCAACGAAGCCGCGCTCAACATGCTGCATGAGATCGGCACCGTCGACCGGATCCCCGAGTACATCGCCCGCGCCAAGGACAAGAACGATCCGTTCCGCCTGATGGGCTTCGGTCACCGCGTCTACAAGAACTACGATCCGCGTGCCGCCGTCATGCAGACGACCGTCAAGGAAGTGCTCGGCGAGCTGGGCGTCACCGACCCCGTGTTCGACGTCGCGATCGAGCTCGAGCGTCTGGCGCTCAGCGATCCGTACTTCATCGAGAAGAAGCTGTTCCCGAACGTCGATTTCTATTCGGGCGTGATCCTGTCGGCGATCGGCTTCCCGACGTCGATGTTCACCGTCCTCTTCGCGCTCGCCCGCACTGTCGGCTGGGTCGCGCAGTGGAACGAGATGATCACCGATCCCGACCAGAAGATCGGCCGTCCGCGTCAGCTGTACAGCGGCCCGACTGCGCGTGACTACGTCCCGATGGCGTCACGCTGATGAAGACGCTCCGGCCGATCCTGATGGTCGTCGGCGTGCTCTGCGCGCTGATGGGTCTGCTCTGGATCGGTCAGGGGCTCGGATACGTCCACTGGCCGCAGTCGAGCTTCATGCTCGACCAGCGGCCATGGGCGGATCGCGGCGCATTCCTCGCCGCGTTCGGCCTAGCGCTGATCCTGGTGGCGCGTCGGATCCGCCGGTAACGTCAGCACGAACCGCGCGCCTTCGCCGGGCGCGCTCTCGATTCCAAGATCCCCCTGCATCGCCCGCGCGAGACGCCGTGCGATGTACAGGCCGAGCCCGTTACCGCCGGCCTCCGACGGATCGACCCGCTCGAACTTCTCGAAAATCCGCACCTGGTCCTCGGGCGCGACGCCCTTGCCCTTGTCCGCCACCACGACGACCGCGTGGGTCTGCGTCCGCGTTACCGTGACGATCACCTGCGCCCCGCGCGGCGAATAGCGCACCGCGTTGCCGACGAGATTGACCAGAACCTGCAACACGCGACGGAAATCGCCGAGCGCCGGAACGCGCACGTCCAACGCCGGGCGCGTGATCGTGACGCCTGCGTTCGCCGCGCGCACCGACAACAGCCCGGCCGCCCGTCGCGCTACATCGGCAAGGTCGATCGGCTCGGGCACGAGTGAAAAATCGGGCCGCTCGACGGCCTGGAGATCGACGAGGTCATCGACCAGTTCGAGCAGATGCCGTCCGGCACTGGCGATATCCGCGGCGTAATCCGCATAATCGCCCTGCACCGGACCATCCGCCTGCGCATTGATGCTGTCGGCATTGGCGACGATACGCGCGAGCGGAACCCGCAATGCCTTGTCGAGTCCGCTCGTAAAGGTCGGCGACAGTGTCTCGGGCGAGGCAGCAGGGGGTGGCGCGTCTTCGACTACCATGCGTGCAGCGCCAACGAACCCCGCAAAGTCGCCCGCCGCATCGTGTCGAACATTGGCCGTCAACGTCACCGCGCGTCCGGAACTCCGCAGCCGTGCCGGTTGCGCCGTCATCGGGCGTCGCCGGGCAAGAGAATCGAGGATCGGCAAAGCCCCATCCACACCGGTATCCAGCGAGAACATCGCCGTCAGCGGTTGGCCGAGCAGCGCGAAGGCGTCGAACCCGTGCTTAGGCCCTGCATCGAGCGTGACGAACGTCAGCCGCAGCGCGGAATCCGTCTCCCACCGCCAATCCGTGTCGCTGCCGTGGAAATCGTCCTGCGTATCCGGCGACGGTCGCGCCGGCCGCCACGCCGCGATCTCGCGCCAGCCGCTCACCGTCAGCCGCACGTTCTCACCATCCGGCTGAGCCCGTACCCAAAGGTCTACATCCGTTTCGTCGTCCGCGACGACCACGCCGCGCGACACGACGATCCCCAGCCGACGCGCGAGCCGTGCGATCGTCGCAAGCTGCGGCACCGCGAGTGGCGCACCGCGCATCCCGCCCGCCCGCTGGTTGAGCGCAACCAGCGCCGGGTCCGCAAACGACAGCGAGCCGTCGGGCGCGACGATCGCGTGCGCAATCGGACTTTCGATCGAAGGGTCGAACACGCTCATAGCCGATCCGTACGCGCCAGCGCGCGCAACGCCATCCGAAAATCGCGGTTCAGTGCCAACGGTGCAAGCGACGCACGCGCATCCTCGACCCTGACCGACACGATCGCGTCGAGCGCATCCGCAAACGCCTCGATATCCCGTCGCGGATCCGCCTCCGACAGCGCCAGCCCGATCCGTGCGATTGTCGGCCGGTCGAGATCGATCGCGCGCAATGCGAGCCACAACCGATCGCCCTCCGGATCGAGCGTGATCGCCCGCGCCTGATCGAACGCGATGCCGATTGCATGCGCCAGCACCGCGACGAACAAGGACAGCCGCCGGTCGCCAATCGATTCGACCAGTACCGCGGGCAATTCATTCGGTCGCGCATCGAGCGCACCGGCGAGCCGCGTCGCCACCGCATCGGGCCGCTCGCCTTCGTCATGTGCCGCGAGACTGCGCTGTGCCGCATCGGTGATCGCCCGGTCGCTCTCGCGCGTGACGGACTTCAAGCCATCGCGCACGGCCGCCGCCACCCACCAGACGAGCCGATGATGCAGTTCGGCGGGCAACTCGCTGCCGCCGACCGATCCCTGCTCGTTCGCCACCCGCCGCCGGCTTTCCGCTGCCAGCAATGCAGACGCCGCCGATGCCACCACGCTGTCCGGCACCCCGGCCAGCCGTACCAGCAAGCTCGCTTCGTCGGGTTCCGCGACCTCCACCGGCAACGACGCGGCGATCAGGTCATGGCGTACGCGCGCGATCAGTTCGTCCATCAATTCTTCGTCGCGAAGCAATCCCGCCCGCGTAAGACGATCGAGAACGCCGCCCGCCCCGGCCTTCAACATCGCCTCGCCGGCCTGCGTCGCGCCGCCACCCGCCAGCAGTCGCGCGGCATGTCGGCGGATGTCCCATTCGATCGCCCCGACGATCGCGCCGAGCACTTGCGCGAGCATCAGCCGCGTTCGGTCGTCGAGCCGTGCGTCGGCGTCGAGAAAGAAATCCGCGATCGTTCCGGTCAGCCGCGCGTCCGCGCGCAGGCGTGCATCCTCCGCTCGCGCAACGGGATCATAGGGCGACACGACGTCACGCACTGGGTCTGGATCGACCGACATGATCCCGTGCTTAGCCTCCGGACGTTAAGGTCCGCCTAAGGCGTTCGGCGAAGTCGTTCGATGACGACCGCCAGCGTCGCGGTCGCATACACCGCGGTCAAGCCGAGCCCGAACACCGGGAACCCCAGGATCGCGAACAGCGCGACGATCAACAGATAGGCCGCCGGACTTCCCCACCACATCTGCCGTTCGCGCTCGAGTATGGCGCGTTCCGCTAGCGCGCCGATCGCGACGAGCGCGGTACCGATCGCCAATGCGGTGTTGTTCCCTGCATAGCCACTGACGAAAAACGCGAAGACCAGGATCGATGCCGCAGCCACGCCGCCGATCGCGAAGGTCTGCCCACGGGCCATCGGCGCATCGTCGCGAAGTCCGCTGAGCACCGAGCCGAGCGCCAAGGCTATGCATCCTACGAGCGACAGGACCAGGCCGATCGACGGCAGCCCGAAGCCGATCGTCACCAATCCGGCCACGCCCAGCGCAGCGCCTGCCGCCCCGACCGTCGTGCCCGCCGCACCACGATCGACCAGCAGCGGCAATGCGAGCCGCGCGATCGGTGCGAGAACGAAGCGGTCGAACCAGCCGCGCCGCCCCGACACGATCGTCATCAGCACCGCGCGCCCGCGCTCTTCCAGCGTCCGCGCCTGACGCTCGATCCCATGCCCACCGCGCACCGCGTCGGTCGGCAGCAGCACGTGCGTCGCGCGCGACTGCACTGCGAACCGCAACAGCGATGACTGGAGATCGTAATCCTGCGGCAGGCCCGCGACTTCGGCGATCCGGCTCGAACTCAGCCGAGCGACGCCGGCCCACGCCATTTGCCCGCCGACACGCTCGAACCCCGGCCCTGCGTCGCTCTCGGGGACGACGAGCAGGCAGTCGCCATCTTCGACCGCCATCGCCTTGACGATCGCGTCGGTGGTGACGAGCCCGTCGCCGAGCATGAGCACCGGTGCCAGCGGGTGAAGTTTCTCGCCAGCTTCCATCGCGGATCGTACCGTATCGACGCTCACGCCGCGTCGTCCGATGCGGTTGATCGCCCCGAGCAATTCGGGTGTCATGCGCGCGACGACGATGATGATCTGCGAAACGCCGGCGGCGATCAGCAACCGCGCCTGATACTCGATCAGCGTCACACCGCTGAAGGGCAAGGTCGCAGCAAGACGATCGGGGCGATCGTCGGCATCATGAATTGCAAATAATAGGCCGGCAAGCATCGCAGGCTGTTAGGCGGTACGCGCCGTCCTGCAAAGCCCGCGTTCGGCCGAACCGCCCTGCGCCAAGGCTCGGCTCGGCGTGCAGGCACGAAACCGCGCGTCGTACGGTACCTAACCTTATGGTCGCCGGATCGTAAGCCGTGCCGCCCTGCTTACCGGACGGATGAACGCGCAAGGATCGCATCATCCGTTTTGTCCCGCTGCAATTCATGATACTTCCGCAGTTCATGAACGGGGGTTCGTCAATGATCGGGTTTCGCGCGTCGGCAGGCAATGCCCATCCCATTCGCGCGGATATCGTGATGGATCCAGTGATAGAAAACATGTCCGACACCGTCACAGAAACGGGCTTCGATGAGGTTTATCAAGACCCTGCGCCCGACCGCGCACACCTTTACGTAGGTATCGCGGTTGCCGTCGTGGTTATCTGGCTGGCGGCGATGCTGTGGCTCGCGCGCGGTTCGCTCGCGACGATCGAGCCGGTTGCTTTAGTCCAGTTCATCGCCGCGCTCTGCGTTATCCCGGCGCTGATCGGTATCGTCTGGCTGCTCGCGATGCGGACCAGCCGTAGCGAGGCGCACCGGTTCGGCATCACCGCGCAGGCGATGCGCGACGAGGCCGCCAGCCTCGAACGCACCGTCGCCGCCTTGTCGAACACGATCGACGCCAACCGCCAGCACCTCGCCGAACAATTGAACGCGTTGATGGCGATGGGCGGCGGCGCGACCGAACAGCTCGCGGCGATCGGTCGCGGTATGGTCTCCGAGATCGACCAGGCCGCGGCGCACGCGCGCAACCTCGCGACCTCGACGGCCGGCGCGCAGACCAGCCTCGGCGTCCTGATCGCCACTCTGCCCCGCGCGCAGGCAGATATCGACGACGTCGCCAAGCGTCTCGAACGCACCGGGCTGTCTGCGAGCGAACATGCCGCCGCCCTCGACGCGCAGATCGTCGCGCTGGCCGAACGTGGCCGCGATGCCGACGCGATGGCCAGCGGCGCCGCGCAGCGCCTAGCCGCACACATCGTCCGCATGGAGGCGACCAGCCAGACCGCCGGCGCACATCTCGAATCGGTCACCGACGGCATGTCCGCCGCGGTCGACGCACTGCTCAACCGCACCGCCGACGCGGTGGACTTGTCACGCCGCGGCATTGCCGCGCAGGGTGACGCGATGCTGGCGATGGTCGGCGCGAACCAGGCCGCACTCGACAGCGCCGCCCGCGACAGCGCCGAAGCGCTCGCCAAGCGGATCGCCAGCGTGGAGGACGCGATCGAACGCGTCGCGATCCGCCTCGACCTGCAACGCAGCGCCGGCGACCGGATCGTCGACGATCTTCACACCGGACTCGGCGAAGTCGAGGCACGGATCGAACTGCTTCATCGCCACGGCACCGAGCGCACCCAGGACCTCGCCGCATCGATCGGCGCGCTCGGCGGCTCCGCCGACGCGATGACCGAAGCGCTGCGGGCCGGCGACGACATGGCGCACCGGACGATCGCGACGACCGAAACACTGCTCGTTGCCCTCGACTCTGCCGCGCGCGAAATCGACGAAACGATGCCAGCCGCACTCGGCCGCCTCGATACGCAGGTGCTCGCCAGCAAGAGCATCGTCGTTTCGGCGCGCCCCGAACTGCTCGCGCTCGTCACTGCCGCGGAGAGCACGCACGACGCGATCGAAGCGATCGCCGGGGTCATCGGCGAACAGCGCCATGTGCTCGACACGCTGTCGACCGACCTACTCAATACGCTCAACACCGGCCGCGCGAAGGCCGATGCGCTCGGTCACATGGTCGATGAGGCGATCGGCCGGACGCAGCATTTCGCCGAAGACGCCGCGCCGCAGTTGATCGAGGCCCTCCACCGCGTCCGCGAGACCGCCGCGGTCGCCGCCGACAAGGCGCGCGAGACGCTGTCGAAGGTCATACCCGAAGCCGCAGCCGCACTCGAAGCCGCCAGCGCCGACGCGATGCGCCGCGCGACCAACGACACCGTCGAACGCCAGGTTAAGGCGCTCACCGACGCGACCGGTGCCGCGGTCGACGCCGCCACCGGCGCGACCGAACGCCTCGCGCGCGAAGTCCAGGCGATCGTCGACCAGACCGCGATCGTCGAAACGCGGCTCCAGGAAGCCCGCACCGAGCGCGAGGACGCCGACCAGGACACCTTCGCGCGCCGCGTCTCTCTGCTGATCGAATCGCTCAACTCCGCGTCGATCGACATCACCAAGGCGATCGCACCCGAAATCTCCGACAGTGCCTGGGGCGCATACCTGAAAGGCGACCGCGGCGTCTTCACGCGTCGCGCCGTCCGTATCCTGGACGCCAGCGAAGTCCGTGAGATCGCGGGTCTGTACGACGAGGATGAGACCTTCCGCGAGATGGTCAACCGCTACATCCACGACTTCGAAGCGATGCTCCGCACGATCCTGACGCAACGCGACGGCTCGCCACTCGGGGTGACGTTGCTCTCATCCGACATGGGCAAGCTGTACGTGGCACTGGCGCAGGCAATCGAACGCCTGCGCTGAGACGAGCTGCATAGGAATTCGAAATGATCCAGCGTCACCGCTAAAGCGGCCTTCGCCAGCGGAGCAATCCGCCGACCGGACTCATATTCCAGGCTTACATGCCCAGACTGAACACCAAGATTTGCGTCGTCACCGGCGCAGCACGTGGCATCGGCCGCGCGATCGCCGAGCGCTTCCATATCGAAGGCGCCATCGTCATCCTCACCGACGTCGACGAAACCACCGGCGCCGAGACTGCGATGGCCATCGGTTGCCGGTTCGAAAAGCTCGACGTCCGCGAAGAGGCGGATTGGCAGCGCCTGGCGGCGGTCGTTCCGGCGGCCGATGTGGTCGTCAACAATGCTGGCGTAACGGGTTTCGAGCACGGCATGGTCGCGCATGATCCCGAGCACGCGACCTTGTCGGACTGGCGCGCGGTCCATGCGGTCAATCTCGATGGCACGTTCCTCGGCTGCCGCTATGCAATCGGTGCGATGAAAGCAGCGGGCACGGGGTCGATCATCAACATCTCGTCGCGGTCGGGGCTGGTCGGCATTCCCCTCGCCGCGGCCTATGCCTCGTCGAAGGCGGCGATCCGCAATCATAGCAAGACGGTGGCGCTGTATTGCGCGCAGCAGGGGTGGAAGATCCGCTGTAACTCGGTGCACCCGGCAGCGATCCTGACACCAATCTGGGAGCCTATGCTCGGGGACGGACCGGACCGCGAGGCGCGGATGGCGGCGCTGGTGGCCGATACGCCGTTGAAGCGGTTCGGGATGCCGGAGGAGGTCGCCGCGGTGGCGGTGATGCTCGCGTCGGGCGAGGCGACGTATATTACGGGGACCGAGATCAATATCGATGGCGGGTTGTTGGCTGGCTCAGCCGCGTCGCCGGGGTAACGGCAACATCGTAATCCTCCCCCGCTAGGGGGAGGTGGCACCGAAGGTGACGGAGGGGGGACACGGAACAGAGGTTACCCCTTCCTCCCCCTCCGTCTGGCAAGAACCAGCCACCTCCCCCTTGCGGGGGAGGATCGTGGGGTCGCCCCTCAGCGCGTGACCATGTTGCCACGATCGAACAGGTCGACGCTCTGCGGCGTAATCCACCCGTAAGAATAATTCAGCTGGAACAGCACGAACAACACCGTCGCCACCACGGTCACCCGCCACGCCGTCCGCCCCGACCGAAACTCATGCGGCGCGCTTTCGGTCTGGCCGGGGACGTGTTCGCCCCCGACCTCACGCGTCGTCTTCACGCCGAATGGCAGGACCAGGAACACCGAGAACGACCAGAACAGGACATAGATCGCGAGTGCCGAGGTCCAGCGCATCGACTCAGCCCTCGATCAGCAGCACGTCAACGATCGGCTGCTTGCCGGTCCAGCGCTTGGCGACCTTGCGCACCGCGAGACGGATCTGCTCGCGCATCTTCTCACTCTCGCGCTTGCCGCCGCGTACCGTGTCCGCGGCCGCCTGGACCGCATCGGCGATAAACGCCGCACGGTCTTCCTCGACCGGCACACCCTGCACGCGGACTTGCGGCTGGCCGACCATCCGGCCGTCCTTGCCGAGCGCGACACCAACCGAAATCTGGCCGTTAATCGCCAGCTTGCGCCGCTCGCTCAGCGTCGCGCCGTCCGCCGGCAGGATCACGTCGCCGTCGAGCACCAGACGCCCGACCGTCGCATTGCCGATTTTCGCCGGGCCCTTGGGCGCGAGGCGGATGATGTCGCCGTTGCTCTGCACGATTGCGCGCGGAATGCCCTGCTCGAGGCCGAAGCGCGCATGCTCCATCATGTGGCGCATCTCGCCGTGTGTCGGCACCAGCACCTCGGGCCGCAGCCAGTCGTACATCTGCGCGAGTTCCGGCTGACCCGGGTGACCCGAGACATGGACGTGTGCCTGGCGCTCGGTGATCATCCGGATGCCCTTGGCCGCCAGCGTGTTCTGGATGCGACCGATCTGGACCTCGTTGCCCGGGATCTGCTTCGACGAGAAGATCACCGTGTCGTCGGCGTCGAGCGTGATCGTGTGCTGGCCATTGGCGACACGTGCGAGCGCCGCGCGCTCCTCGCCCTGGCCGCCGGTGGCGATGATCAGCACCTTGTTCTTGGGCAGGCGCATCGCTTCGTCGGGGCTGATCGTGTCGGGGAAATCCTTCAGATAGCCCGTCGCGCGCGCGACCTTGATGATCCGGTCGAGCGAACGCCCGGTGACGCACAGCTTGCGCCCGGTTTCCTTCGCGACTTCGCCGAACGTGTGCAGACGCGCAGCGTTCGACGCGAAGCTGGTGATCATCACGCGGCCCTTGGCCTTGCTGACCTCCTCGAACAGACCCTTCCGCACGGTGCTCTCGCTGCCGGAAGCGGTGGTGTTGAAGATGTTGGTCGAATCGCAGACCAGCACGTCGACGCCCTTGTCGCCGATCGCCATGAAGCCTTCGGGCGTGGTCGGGTTGCCGATCACCGGGTTCTTGTCGAGCTTCCAGTCGCCGGTGTGGAACACGCGACCATAAGGCGTGTCGATCAGCAGCGCGTTCGCCTCGGGGATCGAATGCGACATCTCGACGAAGGTGAAGCCGAACGGCCCGAGCTGGAAATTGCCGCCCATCGGGATCATCTTGAGCTTCACGCGGTTGGCGATGCCCTCTTCCTCGAGCTTGCCGCGGATCAGGCCCATCGTGAACGGTGTCGCGTAGATCGGCACGCCGAGGTCTTCGGCGAGATACGGCAGCGAGCCGATATGATCCTCATGGCCGTGGGTGATGACGATGCCGAGCAGGTCGTCGATCCGGTCTTCGATGAAGGACAGGTCGGGCAAGATCACGTCGACGCCGGGATATTGCGGATCGGCGAAGGTGATGCCGAGATCGACCATCACCCACTTGCCCTGGCAGCCGTACAGGTTGACGTTCATGCCGATTTCGCCGGAGCCGCCAAGGCCACAGAAAAGGAGTTCGTTCTTCGGAGTCATTGATTACTTTCAGGATTATACAGGAATATGGCCCGCAGGCCGGTCGGCGCGAGCCCAATGGCCCTAGATATGGTGACGATCCCACATCATCGCCAGCCCCTGGATCGTCAGGTCGGCTTCGATGACGTCGAACACGTCGGTCTGTTTCTCGAATAATGTAGCAAGCCCGCCAGTGGCGACGACCTTCACGGGACGGCCGATCTCGCGCTTCATCCGCGCGACCAGCCCCTCGATCATCGCGACATAGCCCCAATAGATGCCGATGTGCATCTGCGAGACGGTGTTGAGCCCGATCACGCTTGTATCGCTCGGCGCCTCGATCGCGATCCGCGGGAGTTTCGCCGCGGCGGTGACCAGTGCGTCAAGCGACAGGTTGATCCCCGGCGCAATGATCCCGCCCTTGTACGCGCCGCTATAGTCGACGACGTCGAACGTGGTTGCGGTGCCGAAATCGATCACGATCAGATCGCCGGGATGCAGCGCGTGCGCGGCGATCGTGTTGACTGCACGGTCGGCACCGAGCGACGCAGGCTCGTCGACGTCGATAGAGATGCCCCATTCGACCGGAGCGTGGCCCGCGATCAGCGCTTCGGTGTTGAAGTATTTCGACGCGAGCACCTGAAGGTTGTGCAGCGCGCGCGGGACGACGGTGGCGACTATTACGCCCTCGACCGCGTTACGATCATGCCCCCCAAGCTGCATCAACTGGCTCAACCACACCGCATACTCGTCCGCCGTCCGCCGGGGATCGGTCGCGATCCGCCAGCGTGCGACGATTTCGCCGCTTTCGACGAGCGCGAACACGACATTGGTATTGCCGGCATCGATCGCGAGCAGCATCAGCGGGGCCTCAAAGCAGGAAGACGTCGGCAGCGTGAATGACACGCCGTTCGCCAGACGCCAAGCGGAGGATCAGCGCGCCGTCGGTGTCGAGCCCGACGAACAGGCCGTCGATCCCGGTGCCATCGGGGAGCCGCGCGGTCAACGCTGTGCCCGCCGGGTGCGCGCAATCGACCCAGCGCTCGCGGACGGGGGCGATGCCCTCGGTGCGCCAACGGCCGATCCAGCGCGCGAAGCTGTCGGCGAGGATGTCGAGGAACATCGCCGGTTCGACGACCACGCCGTGCGCGGCGAGATCCGTCGTCGCACGGTCGGGCAAATCGGGATGATGCGCGATGTTGACGCCGTAGCCGACGATCACCGCATTGTCCGCGCGTTCGAGCAGGATACCCGACAGCTTGGCATCCGCCAGCAACAGGTCGTTCGGCCATTTCAGGACAAGCGTCTCGCTCGCATCGGTCGTGCCCTGGCAGATCCCCGCGACGAGAAACGTTGACACCGTTTCCTGCAAGGCGACCGCGGCGACCAGCGCTAGGCTGGCGGCTGGCGGATCGTTAGGTCGCAACCGGACGAGCGTGCTCGCGTAGAGGTTACCCTCGGGTGACGACCACTCCCGCCCGAGCCGCCCCCGCCCCGCCGTCTGTCGGATCGCACGCAGCCAGAGACCGTCCTCGGCACCGCCGCGTGCAAGCTCCAGCAGGTCGGCGTTGGTCGATCCTGTCTCCGCGACGGTGCGGATGATGCTCAGAACAACGCCCGTGCGGCCGCCATCGTCCACGCGCCGAGCACGGGGATGAGGAGGTAGCCGGCTGGCGACACGAACACCGCGGCGATGGCGATCAGGCCACCCTCGACCTTGCTCTCCATCGGCGCGAACGCCGGAGCGGGGTCGTCAAAGTACATCGTCTTGACGACACGCAGGTAATAATACGCGCCGATCACCGAGGCGGCGATGCCGACCACTGCCAGCGGGAACAGCCCGGCGTCGACCGCTGCGCTGAACACCGCGAACTTCGCGTAGAAGCCGAACAGCGGCGGGATGCCGGCGAGGCTGAACATGAAGATCGCGAGTGCCGCCGCCAACGCAGGCCGGGTCCGCGACATGCCGGCGAGACTGTCGATCGTCTCGACCGGCTGCCCGTCGTCACCACGCATCTGCAACACCACCAGGAACGAGCCCAGCGTCATCGCGACGTAGATCGTCAGGTACATCAGCACGCCCGACACGCCCTCCGGCGTCCCGGCTGCCAGACCGATCAGCGCGAAGCCGACATTGTTGATCGACGAGTACGCCAGCAGGCGCTTGATGTTGGTCTGGCCGATCGCGGCGACCGCACCGAGGATGATCGAGGCGAGCGCCGCGAAGATCACGATCTGGCGCCACTGGTCGGTTGCCGGGCCCATCGCATCGACCGCCACGCGCACGCTGAGCGCAAGCGCCGCGACTTTCGGGGCGGACGCGAAGAACGCGGTGACCGGGGTAGGTGCGCCCTCGTACACGTCGGGCGTCCACATGTGGAACGGCACGGCGCTGATCTTGAAGGCGAGGCCAGCGAACACGAACACCAGACCGAACAGCAGGCCGAGCGACTTCGTGCCTGCATAGGCTTCCGAGATGCCCGAGAACAACGTCGTGCCGCTGAACCCGTAGACCAGCGAGATGCCGTACAGCAGGATGCCGCTGGCAAGCGCGCCGAGCACGAAATACTTCAAGCCGGCTTCCGCCGAACGCCCGTCGCGCCGCATGAAGCTCGCAAGGACGTATGCCGCAAGGCTCTGGAGTTCGAGACCGACATACAGCGTCAGCATGTCGGTGGCCGAGACCATGATCCCCATGCCGCACGCCGACAGCAGGACCAGCACCGGATATTCCGGACGCAGATCGTCGCCGTGCGTCCGCGCGAAGAACCTCGGCGCCATGACGATCGCGACCGCCGAGGCGATGTAGATCAGCACCTTGGCGAACGCGCCGAACGCGTCCGCGCGGTACAGGCCGTCGAACGCATAGCCACCCGACGACGCCGGACCGACCAATGCGATCCCTGCCCCGACCAGCACGAAGACGGCGGCGATGGAGACGGCGCGCGTGGACTTGTCCCCGCCCCAGGCCGAGACGAGCATCAGGGCGATCGCACCCAACGCAAGCACCAGTTCGGGCAGCGTCATTGCGATGTTAGCAGCGTAATCCATCAGTGTGCCTCCCCGTGCGCGGCACTATGGACGGTTGCGGCGGGCTTCCCCGCAGTTGGGTTGGAATCGTTGGCAGGCTTGGCGCGGTCGACACGGGCGAGAAGCACGCCCACGTCCTTGCGCATCGGTGCCAGGAAGCTCTCGGGATACACGCCCATCCACAGCACGACGGCTGCAATCGGTGCGAGCAGCCACATCTCGCGGCCCGACAGGTCGACCATCGCACGAACGTCATCCGACTTGATCTCGCCGAACACGACGCGACGGTACAGGAACAGCATGTACGCGGCGCCCAGGATGATGCTCGTCGTGCAGAGCAAAGCGGTCCAGGTCGAGACCTGATACGTGCCCATCAGCGACAGGAACTCGGCGACGAAGCCGCTGGTGCCCGGCAGGCCAATCGAGGCCATCGTGAAGAACAGGAAGAAGATCGCATACTTCGGCATGTTGATCGCAAGGCCGCCATAGCGCGAGATCTCGCGGGTATGGAGCTGGTCGTAGATCACGCCGACGCACAGGAACAATGCACCCGATACCAGGCCGTGGCTCAGCATCATGATCATCGCGCCCTCGATGCCCTGCCGGTTGAATGCGAACAGGCCGATCGTGACGATCGCCATGTGCGCCACCGACGAATAGGCGATCAGCTTCTTCATGTCCGACTGCACGAGCGCGACGAGCGACGTGTAGATCACCGCGACCGCCGACAGGCCGAAGATCAGCCAGGTCAACTGGCCCGAGGCTTCGGGGAACATCGGCAGCAGGAAGCGGAGGAAGCCGTATCCGCCGAGCTTCAGCAGCACGCCCGCCAGGATCACCGAGCCTGCGGTCGGCGCCTGGACGTGCGCGTCGGGCAACCAGGTGTGAACCGGCCACATCGGCATCTTGACCGCGAACGATGCGAAGAACGCCAGCCACAGCCACGTCTGCACGTGCGCCGGGAAATCGTAGTTCATCAGCGCCGGGATGCTGGTCGTGCCCGCGGTCTTCGCCATGTACAACATCGCGATGAACATCAGGACCGAGCCGAGCAGCGTGTACAGGAAGAACTTGTACGACGCGTAGATCCGGTTCGCGCCGCCCCAGATGCCGATGATCAGGTACATCGGGATCAGGCCGGCCTCGAAGAACACGTAGAACAGGAACAGGTCCTGCGCCGCGAAGGTGCCGATCATCAACACTTCGGTGAACAGGAACGCCGCCATGTATTCGGGCACGCGCGTCGTGATCGAGCGCCAGCTGGCGCCAATGCAGATCGGCATCAGGAACACGCTGAGCATGATCAGCATCAGCGCGAAGCCGTCGATGCCGAGCGACCAGCCGAACGGACCGAAGATGCCCGGGGCATGCTCGACGAACTGCCACTGCGCGCCGCCGATGTCGTAGTTCATCCACAGCATGATGCCGAGGACGAAGTCGATCAGCGTCGCCGCCAGCGCCAGCATCCGCGCAGTGTTCGCCGAGACGAACAGGCACACGACGGCCGCGATCATCGGGACCGCGATCAGGACGGAGAGGATAGGAAAGCCGGTCATTACAGTCCGATCGCCCAGGTTACGGCTGCGGTCAGCCCGATCAGCATGACGAAGGCATAGGTGTAGAGGTATCCCGTCTGGAAGCGGTTGGCCACGCGGCTGCCGATCTGGACGACCCAGGTCGCGCCGTCTGGCCCGAACCGGTTGATCGTCTTCTCGTCGCCGCGGTGCCACAGGAAACGGCCGATCGCGAACGCCGGGCGAACGAAGATCAGGTCGTACAGCTCGTCGAAATACCACTTGTGCAGCAGGAAGTCGTAGAGCACGCCGAACTGTTCGACGACCTTGGCCGGGAACGTCGGTGCCTTGATATAGGCGTACCAGGCGGTCAGCAGGCCGAGCAGCATCGCGATCGTCGCCGACAGCTTGATCAGCAACGGCACGCCGTGCATCTCGTGCATCAGATGTTCGCGGAACGCGAGTGCGCCCTTCCAGAACTCATCGCCCGCGGTCGGCTCGATGAAGAAGCCGTGGAACACGAAGCCGGCGAGAACCGCACCGATCGACAGGACGATCAGCGGGATCAGCATCGGCAGCGGGCTCTCGTGCGGGTGATACCCACCGTCGCCTTCGGCCGGCGCATGTTGCGCATCGTGATGATCGTGCGGCGCATGCCCGGCGTCCTCGGCCTGCGCCGGGTTGCCATGGTGATCGTCCGCATGATGCGCGTCATGCGCGTGGTCGTCATGGCCATGGGCGTCGTGGAGCGCATGCTGGATGTGCTCCGATGCGGCCCAGCGTGGCTTGCCCCAGAAGGTCAGGAACATCACGCGCCACGAATAGAAGCTGGTCAGCAACGCGACGAGCACGCCGACGAACCACACGCCCGGTTGACCCGCAGCCCAGCTCGCCTCGATGATCGCGTCCTTCGAGTGGAAGCCTGCAAAACCGATCGCGGTGTTGCCGAAGATGCCGGGGATGCCGACGCCGGTGATGGCGAGCGTACCCGCCATCATCGCCCAGAACGTCACCGGGATCTTCTTACGCAGGCCGCCATAATAGCGCATATCCTGCTCGTGGTGCATCGCATGGATGACCGAGCCGGCGCCGAGGAACAACAGCGCCTTGAAGAACGCGTGCGTGAAGAGGTGGAACATCGCCGCGCCGTACGCGCCGACACCGGCCGCGAAGAACATGTAGCCGAGCTGCGAGCAGGTCGAATACGCGATCACGCGCTTGATGTCGGTCTGGACAAGGCCACAGGTCGCCGCGAACAGACAGGTCGCGGCGCCGACCGAGGTGACCACGGTCAGCGCGACCGGGCTCATCTCAAACATCGGCGACAGGCGGCAGACCATGAACACGCCGGCCGTAACCATCGTCGCCGCGTGAATCAGCGCCGACACCGGGGTCGGGCCTTCCATCGCGTCCGGCAACCAGGTGTGCAGGCCGAGCTGTGCCGACTTGCCCATCGCACCGACGAACAGCAGCAGGCAGAGCACCGTCATCGTGTCGAAGCGGTAGCCGAGGAAGCCGAGCGTCGAGCCCGCCATGCCAGGGGCCGCGGCGAGGATCTCGGGGATCGAGACCGTGCCGAACACCAGGAACGTGCCGAAGATGCCGAGCATGAAGCCAAGATCGCCGACGCGGTTGACGACGAACGCCTTGATCGCGGCTGCACTTGCCGACGGCTTGCGGAACCAGAACCCGATCAGGAGGTAGGATGCGAGACCCACGCCTTCCCAGCCGAAGAACATCTGGACGAGGTTGTTCGCGGTCACGAGCATCAGCATCGCGAACGTGAACAGCGACAGATACGCGAAGAAGCGCGGCTGGTCGGGATCCTCGTCCATATAGCCCCAGCTATACAGGTGGACGAGCGCCGAGACCGACGTGACGACCACGAGCATCACCGCGGTCAGCGCATCGACGCGCAACGACCACGCGACGTTCATGTCGCCCGAGTGGATGAAGTCGAGCAGCGGCGCGACGGTGGCCGTGCTGGTGCCCGACAGGAAACCGATGAAGATCGGCCAGGACAACAGGCACGACGCGAACAGCGCAGCCGTAGTGACGAGTTTCGCCGGCACGTTGCCGATCGCGCGATTGCCGAACCCGGCAACGATCGCGGCCAGTAACGGCAGGAAGACGATAAGCTGGATCAACCGTATTACCCCTTCATCCGGTTGACGTCGTCGACCGCGATGGTGCCGCGACCGCGGAAATAGATCACGAGAATGGCAAGGCCGATCGCGGCTTCACCCGCGGCGACCGTCAGCACGAACATCGCGAACACCTGTCCAACGAGATCGTGGAGGAACGCCGAAAATGCGACGAGATTGATGTTCACCGCCAGCAGGATCAGCTCGATCGCCATCAGGATGACAATGAGGTTCTTGCGGTTCAGGAAGATGCCGAGCACCCCCATCGTGAACAGGATCGCCGCGACGACCAGATAATGGACGAGACCGATCGTCACAGTTCGACTCCCTGCCCGACGACCGGGCTCGTGTTGCGCGTGGCATCCTGCGGACGACGCGCGTTCTGGCGGCTGATGTTCTGCGCCTTGACGCCGCCACGCTGGCGGTGGGTCAGCACGATCGCCCCGATCATCGCGACCAGCAACACCAAGCCGGCCCCCTCGAACACGAACAGATAGCGCGTGTAGAGCAGGTTACCGATCGCCTGGATGTTGGGCACGGTGTCGTCGATCGGCGCGGCACGACGCGCGAGCTGGATCGGCCCGGTGCTCCACGCGCCGATCGCGATCATCACTTCAGCGGCGAGTGCGACGGCGAGTGCGAGGCCAATCCCGAAATACCGGGCGACGCCTGCGCGCAGTTCGGTGAAGTCGATGTCGAGCATCATGACCACAAACAGGAACAGCACCGCGACCGCACCGACATAGACGATGACGAGAAGCATCGCGATGAACTCGGCACCGACAAGGATCATGAGGCCAGCCGCGTTGAAGAACGCGAGGATCAGCCACATCACCGAATGGACCGGGTTGCGCGACGCGATCGTCAAAGCGCCCGACAGGACGACGACGAATGCGAAGAGGTAAAAGGCTAAGGCCTGAATCACGATTGCAGCCCCTTAGACGCCCACGAGAAGAATGAGCGCGCCATTAACGGTACGGCGCATCGGCGGCAAGGTTCGCCGCGATCGCGCTTTCCCAACGGTCGCCATTGTCGAGCAGCTTCGACTTGTCGTAGATCAACTCTTCGCGCGTCTCGGTGGCAAACTCGTAGTTCGGTCCCTCGACGATGGCATCGACCGGGCACGCCTCGGCGCACAGACCGCAGTAAATGCACTTGGTCATGTCGATATCGTAGCGCGTGGTGCGGCGCGACCCGTCGTCACGCGGCTCGGCTTCGATCGTGATCGCCTGTGCGGGGCATACGGCCTCGCACAGCTTGCACGCGATGCAGCGCTCTTCGCCATTCGGATAGCGGCGCAGCGCATGCTCGCCCCGGAAGCGCGGCGACACGGGATTGCGCTCGTACGGATAGTTGATCGTCGCCTTTTCCTTGAAGAAATAGCGAAGCGTCAACGCGTGCGCCTTCACGAATTCCCAAAGGGTAAACGACTTGATGATCTGAGCGACGCTCATGAACCCACTCCAACGCGCGTCAGCATGAGATAGCCCGACACGAGGAAAACCCAGAACAGCGAGACGGGGAGGAAGACCTTCCAGCCGAGCCGCATCAGCTGATCGTAGCGATAGCGCGGCACGGTCGCCTTCACCCAGCTGAACAGGAAGAAGAAGAACAGGATCTTGGCGAACAGCCAGATGATCCCCGGCACGTAGTATAGCGGCGCCCAGTCGACCGGGGGCAGCCAGCCGCCCCAGAACAGCGTCGCGTTGAGCGCGCACATCAGCAGCACGTTGGCGTACTCGCCGAGCCAGAACAGCGCGAACGACATCGACGAATATTCGGTCTGGTACCCGGCGACAAGCTCGCTCTCCGCCTCGGTCAGATCGAACGGCGCACGCTGCGTCTCGGCCAGCGACGAGATGAAGAACATCACCGCCATCGGGAACATCAGCGGGTTGAGGATGTACCCGTTAAAGAACCAGACGTGCGACTTCTGCGCCATCACGATCGCCGACAGGTTGAAGCTGCCGGTCCACAGTACGACCGAAATCAGGATGAAGCCGATCGCGACTTCGTACGACACCATCTGCGCGGCCGCACGAAGCGCCGAGTAGAACGGGTATTTCGAGTTCGACGCCCAACCCGACAGGATGATCCCGTACACCCCGAGCGACGACGCCGCGAGCACGTAGAGCAGCCCGACGTTGATGTCCGCGAGCACGACGCCGACGCCGAACGGCACCACCGCCCAGACGATCAGCGCGACCGTGAAAGTGATGATCGGTGCCAGCAAGAACAGCGTGCGGTTCGCGGCTGCGGGGACGATCGTCTCCTGCAGGAACACCTTGAGGCCGTCAGCAAAGCTCTGCAGCAGACCGAACGGACCGACGACGTTAGGACCGCGGCGCAGTGCCATTGCCGCCCAGATCTTGCGGTCGGCATAGATGATCATCGCCACCGCCAGCATCAGCGGCAGTGCGATCACGAGGATGTCGATGATCGTCGCGAGGAAGAACGCCCAGTCATAACCGAGCGAGGATTCGAACCAGGAGATCATTCGGCTGCCTCCGCGTAGTCTTCCCCGTGGAGAAGTTCGGCCGAGCAGCGCTGCATCGTCGGCGACGCACGGCAGATCGCGTTGGTCAGGTAGAAGTCCTTGATCGGATAGCCAGCGAGGACACCCTCACCTGCACCGTTGAGCGAAGGCGGGTTCCACTCGAACGTCGCGAGCGCCTGGTGACGCAACGCAGGCACGTCCGTGTACATTTCCTCGCGGAGACCCTCGAAGCTATCAAACGGAAGCGTGTGGCCAAGCGTGTCGGACAGCGCACGGAAGATCGACCAGTCGTCACGCGCATCGCCCGGTGCGAACACCGCACGCTCGCCGCGCTGGACGCGGCCTTCGAGATTGACCCACGTGCCCGACTTCTCGGCATAGGTAACGCCCGGCAGAATGACGTCGGCAGCGGCCGCACCCTTGTCGCCGTGATGGCCCACGAACACCTTGAAGCCTGCGAACTTCGAATAATCGACCTCGTCAGCGCCGAGGAAGAAGCCGAGCTTCGCCCCCATCACATCGGCGATGCCGCCCTTCTGCGCATAACCGAGCATCAGCCCGCCCATCCGTGAGGCCGCCATGTGGACGACGTTGAAGCCGTTCCAGTCCGCCTTCACGAGACCCAGCGTATCGACGAGCTTCAGCGCATCCGCATGGCCACCCTTCATCGCGCCGCCACCAACGATCACCATCGGACGCTCGGCCGTGCCGAACGCCTCGATCACCGCCTCAGGCAGAGCGCCGAGCAGCGCCAGATCGTCGCCGAGCCACTCCACTTTGTACGTCAGGTCAGTCTCCGGCCCGATCGCAAAGACCTTCGCGCCCTTCTTGATGGCCTTGCGCACCCGCGTGTTCACCAGCGGCGCTTCCCAGCGCAGGTTGGTGCCCACCAGCAGGATCGCGTCGGCACGCTCGGTGCCCGCGATCGTCGTGTTGAAATTGACCGCGGCGATGCTGGTCGCGTCATAGTCCATGCCGGTCTGACGGCCTTCGAGCAGGCTCGACCCCATCTTCGCGAGCAGCGCCTTGGCGGCGTACATCGTCTCGCAATCGACCAGATCGCCAGCGACAGCCGCAACGCTGGACCCGGCGTTCACCGCCTTGATCGCTGCAAACGCTTCGTCCCACGTCGCGGGAACCAGCTTGCCGTTCACCCGCACATAAGGCTTGTCGAGACGACGACGGACAAGGCCGTCGATCGCATGGCGCGTCTTGTCGGTCGCCCACTCCTCGTTCACGTCCTCGTTGATCCGCGGCACGCAGCGCAACACCTGGCGACCACGGCTGTCGAGCCGGATGTTGGTGCCGACCGCGTCCATCACGTCGATCGTCAGCGTCTTGCGCAATTCCCAAGGACGCGCCTCGAACGCATACGGCTTCGACGTCAGCGCACCGACCGGGCACAGATCGACGACGTTGCCCGACAGTTCGCTCTTGACCGCATTCTCGAGATACGAGGTGATCTGCATGTCCTCGCCGCGGAAGATCGCACCGATCTCCTCGACGCCGGACACTTCCTCGGCAAACCGGATGCAGCGCGTGCACTGGATGCAGCGGGTCATGACCGTCTTGACGATCGGGCCCATATACTTCTCGGTGACCGCGCGCTTGTTCTCGTCGTAGCGCGAATGACCGCGACCATACGCGACCGACTGGTCCTGAAGATCGCACTCGCCGCCCTGATCGCAGATCGGGCAATCGAGCGGATGGTTGATCAGCAGGAATTCCATGATGCCCTCGCGGGCATTCTTGACCATCGGCGAGTTGGTGAAGATCTCCTGCTTGTCCGCCGCCGGCAGCGCGCACGACGCCTGCGGCTTGGGCGGACCAGGCTTCACCTCAACGAGGCACATCCGGCAATTACCGGCGATGCTCAGCCGCTCATGATAACAGAAACGCGGAATCTCCTTGCCGGCAAGCTCGCACGCCTGCAGCACGGTGGCGCCCTGCGGCACCTCGATCTCTACGCCATCGACTTTGACTAAGGGCATTACTCTGCGGCTTCCATCATCGGCGCGGTGTCGCCACCGCGCTCACGGATACGGCGCTCCATCTCGGGGCGGAAATGCTTGATCAGGCCCTGGATCGGCCAAGCAGCGGCGTCGCCGAGCGCGCAGATCGAGTGACCCTCGACCTGCTTGGTGACCTGCTGGAGCATGTCGATCTCGGACAGTTCGGCGTCGCCGGTGCGCATCCGCTCCATCACGCGCCACATCCAGCCGGTGCCTTCGCGGCACGGCGTGCACTGACCGCAGCTCTCATGCTTGTAGAAGTACGAGATGCGGCTGATCGCGCGGACGATGTCGGTCGACTTGTCCATGACGATGATCGCCGCGGTGCCGAGGCCCGAGCCGACAGCCTTCAGGCCGTCGAAGTCCATCGCGCAGTCCATGATCTGCGCGGCGGGCACAAGCGGCACCGAAGAGCCACCGGGGATCACCGCGAGCAAATTGTCCCAGCCGCCACGGATCCCGCCGCAATGCGTCTCGATCAGGTCGCGGAACGAGATGCTCATCTCCTCCTCGACCACGCAGGGCTTGTTCACATGGCCGCTGATCTGGAACAGCTTCGTCCCGCGGTTGTTCTCCGCGCCAAAGCTGGAGAACCATGCCGCGCCACGTCGAAGGATCGTCGGCGCGACCGCGATCGACTCGACGTTGTTGACCGTCGTCGGGCAGCCATAAAGACCGGCCCCCGCCGGGAAAGGTGGCTTCAGCCGCGGCTGGCCCTTCTTGCCCTCGAGGCTCTCCAACATCGCGGTCTCTTCGCCGCAGATGTACGCGCCCGCGCCACGATGCACGAACACGTCGAAGTCGTAGCCCGACCCACATGCATTCTTGCCGATGAAGCCGCGATCGTATGCCTCGGCAACGGCTGCGAACAGCGTCTCGGCCTCGCGGATATATTCGCCGCGGATGTAGATGTACGCGGCGCGCGCGCGCATCGCGAACCCGGCGATCAGTGCGCCCTCGATCAGCTTGTGCGGATCGTGGCGAATGATCTCGCGATCCTTGCAGCTGCCCGGCTCGGATTCATCGGCGTTGATGACGAGGAAGTTCGGCCGGTCGGGCTTCGGCTCCTTCGGCATGAACGACCATTTGGTGCCGGTCGGGAAGCCCGCACCGCCACGGCCACGCAGACCAGACGCCTTCATCACGTCGATGATCGCGTCCTGGCCGAGCGCCATCAGGTCCTTGGTGTTGTCCCAATCGCCGCGCATGATCGCCGCGTCGATGTTCCACGGCTGGAAACCGTAGACGTTGGTGAAGATGCGGTCCTTGTCGGCGAGCATCAGGCCCACTCCCCCCGGTAATCGTGGTTCGCGTCGACCATCGCCTTCAGCGAGGTCGGGCCGCCCTCGGGGCAGCTTGCGCGACGACCGAATTGCGGCCCCGGCGTCGGGTGCCCGCCATTGGCCAGCGCCTCGAGGATCTCGGTCGTCTTGTCGTAATCGAGATCTTCGAAGTTATCGTCGTTGATCTGCACCATCGGCGCATTCGCGCACGTGCCCAGGCACTCGACCTCGGTCAGCGTGAACATGCCGTCCGGAGTCGTGCCGCCCTTGACCAGCCCGCGGTTCTTGCAGGCGGCCAGAACGTCGTCCGACCCACGCAGCATGCACGGCGTCGTGCCGCAGACCTGGACGTGGAAGCGACCGACCGGCGCGAGATTGAACATCGTGTAGAAGGTCACGACCTCGTACACGCGCATGTACGGCACGCTGATCTGACGCGCGACGAACTCGATTACCGGCACCGGCAACCAGCCCTGCGTCTGCGTTTCCGCACCGACCTGGCGCTGCGCCAGATCAAGCAGCGGGATCGACGCCGACTGCTCGCGACCCTTGGGATAGCGCCCGAGGATCTCGTTCGCCTTCACCTGGTTCTCGTCCGTCCACGCGAACGAACCCCAGCGGGCGCGGGTCTCGGCCTCGTCGGGAATTTTCGGAGCTTCAGCCATCAGCGGTCACATTCACCAAAAACGATATCCATCGCGCCGAGGATCGCGGTCGTATCCGCCAGCATGTGGCCCTTCGCCATGAAGTCCATGGCTTGCAGATGCGAGAACGCGGTCGGGCGGATCTTGCAGCGGTACGGCTTGTTCGAGCCATCGGCGACCAGATACACGCCGAACTCGCCCTTGGGGCTCTCGGTCGCGACATAGACGTCGCCGGCGGGCACGTGGAAGCCCTCGGTATAGAGCTTGAAGTGATGGATCAGCGCTTCCATCGACTGCTTCATCTCGCCACGCTTGGGCGGCACGACCTTGCGGTCGAGCGACGCGATCGGCCCCTCCGGCATGTCGCGCAGGCACTGCTTCATGATCCGCGCAGACTGACGCACTTCCTCGACGCGCACCATGAACCGGTCATAGCAATCGCCACGCGTGCCGACCGGCACCTCGAAGTCCATCTTGGCGTACACGTCATAAGGCTGCGACTTGCGCAGATCCCAGGCGATACCCGATCCGCGAATCATCGGACCCGAAAAGCCCCATTTGATCGCGTCGTCGCGGCTGACCACGGCGATGTCGACATTGCGCTGCTTGAAGATGCGGTTGTCCGCGACGAGCGAGATCGCATCCTCGAACAGCCGCGGCAGGCGCGTGTCGAGCCAGTCGCCGATGTCGGCGAGCAGCTTCAGCGGCGCATCCTGATGCACGCCACCGGGACGGAAATAGTTCGAGTGCATGCGCGCGCCCGAGACACGCTCGAAGAAGTTCATGCAGTCTTCGCGGATCTCGAACAGCCACAGGTTCGGCGTCATCGCGCCGACGTCCATGACGTGAGAGCCCAGATTGAGCATATGGTTCGAGATGCGCGTCAGCTCAGCGAAGAATACCCGCAGATACTGCGCACGCTCGGGCACTTCGAGATCGAGCAGCTTCTCGACCGCCAGCACCCAGCTATGCTCCATGCACAAAGGCGAGCAGTAATCGAGACGATCGAAATACGGCAGCGCCTGCGTGTAGGTCTTGTATTCGATCAGCTTCTCGGTGCCGCGATGAAGCAGGCCGACATGCGGGTCGACACGCTCGACGATCTCGCCGTCGAGCTCCATGACCAGACGGAGCACACCGTGCGCGGCCGGATGCTGCGGACCGAAGTTGATCGTGTAGTTCTGGATCGTGACGTCGCCGGTCGTGGGATCGGCTGCGTCGGCTTCACCCAGAAGCTCTTCGACATAGAGGCTCACTGGTTCTGTCCCCCGGTTCCGTTGACACCCTTGCTCGGGATCACATCCGACTCCACGGGCTTGTCCTGCTTCTGGTTGCCCGGATCAGGCTCGCCAGCACCACTTTGACCGGAATGCTTGACGTCCTTCTTACCATAAGGCTCGCTCGGCGCGGCAGGCGCCTGGGTGGGCGACTGCGCCGCGTCCGCCTTAACGATCGTGTCGGCCTTGAGCGGCGTCGGCGCACCCTTGGCCTCGGGCAATGCGCCCTTCTCGTCGCCGGGGAGCACGTAATTCGCGCCCTCCCATGGGCTCATGAAATCGAACGTGCGGAAGTCCTGCGCAAGCTGAACGGGCTCGTACACGACGCGCTTCGACTCTTCCGAATAGCGCAGCTCGACATACCCGGTCAGCGGGAAGTCCTTGCGCTGCGGATGACCGCGGAAGCCGTAATCGGTCAGGATGCGGCGCAGGTCCGGATTGCCGCTGAACAACACGCCGTACATGTCGTACACTTCGCGCTCGAGCCAACCGGCGACCGGCCAGATATCCGTCACCGACGGCACCGGCTTTTCCTCGTCGGTCGCGACATGCACGCGCAGACGGTGATTCCGCGTCAGCGACAGCATGCAATAGACGACCTCGAACCGCTCTGCGCGATCCGGATAGTCGACGCCGGCGATCTCCATGAGCTGCTGGTAGGCAAGCCCCGGCGTATCGCGTAGCGCGATCATCGCGTCGTACAGGTCTTCGCGACGAACGTGCAGCGCGACTTCGCCGACATGGTCGACCGCGTCGAGCAGCATGCCGCCAAGCGCCGCGCGGGCGCTGTCGATCACGCCGTCATTCGACGTGTACGCTGGTGCGGGAGCCCTCAACGCTCGATGCTCCCGGACCGCCGGATCTTCCGCTGCAGCTGCATGATGCCGTACAGCAATGCCTCAGCCGTCGGCGGGCACCCGGGGACGTAGATGTCCACGGGCACGATCCGATCGCAGCCACGCACGACGCTGTAGCTGTAGTGATAATAGCCGCCGCCGTTCGCGCACGATCCCATCGAGATCACGTACTTCGGCTCGGACATCTGGTCGTAGACCTTGCGGAGTGCCGGGGCCATCTTGTTGCACAGCGTACCGGCGACAATCATCACGTCCGACTGGCGCGGGGACGCGCGCGGTGCGGCGCCGAAGCGCTCGAGATCGTAGCGCGGCATGTTGACGTGGATCATCTCGACCGCGCAGCATGCGAGCCCGAACGTCATCCACCACAGCGAGCCGGTGCGGGCCCACTGGAACAGCTCCTCGGTCGACGTGACGAGGAAACCCTTGTCCGTCAGTTCACCGTTCAATCCGTCGAAAAAGCCCTGGTCGGGTGGCACCAGCGAACTGGGCGAACCGGGTGCGGGCTGAAGCTCTACTCCCAATCGAGTGCTCCCTTCTTCCATGCGTAGACGAGGCCAAGGGCCAATTCGCCGATAAAGATCATCATCGAAATCCACGCGGTCCAGCCGAGCGTGAAGACCGAGACGGCCCAGGGATACAGGAACGCGGCCTCGAGATCGAAGATGATGAAGAGGATGGCGATCAGGTAGAAGCGCACGTCGAACTGGCTCCGCGGATCCTCGAATGCGGGAAAGCCGCACTCGTATTCGCTGAGCTTCTCAGGCGTAGGCTTGTGTGACCCCGTGAGGCGCGAGACGGCTATCGGCAGGAACACGAACGTGCTCGACAATGCGATGGCGATCCCGAGGAACAGGAGGATCGGAAGGTAGTGCGACAGGTCGACCAAATTGCTTCTCGCAAGTGCGAACGGAACGGGGCCGCTTTAGGCCGATGGGGGGTGATGGGCAAGGCGTGGAGGGTGTGAGAATCACTCGCAAGTGGAGGGATGGGGGTGGCGGGAAACATGCGTTACTTGGCGCGCACGAGCGTTGGCGCTCCATGACGTCGCCGATACCGATCCGTCACCTCGAACGCGTTCGGCGCCTCCCTAAGAAGCAAAGACGACGCCGCGTTCGAAGAGCGACCCCCTCCTCCTTGTTCTCCCGCGAAGGCGGGAGCCCAGTCTGGATCCCCGCCTTCGCGGGGAGACAAGCTGACTTGGACTCTAGGGATACACCGAGTAGTTCCGAGGTCCCCCGGCACCGCAAACAGACGACGAAAGATGTTTTGCGCGAGTGGATGCCGGAACAAGCCGGCATGACGGACTGCGCGCTGACGCCGTCCGACCTCACGATCCTCCCCCGCCAGGCGGAGGTGGCACCGAAGGTGGCGGAGGGGGAGGACGCGGAACAGAGGTTGCCCTTACCTCCCCCTCCGACTGGCAAACGCCAGCCACCTCCCCCTTGCGGGGGAGGATCGTGCATTCGCCTTAGCGCAGCGCGCCGGCCACCAGCTTATGCAACCGCGAGTGAAGCGCATCGTTCGCAGCAAGGAACTCATTACGCTCCATCGCGCGATCGCCGCCACGGAAGTCGGTAACGAAACCACCGGCTTCCTTTACCAGCAGCATGCCCGCTGCGACGTCCCAAGGCTTCAGGTTCGATTCCCAGAACCCGTCGAAACGCCCGGCCGCAAGCCAAGCCAGATCTAAAGCAGCAGCACCAAGACGACGGATCCCAGCAACCTCAGGCGCAACCGCGCCGAAAATCCGGCTCCACTGCGCGAAGTCGCCATGCCCCAGGAACGGGATCCCCGTCGCAATCAGCGATTCGGACAGATCGCGGCGCGACGACACGCGCAGGCGCTGGTCGGTGAGCCAAGCGCCCCGGCCCTTCTCGGCCCAGAAGCTCTCGTCGGTCAGCGGCTGATACACGAGCGCAGTCGTGACCTCACGCTTGCCGTTCGGCATCGGCTCCTCGACCGCGATCGAGATGCAGAAATGCGGGATGCCATGGAGGAAGTTCGACGTCCCATCCAGGGGATCGACGATAAAGCGCGGCTTGTTCGGATCGCCCTCGACCTCGCCGCGCTCCTCCATGAGCATGCCCCAATCGGGACGGGCGTGGCTGAGTTCTTCGAAGATCGTCTGCTCGGCGCGCTGGTCGGCCTGGCTGACGAAGTCGGCTGGACCCTTGCGGCTCACCTGGAGCTGCTGGACCTCGTTGAAGTCACGGCGCAGGCGCGGCGCGGCCTTGCGGGCGGCGCGCTCGATGACGGTCATGATGCCTGAATGGCTGGGCATGGTATTCTATCTCCCCCCCCCCGCAAGCGGGAGGGGCCGGGGGTGGGCTCGCGCTATCAGCGTCGCGCGGCATCGAAATTGTTCGCGCCAAGGTCGTTGCGTACCATGGAGGGCGGGTGCCCACCCCCCGGCCCCCTCCCGCTTGCGGGAGGGGGAGCAGTTTTCAGTCCGCGCGACGCACGTAGGTCTGCTCGTAGACATCGACCACGATCCGCGTGCCGGCACCAATATGCGGCGGCACCATCACGCGCACGCCGTTCTCCAGCACCGCAGGCTTGTAGCTCGACGAAGCAGTCTGCCCCTTCACGACGGCATCCGCCTCGACGATCAGCACCTCGATCGTGTCGGGAAGCTGGACCGAGATCGGCCGCTCTTCCCAGAGCTCCATCACCACGTCCATACCGTCCTGCAGGAACGCCGCGGCGTCGCCCAGGATGTCGGCGTCGAGCGAGATCTGCTCGTAATTGACCTTGTCCATGAAGGTGAGCATGTCGCCCTCGCGGAACAGGAACTGAAAGTCGACGGTCTCGAGCCGCACCTTCTCGACGCTCTCGGCGGAGCGGAAGCGAGTGTTATTCTTGCGGCCGTCGATGAGATTCTTCATCTCGACCTGCATATAGGCACCGCCCTTGCCAGGCTGGGTGTGCTGAATCTTGACGGCGCGCCAGATGCCGCCCTCATATTCAAGAATGTTGCCGGGACGAATCTCGACCGCGTTGATCTTCATGACCGATTCCTGCTGGAAAGAGCTAGGGGCCGTCCGCGAAGCTTGGCCCTGGGGCATGACTCTGCGGAAACCCGAAGCGGCGGGCTTTAGCGGGACGACCCCGTTCCGGCAAGCAGCGGGTAGGGGTTCACGTTCTCGCCCTGCCACCAGCGCTCACCCGGCTGCATCCTGGTCAGCCCGAAATGGAGGTGGTAATTGCCTGCCCCCGCATCGCCGGTGTCGCCGACATAGCCGAGCGTATCACCTGCCTTGACCGCCATGCCCTCGCGGATGCCAGCCGCATACCCCGCGAGGTGCGCATAATAATAGGTCCAGCGCCGGTCGGGCGAGCGGACGTACAGCGTGATCCCGCCAAGTCCGCTCTGGAACAGCTTCTCGATCCGCCCCGGTGCAGCCGCGACGACGCGCGTGCCACCCGGTGCCATGATGTCCGTCCCGTGATGACTGCGCAGACCGCCGCCCCGCGCATCGTTCCAGCTGTCGGCAATCGCTTTCCGCGACACGCCAGCCACCGGAACGGCCAGCGCCCCCGGCGTCACGGTAACGGCAGCGACCTCGGCGGGAGGCACCGACTTACGCCAAGGCACCCGCCGCTCGATGCCGCTACCGCTGCTCCCGAACGACACCATCGACGCAAATCCGCCGATCGCCACCACGATCAGCCCGAGAATGATCCAGAACGTCCGCGTCATCGTCTCAGGCCTGGAACACGGCCTTGGTCCCCGGCTTGATCATCATCGACAGTCGCGCCGCATCCCAGTTGGTCAGGCGGATGCAGCCATGGCTCTCAGCACGTCCGATCGTCTCGGGGTTCGGCGTGCCGTGGATGCCGTAATGCTCCTTCGACAGATCCATCCAGATGACCCCGACCGGACCGTTCGGGCCCGGAGGGAGCATTTCCTTCTGCTGCCCCTTCTTCGCATCCCAGAACAGTGCGGGATTGAAGTGGAACTTCGGATTGTAGTCCGAGCCCTTGATCGTCCATGTGCCGAGCGGCAGCGGATCATGGCTCGACCCCATCGTCGCGGAGAACTGCGCGATCAGCTTGTCGTTCGCGTCGAGCACGCGGAGCACGCCATCCGACTTGTCGACGACGACATGATCCGCCTGCGGCTGCTTCGCATCGACGTTCAGCATGGTGAGCGTCGCGATCCAGTCCGGCTTCAGCTTCGGATCATAGGCTCGTGACGATGGCAACGCGTTCGGGAACACGATTTTGGTGCCCGGCGCCAGCTTCGTCGTCGGCGAGTTCAGCGCCACGATCACCGCCGGCGTCGTGTGAAACATCTCGCCGAGCTTCTCCATGACGTTCTTGTACCCAAGCGCCGGGAGTTCGGCCTGCTTGGCGGGATCCTTCGGGAACGGATTGACGAACGGACCCGCCAGCATCTCCGGCGTCAGCGCGACCGTCACGGTCGGCCGCGCGGCGCGGTACGGATACAGCGCCTGCAACGTCCGCGCGTCAGGCTTGCCGGTAATCGGCAGCCCCTTCGCCTCCTGGAACCCCTTCAGCGCGGCGACCAGCGACTGCCCGCCGCGCCCGTCGAGCACGCCCGGCCCGAAGCCGAGGTGGTCGAGGATCACCTGCACGTGCAGGATGTTGCGATCGATCGGTACGGGCTTGGCTGGCGCTGCCTGCGCTAAGGCGGGCGACGCGGCACCCAGCAGGCATGCCGCAAGAACCGAAGCCTTCATCGCAAATGCCGTCATGCCCATCATCCCAAACCGTTACGCTGCTGCATCAAACGGTCGGGACGACGGTTGTTTCCAACGGCTCAGCGCTTCGCGAGAACCTCGCCGAACGCCTTGATCGCAGCAACCTCGTCGCCACCCCAAACGGCGCTCGACACGGCAATGAAGTCGGCACCCGCAGCAATCAGCGGCGCGGCATTCTCCGGGGTGATGCCGCCGATCGCGACGCATGGCATCTCGAACAGCGTCGACCACCAGGACAGGATCACCGACTCAGCCATATGCTCGACCGTCTTGGTCGTGGTCGGATGGAATGCGCCGAACGCGACGTAATCGGCCCCCGCTTCGCCCGCTTCCATCGCCAGATGCCGGCTGCCGTGACACGTCACGCCGATCTGCGCATTGGGCCCGAGCTGCGCGCGCGCCTCACGCGGATCGCCATCGTCCTGGCCGAGATGCACGCCGTCCGCATCGAGCCGCTTCGCCAGCCCGATATCGTCGTTAACGATGAACGCGACGTCACGCTCGGCGCAGATCTTCCGCAACGGCTCGCCGAGCGCCGCGGCGGCGTGCTGGTCGATATCCTTCACCCGGAACTGGAACGCCGCGACCGGGCCTGCATCCAGCGCCCGCGCAAGGCGCTCCGGAAAGTCGCCACCAACGTCCAGCGGCGACACCAGATACAACTGGCAAGCTGGCCGGCGCATGTCGCGGCGGAAATTCTCGGCGAAATTGGGATCGAGCGGGCCCAGCGGATCTTCGAATTCGGTCATCCCCGCCCCCTAGCCGCTCGTGCCCGCCACGTCACCACGCGTCTGAGCAGATAGACATTCCCGTCATCCTGAGCTCGACCCAGGATCCAGAGCCACAAACGGATCCGCCTGAAGCTCTCGATCCCAGCGTGCGCCGGGATGACGGATGCCGTCCGTTACTCCTCGTTCTTGTAGATCCGGATGATCCGGTCGAGCATCGCCAGCGCTTCGTCACGCGGGCGCTGGAAGGTGTTGCGGCCGATGATCGAGCCGTTGCCGCCGCCGTCGCGAATGTCGCGCGCATCCTGGAAGATCGCGTCCTCGCCCTTCGACGCGCCGCCCGAGAAGACGTTGATGCGACGTCCGGCAAAGCTCGATTGGACGACGTGCTTCACGCGATCGGACTGCTTCGACCAGTCAGTGTTCGCGTAGAGCGGCTTGGCTTCCTTCTGCTCGATGTGCGCGGTCGGCAGCTTGGTCTTGATGATGTGTGCGCCGAGCAGCGCCGCGATGTGCGCGGCATAGGCACCGACGTCCAAAGCGAGCTCGCCGTCCTTGGTCAGCTCGCCGCCGCGCGGGTACGACCAGATCACCGTCGCGATGCCGACCGACTTGGCCTCTTCGCTCAACTCACGGATTTCCTCGACGAGATCGAAGAACTGGTCCGCGCCGGGATAGATCGTGAAGCCGATTGCCGCCGACCCGAGCCGCACCGCATCCGACACGGTCGCCGTCACCGCCTGGTCGATCGTCGTCGCCCAGCTGTTCGAGCTGTTGCACTTCAGGATCGTCGGGATCTGCCCGGCAAACGTATCCGCCCCCGCTTCGAGCATCCCGAGCGGCGCGGCATAGGCGCTGAGGCCAGCGTCAATCGCGAGCTGATAATGGTAATGCGGGTCGTACGCCGCCGGGTTGACCGAGAAGCTGCGTGCCGGGCCATGCTCGAACCCCTGGTCGACCGGCAGAATCACAAGCTTGCCGGTACCTCCAAGCTTGCCCTGCATCAGGATGCGCGCGAGGTTCGCCTTCACCGCCGAACTGGTGGCCTCATACTTGTCGAGAATGGTTTTGACTTGCGGAGTGATCGTCGAGGTCATGCTGAAATCCTGTCTTAGAGTTCGAGCCAGCGGCGGAGCGCGTCGTCGACTCGGGTCATGGTGGTGATGGGTATCGTACCGATAATCTTGACGATCTTGTTGCGGTCGAGCGTATCAACCTTGTCGATCTGGATCTCGCTATCGCGAAATAGGCCGGTTTCCGCCGATGCCTCCAGCGACACGCGAAACAGGTTCGTCCCGCTAATGACGCTGGTCAGCGGGCACAGCGAAATCGTCGCGTGATCTGCAAAAAGGTCTGATTGGACGATAAGAAAGGGGCGTGGCTTGCCAGAGAAATCGCCCTTGCCCGATCCGACGACGATCATACCGCGGACGAATTTCATGCAGGGGGCGCCCCGATTAGTGCGTCCCAATCCTCTTCACCTGCCTGCCTATCGTGATCAGCCGCAGCGAGCGACTGACGCCGTGCCTCCGCAAGGAATGCCTCGTCGTGGCGTTCGACATAGCGTCGCACGGCTTCGCGTGCGATATCGCTCTTGCTGCGCCCTTGGGTGCGCGCAACCGCTGCAAGCCGTTCTTCGAGTTCGCTATCGAGCCTGACACCGAGCATCCGAGTCTCCGTTTAACATGTTAAACATAGGCGGGTGGGTGTTGAGGATCAACCCCGGCTGGACTGCAAACCTAGTGATTGACGTTGGATCTTTCGACGCCGACACTCTCGAAATATGGGGCGGACGGCACAGGGGCGGGCCAATGAAGATCATGCAAGGCATCGTCGCATGCGCGATGATCATGACCGCATCCGCAGCGACGGCCGCAGTCAAGATCGGCGAACCAGCGCCGCCGTTCGAACTGACGCTGATCGACGGGACCAAGGTGCGCAGTACCGATCTGCACGGGCAGGTCGTCGTCTTGAACTTTTGGGCGACATGGTGCGGGCCGTGCAAGGCAGAGCTTCCGCTGCTCGACAGCTATTACCGCATTCGCAAGGACAACGGCCTGCGCGTGTTCGCGGTGGCGACGGAGGATTCGCTGCCCGCGTTCAAGCTGAAACCCCTGTTCGCCGCGATGACGATGCCGTCGGCGCGGCGAATCAAGGGGCCGTTCGCGGTGATGGGCGCCCTCCCCACCAACTACATCATCGATCGCGCCGGCGTGGTTCGCTATGCGAAAGCCGGCGCGTTCGACCTGAATGAACTCAATACCTTGCTAGTCCCGTTGCTGCGGGAACCAGCGCCTTAACGCGTCAGCGCCGCGACGCCGGGGAGGTCCTTGCCTTCCATCCACTCGAGAAACGCGCCGCCCGCCGTCGAGACGAACGTGAACGCGTCCGCGACGCCAGCGTGGTTGAGCGCCGCAACCGTATCGCCGCCGCCGGCGACCGAGACGAGCGAGCCACCTTCAGTGAGGGCCGCCGCGGTCTTGGCGAGCGCGACGGTCGCCTTGTCGAACGGCGGCGTTTCGAACGCGCCGAGCGGGCCGTTCCAGACCAGCGTGCGGCAGTTCTTCAGCACGTCGCCAAGTGACTCGACCGCCGCCGGACCGACGTCGAGGATCATCTCGTCGGCGGCGACTTCGTGCACGTTGACCGTACGCGTGGCGGGGTTCGGCTTGAACTCCTTCGCGACCACGACGTCGTACGGCAGGTGAACCGTGCAGTTCGCCTTGTCCGCAGCTTCCATGATCTGTTCGCAAACGCTCGCAAGCTCATGCTCGCAAAGGCTTTTACCGACATCGACGCCGCGTGCCGCGAGGAAGGTGTTCGCCATGCCGCCGCCGATGATTAAATGATCGACCTTGGTAACGAGATGCCGCAGCACGTCGAGCTTAGACGACACCTTCGCGCCACCGACGACCGCCGCGACCGGATGCTCGGGCTCGCCAAGTGCCTTCTGGAGCGCATCGAGTTCGGCCTCCATCGCGCGACCGGCGAAGGCGGGTAGGACGTGCGCGAGACCCTCGGTCGAGGCATGCGCGCGGTGCGCAGCCGAGAAGGCATCGTTGACGTAGAGATCGCCAAGGCTTGCAAACCGCTGGACGATCGCCGCGTCGTTGGTCTCCTCGCCGCCGAAGAAGCGCGTGTTCTCCAGTACCGCAATATCGCCGGGTTCGAGCGTAGCGACGGCGTCATCCGCCCCTTCCCAGTCGATGTAGCGGACTTCGCGGCCGAGCACTTCGCTGTACGGCTTCACGACCTGCGACAGCGAGAATTCGGGGCTCGGCACGCCCTTGGGACGACCGAAATGCGCGAGGACGAGGACGATCGCGCCCTTGTCGGCGAGTTCGCCAACGGTGGCGACGGTGGCACGCAGACGGGTATCGTCGGTGACATGCCCCTCGGCCATCGGCACGTTGAGGTCTTCACGCACGAGCACGCGCTTGCCCTGGACATCGCCCATATCATCTAGCGTCTTGAATGGCTTAGTCATGGTTCTTCGATCCTGATCTCATCACCGACGGCGACTCTGCCGCCCATCAAAACTCGGGTACACGCCCCGCCCCGCCAGTCGGGCGTCAGCGCTGCGAACAATCCTGGCGCCAATGCATCCATGCGGTCGCACGGATCGGTGTGGCGCGTCACCTCCAGCACGACGTCCGCGCCGATGCGGAGCCGCGTGCCGGGTATCTGGGGAAGATCGAATCCATCAACGAGCAGATTGGCACGCCGTTCGTACCACGGAATATCGCGCCCGACTTCGGCCATTGCGGCGTCCCAGTCGCCACGTTCGAGCAACGTGACCTGCCGCCGCCCCTTGCCGCCGGGCTTCACGCGACCGCGGAAGTCACCGTGCAGGCCAGCCTTGATGGTGATCTCGACATCGTCGATGACCTCCATCGGGCCCTTGGCGCGGGCGTGGCGCGCGATGCCGGCGATCGAGCCAACCATCGTTGAGGCCGGGGCCTGGGCCACCGCCCCCTCCCCGTTCGTGTCGAGCGCAGTCGAGACACCATCTGTCACGGGAGACGACTTCTCGACTGCGCTCGAAGCGAACGGGAGAGGAAGTACATAGATCGCGAGCTTAGATGAACTTCGCCATCGCAGTTGCCGTATCGACCATCCGGTTCGAGAAGCCCCATTCGTTGTCGTACCAGCTGACGACGCGGACCAGCTTGCCGTCGATCACCGCGGTCTCCAGGCTGTCGATCGTCGACGACGCCGGGGTATGCTGAAGATCGATCGAGACGAGCGGCTCGTCCGACCAGTCGAGCACGCCGACCAGCGGGCCGCTCTCGGAGGCCGCCTTCAGCACCGCATTCACCTCTTCACGCGTCGTATCGCGCGACGGGGTGAAGGTCAGGTCGATCAACGAAACGTCCGGGACCGGCACGCGGATCGCCGAACCGTCGAGCTTGCCCTTCAGCTCCGGCAGCACTTCGGCAACCGCACGCGCGGCACCGGTCGTGGTCGGGATCATCGACATCGCCGCAGCACGCGCGCGACGCAGGTCGGGGTGGATCTGGTCGAGGATCTTCTGGTCATTGGTGTATGCATGCACCGTCGTCATCAGGCCACGCTCGATACCGATCGCATCGTTCAGCACCTTGGCGACGGGCGCGAGGCAGTTGGTGGTGCACGACGCGTTCGAGACGATCGTGTGCTCGGCGGTCAACTTGTCGTGGTTGACGCCGTAGACGACGGTCAGGTCGACGTTCTTGCCCGGTGCCGAGATCAGCACCTTCTTCGCACCCGCATCGAGATGCTTCTGGCAGCTCGCCTTGTCGGTGAAGAAGCCGGTGCACTCAAGGACGATGTCGACGCCCAGCTCGGCATGCGGCAAGTTGGCAGGATCGCGCTCGGCGGTGACGCGGATGCGCTTGCCGTCGACGACCAGCTCGTTGCCCTCGGCCGAAACCTCGCCCGGATACTTGCCGTGGACGCTGTCGCGCTTGAACAGCCAGGCGTTCGACTTCGCATCACCGAGATCGTTGATCGCGACGAGTTCGAGTGCGCCGTTCGACTGTTCGAGTACCGCACGGGCGACGAGACGGCCGATGCGCCCGAAACCGTTGATCGCAACCTTGACCGTCATTGCTGTCTCTCCGCTACGCCCGCGAGTCCGTTCCGGGCGCGCAGCCTTTGCGGGGCGGTGGGGCGCCCTGTCAACACCGTGGATCGCGGATCACGGCGGCGAAACCGGCTTGTCGCACACCCCGGCCATGCTATCTCGCATGCTATGTCAGACACAATTACCGATACGCCGACGCCCGTCGACGGGACGGACGCGCCTACCGCCGTCGAACGGATCGACGCGGCGATCACGCGCATCGAATCCGCCATAACTGCGCGTGCCGAAGCCGGCGACGCCCTCGCCAAGCGCCACGCAGCGCTTAAGGCGCGGATGGCCGAAGCTGTCGCCGCGCTCGACGACGTCATCACGCGCGGGAGCCCCAACTGATGGCCCAGGTCATGCTCGATATCGGCGGTCGTCCCCACGCGGTTGCCTGTCGCGACGGCGAAGAGTCGCGCGTGCGGCTGCTGGGTGCGATGGTCGCCGAACGCTGGGCCACTGCGGACCGCGCGGCTGGCGGTCTCAGCGCCGAGCGCGCGATGCTGTTCGTCGCGCTGATGCTCGCCGACGACCTCGACGAAGCCGCGCACCGGCCGCCCGAAGGCTCGGCGGTCAGCGAGATCGCACTGACGCGGATCGCAGATCGTCTCGAAGGGCTTGCCCAGGTTCTCGAACACACGCCCCTTGAGCTTAGCCCGCCCAACGCCTAGATTGGTTATGGCGGGTTCTGCCCGGTACGAGCCTTTATTATCCCTGAGGCTATTCATCATCCATAGGGGGCTGTCCCTGTTAGGATCCTGGTCCGAAGCACATGGTCCCCACCTGACGTACCGTGCGTCAGTGGATAACCCGGCACACGGCCATGGTGGGCCCGCCACACCACCATCTTCCCCCTATCTCAGGGTCGCAAGCGCATGACAGACAAGAGCGCGTTGAGAGCCTCGCTCCGCGCCGCGCGGGAAGCGCGCCCGCCGGTCGAGCTTCCTGTGCCGTCGGCGTTTCTGGCACGGCTGAAACCCGGATTGACGGTCGCCTCCTATGTCCCGTTCGGCGGCGAAGCAGACCCCTCGCCCTTTGCGCGCGCCGCGGTCGATGCCGGATGCGTCATCGCCCTGCCCCATGTCGTCCGCCGCTCGCTGCCGATGCGCTTCCTGTCCTGGGCGACCGAAGCGGCGCTGATCGCCGGACCGTTCGGCTTGCACCAGCCCGCCGAAGATGCGGCCGAACTCGAACCCGACATCATCCTCACCCCGCTCGTCGGCTTCGATCGCAGCGGCAACCGGATCGGCCAGGGCGCCGGCTATTACGACCGCGCCTTCCTTGCGCACCCGAACGCCTGGCGCGTCGGCATTGCGCTATCGGTGCAACAGGTCGATAGCCTGACCCCAGACCCGTGGGACGTCCCGCTCCACGCCATCGCCACCGAATCAGACTGGATCACGCCATGACGCCAACCTGGCGCAAACCCGTCGGCATGCTCGGCATCTTGCTCCTGATCCTGGTGTGGTGCGTGGCAATCGTCAGCCTGTCGAAGATCGTCGGCAGCTGGCACTGGCTGGGGCAACTGGTGTTCTACCTGTTCACCGGCCTGATCTGGATTGCGCCACTGAAGCCGGTCCTGCGCTGGATGGAGCTCGGGCGGTAGCAGCAGCTTCCAAGGGGTTCCCCCGCGGACGCGGGGGCCCAGCTAAATACCGAGCAACGCATGCGGCCCCTGGCCCCCGCGTTCGCGAGAGAACAAGAAGGCAAGTACCTGAAAGATTTCTAAAAAGGATTTCGGCCACCCACTAGGGTGGCGCGAGTGACGGGACTCGAACCCGCGACCTCCGGCGTGACAGGCCGGCGCTCTAACCAACTGAGCTACACCCGCATTCCCAATGACGAACCCTAGCGTCCCAAGGGACACGCGGGAAGGCTCGTCAAAACCTCAACACAATCTCGAACCACCTAAACGATGGCGCGAGTGACGGGACTCGAACCCGCGACCTCCGGCGTGACAGGCCGGCGCTCTAACCAACTGAGCTACACCCGCTGAAACAGCGTGGAGGCGGCAACTAGGCGAGGGTTCGGATACCGTCAACCCAAATTATCCGCCAGTTTCACGTTGTGCCTCGGGCGGGTCGCCACGACGGCGGTTTCGCCCGGTCTTGGGCTGCACCAGCGTCCCGTGCTCGAACAGGAAACCGGCGATATCGGGCTTACCAGCGGCCTTCACGATCGTCTGGATGATGATCAGCAGCGGCACCGCGAGCAATGCGCCCGACGTGCCCCACACCCATCCCCAGAAGCTCAGCGAGATCAGAATCAGCAACGGGCTGATCGTCAGCCGGTGGCCGACCACGAACGGCGTGATCGCGTTTGCCTCGACCAGGTGGAGCCCGTACATCAGCGCCGGCGGCAGCATCGCCATCCAGATGTCCGAGAACGTCATCAGCCCGCCCAGCGCGAGCAGGAACGCACCGATCACCGGCCCGAAATACGGGATGTAATTGAGCAGCGCGACGATCCCGCCCCACATCGCCGGATACGGCATGCCGATGAACCACAGCGCTACCCCGGTGATGATCCCCAAAACGATGTTGATGAGCGTGATCGTCCCGAGATACGCGGACACGTCGTCGACGATATCCTGGATCACCCGAGCGGTCGCCATCGCCCCGTCGAAGCTGGTTCGCCCGGTAATCGTCTGCCGCCGCATCCGCGTCCACCCCGACAGAAAGAAGAACACGATCAGGACACCGAACAGGAACTGTACGATAACCGCCGGCGCCGACGTCGCGGCGAGTTCGAGGATCGAGCCCGGCGCGGCGACGCCAGCGGTTGCCGGCTGCTTGATCGGGGTCGACGCAACCTGCCGCAGCGTCTTGTTCACGTACTTCTCGAGGCTCGAATACAAATCGAGCAACGGCGCGAGATTGTTCTGAATTCGGTCCAACCGCGTCGGCAACAACCGGAAGAAGTCGGTCGCCGGTACGAGGATTGCGGCGATCGCGATGTTCGCCGCGATGAGGAAGACGAGAATGCACAGGATCGCGGCAAGCGGCGAAGGAACATGCCGCCGCTCGAGCCATTCGAGCACCGGCACCAAGGCAACGGAAATCACCAGCGCGATCGTGAGCGGAAGGAAGAACTCCGCTCCGGATTTCAACGCGAACGGCGTCGCGAGTATGAGCCCGACACCCGCGGTCAGTGTCAGCGCCGCCAGCAACCGATCGCGACGCTGCGCGATTCGCATCGCATCCTCGACCCCGACCGCGATCGGCAGCCCGAACGCACTCTCGGCCGGCGGACCTTCGGTAACGGCGCTGTCCCCGCCTTGCGGCTGGTTCTTTTCGTGGCGAAGGCCCTCGTCCGTCATGGCATTTTCCTTTGTTCCCCCATCCCGTAATCGTGGCTAGCATTCAAGCATGCCGAACGACGCCAATGATCTAATTCTCGTCATCGACGAGGGCACCACCTCCACCCGCGCCATGCTGTTTGCGACCGACGGACGCTGCATCGCCAGCGAAGCCCGCGCACTCGACCAGAAATACCCGCGCGCCGGTTGGGTAGAGCATGACGCTGCCGAGATCTGGCGCAAGACACTCCGCGTGACCGCGGCGATGGTCGCGCAGGCAGGCGGCGCGCACCGGATCGCCGGGATCGGCATCACCAACCAGCGCGAAACGATCGTCTTCTGGGATCGTGAGACCGGCGAACCGCTCGCGCCCGCGATCGTCTGGCAGGACCGGCGTACCGCCGCGACCTGCCGGGACCTGCGCGAACGGGGCCACGAAGCTGAGGTTCAGGCCAAGACCGGCCTGTTGCTCGACCCGTATTTCTCCGCCTCGAAGATCGGCTGGGCCATGCGGAAGTGGCCCCAACTCGCCGACGCGGGAGCGCGCCTTGCGATCGGCACGGTCGACAGCTGGCTGATATGGAAACTGACCGGCGGGTTGCACGTGACGGACGCGACCAACGCCTCGCGCACCGCCTTGATGGACGTGCACACCGGCGGCTGGGACGACGAGCTCTGCGCGCTGTTCGGCGTACCCCCCGCGGCGTTGCCTGAGATCGTCGACTGCGCCGGACGATTCGGCGAAACGACAGCGTTCGGCGCGGCGATTCCGATCTGCGGCATCGCAGGCGACCAGCAGGCGGCCGCGATCGGCCAGGCCTGCCTCGCACCCGGCCAGACCAAGGCGACGTTCGGCACTGGCGCGTTCATCCTCACCCATGCCGGCGCGACGCCGCCAACATCGGGGCACCGGATGCTCTCGACCGTCGCGTGGCAACTCGGAGGTCAGCGCGCCTATGCGCTCGAGGGATCGGTGTTCGTTGCCGGCAGCCTCGTCCAGTGGCTCCGCGACACGCTAGGCATGATCGGCACGGCTGCCGAAACCGAAGCGCTGGCCCGCAGCGTGCCCGACACCGGCGGCGTTTACTTGGTGCCAGCCCTCAGCGGCCTCGGCGCGCCATGGTGGGAACCGGACGCCCGCGCGAGCATCTCAGGACTGAGCTTCGCCACCGGCAAGGCACACGTGGCACGCGCGGCGCTAGAGGCCATGGCGTATCAGGCGCACGATCTGAAGACCGCGTTTGCCGCCGACGGCATCGACTGGCACAGTCTGCGGATCGACGGCGGCATGGTCGCCAACGATTGGATGGCGCAGGACATGGCGGACCTGCTGGGGATCGAGGTCGAGCGGCCGAGATTTGCAGAGACGACCGCGTTGGGCGCGGCAATGCTGGCCGGCGTGGGTGCAGGACTTTTCGGAGGGCTAGAAGAGGCCACCTCAATGCGCGGCGAGGTCGAGACGTTTACGCCGTCGCTGGGAGAGGACGAGCGGCAGGCGCGACTGGCGGGATGGAAGGCTGCAGTCGATGCGGTCGTCGCAGGGGCGAAGCGCTAGAACCGATCGCGCGCCGCAACCCCAACCACCACCCCGGCGGAGGCCGGGGCCCAGTTGGGGAACGTCGCTAACGTAGGGCAACGCGTCGTTACCACGGCCTTCCCGACTGGACCCCGGCCTCCGCCGGGGAGGCGCGCCTAGCCAGGCATGCTGCGGCTAAGCCACCACCCCCACCCGATCCGCAAACAACACCTGCAAGTCCTTCTTCAAGATCTTCCCATTCGCATTCCGCGGCAAAGTCTCATGCACGAAGCGCACGGCGACCGGCGTCTTGAACGCCGCTAGATGTTGCCGCACCCAGCTCTGCAACTCCGCCTCGGTCGTTACCGCCCCCGGTGCGAGATGGACCACCGCCGCCGGCTCCTCGCCGAGGATCCGATGTGGAATACCAATCAGCGCCGCGTCGGTCACCGCGGGGTGCGCGTAGAGGACGTTCTCGACCTCGCTGGAGTATATGTTCTCGCCGCCACGGATGATCATGTCCTTGGCGCGATCGACGATGTAGCAGAATCCTTCGTAGTCGAGGCGCGCCAAGTCTCCGGTCCGAACCCAGCCATCGACGAACGTCGAGGCGGTCGCGTCCGGCTTGTTCCAATAGCCTTTCACGATCATCGGCCCGCGCGCCCAGAGTTCGCCGACCTCGCCCTGCGGCATCTCCGTCACGCCGTCGTCCGCCATGATCTTCAAGTCGGCAGCCGCAACCGGAGGCCCCGCGCTGGTCGGGCGGTTGAGATAGTCCTCTCCCCCATGATGCGTGACCGTCGCCATCGTCTCGGTCATGCCCCAGCCATTGCCGGGCATCGCGCCGAACTCGGCATAGATGCGCTTCACCAGTTCGGGGGCAGCGGGCGCTCCACCGTAAGCAATCGATTCGAGCGACGAGAGGTCGTATTTCCCACGATCGGGATGTTCCAAAAGCTGCCAGGCGATGGTCGGCACGCCACCGGTGATGTTGACCTTCTCGCGCTCGATGATCTCCATCGCCCGCACGGTGTCCCATTTGCGCATGAAGATCATCGTGCTGCCGGTCGCGATCACCCCCATCATCCCCGCCGAGCAGGCGGTGACGTGGAACAGCGGGATCACCGTCAGCGTCACACGCGGCGTCGGCTCGGGCGGTGCCTCGCCGCGCCGCAAAAACGAGCGGGCGGAGGAATAACCGCCGGACATGATGTTCGACATCATGTTGCGGTGCGTGCCGAGTGCCCCCTTGGGCGCGCCGGTGGTGCCGCTGGTGTAGAAGATCGTCGCGACGTCGTCGGGCGCGATCGTCGCTTCCGGGAGGCCTACATCGGGCAGCGCAGTCCAGTCGTGCGGGGTGCCGATCACGTCCTCAAGCCGCGTGACGATCCCCGTCAGCGGTTCTGCGGCGCGCGCGACGAACACGTGCTCCAGCGCCGGCAACGTTGCGTAGGCCGCCTCCAGCCGGTGGTGCCGCTCGTCGTCGGTGATCAGCACGCGCGCGCCCGAGTCGGCTAGGCCGTATTCCATCTCCGCGCCGGTCCACCACGCGTTGAGCGGCACCATGATCGCACCGATGCTCGCACCCGCAAAGAACGCGACCGGCCATTCGGGGAGGTTGCGCATCGCCAGCGCGGCGCGGTCGCCGGGGCCTATCCCCATCTCGCGCAACCGGTGCGCCAGCACCGCGATCGCCCGAAAGTTCGCCTCGTAGGTGACGCGCTCGTCCTCATACGCCGTGAACACCCGTTCGCCATGCGCGCGCGCCGCCTCGGCCAGCCAGCGCAGCGACGGCGGCGCGTTCTTCCAGATGCGCGTCTCGATGCCGTCGATCGTCAGCATCTCCATCTCGAACTTCGCGCCGGGCGCGGTCAGCATTCGCTCGGCATCGGCGAGCGACATCGCCGGCCAGGAGGGATCGAGTGCGATGATCGGTTCGCTTGCCAAGACCGGTTGACTCCAGAGTTGAATTTCGGGTTTGTCTTATCGCCTGTTCGAAGACAGGTTATAGTTGATTCCTGCCGCACTCAAGGCAATAGAGGCACCAAGTTCGAACTAGGGGTATGGAGCGGGTCATGGCACGGACGGTCGAATCGTGAAAATCGCTGAACCTGCCGCGCACGGCTTCGATGCGAGCCGGTTGGCGGCGATCGATACGCTGCTCCGGACGCGCTACATCGATTCGGGCAAGCTGCCGAACGCGCAACTGCTGATCGCGCGCGACGGCGAGATCGTCCATTTCTCGAACGCGGGCGCAGCGCGTGAGGGCGGCAAGAGCGTTGACGAAGGATCGCTGTTCCGGATCGCATCGATGACCAAGCCGATCACCTCGGTCGCGTTCATGATGCTGGTCGAGCAGGGCCTCGTCGCGGTCGATACGCCGGTCCACCACGTGCTGCCCGAGTTCAAGGATATCGGCGTCTATGATGGCGGCGGTGGCGGCGTGCCGTTCGTGACCAGGCCGACGGCCGAGCCGATGCGGATGGTCGACCTGCTCCGGCATACCTCGGGGCTGACGTATAGTTTCCAGAACCGTTCGAACGTCGATGCCGCGTACCGCGACGGCAAGATCGAGGGCTGGCACGGCGGCTATGACCTCGACGGCTTCATCGGCGCGCTGGCGAAGATCCCGCTCGAATTCTCGCCAGGCACCGCGTGGAATTATTCGGTCGCGACCGACGTGCTCGGCGCGGTCGTGCAGCGCGTGTCGGGCCTGCCGCTCGACCAGTTCTTCAGGACGCGTATCTTCGCACCGCTGAAGATGGACGACACCTTCTTCCAGGTCCCCGCCGACAAGCTCGACCGGTTGACCGACTGCTACACGCTGGCGCCCGGCAAGGGCCGCGTGATGTACGATCGCGGGGCTGAGAGTGCGTGGAGCCGGCAGCCTAAACTCGTCTCGGGCGGCGGCGGGCTCGTCTCGACCGCGCTCGATTATCACCGGTTCAATACGATGCTGCTGAACGGGGGCGAACTCGACGGCGCGCGCATTCTCGGGCGCAAGACGCTCGACCTGATGACGCAGAATCACCTGCCCGGAAAATCGGATCTCGCGGCGATGTCGAAGTCGCTGTTCAGCGAGGCGTCGAACGCGGGCACCGGCTTCGGGCTCGGGTTCGCGATCACCGACGACGTCGCGAAGACGATGGTGCCGGGGTCGAAGGGCGAGTTCTACTGGGGCGGGATGTTCTCGACCGCGTTCTTCGTCGATCCCGTCGAGCGCCTGTCGATGGTGTTCATGACGCAGCTTTCGCCGAGCAGTTTCTATCCCATCCGCCGCGAACTGAAGACGATGATCTACGCGGCGATGACCTGAGTTTCCGTTCTCCTGCGCACGCAGGAGTCCAGTATCACACAGGGCTGCCGATGTGGCCCTGGGCTCCTGCTTTCGCAGGAGAACAAGGAGAATATGATGACCCCGTCGACGAACACTGGCCCGATCCGCACCGAACGCCATGACGACGTGCTCGTCATCATCTCGAACAATCCCCCCGTCAACGCGCTCGGCGCCGCGGTCCGGCAGGGTCTCGAAGCGGCGATCAAGGACGGCGTTAACGACGACAGCATCACCGCGATGGTGATCCGCTGCGACGGCCGCACGTTCTTTGCAGGCGCCGACATCACCGAGTTCGGCAAGGAAATGGTCGAGCCCGGCCTGCCCACCGTCGTCGACATGATCGAGGCGTCGTCGAAGCCGGTCGTCGCGGCGATCCACGGCACCGCGCTCGGCGGCGGTTGCGAAGTCACGCTCGGCTGTCATTACCGCGTCGCCGTTCCCTCGGCGAAGATCGGTACGCCCGAGGTGAAGCTTGGCCTGCTCCCCGGCGCAGGCGGCACGCAGCGTATCCCGCGGATCGCCGGCGTGAAGCTCGCGCTGGAGATGACCGCTAAGGGCGATCCAATCTCGGCGAAGAAGGCGCTCGACGCGGGCCTGATCGACAAGATCGTCGGCGAGGACTCACTTGAAGCCGATGCCGTCGCGTTCGCGCGCGAGATCGCGACCAAGCGCCCCCTGCCCCGTGCGTCCGAGAAGACGGCGCAGGCCGATCCGGATGCCGTGGCTGCGTTCAAGAAGGAGAACGCCCGCCGTTTCCGGAACTTCGACGCGCCGGCCGCCAACATCGCTTGCGTCGAGAAGGCCACCGACGGCTCCAGCTTCGAAGAGGGCATCGCCTTCGAGCGCCAGGAATTCATGAAGCTGATGACCGGCGTGCAGTCGGCCGCACAGCGCCACATCTTCTTCGCCGAACGCCAGGCCGCCAAGATCGACGACGTCCCCGCCGACACCAAGCTGCGCGAGATCAAGCGCGTCGGCGTGATCGGCGCGGGCACGATGGGCGGCGGCATCTCGATGAACTTCCTGTCCGCAGGCATCCCGGTCACGATCGTCGAGATGCAGCAGGATGCGCTCGACCGCGGCACCGGCGTCGTGCGCAAGAACTACGAGGCGACCGCCGCGAAGGGCCGGATCAGGCCCGAGCAGGTCGAGCAGGCGATGGGCGCGCTGAAGCGGACTCTGGACTTCGCCGATCTGGCGGAATGCGACCTGATCATCGAGGCGGTGTACGAGACGATGGAGGTGAAGAAGGAGATCTTCACCAAGCTCGACGCGATCGCCAAGCCGGGCGCGATCCTGGCGTCGAACACGTCTTATCTCGACATCGATGCGATCGCGTCGTGCACGAAGCGGCCCGAGGACGTGGTCGGGATGCACTTCTTCTCGCCGGCCAACGTGATGAAATTGCTGGAGGTCGTACGCGGCGACAAGACGGCGGACGATGTGCTGGCGACGGTCATGGCGCTTGCGAAGAAGATCAAGAAGGTCGCTGTCGTCGCCGGCGTGACCTACGGGTTCATCGGCAACCGCATGCTGATGCCGCGTCAGGTCGAGGCGACCAAGCTGCTGCTGGAAGGCGCGAGCCCGGAGCAGATCGACAAGGTCCATGTCGCATTCGGGATGCCGATGGGGCCGTTCCAGATGAGCGACCTGGCGGGCGTCGACATCGGCTGGCACCGTGATCCGAGCCGGATCGAGAACATCCGCGATGCGCTGGCGGCGGAGAACCGCTGGGGCCAGAAGACCAAGGCGGGCTTCTACGATTACGACGAGAAGCGGACGCCGTCGAACTCGCCGCGCGTCACCGAGATCATCGACAAGTTCCGCAAGAAGTCGGGCGTGACGCCGCGCGATATCAGCGACGAGGAGATCGTCGTGCGGACGCTCTATACGATGGTCAACGAAGGCGCGCTGATCCTCGAAGAGGGCAAGGCCCAGCGGGCGTCGGACGTCGATGTGGTCTGGATCTACGGCTATGGCTGGCCGGTGTACCGCGGCGGGCCGATGTTCTGGGCGCAGTCCGAGGGCTTGGCGAAGGTCGTCGCGGGGCTCGAGAAATACGGGTTTCCGGTGGCGAAGTCGCTGAAGGACGCCGCGGCATCGGGTGGTCGACTGAAGTGATCGGTCGCGGTCGTTTCTTGCCGGTAGTCGCGCGCTGATGGAGCGGTCCGCGCTCCAGACGGCGGCGGCGATCCGTGCGGGCGAAACGACCGCGGTCGCCGAGTGCGACGCGGCGATTGCGCGGATCGAGGCGCGCGATGGTGCGATCAATGCGGTCGTCGTGCGCGATTTCGTGCGGGCGCGGGAGGCGGCGCGGGCGCTCGATGCGGAGCGTCCGGACGACCGGCCGCTGTTCGGCGTACCGATTACGGTGAAGGAATCTTTCGACGTCGCCGGGCTGCCGACCAGTTGGGGCGTCGGGATCCACCGCGATAACATCGTCGACCGCGATGCCGTGGCCGTAACCCGGCTGAAGGCGGCGGGCGCGGTGATCCTCGGCAAGACCAACGTGCCGGTGCGGTTGAGCGACTGGCAGGCGGACAACCCGATCCATGGCCGGACGAACCATCCGCTCGACCCGACGTTGACGCCCGGCGGATCGTCGGGTGGTGCCGCGGCGGCGCTAGCATCGGGCATGGTACCGCTCGAACTCGGCTCCGATATCGGCGGCTCGATCCGCGTGCCGGCCGCGTTCTGCGGCGTCTGGGGGCACAAGCCGACCTATGGCGCCTTGTCCGATATCGGACATCGCGTGCCCGGCACCGATGGGGCGAGCGCGGTTCTCGGCGTGATCGGGCCGCTCGCGCGTAATCCCGAGGATCTGGCCGTTGCGCTCGACATCCTCGCCGACATCCCCTTGCCGCGCGCGACCGTCGACTTAGCCCGACCACGCATCCTCCTGCTCACCGCGCATCCCTCGGCACGCGTCGATTCGTCGATCGTCGGCGCGATCGGGCGCGTTGGTGAAGCCCTCGCCGCGGCCGGCGCCATCATTTCAAGCGCACCCCCGCCGATCGACCTCGCTGCTCAGCATGCCGACTATATGCGGATGCTCGGCATCGCGATGACCCGTGGCGGACCCGCGCGCGACGGCAAGGTCGCGACGCTGTCGCACTGGTTCGACCTGCTCGATTCGCAGGCGCGGTTGCAACGCGCCTGGAGTGCGCTGTTCGAGCGGTTCGACGCGGTGATCGCGCCGGCCAGCGGCGTGAACGCCTTCCCGCACATCGCCGAGCGCAACGTCGCGCGGCGGACGCTGTCGATCGACGGCGAGGATACCCCGTTCGGCGTCCAGTTCGCCTGGGCGGGCCTCGCCACCTTCCCCAATCTGCCCGCGACCAGCGTGCCCGTCGGGATCGACCCGCGCGGCCTGCCGATCGGCGTGCAGGTCATCACCAACCGTTACCGCGACCACGACGCGATCGCCGTCGCCGCGCTGTGCAATCGACTAAGCAGGAGCTGATCCGATGTCCGACCTCGACACTTTCCGGTCCGAAACGCGTGCGTGGCTCGCGGAGAATTGCCCGCCCGAGATGCGCAAACCGGTGCGCTCGGAGGACGACGTCTGCTGGGGCGGGCGCCAGTTCAAGCCGTCGTCGCCGGCGCAGAAAGATTGGCTCGACAAGATGGCCGCCAAGGGCTGGACCGTGCCGGATTGGCCCAAGGCGTATGGCGGCGGCGGGTTGTCGCCCGCGGAGACTAAGATCCTGCGCGAAGAGATGGCGGCAATAAAGGCTCGCAACCCGCTCAACTCGTTCGGGATCTCGATGCTCGGGCCGGCATTGCTGAAGTACGGCACCGAGGAGCAGAAGCTCGATCACCTGACCAAGATCGCGCGGGGCGAGATCCGCTGGTGCCAGGGGTATTCGGAGCCGAATGCGGGGTCCGACCTTGCCGGGCTCGCCACATCGGCAGAGGACAAGGGCGACCATTATCTCGTCAACGGGCAGAAGGTGTGGACCTCCTACGCCGACAAGGCGGACTGGATTTTCTGCCTGGTCCGCACCGACAAGACGTCGAAGCAGGGCGGGATCAGCTTCGTGCTGTTCGACATGGCCTCGCCCGGCGTGTCGACCAAGCCGATCCTGCTGATCAGCGGCAATTCGCCGTTCTGCGAGACGTTCTTCGACAATGTCGAGGTGCCCAAGGTCAACCGCGTCTACGAGGAGAACAAGGGCTGGGACGTCGCGAAATATCTGCTCGGGCATGAGCGCGAGATGATTTCTGGAATGGGGCTCGCGTCGAGCGGCGGCAATCCGCTGATCGACGGGGCGATCGCGACCGTCGGGCTTGGGCATGACGGGCGGCTGGCCGATCCGCTGCTGCGTGCGTCGATCGCGTTGTTCGAGGTGCGGGCGAAGGCGTTCGGGGCGATGTCCGAGCGGTTCATCGACGAGCTGAAGGCGGGCAAGGCGCACCCGGCCCAGCCGAGCATGATGAAATATTACGGGACCGAGCTGAACAAGGGTCGGTACGAATTGATGATGGCGGCGGGCGGCTCGGATGCGCTCGAATGGGACAGCGAGCGTTCGCGCGGCGGTGCGATCCCGCGGTCGTGGCTGCGGACGAAGGCGAATTCGATCGAGGGCGGGACGAGCGAAATCCAGCTCAACATCATCGCCAAGCGGATCCTGGAATTGCCGGCCTGACCTTTGACCGTTCTCCCGCGAAAGCGGGAGCCCAAAATCACAAACGCTGCGCGAGGGGCTCCTGGGCCCCCGCCTCCGCGGGGGAACCAGAATGCCACTGTATCTAGACGACGACCAGACCGTCCTTCAGGACACCATTCGCGATTTCGTCGCGGAGCATGCGCCCGTGAGCCACATGCGGGCGTTGCGCGATGCCGACGACAAGACCGGCTTCTCGCGCGACCTGTGGAAGCAGTTTGCGGAGATGGGCTTTACCGGCATCCTGATCGGCGAGGACCAGGGCGGGCTCGGGCTCGGGCATGTCGAGGCGGGCGTGGTACTGGAGGAGATCGGGCGCAATTTGTCCCCCTCCCCGTTCCTGTCCACCGCGGTCGCGGCGGTCGAGGCCTTGAAGGGCACGGCGCAGGCCGAGCGGTGGTTTCCTGGCATCATCGCCGGCGAGACCGTGGCGGCACTCGCGATCGACGAGGGCGCCAAGCACCGCGACACCGTGGCGATGACCGCCGAACGCTCGGGCAACGGCTTCAAGCTGACCGGCGCCAAACGGTTCGTGACGCACGGCCACACCGCCGACCTGATCATCGTCGCCGCGCGCACCGGTGGCAGCGCCGATGACACGGACGGCATCACGCTGTTCGCCGTACCGAAGGACGCTGCCGGGCTGACCGCGAACGCCGAACGCCTCGCGGATTCGAGCTTGGCCGCACGGCTCGAGTTCGAGGGTGTCGAGGTCGATGCGGATGCGGTGATCGGTGAGGTCGATGCGGGGCGCACGCCTCTCGACCGCCTGCTCCGCGCAGGCCGGACCGGCGCTTCGGCGGAACTGCTCGGCGTCGGTGGTGGGGCGATGGACATGACCATCGGCTATATGAAGGAGCGCAAGCAGTTCGGGACGCTGATCGGCAGCTTCCAGGCGCTCCAACACCGTGCCGCGCATCTGTATTCGGAGATGGAGGTGGCGCGGGCCGCCGTGCTTAAGGCGCAGCAGCTGCTCGACCAAGGCAGCGACCGGGCGGACGAGGCGGTGTCGGTGGCCAAGGCGATGACCGCGCTGGCGACGACGCTGAGCGTGCAGGAGGGCGTGCAGATGCATGGCGGTATCGGCATGACCGACGAATACGACATCGGCTTCTACATGAAGCGCGCGCGGGTGCTGGCTGAGATGTTCGGGGATGCGAACTTCCACGCGGATCGGCTGGCGGTAGCGGCGGGGTATTGACCCGAACCTGTACCCCCGCGAAGGCGGGGGCCCAGACTGGGCACCCGCCTTCGCGGGTGAACATGGAGGTCAGATGAGCTTGGATACTGCCGATACGTCGCCCGAAGCACTCGCGCAGGGGCTCGTCGACCTGCTCGAGATCGAGGAGGTGGACACCGATCTCTATGTCGGGAAGCGTCAGCCGGGCGGCGTCGGTCGCGTGTTCGGCGGGCAGGTCATCGCGCAGGCTTTGCAGGCGGCGCAACGCTCGACGGAGGCCCCCAAGGCGGCGCACTCGCTGCATGCGTATTTCATGCGGCCGGGCAACGAGGATTATCCGATCGTCTACCGCGTGGTCCGCGACTTCGAGGGGCGGAGTTTTGCAACCCGGCGCGTGATCGCGATGCAGAAGGGGCAGCCGATCCTCAACATGGCGGCGTCGTTTCAGACGCCCGAGGATGGACTTCACCATCAGGACGCGATGCCCGATGTCGCGCCGCCCGAAGACCTGCGCTCCGATCGCGAGCTGCGGCTGGAGAGCATCGACGGCATCCCCGAGAAGTTCCGCGCGCACATGCTGCGCCAGCGCCCGATCGAGATCCGTCCGGTCAACCCGCGCAGCTGGATCGAGCCCGTTCCGCAGCCCGCGGCCCATGCCAACTGGTTCCGGCTGGTCGCGCCGATCGGCGACGATCCGGCGATGCACCGCGCGATCCTGTCCTATGCGTCGGACATGGCGTTGCTCGGCACCGCGCTGCTGCCGCACGGCGTCAACTGGATCACGCCGGGGCTGCAGACCGCGAGCCTCGACCATTCGCTGTGGCTGCACGAGGATTTCCGCGCAGACGACTGGCTGCTCTACGCCTGCGACGCACCGTGGTCCGGACATGCCCGCGGGTTCAACCGCGGGCGCATCTTCTCGCGCGACGGCCGGCTCGTCGCCAGCGTCGCGCAGGAGGGGTTGATCCGGATGCGCCAGTAACCCGCGCGGTTACTTGCGCACCCAGACCTTCTCCCCGCCGATCCACGTCTCGCTGACCTTCGTCGCGCGCAGGTCGGTTGGCGAGGCCAGCGTCGGATCCTTGTCAACGACGATGAAGTCCGCGCGCTGGCCCGGGGCGAGGGCACCGAACTGCTTCTCCGCGAACCCGGCATAGGCCGCGGCGCCGGTCATCGCCCACCACGCCTGTTCGCGCGTGACGAGTTCCTGCGGCTGCCAGCCACCTTGTGGTTGCCCATCGGCATCCTGACGCGTGAACGCTGCCGCCCAGGTCGCGAACGGATCGGGCTTCTCGACCGGGAAGTCGGTCCCGAAGGCGAGCTTGGCGCCGTTGGTCAGCATCGATTTCCACGCATAGGCGCCGGCCAACCGGTTCGGCCCTAACCGTGCCTCGGCCATCGTCCGGTCGCTGGTTTCGTGCGTGGGCTGCATCGAGGCGATCGTGCCGAACTTGCCGAAGCGCGGCAGGTCGGTCGGATCGACGATCTGCGCATGCTCGATCCGCCAGCGGCGATCGCCGGTATAGGTCTCGCTCTCGACCTGGATCGCGTCGAGCACTTCCCGATTGGCCTTGTCGCCGATCGCATGGACCGCGACCTGGAACCCGTCCATCGCCGCGCGGCTCATCTGGTTCTGAAGCTGGTCGTCGGTCAGGAAGCCGAGCCCCGACTGGCCGGGCGCATCGGCATAGGGCTTCAGCAACCATGCGCCGCGCGACCCCAGCGCGCCGTCGGCATAGAGCTTCACGCCGCCCATCCGCAGGTGGTCGTTGTACAGCCACGGCGTCGGCCCCTTGCCGCCGATCCGGCTGGCGGTCTCGACGCCCATCGCATAGCTCATGATGCGGACGCGAAGCCCGCCGATGTCCGCCATCCGGCGATAGGTCAGCCAGTCGTCGAGCGTCGTGCCCATGTCGGCGACCGCGGTGACGCCGTAGCCGAGCAGGATGCGTTGCGCGGTCAGGAACGCGGCATCGCGCTCCTTGGGCAGCGGTTGCGGCACGACCTTCTCGATCAATCCTTGCGCGCCGTCTACGAATACGCCCGCGGGCGCGCCGCCGGTCTTCTCGATCCGTCCGCCCGCCGGAGATACGGTCGAGCTGGTGACCCCGGCCTCGCGCATCGCCTCGCGGTTCGCCCAGCCGGCGTGCCCGTCCGCGCGCGACAGCCAGATCGGGTGGCCGCCGGAGACGGACTCCAGGTCGGCGGCGGTCGGGAAACGACCCAGCCCCCACGCTTCCTGGTTCCAGCCGCGGCCCAGGACCCATTTGCGATCAGGATTACCGGCGATGTAGGCGGCGATCCGCGACTTCGCCTCGTCGAGCGACTTGGTCATCGACAGGTCGAGCGACAGCGCGCCGAAGCCCATCTCGAGGACATGGCCGTGCGCGTCGATGAAGCCCGGCAACACCGTCTTGCCACCCATGTCGACGCGCCAGTCGTATAGCGGCTTACCAGCGTTCTTCTTCAATTCCTTGCGGCTGAGCTTGGGGGCCTCCTCACCGGGGGGGACGAGACGCGTGACGCGACCATCCTTGTCGACCAGGATCGCCTTGAAGTGGATCACGCGTCCGCCATCAGTAATGGTGACACCGTTGACGTTGTCGACGATCCCGTCGGCGAGCGCGGGGGTCGGGAGGAGTAGCGCCGAAAGCGCCAACATTGCTCCCCTCCCTGAAAGGGAGGGGTTGGGGGTGGGTCGGCTAGTTGGGGCAACGTGCCGCCTGAACGACGGGCCAACCCACCCCCGGCCCCTCCCTTCCAGGGAGGGGAGCAGTGTTGCAGTGACGGAGGCATTCTCGATGAAGGGGAGCAGTGCTGTGGTGTTGCGCTTGATCACTTCGGCAATCTCCGTACCAGCGCGCTCGTATCCTGACGCGCGCCACCCATCGCCTGAACATCGGCGTAGAATTGATCGACCAGCGCCGCGACCGGCAGGACCGCGCCGTTACGTCGCGCTTCGTCGAGCGCGAGGCCAAGGTCCTTGCGCATCCAGTCGACCGCAAAGCCGAAGTCGAACTCGTCCTTCGCCATCGTCGGCCAGCGATTGACCATCTGCCAGCTCTGCGCCGCGCCGCCCGAGATCGCCTCAAACACCTTGTCGAGATCGAGCCCGGAGTTTTGCGCGAACCGCAGCGATTCGGCGACGCCCTGGATCACGCCGGCAATCGCGATCTGGTTGCACATCTTGGTGGTCTGGCCGGCGCCTGGCTCACCGACGTGGACGATGCGTGCGGCATAGGCCTGCATGAACGGCTCGGCCTTCGCCATCGCCTCGGCCGAGCCGCCGCACATGATCGAGAGCTTGCCGTTCTCCGCGCCGGCCTGTCCGCCCGATACGGGAGCGTCGACTACCAACGCACGCTCGCCGGCCAATCGCCGCGCGATCGAGGCGGAGACGGTGGTGTGATCGACGAAGACCGCATCGTCGCGCATCGCGGCGAACGCGCCATCGTCGCCCAGAGTGACCGAGGCGAGATCATCATCGTTGCCGACGCACGTGAACACTGCGTCGGCATCCTTCGCCGCCGCGGCAGGCGTGTCTGCAATCCCACCCCCGTATTTATCGGCCCATGCCAATGCCTTGGCCTTAGTCCGATTGTAGACGGTGACGTCGTGCCCTGCCGCGGCGAGGTGTCCCGCCATCGGCGCGCCCATGACGCCGGTTCCGATGAATGCCAGTTTTGCCATAGCGTCCGCGCATAAGCGGTGTTTCCCACGCGCGCCAGATGGTCTAGCGGGTCGGGCATGGCTACCCACGCTGCCGTAGCGGCACCCACCCTCCCCGTCTCGATCGACGACGTCCGCGTCGCGCACGACCGGATCCGCGACTCGATCGTCCGCACGCCGACGCTGATCAGCAAGACGCTGAGCAAGATGACCGGCGCGACGGTGTATCTGAAGTTCGAGAACCTCCAGTTCACCGCGGCGTACAAGGAGCGCGGGGCGCTCAACACGCTGTTGCAGCTGTCGGCGGAGGCGCGCGCGAAGGGCGTCATCGCTGCGTCGGCGGGCAATCATGCGCAGGGCCTTGCCTATCATGCCAACCGGCTCGGCATTCCGACGACGATCGTGATGCCGACCAACACGCCGACCGTGAAGGTCATGCAGACCGAAGGCCACGGCGCCAACGTCGTGCTGCACGGCGAGACGTTCGACGCGGCCTATGCGCACGCGCGTATCCTGGAGGGGGAGTGCGGCTTCACCTTCGTCCATCCGTTCGACGATCCGCGCGTCATCGCAGGGCAAGGCACCGTCGCGATCGAGATGCTGGAGGACGTGCCGCAGCTCGATACTCTGGTCATTCCGATCGGCGGCGGCGGGCTGATCTCGGGCATGTCGACGGTCGCGCGGGCGTTGAGCGAAGCGCCGGGCGGACACCCGATCGAGGTCGTCGGCGTACAGGCTGAGCTGTTCCCGTCGATGTATAACCGGATCAACGGTACCGACATGGCCTGCGCCGGCGACACGCTGGCCGAGGGCATCGCGGTCAAGGAGCCGGGCGCGATCACCTCGAAGATCGTCGCAGAGCTGGTCGATGACATCGTTCTCGTCAGCGAGCGCAGCCTCGAAGAGTCCGTCAGCCTGCTGCTCCAGATCGAGAAGACGGTCGTCGAGGGTGCGGGGGCCGCCGGGCTCGCCGCGCTGCTGTCGCATCCCGAGCGGTTCGCGGGGAAGACCGTCGGGATCGTGCTGTGCGGCGGCAATATCGATACGCGGTTGCTCGCCAACGTGCTGTTGCGCGATCTGGCGCGGTCGGGTCGGCTGGCGCGGTTGCGGATCCGGTTGCAGGACAAGCCGGGTGCGCTGTTCCATGTCGCGCGGATCTTCGACCAGGAACGCGTCAACATCATCGAGATCTATCACCAGCGCGTCTTCACGACGTTGCCGGCGAAGGGGCTCATCACCGACATCGAATGCGAGCTTCGCGACCGCGCGCATCTCGATCGGCTGGTGGGGGCATTGCGGGCTGGCGGGTACGAAACGTCGACCGTCGAGCTGGCATAATCCCACTCTGATACGGTGATTTAGCGCGTTAACCGACATTCGTGTTAAACCGATTGTACGTTTGGGTTGGGCGGCCATATACGGGGCGACGCGGCTGATCGCGCCTGCCTGAAGGACTTTTCGCTCGGTGACCGCGCCTTTCCGTTTCCCGCGCTTTTTCGTCACCAGCCCTGCGCCGTGCCCGTATCTGCCGGATCGGCAGGAGCGCAAGGTGTTCACCGAACTGACCGGTCCGCATGCGAACGAACTTAACGATGCGCTGGGGCGGATCGGCTTTCGTCGCAGCCAGGGGGTGGCGTATCGGCCGTCGTGCGCGGGGTGCATCGCCTGCGTTTCGGTCCGCGTGGTGACCGACGAGTTCGTGCCCAACGCGACGCAGCGAAAGTTGCTGAAGCGGCTTGGCGATATCGAGGTGACGGCATGCAAGGCGTGGGCGACCGACGAGCAGTTCCAGTTGCTGCGCCGTTACCTCGGGACGCGGCATCCGGGCGGCGGCATGGCGGGGATGGACGAGGACGATTACGCCGACATGATCGAGCATTCGCCGGTCAATTCGGTGATCGTCGAGTATCGCGAGCCTAGCGTCGGCGGCGTGCCGGGAGCACTGATCGGCGCCTGCCTGACCGATCGGCAGGCGGACGGGCTGTCGATGGTCTACAGCTTCTTCGCGGCTGACGACGCGGCGCGCCCGGGGTTCGGTAATTTCATCATCATGGACCACATCCTGCGCGCGCGCGATGCCGGGCTGCCGTACGTGTATCTAGGGTATTGGGTGAAGGGGTCGCCGCGGATGGAGTACAAGACGCGGTATCGACCGTTGGAAGTGCTGGGGCCGGCGGGGTGGCGGCGGTTGGAGGATGCTGATGTGGTGACGAAGGCTGCGCGGGTTGCGGCGTTGGTTTGAAGTTGGGGTACTAAATTAGTCCACTCCCGCGTCCCAAGACCACCACCCCGGCGAAGGCCGGGGTCCAATTGGGAAACACCGCTAATTGAGTGCAGCGCTCCATCACGACCACCTTGCCAATTGGGCCCCGGCCTTCGCCGGGGTGGTACACTCGAGAACCCCTGCCCCTTGTTCTCCCGCGAAGGCGGGAGCCCGGTCTGGATCCCCGCCTTCGCGGTGAAACAAATCTTAGTCCTCGCGCTGCACCACGACGTCGACGTCGAGTTCCTCGCCACCCTCGCCCAGTCGCGAGCCGGCCACCGGCGCCGCGCCCGCCGCATCGAGCGCCATCGCGACCCGGACGTAATGCTCCTCGGGCGACATCCCCGTGCACGGGTCGAACCCGACCCAGCCGAGTCCGTCAACGAACGCCTCCGCCCAGCCGTGCGGCGTCGGCAGATGCACGACCTCGTGATCGTTGTGATGATAGCCCGAAACATACCGCGCCGGCGCCCCGAGCGACCGTGCGGCGACGGCGAACATCTGCGCCATGTCCCGCGGCGTAGCGCTGTCCATGCGAAACGCCGCGGCGGCGGTCCGACCGGGTTCGGGACGCCCGGCATCAAACGCAAACCGCTTATGGAACGCCCGGTTCAAACGATGCAGCGCGCCAATCCGGTCGCGGGCGCCCTCGGCGGCATTGGCGGCGAACTTGGCGATGGCCGTATCGAGGACGGTCGCCTCGGTGGACCGCAGGAACAGCGCGGGCGGGAGCGTTTCGTGGACGCCATGCAGGACGCCGTCCGAATGGCTGGTCAGCACCTCGCCCTTGACGGTGATCTCGATCCCGTCGACCGGCCCTTCGGCATACAGCATCGTCACCGCGTTGCCGAAGCCATCGCGCCCAGGCCGCAGCCGCGCGTCGCAGTCCACGTCGATCCGCCACGACGCGACCGTCTGGTCATGCGTGTTCTCGGGTGTCAGCCGGAGCATCTGCACCAGCCGGCCCTGCGGCTGTGCGAAGCGGTAGATCGTGTGATGGTCGATCGAGAGGCGCATTAGAGGAACTTGAACTGACGGCCGATCGCGCCGTGCAGCAACGCGTTCTCGGCGATGAACGCCTGAAGATACTGGTGCAACCCGGAGGCGATGACCTCGCCCGATCGCGTCTTCGCCATTCGCGACGCACGCATCCGAGCCATCCGGTCGGCCTCGCCGTGGTTCCCGGTCCGCTTGGCGAGCAGGTTGAGCACGTCGACCGTCTCCTCGACCGAGGCAGCGAGACTGCGCGGCAGTTCGGACCGGGCAAGGAGCAGGTCGATGACGTCGGCGGGACGAAGCCCGTCATTGTAGAGCCAGCGATAGGCCGTGACGGCGGACACGGTCTGGAGGATCGTCGTCCACTGATCGCGATCGATCGCGCCGCCGAGCCGCTCGCCCTCGGGCAGCAGGATGTGGTATTTGACGTCGAGCAGACGCGCGGTATTGTCCGCGCGCTCGACCGCCTGGCCGAGCCGGATGAACCAGGTCGTCTGGTTGCGGAGCATGCGATGGACGGCACCCTCGAACCCACGGGTCTCGTTCTTGACCGCCTCGACGAGGTTGAGTTGCGAGGTCGTGCTGCCCGGCGTGGCGCGGTTTTCGAACAGCAGCCATGCCCGGTTGATCGCGGTCCACGCCTCGCGGGTCAGCGCGGTGCGGACCGCCTTAGCGTTGTTGCGCGCCATGTCGAGACAGCGGACGATCGATCCCGGATGGCTCGAATCGAGCGTCAGGAACCGCACGACGTCGCGTTGCCCAATCTCCACCCCGGTCGCGGCGAAGGCCTCGTCGGTCTCGGTGACGGCCAAAGCGGATGCCCAGGCGGCGTCGCCCGAGGGTTGCGACGAGAGCACGTCGAGGCGGACGGTGGCTTCGACGAGCCGGGCGATGAAGTCGGCCCGCTCGAAATAGCGGCCGAGCCAGTAGAGCGAGGATGCGGTGCGCGAGAGCATCAGACGGTCCCGCCAGAGGTCTGTGCACCGAGCGTCTGCGTCATGCCGCTCATCGTCTGCGTCATCCCGCCGGCGTTCATCCGCTGCGACTGGTCGGCCATGAGCACGAAGCTGTCCTTGGTACCGCCGCCCTGGCTGGAATTGACCACCAGCGATCCTTCCTTGAGCGCGACGCGGGTGAGGCCACCGGGGACGACCTGCACGCCCTTCGCGCCGCTCAGCACGAAGGGGCGGAAATCGACATGGCGTGGACTGAGGCCGCCTTGCGCCATCGTCGGGACGGTCGACAGGGCGAGCGTCGGTTGGGCGATGTAGCGATGGGGTTCCGCAATGAGCGCGGCGCGGAAATCTTCGATCTCTTTTTTCGAGGCGGTAGGGCCGACGAGCATGCCGTAGCCGCCCGATCCGTCGACCAGCTTGACGACGACGTCTTCGAGGTTGTCGAGGACGAACTTCAACGCCTGGGGTTCGCGGCAGCGCCAGGTCTCGACGTTGCGCAGCTTGCACTCGCCACCCGAGTAGAACTTCACGATGTCGGGCATGTAGCTGTAGATCGCCTTATCGTCGGCGATGCCGTTGCCCGGCGCGTTCATGATCGCGACGTTGCCGGCGGCATAGGCTGCGATCAGACCGGGCACGCCCAGCGCAGAATCGGGACGGAACACCAGCGGGTCGAGATAATCGTCATCGATCCGGCGATAGATCACGTCGACCTTCACGCGCCCCGCGATCGTCCGCATCCAGACGATGTCGTCGTCGACCACCAGATCGGCGGCCTCGACGAGTTCGATCCCCATCGAGTCCGCGAGGAAGCTGTGCTCGTAATAGGCGGAGTTGTAGTGGCCGGGGGTCAGCAGCACGCACGTCGGGTTCGAGCCCGTACCGTGCGGCGCGACCGACTTCATCGTTTCGAGCAGCAGGTCGGGATAGCTGTCGACCGCAGCGACGCGGAATTCGCGGAAGAGTTCGGGGCAGAGCCGGAGCATCGCCTCACGGTTCTCAAGCATGTAGCTGACACCCGACGGCGTTCGCGCGTTATCCTCAAGGACGAAGAAGTCGTCAGGGCCTGTGCGGACGAGATCAATCCCACAGATATGCGCCCATACACCGTGCGGTGGGCGAATGCCGGCGATCTCGGGACGGAACTGTGCGTTGCCGAGCACGAGGTCTTCGGGAAGGATACCCTCCTTCAGGATGCGTCGTTCGCCGTAGATGTCGTCGAGGAATGCGTTGATCGCCTCGACGCGCTGGACCAGCCCTTCGGACAGCCGGGTCCACTCGTCATGCAGGAACACGCGCGGGACGATGTCGAACGGGATGATCCGCTCGGCGGCCTCGTTTTCGCCGTAGACCGCGAAGGTGATGCCAAGTTGCCGGAACGTCGTCTCGGCGGCTTCCTGCCGGCGTCGCAGCTCGGCGTCGGGCGTGTCCTCGATCCACTTGCCGAGGGCTGCCAGTTCGGGCCGGGCGGTCGTGTCGCCCGGTGTCCCCATGATCTCGTCGAACGCTTGTTTCCCCATCGAAACGGTCAATCCCCCATCAAGCGTTGCGGTTCCATGCTGCAACGCATCGCTGCGCTGCACAAGGGTCGAATGTGTATTTGCTCCCCTCCCTGGAAGGGGCGGGAATCCCCTAGGCTCCTAGGCCTTCCAGTAAGCCCGGCGTCAGGACCTGCGGCAATACGGTGGGCTCAGCGGCGCCCGGCGCGTAGTATAGATACAGCGGCACTCCGGCGCGGTTGTGGGCTTGGATGAAGCGGCCCATTACCGGGTCGCCGTCGGTCCAGTCGCCGATCAAGGCCGCGACCTTGTGCTTGGCGAAGGCGTCGCGGACGCCGGTGGTATCGATCGCCGCCTTCTCGTTGACCTTGCACGTCAGGCACCAGTCGGCGGTGAAGTAGACGAACACCGGACGCTTCTCGACGCGCAGCGAGGCGAGCTTGGCCTCGGTGAACGCCTCGTCGCCCGCGGTCGCGGTCTTGGCGGCGACCGGCGGTGCGCGTGAGATCAATACCGCGCTGCCAACGAACAAGACGAGCAGCAGAACTTGTGCGACCACGCCGAACGACTTGCCCTTGCGCTGACGCGAGCCGCCGATCCACAGCACCGTGCCGACAGCCAGCACCGCGACCAGCGCGAGCGTCAGCGTATCCACGCCGGTCTGTCGCCCGAGCACCCAGCCGAGCGCGATAGCGGTGAGGAACATCGGCACCGACAGGATGTGGCGGAACGTCTCCATCCAGACGCCAGGCTTCGGCAGCCACCGTCGCCATGATGGGATGAACCCGATCGCGAGGAACGGCAGCGACAAGCCGATCCCGAGCCCGCCGAACACGGCGAGCGCCGCCGGCCACGGCAACACCAGCGCCGCGCCGAGTGCTGCGCCCATGAACGGTCCTGTGCACGGTGTCGCGATGAACGCGGCAAGTGCGCCCGTCGCGAACGCGCCGCTCGCGCCGCTCTCGCCTGCGAAGCGCGGCGTCGGGACTTCGAACAGGCCGGCCAAGTTGAACGCGATCGCGGTGCTCAGCAGCAGCAACGCGACGATCGCGCCGGGATGCTGCAACTGGAACGCCCAGCCGACCGCGGACCCGCCGGCGCGCAACGCGAGGATCGCGCCGCCGAGGCCGAGGCAGACCAGAACGACGCCTGCGGTATAGGCCAAGGCCTCGCCCCGCGCGTCCTTCTCGCTCGCGCCGCCGCGCGCGAGGCTGAGTGCCTTGAGGCTAAGGATCGGGAACACGCAGGGCATGATGTTGAGGATCAGCCCGCCGAGCACCGCGCCGGCGAATGCGATCAGCGCGGTCAGCCAGAGGCTTTCGCCGCCGGTGCTGGTCGCGTCGCCGCCGGCTGCTTCAGACACCACGCCGGGCGTTGCCTTGACGCCGAGCCCCTGCCCGTCGCCGATCCGGAGCACGCCCTCGATCGGTCCAACAGCCTTGGCGTTCGCCGCGACTTTGGTGCTGATCGTCAGCCGGTCGCCGTCGCGCGTGACCGTCTGCGCCGCGCCATTCTCGATCGCGCCGGTGGTGACAGGGAAGAAATACGCCTTGTCGATCTTTGCGCCCGCCGGGAACGGCACCGCGATCCGCATCGTCCCGTTGCTCGCCGCGTACGTCGCGCCGGCATCGAGCGGCTTAGGGATCGCCTGACGCCAGCCCGCGAACGCGGCGGGCTGCGATGGCGCGCCATCACCGATCGTAAGGTCGAGCGAGAGCGCCTTCTCTTCGGGTACGCAGATCGTCGCCGAGCAGACGAGATAGCTCGTCTTCAGGCGGATCGGGAATTTCGACCCCGCCGCCAGCCCCGCCGGAACCTGGATCGTCACGAGCGGCGCGTACGGCGCCTCGTAGACATAGTTCATCAGGCCCGCGATCAGCAGCGTGGTCGGCACCGGCCATTCGGGCTCGCCTGCCTTCGCGCCCGTCGGCAAGGTCCAGTCGAAGGTCGCCGGAAAGCCCGCATCGCCCGGGTTGCGCCAATAGCCATGCCAGCCGGTCTCGGGCGTCGTTGCCAGCGCTATCGTCAGCGGCGCGCCGGCTTTCGGGTGATCGCTCTCGGCGACCAGCTTCATCATCAGATGCTGACTTGAGCCGTTCAGCGATTCCGCAAGCGCGGGCGCACTCGCCAGCCCGCAGACGGCCAGCAAGACCGTCATGAGGACGCAACGTAATCCGCGCATGGCCATCCTTGTTTCGTTCATCGCGCAAAGCCATAGCGGTGACCTTGTCGTATTGCACTTCAAAGCGACGGCCGCGCTCGATGGTCGTCGCTGGCTAAAGGACTGTTCGTGAAAGCACTTATCGCCGCGCTCCTGCTGACTTCGGCCGCTTCGGTCTCTGCCCAGACGGCGGCGCCCCCCGCGGCGACCCCGACGACTCCGCCGAAACTGATCGTCGCGATCTCGGTCGACCAGTTCGCCGCCGACCTGTTTCAGCAATATCGCAACCATTATACCGGCGGCTTCACCCGACTGCTCAACGGCGCGGTGTTTCCGAGCGGGTATCAGAGCCATGCCGCGACCGAGACGTGCCCGGGCCACTCGACGATCCTGACGGGCATGCGGCCCGCGCATACCGGGATCATCGCCAACAACTGGATAGATCAGCGCGCCGGGCGGCCGGACAAGGTCGTCTACTGCTCGGAGGACGAGCGCGTCACGGGCAGCACGCACGACAGCTATACCGTGTCCGACATGCACCTGAAGGTACCGACACTCGGCGAAATGATGAAGGCGCGCGATCCGCGGACGCGCTCGGTCTCGGTCGCGGGGAAGGATCGCGCGGCGGTGATGATGGGTGGCCACAAGGTCGACGAGCTCTGGTGGTGGGACGGCAAGACGTACGTTTCGTACGCGGGGCGCGCGGTGCCGCCAGCAGTGCAGCGGACGCGCGACGCGGTCGCCGCGCTCATCGCCAAGCCGCAGGCGGCGCTCCCCCTGCCCGGCTATTGCGCAGGTGTGAACCATCCGATCGTGATCGCGGGCAAGACGTACGGCCAGGGGCGCTTCGAGCGCGAGGCCGGCGACGCGAAGGGCTTCCGCGTGTCGCCGGCATCGGACGCAGCGGTGTTCGCGATGGCGGCCGCGCTGGTGCAGGACATGAAGCTCGGCAAAGGGCCGCAGACCGACATCATCGATATCGGCGCATCGGCGACCGATTATGTCGGTCATACCTATGGCACGCAGGGCACGGAAATGTGCATCCAGATGGCCGAGCTCGACAAGACGCTGGGCGATTTCTTCGCGGTGATGGATGAGACCGGCGTCGATTACGAGGTCGTGCTGACCGCGGATCACGGCGCGCATGACGCGACCGAGCGCCAGCAGCAGCGTGCGATGCCTATGGAGGCGCACATGGACGAGAACGTGCTCGCCAAGCAGGTCGGCACTGCGATCGCCAAGGACATGGGGCTGCCGGGGAGCGTGCTGCTGGGGACGGAAGGCGACGTGTATATCGACGACACGCTGCCGGCGAAGACGCAGGCGAAGGTGCTTGCCGAGGCGCTGCGCCGGTATCGGGCGATGCCGCAGATAGCGGGTGCCTACTCGGCAGCGGAGATCATGGCGACGCCGATGGCGAAGTCTCCGCCCGAGACCTGGACGCTGATCGAGCGGGCGCGGGCATCGTTCTATCCCGAGCGCTCGGGGCAGATGGTGGTGCTGCTCAAGCCACGCGTGACGACGATCGTGTCGCCGGCGGGGGGGTATGTGGAGACTCACGGGTCGCCTTGGGATTACGACCGCCGCGTGCCGATCCTGTTCTGGCGCAAGGGGATGACGGGGTTCGAGCAGCCGCTTTCGGTCGAGACGGTGGATATCGTGCCGACCTTGGCGGCGACGATCGGGTTGCCGGTCAGTGGGTTGGATGGGCGGTGCCTGGATCTCGATCCGAGTGCTGCGACCACCTGCGGCAACTGAGCGCCGCGCCTCTCTCAAAAGCATGTTCTCCCGCGAAGGCGGGAGTCCAGCCTGGGCTCCCGCCTTCGCGGGAGAACATACTAGATGGGTATGGCGCCCCCTCTTGCCCGTCATCCTGCCGCCTCACCCGTCATCCTGACGAAAGTCAGGATCCAAGGTAACGGGGCGCGGTCCTGTGCGGCTCTGGATCCTGACTTTCGTCAGGATGACGGAGACGGGGTGGCGAGGGTACGATCGCTCACCGCGTCTCGAATGCCCGCAACCCTGCGCCTAGCCGGTTTGCCCCCAGCGCTAGCTTGTCGTGGCTGTAGTCCGCGAGGAACGCCGGGCTCGTACCATCCCCCGGCGACAGTCGCGCGTCGTTCGCCTCGACCCGCAACCCTGTCGATCGGTACGTCTGCGCCTCCGCCGCGACTACGATCAATCCGGTGTGGTTCTCCTTGTTCCGCCCCTGCACGAAGGTGTTGCGCGCGATCAGGCCGGTCGCGCCTTCGGGGAGGTCGATCATGTAGTTGGTCTTCTTCCCAGCGGTATCGTCGAAGCTGTTGTCGGTGATCGACAAATTAGGCACGCGGAGCTTGACGTAGTGCCCGCCCGTACCGCGCTCGAACCGAGAATTGGTGATCGTCACGCTGCCCTTGTTGGCGAGGTAGATCGCGTGCGAACAGCCCGGCGACTCGTCGCACTGGCCGAGCCCGGCGAAGGTGGAATGGTCGATCAGGATCTTCTGACCGGTCGGCTCGCCGCCGAGGATGCCCTCCTGGCTGTCGAGGAACATCGCGTTGGTGACGGACAGGTCGCCCATCTCGGTGCGGATGCCCGCCCCATTGCCGTCAGATACGCGGTAGCCGCGGAAGACGAGGCCGTCGACGACCGAGCCCTGCCCGCGCAGCACCAGCGCGGCCTTGTCCTCGCAGGCGACCTTCTCGAAGATCGCGGTGCCGGGCTTGACCGCCTTGAAGGTGATGTGGCCACCGGCCTGCACCGCGCATTGCCGGTAGGTGCCCGGCGCGATCAGGATCGTCGCGGTGCCCAGCCGGATCGACGAGACCGCCTCCTGCAACGTCGCGAACCCCTGCCCGTTCACCGTGAACGGCGCCGAGCTTTGCGCGAACGCGGGGGCGGCGAACAGCGCGACGGCGAGCAACGATCGTTTCATCCGAAATCCTCTTCGTTCCGCGGCGGTTGCCCGCCGACAATATGGGTTGCGTGATCGCACGGAACGTCGCGCTTCGACCAGTCCGTCCGCCGCGCTTCGACGGCGCCTGTCCCGTTATGAAGCATTGGAAAGAATGAACCGGGATGGGTCGATTACGGCGTCCGCATATTGCCGAGCCCGCGTCGGCCGCATAATACCGCTACCGTAACAAAGCCGGCGGGGGAAACCGACCGGCGCGGGAGATCCACATGCACGCCATGACGCCGACGGAGGTCTTCCTCCTCGCGATACTCATCATCTTCACCGTGCCGTATCTGGTGTGGCGGCTCGGGCGGACCGACTATTGGGCGCCGCTGGTGGTGGTGCAGATCTTCGGCGGCATCCTGCTGGGGCCGGGCGTGCTCGGCGCGGCGTATCCCGACTATTACGCGACGGTCTTCACACCCGCGACGTTGGGCTCGCTGAACGGCATCGCGTGGTGGGCGGTGATGATGTTCGTGTGGGTCGCCGGCATCGAACTCGACCTCGGCGAGGCCTGGAAACGGCGCGGCGAAACCGGCGTGACGGCGGGGTTAGCGCTTGCGGTGCCGCTGATCACCGGCAGCATCGCAGCGGTACTGATGTTGCGCTACCCAGGCTGGCGCGGGCCGGACGGCGCGACGTGGCAGGTCGTGCTCGGCATCGGCATGGCCTGCGCGGTCACCGCCCTCCCCATCCTCGTGCTGTTCCTCGAAAAGCTCGACGTGCTGCGCGAGCCGATCGGGCAGCGGATCCTGCGTTATGCGAGCCTCGACGACATCGCGATCTGGGGCGTGCTCGCGCTGATCCTGCTCGATTGGGAGCGCGTCGGTCGGCAAGGTGGCTTCCTGCTCGGGTTCGCCGTGGCGACGCTGATCGTGCGCAAGTTGATGGCGCGTATCGAGGAGAGCGACCGCTGGTATGTCAGCCTGATCTGGCTCGCAGGTTGCGGGTTCGCGGCGGACTGGGCGGGGCTGCACTTCATGGTCGGCGCGTTCCTGTCGGGCGCGGTGCTCGATTCGAAATGGTTCACGACCGCGAAGATGGACCAGTTCCGCCATTTCGTGCTGCTCGCGGTGATGCCGGTGTTCTTCTTGTCGACCGGGTTGAAGACGCAGTGGGCGGTCGGCGGTTATGCGGTGTTCGGGGCGGCGGCGCTGCTGCTGGTCGCGTCGGTCGGGGGGAAGCTGGCGGGCGTTCATGCGGCGGGACGGATCCTGAAGTGGCGGCCGGGCGAGGCGTCGGCGATCGGCTGGCTACTCCAGACCAAGGCGCTCATCATGATCATCTTCGTCAACATCCTGCTGGATAAAAAGATCATTACGAATGAGACGTTCACGGCACTGTTGCTGATGGCGCTGGCAAGCACGATGCTGACGGTGCCGATCGTTGCGCCGAAGCTGAAGAAGCTGGCGGGACTGGTCGGGAAGAGCGGGTGACGAAGCACCTACGATCCTCCCCCGCAAGGGGGAGGTGGCGCCGAAGGTGACGGAGGGGGAGGCACGCGAAACCTCTGCTCCGTGTCCTCCCCCTCCGTCTGGCAAGAGCCAGCCACCTCCCCCTTGCGGGGGAGGATTACTTTAACCGCCCGCGTTAAGCAGGTCGTGGCGTTTTAGGGCGTGACGGAGTTGGTCGTAGCTCAGGCCTAGGGCTTCGGCGGTGGCGCGTTGGTTGAAGCGGTGTTCCGATAGGGCTCGCGAGAGGAGGTCGCGTTCGAAGCGGGATACGCGGGACTTGAAGTCCGAGGGGCCTTCTTCGCACGCGACTACTGGGTCTTCGCCTTCGTCCGGTTCGGCGGCACGCGGGGCCACAACCATAGGTTTAGGCGCAGTCGACGCGCCGGGGCGGTGTGGCGACTGGAACGGATCGATCTCGATCGCGTCGATCGGCCCCGTCTGTTCCCAGCGATACACCGCGCGCTCGACGACGTTGCGGAGTTCGCGGACGTTGCCGGGCCAGCGATAGGCGATCAGCGCGTCCATCGCTGCGGGGCCGAACCCCTCCCAGCGTTCGCGCCCCAGCTCGGACGCCATGCGTCGGCCGAAATGTTCCGCAAGTACCACCACGTCGCCGGTCCGCGCGCGCAGAGGCGGCAACGTCACCACCTCGAACGACAGGCGGTCGAGAAGATCGGCGCGGAACTCGTGGCGGTCGACCTTGTCGGGGAGATGCTCGTTGGTCGCGGCGACGATCCGCACGTCGACGCGCATCGGTCGCGACGAGCCGATCCGGGTGATCTCACCATATTCGACTGCGCGGAGCAGTCGGTCCTGCGCCGCAATCGACAGCGTACCGAGTTCGTCGAGGAACAGCGTGCCGCCATCGGCCTCCTCGAACCGCCCTACCCGCGCCTTGGTCGCGCCAGTGAACGCGCCCGCCTCATGCCCGAACAACTCCGCCTCGATCAGGGTCTCGGGCAGCGCCGCGCAGTTCATTATGACCAAAGGCTGATCCCATCGCGGCGACAGACGATGCAGACGCTCGGCTACCAGTTCCTTGCCCGTCCCGCGCTCGCCGATCACCAGCACGGGGCGATCAAGCGCGGCCGCCCGCGACGCGCGTTCGAGTGCCGCCATGAACGTGCCGGATTCGCCGATGACCTGGGTTGTTCTCTCCATGGCGAAGATGTGGCGCGAATTCCCAACTCTTGGCAAGCTTGCGGTGCCCGCCCGACGGTCGAAATCGCGCAAAGCCCTGCAAATCCGCCGTTTTCGAAACTGGCACGACACATGCAATGCTTCAGGCAACCCGCCGAATAGCGGAACCAACCATCCTTAAAGGGGACCCACCATGTTCAACACCAACATCGCCCGCACCGTAGTCGCCGCTCTCTGCACCATCGTCGCCAGCGCAACTTGCGTCATCGGCGCCGTGGGACCCGCGACCGCAACCAACATGACGCCTATCGCGGCAACCACCGCAATCGTGGCATAAGACTCCCGACGGACTCGCTGAGAGCCTCGGGCCGACCCCTAGAGTAGGATTTACATGGGCATCTTTTCCCGCACCCGCGACATCGTCGCCGCCAACTTCGCCGATCTCATCGAGAAGGCCGAAGATCCGTCGAAGATGATCCGCATGATCATCCTGGAGATGGAGGAAACGCTGGTCGAGGTTCGCGCCTCCGCCGCGCGCACCATCGCCGACCAGAAGGAGATGCGCCGCCATATCTCGAAGCTGGAGCAGCTCCAGGACAACTGGACCGAGAAGGCTGAGCTGGCGCTGAGCAAGGACCGCGAGGACCTCGCCAAGGCCGCCCTGGTGGAGCGCCAGAAGGCGTTCGACATGGCCGAGCAGTTGAAGGCCGAGGTCGGCGTGCTCGACGACGCACTTCGGGCGTCCGAAGAGGACATCGCCAAGCTCCAGACCAAGCTCCGCGAGGCGCGCACCAAGCAGAATGCGGTGCAGACCCGGCTGGAGAGCGCGAACAACCGGACGCGACTTCGGGAAATGTACAACGGCCCGAAGACGCACGAGGCGTTCAGCCGCTTCGACATTCTCGACCGCCGCGTCGACGAGGCCGAGGGCCGCGCGGATGCGATGGGGCTCGGGGTCGTCAAGTCGCTCGAAGAGGAAATCGCCGAACTGCGCAGCGACGACAAGGTCAACGCCCAGCTCGCCGCGCTCAAGGCGCGCATGAAGAAGGACGATTGAGATGGATGACCTAATGCCCGTTCTCGTCTGCGCCGTGCTCTTCATCGGGCTGCCGTGGGTGATCCTGCACTACATCACCAAGTGGAAGCAGGCGCCGCGGATCACGGAGGAGGACGAACGCCTGCTCGACGAAATGCAGGCCTTGGCCCGCCGCCTCGAAGACCGCGTAATGACCGTCGAACGGATCATCGCCGCCGACAATCCCGACTGGAAGCCGGGTCTCGGTACCACGCAATCGCCGTATCTGTCGGACCTTCAGTCCGACCGCACTTCTGATCGGAGGAACTGAGATGTCCGGCAGCCGCACACAGTTTTACCTCGATAAGCAGAACGCCAAGTGGAAGGGCGTCTGCGCCGGGATCGCCGACTATACCGGCGTCGACGCGCTCTTCGTCCGGGTCGGGATGGTCGTCCTGACGCTTGCCGGGGGCTTTCCCTGGACGCTGCTGGCCTATTGGATGGTCGCCTGGATGGGCCACGCCAAGCCGATCGGCCTGTACGAGACGCCCGACGACGCGAAGTTCTGGCAGGGCGTCCGCTCGAACCCGAAGCGCTCGACCGCCGAGGTCCGCAGCAAGTTCCGCGACATCGACCGCCGCCTCGCCGACATCGAGACGCACTATACCAGCCGCAACAGCACCAGCCTCGCGGCAGAGATCGACAGCCTGCGCTGAGACGCGGCGTCAACAGGGAGACAGACTATGGCTTGGGGTGGACCAGGTTTCATTATCGCCATCATCGCGATCACGACCGTCGGCTGGATCGTCAACAACTGGATCCGTACGAAACACGGCTATCCGCCGAGCGACGACTGGGGCAACTCGATGAACTGGGGCGGCGGGCTTAAGCAGGACCCGGCTGGCGAACGAAAAGTCGAACTGCTCAGCAGCGAGAATGAGCGCCTCACCGGTCAGGTTTCCCGCCTCGAAGAGCGGATCGCAGTCCTCGAACGCATCGCTACCGATCCCGCCGAGCGCACCGCTCGCGAGATCGACGCCCTCCGCGACCGCTGAAGGACACAACCATGCTCAGCCCCTTGCTCATCCCGATCCTCGGCATCTGCTGCGGACTGCTCGCGATCTTCGGCGGTGTCTTCGTCAGGCCCTGGTTCGCCTACCGGCACCGCCGCATGGAACTCGACGCGCAGATGATCGCCGAGAAGTCCGCACAATACGCGGCGCACACCGACCGCCTCGAACAGCGCGTCCGGGTGCTCGAACGGATCGTCACCGACCGTGGGATTGAGCTCTCGAACGAGATCGACCTGCTCCGCGATACCGGTCCCGCGACCGAACGCCTGGCCAACTAGACCGACCCGTTAGGAGACAAGATCATGAATGGTGGACAGGTGATGGTCGTGATGATCGTCCTGATCGTGATGATTACCGGCATCTTCAAATCGCGCCACAAGAACGGCCGACATGCCGAGGGCACGTCATTGATGAACGATCCCGAGGCGGTGCGGCTTCGCGACGAGGTGCAGCAGATGAAGGAGCGGATCCAGGTGCTGGAGCGCGTGATCACGGACAACCACAAGAGCGTCGATCTCGACCGAGAGATCGAACGGCTCCGCGACCGCTAGGAGGCGGACATGATCGAACCGAACGTCTATATCACCTTGGCGCTGGCGAGCCTTGCAGGGTTGGCAATGATCGTCGCGGGCGGATTGGCCGGATGGCGCGGATGGCTCTCGCTGCGGCGGATGGAGCTGGATAACATGCAGGACGGCCGCATGCCGGTCGCGGTGTCGACCGGATCGCGGATCGAGATTGCGGACTTGAAGGAGCGGATCAAGAAGCTCGAGGCGATCGCTGCCGGGGTGGATCTCTAGGGCCACCGACCGGGAGACTTGTTCCCCCGCGAAGGCGGGGGTCCAGACTGGGCCCCCGCCTTCGCGGGGGAACATGATGTTGAAGCGTTACCTTCGAACCGCTACCCGACAGGAATGGCCACTCTCACCGACATTCGCGAGGAATACGACTTTCTCGAACCCGACGATCGCTACCGTCTGCTGATCGACCTCGGCAAAGAGCTGGAACCGATGCCGGATGCGCTGAAGACCGATGCGACGTTGGTACGCGGGTGTTCGGCGTCGGTTTGGGTGTATCCGACCACGACCGATGATGGTCGCCTGCACTTCCTCGCGGATTCGAATGCGGCGATCACCAAGGGGATTATCGCCCTAGTTCTGCTGACGGTGCAGGACCAGGCTCCCGGCCAGATCATCGCGACGGACATCAAAGCGGAACTGGCGCCGTTCGATCTGAGCAAGCAGCTGAGTTCGAACCGGACGCAGGGGATCCCGAACATGATCGCGCTGATTCGGGAGACGGCGGAGCGATACGCCTAAAACCGTGCCCTCACCCTTCCCACGGCCAAGTGGCCGCGGGCCCCTTCCCTCTCCCCTTAGGGGAGAGGGAGAGACGCCGGAGGCGGCGAGGGTGAGGGCACGCTAGCGGGTTCGTTGAGCGTAGCGACGACCTCTTCGGCATCAGCACCAGCCGGGACCAACATCCACCGGTCCGGCCGGGCGCCATCGACCATCACCACCGCGTTCTTCGGGCACACGCCAAGACACTTCACCTCGACCACGCCTCGGTCAGCCTTGCGGCCCTTCTTAACGCCGAGCGTCTGACGCAACAGCTTCACGAGAGGCGTCCGGCCCTTTTCGCCAAACCCGCCATTCAGCTTCTTCGAGCATTTGCCGCAGACCAGAACGCTTCCCTGCCAGCGACTGGCGAGGACGCGGATCACTCCGGTTTCCAGGTCCGCTGATCTTCGGCCACCTTCAGGACCTCGTACGCCGCCTGAACGCCTTGGAACCGCTTCGCCGCGTCCTTGTCGTTCGGGCGCACATCCGGATGATTCGCCTTCGCCATCCGCCGCCACGCCGCGCGGACGTCCTCGAACGTCGCGTCGGGCTCGAGGTCCAGTACCTCCAGCGCGCGCATCTCGTCGCGCGAGCGGCTGCCGTCACCCGAGCCAGCCCACGCATAATGCTTGGGATCGGTGTAGCCGTCCGCGGTGCGCGTCTCCGCCGCTTCGCGCTCGGCCGCTTCCTCCGCGCTCAAGCCTTCGAAATAATTCCAGCCACGATTATATTCGCCCGCGTGGTTCATGCAGAAATACCAGCGATCGGGGCTGTTGGGCGATTTCGGTGCCGGACAATTGCCGGGCTCGTCGCAGCCATGCCGATCGCACAGCCGGACGGTCACCGCCTCGGTGCTCGCGCCATATTCGCGCCAGCGCGGGAAACCCCAGTCGGAAGATCGTGTCGTGCTTCGAGCCATAGCGGTCCGAGATAGGCGTCCCCACGGACAACGCAACCGCACGCAGCGATCGCGACGTAAACTTGCCCGATCCGACAATCTTCCGCGTCGCAACATTCCAACTTGAGTCAGACACCGTTCATCGATTACTGAACATGAACTATTTGTCATGTGGCATGGATAGATGCGTCCGGTGCGGACGTATTCCCGGCCGACACCTTAAGGACAGGAGCCCTGGTGCCGACTCTCATTCCAAAGCTTACCACATGGCGCGCGGATCTTCCCGCCTCCATCGTCGTCGCGCTCGTCGCGCTGCCCCTCTGTCTCGGCGTCGCGCTCGCGTCCGGTGCGCCGCTGTTCGCTGGCATTATCTCGGGCATCGTCGGCGGTATCGCGGTCGGCCTGTTCTCGAAATCGCCGCTGTCGGTGAGCGGCCCCGCCGCCGGCCTGACCGTGATCGTGCTGACCGCGATCGAGAGCATGCCAAGCTACCAGATGTTCCTGATGGCAGTCGTGCTCGCGGGCGTTCTCCAAATCTGCTTCTCGCTGACCCGCGCCGGCATCCTCAGCGAGTTCGTGCCGTCGTCGGTCATCACCGGCATGCTCGCGGCAATAGGCCTGATCCTGATCCTCAAGCAGATCCCCCACGCCGTAGGGTTCGACCGCGAGGCGGAGGGCATCTTCGAATTCACCACCGCGAACGGCATCAACACGTTCTCGCGGATCTTCGACAGCCTCAGTGCAGCCGTGACCCCCGGCGCAATCCTGATCGCGTCAGTCAGCCTGGCCTTCCTGTTCTGGTGGGATGGCGCCAAGCCGAAGGACGGGCCGCTGCGCTTCGTCCCCGGGCCGCTCGTGGTCGTGTTGATCGGCATCTTCGGCAACATGCTGCTTGGTGCCGTGAAGCCCGATTGGCAGCTCCAGGCGACGCATCTCGTCCAGGTGCCGATCACCCAGACGCTGTCGCAATTCCCGTCGCTGTTCACCTTCCCCGACTTCTCCGGGATCACGATGGGCATCGTCTGGAGCAGCGCGGTCACGCTCGCGATCGTCGCCAGCCTCGAATCTCTGCTGAGCGTCAAGGCGGTCGACGAGATCGATCCGCGCCGTCGTTCGACCGACAAGAACTGGGAGCTGATGGCGCAGGGCGGCGGCAACATCCTGTCCGGCCTGATCGGCGGCCTGCCCGTAACCTCGGTGATCGTGCGTTCGTCCGCCAACGTCGATGCCAAGGCCGAGAGCAAGCTGTCGACGATCCTGCACGGCTTCTGGCTGCTGGTCAGCGTCGCGTTGATCCCCGCGGTGCTGAACCTTATCCCGCTGTCGGCACTCGCCGCGGTGTTGATCGCGACCGGCTACAAGCTGACCAAGCCGAAGCTGTATACCGAGCGCTTCAAGCAGGGCTGGACGCAGTTCATTCCGTTCGTCGTCACGGTGGCTGCGATCCTGTTCACCGACTTGCTCGAAGGCATCGTCATCGGCCTTGCGGTCGGCTTCGTGTTCGTCGTCGCGCGCAACTTCCGCACCGCGATCACCTTTGCCTGCGACGACGAGGACTGCCTCGTCCGCGCGCGACGCAACCTGTACTTCATCCATAAATACGAGTTGCAGAAGTCGCTCGCCAAGGTGCCCGACAATGCGAACCTGCTGATCGACCTGTCGTCGACCAGCTATGTCGATCTCGACAACGTCGACATCATCAACGCGTTCATCAAGGGCGCGCAGTATCGCGGCATCACCGTGCTTATCCGCGGCGATCTCGCGATGCGCACGGTCAAGCTGATCAACGCCCCCCAGACCGAGGTCCGTTTCGCATGAGGCAGTACAAGCAACTCCTGCTCGCCAACAAGGCGTGGGCGGCCGAGATCATCGAGGAGAGCGCCGACTTCTTCCAGCGTCAGCTGGTCGGCCAGAACCCGGAGTTCCTGTGGATCGGCTGTTCGGACAGCCGCGTCGGTCCGGAGCAGATGACGATGACGCCACCCGGCAACATGTTCATCCACCGCAACATCGCCAACCTCGTCAACGACGACGACATGAACCTGATGTCGGTGCTGCAATATGCGATCGACGTGCTCGGCGTGCGGCACATCATCATCTGCGGGCATTATGCATGCGGCGGGATCCGCGCGACGCTCGATGGCGGCACCACCGGGCCGGTCGACGACTGGCTCTCGACAGCGCGCTGCGTGTTGCACGACCATGCCGACGAAATCGACGCGCAGCCAGACCGCGAGCAGAAGGTCAACCGGCTGGTCGAGGTCAACGTCCGCGACCAGCTCATCCGGCTCGCGCGCACCAAGACGATCCAGGGGGCGTTCGCGCGGGGCCAGGAAGTGCTGCTTCACGGCTGGGTCTACGATATCCGCGACGGGCTGATCAAACCGATGATGGAGATCGATTCGACCACCGTGCTCGAAGAGGTCGGTCGGCCGGACAAGGTGTTGGTGTAGAAAGCCCCCCTTCCCACCATCGCCGTGGGAAGGGGCTGTCTTCGCTTACGAGCCGCGCCGCGCCGAATCTGGCAGCAGGAACTTGATACGAGTCGTCGTGGCGCCGCAACCGAGCCCCCCGTCGGGACGATACGTCTTAGCGTATTTGGCCTTGGTGAAGAACTTGGTCCCCGCCTCCGAGAAGATGAACGGGGGATAGCTCAGCAGTGCGCGCTGGTTGATGACGTTGCCGTCCGCGCCGATGTCGAACTGAACCTGGGTCCAGCCTTCAAAGCCCCAACGCATCGCTTCCATCGGGAACGCTTCCGATCCCGGCTGGGATACCATCTTCGGTGGCGCATCCATGATCGCGCACTGGTTCGCGGTCAGACCACTCGACGCGAATGTCGCCCGCGCCGCGTCAATCTCGCCGTTGCGCTCCTCGATCGATGCGATGCGGATCAGCGCGCCGACGCGCAGCGGATCGTTCGGCTTCAACGCCTTGTCGTCCGCCACTTGTCGAAGGGTCACGATCGCGGTGTCGTTCTTCTCCGACTTCCTCGTTCGTGCGACGGCGCCATCGACCATCATCAGCCTGATCGCCGCTCGCGCCTGGGGATCGTTTGCGTAAACGGGTTCTGACACCATCGGCGTCAGCGTCCGTTCGAATACCCCCGGCCGCCAGATGTCGGTCACCGCATCGACGCGTCCTGGCAGGTCGAACGTCAGCCGCGCACTAGGCGGTGCATCGTTGGCGACCGCGATCGACAGCGCCCGCGCAGCCAAGGCCGCACGCTCTTCCCGCGCTACCGTAGGATTGTTCGTCAGGCGATAGATCGCGGCGAGCGTACGCAAACCATTAGGCGATTGGGCGGTCGCCGATGCGAGTTCGGCGCGCTGTCCGGCGAGTGCTGCCGCCTGCGAGCCGGTCGGTGCAGGAGCGACCGTGACGCCCTTGCTGGAAAGCCACTGTTCCAGGACGTCGTCTAGTCCGTCGTCGATCGACGGCCGCTCGAACGCGGTCGAACAGCGCATCTCGACCCGCACGTGGTAGCGATAAAAGGCCGGGATCGCCTGGACCTTTTCGGCAGGCCACGACCAACCCTTGACCGCCCGCGCGAACTCGAGCGCGACCTGGCCGCCACCCGCGGCATAGATCGGCGCCGCCTGGTCGATCGTACCGTCGGACGCGATGTTGAACTCGACCACCGCGACGTCCTGCGGCTTGAGCCCGGCATCGCCGCCACAATCCGGCGAGCGCATCTCCGCGGCAGGATCGAACGATCCCTTCACCATGCGTCCCGCACCGGTATAGGCCATGTACCGCCGTGCTTCGTCCGCGTTGCCGCTCAGCAGGTACGCGATCGCGGCATCGGACCGCGCCGATGCGTCCATGATATCGACCTTGTCGGTTTCGAGGCCGCCGAGAAGCCGGATCGCCTGCAACGCGCTGGCGCGGGCGCCGGCGATGTCCCCGGTGTTGAGCTTCAGGAGCGTCCGCTCACGCGCGAACCGCGCGGCGACGCTCTTCTCGAGCTTCACGGTGCCGATCAACGCGTCGCTGCGTGCCAACGTCACCGCCGCGGCGGTGGGATCGATGAAGATCTGCACGGTCACCAGCGACAGCATCGCGCCGAGCTTGTCGGCGGTGCTGATCGCGCTCGCCTCCGCCTGCTGGAGCGCGGTCACGGCGCCCGCGTAATCGAGCGTGTCGGTCGCGACTTGGCCGAGGATGAGGAAGGCGCGCGTCCGGTCTTCTGCAAGACTGGCATCGTCGGCCGGCAGCAAGGCGAGCCCTGCCCGTGCAGCCTTAACCGATTCGTCGGCGCGGTTCAGGGCGAACAGCGTGGGCGCCTTGCGGACCAGCACGATCCCGCGACTGCGTGATCCGGGCTTGGTTCGCGCTTCCAGTTTCTCCCAGGCCGCCAGCGACGCTGCGCGATCGGCCTTCGCATCCAGCGCTGTCGCTGCGTCGAAGTCCTGTTGAATTGTCGTCGTCGACGGCGGCGTCTGGGCGCCAACGGGGACTAGCCCACCCGCCATCGCCAACATACCGGCGCTCAACAGCGCGATCGTCTTGATACGCATTACATTCCCCACGTCGCAGCCCAGCGTTATATCTGCGCAGTCTGCAATGGTTCGGGGAAGGATGCCAGAGGGTCTGTAAGCCGGGTTCTGTCCATTTCCGATCCTTCGATGCGGAAGTTAGGCGACCATTCCTCTAGGACGACGGTTGCCCGCCGCCTCAAGCAATCAACCCGGGTGACGAGCTGAAACGAAGCCCATGTGCCACCCCTATTCGATCTTGCTCCCGGTGGGGTTTGCCGTGCCGCCCCTGTTACCAGGCGCGCGGTGCGCTCTTACCGCACCCTTTCACTCTGACCGCCCCGGCTTGCGCCGAGGGTTGGCCGTCTGCTCTCTGTGGCACTTTCCCTGAGGTCACCCTCGCCGGGCGTTACCCGGCACCGTCGTTTCGCGGAGCCCGGACTTTCCTCGCGTGTCCGAAAACACCCGCGGCCGCCCGACCCTCTGGCGAGGCGAGCCCTAGCGCGGGCGCGGGCGATGCACCACCGTTTTTAGTAGGAGCACTCTTACAGGCGAAACGCTCTCCACTCCCTGGAAGGGAGGGGTCGGGGGTGAGTAGGTTTCCGCATCATGGAACGGTTACGACAAAAGCTGGCCGACCCACCCCCGACCCCTCCCTTCCAGGGAGGGGAGACCGTAGCGTTCGTCAGTCGTCGCCCATTGGTTTCGGCAACAGCAACGCCAGCAAGATGCACCGGCACTCCGCATCGACCTCACCGTCGACCAACTCGGGACGGAAGCGCCGCTGGAACGCCATCGTCGCCGCCATCCGATTCTCGACATCATAGCCGAAGCGTTCGAGCGCGAGGCAGAAGCCGCCTTCGGTCCAGCCGGGATCCATCAAGTTCTTGGTGGGACGCGGCAGCGCCAGCCGGCGCCGTGCCAGTTCGTGCCATGGGAACAGCTCGCCTGGATCGCGTTTGCGCACCGGCGCGATGTCCGAATGGCCGACGATGTTGCCGCGCGTGATCTCGTGGCGATCCTTGATCTCGGCGACCAGCGCCACGACCGAGGCGATCTGCTCGGGCGGGAATGGGCGATAGCCGAAATCGTGGCCGGGATTGACGATCTCGATGCCAACGCTCGCCGAGTTGACGTCGTCGACGTCGCGCCAGTGCGATTTGCCCGCGTGCCAGGCGCGCTTATCCTCCGCGACCATCCGCAGGACGGTGCCGTCCTCCTCGACCAGGTAATGCGACGACACCTTCGCCTCGGGATCGCGCAACCGGGCGATCGCCGACGCGCCGTCCTTCATGCCGGTATAGTGCAGCACGATCATCGTGATGGGCAGCGAACGATCGTCGAAATTGGGTGACGGGGTCTCGATGAACTTCAAGCCAGCTTCCCTTTTAGCCGTCGGGCCAGCACCGACGGCGCAGTCTCGATCGCGGCGATCGTGACGCTGCATTGTGACGCCAGCGCTCGACCGCATCAATAGCCTACGCGCGTAAGTAACCGCTTCGTGAGGGGCGCGCGAACGGGGCTGCATGTGATTCGGCGCGTCCCTCTTGCCGTCCGCCCGCATCCGGGCGAAAGCCGCTCGCGAAAAGGGAGTTGCCATGTCCGTGATGTCCGACCGCTGGATCCGCGAGCGCGCGCTGGGCGATGCGATGATCGAACCGTTCCACGAAGCGCAGCGCCGCGACGGGTGCATCTCGTACGGGCTGTCGTCTTATGGCTATGACGCGCGCGTTGCCGACGAGTTCAAGATATTCACCAACGTCGACAGCGCGATCGTCGACCCGAAGGATTTCGCCGCGAACAGCTTCGTCGATCGCAAGACCGACGTCTGCATCATCCCGCCGAACAGCTTCGCGCTCGCACGCACCGTCGAATATTTTCGCGTGCCGCGCGACGTGCTGGTAATCTGCCTGGGTAAGTCGACCTATGCGCGGTGCGGGATCATCGTCAACGTGACGCCGCTGGAGCCGGAATGGGAGGGGCATGTGACGCTGGAATTCTCCAACACTACGCCGCTGCCGGCCAAGATCTATGCGAACGAGGGCGCGTGCCAGTTTCTGTTCCTCAAGGGGAACGAGCCTTGCGAAGTGAGTTATGCGGACCGGGCGGGGAAATATATGGGGCAGCGCGGGGTGACGCTGCCGCGGCTTTAGGGCTTGGGCTTGGGCTTGGGCTTGGGCTTGGGCTTGGGCTTGGGCTTGGGCTTGGGCTTGGGCTTGGGCTTGGGCTTGGGCTTGGGCTTGGGCTTGGGCGAGACCACGGCAGACGGTTGCTCAGCGTCAAAGCTGATCTAATTGCTCCGTGTCGCCGAACTGCGCGATTCCGCGACGCTCCCCGCAACTTGGCAGCCACTTGTCGGCAGTGGGTAAACGGCAGGCTCTTCTAGCCAACCTCCCCGGTGAAGGCCGGGGTCCAGGTAGTGAGATCTCGGTGACGAAGCTCACCGCTCAGTTGGCAGCGGCTCCCAACTGGGCCCCGGCCTACGCCGGGGTAGTGAGATGCTTGTCTTGGTTGACGGGGTTTCCGGCTGCTAACGACCGTAAGGTCGCAAGCGGACAGAGCACAACACGTCGTCGGATTGCCGCCTAATCGCAGTACCTTCCAACCGCCGTCATGGAGCTCAGATCGAACGGTGACGTACCTTACGGCTGATAGCTGTTCGCCGCTGTGCACATACGTTCAACCGCTTCCTCAGCTTGTTTCCCCGCGAAGGCGGGGACCCAGTCTGGGCTCCCGCCTTCGCGGGGAAACAAGGTAGTACGCGACCTTCTTGGACGGCGCGAGCCAGTCGTCAGCGAGTCGCAATCTGCTGCGAATGGCGCGCCAAGGCACGGCTGGCCAGATCGTGCGATGACGCCACTGCGCCCGATGGCAGGTCCATCGCGACCGCGGGACGGTCCAGCACCGCCGCATACAGCGCGCGTGCCTCCGACTCGCGGCCGGTACGATGATAGACCGATGCCAGGTTGAGCATAAGTTCGGGACGCTGCGGGAAGATTTTCCGCTCGGCGACGATGCGCTGTTCTGCCGTCGACAGGTCGCCTGCCGCGATCGCGACATAGCCAGTGCGATCCGTCGACGCGGACTGGTCCGCCAACGCCGGCGTGGCTGCACCCAGGGTTGCTAGAACGAACAGGACGGTCTTGCGCATCATCCATCTCCACTGACCTTCGCGTATCGGAAGGTTTCATTTTTGTGACAACGGTGTGTCACTTCGATGACTGTCATACAAGCACATTGATCAAGTTCGGTCCCGCGAGCGGATTATCGCCTCTCGATGCACCATGACGCGTTTCGCGGCTCCGGTTCGTCCGCCGTCCAGCGACGACCGCGCAACAAAAAAGGGCGGTCCCGGAGGACCGCCCTTTGGACGTTCGATACTGTATGCAGACGACTTAGAAAGCGTTGCGATACTGCTCGTTGCCGATGAAGCCGAGCTTGGTGATCGCGGACCGCTTGATGACGGCCAGCGTGCGATCGACCACTTCATACTTCGATTCGGGATCGGGCTGGAAGTGGAGTTCGGGCTCTGGCGTCATGCCGGCGGACTGGTCCAGATACTGGCGCAGCGTGACCTCGTCGACCGGCGAACCGTTCCATGCGACCGTACCGGCGGGATCGATCGAGATCTTGTTCTTCTGTGGATCGACCGGATTCTGCGGCTGGTTCTTGCTGTTGACCGGAAGGTCGACCTTCACCGCATGCGTCTGAATGGGGATCGTGATGATGAACATGATGAGGAGAACGAGCAGGACGTCGATCAACGGCGTCATGTTCATTTCCATCATCGGCGCGCCATCTTCTTTGCCGCCGCTCATTGCCATCTTATACTACTCCTAAATACGTCCGAGCGATCATCAGCGTTCGGCATCAGCGTTCGCCATCAACGTTCAGTGGTGCCGCCGGGAGGCGGTTCGGAGATGAAGCCGACGCGGGCGAACCCAGCCTGCTGCATCGTGTAGATCGTTGCGCCGATGCAGCGATACGGTGCGTTCACGTCACCGCGGATGTGAGCCTCGGGCAATTCGAGACCAGCCGCGTTGACACCGCCTTGACGTGCGATCTCAGCCTTCAGCTTGTCGACGGCACGCTGCAGCAGCTCTTCGTGAGTCACCGGCGAAAGACCCCAGTACACCTGGCACTGTCCGCCAGCCGACGTTACCGACAGCGAGACGTTCTCAGGCTTGGTCATCGTCGGATCGAACCGAACATCCGGCAGCTTCAGCTGCACAGCCTGGACCGCGACAGTCGTCGTCACCAGGAAGATGATCAGGAGCACGAGCATGACGTCGACCAGCGGCGTCGTATTGATGTCCGATATCGAACTCTCGGTGGAATCGCCACCAACACTCATCGCCATGTGCGAACTATCCTATCCATATAATCGCCACCGGAACCGCCGGCGGCAATGAAGCGGGGCGGCTGCGAACAGCAGCCCCGCCTTTCGCGTCTTAGTTGGCGCGCGGTACGCCACCGGTCTGGCCGGCAGTCGTGGTCGTCGAGGCAGGCTTGGCCGAAATCGGCTTAGCAGCCGTTGCGATCGACGGACGCACTGCGCCGTTCGAGGCAAGGAAGCCGAGCACGTCGTTCGAGAAGGCCGACAGGTCCTCTGCGATCGACTTGTTGCGGCGCTGCAGCCAGTTGTACGACAGAACGGCAGGAACCGCGACGACCAGACCGAGGGCGGTCATGATCAGTGCTTCACCGACCGGCCCTGCGACCTTGTCGATCGATGCCTGACCCGATGCGCCGATCTTCACGAGCGCGCGGTAGATGCCGATAACCGTACCGAACAGGCCGATGAACGGCGAAACCGAACCGACCGTTGCGAGGAAGGCGAGACCGCCACCCAGCTTCGAGTTGATCGCAGCTTCCGAACGCGCCAGCGAACCGTGCAGCCAGTCATGCGCCTCGACCGGATCGGTCAGCTTCGAATGCTGATCCTGAGCGGCCAGACCGTCGTCGACGATCTGCTTGTAGGCCGAGTTCTTCTCGAGCTTGGCCGAACCTTCGCGAAGGCTGTTCGACGACCAGAAGGCCTGACGGACGCGCTTGCCCTGGCCGATGATCTTCTGCTGCTCGAACAGCTTCGAGAACAGGATGTAGAACGACACGACCGACATCAGCACGAGAATGCCGAACACGGTCTGCGAAATCAGGCCGCCTTCGCGAAGTGCGGCTTGCAGGCCGTACGGGTTGGCGTCGGCTGCGGCGGGCGCTGCCGCTGCAAGAATGGTGGTGATCATGTTCGCTTAGTCCTCTGACTGAATTTTATCTGGTGCGGTTGACGTAGGATGGATCATTCCTGAGGCAGGACCCACCTGATGTTCAGCTGGTACGACGACCCTACGGCATTGCCGTTCTCGTCCTTGGCAGGCGTGAAACGCACCCTCGCCTTGGAGATCCGGCAGGTCGCATCATCCAGCGTCGTGTTGCCGCTGGACGACGTCACCGAACAGTCGGTCACGCGACCATCCGTACCGATCGTCAGCTTCGCGGAAACGCGACCCTGAGCACCCTCGCGCTGTGCCGACGGCGGATAATTGTCCGCGCCGAAATACTGCCCTGGGTTACCCTTGAGACCAGCAGCCTGCGAGACACGTGGCGTCGGCGGCGGTGCCGGCGGCGCTGGTGGTGCGGGCGGCGACGGCGGTGCCGTCGGCTGGAACCGAGGAATGATGCTCGACGTCGTCAGCGCGGGCGCTGGCTGCGGCGTTACCACGACTGGCGGCGGCGTCACGACCGTGGTCGGTGGCGGCGGCAGGTTTGGCTGGTCGGGTGGCGGCGGCGGGGGCTCGTCGGGCGGAGGCGGCGGCGGTGGCGGCTCCACGTCGAACGTCGTCATCTTTTCCTGGGCCTTTTTCACGTACTGGTACGCGAGGCCAGTGACGAAAGCATAGCCCAAGGCCGCATGAATCAGCGCGACGATCACGATCGCGACGATTTTGCCTCCGGACATCTTTTGGTCAGTATAGGCCATTCAGAAACGACACTCCCTTAATCTGCCTGCTCCGTACGCACGTGCCCGCAATGGGTACGCGGCACATGCGTCTGCCGTTGGCCGGAATAACCACGGGGCAGTGAGCAAGTCCTATCGCCACGTTCTGCGACACGCAAACGCTTTGTCGGACGCAACAAACGTACAACCATAGGATGGCAGAATTATTTCTGTATCGTTCAGCTTGCGTAGCGTAGCCTGAAGACATGAATCTTCTCTTTCACGTTACGGCTTCGGCCCTCTCCGTCATCATCGCGGCAACTCCTATCGGCGCTCAGGAAACCCCGGCTACACCCCGGGTTTTCACTGGCGACGCCGGTGTGGCGCAGGGTGCGGTGCAGCGCGAAGCGGCTGGCGGCATTGGATATTCCGACATCGCCGACCTAGTGCTTTCCGCCCCCGTGATCGCCGACGCGACCGTCCGGTCGACGACGAAGATCAAGCCGGCCGAGGCACCAAATCTCGCGGCGGGTCATGTCAGACTATATGTCGAGGTCGACGTCACCGCGCTGATCCGCGGCGCCGACGGGCTGCCGCCGCGAATCGGGTATCTGCTCGACGTAATGCCCGACGCAGCCGGCCGGGTGCCGAAATTCAAGAAGGCGCGCGTGCTGATCTTCGCCAGACCAGTGCCCGGCGCGGTAAATCAGGTCCAGCTGGTCGCGCCCGACGCGCAGCTGGATTGGACGCCGACCGCAGATGCACGCGCACGGAAGATCGCCCGCGATGCATTGGCGAGCGATGCGCCGCCGGTCATCACCGGCATCGGCAACGCGTTTCACGTGCCGGGCGCGCTGCCCGGTGAAGGCGAGACCCAGATCTTCCTGACGACCGCGGACCAGCGCCCGGTATCGCTGTCGGTGCTACGTCGCCCCGGCGAACAGCCACGCTGGGCGGTCGCCTTGAGCGAGATCGTCGACGAATCGGCGGCGCCCCCCGCCCCGGAGACGCTGCTGTGGTACCGGCTGAGTTGCGCCTTGCCGCAGGCCTTGCCGGACCGCAGCACGGGATCGCTGGAGGCAGCCGATGCAACGATCGCGCGGGAGGATTACGCATTCGTCTTGGCCGCGCTGGGGCCGTGCGGACGGACTCGCAAAAGCTGAACTACCCTTGGAAGGCGCAGGCCTAGCCGACGGCCAGTAATTGTCCGGTGGTGGAGCGCGCCTGCTCGAGAAACGCGACCGCGGCCTCAACATCGGGGTGTCGAGCCGCCTCGGCCGGTGCCACCGCATTCACGCGAACCGCTGGCGCCAGTTCGATTGCGAGAGGGCCGATCGCCGCCCTCGCCTGCGCCATCGTCAGCGGATCGAGGTTCGCGGGGATCAACACGACCCGCGATTCGCCGATCGCGCCACGGACGAGCGCCGCAATGTCCCCGCCCGGCTCCAGCGTCAGCAGCATGCGATCAGCGGCGATGTCGGACGAGGGTTACGCCAATCGCCTCGTCGGCTTCAGCGATCGCGAGCTTCACGATCTTGACCATCACGCGCAGGACGCGCGCATCCTGCAAGAACAACGTCTCGCAGATATGATCTGCAACGCCCTCGATCAGCGTGAAATGCACGCCGGCCGGCAGCGCGGTGGTCGCGGCGTTCTTCAGATCGAGATAATTCTTGGATGCCGACAACGGCGTATCCGGCGCGAACCGTCTCGGGCAGACCATATCCACGGTGAGAGAAATCCGCAGCGGCTGCGGCAGGTGCGTCTCCTCCGAATAGATGCCGGTCAGGACCTGCACTTCGAGATCGTGGACTTCGAGTTGGAGACTGTCTTCCATCTGCGCGCCTCTAGCAGACGCACCGCGAGATGAAAGTCACACCGTTCGCGCCGGATCGGCCGAACGTCAGTCCGGTTATCCTTGCGTTCAGCGTCGCCACGGCTAAAGCGCGCTGCCCTTCCCGCGTGTACGCGGCGCAGTCCGGGCCGGAGATGCCGTTGATCACTCTCGTTCCCCTGGCCAGCATCAACCCGACAGCGGTCGAGATGCTGCTCGATGCCGCTTTCGGCCCGGATCGGTTCACGCGAACCGCGTACACGATCCGCGGTGGCACGAAGCCGGTCGCCGCACTCAGCTTCGCCGCGGTCGAGGATGGCGTGTTGGTTGGCTCGATCCAGTGCTGGCCGATTGCGCTGGTCGACGACAACAGACTGTTTCCGCTGATCATGGTCGGCCCGGTCGCCGTGGTACCCGACCATCAGGGCGATGGCATCGGTCGCCGCCTGATGACGCAGGCGCTCGACGCGGCCGCCGTCACGGGGCTCGACGATGCGCTCATGCTGATCGGCGACCCCGACTATTATGGCCGGTTCTTCGGCTTCTCCGCCGAGCGCACAGCACGCTGGGCCGCCCCCGGCCCGGTCGAGCGCCACCGCCTGCTCGCCCGCGGCGATGCCGTACCGGACAGCACCGGCATGCTAGGCCCGCGCGTTGCGGAGACCATGCCGGTCGCCGCATCCGCATAAGCCACCGCTTTACCTCCGCCCCCTGCCCGCCTAGTCCGCCGCCATGCCCATGGATGCCATCCCCGATATCGCCTCGCTCAGTCTCGCCGAAATCGCCAAGCTTGTCGAAGAGGCGAAGCTCCCGCCGGTCGAGAAATGGAACCCGACACACTGCGGCGACAGCGAGATGCGGATCGCGCGCGACGGCACCTGGTATCACCAGGGCTCGCCGATCGGCCGCCCGGCGATGGTTCGGCTGTTCTCGACGATCCTGCGCCGCGAGCCGGACGGCAGCCATGTCCTCGTCACGCCCGTTGAAAAGCTCGATATCGAGGTCGAAGACGCGCCGTTCATCGCGGTGGAGATGAAGGCCGAGGGCAGCGGTCGCGATGCGAAGCTCGCCTTCCGGCTTAATACCGGCGACCTCGTCACCGCAGGTCCCGAGCACCCGCTGCGATTCGTCGAGGACACGACCGACGGAGATGGCGGCCCACGCCCGTATCTCGCCGTCCGCGGCGGGATGGAGGCGCTGGTGGTCCGCTCGGTCTATTACGAACTCGCCGAGCGCGCGATCGCCGACGACGCGACTCCCACCGGCCTGTGGAGCGATGGCGCGTTCTTCCCGTTGGAGCCCGCTGCATGAACCTGACGGAACGGCTGACCGCGGCGCTGGCGAAGGGCGCCGGGTCGCACATGATCCTGCTCACCGGTGACCAGCATGACGGCGATCTCACCGCCGCCGACACGTTGCTACCCGCCGCGGTGCTGATCGCGGTGACCGACCGCGCCGATCCCGGCGTGATCCTGACGCAGCGTACCGACACGATGAGCCGCCACCCCGGCCAGATCGCGTTCCCCGGCGGTCGGATCGATCCCGGCGAGGACGTCGTCACCGCGGCGCTGCGCGAGGCCGAGGAGGAGATCGCCCTCCCCCGCGACAAGGTCCGCGTGATTGGCGAGGCGGACAGCTACCGCACCGTCACCGGGTTCCAGGTGACGCCGGTGATTGGGATCATACCGCCCGACATGGTCTTCACCCCGAGCGAAGCGGAAGTCGCCAGCGTCTTCGAAGTCCCGCTCGCGTTCCTGCTGGACGAGGCGAACCATGTCGAGGCGACGCTCGAATGGCAGGGCCACGACCGGCATTATTACGAGATCATGTGGAACGAGCGCCGTATCTGGGGTGCGACTGCGGCGATGATCGTCAACCTCGCCCGTCGCCTGAGGTGGTCTTGATACTCCCGGCGGCGCCGTGGCGCGAACGGGACGGCCTGGACGCACTGACGAAGGTTCTCGGCGCGGCGGAGGGCGAGTCGCGCTTCGTCGGTGGCGCGGTGCGCGACACGCTGCTCGGGGTCGACGTCGCCGATGTCGATATCGCCACCCGCCTGCCCCCGCAGGAGGTGATCGAGCGGCTCCAGGATGCGCGGATCAAGGCGGTTCCGACCGGCCTCGCGCACGGCACGATTACTGCCGTCACGCCAGCGGGTCCGGTCGAGGTAACGACGCTGCGCCGCGACGTCTCGACCGACGGCCGTCACGCGATCATCGCCTATACCGATGATTGGCGCGAAGACGCTGCGCGCCGCGACTTTACGATGAACGCGCTCTACGCCGATCCCAAGACGGGCGAGATCTTCGATTATTTCGGTGGTCTCGACGATCTGGCGGCGCGGCGCGTCCGCTTCATCGGCGACCCGTTGCAGCGGATCGCCGAGGATCATCTGCGCATCCTCCGCTTCTTCCGCTTCCACGCGCGGTTTGGCAGCATGATCGACCAAGCCGGGCTCGACGCCTGCACCGCACGTGCCAACGACCTGATGGCGCTTTCGCGCGAACGCGTCGCGAGCGAAGTGCTGAAACTGCTGGTCGCGGCCAACGCCGTGCCCGTAGTCGCGCTGATGGTCGAACGCGGCATCTTCCGGGCGGTATTGCCCGAGATCGACGCCGGGGGAGCAGCGCGTTTGGGCGTGCTGGCCCAGCAGGAGGCGGACGCTGGCATCGCACCGGACCCGATCCGCCGCCTCGCCGTGGCGATTGCGCCTGCCGCCGCTGAAGCCGTTGGAGCGAGGTTGAAGCTATCGAACGTCGACCGCAAGCGCCTCATGGCTGCCACTGCGGGACCCGGTGAGGAAGGCCCGCTGGCCTTGGCCTATCGTGTCGGTGTGGCCGGTGCAGTCGACCGTCTGCTCATCGCTGGCGAAGACGTGTCCGCAATCACGGACTGGACACCGCCAGCGTTCCCGTTCTCCGGTGGGGCTCTAGTCGAACGTGGACTCCGCAAGGGGCCGGACGTGGCTGCGATGCTGCGCCGGGTCGAGACGCAGTGGATTTCGGAAGGGTTTCCGGGCGCCGAGCGCGTGGCGATCATCGCCGACGGACTGGTGGCGGAGGTTTCCGCCTAACCCGATTGAGCCGGCGTGGGCGCCAGTCAGTTCATAGCAGTTATAGAGTTGATCATCGCATACGCCGCATCCGGCTCCAGCGGTCGCGCGTAGAAATAGCCCTGCCCGTACGTGCACCCCAGCGCCGCGAGCGTCTGGGACAGTTCATGCGTCTCGACCCCCTCGGCCGTCGTCCGCATCCCCAGTGCCTGCGCCAGACTGAGGATAGCGCGGACGATCGACACCTTGTCGCGGTCCGCCAGCATGCCCGTCACGAAGCTTCGGTCGATCTTGAGAATGTCGATCGGCAGCTTCTGGAGATAGGCGAGGTTCGAATACCCGGTGCCAAAATCGTCCATCGCCAGATTCGTCCCGAGCGCCTTCAGCGCGTGCATCGTCCCGGCGATCCGGTCGGGATCCGAGACGATCGCGCTCTCGGTCAGTTCAAGCGTGAACCGATCTCCCGACAGCCCCGTCGAGTCCAGCGCCGCCTGCAGCACCGGGGCGATCGCATCGCGCTGCAACTGGATCGCCGACAGGTTGACGGCCAGCCTCACCCCACACGGTCCGCCGTTCGCCGCGTCCCAGCGCGCCAGCGTCTGCGCCGCTTCCTCGATCGCCCATCGCCCCAGCGGCACGATCAATCCCGACTCCTCAGCGACCGCGATGAATTCGGTGGGCGAATGTTCGCGGCCATCCTTATCGGTCCAGCGCGCCAACGCTTCGAACGATACGATCCGACCGGTCGCCAAGTCGCAGATCGGCTGATAGGCGAGACGCAGGTCGCGGTGCTCGATCGCACGGCGGAGCGCGGTCTCCATGCCGAATTGCGCGCGCGCGATCGCGAAATCCTGGACCTGGTAGAACTCGGCGCGACCACTCACCTTCGCGCGTTTGACCGCGAACTGCGCGTGGCGGACCAGATCGACATTGTCGCCGGACTCATCGGCACCGAAGGCGATCCCGACCGAGCACTCGACGTTGATCTCGTAATCGGTCAACCGGAACGGCGTTTGCAACGTCCGGTGGATCCGCTCGGCCAGCGCCTGTGCCTCCTCCCGATCCTGGTCTATCGATATCAGGATACCGAATTGATTCCCGCCAATCCGCGCCAGCGTGTCGCGCGCGCGCAACGCACCCTTGATCCTACGCGCCACCGTGATGAGCAATTCATCACCCGCCAGCGAGCCCAGGCACGAGTTTAGCCGGCCGAACCGATCGAGGTCGATCGCGAGCACGGCCCTGACCGTATGGTCTTCGAGCTCCTCGATCAGGTCCGCGAACCCTTCCCGGTTCAACAATCCCGTCAGGCTGTCGGTCGTCATCTCGCGACGCAAGCTACGCTCGGTCTGGACCTGCGACGTCAGGTCGATGAAACTGATCGTACACCGTTCGCGGAATATGGGATCGGATCGTGCGATCGTGACGCGGTAATGGCGGCAGTCGATCTCGTCGCCCAGGACCCAATCGAAGTCGGACCTGATCTGCTGCGAGCCAAGGAATGCGCGAATCTGGTCGCCAAGCTCGGCAATCATCCGCGACCGCTCCGCAACGACACCGAACCCGGCTAGCCGATACGCGCGGTTCATCGCGAACAGCTCGATCCGACCCGCGTTCAGCACGACGTGAACCGCCGGGATCGCCACGAGTTCAAGCCCGCGTGCGATCATATCGCTCGTCACGATCGGCTTTGCAGTCTCTTCGAGGGCGGTCGATGGCATGCTCCCCGGTACCGCGGGTTCGTTAAGAGGCTCTGAAGGACCCTGAATGGGGCCTTTCTCATCCATTATCCGAATCGATTATCGCGCGGAAAGCCCGTCGGCGGCATCCGCCCGGCGGCTCCGCGGGCAGCGCGCCACGGGCCAAGGTCTGATTCGGTCCGGGTCCGGCCGGTGCCGCCGCCCATCGCCCAGCTGAGGCCCTCGGCGAAGACGAATGTGATCGCATCGGCCAGTCCGCCGTCGCGATAGCGCTGCAACTGGAGCCCCTGCCCGCGCGTCATCTCGACCAGTTCGGCAAGCGGGAACACCAGCATTTTCCGGTTGTCGCCGATCGCCGCGACGTAGTCGTCATTCGGTCCGATCGGCCGGACGATCTTCAGATGCGCACCCGGGCGCGGTGTCATTACCGTCTTGCCCTTGCGGGTCTCGGCAACGACCTCCGCCGAACTGACCGAAAAGCCGCGGCCATCGGTCGCGACTACCAGCAGTTTGGGATGCTTGCTCGCGGGCAGCAGTGCGACGATCCCGATGCTGCCGTCGAGATCGATCATCGCCCGCACCGGTTCGCCAAAGCCACGCCCGCCCGGCAGCTTGTCCGCCGCCAGCGTGTAGAACCGCCCGTTCTCCGCCGCGAGCAACAGCTTGTCCGTCGTCTGCGCGTGGAAAGCGTAGGCCGGGCCGTCACCCTCCTTGAACTTCAGCGCCTCCGGGCTCGCCAGATCATTGTGCCCCTTCATCGCGCGGATCCAGCCGCGCTGCGACAGGATCACGGTGATCGGCTCGCGCTCGATCATCGCTTCCAAGGGAATGTCGCGGGTCGGCGCGTGCTCCTCGATCGTCGTGCGCCGCTTGCCGAGCGGAGTCTCCAGACCATAGCGATCGCGGATCTTCGCCATGTCACGCTTCATCCGCGCGCGCTGCTTCTTCGGATCGGCGAGCAAGGCGGCGAGCGTCGCCTGCTCCTTGTCGAGCTTGTCGCGCTCGGTCTTGATCTCGAACTCTTCGAGCCGCCTGAGCGACCGCAGCCGCATGTTGAGGATCGCCTCGGCCTGGCGATCGGTCAGCGCGAACTCGGCGATCATCACCTTCTTCGGCTCGTCCTCGGTGCGGATGATCTCGATCACGCGGTCGAGATTGAGGTACGCGATCAGATAGCCGTCGAGCAGCTCTACGCGGTCGGCGATTTTCGCCAGCCGGTGCTCGGTACGCCGGCGCAACACGACGAACTGGTGATCGACCCACGCCGCCAGTGCCTCGCGGAGCGACATGACTCGCGGGGTGCGATCCTTGTCGAGCACGTTGAGGTTGAGGCTGATCCGCGTCTCGAGATCGGTCAGCCGGAACAGGCCGTCCATCAGGATCTGCGGGTCGACCGTGCGGCTTCGCGGTTCGAGCACGATGCGGATCTCGGTATCCGATTCGTCGCGCACGTCGGCGAGGATCGGCAGGCGCTTGGCGTTGATGAGGTCGGCGATCTGCTCGATCAGCTTGCCCTTCTGCACGCCGTACGGGATCTCGGTGACGATCAACTGCCAGCCGCCGCCCTTCTCGCGCTCGGTTTCCCAGCGCGCACGGACGCGGAACCCGCCCCGCCCGGTCGCATAGGATTCGCGGATCACCGCCGGCGGATCGACGACCAAGCCACCGGTGGGGAAATCGGGGCCCTTCACGTGTTCCAGGATCGCCGCATCGTCCGCGTCGGGCGTATCGATCAGGACGATCGCCGCCTCCAGCAACTCGGCCGCGTTGTGCGGTGGGATGCTCGTCGCCATTCCGACCGCGATCCCGCTCGCGCCGTTCGCTAGCAGGTTCGGAAACAGTCCGGGGAACAGCTCTGGCTCGTGATCTTCGCCGTTGTAGGTCGGGCGATACGCGACCGCATCCTCGTCGAGCCCATCCATCAGGTCGATCGCGACCTGCGTCAGCCGCGCTTCGGTGTAGCGGTAGGCGGCGGCGTTATCGCCGTCGATGTTACCGAAATTGCCCTGCCCGTCGACCAGCGGATAGCGCATCGCGAACGACTGCGCCAAACGCACCATCGCGTCGTAGACCGACTGATCGCCGTGGGGATGGTATTTGCCGATGACGTCGCCGACGACACGCGCGCACTTCTTGTAGCCCTGCGCCGGATCGAGCTTGAGCAGCCGCATCGCCCACAGCAGGCGACGATGCACCGGCTTCATCCCGTCGCGCACGTCGGGCAACGACCGCGCGGTGATCGTCGACAAGGCATAGACGAGGTACCGCTCGGACAGCGCGCTGTCGAAGGGAGCGTCGACGATGGAGTCGAACGGATCTTTGAAATCGGTGGCCATTGCGTGCAGCGATAGCAGCCGGGAACGAAACGATCAAAGCATGAACGTACGAAGCGGCCTGCGCGTTCGATCACGACGATATGCCCGCATGACGCGGTCGATCGAGCCCGCTACACCAACCTTATGATCCGCCTTGCCTTTCTCGCGCTTGTCGCAATGTCCACGCCCGTCATGGCGCAAACGCCCGCTCCCCCGCCGCCCAAGCTGCTGACGTGGCCCGACCTGACCGAGCGGCCCAAGCCGATGCCCGACGCGACCATCGCTTACGGCACCGACCAGATGCAGAAGGTCGACGTCTGGCTTCCTAAGGGTAAGATCAAGGGGCCTTTCCCTGTGGTCGTGATGGTCCATGGCGGCTGCTGGACGACGAGCATCGCCGATCGCAGCCTGATGAACTGGATCGCCGACGACCTCCGCAACGCCGGCGTCGCGGTCTGGAACATCGACTATCGCGGCGTAGACCGCACCGGCGGCGGCTATCCCGGCACCTTTGCGGATGCTGCGACGGCGGCGGATCAACTCACGGTCAACGCGAAGAAGTATAACCTAGACACGCGGCTTGTGCTGGCGATCGGTCACTCGGCCGGGGGTCACCTCGCGCTCTGGCTCACCGCCCGCCCCAAGATCCCTGCGTCGAGCCCCCTCTACACCGCGCACCCACTCCGCATCCGCCATGTCATCAGCCTCGGCGGCCTGCCCGATCTCGAAGCCACCGCGACTAACGCCGACAATGGCTGCGGCACCGAAGTCGTCGCGAAACTGGTCAGCACGCCCACGCCGCAGCATCCGGACGTCTACGCCGACACCTCGGTCGCGCGCCTCCTGCCGCTCGGGGTAAAGCAGGACCTCGTCAACGGACGCGAGGACAGGATCATCCCCTTCGTCATGGCGACCGACTATATCGTCAAGGCCAAGGCGGCCGGTGACACCGCCACGCTCCACACCATCCCGGCGACCGGCCATGTCGAACTGATCGCGCCGGAAACGCCTGCCTGGGCCGAGGCCAAACGCCTGATCCTGTCCTATTTCGGAAAGAGCCAGTGACCCTCGAAGACGTCCGCGCACTCGACGCGACCGATCCGCTCGCCGCCTACCGCGACAAGTTCGCGCTCCCCGAGGGCGTTATCTACCTCGACGGTAATTCGCTCGGCGCCTTGCCCAAGGCGACGCCCGCAGCGCTCGCCGACGTCGCCACCCGCCAATGGGGCGACCGTTTGATCCGCAGCTGGAACGAAGGCTGGATCGACGCTCCCCAGCGGATCGGTGCGAAGATCGCGCCGCTGATCGGCGCTGCACCGGACGAGGTTATCATCGGCGACACCACCTCGACGCACCTTTTCAAGGCGCTGGTTGCCGGACTGCGCAGCAACCCGGAGCGTCACACGGTCTTGAGCGAGGCCGGCAACTTCCCCACTGACCTGCACATCGCGGAAGGCGCCGTCGCCTGCGTCCCCGGCGCACGGCTCAAAGTGGTGGCCCGCGAAGACCTCGCCGCCGCGCTCGACGAAGACACCGCGGTGCTGCTCCTCACCCACGTTCACTACAAGACCAGCGACCGCTTCGACATAGCCGCTTGGACCGCCCGCGCGCACGATGCCGGCGCGCTCATGCTCTGGGACCTGAGCCACAGCGTCGGTGCGGTCCCGGTCGACCTCAACGGCGCGAACGCCGACCTCGCCGTCGGGTGCACCTACAAATACCTCAACGGCGGCCCTGGCGCGCCTGCGTTCCTCTACGTCGCCAAGCGCTGGCAGGACACCCTCGCCAGCCCGCTATCCGGCTGGATGGGCCACGCCGCGCCGTTCGCGTTCGAGGATGCCTACCGCCCCGCCCCCGACATGAAGCGCTGGCTGGCCGGCACCCCCGCGATGCTCTCGACCGCCGCACTGGAAACCGCACTCGACCTCTGGGCCGACATCGACCAGCACGCCGTCGCTACCAAAAGCGCACAACTGTTCGACATCCTCGCCGCCGCCGGCGACGCACTAGGCCTCGACTGCGTCAGCCCGCGAAACCCTGCCAAACGCGGCAGCCACATCAGCTTCCGCCATCCGCACGCCTACGAACTTACGCAAGCCCTCATAGCGCGCGGCGTCATCGGCGACTTCCGCGACCCCGACATCCTTCGCCTCGGCCTGACACCTCTGTATCTCAGCTACGAAGACGTCTGGCGCGCCGGTGACATCCTCCGCGAAACGCTCGAAACCGAAGCCTGGCGAGACCCCGCCTTCGCCGAGCGCCTCGCTGTCACCTGACACCGCGCGAAGCCGCGATTGCACCCCCCGCACCCTTCGCCTATAGGCGCGGCCTATTCCGGCCTCGGCTTCGCGGTACATATCGCGTAGGCTGGGGCCGCTCGATTTTCACCGCTTGATTATCCAGGGGACCGCGCATGGCTCGCCGCCGCCAGATCTACGAAGGCAAGGCCAAGATCCTCTACGAGGGTCCCGAGCCGGGCACGCTGATCCAGTATTTCAAGGACGACGCGACCGCGTTCAATGCCCAGAAAAAGGGCACGATCAACGGCAAGGGCGTGCTCAACAACCGGATTTCCGAGCACATCTTCACGCTGCTCGATCATATCGGCGTGCCCACGCACTTCATCCGCCGGCTCAACATGCGCGAGCAGCTGATCCGCCAGGTCGAAATCGTCCCGATCGAAGTCGTCGTGCGCAACGTCGCCGCAGGATCGATCTCGACGCGCCTCGGGATCGAGGAGGGTACCAAGCTGCCCCGCACGATCATCGAATATTACTACAAGGACGATGCGCTCGGCGATCCGATGATCTCCGACGAACACATCGCCGCGTTCGGCTGGGCGAGCCAGGAGGAGATGCACGACATCGCCGACCTCGCGATCCGCGTGAACGATTTCCTGTGCGGGCTGTTCGCCGGCGTCGGCATCCGCCTGGTCGACTTCAAGCTCGAATTCGGCCGCATCTTCGACAACGACTTCGGTCGCATCATCCTCGCCGACGAGATCAGCCCCGATGGCTGCCGTCTGTGGGACATGGAAACCAACGAGAAGATGGACAAGGATCGCTTCCGTCGCGATCTCGGTGGCGAAGTCGAAGCGTATCAAGAGGTTGCACGCCGTCTCGGCCTGCTGCCCGAGGGTGCCGACAACGCCGTCCTCGACCTCGAAAAGCATCGCAAGAACCGGGGCAAGTAAATGAAACTGAAGGTTTTCGTGACATTGAAGCCGGGCGTGCTCGATCCGCAGGGCCGGGCGATCCACCACGCGCTCGGCAGCCTCGGCTTCGACGGCGTGCAGGACGTCCGCCAGGGCAAGCTGATCGAACTGGAAGTCGCCGACGATACCGACGACGCCACCATCGACGGCATGTGCCGCAAGCTGCTCGCTAACACGGTGATCGAGAACTACCGGGTCGAGCGCGCATGAAAACTGCGGTCATCGTCTTCCCCGGCTCCAACTGCGACCGCGACATCGCCGTCGCGCTGGAGGCGGTGACCGGCGTCAAGCCGCTCATGGTCTGGCACGGTGATGCGGACCTGCCGGCGGATGTCGGTCTGGTCGCTGTCCCCGGTGGGTTCTCCTACGGCGACTATCTCCGCTCGGGTGCGATCGCGGCACGGTCGCCGATCATGCGCGCGGTCGTCGAGCAGGCTGGCAAGGGCCTGCCTGTGCTCGGGGTCTGCAATGGCTTCCAGGTTTTGACCGAAGCGGGCCTCCTGCCCGGCGCGCTAATGCGCAACGAGGGACTGAACTTCGTCTGCCGTGATGTCGCGCTGACGGTCGAGACGGCGAGTTCGACGTTCACGTCGGGCTATTCCGCGGGCGAACGCGTCTCGTTCCCGGTCGCGCATCATGACGGCAATTATTTCGCCGACATCGAGACGCTCGACCGGCTCGAAGGCGAAGGCCGCGTGGCGTTCCGTTACGCGGAGAGCGTCAACGGTTCCGCGCGAAACATCGCCGGTTTGCTGAACGATAAGGGCAACGTGCTCGGCATGATGCCGCATCCGGAACGTCGTATCGAGGCGGCACATGGCGGGACGGACGGACGGCGGTTGTTTGAGGGTTTGCTAGAAGCCGTCAGCGCTTGACCCTTGTTCCCCCGCGAAAGCGGGGGTCCAAGATACCACGCACATCGACCGTGACCCTGGACTCCCGCGTGCGCGGGAGAACAGTCAAGTTCGAGGCGTCAAACCCGGGTCCGGAACGGCGAGAAGTCCGTCCCGCGGTCGTAAACATCGACTCCTTCGCGCCGCTTCAACCAACAGACCGCGACATAGGTCAGCGGCGTAAGCAACACCTCCCACGATACCTTCAGCAAGAACTGGCTGACCATCACCATCAGCATCGCCTCCACGGGCCAGTCCGGCGCGCCGTAGAAAGCGAGCGGGTAGAAGATCAGGCTGTCGAACGCCTGCCCCACCACGGTGCTGCCGATCGTCCGCGTCCACAGCATCCGCCCCTGCGTCCAGATCTTCATCCGCGCCAGCACGAAGCTGTTGGCGAACTCGCCCACCCAGAACGCGCAGATCGACGCGAACACGATCCGCGGCACTTGGCCGAACACGGACTCGTACGCAGCTTGACCGGTCCAACCAGCATCGGGCGGCAGCGCGACCACGACCGCCGACATGAACACCATGAACAGCATCGCGCCGAACCCCGCCCAGATGCAGCGCCGTGCATATGCGTAGCCGTACACCTCGGTCAGGACGTCGCCGATCACATAGCTGACCGGAAAGAACAGGATGCCCGCGCCGAACGGCCACGCGCCGATAAACGGCAGGTCGATCACCGCGCGCTTGCCTGCGCCGATCACGTTCGACAGCAGCAGGATCGTGACGAACGCCGCCATCACGAAGTCGAAATACCGAAACTGCGCGCCGCCGACTGCATTCGCGTCGACCGGTTCGAGCCCGGGCGCCTGATCCGTTCCAATTTCCATGCCCGGCGTTATGATCGAGGTTCCAAGCCCGCACAATCCGCGCTAGTCGTCGCCGCAGCGCGCGCCCGTAGCTCAGCTGGATAGAGCAAGGAGCTTCTACCTCCTCGGTCGGGGGTTCGAACCCCTCCGGGCGCGCCAACTCGCAAGCCGCCCTTGCCGTGCTTTGGGGCCACCACGAGACCTGGCGCAAAATGGCAAGATTGTCGCTATGATATCGATACCAGGGTTGCGAGAGCGACTGTGAGGTTTTTCGTACGCAGTTATCTGCTGCCGGACACCGTCGTCCCACTTTTTAATTGTATGATTAATCGGTCGCATTTACTTGAACCGTCGTGACGTCGGTGACGGGTCAGCGACGCGACATCGGCATTGGGGACTTGACGCTGACGCTGTGCAGCATACGGTACCGCTAACAAAACGGAGGGGATGACATCGTGGAGATCGCATTCACGTCGACGGGGGCTTTGCCCGTCGACTGGGAAAAGGCGGCGTTACTTGGTCGTATCGACCTTGGCGACGGTCCGACGCCCGTGATCCTTCGCGGTGGCCGCGTGTATGACATGTCCGCCGTCGCGCCGACAGTCGCCGATTTGATCGCGGGTGGGGATTTCGATACCGATGCCGGCGCCGATCTCGGTGCCCTCGGCGACTTGAACCTGACGCCAGCGGCCGATGGCAAGATCCGTCTGCTCAGCCCCATCGATCTCCATGTCGTCAAGGCATCGGGCGTAACCTTCGCCGTATCCGCGCTCGAACGCGTGATCGAGGAGCGCGCGCGCGGTGACGCATCGGCAGCGACCGCGGTCCGTGCCCGGCTCGAGGAACGCGTCGGCGGCAGCATCCGCTCGGTCGTCCCTAGCTCGCCCGAAGCCGCTGCGCTGAAGGCCGCGCTGATCGAGGACGGCATGTGGTCGCAATATCTCGAAGTCGCGATCGGCCCGGATGCGGAGATCTTCACCAAGGGTCCGACGCTGTCGACGATCGGCTGGGGTGGCGAGATCGGCATCCGCTCCGACTCCACCTGGAACAATCCCGAACCGGAAGTCGTGCTGGTCGTCGATCGTGCCGGCAAGACGGTCGGTGCGGCGCTCGGCAACGACGTCAATTTGCGCGATTTCGAGGGGCGCTCGGCGCTCCTGCTCGGCAAGGCCAAGGACAATAACGCGTCCTGCTCGATCGGGCCGTTCATCCGGCTGTTCGACGAGAATTTCGGCATGGACGATGTCCGTGCCGCCCAGATCGCGCTGACGATCGAAGGCGCCGATGGCTACCGGCTCGACGGCAGCAGTTCGATGGACCAGATCAGCCGCGATCCCGAGGAACTTGTCCGCCAGGCGATGAGCGAGCATCAGTATCCGGACGGCTTCGTGCTATTCCTCGGCACGTTGTTCGCGCCGACGCAGGACCGCGACGAGCCCGGCCGCGGCTTCACGCATGCGGTCGGCGACGTCGTCACGATCTCGAACCCGAAGCTCGGCGCGCTGGTCAATCCGGTGACGACGTCGAAGGATGCGGCGCCGTGGAATTACGGGATCGGCGACCTGATGCGCAATCTCGCGAGCCGGGGGCTGCTCGGCCATACCAAGAATCAAGGGGCGTAAGCGCGTGTTGCAGAAGACCGAAATGGCCGACCAGACGGCGATCTATCCGAGCCTGAAGGGCAAGCGCGTCCTGATCACTGGCGGCGCGTCTGGGATCGGCGCCGGTCTGGTCGAGGCGTTCGCGCGCCAGGGTGCGCATGTCGCGTTCGTCGACATGGCCAAGGACGCCGCGGACGCGCTGATCGAGACGCTGACGCCCGACGTCGCGACCGCGCCGATATTCCTGCCGCTCGACCTGCGCGACGTCGACGCGCTGAAGACGACCGTCGCGACGATCGAGGACCGGCTCGGCGGCATCGACGTGCTGATCAACAACGCCGCGAACGACGATCGCCACACGATCGAAGAGATCACGCCCGCATATTGGGACGAGCGGATGGCGACCAATTTGCGCCATTTGTTCTTCGCAGGGCAAGCCGTGGTGCCGTCGATGAAGCGCGCGGGCGGCGGCGTGATCCTCAATTTCGGCTCGATCTCGTGGCATCTCGCACTGCCCGAACTTCTGATCTACCAGACCGCCAAGGCCGGCATCGAGGGCATGACTCGCGCGATGGCGCGCGATCTCGGCGGCGACGGTATCCGCGTCAATACGATCGTCCCCGGCAACGTCGAGACGCCGCGCCAGCTGAAATGGTATACGCCTGAGGGTGAGGCCGAGATCATCGGCGCGCAGTGTCTCAAGACCCGCGTCCAGCCCGCGGACGTCGCGGCGCTGGTGCTGTTCCTCGCGTCGGACGATGCGAGGATGTGCACCGGTCACGATTATTTCGTCGATGCCGGGTGGCGCTGAGATGAGCCGCGCGGTTCCCGTCGAAACGACCGCGGAAAGCATCTGCGACGTCGGTGCGACGCTCGGCGAGGGCCCGATCTGGATCGCGCGCGACGCAGCGCTCTGGTTCGTCGACATCAAGGCGCCGTGCGTACACCGGTTCGATCCGGCGACGGGAGCACTCGACACCTGGAAGGCGCCAGACCAGATCGGCTGGATCATTCCAGCAGACGATGGCGGGTTTCTCGCCGGCGTCCGTGGCGCTCTCCACCGGTTCGATCCCGCCACCGGCGCGTTCGAGGAGATTGCGGTCGTCCATGCCGAGACTCCCGGCAATCGTCTCAACGATGCCGCGCGCGATCCCACCGGGCGCGTATGGTTCGGGACGATGGATAACGCCGAGTCCGAGGACACCGGCCACGTCTATCACTGGCAAGACGGTGAACTGACCAAGACGGAGATCCCGCCCGTCGCGATCACCAATGGCCCCGCGATCTCGCCCGACGGCCGCACGCTGTATGCTGTCGACACGATCGGCAAGCGGATCGACGCCTACCCGATCGACGCGGACGGTAATGTCGGCGAGCCACGCCTTTTCCTGACGATCGGCCCCGATGATGGTCATCCCGACGGGGCGATCTGCGATTCCGAAGGCGGCGTCTGGGTCGGGTTCTTCGGCGGTTGGGCGGCACGCCGGTTCGCGCCGGATGGTACCTGCACCGACATCGTCCGCTTCCCGGTCGCGAACATCACCAAGATCGCGCTCGGTGGGCCCGACGGTCGCACCGCCTATGCGACGACCGCCGCGAAAGGCCTCGACGACGAAGCGCTCGCAGCCCAGCCGCTGGCCGGAAACCTGTTCACCTTCCGCGTTGCCGTTCCCGGCGTCCCGGTCGAACCCGTCACACTTTAGTGCAACCGATTTTACGACACCCCATTCACGATAAGCGTCGCCGTTAGAGCGCCGTCACGGAGAGGAAAACCAATGACTATAGCGGCAGAACCCGCGCCCCAAGTGAACCGAGCCCTGATTGCGATGATCGTCATCGTTGCGACCATCGGCGGGTTCATGTTCGGCTATGACTCGGGCGTCATCAACGGCACGCAGGCGGGGCTCGAGAGCACGTTCGCGCTGTCGTCGCTCGGCACCGGCTTCACCGTCGGCGCGATCCTGATCGGCTCGTCGGTCGGCGCGTTCATGGCCGGGCGGCTTGCCGACAACCTCGGCCGCCGCAACGTCATGATGATCGCCGCCGTCCTCTTCATCGTTAGCGCGCTCGCTGCGGGTGCGGCAACGTCGGCGACGATGTTCGTGCTCGCCCGCATCGTCGGCGGTCTCGGCATCGGTGCGGCCAGCGTGCTCGCCCCGGTCTACATCTCCGAAGTCGTCCCCGCGAACGTCCGCGGCCGGCTTTCGAGCGTGCAGCAGATCATGATCATCACCGGCCTGACCGGTGCGTTCGTCGCCAACTGGTATCTTGCGCGCATCGCCGGATCGTCGACCGCGTTGTTCTGGCTCGATTACCCGGCATGGCGCTGGATGTTCTGGATGCAGGTCATCCCCGCCGCGATCTATCTCGCGACGCTGTTCCTGATCCCCGAAAGCCCGCGCTTCCTGGTCCTCAAGGGCCGTTACGACGAGGCGCAGGTCGTCCTCACGCGCCTGTTCGGTGCAGCCGAGGCCACGCGCAAGGTCGCCGAAATCCGCGGCTCGCTGTCGGTCGACGCGCACCGCCCCAAGCTGTCCGACCTGATCGACAAGGCGAGCGGCAAGATCCGCCCGATCGTCTGGACCGGCATCGGCCTCGCAATCTTCCAGCAGTTCGTCGGCATCAACATCGTGTTCTATTATGGCTCGGTGCTGTGGCAGTCGGTCGGCTTTAGCGAGAGCGATGCGCTGCTGATCAACATCCTGTCGGGCTCGCTGTCGATCATCGCCTGCCTGCTGACCGTCGCGCTGGTCGACAAGGTCGGTCGGAAGCCGCTCCTGCTGATCGGTTCGGCCGGCATGACCGTCGCGCTGGCGATCGTCGCGATTTGCTTCGCCAGCGGTGCGATCGTCGAGGGTTCGCTGCACCTGTCGGATCGCAACGGCCTGATCGCGCTGATCGCGGCCAATGCGTATGTCGTGTTCTTCAACCTGAGCTGGGGCCCAATCATGTGGGTGATGCTCGGGGAGATGTTCCCGACGCAGATCCGTGGCTCGGGCCTGGCGGTCGCGGGCTTCGCGCAGTGGTTCGCCAACTTCGCGATCTCGGTCAGCTTCCCGACGATGGCGATCTCGCTCGGCCTGTCGCTCACCTACGGCTTCTACGCGCTGTCGGCGTTCGTCTCGTTCTTCTTCGTCTGGAAGATGGTTTCGGAAACCCGCGGCCGCGAGCTGGAAGACATGGTGGGGTGATGCCGACTGCCGGACCGCGGCTTGGGTCGCGGTCCGGTAGGTACGAGTCATCGCGGAGTTCGATTTGGCGTGGTCGTGTCAGACCGCCATCGTCCTCCCCACGATAGCAACTACCCCGGCGGAGGCCGGGTCCCAGTTGGCGAGGCGGAAATAACGGGGGACCTTCCGTTAGCAACGTCCCCCAACTGAGCCCCGGCCTTCGCCGGGGGGGTGCTTTTGGGAGGACGACTTCGGTTCATGATACCGCGTCTCGAGGCGCTTGGCCGCCTCCCTCGGTCACTCCAGCGGAGGCGCGAAACCATATTGGCTGACCCTTGCGAATTTATCGCAAAGGTCAGCTAGTATGCATTCTCGACGCTGAAGACGATCAGTGACTTAAGTAAGGGGCGAGACACCGAGCCCCGCTCTCAGACCTCACGCCTCAGTGGTTATGCCGAGGCGTCTTCGCCGAAATCCCGCGATACTTCACCGCGAAGTCGAGCACGCCGCCCTCGGCCAGCTGCCCGGTCTTTTCACGGTACAGTTCTTCCCATGGCGTATTGCTCTCGGGCACCGGTGGCAGCCCCTCGCCCTTGCGTCGCGCAATCTCGTCGGGTTCGACCAGCGCATCGCAGGTCCCCGCGATCAGATCGATCCGCACCACGTCGCCCGTCCGGATCCACGACAGCCCACCGCCGACCGCGCTCTCGGGCGACACGTTCAGGATCGAAGGACTGTCCGACGTCCCAGACTGCCGCCCGTCGCCAAGCGTCGGCAGCGCCAGCACGCCGCGCTGGATCAGCGCGTCGGGTGGCTGCATGTTGACGACTTCCGCCGAGCCCGGCCAACCGATCGGTCCCGCGCCGCGGATTACAAGGATACAGCCCTCGTCGATGTCGAGCGCGGGATCGTTGATCCGGTGGTGATAATCGTCCGATCCCTCGAATACGATCGCTCGCGCCTCGAACCGATCCTCGGCCCCCGGAGTCGAGAGATAGCGCGTGCGGAACGCCGGCGAGATCACCGACGTCTTCATGATCCCGAAATCGAACAGGTTGCCCTTCAGCACCAGGAAGCCGGCGCGTTCCATCATCGGTGCATAGAACGGCTTGATCATCTCGCGATCGCGCGTCTCGCGGCCAGCGATGTTCTCACCGATCGATCGGCCGGTGACGGTGAGGCAGGACGTGTCGAGCTTCCCGCCCGCAATCAGCTCGTGCAACACCGCGGGCACGCCGCCAGCGCGGTGAAACCGCTCGCCGAGATACTTGCCCGCCGGCTGCATGTTGACCAGCAGCGGTAAGTCATAGCCATGATCCGACCAGTCCTCCGGGTACAGCGTCACGCCGGCATGCTGCGCCATTGCCATGATGTGCGGTTGCGCGTTGCTCGATCCGCCGATCGCGCTGACCACGCGGATCGCGTTGAGGAAGCTGTCGCGCGTGAGAATCTTCGACGGGCGCAGGTCCTCATACGCCATCTCGACGATCCGGCGGCCGGTCTCGTATGCCATTTGGCCGCGCTCGCGGTACGGCGCCGGGATCGCCGCGCAGCCGGTCAACGACAGCCCGAGCGCCTCGGCCACCGCGTTCATCGTCGACGCCGTGCCCATCGTGTTGCAATGCCCGGCGGACGGCGCGCTGTCGGTGGCGCGGTTGAGGAATTCCTCCTCGTCGATCTCACCCGCGGCCAGCTTGCGCCGGCTACGCCAGATCACCGTGCCAGAACCGACCAGTTCGCCGTCATGCCAGCCGTCGAGCATCGGTCCGCCCGACAGCACGATCGCCGGAATATCGACGGTCGATGCCGCCATGATCCCCGACGGCGTGGTCTTGTCGCACCCGGTCGTCAGCACGACCGCGTCGATCGGATAGCCGTAGAGCGTCTCGACCAGCCCCAGATACGCCAGGTTGCGATCGAGCGCCGCGGTCGGCCGCCGGCAATTCTCGAAGATCGGATGGACCGGAAACTCCATCGCGATGCCGCCTGCGTCACGAATGCCGTCGCGCGTTCGCTTGGCGAGTTCGAGATGGATGCGGTTGCACGGCGAAAGGTCGCTACCCGACTGCGCGATGCCGATGATCGGCCGCCCGGAGCGCAACTCGGCCGGTGTCAACCCGTAATTCATGAAACGTTCGAGATACAGCGCAGTCATGTCAGAGCGGGCGGGATCGGCGAACCAGTCGCGCGATCGGAACGACTTCACCGGTACACGGTCCACTGCAAACTCTCCTGAACGCGGTCGATTATTTGATGGGAGCGCTACCGCGACGATCGTCGGTCGGTCAAGCGCCAGTCGATACTATGCGTGAACGCGCGACGGTGGTCGGCGACGCGGCGCGGCGTCCGACTGACGGCGCACCAGGGTATAATCGAGAACGACATGGCCGTTCGCATCCTTGCCGCCGCTGCGCCGATTGAAGATCGCCGAGACCAGCAACTCTACCGCCGCGCGCGACATGTCGGCGATCGGCTGGTGGATCGTCGTCAGTTCGGGCCAGATCGTCGTCGCAAGCGCGCTGTCGTCGAACCCGCACACCGTCAGGTCGCCCGGCACGTCGAGACCCCGACGATGCGCGACCGCGACGGTCGCCGCCGCCATGTCGTCGTTGCTGGCAAAGATCGCGGTGGGCGCGTCCTTCGCGTCGAGCAATTGCTCGGCACCGTCGAGACCGGAGCGATAGGTAAACAGGCCGTTCACCACCAGCGACTCGTCCGGCGCCAGACCGGCATCGGCGATCGCCGCGAGATACCCCTCGTGACGAAGCCGGCTCGCGGTCTGGTTCGGGTTGCCGATGATGAACCCGATCCGCGAATGCCCCAGCTTAACCAGGTGTTCGGTCATCGCGCGTGCCGCTTCGAAATCGTCGATCGTGACCGCGGCCGACCCCTCCGGTGGGGACCCGGTCGCGACGACCACGGTCGGCACGCCGGCCTCGGTTAGCACGTCGAGCACCGCGCGCGAATCGCACAGTGGCGGCGGCAGGATGACGCCGTCGATCCCGCTCTCGATCATATGCCGCGCCACTTCGATCTCATGGTCGCCGATGTCGCATTTCTCGACGATCAACTGCACGTCGCTGCGGCTCGCCTGTTCGAGGCTGCCGACCAGGAATTCGCTTAGATATGCCGCGCTCGGATTGCTGTAGAGCAGGCCGATCCGCATCTGCCCGCCGCCGGCTAGGCTGCGCGCGGCGCGGTTGGGGGCGTATCGCAGCGTATCGATCGCGACGTTGACCGCCTCGCGCGTCGCCTCTCGGACCTTCGCTTCCCCATTGATGACGCGCGAAACGGTCATCGGCGAAACGCCTGCGAGAACCGCGACGTCGGAAATGGTGGGTGCGCCGCTTCTGCGGCCCGAAGTGTTGCGCGGCTTGCGCGTGGCGAGGCTCATGCCGCGCTTTTTAGCAGGTGATTGCAATATTATCAGCATGTAATCTGAGTTACCGTGGTCGTATACTCAGAGAACATCGCGCCGCGGCCGTTCGCTCTTGCGTGTTATCGCTCCCAAGATTAGTCGGACAATCGGGATTTGCCTGATTGCGCGGCAAGCACACAGGGGACGAACGGGGAGTGCGCGTGCGATACGATCTGATCCCTACACTCTACCCCAAGCCATGGCCTCGGTGTCACATTGCCGTCCGCGACTGCTGCTACGCACTGGAACATAGTTCGCCTTCGCACCACATTGGAGCAGGTAGCTGAGAGTGATAGCGCGACCTTTGTGGCCTCGGCGCATTTTGGCCGACGATTTTCCGACGCACCGCCGTTCCGGTCGGTGCGTCCCTCGATTTGATTTGGAGAACTGACATGGACGGTACCTTCCCGATCGGCGCGCGCGCCGTAGACAGCGACGTCACCTTCCTCGCAATCGACCCGTCGACCGATGCGAAGATCGAACCCGCTTTCGCGGTTTCGAGCGAAGAAGATGTCGCGGAAGCCTGCAAGCTCGCCGAAGCAGCGTTCGATACCTTCCGCGAAACCGATCCCGAAACGCGCGCGAAATTCCTCGAGACGATCGCCGACGAGATCGAGGCGATCCACGAGCCGCTCGTCGCCCGTGCGATCCAGGAGAGCGGCCTGCCCCGCCCACGCCTCGAAGGCGAGCGCGGTCGTACCACCGGTCAGCTCCGCCTGTTCGCCAAGCATCTCCGCGCCGGCACCTGGGCCTCGGTCATCATCGACGAAGCGCAGCCCGATCGTAAGCCCGCCCCCCGCTCCGACCTTCGCCAGCGCCGCATCGCGGTCGGCCCGGTCGCGGTGTTCGGTGCATCCAACTTCCCGCTCGCCTTCTCGGTTGCTGGCGGCGACACCGCCTCCGCACTCGCCGCCGGTTGCCCGGTCGTGGTCAAGGGCCACCCAGCGCATCCCGGCACGTCGGTGATGGTCGGCAAGGCGATCCAGGCCGCGGTTGCCAAGTGCGGTCTGCCCGAGGGCGTGTTCTCGCTGGTCCAGGGCCCTGCGAATGAACTCGGCGCCGCCCTCGTCAAGGACGCGCGCATCAAGGCGGTCGGCTTTACCGGCTCGCGCGGCGGTGGCCTTGCGCTGGTGGCACTCGCCGCAGCCCGTCCCGAGCCGATCCCGGTCTACGCCGAGATGAGCAGCGTCAATCCGGTGATCGTGTTCCCCGCGGCCCTCGCGGCACGCGGCGCGGCACTCGGCACGGCCTATGTCGGTTCGCTGACGATGGGCTCGGGCCAGTTCTGCACCAACCCGGGCATCGTGATCGCGGTCGATGGCCCCGATCTCGACGTGTTCGTCGAAGCCGCGGCAGCAGCATTGGGTGCCGCAGCACCTCAGGTGATGCTCACCCCCGGCATCCATGCCAGCTACGACAAGGGCGTCGCCGCGCTTGCCGGTCACGACGCGGTCGAGACGATCGCACGCGGCACCGAAGCCGAAGGCGCAAACCGCGGTCGTGCGGCTTTGTTCTCGACCACCGGCAAGGCGTTCGTCGCCGACCCTGCGCTGTCGCATGAAGTGTTCGGGGCTGCCTCGATCATCGTCCGCTGCGCCGATATCGCCGAGGTCCGCCAGGTCCTCGAACAGGTCGAGGGTCAGCTGACGATCACGCTGCAGATCGACGAGGGCGACTATGCCGATGCCGCAGCTCTGGTGCCGGTGCTCGAGCGGAAGGCCGGTCGCATCCTCGCGAACGGCTGGCCAACCGGTGTCGAGGTTGCCCCTGCGATGGTACACGGCGGCCCCTTCCCCGCCACCTCGGACCCGCGCACGACCTCGGTCGGTACCGCGGCGATCGAGCGCTTCCTGCGCCCGGTCTGCTACCAGGATCTGCCCGATGCGTTGCTGCCGAAGGCGGTCAAGTACGACAATCCATTGGGCCTGCCGCGCACCGAGGGCTGATCGGATGAGAGAAGGAAGGGCGCGCTGCCGAACGGCAGGGCGCCCTTCCTTGTTCTCCCGCGAAGGCGGGAGCCAGTCTGGGTCCCCGCCTTCGCGGGGAAACATGCTGGGAGATCGGTTGCTCCCCCCGCACCACCCCGGCGTAGGCCGGGGCCCAATTGGGTGGAGTTGTCAACGGAGCGCCACCCGTCGTTACTGCCACCTTTCCAATTGGGCCCCGGCCTTCGCCGGGGTGGTATGAGGGAGGGGCAGAGCTTCCCAAACACCCCTAATCATTGACACGCGCGCGCGCGATACCCACTAGTCCGGCATGACAACGCCTGACTCGTCGCGCACCATTTCCCTGCCCGCAGACCTCGGCAGCTACATCGACGAATTGACCGACGGAGGGCATGGCGACGCCGCCGCCATCGTCCGCACCGCGCTCCAACAGATGCGCGACCGCGACGTCCTGCAAAAGCCCGCCGAATTCCTGATCGGTGGCGGCGAATGCGGGATGCTCGTCCGCCAGCGCGACTGGAGCGCGACCTCGCTCGGCCCGATCGACTCGTGGCCCGCCGAACTCCGCGTCACGCTCGCCAACATCCTCAACTCGCCCGTCGCCAAGGTCGTGATGTGGGGGCCCGAACACGTCATGCTCTACAACGACAGCTACCGCGCCGTCGCCGGCGACCGCCACCCGGCCGCGCTCGGCAGCCCGGTCGCGACCGCGTTCCCCGAGGTGTGGGACTGGAACCGCGCGGTCCTCGAAGCAAGCCTGCGCGGCGAGACCGTCGCCTACCGCGACCAGCCGATCCTGTTCCGGCGCCCCGAAGGCCCCGAAACGCTGACGCTCGACCTGTTCTACACGCCTGTCTATTGCGCCGGTGGCACAGTCGGCGGCGTCCTGTGCACGATGGTCGACAATAGCGGCCGCGTCGAAGCCGAGCACCGCCTCGCCGCCAGCGAAGCCGAACTCCGCCGTGTCACCGACGCCGTGCCGATGCTGATCTCGTACGTCGATCGCGACCACGTCTATCGTCTCGCCAACGCGCAATATGACGAATGGCTCGGCATCTCGCCCGAGACGATGATCGGCAAGCCCGTCCGCGACGTGCTCGGCGACGCGGTCTACCAGGATCGCCGCCCCTCGTTCGAGCGCGCGTTGGCCGGCGAGAGCTTCATCGCGCAAACCGTCTTTCCGCACCGCGACGGCCGTCCGCGCCGCTCCGAATTCCGCTATGTTCCGCATGTCCAGGCGGACGGCGCGATCGCCGGCATCTACGTGCTCGGCATCGACGTGGAGGATCGCGCCGAACGCGAGGCCGCACTCGGCATCAGCAACGGCCGCTTCCGCACCGCGATGGATGCGGTCCACGGCGTGCTCTGGACCAACAGCCCGGACGGCCGAATGATCGGCGAGCAACCCGGCTGGGCGACGCTCACCGGCCAGTCGATCGACGAATACCAGAATTTTGGCTGGGCCGACGCGATCCACCCCGACGATGTCGCATCGACGATCAAGGCGTGGACCGCCGCCGTCCTGAACAAGTCGATGTTCGTGTTCGAACACCGCGTCCGCCGCCATTGCGGGGCATGGCGCACCTTCGCGGTCCGCAGCCTGCCAATCCTCGATTCGGCGGGCGAAGTCATCGAATGGGTCGGCGTCCACACCGACATCACGCACCAGCGCGCCGCCGAGGCCGCCTTGCGCGAACAGGCCGAAGCGCTCGCCCGCCAGGTCCGCCACCGCGAACGCGCCGAGGATCAGCTCCGCCAGCTCAACGAGACGTTGGAGGCGCGCGTGATCGCCGAGATCGGCGAGCGCCGCGAGGCCGAAGCCAAGCTTGCCCAGTCGCAGAAGATGGAGACTGTCGGCAAGCTCACCGGCGGCGTCGCGCACGACTTCAACAATCTGCTTCAGGTCGTTTCGGGCAATCTCCAGCTGCTCGGCAAGAACCTCGCCGGGAACGAGCGTGCGGAGCGCTGGGTCGCCAACGCGATGGCCGGCGTCACGCGCGGCTCGAAGCTCGCCTCACAGTTGCTCGCGTTCGGACGTCGCCAGGCGCTCGAGCCTAAGGTCGTCAACGTCACGCGGTTCGTACGCGGGATGGACGACATGCTGCGTCGCGCGATCGGCGAGGGCGTCGAGATCGAGACCGTGGTCGGCGGTGGCCTGTGGAACACCTTCATCGACCCCGCGCAGATCGAGAACGCGCTGCTCAACCTCGCGATCAACGCGCGCGACGCGATGGAGGGCCAGGGCAAACTCACCATTGAACTCGGCAACGCCCATCTCGACGACGCCTATGCGCGCAGCCACGAGGAGGTCGAAGCCGGGCAGTACGTCCTGCTCGCGGTGTCCGATACCGGCAGCGGCATGAGCCCGGAAATCATCGAGAAGGTCTTCGAACCGTTCTTCTCGACCAAGAGCGAAGGCAAGGGCTCTGGCCTCGGCCTGTCGATGGTCTACGGCTTCGTCAAACAGTCCGGCGGTCATGTGAAGATCTATTCCGAGGTCGGCGAAGGCACGACGATCAAGCTGTACCTCCCGCGCGCGATGGAGAGCGAGGACGTCGAGGTCGTCGCCGATGCGGGGCCGATCTGCGGCGGCACGGAGACGGTGCTGGTGGTCGAGGATGACGACGAGGTCCGCACCACCGTGGTCGAGCTGCTGACCGATCTCGGCTACAGCGTCCTGAAGTCGGTCGACGCGGCCAGCGCGCTCAACGTGGTCGAGAGCGGCGTGCCGATCGACATCCTGTTCACCGACGTGGTGATGCCCGGAACGCTCAAAAGTCCGGAACTCGCGCGCAAGGCGAAGGAGCGGCTGCCCAATCTCGTGGTGCTGTTCACGTCGGGCTATACCGAGAATTCGATCGTGCACGGCGGCAAACTCGATGCCGGCGTCGACCTGTTGTCTAAGCCGTATTCGCGCGAGGCGCTGGCACGGAAATTCCGCGAAGTGCTGGCCAATCGGCAGCGCGGCGACTCGCATGCCGCCAAGGTCGCTCGCGATGCGCGGATCGAAGCGGATCGACGGCTGGACGCGTCGGCAAGGCGCACCGTGTTGCTGGTCGAGGACGACGAGATGATCCGCGCGAACACCGCCGAGATGCTGCAAGGCAGCGGCTTCGTGGTGGTCGACGCGGCGAGTGCCGAGGACGCGATGACCGCGCTCCAGACCGTGCCGATCGACGCGCTGGTTACCGACATCAATCTGCCTGGCGTGTCGGGGCCGGACTTCGCCCGCACCGCGCGCGCGCTGCGACCGGGCGTCGGGATCGTCTTCGCGAGCGGTGACACCGCGTCGGTCGAGGGCGATACGGATGCGATCATGCTGGAGAAGCCGTACGGGCTCGATGCGCTGACGGCGGCGGTGCTGGCATCGCTGGGTGAGACGGCGCTGGCGGAACCGCTTGCGGCGGACCGGGTGGACTCGGCGGAGTAAAGCCGGTCGGCAGTTTAGCGATCCTCCCCCGCAAGGGGGAGGTGGCAGGCGTAGCCTGACGGAGGGGGAGGATAAGGTGACCTCTGTTCCGTGTCCTCCCCCGCCGTCACCTTCGGCGACACTTCCCCCTTGCGGGGGAGGATTGGCAGGCGCAGCAGTCGGTCAAGGCTAGCATCAACGAGACAAGCCTTAGCGCCGCGGCAAAGCCGCGTCGCCGGACGGGGCTTTTGGCCCCGCCGGCCGGGCGTGATGCCGGATCCGCGCCGGAGCTTTCGCTCCGGCTTGGGCGTCAGGCCGCAAACTGGTTCATCGTATTATGCGCGCCGCCAGCCTTCAGAGCCGCCTCACCCGCAAAATACTCCTTATGATCATCGCCAAGGTCCGAGCCCGACATGTTCTGGTGCTTCACGCAGGCGATCCCCTCGCGGATTTCCTTGCGCTGGACGCCCTTCACATAGCCGAGCATCCCCGCATCCCCGAAATACTCTTTCGCGAGATTGTCGGTCGAAAGCGCAGCCGTGTGGTACGTCGGCAGCGTGATCAGGTGGTGGAAGATGCCCGCGCGCTTGGCCGAGTCCGCCTGGAAGGTGCGGATGCGTTCATCAGCTTCGTCGGCGAGCGTCGTGCCATCGTAATCGACACTCATCAGGCGGGCGCGGTCATAGGCGGAGACGTCCTCGCCCGCCGTCGACCAGCAATCGAACACCTGCTGGCGGAAGTTCAACGTCCAGTTGAAGCTTGGCGAGTTGTTGTAGACGAGCTTCGCATTGGGGACGACTTCGCGGATGCGGTCGACCATGCCGGCGATCTGCTCGATATGCGGCTTCTCGGTCTCGATCCACAGCAGGTCCGCGCCATTCTGTAGCGAGGCGATGCAGTCCATCACGCAGCGATCCTCGCCAGTCCCCGCGCGGAACTGGAACAGGTTCGACGGCAGGCGCTTAGGCCGGAGCAGCTTGCCGTCGCGGTTGAGAATGACGTCGCCGTTCTGCGCGGTCGCCGGATCGATCTCCTCGCAATCGAGGTACGAGTTATACTGGTCGCCCAGGTCGCCCGCTTCCTTGCTGACCGCGATCTGCTTGGTGAGGCCCGCGCCGAGCGAGTCGGTGCGCGTAACGATGATGCCGTCCTCGACGCCGAGTTCTAGGAACGCGTAACGGCACGCGCGGACCTTCGCGAGGAAGTCCTCGTGCGGCACGGTGACCTTGCCGTCCTGGTGACCGCACTGCTTCTCGTCGCTGACCTGGTTCTCGATCTGGAGCGCGCAGGCGCCCGCCTCGATCATCTTTCGCGCGAGCAGATACGTCGCCTCCGCATTGCCGAAGCCCGCATCGATGTCGGCGATGATCGGCACGACGTGCGTCTGGTGGTTCTCGATCGCGTTGAGCAGCCGCTGTTCCTCGATCGCGTTACCGGACGCACGCGCCGCGTCGACGTCGCGGAACATCATGCCGAGTTCGCGCGCATCTGCCTGCCGGAGAAAGGTGTAGAGTTCCTCGATCAGCGCGGGGACGCGGGTCTTCTCGTGCATCGACTGGTCGGGTAGCGGACCGAATTCGCTCCGCATCGCCGCGACCATCCAGCCCGAAAGGTACAGGTACCGGCGGTCGGTGGTGCCGAAATGCTTCTTGATGCTGATCATCTTCTGCTGCGCGATGAACCCGTGCCAGCAGCCGAGCGACTGCGTGTAGTTGGCCGGGTCCGCGTCGTAAGCGGCCATGTCCTTGCGCATGATCGCCGCAGTGTAGCGCGCGATGTCGAGGCCGGTATTGAACCGGTTCTGGAGCCGCATCCGCGCGACGGACTCGGGCGAGATCGCGTCCCACGTGCCGTTCTGGTCGGCGATGAGATTGGTCAACTGGGCGATGTGCGTCTGGTAGGTCACGGGCGATCCTCGTCTGCTGCGATGATCGACGTGTAGGTATATTTACATTGCCAAGTGGCCAAATCACCTTGAGATTGGCGTGCGCGTGTAACGATCGCCGCTTTTCGAATGTGATGATGTAAACTTCGTGACACAAGGCGGATTTCGCGCGGCGTCGAATGTCCTGATCGATATCAAGTCTTGCAAATTCAAGACCAAGGCGGCGGAACATAGGTCTTCGGACACTGTTGGAAGGACTTCGCAGCCAGGAGACGGTGATGACTGAAAGCGATCCAAGAGATGATGCTCCACTAAGCACGTCCAAGCGAAGCGACGCCGTAGCGGACGCTACGCAGGACCTTGCGGACGGCAAGGGCAGCAGCATCGTTGCCCGTGCGGTTACGATCAATCGCCCGGTCGGCGAACTGTTCGCCTATTTCCGCGATTTCGCAAACCTTCCGACCTTCATGGAGAATGTCGAGCGTATCGACGTCCTCGACCAGCGCCGCTCGCATTGGGTGGTCAAGGGTCCGGCGGGCAAATCCTATGAATGGACGTCGGCGATTACCGACGAAGCGCAGGACAGCTTCATCGCATGGTCGTCGGAGGATGGCGCGGACGTGCCTAACAGCGGCCGCGTCGAGTTTCGGGATGCGGGCGCGCGCGGCACGGTGGTCGTTGCGACCATCCTGTACGATCCGCCGGGTGGCGTGATCGGCAAGCTGATCGCCAAGATGTTCCAGCGCGAACCCGCGATCCAAGCCCGCCGGGACTTGCGCCGTTTCAAGCAACTCATGGAAACCGGTGAGATCGCCACCTCCGCGATGAACCGCAAGCAGCATGAAGAGGAGATGGCCTGATGCGCGCGATTCTTATTGGGGAGCGACGCTGATGCGCGCACTGGCATGGCACGGTAAGCACGACGTCCGCGTCGATACGGTCGACGACCCTGAAATCGTCAACCAGCGTGACTGCATCATCAAGGTCACTGCGACCGCGATCTGCGGCTCCGATCTGCATTTATACGACGGCTATATCCCGACGATGCAGGCCGGCGACATCCTCGGCCACGAATTCATGGGCGAAGTCGTCGAGGTCGGCGCGAAGTCGACGCTGAAGAAGGGCCAGAAGGTCGTCGTTCCGTTCACGATCGCCTGCGGCAGCTGCTATCATTGCGGCAAGCACCAGTATTCGGCATGCGACAACGGCCTCCCCGCCGACAAGCAGGACATCGCGCAGGAAATCTATGGCCAGCCCATGTCGGGGCTGTTCGGCTATAGTCACATGACCGGCGGTTATGCCGGCGGACAGGCGGAATATGTCCGCGTGCCGTTCAGCGACGTCGGCCCGATCGTCATTCCCGACGGCGTCGACGACGAGAAAGTGCTGTTTCTCTCTGACATCCTGCCGACCGGCTGGATGGCGGCGGAAAATGCGCAGATCGAACCCGGTGACACGGTCGCGGTCTGGGGTTGCGGACCAGTCGGGCTGTTCGCGGTACAGTCGGCCTTCCTCATGGGCGCCGAACGCGTGATCGCGATCGACCACTTCCCCCACCGCCTGAACCTCGCAAAGAAGTTCGGCGCTGAGACGATCAACTACGAGCAGTCGGCCGTATACGAGACGTTGATGGTCATGACCGGCGGCATCGGCCCCGACGCCGTGATCGACAGCGTCGGCTTGGAGGCACACGGTTTCTTCGTCGACAACGTGGTCGACCAGATCAAGGCGTCTACCTTCCTTGGCACCGATCGGACGCATTCGATCCGCCAGGCGATCATCGCGTGTCGCAAGGGCGGGCGGGTGTCGATGCCGGCGGTGTACGGCGGGTTCGTCGACAAGTTCCCGCTCGGCGCCTTCATGGAGAAGGGGCTGACGCTCAAGACCGGCCAGACGCATGTCCAGCATTACATGCCTGCGCTGCTCAACGCGATCATGGAGGGCAAGATCGACACCACCTTCCTGATCTCGCACCGCATGGATCTGGAGGACGCCCCGAAGGGCTACGACATGTTCAAGAACAACCAGAACGAAGTGACGAAGGTCGTGCTCAAGCCCGGCTTCAACTGAGGATATCTGACAATGGCTGATAAATTCGCAATCATCACCGGCGCGTCGACCGGTATCGGTTTCGAGCTGGCGACCCTGGCGGCGAAGGACGGCTACGACATACTGGTCGTAGCCGACGAGGCGTTGATCGACGCTGCCGCGCAGGACTTCAAGCAGTTCGGCACCGATGTTCAGTCGCTCCAGGCCGACCTCTCGACGATCGAAGGCGTCGACCAGTTGCTTGCGGCCACGAACGGCCGGACGATCGATCTGGTCTGTGCGAATGCCGGGCGCGGGCTCGGCAAGGCGTTCCTCGATCAGGATCTGGCCGAGTGGCGCAAGGTCGTCGACACCAACGTCATCGGCACGGCGTATCTGTTGCAAAAGGTGTTGCCGCCGATGGTCGCGCGCAACGCAGGCAAGGTGCTCGTGACCGGATCGATCGCAGGCTACATCCCCGGTGCGTTCCGGGCGGTGTATAACGGCACGAAGAGCTTCGTCGACAGCTTCGTCGCGGCGATCCAGAACGAGATCAAGGATGCGGATGGCGTCACGCTGACCAACCTGATGCCCGGCCCGGTCGATACCGAGTTCTTCGACCGTGCGCACATGATGGACACCGATGTCGGGACCGATCCCAAGAAAAGCGATCCCGCGGACGTGGCGAAGGACGGCTGGGACGCGCTGATGTCCGGCAAGGCCGCGGTCGTGTCGGGCTGGAAGAACAAGGTCCAGTCGGCGATCGCAAACGTCACGCCGAACGCCGTGCTCGCCGAGATGCACCGCAAGATGGCCGAGCCCGGCACCGCGAACGATTGAACGACAGTTTCAACAGGAGAGAAAAGACCATGACACGATTTCTGACTGCCGCCGCGCTGATCGCGCTGCCGATTGCCGCCGTCTCTGCACAGGCACCGATGCCCGCATCCACCTATGTGATGAAGGCCGGTGCCGGCGACCTGTACGAGAAGACGTCGAGCCAGATCCTGCTCGAGACGACCACCAATCCGAAGCTCAAGAGCTTCGCGCAGATGATGATCACCGATCACACCAAGAGCACCGCGGACGTGAAGGCCGCGGCGATGGCGGCGCATGTGAAGGTCGCACCGCCCAAGCTCGATCCGATGGGTGCCAAGAACGTCGCGGCACTTCGCGCCGCGAAGGGCACGGCGCGCGATCGGCTGTACGTGACGCAGCAGAAGGCTGCCCATGCCAAGGCCCTGACGTTGCAGCAGGGCTATGCGGACAAGGGTACCGTGGCGGGTCTCAAGACGGTTGCAGCTTCGATCGTACCGGTCGTCCAGACGCACATCACCGAACTGCAGACGATGTAATCATACGGCGTCCTATCGACAGCCGCTTACAGACGGCGCTCGCTTTACAAAGCGGGCGCCGTTCTGCGTTGGCGACGCCTAATCGTCTGGAAAGCTGTTCCCGGCCCCGCTAGGTCAGCGCCATGGAAACCGATATCGCCATCGCTCGCAGCGTCGCCCTGCGCCCTATCGCCGCCGTCGCCGATAGCCTGCACATTCCAGACGACGCGATCGAGCCTTACGGCCGGTACAAGGCGAAGATCTCGCTCGAATGGCTGAACGCGCGCAAGTCTTCGCCCAACGGCAAGCTCATTCTCGTTACCGCGATCAACCCGACCCCGGCAGGCGAAGGCAAGACCACGACCTCGATCGGGCTCGCCGACGCGCTCCGCCATACCGGCCGCAAGGCCGTCCTCGCTCTTCGCGAACCCTCGCTCGGGCCCTGTTTCGGGACCAAGGGCGGCGCAACCGGTGGTGGTCGTGCGCAGGTCGCGCCGATGGAGGATATCAACCTCCACTTCACCGGCGATTTCCACGCGATCACGGCGGCGCATAATTTGCTCGCGGCGATGATCGACAACCACATCCACTGGGGCAACGCGCTCCAGATCGACGTCCGCCGCGTGGTCTGGCGTCGCGTGCTCGACATGAACGACCGGGCGCTGCGCGACATCGTCCAGTCGATCGGTGGCGTCGCCAACGGCTATCCGCGCGAATCGGGCTTCGACATCACGGTCGCGTCGGAGGTGATGGCGATCCTGTGCCTCGCCGACGGGCTCGCGGACATGGAGCGGCGGCTGGGCGATATCGTCGTCGCCTATACGCGCGACCGCACGCCGATCACCGCGCGCGACCTCAAGGCGGATGGAGCGATGGCGGTGCTGCTGGCGGAGGCGATCAAGCCGAACCTCGTCCAGTCGCTGGAGGGGACGCCAGCGTTCCTCCACGGCGGGCCGTTCGCCAACATCGCGCATGGTTGCAACTCGGTGATCGCGACGCGGGCAGCGCTGTCGCTCGGCGACTACGTGGTGACCGAGGCGGGCTTCGGCGCGGATCTCGGCGCGGAAAAGTTCTTCGACATCAAGTGCCGCCAGGCGGGGCTGGCCCCCGATGCGGTGGTGATCGTCGCGACCGCGCGTGCGCTGAAGATGAACGGTGGCGTCGCCAAGGCCGACTTGGGACGCGAAGACGTCGACGCCGTCCGGCGCGGGGCGGTCAATCTCGTCCGTCATATCGAGAACATCCGCCAGTTCGGCGTGCCCGCAGTCGTCGCGATCAATCATTTCTACACCGACAGCGACGCGGAGATCGCTGCGATCGTCGAGGCCGGCGCGCAACACGGCTCGCGCGCGATCCTCTGCCGGCATTGGGCCGAGGGTGGCGCTGGCGCGGTCGAACTGGCCGACGCGGTCGCCGAACTGTGCGACACGCACGGGGGCGGGTTCGCGCCGATCTATGGCGACGAACTGTCGCTGTTCGACAAGATCGACACCGTCGCGCGCCGTATCTACCGCGCCGAACACGCGGTCGCCGAGCCGAGCGTGCTGGCGCAGTTGAAGCGCTGGGAGGATGCGGGCTACGGCCATCTGCCTGTCTGCCTCGCCAAGACGCAGTACAGCTTCTCGACCGACCCTGCCCTGCTCGGCGCGCCGACCGGGCACATCGTGCCAGTGCGCGAAGTCCGGCTCGCAGCGGGTGCCGGGTTCGTGGTCGCGATCTGCGGCGAGATCATGACCATGCCGGGCCTCCCGCGCGTGCCGGCAGCGGAAGCGATCCGCCTCAACGACGAAGGCCTGATCGAAGGGCTTTTCTAAACCCTCAATCCTCCCCCGCCAGGGGGAGGTGGCACCGAAGGTGACGGAGGGGGCGGACAAGGAACGAGCGTTTCGCGTACCTCCCCCTCCGTCTGGCAAGTGCCAGCCACCTCCCCCTGGCGGGGGAGGATTCGCAGTCGCCCCTACCCGAACATCCGCTTCATAGACCGCTCGAGCATCACGAACTGCCAGAGCGTCCGCCCATGCTCGGCACGCCCCATCCGGTGCTCGTCCGCGATCCGCGCGAGCGTCGCCATGTCGAACCACCCCGTCTCGCCGAGCGTGCGCGACTTGGCGAGCGCCGACGCTTCCCCCGCCAGCGCACCACGGAACCACGCGCTGATCGGCGTCACGAAGCCCATCTTCTGCCGATACAGAATCTCGCGCGGCAGGTACGGCTCCATCGCCTTCTTCATCAGCCATTTGCCCTCGCCGTGCCGCAACCGCATGTTCGCCGGCAGCGTCGCGCAGAACTCGACCAGGCGGTGATCGAGCAACGGTTCGCGCGCTTCAAGACCGACCGCCATGCTGGTCCGGTCGACCTTGGTCAGGATATCGCCGGGCAGCCAATGCTTGATGTCGGCATATTGCGCGCGGTCGATCGCATCGCGCGCCGGCGCGTTCGCCATCGTCGCGACATAGCGGTCTTCGGCCCGGTACCCGCCGAGCTTCGCCCGAGCGACGGCGTTAAACAGCTGCGCGCGAAGTTCGGGCGTGGTGACGCCGACCGAGCGGGCATAGGCCTCGCCGCCACCCTGCGCGAGCGCGAGCAACGTCGACTTCGCCCGTAATGGCCGCGGTGCCCAGTCGGCCTTCGGATACCAGCGGCCGAGCGTCCCGAACACATCGGCCCGAAGATGCGACGGCAGCAAGCCGCGGACTCGCTCCTCGACCGACTGGAACTTGTAGCGGCGGTATCCGGCGAGTGCTTCGTCTGCACCGTCCCCGGACAGCGCGACGGTGACGCTTTCACGGGCAAGCGCGCAGACCTGGTAGGTGGCGAGCGCGGAGGCATCGGCAAAGGGCTCGTCGAAGCTGGCAACCAGCGTATCGATCAGCCCGAAATCACCAGACTGGACGACGCGCTCGCGGTGATCGGTCGCAAAACGCCGCGCGACGGTGTCGGCATAGCTGCGCTCGTCATGCCCAGCCTCGTCGAACCCGATCGTGCAGGTGCGGACCGCCTTCGGGCTGGCCTCCGCCATCAGCGCGACCACGGCCGAGCTGTCCACGCCGCCCGACAGGAACGCACCCAGCGGCACATCCGCGACCATTCGCGAGCGGACGCCCGCGCGCATCCGATCGACCAGTTCCTCGCCCAGCGCTTTGGCGGAACCAGTCGCGCGGTTCGAGAAGTCGACGTCCCACCATCTGCGCGGCTGCGGTACAGACTTACCGCGCTCGACCAGCAGGAAATGCCCGGCCGCAAGCTTCTTCACGCCCGCGAGCATGCAGGAATCGTCGGGGACGTACCCGAATGCCAGGTAATCCTCGACCGCGCCGAGATCGGGCACCCGCCGGAGTTGCGGATGTGCGAGCAGGCCCTTCAGTTCGGACGCGAACGCCAGCGACCCGTCGGCCAGTTCAACATAATGGAGCGGTTTCACGCCCATCCGGTCGCGCGCGAGGAACAGCGTGTGCGCGGCGGTGTCGTGGATCGCGAACGCGAACATGCCGTTCAGCCGGTCGAGCATCGACGGTCCCCAGGCGCGCCACGCGTGCAGCAGGACTTCGGTGTCGCCGGACGTCCGGAAGATCGCACCCTTGGCGGTCAGTTCGTCGCGCAGTTCGGCGAAGTTATAGACCTCGCCGTTGTAGGTGATCGTGAGCGTGCCGTCCGACATCGGCTGCGGCGAGCCTTCGAGGTCGATGATCGACAGGCGGCGATGCCCCAGACCAACGCCGGGCGCAGTCCAGATGCCGTCGCCGTCGGGGCCGCGATGCGACAGCGCGGCGATCATCGCGTGCACGCGGTTCGGGTCGACCGGCTTGGGCGTGCCGGGGTGGAAGACCCCGGCGATGCCGCACATCTAGCGCATCCCCGCGGCGTGATCGGCGACCGGCGCGATCGGCCCGAGCGCGGCCAGGAAGCGCGCGATCGGACGCGCATCGGCGCCCTCGACCGACAGGTGGATCGCCACCGCGCGTTGCGGCCCCCCGAGCAACCGCGCTTTCATCGTCTCGATCTTCACCAGCGTGTCGTCCTGCGTGGTCGTGTCGCCGACCCGGTACCACGTCGCGACGATCCGCTCTACGGGTCCCGGCGCCGTGATGCGCATGACGCTTCCCCCTGCTATATCGGCCAAATCGGCGACGCGGACCCAGCGATCTTCCTCCCGCAGGACGCCGGTACCGTAGGCGATCAGTTCCTTGCCCTCGTGCTGGCTGCCGAACACCGCGATGCTCATGTCGACCTGCGCGCCAGCTGCATCGGCGTAGCGGCCGAACAGATAATGGTCCGCGCCGGGGTAATAGGGCGTCCACGGCGCGCGCGTACTGACGGGGACGAGGTGCCAGCCGGCGATCTCGGGCAGGTCGATATGCGCGGGAAGTGGCTGTGCGCGCCTGGCGATTGCCGCGCTCCAGGCTGGGAACACTGCGAACGTGGCTAAGACCAACGCTGCCGCAACGGCGAGATCGGTCCGGTTGCGTGGGGTCGCCTGCAGCTTCGTCGGAACGAACGCGGGATCATCGGGTACGCGGTCGAACCAGCGCCAGCCGATCGACATCACGCCCGCCATGACCAGCGCGAAGAACACCCAGCCATAGACGATATGATCGATCCCGGTGGCCGCCTCGACCGAAGTGAGGTCCGCCGCCCAGATTGTCCCGAACGCGCGGAAGCCATTGGCGATGACCGGCACGACGACGGACACGACGAGGAACACCGCGCGCCGCCTCCACGACACGAAGCAGAGGTTGGCGACGAGCACCCCGAACGCGACCATTGCAATGACGAACTTCGCGCCCGAACACGCCTCCGCGACCTCGAAATAATAGCGGCCGGCGTGGATCAGCACTCCGTCGACCACTGCTGGCACGCCGACCAAATGGAGCAGCGGCATGACGATCGCGACCGTGACGGTCTGCAGCGGCGGTTCGAGACCTCCGCCGAACGGTACGAAGAAAAACGCGTAGGCGAGCGGGAAGAGCAGCCCGCGCGCGACGTTGGGGCCGAGGATCGTCACGACCGCGCCTTGCAGCATCATGATGAGCCCCAGCTGGCGCGCGAACCCGACCGAGGCTGCATCGCCCATCAGCCAGCCGAACCCGCCGATCGCGACGAGTGCGAGGCCAGGCCACCAGCCGGTCGGGGTCAGTTGCGCCAGTTCGCCGCGGCGTTGCCAGACCAACCACGCGATCACGGGGCCGATGAAGAGGCAGTGGCCGAAGGTGGTGCTCGTCCACCAGATATGCGCGAGATCGGCGACGTCGCTTCGGAATGTCAGGAGTATCAGCGCCGCGACGAATGCGAGCGCGATACCGTGGCGACGCCAAACGGTCATGCCTTAAGGCCGAGCAGCGCGTCCAGCGGCGCGAGGCGGGCGTTCCAGCCATAGCGGCGGATGACCTGCGCGCGGGCGGACTGGCCCAGCGTAGCTGCCGTGTCGGGGGCTTCGAGCAGGTTGCAGATGCGGTCCGAGAACTCCTGTGCGGTCGTGGCGACGCGGATCGTGCCGGCATGATCGATGCCCTCGGCCGCGTCGGCGGAGGCAACGACGGGGCGGGCCATCGCCATCGCCTCGAGCACCTTGTTCTGGATCCCGCGCGCGAGTTTCAGCGGGGCGACGCAGACGTCTGCGGCGGCGACCCAGCCTCGGACGTCGTCGACTGCGCCAGTGACGGTGACCTGGTTGCTTGCGAGCGCCTGAACGGCGGCGGTCGGCGCGCGACCGACTATCGCGAAGTGAGCGGGGTGGCGCTCGCGGACGAGCGGGAGGATGTCGCGTGCGAACCACGTCACCGCGTCGATGTTGGGGCGATAGTCCATCTGGCCGGTGAAGACGATCAACGCTTCTGCCCCCCTCCCTGGAAGGGAGAGGTTGGGGGTGGGTCGGCCTGCTTGGGTTACGCCCGGTTGCGCCTGGGGAAGCCGACCCACCCCCGGCCCCTCCCTTTCAGGGAGGGGAGAAGATTGGCAGGCGAAGTTGGCCGCCGGATCGAACTTCGCCGAATCGATGCCGTTCTCGACCGCGATGATCCGCCCGGTTGCCCCACTCTCCCGGAACAACGCGGCTTCAGCGTCGCTGACGAACAGGCTAGCCGATACCCTGCCCGCCACCTTACGCTCGAACGCCCCAAGCAGCCGAGCCTCGCGGCGCATCATCCAACGCATCGGGCCCCGCGCGTCGTCAGCAAAACCAGCGAACTTCACGGAATCGACATCGACGAAATCCATCACGACCGGCGAACCGCCAACCGGCAGATACTGTGCCATCTGGCCGGAGAAGCAGTAAACTGCGCTTACGTCGGGCAAGACACGATCGACGGCATCCTGCATCGCCGCGCTCGCAAATGCGGTCAACGAAACGGGCTTACCTCTCGCTAGCGCTTCAATCGCAGCACGTTTCTGAGACTTCTGGCGTGGCAAGATCGCGCAACTCGCCAGCATATCGGTGAATACGGCAGGCGGATCTAAGTCGGCTTCGTCGTCGGCGAACGCCACCAGATGCACCGGCGTTCGCGTCGCCAGATACTGGAGGATATGGAAACTGCGGATCTTGTCGCCGCGGTCGGGCGGAAACGGGACGCGGTGCGCGAGGAAGAGCAGGCTCACCCCAGGCCTCGGGAAATCCACGGTCCTGCTGCATTCGCCGCCCAGAGCGGCAGCTTCTTCCACGTCCGCACCATCAGCGCGTATTTGGGGTTCAGCGGGTTCACCTCGCGCGCCGGCCCGTTGCTGCGCTTGGCGTAGAGCCGCGGTTCGGGCGCGAAACCCCAGTTCTTCTTGAACGCCGCCGCCCCGGTGCCGGTCTTCGACCGGCCGAAATCGAACCGCGTGCACCCGCGCGCGCGGGCGTGCGCCATCAACGCGAAATACATCCGGTCGTTGGCGCGCAGTCCTCGCGCGGCATCGGTCCCGCCGCCCCAATAGGGATAGACGGTGCCGTTGAAATACAGGCTCAGGACGCTCGCGACCGCGCGGCCTTTGTGTCGAACGGTAAGAACATCGGCGTCCATCACGCTCGCAACGCTACGAAAAAGCTTGGCGGGAAAGACCGGCGTGCCGAGATTGCGAACCGACTCCGCATAAACCCGGTAGTGCTCGGCTAGCAGTTTCCGATCGTTACCGATGACGATCTCAAGATCGAAGCCGAGCGCGCGGCGGACTTCAGCACGCTGCTTCCGGGGGATCGCGAGCAGTTCTGCATCGTCATCCGCGGCTAGCTCGCGAACGAAGCCGAGATAGCTCGTATCATCGCTATCCCATCCGCTCGGCGCAGGGCCTCCGCGTAGCTCTACCGAAGGGCAGCCGATCCGCAGCGCAAGGTTCCAAGCGCCCGCCGACAGCGGTTCGACCGCGTCACCCAAGACGCCGCCATCGACACCGAACCCGGTCGATACCAGCGCACGCCCGAACAGCGGCGATCGCATCTCGGTCAACGGCAACACACCGTCGATTGCGCCTCCGCTCTCCGACACCAGATAGTGCGCGCGCTGCCCGCAACCATCCTGCACCGCGAGGCTCCAGGCCGGGAGGTGGAACGGCGTGGCGCCGTCGCTGGCCTCGACGAACGCCGTGATCCGCGCAAACTCGGCCGGATCTCGAAGGTCGACTTCACGCACGCCGACGGGCATCGGCGCGGTCACGCCAGCCGCGCCGCTTCGCGTGCGACGACCGTATCGACACGGCCCCATTCGTGGCGCCCGAGCAAACCCCGGAGCTTGCCGGCCATCGCGCCGAGTCGCGAGTAATGGCGGATCTTCGACCGCATCGGTGCCGCATCGACTCGCGGCTGCGACGGATCGATCTCCCACGGGTGGAAGTAGAACATCGCCGGACGGTCCTCGCGATTGACCTGGCGCACCGCGAGATCGGTGATCGCCGCCGGGAGCAGCCGAAAGAATCCGCCCCCGGTCGCCAGCTTGCGCTCGCCGAACTTGGCCACCGTCACCGGAACCTCGATCAACGCGCTGTCGGCGAGTGGCTTGAACCCGTAGCGCGGCGCATCGAGCCAGCCGTAATGGTCGTGCTTCACCGGCGCGACGCTGGAGGAATAGGCATAGCCCGCCTCGGCAAGTTCGACGTGCGCCCAAGGCGTGCGCTGGTCGATCGAGAAGCTCGGTGCGCGATAGCCGGTGACCTTCGACCCCGCCGCATCCTCGATCGCCGTCCGAGCACGTGTGAGGTCGGCGCGAAACACGTCCGGCGTCATCGTGAAGACGCGTTGGTGGTCCCAGCCGTGACTGGCAACCTCATGTCCGGCGTTGACGATGCGGCGGATCAGGGCGGGGTAGCGGTGGGCTACCCAGCCTAAAGTGAAGAACGTTGCCTTCGTGTCGCGCTCGGCAAATAGGGCCAGGACCGCGTCGGTGTTGGCCTCGACGCGCGGCTGCAGCGAGTCCCAGTCGGCCTTGTCGATCACCTTTTCGAACGCGCCGACCTGGAACCAGTCCTCAACATCGACCGACATGCCGTTGAGAACAGGCATGTCAGGCAGCATCATGCCAGGCGGCCACGCCACGAATCGGCGCGTATTCCGGCTTGGTATCGTCGCCCTCGACCCAGTCGACCAGCAGCGTCAGCACGCGACGTAGCGCCTTGTCCTGCATGTCCACCCGCGCCTCGAGTTCAGCGAGCCGCTCCTCGACCGCAGGATCGGTGCTCGGCGTGTCAGCACGCGGCGTGGACACGGGTTCGCGCGGTTCGTGCGCGTTATGCGCACCTTTTCCCCGATCCTGCGCAATCATCGGCAGGTCGCCTTCAAGGTCACGTTGCACCGCCCGCACCGTATCGCCGTCGATCACCGTGAGGTCGTCGATCGCCGCATGGAGCATCACGCGCCCGGCAAGCTGGTTCAAACGACGCGGCACCCCCGCCGACCCGGTGAAGAACGCCGCGAACGCGTCCTCGGTAAAATCGGGGTTACCCGTCCAGCCGACCACCGTCAGGCGGTGCGCGAGATAGTCGGAAACCTCATGCTCCTCCATCGGATCGAGATGGTGGATCGCGATTACGCGCTGGCGGAGCTGTTCGAGACGCTCCGAGCCGTGGAGCCGATCGCGGAACTCGGGCTGGCCGAGCAGGACGATCTGCAACAGCGCATGGCCGCCGGCCTGGAAGTTCGACAGCATCCGCAGTTCTTCGAGCGCATCGACGGGCAAGGCCTGCGCCTCGTCGACGATCAGCAGCGTCCGCTTGCCGGTGCGCGCGACCGCGTGCAGCCCGCGCTCGATCGCGGTGAGCAGTTCGGCCTTGCTCAGCCCGGCGGGATCGACGTGCAGGTCGGTGGCGACGATCCGCAGCAGGTCGTCCGCCTCGATCGCGGTCGAGACGAGCTTGATGGCGTTCAGTCGCTGAAGGTCGATCGTGTCCATCAGGTGACCGACGAGCGTCGTCTTGCCCGCGCCGATATCGCCGGTGATGACGATGAAGCCCTCGCCCTGCGCCAAACCATAGCCGAGATACGCCATCGCCTTGCGGTGGGTGGCGGTCTCGAACCAGAATTTGGGATCGGGGGTGAGCTGGAAAGGCCGACCCGTCAGTCCATAATGTTCATCGTACATAAGCTGCTCGCCTTCAGAACTGGTACCGCGCACCGATCAGCGCCTGCGCCGACCAGTCGCTGTCGAGGTCGCCGACCTTGAAGCTGTAAAGCCCGAGCGACGCGGTGGTGCCGAGACGCCCGAAATTATGAAAATATGTCCCCGTCCCGCCGTAAGACCACACGCCGGTATCGCCGGTGATGTCGTCGACGCCGCTGTCGTAATAATTGACGAACAGGTCGGCGTTGACGCCGGAAACCGGGGTCAGCCTGCGCGTGTAGAATAGCTGGCCGTAATAGCTTTCATCATCGAGACCCGCGACGACCAAGCCGGGCGCGAGCCGCGGCGCATAGAGCTTGCGATTGGCGTAGCCGATGCCCGCGCCCCAGGTGGAGCGCCCGCGCGTCGCAGAGATCACGCCGTCGATCCCGCGTGCGCGGTAGCTGGCGGTCGAGATCGACTGGAAAACGTCGTTGAGGCAGCCGCCCGGTTGCGCACCGGTGGAGCCGAACACGCAGCCATTGAATTGCTGCCCGAAACCCTGCTGGTTGCCGCTCAGGAAGCTGGTCGGCAAATTGCCGATACCGGTCCGGAGCTGACGGCCGAAAGTCTGCACGCCGTCATACACGTTGACCGCGAGGCCGACGGAGTCCGATGCCTGATAGGTCGCGGTGCCGGTGTAGCTGAGCGATCCGTAGCGGCGCCCGACATGCCCCTCCACCGAGGTCCGGCGATTGGGCCGCCAGACGACGCCGGCGTCGTAATAGATGCCGTCGGTGCGATAGGCGACGCGGCGCGGCGATGCCTCGTTGGTGACGAAGCGACCGTCGCGATCGAGCACGGGCGTGCCGGTCGCGTCGACGACCGGATCCTTCTGGCTCGTCTCGATCTTCTCGTAACCGACGCCGGCGGTGAGCGCGACATAGGGCGAGATTGGCTGGAGTATGTCGCCGCGGCCGTAATAGCCCTCGTAACGCTGCTTCAACTGGCTGGCGGTCTCGCGGTCGTAAGCACCGCTGACCGTGAGCCCGAACGGAGCAATCGCACCGGGGCGCACCGAGGCGCTGGCGGTCACGGTGTTGCCGATCGAATCGTCGTAATAATCGAGCCGCTGCCCACCCAGGCCCGCATCGCCGAACGTCGGCGTATCGACCTTGGTATAGCCGAGCCTGTAGTTCGCGTTCAGCGTCACCGGGCCAGCGTTGCTGGTAAAGCTGGGGCCGGCATAGACCGAATAGATCTGGCTGACGTTGCTGACATTGCCCACGAGGATGCCCGGCGCCGCGCCGCGAATATCGGAGCGCGACCGGGTGGCGATACCGGCAGCCTCCAGCGTGAGGTTCGGCGTGACGCGCGCATCGACGCGCGCGAGGCCCGAATGGATATCATCGTCGCCGAGATGATCGCCCCAGCCGAATCGATGCTCGTACCGATAGCTGACTTGGCCCGAGATACGCTGGGTCTGGACCGCCGCGTCGACGCCAGCGGCGAGACTGGTATAGGTCAACACGTCGCCGCCGTTGAGATCGGCGGACAGCGTCTGGTTTGCCTCGACATACGGATTGATCGTGACGCGGCGCGACGATTGCGCGGGTTGCGTCGGCAGATCGGCCTGCGCGACGACCGGCGTCGCGGGCAGTGCGGCGAGCACGCAACCACCGGCGATCAACGCCAGCTTCCGGGCCATACGCCTGGTGTGCAGTGTCCGCATCACGACGCGTGCCCGTAATAGCTGCCGAACCGCGCACCGCCCTGGACGAACGACACGGCATTCAGCACGAGCTGGATATGCTCGCACCCGTCGAGCAGGTTCACCGCGGCCCGCAGTTCGTTCTCGGGGGTGTGGTCTGCGCGGACGACGAGCATCACCTGCCCTACCCGCATCGCCAGCACCGATGCCGGCGACGCCGCCAGCGCAGGCGGCGAATCGAAGATCACGACGCGGCGCGGATTGGCCTCGAGCAGGCGCGCGATCACCGACTTGGTCCGCGCGCTGGCGAGCAGTTCGGTATCCATGCTGGTCTTCGACCCGGCAGGCAGGATCGAGAGATGCGGCACGTCGGTCTGGATGACGAGATCCTCGACGTCGATCCGGGTATCGCCCAGCGCATCGAGCAGTCCGGGGCCATCGGTGAGACCAAGCTGCGCGACGACATCGGGCTTTGCGACGTCGGCATCGACCAGCAGCACTTCGGTATCACGCTCGGCGGCGATCGAGAGCGCGAGGTTGATCGCGCAGAACGTCTTGCCGTCGCCGGGGCGCGCCGAGCAGACCAGGATCATGCGCGCCTTGTCGGCGCTCCCGCTCTCCGCGATCCGCGTGCCGGTGATCAGCAACTGCCGCTTGATCAGCCGGAACTCCTCGGCAAGCGGGCCGACGGGCGCACCGGGGACGATCATGCCGTTCGCAGCCAGCATGCCGCGATCGATCCGCACGGTGTCGGATGCTTCGTCGGGCATGTAGAATTCGTCGGGAAGCTCGTCACCGACCGGTGCGCGGAGTTCTTCCGGGATCGCTAGGAAGGTGGGGTCGACGAATTCGTGCGACGGCTCGGCTTCGGATACGGGAGCAGACGTCGCAACAGGCGTTTCTTCGACCGGCGTTTCAAGCTTCGGCGACTCGGTCTCCGGCACCTCGACGACGGGGGGGACCACGCGCGCGACCGGGGGCGCAACCGGGCGCGTGTCGACCTGCGGCGGAGTCGGCGCGCCAGTACCGCGCAAACGGACGTGCGCGTTGAAATCATACACCTTGGCCGCTCGTTCGAGCAGCGAGGGTTCGCGATCAGGCTTCGTCACGGTCATCCCCCTATGCCGCCAGCCCGCGCTGGAGGATCTCTACCCCCAGCAACAGGACATAGGCGACGCCCAGTGCGGCCGTACCGCCCAGGAACATCTTCAACTTGTGCCGACGCTGGCCGGATTGCACACGCGTCACCACTTCGCCGATCGACCCGATCACCGGCATCCCTGCCGCCTTTTCGAGTCGCGCGGTCGTCGCGAACGTGGATCGCAGCTGCCCCATCGCGAAGGCCGCGCCGATTCCCGCCGCGAGTCCCGCGATCAGAACCCCCGTGAGTAGCAGCAATCTGTTCGGCGCGCTCGGCTTGCTCGGCATGGTCGGCGGATCGATCACGCTGAACTTCACGTGATCGCTCTGCGACTGCGCTTGACCCACGATCGCGGTCTGCTCGCGCTGTTTGAGCAGCGCGTCGTACTGGTCCTTCAGCACCTGATAGTCGCGATCGATCGAGCCCTGTTCGGCGGCGACTTCGGGATCGCCCGACAGCTTCGAATTGAGCAGGTCGAGATCGCCCTGCAACTGGCTGCGCCGCATCCGCAGCGAAGCGACCGTGGCGGTGCGATCCGCGACCATCGACTGGAGCGACGCGTAGAGCGGGTTCTGCGCGCTGCCCCCTGCACTGCCGCCCGCCAGCGGCTCGCTGCGCGCGGCCGCAGTGGCCGATGCGAGCTGGCTCTTCAGCGCGATCACGTCGGGATGGTTCTCGGTATAGCCGCGCGCGCGGGCATCGGCGAGCTGACCCTGGATCGCCTGGAGCCGTGCGCGCGCCGGCCCGGCAGCGCCAGCGACGCCACCCGTCCCCGCGACCGTTGCCGGCGTCCCGGCCATCTGGCCCTGGACCGCGGCAAGGCTCGACTGCGCGGCGGCGAGATCGCCATCGACCTGCGACATCTGCGACCGCGCGGCGCTGATCCGGTCGCTGACCGAACCCGTGCCGGGGAGAGCGCCGAGATAGCGGTTCTGGAAGTCGGCGCGCTTGGCCTCGGCGTCGGCGAGCTGCTTCTGGCGCGAGGCGAGCTGCTGATCGAGGAAGGTCAGGCTCTGCGTCGTCTTCGAGCGATCGCCGGCGAGGTTCTGCTCGACGAACAGGTCGATCAGCTTCTGCGTGATCTGGCGTGCGAGCTTCGGGGTCGCAGCGCTCGTCGTGATCTGGAACAGATTATCCTGTTGCGACACGATCTTGATGTTCGGGGCCAGCGCCGCGACGCGGTCGGCGACGTCGCGGTCGCTCGACACGGTGTTTGCGAGATCGGTGCCGCGCACAACCTTTTCGAGGTTCACCGCGGAGATCAGCGTCGTGCGGATCGTGTCGACCGTCATCGGCGCGACCTGCGGCACGCCGTCCATGCCCGAGGGCAGGATCGTCTGCATCTGCACGAACACGCGCGCGGTCGAATCGTAGCGGCTCGGGATCTGCGACACGACCAGCCAGCCGAGCACGCACACGCCCCACGCCACCGCCAGCGCCAGCCAACGCCGCGTCCAGATCGCATGGAGCGCGATCCGTACCTCGTCGTAGATCCCGTTCATCCCGATCGCCTCAGAACATCGATTCGGGGATGATGATCACGTCGCCCGGCGCGAGGCGGACGTTGGCCGACGAATCGCCCTTCTTGAGCAGGTTGTTGATCTGCAACCCGAACTCGGTCTGCTTGCCGGTCGCTCGATCGTAGCGCACCAGCCGCGCCTTGTTGCCCGCCGCATACTGGCTGAGGCCGCCGACCGCGATCATCGCATCGAGCAGAGTCATGTTGGCGCGGTACGGGATCGACGCGGGCTTCTCGGTCGCACCGACGATGCGGACCTGCTGGCTGTAGGTGCCGCTGAAATTCTCGACGATCACCGAGACGATCGGATCCTTGATATAGGCCCCGAGCGCCTTCTTGATGTCGTCGCTGAGCATCGCGGGAGTCTTGCCGACCGCGGGCAGGTCGTTGATCAGCGGCGTCGTGATCCGGCCGTCGGGACGCACCTGAACCTTCGACGACAGCTCGGGATTGCGCCAGACGAAGATATTGAGCTGATCGAGCGGGCCGATCACATATTCCTCGCCTGGCAATTCCTGCTTCGCGACGAACGAGGCGGGCGGCAGTGCGGGCGGCGTGCTGCCGGTGGTGCAGGCGCCGAGCGTGGTCGCGGCGAGGCCTAGGGTCAGCAGGGATTTCGATACAGATCCGGAACGCATGGGTAACTTTCTCCTGGCGCCGCACCGTCCATCGGTTGCCCGACGGGCGGCTAACTCAGCCTTCGCTATGCAAGTAACAGGTGAAGATAGCGTTAGGAGCGCCCCGTAACCATGCCCCGCCAAGGCACTGCAACTGCACCTTATATAGCAGTAACGATCTCGGACGCCGGTGGATGCCCGAGAAACGCAGTCGGGCTGGCGCTCGCCCCGTAGGCGCCGGCCATGAAGATCGCGATGAGGTCACCGACATGGACGGGGGGTAGCGCGACCTTGTCGCCGAGCCGGTCGAGCGGGGTGCAGAGCGGACCGACGACGGAGACGGTTCCGGTCGGCGCGTGGCCCATCCGTGCGGCGATCGCGATCGGGTAGTTGCGGCGGACGACGGTGCCGAAATTGCCGCTGGCGGCGAGTTGGTGGTTGAGGCCGCCGTCGACGACGACGAAGGTCTCGCCCTGGCTTTGCTTTATGTCGATGACGCGGGTGAGGTAGACGCCTGCTTCGGCCACGAGCCAGCGGCCGAGCTCGATCGCGAATCGGGTTTCGGCGAGGATCGCGGGGCGGGATGCGAGTGCTTCGGCCAGCGCCTCGCCGACCCGTTCGACGTCGAGCGCCGCGTCGCCGGCGAAGTACGGCACGCCGAAGCCGCCGCCGAGGTTGACGAGCGGGGGGGCGACGCTCGCCTCCTCTGCCAATCGCGCCGCGAGTGCGATCGTCGCGGCCTGCGTCTCGACAATCGCACCGGCATCGAGCGCCTGGCTGCCGGCGTAGATGTGGAACCCGCGCCAGTCCGCGCCCGCTGCGACGATCGCTTTCACGAGCGCGGCCGCCCGCACCGCGTCGACCCCGAAGGGCGACGCGCGACCGCCCATTCGCATGCCCGAGCCGCGGAGCTCGATGTCGGGGTTTACGCGGACCGCCATGCGCGGTGTGTGGCCGAGGCGGTCGCCGATCGCGAACGCCCGCGTGGCCTCGCCTTCCGATTCGACGTTGAGCGTGGCGCCGGCGGTGATCGCGGCGGCGAGTTCGTCGTTGCGCTTGCCGGGGCCGGCGAAACTGATCGACGCGGCCGGTTTGACAATCATAGCCTTCGCGAGTTCGCCCGAGGAAGCGACGTCGAGCCCGTCTACCAGCGGCGCGATGGCGGTCAGCAGGTCGGCGTGTGGATTAGCCTTGATCGCGTAATGGAGATCGATCGCCGGCATCGCTGCTCTGAAGCGTGCGATGCGCGCAGCGACGATCGCCATGTCGTAGACGAACAGCGGCGTGTCGCCAGTGTGCGCGGCCCAGTTGTCGGCCGTCCGACCGCCGATCTTCAGCGGGCCATCTTGATACAAGAACTCAGGAGGAAGGGCACCCATCGGTTTCATGACGCGCTCCCTTCCGTGTTCCCCCGCGAAGGCGGGGGCCCAGACTGGACTCCCGCCTTCGCGGGAGAACAAGCTTTTGCCTCCGACGCAATGGCGGACCTGTCCAGCTTCCCATTGGCATTGCGCGGTAATTCGTCCCGCCAGAGGTATATCCCCGGCCGCATGAAGCTCGGCAGAGCCGTCCGCAATCGCGCCCGCAACGCCGGCTCCGCACCCGCATCCCCGGCCAGCATCACGACGATCGCCTGCCCCAGCCGCTCGTCCGGCACACCGACCGCGACTGCCTCGCGCGCCTCGCCGCCTGCCAGCACCGCCTCCTCGACTTCCAGCGGGCTGATCCGGTTGCCCGCGCTCTTGATCATCTCGTCATCGCGGCCGACGAATCGGAGCAAGCCATCCTCGCCCTCGACGACGGTATCCCCCGACCAGACCGCCATGCCGTTACCATCGGGCGCCGGCCGGAACCGCTGCGCCGTCCGCTCCGCATCCTGCCAATAGCCTTGCGCGACTAGCGGGCCGGCATGCACGAGTTCCCCCGCCTCGCCCGGCGCAGCGCGCGTGCCGTCGGGCTTTACCACCGAAACCTCCGCAAACGGGATCGCAAGCCCCATCGCGTCGGGGTGCGTATCGATCAGCGCCGGGTCGAGATAGGTCGATCGGAACGCCTCGGTCAGCCCGTACATGGCGTACACTTCCGCCGCCGGGAACCGCTCCCGCAGGCTCCGCACGAGCCGCGGCGTCAGTGCGCCGCCCGAGTTAGTCAGGCGCTTCAGCCGCGCGGCGGTCTCTACCGGCCACTCCGCTTCCAGTAGCTGAATCCACAAGGGCGGCACACCTGCCAGCGTCGTCGCCTCGACCCGTTCGACCGCCTTCACCACGTCGCGTGCGACGAGGTAGTCGAGCGGCGCTACCGACGCGCCGGCTGCCCATGTGGAGAATAATTGGTTCTGGCCGTAGTCGAACGACAAGGGGAGTACGCCGAGTACGCGGTCTTCGGGCTTCAACTGGAGATAGTGCGCGACGGAGATCGCGCCGAGCCATAGGTTTGCGTGGCTTAGCATCACGCCTTTCGGCCGGCCGGTGGAGCCGGACGTGTAGAGGATTGCGGCCAGGGTATCGGGGTCAGCGTCGGAGGGACCCATCATTCCGTTCCCCCGCGAAGGCGGGAGGCCAGGAATCACTGGCGTCGCGCTCTGCAATCCTGGGCCCCCGCGTTCGCGGGGGAACGAGAGTAGCTCCGTCTCGTCTACGATCGCGCAGCCATCCGGTACGTCGCCATCGTCTAGCGTCCCGGCCCGCGCGCTTTGGGTCACCAGTAGGCGAGCGCCGCTGTCTGCCAGGATATGTGCGACCTGCGCTCGCCGGAGCAGTGGGTTTACCGGGACATGCACCAAACCTGCTCGCGCCACTGCGAGCGGCATCAAGCAGGCGACGCGCGTCTTCGGTAGCCACGTCGCGACGCGGTCGCCGGCCGACAGCCCCCGGGCAGCGAGCCACCCCGCCAATGCACCGACGCCTGCCTCGAGCTCGGCAAAGGTCATCGCGCCCGCCTTGTCGACCAGTGCAACGGCGTCCGGCGCGCCACGCAGCGCGATGTGGTCGATAGGGTACGGCTTGGGGTCGAGCGCGATCATGACGCCCTAATAGCGCCAAGCCCCCTTTAGCGCGAACCCGTTGCCGAATTCACCCCCACACGCTAGCGGGGCCGGGTTCCTAACCGTTCAGGCGATGCTCGTGATCTTCGAAGGCACTTCCCAAGTCGAAACGACGGTACGCGCCGTCCTCGCCGATATCCTCGGTCTCAGCGTGGACCGCGTCGCCGCGTTCACCGCCGACACACCGCTGTTCGGCGCGCTGCCTGAGCTCGATTCGATGGCGGTGGCAAGTGTGCTGACCGAACTCGAAGACCGGCTCGGCATCCTGATCGAGGACGACGAGATCGACGGCGAGATGCTCGAGACGTTCGGCGCGCTCGTCCAGTTTGCCGCGAGCAAGGCACTGGTCTAGCTTTAACGGGCGGTCTAGCCTCACCCGGGATGACCGCCCTGCGCTTCGATACCTATGACTGGAGCGGCGGCCGCGAAGCGATGCTGCGGTTCGGCCCCGATGCCGGCCCGATCGTCATCGCCGCCCTCCCGCTATTCGAGGAAGCGAACCGCACCCGCCAGTTCCTCGTCACGATTTTACGCGAACTTGCGGATCATGGGGTTGGCAGCGTGCTCCCCGATCTCCCCGGCACCGGCGAGAGCATCGTCGTCACCAGCGAAGCGCGACCCCGCGACCAGCGGAAAGCCTATACCGAGCTTTCTCAGCAACTTGGCCGGAATACCTACGGCATCTCGATAAGAAGCGGCGCGCTCTTCGATACCGATTCGGTCCTCGCCGGACGATGGCAGCTATCCGCGCAAACCGGCGAAGACGTGTTGCGTGAATTGGACCGCGCGCGAGTGGCCTCCCGCTCCGCTCGAGCTAGCGACACCGACTATGCGGGCAACACGCTGTCCCGCGAAATGCTGGCCGACCTCCGCGACGCCACACTCAATGCTGGAAAGGCCCCCATACGCGTTGTCAGGCTCGAATCCGACCCACGCGACGCAGACGTGAAATATGCTGCATCACCCCTGTGGCGCCGGTCAGAGCCGGACAATGATACTGTGCTAGCTCATATACTTGCCGACGACATCTCACACTGGATTGCATCATGCGAACGCTGATCGCGTTCGCTTGCGAAGGCGAAAGCCTCGCCGCAACGCTGGACGAGGCGGACGGGTCGACAGGTCTGCTCATCGTGTCTGGCGGCAACGAAATTCGCAGCGGCGCACACCGCGGCATGGCGATGCTGGCCCATCGGCTAGCCGCCGCTGGAACACCCGTATTCCGTTACGACCGCCGCGGCGTCGGCGATTCGACGGGCGACAATAACGGCTTCCTCAGCGCCGAACCTGACCTGATCGCAGCCGTCGCCGCGTTCCGCGGCGCGGCGCCGAAGGTCACCCGGTTGGTCGGCTTCGGCAATTGCGACGCCGCCAGCACGCTCGCGCTGTTCGGACGATCGGCGGGGATCGACCGGATCATCGTCGCCAATCCGTGGGTCGTGCAACCGACCGACGACCTCCCGCCCGCCGCCGCGATCCGGGCCCGCTATCACAGCGCGCTGCGCGACCCCGCAACCTGGCGACGTGCGCTGATAGGACAGGTCAACTTTACCAAATTTCTCAGAGGCTTAAGAAGGATTGCAACTGCCCAGACTGAAGAGCGTGCTTCACTAGCGACCAACGTCTTGACCGCACTTGACGGCTGGCACGACGACGCCGCCATCGTCCTTGCGACGGGCGACGCGACCGCGATCGCCTTTGCCGCACGGTATCGCGGTGGCGTGAAAGTGAAGCGGTTCGACACGGCATCCCATAGCTTTGCCGGGGCGGCGAACGCCGCAGCGCTCCACGCCGCAATCGTCGACGGGATGGCGCAGGAGTAGCTGCTCTGGTCCTGATGAACGCAGGACCAGAGCCATAGCCGCTATCGTTTGGAAACCTGGATCCTGACTTTCGTCAGGATGATGAGACGATGACGATGACGATTACGAAGGCCGCGAGTTTATTCCGCGGCTTCGGCCAGCTCCGCAAACTCGGCCGCCGCTAAGAACCGCTCGGCATCCAGCGCCGCCATGCAGCCCGTCCCGGCCGCCGTCACCGCCTGCCGGTACACCTTGTCCGCGACGTCGCCACACGCGAACACGCCCTCGACGCTGGTCCGGGTCGAACCGGTCTCGACCGAGATATACCCGTCCGAATCGAGATCGATATGGCCGCGGAACAGCTCGGTTGCCGGGTGATGCCCGATCGCCACGAACCCGCCATCGACCGCGAGCCGCGAGCGCTCGCCGGTCACCGTATCCTCGAGCTCCAGCGCGACCAGTCCCGCATTGCCGCCGCCGTCGACGAACTCGCGAACCTCCTTGTTCCAGAGCACCGTCACGCCCTTGTGCGCGAACAGGCGCTCCTGAAGGATCTTCTCCGACCGGAGCGAATCGCGGCGGTGGATCAGCGTGACGTCGGGCGAATGGTTGGTGAGGTACAGCGCCTCCTCCACCGCGGTGTTGCCGCCGCCGATGACGGCGACCTTCTTGCCGCGGTAGAAAAACCCGTCGCAGGTCGCGCAGGCGCTGACGCCCTTGCCCTTCATCGGCTCCTCGCTGTCGATCCCGAGCCACTTGGCCTGCGCGCCGGTCGCGATCACCAGCGTGTCGCCCTCATACACGTCGCCGCTGTCGCCGATCAGGCGGAACGGGCGGCTGGTGAGGTCGACCTGCGTGACGGTGTCCCACATCATCCGCGTGCCGACATGCTCGGCCTGTGCCTGCATCTGCTCCATCAGCCACGGCCCCTGGATCACGTCCTTGAAGCCGGGATAATTCTCGACGTCGGTGGTCGTGGTCAGCTGGCCGCCGGGCTGGATGCCCTGCACCACGATCGGCGCCATCCCGGCACGCGCGCCATAGATCGCGGCGGAGAGCCCGGCGGGGCCCGAGCCGAGGATAAGCATGCGTGTGGTATGGGTAGTCATTGCAGTTCCTTGGAGATTCGAGACTGCATCTAGGGGATGCGCGGCCAGATTTGAACCGCCGGTAAATCTGTGCCGCCTGCATCGAAAGCTTTGCCACTGCGTTGGACGACAAAAGCGGAGATGAGCATGAGCGACGACCGGACCGTAGAGATCGAGGATTACACCGCACCAGCAGGCGGCTGGGGATCGATGAAGTCGCTCGTCGAGATTTCCGCGCGCGAGAAGGTCGGCCCGGAAGTGATCCGCGAACTGGCGCGCCAGAACAAGCCGGATGGGTTTGCGTGCGTCAGCTGCGCATGGGGGAAGCCCGCGCATCCGCACGTTGCGGAGTTCTGCGAGAATGGCGCGAAGGCGACGGCGTGGGAGTTGACCTCGTTCCGCGTGACGCCTGCGTTCTTCGAGCAGCACACCGTCAGCGAGCTGATCGGCTGGAAGGATTACGATCTCGAACAGGCCGGGCGGCTCACGCACCCGTTGAAGTATGATGCCGCGACGGACAAGTATGCGGCGTGCAGCTGGGACGAGGCGTTCGCGGGCATTGGCGCCAAGCTTAAGACCTATGACCCGACCAAGGTCATCTTCTACGCGTCGGGCCGCGCCAGCCTCGAGACGTCGTACATGTATAGCCTGCTCGCGCGGATGTACGGCAGCCAGAACCTGCCCGACAGCTCGAACATGTGTCACGAGACGACGTCGGTCGGGCTGAAGTCGGCGATCGGTTCGGCGGTCGGCACGATCCACCTGTCGGACTATGAGAAGTGCGACGCGATTTTCTATTTCGGACAAAATCCCGGAACGAACAGCCCGCGGTTCCTGCATCCTTTGCGCGATTGTGCGAAGCGTGGCGTCGAGATCGTCGTGTTCAACCCGCTCAAGGAGCGTGGGCTGGAGAAATTCCAGGATCCGCAGAACCCGATCGAGATGGTGACGGGCAAGTCGACGCCGATCGCCTCGCAATATCATCAGCTGAAGACCGGCGGCGACGTCGGCGCGATTATGGGGATGTGCAAATACCTGATCGAGGCTGACGACAACGCCAAGCAGATCAACGGCTTGCCGGTGCTCGACCATGCGTTTCTCGCCGAGCACACGACCGGGTTCGAGGCGTTCGCCGAGGTCGCGCGTGCGACCGAATGGGCGACGATCGAGCATGAGAGCGGCCTGCCCCGTACAGAGATCGAGGCGGCGGCGAAGGTCTATGCCAAGTCGAAGGCGGTCATCGCGGTCTACGGCATGGGGCTGACCCAGCATGTCGGCGGGATCGACAACGTCCACATGGTCGTCAATCTGATGCTGCTGCGCGGCAACATCGGCAAGGCCGGCGCAGGCATGGGCCCGGTCCGTGGTCACTCGAACGTGCAGGGCCAGCGCACTGTTGGCATCACCGAGAAGCCCGAACTCGCGCCGCTCGACAAACTCGCCGAGCAATATGGCTTCGAGCCGCCGCGCGAGAAGGGTTGGGATACGGTCGAGGCGTGCGAGGCGGTGCTCGACGGCAGCGCGCAGGCGTTCGTCGGTCTTGGTGGCAATTTCGTGCGCGCGATCCCCGATCATGCGCGGATGGAGCCGAAGTGGCGCGCGCTCGACCTGACGGTGCATATCGCCACCAAGCTCAATCGCTCGCACCTTCTGCCTGGCGAGACGTCGTATTTGCTCCCCTGCCTCGGCCGGATCGAGACCGACATGCAGGGCACCGGGCCGCAGAGCGTGTCGATCGAGGATTCTTTCAGCCAGATCTACGGGTCGAAGGGCAAGGCGACGCCGGCGTCCGAGACGTTGCTGTCCGAGCCTGCTATCGTCGCGGGGATCGCCAAGGCTACACTCGCACCTAATCCGAAGCTCGATTGGGACGCGTGGGTGCGTGATTATGCGCGCGTTCGCGATGCGATCGAGGTGACGTATCCGGACCTGTTCAAAAACTTCAACGACCAGATGTTCACGCCCGGCGGGTTCTGGAAGGGCGTGCCCGCGGCGCATCGCGAGTGGAAGACGAAGAGCGGCAAGGCGGAGATCAACGTTCCGCAGGCGCTGAACGTCACGGGGTTCGAGGAAGCGGAGGGCCGCTTCCGGCTAATGACGCTGCGATCGAACGACCAGTTCAACACGACCGTGTACGGCTATCACGACCGTTTCCGCGGCGTGAAGGGCACGCGCGACATCGTGTTCATGAACCGCAGCGACATGATCCGGATGGGGATCACCGATGGCGACGACGTCGATCTGGTCGGTGACGCAGGCGACAATTCGGACCGCCGCCTGAATAAGCTGCGCGTCGTTGAATACGCGATCCCCGAGGGCTGCCTCGGCGCGTACTACCCCGAGTGCAATCTGCTCATACCGGTTGCTCACCACGCCCGCGAAAGCCATGTTCCGGCAGCAAAATCGGTGCCGGTGCGGATCGAGAAGACGCGCTGACCGAGCAGCGCATTCTCGGCGTCGTGCTGGCGGGCGGGCGGTCGTCTCGCTTCGGGTCCGACAAGGCGATGGCGGTGTTGGACGGGCGCATGCTGGCCGAGCACGCGCGCACGCTGCTGTTGCCTCATGTCCATAGCGCTTTGATAGCGGGGCGCGATGGGGCGGTCCCTGACCTGCCAAGCGGGGACATCGGGCCATTGGGGGGTATCGCCGGCGCGCTTGGGTATGCAGCCTCGCGGGGCTTCACGTCGGTGCTGACGATCGCGTGCGACATGCCGTGGTTGCCGGACGGGTTGCTGACGGCGCTGTCTCGACGTGCCTCCGCCTACTGCCCCGACGTTCCGGTGCTCGGGCATTGGGAGACGGGATCGCTTGGCAATTTGCTGACCCATATCGAGACCGTGCCGCGGCGATCGGTGCGCGGTTGGGCGGAGGCGATCGGGGCTATCCCGATCCCGGCGGGTGCGCCAATCCCGAACGTCAACACGCCGCAGGACCTCGATATCTTATGAGTACGTCGCGCAACGAAGCGATCAAGATCCTGCGGCCTGATTCGATTACCGCTGGCGAACGCGCCATTGCCGTCGAAGTCCCCGTCGCGATCGAGATCGACGGGCTCGGCTACGCGGTGATGATGATGACGCCGGCCGACCTGGCCGAATTCACGACGGGATTCCTGCTGACAGAACGGCTCGCGGACAGCGCCGACGACGTGCGTGACATCGATATCTTCGAGGCGGAGGCAGGCTGGATCGTCCGTGTAGGGCTGTCCGATCGCTGCAAGGGCCGCATCCACGACCGCGTCCGCCACCGGACCAGCGACACGAGTTGTGGGCTGTGCGGGATCTCCGGGCTCGAACAGCTGCGCAAACCGGTCCCGCGGACGCCGCCAAAGCCCGATACGTCCGTCCCTGCTCTGTTTGCCGCGCTGGGTGGGTTACGCGCCCACCAGCCTCTCAACGCGGCTACGGGCGCGATCCATGCCGCGGCCGCGTGTGATCGCGAGGGTCGGATCGTTGCGGCGTATGAAGACGTCGGCCGTCACAATGCGCTCGACAAGCTCGTCGGCGGCATCGCTATCACCGGGCAGCCGATCGACGGCTTCATCCTCGTCACGTCGCGGATCAGTTTCGAGATGGTCGACAAGGCGCTGATTGCCGGTGCGCCGATGCTGGTGGGGATCTCCGCGCCGACCAGTTTGGCGATCGATCATGCGCGCGAGCACTGCCTGACGCTGCTGGCGCTCGCCCGCAGCGACGCGATCCTGGTCGTCAACGATCCTTGGGACGTGTTCGAGTAGCAGCAGGCCTGCCGCTGCTACGCGAAATCGCGGTTACTTGGCGGCCTGTACCGCGTCCGTCTTCGACGCGACCAGATAGCCGCCGACGACGAATACCAGCGCGCCGATCGTGTTGCCGACGGTCACGATCGCGAGATTGCGGATCATGCCGGCTAGGTCGATCGACGAGTTGGGCACCAGCAGGCCCAGCGTCAGCGCGGTCATGTTAGCGACCGAATGCTCGAACCCGGCGGCGACGAACGCAAGTAGGATCCACGCCATCGCGATGCACTTGGCGGTGTCGCCGGTCATCCGCGCCGCCGTCCAGATCGCGAGGCAGACGAGCCAGTTGCACAGGATCGCGCGGGCCATCAGCGCGGTCGCGTCGACCGACACCTTGTGCAGGACGTACGCGTGGAACATCGTATCGGCGTTGGCGAAGATCGCGCCGCCGCCGCCTGCCGCGAACACCAGCGACAGCACGACGCCACCGACGAGGTTACCGATCCACACGACGATGGCGAGCTTGAGTGCGTCTCCGATCGTGATCGTCCGGCGCGCGAGTCCGAAGCCGAGATACATCACATAGCCGGTAAACAACTCAGCCCCGGCAAACACGGTCAAGATCAGCCCGAGCCCGAAGGTCGCGCCCATCACCAAGGGCCGCACACCGGGTTCGAGCCCCGAGCCCGTGCTGAGCGCGAGGATCATTGCGATGCCGATATACGTGCCCGCGAGGATCGCGCCTGCGAAGAACCCCGCGGGAGAACGCCGCAACGCCTCCGCCTTGGTCGCCGCGAGGGTCGCGTAGGTGTCGATCGTCGACGAATAGCCGGTGCTCATGCGTGTACTTTACTCTCGTGCCCGACGATCCCCGCGCGCACCACGCCGCGATCCGAACCCATGTCGGCAGCGGCGGGACGGACGGTCACCGGAATGGATTTATAGGACGGGGTGAAGCTCTGCGGATCGTGATCCTCAAGCGCGATCAGTGGCTGCGTCTCGGGGTAGTAGGAAGCGACGCAACCATCGGGCAGCGCGTAGCGGACCAGCATCAGCTTCTGCACGATACGATCGGGCCGCGCGAACTGGAGCGCGGTGGCGATGTCGACGACGTCGCCCTCCTTATGCCCGAGACGCGCCATGTCGCGCTCGTTCATGAACAGGATGTCGCGGCGCCCGAATACGCCACGATAGCGATCGTCGAGGCTGTAGACGGTGGTGTTGTACTGATCGTGCGCCCGCAGCGTCGTCAGACGCAAAACGGTCGGATCGCCCGCGCTGTCGTCCTCCTCGACGCCCTTGGCCACGAGGAAGTTCGCCTTGCCGCTGTCCGTCTTCCACTCGCGCATCGCCGCCGAGTTCGGCAGGTGAAAGCCGCCCGGCTTGCGAATCCGCGCATTGTAGTCGGCGAACGCGGGGAAGACCGCCTCGATCTTGTCGCGGATCAGGCTGTAGTCGCCGACATACGCATCCCAGTCGATCTCGACCGGCGCATGGCCCTTCGCGGCAAAGGTCGCCTTGGCGATCTCGCCGACGATCCAGATCTCCGACTTAACGTTCTCACCCGGCGGCATCAGGAAGCCGCGCGAGGCGTGGACCATCGACATCGAATCCTCGACCGTCACCGATTGCTGGCCAGTCGCCTGCATGTCGAGTTCGGTCCGGCCGAGGCACGGCAGGACGTACGTGGCCTTCGCCATCAGCAACTGCGTGCGGTTGAGCTTGGTGGTGATGTGGACCGCGAGATCGAGGTTGCGGAAGCCCTCCGCGCACGCCTGCGGATCGGACGAGGCGATCGCGAGGTTGCCGCCGAGGCAGACGATCGCCTTGGCATGGCCGTCGCGCATCGCCGCAATGCTCTCGACCACCGAATGGCCATGCTCGCGTGGCGGCTCGAACCCGAACACGTCGCGCATGTTGTCGAGCAGCAGGGACATCGGGCGCTCGGTGATGCCGACAGTGCGGTCGCCCTGGACGTTGCTGTGGCCCCGCAGCGGACAGATGCCCGCGCCCGGCTTGCCCATGTTGCCGCGCAGGAGAAGCAGGTTCGCGATCTGCTGGACGTTGGTCGTGCCGGTGCGGTGCTGCGTGACGCCCATGCCGTAGCAGCAGATCGTCGACTTCGACTTCGAATAGGCAAGCGCGACCTCTTCCAGGTCACTGCGGGAGAGGCCGCTGGAGCGCTCGATATCCGCCCACTCGGTGGTCGCGAGATCGGCGATATAGTCGTCGAGGCCGGCGGTATGCTCGGCGATGAACGCGTGATCGAGCGCGCGCTCGGTGCCGGAGACCTTGGCCGCCTCGTCGAGCGCGACGAGCGCCTTGGCGATGCCCTTCAGCGCCGCCGCGTCGCCGCCGACCTTCACCTGGTAATAGCTGCTGGCGATCGGGGTTGCCGACATCGTTGCCATCTCGACCACCGACTGCGGCGATTCGAAGCGTTCGAGCGAGCGTTCCTTGAGCGGGTTGAAGACGATGATCTTGCCACCGCGCTTCGACACTTCGCGCAAGGTCGCCATCATCCGCGGATGGTTGGTGCCGGGGTTGTGGCCGATCGACAGGATCAGGTCGGCGTGATCGAAATCCTCGAGGCTGACGGTGCCCTTGCCGATGCCGATCGACTTCGGCAGCCCGACCGACGTCGCCTCGTGGCACATGTTCGAGCAGTCGGGGAAGTTGTTGGTGCCGTAGAGCCGCACGAACAGCTGGAACAGGAATGCCGCCTCGTTCGAGCAGCGGCCCGAGGTGTAGAACTCGGCCTGGTTCGGATCGGGGACGGCGGCGAGGCCTGCGCCGATCTCGCGCATCGCGTCCGCCCAGCTCACGACCTCATAGTGATCGGTGGCGGCATTGTAGCGGAGCGGCTCGGTGACGCGGCCCTGGTCCTCGATCCAGTGATCGCTCTGCTTCCAGATGTCGGACACGCTGTGCGCAGCGAAGAAGTCGGCGCCGATCGTCTTGGCGGTGGATTCCCACGCGACGGCCTTTGCACCGTTCTCGCAGAATTCGAACGAGGAGGTATGTTTCGGGTCGGGCCATGCGCAGCTCGGGCAATCGAAGCCGTCGGGCTGGTTCGACTTGAGCAGCGTCTGGCCGCCGCGGACGACGATCTGCTGCGCCTTGAGCGAGACGGCAACCGCCTTCAGCGCGCCCCAGCCGCCAGCCGGACCCGTGTAATCGGTGATCCCATCAGGGCGTTTGTCGCGCATACTCGTATCTCCCGAACGGCCGGGCCGACGCGTGCGCCCAAGATGCGGCACACTGGCTGACCATTAACCCAAGGCAATAGAAGCGCATTTTGCGATTGCGAAGACGAGTTTCCCGCAGTTGGTGATCGCTTGCGTCGGTCTGCGGGGATGTGCCGGCGGCGCCATGCGCCAAGTCTGAAATGGTAGCGAAGGAGGGACTTGAACCCCCGACCCCAGGATTATGATTCCCGTGCTCTAACCAACTGAGCTACTTCGCCGTACCGTCCGTCAGGGAAGCGTTCTTCCCTGCGAGGCGCGGCCTATAGGAAGCGGTTTCGAGGCGGTCAAGCGAACATGTGCCGGGAAATCGCTTCCCAGGGTCCGCCGCGATACCACCACGCGCCCAGACCGGCGATTTCGACGTCCCTCGGGGTGAGATCGCGCTGCAGATTGCCGAGCAGGAGCTTGGCGACTTGCGGGCTGACCTTGTTCTGGATCGTGACGTGCGGGCGCCAGCCGCCGGCGTCCTGCGGGGTGAGCATGCCGGTGAACGCGTCCGCCAGACGCGCGCGGATGCCGACGAGCTCGGGGGACTCGATCCGGTAGGCGACACCCCGCCCTAGCGACATCAGGCCGCCCACGCGCGCCTGTGGGGCACGGATGCCACGCGTTTCCTGGTTGAGCCGGTGCTTGAGCTCGTCGAGGCCCGAGGGCGGCAGATGGTGGAAAAGCGTCAGGTGCGCGTCGAGCTGGTTGCGCTCGGGCGGGAAATGCTCGCGGCGCATGGAGTCGAAGAACGCGGTGTCCTTGCGGCCGAACAAGGCGGTGACGATGATCGGGGCTACTGCAGTGGGGCCGGTCATACCAAGCTCATTTCCGGTTCTCCGCCCGTGAAAACCACCTGTGCAGAGAGAATGCGGAACGGCAGCGCACTCTTGTTCTCCCGCGAAGGCGGGAGCCCAGTCTGGGTCCCCGCCTTCGCGGGGAAACAAGCTTCTCTCCGGTCAGAGAAATACTCGTCAAACCAGTCCAGGATGACGGCGGCGGTTAGGCAGGCCTTCAAATCTCGACCTGGCTACCCAGCTCGACGACACGGTTGGTCGGCAGGCGGAAGAACTCCATCGCGCTTTCCGCGTTGCGCAGCATCCACGCGAACAGCTTTTCGCGCCAGATCATCATGCCGGGCTTGTCCGACGCAAGCAGCGTCTGGCGCGACAGGAAGAAGCTGGTGTCCATCATCTTGAAGTCCGCGCCGCAATTATGGACCTGGCGCAGCGCCGCGGGCACGTCGGCATCCTCCATGAACCCGTAGCGCAGCACGAGGCGGTGGAAGCCGTCGCCAAGCTCCTCGCGCACCGCACGGTCGTGCGCGGGCCAATAGGGCTGGCCGACGATCTTCACGGTGAGCAGGATGACGCGCTCGTGCAGAACCTTGTTGTGCTTGAGATTGTGCAGCAGCGCGTGCGGCACGCCGTCCGCGGTCGAGGTCATGAACACCGCGGTGCCCGGCACGCGCGATGCCGAACTCGCCGCCGAGCCGATGAACACTTTAATCGGCATCGCCGCCTCGTGCATCCGGTCGATCATCAGCTGCCGCCCCTTCGACCAGGTGGTCAGGAAGGTGAAGATGATGAAGCCGACCAGCAGCGGGAACCAGCCGCCTGCGGGCACCTTGGTCAGGTTGGCCGCGAAATACGCGCCGTCGACGGTGAAGAAGATCGCCAGCAGCGGGATCGCGGCGATCTTCGGCCAGTTCCAGAGGCGGAACAGGACGACGCCGAGCAGGCACGTGTCGATGAACATCGCCCCGGTCACCGCGATTCCGTAGGCGCTCGTCAGGTTCGACGAGGTGCGGAAGAACAGCACGAGCAGGATCACCATCACCATCAGCGCGCCGTTGACGAGCGGGATGTAGATCTGGCCTGCGGTCGAGGCGCTGGTGTGCTCGATCCGCAAACGCGGGATGAAGCCGAGCTGGATCGCCTGCTGCGTTACCGAGAACGCGCCGGAGATCACCGCCTGCGACGCGATCACTGCGGCCATCGTCGCGAGGATGACGAGCGGGAGCTGCAGGCTTTCGGGTGCAAGGTTGTAGAAGGGGCTGACCAGCGCCTCGCGACCATCGCGGAACAGCAGCGCGCCCTGCCCCATATAGTTGAGGATCAGCGCGGGGAGCACGAAGAACAGCCACGACAGCCCGATCGGCTTGCGACCGAAATGCCCCATGTCTGCGTACAGCGCTTCCGCGCCGGTGACCGCGAGGACGACCGAGCCCAGTGCCAGGAACGCCCGCTCGGGATCGATGATGAAGAACTCGACCGCGTAGTGCGGCGACAGCGCCCAGAGCACCTCGGGCGTCTGGACGATGCTGAGGATGCCGAGCACCGCGATGACGCTGAAATATACCAGCATGATCGGCCCGAACACGAGGCCGATCCGTGCGGTGCCGCTCTTCTGCACCCAGAACAGCGCGATCAGGATGACGATCACGATCGGCAGCACAAGGCCAGCGAACGCCGGCGCGGCAACGGCGAGGCCCTCGACCGCGGACAGCACCGATACCGCAGGCGTGATCATGCTGTCGCCGTAGAACAGCGCCGTCGCGAACACGCCGAGCAGGATGATTCCCTTGCTCCAGCGCTTCGTCTTGGTCTTGCCCGAGACCAATGCGAGCAGCGCGAGACTGCCGCCTTCGCCCTTGTTGTCGGCGCGCATGATGATGATGACGTACTTGACCGTCACGACGATCATCATCGACCAGAACATCAGGCTGATGACGCCCATGATGTGCGCCGCGTCGAGCGCGAGCTTGTGGTGGCCTGCGAAGGTCTCGCGGAAGGCGTAGAGTGGGCTGGTGCCGATATCGCCGAAGACGATGCCGATCGCACCGAAGGCGAGCTTCAGCATGCCGTCGGAGTTGTGATGCCCCGTCTCGAGATCGAGATTGGCGGGTGGCACGGTCGAAGCCGCGGCGGTCTGGTCGACGCTCACTGGACGGTGAATCGACCCGGAAGTGCAGCAATCTTCATCGAATTTCCGATTTCACCCTGTGCCCCAAGCGCGCGCATTTAGCATGCGGGCCGGGAGGCGGCAACGGCGAGGCGGGCAACGTGGATTAACTGGGGCTGATCGGTCTAGTATCGAAGCGTTGCCTACACTTGCTCCCCTCCCTGGAAGGGAGGGGTTGGGGGTGGGTCGGCCTGCTTGTGCCGCCGACGTTCGGTAATGCGGAAGCCAAGCCACCCCCGCCCCCTCCCTTGCAGGGAGGGGAGAAGAGTCGCCGGCGTTCAGCGCCTTATCACCTCGCGGATGACGAAGTGCGAGGCGAGCCGGGTTACCCCAGGCAGTTGCGACAGTGTCTCGCGGTGGATGCGCTCGAACGTCTCGCCGTGGCGGATCTCGACGTGGAGCATGTAGTCTGCCTCCCCGCTCATCAGGAAACATTGCACGACCTGCGGACACTCCACGATCTCCGCCTCGAACGCCGCCATCGTCTCCTTGCGCTGATCCCGCAGCGTGACGTTGACGAGCACGATGCTCGGATCGCCGCGCGCCGCTTGCGACAGCACGGCACGATAGCCGGTGATCGCGCCACTCTCCCGCAACTGCGCGACCCGGCGATGCGCGGCGCTCGCCGACAGGCCCACCGCGTCGCCAAGCTCCGCGCTGGTGAGGTCGGAATTGGCGGCGAGCAGGTCCAGAATCCTGCGTTCGATCGTGATGCTCAATATTATCCCGTTTCGGCAACAATGGATGCAATGATCTTGCAGCCGCGGTATCGCACCGCGACCAGTTTGCGAACCCTTCCCGTCCAAGGCGCGCTAGTATGGCGCAAACGATAATGGAGTGGAATCAATGCGCGTCGGTGTCCCCAAGGAAATCAAGAACCACGAATATCGCGTCGGCCTGACCCCGCCGTCGGTCGCCGAACTGGTCGCCGCGGGCCACGAGGTCGTCGTCGAGACGCAGGCCGGATCGGGCATCGATTTCGAAGACCAGGACTATGTCGACGCAGGCGCGACGATCCTGCCGACGGCGGCTGCCGTGTTCGCCGGCGCCGACATGATCGTGAAGGTGAAGGAGCCGCAGCCGAGCGAGATCGCGATGCTCGAGCCGCGCCATCTGCTGTTCACCTACCTCCACCTCGCCGCGGACAAGCCGCAGGCCGAGGGGCTGATGAAGTCCGGCGCGACCTGCATCGCGTACGAGACCGTCACCGACAACCGCCGCGGGCTGCCGTTGCTCAAGCCGATGTCGGAAGTCGCGGGCCGCATGTCGGTGCAGGTCGGTGCGCATTATCTGGAGAAGGAGCAGGGCGGACGTGGCGTTCTGCTCGGCGGCGTGCCCGGTGTTGCGCCGGCCAAGGTCGCGATCCTTGGTGGCGGCGTCTCGGGCGTCAACGCGGCGCAGATGGCGGTCGGCATGCGCGCCGACGTGACGATCTACGACATCTCGAACGATCGCCTTGCCGAACTCGACATGTTCTTCTCGAGCCAGATCAAGACGGCGTATGCTTCGAAGGCCGCGATCGCGGCTGCGGTGAAGAACGCGCATCTGGTCATTGGCGCGGTGCTGGTGCCTGGGGCTGCTGCACCCAAGCTCGTCACGCGCGAGATGCTGAAGACGATGAAGCGCGGCTCGGTGCTAGTCGACATCGCGATCGACCAGGGCGGGTGCTTCGAGACGTCGCACGCCACGACGCATGAGGACCCGGTGTTCGAGGTCGACGGCGTGATCCATTACTGCGTCGCCAACATGCCGGGCGCGGTCGCGCGAACCTCGGCGTTCGCGCTGAACAATGCGACGCTGCCGTTCGCGCTGAAGCTCGCGAATCTCGGCGCCGAGGCGGCGATGAAGGCCGACCCGCACCTCGCCAACGGGCTGAACGTCTACAAGGGCAAGATCGCGTACAAGGCGGTCGCCGATGATCTAGGTTTACCTTACGAAGCTTGGGCTGGCTGACTCGGGAACGGATACGGAACATGGGTGTTGGACAGGGGAAAGGAATTTCCAATGTCCGACACCCCGAACCCCAAGTCCGAACCGTTCTCGAACGCCGAGAAGGATCCGGACGACTGGACCACCGGCGACGAGAAGATGACCGGTGCGCAGGCAAGCTACCTCAAGACGCTGTCCGAGGAAGCGCATGAGGAATTCGACGAGACGCTGACCAAGGCGGATGCGTCGAAAAAAATCGACGAGTTGCAGTCGAAGACCGGCCGCGGGCAGTAAGCCCATTGTCCCGTCATTCTGGGTTTGATCCAGGGTGGCGGGATTAGTTTTGGCCCGCGTTCGGCGTATCCTGCATAGCCAGAAAACGATCTAGCAACGCGAGCCGAGTAGCGATCTCGCCTCGGTACGAAATATTGGCCGGCGTCAACGCCAGCGCCCTTGCCCAATATGGCCGAGCCGTCGCGAACTCCCCCGCCCGCACATACGCCAGCCCCAGAAAGAACGGCGGAGCAGGATGCTTTGGCGCCAACCGCATCGCCTGCTGGAACGCGAACAGCGCAGGCGGCGAAACCTGGTTGGCATCATGCGCCGCCAGCGCGTTGGCTAGTCCTGTCCACATCACCACGCTCTTCGGGGCGATCCTGAGCCCCCCGAGCAACACCTGCACCGCCGCGCGCCGGTCGCCGATCCGCGTCATCGCGTCTGCCGCAACCAAATACGCCGCCGCGCCTGTATACCGCTCCAACATCTGGTCGCGCAGTTCGAGCATCGCGCTATCGTCCGGCGTTGCTGCAAGCCCGGGCGAAGCTTCATGGCCGGCAAGCGCTGGCTGCCCCTGCCACGCATACCCCGCCGCACCGAGCATCAGTGCGGCTGCGACCATCGTCCAGAGGACACGGTTCACCTTCAATACCGCGAGCAGCGCAAACGAACCGGCTCCGATCGCGGCCAGCCAGACGTACCCCATCAGCGTGTCCTCCGCCGGAAGCTCGACCGCGCGATCCAGCCGCCGATGCCAAGCAGCAGAATCGGCGCTAGCCACAACGGCCATGTCAGGCCGGATAGGGGGGGATCATAGGTCACGTAATCGCCGTAGCGTGCGATCAGCCAGTTACGGATCGACGCCGGCTTCTCTCCCCGCGCGATCCGCTCGCGGACGAGCGCGCGCATGTCGGCCGCCATGTCGGCATCGCTGTCGGCGATCGACTGGCCCTGGCAGACGAGGCAGCGCAGTGTTTCCATGAGCGCTCGGGCGGAGGCTTCTTTGGCGGGGTCGGCGAGTTGTACATTGGCGTAATGTGCTGGCGGGGTGACCGGCTGGGCGAAGGCCGGCGAGATGCAGAGCAACAGCGCGGCAAGAATCTCCCCTCCCGCTCGCGGGAGGGGTCGAGGGAGGGCATAACGCGCGCGAGCAGTTGGTGAAACACGAGAAGCCCCTCCCCTAGCCCCTGCCGCAAGCGGAAGGGGAATGAAGTGCGAGCCCCTCACCGCGCATCCTTCACAGCTTGGACGATCTCGGCGACATTCTCCGGCCGGATATCGCCGATGATCTGCTTCACGACGATCCCGCGGCCGTCGATCACGAACGTCTCCGGCACGCCGGACGAGCCCAGCGCCAACTGCACCTGGCTCGCCTTGTCACTGCCGATCCGCTCGTACGGATCGCCGTTGCGGCGGAGGAAACCGCTGATCGCCGGCGCGGTGTCACGGATCGCGATCGCGTCGATCGGCACGCCCATCGCCTTCAGGCGCATCAGTTGCGGCGCTTCGGCGATGCACGGGATGCACCAGCTTGCGAAGACGTTGAGCAACCGCGGCTTGCCCTGTCGGAACGACGCGCTGGCCAGGCCCGGCTTGCCCGGGACCATTGCCGGCAGCGCGAAATCGGGGAGCGGTTTGCCGACCATCGCCGACCGCACCACCTTCTCCGCCGGCCGGAACAGCCCGCTAGCCACCACCGCGAACAGCAGCGCAAAGATCGCCAGCGGCGCCCAGAGTGCGAACCGCTTCATGCCCATACAGCCCGTATTGCAGCTCGTCGCTCGCGCCGCACCCGGCCGAGCAGCGACAGCATGCCGCCGAGCGCAATCAGCACGCCGCCGAACCAGATCAACGTCACGAAAGGCTTCCACCACAGGCGAAGCTGCCACCGCCCCTGCCCGTCCGGCTGCCCGAGTACGGTATAAAGCTGGCCGTCGAGCACCGTCAGGATCGCGGACTCGTTCGTGCTCGTCGGCGGGTTAGCGAAGAAGCGCAGTTGCGGGCGCAGGATGCTTTCGCTGTCGCCCCGCGTCGCGGTCAGGCGTGCTTCCAGGGCCGACCAATTCTCGCCGATCACCGGCGAAATGCCGTCGAGCGTCACCGTATACGGCCCGACCCGCGCCGGCTCGCCCGCGCGCACCGCGACCAGCGTTTCCTTGGTGAACGCGCTGTCCGACGCCATCCCGGCGAGGCTTACCGCGATACCGAGATGCGCGATGACCATGCCATACGTGAACAGCGGCGTGCGCTTCAGATTGCGCTTCCACAACGGCGCGATGCTCGCGACGGCAAGCCCCGCGGCCAGCGATAGTCCTGCCCACGGAAGTACGCCCGGCCATACGAACAGCAACGCAATCGCCGTGATCAGAGTCGCACCGATCGGCAGCATCACGCGGCGCAGCACCTTCTTCGCATCATCCCGCCGCCAGCGCAGCAACGGACCGACGGCCATAACCGCGACCAGCAGCAGCGCGATCGGCCCCGCCGCCTTGTTGAAGAACGGCGGACCGACCGACAGTTGCACGCCGAAGCTCGCCGCGACGATTGGGTAGAGCGTGCCGATCAGGACGATGCCGAGGATCACCGACAACAGCAAATTGTTCGCGACCAGCCCGCCCTCGCGGCTGACTGGATCGAAGGTCGTGCCAGCGCGGACCGTACCGATCCGCGCGGCGAACAGAGCGAGCGCACCACCGATGTAGATCGCGAGCAACGCAAGGATGAACGCGCCGCGCTCCGGATCGACCGCGAAGGCATGGACGCTCGTCAGGATGCCCGAGCGCACCAAAAACGTGCCGATCATCGACATCGAGAACGCGACGACCGCCAGCATGATCGTCCACGCGCGCAGACCGTCGCGGGTCGCGAGCACGGTCACCGAATGGAGCAATGCGGTCGCGGCGAGCCACGGCATCAGCGAAGCGTTCTCGACCGGATCCCAGAACCACCAGCCGCCCCAGCCGAGTTCGTAATACGCCCAATACGAGCCCGCGGTGATGCCGAGCGTCAGGAATATCCACGCGATCAGCACCCAGGGGCGCATCGCCTTCGCAAACGCTGGCCCCACATCACGCGTGACGAGCGCACCGACAGCAAACGAGAACGCGACCGAAAGGCCGACATAGCCGGTGTAGAGCGTCGGCGGGTGAAACGCCAAGCCGGGGTCCTGCAACAGCGGGTTGAGCCCGAGACCGTCGGCCGCGGCGGGGTTGATCCGCGCGAACGGGTTCGAGGAGAACAGCAGGAACGCGTAGAAACCAAGCGCGATCGTCGCCTGTGCGCCGAGTGTCGCGGTAAGCGTGCGTTCGGGCAGCGAGCGCTCAAAGATCGCCACCGCGCCACCGGCCAGCCCGAGGATCGTCACCCAGAGCAGCATCGAGCCTTCGTGATTCCCCCAGGCACCGGCAAACTTGTAGAGCCAGGGCTTGGCGGAATGGCTGTTCTCGACGACCAGCTTCACCGACATGTCGGAGTTCAGGAACAGCTCGATCAGCAGCGCCATTGCCAGCAGTGCGAGCACGCCCTGGACGATCGCCACCGGCCGGACCGCCGCCGCAACGTCTTCACGACCGTGTACAATGCCGATCGCTGCCATCACGAGCTGCAATGCCGCGAGCGCGCCCGCGAACCAGAGCGCGGCGAGGCCTGCTTCGGCAATCACTGCTTGGCGTCCGGTTCGAGCGTCTTGGTTTCGTGCATCTTGCCGGCCATTTCCGGCGGCATGTATTTCTCGTCGTGCTTGGCGAGCAGGTTCGACGCGACGAAGCTGCCGTTGGGCTGGAACTGGCCTTCGGCGACGACGCCCGATTTCTCGCGGAACAGGTCCGGGACGATGCCGGCGAATACGACCGGCGTGGTCGCCTGGCCGTCGGTGACGGTGAAATGCACGGTGATGCCGTCCGCGGCGCGCTTGACCGAGCCCCCCTCGACCATTCCACCGAGTCGCACCGCGCGGCCGAGTGGCAGACCGTCGCGGCGTACGTCGGAGGGCGCGTAGAAAAATGCGGCCTGGTCCTTGAGCGCCGACAGCGCGAGCAGCCCCGCGACGACAACCGCGCCGAGCGCCAGCAGCGCCAGCGTCAGGCGTTGATGCTTGGCCTTCATTTCTCGGCCCTGCGCATCGCGAGGTAGCTCAGCAACGCGATGATCGCGCCGCCACCCAGTGTCACGACATATGCGGCGGTCACGAACGGCCAGGGGTTCATGCTCTCGCCATTCTGCGCATCCGAGCTTCGGCTTTCGCGACGGCCAGCATCGTCCGCATCCGCATCAGGACTATCCCCGCGAATACGAAGGTAAAGCCGGCCAGCATGATCGGCAGCGGCCAGAGGATCGAGCCGTCGATGGTCGATTGCGTGAGACCGATGCTCGGCCCCTGGTGCAGCGTGTTCCACCACACCACCGAATAGCGGATGATCGGCAGCAGCACCGATCCGGCGATCCCGTAGAGCGCAGGCACGCGCCCGTCGCCGCCCCGATCCGCATCGGCCTTCGCGAGCGCCATGTAGCCGAGATAGACGAAGAACAGCAGCAGCATCGAGGTCAGCCGGCCGTCCCATTGCCACCAAGTCCCCCAGGTCGGGCGTCCCCAGATCGAGCCGGTCATGAGACATAGCGCCGCGAACACCGCGCCGGGCAGTGCGATCGCGCGCGCGGCGACGCTGGCGAGCGGATGACGCCAGACGAGAAACGCGATGCTGGAGATCGCGATCCCGCTCCACCCGCCCATGCCGAGCCAGGCGGCGGGGACGTGGATGTAGAGGATGCGGACGGTCTCGCCCTGGAGGTAATCCGGTGGGGTCTGCGTCAGACCTGCCCAGCAACCCAGCACGATCAGCGCGACGCCCGCCCAGAATAGCGCTGGCGTCAACGGCTTGGCGATCTTCAGGAAGCGCGCGGGGTTTGCGAAGGCGTGTAGGGTGGCCACTGGGGATAGCCATTATGGCAAGTCATCGCGGACTTAAAGCCCCTCTCCCGCCGGGGAGAGGGAGGGGCCCGCCGCGCTTGCGGGTGGGAGGGTGAGGGGAGTGAGGCTCGGGTCGTTTACCCCCACTGCCCCTCATCCGGCACTGCGTGCCACCTTCTCCCCGGAGGGGAGAAGGACCGTTACCGACCGATCAGGCGCTTTGCGATCGAGTCCGAAACGTCCGACGCGGGCTGGCCGGTGCGGTCGCTCTCGTTCCACACTTCGATCAGGCGCTCGGGGATGCGCGCGATCCGTGCCTTCACCTCGGCCTCGTCGCCGTGACCCAGATACTCCAGGCCGACGTTGATGATCCCGCCTGCGTTGATGACATAGTCCGGCGCATACAGGATACCGCGAGCATGCAGCCGCGCGCCGTCCTCGCGGACGCTCAGCTGGTTGTTCGCACCGCCCGCGACGACCTTCGCCTTCAGCGCGGCGATCGACATTTCGGTCAGGATCGCGCCGAGCGCGTTCGGACTGAAGATGTCCGCCTCGGTCGTCAGGATCGCCTCGGCCGCCACCGCGGTCGCGCCGAGCTCAGCCGCCAGCTTCTGCGCCCGGCCCTCGTCGACGTCCGCCAGCGTCAGCACCGCGCCGTCCTTGGCCAGCAACCGCGCAAGGCCGCCGCCGACCGAACCGACTCCCTGGATCGCGACACGCACGCCCTTCATGTCGGTCGCGCCGAGGCCGCGCTGCGCCGCCGCCTTCACGCCAAGATAGATGCCGAGCGCGGTGTATGGTCCGGGATCGCCCCCCGCTGCGCCGCTCGCGACCGGCAGGCCGGAAACGTAGCGCGTCTGGCTGGCGATCACCTTCATGCGGTCTTCGGACATGCCGACGTCCTCGGCCGTCACGTAGCGCCCGCCGAGCGAGTCGACCGCACGACCGAACGCCTCGAGCTGGGCGGTCGTGATGACGTCGCCCGGCTTGGCCGCGAGGACCACGCCCTTGCCGCCGCCCAGCTCCAGGCCCGCCATCGCGTTCTTGAAGCTCATGCCGCGCGACAGACGCAACGCGTCGGTCACCGCGCGGCCGTTGTCCGCATAATGCCAGAAGCGTGCGCCGCCAGCCGCCGGCCCGAGCTTGGTCGAGTGCACCGCGATCACCGCGTGCAGGCCCGATTCGGGATCGGTGAAGGCATGAACGCCCTCGTGGTCGTCAAAATCGGGAAGGTCCCAAACCGCTGTCATCGCCGGCTCCTGAGGAGAATAAAATTACCGGGAGACGAAATATTATTTTCCAGCCGGTTTTACCAGCCCAAAGCGCTCACGTTGGGGAGGCTCGGAAAAATAATGGGAAAATGGGGCGACCGACGGGACTTGAACCCGCAACATCCGGCATCACAAGCCGACGCTCTAACCAATTGAACTACGACCGCCGCGTAGGCATCGCCCCCTAGCGGGGGTCGCCGGGCGGCGTCAACCGTCGACTTGTCAAAAAGACGTCAAAAACGTCCTTCGATGGCGAGCTTGTACCCGTTCGGGCCGCTCACGAAGCCCGCCTGCTCGAGCTTCTGAACCGCCAGCGGATCGGACGGACGCAGCGACAACTCGGCGCGGTAGGTCCCTGCCCCCTCGATCCGGAGCGCGATGCTTTCGGTCCCGGACTGGCTCGCCAGCGGCAGCAGCAAGGCCGTACCGTCGCAGCGCGCGGTGCCGCTTACCGACTGCGGCAAGGTGATCCCGCCGACGTCACCCGCCAGCGTTGCACGGACGCGGCCCTTGGCGGCTTCACACTGGCCATCGCGAAAGCGGACCGACACGTCGTCGAGGTCGAGCGCGGAGACGGGCACCGGCGCGAACAGCCGGCCGGTAGCGACCGTGGCGGTCATGTGGTCGACGCCAAAGCCGTGGCGACTGACGCTCGCCGACCCGCGCAACGGCTTGGCCGACACCGATTCGGGACCGGCGAAGACGATCGTCGCGCGGCCGACCAGCAGCGGCAGCGGCGACAGCCGCGCGTGCAGATCGCCGAGCGCGAGATCGCCGAACCGCGCCTCGGTCAGCGTCGCGCCCCAGATCGTCCCCGACACGCGCCGCGCGACCAGCCCCTCGTCGCCGACGCCGACCCAGCCGAGCACCGCGCGCATCGGCAGGAAGACGATCAGCGCGATCAGCAGCATGCCACCGAACAGCGCGGCGGGGCCGGTACGCAAACGAATCCGCCTCATGCCGCGCGTGCCTTCAACGTGAGCGCGACGCCGATGGTCTTGTCGCCCTTGTCGGTCATCGCCACCGAATCGACGAGGATGCCAAGCCGTTCGAGCCGCGCCAGCCACGCGACCAGCGCCGCGGGACGTGCCGACTGGATGCCGACCCGTACCCGGCTCGCGCCGTCCTGATCGAGCGAGGCGAGCGCGAAACCCGCCTGATCCGCCTCGGCGCGCACCACATCGGCGAGCGTACCGGTCAGCGGAGTGGCGCGGGTCCGCTGGATATCGCGCAACGTCGCGACTTGCGCGCGTGTTTCGCCGAGCCGGGTGACGGCGTCGGCATGACGTTCGCGCGCGCTCGATAGGCCGTCGCCGACCGGGCGGATGATCAGCGCCCACAGCAGCGTGAGGACCGCGAGCCCCGCCATCACGAGCAGCAGCCGCCGCTCCCTGAGCGAACGACCTTCGAACCAGGTTTTCAATCCGGTCATCGTCCGCTCTCCGGGCTGATCGTGAGTTCGCCCGTCACGCGGCCGGCTGCCGCCTGGAACACGCCCGCGCGGACCGAGAAGCCGGCGGCTTCGAGCGCGCGCTTCAGGTCGGTCGCCAAGGCTTCGCGTTCGACGGCCACCGACAAGCGCAGGTCGCCGTTCGCCTGAAAATCGAGCGCGGTGACTTCGGTGCCCGGCGTCGCACGCACCGCCGCGAAGACCGCCGCGGTCGTGCTGGTGAAGCCCAGCCCGGGTCCCCGGACGCGCGACAGGCGCTCCTCGAGCTGACGGCTCGCGTCCACCACCGTCTCGCCGCGCGGCAAGCCGGTGACCGCCACGGTGTTGGCCTCCGCCTCCAACGCATCCGCGCCGAAGCTGTATTTCGCGATACGGACGAGCGAGATCGCCAGCGTCACGGCGAGGATCGTCAGCGACAACAGCGCCAGCCGGCGGATCAGCCCCCAGTCGATCGCGAACCGTCGCCGCCGCGCAAACGGCCCCTGCCGAAGATCCAGCGGGGGCGACGCGACGGCGGCAACGATCGCTGCCTCCAGCGTATCGCGGCCAATCGTCGCGGGCGCGGTGCCGCCGGTCACCAACTCCGTCAGCCGGGCTTCATCGGCAAACCCGCTGGAGGTGCCACGCACGACGCCGCTGCCAGCGAGTTCCGCCCGCGCGTACCCCTCTTCGGGTCGCGGAAGGAGCATTGGTGCGGGAATGACGGCGACCGGGTCGACGCCTGCCTCCGCCAGCATCAGCAGCCAGTCGCGCATCGTCGCGGCACCGACGACTCCGATCGGCCGGTCGGTCGCGCCTTCGTCCCCGACTGCGACATGGAGTTCGGCGAGCGGCGACGCGCTTGCTTCGCTCGCCAAGATACGCGCGGCCGCTGTCGCCTGCGCCGCGGACCGCGACGGCAGTTCCGCCCAGTGCAGCGTCACGGCGTCGGCGGGCGCGACCGCGATCGTCTCGTCGTCGATCGCATCGGGGATACCCTCCCCCTCCCCGACCACGCGCGCGTCCGCGACGCGCATCCATCGATATCCGGTCTCGCCGGCGGGAAGAAACAGCAAAGTCGTCATGATGGCTCGCCCCATTGCCGCGATACGAGCTGCGCGGGAAGCCGGTTCGCGTCGATCAGCGCACGTTCCTGCATTTGTGTCGTGCCGAGCGTCACGTCGATATCGAGCATGAACCATTTCGACAGCACCTGCGCGTCCGCGCCGGGCGCGATATTGGCGGCGCCGAGCAGCGAGGCGCCCTTCTGCATTTCGTCGAAGGTCGCATAGCCCTGCACCGGTCGCCGAAGCAGCAGTTGCTGGGCGGCACCGACCGACAGCGTATCGGGATACATCATCGCCAACAGCACGCTTTGTTCGGGCAGCAGCGTGTTGACGTTGATCGGCGAGGGCTTGGCAAAGGGCAGCGTGCAGATCCACGGGCGGATCTTCGTATAGATCTCGGGCGTCATCCCGGCGATCGCGCGCAGTTCGCTGGGGTCGCTCATCAGCGTGCCGGCGGTGCGGTACGACGGCACGCGGCCGAGATATGCGCCGTCCTCGGCCCCCATCGGTGACTGGTCCTGATCGCTGTCGATCCAATCGGTCGTGCCCGCCGCGACCTGTTCCGCGACCTGCACCGGCACGTCGAGCAGCCGCATCAGGCGGATGAACTGCGGCCGGACTTCGCCGCGCGCGACGTACACGCCCGGGGTCGTCATGCCGACGAGAGAGTTCAGGTTGAAGCAGTTCGCGCCGTCGCGGACGCGCGCGGTTGCGAAGCCTCCGGGGACCGGGAGGCCGAACGGGGTGTTGCTCCAGCCGCCGGCCAGCGTGACTCGCGTAGGCTTTGGCGCGAGCAGGTTCGAGACGCGGGTCAGCGCCATCGTCTCCGCCGCGAGCGCATAGGCGCGCGCCTGCTCGCCGGTCACGGCATTGCTCGCGAGCCGGGTCGACAGCCGCAGTTTTTCCAAGGCCGCGCCGGCCATCACTGCGATGATCGCGACGAGCATCAGCACGGTGAGCAGCGCCGCACCCCGTTCCCGCCCACGCTCAAGGCCGCGATCAGGTGCGTGCACCGGGCGTCTCCTGTCCCGGAGGTGTACCCGCAGATGGCGTGGCGGCGGGACCCGTTCCATCGGACGGCGCGGGGACGTAGCTGGTGCCGACAAGGAACATCTGGCGGAACTGCGTACCGTCGTCGCGCTGGACGGTGAGTTCCATCGCGTCGGGCAACGGCCTGCCGCTCGCACCATCCCAGTGATCGCTCCACGCACCGGCGATACGATAGCGGAGTGCGACCTGACGAACTTTGGTGAGCAACGCGGCGGGCGGCAGGGGCTGCGCACCGTCAACCATCGGATAGGCGATCCGCTGGAACACGCCGCCATCGACGCGGTAGGCGACCTTCTGCATGCTGGAGCGCGCCGCACCGTCGATATTGCTCCAGCCGGCGCGGACCAAACGCAGCATCGGCGTGACGCCCGATCCGCTTTCGCCGATAAACGCGGGGACGCTGGTGCCGGCCTCGTCGCGGGTGGCGCGGTTCGATGCCTGGGCGAGATCGGCGGACAGGATCGACATCGTCCGGGTGAGCGCGCTGATGTCGTCGAGCTTGGCGCCGGTCGCGCTCTGCGCCTTCACGCTGAACGACAGGATGGCAACGCCCGCCGCAGCGATCATGCCGAAGATCATGAGCGACACCATGACTTCGATCAGCGTGAAACCGGCCTCGGTTTTCGGAGGCGTCACATCACCATCCGCGGTGCTGGTCGGACCATCGTCAGGCGGCCGAGTTGCGTGCCGTTCCGGTCGGCGACCGCCACGTCGATCCGCAGCACGCTCGATCCGCCGAGTGCGCTGACTTGCCGCGTCCACGTCCAGGGCTGGCCGCCGTTCGTCTCGACGCCGGTGACGCGGCCTGCGGTCGGTGGCTGCGCGCTGGTAACCGCGTCGATCGCGACGTTGCGCGCGACCATCTGGGCCACGAGCGTTTCGTCGAGGATCGAGGCGCCGCGGATCGTCGCGCTTTCAAGACGCACGAGTGCCATCGCCGCGAGGCTGAAGACTGCCAGCGCGACCATGATTTCGATCAACGTGAAGCCGTGTTCGGCGTAACGTCGACGAAGGGTGAAGCCGCGCTCAGCCTGCATCGGCTCTTACGCTGCCGTCGGCGTCGATGTGGACGGTCGCCGCGACGCCGCCGCGGTCGAGGCGGATCTCCGCGGGGCGGTCGACGAGGCCGGTCGGGTCGAACGTCACGCGCATCCGGCCGGTGGTGTCGCCGATGCTGGCCCTGGTGCCGTCGTTCCAGCGTTCGACGCGCATCGGTTTTTCCGCGATCGGCGTCCAGCCGCCAGCGAGCCGACGGTCGAAGCCGTAGCCGCCGCTGCTGATCCAGACGCTCACCGGGCGTGCCTCAACGATCGCCGAATCGTGCGCCGCGCGGGTGCGCAGGGCGAAGCGCGTCGCCTCGTCGAGTACGCGGCCGCGCGGGTCCGGCATCACGAGCACGGCGACGGCGGATGCGAGACCGATGATCGTAACGACGACCATCAGCTCGACCAGCGTAAAGCCAGCCTCGCGCTTATTGCCAGCTGCCGATATCGGCATCGATACCCTCGCCGCCTTCCTTGCCGTCCGCCCCGAAGGTCCAGACGTCGGCCTCGCCATGCGCGCCGGGCGAAGCATAGAGATACGGGCGCCCCCAGGGATCATTCGGCAGCTTCTTCAGATACCCGCCACGCTGATAGCGCGATGGATCGGCGAGCCCGGCGGGTGCCGATACGAGCGCGTTCAGCCCCTGCGTGGTGTTGGGGAAGGTCATGTTCTGGAGCTTGTAGAGTTCCAGCCCGCCCTCGATCTGCGCGATGTCGGCCTTCGCCTTCTGGATCCGCGCGGTGTCGCCCGAGGGCAGCACGTTGAGCGCGACGATCGTGGCGAGCAGGCCGATGATGACGATGACCACCATCAGCTCGACGAGGGTAAAGCCGGCCTCGCGGCGCTTCTTTTTATCTTCGGGACGCATGAACAACCTCATTGTCCGGCCAGCGTGTTGAGCTGGAGGATCGGGAGCAGGATGGATAGCACGATCGTCGCGACGATGCCGCCCATCACGACGATGATCAGCGGTTCGAGCAGCGAGAGTGCGGTGGCGGTGAAACGGTCGAACTCGCGTTCGAGATAGTCGGCGGCGCGTTCGAGCATCTCGTCGAGACGGCCTGCCGCCTCACCAGATGCCGCGAGATAGGTCAGCAGCGGGGGAAAGACGCCTGCGCGGCGCATCGCGGCGGAGAGCGAACCACCGCCGCGGATCGCGTCGACGATCTGGTCCGAGGCCAAGCGGAGGCGGCGGTTGTGGATCGTGCTGGCGGTGAGGTTGAGGCCGTCGAGCAGCGGCAGCCGGCTCGCGACCATCGTGCCGAGCGTGCGCGCCATGCGGGCCGCGTGAAGGTCTCGGATCAGGCGGCCGAGCAGCGGGATGCGGAGCAGCCAGCCGTCGAACGCGAGCCTGAGCGTCGGATCCTTGAGCGCGCGCCACCCGGCCAGGCCGCCGCCGACGACGATCAGCAGCATCACCCACCAGTATCCGACGAGGAACGCCGAGAACGCCATCACCATCCGCGTCAACAGCGGCAGTTGCTGGCCCACCGTGTCGAACTGCTCGACCACCTGCGGCACGACGAACATCATCAGTGCGGTGACGACGCCGAACGCGACGAGAGCGAGGATCGAGGGATAGGCGAGCGCGGTGATGAGCTTGCCGCGGATTTCGGCCTGGCGTTCGAGCAGCGCGGCGAGGCGGTCGAGGATGGTCGGGAGCGAACCCGAGCTTTCGCCGGCGGAGACCATCGCGCGGTAGAGCGGTGGGAAGCTTTTCGGTTCGCGCGCCATTGCGTCGGCGAGGCGACGGCCTTCAACGACGCCGGCGTGGACGTGCTGGACGATCGTGCGGACGCTGTCCTGTTCGGTCTGGCGGGTGATCGTGCGGAGGGATTCTTCGAGCGGCGAGACGCGGTTCAACGTAGCGAGCTGGCGGGTGAAGAGCGTGAGGTTCTTGCCCGACATCTTCGGCGTGCCGAGCTGGAGGCCGAACAGCGGGCGGCCTTTGGTTGCCTGTGGCGGTGAGCCGGGGGTGATTTTGACGACGTAGAATTTGCGTGCGTCGAGGGTCGCTCGTGCGACGTCGATGTCGGACGCGGCGACGTGGCCGCGGCGTTCGGCGCCTTTGGTGTCGATCGCGATGTAGTCGAAGTCCGCCATCATCCTCCCCTGCAAGGGGAGGGGGACCGCCGCGAAGCGGTGGTGGAGGGGGCGTGCCGCGAACGTTGCGTTGCGCTGCTGGCGGCGTACGGCCGGTGGTGCGAGCGTGGTGAGCCCCCTCCACCAGCTTCGCTGGTCCCCCTCCCCGTTCCGGGGAGGAATTGCCGCGCGCTACGCAACTACTGAATCCTCGACGACTTCCGTGGTGTCGCGGCGGGATACTCGGACGGCTTCTTCGGCGGTGGTCTGGCCGGAAAGAACCAGATCACGGGCCGACTGCGCCAGGTTCGGCGACTTGGCGAATGCGTGCGCGGTTATCTCCGATTCGTGGCCGTCGGTGTTGATCAGGCGGCGGATCGTGTCGTCGATGCGGACCGCTTCGAACACGCCGATGCGGCCCTTGTAGCCGGTCTGGTTGCAGTCTTCGCAGCCTTGCGCGACGTAGACGGTCGCGTTCGAGGCGATGCCGAGCAGCGGCGCGACCGTGTCCGACGCGGGGACGGCCTTGCGGCACGTCGGGCAGAGCCGGCGAACGAGCCGTTGCGCGATCACCGCACGCAGCGTCGAGGCGAGCAGGAAGCTTTCGACCTTCATGTCGCGCATGCGGGTGATCGCGCCGATCGCGTCGTTAGTGTGGACCGTCGACAGCACTAGGTGGCCCGTCAGCGATGCCTGTACGGCGATCTCGGCGGTCTCGCGGTCGCGGATTTCGCCGACCATCACAACGTCGGGATCCTGGCGGAGGATCGCGCGCAGGCCCGCCGCGAAGGTCAGGCCGACCTTCGGGTTGACCTGGGTCTGGCCGACGCCGTCGACCGCGTACTCGACCGGGTCCTCGACGGTGAGGATGTTGCGGCTGCCGTCGTTGAGCAGGCGGAGCGCCGCGTAGAGCGAGGTGGTCTTGCCCGAACCCGTCGGGCCGGTGACGAGGATGATGCCGTTGGGTTCGCTCAGCGCTTCGTTGAGCAGCGCGAACAGCGCAGGCGGCAGGCCGAGTGCCTCCAGATCGATGCCGGCGTTTTCCTTGTCGAGGATACGCAGCACCACGCGTTCGCCTGCGCGGCTCGGCAGTGTCGAGACGCGGACGTCGAGCAGCTTGCCGCCCAGCGTCAGCCCCATGCGGCCGTCCTGCGGGACGCGGCGCTCGGCGATGTCGAGGCGCGCCATGACCTTGATACGGCTGACCACCACCGGGGCGACGTTGGGCGGCATGCGCAGCGTTTCGCGGAGTACGCCGTCGATGCGCATGCGGACGACGAGGCCGGACTCATACGGCTCGATATGGATATCCGACACGCCGTTGCGCGCGGCGTCGGCGATGATGCCGTTGATGAGGCGGATCGCTGGCGCGTCGTCGGCGGTGTCGAGCAGGTCTTCCGCGGTCGGCATGTCGCCCGCGAGCAGGTCGAGCTCGTCGCCCATCCCGACCGCGGCGAGCGCGTTGGCCTGGCCGTCCATCGCGTAGACGTTCGACAGCAGGCGGTCGAACGCGACCTGTTCGACGAAGGTGACGTCGAACGGGCGGGCGAGGTAGCGGCGGAGTTCTAGCAGGACTTTCGGGTCTGCACCGGCGCGCATGGCGATGGTGAGGTGCGAGTCCGTGTCGGTGTGATCGACGACGACGCCGAATTTTCGGGCGAAGGCGTAGGGGATGGTGATCTGGGGGAGATCACTGCTCCCCTCCCGCTCGCGGGAGGGGTTGGGGGAGGGAATGACATACCCCTCGATCACATCGTCCGTGATCGAGGCAGGCCCTCCCCCGACCCCTCCCGCAAGCGGGAGGGGAGTAGCAGCGTCGATCTCGTGGCCTTCGCGGATGATCATTTCTTGGGCCGCACGACCATCGTCGAGGTGCGTACCGGGACGGCGATACGCGGGTCTTCGATGCTGCCGGGGATCGGTGCGCTCGGGATCGGCGGGGCGGCGCCCATGTAATCGCGGACGAGCTGATCGATCGATGGCTCGGCGCCCGGCTCCTGCAAGCCCTGCTGCAGGCGGACGTATCCGTAGCGTTGCTCGGTCAGCTTGCGGCTGTCCTCGGCAGTGCGCAGGATCGTCGGGCGGATGAAGATCATCAGGTTGGTCTTCGACCGCTGTTTCGCCTTCGACGTGAACAAATGGCCGAGCACGGGGATGTCGCCGAGCAGCGGAATCTTCTCGATCGTGCGGCGCTCGTTATCGTCGAGCAGACCGCTGATCACCGCGATCTGGCCGTCGTCGACGGTGCGGACGGTCTCGACCTCGCGCTTGTTGAGGATCAGGTCGCTGTTGTCGCTCGACACCGGCCCCGCGATCGAGCTGACTTCGAGGCGGAGATTGAGCTTTACCGTGCCCGACGAGTTCACCTGCGGCCGCACGGTCAGCTCGATGCCGACATTCTGGCGCTGCGTGGTGCGGAAGGCGTTATCGAAATTCGTCGACAGCGCCTGTCCCGTGGTGATCGGAATCTCCTGCCCGACGAGGCTGTGCGCCTCCTGGTTGTCGAGCGTGACGAGGTGCGGGACCTGGAGCAGGTTCGAGGTCGTGTCGCTCTTTACCGCATTGATGATCGCGCCGAAGAACGTGCTGCCGATCTTGCCGCCGAACCCGCCAAAGCCGCCGGTAGCCGCCAGGATCGACGCGATTGCCGACTGCTGCAGCGCGTCCGCCGCGGCATTGGGGGTGTTCGTTTCGGTGCGCGTGCCGTCGGGCGCGACGACCGTCGTGCCGTTGCCGCCGATCGAGCGCGCGCCGATCGCGCCAGCAATCTGCAGGATGTTGGGCGCGGAGTTCGAGAAGGTCGACGCGCCGAACGCGCCACCGCTCGGATCGCCGACGATGAACTGTGCGCCGAGCGTGCGTGCGGTCGAATCGGAGACTTCGGCGACGATCGCCTCGACCAGCACCTGTTCGCGGCGCGTGTCGAGCTGGCGGACGACCTCGTTCAGCTGACGCTGGATCTCGGCGGGTGCGGCGATGACGATCGCGTTGGCGCCGGCGAAGCGCGTGACGACCACGGCCGACCTGCCAGCAGACGTGATCGCGGCCTGACCCGATCCACCGCTGCCGCCGCTCGGCGACGGTCCCGACTGCGGGATCTGGGGTTGCGAGAAGTTCGACTGTCCACCGGACGCGCCGTTAGTGCTGCTCGACCCGAAATTCGAGCGCGACAACGCCGTCTGGACGGGCTGCGTCGGAGTCTGGCCGACGAGTTCCTGGAGCACCGGCAGCAATTGCTCGGCGTCGGCGTTCTCGAGGAAGACCACCTTGATCTCGGTGCCATTCCGCGCCTTCTGGTCGAGGTCGGCGGCGACCTGCGCGAGGCGGGCGACGGTGGTCGGATCGCCGCGCAATGCGACCGCGTTCGAGCCTTCGACCGCGACGACCGATGCGCTCGGGCCGGCGGCGGCGCCACCGCCCTGCCCGCCTTGACCACCGCCGGTGCCTGCGCCGATCAGGCCCTGGAGCGCGGTGGCGATTTCCTTCGCGCTCGCGTTCTTCAGCGCGACGACGCGGGTGGAGGAGGTGTCGGTGTCGATCCGGCGAAGGACTTCGCGGATGCGGCGGATGTTGTCGGCGAAATCGACCACGACGAGGCTGTTGCCGCCGCGGTTCGCGCTGACCGAGCCCTGCGCGCTGACCAACGGGCGAACCGTCTCGACCGCGGACTGCGCGTCGATCGCGCGCAGGCGGATGATCTCGGTGACGTAGCTGTTGCGCGCGGCACCCGCGACGCCGATCCGGCTCGGCTGCGAAGCGGCGTTGTCGAGCGGCTGGACGCGGAACGCACCGCCCGAGGTCGGCACCGCGACGAGGCCGTTGGCGCGCAGCGTCGAAAGGAATATCTCGAAATATTCGGAGCGCGACAGCGGGCGATCGGTGACGACCGTCACCTTGCCGGCGACGCGGTTGTCGATGATGAACGTGCGCCCGGTGACCTTGGCGGCATCGGCGATGAACGCGCGGATGTCGGCGTCGCGGACGTTGAGCGTGGTCTGGGCATGAACGCCGGCCGCCAGTGCGAGAGCCACGACGGGGCCGAGAAACAGTTTTTTCATTGGGGGGGCGCGATCGTGATGGCGAGCGGCAGGGTATCCTGGCCGCGTTCTACGGTGATGGGGACGTTGCCGCCGCCCGCGAAATCCTTGGCGATGCGGTCGAGATCGCCGGGACCGGAAACGGGACGCCCGCCGATCGAGGTGACGACGTCGCCGTCCTTGAGCCCTGCGGAGCGGAACGCGTTACCCGAGCCTTGCGACCGGACGGTGAGCCCGCTGATGCGGCCGCCGTCGATGCGGGGGATGAAGCCGATCTCGCTGCGCAACTGCGCGACGGGGATGCCGACGACGGGGGCAACGGCACCGGGGGCGCCCGCCGGCGCCGCGCCTGGGACGACCGGCGTGACGGCGCCCGATTGGTCGAGGAACAGGTCCTCGTCGGCGCCGCCGCGGTCGATCGTGACGTGATCGAACGCGACCGCCTTGAGACGCACGCCGGGCTGGATCTCGTCGCCGACCGCGACGCTCTGCTGGACGCCGTCGGGACCGGCGATGATCGCGGAGCTGCGGCCCATCGCTTCATCCATCCGCGTGCCGAACAGGGTCAACTGGAGCGACGTGACGTTGGCGGGAGCGCCAGCCGCGCCACCGAGGCGGAGAAACGGATCGAAACCGCGCAGGATGTCGGCGGGCGAGCCCACCACCACCGGCGCGGCTGGACGCCAGTCGCCGAGCGGCGTGATCGGTGTCACGATCGTCCACGCCAGCCGCGCGCACTGCACCGCCAGCCCGGCCAGCAGCGCGAGTTCGACGACACTATAGACATTCACGACCGGCATACGCCGCAAGATACGGCGCGCCCACGCGTCCAGCTTCAATCGCATCCGCGACCCACCCCAATTTCCCGCTCTCTTCGTCGCGTAGGCATGCCATGTTACAATTCCGCGTCAATGGCTTGCGCGTTGGTTGCTTCGATTCTGATGGGGTAGCGCTTCGCGTCGGCGATGGGCAGAAGACGCTCATGTCCGATCCTGTCCCGTCCAGCGGCTCCGGCCTGCCTCCCGAAGCGATCATCGCGCGGCTCTCCGTGCCCGGCGTGCAGCGCGTACCTAGCCCGAAGCTCGACCTGTTCGTGCGGCGCGACTTCCTGCCGCCGGACCTGTGCGCGACGTTGATCGAGCGTATCGACGCGGTGCGGCGGCCATCGACGATCTCCGATTCGAACGACGATGCGCACTATCGGACGAGCGAGACGGGCGATCTGTCGCCGCTCGATCCGGTCGCGATCGAGGTGGAGCGCCGGATCGCGGCACTGACCGGACTGGACCCGGTATACGGCGAACCGCTCCAGGGACAGCGCTATGCGGTCGGGCAGGAGTTCAAGGGACACACCGATTATTTCGAGCCGAACGGCGTTGATTATCAGCGTTATTGCGGGGTCGCGGGCAATCGGACGTGGACCGTCATGATCTACCTTAACCAGCCCGATGCCGGCGGCGCGACGCGGTTCAAGGCGATCGACAAGATCGTGCAGCCGGAAACGGGCAAGCTGCTGGCGTGGAACAACCGGCGGGCGGATGGGAGCATGAACCCGGCGACGCTGCATCACGGGATGAAGGTGCGCGCGGGGGTCAAGTATGTGATCACCAAATGGTTTCGCGAGAAGCCTTGGGGTTGAGATCCCGGCATGTCGCTCGGCTTACAATCCTCCCCCGCCAGGGGGAGGTGGCAGGCACTTGCCTGACGGAGGGGGCGGCAAAAGCAACGCCTGTCGCGCATCCTCCCCCTCCGTCGCCTTCGGCGCCACCTCCCCCTTGCGGGGGAGGATCATAGCTTCCGATCCTTTCCTCAGAACGTCGTGCTGATCCCAAGCGTGAACACCTGACCCAAATTATACCGGTTGATGTACACCTTGTTGCCGTTCTCGAACGTCTGGCCTTCGGTGAAGCGCGTCTTGGTGAGGTTGCGTGCCTCGGCCTTCACCTCGAACTTGGCACCGCGCAGTTCGACACCTTGGCGGGCGACGAGGTCGAGGCGGATGCCGGGCTTCTCGATGATGTCGGGCAGGAAGCCCGTGCCGCCGAGGTTCGACGGGCCGCGGTTGGTTACGCGGTCGCTGGCGTAGTTGAACAACAACGTGATCTGCGACAGCCGCTTGGTGTCCTCCAGCCCGAGCTGGACGTTGACCAGATGGTCCGACTGGCCGGTGAGCGGCGCGCCGTCGCGGAAGTTACCCGTCGCGGGCGCGAACCCGGTCTGGCAGCCCGCGACCTTGGTCGTCTGGTCCACCACGTTCGGGACGCAGCTGCCGTCCACCGTGATCGACGACTGCGTATAGGTGTAGTTGGCGATGAACAGCAGGCGGCGCGTCGCGAAGAAATCGCTGCCGAGCGTGTCGAGCGGCACGTATTTCTGGAACTCGACCTCGCCGCCGTACAGCTTGGCCTTGGGCAGGTTGGTGAAGCCCGTCTGGAGACGATCGTCGGCACCGGTGTAGAAACCGACCTGCTCGATCGGCTTGTCGATCCGCTTGTAGAACGCGCCGAGCGTAAAGCGCTGGTCACGCGCGAAGAACCATTCGTAGCGCGCATCGAGATTGTAGAGCTTGGTATCCTGCAACAGCGGGTTACCGAAGAACAGGCGATCCGATTCGGGATCGCGGAACTGCTGAGGCGCGAGTTCGCGGAACTGCGGGCGCGAGATCGTCTTCGACGCGCTGGCGCGAAGTTGCATGTCGGGCGCGAAGTTCCAGGTCAGCGTCGAGGCTGGCAGGAAGTAATCGTTCTTCAGCCGCGTCGTGGTCGCGCCGATCGGGGTAACCCGCTCGTCCGCCGTCTCGTAGCGCACGCCGATCGTCGCGCGGACACCGTCGGTCGCCTCGGCCTCGGCCTGGACATAGCCCGCATGAATCCGCAGCGACGCATCATATTGATACGCGCCGAGCGGGGTGTTGAACTGCAATTCGAGCGAGTTGAGCGGATCGTTGGTATCGATCGCCAGCAGGTAATCCGGACGGAGCAGATTATACGGATAGCCCGGCGCGGTGCCACCACCGCGTGGCGTCTGGTAGTTGAACTGGAGGCGCGACGACGTGCGCTTCGTATCCGAGTAGAAATAGCCGGTCGACAGCGTCATCGGCCGGTCGGTCGACAGCTTGTACGCGGCATCCGCCTGCCCGCTGTAGAGGTCTTCCTTCAATTCGCTGAAGATGATCGACGCGAACGGCGAGAAGCGCTGCGTCACCTGATACGCGCCGTTGCACTGCGCGCCGCCGGTCCCGTTCGGATCCTGCACCGTGATCGGCTGGCCGGTCGTGGTGGTGTTCGAGCAGAGATAGTCGAACTGCCGCTCGTACGGGGCGTTGCGCTTCGAATTGGCATAGGCGCCGCGGACGTCGAGCGTCAGCGCGTCGACGGGCTTGAACGCGCCGACCAGCTGGCTCTCGAACAGCTGGCGTTCGAACCAGTTGGTGTTCTGCTGGAAACGCAGGCCGCTCGAGTTGTTGTAGGTGGTCGCCGCCGACCCACGCGCCTGCTTCAGCGTGTCGTGGATGTAGACGTTGGTCAGCTTGATGCTGTTCTCGCCGAACTCGTAGCCTACGCCGATCAGCGCGTTGGCGACGATCCGGTTGTCGGTCAGCAGGGTCTGGAAATCGTTGCGGAGCAGCCCTTCGTTGGTGACCGAATCCTGCTGCGTGATGCTGCGTGTGCGGAAGGTGTTGCTCGCGCTGACCGACGCGATCACGCCGAGCCGGCCCGAACCGATGTCGAACACCGAGCCGCCGCTGATCTCGCCCGAGAAATTGGCGGGGAGCTGGTTGTTGCGCTGGAGCAGCGAAGTCGAGGCGTTGCTGAGCGTCGCGGCCTGCGCGGCCGAGATGTTGCCGGTGCCGCTAGGCGCGTTCTTGATGAAGCTCGGCACCTTGCGCGTGCCGTCGTCAAAGCCGATCCAGTCGGCATCGCCACCATAATAGGTGTAGCCGAGTTCGCTGGTCGTCGCGGTGTCGGCCGAGACCGAGCCGCCGAACGACAGGAAGTTCTTGTCCGGGATCGCCTTGGTCGTGAGGTTGATCACGCCGCCGCCGAATTCGCCGGGATAGTTAACCGAATAGGTCTTCTGGACCAGCGCGGAGCCGACGATCGTGGTCGGGAAGATGTCGAGCGGGACCGAACGGCGCAGCGGCTCGGGGCTCGGCAGTGGCGAGCCATTCAGCAGCGACGACGAGTAGCGATCGCCGAGACCGCGGACATAGACGAAGCCGTTGCCGACGATGCTGAGACCGGTGACGCGCGACAGCGCGCCGGCAATGTCGCCTTCGCCGGTGCGTGCGATGTCTTCGGTCGACAGGATCGAGACGACCTGCGGAGTCGCGCGGACGAAATTGGGAATGTTGCGACCGACGACGACGATGTCCTCGCCGCCATTGGGATCATAGCCCGGCGTCGACACTTCGGCCTGCGCTCCGGCGGACTCTGCACCGGCAGCTTGGGGCGCGGAGGTATCCACCGGCGTCGAGGTAGGCCCCGTCTGCGTGGTCGAGGCGGGTGGCGAGGCGGCTGGAGCGGGTGCAGCGCCGCCGGTCTGGGCGAGCACCGCGGGCGCGACCAGCTGCGAGGTCAGGAGAAGTAAGGTGGCATAGCCGAAGCGCGTTTGCATGGCCGAATATCCAGATCAGGGGGTCTATGGGCGAATGCCGGGGCGGTCTTTGGAACCCCCCCGGCATCGCTGCTCACATCATCGACTGCGGAGAGCCGACCGGAAGCGTTACCGGCCGTTGCAGTTGAAGTAGACCGACGTGAAGATCGGCGGGCCCTGGTCCTGCTTCGAGGCATCCGCCGCGCGGATCGTCGAGCGATCGGCCTGGCTGGTTTCCTGCGCGATCAGGTTGAGGCAGGCGACGGTCGCAGGCGACTTCACGATGCCGTTGATGAAGCGCATGTCCGAACCACCGCGCTGGCGGATAGCGGCCGGCGCAAGCGCGGTCTGCACGAACGTGAAGTTCGAATACTGACCGAACGTACGGGGCAGCAGGTCCTCGGCACCGTTCGAGTCGATCTCGGTCGAGAACGAGTCGGCGGTCGCACCCAGCAGGCGCTGTGCGGCGATGATGAACTGCATGAAGCCGCGATAGCCGTTGTCGATATCGTAGCCGTCGTCGTCTGCGCCGGTGACCGCGAAATACTTGATGTTCGTGGTGCCGCCGAAGATCTCGATGCCGTCATCGGCCGAGTTGTGGCTCTGGACGTGATCGATCGTCGTGCCCGAACCGGTGCCGCCGAGCGTCAGGCCCTGGAGCTCGTTGCCGTCGCTGATCGCGATGCCGCTGTAGCGGATCTGGACATACTGCATCGTGCCGCTGTTGTCGGCCGCCGTCGGGCCACCGTAGAAGCGCCCGGTGACGCCTTCGATCGCCTGCTGGCAGGTCGTGCTCGTGCCGCCGGCGTTGTTCGGGCCGGTACCCGTGGCGCAAACCGCGACGGGCGCGCGGCCGAGCAGGATGATCCCGCCCCACTGACCCTGCGTCGCATCGCTGACGCCGTTGACGGTCAAGTTCTGCTGCGACGTGAAGATGATCGGCGCGTCGCGCGTACCGACGGCGCTGATCTTCGACCCGCGATTGACGAGCAGGAGGTCGGCGGTGACTTCGGTCGAGTCCGCGGCGACGACGACGCCCGGTGCGATCGTCAGCGTCACGCCGGTATCCGCACCGGTCGTGCCGACATCGGCGCCGACTTCGGTCTGGCCGCGCAGGCGGTAGAACACGCCGGCGATCTTCGGCAGCGTCAGGCTGGACGTGATGTTGGTCGGCAGGCGGCAGGCGCGGAACGTCTGGACCAGGCCGTCATCGATCGTGCCGGTCGGGCACGCTGCGGCCGAACCGCCAGCGCCGACGGCAGGAACCGCGGTGCAGCGCGCGGTCGTGCTGCCGCCGAACTCGGCCGACGTGGAGGCGCAGGTCCAGCCCTGGAACGCGGTGTCGGTCGGGCCGTTGAGCGCGCCGGCGAAATTGGTGCTGGCGAAGAACGGGTTGATCGACGACGGGTCGGTCGCGGTCGTGGCGGACGTCGCGGCGGTCGGGTACACGCCGGTCAGGACGTTGGTGCCGCTGACGTTGTTGTTGGTGCCGGCGTTGACGATCGCAAGCTGCTCATCGGCGCTGATCGTGATCGTGCCGTCCGAGCGGCCGCCCGAAGTCGAGGCGAACTGCGCTGCCGTGATCGCCGATGGGGTCGGCGTCGGGGTGGACGGCGTCGGGGTCGGCGTGGCTGGCGGGGTGATGATCACCGTGCCTGCGCCCGGCGAAGCGACGTCGTCGGCACCGCCGCAAGCGGTGAGTGCGAGGCAGGCCGTGCCGGTCAGCAGGATCGTGCCGAGGCGAGTAAAGCTGGTCATGCGAAGGACTCCCGAGTCGTACCGTTGATTGTTCGGATCGACCCAGGCTCCCCCCTGCCGACCGTGACATGGCGGTTAGGCTGGCCAGATGACGCCGCGATGCGATTTCGATGACGCTTGCATGACTATGATATGACGGTTCGATGACTGCCGATTGTGGCGCTTCTGGCCTGCGGGGTTGAAAACCGCGCTATCGAACACATCTCTTCCGATCCGGCGCGCGATGATTTACAGGCGCTGCCAGAGTCACTGCTCCCAAGACCTCTGGCGCAATCCTGCGTCCGGACGGTCAGACCGATATTACAGGATTATCTCACGACAATGGCCTCTTTCAAGGACCCCAGCTTCCAGGACCGTACGAGCAGCGCAGCCGCCGCCAAGCAGAAGGCGCTCGAAGCGCTGCGTGCCAAGCCGCCGATCGACGAAGCCGTCGTAGCCGAGCGCCTTGCCGCGCGCGAGGCCAAGGAATTGGCCGAGCGCGAGAAGCGCGCTGCGAAGCGCGCTGCCGAGGACGAGGCAAAGGCTGCGAAGAAGGCTGAAGCTGAGGCGGCTGCTGCGAAGAAGCGCGAGGCCGAGGCTAAGGTCGAATTGACCGATGCCGAGAAGAAGGCGATTCGTGACGCTAAGTATGCGGCGCGGAAGAACAAGAAGAAGTGATCTTTGGGCGGTCGATTGGCAGCCCTCTGTTTTTTGATTGAACGACTGCTCGCTGAAAGCACCTGCCGAAAAGATTACTACCCCGGCGAAGGCCGGGGCCCAATTGGCAAGGTCGCGGTGATGAAGCGCGTACCTACGTTACCGACGTTTCCCAATTGGGCCCCGGCCTTCGCCGGGGTGGTGCTTCTGAAACGGGCGCAACCCACTAACTAGCTTGTTTTCCCGAGAAGGCGGGAGCCCAGACTGGGCTCCCGCCTTCTCGGGAGAACAAGAAGCGCGGTGTAACGGACGGGTTTGAAGCGGCCCTTACTCCGCCTGCTTCCAACCGCCCCCCAGCGCCTTGAACAGCGCCACCGTCAGTTGCCTCAACTGCGCATCGCTCGACACCAGCTGTTCGCGCGCGGTCAGCACGTCCGTCTCCGCATTCAGCAGCGTCGTCTGCGCCACGAACCCGGTCCGGTACTGCGACTCCGCTGCCTTGGCGCTGCTCTGCGCATCGACCACAGCCCGCTGCAAAGCCGCATTCCGCCTCCGCTCGGCAGCGATCTGCGCGAGCGGATCCTCGACGTCGCGCAAAGCCTGCAACACCGTCGAGCGATAGCGCAGATACGCCTGCTCGCGGTCTTCCTCGCGCGACTTCACGGTCGATTTGCGCCGGCCCCAGTCGAGCAATGGGAACTGTGCCGCACCGGACGCGGTCAGCTGGAGGCTGTCACCCGAGAACAGATTGCCGAGCGCGGTCGAGATCAGCTGGCTCATGCCGGTCAGGCTGAACTTCGGATACATGTCCGCCACCGCAACGCCGATATCCGCCGTCGAGGCCGCGAGATCGCGTTCGGCCGCGCGGATGTCGGGGCGACGACGCAACAGTTCGGACGGCAAACCGGCAGGGATAGTCGGTACGCCAAGCGGTGCTACCGACGGCGCTGCGAGTTCGGACATCAGCGTCGCAGGTGGCTCGCCGAGCAGGATCGCCAGTGCGTGCATGCGGACATCGACATCGGCACGGACCGGCTCGGCGCGCGCTTCCGTGGATGTGATCGAAGCGCGCTGACGCGTGACGTCGATCGGCGGGACGAGGCCCACCTTGGCCGTGTTGCCCGCGATCTCGAGCGCACGACGCTGGCGGACGATCTCACCCTCGATCGTCGCGATCTGCGCCTGATCGAGCCGGAGCGCGAAATACGCCTGCGCGACTTCGGCCGCGAGCGTCACCGCGGCGTCGCGCTTCGACCAGACCGCCGCTTCCGTCCGCGCCCGCGCGCCCTCGGTGCTGCGCCGGACGCCGCCGAACAGGTCGAGCTCCCAGCTTGCATCGAAGCCGACGGAATACGTCGTGATCCCGCTGCCGGGGAGAGCGATGCCGCCGGTCGAGCCCCCAGTCGAGCCCGCGCCGCCGGCCCCCGTGCCGCCGCTGAACGCGCGTGCAATCGACGAGAGGCCGGCGTTCTTGCTGAACTCGATATGGCTCGGGCTGGCGCTGGCGTTGACGCTCGGCAACCCTTGCGAGCGCGCGACGATCTCCTGCAACCGTGCCTGGCGCACGCGCGAGGCGGCGATCGCGATGTCGGGATTGCCCTTGAGCGCGCGCTCCACGAGGCCGTCCAATTGCGAATCGCCGAACGCGGACCACCAGCGGGCCGGGTCAACCGAAGTACCAACGCTCGCCTGCGGACCGACGAACGCCAGCGGCACCGCCATCTCGGGGGCGACGTAATTCGGGCCGACGGTGCACCCCGCGAGCAGGGCCGCAACCGCAACCACCATGAACCGCGCACGCATCAATGCATCCCTCCCGAGGGGGCGCCGCCGGTCTTGCCGGAGCGCATGAATAGAACCAGTGGCGCGACGACCAGCACGACCACCATCATCGCGCGGAACACGTCGAGGAACGCGAGCATCGTCGCCTGCCGCTGCATCTGGCTGTAGAGAACGGCCAGAGGCGTCGTCGCATCGCCCTGCCCGCCGAACACGCTCGTCGCCTTCTGCATCCAGTCATTGTAGTTCGGGTCGAGCGGGTTGAGCGTCTGAGTCAATTCCGACTGGTGCCGCTGCAACCCCCCTGCGAGCTGCGTCTGCGCAAAACAGATGCCGATCGTGCCGCCAAGATTGCGCGAGACGTTGAGCAGGCTCGACGCCTGCGCGGTCTGCGTCTGCTTGAGCCCGACATAGGCGATCGCGTTGATCGGCACGAACAGGAACGGCAGCGCCATTGCCTGGAACAGCCGGGCGAATGCCGCATCGGAGAACGCGATGTCGGCGGTCAGGTGGCTCATGTTCCACAGCGCGAACGCTTGCACCAGCAACGCCGGGAACAGCAGGAAGCGGACGTCGACCAGCCCGCTTAGTCGCCCCGCGAACGGCACCATGACGAGCGTCGCCAGACCGCCGGCGGTAAGCGCGAGGCCGGCATCGAGCGAGCTGTAGCCGAGCACCTGTTGCAGCATCTGCGGAATGAGCTGCGTCGTGCCGAACAGGATCATGCCGGTGACGCCCATCACGCCGATCGTCAGCGCGAAGTTGCGGTTCTTCAGCAGCTTGAGGTCGATCACCGGGTCCTTGTGGTTGAGCTCCCAGATGACGAGGCTGACCAGCGACACCGCGGCGATGATCGCCGACATGACGATGAAGCCGCTCGCGAACCAGTCCTCGCGCTCGCCGCGATCGAAGGTGAGTTCGAGGAAGCCGAGGCCCAGCGCGACCAGTGCGACACCGACATAGTCGATCGTCAGGCCGTTCTTGAAGCGCTCGTCACGGTCTTTCTTCACCTGGTCCGGCTCGTCGACGAACGTCTCGACCAGGAACCAGGCGGCGATGCCGACGGGGACGTTGATCAGGAACACCCAATGCCAGCTCGAATATTCGACGATGTAGCCGCCCAGCGTCGGTCCGAGCACGGGCCCGACGACGACGACGATCGCGAACGCGGCGAACGCCATCCCGCGTTGCTTGGGCGGGAAGGTGTCGGCGAGGATCGACTGTTCGACCGGCGCCAGGCCACCGCCACCAATGCCCTGCAGCACGCGCGCGACGACGAGCGTGGCGATGTTCGGCGCGAGGCCGCACATCAGCGAGGCGAGCGTGAACAGGGCGATCGACAGCAGAAAATACCGCTTTCGGCCGATTGCGTCGCTAAGCCAGCCCGAGATCGGGATGACGATCGCGTTGGCGACGAGGTAGCTGGTCAGCACCCAGGTCGCCTGGTCGGTGGTGATCGACAGCCCGCCCGAGATGTGATCGAGCGCGACGTTGGCGATCGAGGTGTCGAGCACCTCCATGAAGGTCGGGATCGAGATGATCGCGACGATCAGCCACGGGCTGTACTTGCCCGCCGCCGACCGGCTGGGCGACCAGGTGTGGCCGCCCCCCGCATCGACCTTGGCTGGCGCCTTGGCCACCTCAGCGGACCTTGACGGTCGGCACCACCGACATGCCGGGACCGATCGGATACCGCTTCGGATCGGGGCCGTTCTTCGCGTCGAACACGATACGGACGGGGACGCGCTGGACCACCTTTACGTAGTTGCCGGTCGCGTTCTGCGGGGGCAGCAGGGCGAACGCCTGGCCGGCGCCGCGCTGGATCGAGTCGACATGACCCTTGAAGTCGACGCCGGGATACGCGTCGACATGGATATCGACGGGCTGGCCAATCTTCATCAGCGTGAGCTGCGTTTCCTTGAAGTTCGCCGTCACCCACATTGTGTCGGGGACGATCGCCATCAGCTGCGTGCCGGGCGCGACATAGGAGCCGACGTTGACCGAGCGGTTGACGACTTGCCCCGCGACCGGCGCGGTCAGGCGGAGATCGCCGATCGTGACGTTGGCCTGATCGACCTGCGCACGACGGGCGTCGATCACCGACTTGGCCGCGCCGACCTGCTTCCTGGCGACGCTGATCTGGGCGGTGGCGGTGTCGATCTGCTCGCGGGCGGCGGCGGCATCGGCGGCGGTCTGGCGGGCGGTGGCGCGCGCCTGATCTAGCTGTTGCCCGGCGACCGCGCTCGGATCGAGCCGCAGCAACGCCTCGTAACGCGCGAGATCCTGCTGGGCCTTTACCGCGGCGGCCATTGGGACGCGTGCTTGGGCGGCAGCCTGCTGGCGTTGCGCTTCGGCAGCGGTGACCTGCGCCTGTGCCTGCGCGAACTGTGCGCGGGCCTGCGATTCGTTTGCCTGCGCCTCGGCGACCTGCGCATCGCGGCCGGATGCCTTGATGACCGCGAGCAGGCGGCCCGCCTCGACGTGGCGGTTGTCGATGTCCGCGACCTGGACCAGCGTGCCCGCGACTTGCGGCGCAAGGCGGACGATGTGCGTGTCGACGAACGCGTCGTCGGTCGATTCGAACTGCCGCGCGTGGAGCCAGTAGAGCACGCCGCCGATGATCAGCCCGCCGACGACGATGACGAGGATGATCCAGAACAGCGGCTTCTTGAAGACCGACGGCTTCTTGTCGTCGCCCTCGGCCTTGTCGTCGTCAGACTCGTCTTGCTGGTCGGTATCGGACTGCTGGTCCTCGCCGTTCGGATCGGACTTGCGATCCTCATCGTCGTGGTTGGCGTCGGAGTAGTTCGTCTGGTCGGTCATGCCTGGCCCTGTTCTTCAGCACGCATCGAATCGAGAATAGCGTCGATATTGGCGTCGATACGCGCCTTGATATCGAGGATGTCGTCGGCCCCGAGCGCATCGCGCCCGAGCAGTTTGAGGAAGGTCGCGCGGCTCGATCGCAGCGCGAGGACCTGCCCCATCAACGTGATCGTCGTAATCCGAGCGACGCGCTCGTTGGTACAGCCGGTCGCAGTGGCGACGAGATCGGCAAGCGTCTCGATCATCTGCCCCATTACGCCGCCATAGATCCGCTCGAACGCCGCACCGGGTTTCATCTGCTCGCGCAGAACGAACAGCGTCCAGTCGGCGTTCTCGTCGCTCGCCATCTTATCTGCGAGCCGCGCGAATATCCGGTGGATCCGGGTGCGGGCTGCGGCGGCATCCTCGACGACCCCGGCGGGTACGTCGAACGGCTCGGTCATCATCGCGGACATGCGCTCGGCGATCCGATCCGCCGCGGCGAGATACAGCCCGTCCTTACCGCCGTAATGATAGGTGATCGACGACATCGCCGTGCCCGCCGCCGCAGCGATCGCGCGCGTGCTTGCCCCCTCCAGCCCCTTGCTGCCGAATTCGCTGATCGCGATGTCTAGGAGTCGAGACTGGACCACACGGGACGTTTAGTTCGATCGAACGAACCAGCCTAATGAAGAAGCTGTCATGTTGGGATTTCGGGTTAGGGCTTAGCCCGACATTCTCCCCTCCCTGAAAGGGAGGGGTTGGGGGTGGGTAGGCCCGCTTATGCCGCGACCGTTCGCCGATACGGAACCCGACCCACCCCCGGCCCCTCCCTTTCAGGGAGGGGGGAAGCCGGATCGGGCCGACGGACGCCAGAAACAGCAACGCCGGCCCCTTCGTGCGAAGAGACCGGCGTAAATCTGGTGGGCGCGGCTGGGATTGAACCAGCGACCCCACCCGTGTGAAGGGTGTGCTCTACCACTGAGCTACGCGCCCGAAACTCGTTCGGAAGCGGGCCTTTAGGCAGACCCCGTCCACCTGTCCAGCCCTATCGACACCGGTCCTAGTTGACCGCGTCCTTCAGGCCCTTGCCGGCCTTGAACTTGGGCTGCGTCGAAGCCTTGATCGTCATCGGCTCGCCGGTACGCGGATTGCGGCCGGTCGACGCCTTGCGCTTCGAAATCGAGAACGTGCCGAAACCGACCAGGCGAACCTCGTCGCCCTTCTTCAACGATGCCTCGATCGCATCGAACACCGCCTCGACCGCCTTGACCGCGTCGGCTTTTACCAGCCCGGACGTGTCGGCAACCGTCGCGATCAGCTCCTGCTTGTTCATATAATCCCCCGGGAAAAAACTCTAATCGGCCGTGATGGACTCGCGACCGCAATCAGCGCGCAATAATGCGGCGGCCCCGTCTGCTGTCAAACGAAACCGCCGCGTCATCGCTTACGATCCAAACATGGATCAGTGGTGAAGGCCACCCCCGACCGGTGCGATCGGTGCCGGCGGCAGCGCCGCGAGCTCGTCCGCATCGGTCCACTCGATCGCTTCGAGCGGCTCGGTCAGCGCTAGGCGAAGCACCTCGTCGACGTGCGAAACGGGGATGATTTTCAGTCCCGCCTTGATGTTCGCCGGGATCTCCGCGAGATCCTTCTCGTTCTCGGCCGGGATCAGCACCGTCTCGATCCCACCACGGAGCGCGGCGAGCAGCTTCTCCTTGAGGCCACCGATCGGCAGCACGCGACCACGCAGCGTAACCTCGCCGGTCATCGCCACCTCGCGCCGGATCGGCACGCCGGTCAGCGTCGAGACGATCGACGTGACCATGCCAATACCCGCCGACGGGCCATCCTTCGGCACCGCACCCTCGGGCAGATGGATGTGGATATCCTTCCGCGCGAACAGGCTCGGCTTGATCCCGTAGCTGGGTGCACGCGCCTTCACATAGCTGAACGCGGTCTCGATCGACTCCTTCATCACGTCGCCGAGCGTACCGGTGAGCTTGGCCTGCCCCTTGCCCGCGACCGTGACGCTCTCGATCGTCAGCAACTCGCCGCCGACCTCGGTCCAGGCGAGCCCGGTGACCGCACCGATCTGGTTCTCGGTCTCGCCAAGCCCGTGGCGGTACTTCTGCACGCCGGCATATTCACCGATGTTCTCGGGCGTGATCGTGACGCTGGTGGTCTTGTTCTCAAGAATCTGGCGCAGCGCCTTGCGGCACAGCTTGGCGATCTCGCGCTCGAGCGTACGCACGCCGGCCTCGCGCGTGTACTGCTGGATGAGCGTACGAAGCCCCTCCTGCGTCAGCGTGAACTCACCAGGCTTCAGGCCATGCGCCTCGATCTGCTTCTCGACCAGATGACGCTCGGCGATCTCGACCTTCTCGTCCTCGGTATAACCCTCCAGACGGATGATCTCCATCCGGTCGAGCAGCGCCTGCGGGAGGTTGAGCGAGTTCGCCGTGCACACGAACATCACGTCCGACAGGTCGATATCGACTTCCAGATAATGATCCTGGAACTTGCCGTTCTGCTCCGGGTCGAGGACCTCGAGCAGCGCCGAGGCGGGGTCGCCGCGGAAATCCTGGCCGAGCTTGTCGATCTCGTCGAGCAGGAACAGCGGGTTCGACGTGCCGGCCTTTTTCAGGTTCGTTACGATCTTGCCCGGCAGCGAACCGATATACGTCCGACGATGCCCACGGATCTCGGCTTCGTCACGCACGCCGCCCAGCGACTGGCGGATGAATTCGCGCCCGGTCGCCTTGGCGATCGACTTGCCGAGCGAGGTCTTGCCAACGCCCGGAGGGCCGACGAGGCACAGGATCGGCCCCTTCAGCTTGTTGGTACGCGCCTGCACCGCGAGATACTCGACGATCCGGTCCTTGACCTTCTCGAGCGCATAATGATCTTCGTCCAGCGTCACCTGCGCGGCGGCGATGTCCTTCTTGATCTTCGACTTCTTGCCCCAGGGGAGGCCGAGCAGCACGTCGAGATAATTGCGCACGACGGTCGCCTCGGCGCTCATCGGTGCCATCGTCTTGAGCTTCTTCAGCTCCGACGTCGCCTTGCCGCGCGCCTCCTTGCTCATCTTGAGCGTCGCGATCTTCTGCGTCAGCTCGGCGATCTCGTCGCCTTCGCCCTCGCCGTCCTCGTTGCCGAGCTCGCGCTGGATCGCCTTCAACTGCTCGTTGAGGTAATATTCGCGCTGCGTCTTCTCCATCTGGCGCTTCACGCGGCTCTTGATCTTCTTCTCAACCTGAAGGACGCCCAGCTCGCCCTCCATCGCCGCGAACGCCATTTCGAGGCGCTTCGACGGGTTGGTCTCGAGCAGGATCGCCTGCTTCTCGGCGACCTTGATCTGGACGTTGGCGATCACCGCGTCGGAGAGCTTCGACGCGTCCTCGATCTCGGACAGCTGCACCGACGTTTCCGACGAGAGCTTGCGATTGAGCTTGGCGTAATTCTCGAACTGGTCGACCACCGAGCGCATCAGCGCGATGAGCTCGGGTCCTTCGACCTCCGCGTCAGCGACCGGTTCGACCGTGGCGGTCAGGAAGTCGCCGCTTTCGTCCAGCGTTTCCAGAGTCGCGCGGCCCTTGCCCTCGACCAGCACGCGGACCGTGCCGTCGGGGAGCTTCAGTAGCTGGAGCACGGTCGCGGTGACGCCCATCGAATACAGGTCGTCGCGCGAGGGATCGTCCTCGGCCGGATCGACCTGCGCGACGAGATAGATCTCCTTGTCCGCCGCCATTGCCGCTTCGAGCGCGGCAACGGACTTATCGCGGCCGACGAACAGCGGCACGATCATGTGCGGGAACACGACGATGTCGCGAAGGGGAAGGACGGGGTACTGGGTCATGAACGCTCCGGTGGGTGCCTGCATGGGGGCATAATCTACAGCTTATATGGTGAGGATGAACCGTCCATCAATTGGTTGGCGGTGGTTAGGGGTTTTGGCGCGTCGCCCGAGGACCTGCCGTTCCCCTGCGAAGGCAGGAGTCCAGGGTAACGAGCGGCGGTTTTCGTAATCCTGGGCTCCTGCGTTCGCAGGAGAACCGAAGGTGCCGGATCGCACTTGTATGCGAGCCGCCCAGGCGCGAGAACGCGGCATGATCTCGCGCTTATTACTCGCCGCCAGCGCCACCGCGCTTCTCGCCGTCGCCCCGCTTCCGAAGAAGGGCGAGCCCGCGATTACCGCGCAGACGCAGCGTTCGGGTGGGGTGCTGACGCCCGAGCAGACCGCGCTCCAGTTCGACAGCGCGGATTTGGCGTTCGAAGTGCTGCCCGAGACGGAGAGCCTGAATGGCGTGGCGACGTTAACCTTCACCGCGAAGGCCCCCCTCACCCGCCTGCCGATCGACCTCGACCGCAATCTGCCGGTCAGCGCGATTGCGATCGACGGCGTACCGCTCGCCCGTACCGCGTGGAGCAATCCCGAGGGACGGCTGACGATCACGCTGCCCAAGCCGGTCTCAGCCGGTGGCAAGGTCACCGCGAAGATCACCTATGGCGGCACACCACACGTCGCAGTGAAGGCGCCGTGGGACGACGGGACGGTCTGGTCGAAGACACCCGATGGCCGCACCTGGTTTGCGACGACCGCGGAAGGCTATGGCTGCGACCTGTTCTGGCCGTGCCTCGATTTCCCGACCGGCGAGCCCGCGCTGGTGACGCTCCACATCACCGTGCCCAAGGGGCTGAAGGCGCCATCGAACGGCGTGCTGCTCGGCGTCGATACGCTGGCGGACGGGCGGACGACGTGGAACTGGCGCGCCAAGCATCCCAACACCTACGGTATCGCGCTGAACGTCGGGCCGTATGAAGAGATCAGCGGCACCTACAAGAGCCGCTTCGGCAACAGCATCCCGATGTATTACTGGTATTTGCCGGGCGAGAAACCGCAGGCGGAAAAGCTGTTCGCCGAGTTCGCGCCGACGCTCGATTTCTTCGAGAGCATGATCGGGCCCTACCCGTTCGGCGACGAGAAGGTCGGCGTGGTCGAGACGCCGCACAAGGGCATGGAGCACCAGACGATCAACGCCTACGGCAACGGCTACGAGAAGGCGCCGGAGGGGTTCGACTGGCTGTTCCAGCACGAATTCGCGCATGAGTGGTTCGGCAACCAGCTGACCGCCGCCAATTGGGACGATTACTGGCTGCATGAGGGATATGGCACGTACATGCAGCCGCTGTATGGCCAGTGGCGCGAGGGGCGTGCGCGGTACGCGACGATGATGCAGGGCGAACGCACCTCGATCATGAACCTCAAGCCGATCACGCAGCAGCGCATCACTACCGAGGAAGAGGTGTACGAGCTCGACAAGGGCGGTGCGGGGCAGGACATCTATTACAAGGGCTCGTGGATGCTCCACACGCTGCGAAGCCTGATTGGCGACAAGGCGTTCTTCGACGTCACACGGCTTGCGGTTTATGGGCGCGCGGATCCAAAGCCGGGCAATTTCGCGCCGCGGTTCGGGTCGACGAAGGAATATGAGGCGCTCGTCCGGAAGGTGACGGGGAAGGACTATAAATGGTTCTTCGACGTGTATCTTCGGCAGGCGGCGCTGCCTGAACTGGTTGAGACGCGGACGGGGAATACGTTGGGTTTGGCTTGGAAAGTGCCGGGCAATGGCCCCTTCCCGCTTCCGGTACAGGTGCAGATCGATGGGAAGATGCGGACGCTGCCGATGAATGGGGGGAAGGCGAGCTTGTCGGTCCCGGCGGGCGCGCATGACGTGATCGATCCGGATGCGCTGGTCTTGCGGCGTAGTGTTGCATTGGAGGACGTGGCTGCCTGGAAAGCCGCGCAAGCTGCGAAGGCCAAGCCCCAATGACCTCTCCACCGTTCCCTCGCGAAAGCGGGGGCCCAGAGTCCCAAGAGACGGCGCCCGTGACTCCTGGACTCCTGCGTGCGCAGGAGAACATCTGGGGATCGCGCGCGGCGGAGATGGCGGCGATCTTCATGGTCGGCGACGGGTTGATCGGCCTCCTCCAACCCCGCCGCCACGTCGATCTCTGGAAGGACGAGGCGCTCGGAACCGAGAAACTGGTGAAGCCGTTCGTCGACCAGCCCGGCCGCCGTCGCCTCTACGCCGTCGTGCAGATCGCCGCCGGCCTCGCCTTGGCTGCACGTCAGAAGCGATGACCCTGCCGCGGTGGCCCCTGCTGGCGCTGGCGCTCGCCGGCTGCGGTTCGAACTCCGACACCGGCACGACCAGTCAGATCGCCAGCGGCGAACGCGTCTTCCGCCGCTGCACCGCGTGCCACACGATCGGGCAATATGCGGGCGATACCGATGGGCCGAACCTCTACGGCGTGATGGGCGGGCCCATAGGCGAACGACGCCCGCGCTTCTCTTATACTGCCGGGCTGAAAGCACTCGGCGGCAACTGGGATGCCAAGCGCATGGATGTCTGGCTCACCAACCCCCGCCGGATGGTGCCCGGCACGACGATGGCGTTCGCAGGTTTGCCCGACTCGAAGGACCGCGCCGACGTCATCGCCTACCTGTCGATGCAAGGCCCCTAAGCTTAGGGCACCACCGTCGTGAACAGATAGGCCGCGAAGATCACGAGGTGGACGACGCCCTGCAACACCGTCGTCCGCCCGGTGCCGAGCGACAGCGTCGCGACGAACAGCGACAAGGCCAGCAGCGTCATGCTCTTCGCATCGATGCCGAGCGCGATTGGCAGGTCGAGCACCAGCGACACGATCGCCACGCTCGGGATCGTCAGCCCGATCGTCGCCAAAGCGGAGCCTAGCGCGAGGTTGAGGCTGGTCTGCAACCGGTTGCGCCGCGCCGACTTGTATGCGGCGAGGCTTTCGGGCGCGAGCACCAGCGCTGCGATCACCACGCCGACCACGGTAAGCGGCAGGCCGGCACCGAGCACCGCGGCCTCGATCGTCGGCGACAGCGTCTTCGCGAGCAGCACCACCGACACCAGCGCCACCAGCAGCGCGGCGAAGGCGATGCCCGTCGCGCGACCCGATGGCGGCGCAGCGTGATCGTCCTTGTCGTCGGTCGACGGCAGGAAATAATCGCGGTGGCGCACCGTCTGCACCAGCACGAACGTCCCGTAGAGGATCAGCGATACGACCGCGACAAACATCAACTGCGACGCCGCATAGGTTGGGCCCTGCGTCGACGACGTGTAGTTGGGCAGCACGAGCGACAGTACCGCCATCGCCGCCAGCACGCCGAGTGCCGCAGTCATGCCCTTCAGCGTGAACCGCTGCTCGTGATGCCGCACCGCGCCCGCGAGCAGGCAGATGCCGATGATGAAATTGAGGATGATCATGATCGCCGCGAACACCGTATCGCGCGCGAGCGTGGTGGCGTCGCCGGCATTGGAGAGCATCAGCGATACGATCAGCGAGACCTCGATCACGGTGACGGCGATCGCGAGGACGAGCGTCCCGAACGGCTCACCGACCTTGTGCGCGATCACTTCGGCATGATGGACCGCGGCGAGCACGCTGCCGATCAGCACGATCACCGCAGCCGCGGTACCGAGCGTGCCCATCTTGGCGAGCCCGACGAGGACCGCGACGAGCCCGAGAACCGGGGCGATCAGCGTCCAGATCGGAAGGGCCATGCGGTCCGGCATTGTTTCTACCACGTGTTCGTTCGGTCGGTCGGCCACTTCGATCGTCATGCATGCTCCCTCGTTCCACTTGGATAACGAATGCGCGAGGGCGGATAAGGGTCCGAGTCGCCGCGATTGCGGAGCGGTAAGGATCGAGTAGGCTGCACCGATGCTGTCCGCCGATCTTTGCCAAACGCTCGTCATGACCGTCGATGCGATGCGGGATGCTCGATACCCGTGGTGGGTCATTTCCAGCGCCGCGGTGGCGTTGCACGGGGTGGTGCCGATTGAGGTCGGCGATGTCGATGTGCTGACGAGCGTGGTGGATGCTCGGCGGGTGATGGACAGGCTTGGCGTCGTACCGATCGAGGATGGCGCGAGTTCGTTGTTCCGATCAACGTTGTTCGGGCGGTGGGAGACGCCGCCTTTGGTCGTCGAGATCATGGCGGGGTTTCATGTTGCGACGGGCGCGGGTTGGATGGAAGTGCTGCCCCGGACGCGCGTATCTGTCATCGTCGAAGGGTCCGTCGTTTATGTGCCTGACCGGGTGGAATTGGCCGAGATGCTCAGGCTGTTCGGACGTCCCAAGGATTTGGAGCGGGTTTGGCTGTTGACCTCATAGATTTAGCACCGGAGCCGTCCGCGCTGTTTCTACGGCGCAGTCGCCGTGGGGCGTTTCCCAATTCCAGTTGGGAGAGGGTGAGACGTCGGAGACAGCGGTGGGTCAGGACGCGACGGTTGATACGATGCGCTGCCCTACCCTTCCCAGTCATCCTGACGAAAGTCAGGATCCAGGGTTACGGCTGGCTGACCTTCGCGGCTCTGGATCCTGACTTTCGTCAGGATGACGGGTGGAGGCTTTTCGGAGCGCGTGTACCCAAAACGAAAAAGGGCGCCGATCGCTCGACGCCCTCTCCCGTATCTCAAACCAGTTCCGCTTTAAGCAGCGTCGCCAGTCTTCTTCTTCTCCGCATAGACGCGGATCGGTTCCTTGCGGCCTTCGATCACGTCCTTGTCGATCATCACCTCGTCGACGCCGTCCATGCCGGGCAGGTCGAACATCGTGTCGAGCAGGATGCTCTCCAGGATCGAGCGGAGCCCGCGCGCGCCGGTCTTGCGTTCGATGCCCTTCTTGGCGACCGAGACCAGCGCGTCGTCGGTGAAGCCGAGCGCGACGTCCTCCATCTCGAACAGCTTCTGGTACTGCTTGACCAGCGCGTTCTTCGGCTCCTTGAGGATCTTCACCAGCGCGTCGACGTCGAGATCCTCGAGCGTCGCGATCACCGGCAGACGACCCACGAACTCGGGGATGAGCCCGAACTTGAGCAGATCCTCAGGCTCGACAGACTTCAGCGTCTCGCCGGTCTTGCGCTCGTCCGGTCCGGCGACATACGCACCGAAACCGATCGACTTGCCCTGCAGACGATCACCGATAATCTTCTCGAGACCCGAGAACGCACCGCCGCAGATGAACAGGATATTGGTCGTATCCACCTGCAGGAATTCCTGCTGCGGATGCTTGCGCCCACCCTGTGGCGGCACCGACGCAGTGGTGCCTTCCATCAGCTTGAGCAATGCTTGCTGCACGCCCTCGCCCGACACGTCGCGCGTGATCGAGGGGTTCTCGGCCTTGCGCGAGATCTTGTCGATCTCATCGATATAGACGATCCCGCGCTGCGCCCGCTCGACGTTGTAGTCGGACGCCTGGAGCAGCTTGAGGATGATGTTCTCGACGTCCTCGCCGACGTAACCCGCTTCGGTCAGCGTCGTCGCATCGGCCATCGTGAACGGCACGTCGAGAATGCGCGCGAGCGTCTGCGCGAGCAGCGTCTTGCCGCAACCGGTCGGCCCGACGAGCAGGATGTTCGACTTCGACAGCTCGACATCGGCACCCTTGGCGCCGTGATTGAGCCGCTTGTAGTGATTGTGCACCGCCACCGACAGCACGCGCTTGGCGCGCTTCTGGCCGATCACGTAATCGTCGAGGACGTCGCAAATCTCCTGCGGAGTCGGCACGCCGCCGTCCTTCTTTGACACCAGCGCAGACTTCGTCTCCTCACGGATGATGTCGTTGCATAGCTCGACGCACTCGTCGCAGATGAAGACCGTCGGCCCGGCGATCAACTTGCGGACCTCGTGCTGCGACTTCCCGCAGAACGAGCAATAGAGGGTGCTCTTCGAGTCGCCACCGCTCAGCTTCGTCATTCAATTACCTCTCGCGCATGTCGGTGCACGTGCCGTTTCCGGGGCCGCTACCGTAACGCACCCCGGAGTTCCTACAATCAAATAAACCAGCGGGGTTTACGATTCACCCCATGCCAGTGTCGCTTAGGCCGGTTTCGCACCATCCTCGGACACCGCCGGACGCTTGTCGAAGACCTCGTCGATCAGCCCGAAATCCTTCGCTTCGTTCGCTTCGAGGAACGTATCGCGGTCCATCCGGCGCTCAATCTCTTCGATCGGCTGGCCGGTATACTGCGAATACAGTTCGTTCATGCGCTTGCGGATGCGCAGGATCTCGCGTGCCTGGATCTCGATGTCGCTGGCCATGCCCTGTGCACCACCCGATGGCTGATGGATCATGATGCGTGCGTTGGTCATCGCGACGCGCATGCCGGGCTCGCCGCTCGCGAGCAGGAAGCTGCCCATCGACGCGGCCTGACCGATGCACACGGTGCCGACGCGCGGACGGATGTACCGCATGGTGTCATGGATCGCCATGCCCGCCGTGACGACACCGCCCGGCGAGTTGATGTACATGAAGATGTCCTTCTTCGGGTTCTCGGACTCGAGGAAGAGCAGCTGCGCGGTGATCAGCGAGGCCATGCCGTCCTCGACGCCACCGGTCACGAAGATGATGCGCTCGCGGAGCAGGCGCGAGAAGATGTCGAACGAACGCTCGCCGCGGTTCGACTGCTCGATGACGATGGGAACCAGGCCTGCTTGCGTCTGCTGCAGGCCGAGCCCGGCGCTGGCCAACAGGCTCGCGAAATCGCCGGTCTCGAACGGATTGTGCATGGAAATCTCTCTTATGCCCCAGTGAACCGCTAACATCGGCGGTCCGAGAGGGGAGTTCAAGCCCTGCCTGCCGCTCGGCGCTTTGGCGAGAGGGAGGGTACGCATGCGCTTGTGGGTGGGAGCGTGCGGGGAGGTTGGCGAATCCCAACTTCCCCTCTCCCTCCCGTCGCCGAGTGGCTCCTCCTTCCCTCTCCCCGATGGGGCGAGGGAATCAGATGCCTGGGGCGGGGTAGGCCAGATAGGCCAGGCGGCGAACTTCGCGGCGGCCGCGGACTACCGTGTCCAGGATCAGGCCGGTGAAGACGTTGAGCGCGGCGAAGATGCCGAGGCCGGTGATCAGGATCGCGGTCGGGAAGCGCGGCACCTGGTGGATCTCGATGTAGGTGAGCACCAGCGGGATGCCGAGGATCAATGCGAGCAGGCCGAACACGCTGCCGATCGCACCGAAGAACCATAGCGGGCGCTCGATCCGGTAGAGCGTCATGATCGTGCGGAGGATGCGCCACCCGTCGCCGTACGTGCTGAGCTTCGATTCGGAGCCTTCGGGGCGCGCGTAATAGGGCGTCTCGACCTCGCCGATCGGCATCTTCAGTTCGAGCGCGTGGACGCTGATCTCGGTCTCGATCTCGAACCCGGCAGACAGCGACGGGAAGCTCTTCACGAACCGGCGCGAGAAGACGCGGTAGCCTGAAAGGATGTCGGTGAAGCTGCGGCCGAACAGGCGGGCGAGCATACCAGTGAGCAGCGCGTTGCCGAACCGATGCCCGCGGCGATAGCTTTCCTGGACCTGGCTGATGCGCGAGCCGACGACCATGTCGAGCTGCCCGTCCAGGACACGAGCGACCAGATTCGGGGCGGAGGCAGCGTCGTAGGTCGCGTCGCCGTCGGCCATGACGTAGATGTCCGCGTCGATGTCCGCGAACATGCGGCGGACGACGGCGCCCTTGCCCTGGATGCGCTCGGTTCGGACGACGGCTCCGGCGGCGCGTGCGACCTCGATCGTGCGGTCGGCGCTGTTGTTGTCGTAGACGTAGATCGTGGCGCCCGGCAGCGCATCGCGGAACCCGGCGATCGTCTGCGCGATCGCGGCGTCCTCGTTGTAGCACGGGAGCAGGACGGCGATTCTCGGTTCGGTCATGGCCTGTCCTTGCATTAAGACGCCACGATCGACGTATGACGCCTTTGGGCTGAACACCTTGGGCACGGACGCCTCTTCGCTTCCTTGTTCTCCCGCGAAGGCGGGAGCCCAGTCTGGGTCCCCGCCTTCGCGGGGAAACAATTTCTTACCGATCCCCATCCACCCGTCACCCCGGACGTGTTCCGGAGTCCACCGTTCCACGTGCTCATCGGCTTGAGAGTGTGCGGAACGGTGGATGCCGGAACAAGCCCGGCATGACGGGGAGAAGCTTACGCCTCGGTCTTCGTCGGAGCCTTCTTCGCGCGCGGCTTCTTCGCCGGTGCGTCGGCAGCTTCGGTGCCCTCTGCGTTCTCGGCAGCAACCGGCGACGATTCTGTCACAGCCGTCTCTGCTTCGACCGGAGCTGCCTTCTTCTTGGCAGGCGCCTTCTTCGCAGGCTTGGCCTCTTCCGTCGTGTCCGAAGCAGGTGCCTCTTCCGTCACGGTTTCGTCCGAAGCACCGGCGTCGTCGGCAGGTGCTGCCTTCTTCTTTGCAGCAGCCTTCTTCTTCGGCTTGTGATTGTCGTGATCATGCGTGTGCGTGCCACTGGCAAAACCATCCTCGCTCTCGATCGCTGCTTCCAGCTCCTCGCGCGTGGCTTCGCGGTCGGTGATCTCGGCCTTCTCGAACAGGAAGTCGACGACCTTGTCCTCATACAGCGGCGCGCGCAGCTGGGCAGCCGCCATCGGCTCCTGCTGGACGTACTGCATGAACTGCTGGCGCTGCTCGGCGGGATACTGCTGCGCAGCCTGTGCCAGCAGACGCTGCATTTCCTGGTTCGAGACCTCGACGCCGTTCGCCTGGCCGATCTCGGACAGGAGCAGGCCGAGGCGCACGCGACGCTCGGCAATCTTGCGGTAATCGTCGCGCTCGCCTTCCATCTCGGCCATCGCGGCCTCGGGGTCGGCCTCATGCGTGGCTTCGTGCTGAAGCTGCGACCAGATCTGGTTGAACTCGGCCTCGACCATCGACGGGGGCACTTCGAAGTCGTGACCCTCGGCGAGCTGGTCGAGCAGCTTGCGCTTCATGTGCGTGCGCGTGAGCCCGTTATGCTCCTGCTCGATCTGACCCTTCAACAGCCCCGTGAGCTGCTCGAGGCTCTCGAGACCGAGCGACTTCGCCAGATCCTCGTCGATCTTGCTCTCGCCCGCGGTCTTCACCGACTTGACGGTGATGTCGAACGTCGCCGGCTGGCCCGCGAGCGACTTCTCCTGATACTCCTCGGGGAAGGTCACGTTCAGAACCTTGTCGTCGCCGGTCTTCACGCCGACGAGCTGATCCTCGAAGCCGGGGATGAGACGACCCGAACCGAGCTCGACGCCCATGTCGGTGCCGGTGCCGCCCTCGAACGCAACGCCGTCGGCGGTCTTGCCGACGAAATCGACGGTGACGAGATCGCCCATCGCCGCGACGTAATCGTCGGCTGCGTCGTCCCACTTCTTCTGCTGGTCGGCGAACTTCTGGAGCTGCTCGGTGACCGCGTCGTCGGCGACGGGCACGGTCAGGCGCTCGAGCTTGATGCCGTCGATCGCAGGTGCGGGGACCTGCGGGAGGACCTCCATCTCCACCTTGACCACGGCATCCTTGCCGAGGTCATAGCCGTCTTCCAGCTCGACCGAAGGCTGCATCGCGGGGCGAAGCTGCTTCTCGGCAACGAGCGTCTGGACGCTCTCCTGGATCGCCGCGTTCAGCGCGTCCTGCGTCAGCGCCGGGCCGTGCATCTTGCGGATGAGGTTCGCCGGCACCTTGCCCGGACGGAAGCCCGGCATCTTCATCTGCGGCGCGAGGCGCTTCAGCTCGACATCGACCTTGGCATCGATATCCTTCGCGGTGATGGTGAGCGTAAAGGCGCGCTTGAGGCCCTCATTCAACGTCTCGACAGTCTGCATGTCCGGCCTTTGTCTAAAAGAGCATTCAGGATAATTCTTCGGGCGGTCGCCTCGCCTGCGCGGCGGGCTGGTGCGGGCGAAGGGACTCGAACCCCCACATCTTGCGATACTTGGACCTAAACCAAGCGCGTCTACCAGTTCCGCCACGCCCGCACAGGACATCGCCGTAGCGGGCGCGTCTATACCAACGTTGCATGCCGGGGCAAGCAGATAGGCACCTCCCGACGCAACCGCGCTCCATTACGGACGTTGAACATCCAGAAGGAGAGACATCATGGCTACCCAACCCCCGGCAGAATTCCCGACCCCGACGTCGCCCGTCGAGCCGACTGCGCCGCCGCCGGAGTTCAGTCCACCCGCGCCGGACATCGACGTGCCAGCGCCGGGAACGCCGTCGAACGATCCTGCACCCGTCCAGCCGGAGTTTTGAGCATGAGTAATCCGCATTCCGGCACGAACCCCGCAACGCTCCCCGAGGACCGTGACGAGGATACCCGCAGCGACATCGAACAGGCGGTGGAGTCGCGCTCCGACGCGGTCGAGCGTGGCGAGGGCGGCGACGAGCCCGAGACGTTTACGGATACCGGCATGCCCGACGGCGTCGGTGGTACCGGTGGCGTCGTGAAGAACCAAGACAACGACGCGCAGTAAGCTTGCGTCAGCAACCATACAGGCGGGGGTGGCTATCTATACGACGCCATCCTCGCCAATCAGGACTCGATAATCTCCACGATTCCCACCTTTGCCGAGCACCAGAGCCTGTATATCGCGCTCGGGCTTGCCGTGTTGCTGCTGATCCTGGCGCAGCGCATCCCGATCATCCGCACGCTCGTCAATCTGGCGATGACGCTTGTTCTTGTCGGACTGCTGTTCGTCGCGATCGACCAGCGGCGGCAGTTCGATCCCTATGTCGGCAAGATCGCGCGGTTCCTGAAGATCGAGGACCAGCAGGTGGTCGGCGGCGAGGTCCGTATTCGCATGTCGCCGGATGGCCATTTTTGGGCACGGGCGACGATCGACGGGGTGAGCCAGCGGCTGCTGATCGATAGCGGTGCGACGATTACGGCGATTTCGGAGAAGACGGCGGAGGCTGCGGGGATTGAGGCCCGGGTTGGCGTGGTGCCGATCGTGTTGCAGACTGCCAACGGGTCTATTGCTGCGAAGACGGGGACGATCGCGAGTTTGCGTCTCGGTGCGATCGTCGCGCGGGATTTGCAGGTGGTGGTGTCGCCGGCGTTTGGCGAGACTAACGTGCTGGGGATGAACTTCCTGTCGCGCCTCGCGTCGTGGCGGGTGGAGGAGAACACGCTAATCCTCGTGCCGCATCATCCGCAGAAGGTCGACGGGTAAGGCCGCCTCCGTACACAACCACCCCGGCGAAGGCCGGGGCCCAATTGGAAAGGTTGCAGTAACGAAGCGCTGCCCCTCGTTATCACCGTCCCCCAATTGGGCCCCGGCCTTCGCCGGGGTGGTGTCTGTCGAGGGCGGGCGAACTACACTTCTGCTAGTTCCCTCGCGAACGCGGGGCCCAGGAATCAAGCAGCGCTGCGTTTCTTTACCCTGGACTCCCGCCTTCGCGGGAGAACAGGCAGGGCGGGAGACCAGCAGGTGCGGGAGAGAGAGGGAGAGAGAGAGAGAGAGAGAGAGGAAGTCAGCAGCTTTACGAAGCCACCGACTCCCCAAGCATCCCCTTCAGAACCTCGTTCACCACGGCAGGGTTAGCCTTCCCCCCCATCGCCTTCATCGTCTGGCCCACGAAGAACCCGAACAGCTTGTCCTTGCCGCCGCGGTAGTCCGCAACCTTGTCAGCGTTCGCCGCCATCACGTCGGCAATCACCGCCTCGATCGCGCCGGTATCGCTGGTCTGCTTCAACCCGCGATCCTCGACCACCTTCGCCGCGCCGTCGCCGGTCTCGAGCATCACCTCGAACACCTGCTTGGCGAGACTCCCCGACAGCGTCCCGTCCGCGATCAGCCCCAGCAACTCAGCCGCCTGCGCCGGCGACACCGGCGAATTCTCGATATCCTTGCCAGTCCGGTTCAGCGCGCCGAACAACTCCGACGTCGTCCAGTTCGCCGCCGCCGCCGGCTTCACGCCCGCATCGAGCAACGCATCGAACCACCGCGCCGCCTCGACCTCGGCGGTCAGCACCGTCGCCTGATACGCGGTGATCCCGAGCGCCTCGTACCGCGCGCGCTTCGCGTCCGGCAGTTCGGGCAGCGACGCCCGGCACTCGGCAAGAAACGCATCGTCGAGCACCAGCGGCAACAAATCGGGATCCGGGAAGTACCGATAATCATGCGCGTCTTCCTTCGACCGCATCGACCGCGTCTCGTTCCGATCGGGATCGTAGAGCCGCGTTTCCTGCTGGATCTTGCCACCGGCCTCGAGCACCTCGACCTGGCGCTTGGCCTCCTGCTCCACAACCGCCATCACGAAGCGCACCGAATTGACGTTCTTCGTCTCGGTCCGCGTGCCCAGCTCGTCGCCAGGCTTGCGCACGCTGACGTTGACGTCGGCGCGCATCGAGCCCTCTTCCATGTTGCCGTCGCACGACCCGACATAGCGCAGGATCGATCGCAACTTCCGCAGGTAAGCCCCTGTTTCCGCAGGCGACGCCAGATCCGGCTTCGACACGATCTCCATCAGCGCGACGCCTGACCGGTTGAGGTCGACATAAGACTGGGTCGGATGCTGGTCGTGCATCAGCTTGCCCGCATCCTGCTCGACATGGATGCGCTCGACGCCGATCCGCTTGCCCGCGGCATCCGGATTCTTCTCGTCGAGGCTGATATCGATCGCACCCTCGCCGACGATTGGATGATAGAGCTGGCTGATCTGGTAGCCCTGCGGCAGATCGGCGTAGAAGTAATTCTTGCGGTCGAACCGCGACCATTTGTTGATCTGCGCCTCGATCGCCATGCCGGTGCGGACCGCCTGGCGGATGCACTCGCGGTTCGGCACCGGCAGCATCCCCGGCATCGCCGCATCGACCAGCGACACCTGTGTGTTGGGCTCCGCGCCGAACGCGGTCGCCGCGCCCGAGAAGAGCTTGGCGTTCGACGTCACCTGCGCGTGCACTTCGAGGCCGACCACGACCTCCCACTCGCCGGTTTCGCCCTGAATACGATAATCGCTCATGTTACCACCAAGCCTCTGGTCGCGCGGTAAATCCTGCTCGCTGTTCGATCGCGAGCCCTGCGTTCAGCACGCCTTGCTCGTCGAGCGGCTTGCCGATGATCTGCAGCCCGAGCGGCAGACCCTGCTTGTCGAGGCCACCCGGCACCGACATCGCCGGCAACCCGGCCAGCGAGGACGGCACGGTGAAGACGTCGTTCAGATACATCGCGATCGGATCGGCCGACTTCTCGCCGAGCGCGAACGCGGCCGACGGTGCGGTCGGCGTCAGCAGCACGTCGCACGCCTCCCAAGCCCGCTCGAAATCGCGTGCGATCAGCGTCCGGACCTTCTGCGCCTGCGTGTAATACGCGTCGTAAAAACCCGCCGACAGCACGTAGGTGCCGATCATGATGCGACGCTTCACCTCGGGGCCGAAGCCGTCGGCACGCGTCGCGGCGTACATGTCCTGCAAGCCGGCACCGGTCGGCAGGTCGCGGATCCCGTAGCGGACGCCGTCATAGCGCGCGAGGTTCGACGACGCTTCGGCCGGCGCGATGATGTAATAAGCGGGCAGCGCGTATTTGGTGTGCGGAAGCGAGACCTCGACGATCGTCGCGCCGGCATCCTTCAGCCAGTCGATGCCCTGCTGCCAGAGCGCCTCGATCTCCTCGGGCATCCCGTCGACGCGATATTCCTTGGGAATGCCGACGCGCAGGCCGTTGAGATTGCCGGATAAACCCGCTTCCCACTTCGGTACGTCGAGCTGCAACGAGGTGCCGTCCTTCGCATCGAACCCGGCCATCGCCTCGAGCAGGATCGCGCAGTCGCGGACGTCGCGCGCCATCGGCCCAGCCTGGTCGAGCGACGAGGCGAACGCGATCGTCCCCCAGCGCGAGCAGCGGCCATAGGTCGGCTTGATGCCGCTGATGCCGGTGAAGGCGGCGGGCTGGCGGATCGAGCCGCCGGTGTCGGTGCCGGTCGCGCCGGGGCAGAGCCGTGCGGCCACTGCCGACGACGAACCGCCCGACGAGCCGCCGGGGGCGAGCGAAGCGTTACCGCCATCGTTACGCTTCCACGGCGAGATCACGTTGCCGAACGCCGAGGTCTCGTTCGACGAGCCCATCGCGAACTGGTCCATGTTCAGCTTGCCGAGCATCCCCGCGCCCGCGTCCCACAAATTCTGCGAGACGGTCGACTCGTAAGTCGGCGTGAAGCCTTCGAGGATGTGGCTCGCCGCGGTCGTCGTGACGCCCTTGGTGCAGAACAGGTCCTTCATGCCGATCGGCACGCCGGCCAGCGGCTTGAGCGTCTCGCCGGCTGCGCGCGCGGCATCGGCAGCCGTGGCGGCGGCGATCGCGTGTTCGGGGGTCTCGACAAGAAACGCGTTCAACGCCTTGGCTTGGCTCACCTTTACGATGAACGCATCGGCAACTTCGCGCGCCTTGAAGCTGCCATCGCGGACGCCGTCGCGGATGCCTGCGATGCCGAGATCTGTAAGGTCGGTCATTATTCGATCACCTTCGGCACGGCGAAGAACCCGTGTTCGGCCACGGGCGCGTTGGCGAGGACCTGCTCGCGGATGCCGCCGCCGGTCAGCGGGTCGGCGTTGACGACATCGTCGCGCAACCGCAGCGTGTTGGGGATGACGGCGGTCATCGGCTCGATACCGGTCGTGTCGACCTCTTCGAGCATCTCGATCCAGCCAAGGATGTTTCCGAGTTCCGGCGCCATGCGGGCGGCGTCCTCGTCGGTGATCGCGATGCGCGCAAGGCTCGCGATCCGCTTCACGGTTGCAGTATCTACGGACATGGGCTGCGGCTAGCACCCGGCGCGGCGGGGGCGCAACACCCTTCTAGCGCCGCGTCCTCTTCTGGTTCCCCCGCGGAGGCGGGGGCCCAGGATTACAGGTGGTATCGCCCGAGATCCTGGGCCCCCGCCTCCGCGGGGGAACGAGGCATTTTCGGGTAGCTGCCGGCTTCCCCGACGAGAACGCACCGATTGCAACCTTCCCCCGCATACGGCACGGGAGCCGGACCGCCTGCACGGAAGGTACCGCTTGGCCCGCAAGTTTCTCTATTTCGTCGCCGCGATGATCGTCCTCGCGATCGCCGCGCTGCTCGCCTACCGCCTGTTCGGCACGCAATTGATGCGCGCGGTGATGGTGCCAAGCGAGACCTTCCAGGCGCAGCGCGAAGCTCCGCGCAACATCTACGCGCGAAAGATCATGTGGCTCGCCCGCCCCGATGCGCCGGGCAACCCCGCGCTCTGGACGCCGCCCGGCTACTCGCCCGGTGAACGCGGCACGGGCGCGGCGATCTTCTTCATCCACCCGACGTCGTACATCAACCGCGACCATTGGAACGCGCCGATCGACGATCCCGAGACCAATGCACGAGCGGAGTTGTTCCTGCGCGGGCAGGCCAGTGCATTCAACGAGGCGGGCGACATCTGGGCACCACGCTATCGCCAGGCGACGTTCGGTGCATTCCTGACCAGCGTCGCCGACAGCGAACGCGCGCTCGCGTTGGCTTACGGCGACGTCTCCGCCGCGTTCGACCGGTTCCTCAAGGAAGTCGGTCCGAAGCGCCCGATCATCCTCGCGGGGCATAGCCAGGGTGCGCTCCATCTCACCCGCCTGCTTCGCGACCGCATCGCCACCGACCCGAAGCTGAAGGCACGGATCGTCGCAGCCTATGTCGTCGGCTGGCCCGTTTCGCGTGCGACCGATCTGCCGAAGATGGGCCTCCCCGAATGTCGCGCACCGGATCAGACCAACTGCATCCTGTCGTGGGAAAGTTTCGCCGAACCCGCCGATCCCTCCCTGATCGTCGACGCGTACGACCAGACCACAGGCTTCAACGGCCAGCCGCGCAAGGGCACGCCGATGGTCTGCACCAACCCGCTGACCGGCACCGCGGACGCGACCGCGCCCGCCATCGCCAACCTCGGCACGCTCGTACCATCGGCCGACCTGAAGACCGCGACGATCGCGATCGGCAGCGTCCCCGCGCGCTGTGCCGACCGCGGCTTCCTGCTGATCGGCGAGGGCCCGAACCTCGGGCCGTACGTGCTGCCCGGCAACAACTACCACGTCTACGACTACAGCCTGTTCTGGGCGAACATCCGCGCCGACGCCAACCGCCGCCTGAAGGCTTTCAAATGATCACGCTCTCCGCCGCGCAGTTCCGCGACGCGCTCCCGAACGGCGGCCGCCTGATCGGCCTCGACGTCGGCACCAAGACGATCGGCACCGCGCTTTGCGACGCGGGCTGGTCGTTCGCGAGCCCTGCCCTCCTGATCCGTCGGACCAAGTTCCAGAAGGACAAGGCCGCGCTGGCCGAGATCATCAAGGCGCAGGCGGTCGTCGGACTCGTCATCGGGCTGCCGATCAACCTCGACGGCAGCGAGAGTCCGCGCTCGCAATCGACGCGCGCGTTCGCACAGAACCTCAAGGACATGGGCCTCCCGATCCTGCTCCAGGACGAACGCTGGTCGACCGTTGCCGTCACCCGCACGCTGATCGAACAGGACGCCAGCCGCGCCAAACGTGCCGAACTCGTCGACAAGATGGCCGCCGCCTACATCCTCCAGGGCGCGATCGACGCGCTGGTGACGGCCCAAATCTAGCGCGCGACCCGGTATAGGGTGGACCGGCCGTCGGTCCAGATGACGTGCAGATCGGCGGCCTTTGCAGCCCCTGGTGGGAAGCCGATCGTCCAGACGTGCGTGAACGCGGCGCGGGGAAACCGTGCGATCGTCTTGGCGAAGTTGGAGCCGACGGTCGAACAGATCGACGGAAAGACGCTCTGGGTCGGGTCCCCGGTATAGGGTGCGGCGATCGCGTAGCGAATGTGCAGCGATTGCTGACCTTCGATCGCCCATTGCTCGTTGGTAAACACGTCGCGTCGGACGATCGCGAGGGCAGGAAGGTGATTGCGCCGCAGGTCATCCCACGCGCCTCCACAGGGCAACTCGACTAACGAGAGTACCGCAGCGCCGTGCGGGATGGCTGCGACCGCCGCAAGTTCGCGTTGTTGATCGCTGGAGCGTTCGACAAAGCTCAGCGTCGTGCCGGCCAGGCGCAGGACCAGGAAGGCAGTGGCCATCACGGCCAGCGTGCGTGCCATTCGCGAATCGCGCGGCGCGATCGCGATCAATCCCAGCATCACCGCGGCGGGAGCCATCCGCATGTCGACATAGGCGCCCCCCATCAGCAATCGTGGAAGGACGACGAACGCTGCCAGGCACAGCAGCGCGGGTATGCCCAGCAGCGGCGAGAACCCGAGGCGAGCGCTCCGCATTCCGGCATACAGCATGGCGATCAACGGCAGCAGCGAGAGGAGATCGAACCATGGCCAGTGATCGCGGAACAGCGAAACGAGCCATACCAGCTTCACCGGTGCGTCGAACCAGCCCTCGCCGCCAAGCCCGCCCGCTGCCGCGCCCGTCCCGGCCCCGATAGACGCCAGCATGACGAGGAGCGGGACCGTCATCGACAGACACTGGATCGCCGCACCGACGAGCGCCGCCGGCCAGCCACGGCCTGCCGTGCGAAGCCGCGCGATGTCCGCGCCTGCTGTCATCAGCCCCAGCAGCCCCCAGCCGAAGCTGTGCGAAATCCATATTACGCATGCAACGGGTACGAAGAGCAGCGCGCGTATGATCAGGCGACCCTGTCGCCCCAGCCGGATCCACAGCGCCAGTGCGCAGAACGCCAGCGCCTGAGACAGCGCGAAATTGACGAAGCCGAACTGGAATGGCCAGGCATAGGCGAGCGGCAACGCGAACATCGCGGTCGGCGGTATCCGCCCATGCGCCTCTCGCGCGGCCCATAACAGTCCGGTGGCGGTCAGCATCGGGATCGCGATCACCGCCAGCTTGGTCGCGACCTCGAAGGGGAGCAGGTGTGACACCGCCGGTACGAGCAGGTCCATGCCCAGGTTGGGGATCAGCGCCCAGTGGTAGGCGTAATAGCGCTGGAGATCGGGCGAGGTCGGCAGCGCCATCGCAATATGCCAGCGCCCCATATGGCCGGGCAGGTCGCCGAGCGGGGGCAGCGCGGGCCATAGCAACGGCACCGCGGACGCCAGGACGAGTGCCAGCGCGAACCACCGCGTTTCCCACCATCGCACCATCGTCCGTGCCGCTTCGTCCTGCATATTCCCCCCGTTCGGAATCGCCATCCCATGCCCGGGCTAAAATGCGGTTAACCATGCGGATGCGGCGAGGCGTCGCGCGACGCTTGCCCCCTGCCCCCGCGGACACTATCCCGCGCTTTTAATGCGAACCTCAGATCACCGCCCCGCCGCCCTCATCGAAGGCGGCGCCGTCTTCCCGCACCGGCATCTCACCGGTATCGACGGGCTTCAGCCACACGAGATCGCGTTCCTGCTCGACGAGGCGGAGACGTGGGTCGAGGCGAACCGCACGCACGCGACTCCCGACAAGCGGCTGGCCGGGCTTACCCAGATCAACGCGTTTTTCGAGAACAGCACGCGGACTTTGCTGTCGTTCGAGATCGCGGGGAAGCGATTGGGGGCGGACGTTGTCAATATGCACGCCGCGCAGTCGAGCGTGAAGAAGGGCGAGACGCTGATCGATACGGCGATGACGTTGAACGCGATGCGCGCGGACGTGATCGTGATACGGCATATGTCGAGCGGCGCAGTGCGGCTGATTGCGGACAAGGTCGACTGTCCAGTGCTGAACGCGGGCGATGGGCGGCACGAGCATCCAACGCAGGCGTTGCTCGACGCGTTGACGATCCGGCGGCGGAAGGGCTCGATCGCCGGGCAGCGCGTCGTGATCTGTGGTGACCTGCTGCACAGCCGGGTCGCGCGGTCGAACATCCTGGCGCTGACCGCACTTGCCGCAGAGGTGCGCGTTTGCGCGCCGTCGACGCTGATGCCGCCGATGATCGAGCGAATGGGCGTGCGTGCCTTTACCGATTTCGACAAGGCGCTGGAGGGTGCGGACGTGATGATGATGCTGCGGTTGCAGAATGAGCGGATGGATGGGGCTTATGTCCCCTCCACGCGCGAATACCGACTACGCTACGGCCTGACTCTCGACCGGTTGGCGAAGGCGGCGCCGGATGCACTGGTGATGCATCCCGGCCCGATGAACCGCGGCGTCGAGATCGACTCCGCGGTGGCCGATCATGCGCGGTCGGCGATTACCGAGCAGGTCGAGATGGGGGTCGCCGTCCGGATGGCGTGCCTCGATGTGCTGACTAGGCGGGCGCGCGGCGTGGAGGGTTGGGCATGATCCTCGCGCTCACCAATGCGACGCTCGCCTGCCCGGTTGGCGGCGTTACTAAGGGCAATCTACTGGTCCGCGACGGCGTGATCGTCGCGACGGGGATCGTCGATATTCCGGCCGATGCGGACATCGTCGACTGTGGCGGCAAGACCGTGGCGCCGGGGATCGTCGATCTTGGCGTGGCAAAGGTCGACCGTGCCGCCTTCCGCGCTGGCGGGATCGTGCGGATCGGTCTCATGCCCGACCAGTCGCCGGTGCTGGACGACCCCGGCATCGTCCAGCGCGCCGCGTTGATCGGCAAGCCCGACCTGTGGATCCACCCGATCGCCGCTGCCACGCGCGGGCTCGAAGGCCATGATCTTGCCGAGATGGCGATCTGTCTTTCGGCTGGTGCGAAGGCGGTGGGCACGGGCAAGCACTGGATCGCCGACAGCGGCGTGATGCGGCGCGTGCTCGCCTATGCGCGCGATCTCGACGTGACGGTGATCGCGCATGCCGAGGATGGCGGACTGACCGCCGGCGCGGTCGCGACCGAGGGTGAGACGGCGACGCGGCTCGGTCTGCCTGCCGCACCGGCCGTTGCCGAGGCGCTGGCGATCGCGCGCGACCTGATGCTTGCCGAGGATACCGGCGCGCGGATCCATATTCGCCAGGTTACGACGGCGGCCGGGTTCGACCTGATCCGGGCGGCGAAGCGTCGTGGTGTTGCCGTCACCTGCGGAATCACGCCGGCGCATCTGCATCTGTCGGAGATCGCGGTCAGTGATTTCCGGTCGTTCGCACTGCTGTCGCCGCCTTTGCGGGCGGAGAGCGATCGTCGTGCGGCGCTCGAGGCTATCGCAGACGGCACGATCGACGTGCTGTGTTCGGGGCATGAGCCGCGCGGGCCGGAGGAGAAGCGGCTGCCGTTCACCGATTCGAGCAGCGGGATGGCGGGGGCGGAGACGCTGTTGCCGCTCGCGCTGATGCTGGTGCGTGACGAACTGCTGACGCTGGAGCGGCTGTTCGCGCTGCTCGCCAGCAATCCGGCGCGGGTGCTGGGGCTGGATACGGGGACGCTGGAGGTCGGCAAGCCGGCCGACCTGATGCTGTTCGACCGGCTCGCGCCTTGGCAGATCGTCGGGGAGGCGTTCCTGGCGGAGGCGGGGAATACACCGTTCGATGGCTTGCCGGTGCAGGGGCGCGTGTTGCGGTTGTGGAAGGGTGGGCGCGAGGTTCGGTGAGTTCGCCGCTTCGATTGTACACTTAACCACCCCGGCGGAGGCCGGGGCCCAGTTGGGGGACGTCGCAAACTGAGGACAACGCTCCGTTACGGCTACCTCCCAACTGGGCCCCGGCCTTCGCCGGGGTGGTCGTTGCTCTGGCCGAGGCGCCCCTCCTATCGCGACGCCATCTGCATGCCGGGTTTGCGCAACCATTGCGCCATGACGTCGCCCGCGCCTTGGCGGACGAAGCAGGCGCCGCCCTTGGCGTGATACTGGCGGCACATCGCATTCGCCGCCGACTTGCTGAACCCACCGACCGACAGGCGATAGACATCCTCGCCCTTCGCCTTGAACGTCATGCCGTTCGGCGAATAGCTGGCGAGCACCGCGAATCGGCGTGCGGCGCGTGCCCAGCCGTCCCTAGCGACCCCCGCGCTCTCGAACGCGCCGAGTTGGACGTACCAATTGCCGGTCGCGGGTGCCTTTACCTGATACGCCGCGGTCGCCATGGCGCGACCCGATGAGACGGGTGCGGACGCGACCTTGATCGGGCCGCTGGCCGGACGGAGCATCATCGTCGGCAACGCCTGGACGACCTCCTGCCGCGGTCCGAACGCAATTTTCGAGACGCCAGCTCCTGACACCGAAGCGATCTGCACAGGCGCAGCTTCAGTCGGCGCAATGACCGGATCCGCTGCCGCCAAGGCCTGTTCGGGAACACCCGGTGTCTCCGGCGCTGGCGCGTTCAACGCCAGCGCGACCGGCTGTCCCGCATCCGCCACTGCGCGAACGCCGAGCAGGCTCGCCACCTGGTCGGACGCCTTGGCCGGCTGGGCAAACAGCGCCCATTGCTCGAGCCGGGCGTCGACGTCTGCTGGTGCCATGTCCGCCGCCGCGACGACGCGTGCCTCCTGCCAACGTCCCGCCAGCGCGAAGCTCAACGCCAAATTCTGGCGTATCTTCGCATTCGAAGCTGGCGAACGGGCGGCTTCGGTCAGGACCGCGATCCCGCTAGCGGTATCGCCCGCGAGCGACAGGGCAAGGCCACGATCGACCGCTGGGATGATCGCAGCGTTTGCTTCGAGGCTGTGGCGTGCCGACTGCCAGTCTCCGGTCGCGATCTGCGACAGCGCGAGGTTGAGCGCCGCCCTGCCGTTGGTCGGCGACAGTTGCAGCGCGTCGGCGAACGCGTGCGAGGCCGAGGCGAATCGCCCGCCCTTCAGATAGCTCTGGCCGAGCAGCATCCGGTAGTCCGCCCGCTGCGGCATGAGTGCCACCGCACGCTCTGCGTAACCGATCGCGATGGGACCATCGTTGCGCGCGAGTGCCGCCTGCGCCTGCCCCGCAGTGCCGGCCGCGGCCTTTGTCGCGAGCGCCGCATTACGGTCGCTGGCCGAGGCGATGCCGCCCCCGTTCGCGGCACAGCCGACCATCGTACCCCCGAGCAGGAGGGCGGAGATGCCGCCGAGGAGGAGAGCGCGCGTGGTCATCGGGGCAATCCCTGTTTCATGGCAAACGCTAGACCGCACATAGTTCCCACTCCCGGTATTCGCATACGCAGTGCCATGTCGGTTTAAAGAAGCGGTTAACGCGACTTCATAATGACTTACCGAGGCGCGATGTTGGGGATTGGGAACGGTCGCCCTTTGCCTTGCGCGACGAACGGCGGCATGGTGGCGGCGAGACGGTATGAGGGATGGCGATGACGGTTCGGCGTAAGCTTTTGGTGGGTGCGATCGCGTTGAGCGGAATGCTGGCCGCCGCCCCCGCGTTTGCCGATGTGAAGGCCGGCGTCGATGCCTGGGCGAAGGGCGATTATCCGCGTGCGATCACCGAGTGGCGCCCGCTGGCGGTAGCAGGCGATGCGGACGCTCAGTTCAACCTGGCGCAGGCATACAAGCTCGGGCGCGGCGTGACGCTGGATCCGGTGCTGGCCGAGAGCTGGTTCCGGAAGGCGGCGATGCAGGGGCATGTGCAGGCCGCGGACAATTACGGGCTCGCGCTGTTCCAGGCCGGCAAGAAGACGGATGCGCTGCCGTGGCTGCAGAAGTCGGTCGCGCATGGTGAGCCGCGGGCGCAACTCGTGCTCGGGACGATGTTGTTCAACGGCGACGGCATACCGCGCGATTTCCCGCGGGCTTATGCACTGATGACGCGGGCCTCGGCATCGGGATTGCAGTCGGCCTCGCAGACGCTGGCGCAGATGGACCAGTATATCTCGCCCACCGACCGCGAGAAGGGCACCGCGCTGGCGCAGCAATATGCGTTGCAGTCCCCGCCGCCGGGGCCTTCGCGTGCTACGGTCGGGCAAACGCCGGTGGCGCCGTCGCGTATCGCCAGCGCGCCGCGTCCGTCGAAGCTGCCGCCGACTTCGCTTCCCGCGCGCGTTCCCGGGCCGACACGCGAACCGGCCCCTACGCGGGAACCGACACCGACGCGCGAGCCGGCACCGGTCAGGCAGGCGCAGGTGAAGCCGCCCAAGCCTGTGCCGACGAAACCTGCTCCGGCAAAAGCTATAGCGGCCAAGCCCGCGCCCGTGCGTGCGACGGGCAATTGGCGCGTTCAGCTTGGCGCGTTCCGCGATCAGGGCAATGCCGAGACGCAGTGGAACAAGGTTCGCGGCAAGCTGCGCGGTGCACAGCCCTTCTACGCGAAGGCGGGCGGCGTGACGCGGCTCCAGGCGGGTGGTTTTGCGTCGAAGGCAGATGCTACGCGGGCTTGCTCGGCGTCTGGCGTGGCGTGTGTGATCGTTGCGCCCTGAGCGAATGAGCCCGGCGGCTACGATACTCATGACGAGGATGTGCGCATGTTCTTCCTGACCTTAGCGTTGTTGTCGGCGCCATCGACTTGCACCGAGGTCAAGCAACAGTGTCGCGCGTGTCCTACCGCGGGTAACGTCAAAGGGTGTTCTACGGTCGGGATCGCGTGCCAGCCGACGCGTCGCATCTGCGAATCTGCCGTTCCTCCGAAGTCCGTCGCGCGGGCGGACCGGGTGGCTGACAAGAAGGCGCGCTGAGCGATCGTGCTTTGCCCGCCAGATGAGCGATCGGGTGCGGCAGGGATCAAATAGCCGGACCGGTCGTTTCGTTTCGACATCGACCGGGAGCTAGATGCATGATTTCGAAGACCTTGGCGCTGGCACTTGCCGGCGCAACGCTGTTGGCCGCGTGTTCTGGCGAGCAGCCTGCGACGACTACGAGCAACGGCGCGATGGTGGATAACGGCGTATCGCTGCGCAACCTTGGCGAGACCGAGGTAGCGGTGCCAAAGCCCGAACAACTGACGGTGAAGGGGCGGCTGATCCCTACGCCATCCGACCCGACGTCACGGCATTTCCTGTTACGGGAGCGGAAGGCCGTCGGAGGCACGATCATCGCGATCCTGCGGCAGGAGCATGATGGCAAGGTCGCTTATGCGCGCACCGAGACGGATTGCGGCAAGCGGTTGTTCCATGTCCTCGGTGTCGGCCCGAACCGCGCGCTGGTCGAAACCAACGTAGCGCATGATGGCCCGTTGCGGCCGATCAAGGGTTTGCCGTTGCGTGAGGAGCTTGCGACCTATGTTTGCGCGGCGAGCGGTACGCCGCTGGCGAAGACGTAAACCTCACTTCTGCGCCCCTCCCTGGAAGGGAGGGGTTGGGGGTGGGTCGGCCGGTTTGAGTCACGACGGTCCGATCACGCGGAAACCGACCCACCCCCTGCCCCTCCCTTCCAGGGAGGGGTAAGAATTTAGTCCATTACCCAATCCCGCCGCGCTATTCCTTGGGCATAAAGTAGCGTCGTCAAGTCGCCATGATCGATGCGCGCGGCTGCCGCAGCCGCGACAATCGGCTTGGCGTGGTAGGCCACGCCCAGCCCCGCCGCCTCGATCATCGCCAGATCGTTCGCACCATCGCCGACGGCGAGCGATTCTTCGACCACGATCCCCCGCTCGGCGATCGCCGCCCGTAGCGTCGTGAGCTTAGTGTTCGATCCAACGATCGGCTTGGTCACCATCCCCGTCAGCGTTCCGCCCTCGATCTCCAGCACGTTGGCGATCGCACGGTCGAAGCCGATCTCCTTCGCCACTGGCTCCGCGAAGCGCGTGAAGCCGCCCGATACCAGCACCGCCAGAGCGCCCCGCGACCGCATCGTCCGTACAAGAGCCTTCGCGCCGGGCATGATCGTGACGCGCTCGGACAGGCAGCGTTCGATGTCGCTTTCCGCCAGCCCCTTCAACAGCGCCACGCGAGCGTCGAGCGCGGCTTCGAAGTCCAGTTCACCGCGCATGGCGCGTTCGGTGATCTCTGCGATCTGCGGCTTGATCCCGGCGTAGTCGGCGAGTTCGTCGATGCATTCGACGGTGATCATCGTCGAGTCCATGTCGGCTACTAGAAGCTTCTTCGTGCGAGTCAGGCTCGATTGCACGACGACGTCGGTCGCGGGGAATGCCCCCTCGAGCGCGCCCCGTGCCGCGTCCGGCGCCATCCCGAAGATCAGGTCGGCGGCGTCGCCCTCGTCGATCCAGCCGCTCGCACCCGGTGCGCAGCCTGCGTCGCGCAAGTGGTCCATCGCGGTCGAAATATCGCCTGCGGTCACCGTGCCCGAGGCTATAAGCGTTGCCGTGAACATAGAACATCTCCCGAAGGTCGCGCTCATCGCAGGGCCGACCGCGAGCGGCAAGTCCGCGCTCGCGCTCGCCATCGCCGCGCGCCACGACGGCGTCGTCATCAACGCCGACTCCGCGCAGGTCTATGCCGACCTCCGCATCCTCACCGCCCGCCCGTCGGCAGAAGAGGAAGCGAGCGCCCCGCACCGGCTGTTCGGCCATGTCGATGCCGCCGATGCGACCTACTCCGCCGCGCGCTGGGCCGCCGAGGCGACGCTGGCGATCCGCGATACGCTCGCCAAGGGGAAGCTGCCGATTTTGGTGGGTGGCACGGGGCTTTATATCCGCACCTTGCTCGACGGTATTGCGCCCGTCCCAGAAATCGACCCAGCCCTTCGCGATCAAGTCCGTGCTCTCCCCGTCGCCGAAGCGCACGCCGCACTCGCGCAACTCGATCCGCAAGCCGCCCAGAAACTGAACGCAGCCGACACCACCCGTGTCGCCCGCGCGCTCGAAGTCGTCCGCGGCACCGGCCGGACGCTGGCCGATTGGCAGACCGAGAAGGTTGGCGGGATCGGCGAGACAATCGACGTCCGCGCGCTCATTCTGATTCCCGACCGCGACTGGCTCAACGCGCGCATCGACCAGCGCTTCGCCGAAATGGCCGACACCAGCCGCAAGGAGATCACCGCGCTCCTTGCCCGCACTGACATCCCGCACGACGCCCCCATTCGCCGCGCGATCGGTGTGGCCGAAATCGCCACGCTCGTCCGCGGCGAGACTTCGAAACCCGACGCCATCGCCGCCGGATCACTCGCCACGCGGCGCTATGCCAAGCGCCAATATACGTGGCTCCGGCACCAGCCGCCCGCCACCTGGGCGCGCACCGAAGCCCTCGACCTCCAAACGCGCCTGCAGCAATTTGAAACTATATTGCTCAAATGATGTTTGACACGCATCTTTTATATCGATAGCCGGCCCATCCACGAGACGCTAAAGGCAGCGTTCTCGCAAAGGATGATATGAAATGACCGAGAAGAGTGGAGCCGATATCCTGATCGAGGCGCTGTGCGATCTCGGTGTGGAGGTCGTCTTCGGCTATCCGGGTGGTGCCGTGCTGCCGATCTACGACGCGTTGTTTCGCAGCGGCCGGATCAAGCACATCCTCGTGCGCCACGAACAGGCTGCGACGCATGCCGCGGAAGGCTATGCCCGCTCGACCGGCAAGCCGGGCGTGGTGCTCGTCACTTCGGGTCCGGGCGCGACCAACGCGGTCACCGGGATCACCGATGCGCTGATGGATTCGATCCCGATGGTCGTGATCACCGGCCAGGTGCCGACCGCGCTGATCGGTACCGACGCGTTCCAGGAAGCCGATACCGTCGGCATCACGCGCCATTGCTCAAAGCATAACTACCTCGTGAAGGATCCCGCCAAGCTTGGCGACGTGATCCACGAGGCGTTCCACATCGCCACCTCGGGGCGTCCGGGGCCGGTGGTCGTCGACATCCCCAAGGACGTGCAGGTCGCGACCGCGCGCTACAAGAAGCCGGGGCCGATCCAGCACAAGACCTATCGCCCGCAGGTGAAGGCCGACCAGTCGCAGATCGAGCAACTCGTCGACATGCTGGCCGCGGCCGAACGCCCGATCCTGTACACCGGCGGCGGCATCATCAACTCGGGCCCCGCCGCGAGCCAGTTGCTGTGCGAACTCGTCCGCATTACCGGCGCACCGGTGACGTCGACGCTGATGGGCCTCGGCGCCTATCCCGCGTCCGGCCCGCAGTGGCTCGGCATGCTCGGGATGCACGGCACGTACGAGGCCAACATGGCGATGAACCAGGCCGACCTCGTCGTCGCGCTCGGCTCGCGCTTCGACGACCGCGTGACGGGGCGGCTCGACGCGTTCAGCCCGAACTCGCGGAAAGTACATATCGACATCGATCGCTCGTCAGTGAACAAGACGGTGCGCGTCGATCTCGGGATCATCGCGGACGTCGGTCATGCGCTCGAGGACATGGTGCGGATCTGGAAGAGCCGCCAGCATCCCAAGCCCGACACGACCGACTGGCAGCGGCGGATCGCCGGCTGGCGTGCGGTGAAGTGTCTCGATTTCCCCGAGAACGATCCGAACGAGATCATGCCGCAGCGCGCGATCCGCGCGCTGTTCGACGCGACGCACGCCCGGTCACCGATCATCACGACCGAGGTTGGCCAGCACCAGATGTGGGCAGCCCAGCATTTCGGGTTCGAGAAGCCGAACAAGTGGCTGACCAGCGGCGGTCTCGGCACGATGGGTTACGGCCTGCCGGCCGCGATCGGCGCGCAGCTCGGCAACCCGAACGCGCTGGTGATCGACATCGCCGGCGAAGCGTCGATCCAGATGAACATCCAGGAGCTGGCGACGGCGTCGCAATACCGGTTGCCGGTGAAGATCTTCATCCTCAACAACCAGTATATGGGCATGGTCCGCCAATGGCAGGAGCTCACCTATGAGAGCCGCTATGCCGAGAGCTATTCGGATTCGCTGCCCGATTTCGTGAAGCTCGGCGAGGCGTATGGCTGGAAGGGCCTCCTGATCGAGACGCGCGACCAGCTCGAGAGCGGGATCGCCGAGATGCTCGCGTATGACGGCCCGGTGATCGTCGATTGCCGAGTGTCGCAGCTGACCAACTGCTTCCCGATGATCCCGTCGGGGGCTGCGCATACCGACATGATCCTGCAGGCGAACGAAGTGTCCGGCACGATGGACGACGAAGCGAAGGCGCTGGTTTAAGATGCACATTTCCCAGGAAAAGGCCGAGCGGCACACGCTCGCCGTCATCGTCGACAACGAACCGGGCATCCTCGCCCGGATCGCCGGCCTGTTCACCGCGCGCGGCTATAATATCGAGAGCCTGACGGTGAGCGAGATCACCGCGGACAAGTCGGTCAGCCGGATCACCATCGTCACCAGCGCGTCGCCGGCGACGATGGAGCAGATCATCGCGCAGCTCGATCGGCTGGTGCCGGTGCACAAGGTCACCGACCTTACGGCACAAGGCGCGCACGTCGAACGCGAGTTGGCGCTGGTCAAGGTCCGTGGCACCGGGGACCACCGGATCGAAGCGTTGCGCCTCGCCGACGTCTACCGCGCGCGCGTGGTCGATGCGACGACGTCGAGCTTCGTGTTCGAGGTCACCGGCGGGATCGACAAGATCGACAAGTTCGTCGAACTCATGGGCGAAGTCGGCCTGATCGAAGTCGCCCGCACCGGCATAGTCGCGATCGCCCGCGGCAAAGAGCCGGCCTAACACTTCTCCGCTTTTAATGTTTTGTTCTCCCGCGAAGGCGGGAGCCTAGCCTGGACCTCCGCCTTCGCGGAGGGACACACCTTATCGAAAGGACCATTCCAATGCGTGTGTATTACGATCGCGACGCCGACCTGAACCTCATCACCGACAAGAAGATCGCGATCGTCGGCTATGGTTCGCAGGGCCATGCGCACGCGCAGAACCTCCGCGATTCAGGCGTCAAGGACGTCGCGATCGCGCTGCGCGAAGGCTCGGCCACCGCCAAGAAGGCGATCGAGGCGGGCTTCTCGGTCAAGTCGAACAAGGAGGCCGCTGCCTGGGCGGACATCGTCATGATCCTCGCGCCCGACGAGCATCAGGCGGCGATCTATGCGAGCGACCTGCACGACAACCTCAAGCAGGGCGCGACGATTGCGTTCGCGCATGGTCTCAACGTCCATTTCGGCCTGATCGAGCCCCGCGCCGATCTCGACGTCATCATGATCGCGCCGAAGGGGCCCGGCCATACCGTACGCAGCGAATATGTCCGCGGCGGCGGGGTCCCCTGCCTGATCGCGATCGACCAGGACAAGTCGGGCAACGCGCACGACATCGCTCTGGCCTACGCATCGGGCGTCGGCGGCGGTCGCTCGGGCATCATCGAGACCAACTTCCGCGAGGAATGCGAGACCGACCTGTTCGGCGAGCAGGCCGTGCTGTGCGGCGGCATCACCCACCTGATCCAGGCCGGGTTCGAGACGCTGGTCGAAGCCGGCTACGCGCCCGAAATGGCGTATTTCGAGTGCCTCCACGAGACCAAGCTGATCGTCGACCTGCTGTACGAGGGCGGCATCGCCAACATGCGCTACTCGATCTCGAACACGGCCGAGTATGGCGACATCACGACGGGTCCGCGGATCATCACGGCGGAGACCAAGGCGGAGATGAAGCGCGTGCTGGCGGATATCCAATCGGGCCGGTTCGTGAAAAACTTCATCCTCGACAACCGCGCGGGGCAGCCTGAGTTGAAGGCGGCACGGAAGCAGGCGCTGGCGCATCCGATCGAGAAGATCGGGTCGGAACTGCGCGGGATGATGCCATGGATCGGGAAGAATGCTCTCGTTGATAAGGCGAAGAACTGACGCGAACGCGAGCGCGCGACAGCGCGTGAGCGCGGCCGGCACGACGGAGCCTGCCTATAGGGCACGGCTTCGCCGGGTCCGACGGGCTGGCGTTCCCGCGCGTGCCACCACCCCGGCGAAGGCCGGGGCCCAGTTGGGAAGGTTCGAGTAACGGAACGCCGCCTTCCGTTAGCGACGTCCCCCAATTGGGCCCCGGCCTTCGCCGGGGTGGTATTATTATTATAAGGTGGGAGCCAGTCTCCCCTTTCTGTTCCCTCGCGAACGCGGGGGTCCAGGGTCTCGGGCGGTGTTCGTGGTTTAGCTGGGCCCCCGCGTCCGCGGGGGAACGAGAGCTGGCGATGTACTGTACCGGGAGCGGGAGCGGGAGCGCGAGCGCGCCCCCCACCGACCCAATTCCGAAACACAGCGTTGGCATAACGTCATTTGACGCGCCCGCCCCGCTCGGCCAGCATCGCGCGTCAAACAGGAGACCCCGCATGCGCCTAGTCCTAGCCACCATCCTCGCCCTCACCGCCGCACCCGTGCTGGCACAGACCGCCGCCATCCCCGGCGCCCCCGTCAAGGCACGCGTCGCCGCTGGCACCTACGCGGTCGACCCCAACCACACGCAGGTGACGTGGCAGGTCAACCACATGGGCTTCTCGATGCTCGAAGGGCAGCTCGGCGCGTCGGGGGGCAGCATCACGATCGATCCCGCCAAGCCGAACGCGACCAAGGTCGAAGTGAACTTCGCGATCGACCAGCTTTCGGTCACCGCGGCACCGTTTGCGGGCCATCTCAAGTCGAAGGATTTCTTCGACGCCGCGACCTATCCGACTGCCAAGTTCGTCTCGACCAAGGTCGTCGCGACCGGCGACAAGGCGACGATCACCGGCGACCTCACGCTCAAGGGCGTCACCAAGCCGGTCGTGCTCCAGGCGACCTTCATCGGTGCCGGTGCGAACCCGATGAACAAGAAGCTCAACTTCGGCTTCCGCGCGACGACTTCGATCAAGCGTAGCGACTTCAATATCGGCGCCTACGCCCCGGTCGTGTCGGACAAGGTCGACCTGACGATCAACGCTGCGTTCTCGGCGCAATAATCTGTCGAATTTTCTATCGCGCTGGACACGGACTGTGTCCGCGCGATAGGACGACGATAATGACGTATGGCCGCCTCCTGCTGCTTCGACTTACGCGCCCTTAGGCGCGCCGATCGTTTGCGCGGTGGCCATGCCCCGCGCCTCGCGCCTAAGGGCTGACCCGAACGCTCCCGACGACACGAGAGACACGAGCCATGCTGCGCGACCCATCGACCAAATACCGTCCCTTCCCACAAGTCGACTTGCCCGACCGCCAATGGCCGTCGAAGACGATCGTCAAGCCGCCGCGCTGGCTGTCGACCGATCTGCGCGACGGCAACCAGGCGCTGATCGACCCGATGGACGCGGAGAAGAAAACGCGCTTCTTCGACCTGCTCTGCAAGGTCGGACTGAAGGAGATCGAGGTCGGCTTCCCGAGCGCCGGCGCGACCGAATTCGACTTCATCTCCGGCCTCGTGAAGACCGGCCGCATCCCTGACGACGTATCGATCCAGGTGCTGACCCAGTCGCGCCGCGACCTGATCGAGACGAGCTTTGCCAGCCTCGTCGGCGCTAAGACCGCGATCGTGCACCTCTACAACGCGGTGTCGCCGGCATGGCGCAAGATCGTGTTCGGGATGGACCGGGCGCAGGTGAAGCAGATCGCGATCGACGGCGCCAAGGTGCTGCGCGACCAAGCCGCCAAGCAGCCGAACGTCCGCTGGCAGTTCGAATACAGCCCCGAGACCTTTTCGACCGCCGAACTCGATTTCTCGCTGGAAGTTTGCGAGGCGGTGATGGACGTCCTGATGCCTACGCCCGAGAACCCGATCATCTTCAACCTGCCCGCCACCGTCGAGTGCGCGACGCCGAACATCTATGCCGACCAGATCGAATGGTTTGGGCGCCATATCCGCAATCGCGACGCGGTGGCGATCTCGCTGCACACGCACAACGACCGCGGTACCGGCGTCGCGGCGGCGGAACTCGGCATGATGGCGGGCGCGGACCGCGTCGAGGGCTGCCTGCTCGGCAATGGCGAGCGCACCGGCAATTGCGATCTCGTGACCGTCGCGCTCAACATGTACACGCAGGGCGTCGACCCGAAGCTCGACCTGTCGGACATCGACGGGGTCGTGAACACGGTCAATTACTGCACCAACATCCCCGTCCACCCGCGCACGCCCTATGCCGGTGACCTGGTGTTCACGGCGTTTTCCGGATCGCATCAGGACGCGATCAAGAAGGGCTTTGCGGCGCAGGAAGCGAAGAACGACACGCTGTGGGAGGTGCCGTATCTCCCGATCGACCCCGCCGATCTCGGCCGCAGCTACGAGGCGGTGATCCGCGTCAACTCGCAGTCGGGCAAGGGCGGCGTCGCCTGGGTCATCGAGCAGGACAAGGGGCTGAAACTGCCCAAACGGTTGCAGGCGGACTTCAGCCGTCACGTCCAGGCCTATGCCGACGAGACAAGCCGCGAGCTGAACGCGGCGGATATCTGGGGCCTGTTCGAGCGGACGTACATGCCGCAGGCGGACGACCGCGTCGAGTTGCGCGATTACGAGGAGAGCGGTGCTTCGGGGCAGCGGGTGTTCATCGGTCGCGTCGCGATCGATGGCGAGGAGCGGTCGATCTCGGGGCGCGGCAACGGGCTGATTTCCGGCGTGATCGCGGCGATCGCGGAGTCGACCGGGCCGACTTTGGACGTGGTCGACTACAACGAGCACGCGATCGGCCACGGGGCGGATGCGCAGGCGGCGGCTTACGTCGAATGCCGGACCGCCGAGGGTCGGACCGTGTTCGGCGTCGGCATGGATACCGACATTGCCACCGCCTCGGTGCGTGCGGTCCTGAGCGCCGCCAACCGCGCCTGACCTTGTAAAAGACGGCCACCCGCTGAACCGGTGGCCGTTTCTCCTTACGCCAGTTTCGCCAGCAACGCCTCTGCCGCCTTGGCCGACGAAGCGGGGTTCTGGCCGGTGATCAGCAGGCCGTCCTCGACCACGTACACGCCCCAGTCGGCGGTCTTCGAATAGGTGCCGCCCTTCTGTTGCAGCATGTCTTCGACCAGGAACGGCACGACATCGCTGAGCCCGACGGCCGCCTCTTCGCTGTTGGTGAAGCCGGTTACCGTCTTGCCCTTCACGAGTGGCGTACCGTCAGCGGCCTTTACGTCGCGCAGCACGCCGGGTGCGTGACAGACCAGCGCGACGGGCTTCCCTGCGCCGATCGCGGTCTCGATCAAAGCGATCGATGCCGGATCGTTGGCGAGATCCCAGAGCGGCCCGTGCCCACCGGGATAGAATACTGCGTCGTAGTCGGCGATCTGCATGTCGGACAGTACGCGCGTATCGGCGAGCGCCGCGGTGGCCTCCGCATCGGCGTCGAACCGCCGCGTCGCATCGGTCTGCGCTTCGGGCTTGGCGCTGCTTGGATCGAGCGGCGGCTGGCCACCGGCCGGCGACGCGAGCGTGATGTCCACGCCGGCATCCTTGAACACGTAGTAAGGCGCGGCAAGTTCCTCGAGCCAGAAGCCGGTCTTGCGGCCGGTATCACCGAGATCGGCATGCGAGGTGAGGACGACGAGAATTTTCAATTTTGGTCTCCGGATCGCGTTCGTGGGGAGAGAACGAACCGGCTCTAGGATCGGCGCCTTACGCATGTGAAACGAATTGCGCCCGAACGTGGGACTATCGCCCTGAGCAGGACCGGTCGGCAATCATACGGAGGCATGCCCTACCTGTTCTCCCGCGAAGGCGGGAGCCCAGTCTGGATCCCCGCCTTCGCGGGGAAACAAGTCTTTCCCAAACGCTGGATCGATCTCCCGCTAGATCCGTCGCTCCCGCACGATGCGGCAGCCGATCGCGGCGTCCGGGTAGACGTCGGTCTTCATCGTCTCGATCTCGACCCGCCTCACCCGTTCGTCCCTCAGGCACAGTGCAGCGATCGCCTCGCAGAGCGTCTCCTGCAGCGCGAACGGGCGCTCCGCTACCATCGCAAGGATGCCTGCGCGGACGAAGTCGTAATCGAGCACTTCACCGATCGCATCCTCGCCGAGCGGGGCTGGATACACGACCGTCATTTCGACCGAGACGACTACGCGTTGTGGCGCGACCTCGTGCGGGTGGATGCCGAGGCGCATCATCACCTCGAGCCCGTCCAGGATCGTCGTGAATTCAGCCATTCCGCCCCCCAGGGTCCCGATCGAACATCACGTCACCGTCTCGCGTCAGAAACCGTTGTCCGCAATCCACGAACACATTCTGCCCCGTCACGCCTTTTGCGATCAGCAGCCACGCGACCGCGTCCGCGACCGCTTCGGCGCCGACCGGTCGCTCGAGCAAATTGTCGCTCGCTACGGCCGCGAACTCTTCTTCGCTCTGGTCTCCGCTCGGCAAGGTCAGCCCCGGCGATACCGCGTTGACCGAGATACGCGGGCCGAGCGCCTGTGCCAGCATCGTCGTTGCCCCCTCCAGCGCGATCTTGCCGCAACTGTACGAGAAGAAGTCCGGGTTGAGGTTGGCGACCTTCTGGTCGAGCACATTGACCACAGCGCCGTCCGCGACGTCGTCCTGCGACGCCAGCGCGGACGCCAGCAGCACCGGCGCGCCGCAATTGATCGCGCCAAGCTCGGCGAACAGCACCGGATCGACGGTCGGTGGTCGGTCGAACTCGAACTTCGACGCGCAGTTTACCAGTCCGTCGATCCGTCCGCCAATCGCAGTGCGCGCCGCCGCAAACAGGTCGCCGATCGTGCCGAGGTCATTCAGGTCCCCAGGCACCGCAGCAGCACGCCCTCCCCCGTCGACGATCTCCTGCACCAGCGCAGCCGCCTCGTCGGGAGAATGTCCCTGATGCACGACCACGGCATGCCCGTCCGCAGCCAGCCGCCGAACGATCGCCGCGCCCAGCCGCTTCGCCCCGCCCGTCACCAGGACGGTTCGCATCAAACGCCGCGCCCCATCAACGCCAGCACTTCCTTGCGGCTGCGCTCGTCGTCGCGGAACACGCCCATCATCCGGCTCGTGACCATCGTCACCCCCGGCGTGCGGACACCGCGCGCGGTCATGCAGGCATGGCTCGCCTCGATCACCACCGCGACGCCCTGCGGCTTGAGGTTGTCCCAGATGCAGTCCGCCACTTCCGCGGTCAGCCGCTCCTGCACCTGCAGCCGCCGCGCGAAGCCATGCAACACGCGCGCGAGCTTCGAGATGCCGACGACATGATTGCGCGGCAGGTACGCGATGTGCGCCTTGCCGATGATCGGCGCCATGTGATGCTCGCAATGCGACTGGAACGGGATGTCCTTGAGCAGCACGATCTCGTCATAGCCGCCGACTTCCTCGAACACGCGGTCGAGATGTTTCGCCGGATCGTCGCCATAGCCCGCGCAATATTCCTTCCACGCACGTGCAACACGACGCGGCGTGTCGAGCAGCCCCTCGCGGGTCGGATCGTCTCCCGCCCAGCGGATCAACGTACGGATCGCCGACGCTACGTCATCGGGCACAATCACCTTGCCGTCGGGACCCAGCACATCGCCTTCAACCGGCCGCCCATCGGACCCGTTCAGTTCATCCCGCATCGCAACACCCTTTGTCAGCATACCCAAACATCGGAACATGGGTCCTCTTTTGCAACTGTTTCATTTCAGCAACGCGCCGTAAATCCCAGTAATCCGGGGCTCAAAATGCGTTGACGCTAGATCGTTTTCGTCGTTACTTCGCCATACCTGAAAAACTAAATCGTGAATCGGCACAGACCGGCACGATCGGGGAGAGGACTGACATGGCCAAGTTCGAATTGCTCGCCGCCTCGGCGATGATACTCCTGTCGATTGCGCCGGCAATGGCCCAGACGGCCACCACGTCGGCTGGAAATGCCGGCCCCACCAACGGCCCCGGGCAGGAAGCGCCGTCGACGCCCGGCACATCGACGCAGACCACCCCCGCCGATACCGCGGCCAGCGCCTACGCGTCGCAGGATATCGTGGTTACCGCGCAACGCCAATCGCAACGTTTGCAGGATGTTCCGATTGCAGTAAGCGCTTTTACCGCGGACACGATCTCGAAGCAGCAGATCGTCAACCCGAGTGCGCTCCAGCAGACGCTGCCCAACGTCACCTTCACCAAGACCAATTTCACCACGTCGAGCTTCACGATCCGCGGGATCGGCGATCTCTGCGTCGGCGCGACCTGCGACCAGGCGACCGCGATCCACGTCAACGACATGCCGCTGGTCACCACGCGACTGTTCGAAAGCGAGTTCTTCGATCTCGAGCGGATCGAGGTGTTGCGCGGACCTCAGGGCACGCTGTTCGGCCGCAACGCCACCTCGGGCGTGGTCAACTTCATCACCGCCAAGCCGGACCTGTCGGGGATCCACGCCGCCGCCGAAGCCGAATACGGCAATTACGACTCGAAGCGTGCGCGGGCGATGATCAACCTGCCCTTCACTGACACGCTCGGCATCCGCGTCGCGGGCACGTATCTCAACCGCGACGGCTATACCAAGAACACCTATGACAATTCGAAGATCGACGGGCGCGACCTGTATTCGATCCGCGGCACGTTGTCGTGGGAGCCGAGCAGCGATACCCGCGTCGACCTGATCGGCTATTATTTCCGCGAGAAGGACAATCGCAGCCGTATCCAGAAGCAGCTCTGCCACCGCGATCCGACCGGCATCCTGGGCTGCCTTCCCGATCGTCTCGCGAACGAAACGCCGAACGGCAACTCGACGCTGGCCGCGACGCTTGCCTCGACACAGTATTTCGGGATTGCCGGCACGCAGCTTGGGCACCCGGAGATTGCCGCGATCGGCCTGCAGAACCTGTATGCGACCGACACCTATGCCGGGGTGGTCAATCCCGGCGACGTCCGCACCGTCCGGATCGATTCCAACCCGACCTATTTCGCCGAGGAAGAGCAGTACACCGCCAAGATCTTCCATGATTTCGGTCCGGTCTCGTTCAACTTTACCGGCGGGTTCTCGCGCAATACGGTCGACAGCACGACCGACTTCAACCTCGCGGTCGAGAATCCGCTCGCGGCCAATGTCGGCCTGAACACGCTGAACGCGATTGGCCGCCCCGGCGTCGTGATTCCGCTGCCCGGCGGTGCGCTGGTCAATACCGGCTATCTGAACGGCGTCCGCTCCGTGCTGATCCCCAATGGCCCCGCCGGCGGCGCGTGCCAGTCGGGTGCCGATCCGAACAATGTCGGCGTGTTCGGCGGCAACGGCATCGGCTGTTACGCGCAGAGCCTCGACGTCGATCGCTCGCGGCAGGTGAACCGGCAATATTCGGCCGAGGCTCATATCGACAGCTCGTTCGACGGCATGTTCAACTTCCTGCTCGGCGGCATCTATGTGGACTCGCGCAGCCAGAACACCGACTATTTCGTCAACGCGTTCGGGCTGGATTACGCATCGGGCGTGCTCGGCGCAGCCAGCTCGGCGGCGATCCCGGGCGTCAACGGCAACGCGTTCCTCGCGACGCCGTTCTACCGCAACGACGGCGACGATTTCCGCCTGAAATCCTACGGTATCTTCGGCGAGACCTATTTCGAGTTCAACGACAAGCTGAAGCTGACGCTCGGCCTGCGCTACAACCACGACGAGAAGGACGTGAAGGCGCGCAACATCACGCTGAACGTGCTCACCCCGATCGGCGCGTCGAACATGACGCAGGGGCTGAACTACACCACCACCGACTTCGACTCGACGCGCGCCGGGGTGCAGGAATATGCGCTCGACAAGGTCAGCTTCTCGCGGCTCACCGGCCGTGCGGTGATCGACTACAAGATCTCGCCCGACAATCTGATCTACGCGTCCTATTCGCGCGGCTACAAGTCGGGCGGCATCAATCCGCCCTTGCCCGCGACCTTCTCGGTGCCGACGACCTTCACGCCCGAGAAGATCGACTCGTTCGAGATCGGTTCGAAGAATACCTTCGGTAACGGCGCGCTGCGGCTCAACGTCACGGGCTTCTACTACAAGTACAAGCAGTTGCAGCTGAGCCGGATCGTCGCGCGGACTGCGGTCAACGACAATGTCGACGCCAATGTCTATGGCGTCGAGGCTGAGGCGATCCTCAGCCCGATCCCGGCGTTCGTCGTCAACATGAATGCGAGCTACCTCCACAGCGAGGTGTCGGCGGACAAGTTCCTGGTCAATCCGCGCGATCCGTCGGGCGGCCGCTCCGACGCGGTGATCATCAAGGACCTGCAGAGCGCCGCCAACTGCGCGGTCGTACCGACCACCGCAGGCAATATCGTCGGGGTGAACACCTATGTCGGCGCGGTGAACTCAGGTCTCGGCCTGCGCGGCCCCGTGGCGATCCCGACGACCAACACCACCGGCGCGTACAGCCTGTGCTCGGTTCTCGCCTCGACCGCCGCCAATCCTCCGGCGGCGCTGCGTGCGCTGTTCGGCGTCCCGACCGGTGCTCTGCCGTACAGCGTCATCGACGGCGTCGGCGTCAACATCCGCGGCGGCAAGCTGCCCCAGGCACCGACCTACAAATTTTCGGCGGGTGCGCAGTACACGGTCGCGTTCGGCAACGGCATGTCGATCGTGCCGCGCGTGGACCTCAACTACACCGGCGGCTTCACCGCATCGATCTTCAACCAGCTGGTCGACCGCGTGCAGGGTTATGAGGTGATCAACGCGCAGGTGCAGCTGAACGGCGCGGAAGACCGCTGGTTCCTGCGCGGCTTCGTGCAGAATTTGACGAACAATGACTCGATCACGGGCCAGGCGGTCGGCGACCAGTCGTCGGGGCTGTTCACGAATATCTTCACGATCGACCCGCGCCGGTATGGCATCGCGGCTGGGTTCAAGTTCTGAGCGACGTCGCAAACGATCCTCCCCCGCCAGGGGGAGGTGGCGCCGAAGGTGACGGAGGGGGGGACACGGAGCAGCGGTGGGCGCGTGCCTCCCCCTCCGTCTGGCAAGAGCCAGCCACCTCCCCCTTGCGGGGGAGGATTTCAAGGCGCCCTGTCTCCTCGTGAGGGCGGGACCCAAGCCAAGATTCCGCCTTCACGAGAGAACCTGGGGGCAAGGTGCCGCACGACTACGGAGTCGTACTGCTTTGAAGGAGCTAGCCCCCGACTTGCTCCCCTCCCTGAAAGGGAAGGGTTGGGGGTGGGTCGGTCTGGATCGGCCGCGGTGTATACTAAGCAGCCTACCCACCCCCGGCCCCTCCCTTTCAGGGAGGGGGGAAGATAGCAGGTGCCCCTCCTCAACGGAGAGGAGAGACGATTACTTCAGGCGCTTGGCGTGCCACGCCACATGATCCGCCATGAAGGTCGAGATGAAGTTGTAGCTGTGGTCATACCCCGGCTGCATCCGTAGCGTCAGATCGATCCCCGCCGCCTTGCAAGCCGCTGCCAGCAACTCAGGCCTCAACTGCTCCACCAGAAAGCCGTCGGCATCGCCTTGGTCTACCAGGATGTCTTCCACCCGCGCGCCATCTTCGATCAACGCACACGCGTCATACGCCCGCCACGCCGTCCGGTCCGGCCCGAGATACCCGCCAAGCGCCTTGTCACCCCAGGGGCACTGCAACGGCGACACGATCGGTGCGAACGCCGACACGCTCCGGAACCGCTCAGGATTGCGCAACGCGATCGTCAGCGCACCATGACCGCCCATCGAGTGTCCGAAGATCCCCTGCCGCGCCATATCCGCCATCGGAAATTCCGCGCCGATCAGCGCCGGCAGTTCGTCCTCGACATAGGTCCGCATCCGGAAATTCTTCGCCCAAGGCTGCTCAGTCGCATCGACGTAGAAGCCTGCGCCCTTGCCGAAGTCGTACGCTTCGTCGTCCGGCACGTCGTCCCCGCGTGGCGAGGTATCCGGCGCGATCAGGATCACGCCCAGGTCGGCACACGCGCGGCGATACTCGCCCTTGTCCATGACGTTGGCGTGCGTGCAGGTGAGCCCCGACAGGAACCACAACACGGGTAACCGCGCGCCCTCGTCATGCGGCGGCACGTAAACCGCGAAGGTCATGTCGGTGCCGGTCGCGGTCGAGGCGTGGCGGTACACGCCCTGCGTGCCGCCATACGCCTTGCTGGTGGATACGGTTTCCATCAGCCCAACTTTTCAAACTTGCGTTTGCCTATGAGGCGGACCGCCTCCAGCTCTTGAATCAAAATGTCGATCTCACGTGAAAACTCTGAAAAGTTCTGAGCGTCTTGGGTTAGGCAAATATGCAATGGTTTTCCATTCTGATCGCGCGTGCTCGGGAACGAATGGTACTCATCGACAGCGACATGCCCGCTAGTCCACCCACTCCCATCGCAACTGGCAAAAACTTAAATCGCGGCATTAGGTCGCAACTGCGGTCGACGCGTGGCGGTAGACGCCCTGCGTGCCGCCATACGCCTTGCTGGTGGAAACGGTTTCCATCACGCGACCCGATGCGCGGCGCAGAGCTTGTTGCCCGCCGGATCTCGCAGATAGGCGAGATACAGCGTGCGACCCGCGGTACCCTGGCGAATCCCGGGCGGGTCCTCGCACGCGGTCCCGCCGTTCGCGAGCCCCGCGGCGTGCCACGCATCGGCGGCCTCGGGCGACGCGGCGACGAAGCCCATCGTGCTGCCGTTGCCATGGCTCGCCGGCTGCCCGTCGATCGGCTTCGTCAGCAGGAAACGGCCGCCGGCGTGGGCGTAGACCACCCGGCCCCATTCATCGACGACGCCCTGGGGCACGCCGAGCGCGCCCAAAGCCGCGTCGTAGAACGTCTTCGACGCGGCGATATCGTCGGCGCCGAGCATGATATGGCTGAACATCCGCGCGTCCTCAGTAGATCACGACGGAGCGGATGCTCTCGCCGGCGTGCATCAGGTCGAAGCCCTTGTTGATCTCGTTGAGCGTCAGGCGGTGCGTGATCATCGGGTCGATCTCGATCATTCCGTTCATGTACCAGTCGACGATCTTCGGCGTATCCGTCCGCCCACGCGCGCCGCCGAACGCCGTCCCGCGCCAGTTGCGGCCGGTGACCAGCTGGAACGGTCGCGTCGAGATCTCCTTGCCCGCCTCGGCCACGCCGATCACGATCGATGTGCCCCAGCCGCGATGGCATGCCTCCAGCGCCTGCCGCATGACGGTCGTGTTGCCGGTCGCGTCGAAGGTATAGTCCGCGCCGCCGTCGGTCAGCGCGACGATGTGCTGGACGATATCGCCCACATCCTTAGGATTGGCGAAGTGCGTCATACCGAAGCGCCGGCCCCATTCCTCGCGGTCGGGGTTGATGTCGACGCCGACGATCATCCCTGCACCGGCAAGCCGCGCGCCCTGGATCACGTTCAACCCGATCCCGCCGAGCCCGAACACGACGACCGTATCACCCGGCTGCACCTTCGCCGTGTGCACCACCGCGCCGACGCCCGTCGTCACGCCGCAGCCGACATAGCAGGAGGTGTCGAACGGCGCGTCCTCACGGATCTTTGCGACCGAGATCTCGGGCAACACCGTGAAATTCGAGAAAGTCGAGCAACCCATATAGTGGAAGATCGGCTGGCCCTTGTAGCTGAACCGCGTCGTGCCATCGGGCATCAACCCCTTGCCCTGCGTGGCGCGGATCGCGGTGCACAGGTTCGTCTTCTGGCTGAGGCACGACTTACACTGGCGACACTCGGGGGTGTAAAGCGGGATGACGTGATCGCCGACGGAGACGCTGGTCACGCCCGCGCCGATCTCGCGGACGATGCCAGCGCCCTCATGGCCGAGCACGCTCGGAAACAACCCTTCCGAATCAAGCCCGTCGAGCGTGTATGCGTCGGTGTGGCAGATGCCCGTCGCCATGATTTCGACGAGCACTTCGCCGAATTTCGGCCCTTCGAGGTCGAGTTCGACGATCTCGAGCGGTTTTTTTGCCTCGAAGGCTACGGCGGCGCGGGTCTTCATGGGTGGGTCTCCTTGATTGCCGCCCTGATGGCCCTCGCGCCACGTCTCCGCAACCCGCAGGCGATGCAACCAATGCCGCGTTGCCGCGCTTGATCCTTTCAAATCAAGGAGATGGCGCGATGAAGGATCCGAAGAAGGGCGACGAGGTCACTTGGAAATCGCACGGCGGTGAAGCGCACGGCACGGTCGAGAAGAAGCAGACCACCGATACGAAGATCAAGAGCCACACCGTCAAGGCGTCCAAGGAGGAGCCGCAGTTCATCGTAAGGAGTGACAAGGGCGGCAAGGCAGCGCACAAGGCGGACGCGCTCACCAAGGCGTGACCACGCGCGCAGTGCCCAACGCACGCGCGCAACAGGAAGGAATGCTTATGGCTACAGCTCCCAAGACCGGCGGCATCCACGCCCCCGTCCAGCCCTCTCCCGAGCTCGGCGAGATCGTCGGCAACGACAAGCTGCCGCGCAGCGAAGTGATCAGCAAGGTTTGGGTCTACATCAAGGCCCACAACCTCCAGAACCCCGAGAACAAGCGCGAGATTCTGGCTGACGAGAAGCTGAAGAAGGTCTTCGGGCGTGACAAGTGCACGATGTTCGAGATGAACAAGTACATCTCGCAGCACGTCAAGGCCTAACCGCCAGCACTGCACGGCAAGCGGCGACGGGGCATCGTAAGCGATACCCGTCGCCCCTTGATCGAACCCCGCCTAGGGTTCGTAATATCGAGATTATCGTCGTGGCTCGAACGTTACCGCGCACGACCGGACGCTAGCCCCGCGCTTGATCGTCCCACCCGACCGGCGTATTGCGCCCGCCAATGCCCCCGTAGCTCAGCCGGATAGAGCGACGGTTTCCTAAACCGTAGGCCGCGTGTTCAAATCTCGCCGGGGGCACCAGCTTTTCCGCAGTAGGCCGCTGCCGCTTCGAGGTGCCGGACGGACGGCACCCTTATCCGCAGCAGCGTTTGGATTTCTTTCCCGAACCGCAGGGGCACGGATCGTTTCGGCCGATCTTCGTCGGCGTGGCGATCACCGGTGTGCCTGATGATGCACCCGCGTTCTGGGAATGCGCTGCGTGGAGTTTCAAGACGGCGGCGACGATCTGCGCTGGGGCGTGCGCGTCGAGAGCGTTGACCTCGACGCTGTCGAGCGTGGTCTCGTTGGTGACGATCGCGATCAGCGCCCTGATCTGCGCCACGGCGTCGGCGGTATCGGGATCGGTGCTGTCACCCAACGCCGTCCAGCTTTCTGGCCTGAGCGCCACCGCTTCGGCGAAACCGTCGATCCAGGCTTCCCAGAGGACGTCGCCATTTCGGTCGTCGGTGTCGAAGATCGGCTGGGCCTTGCCGCGGGTCAGGTCGCGAACGATCTCGGCGTAGCGTGCCATCACCGCATCGACGAACCACTGGACGTCGGCGGGATCGTCGAACGGCGGGTCGACGCTATCGTCCGAGCCCCAGATGCTCTGGAGCCACTCGCTCTGCGGGATCGTGTCGGGGCCGACCACCAAGCCTGTCAGGAAGCCGTCGAGTTCGGTGAGCAGCATCGGCTCCTCGAGCGGGAGGTCGGCGAGCGCGCCGTCGAGGCGACGGAAACGGGAGGGAAGGTTTTTCATGGGTTCGGGTCGGCTGCCTTGGAGAATGCAGTGCGTCATAGCCTGCCGATGATGGGCGCTGCCAGCGACGAGTGGTGCAAAGCCCTGCGTCAACCGGAATGGACGGGGCGCGTGACACTTGCCTCGTGCGAGCGATCCTTCCATTGCATTCGGGTCGCCCACCGGATCGGGAAATTCGTACGTGATCAGAACCCTTTGCCGTTTCGCCGCGCTGGCCTCGATCGCGACGATGGCTCTGGCACAGCAAACCCCGTCTTCGTCGGTTCGATCGCCCGCCGACCTCTACGGCGCGTTGTTCGAGGCCGTTCAGCAAGGCCATGTGTTCGCGGATGGGAAGACGTTCGTCGACGCGGTGCCGAAGCGGTCGGCGGAGGCGATCATGGCCGACTATGTGCGGACCAAACCAGCCGGCCCCGCCCTCAAGGGATTCGTGCTCGCCAATTTCGTGGTGCCTGGCGAGAATGATCGCGGCTCGGGTGATCTCAGGACGCACGTGCGCACACTCTGGCCACAGCTCGTGCGCCAGCCGGTAGAGCCGATCGCGGGCAGCTCCGCGTTGCCGCTCCCTGCCCGCTATGTCGTGCCGGGCGGACGTTTTCGCGAGATCTATTACTGGGACAGCTATTTCACGATGCTCGGGCTGAAGGTCGATGGCCAGCAGCCGCTCGTGGAGTCGATGATCGAGGATTTCACCAGCCTGATCGAGCGATACGGCCATATCCCGAACGGGACGCGCACCTATTATCTCAGCCGGTCGCAGCCGCCTTACTACGCGTTGATGCTCGATCTCTCGACCAACACCGATCCCGCTGTGGCTAAGCGCCGGCTGGCGGCGCTGCGGGCAGAGCATGCGTTCTGGATGAAAGGTGAGGCCTGCGTCGACGGCAAGCCCGCGTGCCTGCGCGTGGTGCGGATGCCCGACGGGAGCATGCTGAACCGCTATTACGACGACCGCGATACGCCGCGTGACGAATCCTATGCCGAGGACGTCGAGACCGCGGCGAAGGCAGCACCCCGCCCCGCGGCCGACACGCAGCGCAATCTGCGTGCGGGGGCGGAGAGCGGGTGGGACTTTAGTTCGCGCTGGCTCCGCGATCCGAAGTCGCTCGCGACGGTCCATACCATCGACATCGTGCCGGTCGATCTCAACAGTCTTTTGTGGGCGATGGAACGCCGCATCGCCGAGCGCTGCCAAACTGTGGGCGACGCGCCGTGCGCGACTGCGTTCACGACGCTCGCGGCGAAGCGCAAGACCGCGATAGACCGCTATCTCTGGCAGGCGACGACCGCGCGCTATGCCGACTGGGATCTATCGACACGCAAGCCCACCGCGAGCGTCAACGCGGCGATGCTGCACCCGCTGTTCGTTGGGCTCGCGTCGCCTGCGCAGGCAAAGACGGTCGCGGCGACGGTACGCAAATCGCTGGTGGCCGAGGGCGGCTTGCGGACGACGACGCTGAACACCGGGCAGCAATGGGACGAGCCCAATGGCTGGGCGCCGCTGCAATGGGTGGCGATCGCCGGGCTGAAGCGAAACGGCGAACCGGCGCTCGCGAAGGACATCGCCAAGCGCTGGCTCGGGACGGTCGGCGCGGCCTATGCCGAAACCGGCAAGATGCTCGAGAAATACAATATCGAGCAGCGTACGCCGGGTGGTGGCGGCGAATATCCGGTGCAGGACGGCTTCGGCTGGACCAACGGCGTCACCAGCGCGATCCTCGATCGGTATCCCGACCTGACGCAGAAGGCGAAGTAGGGCCTGAACCCAAGCGAACGTTCCGGCGGCAATGGTTGCTTACGGCACCCGGCGCCACATATGGACGTGCAATGCTCGACCCAGCGCCCGCCAGCCAGACCGACGTCGCCGATATGCTCACACCGGATTTCGTCGTCATCGACGTCGAGACGGCATGCTCGCGCGTCAGCAGCATCTGCCAGGTCGGCATCGTCGGGTTCCGCGACGGCCGCGAAATTTTCGAATACGAAACGCTGGTCGATCCGCGTGACGAGTTCAACATGTTCAATACCCGGATCCACGGGATTACCGAACAGCACGTCACGGGCAAGCCTTGCTTTGGCGACATCCACGGCATCGTCGATGGCCATTTGTCGGGCCGGACGACGGTGGCGCATTCCTATTTCGACAAGGGCGCGCTCGCCGCGGCATGCCGTATCCACGACCGTCCCCCGATCGAGACGGTCTGGCTCGACAGCGTCCGCGTCGCGCAGCGGGCGTGGCCCGATCTGGCGAGCCACCGACTGGGCGGCCTCGCGCAATATCTCGGGATAGCGCACAAGCATCACGACGCGCTGAGTGACGCGCGCGCCGCCGGCTGGGTGATCGTCAAGGCTATCGACCATACCGGCATCGCGCTCGACGAATGGCTGAAACCACCCCGCAAGCCGGGGCCCGCTCCACGCCCTGCTCCTACCGGTCCGCTTAGCGGCGAACGGATCGCGATCCTCGGGGAGCCTCGCGATGGGCGACTTGCCAACGCGATTGCCGCGCTTGGTGGACGGATCGTGTCGGCGGTCGGCAACACGACGACGATGCTGATCATCACCGGGCGTGCGCCGTTCAGCTACTCGGTGCGCAACAGCGGCGCGTATCGCCGCGCGGAGCAGTATCGACGGCTTGGTGGAACGATCCGCGTGCTATCCGAAGTCGAGCTCGATCTGCCGACCATCGCGGCCAGCTTTGCGGCAGCCTGAGCAGGCGGATGCTACCGGCAATGTGAAGGAATAGCGACCGTCCGCCTTGGCAAACGCCAGATGGGGTGCGACCATTGTCCCAAAGCGATAGCGGAGGGCGATATGCGGTGGGCGACTTGGGGAATGGCGGTCGGCTTGCTGGCCGCACCGGCGACAGCGCAGCGCGTGCAGGTCGCGAGCGGCGCGATCGAGGGCACGCACGTTTCGACCGCCGCGACGCCGGTCGATGCTTATCTCGGCATTCCCTATGCTGCGGCACCGATCGGCCCGTTGCGGTGGCAGCCACCGCGGCCGGCGACGCAATGGACAGGTGTGCGCAAGGCAGACCGGTTCGGTTCGCGCTGCATGCAGCAACCGCAATTCGCCGACATGAAGTTCCGCTCGCCGAGTGTCAGCGAGGACTGCCTGACGCTCAACGTCTGGACACCGGCGGGTGCGAAACCGGGCGCGCGGCTGCCCGTGTTGTTTTACATTCACGGCGGTGGCGCGATCGCGGGTGACGGGTCGGAACTGCGCTATGACGGGGCGGCGATGGCGCAGAAGGGCATCGTCGTGGTCACGATTAACTATCGGCTGGGCGCGTTCGGGTTCCTCGCGACCAGCGCGCTGGCGGCGGAATCACCGACACATTCCGCGGGGAATTACGGCCTGCTCGATCAGGCTGCAGCGCTGGCCTGGGTCCGGCGCAACGCCGCCGCGTTCGGGGGCGATCCGGCCCGGATCACGATCGGCGGCGAGAGCGCGGGATCGATGTCGGTCAGCGTGCTGATGACCTCGCCGCTCACCCGCACGCAGTTCGCCGGCGCGATCGGTGAGAGTGGCGGCGTGCTGCCGCCGACCTTCCGCCCCAAGCCTCTCGCGGTGGCGACGAAAGACGGCGATGGGTTCGCCGTGGCGGCGGGTGCGTCGTCGCTCGACGCACTTCGGGCGATGCCGGCCGAGGCGTTGCTCGCGGCGCAGGGTAAGCAGCGGTTCCGCGCGGACTTCATCGTCGACGGGCAGTTTCTGACGGAGCCGCCGATCGATACCTACACGGCGGGGCGGGCGGCGCACGTGCCGTTATTGGTCGGTGCGAACTCGCAGGAGGGAAGCTGGACGAGCATCCTTGCCGGGCAACCGCCGACGGTGGCGAATTATCGCGCGGGCGTCGCGAAGCTCTTCACCGATCCGGATGCGCTGCTCGCCTTGTACCCGGCGAAGTCGGATGCCGACGTGCCAGTTGCGGCGACCGCGCTGGCAAGCGATGCGTTTCTCGGCGCGTCGACGTGGCAGTGGTTCGACCTGCACCGCCGTGCGCGCCAGCCAACCTATTATTATCATTTCGCGCATCCCCGCCCCGCCGCACTGCCGCCGCTGACCAACCCCGACGTGCCGCCGATCGGGGCAGTGCACAGCGCGGAGATCGAATACGCGCTGGGCAACCTCGATACGAACCCGGCTTATGCGTGGACGGCGGACGATCGCCGGATTTCGACGGTGTTCCAAGGGTATTTCGCCGCGTTCATCAAGACCGGTACTCCGAACGCTGCGGGGTTGCCGAACTGGTCGCCTGCACCGCCCGCGGGGGGCGTCATTCCGCGCCAGATCGTCGACGTGCAGACGCGTTCGGAACCGTTCGTCGAGCAGGCACGGTATGTCGCGGCGACACCGTTGCTCGAACGGCGGGTGCCCTGAAGCTATATCTAGCCGACGAAGACCACACCGGGCACCGAGAGCGTCTGTCCGGTTGCGATTAGTCGGCCATCGGGTTCGATCCTGAAGATCGCCAGCGTGCCTGATCGCTCGTTGCCGACGAGGACACGGCGCTGCGCTTCGAGAACCAGCAGGAAGCGCGGCCACTTGCCGCCGCTGGGGATATGCTGGAGCAGGCTCGGCACGCCTGACGCGTCGAGCGCGAAGACGGCGACGCTGTCATGGCCGCGGTTCGAGACGTAGAGCCGCCGTCCGGCCTGATCGATCGCGATATGCGCGGCCTGCGACGCGCCCTCGTACCTGCTCGGCAGCGTCGAGACCGTATGCCGGGTCGCGAAACTGCCATCTGGGCGGGCGTCGAGCATGATGACCGTATTGGACAGTTCGCATACGACGTAGGCGAGTGTACGGCGTGGATGGTGGACCGTATGGCGCGGCCCCGCGCCCGGCGGCGCACGCCATGCCGCGACCGGCTCGGCCAGTGCGCGCGCCCGCGGGTCGAAGCGATAGGCGAAGATCGTGTCCGTCCCCAGGTCGACCGAATGCAGCCAGCGGCGATCCGGGCTGAAGCCGACCCAGTGCGCGTGCGGTGCCTCCTGCCGGGCCGTGTTCGGGCCATGCCCCGTGTGGCGGAACACGACCGGTTCGCCTGGCACGCCGGTACGAGCGTCGAGGCGGTGGAACGCGACGCTGCCGCTCGAATAATTGGCGACCGCGAGGCAGGCGCTGGCGCGGTCGATCGCGACGTAACACGGGTCGGCGCCTGCCGTGGGGGTGGTGCCGCGGTGCGACCAGTCCGGCGCGTAGGCAGCGATCTCGCCCGCGGCCTTCTCACGGACGAAGTAATACGCACCGTCCGGGCCACCACCAATACCGAACGACGCGTCGTCGATCCCCGATATCGGCGTGCCGACCTGCCATGTGTCGCGATCCGGGTCGAACGAGATCGGATACACGCCCTTGCCGCCTTCGCGGGCGTAGGTGCCGGCGATCAACCGTACCCGCCGCTCGCCGCCGCCGGCCGCGACCGCCGGGAAGGCGAGCGTGGCCGCCATCGCGGTCAGGGCCGACCGTCGTGTCGTGGTCCAGTCGGTCATGCCCGTTCCTTTGCAGTTATCGGCGGGTGTCATGCGTCAGCGGTGCGGCCGAGGCAACGAACGCCACTCAGGTTTCGACCGCGTAGAGCGCGTGGTGCGTTAGGATGAACAGCGTCCGCCCGTTCGTGCCGCCGAAGATCAGTTGCAGCGGCCGCTCGGGGACGTCGATCCGTCCGGACTCGCGTCCATCCAGGTCGTGGACGAACACCTGGCCGTTCGCGAGGTAGACACGGCCGTCCGGCCCGACCGCGACGCTCTCGCCGCCGCGGTTGGCGAACGGCTTCAGATCGGTGATGCTGCCGCCCACGCCGACCAGTCCGCTATAAGTTTTGGCTTCGGAGTCGTTGCTGACGAACACGCGCTCGCCGAGCTTGGCGTTCACGAAGCCGTAGGTGTCGAGTGCGTCCGAGAAGCGCCAGCCGAGATGGTTGGGCGGCCCTTGCTGGACGGTGCGATACGCGGGTAGGACCAGCGAGCCGTCTGGCGAGACATATTCGCGCGGCTTGGGCAGGGCCATGTCGCGCGCGAACATCTCGCCGAGCGTCGTGAACTGGTAGGTCGTCGGATCGATCTGATCCCTGAACTCGCCATTCACCCAGAAATTGCCGGGTAGTGCGACGCTCGCATCGCGGTGCGGGGTGACCGACGTGGGTGGGATCACGGCTATGCTATCGGGGTCGCCGGGCTTGATGCTGTAGACCGTTCCTGCCTCGCCATCGGACGACAGCACCATGAGGTTACCCGAGCGATCGACCGCGAGATTGACCGGATCGACGGGCGCATCGGCGGCGACCGACAGCCCCTCACTCGCCGTCCAGCCATAGATGCGGTGCGTATTATGCTCGACGAAGTAGAGCTTGCCCTTCGCATCCACCGCCGCGCCGGCGATCGAGTAGAACCCGTCTTCCAGCTTGCGGACGGCCGGGCCAGTGGTCGTCGCGACCGGCATGGCGCCGCGCTTCACGTCCAGCACCGCGAACTCGCGTTCGCGCACCTCCGCTCCGTTGGTCATGTCCTGGACCGCGTTCTCGTACGGGAACTTGCTCGCGCGCAGGTCGGTGCCGCAGCCTTCCGCATCGCAGAACGCCAGCCCGCTCTCGCCGTTCACATGCACGTTGCGGAAGCGGATATCGTTGGAATTGTAGATCCGCACCGCCGATGGCGCCGGCTGGAGCGACCGTGTGACCCTGTACGCGTGATAGTTCGCGAACAGGATGTTGCTCGAATTGCGAACCTCGAGCGACAACGCATTGCGGCTCTCGCCCGCCTCTTCCTCGGTCTGCGGCGCGAGGAACTCCCAGTTCTTGACGCCGTCCAGGACGATTTCCGCGCGCGCGTGATGCTCGGCGGACATCTCGTACACATGGCCCGGCGTGCTGGTGTTCGAGACGTGGAGCCCGGCGGCGGCGAAGGTGTTGGGGGTCCACAAATTGTTGAACGTGCCGCCGCCGCCATCGGTGACCGAGAGGCTCGCATATTGCCCGTCCCAGCGCTTGCGCGGATCGGCGTCGCCGGTGTGGTCGGCATTGTACGGATCGATCCGGCTGCCGTCGGCACGGCTGGTGCCGTGGCCACCATGGAAGCGGACGTCGTCGACCAGCGAGTCCGCGCCGGCCTTCCATAGCAACGCCGTCGCGCGCGGGTTGATGCCGCCGGTGGTCAGGCCGATGCCGGAGACGATCGCCGCGCCACCCTTTGCGCTTTCGATCAGCCCCTTGGCGGCACCGATGCCGCGGAAGCTTGGCGTGTCGTCCGCCAGGACGATCTGCGTCATGTCCGGATGCAGGCCGATCAGCACCGTGTCGGACCGCAGCTTCAGCGTAGCGGAAACGCGGTAGAAGCCGGTGGGGAAATAGACCACGCGGTGCGTATCGATCGCGCGCTGGATCGCTGCGGTATCGTCGGTTGCGTCGTCGCCCTTCGCGCCCGCGCTTCGCACGTCGAACCACTGCGCGACGGGCGGCAGCGAGCGGATCGCGGACGGTATCCGCTTGGGCATTGCCCGGATCGTCGCGGCATCGACGCGCGTCTCGTACTTGCCGGTCGCGCCGAGCCCCGGCAGCGTCAGGCCGTAGGTAAACGCCTTGACCCGGTATTTTGCGCCCTGCCCGGCCACGGTCTTCCCGCTGTCACGGAACCGCGCGAAGATCGGCACGGCGCTGGCAGTGGCGTCCTGGAAGCCGATCTGCGTGTAGACATTATCCTCGTTGCTGATGACGACGGCGGCGTCCGAGACGTTCTCGAACCGCACGTCGCGGCCCCATAGCCAGTCGCCATAGCCACGGTCGATCTCGATCCCGACGGGGACGTTGCGGATGCTTGTGTTGACGAGTGTCAGCCCCGCCTCATGCTCACGGATCGCGGCGTCGCGCTGGCCCTCGAACGACGAATCCAGCAAGGTGTACTGCCATGCGGGCGAGGTCTTCTCGCTGAGGATGCCGTAGCGCCCGCCGAAGAAGCGCAGGTCCTGCCCGACATTGCCGACCTGATAGATACCGGCCAACCCGGAGCCGATGTGGAAGTCGACATGGCTCAAATATGCGTGCTGCGCCAAGTGGAACCGGACCGCGGTCGCCGCGGGATTGCCGTCGCCGATCTCGAAATCGACGTTGCTGAGTGCGGAGTAGAATGTCCCCGAATTGGCGTCGGCGATGGTGGCGTCGAACGGTACGCTGGTCGGCGGTGGCACCGGTACCTTTGGCGGTGCGGCGCGGCTGTCGGCACGCGAACCGGTGAAGAACAGCATGTTCGCCACGCCGGTCTGGAACCCTGGGGTCGCAGCGCCGAGCGTGATGACGGGTCGCGTCTTGCCCGTGCCGAACACGCGCACGCCGGGCCAGACGAAGATGGTTCGCGAGATACGATAGCGGCCGGCGGGCAGGAAGACGATGCCCTCGCCGCCTTTCGCGCTCGCCGCGCTGTCGATCGCGGCCTGGATCGCGGCGGTATCGTCGGATCGGCCGTCACCACGGCCGCGAACCGTCACCGCGCGTGGATCTGCCGGTGCGGTGAGAAATACCGATCGAGAGGGAGAGGCCGAACGGGGTGCCGCAAACGCTGGAACGGTCGTCCCCAGAAGCGCGATCGCTAGTGTCAGTTTCACAGGCTCACCCGAGATTGTTGTGGGACGCACCGAACGATGTCCGCCAGTCTGCACTGGAGGTAGTGGCGCATGCGACCATAGGCGATCACGACCAAGGTCGTAGTAGCCGATCCCGCGCGCACGAACGATAGACGGTGACGAACCGACCGCGCGCAGCTTATGGAGAGCCAGTGCCTCCTTCCTTCCAAACGATCCCCAATCCGGCCGACGCGCCACCCTATGCCATCATCGTGATGGGCGTCAGCGGCAGCGGCAAGTCGACACTGGGTGCCGAACTTGCGCGCCATCTGCGCTGCGATTTCCTCGAAGGCGATGATTTCCACAGTGCGGACAGCGTCGCGAAGATGCGGTCTGGCCATCCGCTTGACGATCAGGATCGCTGGCCCTGGCTCGATAGGATCGCCGCCGGGTTGCATGATGCAGCCCTGATGGACGGCACCGCGGTTGCAGCATGTTCCGCGTTGAAGCGCGCCTATCGCGATCGACTGGCGGATGCCGTCGGCATGCCGTTGCTGTTCGTGTTTCTCGATACGAAGGACAGCGGTGAACTCGCCCGACGGCTGGTCCACCGTGCGGACCATTACATGCCGGCCAGCCTGCTCGCGAGTCAGCTCGATACCCTGGAAGAACTGGGTCCCGACGAGCGCGCCGTCACGCTCGATGCGGAAGAAGCGCCCGATCGGCTTTGCGCCGAAGCGCTCGCGTGGATCGGACGCGAGATGTCGGGCACGGCCGAAACCGCCGGAGACGCACGACGAAGGTCGTAATAGCCAAGCCGGCCGACAAGGCCGACACTCGGTGGCAGTACTCGCGCAGGAGTGCGGTCGAGGGTCGTTGATGTCGCTACGCATTGCTTTCGCCCTCATGCTGGTCTCCGCGCCCGCCGCTGCGCAGCAGGCGCCCGTCGTGGCGCTCTGGCCGAACGGTGCGCCCGGATCGGAAGCGCGGCGGACCGAAGCCGAGACGGTGAAGGACAGCTATGTCAGCAACGTCCACAACCCGACGCTGACGATCCACCGCCCCGCCCCGAACCACGCCAACGGCGCCGCGGTGATCATCGCGCCCGGTGGCGGTCACCGCATGCTGGTGTGGATCAACGAGGGCGAGGTGCCCGCGAAGGCGCTCAACCGCTACGGCGTCACGACGTTCGTGCTGAAGTACCGCCTCGCGCGCGATCCCGGCTCATCGTACGATATCGAGCGCGACGCGGCAGCCGATCTGCGGCGCGCGGTCCGGTGGGTCCGCGCGCATGCGAGCGACTACGCGATCGATCCTGCCCGGATCGGCGTGATGGGCTTTTCCGCGGGCGGCGAACTCGTGTCGCTCGTCGCCGACAACCCTGCGCCCGCGCAGACGCCGACGGACTCGATCGATCGGGTGAGTGCGCGGCCGGACTTCCAGGTGCTCGTCTATCCGGGGCCGCTTGGCACGCCGGCCAAGGCCGTCGCAAACGCGCCGCCTGCGTTCCTCATCGCGGGCTCGCTCGACCAGTGCTGCGCGACATCGGCGATGACGCTGTATTCGCAACTGCGCAGCGCGGGCGTTTCGGCGGAGTTGCACCTTTACGCGGACACCGATCATGCGTTCAATCTCGGCACGCGGTCGGGGCGCATCTCGATCCAGCACTGGCCCGATCGACTGGCGGACTGGCTTGCCGATGGCGGCTGGCTCATTTCGCGCGGATCGGCAAAGATGCTTCCAGTTTCTCGAAAGGAACCCTGATGGAATTCGGCAGGCGTGATCTCCTGGTCGCTGCGGCAACGCTGGCCGCCACATCGAGCGGCGTGGCGCGCGCGGCCCCCGATCGCAAGCTCGGCTATGCGATCGTTGGGCTCGGCTATTACGGGTTGCAGACGATCATGCCGCAGTTCGTCAATTGCGAGCATTCGCGCGTGACGGCGCTGGTCAGCGGCGACCGGGCCAAGGCGCTCGCGACCGCGACGAAGTACGGCGTGCCCGAACGTTCGATCTATACCTATGCCGATTTCGATCGCATCCGCGACAATCCGGACGTCGACATCGTCTATGTGTGCCTGCCCAATTCGATGCACGCCGAATACACCATCCGCGCGGCAAAGGCCGGCAAGCACGTCATGTGCGAGAAGCCGATGGCGATCTCGGTCGCGGAATGCGAGGCGATGATCCGGGCGTGCAAGACCGCCGGCAAGAAGCTGATGATCGGTTATCGCTGCCACTTCGAGCCGTTCAACCTGGAGGCGATGCGGCTCGCCAAGTCCGGGGCGGCGGGCAAGATCCGCTACGTCCGTTCGGAGCATGGTTTTGTCCAGAGCGACCCGAACAAGTGGCGCCTCAAGCGCGCGCTCTCAGGCGGCGGTTCGCTGATGGACATGGGCATCTACAGCCTGCAGGCCGCGCGCTACATGACCGGCGAAGAGCCGATCGCGGTCACCGCGCGCGAATCCACCGACCGCCGCGATCCGCGCTTCCGCGAGGTCGAGGACATGATCGAATGGACGCTTGAATTCCCGTCGGGCGCGATCGCCGGGTGCCAGTCGATGTACAGCGCCAACCAGAACCATATCCTGCTGATGGGCGACAAGGGCCGCATCGAGCTGGAACCGGCCACGCGCTACGACGGCAACAAGATGTGGACCGGGCGCGATGGTCGCGAGACCGCGATCACCAGTCCCCCGCCCGGCCCCGGCAAGACGCAGTTCGCGGGGCAGCTCGATCATCTGGCCGAATGCATTCTCGACGGGCGCGAACCGATCGTCTCGGGCGAAGAGGGCCTGCGCGACATGCGGATCGTCGAGGCGATCTATCGGTCCGTGCGCGAAGGCCGGACGGTGAAGCTGTGATGCGGCCGTTGCTTGCCGCTGCCGTCGCGCTCGTTGCGACTTCCTCCCTGCCCGCACAGACTGCGAGCGATCCGACGAGCTTTGCTGGATCAGCCGACGTGCGCGCGCGAATCGTTGCTTTGGAGAAGACGATGAAGCCGGGCCAGGGGTTCGCCATGGCGCCGCTGGTACAGGCGGACGGGACGAGCGCCTCGCTCGAATATTGGAAGGCGCCGGGCAAGCCTGCGGTGCATCCGGACGAGGCCGAATACGCGACCGTGATGGCGGGTTCGGGAACGCTCGTATCGGGTGGTACGCTGGTCGCGCCGAAGCTGCGCTTTCCGGGGCTGGTCGAAGGTGATCGGATCGAGGGTGGCACGACGCGGAAGCTTGCGGTCGGCGACGTGTTCCTGATCCCGGCGGGGACGCCGCACTGGTTCGGGATCGATGGCAAGCTGGTGATGCTCGGGACGAAGATCAGGACGTCAGGTCAGCGGAAGCCCAGCCAGTAGAGCAGCCCGATGTTGACCGCGAGCAATGGTAGCGCGGTCGGTATCTGCGCGCGGATGACGGCGTTCTTGTCGTTGAGATCGAGCAAGGCGGCGGGGACGAGATTGAAGTTGGCCGCCATCGGCGTCATCAGCGTGCCGCAGAATCCGCTGAGCATGCCGATCGCCGCGACCACCGCGGGGTCACCGCCGTAATGGCGCACGAGCAGCGGGATGCCGATCGCCGCCGCCATCACCGGGAACGCTGCGAACGCGTTGCCCATGACCATGGTGAACAGCGCCATGCCGAGCGTGTAAGCAAGGACTGCACCGATGAGGCTTCCCTCGGGGATGGCGTGGCCGGCCAGACCGCCGACGACGTCGCCGACACCGGCGAGCGCGAACACTGCGCCGAGGCTCGCCAGCATCTGAGGGAGCACTGCGGCCCAGCCGATTGCGTCCATCAGCCTGACGCCTTCCGCGAGCGGCGTGGCGATACGGGGGCGGAACCATAGGTGCATCGCGACCAGCGCGATCACGACGCCGCAGGTTAGCGCGACGAGCGTCGCTTGCTTGGGGTCAACGAGGCTGGGGACTGCGCGGAACAGGACGGTTCCGCCGAGTGCTGCGGCCGGGATGATCAGTGCGGGGAGGAATATCCGGTTGCCAAGCCGGGTGGCTTCGGCACGCCGTTCGTCGAGCGTAGTCGTAGCACGCCCGCCCCGCCCCATCGCGCCCAAGCCGGCGATCGCGACGAGCGCCAGGACGAGAACGCCGTTGCCGACGTCGCCGAGCTTTCCACCGAGCAGGAAGCTGATCGCGAGCACCGCGTAGAACGCCGCGTTGCCAAAACGCTTCGGGTTGGCGTTGTCGGTGGCGCTCAGGACTGCGAACACCGCGAACATCAGGCCGGCGACGCCATAGATGAAGCCGGTGCCGATCATGCCGATCATCGGCCGCGCGCTAGTCGACGGTCGAGCAGCCAAAGGCGGAAGCCGTGGATCAGGAACGCGGCGATCGCGGTCGGGATCGCCCACATCGAGAGGTGGAGCGGCTGGATGACGATGCCGTAGCCCTCCAGCACGCCCTTCATCAGCAGGATCGATCCGATCGCTATGAAGATGTCCTCGCCGAAGAAGAGCCCGATATTGTCGGTTGCCGCGGCCATCGCGGGGATCCGGTCGCCGCCGGGCGTGACGCCCTGCGCTTCGGCGGCGGCTTCGGCCATCGGGGCGACCAGGGGGCGGACGCTTTGTGCGGGGCCGGCGATCGAGGTAAGGCCGAGCGCTGCGGTGAGCTGGCGGAACAGGAGATAGCCGGTAAGGAAACGCCCCACGGTCGCCCCCTTGAGCTTGCCGATGGCTAGTCTCGCGCGTTCCTGGAGACCGTGGCGTTCGAGCATTCCGATCACCGGGAGAACTATGTAGATCACGGTGACATAGCGGTTCTCGTTGAACGCCTTTCCGAACGCGGCGAGGATCGTTAGCGGGGCGAGTCCAGCGGCAAGGCCGGTGACGAGTGCGGAGACGGCGACGACGAGCAGCGGGTTGAACCGGAGCAGGAAGCCCGCGACGATCACCGCGATGCCGCAAAGGACCAGCATCGCCGCTCAGCGCGCCTGCTTGGCGAGATCGGCGTCGAACGCGACCTTGGCCTTGGCGACGATCTTTGGGAGCAGTTTCGGATCGACGAACGCGGTCGTGTCGCCGGCTTGGCGACGTTTGCCCTTGGCGATGACGTCGGCTAGTTCGGGGTGCGACGGCAGGACGATGTCGGCATGCAGCGCGCCGAGCATGGCAATGCTGCGGCGGTAGTCGGCGACGATGCCGGGATAGGCGCGGTTGCCGATCAGGCGGTTGCCCGCGACGCTGACGCTGCACGGGAAGACGACGTCGAGCGGGCGCGGCTTGGCGGGGATCTGCATCGTCCAAGTCGTGCAGCCGGGCGTGTGTCCCGGCGTCGCGTGCGCGGTCAGCGTGACGTTGCCGAGCGTGACCTTGTCCCCATCGCGGACGCCGCGATCGACGTGGATCGCGGGGAACCGGATGATGCCGTAGCTGGTCTCGCCGGGCGGTATGCCGGTTTCGAGCGCGCGGACATCGCGAACGCCGGCGACCACGCGAGCGCCGGTTGCGCGCTTGAGCGCAGCGACACCCGCGGCGTGATCGAAGTGTGCGTGCGTGACGAGGATCAGCTTTACGTCGCGGGGACGGACTCCGGCGTTGGCGATGTTGCGTTCGATCATGCCCGCATTCTCTGCGAGCGTGCCGTCGATCAGGATCGCGCCTGCGCTGGTCTTGATGAGGTAGGCAGCTATGCCTTCGCTGCCGACATAGGTGATCGGGCCTGCGATCGGGAACGGTGCTTGCGGGCGGGCCCAGGCTGGAGGGTCCGCCGCCCCCAGCAGCAGTGGCGTGGTAGCCGCGATCGCAAACGCACTAAGCGACGATCTGACGCCGGCGCGTAGCGATCCTCCCCCGCTAGGGTGAGGTTGCAGGCGTAGCCTGACGGAGGGGGCGGTAAGTGGTAACGTCTGCATCATGTCCTCCCCCTCCGTCTGGCAAGAGCCAGCCACCTCCCCCTTGCGGGGGAGGATCGTAAAATATGCGTCTAGTTCATTCCCACTCGATCGTGCCGGGGGGCTTCGAGGTGTAGTCGTAGGTCACCCGGTTGATGCCCTTGACCTCGTTGATGATCCGGGTGGCCACGCGCGGCAGGAAGTCGCCGGGGAACTGGAACGCCTGCGCCGTCATGCCGTCGGTAGAGGTGACCGCGCGCAACGCCAGCACGTTGTCGTAGGTGCGGCCGTCGCCCATCACGCCGACGCTGCGGACCGGCAGCAGTACCGCGAACGCCTGCCAGATCGTGTCGTAGAGCCCCGCCGCGCGGATCTCCTCGAGATAGATCGCGTCGGCCTTGCGCAGGATGTCGCAGCGTTCCTTGGTGACTTCGCCGGGGATGCGGATCGCGAGGCCGGGTCCGGGGAACGGGTGACGGCCGACGAAGATCTCGGGGAGCCCGAGCTCGCGGCCGAGCACGCGGACCTCGTCCTTAAACAGCTCGCGCAACGGCTCGACGAGCTTCATGTTCATGCGCTCGGGCAGGCCGCCGACATTGTGGTGGCTCTTGATCGTCACCGACGGACCGCCGGTGAAGCTAACGCTCTCGATCACGTCCGGGTACAGCGTACCCTGCGCGAGGAACTCCGCGCCGCCGAGCTTCTTCGCCTCGGTGTCGAACACGTCGATGAATGTCTTGCCGATGAACTTGCGCTTCAGCTCGGGGTCCGTGATCCCGGCGAGGCCGCTCAGGAACAGCTCCTCGACGTTCACGTGGATCAAGGGGATGTTGTACGCGCCGCGGAACAGGCTGACGACCTGCTCGCTCTCGCCCGCGCGCATCAGGCCGTGGTCGACATAGACGCAGGTGAGCTGCTCGCCGATCGCCTCGTGGATCAGTACCGCGGCCACCGCCGAGTCGACGCCGCCCGACAGGCCGCAGATGACGCGACCCTTGCCGACCTGCGCGCGGATCTCGGCGATCTTGGTCTCGCGGAACTCGGCCATCGTCCAGTCGCCGCTCAGCCCGCAGACGTGGCGCGCGAAGTTGGCGATCAGCTTGCCGCCATCGGGGGTATGGACGACCTCGGGATGGAACTGCACGCCGTAGAAGCGTCGCGCCTCGTCGGCGACGATCGCATAGGGCGCGCCGGTCGAGGTGGCGACGGGGGTGAAGCCGGGCGGGATCGCGTCGACCTTGTCGCCGTGGCTCATCCAGACTTGGTGGCGCTCGCCCTCGGCCCAGAGGCCGTCGAACAGCGCGCAGTTGGACTTGACCTCGATGAACGCGCTGCCGAACTCGCCTCCATCCCCCGAGACGATCACGTTGCCGCCGAGCTGTGCGGACATGACTTGCTGGCCGTAGCAGATGCCGAGGATCGGAATACCCGCCTCGAAGAAGCGCTGCGGCACGCGCGGCGAGTTCTCGGTGGTGACCGAGGCGGGGCCACCCGAGAGGATGATGCCCTTGGGCTGCATCCGGTCGAATGCGGCCTCGGCGGACTGGAAGGGGGCGATCTCGCTATAGACGCCGGCCTCGCGCACGCGGCGGGCGATCAGCTGGGTTACCTGGCTGCCGAAATCGACGATGAGAATGCTGTCTGGGTGCTCCATGTCGGGCGCATAGCCGGATGGGGCCCGTAACGAAAGAGGCCGCGCCCATTGCTGGACGCGGCCCTTAAGGTTTCCATGTTCTCCTGCGGACGCAGGAGGCCAGGGTAACTGACGGTTTCGCTTGTGATCCTGGGCTCCTGCGTGCGCAGGAGAACAGTCTTACGCTGCGTCGTCGTACTCGTTGTCGTTCATCACCGGACCCGAATCCTGGCCCTTCGCCGAGACATCGCGGTCGACGAACTCGATGACGGCCATCGGCGAGGCGTCCGACATGCGGATGCCGGCCTTGATGACGCGGGTGTAGCCGCCGTTGCGATCCGCGTAACGGGTCGCGAGCGTGTCGAACAACTTGATCAGCTGCGCATCGTCGAGCAGCTTGCCGTGCGCGAGACGACGGTTGGACAGGCCACCCTTCTTCGCGAGCGTGATCAGCTTCTCGACGTAGGGACGCAGTTCCTTCGCCTTGGCGACGGTGGTGGTGATCTGCTCGTGCTTGATGAGCGCGGCGCTCATGTTGCGGAACAGGGCAAGACGGTGGGCCGAGGTCCGCTGAAGCTTACGGCCGCCTACGCGATGGCGCATGTTTAATACCTTTTCGTTCGTTCAGGGGCCGTGTGAGGTACCCGGGAGCTGGTCGCCGTTAAGGCCGCGACCGATCGCCTTTCGTTCAAAGGTTAGGATGAGGTTACGCCTAGGACGCTTCCTTAGTCCTTCCCTTCGTCTCCAGCCGGGTGGCGACTCGGCGAAGCCGTGTCGTCGAACGGGTCGGTCGAAACCGACCCGCCGGCCGGGCTGTTTCGTCTACGGGGCAAGCTTGCTTGCCCCGGAGCGAAATCAGCCCATTATCTCCTGCTCGAGCTTCTTGGCCATCTCTTCGATGTTCTCAGGTGGCCAGCCGGGGATCTCCATGCCCAGGCGAAGACCCATCGACGACAGCACTTCCTTGATCTCGTTCAAGGACTTGCGGCCGAAGTTAGGCGTACGCAGCATCTCGGCTTCGGTCTTGCCGACCAGATCGCCGATGTAGATGATGTTGTCGTTCTTGAGGCAGTTCGCCGAGCGCACCGACAGCTCCAGCTCGTCGACCTTCTTGAGAAGGTAACGGTTGATCTGCTGGGTGTCGCCTGCGGGCTCCGCACCACCGGCAGCAGGTGCTGCCTGGCCGATCGGGGCCGACGAACGCGTGACCGACGAATCGTCGAAGTGGACGAACAGCGCGAGCTGGTCCTGGAGGATGCGACCGGCATAGCCGACTGCGTCTTCCGGGGTGATCGTGCCGTCGGTTTCGATCGTCAGCGTCAGCTTGTCGTAATCCAGGTCCTGACCGACGCGGGTCGGGTCGACCTTGTACGACACCTGACGTACCGGCGAGTACAGCGCATCGACCGGGATCAGACCGATCGGCGCGTCGGCCGGGCGGTTTGCGGTCGCGGGCACGTAACCCTTACCGATGTCGGCGGTCAGCTCCATGTTGAGCGTCGCACCCTCATCGAGGTGGCAGATCACGAGATCCTTGTTCATGATCTCGATGTCGCCCGAGACGGCGATGTCGCCGGCCTTGACTTCACCCGGACCCGTTGCCGAGAGCTGGAGGCGCTTCGGCCCCTCGCCCTGCATGCGGATCGCGATCTGCTTCACGTTGAGGACGATGTCGGTCACGTCCTCGCGGACGCCGGCCAGAGACGAGAACTCATGGAGCACGTTCTCGATCTTGATCGAGGTGACGGCCGCGCCCTGCAGCGACGAGAGCAACACGCGACGCAGCGCGTTGCCGAGCGTCAGGCCGAAGCCACGCTCGAGCGGCTCGGCGATGAAGGTCGCCTTGCGCTTGGTGTCGCCACCGGCCTTTTTCTCCAGGCCGCTGGGCTTCTTGAGTTCCTGCCAGTTCTTTGCGTTGACAGACACATGCTTCCCCTAATTTGGGGGCCGGCGAACGGGTGTGTCCGCCGACCAATAAAATACACCCGTGCGGCGCGATCAACCGCGCACGGGAGGCGGAGAATCAGACGCGACGACGCTTCGAAGGGCGCACGCCGTTGTGCGGGATCGAGGTCACGTCGCGGATCGACGTGATCTGGAAACCGACTGCCTGAAGCGCGCGCAGGGCCGATTCGCGACCCGAGCCGGGGCCCTTGACCTCGACTTCGATCGTGCGGACGCCGTGCTCGGCGGCCTTCTTGCCGGCGTCTTCCGCTGCGACCTGGGCCGCGTACGGAGTCGACTTGCGCGAGCCCTTGAAGCCCATTGCGCCGGCCGACGACCACGAGATCGCGTTGCCCTGGGCATCGGTGATCGTGATCATGGTGTTGTTGAAGCTGGCATTCACGTGAGCCACGCCAGAGGTGATGTTCTTGCGCTCGCGCCGCTTAATGCGCTGAGGTTCGCGTGCCATGGTGTATTTCCTGACCTGTATCTGCGTGACGCCGGGCGGCCCGTTGGGACCAGCGCCGGCGGAGTAATCCATTGAAAAGGTGGATTACTTCTTCTTGCCGGCGATCGGCTTGGCCTTGCCCTTGCGGGTGCGCGCATTGGTATGCGTGCGCTGGCCGCGGACCGGGAGGCCCTTGCGATGACGCAGGCCGCGATAGCAGGCGAGATCCATCAGGCGCTTGATGTTCATCGAGGTCTGGCGGCGCAGATCGCCCTCGACGGTGTGATCGGCGTCGATCGTCTCGCGGATGTGCAGGACTTCCTGGTCGGTCAGGTCCTGGACGCGGGCGGTGTCGGCGATGCCGAGCTTCGCGACGATTTCCTTGGCCTTGGTCGAACCGATGCCGTGAATATAGGTCAGCGCGATCACCACGCGCTTGTTGGTCGGGATATTAACACCCGCGATACGTGCCATGAACTTGGTTCTCCTGCTCCACGAGGTCCGGCATGGCTGCACAGACCCCATCTCTTAGCGATGAACCGAAACGCACGATAGCGACGAACGCAAACAAGCGCCGCCGGAACCGTCGTGTCGGGGAGAGTTCAACTAGGCGCGGGCGAACGCAGTGTCAAGCGAGCGGTTCCGCGGCGCGGCGCATCTTGAGCCAGCGGGAGAACGACACGATTGTCCAGATCAGCTCGACCACCCCGAACGGCCAAGCGCCTTGAAGGAAGCCGTAGATCGAGCCTAGGACGCACCCGAATGCGAAGCCCAGCGTCCACCAGTGCGAACCGGCTTCCTTGGCGTAGCATAGCAGGGTGAAGGATACCGCGGCTAGGCCGAATAGAGAGAGCGCGTCCATAGGAAGCTCATGCCCTGAACAGGCTCAAGGCACCAGCCTATGCGCGCACCAGAAGCGGTTCTGCGCAACCGGCGAAAACAGTCGTGAATACTAGCGATTTGAAGTTTTGCTGACCGGCATCCGCTGCGCCAGACGTTTCCACTGATCGCGTGTTCGACACTCACGCTTCTTCGTGGATTTTCGAATGAGACACGTGGTCGGCTCAACCGACGTTCTAATGAATTCGGAGTTTCTACCTTCGTAGATGCGCCCCATGTCGATTTGCGATATTCGACCAGTATCTACCTGTGATTGTGCATCCGCCGCACCGGTGACTAGCAGACCGATCAAAATAAGCCCCGCGTTCCGCATCGCACTCTCCATGCCAGACGTTTACGAAATTAAAGGTAACGTACTGAATCGCCGACGGGCACGCAACGCCCCTCGATATGCTTTGGCTCTAGGGATGATTAATAATCTTACGGCTCTTCGAAAGGTCCTCACTTCCGCCCGAACAGCTTCTCAATGTCACCGTGTGCGAGTTTCACCCAGGTGGGGCGGCCGTGGTTGCATTGGCCGGAGTGCGGGGTGACTTCCATTTCGCGGAGGAGCGCGTTCATTTCGGGGACCGACAGGATGCGGCCTGCGCGGACGGAGCCGTGGCAGGCCATCGTACCGGCTACTGCGTCTAGACGCTCTTTTAGGGAGAGGGCTTCGTCGAAGGCGGCGAGTTCGTCGGCTAGGTCGGTGACGAGGCCTTTGGGGTCGCTTTGGCCGAGCAGCGCGGGGGTGGCTCGCACTAGCATGGCGTGGGGGCCGAAGCGTTCGAGGTCGAGGCCGAATTCGGAGAGTTCTCCGGCGCGGGATTCGAGACGGTCGCAGGCGGATTCGTCGAGTTCTACGACTTCGGGGATCAGCAGGGCTTGGCTCGCTATGGTGCCGCCGATCAGGGCCGCGCGCATGCGTTCGAGGACGAGGCGTTCGTGGGCGGCGTGCTGGTCGACCAGGACGAGGCCGTCTTCGGCTTCGGCTACTATGTAGGTTTTTGCGACTTGGCCGCGCGCTACGCCCATCGGGAAGGCCGTCGTCTGTGGTGGTGGTGTCCAGGCGGGTTCGGCGCGCGCTTGTGGGGGCGACGCGAAGAAGGTTGGGCGGGACTCGTTTAGGGTGCTGTAGCTTCGGTTTTCCAGCGGGAGCCTCTGGGGCGCGCCCTCACCTTCCCATCCGCTTTGCGGACGAGCCCCTTCCTCTCCCCCGAGGGGAGAGGAGATTTGTTCTGGTTGCCACATGGAAAGGGCGGACTCGCTGGCGCGTTGGCTTCTGTGGCCGGCGGCGTCGAGGGCGCGGCGCAAGCCCGAGACTATGAGGCCGCGCACCATTGCGGGGTCGCGGAAGCGGACTTCGGTCTTGGCGGGGTGGACGTTGACGTCGACCTGGTCGGTCGGGATGTCGAGGAACAGCGCGACGACGGCGTGGCGGTCGCGCGGGAGCATCTCGGCATAGGCGCCGCGGATCGCGCCCATCAGCAGGCGATCCTTTACCGGGCGGCCGTTGACGAAGAGATACTGGTGGTCGGCGATGCCGCGATTATAGGTCGGCAGGCTGGCGACGCCGCCCAGCACAAGGCCTTCGCGCTCCAGGTCGATCGCGACCGAATTGTCGGCGAGCGCGCGGTCGGTGAGCGTCGCCACCCTGCCCGGCCGGTCCTCGACCTGCATCGCCGACAGCGCGCGGCGGCCGTCATGTTCCAGCGTGAAGCCGATATCGGGCCTAGCCATCGCGAGCCGGCGGACGACGTCGAGGCAGGCGGCGTATTCGGCGCGCGGGGAGCGGAGGAACTTGCGGCGGGCAGGGACGCGGGCGAACAGGTCCTCGACTACGACGCGGGTGCCGGGCGGCAGCGCTGCGGGGCCTTCGCGCTCGACCTTCCCGTTGTCGACGGTCCGCGCCCAGCCTTCGGCGCCGCGGATCCGGCTTTCGATCGTCAGCCGTGCGACGCTCGCGATCGAGGGCAACGCCTCGCCGCGAAAACCCAGCGTCACGACCGATTCGATGAACTCGTCGGGCAGCTTGGAGGTCGCGTGGCGTTTGAGCGCCAAGGCCATGTCCGCGGGGGTCATCCCGCAGCCGTCGTCGGCGACTTCGATCCGCGACGTGCCGCCTTCCACGAGGAGAATCGCGATGCGTCCTGCCCCTGCGTCGATGGCGTTTTCGACTAACTCCTTCAACGCGCTGGCGGGTCTTTCCACCACTTCACCGGCGGCGATGCGATTGACCAGATGCTCGGGGAGACGCCGTATTGACATGGGTTTGCGTCTAGACCAAGCGACGGCATCCCGCGACCCGCAAACGCCATTTAAACAGGCACCCGGTGCTCGACATCACCGGCGGGTCACGCGAGATGATGTGTGCGATGTGCCGCCCGTCCGGCGGCCAGGATTACGGGACCCTGATTGAATGGCCTTCTACTCGCGTTTCTTCAAGTTCATGTCGCACGACATGGCGATCGACCTCGGCACCGCGAACACCGTCGTCTACGTCCGTGGCCGCGGCATCGTCCTGAACGAGCCGTCGGTGGTCGCGGTCGAGACGATCAACGGCATCAAGCGCGTCAAGGCGGTTGGCGACGACGCCAAGATGATGATGGGCAAGACGCCGGGCAACATCGAGGCGATCCGGCCTTTGCGCGACGGCGTGATCGCGGACATCGACGTCGCCGAGCAGATGATCAAGTATTTTATCCAGAAGGTCCACGGCCCGCGCAAGTTCGCGCGCTGGCCCGAGATCGTGATCTGCGTGCCGTCGGGTTCGACCAAGGTCGAGCGCCGCGCGATCCGCGATGCCGCGTCGAACGCGGGCGCGTCGCAGGTCTGGCTGATCGAGGAGCCGATGGCGGCAGCGATCGGCGCGGACATGCCGGTCACCGAGCCGATCGGTTCGATGGTGGTCGACATCGGCGGCGGCACGACCGAAGTCGCGGTGTTGTCGCTGCGCGGTCTCGCCTACACGACCTCGGTACGCGTCGGCGGCGACAAGATGGACGAGGCGATCGTCAGCTACGTCCGCCGCAACCATAACCTGCTGATCGGCGAAGCGACCGCGGAGCGGATCAAGAAGGAGGTCGGCATCGCCAAGCCGCCGGTCGACGGCATCGGCATGATCATTCAGATCAAGGGCCGCGATCTCGTCAACGGCGTGCCCAAGGAGATCCAGATCAACCAAGGCCAGATCGCCGAAGCGCTCAGCGAGCCGGTTGCGACGATCGTCGAGGGCGTTCGCGTCGCGCTCGAGAACACCGCGCCAGAGCTCGCAGCGGATATCGTCGACCAGGGCATCGTGCTTACCGGCGGCGGCGCGTTGCTGCAGGGTCTGGACGAGGTGCTGCGCGACGAGACCGGCCTGCCGGTGACGGTCGCCGAGGACCCGCTGACCTGCGTCGCGCTCGGCACCGGTCGCGCGCTCGAGGACCCCCTGTTCCGCGGCGTGCTGATGAGCGGCTAAGGGTTTGTTTTTGCTTTAAGACATACGGACACGAAATCGCGCCGTCCGAGTCGTGGAGGTTCTGGCCTCCATGCTTCGGCGGCGCCCGAGACAGGGGGACAGGCGCATGGCGCCAGCCCGCGACCGGCGCACGGGGTTTTCCCGGCGTCGGCAATATGGTGTGTTCATGGGCTATGTGCTCGCCGTCGCTGGTGCGGTGGTGGGCCTGGTGCTGCTTGTCGCGTCGACGTTCAATCCGCCCGCGGTTTCCGCGCTGCGGATGGGCGTCGCGGGCGTGACGACGCCGGTGTCGACCGGGCTCGCCACGGTCGGGTCTTCGATCTCGGGGATTCCCGATGCGATCGGCAACTACTTCTTCGTGAAGCAGGAGAACGTCGCGTTGCGGGCCGATCGCGAGCGGACGCGGGCGCTGCTGATGCGCGCGCGGACGATCGCGTATGACAATCGCCGGTTGCGCAGCCTGCTCGCGATCCGCGAACGCTCGACTGTGCCTGTCGTGACCGCGCGGCTGGTGAGTTCGAGCGCGTCGAGCGGGCGGCGCTATGCGTTGCTCAATGCGGGTCGCTGGAACGGTGTGCTGCCCGGCATGCCGGTGCGCGGCCCCGACGGCCTGATCGGTCGCGTGGTCGAGACCGGCCCCAACGCAGCGCGCATCCTGTTGCTCAGCGACGGGGACAGCATCGTGCCCGTCCGCCGCACGCGCGACGGCATGCCGGCGATCGCAGCGGGGCGCGGCGACGGGATGATCGACATCCGCTCGGTCAACGCGACCAATGTTCGCTTCAACGCCGGGGACCTGTTCGTAACGACCGGCACGGGCGGCATCTACGCCCCGGGGGTTCCGGTTGCGCGCGTGACCAAGGCTGGGTCGGACTCGGTGATGGCGCGCGCGTTCGCCGATCCCGACACGCTCGACTTCGCACTTGTCGAGCGGATGTTCATGCCCGTGCCCCCGCCCCGCCCGGTAACGCAACAATGAGTCGCGCTCGCGTCGTCGACAGCGTCGACTACAAGCCGTTCGAGACGAAGATCCCGGCGGGCCGGTCGCGCGCGATCCCCTGGGCGACCGTCATGGCCGGGTCGCTGATCACGATCATCCCGGTGGTCGCGACGATCCCACTGCTCCCGCCGTTCGGGTTCGTCATGCTGCTCGCGTGGCGGTTGCTCGCACGGTTCGCGTTCAAGCCCTGGGCCGCCGCGCCGCTCGGCTTCTTCGACGACCTCGTCAGCGGTCAGCCACTTGGCAGCGCGGTGCTGATGTGGTCGCTCGCGTTCGTCGCGATCGATATGATCGAACAGCGCCTCGCGTTTCGCGACTATTGGCAGGACTGGCTGATCGCGGGCGGGCTGATCGCCGCGTGCATCCTGGTCGGGCGCTTCATCGCGGTACCGGTCGGCGCGCATGTCGACACGATCCTGATCGCGCAGATCGCGGTCACGATCCTGATGTTCCCGCTGGCCGCGCGCATCGTCGCTGCGATCCAGAACAAGCGCGGTGCCGAGTGAGGAATACCCCGCGGATCGTCACCGAGATGTCGCAGGCGTACAGCTTCTCGCGCCGCGCGTGGATGCTGGGCGCGGCGCAAGGCGGCGTCGGGCTGCTGCTCGCCGGCCGCATGGCATGGCTGTCGATCGCGCAGAACGAACGCTACACGCAAATGTCCGAGAGCAACCGCGTCAACATGACGCTGTTGCCGCCGCGACGCGGCTGGATCGTCGATCGCCACGGCGTACCGATCGCCAACAACCGCACCGATTTCCGCGTCGACATCATCCCCGACCGCCTGCGCGACAAGGAGCGCGTGCTGCCGCTGCTCGGCCGCATCCTCCAATTGCCGCCCGAGGAAGTCGAGCGGATCGCGATCGACCTCGAACACGCCGCCGGGTTCCAGCCGGTCCAGGTCGCGGAGAATCTCGACTGGGAGCGGTTCGCCGCGGTCAGCGTGCGGTTGCCCGAACTGCCGGGCGTCGCGCCCACGCGCGGCTTTGCACGCAGCTATCCGGCCGGCGCGGCGGTCGCGCATCTGACCGGCTATGTCGGCGTACCCAACGCCGAGCAGTACAAGAAGACGCACGACCCGCTGCTCGTGACGCCCGGCTTCAAGCTTGGCAAGGACGGGCTAGAGAAGATGCTGGAAGCCGAACTGCGCGGCGTCGCCGGCGCCAAGCGGGTCGAGGTCACCGCACGCGGAAAACTGGTCGCCGAACTCGCGACCAAGCCCGACGTCCCCGGTAAGACAGCACGGCTGACGATCGACGTGGGGCTTCAGGAATATGCGGCGCGGCGGCTTGGCACCAACTCCGGATCGGTCGTCGTGCTCGACACCCGCACCGGCGAGATGCTCGCGATGGTGTCGATGCCGGCCTATGATCCGAACAGCTTTTCGGACGGGATCAGCCATCTCGAATGGCAGATGCTGAGCGACGACGATCACGTGCCGCTGATGAACAAGGTCACGCAGGGGCTGTATCCACCGGGCTCGACCGTGAAGCCGATGAACGGGCTCGCCCTGATGAACGCGGGTGTCGATCCGTCGACGCGTGTCAATTGCTCGGGCGCGATGCGGCTCGGGACCAGCGTGTTCCACTGCCACAAGAAAAGTGGCCACGGTCCGCTCGATCTCAAGAACGCGATCATGCAGAGCTGCGACATCTATTTCTACGAGATGGCGCGGCGGGTCGGCTACAACGCGATCGCGCCGATCGCGCGGACGCTGGGGATGGGGCAGAAGTTCGACCTGCCCTTCTCGACGCAGCGTTACGGCACCGTCCCCGATCCGGCGTGGAAGCTGAAGAAGTACAAGCACGACTGGACCGTCGCGGACTCGCTCAACGCGTCGATCGGCCAGGGCTATGTGCTGGCGAACCCGTTGCAGCTCGCGGTGATGGCCGCGCGCCTAGCGTCCGGCCGCGCGTTGCAGCCGAGCATCCTGGCCAGCCACGTCCACCGCGACTCCCCTGCCCTCGCGATCGACTCCGAGCATCTCGCGCGCGTCCGCGATGCGATGTTCGGGGTGATCAACCAGGGCGGCACCGGCGGCGCGGCCAAGCTGCTGATCCCCGGCGTCGCGATCGCGGGCAAGACCGGCACCGCGCAGGTCCGCCGCATCACGATGGCGGAACGGCGCTCGGGCGTGCTCAAGAACGGGCAGCTGCCGTTCAAGATGCGCGACCACGCGCTGTTCATCGGCTTCGCGCCCGCCGATAACCCGCGCTATGCGCTGGCGGTCGTGCTCGAGCATAACGGCCACACCGTGCGCAATCTCGACACGCCGATGATCGGCCGCGACATCATGACCTATATGCTCGACCGCGAGCGTGCGCTGAAATCGCTCGCCGAGGTCGAACCGACCTGGGGCGGTGATATCCGCACGCGCATGGCGGCGACCGCGGAGACCTACCGCAAGGCGCAGTCCGCGCCGCCCGCCGCTATCGCCACCAAGACCGACGCGATCGTGCCCAGCGACGCCCCCGCGGTCGAGAACGCGACCGACATGGCCAACGCCACGCAGGAAGCGCTGACCGCGCCGGGCGCTACGGTCGCCGAAGATGATTCAAGGGACCGCCAGCCGTGAACCGTACCGAGCGTCAGCGATGAACCGTATCGTCCCCGAACCGCTCGCCAAGCTGCCGTGGCGCGTCCTGCTGCTGGTGGTCGCGATCGGCTGTTTCGGCCAGGTCGTGCTGTATTCCGCGGCGGGCGGCTCGCTCAAACCCTGGGCGCTGTCGCAGGGCATCCGCTTCTTCGTCCTGCTCGCCGGTGCGATCGCCTTGTCCTACGTTCCCGAGCGGACGTGGAAGGCGGGCTCGCTGCCGGCCTATGCGTTGATCGTCGTGTCGCTGGTCGCGGTAGAGATCCTCGGCAAGGTCTCGGGCGGGTCGCAGCGCTGGCTCGACCTCGGTTTCATCCGCCTGCAACCGTCCGAATTCATGAAGCCCGCGATCGTGCTCGCCTGTGCCAAATTCTACGACATGCTCCCGCCCGGCGAGACGCGACGGTTCAGCGCGGTCTGGCCCGCCGCGCTACTGATCGGCGTCCCCGCAGCGATCGTGATGAAGCAGCCCGATCTCGGCACCGCGCTGATGATCTGCGCGGGCGGCGCGACGGTGATGTTCCTCGCAGGCATACCGCTGCGCCTGTTCGTCGGCGGCGCGATCACCGCCGCAGTGGCGATCCCGCTCGCGATCAACTTCGCGCTGCACGATTACCAGCGCAACCGCATCCTGATCTTCCTCGATCCCGAGAGCGACCCGCTCGGCACCGGCTATCACATCAGCCAGTCGAAAATCGCGATCGGCTCGGGCGGGATCTGGGGCAAGGGCTTCCTCCAGGGCACGCAGAGCCATCTCGACTATCTCCCCGAGGGGCATACCGACTTCGTCTTCGCGACGATGGCGGAGGAATGGGGCCTGGTCGGCGGCTGCCTGCTGATCCTCGCCTTCCTGCTGGTGATCCGCTGGGGGATCGAGGTCGGCCAGCGCGCGCAGACCCGGTTCGGCCGGCTAACCGCCGCCGGGCTGTCGACGACGATATTCTTCTACGTCGCGATCAACCTGATGATGGTGATGGGCCTCGCCCCCGTCGTCGGCATCCCGTTGCCGCTGGTGAGCTTCGGCAGCTCGGCGCAGATGACGGTGCTGCTGTGCCTCGGCATTTTGATGTCGATCGACCGCCAGAACCGCAAGACGGTCGGCTGGTAGGGCGAAAAACCGACTTATTTCGCGAAAAAGCGGCGCGATCGACGAAAACGGACTCGGATCGACGAAAAGGGGGTTGCGGGCCCCGATGAGTCTGCTAACAGCGCGCCTCCAGCAGCGGGGCGCCACACCAGGGCGCCACTCAAAACCGCCCCGGAATGGACGCATAGCTCAGTTGGTAGAGCAGCTGACTCTTAATCAGCGGGTCCTTGGTTCGAGCCCAAGTGCGTCCACCATTTTCTTATAGCGTTAGATACCGGCACCGATTGGTCGCATCGGCGAGTGGCCTGGGTCAGGCAACTTCCACAGAGCGCCGCGCCACGCTATCGGTTGGCATGGCGCGTGTCCAAAAGTTGAAGGTGTACCGGACCGTAGCGGGTTTCTACGATGCGTATGTCGCTGCGCCGAGCCAGAAGGCGGCACTGGCGGCGTGGGGTAGTGACCGCGACTTGTTCGCGCGGGGCATTGCCGAGCAAGTCACGGATCCGGCGTTGATGGCGGAACCGCTGGCCTCCCCTAGCACGGTCGTGAAGCACTCGCGTGGGACGACGGCGGAACAGATTGCGGCACTGCCCGAACAGCGGGCGCCTGCCGCGCCGCGCGATGCCGATGCGCATGCGGATGCGGATGCGGATGCCGATCCTAAACCTACCGCGAAACCACGAGCGAAACCTCAGGCTAAACCCAAGCCAAGGCCGAAACGCGACGAGCTTGATGCGGCTGAGGAGGCTTTGACGTCGTTACGAGCAGACTTTAACCGGAAGAAGAAAGATCTCGCCGAACGGGAGGCTGCGCGTGCGCAGGATCGTCGCGCTTTGGAGCAGGCTCGCTCCTCTAGGATGGAGGCTGCGGAGGACGCGCTGCGCGGGCAAAAGCAGGCGTATGAGGAGGCCGTGCGCCGGTGGCGGGCATCCCAAGACTGAGTCCTGCACGCGGATTTCTGGCTCAGGGCGTCGATGGTTACGTATGTCCGTACGGGAGCCGCCTTAGGGAGCGAATGTCCTTATCGGGTGGACGGCTTTACCGCGATAACGGTCTACGCTTCAGAGGTCTTGTGTAGAGCGCGCGCATTGCCGCCTCCATCTTATCGCGGTCGACACGAAGCACGACGGTCTGCGCGCGTTCGCCGAGATGTGGGCGGTATGAGTCGTGCCACGACAGGGTATCGCCGTATCCCGCGGTCTGGCTCGTGTCGAAATCGATATAGAGCGCCTCGGCGCGCGTTATAATGGCGGGCTCTAGCCAGACCATCGCAGCGATCTCGTCCCACATCGGAAATCCCGGTTCGAGCCCGGTCTGAAATGTGTCGGTGAGCGCCGTGTGGGCTGGCTTGAGGCTGTCGAGGAAGCCGCGCGTCCACTGCGTGCCCGTCGACGGGTCGATCGGGACCATCGTCACCTTCGGCCACGCGCCGTGCGCCATGATCCGTGCGGCTTCGGGATCCCAGCGGATGTTGAACTCGCGGCGCGGCGTGTTGACGAATTCGCGCGCAAACTCTGCAGCTGCCGGCGTGTCGATCGACTGCTGCGGATTGAGGCTGCCGCCCATGTAGACGAGTTCTTTCACATTCGCGGCGAAGCTCGGGTCGAGGCTTTGCGCGATCGCGATGTTGGTCATCGGGCCGGTGGCGAACAGCGTGATCTGGTGCGGGTGCGCGCGGACCATCCGGACGAGGAACGCGGCGGCGATCTCGCCGGACGGTTTGGTGGCGGGATCGCCGATCGGCAGGCTGGGCACGACCGAAGGCGACGGCGTACCAGGGGTGGACTGGCCCGAGCCGGCGGACGCGGGCTCCGTCCACGGCCCCTTGAACTCGAGCCGACCGTACAGCCCTTCCCACCGCTTGGTCGCCGCCTCGCTGTTCACCAACGGATAAGTCGCGCCCGGCACCACCGGCACGTCGGTGCGGCCGAGGATCTCGACCGTCCGCAGCGCATAGGCGGTGGCGGTATCGCGCCATACCGAACCACTGGTCGTGGTGATCCCCAGCACTTCGACGCCCGGTGCCTGAAGCAGCAACGCGGGCGCGCCGTTCAGGCCCACGACGTCATCATCGATCAGCACGAGCCGCTTGGCTGGCGCTTCCTGCGCCGCGATCGCGACGGGCATCGCGAGAGCTAGCAGACCGAGGCCGACCGTAGAGAAGAAACGAAAGGCCATCGCGCAATTCCCTGCCTGACCGGCTAGCCCGTCGCCTCATGTAAAGGCCGCGCGGAACCGACCGGTCACGCTGTCCGATCAGAGCAGCACCTTGTCCAGCGTGATCGGCAGGTCGCGCACGCGCTTGCCGGTGGCGTTGTAGATCGCGTTCGCTACCGCCGCGGCGACGCCGGTGATGCCGATCTCGCCCACGCCGTGCGCGCCCATCGGCGTATGCGGGTCGGCGATGTCGGTCCAGATCACGTCGATCTCGGGCACGTCGAGGTGCACGGGCACGTGATATTCGGCGAGGCTCGGGTTCATGATGCGGCCGTTGCGCTCGTCGAACTGCGTCTCCTCCATCAGCGCCATGCCGAGGCCCATGACGATCCCGCCGCGGAACTGGCTGCGCGCGGTCTTGGGGTTGAGGATGCGACCGCAATCGAATGCGCCGAGGAAGCGGCTCACGCGTGTCTCGCCGGTGATCGCGTTGACCCGCACCTCGCAGAACAGCGCGCTGTGCGAATGCATCGACCAATGCATCAGTTCGAGCGGCTGCGACGCCTCTTCGCTGACGACGACGTTCTCGCGCTGCGCTCGTTCGAGGATCGAGACATAACTTTCGCGGCGGGTCGGGTCGTCGAGCTTGGCGAGCCCGCCATCCTCGCTGCCAACTTCGTCGGGCGACAGGCCTGAGAGCGGCGAATCATTGCCCGCGAGTTTCAGCAGTTCGGCGACCAGCGCATGGTGTGCGGCGATCACCGCAGCGCCGATCGCCGCGGTCTGCTGCGATCCACCGGCCAGGATCGCGCCGGGGATGATCGAATCGCCATAGCCGACCGAGACGCGGTCGAGCGGGAGTCCGAGGCGATCGGCGGCGACCATCGCGGTCGTTGTCGACGTCCCCATGCCCATCTCATGCGCGGCGATCTCGACGAGGGCATGCCCGTCACGACGCAGCGTGATCCGTGCGGCGGCGCCCGGCATACGGTAATAAGGATAGGTCCCGGTCGCGCAGCCCATGCCGATCAGCCACTCGCCTTCGCGACGCATACCCGGCTCGGCGCTCCGCTCGTTCCAGCCGAACCGCTCCGCACCGCTACGCCACGCCTCGACGATATGCCGCGACGAGAATGGCAGGCCCGAGGTCGGATCCTTGTCCGGCTCGTTGCGGATGCGCAGCGCGATCGGGTCCATGTCGAGTTCGACCGCGAGTTCGTCGATCGCCGATTCCAGCGCGAACGTGCCGACCGCCTCGCCCGGTGCGCGCATGAAGGTGTTGGCGAGCATGTTCATCGTGACCGTCTCGACCGACAGCTTGAAGCTGTCCGCCGCATAGCCGCCGCGCGTGCCGAGGATGAAGGGTTCGGGCATGTTGTTGTGCGGCGTCATCGCGGCGATGCCGGTGTGGACCAGCGCCTTGAAGCGGCCATCCGCGTCCGCGCCGATCGCGACCCGCTGTTCGGTCAGCGTGCGCCCACCGACGACACGGTACACGCCCTCACGCGACAGCGCGATCCGGACCGGTCGCCCGGCGAGCTTGGCCGCGGCGGTGCCGAGGATCTGGTGATCCCACAGGCATTTTCCACCGAAGCCACCGCCGACGAACGGCGAGGTCACGCGCACCTGTGCCGCCTTCAGGTCGAACACGTCGGCGATCGTCTGCGCCTCTGCCGTGACGAGCTGCGTCGCGTCGTGGACGATCAGTTCGTCGCCGACCCACGCGATCGTCGCGGCATGCGGCTCGATCGCGTTGTGGTTGTGGCGCGGCGTGCGATAGACGTGATCGACCTTGTGCGCCGCCGCTGCCAGCATCGCGTCCGCGTTGCCGATCTCGTTCAGCAACGGCTGGCCCATGAACAGGCCCTGCTTGGGTCCTTCAGCCTTGGCCGCGGCGAGCGACGTGGTCGAAGGCTCGGCCGCGTAGGTCGCGACGATCAACGACTTGGCGTGATCGGCCTGTTCCTGCGTCTCGGCGAGCACGACCGCGATCGGCTGGCCGTTCCAGTGGACGCGGTCGTCCTGCATGACGGGCAGGTCCGCCGGCCCCGCCGCGGTAGGCGAAGAGCCGAACACCGCCGGCGGGTTCATCCGGGGCGCGTTCAGGTGCGTCATCACTACCACGACGCCCGGCGCAGCCTCCGCGGCCGCGGTATCGATCGCCGCGATCCGCCCGCGCGGAATCGTCGCATAAGCGAGCGCGGCGTAGACCATGTTCTCCAGCTGAAACTCGGCCGCGAAGGTTGCCGCGCCGCGCACCTTGAGCGGGCCATCGAGCCGCGACACTGACGTGCCGATCAGGCCATGCTGCTGGCGGATCAGCGGATCGGGCACGCCGCCTGGAATCCAGCTGTCGGGGGCGAGCGGCACCAGCTTGCTCATCGCGCCCTGAACCAGGCCTTGCGCGGTTTCCTTGACCGTGTCGACGATGCTCATGCTGCTGCTCCGGCAAGGTCGCCAAGCACGGCAACGAGGGTGCGCTTGGTCAGTGCGATCTTGAAACCATTGTCGCGCAGCGGCGCGGCGTCCGCCATCTCGGCAACGGCGGCGGCGAGGAACGCTTCCTCGGTCGCCGGACCGCCCCGTAATGCTGCCTCCGCCTTCGACGCGCGCCACGGCTTGTGCGCGACCCCGCCGAGCGCGATCCGCACGTCCTTTATAACGCCGTCCTCGATCTCAAGCGCGGCTGCTATCGAGACCAGCGCGAAGGCGTAGCTCGCCCGGTCGCGCACCTTGCGATAGGTCGAGTTGGCCGCGAAACTCAGCGGCGGCAGTTCGATCGCGGTGATGAGTTCGCCCGGCTCGAGCACGGTATCGAACTCGGGATGATCGCCCGGCAGTCGGTGAAGCTCGGTGAACGGCAGCGTCCGGGCCCCGCCCCGCCCGTCAAGATGCACGACCGCATCGAGCGCGGCGAGCGCCACGCACATGTCGGAAGGATGCGTCGCGACGCACGCCGACGACGCGCCGAGAATGGCGTGTCCCCGCGTGAAACCCTCGATGGCGTCGCAGCCCGACCCCGGCGCACGCTTGTTGCAGCGCGATCCGTCGGTGTCGTAGAAATAGGTGCACCGGGTCCGCTGGAGCAGATTGCCGCCGACCGTCGCCATGTTGCGGATCTGCGCCGACGCCCCCGCCAGGATCGCGCGCGACAGTACCGGATAGCGCGTCCGCACCGCAAGATGCTCGGCCAGCGCCGTATTGCGCACCGCTGCGCCGATCATCAGCCCGCCGCCCTCGGTCTCCTCGATCTCGTTCGACAGTCCGGTCACGTCGACCAGCGCGCTCGGTCGTGCGACCGTCTCGCGGATCAGGTCGACCAGGTTGGTGCCGCCGCCGAGATAGGCCGTCATATTCGCCTGCCCGAGCCGGAGGGCGTCTGCGGCGTTCTCAGCGCGCGCGTAGGTGAACGGGGTCATGCCGCCATCTCCGCTGCTACGGTTTCGCGGATCGCGTCGATGATACCGTTATGTGCGCCGCAGCGGCACAGATTGCCGCTCATCCGCTCCTGCAATTCCTCGCGGGTCAGTGTCACGTCGGCCGCGAGATCGGCGCTGACATGGCTTGGCACGCCCCGCTTCGCCTCCGCCGCCATGCCGATCGCCGAACAGATCTGGCCCGGCGTGCAATAGCCGCACTGGAAGCCGTCGTGATCGATGAAGGCTTGCTGCAACGGATGCAGCGCGTCGCCGTCGGCCAGCCCTTCGATCGTCGTCACCTGTCGCCCGTCATACTGCACCGCGAGCGCGAGGCAGGAGACGATCCGCTCGCCATCGACGAGCACGGTACAGGCACCGCACGCGCCCTGGTTGCAGCCCTTCTTGGTGCCCGCCAGATGCAGCCCTTCGCGCAACAAATCGAGCAGCGAGACACGGGGATCGTCGGGCAGCGCCACCGCTGACCCGTTGACAAGTATCGACATCGCCACTCTCCTGTTGAGCCGACGGTGTCGTTGCGACCGTCGAATCCGTATTTCAGTACCGAGCGGTATAGTCGCGATCAGCGGGGTCTGCCAAGCGTCTGGCGGTGCGATCGTGAAGATAGATCGATGCCCTCTTGCCGCCGCGGCGCGCATCGGCGAGCATCACGTATCAAAGGGGGACTATGTGATGATCAAGGCATGGATGATCGGGCTGACGGCAATCGTCGCGGCACCGGTACTGGCGCAGGGCAAGCCATCGACCACGACCTATATCCAGGCGGGCACGGTGCTCGACCGACCCGGCCAGGCACCGCGCGGCAACACCACGATCATCGTCCGCGACGGGAAGATCGTCGAACTGCGCGATGGCTTCGTCGCGCCGGAACAGGGGGCGAGGCTGATCGACCTGCGTACCGCATTCGTACTGCCCGGGATGGTCGACATGCACGTCCATCTCTGGGGCATCGGCGGCGATCCGATGCGCGCGCGGCTGGAAGCGCTCAACCGCGACCGGTTCGACGACGAGATGACCGCGGTCGCCAACGCCCGCACGACGCTGGCGGCCGGTTTCACCTCGGTGCGCGACCTGGGCGGCGATCCGCGGGGTATCCGGGCACTGCGCGATGCGATCGATGCCGGTACCGTCGAAGGGCCGAGCATCACCAATGCCGGCGAGATGATCTCGGTGACGGGCGGGCATGGTGACGGCGGCAACGGGCTGGCGGAGGAATTCGCGGACATGGTGCACGCGAAGGAAATGAACCTGTGCGACGGCCCCGACGATTGCCGCCGCGCGGTGCGGGCGCAGGTCGCGCTGGGCGCGCGCGTCATCAAGTTCGCGGCGACCGGTGGCGTGCTGTCGAACGTCAGTGGCGGCCTCGGCCGAGCGATGACGCCCGAGGAAATGCGCGCGATCATCGAGACCGCGCATGCGCTCGGTCGCAAGGTCGCCGCGCACAGCCATGCCGCCGAGGGCACGAAGGCCGCGCTGGAGGCCGGCGTGGACTCGATCGAGCACGGCACGTTCCTCGACGACGAGACGATCCGGCTGTTCAAGACCAAGGGCGCCTATCTGGTGCCGACCGAGATCGCACCCGTCGCGGCGCTGGCCCAGGCACGCGGCGGCGCGTTGCCGCCCGCGACGATCGTCAAGGCCGAGGCCGCGGCCGCGGCTATGGCGGCCAGTCACCGCCGCGCCTATGCCGCCGGCGTTAAGGTCGCGTTCGGCACCGATACCGGCGTGTCGAAGCACGGCGACAACGCCACCGAGTTCGCGCTGATGGTCAGGAACGGGCTCACCCCAACCCAGGCGATCGCCGCCGCCACGGTGGGCGCCGCAGACCTGCTCGGGCGCGACGACATCGGCACGCTGGCACCCGGCAAGACCGCGGACATCATCGCCGTGGCGGGGTCTCCGCTGCAGGACGTCACGCGGCTCGAACACGTCGAGTTCGTCATGCACCGTGGGACGGTCGCGAAGACGCCTGCTGCCGGCATCTGATTGCCGGGATCTAATTGGTTGCCGCTCGGCGCGCGCTCAGCCGATGAGCATGCGCGCGCCGAGCGCGGCGAACAGCGCTGGCGGCATCACCACCGCGCCCACCTTGAGGAACCGCCAGAAGCCGACATCCTCGCCCTCGCGGCGGATCGCGGTCAGCCACAATATGGTGGCGAGCGAGCCGGTGATCGACAGGTTCGGGCCGAGGTCGACGCCGATCAGTAGGCCGTCGGTGACGATCTGCGGAACGTGGGCCTGCTGGAGCGTCGTGCTCGCGATCAATCCGGCCGGCAGGTTGTTCATGAGGTTCGATCCGAACGCCAGGATCGTCCCCGCAACGCCTGCGGTCGTCGACGGCGAGTTCGCCGCACCGGCCGCGAGCCAGCGCGCCAGCATCGTGATAACGCCGGTGCTCGCCAGTGCCTCGACCAGGACGAACAGGCCCGCGACGAGCGGCAGCACCGCCCAGGATACCGAGCCGAGCGTCGTGAATGGCGACTTGCGCTCCCCGATGCAGATCGCGGCCATCGTCGCGATACCGGCAAGACAGGTCGGCAGTCCGAGATCGTGCCCCTGCGCCGACGCGGCGATCAGCAGAACCGCGGTCGCGACGATCCCGCCGAGCGCGATCTTGCCGCCACGCGACAGCGTGCCGGTCTCGACGACGGTCTCGCACTGCCCGGTGAGCCGCTCGCGCTCGACCCAGCGCAGGACGAGGAACGTCACGCCGATCGACAGCAGCGATGGCAGCGCGAACGACGCCATCCACGCGCCGAGCGACGGCAGCGCGCCACCGTACAACACGAGGTTCGCGGGGTTCGAGATCGGCAGCACGAAGCTCGCCGCGTTGGCGATCAGCGCGCAGGCGAACAGCATCGGCAGCGGGTCGGCCTTCGCCTTCTTCGCCGCGGCGTAGACTGCGGGGGTCAGCACTACCGCGGTCGCGTCGTTCGAGAGGAATGTCGTGACGACGATGCCAACGCCGAAGACGAGCGCGAACAGGCGGCTGGTCGATCCCTTTGCGAGGCGGACCGCGTGTTCGGCGACCCAGTCGAACAGCCCCTGCTCGCGAGCGACCTCGGACAACAGCATCATGCCGATCAGGAACAAATAGACGTCGCCACCCTTCAATACGGCGCTCCACGCGGCATCGGGCGACATCAGTCCGAACACGAGCAACACCGCAGCGCCAGCGAGCGCCCAGACCGCTTCGGGTAGCTTGAACGGACGCGTGATCACGCCGAAGGTCGCGACGAAGCAGATCGCCCAGATCGCGTAGGTGTGGAGAGTCATGCCGCGGGCATCCGCGCGCCGATACGCCGGACCATCGTCATCGTTGCGGTATTCACCAATCGAGTCCGTTCTTGTTCGGGCCACGCTGCGCACCGTCGATACCACGATCGGGCCAGGCACCGATCGCGTTCACGTCGCGGCCGAGCGCCATGGAAGGATTGCGCTTCGGTCGTGGCCCTGCGTTGCGGACGAGGATCTCGATCCGGTCCTCGCTCCCGTCGCTGCGGACGGCGAGATGGTGGAGGCCATCGGCTACGCGATCGACCGAGGCGCTCCAAAGCGAGGGCACGCCGTCGACGCGCGTCATCGGGACGGCTTGGCCGTCATCGACGTACAGCGACACCGTGTCTGCGCCGCCGAACACCTTCGCGCGCACGGTGAAGGCGCTGCCGGGCACATTGTCGGCGCGCGCCGGGTCGGTGATCAGGCGGCGGTCGGCGGGGCTGGTGATCTGGACGAGCGGCCAGGGATCGTCGATCGCCTGGAACCTCCAGCTCGGCACGCCGTCGTCGAGCGTGACGATCGAGAAACCGGGTGCGCCCTCCTCGATCTGGCCGGTCGAGCGGGTCGCGCCGTAGATCACGCGGCCGTCGTTAAGCAGCTCGTTATAATGCGTGTGCCCGGTGTCGACGAACGCGACGCGGTGCGCGGCGAACAGCCCGGCGATACCGTCCGGATCGTCGCGCAGGTCGCCGGGATAGGCGTGCATGAACACCGCCACCGGTTCGCCAGCGACCGCGGCTGCACTCAGTTCGCGTTCTATCCAGGCGCGCTGGGCCGGGTCGATCCGGAAGTCGGGACCACCCTTCCCCGCCGAGACGATATCCAGGAACAGGCACCGATAGCCGGCGATCGTCTCCGCATAGGGTGCCATCTTCGCCGTGATCGCGCGCATCGCGGTAAGGTCGCCGGGTTCGAAATCATGATCGCCCGCCAGCACGTGCCACGGCAGCGACAGCCCCGTCATCGCGTCCGCGATCCGCGCATATTGGTCGTCGGTACCGTGATTAGCATTGTCGCCGGGCAACAGCGCGAAGTCGACCGCATCATTCAGATGCGTCTCCGCGAGCGCGACGAGGTCCCGGAAACGTGACAGTCCTTCATACCCATCGACCTCGTCGACATGCAGATCGCCAAAGTGGATCCAGGTCAGACATCCTGTCATTAAAGCTCTTTCAAGTCGTGTGGCAGATGATCCGCCGATGCTGCCCACAGCGAGGCTGAGGGTTCATCGTTCCGTGACAATAACTTCATGATTTGAGACTTAACGGGCCCGTTCAGTTTCGGTTTAGCTTTTGACATCACTGAACAAAATCAAGCCGAACAATATTTCGTCGGCGTGGAAACTTTGCCCGGTGCCGCAGCTTTAGCGATCCGACGGCGCGCAGGGATCGCCGTCCGGCACCGCGTTCGACGACACCGATATTTCAGGGAATTCTCATGGCCACGACGGACACGGCATCCGCCAATAGCGGCAAGGCCAAGGGCGGGTCGGACGCTACATCAGCGCCGAACAAGACGCTCGACGCGCTGAACTTCTTCCTTGCCGACGTTCGCGACGGGCTCGGGCCTTATCTGGCGATCTATCTCGTCGCGGTGCGTGGGCCTGCGCATGGCTGGAACGAGGCGACGGTGGGCATGATCCTGACGATCGCCGGGATCGTCGGCCTGATATCGCAGACGCCCGCGGGCGGACTCATCGATCGCAGCAGGAACAAGCCGCGGATCGTGATGATCGCCGCGTTGCTCGTGACGCTCAGCAGCGTATCACTGCCGATCGTCAGTGGCTTTACCGCGGTCGCTGTCACCCAGTCGATCGCGGCGGTTGCGGGCGCGGTGTTCGCGCCGGCGATCTCCGCCATCACGCTTGGCTTGGTCGGCCCCAAACTGTTCGCCAAGCGCGTCGGTCGCAACGAGGCGTTCAACCACGCGGGCAACGCCGTGTCGGCGGCGCTCGCGGGCGTGCTCGCGTGGAAGTTCGGACCGGTCGTCGTCTTCTACCTGATGGGCGCGCTGACGGTTGCGAGCATCGTGACCGCGTCGCGGATCAGGAACGACGACATCGACAATGCCGTGGCACGCGGTCTCGATTGCGAGCCGGAGGACGATTGCGAGGAGCCGAGCGGGTGGAAGGCGCTGGTCGAAAACAAGCCGCTGATGATCTTCGCGGGGACGGCGTTCCTGTTCCACCTCGCCAACGCGGCGATGCTGACCTCGGTCAGCCAGTTGCTCGCGCGGACCGTCGGCAAGGACCAGGCGACGTCGCTGACCGCCGCGTGCATCGTCGCGGCGCAGCTGGTGATGGTACCCGTCGCGATCGTCGTCGGCCGCAACACCGAGAAATGGGGCACCAAGCCGCTGTTCCTCGTCGCCTTCGGGTTCCTCGCGGCGCGCGGGGCACTGTATACCGTGTCGGACAATCCGTGGTGGCTGGTCGGCGTGCAGGCGCTCGACGGCATTGGCGCAGGCATCTTCGGCGCGCTGTTCCCGGTCGTGATCGCCGACCTGACCAAGGGGACGGGACGCTTCAACGTCAGCCAGGGCGCGGTGGCGAGCGCGCAGGGCCTGGGCGCGGCCTTGTCCGCGACGCTGGCCGGCGCGATCATCGTTTGGGCGGGGTACAGCGTGAGCTTCCTGACCCTGGCCGTCGTCGCTGGCGTCGGCTTCATGCTGTATTTCTTCGCGATGCCCGAGACGAAGCAGAAAGAGGGGTAAGCCCCCTGCGCCTCACCGGTCGACGGCGATGGTCGGTAAATACCGCGGCGCCGACCGGGCCTTGGCGCGCTGTTCATAGGCATAGCCGGCGCGCAGCACGGTCTGGTCGGCATCCTTTGTGGCGATGAACGACAGGCCGACCGGCAAGCCGCGTACGAGACCCATCGGCACGGTCAGATGCGGATAACCGGCGACCGCTGGCAACGTCGCGGCGGAAGAGCCGGCATAGGTGTCGCCATAGACCGGGTCGCTCAGCCATGCTGCGTCATAAGCCGGCTCGACCAAAATCTGCGCACCCGCCGCGCGCAGCATCGCGTCGATCCCTTGCGCCCCCGCCAGCCGCAACGAGGTGGCGCGTGCGGCCTTGTACGCGGGATCGTCGAGTCCCTTGGTCTTGTCCGCATCGTCGAACAATTCCTGCGCGAAGAACGGCATCTCGGTCGCGGCGTTCGCGCGGTTGAAGGCGATCACCGCGCGCAGCGTCTTCGTCTGGACCGAGGGCGGCGTGGTGGCGAGATAGGTGTTCAGGTCCGCCTTGAGTTCGGTTTTCAGGACCATCAGTTCGGCCTCGCCCAGTCCGTCGAACTTCGGCGTCTTGACCTCGACCAGCACGGCACCCGCTGCGCGCAGGACGTTCAGCGCCGCGTTGTAGCGGGTGGTAAGATCCGCGGACATGCCGTCAGGCCGGATGACGCCGACCCGCATGCCGGACAACGCGCTGGCCGAGAGCCCCGCGGCATAATCCCTGGTCACCGCGGCCGCCGTCACGCCGTCCGCCGGATCCGCACCGACCATGCCCGACAACAGGATCGCAACGTCGGTCACGCTGCGCGCCATCGGTCCCGGCGTATCCTGGCTATGGCTAATCGGCACGACATGCGTACGACTGACCAGACCGATCGACGGCTTGAAGCCGACCAGACCGTTCAGCGACGATGGGCACACCACCGATCCGTCGGTCTCGGTACCGATGGCCGCCGCGGCAAAACTCGCGGCGACCGCGGCGCCCGATCCCGACGAAGACCCACACGCGGTCCGGTCGAGCGCATAGGGATTGCGCACCAGCCCGCCGACCGCGCTCCAGCCGCTCATCGAATGAGTCGAGCGGATGTTCGCCCATTCCGACAAGTTGGTCTTGCCGAGAATTACCGCGCCCGCGCGCCGCAGGTACGCGACCATCGGCGCGTCCCGGCGGGTCATGTTGTCGCGCAATGCGAGGCTGCCCGCGGTCGTCGGCAGCGGATCCGCGGTCTCGATATTGTCCTTTATGAGGATCGGAATGCCGTGCAGCGGACCGCGCACATGCCCCGCCTTGCGTTCGGCATCGAGCGCCCTCGCCTGTGCGATCGCATCGGGATTGACCGCGATGACGCTGTGCAGCGCCGGCCCCTTGCGATCCATCGCGGCGATCCGCGCCAGATAGGCCTGGGTTATGTCGACGCTGCTCGCGCCGCCGTCGTTCATTAACGCCCTCAACCGATCGAGCGACACTTCTTCAACGACCACCGTCCTGGCGACAACGGGCGTGGCGACGCAGGCGAGCAGTACCGCAGTGATGAGACGACGCATGAGACCCCCGTAGACAATGTCGCAGGATGGTCCCGAGCCGCGCACCGATGCAAGCGGCATCTGCTCGACGCGTATCCCGCTGACGCCAAACTATAAATTGTCGCCAGCGGGATGCTCGCTCAGGCGTCGACCAGGCCCGATGCATAGTCCATGGCTTCAAGATCGGCGATCAATCCGGGACCGGTCGGGTTCCAGCCGAGTTGCGCGCGCGTCCAGTCGCTGGAGGCGAGCATGTCGAGCGAGGCGAACATGCCGAACCAACCGAAATGATCGTTCGCCTGCTCCTGAGTCAGCGATAGCGTCGGCAGGCCCAGCCCGGCCGCGACGACTTCGGCGATCGCCCGCGCGCTGACGCCTTCCTCCGCGACGGCATTGTACCGCGCGCCCTTCTCGCCCTTGTCGAGCACGAACGCGTAGAGTTTCGCCACGTCCAGAACGTGCGCAGCGGGCCAGCGATTGTCGCCGTCACCGACATAGGCGACCACGCCCTTCTCGCGCGCGATATCGACATAGGGCGTGATCAGCCCCTGCTTGACGGTATCGTGGACCTGCGGAAGGCGCATGACGCGGACGTCTACGCCCGCCTCAAGAAGCACCTGCCCCGCCTTTTCCGACGCGATGCGCGGATTGGGGTAATCGGGGTTGAACGCGGACTCGAGCGCAGGTTTGCCCGGGCCGGTATCGCCGATCCCGGTACCCGACGTGATGATCATGGGACGATCACTCCCCTTGAGCACCTCCCCCATCGCGCCGATCACGCGGCGGTCCTTTTCGCAGTTCGCGACGAAGTTGGTGAACTCATGATCGAACGCGGTGTGGATCACCGCATCGGCCTGCTCCGCCCCGCTGCGCAGGCTGTCGAGATCGACGAGATCGCCGCGGTGCACCTCGGCGCCGGCGTCCTCAAGCGAACGAGCACCGGCGTCGGACCGGGTAAGACCCAAGACCTCATGCCCCGCACTCAGCAGTTCCGGCACGATACGCGACCCGATGAAGCCCGTCGCACCCGTCAAAAATACACGCATCCAAACTCTCCGATATTGTCCGGAGCAAGACTTGGGCGTACTTCGACACCTGTAAAAGTAGTGACCTTATCATGGTATAATCTTCAACAGGATGTCGATGTCTATCGAGACTGACAATGCGCTCGGCACGTTCCTGCGCGATCGCCGGGCACGCATGGACGCGGCCGCGTTCGGGTTCAGCGGTGGACGACGGCGGACGCCCGGCTTGCGCCGCGAGGAAGTCGCCCAGCGCGCGAACATCTCGGCGACCTGGTACACCTGGCTCGAACAGGGCCGCGGCGGCGCGCCATCGGCCGACGTCCTCAACCGCATCGCCGGCGGCCTGATGCTGACCGAGCCGGAGCGCGAACACCTGTTCGTGCTTGGTCTCGGCCACCCGCCCGAAGCGACCTATCGCGCCTCCGACGAAGTCACGCCGCGGCTGCAGCGCGTGCTGGATGCGCTGGAATGCAGCCCGGCGATCGTCAAGACGCCGACTTGGGACGTGGTCGCGTGGAACGCTGCGGCGGCGACCCTGCTGACGGACTATTCAACGTTGCCCCGCGACCAGCGCAACATCCTGCGCCTGATGTTCACCAATGCGAGCATCAAGGCGGCCCAGGAGGACTGGCTCAACGTTGCACGCTACGTTGTCGGTACGTTTCGGGCAGATGCCGCGCGTGCTGGCGCGGGCGCGGAGATCAGCCAACTGGTCGAGGAACTGTCGCGGCTTAGTCCCGAATTCGATGCGTTATGGCGCGACAACAACGTTGCCCGGCATGCGGACGGCCTGAAGCGGCTTCACCATCCGGTACACGGCCTGCTCGAACTCGAATTCTCGGCATTTGCGGTCGACGGTCGGCCGGACCTTGGGATGATCGTTTACAATCCCGCCACCCCGGAAACGGCGCAGCGTATCCGGGCGCTGATGGCGCCGACCGCCTGAGCCTTTCGCGCGCGGATCGACAGCTGCTTCTTTATTCCGCCGAGCCGTCCGAACTCCTGTCGGCGCTTCCCCAGCCCGCCGCCTTGCGCAGTACGCGCGACAATTGCTCGACCGAATACGGCTTGTGGAGCAGCTCGAACCCGTGCGTACCGTCCTGCGCGAGGATATTGCTGTACCCCGACGTCAGCACGACCGGCAGGCTCGGATGGTCGGCGCGGATCGCCTTGCCGAGTTCGATGCCGTTCATCCCCGGCATCACCACATCCGAAAACACGATGTCGAAGCGCGAGGCATCCTTGCCCAGCTCCGCCAGGGCCTCCTGCGCATTGGCCGCCCACACCGTCACATAGCCAAGCTCGGCCAGCGACTGCGTCGTGAACGTCCCGACTTCCCTGTTGTCCTCCACGACGAGCACGCAGGTTCCATGACCGTCGGCCAGCGTCTGGACGGTGTCGTCCTCGGCAGGACGGTCGCTCTCGTCGACCTGCGGCAGATACAAGGTGAACGTCGCGCCCTCGCCGGGCGGGCTTTCGACGACGATGTCGCCCTCGGACTGTTTGGCGAACCCGAACACCTGGCTAAGACCGAGACCGGTGCCCTGCCCGACGCCCTTGGTCGTGAAGAACGGCTCGAAGATCCGCTCCAGTTTCTCGGGTTCGATGCCGGTGCCGCTGTCGGTCATCGAGATGGCGACATAGCGTCCCGGCACGGCCGGATGCGAGCGAACGGCGGGGATGAACGATGCCGGTCGTACCGCGATCAGGATATGGCCCGCGCCGTCCATCGCGTCACGCGCATTGACCGCCATGTTCACGAGCGCGGTATCGAGCTGGCTCGGATCGACGTTGGTGAACAGCGGCGTCTCGGGCACGTCGATGTCGATGACGATCCGCGAGCCCGTCAGCGTGCCCAGCATGTCGGCGATGACGCGCAGGCTTTGTCCCACGTCGATCACCTCGGGCTGGAGCGCTTGCCGCCGCGCGAAGGCGAGCAGTTGCCCCGTCAGTTTCGCGGCACGATCGGCGGTGTCGGAGATCGCATCGATATAGCGTTCGCGCCGTTCCGCACTGAGGTCCGGACGCTTCAGCAGGTCGGTCGCCGAACGGATGACCGTCAGCAGATTGTTGAAATCATGCGCGACGCCGCCGGTAAGCTGGCCGACCGCTTCCATTTTCTGCGACTGGCGCAGCGCATCTTCGGCATGCTGGAGCTCGCCGGTCCGCGCCGCGACCTGCTGTTCCAGAGATGCCGCCAGAGCTGCGAGCTCCTGCTCCGTGCGCCGCCGCTCGGTCGCGATGCGGGTGCGCTCGGCGACCTCGCGAACGAACGCCACCTCGTCCGCGCGCCATTGCCTTGCACGGCCGCTGCCGAGATAGAGCATCGCGACCAACCGTCCGTTTTCCATGATCGGCATGTTGACGATCGCGCGGACGGAAATCGCCTCCAGAGCAGCGACCGTCGACCGCGTCCGCGGATCGGTGTGCGCGTCTTCGATACACACTTCGTCGCCATTTTTCAGATCGTCGATGTACGTTCCGAAGCTGCGTAGATTGAAGCTGCCAAAAAGGGGCGCGACGCGCGGCGCACTCCAGTCGCGCATGATCGTGAGCGTGTCGGCGTCGATCTCGCCATAGCCTGCCCGATCCGCGCCGACCGTTTGGCCGATGATCCGCGCAGCCGCGAAGGAGATATCATCCGGTTCGTCCGTGTCGCGAAACACGTCGCCCAGTTCGACGAGCGCCGCGCGCATGATCTCGCTGCGACGCTGGTCGGTGATGTCGGTCGAGACGCCGGCGATCCGCAACGCCTCGCCCTCGGTGTTGAAGAAGGGCTGGCCGCGCGAGGCGAGCCAGCGCAGTTCTCCATCGCGGCGATAGATGCGGTAGACCACGTCATAGTCGGTGCCCTCAGCGACGCAGCGACGGACTTCGGCTACGCTTTTCGCCCTATCCTCGGGATGGATTGCCTCGAGCCGGTCCTCGTAGGTGAAGGGCTCGTGACTGGGGCGGCCGAATATTTCCTTGCACGTATCGGATGCAGTCAGCTGCTTGCTGGCGATCTCCAGGCTCCAGGTGCCGAAGCGTGCAGCCTTCAGTGTGAAGGCCAGCTCGCGCTCCTGCTCCTGCTGCATCCGCAATCGGTCGGTCAGCTCGGCCAGAAGCGCGGCATTGCTCGATTCCAGACCTTGCAGCCGTTCGCGCTCGAGAGTCACATCGACCTGGCTTGCGAAGAAATAGGCGAGCACGCCTTCGGTATCGTAGACCGGCGCCAGCAACAGGCGGTTCCAGAACAGCTCGCCGTCCTTGCGGTGGTTCTGGATGTCGATCTCGATCGGCCGGACCTGCCGCACCGCCTCGCGAATCTTGACGACGGTCGCAGCATCGGTCTCCGGCCCCTGCAGGAACCGACAATTGCGGCCGAGGATCTCCGCCCGACTATAGCCGCTCAACCGGCAAAACGCGTCGTTGGTAAACACGACGGGATTGTCGGGCAGCCGGGGATTGGTGATGATCATCGGCATCCGCGTGGCCCGCACGGCCGCGACGAACGGATCGGTGCCGACGTCCTGCGCGATCAGCTCGGCCGCGATCCGCTCGGCATCCGCCGTCATTTTCGGGGCGCTTTCGACGGCGCTGTCGATGATATCAGTCAAAACAGTCTACTCGTCGATGATCACCAATCCCGGTATCTAGGGTAGCGACCAAATCATCGCAACGCCGTCCATTAGATACTGAGCCAAATCAGCCGCATAGGTAGCAATCGAAATTCCGGTTTTACCTATTCGACAGGGCTCGAAGCGAGGTTTGGCACGTTCGATCCGGTAGGGAATTCGAGAGGATGACATGCTTTTCAAATATTCGGCCGCAATCCTGGCACTCTCGCTGGTCGCCGCGCCCGTCGCGGCACGAACCCCGCCGCCCGCCGGGATCTGGGCCAACCCGCACAACACCGTCCACGTGACCTTCAAGCGCTGTCGCGATGCGATCTGCGGGACGGTCGTGTGGGCGAGCCGCACTGCGATCGAGGACGCGCAGCGCGGCGGCGTCGACCAGCTCGTCGGCGAGGAACTGTTCCGCGATTTCGTCGAGGACGAGCCTGGGCGATGGAGCGGCGAGGTCTTCATTCCCGATGTCGGCCAGACCGTGTCCGGCACGATCACGCAGATCGATGCCCGCACGTTGGTCGGCGAAGGCTGCATGTTCGCCGGGTTCGGCTGCAAGACGCAGTCGTGGAAGCGCATCAAGTAGCGGATTGCAGCCGCTAGCGACCGGTGCAAAAAATTTCGTTCGGAAATCTTGACGCCTTCGGACACGAAATTATTTCCCCGATCGCCGGACGCGTCGATCGGTCCGGCGACTGAGGGCACCGGCTTTACCGGTGCTCCTCGTGCTCAGATTGCTCATGAGGAGGATTTGGATATGAGGACGAACTTCGACTTTACGCCTTACCGTCGTTCCACGGTCGGTTTCGACCGTCTGTTCGACTTGCTGGAAGCGACCGCGCGAACCGAAACGGTCGATGGCTACCCGCCGTTCGATATCGAACGCGAGAGCGAGGACAGCTATCAGATCACGCTCGCCGTCGCCGGGTTTCGCCCCGACGACATCGAGATCGTCGCGCAGAACAACCAGTTGACGGTCAGCGGGCGCAAGCCCGACGAGCGCGACGATGGCCGCTTCGTCCACCGCGGGATCGCGACCCGTGCGTTCGAGCGCCGCTTCCAGCTTGCCGACTTCGTGCAGGTCCAGAATGCGAGCTTCGACAACGGCCTCCTGCGCATCGCGCTGAAGCGCGAAATCCCCGAGGCAATGAAGCCACGCCGGATCGAGATCACCGGCACCGCAGCCAATGATCGCAGCGGCGATCGTCTCGAAGACAAGCAGGCGGAACGCTCCGCCGCGTAACGGGAATGACGACTGCCAGCCCAAATGCTGGCAGTCGTTCTTTTATTCGGGCGCTATTATTCGATGCGCTCGGCTTTAGCGCGGCGGCGGCATCTGGACGTGAATATCGGCCGCCGAGGGCACGACATGGTTCGGTCGAGCGGTCATCCGCAGCCATCCGCCGCGGACCATAACGAGTGCTACGCTCGCGGCGATGACCGCCAGTCCGAACTCAATCTTGCGGAGCGTATCGCGGTTGCGGTCGTCGGTATTCCAGACCTTGTCCCAGTCGTCGTCGGATCGCTGCTCGCGGTGTCCCACAACGAGGTTGGAATCGTAATCGGTTTCGTAATCCGTATGATCCGTCATGCGGGGCTCCTCTCCGATGTCCGATCGACATAGTTCTTTGGCAGCGCGACCGTTGATCACGGTCCGCAATTGCAGCGAATTGGTATTGCGTGGTTCGCGATGAGGTCGCCGGATATTCGATCGACCAGCCGCCGCTTGTTTATCGGTAGCGCAACGATCGAGTGCGCTTGGTGTCGTACGTCTTCGGTAACGCGAGTAACGGTATAGCGGCGGGAGCGATCATGCGCCCCCGCCGCGACGCGCCGAGGCTTACTTGCCGCGGAGCGTGTTGATCAGGGCGATACCCAGCACACCGGCAACTGCTGCGGCGGTGAACGGACGCTCCTTCGAGAACTGGCGGACATAGTCGACCAGCGGACGGATGTTCTCTTCGACGACGTCCTTGGCCTGGCCGACCGTCTTCTGGACGGTACCGGTCAGCTGATCCGCTGCGCCTTCGCTCTGCAGCGACTTGTCGCCGATCGCACCGCCAAGGGTTTCCTTGACCTTGCCGCTGACGTCGGTTGCTGCGCCGCTGAGGGTGTCGGTGTTCATGAATGATCTCCTTCGATACGTGGATGATGGGGCTTCAAACGACGAAGCCGGCGGGAATATCCCGCGCTGCTCCTCGCTGCTGAAAACGATGGGGTCGCACGGGCAAAGAAGTTCGCGCTCCGGCAGACCCGAAACTCATATTGCCCAGAGACATAACCCATCGGACCGCGGATGTTTCCGCAGTATTCCTGCACCCGCATCAGGTACTAAACTACTATCCTGGTGATCACGGCCGGGCGTTGAAGGCCAGTCAGGATGAAAGCCGGTCTCGCCGCATCGTCAGCGTGATGATTACCCCGCCCGTCGACCATTCATAGGCGATCGAGCCCCCCAGCTGCCCGGCAACGGTACGGCGGACGAGCTTGCTGCCAAAGCCTTCCCCGGCATTCGGGCTTTCGACTTCCGGACCGCCGCGTTCGAGCCAGGTCAGGATCACTTCGTCTTCGGTCGCGGTGCTGGACAGGTCGAGCGTTCCGGTCGGTGCGGACAGCGCGCCGTATTTCATCGAATTGGTCGCGAGTTCGTGGATGATCAGTCCCAGTCCGGTCGCGGCATTCTCGCCGACGCCCATGCGCTCGACCGCGACGCGGATGCGGCCCTTGAAGGCGCCCATGTCGTCATAGGGGGCCAGCAACACCGAGAGCAGGTCGCCGAGCAACGCCGCGTCGCCCTGCCCGCCGGGCAACGGACGGACGAGATCGTGCGCCCGTCCCAGCGCACTCAAGCGCTCGGTCAGTTCGCGCGCCATGTCCTGCGTATTGGGTGCAGTGCGCGAGGTTATCGCGGTCAGGCCGCTCGCGATCGCCAGCAGGTTCTTGACGCGGTGGCTCATTTCGCCAGCGAGCAGTTCGTTGCCCTCCTCCGCCTGCTTGCGGCCGGTAACGTCGAGGAAGATGCCGAACATCGTCCGTCCGACGATCCCGACATCCTCGCCCTGGCCGCGTGCGGAGATCCAGCGGACCTCCTCGCCGATCATGATCCGGAAGTCGGTCTCGTAGCTGCCGAGTACCGCGCGGGTGGCGGCGAAGGCGGAGTGGACGCGGTCGCGATCGGACGGATGGATATGCGCCGACAATTCCTCGAACGTGACTTCGGCGCGCCACGGGAGGCACCAAAGCTCGAAGCCCCGCTCGTCCATCGTGAAGGCGTCGGTGTCGACGTTCCATGCCCACAGGGCAACGCCCGCGGCGGTGACCGCAAGCCGCAGATGGTCGGGGTCCCACGCGTGCGCCTTGGGTATTTCGGCAGTTCCGTCCGCAATCACTTCGGCAATCCCCCGTCCGAACGCAGAGCCCGGCCACGGAGCCTAATACACACCGCGCGCGCTTTACGGTAACTTCGCGCAAGTGGCGCTGTTCACTGCACGGGAGGATCTGCGGCCGCAGTTGAGGTCATCCGACATCGCCAATAGGAATGCGCACCACGAGGGCAGATCGGCGTGCTACTCGACCGGGACCAGGTGGACGAGGGTAGCGATATGAACAGCATCACAGGCGATGCGCGACGGGACATGCCGGTGTTCGCCGATGTCGTCATCGTCGGCGGTGGGCACGGCGGAGCGGCGTGTGCGATCGCGTTGCGCAAGACCGGCTTCGAGGGTTCGATCCTGATCGTCGGCAAGGAGGCCGAGCTTCCCTATGAACGGCCGCCCTTGTCGAAAGAGTATTTGTCGGGCGAAAAGGTCTTCGGCCGTATCCTGATCCGACAGGCGGCGTTCTGGACCGAACAGCGCATCGATCTGCGGCTGGGATCGCGTATCGTATCGGTCGATCCGGTCGAGCACAGCGCGACGACGGAGGACGGTACGACGATCGGCTATGGGCGACTGGTCTGGGCGACCGGCGGGACGCCCAGACGACTGACCTGCGCTGGCCATCATCTCACCGGCGTCCACACCGTGCGCGACCGCGCCGACGCCGACCGGATGATCGCCGAACTGCCGGATGTCGGGACCGCGGTCGTGATCGGCGGCGGGTATATCGGGCTCGAAGCCGCCGCGGTGCTGCGCAAGTTCGGCAAGTCCGTCATCCTGCTCGAGGCCCTCGACCGGGTACTTGCGCGCGTCGCGGGCGAAGACCTGTCGCGCTTCTTCGAGGCGGAGCACCGTGCACACGGCGTCGACGTGCGGCTGGGGCAGTCGGTCGACTGCATCCTGGGCGATGACCGCGTCACCGGGGTCCGGCTGGGGGACGGCACCGTCATCGCCGCCGACATGGTGATCGTCGGCATCGGCATCCTTCCCGAAGTCGCGCCCCTGATCGACGCGGGTGCGGCGGGCGGCAACGGCGTCGCCGTCGATGGCGCATGCCGGACGAGCGTGCCGGACGTGTATGCGATCGGTGACTGCGCGTTGCACGCCAACCGGTTTGCCGGTGGGGCGGCGGTGCGCGTCGAATCGGTGCAGAACGCGAACGACCAGGCGACCGTCGTGGCGAAGGACATCGTCGGCCAGCCAGCGGTATATGACGCGGTGCCGTGGTTCTGGTCGAACCAGTATGACCTGAAGCTGCAGACCGTCGGACTGTCGATCGGCTATGACGACACGGTCCTGCGCGGCGATCCGGCGACGCGCAAATTCTCGGTCGTGTACCTGCGCGACGGCCGTGTCATCGCGCTCGACTGCGTGGGTGTGGTCAAGGATTACGTCCAAGGTCGCAAGCTGGTGGAAGCCGGTGCGATGATCGACCGGGCCATCCTCGCCGACCCTGGCATCATGCTGAAGGACATGGTGCCGCTGGACCCGCCGACGCTTTCTTGACTCCGGTTCGGCATCGGTCGCACCTTGCAGCCGAACAGCGCGGATATCGGATCGCATGGCAATGATGAGTATCGGCGCATGACGGCGCTGGCGGGCCTGCGGGTCGTCGAGTTCGCCAGCATCGGGCCGGGCCCGCATGCGGCGATGCTGTTGTCGGATCTCGGTGCGGAGGTGCTGCGGATCGAGCGGGTCGGCGGCGGATTTCGCAATCTCGTGCTGGACCGCGGCCGCGCCCGGCTCGCGCTCGACATCCGCACGCCGGAAGGGCGAGAGCAGGCGCTGGCGATCACGGACCGCGCCGACGTTGTGATCGAGGGGCTGCGACCGGGCGTGATGGAGCGGCTCGGCCTCGGCCCGGATGTGATGCTCAAGCGCAACCCGCGGCTCGTCTACGGGCGAATGACCGGGTGGGGACAAACCGGACCGCTCGCACAGGTGGCGGGCCACGATCTCAATTACATCGCACTCAGCGGCGCACTCGCGGCGATCGGCTCGCCGGGAACGCCGCCGCCGCCGCCGCTCAACCTGATCGGCGATTTCGGCGGCGGATCACTGTATCTCGTCACCGGTATCCTTGCGGCGCTGCTCGAACGCGCGCGATCCGGGCTTGGGCAAGTCGTCGATGCGGCGATCGTCGACGGGGTTTCGTCGATGATGGCGCTGTTCGCGGGCATGGTCCCGGCTGGCGTCATGTCGATGGACCGCGACCGCAATCTTCTCGGCGGCGCGGCGCCGTTCTACCGGTGCTACACCTGCGCCGATGGACGGTACGTCTCGGTAGGCGCGATCGAGCCGAAATTCTATGCCGAGCTGCTCGATCGGCTTGGGCTTCCCGCCGACCTCGCGGCGGAGCAGATGGTCGTCGAGCGCTGGCCCGAAACCACGCGACGCTTCGCCACGGTGTTCGTGACCAGATCGCGGGACGAGTGGTGCGACGCGCTGGAGGGTACCGACACCTGCTTTGCGCCCGTGCTGGAACTCGACGAGGTGCCGACGCATCGCCACATGGCCGATCGCGGTGTCGTCATCGACGGCATCTGGCAGGCAGCCCCTGCCCCGCGGCTGTCCCGCACGCCGGGCCGGATCGCGCCCAGCTCCGATGGCACGGCGCTGCTGGCGGAATGGGGCGTCGGCTAGGACGCCGCGATCACGCGCGCCCGACTTGCCGCAACAGATGCTCCGCGCGCGACAGATAGGGTCGGTCGAGCATGCCGCCCTTGTAGCCGATCGTACCGACGCCGGGGTTGGCCGCGAACAGATCGACGATCGCCTGCGCTTCGGCGATCTCCGCCTCGGTCGGCGTGAAGGCGGCGTTGATCACGTCGACCTGCGCCGGGTGGATCGCAAGCATCCCGCGGTAACCGTCACGCCGGACCTGCTCCGCGCGCGTCTTCAGCGTGTCGAGATCGCGGAAGTCCCCCTGGATCGTCTCGATCGCGGTGACGCCTGCCGCCGCGGCCCCCAGCAGGCACATCGACCGCGCGAGTTCGTAGGTGAAGCGATAGCTTCCATCGGGATTGCAGTTCGCGCTCGCGCCGATCGAGTCCGCCAGGTCTTCCCCGCCCCAGGTCAGCGCGACCACCCGAGGAGCGCCCTTATAGTCGCCCGTGTGGAACATCGCTTCCGCCGTCTCCGTGATCAGCACGATCACCGGGGTCGACCCGATCGCAATGCCGTTCGCCGCCTCGAACGCGCACAGATAATGGTCGAGCCGTTCGACATCCTGCCGCCCAGCCACCTTGGGCAGCATGATCCCACCCGGCCGCGCGGGCATGATCGCGGCGAGATCGGTCAGCGTATACGGTCCGTCGAGCGGATTGACCCGCACCCACATCCGCGCGCGGTGTGCGACATTTGCGGTCAGCACGTCGTGGACGGTCTGGCGCGCGAGCGGCTTGTTCTCGGTCGTCACCGCGTCTTCGAGGTCGAACAGGACGATGTCGGCGCTACCTTCGATCGCCTTGGTCATCTTGCGCTCGCTGTCCCCCGGCGCGAACAACCAGGAACGCATTTTCAACGATGCAACGGACATGGCGGCATGGTCCCAGACGGATCGAAACAGGCGCATTGCGTACGGCGTCGATCGCGGGCGGGCAACTGCGGCGCAGGGTTCGCCGCGAAATCGTGCATGGTGCGCAGTGCCGTCATTCGCGGCATGAGATAGCGAAGCGTTCCCCGACCGAAGAATGCATTGATTGCCGACACCGCCCTGCGCCGGGCAAACGGCGCCGCGGAGACACATCATGGCGAAGACACTCACCCATCTGGAACGGCTCGAGGCGGAGGCGATCCACATCCTGCGCGAAGTCGTCGCCGAGGCCGACAAGCCGGTGATGCTGTATTCGGTCGGCAAGGATTCGGCTGTGATGCTGCACCTCGCGCGCAAGGCGTTCTATCCGTCGCCCCCGCCCTTCCCGCTGCTGCACGTCGACACGACCTGGAAATTCCAGGAGATGTACAAGTTGCGCGACCGGATGGCGGCGGAGAGCGGCATGGAGTTGCTGGTCTACCAGAACCCCGAAGCCGCCGCGCGTGGGATCAATCCGTTCGATCACGGTGCGCTCCACACCGACATGTGGAAGACGGAGGGCTTGAAGCAGGCGCTCAACCTGCACGGGTTCGACGCGGCATTCGGTGGCGCGCGGCGCGACGAGGAGAAATCGCGCGCGAAGGAACGCATCATCTCGTTCCGTACCGCGACGCATGGCTGGGATCCGAAGAACCAGCGCCCCGAATTGTGGAACCTCTACAATGCGCGGAAATCGAAGAGCGAGAGTATCCGCGTGTTCCCGATCTCGAACTGGACCGAACTCGACGTCTGGCAATATATCCAGCTCAACGACGTGCCGATCGTCCCGCTCTACTACGCGGGCGTGCGCCCCACGGTCGAGCGCGACGGCATGCTGCTGATGGTCGACGACGACCGCTTCCGTCTCGAACCCGGCGAGGTCCCGGTCGATCGATCGATCCGCTTCCGCACGCTCGGCTGTTACCCGTTGACGGGCGCGGTAGAAAGCACGGCGTCGACGCTGTCCGAGATCATCCAGGAGACGCTGCTGACTACGACCAGCGAGCGCCAAGGCCGCGCGATTGACAAGGATGCCGGCGGCGCTGGCATGGAGAAGAAGAAGCAGGAGGGATATTTCTGATGAGCGACATTGCCACGCAGGAGTCCGCCTACCAGACCGACGCGCTGATCGCCGAGGATATCGACGCGTATCTCGATCAGCACCGCAACAAGACGATGCTGCGCTTCATCACGTGCGGTTCGGTCGACGACGGCAAGTCGACGCTGATCGGCCGGTTGCTGTACGATTCAAAGATGATCTTCGAGGATCAGCTCGCGGCGCTCGAAGCGGACAGCAAGCGCGTCGGCACACAGGGCGGCGAGATCGACTTCGCGCTGCTCGTCGACGGGCTCGCGGCGGAACGCGAACAGGGCATCACGATCGACGTCGCCTACCGCTTCTTCTCGACCGAAAAGCGCAAGTTCATCGTCGCCGACACCCCCGGCCACGAGCAATATACCCGCAACATGGTGACCGGCGCCTCGACCGCCGATCTGGCCGTGATCCTGGTCGACGCGCGCAAGGGCGTGCTGACGCAGACCAAGCGCCACAGCTATCTGGCGCACCTGATCGGCATCCGGAACCTCGTGCTGGCGGTCAACAAGATGGACCTGATCGGCTACGACCAGGCGCGCTACGACGAGATCGTCGCGGAGTATTCGGCATTCGCGACAAGCATCGGCATCTCGACGTTCACGCCGATGCCGATCTCGGGCTTCAAGGGCGACAACATCTCCCTCAGGTCCGACACCATGCCCTGGTATTCCGGCCCGACGCTGATGGAGCATCTCGAAGCGGTCGATGTCGATGTCGACGACGACCAGGCCAAGCCGTTCCGGATGAGCGTACAGTGGGTCAACCGCCCCAACCTCGATTTCCGCGGCTTCTCCGGCCAGATCGCCGCAGGTACGGTCAAGCCCGGCGACGCGATCCGTGTGCTGCCCGGCGGCAAGACCTCGACAATCAGCCGGATCACGACGCTCGACGGCGACCTCGACGAGGCGGTCGCGGGGCAATCGATCACCCTGTCGTTCGCCGACGAGATCGACTGTTCGCGCGGCAACGTCATCGCTGCGTCGGATGCGCCGCCCGAGACCGCCGACCAGTTCGAGACGACGATCGTCTGGATGGACGACGAACCGCTGATCGTCGGTCGCTCCTACTGGCTGAAGCTCGGTACGCAGATGGTGTCGGCGACGGTGCGCGAGCCGAAATACCAGATCAACGTCAACACGATGGAGCGGCTCGCGACCAAGACGCTCGAGTTGAACGCGATCGGCGTCGCGGAGATCACGACGGATCGCGCGATCGTGTTCGAGGCCTATGCGCAGGAAGGTGCTGCGCCAAACAAGGTGCTCGGCGGGTTCATCCTGATCGACAAGATCACCAACGCGACCGTCGCGGCGGGGATGGTCCATTTCAGCCTGCGCCGCTCGCAGAACGTCCATTGGCAGGCGACCGACATCGGCCGCGAGGCGCATGCCGGGCTGAAGAACCAGAAACAGGCGGTGCTGTGGTTCACCGGGCTGTCGGGCGCGGGCAAGTCGACGATCGCCAATGAGGTCGAGAAGCAGCTCAACCTGATGAACCGGCACACCTTCCTGCTCGACGGCGACAACATCCGCCACGGGCTGAACAAGGATCTGGGCTTCACCGAGGCCGACCGGATCGAGAATATCCGGCGCGTCGGCGAGGTCGCCAAGCTGATGGCGGACGCAGGGCTGATCGTCCTCACCGCGTTCATCTCGCCGTTCCGTGCCGAGCGCGACATGGTGCGCGCGATGCTGCCGGCGGGCGAATTCATCGAGATCTTCGTCGACACGCCGCTCGATGTGGCGGAAGGTCGCGATGTGAAGGGTCTCTACAAGAAAGCACGGGCGGGCGATTTGAAGAACTTTACCGGGATCGACAGCCCTTACGAGGCGCCGCGGAATGCCGAGATCCGAGTCAACACCGTCGAGATGACGCCGGCCGAAGCCGCCGCGTTCATCGTCCGCCAGATCATGCCGCTTAAATGACAATCATAGAAAGCGACGTCCGTCTCGCCGAGCGCCTAGCGACCGAGGCGGGCGAGATCTTGCTCGCGTTGCAGAAAAGCAGCGGGCTGACCGGCAAGGACCTCGGCAAGGCGGGCGACGAACAGGCCAATACCTTCCTCATGCGGATGCTGCGCGCGGCGCGGCCCGATGACGCGATCCTGTCCGAGGAAGAGAAGGATAGCGGCGATCGCTGTTCGGTGCGCCGCGCCTGGATCGTCGATCCGCTCGACGGCACGCGCGAATATGGCGAAGGGCGGACCGACTGGGCGGTGCATGTCGCGCTTGCGATCGACGGCGTAGCGATCGTGGGCGCCGTGGCGCTGCCGGGACTCGGGATGACGCTGACCTCGGGTTCACCGAAGCCGCTGCAACCCGCGGGCGATCCGCTCCGCATGCTGGTCAGTCGCAGCCGGCCAGCACGCGAGGCAATCGCGGTCGCCGAAGTGATGGGTGCAACGCTGGTGCCGATGGGCTCGGCGGGCGCAAAGGCGATGGCGGTGGTGCGCGGCCAGGCGGACATCTACCTTCACACCGGCGGGCAATATGAGTGGGACAATTGCGCGCCGATCGCGGTCGCGCAGGCGGCTGGGCTGCACGTCAGCCGCGTCGACGGATCGCCGCTGGTGTATAATTGCGCCGATCCGTATCTGCCCGACCTGCTGATCTGTCGGATGGAGCTGGCGGCGCAGGTGCTCGACCTGGTGAAAGCACTACCGCCCGCCTGAACGGCGGACGGTATCAGCCGTCGGAGGCTACCAGCTCGACGAACTCGAAGTCGTAGCGCTGCCACCCGCGTTGCGTCGCGGCCTCGGCCAGTGCGTTGCGCTTCTTCTTCGCCTCGACGAGCGACTTGGTGTGGCCCCAGAATATCTCGGTCTTGCCGTTGGCCAGCACCGCGACGATCCGCCAGTAATGCGTGAACGGCGTCGACGTCGGGCCGATCGTCTTCACATACCCGTCGGGCAGCGTCGCGGTGAGGTAGCGTTTCTTGGCCATGACGCTGCCGTTAGCCGTCCGCCGCCCGGACGGAAATGCTTACTCGCTAGCGGCGTCCTTCCCGATGCGATCGAGCGTCGCGATCGCGTCGGCTGGCAACATGATCTCCCCCGCCGCCAAATTCTCGTGCAGATGACCGACCGACGACGTGCCGGGGATGAGCAGGATGTTCGGCGAACGCTGCAACAGCCAGGCGAGCGCGACCTGCATCGGCGTCGCGTCCAGGTCCCGTGCGACGTCCGACAGCGCGGTCGACTGCAGCGGCGAGAACCCACCGAGCGGGAAGAACGGCACATACGCGATCCCCGCCTCCGCTAGATCGTCGATCAGCGCGTCGTCGTCGCGGTGCGCGAGATTATACTGGTTCTGCACGCAGGCGATCGTCGCCATAGCGCGCCCTTCCGCGACCTGCGTCGGCGTAACGTTGCTGAGCCCGATATGGCGGACCAGACCCTGGCGCTGGAGATCGACGAGCGTCGCAAGCGGCTCGGCGATCGACCCCTCGGCCGGGCCATGCACATCGAACATCGCGCGCAGATTGACGATATCGAGCGCCTCCAGCCCCAGGTTGCGCAAATTGTCGTGGACCGCGCTGGTAAGCTCCGCGGCGGAAAAAGCCCGGTCCCATGAGCCTTCAGGTCCCCGCCGCGCACCGATCTTCGTGACGATCACGAGGTCGTCGGGATACGGATGCAGCGCCTCGCGGATCAGGCGATTGGTGACATGAGGGCCGTAAAAATCGCTCGTGTCGATGTGATTTACGCCTGCCGCTACCGCCGCACGCAGGACCGCAAGCGCCGCGTCATGATCCTTGGGCGGCCCGAACACGCCCGGGCCGGCGAGCTGCATGGCGCCGTAGCCGAGACGGTTGACGGTACGCCCTGCGAGCGGGGCGGTGGTGGTGATGCCGTGCGTGTTCATGATCCGGTCCTCCAAAGTGTGACCTTCATATGGACCGCGTTGGCTGTTACGATAACGCGGCAGTATCGGCACGGGCTGTACGGGAGCACGCACAATGGCAGTGGACGCAGGCGATCTCTCCGCGTTCGTGACGGTCGCTCGGGCGGGCGGATTTCGCGACGGCGCACGAATCAGCGGCGGCAGCGCGTCGGGGCTGAGCGAAGCGGTACGCCGGCTGGAGGCGAAGCTCGGCGTACGGTTGCTCAACCGGACGACACGGAGCGTGGCGCCGACCGAAGCCGGTGCGCGCCTGCTCGACCGGCTCGGCCCCGCGCTCGCCGAAGTCGAGGCGGCTTTGGACGTCGTCAACGGCTATCGCGATTTGCCGGCGGGACCGTTGCGGCTGAACGTGCCGGTCAGCGCCGCGCGGCTGGTGCTACCCGCGATCGTCCCCGCATTCCTCGCCGCCTATCCCGATATCCGGCTGGAGGTGATCGCGGAGGACAGCTTCGTCGACATGCTCGCGGCGGGCTGCGATGCCGGCATCCGCTACGACGAACGGCTCGAACTGGACATGATAGCGATACCGATCGGTCCGCGCGAGCAACGGTTCGCGACCGCGGCGTCACCCGACTATCTCGCGCGCCGTGGCACGCCCGTGCATCCCCGCGACCTGCTCGACCACGCCTGTATCCGCGGCCAGTTCTCCAGCGGCTCGATGATGCCCTGGGAGTTCGAGCGCGACGGCGAGATCGTCAAGGTCGAGCCCGGCGGACCGCTGATCGTCCGCGTCGGCGCGGCCACCGATCTCGCGGTCGATGCGGCGCTGGCGGGGACCGGAATCATCCACCTGTTCGAGGATTGGCTGAAGCCGCATCTCGACAGCGGTGCGCTGGTGCCGGTGCTGGAACCGTGGTGGCAGCGCTTCTCGGGTCCGTTCCTCTATTATTCGGGACGGCGGTATCTGCCGGCACCATTGCGCGCGTTCATCGATTTCGTTGCAGCCAGGCGCTCCGAAAAATGACCCACGTCCGTTCTTCCGCGGAAATATGTCGAACACACTCGTGCGGCAGGACCGGCGAATGATCCCACGTCCCGTGCCCGACCTTGCGAAACCCGTGCTGCTGGTGGTCGACGACGACCACATGATCCGTACTCTGCTGGCGGAGAGCCTCGGCATGCACGGCTACCAGGTCGAGACCGCGACCAACGCGAAGGAGATGGACGGCGTGCTCGCCCGGTGGGCGGTGTCGCTGATCCTGCTCGACGTGATGATGCCCGGCGAGGACGGGCTGTCGGTGTGCCGTCGCTTGGCGGGGAAGGCTGCACCGCCGGTGGTGATGTTGAGCGCGCTGGGCGACGAGCCCGACCGCGTCCTGGGGCTGGAAATCGGTGCGAGCCATTACCTGTCAAAACCGTGCAGCCCGCGCGAGATCCTGGCGACCGTCCGTGCCGCGCTGCGCGCGCGCGCGATGCAGGATGCGGGCGACAGCCGCGAGTTCGGTTTTCTCGGCTGGCGCGTCGACTTCGCGGCGCACGAACTGTTCGATCCCGACGGCACGCTGATCGACCTGACCGATGGCGAGTTCGCGGTGCTGCGCGCGTTCGTCGAGCGACCACGACGCGTGCTGGCGCGCGATGCGTTGCTGGAGGCGGCGCCAGGGCCGGACACCGACGCGTTCGATCGCGCGATCGACGTGCAGGTCAGCCGTTTGCGCCGGAAACTGCGCTCGCACGACGACGAGATCATCCGGACGATCCGCAACGAGGGCTATTTCTTCGTCCCCCGCGTGGTGCGCCTGTGATGCGCCACCAGACGATTACGGTCGGCAAGATCGACCAGCCGATCCGGCGCAACCCGCAGCGATCCTGGCCGATGTTCCTGCGCATCTTCGTGCTGGGGCTGACCACCGTTCTGCTCGTCCAGATCCTGAACTTCGCGATCGTGTTGCTGATGCCGCCACCGCGCCCGCAGATCTTCACCGCCAACCGGGTCGCCGCGGTCGCGCGGACCGGACGCGATCCGACCGGGCAGTTGAAGGTCGAGATAGCGACCGGGTCGCCCCACCCGACCGACAATCCGCGCGACGCTCGGCTCGCCGAATCGATCGCCGCCGATCTCGGTCTTACGCGGACCAAGGTGACCGTCGAGACCGAGCGATCGGCGATGCCGCTGTTCGCGGGCGCGCTTCGGCCTCCGCTGCCGATGGGCATGGGCCGTTCGGCGCACTTGCCGCAATCCTTCGACAACGCGCTGTTCGGCCCGTTCGTCGTGTCGATCGAGACGCCGAGCGGCCGGTGGCGCGTGATCCGGCCGACGCACACCACGATCGGCCCCTGGCGGATGCGGATCGTGCTGTGGTTCCTGGTCGCGATGGTGGTCGCCGCGGCGGTGGCGTGGGTGATGGCGCGGCGCGTGGTGAAGCCGATCGCGCTGTTCGCCGCCGCCGCCGAGCGTCTCGGTCGCGATCCGCGTGCCGAACCGCTGCCGATCGTCGGCCCGCCCGAGATCGCCGAGGCGGCGACTGCGTTCAACCTGATGCAGGAACGGCTGAACCGCTATGTCGAGGATCGGACGACTCTGATCGCCGCGGTTGCACATGATTTGCGGACGCCATTGATGCGGCTATCGCTGCGGCTTGAAAAGGCGCCCGACGATATCCGCGCGACGAGCGAAGGCGATATCAAGGAGATGAGCCAGCGGATCGGTTCGGCGATGGCGTTCGTTCGCGACATGACTCGCCACGTCCGCCGCCAGCGGCTCGATCTCCGGTCGCTGGCCGAAAGCGTCGCGGATGATTTTGCCGATCGCGGCGATGCCGTCGCGTTGCTTCCGGGCGACCCGCTCGCGCTGGAGGGCGATGCGCCGTCGTTGAAGGCGCTGATCGCGAACCTGGTCGGCAACGCCGTCAAATACGCCGGCCATGCCGAGGTGGAAGTGCGCCGCGAGGGTAGCGTGGCGATCGTCGAGGTGTGCGACTCGGGACCGGGCATGGCGCCAGCGGATCTTGCCCGCGCGTTCGAGCCGTTCTTCCGTGCCGAGCAATCGCGCAACCGCGATACCGGCGGCAGCGGGCTTGGTCTGGCCAGCGTCCGCGCGGTGGCGCGCGCGCACGGCGGCGATGCGACGATCGAGAACCGCCCCGGCGTCGGGTTGCTCGCGCGGGTGACGTTGCCGATCTGAACTGCGCCAGCGGTCAGCCCAAACATCACGGCAACGATCGCCGTGTCAGACGAATATCACGGCATTTCGGGAGATTGCATGCGTATCCTTTACCTCGGCATCGCCGCCGCGCTGGCCGGATGCTCGGCTCAGCCGCACCCTCAGGGCGGACACGGTCCGGCTCGCGGCCGCGGCCAGTTATTCATCAGTCCGATGGGCGAACCGTTCCGCGCTTCACTCAAGCCGGGTGCGGCGCAGGACCTGTGGTTTGCCGGCGCCGATACCGATGGCGACGGGCGGATCACGATGGCCGAATTCCAGCATGACGCCGCGCGCTTCTTCGCTGTGCTCGATCGCCGCAAGGACGGCGAGATCGATCCCGACGACATCGCCTATTACGAGAACGTCATGGTGCCGGAAATCCGCGTGGCGTCGGGCGGCCGTGGGCCAAGGTCCGAAGGTGGCGAGCGAGGCCGTGGCGGACGCGGACGAGGTGGCGGCGGGTCTGGCGGCCAGGGCATGCAGTTCGGCAACGGCGACAGCAAGAAGGGCGCCACCGTCCACGAACGCATCGGCGCCGCGCGCTACGGCTTCTTCGACCTGCCGGAGCCGGTAATCGCCGCCGATGCGAACCTTAACCGCGGCATCGATTCAGGCGAGTTTGCCAAGGCTGCGGCAACGCGCTTCGCCGCGCTCGACCGGAACCATGACGGCACGCTGACCCGCGGCGAACTGCCACGCGCGGGCGGCGAGACGTGGCGGAACGGCTCGGACGAACCGGCCGCCCCGCCTCCGGAACGTCGCGACCGCTGACGCTAAGGGCGACGTCTAATCAGCCGAGCATGCCCGACACGATCCAGCGGCGACTGACCGCGGACTTGACGATCGCCGCGCCGCAACACCTGCAGGCGGACCGCTGGATCGGCTCGCCCTTCACGTCGCGGTGCCGGGATCGCGGCATGTGGCGGCCGATCGCACAATTGCCGGGTCGTGATGGTTGAGCTTGCATACCGCTTCCTTCGTGCACCGGTCGTCGAATGATCGAACTGGTGGTGTGACAGACGAAGTTTTCCGCGGTGTTTCGGCAGCCGCGCGTGACGGGGAATTCATGTAGCCAAGGCGGCGGTTTCGGCGTTCAGTGCTGGGCACCCCTCGCAGTGTCGTGGCGTCCGTTTCGACGCGACGGCGGCGCGTCACTTGGAGCCGACCATGGCCGAAGCCGAACTCGTCGCCTTTTCCAATATCCAGTTGCGGCCAGACCCATCGCGGACCGTCATCCGGCCGTTCAACATCGAATATCCCGGCGCGTTCAAGGTCGATGGCCACCCCCGCGCCGTCCGCGTGATCGACCGCGTGCTGTCGTTGTCGCCCGACGAACTCCGCGCCGAACGTCGCCGCGTGATGGAGTCGCTCGACGAACGCCACCGCGATGTCGACGAGCTTCTCCTGCACCGGTTCGGCGAGATCATGGCGGTATTGAAGGACCCGCGCGAGATCGACACCGACCAGAAACTGCTGATCGGCGCGTATCTCAGCGGCGAATATTCGTTCGAGGCCGCCGCGCTGTTCAATCCGAGCATGGTCCTCGACCCCGACCAGGCCAAGGCACCCGAGGGCGGCCTGTGCTTCATCCTGTCGCTACGCGGCATCGGCGAAGGCCATGTCTCGTCGGTCACGTTCCGCACCGGGAGCTGGTCGCCCGACGACGGTTTCTCGGTCGATCCCGCGAGCCAGACCGCGGTGCCACCGCGGGTCACACCGACCGATCAGGGCGCAACCGATGGCGGTCCCACCCGGCTGGAATGCGGTGGCAGTCGCGAATTGTCGGAGACGGTGATCTTTCCGATCCTGCCGAGCCAGCACCAGGGGATCGAGGACCTGCGGCTCGTCCGTTTCGAGGACGCTGGCAAGGTGCAGTATCTCGGCACCTATACCGCGTTCAGCGGCTCGGAAGCGCGGTGCGAACTGCTGCGCGGCGAGGACTTCAAGACGTTCGAGATGCAGCCGATGCGCGGCGCGGTCTCGGCGACCAAGGGCATGGCGCTGTTCCCGCGTAAGATCAGCGGACAGTATGCGATGCTCGGACGGCAGGACAACGAGAATATCTGGTACCTGACCTCGGACGACCTGCTGACCTGGGACGGCGGCACCAGGATCGTCGAGCCGAAATGGCCATGGGAGTTCATCCAGATGGGCAATTGCGGATCCCCGATCGAGATCGACGAAGGCTGGCTGGTGCTGACCCACGGCGTCGGCAGCGTCCGCAATTATTGCATCGGCGCATGCCTGCTCGACAAGGCCGACCCGACCAAATTGCTCGCGCGGATGACTGATCCGCTGATCGTGCCGAGCCCGGCCGAGCGTGACGGTTATGTGCCGAACGTCGTGTATAGCTGCGGCGGAATCGTCCATGATCGCACGCTGTTGCTACCGTTCGGCGTGGCGGACAATTTCGCCTCGTTCGCGACGGTGGATGTCGGGCGGCTGCTTGCGGCGATGGCGTGAAGGCCCTCGCTGATCCTCCCCCGCTAGGGGGAGGTGGCAGAGACTTGTCAGACGGAGGGGGAGGACACGGAGCGACAGTTTGCTCTTACCTCCCCTCCGTCACCTTCGGTGCCACCTCCCCCTGGCGGGGGAGGATCGTTCGCCCAGCGCTACATCAGGTCAGACGACGAGTATCTTGCCGGCAAAATTCTCGCCCGCAACCGCGTCGATCTGTCGCTCGATACCGCGCGTGAGGCCCGCCGGCACGGTCACCACGAAACCCCGCGCGAGCAGGCCTTCAACGGCCCAGCGGACGCAGTAATCCGCCGCGACACCGATCACCGTGACCTCCGTAACGCCACTTGCCGCCAACGCCGAGAAGAAAGCCTCGCGCTCAATAGTCGGCCGCTCGGCATTCCGCGCATCCTCGATCACCAGACCCGGCTCGGCCCACATGTCGAACACGCCCTTCTCGATCCGCCACGCCGGGATCGCCGGGTCGACCGACGCGACGTCGAGCATGTTGCCCCACCCTTTCGTGCCCCGCACGCAGTGGATCGGAAACATCTGCGCCTCGGGAGACGCGGCGTAGGTCTCGACGAAATGCGTGTCGAACGTGAACAGGACGCCGGCAACCTCGTCAGGCGTGAGAGCCGACAGCCACGCCTGCATCGGCGCGACCAACTCTTCCGCCCCCGCCACGCTCAGCGCGCCCTCGCCCGCCATGAAATCCCACTGCGTATCCACCACGACCACGAACCGCGTCATCGCCCGTCTCCTTTGCCCACTGCTTGACACAAACGCGTCTTCTCGGACACCCGGCCCCTACGCAACGCAGGAGCCCATGCGCATGGCCGTGACCGATATCGCCACCCGGACGTACAATCACAATTTCCGGCTCGATCCGATCGTGCGCAGCCTGCTCGATACCGATTTCTACAAGCTGCTGATGCTGCAGATGATCCGGCAGGTGTATCCCGACGTCAGCGCCACTTTCGCGCTGATCAACCGGACGAAGACGGTGCGGCTGGCGGAGATCGTCGACGAGGCCGAACTGCGCGCGCAGCTCGATCACGCGCGGACGCTGCGGTTCGCGAAGAAGGAGCTGATCTGGCTCGCCGGCAACAGCTTCTACGGTAGACAGAAGATGTTCGGGCCCGAGTTCCTCGCGTGGCTCGCCGAGTTCCAGTTGCCTGCCTACGACCTGCGGAAGGTCGACGGGCAGTATGAACTGCATTTCGAGGGCCCGTGGGCTCACACGACGATGTGGGAGATCCCTGCACTGACCATCATCAACGAGCTGAAGTCGCGCGCCGCGCTGCGTGATCGCGGCCGGTTCGCGCTCGACATCGTCTACGCACGCGCCAAGGCGAAACTGTGGGAGAAGGTCGAGCGGCTGCGCGAACTGCCCGACCTCGTGCTGTCGGACTTCGGCACGCGGCGGCGGCACGGGTTCCTGTGGCAGCGCTGGTGCGTCGAAGCGCTGAAGGAAGGGCTTGGCGACCGCTTCATCGGCACCTCGAACGTGCTGCTCGCGATGGACGCCGACCTGGAGGCGATCGGCACTAACGCGCACGAACTGCCGATGGTGACCGCCGCGCTGGCCGACAGCGACGCCGAGCTGGCCGAAGCGCCGTACCGCGTGCTCGAGCATTGGCGGCAACATTATAACGGCAATCTGTTGATTGCCCTCCCCGACGCGTTCGGGACGACCGCGTTCCTGCGCAACGCCCCGCACTGGCTGGCGGAGTGGACCGGCTTCCGTCCCGACAGCGCGCCGCCGATCGCGGGCGGCGAGCAGATCATCCGCTGGTGGGAGGAGCAGGGCGTCGATCCGAAGACCAAGCTGCTGATCTTCTCCGACGGGATGGACATCGACACGATCGAACAGACGTATCGCCATTTTCACGGCCGCGTGCGGATGAGCTTTGGCTGGGGGACCAACCTGACCAACGACTTCCGCGGCTGCGATCCCGATGGCGCGGCGGCGCTGGAGCCGATCTCGCTGGTCTGCAAGGTAATCGAAGCGAATGGCCGGCCGGCGGTAAAACTGTCCGACAATCCGGCGAAGGCGACGGGCGAACCCACGGAGATCGCGCGGTATCTGCGTGTGTTTGGGGAAGCGGATCGCGCCGCGGCACCCGTTTTAGTCTGATCACCTGCGTGTCCTGCGCGCAACACGCAGGACACATATCGCAACAAAATTGTCGCATCACGCAATCTTCCCTTGCTTCGTTACGCCCCTGAGCCATCATTCGCACACATAAGATAAGAGAGCGGATGTTTGCTGGGGCGCGGACAAGGGGAAAAATGTTGAAGCGTGGGATCAAGACGTTCACGGGCGCGAGCAAATATGCCGGCGCCAGCGGGTTGGCATTGGTGGCGATGCTCGCAGCGATGCCGGCCTTCGCACAAGCTGTGACGACACCGGCCGCCGAGGGCGTGCAGGCTGCCGACCCATCCGTAGACCAGGCTGGCGGAGATGAGATCGTCGTGACCGGATCGCGCATTCGCCGCAGTCCACTGGACCAGCCCTCCCCCGTCGTCACGGTCGATGCGCAGTCGATCCAGCGCACCGGGCTTTCGTCGGTCGCCGACGTCCTCCAGCGGCTGCCAAGCGCGGCCGGCGGGCTCAATTCGAAGGTCAACAATTCGGGTAACATCGGCAATCCGCCCGACGGCGGCGGCGTCGGTGCAGGGTCGGCCGAGATCGACCTGCGTTATCTGACGGCCAAGCGAACGCTGGTGCTGGTCGACGGCCTGCGCTTCGTCAACGGCGCATCGGCAAGCGGCATTCCCTCGACCGTCGATCTCAACACGATCCAGGTCGGCTCGATCGAGCGGATCGAAATCCTCCAGTCAGGCCAGTCGCCGCTCTACGGCTCGGACGCGCTGGCCGGCGTCGTCAACATCATCACCAAATCGCAGCAAAAGGGCCTCAAAGCGTCCGCGCAGTTCGGCACGTTCCGCCAGGGCGACGGCCATACGCAGGACTATAACGTCAGCTACGGCATCCAGGCGCCGCGGACGAGCGTGGTGTTCGGCGGCAGCTACGTGAAGCAGGAGGCGGTCAGCACGCGCGATCGCAGGATCTCGCAGTTTCCGAACCCCGGCCAGACAAGTTGCTCGGACGTCATTGGTGGCTGTTCGGGCGCTACCCCCAACGGATTCTTCCAGGTCGGTGGCCGGAACCTGACGCTGAAGTCCGCCCCCATCCTCGGGCGGCCACGCTACGACGCCGCCAATCCGACCGGCCCGAACAGCGATTTCAAGGAGTTCACCTCCGCCGACCGCTTCAACTTCTCGCCGTTCAACTATTTCCTGACCCCGTCCGAGCGCTACGGCTTTTTCGTCAGCGCCAAGCAGGAACTCACCGACAACGTGAACCTGCGCGTGAAGATGAACTACACGCGACGCAATTCGCAGAACCAGGCAGCGTTCCTGCCGCTGGTGATCGGGCCGGACGCTGGCAACGGCAACCTGCTCGACACTATCTCGGTCGATGCCACCAACCCGTATAATCCGTTCGGCTACACGCTGTCGGCGGGCGGCGCGGGCAATGGTCCGGCGAACTACTCGACGGTTCGCCGTCGCCTCGTCGAAGCGGGGCAGCGCACTTATTCGCAGACCGTCGACACGATGTCGGCGACCGCGACGCTCGACGGTTCGTTCAACGTCGGCAGCCATAAGTTCTACTGGGACGTCAACGCGGTCCTCGGCTTCAACGATGCCAAGCAGTTGTTCACCGGCAACATCAACGCGGCCAATCTGGCTCAGGCACTGGGCCCGGTCGCGAACTGCACCGGGGCATGCGTACCGTTCAACATCTTCGGCGGTGCAGGCTCGGTCACACCGGCGATGCTCGGCTTCATCGCGTTCGACGAGCGTGCACGCAGTTCGCAGAGCCTGGAGGACTATACCGCCAATATCTCGGGCGACCTGTTCGACCTTCCCGCCGGCGCCGTTGGTCTCGCCGCGGGCTATGAGCACCGTGTCCAATATGGCAGCTTCACGCCCGATCCGCTGATCACCGCAGGGCTCGGCGCGGATATCCCAGCGCAACCGGCGCGTGGGCACTTCAACTCGGACGAAGTCTATGCCGAGCTGCGGGTACCGCTGATCCACAATACGCCGCTCATCCAGTCGCTCGAGATCGGCGGCGCGGTGCGGCATTCGAACTATTCGATCAGCGGCAGCAACACGACCTATACCGGCAGCGGCCTGTGGAAGCCGTTCAGCGACCTGCTGTTGCGCGCCTCCTATGCACAGGGCTTCCGCGCGCCGAGCATCGGCGAACTGTTCGGCGCGGCATCGCGGTCCGACGCCGCGATCGACGATCCCTGCACCAACGTCGCCGGATCGCCGTTCCAGTCGTCCGCGACCGTCCGCGCCAACTGCGTCGCCAACGGCGTGCCCGCGAACGGCAGCTATCAGGAGCCGAATGGCGGACAGCTGAGCGTGCTGACCGGCGGCAATGAGGCGTTGAAGCCCGAGACGTCGCGGACATGGTTGTTCGGCGCGGTATATGCGCCGAGCTGGGCACGGACCAGCGGGATCGCCAGCCAGTTGAGCATCGAAGGCAATTATTACGACATCAAGGTCGACGACGCGATCGCGGCGACCGACGCGACGCTGACACTCAGCCGCTGCTCGCAGGTGGCGGACGCACTCAGCTGCGCGGCGATCTCCCGCACGCCCAACGGGATCATCTCGCGCATCGACGCGCAGTTGCAGAACATCGGCGGCATCCGCACCCGCGGCGTCGACGTGACAGCGGTCTATCGCTCGCCGCAGACCTCGGCCGGGACGTTCGGGCTTTCGCTCAACGGCAACATCCTGCTGAAATACGCCGAAAGCTTCCCGGCGACGGTCGGCTTCACCACCACCAATTACCAGGGTACGACGCGTGGGTCGCCCGAGCAATCCTATCCGAAGTTCAAGGGCAATGCGGTCGTCGACTGGGACATCGGCCTGGCGCGCGCCTCGTTCACCGGTCGCTATATCAAGAGCGTGAAGGAAGCGGACGGCAAGACACTCGACAACACCTTCTACGGCGACGTGCAGGTTACGCTGTCGCCGGGCTGGCTGGAGAATCGCTTGGGGCTGACGGTCGGCGTGAACAACGTGTTCAACCAAGACCCGCCGGCGTGCTTCAGCTGCACCGGGCCGAACTACGATCCGAGCACGTACGACGTGCCGGGGCAGTTCGGGTATGTCCGGCTGTCATGGGGGCTTTGATCTGACGCTACGCTGACAGCGTGCCGAATAATCCTCCCCCGCAAGGATGAGGTGGCGCGAAGCGACGGAGGGGGAGGACACGGAGCAGCGGTTGTCGCGTCCTCCCCCTCCGTCAGGCAAGCGCCTGCCACCTCCCCCTTGCGGGGGAGGATTGGGACTTACGCTTAATCCTCGACCAACTTCATGAAACGGCGCTCGACCGGGGCCAGCACCGGGCCCAGTTCATGCCCGCGCTTCACCACCGCGCCGCCCTCGCCGATCAGCGCCCACATCCCCTGCTTGTTGCGCAGTGCCGGGCGCTTCTCGATCCGGAATTCAGGCCGTTCTGCGGCGCGACGGAAGGCAGCGAACACTGCCGCGTCCTTGCCGAGATCGATCGCATAGTCGCGCCAATGGCCCGCTGCGACCATCCGGCCGTAGAGATCGAGGATCCGATTCAGTTCGAGGCGTTCGAAGCCGACCTGTGTCGCCTTGGACGGTGTGGGAAAAGGTACGACGCCCATCAGTGACTCACCATCATGCGCGGTCGCGACGGTCCTCTGGATGCTCGTCGGCGAGCAGCGCGTCGAGCCGCTTGCGCATCGTCTCCAGTTCGCAGCGCATGATCTCCATTTTCTGCGTCGCGGGGTCGAACATCTCGCTGCACGGCGTACCATAGGGCACGAAGCGAGGCACCTCGGGCGCGTTGCCGCCCTCGATCGTCGTCGCGCGAGCGGGGATGCCAACCACCGTCGTGCCCGCCGGCACGTCGCGCGTGACGACTGCGTTGGCGCCGACGCGCGAGCGCTTGCCGAGCGTGATCGGGCCCAGCACCTGCGCGCCCGAGCCGATGATCGCGCCATCGGAGATGGTCGGGTGGCGCTTGCCCTGCACGCCGTTGTCGGGGCTGGTGCCACCGAGCGTGACGCACTGGTAGATCGTGACGTCGTCACCGATCTCCGCGGTCTCGCCGATCACGACGAAGCCGTGGTCGATGAAGAAATTGCGGCCGATCGTCGCGCCCGGATGGATGTCGATTGCGGTCGTGAAGCGCGACCAATGGTTGACGCAGCGCGCGAGGAAATAGAGCTTCGCCTTGTACAGGCGGTGCGCGATGCGGTGATAGCCGAGCGCCCAGACGCCGGGGTACAGCATGATTTCGGCGCGCGAATGCGGGGCGGGATCGCGGGCGCGGATCGAATCCAGATAGGCCAGTAATCCGCTCGACATCCGCAGTCCCCTTCGCGATTTCCGTATCTAGGGTATCGGGCGGCCGATTTCCAGAACCGCTCATCAGGGCTGCATCGAGCCATAAGGATCGGGGTAAAGCCTATCTTTGTTGTGGGATAAGCCCGCGCGTTGCAATCTGGGCCCAATATTGAGGGGATGCCGATGTTCGACCTGACGACCTTGAGCTTCGAGACGCTCCTGCCCTTCATACTTGTCGGGTTCGCCGCGCAGATCGTCGATGGCGCGCTGGGGATGGCGTTCGGGGTGATTTCGAACACGCTGCTGCTGTGGGTCGGCGTGCCGCCGGCCGCGGCGTCTGCTGGCGTGCATACCGTCGAGACCTTCACGACCGCGGTGTCGGGGATCAGCCATGTGCTGCACAAGAACGTCAACTGGACACTGTTCCTGCGGCTGATGATCCCGGGCGTGATCGGCGGCGTGCTGGGCGCGTACGTGCTGTCGAACATCGATGCGAGCACGGCAAAACCGTTCATCCTCGCGTATCTGACGTCGATCGGCGTGTATCTGCTGTGGCGGGGCTTGCGCTATCCGCCCAAGCAGAAGGAGCCGAAGATCGTCGAGCCGCTCGGGCTGGTCGGCGGGTTCCTCGACGCGGCGGGCGGTGGCGGCTGGGGGCCGGTGGTGACGTCGAACCTGCTGGTGCAGGGCGCGTCGCCGCGGACTACGATCGGGACGGTCAACACGGCCGAGTTCTTCCTGACCGCGACGATCTCGGCAACGTTCATCACGCAGCTTGGCTGGGCGGCGTTTACGCAGGCTACGGTGGGTCTGCTGATCGGCGGGGTGTTGGCGGCACCGTTCGGCGCGATGCTGGCGAAGCGCGTGCCGGCGAAGACGCTGATGGTGCTGGTGGGGGTGATCCTGACGATCACCAGTCTGTTCGGGCTGTATCGCGCGATCTGGCACTGACCGAACTCCCCTCCCGCTTGCGGGAGGGGTCGGGGGAGGGCGTGCCAAATACGACGCCGTACTTGAGGCCAGCCCCTCCCCTAACCCCTCCCACAAGTGGGAGGGGGATTACTTCACAACGTCGCGTGGATCGTCGCGACCGCGGCCATCACCGCGCCGATCCGCACCGATGTCTGGATCGCCTCCGCGGTCACACCAGCCTTCTTCAGGACCTGCTCGTGGCTGTCGATGCACATGCCGCAGCCGTTCATCGCCGACACCGCCAGGCTGAACAGCTCGAAATCTACCTTGTCGATACCCGGCTGGCCGATCACGTTCATGCGCAGCTTGGCGGGCATGTTGCGGTATTCCTGGTTTCCGGCGAGATGAGTGAACCGGTAATACACGTTGTTCATCGCCATCACCGCAGCGGCTGCACGCGCTGCGTTCGCGGCCTCGGGCGAGAGCTTCGGCGCGCATTCGGCCTCGGCGGCTTCGACCAGCGGCTTGTAGCCCGCGCCGTGTGCGCAGGTGAGCAACAAACCGTATTTGCGCTGGTCGGTGAGGTGCGTCTCGTTGAGCAGCGAGCCGACGTTGAGACGGATGTCCTTGGCGTAGTCCGGGAGTGTCCCGGCGAATTCCTTGAGCGACATGATAATTCCTTCTGCTCCCCTTCGGCCTGCGGGAGGGGTCGGGGGAGGGACTGGAGACAAAAAGAGAGGGCGGCCCATGTGGACACGCCCTCCCCCAACCCCTCCCGCAAGCGGGAGGGGAGTTTTACTTACGCAGCGAGCTGGAGGACGTCGTCGCCCTTGTTCCAGTTGCACGGGCAGAGCTCGTCGGTCTGCAGCGCGTCGAGCACGCGGAGCGTCTCGGCGGGGTTGCGGCCGACGTTCAGGCCGTTGACCTGGACCGCCTGGATGACGTTGTCCGGATCGATGATGAAGGTCGCACGGAACGCCACATGCTCGTTCTTGTCGACGATCCCGAGCGCGTCGGCGAGCTTGGCGCCGTTGTCCGCGAGCCACGGGAAGTCCGCGGCGGCAAGATCCGCGTCCGACTTGCGCCAGGCGAGGTGGACGTGCGCGGTGTCGGTCGACGCACCGATCAGTACGGCGTCGCGGTCCTCGAAATCGCCGCGGATATCGCTGTAACCGACGATCTCGGTCGGGCACACGAACGTGAAGTCCTTCGGCCAGTAGAACAGCACCTTCCACTTGCCGGGATATGCCGTCGTCAGGTCGAGCGTCTCGCCGGCGGGCAGCGCTGCGGTGCCCTGCTGGACGGGAATGGTCATCGATGGGAACTGGTCGCCGATGGTCAACATGATGGAAGCCTCCTGGAAATAAACTTGACTCCAGGCATCCTCAAAGGCGGCGGTTGGCCCGCTCGGTTGTTGTGCATTGCGGTATAGGGGGCTGGTGTAATCGATCCAACGCTCTATTTATCATCTGATGATCGATAGAGGCGATTAATGGCTGCGACCTACCTACCCACGTTGAAACAGTTGCAATATCTCGTTGCGCTGAAGGACCACGGCCATTTCGGACGCGCCGCGGAGGCGTGCTTCGTGACGCAATCGACGCTGTCGGCGGGCCTTCGCGAGCTGGAAACGCTGATCGGCGTGGTGTTGGTCGAGCGTACCCGGCGAGTCGTGCGGTTCACGCCACTGGGCGACGGGATCGCCGACAAGGCGCGGCGCGTGTTGCGCGAGGCGGAGGAACTGGGCGACATGGCGCGCGCCGCGGGCCAACCGCTTTCGGGCGACATGCGGATGAGCGTCATCCCGACGATCGCGCCGTTCATGCTGCCGAGGATCCTGCCACGGCTGCGGAAGGATTATCCCGACCTGAAGCTGTTCCTCCGCGAGGAGCCGAGCGGTCCGGCATGCGAGGGACTGCACAATGGTCGAACCGACTGCGTGCTGCTGGCACTCCCCTATGCGTGCGGCGAGGTGACGTCGGAGACGCTGTTCGAAGATCGGCTGTTCGTGGCGTATCCGTCGGGCGAAGAGCCGACCGCGCTCCCCGCGATCCCCGCGTCGGCGATCGACGAGACGCGACTGCTGCTGCTGGAGGACGGGCATTGCCTGAAGGATCATGCGCTCGGCGCGTGCAACCGCCCGGAGCTGCGGGCGGAGGCGACGATGCTGGGTACGTCGCTGCACACGATCGTGCAGATGGTCGACAACGGGCTCGGCATCACGATGCTGCCGGAAATGGCGTTGAAGGCGGGGATCCTCGACAACACTAACATCACCGCGAGGCCGCTCGACGAGAAGAATGCCGTACGAAAGATTGCCTTGGTGTGGCGGAGGGCCAGCCCGCGGGAGAAGGACTTCCGGTTGATGGCAAAGGCGCTGGCCGACGTTCAGTAGGACGCACTTACTCTCATCGCTCACTTCTGCCCCCATCCCTGAAAGGGAGGGGTTGGGGGTGGGTCGGCCAGCTTGTGTCGCCGACGGTCCAAGATGCGGAAGCCGACCCACCCCCTGCCCCTCCCTTTCAAGGATGGGAGACCGTTGCGGTCTGGGCGCGCGCGGTATTCACCCCATCCCGAGATCGACACGCTTGCGCAACCAACTCGGCCTTCGATCGTATGTTTCCCAGTTCCCGCTGGAGATCGAACGATGTCGAAGACGCTTCCACTGCTGCTGATGACCAGCGCGCTGGCACTCGCCGCGTGTAGCGGCAAATCCAAGGACGACGTGGCCAGCGCCTCGACAACGCCCGCCAATCCCGCACTGGCAGTACCGAACGGGCCGCCCGCTGTCGCCAATCCGACCGTCGGCGGCGTGCCGATGATGGCGACGCGGACGATCGTCGACAATGCGTCGGCTGCACCGAACCTGTCGACCCTGGTTGCCGCGGTAAAGGCCGCAGATCTGGTCGGCACGCTGTCCGGCCCCGGCCCCTACACCGTATTCGCCCCGACCAACGATGCGTTCGGACGGCTCGCGCCGGGCATGGTCGACACCTTGCTAAAGCCCGAGAACAAGGCCTCGTTGACCAAGGTGTTGACGTATCACGTCCTGCCGGGCGTCATCACTGCCGACGATCTGCGCCAGCGCATCGCCGCCGGTGGCGGTACCGCGACGTTGACCACGGTCGAGGGCGACCCGATCACTGCGACGATGGTAGGCGCTGTCATCGCGTTGACCGACGTCAACGGTAACAAGAGTTATGTCGAGACCGCAGATGTCCGCCAGTCGAACGGCGTCGTTCACGTCGTCAATGGCGTGATCGTCCCTAAACTGAGCTAAATATGAGTTAGACAGGCTCGGTTCATCGCACCGATGCTACGGCCTGTCAGTGAAATTCTTGAGATCGCTGGTTCTATACCCAAATTGGACCGTTCGAGTTTCATTCGTCCCAATCACAATCTCTGGAGTTGCAGATGACTGTCAAGACCAACCTTATGATTGCTGCGGCAACGAGCCTGTTTATTGCCACGGGTGCGACTGCCCAGACGGCAGCGCCAACCGCGCCGCGTACTGCGGCACCGGCCGCACCGCAAACGGCGATGCCGGCGACGCCAACCACTCCGGCGGCACCCGGCACCGCGGTTGCTCCGCAACAGTCCGGTGCGCCTGTCGCCCCGACTGCGGCGGCAACGACGACCATTGCGGCCGCACTGCCGACGCTGCCGAACCGCGCGACGCTGGCAAAGCTGGTGACCGCCGCGAAGTTGCAGGCGACGCTCGCAGGCCCCGGCCCGTACACGCTGTTCGCACCCAGCGACGAGGCCTTCACGCGCCTGCCCGCCGGTGCGCTCGACACGCTGTTGAAGCCTGAGTCGGCACCGACGCTCGCGACGATCATCAAGTATCACGTCGTTGCCGGTGCGCTGACCGCGGACCAGTTGAAGGCGCGGATCACTGCGGGCGGTGGCAAGGCCACGCTGACGACGCTGGCAGGCCAGCCGTTGATTGCAGGGCTCGGACCGAACGGAAACATCGAGTTGACCGACACGGCTGGTATCAAGTCGTATGTCGATACGGCGGACATCAAGGAAACGAACGGCGTCGTTCATCTCACCAACGGCATGAGCGTTCCGAAGCTCGGCTGATGCGACTGCGGGCCGCGATCCCATCCGGGAGCGCGGCCCGCACTACTTTGTTTCCCCGCGAAGGCGGGGATCCAGTCTGGGCTCCCGCCTTCGCGGGAGAACATTATTTGGGTTAGCCCTTCGAGATATCCCAGCGTGCCGCGGCCGCGTGGTCGCCATCACGTGCTTCGACCCAGCTAGCTTCGATACCGCGCGTCTCGCGCTTCCAGAACGGCGCGTCGGTCTTCAGCCGGTCGATCAGATACGCGCAGGCCTCCAGCGCGGCGCCGCGATGCGCCGCCGTTGCCGCGACGAATACGATCCGCTCCCCCGGGTGCATCGGCCCGACGCGGTGCACGATGATAGCGGCACTCAGCGACCAGCGTTCGATCGCGCCTTCGGCGACCTTGAGCAACGTAGCTTCGGTCGCGCCGGGATAATGTTCTAGCTCAAGCGTTCCCACACCGTCGTCAGCACGCACCAGCCCGGTGAACGTCGCCACCGCGCCCGCTCCTGCCACTTCCGCGCGCGTCATCTCGGCGGCGATATCGATCGGCGATTGCTGAACCGAGATATGGATCATCCGCCGGTCACCGGTGGGAAGATGGCGATCTCCTGTGCGTGACCGATCGGCGTATCGAGCGGCACGAAGTCCTGATCGACCGCCGCGCGCAACCGCGATCGGTTCTCGAAAGCCCCCGCATGCGCCGGGCTGGTCTCGGCCAACCAATCGACCAGATCCGCCACCGTCACGACGCTCGCCGGCGGCTCGACCGCCTCCTCACCCGTGCCGATACGCTCGCGCACCCACGCGAAATACACCATCCGTATCGTCATTTTCAGTCCATGTGCTTCAGGCCGACGCGGAGATAGTCCCACCCGGTCAGCAACGTAAGGACAGCCGCGCCCCACAGCGCGACGATGCCGACGGTATGGACCCAGACCATTTCGGGCACGGAACCGCCCAGGATGATCCCGCCGAGCGACACGAGCTGCAGCGTCGTCTTCCACTTGGCGAGCTGCGATACCGGCACCGAAACCTGCACCTGCGCCAGGAACTCGCGCAATCCCGACACCGCGATCTCGCGTAGCAGGATGACCAACGCGGCGATGACATGGATGCCGGCAATATCGCGCGTGCCGACCAGGATCAGGATCACCGCCGCGACCATGATCTTGTCCGCGATCGGATCGAGGAAAATCCCCAATCGCGACACCGCACCGCTCGACCGCGCGAGATACCCGTCGAAATAATCGGTGATGCCCATCAGGCAGTACAGCACGAAGGCGATGCCGTACCCAGCCTCCCAGTCGGGCCACCACAGGAACCAGACCAGCAGGGGCACCGCGACGATCCGCGACAATGTCAGGAGGTTAGGCAAGCTCAGCACCCACCACCCCTATACCGGTCGGTCGCGGGGCGAAACCGGTTTAACGTTGGCGTGCGGATGACGCTCGGCTAAGGGTTCGACATATTACCGCAACGATCAGGGCTATTTCCCGTCATGCTCAATGCCCTCGGGTTGCTGAAGCAACGTCGCTTCCTGCCCCTGTTCACCACGCAGTTTCTCGGCGCGTTCAACGATAACCTGTTCAAGACCTCGATGGTCCTGTTCGCGACCTATGCCGTTTTCAACGATCCGAAGATGGAGGCCAATTTCAACGCGCTGGCGACGGGACTCGGCATCCTGCCGTTCTTCCTGCTGTCCGCGCTCGCCGGGCAATTGGCGGACAGCGAAGACAAGGCGCGGATCATCCGGATCGTCAAGACGGTCGAGATCGGCATCATGCTGCTCGGTGCGACCGGCCTGATGGTCGCGCGTGCTGGGCACCCGTCGCTAGGAATCGGGCTGATGCTCGGCGCGGTGCTGTGCCTCGGCGTGCACTCGACCTTCTTCGGGCCGATCAAATACGCGATCCTGCCGCAGCATCTGAAGCCGTGCGACGTGCTCGGCGGCACTGGGCTGGTCGAGGCTGGGACGTATCTCGCCATCCTTCTCGGCACGGTGACGGCAGGCTGGATACCGATCGAAGGCGCCGCTGCCAGTGTGTTGATCGTCGCGGTTATCGGCTGGTTCTCCGGCCGCCAGGTGCCGCCGGCACCGCGCGAAGGCCCGCCGTTGAAGCTCGACTACAACCCGTTCACCGCGTCGTGGCGGTTGATCAGCGCGACGCTGCACATCCCTCGACTGTTCCTGGCGATCGTCGCGATCAGCTTCTTCTGGACGATCGGCGCGGTGCTGATCATCGTCTTTCCGCCACTGGTCAAGAACGTGCTGACCGCCGACGAGCGAGTCGCCAGCTTCGTAATCGCGGTGTTCTCGGTCGGGGTCGCGATCGGCTCGGTGGTCATCAACTCGATGCTACGCGGGCGGATTTCCGCGAAGTTCTCGCCCGCGTCGGTGATCGCGATGGGCGGGTTCGTCGTGCTGTTCTCGTTCCTGGCACGCAACTGGACGCCCGCGGCTCCGGGACATTATTACGACTGGGCGGGGTTCATCCATCAGCCGGGTGCGATCCCGGTGCTGGCGACGCTGCTGGCGATCGCGATAACCGGCGGGATGTTCGTCGTGCCGCTCTACGCGTTCCTCACGACCACCGTCGAGAAGGACCAGACCGCGCGCACCGTGGCGGCGAACAACGTCGTCAATTCGGGCGCGATGACGATCGGCTCGATCCTGGTGATCGGAATCACCGCGATGGGCGTGACGCCGGAGGACATGCTGTTCCTCGTGGCGGCGATGTGCCTCGTCTCGGCGTGGCTGGCGCAAAAGCTGCACCGGGCCTGCGACGACGACGCGATCGGCTGTTTGCCGACGCTTCGAGGTTAAGTATCCTTCCCCGCCAAGGGGAGGATTACGCCCGGCTTTCTCAGAAAATGAAGCTGTAAAAGCACGTGAAGAACGCGGCGAAACTGAGCAGGAACAGTTTCACGTCCTGATCGTCGTTTCTTGCGCTCGCGATCACCGGCGGCGGCAGCGAACGGCGCAGCGGGTGGCGGGCGGCTTCGTTGGTAAGGACTAGGCGTCTGGTCATGATGCAAACGTTAACGTCGCGTTTACCAATTCGACCAGTGGCAAAGGTGGTTAAGGTAGCGGCGTCCGGCAATGGGACAGAAATGGACCCGCGATGACGGTCCGAAAACTCTCCGCCGCGCCGCTATCCTTGCGTAAAAACCGAGTATAAGCTCCCGACTTTCCCCGCGATTCTGCGGGTGCGAGGACCCGAACCATCGAGCAGATCGGCGCACTTCCCTATGTGATCGACGAAGCCGGGCATGCGCGCGTGATGCTGATCACCTCGCGCGATACCGGGCGCTGGGTGATCCCCAAGGGCAACCCCATTGTAGGTCTCGCCAGCCACGAGGCCGCCGCGCAGGAGGCGTACGAAGAAGCCGGCATCCGCGGCATCCCCTGCCCCTCGCCCGTGGGACAGTTCGCGTACCGCAAACGCCGCCGCACCGGCCGCTACCGCGACATGATCGTCACCGTGTTTCCACTCGCCTTCGTCGAGCAGGTCGAGGACTGGCCCGAGCGTCATCAGCGCGACACACGCTGGTTTACGCTTGATCGCGCGGCGGAGGCTGTCAATGAGCCCGGCCTGAAGGCGCTGATCGCTGCTTTCCGTGAGCCGCCGATCCCGGCGTCGCTCGCGCAACGTATCTTACCCGTCGTGCGCACGAGTGCGAAAAGGAGAATTCCGATGCTGGGCTGGTTCCAGTCGCTGATGCCGAAGCAGGGACGGTTCTTCGAACTGTTCGACGCGCATGCCGCGACCCTGGTCGCCGGCGCCGATGCGCTCGCACGGCTGCTCCACGGCGAAGGCTCGATCGAGGGTCAGATCGCCGAGATCGTCAAGCGCGAGCACGAGGCCGACGATATCACGCGCGAGGTGTTGCAGGACGTGCGCCGGGTGTTCGTCACGCCGTTCGACCGCAGCGCGATCACGGATTTGATCGGCGTGATGGACGACGCGATCGACCAGATGAACGGTACCGCCAACGCGATCGCGCTGTACGAGGTCACCGAATTCTCGCCGCAGATGCGCGACATGGCGGGGATCATCGTCGAGGCCGCACGGATTACGGCAGAGGCGATTCCGCTGCTCCGCTCGCTCGGGAGCAATGCGGGGCGGTTGCACGATCTGACCGCGCGGCTGATCCAGATCGAGGGTCATGCCGACGACATCCACGACACGGGCCTGCGCGCGCTGTTCCAGGCATCGAAGATCAGTGCGGACCCGATGACGTTCATCATCAACCGCGAGATCTACAGCAGCCTGGAAAAGATCGTCGACCGCTTCGAGGACGTCGCGAACGAGATCCAGGGGCTGGTCATCGACCATGCTTGATGTGTTTGAGTCCGAGAGTTTCCATGAAGCACCCCCCCGGCGAAGGCCGGGGCCCAATTGGGGGACGGGAATAACGAAGGACCGCGCGCCGTTACTGCGACCTCTCCAATTGGACCCCGGCCTTCGCCGGGGGGGTGAAGCGGCAGCGGATAGGGCGGCAACCGCATGATCCTCTCCCTCCCGCTCCTCATCGGCCTCATCGGCATCGCGCTGCTGTTCGACTTCCTGAACGGCCTCCACGACGCAGCGAACTCGATCGCCACGGTCGTCTCGACACGCGTCCTGAAGCCGCAATACGCCGTGCTCTGGGCGGCGTTCTTCAACTTCATCGCGTTCGCGGTGTTCGGCCTCCACGTCGCGCAGACCGTCGGCACCGGCATCGTCCAGGCGCACGTCATCGACGCGCAGGTGATCTTCGCCGCGCTGATGGGCGCGATCGCGTGGAACGTCATCACCTGGGTGCTCGGCATCCCGTCGAGCAGCAGCCACGCGCTGATCGGCGGGCTGCTGGGCGCCGGCATCGCCAAGATCGGCTTCGGCGCGATCGTCTGGAAAGGCGTCATCGCCACCGTCCTCGCGATCTTCGCCTCGCCCGCGATCGGCCTGATGCTCGCACTGGTGCTCGTCCTGATCGTCGCGTGGACCAGCCTCAAGCTCACCCCGCTCGGCGTCGACAAGCGCTTCCGCAAGCTCCAGCTGATTTCCGCCGCGCTCTACTCGCTAGGGCATGGCGGCAACGACGCGCAGAAGACGATGGGGATCATCGCCGTGCTGCTTTATTCGCAGGGCCTGCTCGGCGGCGAATTCCACGTGCCGCTCTGGGTCGTTCTCTCGTGCCAAGCGGCGATGGCGCTCGGCACGCTGTCGGGCGGCTGGCGGATCGTCCACACGATGGGCTCGAAGATCACGCGTCTTACCCCGGCACAAGGGTTCTGCGCAGAGACCGGCGGCGCGATCACGCTGTTCGCGGCCACCTTCTGGGGCATTCCCGTATCGTCGACTCACACCATCACCGGCTCGATCGTCGGAGTCGGCGCTGCGCGGCGCCTGTCCGCCGTTCGCTGGAACGTCGCGAGCAACATCGTCGTGGCATGGACACTGACGTTACCCGCCGCGGGGCTGATCGGCGCCGGCACGTACTGGCTCGTCGGACTGTTCGTCTAAGCCGGAAATAGTTGAGGCTGGTCCGCCGCCGCTCCGTCATCGTATCGGAGCGGCGGCGTTCTTGCTCGTCCGTACGCCGCTCCACCCGAAACCCAGAGCAACGTATCGGCCGGACGGCTTACTTGATCCCGCCGCCCTGCAATGGTGCGACCGCGTCCTTGCCGAACTTCACGATCAGCTCGCCGATCTCGCGCGCCTGGCTCATGCTGCGCTGGCTCTGCTCGCGCAGGTAGTCGCCCTGGATCTTCATCACCTGGGTCAGGTCGCTGGCGCTCGCCGCCTCGCGCATCGCCGCGAAGGCCTCGCGCGCATTCTGTTCGGCCTGGTCGATCATCGCCTTGCCGATCGTCGCGCCGCCCTCGGCGATCTTGCCGCCCGACTCCTTCATCGCCTCGCCAGCGCGCCGCGCCGGATCGACGACCTTCTCCGAGAACGCATCGCGCGCCTTCCCGGCATTCTCGCGCATCGTGTCCGCCGCGTCCTTCGCCGCATCCGCCGCGCGGTCGGTTGCCGCCTTGCTAGCGTTCGCACCGTCATCGACTGCCTGCTTGAAGTCGTCCGCCATCGTCTCTCTCCTGTGTTGCGCTATCGGTCGTGGTTTCAACCGGCATGCCCGGCTTTGGTTGCAGCCGCTCGGGTCAGCGGATGGTCGTGACGGACACGAACAGTTCGGCCGTCTTCGCACCCGATAGCTGCAAGGCATAGCGCCCCGCCGGTAACACGAAGTCGACCATCTTCTTCACTGGCGAACAGGCCGGTCCATGCGCGTGCGCGGTCGACGTCAGCACCTTGCGCGACTGGACGACATCGATCCACGCCGCTCCGCCAAGCGCCACGCGGTACGTCCCCGCCTTGGCGACGTCGAACTGGACCACGCCGGAAAACGTCTCAGCTGCGGGTGCCTTCGCCGGCGTGACCTCGAACGAAACCCCAGTCGACGGCTTCAACGCCAGCCGACCCACCGAGCCGATCGGAAGCACCCCGCCCGACGCGACCGAAGCCGGCTTGCTCCATCCCGCGAACTCCGCCGCGACGGTAGTCGGACACGACGGAGCCGCCGCCTGCTGTGCCGCAACCCTATCCGCGGAACCGAACATCACAGTCGCCACCAACACCCAGCCTGCCATCGTCGTCTGCATATCCGCCTCCGTTATCGGAACCATGATGCGCGCAATGTGGCAGGTTGCCTATCGTCGAAAGCGTCAGAGCAGCCGGCGCGAACGACACCGGTCGGTCTTCTCCAGCTTGCACGCGCGCGCATTACTCACGATAGGTCGCGCGGCTTTTACGAGGAACGTCCATGCGCATCACGATGATCGGTTCTGGCTATGTCGGCCTGGTGTCCGGCGCCTGTTTTTCGGATTTCGGCCATGACGTGATCTGCGTCGACAAGGACCAGTCGAAGATCGATGCGCTGCATGCCGGCCGCATGCCGATCTTCGAACCCGGCCTCGACCAGCTGGTCGCGTCCAATGTCGCCGCGGGGCGGCTGACCTTCACCACCGATCTCGCCAGCGCGGTCGCGGGCGCCGATGCGATCTTCATCGCGGTTGGCACGCCGTCGCGGCGCGGCGATGGCCATGCCGACCTCAGCTACGTGTTCGCCGCGACCGAAGAGATCGCCGCTGCGGTCACCGGACCGACCGTGGTCGTGACCAAGTCGACCGTCCCCGTCGGCACCGGCGACCGAGTCGAGGCGATCCTGCGCGAGAAGCGTCCGGACGTCGACGTCGCGGTCGTCTCCAACCCAGAGTTCCTGCGCGAAGGCGCCGCGATCGGCGACTTCAAGCGCCCCGACCGGATCGTCATCGGCACCGAGGACGACTGCGCCAAGCAGGTGATGCGCGACGTCTATCGTCCGCTTTACCTCAACGAATCGCCGATCCTGTTCGTCGGTCGCCGCACGTCCGAGCTGATCAAATACGCGGCGAACGCGTTCCTCGCGACCAAGATCACCTTCATCAACGAGATCGCGGACCTGTGCGAAGCGGTCGGCGCCGACGTGCAGGACGTGTCGCGCGGGATCGGGCTCGACAACCGGATCGGCAAGAAATTCCTCCACGCCGGACCCGGCTATGGCGGCTCGTGCTTCCCCAAGGACACGCTGGCGCTGCTCAAGACCGCCGAGGATTACGACACCCCGGTCCACATCGTCGAAGCCGTCGTGAAGGTGAACGACAGCCGCAAACGCGCAATGGGCCGCAAAGTCCTGCACGCGCTGGGCGACAATCCGCGTGGCAAGACGGTCGCGTTGCTCGGGCTGACGTTCAAGCCCAACACCGACGACATGCGCGACGCCCCGAGCCTCGCGATCGCGACCGCGCTTGCGGACGCCGGCGTGACGGTCCGCACGCACGATCCCGAAGGCATGACGCCCGCCAAGGCGATGATGCCCGACCTCGTCTACTGCACCGACGCGTATGACGCGGCCGAGGGTGCCGATGCGGTCGTGATCGTGACCGAGTGGGACGCGTATCGCGCACTCGACCTCGCACGGTTGAAGCGCGTGATGGCCGGGCCGGTCATGGTCGACCTCCGCAACGTCTATCAGCGTGCCGACGTCGAGCAGGCCGGGTTCGCCTACACCGCCGTCGGTCGGTGAGCGTCCCCGGCAACATATTCCAGTCACTGGACCTTTTGCGCGCTCTCACTATATACCGAACGGTATGAATAGGCTTTGCACGCTCACCGCCCCCAAGGGCCGCCCCCGCGAGTTCGATCTCGACCAGGCACTGGCGGGTGCGTTGCGCGTGTTCTGGCGTAACGGGTACGAGGGCGCATCGATGGCGGAACTGACCGCCGAGATGAAGATCACCAAGCCCAGCCTGTACGCCGCGTTCGGTAACAAGGAGGCGTTGTTCCACAAGGCGCTCGATCTCTACGAGCGCGAGAAGTTGGCCTATATGACGTCAGCGCTCGATGCGCCGACCGCGCGTGCCGTAGCGGAAAACCTGCTTCGCGGTGCGCTTCAGATGCAGATGAGCACCTGCGACCCCAAGGGGTGTCTCAGCGTGATCAGCAGCGTCGCGTGCAGCGCCGAAGCCGAGCCGATCAAGGCCGAGGTCGCCAAGCGTCGCGCGTCGTCCGAAGCCGCGCTGATGAAGCGGTTCGACGAGGCCAAGGCGGCGGGCGAGTTCCCCAATGGCCTCGAGTCGCACGCGCTGATGCGCTACCTCTTCGCGATCATGCAGGGGCTGTCGATCCAGGCCGGCTCGGGCGCTAGCTGCACCGAACTCCAGCAGCTCGTCGAGACCAGCATGCTCATGTGGCCAACCAAATAGACACGGTTTCTGCCGCGCCGCGGGAAAAAATACCGGCCGGTACAAAAGTGTGTTGACTAGATGAACGTCAGGTTTATATACCGACTGGTATCGAAGCTCTCTCCTACTTCGGATGGGGCAACCGGGGACACCAACCCATGACCACGGTTCAAACCTAAGACGGCTTCGGCCTAACTTTCGAAAATTCCAAGCGGGCAAGCGCGGCACGGTGATGTGCCGGCAACGACCGCGCACGCCTCGCGACCAGCTGACGTCGGTGGACCGTCCACCGACGAAGGCCAGCGCTTGCCCAAGATCAAAAGGGGGACAATCCCATGGCTTATCTCGACCTCGACAACATGTTCGCTTCGCCCGTCACCAGCCGCACGCAGACGGTCGCCGCCCCTGCCCCGACCGGCTTTTCCGCGCTGGAATGGAGCGTCATCGCGCTCGCCAAGCGCGACACGTTGCGCAGCCTGTCCGGCCCGAGCCGCATGTCGCGCGCAATGGGCAGCCTGTTCGGGCTGAGCACCGCGTCGCGGCTCGCCGACCCCCGGCTCGAGGCGCTGCGGCGGATGGCGGTGTACGCCTGGCGCCGCGGCTTCGCGCTGCCGATGGCCGAGATCCAGGGCTTCCTCGCCGCCGGCTTTGCCGAGGCCCAGATCGAAACGCTCGTCGAGAGCGTGACCGGCATGCGCGTCGGCATCCAGCAGAAGCGGAGCATCGCAGCGTGAACCAACTTACCACGATCACGGCCGCGAACGACGCCGACGTCGTCGCGTCGCCGCCCGCGGACCGTCACCGACGGCCGGCATGGCAGCGCGGCGCGATGGTGCTCGTGCCGATCGCGCTGCTGGGCGCGGTCGGCGTGAAGATGTTCGATCATCCCGACGCGGCGATGGCGGCACCCCCACCCGCTTCCGTCACGGTCGCGTCGCCGCTCGTCCGGCAGGTCAGCGAGTGGGACGATTATGTCGGCCGCTTCGCACCGAGCCGCACCGTCGAGATCCGCCCGCGCGTTGCGGGCGAAGTCACCGGCATCCATTTCCGCGATGGCGAGATCGTCAGCAAGGGGCAATTGCTCTTCACGATCGACTCCCGCCCGTTCGCCGCCGCTCTGGCCGAGGCACACGCTAACGTCGCCAGTGCACGCAGCGCTCTGTCGCTGGCGCGTACCGATCTTGGTCGCGCGCAACGCCTGGTAGCCGACGAAGCGGTCTCCGCAGGCGAAGTTGACGCCCTCCGCGGTCGGCTCGAAGCAGCGCAGGCCGCACTCGCTGCGGCGCAGGCTCGCGAACGCGCTCGCGCGCTCGATGTCGGCTTCACGCAGGTGCGCGCACCGATCGGCGGTCGCATTTCCGATCGTCGCGTCGATGCGGGTAACCAGGTCGCGGGCGGCGAAGGCACTGGCGGCACGGTGCTGACGACGATCAACGCGCTCGACCCGATCTACTTCACGTTCGATGGGTCGGAAGCGCTGTACCTCAAGACGCAGCGCGCACGGCAGCCCGGCGCGACGCCAGCGGCGGTCGAGATCCAGTTGCAGGACGAGACCGAGCATCGCTGGAAAGGCAAGCTCGACTTCACCGACAACGGCCTCGACCAGCGCTCGGGGACGATCCGCGGCCGCGCGGTTCTCGCCAACCCGGGATATTTCCTGACGCCGGGGATGTTCGGCAACATGCGCCTCGCCAGTGCGGGAACGCGCCAGGCTCTGCTGGTGCCCGACGATGCGGTGCAGACCGATCAGGCGCGCAAGGTCCTGCTGACGATCGATGCGAAGAACGTCGTGAGCCAGAAGCCGGTCGAGCTTGGACCGGTGGTCGATGGGCTGAGGATTGTGCGCTCGGGGATCGGTCCAAACGACCGGATCATCATCCAGGGTACGCAGATGGCGATGCCGGGCGCGACCGTCGCGCCGAAGGTCGGCCGGATCGTGGTCGCCTCGGGTACGAGTGCGCCGGCGTCGGTCCAGCCGATCTCGGGTGAAGCCACCCTCGCGAGATAGACGCCACCCCGGCGAAGGCCGGGGCCCAATTGGGATAGCGTTTCGACTTAATCACTGCGGTTCGCCCAATTGGGCCCCGGCCTCCGCCGGGGTGGTGTTGGTGTGTGCCCGCGCCCCTCTACCGAGGAAATTCCCATGCGCTTCTCGCGCTTCTTCATCACCCGGCCGATCTTCGCAGGCGTGATCGCGGTGATCATCACGATCGTCGGTGCGATCGCCTACATGACGCTGCCGGTGTCGCAATATCCCGATATCGTTCCCCCCACCGTCACCGTCAGCGCGACCTATCCCGGTGCCTCGGCCGAGACGGTCGCCGAGACCGTCGCCGCGCCGATCGAGCAGGAGATCAACGGCGTCGACAACATGCTGTACCAGTCGTCGCAATCGACCGGCGACGGCAAGGTCACGATCACCGTCACTTTCAAGATCGGCACCAATCTCGACGCCGCCCAGGTGCTCGTCCAGAACCGCGTCGCCGTCGCCGTCCCGCGCCTGCCCGAGGACGTCCAGCGTCTCGGCGTGGTGACGCGGAAAACGTCGCCCGACTTCCTGATGGTGGTGAACCTCGTCTCGCCCGACAACTCGCTCGATCGCGGGTATATCTCCAACTACGCGCTAACGCAGGTCCGCGACCGCCTCAGCCGCATCGACGGCGTCGGCGACGTGCAGCTGTTCGGCGCACGCGATTATTCGATGCGCGTCTGGATCGATCCCGGTCGCGCCGCCGCACTCGACCTCACCGCCGGCGAGATCGTCGCCGCGTTGCGTGCGCAGAACGTCCAGGTCGCTGCCGGTACGCTCGGCCAGCCGCCCTATGACAAGGGCAACAGCGCGTTCCAGCTCAACGTCGAGACGCAGGGCCGCCTGACCGATCCCAAGCAGTTCGCCGACGTCGTCATCCGCACCGACGCGCAAGGCCGCCAGGTCCGTGTCTCGGACGTCGCCCGCGTCGAACTCGGCGCGCAGGATTACGGCGCGAATACCTATCTCAGCGGCAAGCCGACGGTCATCGCCGCGGTCTTCCAGCGTCCCGGCTCGAACGCACTCGGCGCGGCGCAGGCCGTCACCGCCGAGATGGAGTCGATGTCGAAGCGCTTCCCCAAGGGGCTCGAATACAAGGTCATCTACAACCCGACCGAGTTCATCGCGCAGTCGATCGACGCGGTGAAGCACACGCTCTTCGAGGCGATGGTCCTCGTCGTGCTCGTCATCCTCGTCTTCCTGCAGAAGTGGCGCGCGGCGATCATCCCGATCGTCGCGATCCCGGTCTCGCTGATCGGCACCTTCGCGGTGCTCGCCGCCGCCGGATACAGCCTCAACAACCTCTCGCTGTTCGGCCTCGTCCTCGCGATCGGCATCGTCGTCGATGATGCGATCGTCGTGGTCGAGAATGTCGAGCGCAACCTCGAACACGGGCTCTCCCCGTTGGAGGCCGCACGCACGTCGATGGACGAAGTCTCGGGCGCGTTGGTCGCGATCGTGCTCGTGCTGTGCGCGGTGTTCATCCCGACCGTGTTCCTCACCGGTCTCTCAGGAGCGTTCTACCGCCAGTTCGCGGTGACGATCTCGACCGCGACGATCATCTCGCTGCTGATCTCGCTGACACTGTCGCCGGCACTCGCCGCGATGCTGCTCAAGCCGACCGCACCCGCCGACTCCGGCAACCGCCTGACCCGTACGGTCCGCCGCGCCGGCGATGCCTTCAACCGCGGCTTCGAGCGGATGAGCGACAGCTATGCCCGCCTCACCGCGCGCCTGGTCACCGCACCGCGCCGGATGATGATCGCCTATGCCGCGCTGATCGCGGTCACGGTCGGGGTGTTCACGATTACGCCGTCGGGCTTCGTCCCCGCGCAGGACCAGGGCTATTTCCTGACCGTCATCCAGCTTCCGCCCGGCTCCTCGGTCGAGCGCACCGACGCGGTGATGCAGAAGGTCGCCAAGCGCATCCTGCCGCTCGCCGGCGTCAAGGGCGCGGTCATGCTCGCGGGCTTCGATGGCCCGTCGCAGACGCTCGCCCCCAACTCGGCCGCCGCCTACATCCCGCTCAAAAGCTTCGAGGAACGCAAGAAACTCGGCGTCACGCTCGCCAGCATCATGGCGGAATCGCAGAAGGCGACCGGCGACATCACCGAGGCGCGACTGCTGATCGTCCCGCCGCCACTCATCCAGGGTATCGGCTCGGCCGGCGGCTATCGCCTGATGGTGCAGGACCAGGGCGGCCACGGTTACGCCGACCTCGGCAAGACGAGTTACGCGCTGATCGGCCAGGCGAACCAGACCAAGGGTCTCGCCCAGATCTACACCTTCTTCGACACCGCCACGCCACGCATCTTCGCCGATGTCGACCGCGCCAAGGCCAACCTCTTGGGCGTTCCCCCCGAGCGCGTGTTCGAAGCGTTGCAGGTCTATCTCGGCTCGGCATTCGTCAACGACTTCAACCTGCTCGGCCGCACCTACCGCGTCACCGCGCAGGCCGACGCACCGTTCCGCAACACCACCGCGGACATCGCCAACCTCAAGACGCGCTCCAACTCGGGCCAGATGGTCCCGGTCGGCTCGGTCTCGACGTTCAAGGACAAGACCGGCCCGTACCGCGTGGTCCGCTACAACCTCTTCCCCGCGGTCGAGGTCGATGGCGACACCGCCAAGGGCTATTCCTCGGGCCAGTCGCTGGTCGCGATGGAAAAGCTTGCCGATGCGTCGCTGCCCGCCGGCTACGCGCATGAATGGACCGGCATCGCATACCAGCAAAAGGCCGCCGGCAGCACCGCCGCGCTCGTCTTCGGCATGGCGGTGGTGTTCGTCTTCCTCGTCCTCGCCGCGCAGTACGAGAGCCTGACGTTGCCTCTCGCGATCATCCTGATCGTGCCGATGTGTCTGCTCGCGGCGATGACCGGCGTGAACCTGCGGGGCATGGACAACAACGTCCTCACGCAGATCGGCTTGGTCGTGCTGATTGCGCTCGCCGCAAAGAACGCGATCCTCGTGGTCGAGTTCGCCAAGCAGGCCGAGGAACAGGACGGCCTCACCCCGGTCGAGGCCGCGGTCCGCGCGGCGAAGGACCGGTTGCGGCCGATCCTGATGACGAGCTTCGCGTTCATTCTCGGCGCCGTGCCGCTGGTGATCGCGACCGGTGCCGGTGCGGAACTCCGCCAGGCGCTCGGGACCGCGGTGTTCTTCGGGATGATCGGCGTGACCGGGTTCGGTCTGCTCTTCACCCCCACCTTCTATGTCGTCGCGCGGGCGCTGGCGCTGCGGTTCGAACGCCGCCGCCCCGCCCCCGCCGCGACCCTTCAGCCAGCCGAATAGGACCAGCATCATGAAGTCCGCCCTCCTCGCGAGCCTCTCGGCGCTGACGCTCGCCGCGTGCGCCGCCGGCCCCGACTATGTCGCGCCGATCACTCCACCCAAGGCGGCGGCGTCGTTCGTCACCGCGAATGCTGCCACCGTCACGACCGCGCCGGATAACGACTGGTGGCGGATGTACCGTGACCCCGTCCTCGACGGCCTCGTCGCGGACGCGCTCGCGGCGAACACCGACCTGCGCGTGGCAGTCGCGCGGCTCGACAGCGCCCGCGCATCCCTGCGCGGCGCGAAGACCGACCGCGAGCCTCAGGTGAACGCGGGCGCTAGCGGCAATTACGCGCGCACCTCGCAACTCCAGAACCTGCCCGGCCTCGACCGCGAGCGCGCTACCTACGACGTCGGTCTCGACGTCAGCTACGAGGTCGATCTCGCCGGCCGCGTCCGCCGCAACGTGGAAGCCGCGCGCGGCGACGTGGGTGCAGCGCAGGCCGATGCGGACGCCGTCCGCGTCTCGATCGTCGCCGCCACCACCCGCGCCTATGTCGACGCAGCCTCGTCCGCCGAACGTCTCGCGGTCGCCCGGCGGATCGTCGACCTGCTCGACAAGTCGAACACGCTGACCGGCAAGCGCGTCGACGCCGGTCGTGCCGCCCGCCTCGACCAGGTCCGCATCGCAGCCCTGCGCGACCAGCGCGCCGCCAACATCCCGCAGATCGAGGCCGAGCGCCAAGCCGCGCTCTTCCGCATGGCCACGCTCACCGGCCGCACCCCGCAGGACCTGCCCGCAACCGCCGGCGCCCGCACCACCACGCCCCGCCTCGACCAGCCGATCCCGATTGGCGACGGCGCCGCGTTGCTAGCACGTCGCCCCGACGTCCACGCCGCCGAACGTCGGCTGGCCGCGGCGACCGCGCGGATCGGCGTCCAGACCTCGCAGCTCTATCCGCAGATCTCGCTGGGCGGGTCGATCGGCTCGACCGCACTTAGCGTCGGCGACATCTTCACCGGCGGGCCGATCCGCTGGCTGCTCGGGCCCCTGCTGAACTGGTCGCTAAATCAGTCCGCCGCCCGCGCGCGCATCGCCGGCGCCGAGGCGGACTCGCGTGGCGCGCTCGCCAATTTCGACGGCAGCGTCCTCACCGCACTCGAAGAAACCGAAACCGCGCTGTCGAACTACGCCCGCGAACTCGATCGCCGCACGCAGCTACAGTCCGCGCACGACAACGCCGCCACCGCCGCCCGCATCACCCGTGCCCGTCAACGCGAAGGCCAGATCGACTTCCTCGACGTCCTCGACGCGGAGCGTACGTTGGCGGACACGGACACGGACCTTGCCGCCGCCGACTCGCGGATCGCGGGGGCGCAAGTCGACCTGTTCCGTGCGCTGGGTGGTGGCTGGCAGGCGCCAAGTCGCCCCGCCGCATGAGGTAAATGCAGCCAGAAACGATACGTTAACAAACATAATGGTGTAAGGAGCGACTAAGATAGATCAAGTTTGACATCTGGCGGAATGCAGTATGACCGACGACATCGAACAGACGGATACCAACGCCGCAGCGTGGCGTGATCGGGCCACGTATCATGAAGACCGGGCTGCGCAGGAACGGGTACTTGCCGTTTCCGCGCGCTCGGACGCGGCCTATACCGCGCATCGGGTACTCAGCGAGCGACATCTTCAACTCGCGGCTACTGCCGAACTGGTCGCCGATATGCCGGATGCCGAACCACCGCAAAGCTCGTCGCTGGAGCAGACCGGCGACCTGATCCGCCGGAGTTACGGTGATGCCGGATAGCAGCCCATCCGGCTGGGAATGTCAGGCGATGTCGGCCTTGCCCAGGTTGATCTTGTCGTAGAGCGCGAGCAACGCGGTCACTTCCTCGACCACGGTCTCCTGCTCAGCCCGCCAGCGCGCGGTGGCGTCGTGCGACGGAATACCATCCTGCCCGTCATGCAGGGTAAACCCTTGGTCTATCAACCAGATCGCGTCGCTCGCCCGCGAACGCTGTCGTCGCAGGTGATAGACCCATTGCTCGATTATCCCCGAAGGTACCAGTCTATCCAGATCGCCCATCGCGCCGCGGTAGGGCAACGCCGACGCCAATACCAGCCTCTGGAAATTTTGACGAAACATCCACGTCTTGCTGCGGTTACCGGCGTTAACCCTAGCGAGAAATCCCGTGGCAACATAGCCGGCGCAACACGGTGATAATGGACTTCCTACCGCACCCTTCCGTGATCGAACGCCGCATGGATGACCAGTCCGTACTGGCGATGCGTGCGCCGACCCCGATCATCGCGCAGATGCATGAGGAACTGGCGCTGCTGTACCGCGAACAGCTGATCGCGCTGCTCGAACGCTGATCCGAATTGGGATGCGACGACGGGCCGACCGCGGCTAGAAGCCGTTGCATGACGCTTCCCGACCCCCGCCCCGATTTCGACACCGTGCGATCGCTCTGGATCGGCACCTATGCCGGCGGTGGCGGCGCCGGTATCTATCCGCTCGGCAGAACCGGTTTGCTCGGCGCTCCATATCCGGATGCACGCAACGCATCGTTCGGCACATATTCGTCGCGGTTCGATCTTCACTATCTGGTCGACGAGCAGGACAATGGCGCGCTCGGCGTACACCGTCGCACCGCCTCGGGCTGGGTCCGGCTAGCGCATGTCCCGGTCGGTGGCGCAGCACCGTGCCATGCCGCGCTGGATCGCACGCAATCCTGCGTTGCGGTCGCGAACTATGCGAGCGGGAGCGTCTCGCTGTTTCGGCTGGATCCACGGAGCGGCCTGCCGATCGGCCAGCCAACGGTGCACGCCAATGACGGCAGCGGCCCCGATCCCGAACGCCAGCAATCGCCGCACGCGCACTGGGTCGGGTTTGGTCTCGACAACCAATTCCTATATGTTGCGGATCTAGGCACCGACGAAGTGCTCGCGTTCGCATTCGACGCGGAACGGGCAACACTCGGAGAGCCGCACACGGCACTCAAGGCAGTGCCTGGATCAGGACCGCGCCACCTGTTTTTCCAAGAGCGTCATCCACGATCGGCGTATCTTATCTGCGAACTCGACAGCACGCTTCTCGCGCTCGACGTTCAAGGTCGCGATCTGAAGCCCCGCATGTCACTATCGACCCTCCCCGCAGGCTGGCACGGCGCGAACATCGTCGCGCACATCGGTGCCAATGCCGCGGGCGACCGCCTGTACGTCTCCAACCGCGGCCATGACAGCATCGCGGTCTTCGCGGTGAACGAAGGCGGCGATCCCACCCTCCTCCAGCATATCGCCAGCGGAGGCGTGTCGCCGCGCTTCTTCATGGTGTTGGAAGAGGAAAACCGAATGATCGTCGTCCACGAACGCGATCAGCGCGTGACGATGCTCGATATCCTGCCGGACGGGACGCTCGCCCCGACCGACTTCGCGGTGCACGTCCCCGGCGCCGCGTATGCCTTCGTCGCTTAGCTGACGCTGGCGATCAGCAGCGTCAGTTCGGTACGGACCGGGTTGTCGTCGATGCGGATCGGCTTCACGGCACGGCGCTTGACGGGATAGGACGCGCGCACGGCGTCGCACAAATCCTTGACCGAGACGCGCACGCACGCCCCTTCGTCGCAGACCAGGCGCGGCGTGCTGATCGACTGTATGCAGGTCGTCGGCGTACCGGCCCAGGCTGGCGCCGCGCTCGACAAAAGGCATGCGGCTGCGATCCGCAAAACGGTGTTCTTGGTCATCATGGTAGCTGGCCCCCCACAGGCAGTTGGTATCTGGTAAAGCGACCGTTAGGGGCGAAGTGGTTGCGATAACGTTTCAATCAGCGGGCAATCGTACGACGGCCCTCTTGTGGTAAGAAAACGACAACCGGAGCGATCAATCCGCTGCGATCGGGCCTTGCGGGGGGCTCGCGCGGCGCGTGAACCAGACGATGATCACCATCGCGAGGCACAGCCAAGCCGAGACGCGGAACAGGTCGGTCGACGCGAGCAGATACGCCTGCGCCACCATCTGCCGCGTGATCGCACCCGCCGCCTGCACGTCGGTCAGCCCCATCCGCGTCAGCGCACCCTGCGCCATCTGGTAGGGCGAACCGGTCCCGATCGCTTCCGACAACCGGCTCTGGTGGAGCGTCTCGCGGCGATCCCAGGCGGTCGTGATGATCGACGCGGCGAAGCTGCCCGAGGTTATGCGCGCAAAGTTCGAGATGCCCGTCGCCGACGGCAGCCGCTCCGCCGGGATACGGTCGAGCGAGATCGTCAGCATCGCGAGGAAGAACGTGCTCATCGCGATCCCCTGCACCATCAGCGGCAGCATCAAATCGTAGAAGCTCGCGCCCGTCGTATAGCCCGAGCGGAGGTAATAGGAGTAGCCGAACGACGCGAACGCCACCGTGGCGAGGATGCGCGCGTCGATCTTGCCGCTCAGTCGCGCGACGAACGGCGTCAGGATCACCGCCACCGCGCCCGATGGTGCGGCGACCAGCCCCGCCCAGGTCGCGGTGTAGCCGAGCTGCGTCTGCAACCAGAGCGGCAGCAGCAGCGTGTTGGCGAAGAACACAGCATAGCCCAAGCAGAACGCGATCGTGCCGATGGTGAAGTTGCGGCTCTTGAACAGCGACAGGTTCACCGCCGGGTTGGCGTCGGTCAGCTCCCAGATGATCCAGCCCACAAAGCCGATCGCGGCGACGACCGCGGCGATGACGATGCGGTCGGCGGCGAACCAGTCGTCGTTCTTGCCGAGATCGAGCACGATCTGCAGCGCACCGACCCAGATCACCAGCAGGATCAGCCCGACCTGGTCGATCGGCAGCTTCCGCGTCGGCGTGTCGCGCTTGCCGAGCTTGTTCCAGCACACGAACGCGCAGAACATCCCGAACGGCACGTTGATCAGGAAAATCCAGCTCCAGTGATAATTGTCGGAGATGTAGCCGCCGAGGATCGGCCCCATGATCGGCGCGACCAGCGTGGTCATCGACCAGATGCCGAGCGCGGTGGAGCGCTTGTGGACGGGGAAGATAGCGATCAGCAGCGCCTGGCTGCCCGGAATCATCGGCCCGGACACCGCGCCCTGGAGGATGCGGAAGCCGATCAGCGACGGCAGGTCCCACGCGATCCCGCACAGGAACGACGCGATCGTGAACAGGAAGACGGACACGCAGAACGTCCGCACCACGCCGAATCGGCCCATCAGCCAGCCGGTCAGCGGCACCGCGACGCCGTTGGCCACCGCAAACGCGGTGACGATCCAGGTGGAGTTGTCGCTGGAAACGCCGAGATTACCGGCGATGGTGGGGAGAGAAACGTTGGCGATCGTCGTGTCGAGCACCTGCATGAAGGTGCCAAGCGCCAGCGCGAACGCGGTGAGGGCGAGCGAGCCGCCGACGAGGGGGGCGGGACCGGGGCCGGAGGGGGCTGCCATCAGGTAGCACTCCGTTCAGGGAGCCCAATCCCAACCAATCCACCACCCCGGCGAAGGCCGGGGCCCAGTTGGGGGACGCTGGTGACGAAAGACAGCGCGTCGTTACGACCACCTTTCCAACTGGGCCCCGGCCTCCGCCGGGGTGGTGCACCCTGAAACGCGGTGGACTGCCCCAAGCTTGTTTCCCCGCGAAGGCGGGGACCCAGACTGGGCTCCCGCCTTCGCGGGAGAACAAGGAGGAAGGGACCGGACCCTACTAGCGGCCACCGCACAATCATCACCGGTTAGCCGCGATGATCTGGCGGATCTTCGCATCGACCGCGGCATCCCCCTGCCCGGTCGCCAACCCCCTATACGCCGCCACCGCAGGCCGCCCGACCATCGTCCCCGACTTGTCAGCCGTATCGACGGTCGCGTTCACCGACAGCCCGACCCGCAGCGGATTGCGCCGCAGTTCACCCTTGTCGAGCGCGATCCGCACCGGCACGCGCTGCGTGATCTTGATCCAGTTCCCGCTCGCGTTCTGCGGCGGCAGCAGCGCGAACGCGTTCCCGCTACCCGCGCCAAGCCCGACCACGTGGCCATGATAGACCAGATCGTCGCCGTACATGTCCGCCGTCACCGTCGCCGCCTGCCCGATCCGCAGATCGCGCAACTGCGTCTCGCGGAAGTTCGCATCGACCCACACCCGGTCGAGCGGCACCACAGCCATCAGCGGCATCCCCGCAGAAACCTGCTGCCCAAGCTGCACCGTGCGTTGCGCGACAACGCCGTCGGTCGGCGCCACCACGTGCATGTGGCTGCGCGTGATCGCCGCGCGACGATAGGCCGCGATCGCCGCCAGCACCGCCGGGTTGTTGGACACCGTGGTGCCCACGACGCCGTTCTTCGACTGCGCCTGCTGGCTCCGCGCGAGTTGCAGCGTCGCGCTCGCCACCTTCACCTGGTCCGCCGCGTGGCTCAGTTCCTCGCCCGAGATCGCGCCCTCCGCAGCAGCCCCACGACGACGCGCAAGATCGTTCCGCGCCCGCGCCAGTTCGGCCTCCGCCTGCACGACCGCGGCCCCGGTCTCGTTCACCTTCGAAAAGTCCGACCGCGTCGCGCGCACCGCGCGCGCGAGTTCCGCCTCCGCCGACGCAACACCGACATCGGCAGTCGCCGCGTCGAGGTCGATCAACGGCTGGCCCGCCTTCACGACCTGCGTGTTGTCCGCATGGATCGCAGTCACCTGCCCCGGATCGCGCGCGGTGATCGCCACCACGTCGCCCGCGACATAGGCATCGTCGGTCTCCTGCTCAGGCGCGGCGAGCAGGAAGTGGAACACCGCCCACACGATCGCGCCGATCACGACGACCACGCCTAGGATCGTCAGCGCGCGCTTGCGTGCGCGCGGATTGCCGGTCGGAGCCGCGGCGGGCGCCGGCGTTTGCGTATCGGTCATCGCGTCATCCCCTGAAAATCATAACCACCACCCAGCGCCAGCACGAGCTGCACGCGCTGTTGCGCGGCATCGGCGGCGAGGTCGGCATCGGCCTGTTCGGCGGCCAGCGTGCGAACGTCGTTGTCGACGAGGTCGAGCCGGCTATCGAGGCCGCTCGACACGCGGATCGCGTTCAGCCGCCCGGTCTCTGCATAGCCGCGCACCACCTCGCGCTGTCGCTGCCGGTCTGCATCGAGCGCCCCGATCCGCGCGACCGCGTCCCCCGCCTCGCGCACCGCACCGATCACCCGGTCGTTGTAATCCGCGGTCGCCAGGTCAACCGCCGCGGTCGCGCCCGCGAGATCCGCCTTCAACCGGCCATTGTCGAAGATCGGCAGATGGACCGCCGGCCCGACGCCGACCGTGCCCGCATCGAGCGAGAACAGATTGCCGAGCCCGACCGCCTGGAACCCCGCGAGCGCCGCCAGATTGACGTTCGGATAGAACGCTTTCCGCGCGACCTGACGCCCGGCGGCCGCAGCCTCGATCCGTGCCTGCGCCGCCGCGATATCGGCACGTCGCGCGAGCAGGTCGGCGGGTACGGTCTTCGGCAACGGCAACGCCGCGTCGAGCCGCAACGCGGTCAGTCCGATCGTCGCGGGATAATCCGCACCACGCCCGGCCAGCGCCGCCAGCGCATTCTTCGCGAGCACCTGCGCCGCCTGCGCGCGCAGCAACGCCTGCCGCGCCTGCGCCAGCAGCGTCGTCGCGGCCTGCGCGTCGAGCTTGCTCGCCAGGTTGTTGCGGATCCGCACGTTCACCAGCCGCAGCGAATTCTGGCGCGTCGCGATCGTACGCCGGGCGATCCCCGCCTGCGCCTCGGCGCGTTCGAGATCGATATACGTCTGCACCACCGCCCCCGACAGCGCCATCCGCGCCGCCGCGACGTCGAGCGAAGCCGCACGCACCGACGCCCGCGCGCCCTCGATCGCAGCCTTTTGCCGCCCGAACAGATCGAGGTTCCAACTGAGGTTCGCCGCGGTCGACCCGACAAACCGCGTCGACCCGGCATAGGGCGGCGGGATCGTGTAGCGCCCGCTCAGCCGCGCCAATTGCTCCTGCGCATCGAGCGTCACGTCGGGGCCATTGTCGGCACGCCGCGTCGACAGCACCGCCTGCGCCTGCGCGACCCGTGCCAGCGCCGCATCGAGCGACGGGCTGCCCGCGACCGCATCGCGCACCAGCCGATCGAGTTGCGGATCGCCGAACGACCGCCACCAGTCCGACGCGATCACCGGCGCCGCGTCCGGAGCCAGCCCTAGCGCAGTGGCCGATACCGGCTCCACGACGGCCTTGGACGCCGGGATCGCGCACCCCGCGAGCAGCCCCGCCACCGTGAGCGGGGCCAGGGCAGTGCCAATTTTCATGCGCGGCGTCCTTCGGTCAGAGCGTCGTCCAGCGTCGTGCGGAGTTTCTGCATCAGTTCGATCAACTTCTCGATTTCGGCCCGGTCCCAGCCCGTCAGCAGGCTATTCCAGTATTCTATGATCTTATCGCGACACCGGATCGCAACCGCCTCGCCGTCGGACGTCAGTTCGAGATTCAGCACGCGCCGGTCGTCGCTCGCGCGCGACCGCGTGACCCACCCGTTCTGCTCCATCGCGTCGACCAGCCGCGTCGTCGCGCCCTTGTCGTGCGAAAGATCGCGCGCGAGGTCGGCACACGTCGCCGCCCGGCCTGCGAGGATGGACATGAGCGCAGACCATTGTGTCCCGGACAGGCCCTCCGCCGCGAACACCGGCTCGATCAGGCTCTGCCCGATCTGATGGATCCGCCGCGCGAGGTAACCGAGCGAACAGTCCGGCCCGAATTCCGATTTGGTGTAGAACGCCATACCGTTGCCATGGCAACCATTGCCCAGGCAGTCAATTGCACGTTTTGCATGTTGAGGTGAGGACGGCGGACGTTCGTGTCGTGGCGGCCCGAGGTACGACAAGTCGTCCGTGTGCGCGCTCCCACCCTCCGTCATCCTAACGAAAGTCAGGATCCAGGGTAACGGAGGACCGCCCATTACGGCTCTGGATCCTGACTTTCGTCAGGATGACGGACTGGTGGATCGGGGCGCCGCGAAAGAGCTTAGTCCCCCAAAGCTCACGCATGCTCGGCAGCGAATACGAAAAGGGCCACCCGCACGAGCGGATGACCCTTTCGCCAATACAACGATCTGGAACGCCCCCGATCAGAAGCGGATCTTGATCGAGCCCTTGTACGACTGGTTCGAAACGTCCTTGCGCTCGACGGTGGTGTCCGCGCCGACCGAGATGTCGACGCTGTCGCCGACCAGCGTCAGCCCGGCGCTGATCTCGCCCCAGTTCTTGTCCTGCCCGGCCAGCGCGAACAGTGCGTTCGGGCCGATCCCGCCGACGAAGTTCGCACCGAACACGCCCGGCGTCGACTGGAAGTCATGGACGTAGTTCGCGGCGGCATAAGGCCGGAATGAACCACTGCCGCTGAGCACCAGCCCGGCGCGTCCCTGCAGGCTGTCGAAGCTGTCGCGATCGACGAACAGGGCCGGTCCGCCGCCATTCTCGATCGACTTGCCGAAGCCGATATGGCTGGCGCGCATCGACACCCGCGGTCCGACCTTGAGCGTCGAAAGGTCGAACGCCTTGCCGAGGCCTACCTCGCTGACCACGGTCAACGCATTGTCGGTGCCGCGCAGGCGATAGTTCGTGCCGACGAAGCCGACATTGCGATCGGTCTTGGCGACGAACGCACCCGCGCTGAACTGCGTATCGAGGACGATCCCCGATGCGGTCTCCAGCTTGCCGTACAGCGTGCCCTGGAACAGCTCGCCCTTCGCGCGCTGCGCGATCCCGCCGGTTGTTCCGTCGGTGTTGGTGTACGAGAACGAGAAGCCGATCACGCCGCCCTCGCCTGCCTGCTTTTCAAGACCGACAGCCGCGAAATAGCCGTCGAACTTGTCATGCCCGCCGAACGGATTGGTCCCCGGCATCGACCGGCTCTTGCCGTCGATATAGCCGCCCGCGATGAAGCCGCTCATGTCGTCGGGCAGACGACCCTGCTGCAACACGGTGCCGCTCGAGTCGCTCATCGTGTCCTGCCCACCCGGCAGGTCGCTCGCCATCAGCGAGGCGACCTGGACCGGCTTGCCGATCAGCGCGAGCGTACCGCCGAGCCCGCCACGCGTATCGATCTGCGCGATGTGATCACGGTAGAAGCGCGACATCGTGTCGATCGACGCGACGCCGAGGCTCGACTTGAGCGTCTCGGCCCGCGGCGCAAGGCCCTCGAGCGTCGAGCGGATCGTCGCCGCATTCTGCAGGTCGAGCGAGCCATATACCCCACTCAGCGCCGCATAATTGGAGCGGTTCTGGTCGAGCAGCCCGGCATAGGCCGACTGGACCGGCGTTGCATCGACGACGTTGCGATACTGACCCGCGAGGATCCGGACCTGCACCGCATTGGCACTGTAGACGTAGCTCGGTGTCAGGATCGCGCTCAGCGGGGTCGCCGCACCGAACGCGCCCGTGATGCCGCCCTGTGCGGTCAGGATCGTGTAGAGATCGTTATACCGCACGGTATAGCCGGCGACCGGCGCGAACCCGACGCGACCGCTGAGGCTGACGATGCCGTTGGTCGCGGCCCCTGCCGCATTGAACGTCGTCGCCGCGAAGGCGAGCTTGTCCGAGGTGCCGTTCGGGCCGAGATCGACCAGCAGGTTGGTGCTCGAGGCGAGCACGCCGTTGCCGCCGATCGTCAGCGTGCCGATCGTCCCCGTCGTGCCGGGTGCGATCATCCCGGCGACGCTGGTGAAGAATGGCGTGTTGATCCGCCCCGAACCGGTGAGCATGCCCGACAGCATGAAGTAATCGCCGGGGGTCGAGATCACGCCGTCGTTCTGGACGACGCCGGTCACCTGGTTGATCGCCATCAGGCTGGTGAGCGACCCGGCCGACGTCACCGCCAGCTTCGCCGTGCTGCCCGCGACGGTGAACTTGTCGACCGTCACCGCGGAGTTTAGCGTGGTCGTGCCCGCCGCCGACAACGTGACGTCGTAATAGCGTGCGCTACGCTGTGTCGTGCGATCGGGATCGATGTTGTTTGGCACGAAATTGCTCGCGCCCGGCAGGCCGTTGGCAAGCGTGGGCGACAGCGCCGCTAGCGCAGGTCCGGCGGCAGGACGTGGCCCGTTGGCCACCGGTACGCCGCCGATCGTCTCGACGCCGGTCTTCACATCGAGACAGTCGATCTCAAAGCAGACCTGACCGAACTTGTTGCCATCGCCTGCGATGCCCGCACCGACGGTGGTGGGAACGCCGTTCACGAGCTTGCCGTCGACGATGATCTGGTAGTTCGGATCGAGCGCGGTCACCCAGTGCGACGCATCGGTCCACAAGCCGTCGCCGGTCTTGGTCTGCACATAGCGATAGGGGTTGTTGGCAGCGATATAGTCCGCGAACAGATACAGCGGCTGGTAGAAACTCGCCGTCCCGTAAGCTCCGAACGGTGTCTCGTTGTAAAAGCGGTTACCGCCCGACAACACGCCGATCACGACCTGCTTGGCGAAAGTCCGGTCGAGGATCAGCGGCCCACCCGAATCCCCACCTGCGGTCGTTCCCTCGTTGGGTAGTGCGTTGTCCTTGAAAATGTTGAAGTCGTACGGGCTGGCAGCGGCGGTGCCACGGCGGGGATCGTCGAAATCGAGCTGATACAGGTTCTGCGGCATCCCATCGATCGAGCCGTAGAGGAAGCCGTTGAGGTCGTCGAACGAGCCGAGGATGCCGATCGTGTTCTCGGCGATGCGACGGCGGTAATCGATTCCGTTGGTGTCGCCGACGAGCGTACCGCCCTGGCCGTTGCGACCATAGCCGGTGATCGTGACGTGGTAGCCGGTGCCGGTGGTGTCGCTGATCGCGGCAGGTGCGGGCAGCGCCGACAGCAGCAGCGCCCAGGTCGGCACGTTGGCCGCGGGCGTGTCCAGCGCCGCGATCGCGACGTCGCCCTGCAGGAAGTTCTGCGCGAGCCCGAGCTTCAGCGAGTCGGCGTTATAGACGACCTGGTTGACGTTATAGAGGAAGTTGGCGGTGTTGGTCTTGTACTGCTGCGTGTTGACCGCGCCGGTCGCGGTGGTCGGTAGGAACCAGTCGAGCAGCGCTGGACGGTTGTTCTGCTGGAAACCGAACGCGATCGGGATGCCACCGCCCTGCGCGCCGTAGCCCCAGGGGTTTTGCGCGCCGGTGCCGGCAGCGTTCTCGTTCACGCAGTGCGCGGCGAAGATCACGGTGCGCGGATTGATCAGCGTCCCCGTGCACAGGCCGACGCCGCCGCCGCCCGTCGAGATCGTCATCTGGCCTACGCCGTTGACGCCGCCAGCGACATCCTGCGCCGTGGTCGGCGTGCCCGGTGCCGAGATCACGATGTTGGGTTCGGAAACGACATCGACCGGGTTCAGCGTGCTTCCGTAGGCGATCGATTCCATGCGCGGCAGGCGGTCCTGCGCGGCAGCGATCGACGGCAGCGCCGCCGCGGCGAGCAACGCCGTCGAGGTCAGCAAGGCCGCGCGCGCATGGCGCGATCCGGTGCGTGCGCCGCGCGTGCGCGAGGTAGCGATAGTCGTCACGTTACATCCCCTTGTTCGCGCCACCCGCTCTGGGACGTACGCCAATATGGAGAGGGTATGCAGACCATTTTGGGAACGCAATCAATGACTACGCCTTATTCAGGGAACTGTAACATTCTGTCTTTAACGTTGTAAAATTGTCACCGCTCGGCCGGTTTGGACGCTTCGGTGTTTCGTGACGACAGCGGCGATAATGAACAAAGGCGGTGCCCGGCTTGGCACCATCATGCGCTTGTTGGAGGGTTGTCCGCCAGTTCGTCGAGGCAATGTGCCAGCAACGCCGCCATCAGATACCGTCGCTGCGCATCGGCAATTGCCAAGGCATGTTCGATGGCATCGCGCAGAATCCGTGTGTCGTCGGTATCGGGGCCCATGTCCCACGTTCGCCATCGCGGCGATCGTGCGCAATGTGTTAGGTTATCACGGCTCTCAGCAACCTGTGTTAGTCACGAAATCGCGCTATTTTTGCTAGCGCGTCGCAACCGCGATCTGTCATGTTAGCGTATGGCAATCGACACCGACTCGGTCCGCACCGCGGAAAACCTCCTCACGGTACGCGACATGCGCGGGGACATATTTCCCAGCGAGATCTTCGACGAACACGCATGGAACATGCTGTTGCGGCTGTTCGTCGCCGAAGCCAGCGATGAGGCCATTACCGCACCCGACCTGATGGCGCTAACGAACACGCCGCCAGCGGTGGGCCAGCGCTGGCTCGCACATCTCGTCGCGGATGCGCAGATCGAGCCCTATTCGGACGGCGGCACTATAACGCTCACCCGTTCCGCGGTCGATCGCATGAACCTGTTCCTGCGACGCGCGGCCGGCGTCCACGAAAGTGATGGTCCCGCCTGACGCGCCGGCCTACCCCCTCAGCCTGACGCGCCAGTGCACTCGTCCACTCGGCAACGCGAAGGCGGAATAACCGGCCCACGGCACTCCCGCGCCCTTCCCCGATCCGCTCCCCCTTGCTAAGGCCCTCCCGGTAACAGCATTTTTCGCTCGGTCCCCGACGCGCCCGCGTGGCCTATATGGCTGTCCCCTCGGCGCCCGGCGGCCCGACGCCCACGGGAAGGACCCCTATGACTGCCATTGGCCAGGATACCCTCAAGACCCGCACCAGCCTGTCGACCGGCGGCAAGTCGTACGACTATTACAGCCTCGCCAAGGCGTCGGAACAGCTCGGCGACATCAGTCGCCTGCCCTTCTCGATGAAGGTCCTTCTCGAGAACCTGCTCCGCTTCGAGGACGGCGTGACCGTCACGCGCGAGGATATCCAGGCGATCGTCGACTGGCAGAAGGAGCGTCGCAGCGACCGCGAGATCCAGTATCGCCCCGCCCGCGTACTTATGCAGGATTTCACCGGTGTTCCCTGCGTGGTCGACCTCGCCGCGATGCGCGACGCGATGACCAAGCTCGGCGGCAACCCTGAGAAGATCAACCCGCAGGTCCCCGTCCACCTCGTCATCGATCACTCGGTGATGGTCGACGAATTCGGCACCCCGCAGGCGTTCCACGACAACGTCGACCTCGAATACGAGCGCAACATCGAGCGCTACGAGTTCCTGAAGTGGGGTTCGAAGGCACTCGACAATTTCCAGGTCGTCCCCCCCGGCACCGGCATCTGCCACCAGGTAAATCTGGAATATATCGGCCAGGCCGTCTGGTCGTCAGCGTCGTCGGGTGACCACGGCGACGGCACGATGATCGCGTATCCGGACACGCTGGTCGGCACCGATAGCCACACCACGATGATCAACGGTCTCGGCGTGCTCGGCTGGGGCGTTGGCGGGATCGAGGCCGAGGCCGCGATGCTCGGCCAGCCCGTGTCGATGCTGATCCCCGAGGTCGTCGGCTTCAAGCTGCTCGGCAAGCTGAACGAGGGCATCACCGCCACCGATCTCGTGCTCACCGTCACGCAGATGCTGCGCGCCAAGGGCGTGGTCGGCCGCTTCGTCGAGTTCTTCGGCCCCGGCCTGTCGTCGATGACGCTCGCCGACCGCGCGACGATCGCCAACATGGCGCCCGAATATGGCGCAACCTGCGGCTTCTTCCCGATCGACGACAAGACGCTCGACTACATGCGCCTCACCGCGCGTTCGGACGAGAACGTCGAGCTGGTCGAAGCGTACGCCAAGGCGAACGGCTTCTGGCGCGACGAGAACGCCGAGGACCCCGTCTTCACCGACACGCTCGAACTCGACATGGGCACCGTCGTCGCGTCGCTCGCCGGCCCGAAGCGCCCGCAGGACCGCGTCAGCCTCAACAAGGTCGACGAGGTCTTCAACAGCGACCTCCACAAGCTCTACCACAAGGAGCAGCCCGCCCGCGTCGCCGTCGAAGGCCGCGAGCATGACATCGGCGACGGCGACGTCGTGATCGCCGCGATCACCAGCTGCACCAACACGTCGAACCCGTCGGTGCTGGTCGCCGCAGGGCTCGTCGCGCGCAAGGCCAACGCACTCGGCCTGAAGTCGAAGCCTTGGGTGAAGACCTCGCTCGCGCCCGGTTCGCAGGTCGTCACCGACTATCTCGACAAGGCTGGGCTCACCGCGGACCTGAACGCGCTCGGCTTCAACCTCGTCGGTTACGGTTGCACCACCTGCATCGGCAACTCGGGCCCGCTCGCGCCTGCGATCTCTGCTGCGATCAACGAGAACGACCTCGTTGCCGCATCGGTGCTCTCGGGCAACCGCAACTTCGAGGGCCGCGTGTCGCCCGACGTCCGCGCCAACTTCCTCGCCTCGCCGCCGCTCGTCGTCGCCTATGCGATCAAGGGCACCGTCACGACCGACATGATCGAGACGCCGCTGGGTCAGGGATCGGACGGTCAGGACGTGTATCTGCGCGATATCTGGCCCACCAACGAGGAAGTCCGCACGACGATGGACGCCAACATCGACGCCGGCATGTTCGGTGCGCGCTACGGCGACGTCTATGCGGGCGACGCCAAGTGGCGCGAGATCGACGTCACGGGTTCGGACACGTACCAGTGGCGCGCCGGGTCGACCTATGTCGCCAACCCGCCCTACTTCGACGGCCTGTCGATGACCCCCGCCCCCGTGCAGGACATCATCGACGCCAAGCCGCTCGCGATCCTCGGCGATTCGATCACCACCGATCACATCTCGCCGGCCGGTTCGATCAAGGCCGACAGCCCCGCAGGTCGCTTCCTGCAGGAGCATCAGGTCAGCAAGGCGGACTTCAACAGCTATGGCGCGCGTCGCGGCAACCATGACGTGATGATGCGCGGCACCTTCGCCAACATCCGCATCAAGAACGAGATGGTCCCCGGCATCGAGGGCGGCATGTCGAAGTACGACGGCGAAGTCATGGCGATCTACGACGCGGCGATGCGCTTCAAGCAGGACGGCACCCCGCTCGTGATCCTCGCCGGCAAGGAATACGGCACCGGCTCGTCGCGCGACTGGGCGGCGAAGGGCACCAACCTGCTCGGCGTCCGCGCGGTCATCACCGAAAGCTTCGAGCGCATCCACCGCTCGAACCTGGTCGGCATGGGCGTGCTGCCATTGCAGTTCGCGGAAGGCACCGATCGCAAGACGCTCGGCCTCGATGGGTCTGAGACGTTCACGATCCTCGACGTGGCGAGCATCCGCCCGCGCCAGGACGTCACCGTGAAGATGACCCGCGCCGACGGGTCGAGCGAGACGTTCCAGACCAAGTGCCGGATCGATACCGTCAACGAGCTGGAATACTTCCTAAACGGCGGCATCCTCCACTACGTCCTGCGCAAGCTGGCCGCGTAAGACTGCGCCCTATTGATCCTCCCCCGCAAGGGGGAGGTGGCGCCGTAGGTGACGGAGGGGGAGGACATCGGAACAGAGGTTCCCCTTACCTCCCCCCTCCCTCAGGCAACCGCCTGCCACCTCCCCCAAGCGGGGGAGGGTCGATAGACTTCCAAAATCTCAAGCTATTGCCGCGCGGCTTTCGCCGCGATTCCCCGCACTCCCAATCGAAAAAGGCGGGGCGATCGCAAGGATCGCCCCGTAGTTCAGGGAAAAGACCGGGACAGGGGAGACCCGGTCAAATCGCCGTCCACAGGGGGAGAGGGAGCGGCGACGCACTCCCCTTCGCCCCGATATGTTGCAGGGATATGTCGAACGCGGCGAATGACGAACTTTTCACGAACCGCCGGTCAACCTTGTTCTCCCGCGAAAGCGGGAGCCCAGGGTTCCAAGCGCCATCGCTAGCGCCCCCTGCCCTCACCCTCGCCGCCTTCGCCGTCTCCCCCTCTCCCATCGGGAGAGGGAAGGGGCCCGCCGGCTCTTGCCGGTGGGAAAGGTGAGGGCAAGGCCAAGCTTCAGCCCCTAGAAAGCGCCCGCCCCGCCACAGCATCCAGCTTCGCCACCAGCGCGGGATCGCGAGCCTCCCGCGCCGTAATGATCGCGCTATCGAGGCACGTATCGATCGGCGAAGCCTCCCGCTCCACCGGCAACGCGCGCAGCAGCGCCATCACCATCGCCCGAGCCTTCGCCGCATTCGCACCAAGCTGCGCCACGACCTGCGCGACATCGACGCCCACCTCGTCCTCGCGCCAGCAATCGTAATCCGTCACCATCCCGACCAGCGCGTACGGAAGCTCCGCCTCCCGCGCGAGCTTCGCCTCAGGCATCGCGGTCATCCCGATGACGTCGCAGCCCCATTGGCGGTAAAGCCGGCTTTCCGCCCGCGTCGAGAATTGCGGGCCTTCCATCGCGAAATACGTGCCCACGTCGTCGACCTGCGCGCCCGCCTCCCGCGCGGCGTCGGCGGCATAACGCGACAGGCGCGGGCAGACCGGGTCGGCCATCGAGACGTGCGCGACGAGGCCGGTGCCGAAAAAGCTCGACGGCCGCCCTTTGGTACGATCGATGAACTGGTCGACCACGGTAAAACTGCCCGGCGGCCGTTGCTCGATCAGCGACCCGACCGACGACACCGCCAGCACGTCCGTCACGCCAAGCCGCTTTAACGCATCGATGTTCGCCCGTGCGTTCAGCTCCGACGGCGAGATCCGGTGTCCCCGCCCATGCCGCGGCAGGAACGCCACCCCGACATGCCCGACCCGCCCGGTATAGATCGCATCGGACGGCTCGCCCCAAGGCGTCTCGACCGTCTGCCAACGCCCGTCCTCGATCCCATCAACCGCGTACAGCCCCGACCCGCCGATAATCCCGATCGTCCAGCCGCTCATTCGGCCAGCGCCCTCGGCCGTGCGTAGACGAAGTAGATCACCAGTCCGAGCAGGTTCCACAGCCCGAAATACAGCTGCGTCTTCGAAGGCAGGCTGAAGAACAGATACAGGCAGCCGAGGATACCGATCGTCCCGACCAGCGTCGCAGCCGGTGCCCGGAACGTCCGGATCGCGTCGGGCGCGCGGCGGCGCATCACCAGCATGCAGGCGCAGACCGCGACGAATGCGGCGAGCGTCCCCGCATTGGCGAGCGCGGCGATCTCGGCGAGCGGCAACAGCCCTGCGATGACGGCAACGATCGCCGCGGTGATCCACGTGATACGCACGGGCGCGCCACGCTTCGAGACCTTCGCGAGGCTCAACGGGAGCAACCCGTCACGCGCCATCGTGAAGAAAATCCGGCTCTGCCCAAACAGGAACGCGAGCAGCACCGTCGGCAATGCGATCACGGCGGATGCACCCAGGAAGGTCGCGAACCCGGGCCGACCGATCTCGCGGAGGATCAGCGCGAGCGGCTCTGCGCTGCCGGCAAACCGGGTGTACGACAGAGCACCCACCGCGGCGACCGCAACGAGGATGTAGATCGCGATGCAGGCGACCATCGACCCGACGATCCCGATCGCAAGATCGCGCCCCGGATTCTTCGTCTCCTCAGCCGCGGTGGAGATCGCGTCGAAGCCATAGAAAGCAAAGAAGATGATCGACGCCGCCGCCATCACGCCCCGCTCCGCCCCATCGGGCTGCACGGCCTTGGGGAAGCCGTAGGGCATGAAAGGGTGCAGGTTGGCGCTGTTGAAATAGTGCAGCGTAATGAACACGAACACGGCCAGGGCGATCATCTTCACCCCGACGAGGACCGCGTTCAGCGTGGCGCTCTCGCGCGTACCGAACGACAGCAGCCCAGCGACGACGGCGATGATGAACACGGCGGGCAGGTTTACGTAGCCGCTAAGCTCAGGCCCCCGGGTCATCGCGGTAAATACTTTCGGATCGATCGGCAGCCAGTGTTGCAGCAACGGCGTCGCATAGCCCGACCAGCCGACCGCGACGGTCGATACCACCAGCGAATATTCGAGGATTAGCGACCAGCCGATCGCCCACGCGATCAACTCGCCGAGCACGACATAGCTGTAGGTGTAGGCGCTGCCCGAGGCGGGGATCATCGTCGCCATCTCGGCATAGGCGAGCGCCGCGCAGGCACAGATCCCGCCGGCGATGATGAAGGACAGGATCACGGCGGGACCAGCGAGCCCTGCGCCGACGCCGATCAGCGTGAGGATGCCGGTGCCGACGATCCCGCCGACGCCCATCGCCACGAGGTGCGGCCACGACAGCGTCCGCGCTAGCTGATGCTCGGGCGGCTGCTCGGTGACGATTTTTCGGCGAAACAGACTGGCCACGGATATCCCCTCTCGTTGGGCGGGGAGTGGCACAGGACGGGACCGGGGGGCAAGGCCAGCGGCGAACCACTTACCCGAGCGTCAATATCCTCCCCGGCGGAGGCCGGGGTCCAGTTGGCAATGTCATCGTGACCATGCGCAGCGCAATGTCAGCAGCGTTTTTCAACTGGGCCCCGGCCTTCGCCGGGGTGGTAGAAGAGGAGCCGAAATCGAACGGCAGTCTGCTAGTCCTTGTTCTCCCGCGAAGGCGGGAGCCCAGTCTGGGTCCCCGCCTTCGCGGGGAAACACGTTACCTTACGGCAACTCTCAGACCGTGAAGCTTTCCCCACACCCGCAAGCTCCCTTGGCGTTCGGGTTCTGGAACACGAAGCCGGCGGTGAAGTCGTCCTCGACCCAATCCATAGTCGACCCGATCAGGTACAAAATCGACCCGCCGTCGACGAACAGGGTCCCCCCCGGCGTATCGATCCGCTCGTCGAAAGGCTTGGCCTCGGTGACGTAGTCGACCGAATAGGCCAGCCCGGAACAGCCGCGCTTGGGCGTCGAAAGTTTAACGCCGATCGCATCTTCCGGAGCACGCGCCATCAGGTCCGCAATCCGCGCGAGCGCCGTCGCCGTGAGGTTCAGCGCCGCCGGCCGTGCTCGCAATGTCGTCGCCATCATCAATTCCTTCTGCTCCCCTCCCGCCTGCGGGAGGGGTCGGGGGAGGGCTTGAACAGCAGCGTTCCGCTCTCCCCTCCCCTAACCCCTCCCGCAAGCGGAAGGGGAATGATTACAGCATGCCCAGCTCTAACTTAGCCTCGTCCGACATCTTCTGCGGATCCCAAGGCGGATCCCAGACCAGGTTCACTTCCGCGAACCCGACCCCCGGCACCGACCCGACCCGCATCTCGACCTCGGCCGGCATCGACTCCGCGACCGGACAGTTCGGCGTGGTCAGCGTCATCGCCACCACCGCGTGCCCGTCCTCGGTCACTTCGACGCCGTAGATCAGCCCCAGGTCATAGATATTCACCGGGATCTCGGGATCATAGATCTCCTTCAGCGCGTCGATGATCGCATCGTACACCGCGCCACCGGGCTCGCCGGGCGAATCCACCTGCGGCTTCTGCGCCAGGAACCCCGCGAGATAATCCCGCTTGCGCTCCGCGTCGGAGTCCGTCTCCATCACCACCCGCGCCTTGGGCGGCGATGCGACGGCATCCACTTCCTCGATCTCGAACCGATCGCTCATTTGAAGATCCTCGTTACTCGCTCGATGCCGCGCACTAGCGCCTCGACGTCCGCCGGCCCGTTATACACGCCGAAGCTCGCGCGTGCCGTCGCCTCGACGCCCAGCGCCTCCATCAACGGCTGCGCGCAGTGATGGCCGGCACGGATCGCGACGCGCTCCTCGTCCAATATGGTGCCGATGTCGTGCGGATGAACCCCCAGAATCGTTAAGCTCACGATCCCCGCCGAGTCCGCCGGGCCGTACAGGCGCACCGAATTGATCCCCGACAGCGCCTCGCGCGTCGCCGTCACCAGCGCGGTCTCATGCGCGTGGATCGCGTCGAGCCCGATGCTCTCGACATAGTCGATCGCCGCATGCAGCCCCAATGCCCCGACGATATGCGGCGTCCCCGCCTCGAACCGTCCCGGCGGCGGCGCGTAAGTGGTCTTGGCGAACGACACCTTGTCGATCATCGACCCGCCACCCTGGTACGGCGGCATCGCGTCGAGCAATTCCGGCTTCGCCCACAGCACGCCGATCCCGGTCGGACCGTACAGCTTGTGCCCGGAGAACACGTAGAAATCGCAGCCGATCGTCTTCACGTCGACCGTAATCCGCGGCACCGATTGGCACCCGTCGAGCAGGATTTTCGCGCCGACCGAATGCGCGATCTCGGTCGCGCGCTTGGCGTCGAGCACCGAGCCGAGCACGTTCGAGACATGCCCGAGCGCGACCAGCTTGTGCGCCGGCGTGATCATCCGCTCCATCGCGTCGAGATCGATGCGGTGGTCGGGCGTCAAAGGCAACACGTCGATCGCGACGCCGCGCGCTTCCGCGACCATCTGCCACGGCACGATGTTCGAGTGATGCTCGAGCATGGAGAGCAGAATGCGATCGCCCGCCTTCAACTGCGTTCCGGCCCAGCACTGCGCGACAAGATTAATCGCCTCGGTAGCACCGCGCACGAACACGATCTCATCAGGCGAACCCGCACCGATGAACCGCGCGACGGCCTTACGCGCCGCCTCATACGCGACCGTCATGTCAGCGGACCGCTGGTACACGCCGCGGTGCACGGTGGCGTAGGTCTCGCCATACGCGCGCGTGATCGCATCGACCACCACCTGCGGCTTCTGCGCAGTCGCAGCGGTATCGAGATACGCCCAACCCTCGGGGATCGCGGGGAAATCCGACAGGCGATCCAGGGGACGAACGTCGGCGATCACACTCACAACGCCCGCTCCAGCCACGCATCGGCGTCCGCCACGAAAGCCTCGCGCACCGTATCGTCCGCGATCTGGACGAACGCATCGCCGACGAACGCGCGCGTGAGCAGCGCCTGCGCCTTGGCGTGCGGGATGCCGCGGCTCTGCATGTAGAACAGCGCGCGCTGATCGAGCTCGCCGACCGTCGCGCCGTGTGCGCACTTCACGTCGTCCGCGAAAATTTCCAGCTCGGGCTTCAGGTTGACCGTGGCGGTGCGCTGCAACAGCAACCCGCGCAACGACTGCACGCCGTCGGTCTTCTGCGCATCGCGCGCCACCTCAACCCGCGCCGCAAGGCTCGCCGTCGATTTGTCCGCGGCGACCGCACGCCAGATCTGCTTGCTCTGCCCGTTCAGCGCCGCGTGCCGCACCGACACCGCACATTCCTGCCGCTGGCCATGCCGCGTCAGCAACGCGCCACCATATTCGGCAAACGCATCGTCGCCCGTCACCGTCACGGACCCATCGATCCGCGTCCCGGCATCGCCCGCGCCAAGCACCGTCACGATCAAGCTCGCCTCCGCGCCGATCTCGACCTCGTCGCGCAACGACACGAAGCCGTTCGCCTGAAGCAGCCGCACCGCGCGCGTCAGCTTCGCACCCTTGCCAAGCATCATCCGCGTCGACCGGTTCGACCAGCCAGCCCCGACATACGTCTCGACCACCGAAGCGCTCGCGCCATCGGCCAGCACGATCTCCGCCGGAAGCTGGTTCTCACCACCGGTCGCGATGTGGACGATCTGGAGAAGCTCAACGCCGGCGTTCGCCTCGACTCGTATCGACCAACCGCTACCCGTGGTGCGACGACCAAGCGCATGCTCGCCGCCATTGATCGCCGTCATTGTGACATGGCGCAGATCGCTCCGACTCTGATCCAGCACGCCATCGACGAACAGCGCACGCGCACCCGGCAGGTCCATAAACCACGCATCGGCGTCCAGCGCGGCGCCGCGCGGCAGTCCAGCCGCCGCCGCGATCGCCGCCGGATCACCCCAGCGCCACGATTCCTCTCGCGTCGAGGGAAGGTCGAGCAGCATCGTCACGCGGCGATCCCCACATAGCCTTCGCTCTCGAGCTGCTTGGCGAGATCCTTGCCGCCCGAGCGGACGATCTTGCCGTCCGCCAGCACATGGACGAAGTCCGGCTCCACATAATCCAGCAACCGCTGGTAGTGCGTGATCAGCAGCACCGCCTTGTCGGGCGCGCGCATGATGCGGTTGATGCCGTCGCCGACGACGCGCAGCGCATCGATGTCCAGCCCCGAATCGGTCTCGTCGAGGATCGCGAACTTCGGGTTGACGATGCCCATCTGGACCATCTCGTTGCGCTTCTTCTCGCCACCCGAAAAGCCGACGTTCACCGGCCGCTTGAGCATGTCGTAATCCATGCCGAGCAGATCCGCCTGCCCACGCGCGAGCTTCAGAAACTCGCCGCCCGACAAGGGCTTCTCGTCCCGCGTCGCACGCTGGGCGTTGAGTGCCTCGCGCAGGAACTGGACGTTCGACACGCCGGGGATCTCGACCGGATACTGGAAGCCGAGGAACACGCCCGCCGCAGCGCGCTCATGCGCCTCCAGCTCCAGCAGGTCGACGCCGTCGAACGTCACCGAGCCGGCGGTGACCTCATAGCCGGGCCGCCCGCCGAGCACATAGCCCAGCGTCGACTTGCCCGCGCCGTTCGGCCCCATGATCGCGTGCACCTCGCCCGCGTTCACGGTGAGGGATAGGCCCTTGAGGATTTCCTTGCCGTCGATCTCGGCGTGGAGGTTTTCAATTTTCAGCATCGAATGTAGCCCAATTCCAAATCTCTAAAATGCGCGGCGCCGACTGCCCCAACCCCATCCCGTCATTCCTGCGAAGGTGGGAATGACGGGAGGAAAGGGTCACCCCACGGAGCCTTCCAACGAAATCCCCAGCAGCTTCTGCGCTTCCACCGCGAACTCCATCGGCAATTGCTGCAGAACCTCCCGCGCAAAGCCATTGACGATCAGCGCCACCGCCGCCTCCTGGTCCAGCCCGCGCGACATCGCGTAGAACAGCTGGTCCTCGGAGATCTTCGACGTCGTCGCCTCGTGCTCGATCTGCGCGGACGGATTGCGGACCTCGATATACGGCACGGTATGCGCGCCGCACTGGTCGCCCAGCAGCAGGCTGTCGCACTGCGTGAAATTCCGCACACCCTCCGCGGTCGGCGCGACGCGCACCAGCCCGCGATAGGTGTTGTCCGAACGCCCCGCCGAAATCCCCTTCGACACGATCGTCGATCGCGTGTTCTTGCCGAGGTGGATCATCTTCGTGCCGGTATCGGCCTGCTGGCGGTTGTTCGTCACCGCCACCGAATAGAACTCGCCGACCGAGCCATCGCCAAGCAGCACGCACGAGGGGTATTTCCACGTGATCGCGCTGCCGGTCTCGACCTGGGTCCAGCTGACCTTCGAGTTCTTGCCCTGGCAGAGCGCACGCTTGGTGACGAAATTGTAGATCCCGCCGACACCGTTCTCGTCGCCCGGATACCAGTTCTGCACGGTCGAGTATTTGATCTCGGCATCGTCGAGCACGACCAGTTCGACCACCGCGGCATGCAGCTGGTTCTCGTCGCGCATTGGCGCGGTGCAGCCCTCGAGATACGAGACGTACGACCCCTTGTCCGCGACGATCAGCGTTCGTTCGAACTGCCCGGTATTCTCCGCGTTGATGCGGAAGTACGTCGACAGCTCCATCGGGCAGCGCACGCCCTCCGGGATGTAGACGAACGTGCCGTCGGAGAAGACCGCCGAGTTCAGCGTCGCGAAATAGTTATCGCGCTGCGGCACGACCTTACCGAGCCACTTGCGGACGAGCTCGGGATACTCCTTGATCGCCTCGGAGATCGAGCGGAAGATCACGCCCGCGGCCTCCAGCTCCTTGCGGAACGTGGTCGCGACCGAGACGCTGTCGAACACCGCATCCACCGCGACGCGACGCTTGGGCGTGCCGTCCTCGTTCAGCGGATCCTCGACCACGCCCGCCAGCATCTTCTGCTCGCCGATCGGAATGCCGAGCTTCTCGTAGACGCGCAGGATTTCCGGATCGACCTCGTCGAGCGACCCGAGCTTCGGCTTCGCCTTGGGCTCCGCGTAATAATACGCGTCCTGGTAATCGATCGGCGGCACGTTGAGCTTCGACCAGTCGGGCGCCTCCATCGTCTGCCACAACGCGAACGCCTTCAGCCGCCAATCGAGCATCCACTGCGGCTCGCCCTTCTTGGCGGAAATGAAGCGCACCGTGTCTTCCGACAGACCCTTCGGCGCGAATTCCTGTTCGATGTCCGAGGAGAAACCCCACTCGTACGTCTTGTTCGCGGCGGCGTAAGCCTCAGCGTTCCGGGTAGCCATTATCTGTCCTCGGCCGCAAAGCGGCTCTCTAAAATCTCCGCGTCTCCGCGTCTCCGCGTGAACAAAACTGATTCACGCGGAGACGCGGAGACGCGGAGGAAAAGGTGAAGCGCTGCGCGCGATGTGTTCTTCATGCGGGCACCTGTAAAACCGGGGTTTGCGAGAGGCTGGCGAGCGACACGCCGGCAAGCGCACCGCGGACCGCGCCGTTGACGGCGTTCCAGTGCGGCTTCACTTTGCACGTCTGCTCAACACAGCAATCCTGCGATGCACCATCGACGCACGACGTCAGCGCGATCGGCCCTTCGACCGCCTCGATGATGTCGGCGAGCGAGATCATCGCGGGAGGGCGCGACAGGCGAAAGCCGCCACCGGTGCCGCGCGTGCTCTCGATCAACCCGGCCGCGGACAGCCGGCTCACCAGCTTCTGCACGGTAGGAAGCGGCACGCCGGTCTCTTCCGCCAGCAGCGTCGCGTTCAGCCGCGCGATACCGCCGCAATGACGCGCCGCGGCGCTCATCATCACGACCGCATAGTCGGCTAGGCTGGAAAGACGCATGGTGGCTTTGGAGTCCAATCGGACCGATATGATCCGATTGGTCAAATGGGCTTTGTGCAGTGCATCGTCAACCCGCCGAGGGGTGCTAACGACTCGCAACTGAGCGCTGGTTTTGTGTGTCGTGGATGACCCGAAAGCTTGACTTCCCCCCTCCCTGGAAGGGAGGGGTCGGGGGTGGGTCGGCTGCTGACGTCAGGGAGCACGAGCCAACGGACCAACCCACCCCCAGCCCCTCCCTTCCGGGCAGGGGAGCAAGAATGACCCTTCCCGACAGGTGGAAGGAGCAAGGACGACGCGCATGGCCTTCTACCACCCGATCCTCTTCCGTCTCGACGCCGAGCGCGCGCATACCCTCACCATCGCCGCGCTCGGCGCATGGGGGAAGGCCGGCACGCCACTCGCCCCCAGCGTACCGCGGCTCGCGACGACCGTGGCGGGGATCGCCTTCCCCAACCCGGTCGGCTTGGCGGCAGGGGTCGACAAGGACGGCCGCGCGATCGACGGCTTCTTCGGCTTGGGCTTCGGCAGCGTCGAGATCGGCACGCTCACGCCGCTCGCGCAGCCCGGCAACCCCAAGCCCCGCATCTTCCGCCTCCCCGAAGACCGTGCAGTCATCAACCGCCTCGGCTTCAACAACGGCGGCTTGGACCCGGCCCTCTCCCGAGTATGTTCACCCGCGAAGGCGGGTGCCCAGTCTGGGCACCCGCCTTCGCGGGTGAACAAGGGGCCGGGCGGTGAAGGCGTTTTGGGCATCAACGTCGGCGCGAACAAGGACGCGAGCGATCGCGCCGCCGACTACGTCCACGGCGTAACCCGAGCCGCCCCCCACGCCGACTACATCACCATAAACATCAGCTCCCCCAACACCCCCGGCCTCCGCGATCTCCAGCACGGTGCAGCCCTGCGCGATCTCCTAGCCGCATGCACCGCCGCTAAGGGCACGACGCCGATCTTCCTGAAGGTCGCCCCCGACCTCGAGCCCGCCGACATAGACGACATCGCCCGCGCCGCACTCGACAACCGCATCGACGCGCTGATCGTCAACAACACGACGATCTCCCGCCCCGGCCTGCGCTCGGCCAATGCCCAGGAAACCGGCGGCCTCTCCGGCGCGCCGCTCGTCCCGCTAGCCCGCCGACGCTTGTCGGATTTCCGCAAGGCGACCGGCGCAGCGATCCCCCTGATCTCGGTCGGCGGCGTGGACAGCGGCGCCGAAGCCTATGCCCGCCTCCGCGCCGGCGCGAGCCTCGTCCAGCTCTATACCGCGCTGGTGTACGAAGGCCCCGGCCTCCCCGCCCGCATCCTCCGCGAACTGGACGCGCTTTTGCAGCGAGACGGCTTCGCCACAGTCGCCGACGCGGTAGGGGTCGACGCCTAACGATCCTCCCCCGCCAGGGGAAGGTGGCTGGCTCTTGCCAGACGGAGGGGGCGGAAAGGGAAACCCCTGCTCCGTGTCCTCCCCCTCCGTCGCCTTCGGCGCCACCTCCCCCTATCGGGGGAGGATCGCAAGGTTGCGAGACGGGTTGCCTAGTATTCGAACCACGCTAGGCTCGCGCTCGATGAAGACCTCCCTCCTCGCGCTCGCCCTCCTCGTCCCCGTCGCCACCGCAGAGGCGCGCCAAGCCGTCCCCACCCCAGCAAAAGACCAAGGCATGGTCAGCGCCGCAGACCCGCGCGCAGCCGCCGCCGGCGTCGAGATCCTCCGCGCCGGCGGCAGCGCCACCGACGCCGCGATCGCGACGATGCTGGCGCTCAACGTCGTCGAGCCGCAAAGCTCCGGCATCGGCGGCGGCAGCTTCTGGATCTCCCACGCGGCCGGCGGCGCGCTCAGCACGATCGACGCGCGCGAAGAGGCCCCCGCCGCCGCCGACGCACGCTGGTTCTACGCGCCCGACGGCACGCCGCTCAGCCACAGCGACGCGGTCCCCGGCGGTCGCAGCGTCGGCATCCCTGGCGCGCTCCGCGGCATGGCGCTCGCGCACCGCGCGTCGGGCAAGCTCCCCTGGTCGCAACTGTTCGCCCCCGCGATCCGGCTCGCGACCAACGGCTTCAAGGCCTCCCCCCGCCTCGTCAACGGCATGACCGCCTATGGCGACCACATCACCCCAGAGACGCGCAAGCTGTTCTCAGCCCCCGACGGCTCGCCGGTCGCGATCGGCGCGGTCATCAAGAACCCCCAGCAAGCCGCCCTCCTCCAGCGCATCGCCACCCAGGGCCCCGACAGCTTCTACGTCGGCCCGCAGGCGCAGAAGATCGTCACCGCGGTCAACACCGCCGCGCGCAATCCGTCGAAGATGACGCTAGGCGACCTCGCCAGCTACGACGCCAAGTCGCGCCCGCCGGTCTGCGTCAAATACCGCGTCTACCGCGTCTGCGGGATGGGCCCGCCCTCGTCTGGCGGCATCACCGTGCTGATGATCCTGAAGCAGCTCGAACGCTTCGACATGGCCAAGCTCGGCAAGGACAGCGCGCAGGCCTGGCACCTGTTCGCCGAATCCTCGCGCCTCGCCTATGCCGACCGCGACCTGTACGTCGGAGATCCCGACTTCGTCCGCGTGCCGGTGCAGGGCATGCTCGACACGAAGTATCTCGCGTCGCGCTCCGCACTGATCTCCCCTACGAAGACGATGGCGACCGTCATCGCCGGGTCGCCTCCCGGAGCCCCCGCACGCACCCGAGCCCCGGTCAGCGAGGTCCCCGGCACTACCGACATCGCCACCGTCGACGCGCTTGGCAACGTCGTCGAAGTGACCACCACCGTCGAGGGCTATTTCGGCTCCGGCATCACCGTCGACGGTACGGTCCTCAACAACCAGCTCACCGACTTCGACATCGTCCCCGTCAAGGACGGCGCCCTCGTCGCCAACCGCGTCGAGGGTGGCAAGCGCCCACGCAGTTCGATGAGCCCGACGATCGTCTACGGCCCCGACGGAAAGGTCCGCCTCGCAGTCGGGGCAGCAGGCGGCTCGACGATCATCGCGCAGGTCGCCAAGGCGATCATCGGCGTGGTCGACTGGAAACTGTCCGCCCAGGACTCGATCGCACTCGGGCTGCTGTACGCGCCGGGCCACGTTGCCGCGGCGGAAAAGGGCACCGAGCGCGAGGCGATGGTCCCCGCGTTGCAGGCGCTAGGCGAGACCGTACAGGTCGCAGCACTGGGCCTGAAGGCGAACGCGATCGAACGCGTAGGGGACAAATGGGTCGGCGCGGCAGACCCCCGTAGCGAGGGTGTCGCGATCGCGGAGGACGGTACCGTCACCAAGATCCAGCGCGTCGGCGCTCTCCAACGCGCACCGGAATAAGCCGCGTTCTGCCCCCTTGTTCTCCCGCGAAGGCGGGAGCCCAGTCTGGGTCCCCGCCTTCGCGGGGAAACAAGGTTGGAGCGTGACACCCCACCGGGCTATACCACCCCAAAGATCGAGCACCCCCGCCAAGGCAAGCTCGCAGAGCAGTTCAGGAGAGACAATGGCCCGCCAGCTCGAACGCTTCCCGAACCTCGTCACGATGTTCTTCGCGCGCGCCGCCGAAAAAGGCGACACGCCGTTCCTTTGGACCAAGACGAGCGGCACGTGGGTCGCGACAAGCTGGGCCGAGGCGGCGCGCCAGGTCGCGAGCCTCGCCACCGCACTCACCGCAATCGGCCTGAAGCGCGGCGACCGCGTCATGCTCGTCGCCGAGAACCGGCCGGAATGGTGCCTCAGCGACCTCGCGATCATGGCGGCCGGCTGCGTGACGGTACCGACCTACGTCACCAACACCGAACGCGATCACCTCCACATCATCGAGAACGCCGGCGCGTGTGCGATCATCGTCTCGACCGCCAAGCTGGCAAAGACGCTGCTCCCCGCGGTCATCCGCTCGAACCAGGCGCAGACGGTGATCGGGTTCGAGGACATGAAGGTCCCCGCCGGAATCGACTTCCACAACTGGCACGCGCTGATCGCCGCGCACCAGACCGCGCCCGAGACCGCCGCTGCGCGCGCCGACTTCGAACGCGAGGACCTCGCCTGCATCATCTACACCTCGGGCACCGGCGGCGCGCCACGCGGCGTGATGCAGCACCACGGCGCGATCCTCCACAATTGCGCCGGCTGCGCGTCCGTCATCTCGGAGGATTTCGGCTGGGACGACGAGGTCTTCCTCTCGTTCCTGCCCTTGAGCCACGCTTATGAACACACCGGCGGCCAGCATTTCCCGATCTCGCTCGGCGGCCAAATCTACTACGCGGAAGGCCTCGAAAAGCTCGCCGCGAACATCGAGGAAACGCGCCCGACGATCATGTTCGTCGTCCCGCGCCTGTTCGAGGTCCTCCGCACGCGCATCTCGAAGACCATCGAGAAACAGGGCGGCGCCTCGGCGTATCTCCTGCGCCAAGCCCTCGACATCGGCGGCAAACGCTATGCCGGCCGCCTCCGCCTGATCGACCGCCCGATGCAGGCGGCCGTCGCCACGCTCTTCAAGCCCAAGATATCGAAGAAGTTCGGTGGCCGCTTGAAGGCGATGATCTCGGGTGGCGCTCCGCTCAATCCCGAGGTCGGCCTGTTCTTCGAAGCACTCGGCCTCACCTTCCTGCAAGGCTATGGCCAGACCGAGGCCGCTCCCGTCATCTCGTGCAACCGCCCCAAGGCCGGCGTCCGGATGGACTCGGTCGGCCCCGCGCTCAACGACACCGAGGTCCGCATCGCGGAGGATGGCGAGATCCTAGTCCGCGGCGAACTCGTCATGCACGGCTATTGGCGCAACGACGCAGAGACGGCCAAGGTGCTGAAGGACGGCTGGCTCCACACCGGCGACATCGGCGAGATCGACGACCGCGGCCGGATCCGCATCACCGATCGCAAGAAGGACCTGATCATCAACGACAAGGGCGAGAATGTCGCCCCGCAAAAGGTCGAGGGGATGCTGACGCTCCAGCCCGAGATCGCGCAGGCGATGATTGCCGGCGACAAGCGGCCGTATATGGTGGCGCTGATCGTGCCCGATCCGGAGTGGACGCAGGAATGGTGCGCAAAGAACGGCGACGCGTGCAGCTTCACCCGGCTGGCGGAGAACAGCGAGTTCCGCACGGCGATCGGCCATGCGGTCGAACGTGTGAACAAGGACCTGACGGTCACGGAGCGGGTGCGGCGGTTCGTGCTTGCGGATGGTCCGTTCACGATCGAGAACGAGCAACTGACGCCGAGTTTGAAGATCCGCCGCCACGTCCTGAAACAGGCCTACGGCGAGAGACTGGACGCGCTGTACAAAAGCTGAGCGCCCGGCTGCCTATCTGCTCCCCTCCCTGAAAGGGAGGGGTCGGGGGTGGGTAGGCCCGTGAGTCCCACCGACCTTCGCCAAGATCACCTCGGCGACGCCATCCGGGTTTATAGAACGTCAGAATTCCAGAACCGGATCACGCGCCACCCGAGTCCTTCAAGGAAAGCAGTTCGCTCGATATCTGACTGCGAGCCAATATGCTGGCTTCCATCGAACTCGATTGCCAGCTTCACACTGCGACAGGCGAGATCGATGATGCAGTGCCCGACCACGAACTGCCGCGTGAAGCGGGGGCGGACACCGCTCAGCCTGTGCCAAATCAGACGCTCGGTCTCCGTCGCATGCGTCCGCAACGAGCGAGCGCGGATAGTCATCAAAGGTACGACGCGGGCCATACGCGACAGGCTGGCCGATCGTGTTACGGACGGCAACCCACCCCCGCCCCCTCCCTTTCAGGGAGGGGAGCAGAAGGAAGGTCCGGCTACTTCTTCGCCGAACTCGCAGCCGGCACCACGGCCATCGTCCAATCCTTCTCCGGCCGCAGATACTTCGCCGCCGTCGCCTGCAACTCCACCGGCGTGGTGGCCACCAGATCCGAAGCGATCCGCTGCGTCGCCGCGATCCGCCGCGGATCGAACGTCGCGCCGCCGAGCTGCTGCAACCAGAACTGGTTCCCGGTCGACGCGCGCAGGATATACTGCCCCATCGGCTTCTTGATCCGGTCCAGCTCGTCCGCCGCGATCGGCGTCGACACCAGTTCCGCCGCGATCTGCCGCGCGATCTGGAAGAAGAACGACACCTTGTCCGGCGCGACCTGCCCGATCGCGACCATCCGCCCACCGGTGTTCATGCCCACCGGCCACTGGCTCGACACGTTGGGGCTGTAGCTCGCACCCGCCGCCTGCCGGAGCCGCTCGAACAGGCGGTCGCTGAACACCTGCGCCAGCACGTCGAGACGCCGCGCCTCGACGATGTTGTCGATCCCTCCGCCGGTCGGCCACGCGATCACCGCTGCCGCCTGATTCTCGGGGCCGGTATGCGCGCGCATCACCGGCGTCGCGTTGTGCGCGGGGAAGCCGACCGGCGCTCCGACCGTCGACACCGCCGTCCGCGGCTTCATCGCCCCGAACGACTTCGCCACCGCTGCGATCGCGTCCTCGGTCTTCACGTCGCCGAAGATCGAGACCTCGATCGGTCCGGTCTTCAGGATCGGCTCCCAGAACGCGCGGAAGTCCTTCGCACTCAGCGCCTCGACAGTAGGCTTCGACGGCGTCCCCCAACGCGGATCGCCTGCCCGCAGCAGACCTTCGAGATCGCGCGACAACACGCCGTCGGGCGATGAATCATACCCGGCGAACCCCGCCAGCGCCGCCACACGAGCGCGCGCCACCGGCGCCGGATCCCAAGCCGGGAACGCGAGCTTGGCGGCCATGAGCCGCAACTGATCCGCATAATCCGCCGGCGATGTGATCGCGCTCAGCGTGAACGCATCGTCGTCGATCCCGAAGTCGAGCCCGATCCGACGCCCCGCGGTCAGCTGGTCGAGATCGCCCTGGTCGAGCTTGCCGATACCACCCGCCACCAGAGCGAGATCACCCGCCCACGCCGGCGTCGGCCGGTTCGACGGGATCGCAGTATAGCCGCCACCGAACCGCACGCGCACATACACACGCCCTGTCTCGCCCGCGTTCGGGAAGAGCAGCACGCGCGTGCCGTTAGCGAAGTTCACCTGCTCCATGTCGAACGCGGCGATCTTCTCGCGGCTCGCGACGGCGCCCGGCTTGCCGAGCGACGCCAGCTTCGAGAAATCGACCGCGGCCTGCGCGCGGCGCTTGCCGGCCAAGCCCGATACGTCAGCCTTCAACGCAGTCGCCAGCTTCGCCGCAGCCCCCGCATCCGGCGTCTGCGTATTCACTAGCGCCCGGGTCGCGGTCCCCTCGAAGATCGCCTTGCTCGACGCGAGCAGCGTGGCGGGCGTGAACATGCCCTTCGCCTTGGCGTCCTGCAAAATCTTGTACGACGTCTCCGGCCCAGCCACCGTCTCGCGGATGTCGAGCGCGCCGACCATGTCGTCCGCCTGCTTCGACCCGGCCTCGACCTTCGCCGTCTCGACGCTGGTCCGCATGATCGTGTCGAAATCGGCATATTCGCGGTCGACTTCGGCCTGGCTCGGCGCGTTGGTCTGCGCGTCGGCGATCACCGCGCGGACGTCCTTCAACGCCGCTTCCCAGTCGGTCCCGATCGGCACGATGTTGACGCTGGTCAGGTTCGCCGAGCGCGAGACGTCGTCGATCGACACGCCTGCCTGCAGGAAACTCCCGCCCGCGCGCGCCCGCGTCTCCAGCCGCCGACTGATCAGCCGCGTCGCGAGCACATCGACCAGCCGCTTCTGGTTCATGATCGCGGTGTCGTCCTTATACTCCCAAGGCCGCACCACGCCGAGCGTCACCACCGCCGGAATCGCAGGCTCGGCAATCGTCGCGGAGACCGGCGCCTTCGGATCGGGCTTGCCGAAGCTGGGCGCGGGCACGACCGGGCCGATCCCCTTCCAGTCCGCGAAATTCTTGACGATCAACCGCCCGAACAGCGCCGGATCCATGTCGCCCGAGATGATGACGACGGTGTTCTCCGGCCGATACCAGCGATCGTGGAAGGCCTTCACCGTAGCACCAGTGGCGGCCTCCAGCGTCTTGATGTTGCCGATCGGCGAGCGATCCGCGAGCGGCTGCCCTGCGAAGAACGTCGCGCGGATCGCATCGCCGAACCGCACCTGTGGCCCCGGCTGCTCGCGCTGTTCGGCTAGCACGACCGGCCGCTCGGCGGTGACGGAAGCGTCGGTAATGACCGGCTTCTCCATCATCCCCGACATGATCTTCAGGCTCTCGTCGAGGCCGGACTCGGTCGCCGACGGAAGATCGAGCTTGAACGTGGTCGAGGTTGGCGTCGTCTGCGCATTCGTATCCGACCCGAATGTCGCCCCGAACCGCTGCCACACGCGCTTGGCCTCACCGTCCGGCACGTATTCGGAACCGCGGAACGACAGATGCTCGATGAAATGCGCGAACCCGCGTTCGCTGTCGGTCTCGTTCAGCGAGCCCGCGTCGATCCGCACGCGCACCGACACCTGGCCCGGTGGCACGCCGTTCTTGCGCACCGCGAACCGCATGCCGTTGGGCAACGTGCCGAACTTCCACTCCGGATCCCGCGTGAGATCGCTGCCCTTGTAGAGCCACGCGGTCGTATCGATTCCCGGTAGCTCGGGAAGCGTCGGCGCTTCCTTTGCAGGGGTAGATACGGCCTGCTGCGTCGCCATCTGGCCGCTCGCCGGAATGGCGAGGCCGAGGATGACGGGGATGAGGACGGGAGCGCGGTACAAGCGCGAAAAGGACACCATGGTTCACCTGTAGCGGTCGCGGGCGTCGCTCGCCAGTGCCCTGCCTGCGCACCGGGCGAGTGATGCCATCATTTCGTCCAACACTGCCGGTATATCGTGTCCGAACAAGGGGATCGGCGCCACCGCGCGCCTGGATGCAGGGTAGAGATGACGGTCGAAGCCGAACTGGGGCGCGAACTGGGGCAGTGTTCATTGTGGCGGGATTCGGGCGAACCGGCAGTGCGCCGCAGCACCCGCGTGCCCGATCTGAAAATCATATCCGGCGCGCCCAAACCCGGTGCGCCGATGGTCGCCGAGGCCAACCGCCCGCTGATCATCCGCGTCGGCAAGCACCTACGCGGCGTGTTCGACCGCATGATCGCCTCGTCCTCGCTGGTCGCCAACGATCCGGTGCTCGACGTCCGCGACTTCGCCTGGACCGCAGGCCTGCGCGAGAACTGGACCGCGATCCGCGACGAAGCGGTCCGCGTCGCGCTGCAAGGCGAGGCCTCGCCCAGCCTCGCGACGATCTCGCCCGACCACCGCTCGATCGCCGAGATCGACAAATGGCGCTCGTTCTTCCTCTACGGCTATGGCTACCCAATCGAGGAAAGCCTCGCGCGCTGCCCGCACACTGCAGCGGCGGTCGCGCGCATCCCCGGCCTCAACAGCGCGTTCTTCTCGATCCTCGCGCCCGGCACGCATATCCCGGAGCATCGCGGCGTGACCAAGGGCCTCATCACCTGCCACCTCGGCCTGATCGTCCCGCGCGACGGCGACGTCCGGATGCGCGTCCACGACCGCACCGTCCGCTGGGCGGAAGGCGAGACGCTCGTGTTCGACGACACCTATCAACACGAGGTCTGGAACGACACGACCGGTACCCGCGTCGTGCTGCTGATCCAGTTCGAGCGCCCCCTGCGCAACCCCGGCAAGTGGATCGCCGACCTGTTCCTCGGCGTCGTCCGCCGCTCTGCGTTCGTCCAGGACGCGGTCCGCAACATCGGCAGCTGGAACGCGGCAGTGAAGCAACTCGACGTCTGAGCGATCCCACGTGAGAGGTTGCACCGATCCGGACCGATTTCCGGACGTCGTTGTGGTCGCCTACTGATACGCTCGGCCCAGCAGTGGGAGAAGGCGCCGTGGACAGTGATCGTACGAAACCGAGATTCATCCTGACGATCGATGGCGGCGGGACGCGCGGACTGATCCCCGCGCTGATCCTCGCCGAGCTGGAGCGCCGGATCGGCCGGCCACTGCACGATTGTTTCGATCTGATCGCCGGCACCTCGACCGGTGGAATCATCGCCGCCGGCCTCACCGCACCCAGCGAAGCGGATCCGAAACGGGCCGCCTGCTCGGCAAGCGACCTCGTGGATCTGTACCGCAACGAGAGCAAGCGGATATTCCCGCACATCTTCGGCATACCCCTTCGCGTACCGGGCTGGCCCTATAGCGCCCGGCCGCTCGAACGGATCCTGGCGGCGCGGATCGGCACACGCGTGACAACGCGCGACGCGCTGACGAACATCGTCATTCCGGCGTATGATTTGCTGGCGCGCAAGGCGGTGTTCATGGCCGGCGGCCCCGACTATAACTGTAAGCTGGGCATCCCCGAGCGGGTTTTCCCGCTGCATATCGCCGCACGCGCGACATCGGCGGCCCCGACGTTCTTCAAGCCGGCCGCGATCGAAGATCCCACCAAATTGGAACCGGATCTGCTGATGGTCGATGGCGGCGTGTTCGCCAATGATCCGACGATCGCGGCGATCATCGAGGGGCGTAAGCTCGGCTGGCATCTCGGCGACATCGAGATCCTGTCGCTGGGTACGGGCCGGTCCGATCGACCCTATCCCTCTGCGCGGAACTGGTCGTTCCTCGGCTGGGTGAACCCGTTCCGGGGCGTGCCGATCTTCTCGATCCTGATGCAGGCCGGTTCCAGCACGATCTCCTATCAGGCCCGACGGCTGGACATCGCCGCATATGACCGCGCCGATTTCGCGTTGCCCTCTGGTGATGGCGGACTGGACAATTCGAGTGCCGCGTATCTCGCCGCTCTCACCACGCTGGCCGAGGACTGGATCGCTGCCAACGATGCCGTGCTCGCCCGCTGGGCCGACAAGCTACGGACCAAGCAGTCAGGTCCACCGCTGCCGCTCGCAGCGTAAGCCCCCTGACGCAATTTACACGTTTCGCGTTGCCGGACAGCCAGAGCGCAGTGCCGGCGCGAACGCGTTAGCCGGAATGCCCCTCACCCCCCGAAAGAAACCGTTTCCCGTTCCGCGCTTGATCCCCCGCCCCCTTCGGGCCACATGCCCTTCATGCTAATCGAAACGGAATCCACTCCCAACCCGTCGACGCTGAAGTTCCTCCCGGGACGCACCGTCATGGAAGCCGGCACGCGCGACTTCGCCACGCCTGAAGAAGCGGAAGTAAGTTCGCTCGCCGACGCGATCTTCGGGCTCGGCGACGTCACCGGCGTGTTCTTTGGCCGCGATTTCGTCTCGGTCACCGCCGCGCCAGGCACCGCCTGGTCGGACCTCAAGCCAGACGTGCTGGCGATCCTGCTCGATCATTTCTCCGCCGCGATGCCGCTATTCAAGCCCGCGCGCGCCGGCTTCTCGGTGCCGTCCGACGAGCCTGCGCTGTCGGATGACCCGGCCGATGCCGACATCGTCGCGCAGATCCGCGAGTTGATCGATACGCGCGTGCGCCCGGCGGTGGCGAACGACGGCGGCGACATCGTCTATCGCGGCTTCGACAAGGGCAAAGTGTTTCTCCAGCTCCAGGGCGCCTGCGCCGGCTGCCCGTCGTCGAGCGCGACGCTCAAGAACGGCATCGAGCAGCTGCTGAAATACTACGTCCCCGAAGTCACCGAAGTGAGAGCGGTCTGATGCGTCATAAACTCGACGACACTATTCTCGACGCCGTCTTCCGCGACGCCCGCAGCTATAACGGCTACACCGATCAGCCGGTCGCCGAATCCGAACTGCACGCGATCTGGGACCTGATGAAGTGGGGCCCGACATCGGCCAACCAGCTCCCCGCGCGCTTGATCTGGGTCGTCAGCGACGAGGCCAAGCAGAAGCTTGCCGATGCATGCAGCGCGCAGAACCAGCCGAAGATCCTCAAGGCGCCCGTCTCGGTGATCATCGGCATGGACACCAATTTTCACGAACACCTGCCCGAGTTGTTCCCGCACGCCGATGCGAAGTCGTGGTTCGACGGCAACGCCGAACTGCGCGAGGCGTCAGCGTTCCGCAACTCGACGTTGCAGGGGGCGTATTTCATCATCGCCGCGCGGATGCTCGGGCTCGATACCGGGCCGATGTCGGGCTTCGACGCGGGCAAGGTCGATGCGGCGTTCTTCCACGATACGCCCGCGGTGCGCACCAACTTCATCTCGACGCTCGGCCACGGCGATCCCGCGACGATCTACGCCCGCTCGCCGCGCCCCGACTTCGCGAAATTCAACAGCATCGCTTGAGGCGGGACCTGCTCCCTCTCCCCTGCGGGGAGAGGGTCGGGGTGAGGGGTAGTTGGGAAGGACAGCGCTCGCGGCGCCCCTCACCCCTCCCTCTCCCCTGAGGGGAGAGGGTAAGAAGTAATGCGCACCTTAGTCATCGAAACATCCACCACCGCCTGCTCGGTCGCGCTCATCGAAGAGGGCGCGATCATCGCCCACTCGCACGAAGTCGTCGGTCGCGGCCATGCCGAGCGCCTCATTCCGATGATCGCCGAGTTGCCCGAAGGTGGCCGAGCAGACCGCATCATAGTCGATTGCGGCCCCGGCAGCTTCACCGGCGTCCGCGTCGGGATTGCCGCCGCGCGCGGCCTCGCACTCGGCTGGGGCGCGGACATCGCCGGTTTTTCCTCGCTCCCGCTCATCGCCGCCGCCGGTTTCGCCGCGCGACCAACCCACGATATTGCGGTGATCATGGAAGGCGGGCATGGCGAGGTCTTCATGCAAGCGTTCTCCGCCGATCTGTCGCCGCGATCCGACATGGTATCGCTGAAGCCCGACGCCGCGCTCGCCGCGCTGGCAGGACGGCGCGCAGTCGGCAACGGCATCCGCTGGCTCGCCGCGCTCGACGACGGCTTGGATCTCACCGAAGCGCTTCCGGATGCGGCCTCCGCGGTCCTGCTCCCTTCAGAACTGACTGCACTGACGCCAAGCCCGATCTACGGCCGCGCGCCCGACGCCAAGCCGTCGGTGCCGAAATAATGGCCACGCGCCAGGCCACCACGCGCACCGTCACGCTCCGCACCGGCGACGCCCGCGATCTCGCGATCGTCGACGCGCTGATGACCGAGGCGTTCGACCCGCGCTACGGCGAGGCATGGACGCGCAGCCAGTGCCTCGGCGTACTCGCACTGACCGGCGTCCACCTCACGATCGCGTTCGTCGACGATTTCCCCGCCGGTTTCACGATGACCCGGTCGGTCGCCGACGAAGCCGAACTCCTGCTGATCGCGGTCGCGCCCGATTATCGCCGCCGTGGCGTCGGTACTGCCCTTATCCGCGCAGCGATCGCCGATTGCTCGGTCGGTAGCATCGCCAAGATCCATCTCGAGGTCCGCGCCGGCAACGACGCGGTGAAGATGTACGACGCGCACGGCTTCACCAAGGTCGGCGAGCGCCGCGCCTACTACCGCGGCAAGACCGGCGTCGCGTATGACGCACATACATATTCGAAAGATATCAACAGCTAAGGCTTATTGCGAGTCACTATCCCTTTTCGCAACAGCGCGGAGGCCCTACATGGCACTCAACGAGGGAACGACACATGCCGCGCAAAATCGATCTGGAAGCACTCTGCAACGAGAAGGGCCTGCGCATTACCGAGCAGCGCCGCGTCATCGCGCGCGTACTGTCCGAGGCGGACGACCATCCCGACGTCGAGAAGGTCTATGAGCGCGCGTCGCAGATCGACCCCGGCATTTCGATCGCGACGGTGTACCGCACGGTCCGGCTGTTCGAGGAAGCCGGTATCCTCGACCGCCACGATTTCGGCGACGGCCGCGCGCGCTACGAGCCTGCGCCCGAGGCACATCACGATCACCTGATCGATGTCGAGAGCGGCAAGGTAATCGAATTCGTCGATCCCGAACTCGAGCAGTTGCAGAAGGCGATCGCCGAGAAACTGGGCTTCCGTCTGGTCGACCACCGCATGGAACTCTACGGCGTCGCGCTCACCCGCAAGGACTGAAACGATCGGCGCGATCCGCCTCGGCGCGCGACTTGCTGCGCTGCTGCTCGCGCTGATCTTGGCGCTGCCATTGCACGGTATGTGGCGGCTGCTCGGCCGCAAATCGCCTTGGCCACCGCGATTCCTGGGGCTGGTCGCGCGCATAGTCGGCGCCCGCCACCGCATCGTCGGCACGCCGCTTCGCCACGACGTCGTCTTCGTTTCGAACCATCTGAGCTGGATCGACATCCTCCTCCTGTCCGGCGCGACGGGCAGCGCGTTCGTGGCGAAATCGGAACTCCGCAGCGCCCCGCTGGTCGGCTGGCTCTGCACGCTCAACCACACGATCTTCGTAAGCCGCGCCGACCGCATGGCAGTAACCGCCCAGATCGCCCAAATCCGCGACGCGTTGGCGGCTGACTGGCCCGTAACCCTTTTCCCCGAGGGAACGACGGGAGACGGCACCACCCTCCTCCCCTTCAAGGCCGCACTGCTGGCGGCCCTGGACCCGCCCCCACCCGGCGTCCGCGTGCAACCCGTCCGCATAGACTATGGCTTGGCCACGGACGAACTCGCTTGGGTCGGCGACGAGCCCGGCCAACACCACGCCGCCCGCGTCCTGAAGCGGCGAGGCACATTCGTAGCAACACTCCACTTCGCCGAACCGTTCGACCCTTCAGAATACGGCGACCGAAAAGCCATAGCCGCCGAAGCCCGCCGCCGCATGGAAGCGCTGTAACCCGAACAAAGCTTGTTCCCCCGCGAAGGCGGGGGCCCAGACTGGTCTCCCGCCTTCGCGGAAGAACAAGGGAGGGAGGCTCCCACCTATCCCCAATCTCAGCCACCACCCCGGCGAAGGCCGGGGCCCAATTGGAAAGGTCGCAGTAACGAAGCGCAGAGCTCAGTTAGCGACGTCCCCCAACTGGGCCCCGGCCTCCGCCGGGGAGATGCAAATCGTCAAGCGCCCTTCCACGCTCTACCAACCAGCAACGCCCCCTCCCCCAACCCCCACAAATCCGCTACACGCCCCCGCATGTCTCCCCCCAAAACCTTCCACGTAAAATCCTTCGGCTGCCAGATGAACGTCTACGACGGCGAGCGCATGGCCGAACTGATGGCCGCCCAAGGCCTCACCCAAGCCGATGCGGTCGACGCCGACGTCGTCGTCCTCAACACCTGCCACATCCGCGAACGCGCCACCGAAAAGGTCTATTCGGACATCGGCCGCCTCCGGAAGGACCAGCGCCGCAAGTCCGGCAAGACCCCCATGATTGCCGTCGCCGGCTGCGTAGCGCAAGCCGAGGGCGAGGAGATCTTCACCCGCGCCAAGGTCGACATCGTCGTCGGCCCGCAAGCCTATCACAACCTCCCTGATCTGGTTGCGAAGGCAGCCGCCGGCACGCCCTCACTCGACACCGACATGCCGCTGCTGTCGAAGTTCGGCGCGCTCCCCGCCCGGCGGAAGGTCGCCCCTTCCGCCTTCCTCACCGTGCAGGAAGGCTGCGACAAATTCTGCACCTACTGCGTCGTCCCCTACACGCGGGGCGCGGAAATCAGCCGCCCGTTCGCGGCGATCGTCGACGAGGCGAAGGCGCTGGTCGATGCCGGCGCGCGCGAGATCACGCTGCTCGGCCAGAACGTCAACGCGTGGTCCGAGGATGAGCGCGGCCTCCACGACCTGATCCGCGACCTAGACCGCATCCCAGGCCTCGCGCGCATTCGCTACACCACCAGCCACCCCAACGACATGACGCAAGGCCTGATCGACGCACACCGCGACATCGAAAGCCTGATGCCGTTCCTCCACCTCCCCGTGCAGGCCGGCAGCGACCGCGTGCTGAAGGCGATGAACCGCAGCCACACCCGCGACTCCTACCTCCGCCTGCTCGACCGCGTCCGCGAAGTCCGCCCCGACATCGCACTCTCGGGCGACTTCATCGTCGGCTTCCCCGGCGAGACCGATGCCGAGTTCGAGGACACGCTGAGCCTGGTCGACGCGGTAGGCTACGCGCAGGCTTACAGCTTCAAATACAGCCCCCGCCCCGGCACGCCTGCCGCCTCGATCGTCGAGCAGGTCCCGGAATCGGTCATGGACGAGCGCCTCCAACGCCTCCAGGCCGCGCTCAACCGCGACCAGCACGCCTTCAACGCCGCCACCGTCGGCCGCACCTGTTCGGTCCTGCTCGAGCGCGCGGGCAAACTCCCTGGCCAGCTGATCGGCAAGTCCCCCTGGCTGCAATCGGTCCACCTGATCGGCAACCACGCTATCGGTGACCTGGTGGAGGTGACGCTAGCCGCTGCTGGCCCGAACTCGCTCACCGGCATCGAACGGGTCGCCGAGGCAGCCTAAGCCCCGATCTGATCCTCCCCCGCCAGGGGGAGGTGGCAGGCACTTGCCTGACGGAGGGGGAGGGCGCGATAACCGCAGTTGCGCGTCCTCCCCCTCCGTCACCTGCGGCGACACCTCCCCCTTGCGGGGGAGGATCGCAACGGCGTCCCTGAGGCTTCAAAACAATACGCGCGGATCGCGAAACCACCCCCGCGATTTCGCTGTCCTACACCCCGATCGCCTGTCACACTCACCCCCGATGCAGCTTCGCCCACGCGACTCGAATCATCTGTCGGCCAGCGCCCCGGCGCGGCTTGAACGCGTCGCTTGGCGTGCTCATCTTCCTTTCAAAGGTTACGGTTCGACGCTTCCAGGCGTAACCTTTGACACCCTGAAAGGACCGTATGAGCCGTAAACCCGTTCCCGCCCAGTCCGGTGACCGCGCCCGAGTCGAACTGCTGTTCGACAAGCCCCAATTGCTCGTCCGGCTGTTCGGCCAGTACGACCAGAACTTGGTAGCGCTCGAAAATCGCCTCGGCGTCTACATCACCGCACGAGGGAACAAGATCGGCTTGGAGGGCACCGCCGAACAGGTCGCTAAGGCCCGCGACGTGCTCCACGATCTCTACGCCCGCATCCAGCGCGGCGAAGATGTCGACGCAGGCTTGGTCGATGCGTCGATAGCGATGGCGGACGAACCCGTGCTCGAAGGCATCATCCGCGCCGATGCCGGTGGCGGCGGTGCGCCCCCGATCATGATCCGCACACGTAAGAAAACGATCGTCCCCCGCACGCCGGCGCAGGCGCACTATATGCGCGAGCTTGCCAACAACGACATGATCTTCGCGCTCGGGCCGGCAGGCACCGGAAAGACCTATGTCGCAGTCGCGCAGGCCGTGCAGCAGCTTATCAACGGCAGCGTCCAGCGGCTGATCCTGTCACGACCCGCGGTCGAAGCCGGCGAACGCCTCGGCTTCCTCCCCGGCGATATGAAAGAAAAGGTCGATCCCTACCTCCGCCCCTTGTACGACGCGCTCTACGACTGCCTCCCCGCGGAACAGGTCGAACGCCGCATCGCATCGGGCGAGATCGAGGTCGCCCCGATCGCCTTCATGCGCGGCCGCACGCTTGCGGATGCCTTCGTCATCCTCGACGAAGCGCAAAATACCACGCCTGCGCAGATGAAGATGTTCCTCACCCGCTTCGGCCAGAACAGCCGCATGGTGATCTGCGGCGATCCGAAGCAGGTCGACATTCCCGGCGGCGTCGCGGCGTCCGGCCTGGCGGATGCGGTCCGGCGGCTGGAAGGTGTCGAGAGCATTTCGATGTGCCGCTTCACCGTCGGCGACGTCGTCCGCCACCCGATCGTCGGCCGCGTCGTCGAGGCCTACGAAGGAACCGATGGTTGATGCGTGGGATATCCCGGGGTATATCCGGGATATCCCAGGAGGATGACGATGGCGTCTCTCTACATCAAGGACAACGAAACCGCCGAACTCGCGACCGAGCTTGCGACGCTTCTGGGTGTGACCAAGACCGAGGTCGTTCGTGATCTACTGCGTAAGCGCAAAGCGGAACTGGCACCGGAAGCTGCTTCGCTGAGCATGCGAGAACGATTGCGCGCATGGCGCGAGGCGCATCTATTAGGCGAGTCCACAGGACTTGAGGCCGACAAGGCCTTCTACGATTCGTTGAACGATGAGGACGACGATTGACCATTCTCGTCGACGCATCCGCTATCGTCGCAATCGTTCACGGCGAGCCGGAAGCGGACGACTTCGCCGACGTGATCGAGTCGCACGTCGACCGCTATTATTGCGCAGTCGGCGCATGGGAGGCAGCGCAGGCCATCTCACGGTTGAAAACCGTCAGCCTCCAGCAGGCGGCCGACCTCATTTCGAGCTTTGCGTATGAAGCCGGACTTCGTCTCGTGCCGATCGGCGAAAGCGAGGGAAGGGAAGCCATTGTCGCGGCAGTACGCTACGGCAAGGGCCGCCACCCCGCGAAGCTGAACATGGGCGATTGCTTCGCGTACGCCTGCGCGAAAACCCATGGCGCGGAACTTCTCTACAAGGGTAATGATTTCGCCCTGACCGATCTCGCCTGAAGGACCTGCATGCTCGAAATCGCGCTCTCTTCCGACGCCCCCTGGCCTGAGCAGGATTGGGACGCCCTCGCCCTGCGCGCGGCAACGGCAGCGATCGAGCGGACCCCGCACGGCGAACTCCTGACCAGCGCCGCGACGGTCGAGATCTCGATCCGGCTTGCGTCGGACGACGAGGTCCACACGCTCAACAAGCAATACCGCCAGAAGGACAAGCCGACCAACGTCCTGTCCTTCCCGATGGTCCAGCCCGATCTGCTCGCCACGGTCAGTCAGAATTCGGACGACGGCGAAGTCCTCCTAGGCGACATCATCCTCGCGCACGGCGTCTGCGTCGCGGAAGCGGCCGAACGCGGTATCTCGGTCGAGGATCATGCGATGCATCTGATGGTGCACGGGACGCTGCATCTGCTAGGCTATGACCATATCGACGACGACGAGGCCGAGGGCATGGAGCAGATCGAACGCGACGCGCTCGCCGCTTTGGGCCTCCACGACCCCTATCTGATAACAGAGGACTGACGACCACGATGGCCGATGGCCCCAATGCCGGTAACGGCGATAGTAGCGACAGTATCTGGCGCGGGCTCAAGGGCCTGATCTTCGGTGCTCAAGACGAATCCCTCCGCGACCAGCTCGAGGATGCGATCGACCGGCACGAGGGCGATCCCGCCCCCGATGCGAAGGGCGATCTGACCCCACTCGAGCGCCAGATGGTCCGCAACCTGCTCCACTTCAGCGAGCGCGACGCGGGCGATGTCGGCGTGCCGCGCGCGGACATCATTGCGGTCGAGGAGGAGACGCCGTTCGCCGATCTCGTCAAGCTGTTCGCCGAAGCGGGCCATAGCCGCCTGCCGGTCTACCGCGACAACCTCGATACGATCATCGGCATGGTCCACATCAAGGACGTCTTCAACATCCTGGCGACCGGCGTCGAGCATCCGACGTCGATCGCCGGGCTGATCCGCGAGCCCCTCTACGCGCCGATGTCGCGCGGTGCGCTCGATCTCCTCGCGGACATGCGCCAGAAGCACGTCCACCTGACGATTGTGCTCGACGAATATTCGGGGACGGAAGGCTTGGTCACGTTCGAGGACCTGATCGAGGAGATCGTCGGCGAGGTCGAGGACGAGCATGACGAGGCGCCCCAAGTGCTGATGACGCCGATCGAAGGCGGCGCCTGGGACGCGGACGCGCGCGCCGAACTCGAGGATGCCGCCGAACTGATCGATTCACGGCTCGCGGAGGTCGATGGCGATATCGACACGCTGGGTGGTTTGGCCGCGCTTCTGGCAGGGCATGTCCCGCAGATCGGCGAATGCGTCGATCATCCCAGCGGGTGGAAATTGGAGATCACCGACGCTGACGAACGCCGCATCAATCGGTTGCGCCTGCATCCGCCAGTGGTTCCGGTCGAGGACGACGACTGACGCAGCCTACGCAATGGATCGACGGGCCTTTTGCCCATGATCCATTGCCCCGGCCCTGCCTCCGTTCTAACTTCCCTCCATGCGCAAACACATCCTCATCGTCCTCGGGCTGATCCTGCTGGTGATCGCCGCGGGCGTCACCTATCTCGCTTGGCCCGATACGGCGGAGCTGTCGGTCGACCAGGTTGCCGGCAAGCTGCCCAAGATCACCGATCCCCGCATCCAGACGATCCCGACCGTCAAGGTCGCCAAGGTCGTCGGCTGGCAGAACGGCGCGATGCCGACGCCTGCCGCGGGTCTCAAGGTCCAGCCGTTCGCAACCGGGCTCGACCACCCGCGCTGGATGTACCGCCTCCCCAACGGCGACGTGCTGGTCGCCGAGACGAACTCGCCACCACGCGAGGGCGGTGGGATCACCGGCTGGGTAATGAAGGTGCTGATGGGCCGCGCCGGCGCCGGCGTGCCCTCAGCCAACCGCATCACGCTGCTTCGTGACGCGAACGGCGACGGCGTCGCAGAGACGAAGTCGGTGTTCATGACTGGGCTCAATTCGCCGTTCGGCATGACGCTGCTCGACGGTCAGCTGTATATCGGCAACACCGACGCGCTCGTCCGCGTGCCGTACACCGATGGCGCGACCAAGATCACCGCCAAGCCGGAGCTCGTCATCAAGCTCAACCCCGGCGGCAATCACTGGGCGCGCAACGTCATTGCCGCCGCGGACGGCAAGACGCTTTACGTCGGCGTCGGGTCGTCGTCGAACATCGCCGAGAACGGCATGGACGCCGAGAAATACCGCGCCAACATCCTGCAGGTCTGGCCGAAGGACAAGAACTGGCGGATCTACGCAGCCGGCCTGCGCAACCCCAACGGCATGGCGATCAATCCCAAGTCGGGCGGCCTGTGGACGGTCGTCAACGAGCGCGACATGCTCGGCTCCGACCTCGCGCCTGATTACCTGACGCAGGTCGAGTTCGGCGATCACTTCGGCTGGCCCTGGTATTATTGGGGCGGCTATCCCGACACCCGCGTCGAACCGAAGAACCCCGCGCTCCAGCAATATGCCAAGCGCCCTGACTATGCGCTCGGCCCCCACGTCGCCGCGCTCGGCCTGACCTTCTCCGCGGATGCTAAGCTCGGCGCAAAGTTCGCCAACGGCGCGTTCGTGGGCGAGCACGGCTCGTGGAACCGCAAGCCGGTCTCGGGCTACAAGGTCGTCTACGTGCCCTTCGGCGACACCGGCTTCCCGGCGGCAAACGCGAAGCCAGTCGACGTGCTCGGCGGGTTCCTTAACAAGGACGGCGATGCGCAGGGCCGGCCAGTCGGCGTCATCACCGACAAGACCGGCGGGCTGCTGGTCGCGGACGACGTCGGCAACGCGATCTGGCGGGTAAGCGCGGGAGGCTGAATTCAGCGGAGGGCATCGATAGCCCCGCCCTCTATACAAAAGGCGTACGATCCCAACTTGTCGTCATCCCCGCGGAGGCGGGGACCCATATGCTCAAGAGCTATCGATTGACTCGCGATCATTGCCAGTATGGGTTCCCGGCTGCGCGGGAATGACAACTTTGGGGTTTAGCTAGGCGATTTTATCAGCGCCTAACGCACCCGCTCACCCCGCCAAAATCCCCCGAGCCTCGTCGAGATCCTCCTCGTCGACCATCACCCGGACCGGGATCAGCAGCCAGCTCCCCTCCATGATCGACATCCCGCCATCGAACGCGATCGCGGGGATGCCTTCGCTCTCGAACCGCCCGACGATGATATGCGCCTCGTTGCGGCCGTACCGCCCGAGTTCGACCAGGCTCATGCGCCGACGCGGTCCGGCAGGACGGTGCCGAGCCGAACTGGCAACCCGTCGATGCTCGCGACTGGCCCCGCCAATTCCTCGGTCCGTTCGGCGTCGGACTGCCTCGCGTGATATTTCGACAGCGTCTGCCGCTCGCGGTCCAGCGTCATGAACGGCACGCCCCACCCGCAACTCGTCTGCACCTCGTCGACCGCGATCAAGAAGATCTGCCGCGTGCCCGGCAACGGCGTGAACTGCGCGTAGAGGTCAGCCCAGCCATCATCCTGTGGCAACACCGCGCGGCCCTTGCCATAGATGCGGAAGATCAGCGCGGGCTGGTCGAACGCGCAGAACATGATCGTGATGCGACCATCGACGCCCAGATGCGCGTTCGTCTCGTTCCCCGACCCACCGACGTCGAGATACGCGACCGTCTTCGGATCGAGTACGCGAAAGCTGTCCATGCCTTTCGGGCTTAGATTGATCCGCGCACCTTCCGCGGCTGTTGCAACGAAGAATACTGGTTGCCGCATCACGAACGCGAGATGATCGTCGGTGAGCGCGGGGAAGAAGTCCATTGTTCGGCTCCGAATTGACGCGCGTCGTCAACGCGCATAACTTGTGCGCATGAAACATGATCCTATCGCTACCGGCAAGCGCAAATCGGTAAATATGTCCGTTGATACCGGCATTGTCGCCGCTGCCAAGGAAGCGGGCGTCAACCTGTCGCGCGTCACGGAATCCGCACTCCGCGGCGCAATCAAGACCGAGCGCGAACGGCGGTGGAAGGAGGAGAATCGACAGTGGATCGAAGCACAGAATCGATGGATCGACGAGAACGGAATTCCGCTTTCCGGCCTCGAGCCGCTCTGAATGGCGCAATTCGACGTTCATTCGATCGACGGTCACGGGCTTGTCGTGAATTGCCAGAGCGATCTTTTGAGCGACTTACGTTCGCGGGTCGTTGCCCCATTACGCCAGCCTGACGAACCGTCGGTTTCGCAGTCGAGGCTCAACCCACTCGTGACGGTGCATCAGACGGAATATCGGGTCGCCGTCCAGTTTCTACGCGCCGTCGACAGCCGACAACTCGGTGAAAAGATCGGTTCGCTTCTCGACTACGAATATGATCTGAAGGCCGCAATCGACATGGTCGTCGGCGGACTTTAAGCCGCCGTTCCACCGACCGTAAGCCCATCGACCAGCAACGTCGGCTGGCCCACACCAGCCGGCACCGACTGTCCGCCCTTGCCGCAGATCCCGATGCCCTCGTCCAGCGCGAAGTCGTTGCCGATCCCACGGACCTTGGTCAGCGAACTCGGGCCATCGCCGATCAGCGTCGCGCCCTTGATCGGCGCACCGAGCTTGCCGTCCTCGATCAGATACGCCTCGGTGCAGCTGAACACGAACTTTCCGGACACGATATCGACCTGCCCGCCACCGAACGCCTTTGCGAAGATGCCCTTCTTCACGCGCGACAAAAGCTCGGCCGGATCGTCGTTGCCGGCCTTCATGAAGGTGTTGGTCATCCGTGGCATCGGCGCGTGTGCATAACTCTCGCGCCGCCCGTTGCCGGTGGCCTCGACGCCCATCAGCCGCGCGTTGAGCCGGTCCTGCATATAGCCCTTGAGGATGCCGTCCTCGATCAGCACGGTCTCGCGCGTCGGCGTGCCCTCGTCGTCGATCGTCAGCGACCCACGGCGGTCCTGAAGCGATCCGTCGTCGACCACCGTCACGCCCTCCGCCGCGACCCGCTCGCCGATGCGACCCGAGAACGCCGACGTCCCCTTGCGGTTGAAATCGCCCTCGAGCCCGTGGCCGATCGCCTCGTGCAGCAGAATACCGGGCCAGCCATTGCCGAGCAGCACGGTCATCTCGCCCGCGGGCGCAGCTATCGAGTCGAGGTTCACCAACGCCTGCGACAACGCCTCGTCGATCGCGCGGTTGTACGTCGCCGGCTCGAACAGGTCGGTATAGAGATAGCGGCCGCCGATGCCGTAGCTGCCCGTCTCACGACGGCCATTCTGTTCCGCGACGATCGATACGTTGAGGCGGACCAGCGGCCGAACGTCGGTCGCGACGAAGCCATCCGCACGGACGATCTCAACCACCGACCATGTTCCCGAAAGACTAACCGATACCTGCGCGACGCGAGGATCGCGCGCGCGCGCGGCGGCATCGATGGTCTGACACAGGTTCACCTTGTCGGCGAACGGCACGAGGTCGAGCGGATCGGCGGCGGTATAGCGACGTTGGTTAGTGCCCTGCGGCGGACCGGCCTTCGCGGCGACGCCCGGTTCGATCAGCGCCATCGTCTCGGCGGCGCGACGAATCGCAGCCGGGGTCATCTCGTTCGAATGCGCGAACGCGGTCATCTCGCCCGATACGGCGCGGAGGCCGAAGCCCGAACTCGTGTCATAAGAGGCGGTCTTCAGCCGGCCATCGTCGAACCCGAAGGCCTCGGCCTTGCGGTACTGGAGATACAGCTCGCCGTCATCGGCCTTGCCGAGCGCCTTGGCGGTCAGCGCCTGCGCCTGTTCGGGGTCCAGAGTATCGCGGTAGAGGAACGAACGGGGGTCTGCTGCTATCGTCATCCGATAGATATAAGCGGCTTAGCGCCCTGCGCCATCCCCGTGATCGCGCAAAGTCGACTGGTCCGCGCCATCGGCAGCGCCGCCGACGAGGATGAAGCGGCGGTCGCAATAGCCGCAATCGACATAGCCGGTATCGTCAATCTGCAACCAGACACGCGGATGGCCGAGCGCTGCGCCGCCGGGAATGTCGGTGGCCCCGTCGCAGGCGACGCGGGCGTGGGTGACGCGGGTGGTTTCGAGCGGCGGATGCATGAGGTGGCGATAGCAAGCGCGCGCCGGCCGGGCAATTGGTTCTTCGGCGTGGGCAAGAAGGAAGAATGGGTTCACGCGGAGGCGCGGAGGCGCGGAGACGTGGAGGCGTTGCATCCAGCCCATCGCTCAGGAGACATCATGATCTGTTCCGCAGGTAGGTGATCGAGCGGTCGCTACGCGACAAGCGCAACACCTCCGCGTCTCCGCGCCTTCGCGTGAACAAATCTTCTTTGCAACGCCCGAGGGGATGACCAGCCCCGCCCGCCCCGCTATGCCGCAGCCATGACCGAAGCTGCGATCGCAATCAAAAACCTCAGCAAGACCTACGCGCCCGTCGGCACCGCCCCGCCCAAGCGCGCGCTCGACGATGTGACGTTCGACGTCCCGCGCGGCCAGATCTTCGGGCTGCTAGGCCCCAACGGCGCAGGCAAGTCCACGCTGATCAACATCCTCGCCGGGCTGGTCAACAAGACCGACGGCAGCGCCGCGATCTGGGGGTTCGACATTGACGAGCACCCGCGCAACGCCAAGGCATCGATCGGGATCGTCAACCAGGAGATCCTGTTCGACCCCTTCTTCTCGCCGTTCGAAACGCTCGAAATCCAGGCCGGCCTCTACGGCGTCCCGAAGGCAAAGCGCCGAACGATGGAACTGCTCCGTGCGGTCCATCTCGAGGACAAGGCGCACGCGTACGCCCGCACGCTGTCGGGCGGGATGAAGCGTCGCCTGATGGTGGCGAAAGCGATGGTCCACTCGCCCCCCGTCCTCGTCCTCGACGAGCCGACCGCGGGCGTCGACATCGAACTGCGCCAGCAACTCTGGACCTATGTCCGCAGCCTCAACCAGGCCGGCGTGACGGTCGTCCTCACCACGCATTATCTCGAGGAAGCCGAAGAACTCTGCGACCGGATCGCGATCATCAACAACGGCCGGCTCATCGCCAACGAACCGACCCGCGAGCTGGTCGGCAAGGCGCAGGAGAAGATCGTCGCCGTCACCGTCGATCGCGACGTGACCGACATCCCCGCCAACGCCTGCTTCCAGAAGATCACGCTCAAGGGCACGCGCACCCTTGAAATCACCTACAAGAAGGACCGCGTGAACGCCGGCGAAGTCCTCGCCGCGATCCAAGGCAGCGGCTTCGGCATCGTCGACGTCTCGACCAAGGAACCCGATCTCGAGGACGTCTTCCTCAGCCTGACTCGCGCCGCCAACGCATGACGAGCGACATCCTGATCGTCGGCTCGGGCGCCGCAGGTCTAACCGCAGCGCTCAACCTTGCCGACCGGTTCAAGGTCACCGTGCTGGCGAAGGGCGCGCTCAACGAAGGCTCGACCGCCTGGGCGCAGGGCGGGATCGCCGCGGTGCTCGAACCCGGCGACACGTTCGAGAACCATGTCGAGGACACGATGGTCGCCGGCGCAGGCCTCAACGACCGCGCGATCGTCGAGATGGTCGTCGAAGGCGCCCCCGCCGCGATCGAGCGCCTGACGCATCTCGGCGTGCCGTTCGAGACCGAGGGCAACGCGCTCCACCTGACCCGCGAGGGTGGCCACAGCCACCGCCGCATCGTCCACGTCGCCGACGCGACCGGCTGGGCGGTGCAGGAAGCCTTGCAGAAGGCTGCCGAAGCACATCCGAACATCACACTCGTCCCAGATCAGATCGCGATCGACCTCGCCACCGGCCGCCACGAGGAACGCTATTCGGGCTCGGGCAACGTCTGGGGCGTCTACGCGGTCGACCGCAAGACCGAGCGCGTCGCGCTCTACACCGCGCGCGCGACGATCCTCGCGACCGGCGGCGCAGGCCGCACCTACCTGTTCTCGACCGCCCCCCGCGGCGCGACCGGCGACGGCATTGCGATGGCATGGCGCGCGGGCGCCCGTGTCTCCAACATGGAGATGATGCAGTTCCACCCGACCTGCCTCTACAATCTGGAGGTCAAGAATTTCCTGATCACCGAGGCGGTCCGCGGCGAAGGCGGCCGGTTGATCAACCCGTCGACCGGCAAGCGCTTCATGACCTATTACGACCCCGCGCGGATGGAACTCGCCCCCCGCGATATCGTCGCGCGCGCGATCGACGCCGAGATCAAGCGATACGGACTCGACTACGTCCATCTCGACATCAGCCACATGCCGCCCGAGTTCATTCGGCATCACTTCCCGAACATCCACGAGAAGCTGCTGACAGTCGGCATCGACATGACCACGCAGCCGATCCCGGTCGTCCCCGCACAGCACTATACCTGCGGCGGCATCGTGATCGACGAACACGGCAAGACCGATCTTCCCGGCCTCTACGCAGCCGGAGAATGCACTGAATCCGGCCTGCACGGCGCCAACCGGCTCGCGTCCAACTCGCTGCTCGAATGCTTCGTGTTCGGCGAGGCAGCGGCGGACAGCATCGCAGCCGCGTGGGACTCACTGCCCCCGCCCCCGCCAATCCGCCCCTGGGACGAAAGCCGCGTCACCGATTCCGACGAAGAGGTCGTGATCAAGCAGACCTGGACCGAAATTCGCCGCTTCATGTGGAACTACGTCGGCATCGTCCGCACCACCAAGCGGCTCGAACGCGCCAAGCACCGCATCGAACTGCTCAACGACGAGGTTGCGGAATATTACCAGCATTTCCGCGTCACGCCCGACCTGATCGAACTGCGCAACCTGCTCCAGACTGCCGAGCTGATCGTGCGATCCGCGCTGCACCGGCACGAGAGCCGCGGGCTGCATTTCACGCTCGATTATCCTGACACGTTGCCGGACGCAGTCGATACGGTTCTCGTTCCCTGACGCGACCACGATTCGGCGCGCCCCGCGCGCGCTTCGTCGCAGTGTCGGAAGAGTGCTGTTTCGCGTGGCCCATCAACGGATAAGGGTCGATGCTTCAGTGCAGGACGTTCAATCCATCATGACATCGGCGAGTGCGTTCAAGCGTCTTCTGGCAACCGCCCTGTTCGGCTCGGTGCTCGCCGGATGCGGATCGGCGTCGCGGCCGACCCCGCCCGCCGTCTCCCCGGTGCATCAGTCCGAGGGATTCGTGTCGATCCCGGTGCCGCCGCCCCTGCCGCGTACGCCGCGACCCGCGCCCGCCGGTCTCGTCAACGCGATCTCCGAACTGCAAAGTGGGTTCCAGGGCAAGGCTGGCATCGCGATACGCGCGGTCGACGATGGCTGGACGGTCGAGGCCGGCGGGCGGCAGTTGCTGCCGCAGCAATCGGTCAGCAAGCTCTGGGTCGCGATGACCGTGATGGACCTGCGCGACCAGGGCAAGATCCGCCTCGACGAGCCGATCGTCGTGCGGCCGCAAGATCTGACGCTGTTCCACCAGCCGATCGCGATGCTGGTCAAGGGCGACGGCTACCGGACGACGGTCGGCGAGCTGCTGACGCGCGCGCTGACGCACAGCGACAATACCGCGAACGACCGGTTGCTCACGCGTGTCGGTGGACCGTCCGCGGTACGGTCGATGATCGCGCGCAAACAACTCGGCGCGATCCGGTTCGGGCCGGGCGAGCGGCGTTTGCAGAGCGATACGGCAGGGCTGGTCTGGCAACCGTCCTACGCGGTCAATGGGGGCTTCATGACGGCGCGCAACCGGCTGTCGCCCGCCGTCCGTGAGGCTGCGCTGAACGCGTATGTCCGCAATCCACCCGACGGCGCCGCGCCGATCGCGATCGCGGACGCGATTGCCCGGCTGGCGAAGGGCGACCTGTTGTCGGAGACCTCGACCAAGATCCTGCTCGACACGATGGGTCGTTCGGTAACCGGCCGCGCTCGCTTGCGCGCGGCGCTGCCCGGCGGCTGGGAGATCGCGCACAAGACCGGCACCGGCCAAGACCTCGGCCGCCGCAACGCCGGCTTCAACGACGTCGGCCTCCTCACCGCCCCCGATGGACATCGATATGGGATCGCGGTGATGATCGGCGATACCATCCGACCGATGCCCGAACGCCAGAAATTGATCCAGGCGGCCGCGGCGGCGGTGGCGAACTACGCCGAGACAACGCGGCCGAGAGACTGAGCTTCTGCTCCCCTCCCTGAAAGGGAGGGGTCGGGGGTGGGTCGGCCGGTTCGAGCCATCAACGTCTGGATCTGCAGACGCCGACCCACCCCTTGCCCCTCCCTTCTAGGGAGGGGAGCAGCAGGTGCTCTTAGTCGAACCCGTTCGCCAGGAAGCGCTCCGCCACCGCGCAGTGCATCGCGATCCCGTGCGCCATCACGCGTTCGTCGATCGTCATCTTCGTGTTGTGCAGGGGCGGGTTGGTACGCGGATCGCTACCCTCGGGCGCCGCACCAATGAACGCCATCGCGCCGGGAAGCTTCTGGAGCACGTACGAGAAGTCCTCCGCGCCCATCATCGGCGGCATCACCTGATACGCGCCCTCGCCACCGATCGCGGTCGCGCACGCCTTCATCAGATCGGTCGCACGCTCGTCGTTGACCGTGACCGGATAGCCTTCCTCGATCGTCGGCGTACCGACCGCGCCGTGCGCGGCGGCGATGCCCTCGACCATGCGGATGAACGCCGCGCGGACCTGCTCGCGAGTCCGCTCCGACAGCGTCCGCATCGTGCCGAGCATCTCGACCGTCGACGGGATGACGTTGTGCGCGCTGCCGGCGTTGAGCTTGGTGATCGACAGCACCGCGGGGTCGGTGACCGCCACCTGACGAGCGACATAAGTCTGGAGCGCCGTGACGATCTCGCAGGCGATCGGCAGCGGATCGAGGCAGTCGTGCGGCATAGCGGCGTGCCCCCCGCGACCGGTGATCGTCGCCCGCAGCGTATCGGTCGACGCCATCAGCGTGCCCGCGCGGCTGACGACATGACCCATCGGCATGTTGGGCGAGATGTGGAGCGCGAACCCGGCCTCGGGCAGCGGCGCATCGAGCAGGCCGTCGGCGATCATGTGGCGCGCGCCGTGATGCCCCTCTTCGCCAGGCTGGAACATGAAGACGACCGTGCCGGGCAGTTCGTCACGACGGGCGCAGAGCGCCTTGGCCGCGCCGACCAGCATCGCGGTGTGCGAATCATGGCCGCAGGCATGCATCGCGCCGTCGATCTTGGAGGCGAAGGGCAGGCCCGTCTCCTCCTGCATCGGCAGCGCGTCCATGTCGCCGCGCAGCAGCACGGTGCGACCGTTCCCGCCGGCATTGCCTGCGCGACCGCCGCGGAGGATCGCGACGAAGCCGGTGGTCGAGGTGCCTTCGCGGATTTCCAGAGGGAGGCCGGCGAGCGCAGCCTTCACCTTGTCCGAGGTGCGCGGGCAATGGAGCCCGACCTCGGGATCGGCGTGGATCGCGCGCCGGAGTGTGATCGCGTCGTCGAGACTGTCTTCGCCTACGGCGGTCCAGTCGGTGACAGATTCGAAATCGAGGGACATGTCTGACTCCTTGAAAACTAGCTTCCAGCCCGGCGGAGGCCGGGGCCCAATTGGAAAGGTCGATGTAACGGAGCGCCGTCCGACGTTACCTCCGTTCCCCAATTGGGCCCCGGCCTTCGCCGGGGTGGCATGTTGGTTTGGGGGCGGCTCGGCCCCTTATCATGTGGGCAGTCTACCCCCGGAAGAGGCCGCCTAAAACCCCGCGCAGCACCGTACCGACCAGACCGCCGCTCGACGACGACCGCCGCGACTTCGTCCCGAACACCTGCTTGCCGATCTCGTTCGCCACCTGCCGGCCGATCGACGAACTTGCCGCGCGTGTCGCCGACGATGCCATATTCGTCCAGGGCGAGTTCGCCGTCTCGCGGTCAGCCTCGCGCTGCTGGCGGTCCGCCTCGCGTTGGTCCGCAATGCGAGAGCGTTCCGCTTCTTTCGCGGCCTTGGCATCAAGCTTCGCCTGCGCCGCCGCGGCCTTCTCCGCCTCGGTCGTCGCCTTCGCCTCGGCGGCAGCAGCGCTCGCCTCCAGCGTCTTTGCCGCCAGCAACTCCTCCGCCGACTCGCGGTCGACGAGCGTGTCGTATTTCGCGCCTACCGCATCGGTCTCGATCATCACCTTGCGCTCGGCCAGCGTGATCGGGCCAACCCGCGAGGCGGGCGGCTTGATCAGCGTGCGTTCGACCGGGGTCGGCGCGCCATCCGCCTGAAGCAGCGACACCAGCGCCTCGCCGACCTTCAACTCGGTAATGATCGTCGCGACGTCGACGCCCGGGTTCGCCCGGAACGTCTCCGCCGCCGAGCGCACCGCCGCCTGATCCCGCGGGGTGAACGCGCGCAGCGCATGCTGCACCCGGTTGCCAAGCTGTCCCGCGACCGTGTCGGGAATGTCGATCGGGTTCTGCGTGATGAAATACACGCCGACGCCCTTCGAGCGGATCAGGCGGACGACCTGTTCGATCTTTTTCAACAGCGCTTTCGGGGCTTCGTCGAACAGCAGATGCGCCTCGTCGAAAAAGAAGCACAGCACCGGCTTGTCGGGATCGCCGACCTCGGGAAGGTGCTCGAACAGTTCGCTCATCAGCCACAGCAGGAACGTCGCATACAGTTTCGGCGAGGACATCAGCTTGTCGGCGGCGAGGATGTTGACGATCCCCCGCCCCTTGTCGTCGACGCCGATGAAGTCGTTCATCTCCAGCGCCGGCTCGCCGAAGAAATTCTCCGCACCCTGCGTGCGCAACTGGAGCAACGACCGCTGGATCGCGCCGATCGACTGCTTCGAGACGTTGCCGTACTTCACCGTCAGCTCGTCCGCCCTCCCCGCGCATTCGGTCAGCATCGCCTGCAGATCGTCGAGGTCGATCAGCAGCAGCCCCTCTTTATCGGCGACGTGGAAGGCGATCGTCAGCACGCCCTCCTGGACCTCGTTCAGGTCCATCAGCCGCGACAGCAGAAGCGGTCCCATCTCGCTGATCGTGGTGCGGATCGGATGGCCCTGCTCCCCGAACAAGTCCCAGAACTGCACGGGATTGTCTGCATAGGCCCAGCTATCGTCACCGATCGCCTTGGCACGCTCGGCGAAACTCGCATGCGTCTTCGCGGTCGGCGATCCTGCCATCGCGAGCCCGGACAGGTCGCCCTTCACGTCGGCGACAAAGCACGGCACGCCGTTCGCCGAGAAGCCCTCGATGATTCCCTGCAGCGTCACGGTCTTGCCGGTGCCGGTCGCGCCTGCGATCAGGCCGTGGCGGTTGGCGCGCTTCAATTCCAGCGTCTGCGGCTTGCCGTCCACGCTGGCGCCGATGAAGATGCCGTCGGTCATGGGTCTCGTCCTCTGTATCCGGCGCGGACCCTAACCCCGCGCGCCATAAAGAAAAAGGACCGCCGCTCAGGGGAGCGACGGTCCTTCTCAATCAGTCGGGTCGGTCGTGGATTACTTAATCTTGACCGGCAGGAACGTTGCGGGGCTACGGCCGCGCTTCACCTGCAACAACACCTGCGGACGGCCTGCCGCCTTCGCCGTGTTGACCGCGTTCTGGACGTCGACCGCAGTGCGGACGGGCGTGCCGTTGACCGAGATGATGACGTCGCCGCGCTTGAGCTTGCCATACGCATCGCTGGTCTGCGCGACCACGGCGATGACGACGCCCTGCGTGCTGGCTTCGACGCCAACCGCCTGCGCGATCGCCGGGGTCAGCGGCTGTACGCCGATGCCGAGCGCCGCGCCCGCGGTCGGTGCAGCGGGAGTAGCCGAATCGTCGCCGTCATCGCCGTCGTCGCTGCCGAAGCCCTGGGCATCACCGCCGACCACCGCCGCCAGCTTGTCCGCGCTAGGGCGTGGTACGACGACCACATTGGCGACCACCGGCTTTCCGTTGCGCAGGATGTCGAGGCGAGCCGTCGCACCCGGCTTCACGTTCGAAACGAGATAGGACAACGACTGGTCGACCGTCACGGCCTGACCGTTGACCTTGGTCACGACGTCGCCCGCGCGCACGCCGGCCTTCGCCGCCGGGCCGCCGGCCGTCACGTCGTTGATCAACTCGCCCTGGTTCTTGGCGATGCCGAGCGCCGCGGCGGTATCCTCGTTGATCGTGCCGCCCGGCTGGAGCTGGACGCCGATATAGCCGCGCTCGATCGTACCGCCCTTCATGAAGGTAGCGATGATCGGCTTGGCTACGGCCGCGGGGATCGCGAAGCCTATACCGATATTGCCACCCGACTGGCTGAAGATCTGCGAGTTCACGCCGATCACGTTGCCGTTGAGATCGAACATCGGGCCGCCGGAATTGCCCTGGTTGATCGACGCGTCGGTCTGGATGAAGCGGTCATACGCACCGCCCTGACCGGTGACGCGGTTGATCGCCGAGACGATGCCCGCGGTCACGGTGCCGCCGAGGCCGAACGGCTCGCCGATCGCGACGACCCAGTCACCGACGCGCGCACCGTTCGAATCACCGAACTTCACGAACGGCAGGTTGGCCGCGTCGATCTTCAGCAGTGCGAGATCCGATTCCTGATCCTTGCCGATGACCTTGGCGACATATTCCTTCTTGTCGCTGAGCGTGACGGTGATCGAATCGACCGTCGCACCCTGCGCACCTGGCGAGATCACGTGGTTGTTCGTGACGACATAGCCGTCCGGCGAGATCAGGAAGCCCGAACCGAGCGAGGCGCCTTCGCGCTTCACCGGCGCACCACCCTGGCCGCCGCCGCCCATGCCGCCGAACAGGTCGCCGAACGGCGTGCCCGCGAACGGATTGGCCTGCTGCTTCTGGACGATCGTCTGCTTGGTCGAGATGTTGACGACCGCAGGCTGGAGCCGAGCGACCATGTCGGCGAAACTCATCGGCGCGCCGGGCTTCGGCGAGACGGCCTGGATCGCGCCGGGTTCGTTCTGCGCGACCTGCGCGCCGCTCGGCTGAAGCGCGAGCGTCGCGGTCGCACCGCCGAGGAGAAGAGCACTGGTAATGGCGTAGGCGTAACGCACTAGATGTTGTCCTCTCGTTTCATCAATCGAAACAGGTACCCCGTAGGGACGCCGTCCTGAATGATGCTTGAATATGGTCTTGAATATGGCTCGGCGTTCAAAGGTTCCGCAGGCTCAACGCCCGCGGCCCTCGAATTCCCTCAGGTAACTGTTGTTCGGCGACAGAATGATCGAAGTCGATCCTTCCGGTGCCGGGCCACCGTCGGCACCGAACGTGTGCCGGTACGACTGCATCGCACGGTAAAAGTCGTAAAAATCAGCGTCCTTGCCGAAGCTCTCGGCGTAGATTTTCGCGGAATCCGCATCCGCCTGCGCACGGACGATCTGCGCCTGCTTCTGACCCTCGGCACGGATCGTGATCGCCTCTTGCTGGCGCGCGCTCGACATACGCTTGAGCGCGCTTTCGAGTGGCAGGCCGACGGGAAGATTCGCCTGCTTAATACGGACATCGACGATCTCGACACCGTATTGGCTGGCGACGCGCTGGAGACCCTTCTGGATGTTGTCCATCAACTCGGACCGCTCCGGGCTCAGCAATTCGACGAAGCGCCGCTTGCCGAGTTCGTTACGCAGCGCAGACCCGAGGATCGGACGAAGCTGATCCGGAATCCGGTCCTCGCTGCCGACCGCATTGCGCATCTTGCGCGGATCGACGATCCGGTAGCGCGCATAGGCGTCGACCTCGAGCCGGAGCTGGTCGGTCGACAGCACCAGCGTGTTGTCGAGTTCCAGATCCTGCACCCGCTTGTCGATCCAGACGATGCGGTCGACGAACGGGATACGCGCGATCAGGCCGGCGCCGGTCTGGCCGAACGGCGTGTTCGGCTGCCACGCGTTGACGGTGCGGATCGGCTGGCCGAAGCGCAGAATCACCGCCTGCTTGGTCTCGGGCACGATCGCGAACGTCGATGCGGCGAGGATCACGAGCAATAGCGCGATGATCCCGGCGACGATCGGGTTGCGGAAACTCACGGCGTTCACTGGGCAGCTCCAGGCTGGGGGGCAGCAGCCGCCGCAGCAGGCGCTGGTGTCGACTGGACAGCCTCGGGGTTCGGCAGACGCTTGGCGTTCGACAGCGGCAGATACGGCACCACCCCACCCGGCGTCTCGACGATCGTCTTGTCGCTCTTGGCGAGCACCGCCTCCATCGTCTCGTAATACATGCGGCGACGCGTCACTTCCGGCGCAAGCTTATACTGCTCGTAGACCTTGTCGAACGACGCGGCCTCGCCCTGCGCGCGCGCCACGACCTGCTGCGCGTAAGAGCGCGACTGGTTGAGGTTGGCGATCGCCTCCTGCTGCGCGGCAGTGACCGCGTTGAAGTCCTCGACGATCCGCGCAGGCGCCGCAGCCTGCTTGATCGCGACGCCCTGAATACGCACGCCCGACTTGTAGTCGTTGAGGATCTGCTGCGTAAGTTCGGCGACGCGCTGCTCGATCACCGTGCGCCCCGTACCGATTGCCTGGTCCAGCGTCGTCGTAGCCACCACCGCACGCATCGCGCTCTCGGCAGCGGCACGAACAGTGTCGTTCGGCTCGGCAAGCTGGAACACGTAATCGCGTGGATCCGAAATGTCCCAACGGACCGAATACGCCAGGTCGATGATGTTCTGGTCGCCGGTCAGCGTCAGGTTCTCGCCGTCACCGACGGGAAAATTGTCCGTGCGGATTTTCTGCACGTCCACCACCGTCACGTCGGCGATCGGCGCGGGCATCGTCAGGCGAACGCCCGAATCGAGCGTGCCGGCGTATTTACCGAAATAGGTGACGACGCCGCGTTGCTGGGGACCGATCTGGTGGACCGATGTGAACAGGATCCAGACGACCGCGATGATCGCGACGCCGATCGCCCAGAGTCCGCGGGCGTTAGCGCCCGAGGGCAGGCCGCCGAAGCCGCCCGTGCCGCCACCGCCGCCGCCCGAGCCGCGCGCTTTACGCAGGAACTCGTCGAGCGCGGTCGGCTTGGCGGCAGGCTTGCGGCCACCTGGAGGTTGCGCCCAGGGATTACGCGGGCCGCTGTTACCGTCGTCGCCCGAGCCGCCCCAAGGGCCTTTCGGTGTTTCGGTGGCGAGGATATCGGGGCGCCGGAACCAGCGCGAGAAGATCGTCATACCAACCTTTATAGGTGTGCGCTGGCGGAAAAACAGTGCCAAGCGGCCTTAGCGGTCCTATCTGGCGCGGATGATCGACATCGAAGGCGTAAAGGCGGCGGTTGCTGCGGTAGCGGGCAAGCGGGCGACCGTCCGGATGGAAGGGACGCGAGCGGGCATCATCATCGATGCGACCGGGCTCGACCCGCAGGCACGCGATGCGCTGGAGGCAACCGTGCGGATGGCCGCGACGCAACCCGGTGTGTCTGAGGTGCGGATCGCGGTGACCGCGGAACGCTCGACCCGCCGGCTGATCGCGGTCGCCAGCGGCAAGGGTGGCGTCGGCAAATCCACGCTCGCTGCCAATCTCGCCATCGCGATGTCGCGTGCGGGGCGCCGCGTCGGGCTGGTCGACGCCGATATCTACGGCCCGTCGCAGCCACGCCTGATGAACGTCGAGGGCACGCGACCGACCGCGAAGGACAAGGTGCTCGACCCCGTCCCCACCCCGTACGGCGTACCGCTATTGTCGATGGGCCAGCTTGTCGAGCCGGGCAAGGCGATCGCGTGGCGCGGGCCGATGGCGGCGGGGGCGCTCGGCCAGCTGGTCGAGGCGGACTGGGGCGTGACCGATACGCTGGTGCTCGATCTCCCCCCCGGCACCGGCGACGTCCAGCTGACGATGGTCCAGAAATACCGCCCCGCAGGCGCGGTGATCGTCTCGACCCCGCAGGATCTCGCGCTGATCGACGCCCGCCGCGCGATCGACCTGTTCGAAAAGGCCGGCATCCCGATCATCGGCCTCGTCGAGAACATGGCCGGCTATATCTGCCCGCATTGCGGCGAGGCGTCGGACCCGTTCGGCAATGGTGGGGCAGAGGCGGCGGCGCGCGAACTCGGCATCCCGTTCCTCGGCCGCGTCCCGCTGACGATCTCGATCCGCACCGCGTCCGATGCCGGCACGCCGCCCGCCTCGAACCCGGACGATATGATTTTCATGCCGATCGCGGCTCAGGTCGTCGCATGGCTGGGAAAACTGTGAAACCCGCAGGCCTGATCCACGTTGTGTGATTACCGGTCGTACCCGACGCGTAGAGTCGCGGTACGAGCGGACCAGGTTTCTTCTTGCAGGAGGCATCGATGCCGTTGACCGCCGATGCCGATATCAAGACGCTGCTCGAAAACGCGCGCACGATCGCCATGATCGGCGCCTCCGACCGCCCCGATCGTCCTTCCTACGGCGTGATGGCCAAGCTCCAGACGCACGGCTACCGCGTGATCCCGGTCAATCCGCAGATTACCGGCGAGCATGTCCATGGGGAGTTCGTCTTCCGAGACCTGTCGCAACTCGGCGACCCGATCGACATCGTCGACATCTTCCGCAACTCGGCCGCAGCCGGCGAAGCGGTCGATCAGGCGATTGCAGCAGGTGCGAAGGCCGTCTGGATGCAGCTCGGCGTGGTCAACGAAGAGGCCGCGGCACGCGCCGAAGCCGCCGGCCTCCAAGTCGTGATGGACCGCTGCCCGGCGATCGACATTCCCCGGCTCGGGGTCGCCAAGATCGAGCAATGACGCTTGCCCTCCCCGGCGATCGCGGCCAGTCTGCGTGTCTGTACGGGAGGCGCCGATGCTCGCGATGCTGCTGTCGATACTGATCGAAGACCCGCTGATGGCAACTGCTAGGGCCCGTATGGCCGCCGAACAACCGTGTATCCAGAGCGCGGACGAGACCGACATTACCGTCTGCGGTATGCGCACCGCTGACCGGTTCCGAGTGCCGCTCGTCGTCCATGAACCGGGCGACCCCAAGCATGAGAGCGTCCGCAACGAGCGCACCCGCCTTCTCAATCGCACCTCCCCGCTTGGCGATCTCAGTCCATTCCAGGTTGGCGGCGGGATGGTGGGTGTCACGATGACGGTCGGCGGCGAAGGCGGCACGTCGTTCCGCAAGCCCGCGCCGTAGGGATTTGACCATGCTCGCCATAATCCTGTCTGCGCTGCTCCAAGCGTCTGCCACCACCGCTGCGCCCGCGGCACCGCCCGTGCCCGAGCGTTTCTCGATCCTCGTCGATCCGTGCGCCACGCAGACGCGGGACGGCAACGAGGTCGTCGTCTGCGGCAAGTCCGCGATGACGACCCCTCGCCTACCGATGCGCGATGATCGCGGCCCGCCCGACCACGCGGTTGCCTCCAACCCCAACCTCACCGCCGTCCGCGCGCTGGAGTTGTCGGATACACCGTGCGCCGCCCGACAGGGAGGATGCCAGGTCGGCTTCGGTCCACCCATCGCCCCGATCGCGAAGGCTGCGGTAGGATTGATCAAGAGCGCGCTGGCGAAAAAACCCGACAAAACCGGCCGCGTGCCGATCGACCTCGATGGCCCCGTTGGCTCAGTGAACTAGGCGAATGAGTTGGTGGAATAAGGTAGCGCGGCTCATGTCTTCAGCACGCACGATCGCCCTTCCCTTGTTTCCCCGCGAAGGCGGGGACCCAGCCTAGACTTCGGTCTTTGTGGGAGAACAAGGGGGGGGTAGCTTTGCTGTCCACCACCCCGACGAAGGCCGGGGCCCAATTGGGGGACGGCGCTAACGAACCGCGCGTATCATTACTGCGACCTCTCCAATTGGGCCCCGGCCTTCGCCGGGGTGGTCGCCGATGAGCGGGGCGGTGCCACTAAGGTTGCCGAGCCCCGCTCAATCCCGCTTCCTCAATCCAGAATATGCATCCACATCGGCTGCCCCACGAGGCTCTGCGACCCCCGCAGCTTCTCCAACGCCTGGGCGATCGAGCGTTCCGGGCTCTCATGCGTGACGATCGCCACCAGCACGCTGCCATCGGCGATCGCCCCGCGCTGGATCAGGCTCTCGATCGACACGCCCGCATCCCGCATCGCCGCAGCGATCTCCGCCAGCACCCCGACCCGGTCCGCCACAGTGAAGCGCAGATACGCACGCCCCCGCCGCTCGCCGCTGTCCGCCTTGGGTGCCGCCGTAAGCGAGACGACCGGCATCGCGAACGGCGGGCCGAACTCGCCGCGCGCGATGTCGATCAGGTCGGCCACTACCGCGCTCGCAGTCGGGCCGTCGCCCGCGCCCGCGCCTTGGAACAGCAGGCGACCGACGAAATTGCCCTCCGCCACGACCGCGTTGAGCGATCCGGTGACGTGGGCGAGCGGATGATCGATCGGCACCAGATGCGGATGCACGCGCTGGAACAGCCCGTCCGCGCCCGCCTCCGCCAGCCCGAGCAGTCGCACGCGATACCCCAAAGCCGCCGCCTCGGCGATGTCCGCACCCAGCAGATGCCGGATACCGCTGATCGCAACGTCGTCGAACGCCGGCTGCGTCCCGAACGCGACCGCCGCCAGGATCGACAGCTTGTGCGCCGCATCGACGCCGTCGATGTCGAAGCTCGGATCTGATTCCGCAAACCCAAGCGCCTGCGCTTCCGCCAGCACCTCGGCAAAATCACGACCTTCAGATTCCATCTTCGAAAGTATGAAATTGCAGGTACCGTTCAGGATCCCATAAACACGCGCGATCTCGTTCGCCGCGGCGCCTTCACGCAGGCCCTTGATGACCGGGATGCCGCCCGCGACCGCGGCCTCGAACTTCAGCGCGACGCCTGCCCCTTCGGCTGCCTGCGCGAGTTCGAGCCCGTGGTGCGCGATCATCGCCTTGTTCGCGGTGACGAAACTCCGCCCCGCCCCCAGCGTGCTCCGCGCGAGCGTCAGCGCCGGTCCGTCGGATCCCCCGATCAGCTCGACCACGACATCCGCCCCCGGCTGCTTTGCCAGCGCGGTCGTATCGTCGACCCACGCGAACCGCGACAGATCCACGCCGCGATCCTTGCCGCGGTCGCGCGCGGACACCGCGACGATCTCGATCTCACGCCCAGCCCGTCTCGCAATCAACTCGCGGTTCGCATCCAGCAATCGGATCACCCCGCCGCCAACGGTCCCCAGGCCCGCAAGGGCCACGCGCAATGGTTCGCTCATTTTCGTCCTCCACTCGCGCGTCCGGTTACGTTTCGGCGGGCATTTGCGCAATCCTGATGACGCACGCGCCCGGCGCCCCTATCTGGGCGTCATGTCCGGCCGCTTCGATCACCTCCCCAACCGTCGCACGATCATCGATCGCCGCGCCGTCGCCGAAACCATTGCCGCGTTGGAAGGCGTCGACCCGACCGCGCTCCGCCGCGACGCGACCACGCTGCTGAAGGCAGCGCTGGAGAAAGGCCGGGTAGAAGTCGAACGTCGCCTCGTCGAACACCCATCGCGCGGGTTGGAAGCATCGAGTGCGCAGGCCTATCTGATCGACGCGCTGCTCCGCATCCTGTTCGATTTCACGACGCAGCGGCTCTACCCCTTACCCAATCCCACCTCGGGCGAACGCCTCACGCTGATCGCCGTCGGCGGTTACGGCCGCGCGGAAATGGCGCCGCATTCGGACGTCGATATCGGCTTCCTCACCCCCGGCAAGCAGACGCCCTGGGCCGAGCGCGTGATCGAGTCGATGCTCTACGCGCTGTGGGATCTCGGGCTGAAGCTCGGCCAGTCCAGCCGCTCGCTCGACGAGATGGTCCGCCAGGCCAAGAGCGACGTCACCGTCCGCACCGCGTTGCTCGAGGCACGCTACGTCTGCGGCGACACCGATCTGTACGAACAGGCCTCACACCGCTTCAAGACAGAAGTTCAGGCTGACACCGCGCGCACCTTCATCGCCGACAAGCTCGCCGAACGCGACGCACGCCACCGCAAGATGGGCGACACGCGCTACGTCGTCGAACCCAACGTCAAGGAGGGCAAGGGCGGCCTGCGCGATCTCCACGCGTTGTTCTGGATCGGCAAATACATCTACGACGTCCAGCGCGCCGCCGAACTGGTCGAGGTCGGCCTGTTCACCAAGGCCGAATACCGGCTGTTCCACCGCGCCGACAATTTCTTCCAGGCGGTGCGCTGCCACCTGCACAGCATCACCGGCCGCGCCGAGGATAGGCTGACGTTCGACCTGCAACGCGAGATCGCTGACCGGATGCGGTTCTCCGACCGACCCGGCAAGTCGAAGGTCGAGCGCTTCATGCAATTCTATTTCCTGCAGGCCAAGACCGTCGGCACGCTCAGCGGCGTCTTCCTCGCGCATCTCGACGAGAAGTTCGCGGCGCGGGGCCGGCGTTTCGGATTGCCGACGATTCGACGCTCTCCGCGGAAACTCAACGGCTTCGTGCTCGATCGCGGGCGGCTCGCGCTGCCGAATGACGACTTCTTCCGGGCCGATCCCGAACGCCTGATCGAGATCTTCCAGCTCGCCGACAAGCACGGCGTCGAGATCCACCCGCTGGCGATGCGCGCCGCCGCGCGGGATGCCAAGCTGGTCGACGACGTCCGCAACAGCCCGACGGCGAACGCGCTGTTCCTCGACGTGCTGACCTCGCCGCGCGATCCCGAACTCGTACTCCGCTGGATGAACGAGGCTGGGGTGTTCGGCCGCTTCGTGCCCGATTTCGCGCGCGTCGTCGCGCAGATGCAGTTCGACATGTATCACCACTACACCGTCGACGAACACACGATCCGCGCCATCGGCCTGCTCGCGCGGATCGAGAACGGCACGCTGAAGGAGGACCATCCGCTTGCCAGTGCGATCTTCGAACAGATCGTGTCGCGGCGCGCGCTGTACGTTGCGGTCTTGCTTCACGACATCGCCAAAGGCCGCGGCGGCGATCATTCGATTCTCGGGGCGGAGGTGGCGCAGCGTCTGTGCCCTCGCTTCGGCCTAACGCCCGCCGAAACTGAGACCGTCGCGTGGCTGGTGCGCTGGCATCTGCTGATGTCCGCCACCGCGTTCAAGCGCGACCTCAGCGATTTCAAGACGATCCTCGATTTCTGCGACGTGGTGCAGAGCCCGGAGCGCCTTCGCCTGCTGCTCACGCTGACGATCGTCGATATCCGCGCGGTCGGACCGGGCGTGTGGAACGGCTGGAAACGCCAGTTGCTCGGCGACCTCTACGAATCGGCCGAGGAAGTCCTTCGGTTGGGTCATAAGCAAAAGGGTCGCGCCGAGCGGATCGCGGCCAAGCAGCAGCATCTGCGGGACGCGCTAGGCTGGAGCGAGGAATCGTTCGCGACGCTCGTTCACCGGCTTCCCGAAGCCTATTGGATTGCCGAACCCGAAGACGTGCTGGCGCACAACGCCCGCTTCCTGGCGACCACGGGCAACGCGCAGCTCGCGATCGACGCGCATGTCTATCCCGGTCGCGGGGCGACATTGGTGACGATCTACGCCGCCGATCATCCCGGGCTGTTCTACCGCATCGCAGGCGCGATCCACGTCGCCGGCGGCAACATAATCGACGCGCGCATCCATACCACGCGCGACGGGATGGCCGTGGACAACTTCCTCGTGCAGGATCCGTTCGGGCGGCCGTTTGACGAGTCCGGGCAGCTTTCACGCCTCAAGACCGCAATCGAGGACGCGCTCGCCAACCGCGGCAAGCTTGCCGACCGCCTCGTCGCGAAACCGCTGCCGCGCACGCGTGCGGAGGCGTTCGATATCGTGCCGAATGCGCTGGTCGACAACAAGGCGTCGAACCGGTTCACCGTGGTCGAGGTCAACGCGCGCGATCGGCCGGCGCTGCTGAATCAACTCGCCAATGCGCTGTTCCAGTCGAAGGTGACGATCCACTCCGCGCACGTCGCGACCTATGGCGAGCGGGCCGTGGATACCTTCTACGTCACCGACCTGACCGGCGATCGGATCACCCAGCCCGCGCGGTTGAGGACGCTGGAGCGGCGTCTGCTGGCGGCGGCGGCAGGCGAAGAGATCGATCTGGCCGCTTAGCGCGCTTCCGGTTCTCCCGCGAAGGCGGGAGCCCAGGGTAACAGAGCGTAGCGCCTGTAATCCTGGGCCCGTGCGTTCGCAGGAGAACCGGGGTTTTCAGGGAGCACGAGCACGGAAAAGCCGGCCCACAGCGAACTGCGGACCGGCTTTTCATTCAATCACCCGATCAGAAGCGCGAGCGCAGCGTCAGGCCGTAAGTGCGTGGCTCGGCGAGGAATGCCGAGTAGAGCGCGTTGCCGGTGCCACCATAGGCTGCGACGTTGGCCGAAGACCCGGCACCCTGGAACGGCGTGTTGAACGCGACTTGGATGTAGTTCTTGTTGAACACATTCTGTGCCCAGAACTCGAGCGCCCAAGCCTGGTCCTTGCCGCGCAGGCCAACGCGGGCATTCACCACGGCGAAGCCGTCCTGCTTCTTCTCCGGCGCCAGATCGGAACCGGTATTATAGTCCGACGACAGGCGGCTATCGACATAGATCAGCCCCGACATGCCGTTCGAGCCGAGATCCGGCGTCCAGGCGAACGACGTCGTGACGACGTTCTTGGGGGCGTTCGACAACTGGCTGCCCGGCAGCAGGAAGAGTGCGCGGTCGAGCGGCTCGCCGGTGGTCGAGCTGCCGATCAGGTTCTTGCGGAAATGGGTATCCGCATAGGTATAGCCTGCCGTGAACGTGACCTGCTTGATCGGCGACATCGTCGCTTCCAGCTCGACGCCCTGCGAGATCACGCCCGGCTTCTTCGAACGGTTGGTCGGGCACCCTCCGGTCTGCGCACCAGTGACCGGATTGAACCCGTTGTCGCTATCGAGGCCGCCTAGGCTGTCCTTGCACGCTTCGATGTTCTGCACGACGAAGATCGAGCCGTTGAAGGTGTTGAGCTGGAAGTCGGTGAACTCCTCGCGGAACGCGGCGACATTGAACGTGAAGCCGCGCGTGTTGAACTTCGCACCGAGTTCGTAATTGTTCACCTTCTCGGCGTTGAAGCGCAGGCCCGGTGCATCGGCATTGGTCCGCGGCGTCAGCACGCCGTTTACCCCGCCGAGATCCGAACGGTCGAGGTTGTAGCCGCCCGCCTTGTAGCCCTTGGCGAACGACGCGTAGGTCAGCAGCTTGGTGAACGGCTTCCACGACAGGACTGCCGTGCCGGTGAACTCGCCATCGCCGAAGCTGTCGTTGAGGTTCAGCGCGTTCAACGCCGGGCTGGAGTTGCCGGTGCAGGTCAAGGTCACGATGCCCTGCGCGAACGCCGTGGCGCCGCTTTGCGACTGCGTGAGGGGCGCGAGTGCCGCCTGCTGGATCGGGCAGACCGTGTTGTTGTTGTTGAACTTCGCGTTGAACTTCTTCGTTTCGTGCGTGTAGCGAAGACCGCCGGTCAGCGACAACGTGTCGGTCAGATGCAGGATGTTGTGCGTAAAGAACGCGTAGTTCTCGCTCTTCTGGCGGTAGATCGAGCCGGAGTCGCCGACGTTGTTGACCCCGCCACCGAGACCGACCCCACCGGTGAGGCGGTCAAGCGCCGACGTGATCAGGCCGCCGGCACCGGCAGCCCCACCAAACGCTCCGGAAACAGTCTGACGCGCGGTCAAGCCCGTGCCGGGAAGGGCAACGGTGCTGTTCAAACACCCGGGTGAATTCTGTCCCAGTGCGGCGAGTGCAGGGCTAACGTTTGCAACGAGGCGGCAGGCAGCAAACTGACCATACTGTGCGCCGAAGACGACGTTATCGACCAGCTTCAGCTTCTCGTTCGAATAGAAGCCGCCGACCAGCCAGTCGAGCTTGTCGTTGAACAGCGAACCCTGGAGGCGCGCTTCCTGCGTGAAGGTCTTGAACTGGCGGTAGGCATTGCCATCCGCCGCGCGGTGCGTGAGATCGACATTGGTATAGTCGACATCGCCCGCATTGCCCGACTTGTACTGGCGATACGCGGTGATCGACGTCAACGTCGCGCCACCGAGATCCCAGTCGGCTTGCAGCGAGCCGCCGTAATCCTTGGTGGTATTCCGGAAGGTCTGACCGGGCGTGATCGCGACGTCGCGGCTGAACGGATCAGGCGTGTTGCCGGCCAGCGGGAACACTGCGCCCTGGCGACGCAGGATGTCGACGATGCGGTTCGTCGTGTTGTTCGTGACCGCGCCATCGGTGTTGACCGTGGGAAAGAACGGCGCGACTCCTGGCGCAGTGGGCGTGGGATCGGTCGTCTCGACCTGGTTGTAATAGACCGCGCCGCAGCAGCTTTCCTTGCGGTGCGAATAGTCGCCGATCAGGCGGAAGCTCAAGGTATCGGTCGGCTTGAACAGCAACTGGCCGCGGACGAAATACCGATCGCGGTCGTTGACGCGGCTTTCGCTGCCGTTGGCTGCCGTGACGTTCTTGTAGAAGCCGTTGCGGTTCACGTAGACGCCGTCGACCCGGAAGGCGAGCTTGTCGGCGATCAGCGGCCCGGTGATGCCGCCTGCAAGCCGCTTCTGGTCGTAATTGCCGTAAGTCGCCTCGGCGTTGCCATGCCAGTCGAACTCGGGCGACCGTGTGATGATATTGATGAGACCTGCAGAAGCGTTGCGCCCGAACAATGTGCCCTGCGGTCCGCGAAGAACCTCGACGCGGTCGATCTCGCCCAGTTCGTTGAGACCGACGCCGGTGCGGCTGCGATAGACACCGTCGATAAAGACCGCGACCGAGCTTTCGAGGCCGGGATTGTCGCCGACCGTACCGATTCCGCGAATACGCGCGGACGCGTTCGACTCGTTACCGGTTGAAGAGATCAGCAACGACGGTGCGAGCTGGTTGAGCGAGCGGATGTCGCTGCCGCCCGAATTCTGCAGCGCTTCCTGACCGACTGCCGAAACCGCGATTGGCACGTTCGACAGACGCTCGGAACGGCGCGTCGCGGTGATGACGATGTCGCTGGCGTTACCCTGAATCCCGGCGTTGGCACTTGCCGCCCGCGTGGTGTCGGCGTCCGTTGCAGCGTTGGTCTGGCCCGCAACCGATGCGTTGGCGGTACCCTGCGAGGGCGACGCCTGCGCTTCGACGGTGGACGTTGCCTGTTGCGCGAATGCCGGCGTGACGATGGCCGCAGTCGCGACGGCGGACAACAGATATGCGGTCATACGCATCGGCATTCTCTCCCTGACGTGTTCGAATGTTTTCGAACTTATGGTTTGGCCGTTAGGTAGAGATATTCCAACCTTCGCGTCTACTGATTTCCGCATACGGAAATCTATTTTTGAACATTGTGTCTCCAAACCGCCACATAGTGACAGGCACCAAACCCTAGTTTCAAATTGCAACTTGGTTACCATGGGGCCGAGCGACCCGGAGTGTTGGGTTCGACTGGAAGACAGGAGATAGAGCTGCATTCTGAGCATCAGCCGTGGATACGAACCATCCCTCGGCTACTTGGAAAGGGAGTTTGACCAATTCCGACCTATCGAACGAGGCTTCTCAGGTCGCGCATCTGGCATCCCGCCTCACCGGTATTAGGGAGGGCCCGCGCGTCCCGTTTGAACCAATGCATACGGCCGCCGCGATCTCACAGGAGCCGGAACTCCGGCGCTAGATGCAAGCAACCAGACGCCCAGTACCGACAAACAAAAAAGGCTGGCCAGTCCGTCAGGACTGACCAGCCTCAAATCTCGTGGTGGCAACCAAAGCCGCCATGCCACTTACTTCGGTGCGAGCACCATCAGCATCTGGCGACCTTCCATGCGCGGATACGCCTCGATCTTGGCGATCTCCGCGACGTCGTCCTGGACGCGTTTCAACAGGTTCATGCCGAGCTGGCCATGGCTAAGTTCGCGACCGCGGAACCGCAGCGTGATCTTGACCTTGTCGCCTTCGCCGATGAAATCGTTCACCTTCTTCATCTTCGTGTCGTAGTCATGATCGTCGATGTTCGGACGCATCTTGATCTCCTTGATCTCCTGCGTCTTCTGCGACTTGCGTGCGAGGTTCGCCTTCTTCTGCGCCTCGTACTTGAACTTGCCGACATCGAGGAACTTTGCGACGGGCGGATCGGCGTTAGGCGACACTTCGACCAGGTCGAGGCCGTGCTCGGCTGCCTGCTCGATCGCTTCGCGCGTGTACATCACGCCCAGATTCTCGCCCTCGTGATCGATCACGCGGACCTTCTGGCTCTGGATGAATTCGTTGAATCGCGGGCCGTTCATTGCGGGCGTCTGCATCGGCCGGCGCATCGTGGGAGGACGTATGGGGTTTGCTCCTGAAGTTTCTGACAATATTTGGGCCGGCTTATAGCGCAGAAACCCGCGCTCGGAAAGCCGGCCCTCCCAAGATCAATTGGCTACGTCACATATCGGGTGCGCGTGCCTCGTCCGCAAGACGCGCGATCGCTTCGTCGAGCGTCAGGATGGTCTGGGCCTGGCTGCCGAGCGTGCGGAGTGCGACCTTGCCCTCCTCGGCCTCGCGCTTGCCAACGACCAGCAGGTTCGGCACCTTCGCCAGCGAATGCTCGCGCACCTTGTAGTTGATCTTCTCGTTGCGGAGATCGGTCTCGACGCGGATCCCGGCAGCCTTCAGCTTGGCCGCAACCTCAAGCGCATAGTCGTCGGCATCCGACACGATCGTCGCGACGACCGCCTGCACCGGCGCGAGCCAAAGCGGGAAGCGGCCGGCATGATGCTCGATCAGGATGCCGATGAAGCGCTCGAACGTACCGAGAATCGCGCGGTGGAGCATGACCGGGCGATGCCGTTCGCCGTCCGCGCCCACGTACGACGCATCGAGTCGCTCGGGCAGCACGCGGTCCGACTGGATCGTGCCGACCTGCCACGTCCGGCCGATCGCGTCGGTCAGGTGGAATTCGAGCTTCGGAGCATAGAACGCGCCCTCACCCGGCAGTTCCTCGAAGTTCGCCTTGATCGTGTCGCTCAGGCCCGACTGCATCACTGCCTCGCGCAGTTCCGCCTCGGCCTTGTCCCACATCGAATCTTCGCCGAACCGCTTCTCGGGGCGCAACGCGAGCTTTACCGCGTAATTGTCGAAACCGAGGTCCTTGTAGACGCTGTCGAGCAGCTCGCAGAACTTGCGCACTTCCTCGACCAGCTGGTCCTCGCGAACGAAGATATGCGCGTCGTCCTGCGTGAACTGGCGGACGCGCATGATGCCGTGCAGCGCACCGTGCGGCTCGTTGCGGTGGCAGCAGCCGAACTCGGCCATCCGGATCGGCAGGTCGCGGTACGACTTGATCCCCTGCTTGAAGATCAGCACGTGCGCGGGGCAGTTCATCGGTTTCAGCGCCATCAGGTCGCCTTCGCCCGACAACACTGCGCCCTCGTCCTCGACGTTCGGGATCTCGTCCGGCACGACGAACATGTTCTCGCGATACTTACCCCAGTGGCCCGACTGCTCCCACTGCTTGGCGTCCATCAGCTGCGGGGTCTTGACCTCGGCATAGTCGGCAGCATCAAGACGGCGGCGCATATACGCCTCCATCTGGCGCCAGAGCACGAAGCCCTTGGGATGCCAGAACACCGAGCCCTGCGCTTCGGACTGTAGGTGGAACAGGTCCATCTCCGCGCCGATCTTCCGATGATCGCGCTTGGCGGCTTCCTCGAGACGGAAAAGATGCTGGTCGAGCTGCTTCTTGTTGAGCCAGCCGGTCCCGTAGATGCGGCTGAGCATCGCGTTCTTTTGATCGCCGCGCCAATACGCGCCCGACACGCGCGTCAGCTTGAACGCGGCGGGGTCGAGCTTGCCGGTCGAGGCCATGTGCGGCCCGCGGCACATGTCGAGCCACTCGCCCTGGCGGTAGATCGTCAGCTCCTCGCCCTCGGGCAGTTCGGCGGCCCATTCGGCCTTGAAGCTCTCGCCTTGCTGCGTCCAACGATCGATCAGCTGCTGCCGCGACCAGACCTCGCGCAGAAACGGCTCGTTCCGGGCGATGATTGCGCGCATCTCGGCTTCGATGGCGGGCAGGTCCTCGTCGGTGAACGGACGATCCTTCGGCGCGAAGTCGTAGTAGAAGCCATCGTCCGTCGCGGGACCGAAGGTGATCTGCGTACCGGGGAAGAGGTGCTGGACCGCTTCGGCCATAACGTGCGCAAGATCGTGGCGGACCAGTTCGAGCGCATCGGCCTCGTCGCGCGCGGTCACCAGCGCGAGCGCGGTGTCGCCCTCGAACGGTCGGTTGAGATCGCGCACCTGCCCGTCGATGCGCGCGGCAAGTGCCGCCTTGGCGAGGCCCGGCCCAATCGCGGCGGCGACATCCGCGGGGGTAGTCCCGGGCGCAACCTCGCGGACGGAACCGTCGGGCAGCGTGATTCGGAACATGGCGGACATGGAGGACTTTCTGGTGTTGGAAGAGGCGCGGCTTATGCCGTCGCACACCCTATATAGGCAAGCCGGCGTCGAACGTCACGCTACCCCGAACGGGACGACATGGTTTGCCTGTGTGTGGCCGACCTCGGCGCGGCCGAGATACGGCACGCCCATGTCGCGGCTCCACCGCACCATCATGTAATCCAGCGTCTCGCCCCAGGGCGGATCGTTCTCCTGCACCGCGGTCACCGCACCGAGGCGCAGGCCCGCGATGCCCTTCAACTGCGTGGCGTTGGCGACTTTGAAGAGCATGCGGTCGATTGCGTACATGGGCTCGGACACCTCCTCGACGATCAAGACGTGATCGGTCAGGTCGGGCAGCCACGGCGTGCCGATCAGCGAGGTGATGATGCTGAGGTTGAACGCCGCCGACGGTTGCCCGTTCAGTCCCGGCTCCAGCCCCGCCCTGTCACCGCGCACCATCCAGCCGAGCGATCGCGCCACCGTAGCTGCGCCGTCGTGGCGGTTGATGTCGCTGACCATCGGGCCGTGCACGGGTCTGCCGATCCGCCGGGCGTAGAGCGCGCCGAGCAGGAAGCCGACGTCGGAATAGCCGAGATACGTCTTGTGCCGAGCGGCGCGGCCGAGTTCCGGCATGACCATCGCCAGGATGCGGTTCGAACCATAGCCACCACGGAGGAACCAGATCGCGTCGAATGTGGAATCGTTCGCGTATTCGAGGAACGCCCCCGCGCGGCGAAAGTCGGAGCCAGCGAAATGGCCATCGATCTCCATGCATTGCGGGTGGAAGACGAGCTCGACCTCCGGGAACGCGGTTGCCGCGTAAGCGGTCATCTTCGCAATTGCCGCGGGATTGGTCCGGCTCGACGCGGCGAGGACACCGATGCGCATTGTTCGTGTTCCCGACCTTGCCCCGTTACCAAACCGCCCATATCGCGGGCCGATGGATATCAGCAAACCCTGTTTCTTCGTCGGCATCGGCGGCAGCGGCATGATGCCGCTCGCGATGATCCTCGCGGGCCGCGGCGCGACCGTTGCGGGATCGGACCGCAATCTCGACCAGGGCCGCGTGCCCGCCAAGTTCGACGACCTCGCGGCGAAGGGCGTCGCGCTGTTCCCGCAGGACGGCAGCGGGATCGTATCGGCCGACCAGCTTGTTATTGCCTCGGCGGCGATCGAGGCGACCGTGCCGGACATGATCGCGGCGGATGCGCTTGGCTGCACCCGTTCGACCCGCGCGGCGATGCTGGCGTCTTTGTTCAACGACAGCCGGCTGCCGATTGGTGTCGCAGGGACGAGCGGCAAGTCGACCGTGACCGGTATGATCGGCTGGATCCTGCACGCCGTCGGGCGCGATCCGACAGTGATGAACGGCGCGGTGATGAAGAACTTTGCCACGGCTGACGCTCCGTTCGCCAGCGCGCTGGGCGGAGAGGGTGAGGCTTTCGTCAGCGAAGTGGATGAGAGCGACGGGTCGATCGCCGGCTATGCGCCGAAGATCGCGGTGCTGAACAATGTCAGCCTCGACCACAAGTCGTTGGAGGAACTGCGCGTCCTGTTCGGGGACTTCATCGCGAAGGCCGAGACGGCGGTGGTGAACGCGAACGATCCCGATGCGGCGGCGCTCGCCTCACGGCTGCCGCGCGGTCAGATCACCACCTTTGCGATTGATGCGTCGGCGGATCTACGTGCCGAGAACCTTAAGCCGGAGCCGTTCGCTATCCGCTTCGACATCGTCTCGCGTGGCGTTCGGACGCCAGTGAAGCTGGCCGTGCCTGGGCGGCATAACGTGTCGAATGCGCTCGCGGCGATCGGTGCGGCGATGGCGGCGGACGTGTCGTTGGCCGATGCGGTCAAGGCGATTGCTGGGTTCACAGGGCTGCGTCGCCGCTTCGACCTCGTGGGAGAGGCCGGCGGGGTCGCGGTGATCGACGATTTCGGGCACAACCCGGACAAGATCGCCGCGACGCTCGATACGCTCCATGCGTTTCCGGGGCGGTTGCTCCTCTTCTTCCAGCCGCATGGGTATGGGCCGTTGAAGGTGATGGGGCGCGAGCTTGTAGCTACGTTCGTCGAGCGGATGGCGGAGGACGACGTGCTCGTGCTGCCGGACCCGGCCTATTACGGCGGGACGGTCGCGCGGGAGGTCACCAGCGCGGACATCGTCGGGCAGATCGTCGAGGGTGGTCGGGTCGCGCGGCACATCGCCGACCGTGCCGAGGCTGCCGCGGCGCTGGTCGCGGAGGCGCGGCCGGGCGACCGGATCGTGGTGATGGGCGCGCGGGACGACACGCTGAGCGTGCTGGCGGCGGGGATGGTCGACGCCTTGGCCGCTACCTGATACAGAGCAAGACAGGAGACCGCCCATGTTCCGCCGCTTGTTCCTCGACCACCCTGCCACCGTCGGGGAGAGCTATGTCGAGCATTTCGGCGTCGCCGGACGCTTCGGGATGACGATGATCAAGGGCGGCCTCGGCGCTCTGGTCCATGCGTTCGTGCCCGCTCTGTGCAAGACGCGCGGGAGCGAGACGGTCGCCGAGCTGCACCGCCAGATGGTGCTCAAACGCGGCGCGGTCGCGGCCGACCAGACGCAGATGAAGACGGTCGAATTCATCATCTGAGGATGCTTCGGAAGCCCGCCGGTTTCCAAAGGTTAGGATAAAGTCACACCTAGGACGCGTTCGCTAGCGTCTGGTAGCGATGCCTCATGACAAGCTGGCACGTCTTAGTGTAAAGTTCGGTTGACACTAAATGACTCATGTGACAAGTTTCCTTTACTGATTCGAAAGGGTGCTTTCCATGGCTAACAGTGCAGCGGTTCGGCGATACAGCCAACGGGTCATGGTGTTGATGTTCCTGTATGCGGCGAGCCTGATGGCGGTCGTCTACAGCTTCAGCCGGCATCTCTTGACGGGTCCCCCGGCCTATGTGGCGGCGATCCTGCCCGCCCTGCCGATCATCGGCATATTCATCGCGATGGGCCGCTACCTGATCGAGGAAACCGACGAATATCTCCGGATGCTGATGATCCGGCAGTCGTTGATCGCTAGTGGTTTCATGCTCAGCATCGTCACGGCCTGGGGGTTTCTCGAAGGGTTCGGCCTCGTCCCGCACATCGTTTCCTACTACGCTGCGGTGCTCTGGTTCGCGGGCATGTGGGTCGGCTTGGGATATAATATCGTGGTGACGCGGCGCTCGGCATGAAGAACCGCCTCAAGGTGCTGCGCGCCGAGCGGGACTGGAGCCAGGGCGACCTCGCCGACCGTCTCGACGTGTCGCGGCAGAGCGTCAACGCGATCGAAACGGGGCGCTATGATCCGTCGCTGCCGCTCGCGTTCAAGATCGCCGAACTGTTCGACCTCAGCATCGAAGACATTTTCACTAGCCCGTCGAAGGAGTCGTGACATGATTTCGCACTTCAAAGCTCGCCTTGCAGCTACCGCCGTGACGCTGATGATCGTCCTGAGCCCCGCCGCGAGCCACGCGCAGGCTGCGACGGCCGCCACGCCGAAGGTCGATGCGGCCGAGACTCAGATGCCGCACATCTCGGTGCAGACCATCGGCAAGGGTACGCCGGTGATCCTCGTTCCGGGGCTGTCGTCGCCTCGCGCGGTGTGGGCGGGCGTCGTGCCCACACTCGCCAAGTCGCACCAAGTGTATGTGGTGCAGGTCAACGGCTTCGGCGGCGACGATCCGCGCGCGAACCTGTCGCCGGGCATCCTCGATGGGATCGTCGGCGACCTGCACACGCTGGTCGCCCAGTCGAAGCTCGGCAAGCCGGCCATCGTCGGGCATTCGATGGGTGGGCTGGTCGCGCTGATGCTGGCCAAGGCGCATCCGGATGACGTCAGCAAGCTGATGATCGTCGATTCGCTGCCGTATATCGGGGAGATCTTCGCGCCTGGTGCGACGGTTGCGGCGCTCGAACCACAGGCCAAGGCGATGCGTGCCGGGATGGCCGCAGCGTACGGGAAGCCGGCGAACCCGGCGGCGAACGAGGCGCTTGCCGCGCGGATGGCACTGAAGCCGGACTCACGCATGACCGTAGCCGATTGGGCAGCGAAGGCGGATGCGCGCGTCTCTGCGCAGGCGATGTACGAAGATTTGACCACCGACTTGCGTCCCGACATGGCGTCGATCGCAGCGCCAATTACGCTGGTCTACCCGTGGAACGCGGTGGGGCCGACCAAGCCAGTCGCCGATGCGCTCTATCGGAAGGCCTACGCGACGGCACCGCACGTGACCTTCGTCGATATCGGCGATGCGGCCCATTTCGTGATGCTCGATCAACCTGCCGCGTTCCAGGCTGCACTCGACGCCTTTCTCCGCGACTGAGGGGCGGCTAAGGTATCGGCATGACCGATACCGCCACGCCGCCTGCACCGACGCCGCCCGCAAATGAGCGCCCTCGCCTCGCCTATCATCATACGCCCGCAGCCGAGGGCGTGACGGGACCGACGATCGTGTTCCTGTCGGGCTATGCGTCCGACATGATGGGGACCAAGGCGGTGACGCTGGAGGCGTGGGCGAAGTCCGAGGGGCGCGCGTTCCTGCGGTTCGACTATGGTGGCTGCGGGCAGAGCGAGGGCGCGTTCGAGGACCAGACTTTGGTCGACTGGCGCGACGACGTGCTGGCGATGATCGATGCGCTGGTGGAGGATTCGGCGATCCTCGTCGGATCGTCGATGGGCGGCTGGCTGATGCTGCTGGCGGCGAAGATGCGGCCCGATCTGGTGAAGGGGCTGGTCGGCATCGCGCCGGCGCCCGACTTCACCGACTGGGGCTTCAGCACCGACGAGAAGATGGCGCTGCTCAGCAACGGGCGGATCGAGCGCAAGAACCCCTATGGTCCCGAGCCGACCGTCTATACGCGCCCCTTCTGGTCGTCGGGCGAGGCCAACCGGCTAATGTTCGGCGAGATCGCGTTCGACGGCCCGGTCCGGCTGGTCCAGGGGCAGCGCGATCCGGACGTGCCGTGGCACCGCACCGCGCGGCTGGCCGAACTGTTGCGTTCAGCCGACGTGCAGACGTGGCTGGTCAAGGACGGCGACCACCGCCTGTCGCGTGACAGCGACATTTCCCTCATTATCCGGGCGGTGGAGGATGTGATCGCCGCCTTATGATACTGATAGTGTTGCTTGCCGCTGCGCAGGCCGCCGCCCCCAGTCCAGCCGCCGCTCCTGCTGCCGGCCCCGTCGATGCGCAGAGCGGTCGGTTCGCTCGCTGTGCTGCCCTGGCGCAGAGCGACCCCGCCGGCGCACGGGCCGCGGCGGGGCGCTGGCGAATCAGCGGGGGACGGTATTTCGCGCGGCAATGCGCCGGGCTCGCCTTCGCCGCCGAAAAGAATTGGCCGTCGGCGGCGGCCGAATTCGAGGAAGCGGCGCGGGAGGCACAGATCGCGAAGGACACGCGAGCAGCCAATTATTGGGCACAGGCGGGCAATGCATGGCTCGCCTCGGGGCAGCCCGCCAAGGCGCGTGTCGCGCTCGATTCCGCGCTTACCGCGGGGTCGCTGACCGGACTGCCGCTCGGTGAAGCGCAACTGGATCATGCGCGCGCGCTGGTCGCGGCGGGCGAGCTTGATGCGGCGCGGAGCGATCTCGATCTTGCGCTGACGACCGCCGGCGCCGACCCGCTCGCGTGGCTGTTGTCGGCGACGCTAGCCCGTCGGATGAGCAACATTCCGCGCGCCAAAGCAGATATCGCACAGGCCTTGAAGCGCTCGGCCGACGATGCGTCGGTTCAGTTGGAAGCGGGGAACATCGCGGCGTCGGCTGGCGACGAAGCGGCTGCGCGGGAGGCATGGGGAACGGCTGCGAAATTGTCGCCGACGACCGATGTCGGACGCAACGCGGTCATGGCGCTCAAGCAGTTCGACGCTGCGAAATAATCTGGACTGTTGGGCCAGTCACTCGGGACCGGCCCGGCATTCTGATCAGCGGCGGACCATCGTGCTGCGTGCGATCTTACTCACCAGACCGGGCAGACCGGGATAGCTCGCCTTGTGATACGGCGAGAGCGCGTCGAGTTCGGCGGTGATCCGCCGGTGAGCCTCGCCCAGTGCGTGGTAGGGTAGACCCGGCAACAGGTGATGCAGCGCGTGGTAGCGCAGACCCACCGGCGCCCAGAGCGCGGGCAGCAGCGCCGGAGGCGGCACGTTGACCGTGTCGAGATACTGCGCGGTCACCGTCATCGGCTCGCCGTCATTCTCCCAAAGATGCGCGACCAGCGTACGAACCTGGTTAAGCACCGCGAATGCCGAGGCTACCGCGAAGATCGTCACGAACGCGCGCAACGGCAGCACGCCGGTCACGGTAATCGCGATCAGCGTGATCGCCCACAGGCTCGCAGCAATCTCGAGCCGATCCCAATAGACCTTTGCCTCACCGTCGGGAGCGCGACGGCGGAACTGCGGGTTGATCGCGAGGGCCGAATAGCGCTCGACGATCATCGTCCGCAGCTTGGGCGACAGCAGCGAGATCGGCGACAGAATTGCAAACCGGATCAGCAGTGCGATCGGTGCGAGCGCCGATACGACGATGAACAGCGGCAGCGTCCACGGCTTCATGAGTGCGAGCGGCAAATATTCGGGATCCTCGACCGTGCCGTAGCGGGTCTTGGCGTGGTGAAGGTTGTGGACGCCCTCGTACATGAAGGACGGGGTCAACAGGGGAATGCCGACCAGCACGTTCCAGCCGAGCCGGAAGTTGGGCACGGACGCATGCTTCATGTGGCTGACTTCGTGGATAAAGCTCAGACCGCGGTAGAGCCCCAGCATTGCCACGATGCCGGCAACGATCACTACCGGCGTCGACGTCGATGTGGCCGCCACTGCCAGTGCACCGTAGCCGACCACCATCGATGCGATCAGGTCCGCCCAGTAGATTGCGGGACGCGGCTTCACCAGATCTCGCGTCAGGTCTGCGGCTGCACGCAACATCGCCTTGTCGTCGGCAACGCGCTCCATCCCTCCGACACGGGGCGAACCCGCGGGAGTGGAAGCTGGAGCGGCCGTGCCGCGAGCGAGGCTGAGCGATGTGTCCATGGGCATGTCCATTGCCCGAAGATAGTGGCGGTACCGTGGCATTTACAGGTCGCGCGGAGCCGCCGTGCCGGAGGAAACCCGATCACTCTGACAGGGTCCTGCGATGACGCACGTGTCACTCGCCTTTATTCGCTTCGCTGGGTAGACACGCGCAACTGCCTATTTGGGAACACGACATGGCCAAGCTCATCATTCGACCGGTCGAGACCAAGAAGGACCGCAAGATCTTCATTGATCTGCCGTTTCGTCTCTATGCCGACGATCCCAATTGGGTGCCGCCTTTGAAGTCGGAAGCGCTGGGACTGATCACGCCCGAGAAGAACGGCTGGTTCAGCCATGCCAAGGCGCAGTTGTTCCTTGCAGAAGAGGACGGTCGCGTGGTCGGGCGGATCTCGGCGCATATCGATACACTCGCGCTCACGATGCCGCCCGAACAGGGGTTCGGGCCCGGCGTCGGCCAATGGGGGCTGATGGAAGCGGAGCGGCAGGACGTGTTCCAGGCGCTGCTGGAGCGCGCCGAGGCATGGCTGCGCGAGCAGGGCATGACGCGCGCGCTGGGGCCGGTCAGCATGTCGATCTGGGAGGAGCCGGGCCTGCTGATCGACGGATACGACCATCCGCCGACGATCATGATGGGGCACGCCAAGCGCGAATATCGCGGCTGGATCGAATGGGCGCAGTACCGTCCGATCAAGCAGCTGATGACCTATGAGGTCGACGTCACGAAGCAGTTCCCGCCGATCGTTCAGCGCATCATCAAGTCGGGTGAGAAGAACCCGCGGATCAGCGTCCGTAACGTCGACAAGACGAAGTTCGAGGAGGAGGCGGCGATCATTCTGTCGATCCTCAACGACGCGTGGCGCGACAATTGGGGGTTCGTGCCTTTGACCCCGCCGGAGATCAAGGACGTGGGCGTGAAGCTGAAGCCGATCGTGTTCAACGACCTGATCCGGATTGCCGAACTCGACGGCAAGCCGGTCGCGTTCATGATTACGTTGCCGGACCTCAATGAGGCGATCAAGCCGCTGAACGGGAACCTGCTGCCGTTCGGTTGGGCAAAGCTGTTGTGGTGGTTGCGCAAACCCAAAGTGCGGACGGTGCGCGTGCCGTTGATGGGGGTGGTGAAGGAACTGCAGGCGTCGCGCATGGCGAGCCAGCTGGCCTTCATGATGATCGAATATATCCGTCGTGCTTCGGTCGAGAATTACGGGGCGCAGCGCGCGGAGATCGGCTGGATCTTGGACGACAACCAAGGGATGCGGTCGATCGCCGAGACGATCGAGAGCCGGGTAAACAAGGTGTACCAGGTGTACGAGCGGGTGCTTTAGGGCGAGGCGGCGACATTCTTCCACCGAAGAACAGCGTGTTTCCCCGCGAAGGCGGGGATCCAGACTGGGCTCCCGCCTTCGCGGGAGAACAAGAAGGCTGAAACCGACGGTTGTTGCTGCCCCTACTCCCGTTTCCTATTGCCGAACGGAAGCTTGAGGGTGACCGCAGCCCCCTGCCCGCTTGCGCCGGGTAGCTGCGTTCGGATCGCGTGGACATTCCCCTTGCCACCACCCGGCAGCCGGAACGACAGCGGGTCACCCCGCGGAGGCTGGACCGGTTCGGGAAGCGTCGCCAGCCTTTGGTCGGTTGGAAGGGCGCAGACGACGATCTCGCCATCGGGGTCCGTCTGGACGGGACACGGCATCGTCGGCCGAACAGGCCGCTTGCGAAATTCGGGTGGAAGCGGCGGCCCGGCTACCGCTTGCAGCAGGAGCAGGCCGGCCAGCATCTAGAACCGCCGGGAAATGCCGGCGTAGACCCGCGCATCCGGCGTGTTCGCGTTCAACCCCGCCGCACCGAATATGTCGAACTGGAGATTGTCGTTCGCCATCCAGGCAAGGGACAACGCCGCGACAGCCTGCGTCTCATGCTCCTGCGGATCGTCGTCGCGGAGCGCCTGCATCTCGCCGGTAAGCGTGAAGGCCTTGTCGAGTTTCACCGCCAGGCCAGCCGTCGAACTGTACGCGAGATGCCGGCCATTGCCGTCCTGATCGACCGCCGCATCGATCTCAGGTGTGAGGTCAAGCGAGACCGTGTCGGATATCTCGTACGTGACGGGGACGAGGAAACCTGCGCCCCAATCGCCGGCGCCGATCGACGAGCGGCCGACTGGCAGCGTCATGAACGGCAGCACCGATACCGACAAGCCGGCGCCGTCGGGATTGTGGAGATTCGCCTTCATCCCGAGCGACACGTCGCCGACACCGTTCACCGTATCGAGGCTGGTCGAATCGCGCATCCGGTCGTGCCCGAACGGCGTCCAGCCGATCCGCGCCTCGATCGTGTCGCTGACGCCGACGCGGACGAGCGTATCGCCGAACAGGATATTGTCCTCGCGCGAGCCCGGCTGATCGTCGCGCGTCCAGTCCGCGATCGACGTCTCGACAGAGATTTTGCCAGGCGCGATCGTGCAGGCGGGGGTGTCGATGCCAGGACGATCGGGGCAATATTCGCGGTCCTGCGCCATCGCCGCGCCGGACAGGCTCGCCAGGGCGATACCGATCAGTAGCCGTTTCATCGCAGGCGGACCCAGGTCGGCGCGTGGTCGCTTGCCTTTTCACGCCCTCGATAGGCCTTGTCGACGCCGGCATCGATCATCCGGTCGGCGGCCTGTGGGCTGAGCAGCAGGTGATCGATCCGGAAGCCGGCGTCGCGCTGCCACGCGCCCGCCTGATAATCCCAGAACGTCCAGACGCCGCCCTTGGGGAATTGCGTGCGGAGCGCGTCGGTCCAGCCCTGCGCGACGAGCGCGCGATAATGTTCGCGGCTCTCGGGCTGCATCAGAGCGTCGTCCTGCATCGCGCGGACGGAGAAGGTATCGTCGTCGTTGGCGATGACGTTGTAGTCGCCGGCGAGAATGGCCGGCTTTTCCTCCGCGAGCAGGACGCGGGCACGAGCGGCGAGACGGTCCATCCAGCGAAGTTTATAGTCGAACTTCGGACCAGGCTGCGGGTTGCCGTTGGGCAGATAGAGCGCGGCGACGATCAGGCCGTCTATCTCCGCTTCGATGTAGCGGCTGTGCTCGTCCTCGGGTTCGCCTTCGAGACCGCGCTGGCGCACGACCGGCGTGCCGCTCTTCGCGAGGATCGCGACGCCGTTCCAGGCCTTCTGGCCGTGCCAGGCCGCCCCGTATCCGGCGGCCTCGATGTCGGCGATCGGGAAGGTGTCGTCGCTCGACTTCAGTTCCTGGAGACAGACGATGTCGGGCTGGTCTTCGGTGAGATACTCGATCAGCCGCGGCAACCGCGCCTTGATGCCGTTGACGTTGTACGTGACGATTTTCATTGCAGTCTCAGACCGAGAAGCTGGAGCCGCAGCCGCAACCCGACGCGGCATTGGGGTTCTCGACCTTGAACGCGGCGCCGGCGAGCGACTCGACGTAATCGACCGCGCAGCCACGGACGAGATCGATGCTGACGCTGTCGACGACGAGCTTCACGCCGTCATGCTCGGCGATCACGTCGTCGGACTCGACCGAATCGGCAAACCCGAACTTGTACTGGAAGCCGGAACAACCGCCGCCGTCAACCGAGAGACGCAGGATCGCCGGCTTCCCCTGTTTGACGGCGATCGCCGCGACGCGCGCCGCGGCGGAGGGGGTGAGGATGATGTCTTGGACCAGCGTTGCCATGCGCTGGAGATAGGAGGTTGCGGTAGCGGCGGCAACCTTGGGGTTTGGGAGGGCTGAACCAGAGCCTGCTTCTCCCCTACCTGGAAGGGAGGGGTCGGGGTGGGTCGGCTTCCGCATGGTGGACGGTGGTGGCCTAAGCTGGCCTACCCACCCCCAGCCCCTCCCTTTCAGGGAGGGGAGCTAGATGGGGTTCAGTCCTGCGCGGCGGGGCCACCGGTGGAGACCGGGATCGCGTTTACCGAGCGGTCCTGTGCGGCGAGGAGGTAATCCGCGGTGGTCAGGAACGGCACCGGGTTGACCGCGTGGCCGTCGATGCGGACTTCGTAGTGAAGATGCGAACCGGTCGAACGGCCGGTCGAGCCCATCAGTGCGATCAGCTGGCCGCGAACGACGCGGGCGTTGTCGCCGACGAGGATCTTCGACAGATGGCCGTAGCGCGTCGCGATGCCCTTGCCGTGGCTGATCTCGACCATGTTGCCGTAGCCGCCCTGGCGACCGGCGTGTGCGATGATGCCATCGGCGGTGGCGTAGATCGGCGTGCCGACCGGGCCGGGAATGTCGACGCCGGCATGCATCGCCGCGGTCCCGCGGAACGGATCGGAGCGGATACCGAAATTGCTGGTGAACGAGAGCGAGTGGACCGGCTGCACTGACGGGATCGCGATCACGCCCTGCTGCGTCGCATCGAGCTTCTTCCAGGTCTGGAACAGCGTGCGGAACTGCGCGTCGGCGCGGAGATCCGCGGTGGCTTCCTCGGTGTTCGCGGCGATCATCGGACCACCGGTTGCAGCGACGTGGTGCGCTACCTTGGAGGCGACGACCTGAGCCTCGGCAGTGGCGCCGACCGTGGCCATTCCCATCACTGTTGCGGCAATCGCCAACCGGCGAAACGTAAACGACTTGGACACCATCGACACGGCCTTGAGGCGCGTCACGATGGCTGCTGCGGTAAATTCGACCATTGGTCCCCGACACAAAAATGCAGGGCCGTTCGCTTCAAGGCGGACGGCTCCGAAACTCTGTCCTGACTCGCAGCCCCTCCGCGCACCAGACACTGTGGGTTAGGCCGGATACCGCCGTTCCGGGCAAGAGCGCGACGTTATCGGGGCGGTGGAGCGGCAGGTTGATGCGGCGAGTTGATGCAAATTGGGACGATTGCGAGGGAACAGGAAGGCGACAATGACATCGGACGTGAAATGTCAGCGAATCTCCGAACGTTACTGCTGGCTGTTCAGAGCGCCTTGGCGGCGACCAAAACCGCCTCGGCATGCCCCGCCACGCGGACCTTGTGCCAAGCCTTGGCCAGCGTCCCATCGGCGCCGAACAGGAACGTCGCGCGCTCGATCCCCATATATTTGCGACCGTACATCGCCTTCTCGACCCACACGCCGAAAGCCTCGCACGCGGCACCTTCGACATCGCTCGCAAGCCGGACCGCAAGTCCATGTTTCGCGGTGAATTTTGCGTGCGATGCCGCACTGTCTTTGGACACGCCGACGACAGTAACGCCCGCCTCTGCGAAAGCGTCGGAAAGTGCGGAGAAGTCCTTCGCTTCGGTGGTGCACCCTGCCGTGTCGTCCTTCGGGTAGAAATACACCACCAGCGGCGCGCCAAGGCTTGCCAGCGAAACCACGGCGTCATCGATCGTCACCGACACGTCAGGGATCTTCGAACCTTCATTCATCCTACTCTCCCGTCACCTGCGCCCAGAACTGGCGGACCTCCTGCCGCGTCGTTTCGAGCGTGGCAACCACCGCCGGCCAGTCCGTCACGCCGATCGCGCGGGCGATGAGATCCTCCGTGGCATGCCCTGGCGGCGCGGCATCGGGTGCGACGAGCCGCAACGTCACGAGCAAACGCGTGAGGACGTCGTGCGCCGGTCGAAGTGACGGCGGGACCAGCTCCTCCCGGATCAATGCATCGATCGCGCCGCCTAGATTGGGATCGAACCCGGCCTTGTTCACGAGCTGGACGACATGGGTCGCGAATTCGAGATCGACGAGGCCACCGGGAAGCAGCTTGGCGTCGAGTGCGCCCTTGGGCGGTTTGTGCGCGGCCATGTCGCTCCGCATCGTTCGCGCGTCGGCGATCACGTCGCGAGCCGGGCGATCACCTTCGAGCACGCCGCGGACGATCGCCGCCACCGCATCCCGAGCTACGGCCGATCCGAATACCGGGCGGGCGCGGGTGAGCGCCATGTGCTCCCAGGTCCAGGCATCCTCGCGCTGGTAGCGGGCGAAGCTGTCGAGCGTGACGACCAGTGGCCCCTGCCCGCCCGATGGCCGCAACCGGGTGTCGATCTGGTACAGCGGGCCTGCTGCGGTCGCGACCGACAGAGCGCCGGTCAGCCGCTGTGCGAGACGATTATAATAGAGCGTTGCGCCAAGCGGTTTGGGGCCATCGGACTCTGCGGCAAAATCGCCCGTAAACAGATAGATGAGATCGAGATCGGACGCGTGGGTGAGCATCGCGCCACCCATTCGACCTAGCGCCAGCACGACGAGTTCGCTGTCCGGCACGCGGCCATGGACCTTGGCGAACTCCTCTATCGTCGCGGTTGCGAGGACGCCGATCGCCGCCTCCGCGACGCGCGCATAGCCCGCCGCGACGTCTAGCGGATCGGACACGCCAGCGACGATCTGTGCCCCGAGCGCGAATCGAAGCTCGCCGACGACGCGCCGGACGTGATCGAGCCGAGACTGATAGTCGCCGCCCGCCTCGCCCGCACGCATGATGGCTTCGAGCGCGGCGACGTCGCCGACGGGTTCGAACGCGGTCGCATCGATCAGTCCGTCAAGCAGGTCGGGGCGGCGACCGAGATCATCCGCGAGCGTCGGAGCATGGCTAAGGATGGCGGCAAGCAACGTCGCCAAGCCCGGTCGCGCCTCCAACAAGCGGAAGATGTTGATCGCACTCGGCAGGCGTTCGAGCAATGCGTCCAATCGGAGAAGCGCCGCCTGCGGGACGGGCGCGGTCGCCAGCGCGGGGACGAGCGTAGGCAACACCGCCTCCAGTGCCTCACGCGCGGCCGGACTGCGCAGCGCGGGATAGGCGCCCCCTCGCCATGCCTCGATCCGCCGACGTGCCGATTCGGGCTCGTCGAAGCCCGCCTCGGCGAGGTCGGCTTCCAGCGTCACCGCGTCATGGGAGAAGGCGGGGCGGACGGTATCGTCGAGCGCATCGTAGATCCGGCCGGTCGCCGTGACACGAGGTTCGAGCAAGGCTAGCAGCGCGCCCGAATCGTCCAGCCCGTGCAGTTTCGCCATGCGGTCTAGCGCCTCACCGGTCGGCAAGGCGTGCGTCTGGCGATCGTCGATCATCTGGACGCGGTGCTCGATCGTCCGGAGCAGCGTGTAGCCCTCGATCAGTGCCGTCGATTCGTCTGTGCCGATCCATCCTGCTTCGGCCAGCCGGGCGAGTGCATCGCGGGTGGCAGGCGCGCGCAGGGCGGGATCGCGACCGCCGTGGATCAGCTGATGGATCTGCGCGAAGAACTCGGCCTCGCGGATGCCGCCACGACCGCGCTTCAGGTCATAGCCGGGGCCGAATGCCTGGCCTTGTGAATGATGATCGCGGATCCGGGCGGAAATACCGCGGATTTCGCCGATCGCGCCGAAATCGAGCGCGCGACGCCAGACGAACGGACGGATCGCGTCGAGAAATCGCTGGCCTAGCGCGATGTCACCGGCCGCCGCACGCGCTCGAATGAACGCGGCACGTTCCCAAGGCAGCGCCTGTGCCTCATAATAGCCGATCGCCGCATCGACCGGCAGCGCGATCGGCGTGATCTCGGGCGATGGCCGCAGGCGGAGGTCGACGCGCAGGACATAGCCGTCGCCATCACGCGCCTGGAGCAGTTCGACGACTCGCTTGCCGATCCGCACCGCCGCTTCTTCCGGCTCCTCGCGCGGACGCCGGGGCAGCGTCGCCGGGTCGAACAACAGGATCGGATCGATGTCCGACGAATAATTGAGTTCGCGGCTGCCCTGCTTGCCGAGCGCGATCGCGACGAAGCCGCGTGGTTCGGCGCCAGGGGTCCGTTCCTCCATCGCGGTGCGGATCGCGGTGTCGAGCGCATAGTCGGCAAAGCGGGTCAGCGCGCCGGTCACGGCGGTGAGATCGAGAACGCCGGCCAGGTCGCCGATCGCGACGTTGAGCGCCATCGCGCGCCGTTCGATGCGCAGGCGACGCGCGACCGGCATGTCGGCTTCGGCACTCGACACGGAGAGGTCCAGCTTTCCGGCCGCCAGCGATCGCGCCAAGTCCGGCTCACGGTTGAGGACCATCGCCAGGAATGGGGACCAAAGTCTTGCGCGGTCGAGCGCGGCGTTTATCGCCAGTTCAGGTGAGACTAAAGCCATGCGACATCGCTATAATCCGCTGCCTACGCGTGTCACGATAAAGCAACGAAAACGCTATTGGCCCGTTGTAGCGAACATGACTTACGCATTCCTCACGATCAGGCGCGAAGAGAACGGCCAGCAGGTCGTGCGCCACCCCCGCGCGACGGACGTGATCGGTCACGCGCTGCGTGGCGCGTTCGACGACACGCACTCGGTACCCGACGATATGATGATGATGTTGCGCCGTCTGGACGCCATGCCGCATCGCCTCAACTGAGCGATGCGGCATTCGTCAGTCGAGTTTAGCGACCGCGGCTGAGTTCTTCGACATCGCCCATGATGGAATCAAGTGCGGTTTTGCTCGTATCCGTCTCGTGATCGCGTCGCGATGGTAGCGAACCATCGGTGAGGATCGTTTCGAGCGCAACGCGACCACGCGCAACACGGCTCTTGATCGTGCCCACGGCAACGCTGCAGATCTCTGCCGCCTCTTCATACGCAAAGCCACCCGCACCGACCAGAATCAGCGCTTCACGCTGCGGCTGAGGGAGATGCATCAACGCACGCTGCATATCGCCCAGCTCGACGTGACGATCCTGGCTCGCAGGCGCAGCGAGGATACGGTCTGCGACCAGATCGTCCCACTCGCCCTTGAAGCGCGCACGCCGCATCTGCGACAGATACAGGTTGCGAAGAATGATGAACGTCCACGCCCGCATGTTCGTCCCGGCCTGGAATCGAAGACGTGCGGCCCAGGCCTTGAGCAGCGTTTCCTGCACGAGATCGTCGGCTAAATCACGGCTACCCGACAACGAGCGACCGAACGCGCGCAAATGTGGGATCACCTGGGCAAGCTGAACCTTGAACTCGGCATCCGACAAGGAAACATGCTCGACCGGCTCGACAACGTTCTCGATTTCGTCATCCACGGGCGAAGCAGGCTGGGTCATGGTAATCCGATCAATCCCGATAAAACACTGCCGTACGCGGACGACAGACATAGGCACAGGTCGCGGGAAATACCAGCGACCTGCTCATAATCCGGCTCAGCGCAGGATTATAAAGCCAAAGATAACAATGACCAAGACGAGGGAGATCGCCAGGATGTAGCGGGTCATGTGCGGCGTGGCGCCAGCCCGTGCATCCTCGGTATCGATATGAATTGGTTCGTTCGGATCAGCCATAATCACCAAACTCGCGAAAAACGTTTTGGGTCCGTAACCGTCTTGCGGTCACGAACCCGATACGCATTGCCGCCTTCAGGCGGTCGGGACGGTCGCTTGGTCGAAGAACAGCGCCTGGCTGATCGCGGCCTTCACGGTCGAACGCTGGAACGGCTTGGTGATCAGGAACGTCGGCTCGGGACGCTCGCCGGTCAGCAGACGCTCGGGGAACGCGGTGATGAAGATCACCGGGACCTCGAATTCGGCCAGGATGTCCTTGACCGCGTCGATGCCCGAACTGTCGTCGGCGAGCTGGATGTCCGCAAGAACGAGACCGGGACGCATTTCCATCGCCAGCGCGACGGCTTCGTCACGCGTGACCGCAACGCCGGTAACGTCGTGACCAAGATCGCGGACGATCGTCTCGATATCCATCGCGATGATCGGCTCGTCCTCGATGATGAGGACCTTGGCGCGGGTCTGGTTTTCGATCTCGGACAGCGCATCCGCGACCAGATCGTCGACTTCGCTGGTATCGACCTCGATCAGATACGCCGCGTCTTCGGGTGTGAAACCTTCCATCGCGGTCAGCAGCAAGGCCTGACGCGACAGCGGCGTCATCCGCGCCAGCCGCGCACGGGCAACGGCTTCGTGACCTTCGGAATCGGTCGCAGTCTCGTCAGCGACCTCGTCGAAGTTCGCCGAATTCCAGATCGCCTGGAACATCCGATAGAGACCGAGGCGCGGATCGACGTCGCGGGGAAATTCTTCGGGTGCGGCGACGATCGCCTCGAGCGTGGCGCGCACATATTTGTCGCCGTGCATCTGGCTGCCGGTCAGGGCCCGGCCATAGCGCCGCAAAAATGGAAGGTGCGGTGCAAGTTGCTGTCCAAGAGACATGGGTAACGAATACTCCCTGATCCTACGCGGCCCCTCATGTGTCGGGTGGCTCGCGTCATTGCAATGGTGTCGGTCGAAAATGCCCCGTGTCCACGCCATCGCCGCCAGATATAGGCCGCGATCGAGCGGAGATGCGTATTTTTCGCTCGGGTGTGGAACCATCCAGACGCTATTTGGTTTCACGAACATCTTTCGCGAGTATGTAGTCCGGTGCCCATGGGCGCAGTTTTGCTCGTCATCACATATTGGTTTGCGTCGTGCAGGGGGAAGTTTTGAGTTTGGGCCACGACACGGAGAAGACAGTGCCTGCAACGAAACCCGCCAAGGTCCCTGATAAGGACCAACAAATGGGTTCGGCGTTGCGCTCGGTGTATCAGAAGACCGTGGACGAGACGATCCCGGACGACCTTCTCGAACTCCTCGGCAAGCTGGACTGACGGTGGGCCGCGAGCCCATAGTGACCGCTCCAGATACGATCTCCCCGGAGCCAGCGCCGCTAAATAAACGTCGCCTGCTGTCCGCGATGGGCAGTTTGCCCACCGGCGCCAAGCTTTTCCTGATTATCAGTGCGGCTCTATTGCCGTTGGCCTTGATCGCGGTGTTTGCCACGTTGCAGACGACGCGATTGGCTGATGCAGAGGCGCGTGCTCGCTTGCGCGTGACGGCGGACGAGAGCGCCCGCGCCATCGCGATCGAACTCGTCGGTGACATGACCGCGCTTCGGGTTGCGGTGAACGCGCTGGGGACCGATCCTGCCGATGCCCCAAGCTGCGCACGCGCTCAGGGCGTGTTCGCCCAGCAGTCGTCGGCCGGTACGCGCTTCATCATCACCGACCGCGCCGGCCATGTCCTGTGCGGCGTGCCTCTACCAAACCCAGTGACCGTGCGGCAGGACAACATGCCCGTCGCGGCAGCGATCGTCCCCGACAATGGGCTGATCCTCGCGATTTCCGGCCCCAGCGGCGATACCTCTGCCCGCGCCTTCTTCCCACGCGCGTTCCTGGAGAAGATCGGACGTCCCTCGACGCGCGCGTCCGCGTTCAGCAGCGCGATCGTGCTCGACGAGGACGCGCTTCACCTCGAGACGATTGCCGACGAGCGACCGCTCGATCGCATGGAGACTATGCGGACCGAACTGGGCGTCGCTGGGCTGGCGTTGCGGACGAGCATTCGCAGCGCACCGGTGACGTCGTCGCTGATCGTGGCGATGCTGTTGCCGCTGCTGATGTGGATCGCCGCGGCGAGCATAGCGTGGTTCGTGGTCGACCGGCTCCTGATCCGACCGCTCCGCCGCCTGCGCGGTGCGGTCGCCGCTTTCACGCCCGGCGAGGAACTGGACTTCGGCACCGTCCACACCCTGCCCGCACAGGAAATTCGCGAACTGGGGGAAACCTTCCAGTCGATCAGCCGGACGGTTGCGCTGCACGAGGCCGGCCTTGCCGAAGGACTGGTGCGCCAGACCAAGCTGACCCGCGAGGTGCACCACCGCGTGAAGAACAACCTTCAGGTGATCTCCAGCCTGATCAACTTTCACGCCCGCAGTGCCCCCAGCCCTGACGCCACTGCAGCCTATTCGTCGATCCAGCGCCGCGTCGATGCGCTGGCCGTGGTTCACCGGAACCACTTTGCCGAGCTCGAGGAAAACCGTGGGCTGAACTTGCGGACGATGATCGGCGAGCTTTCCGCCAATATCCGCGCGACCGCATCGGATCGCTCGCACGGCCTGGGCATCACGCTCGATATCGATCCGTATCTGGTCAACCAGGACGTCGCGGTTGCGCTGGCGTTCCTGGTGACGGAGACGATCGAACTGGCGATGAGCTGCGATCCTGCGGCGCAGATCAGGATCGTCGTGAAGCCGGCCGACAAGCTTGCCGACAAACCGGACCGGGCGGTTGTCCGAGTCGTTTCGCGCGCGCTGGTCGAGAGCGATGCGTTCCGAGAGGCCTTGTCGCGCTATGGTCGCGTCATGGAAGGCCTGTCGCGCCAGTTGCGGTCGCCTCTCCACCACGATCCACTGGTCGGCGCGTACGAGATCGCCTTCGCCATTACGGGGCGCGACTGAGGCTTTTTGCAAAGTCGACTGATCCATATCAGACGACGCATTTAATTGAATAGATTCGAAGAAAAGCGGGAACCGACCATCGCCGTTACCGTTCTACACTTCGGATAGCGACTTTATGCCCCCCCGCTCTCGCTATCCAGAACACAGGCCCGGTAGCACACCCTCCCCCCCCTGGTGATGCTGCCGGGCCTTTATTCCAAAAATAGCCTTTTCCTGCCGTGCGTTGGTTCCAGCGGCGGAACGAATGGCGTCCCCGAACATTCCCCCTCCCGTGGCATTCAAGCCCTTCTTGGAGGAAGTATCATGCGTAAGTTGGTTGGACTGGCGATTGTAGCCAGCGCTTTGATGGTGTCGGCATGCAACACGGTCGAAGGCGCAGGCAAGGACGTGAGCTCGGCGGGCAAGACCGTCGCAAAGACCGCGAACAACGCCAAGTAAGCCTTTGCGCTTATGATAATGAAACGGGGCCCGGTGCACATGCACCGGGCCCCGTTTTCATATCTGCTCTGCTTCTCAAATAGACTCTGCGGCTTGGGTCAGCCCTCGACGATGTCGGTAGAATCGCCCTCGACCGCCTTGGCCTTCGCCCGGCTACGCTCGGTGAACCAGATCCCGATCAGCGCCAGTTCGTACAGGATCACCAGCGGGATCGCGAGCAGCAGCTGCGAGCCGATATCCGGCGGTGTCAGCACGGCCGCAATCGCGAACGCCGCGACGATCGCATAGCGACGCGCGCCGATCAGTTGCTTGCGCGTGACGATCCCTGCCCGTTCCAGCAGCATCAGCAGGACCGGCAGCAGGAAGGAGATGCCGAAGCCGAAAAGGAACTGCATGGTGAACGAGAGGTAGTTGCCGATCGCCGGCAGCGCTTCGCGATGAATGCCACCGACCATGCCGTCGAAACCGAGCAGGAAGTGCAGCGCCATCGGGATCGCGACGTAATAGGCCATCGCGGCGCCGGTGAGGAACAGGACCGGCGTGGCGAGGATGAACGGCAGCAGCGCGCCGCGTTCCTTCTTGTACAGGCCGGGCGCGACGAACTGCCACACCTGGTTCGCGATCACCGGGAACGACAGCATCATCGCGGCGAAGAACGCCACCTTGATCTGGACGAAGAACGCCTCGAAAATCTCGGTATAGATGACCTTGTTCTGGCCGGCTGCGAGCAGCGGATGAACCAGGAAGCCGAAGATGTTCTCGGCGAAATACATCGCCACCGCGAACGTCACGACCAGCGCGGCGATGCAATAAAGCAGCCGCCGCCGCAGCTCGATCAGATGGTCGAGCAACGGCGCCCGGCTTTCGTCGATCTCGCTCATGTCTGGCTTTCGGCGTTATGGTGGGTAGTCACGACCGCTGCGTTCACGATGACGCAACGTCGGACTTGCCGGTCTTGTCGCCGGGATGGGGTGCGGTCGCGGCTGGCGTATCCAGCGGTCCGTCGAACAGGTCCGGACCGCGATCCGCCAATGGCTTATGCTCCTGCTCGGCCGGTATCGGCGAAGCATGCTCCGAAGCAGCAGCCACCACGGGTTTCTCGACCATCACCGGCTCGTCGGTATGATCGACGGACCGGTAATCGCGGCGGTGCTCTTCCGTCTCCGGCGAGTGCACCACCTCCGTGGTATCGGCCGTCGAGTCCGTGCCCGTCTGCGGATGCTCGCGCATGATGCGTTCGTTTTCCGACGCCCAGCGCTTTTCCATCTCTTCGAGTTCGGCCTCGCGGACCATCGAATCGAAGCCCGAACGGAACTGCCGCGCGACGCCGCGCGCCTTGCCGACCCAATAGCCGACCACGCGCATCGCCTTGGGCAGATCCTTCGGACCGATCACGACGAGCGCGACGAAGGCCACGAGCAGAAACTCGGAGGGCGCGATATCGAACATTCAGCCGCGCCTATCTAGGGTCGTCAACTCTGCCGGCTTCAGGCAGGACGGTCGTCGCGGACGCGATTGCCGTCGCGATCGAACGCCGGATCGGCAGTCTTCTGCGCTTCGATCCGGGCCGATGGCTTGGCCGGCGTCTCGTCGTCGTTCTCGGACATGCCCTTCTTGAAGTTCTTCACACCCTTGGCGACGTCGCCCATCAGGTTCGAGAATCGGCCGCCGCCGAGAAGGAGGATCGCGACGACCGCGAGAACGAGCAAGTGAATCGGGCTAAAACCGCCCATGGCAATTCTCCTGGAAACTGAACCCTATCTAAGCCTCATCCCGCCGCTTTGCCAGCCACCTCGCCATCTCCGCTGTCATCTTCGCCATCTTCGAGGCGATCGAAGGCGAGATCGACCGGATCGAGCAGCCCGGCGGCGCGCAGATCGTCGATTCCGGGCAGGTCACGGCGGCTCTGGAGGCCGAAATGGACGAGGAATGCGGGCGTGGTCGCGAACATCAGTGGGCGCCCCGGCACTTCGCGCCGACCGGCCGGCTTCACCCAGCCCGCTTCCATCAGGACGTCGAGCGTCCCCTTCGAAATCTGCACCCCGCGAATCGCCTCGATTTCCGCGCGGGTGACGGGCTCGTGGTACGCTATGATCGCCAGCGTCTCGATCCCAGCGCGACTAAGCTTGCGCGGTTCCTCGCGGTCGCGGCGGAGCATGTGCGCCATGTCGGGCGCGGTCTGGAACTGCCAGCGCTCGCCGCGCCGGACGATGGCGATGCCGCGGCCGGCATAGTCGGCCGTCAGTTGGTCGAGCGCCGCTCGGACGTCACCGCTGCCGACATGCGCGCGAATCGCGTCGAGCGTCAGCGGAGTCTCGGCCGCGAACAGCACCGCCTCGACGGCGCGGGTGAGGTCATCGTGCGGGGTCACGCGCGGGCTCTCAGATACAGCGGCGCGAAGGGTGACGCCTGGCGCAGTTCGATCCTGCCCTGCCGCGCGAGTTCGAGCGCCGCGACGAAGCTCGATGCCAGCGCCGACCGCCGGAGACGCTCGCCCGCTTCGGGGAGGAAGCTCTCGATCACGCTCCAGTCGATCCGCTCGCCCACCAGCATCGACACGCGCTCCAGCGCCGCTTCCAGCGTCATCACCTCACGGTCGGCAACGACGTGCATCACCGGCCGCGTCCGCGCGGAAATGCGGCCGTACGCAGCGATCAGGTCGAAAATCTCGGCCTGCCACGACGCCTTGCGGACCGTCCGCAGCCCCTCGGGTGCGCCGCGCAGGAACACATCGCGCCCGGTCCGGTCGCGCGCCATCAGCCGCGCACCGGCCTCGCGCATCGCACTCAGGCGTTCGAGCCTCAGTTGGAGCCGCAGCGCGAGTTCCTCGGGATCGGGCTCGGCGAGTGGATCACGCGGCAGAAGCAACGCCGACTTTAGATACGCCAGCCACGCGGCCATCACGAGATAGTCGGCGGCCAGTTCGAGCTTCAACGCGCGGGCGGAGTCGACGTACGCCAGATACTGCTCGACCAGCGCGAGGATCGAGATTCTCCGTAGATCGACCTTCTGCCCGCGCGCGAGCGAGAGCAGCAGATCGAGCGGCCCCTCCCATCCGTCGAGATCCAGGGTCAGTTGCGCGTCGTCCATCGCCGGACGCTACAGCGCGCGCTGCCGAGCATCCACCCTCCACGTTTGACTACGAACCATATGAACCGTAGACGTTTCATATGGTCAGGGTGAATGTGAGGCTTGAATGGGTATCGTGAAGATCGACGACGCGCTGCACGAGGATGCGCGGCGGGCGAGCCAGGTGCTGTGTCGGTCGATCAATGCGCAGGCGGAGTTCTGGATGAAGATCGGCATGCTCGCCGAGGCCAACCCGACGCTGTCGTTCAACGATATCGTCACCGCGCAACTCGCCGCGGCCTCGGTACGCGTCGCCTGAGATGGTGAAGACGCCCGCCGAACTGGCGCTGATGCGAATATCCGGCGCGTTGCTCGCGTCGGTGTTCGAGATGCTCGACGCGCTGGACCTTGCGGGAATGTCGACGTTGCAGGTCAACGACATGGTCGACCGCTACATCACCGACGACCTCGCCGCCCGCCCCGCAAGCAAAGGGCAATATGGCTTCGAGTTTGTTCTCAACAGCTCGATAAATCATGTCGTATGCCACGGTGTGCCGAACCCGCGCGATGTCATCCGCGACGGCGACATCGTCAATCTGGACGTCACGTTGGAGAAGAACGGCTTCATCGCCGATTCGAGCAAGACGTACATGGTGGGCACCGTTTCGCCCGCCGCAAAGCGCCTCGTGCGGGTCGCGCAGGAGGCGATGTGGCAGGGTATCCGGCAGGTCCGGGCGGGCGCGCATCTCGGCGATATCGGCTTTGCGATCGAGCGGCATGCGAAGAAGCACGGCTATGCGGTGGTGCGCGACTATTGCGGGCACGGCATCGGTCGAGAGATGCATGAGGAGCCGCAGGTGCTCCATTTCGGGCGCGCGGGGACGGGCATGACGCTGCGCGAGGGGATGGTGTTCACGATCGAGCCGATGATCAACCAGGGGACGCGCAAGGTGTCGACCGAGGACGACGGGTGGACGGTGGTGACCGACGACGGCAAGCTTTCGGCGCAGTTCGAGCATACGGTGGCGGTGACGCGCGATGGGGTCGAGGTGCTGACGTTGCGGGGGGACGAACGGGCGCGCGGATTGGGGTGACGGGGGGAATGCGTGGCCGTTCGCATCCCCATTCCGTTCGTGCTGAGTAGCGACTGAGCAGGCTCGTCAGAGCCGTGTCGATGGCGCGTATCGAAGCATGGGTTCCGCACGCCAACCTGTCCTTCGATACGCCACCTCGACAAGCTCAGCAGTACTCAAGACGAACGGATGGCGTGCTTTCCACAGAGCCCACCACCCCAGCGAAGGCCGGGGCCCAGTTGGGGGACGTCGATGATTGAGGACGGCGCTCCGTTACTGCGACCTTTCCAATTGAGCCCCGGCCTCCGCCCGGGTGGTGGATGATGGGCTAGCGTCAGGCGCGCGCCAACAGCGCATCACGCATTGCGATCAGTTCCGCGAAGTCACCCTTAGCCGCCCCGACCGACGCCATCGCCCGATCGAGCCTCGCGCGCGACGCTTCCGAGATTTCCCCGAGCCGCCCGGCGATCTCGACCATCTCGTCCATCCGTGCCCAGCAATCGAGCACCAGATCGCAACCCGCCGCGATCGCACCCGCCGCCTTGTCGCCGGCGGTGCCCGACAGCGCCTTCATGTCGATGTCGTCGGTCATCAGCAGGCCGTCGAAGCCGATCCGTCGACGGATGATCTCGTCGATCACGATCGGCGACAGCGTCGCGGAGCGATTGGCGTCCCAGGCGTCGAAGACGATGTGCGAGGTCATGCCCATCGGCGCCTGGTTGAGCGTGCGGAACGGTTCGATGTCGACCTCGAGGTCGGCGTCGGTCGCGGTGACGGTCGGGAGGTGATGGTGCGTGTCGAGCTTGGCGCGGCCGTGGCCCGGCATGTGCTTGACGACACCGACCACGCCGCCTTCGGCCAGCCCTTCGAGCGTCGCGCGACCGAGAGCTGCGACGCGCATGGGGTCGGAGCCGAACGTCCGTGAGGCGACGGCTTCGGTGGTATCCGGCTGCGACACGTCGAGCAGCGGCAGGCAGTCGACGGTGATCCCGACCTCGCTGAGCATGACGCCGAGGGCCTGCGCATTGGCGCGTGCCGCCTGGATCGCGGTCATTGGCGCGCGTTCGTAAGCTGCGTCGAATACCGGGCCGGCGGGGAATGCGGGCCATTCGGGTGGTCCCATCCGCGCAACGCGGCCGCCCTCCTGGTCGATCAGGATCGCGAGGTCGTCGCGTCCGGCAAGCGCACGTAGCGAGTCCGTCAGCGCACGGACTTGGGTGCGATCGACGATGTTGCGTTTGAACAGGATGTAGCCGGCGGGCTCGCATTCGGCAAAGAACGCGCGTTCGGCGAGAGTGAGGACGGGGCCGGACAGGCCGAAGATGACGGGCTTCATGCGTTCTTCCTAGCGAAACCGGCGTGCGCGATCATCCTTCAATAATCCTTCGACACGCGGACGTTGGCGCTCTGGCGGCCGAGCGTGGAGATGCTCGACAGCAATGACAGCCAGCGGGTGACCTGGAACTCGACCTGCGTGGCGGAATAGCCCTGACCGTCGGTGACGATCTCCGCATACAGGCGCCGGGTGACGTATTTGCCCGCGGCGATCGAGGTGCCCTGTCCCGTCTGCGGATCGGCGGGAAGGATGCGCAAGCGGTCGAGACCGGCCGCGCGACGCACCGCGTTGATCGGGTTCAAGCCACTGCCGCCGCCCTGCAATGCCGCGACCGCCGCGGCCAACTGGAGAGCCTCGGGCGCGGACAGATTGGTGATCGACGTACCGAACAGCAGCCGCGAGAGCAGTTCGTCCTCGGGCAGCGCGGGCGTGCTGGTGAAGCCGATCTCGGGTTTGAGGGCGTAGCCGGTGACGCGGATCGACGCACTGAGCCCGGTCGAGTCCGCGTTCGCCTCGATATCCAAAGCCGGGTTCGCCGGGACCTGCCCGTCGAAGCGGATCACGCCGCGCGCCAACTCGAACTGTCGCCCGGCGAACTCGTAGTCGCCGCGGATCAGCGTGGCGCGGCCGGTGATCGCCGGGTTCTCGGGCTGGCCGGCGATCTGGAGGTTGGCGGACCATTCGCTGGTGAGGCCGAGGCCGCTGACCATCACCTGGTTCGGCGCGCGCGCCTTGATCGCCAGCGTCCAGGGCTTGGCCGGCGTCGCGACTTCCTCGCCGCCGTCGGGCAGGTTGATCTCGCGGATGTTGAGCTGCGGCACGGCGCTGGCGGCGGTGGCCTGGCCGAGGCGGTAGCGGCTCTTGTCGAGTATGACGTCGCCGGCGATCGTGCCGCCCGAGCCGTTCGACTTGAACGTCAGCGGCCCGGAGACGGTCGCGCCGATGTCGTCGCGGTTGATCATCACCGCCTTGTCGGCCTGAAGCGTCAAATCGAGACCGATCCCGGCGGCGGCGGCGAATTCGAACTGGCCGGTGCCGGTGACGCGCCCGCCCTTGCCCGCGTCCGCGCCGAACCGGTCGATCACGAGCCGCGAACCGCCGAACCGGCCGGTCGCCTGGACGTTCGTGAGGACGGTGCCGGTGGTCGCACTCTCGATCCGCGCGCCATTGGCCTGGACGACGCCGCGCAGGGTCGGGTTGGCGAGCGTACCGACGACGTCCGCACCGATCGCGACCGGGCCGGACAGGTCGAACAGCTCGACCCCGGTGAGGCGCCAGAGCGTGTCGGCGGGGCCGCTGTACCGAAGCTGCCCGAACAGGCGGGCGTTGCTGATCCGCGAGGCCAAGTCCCCCTGCCCCAGCGGCGCGAGTTGGGCCTGGGCGCGGCCGATGGTCTTGCCGGCGGACGCGATCACCGCGCGCAGGCCCAGCTTGTCGGGCGACAGCACCGCCGCGACGCCGACGTCGATCGGGCGCGACGAGAGGACGAGGCCGGCGCGGCTGAGCCCGCGGATCGTCACGTTCGCCTTGCCGGTCGGGGCCGCACCATTGGCGGTCGCGATCGTGAAGCTTCCCGAGGCGCTGCCACTGAGACCGAGGCCGGGATAGGCGATGTCGAGGATCGCGAGCGGCATCCGCGTCAGGCTGGCGTCGATCGCGGTGCTGTCGCCGGTGAAGCGGCCGCCGACCTGAGCCTCACCGCCCGAGAAGCTGAGCCTGGTCGGCGCGAGGTGCCAGCCATCGTCTTCCTGGGTCAAAACCGCGGGGGTGAGCAGTTTCAGCGGACGGCCGTCGAGCGTGCCTTGCGCGGAGATCGCGTAGCTGCTGGGGGTCACCTGCGTGACGCTCTGGATATCGAACGCGCGGCCGCGGGAGCCGACGATCGATGCCTTGATCGTGCCGACGCCGCCGCGCAGCGACGCGGAACCGTTGAACCGCGCGAGGCTGAACGTGCCACGACGCAGGCCGAGGCCGGTCGCGGTCGCCTCGATCGAGGTGCCGGCGGGATCGAGCAACGTGACGAAATCGAGCTTGCCCTGGCGCAGCGCGATGCCGTCGAGCGTCGCGGCCTTCGCGGCGAGGTGCCCTTCGACGCGCTGGATCTGGCCGACCGGGCGGAACAGGAGTTCACCCGAGATGCCGCCGCCGGCAACCGCGAGCGCGCCGTTGAAGCCGCCATCGACGACCGCGATGTTGCCGCTCGCCTTGGTGCCGGCAACGTTCAGCGCGGCGATCGCGATCGTCGCGCCCGCGCCCGGCGGCAACAGGATCACGCCGTTGGTGGTGAACGGCCCAAGCCGCGATCCACCCGCCGCGGTGAACGCGAATCCCTGCGGCGTCGGATCGAGATGCGCGCGGACGTTCGACAGCCCGAGCGTCGCGTTCGGGCTGGCGAAGACGAGGTCGAGCGTCGGCTTCTCGATCTGGCCGTCGAGTTTCAGCGTCACCGGGCCATAAGTCTGCTGTCGCCCCCCGCCCTCGAAATGGAAGGTCCCGTCGCGCCGACGATAGCCGTTACCGGTCAGCCGGATCTGCGGTGCGGTGAGGACTAGGTTGGTGAAGTGCAGCACGCCGTCGGTCGTGCGTTCGAGATTGGTGGTGATCCGCGGCAGCCCGCCTGCGAGGCTGCGGAAGAACGCGTTGTCGAGCCGCACCATCTGCGCGCTGCCCTGCCCGATCACGCGCGTGCCGTGGCGGTTGGGGCCGGGAACGACGCGCAAGGTGGACTTGACGTCGACGATGCCGAGGCCGGGGATCAGATAGCGGCCGAGCCCGCCGTTGATGCCGACCTCGAACTGGCCGTTGCGCAGGTCGACCGCGAGATTGATGCTGCCGGTGAGCTTGTCGGAGCGGAGCTTGAGCGCGTCGCCGGTGAGCAGCGTTGGCGTCACGCGAAGCAGGCCGTCGACCGACAGGTTGCGCAGGATCCCGCCCGCGACGGTGCCGACCCCGGTTACGCGCGCTGCGGTGAAACGGATCGGCACCGTCACCGGCGCAGCGGATAGCCTGCCCTTGCCGGCGGCGTGCGCGTTCTCGAACCCGGTCTGGTCGAATGCGAACCGGCTCGCATCGAGACGATAGTCGAACGCCGCGGTCGCGAACGGGCCGTCGAGGATCGCGCGCAGCTCGACCATGTTGCCGGTCATGTTGTCGAACAACGCGGGCGGCCTCAGCAGCCGCGCCTTGATCCGGACGTCACGATACGCGTTGGCGCCGAGATCGATGATCCCGGTCGTATCGACCGCCAGCGCGGGCGTACGCAGGGAGAGCTGGCCGTCGAGGCGGCGGTTGGCGAACCTGGCGCTGCCGTTGACGAGGATGCGCGGCGCGGTCAGCTTTTGCAGCCGGCCCTTCAGCAGAGACGAAGGCGAAAGCGTGCCCGACAGCGTGTAGCGGCCGGCGACCTGCGCGAGCGCGAGATCGACGACGCGCGTCGTACCGACGATGCCGTTCGCGCGGCCGTTCCACTTCGCCCAGCTGCCGTCGCCGGTGACCGCCAGCGCGACCGGGCCCTTTGCCTTCACCATCCGCGCGAGCACGCCGCCCGCAGCCCCCTTCGCGGCGACGTCGAGGTCGAAGCGGTCGCGCGCGGGCTCGGCGTCGATCCGGAGCTTCAGGTCGTCGCTGCCGGCGACGCGTGCCTTGAGGTCGACGAGTGCGCGGCCGGAGCGGATGTCCGCGCGGCCTTCGAGCGTCCCGATCCTTTGGGTCGCGAGTACGCGCTTCGCCAGTGTGAGGCGACCGACCGAGAGCTTGCCGATGTGGATGTCGAAGTCGGGGAGTATCGGGCCGCGCGTCTTCGAGGGCCGGGTGCGCGGGGTACGAGTCAGGATCGCGCGATCGACGATCAGGCGGCGGATCTCGAGCCGGTTCGAGAACCAGTCGAACGGCGACCAGTCGAGCGTGACGTTGGGCGCCTGGAAGACGAGCCCTTCGAGATCGTACACGCGAAGATCGGTCAGGCGGGTGTCGCCGTACAGCGAGCCGTCGATCCGACCGACCGTGAAACGCAGGCCGTTCGCGGTCTTGATCGCCGCGATCCGGTCCGCGACGAAGCGGTGGCCGATGTCGGTGTCGACGATCAGCAACGCCGCACCCATGATCGCGAGCAGCGCCATGACTGCGCTTGCGATCCATCGCCACCAAGCGATCCGGCGCTTTGGAAGAACGACCTCTTCGGTCAAAACGCCTGCCCCAGCGATACGTAGACGGCGATGCGGCTATCGCCCGGCTGCGGATTGATCGGCGTGCCGACGTCGAGGCGTATCGGGCCGAAGTTCGAATAATAGCGCACGCCGATCCCGGTGCCGTATTGCAGCCCGGTGAACTTCGGCAGCGGCGAGGTGTAGATATTGCCCGCGTCGAGGAACGGCACGATCCCGAAGCTGCCGAGGACGCGGACGCGCGCCTCGATCGAGAATTCGGTCAGGCTGCGGCCGCCGATCGGGTCGTTGTTGGGATCGCGCGGGCCGATCGATTGATAGCCATAGCCGCGCACCGACGCGCCGCCGCCGGCGTAGAAGCGGCGTGATGGCGCGACCTGATCGCGCGGCGCGCCGACTATCGTGCCGAGCCGGGTGCGGGCGGCGAGCACCACCCGATCGCCGAACGGTTGGTACACGCTACCGTCGAACTGCGTACGCGCATAGCCGAACACCGAACCTTGCAACGACACTTCCGGACTGATCCGGCCGCCGAGGCGGAAGCCCCTGGTCGGGTTGAGCAGATCGTCCGATCCGTCGTAGTTGAGGCTGGTCGGCAACGCACCGATGAAGAAGGTGCGGCGACGTGGCGCGCCGGTCGAGAGGATCACGTCCTGCTCGTCCGACGCTAGCAGCTCGGCGCCGACCGACCATGTCCAGGTCTTCTGGAAGAAGATGTTGGTCTGGCGCTCCAGCGTGCCGGCGAGCGAATAGGTCTTGGCGTCGTAGGCGTCACGGTTGGTATGTGCAGCGGAGGCCTGGAGCGTCAGCACCCGGTCTCGTGCCTTGAAGTTGTTGCGGCGGAAGACGACCGAGCCGAGCTGTTCCTGCGTGCCCAACACGCCGCGCAGCGTCAACGCGCCTTCGGGCGGGAACAGGTTGCGGTGCGTCCAGCTGAGTTCCGCGCGCGCGCCTTCGCCGGTGCCGTAGCCGAGCTCGCCCGCAACGGTATGCGGCGGCGCGCGATCGAGCTTCACGGCGATGTCGACGGTATCGGGGGTCGCGCCCTGCACCGGCTTCAAGTCGACGGCGGAGACCAGACTGGTCTGGATCAGCGCGCGGCGGAGATCGTCGAGCTTGGCGGCATCGTATGGGTCGCCGGGCGAGAAGCGCGCGATCTCCGCGACATGGTTCGCGCCGAACACGCGGTTGCCGGGGAGCGCGACGACTTGCCCGAACTTGCGCACGCCGCCGGGTTGAACGGACAGGTCGAGCGTCGCGGTGCGGGTGGCGTGATCGACCACGATCGCCGGATCGCCGACCTTGGCGAACGGAAAGCCTTCGCGGCCGATCTGCGTCGTCAGCTTGGCTTGCCCCGCGACGATCGCATCGGAATTGACCGGGTCTTCGGGCTTGATCCCGAACGCGGTCGTGAGGCCAGGCGCCTTGTCGCCTGCCGCGGCGATGCCGTCGATCGTCACGCCCTTGAATGTGTAGAGCGTGCCGGGAGTGGCCGAGAGCACGACCATCTGCTTTGGGCCCGGCTCGACGCGCGTGACGACGTTGGAGTCGTAATAGCCTTCCGCGCGGAGCAGGCTGTTGAGCAGATCGGCATCTTCGCGCGCGCGGCGATCGAGTTGGGCGGCGTTGGCGGCCTGGTGATCGTTCGCGTCGAGCGTCGAAAGTTGTGCGAACCGCTGTCGCAGCAGCGCGTCGTTGATCCCGTCGATGCCGTCGATCCGCCAGGCGTAGCGGCTTTCGGCATTGGCATCGACTGCGGCGACCGTGGCGGCCGGGTCCATAGGCGACGTCGCGAGGTCGGGCCAGGCGACACCGATCTCGGGCAGCGGGGCCAGCGGCGAATTCGGGTCGAGCGACATCGGCGTGTCGGCGGTCGGGCTGGCCTGAGTCTGCGTCGGCACAGGCACGGTCTGCGCTTCTGCGGCGCGTACGCCCGCGCAAGGTACGGCACCCGCTGTCGTCAGAACGAAAAAGGCGGCGGCCGGCCCGGCTCGCCCGACGCGGAACACCATGTCCGGCCTCTAGCCGGGCTTGTCGTTGCGGAACAGTATCTAACGCCGTATTTCCGCCACGTTTCGTCCGGGCGGCGGATCGCGCTCGGCGTGTGGGTGGCGTCTGGCGGCGGCGCGTGGCAGGACATAGCGATGACCGACCCGACTTCCCGCGACACCCTCCCCCCCCACAAGGACCCGAGCGCTGCGGGCGGGTTCCTCGTCGCGCTGGGGATGCTGGGCGGTGCTGGGGTGGGGTTTGCGATCGGGCAGGCGACGCCGGGGTTTCTGGTTGGGACTGGGATTGGCGTGCTGGCGGCGGTGTTGATTTGGTTGAGGGACCGGCGGTAGGGGCATCGCGCCTCATTTCCGTTCGTCCCGAGTAGCCGTCGAGTAGCTCCAACGGAGCGTATCGAGACGGCGTATCGAAGGACAGTTGGCGCGTGAGACCCATGCTTCGATACGCGCCCTCGATACGCTCCTGACGGAGCTACTCGGTCGCTACTCAGCACGAACGGGATGTGGCGTGGGGCCCCGTACCATGCCGATTTAGCGGCCACCTACCTCGTAGAGATTACCGACTCCCGCGCCAGATCTGAAGCGGTGCGCTTGGGTTCAGTCCGCCCTGATGCACCGGGCAGCGGCGGTAGCGGAAGCGGCGGTCGAGGCAGATCCAGACCTCGTCGAGCCAACCCTGCTTCGTCGCCGTCACGCGCATCATGTCCGCCTTCAGGCCGGGATTCGCGCCCGCCATCGCAGCCGCGAACCGGCCTGCGGTCAGAGGCGCTCGCGACAACGCATCCATGTCCGGATAGCGGAGCTTGCCGTACAACCCGGCGGACTGGTTGAAATACTTCGCCGGACGATAGCCGGGCATACAGGTGCCGTGCTTGGCCCATTCGTGCTGGAGCAACTGCGCGGACGGCGTCGTGCACAGGTGCGCGCGGATCACCGGAGGCGGCACGAACTCGGCGTCATGACAATATTGCGGCCAGTCCTTGCCGACCCCGTCCGGCCACAGGCCGTGCAACGTAAAGCCGAACCGGTTCCCCGCACCGCATTGGAAGGTCGACCCGGTGCGATCGCCATTCTCACGGCAATATTGCGGCGCCCAGGTGATCGCGAGCGTGTAGCTACCAGTCGGGATATCCCGCTTCGGCTGGCTCTCCGACGGCAGGTCCGGGCGGACGCGCTCGACCGACGTGGGGGTCGAGCATTGATAGGCCTGCGCCTGCACGACGCTCGGCAGTGCGATCGCGACGGCAGCGAGGGTCAGCCTGGAGATCATGCGACGTTTCCTCTGTCGGTATCGGTATCGAATTCGGCGGCGTCGTCCTGACCGAACCAGGCTTTGCTGCCGGGCCGGAAAAGGTGGACGGCGGCGGCGACGTAGAGTGCCTCTGCGATGAGCGAGAGGATCGATGCCGTGCCGACAATCGCGCTACCCGTCGCGAGCGTCGCGAGCGCCTGGACGGCGGCCCAGATCGACAAAGCCGCGAGGATCACGACCACCCATTTCGCGACGACGCTCGGCGCGCGCGCGGTGAAGTACCAAAGCAGCACCGTCACCGCGATCCCGATGGCCTGGAACGTCGGCAAAATCCACGTCGCCTTGGCAAGTACCGGATAGGCGGTGACGATCGCCTCGCGCTGCGTCCAGGTCATCGCCGCGACGACAGTATCCAGTATGAACGCCGCCCAATAGAGACGCTCGTAGCGAACGATGGCAACCGGCCTGATCATGGTCCTACTCCCTGACCTGGCCAGCCGAAGGCCCGCGCCGGATCTGGCGGAGCTATTCGACGGTCGCGAAGTCCAGCCCTATATCTGCTGCGGGCGCCGACTGCGTCAAGCGGCCGACCGACACATAGGTCACGCCCGACTCGGCGATCGCGCGGATCGTGTCTAGATTGACACCGCCCGATGCTTCGGTCGGAACGCGATCGGCGACGAGCGCCACCGCTTCACGCAACACCGCCGGCGGCATGTTGTCGAGCAGCAGGTGCGTCGCGCCAGCCTCCAGCGCCGGCTCGATCTGGTCGATGCGGTCGACCTCGACGATGATCTGCGCGATTCCAGCGGCCTTTGCGCGACGAACCGCCTCGGCGACGCCACCGGCAACCGCGACATGATTGTCCTTGATCATCGCCGCATCCCACAGCCCCATGCGGTGATTCTGTGCGCCGCCCATCCGCGTCGCGTATTTCTCCAGTACGCGCAGGCCCGGGATCGTCTTGCGCGTGTCTAGCAGGATCGCGCCCGTGCCCGCGATCGCGTCGACATACACGCGTGTCATCGTCGCGATTCCCGACAGATGCTGGACGGTGTTGAGCGCGGATCGCTCTGCCGTCAGCATGGCGCGCCCTGCCCCTTCTAGCCGCATGAGTTCGGTGCCGGCGTCCACCTGCTGACCGTCGCGGACGAGGCGTTCGATCCGCACGCCCGGGTCGAGCGCACGGAAGAACGCCTCGGCGAGATCGAGGCCAGCGACGACGATCGGATCGCGGCTGTCCATGACGCCGGTGAACCGTGCGTCGGCGGGAATCACTGCGGCCGAGGTTATGTCGCCGATCGTGCCGAGATCCTCGGCCAGCGTTGCCGCGACGAAGGCGTCGATATCGAACGACTCGGGCAATGCTGTCTTCACCTGGCGTCTCCGGATTGTTCGTCGAAAATATGCTCGGCGCGCGGTGCCAAAAAAGAGACGGTCGCAACAGTGACTTCACGGTTCATTCGACTCATCGAATTATTTTTCCGGTATAGGAACCATTCGAGACGTCGAGGGTTTGCCGATCACTACCGAGGATATTCTTATGCCCACCACCACGATGGCCGATACCGCACGCCTGCATGCCCTGCTCGACGAAGCCTTGACGCTGGCCGACACGCTACAGCTGCCGCTTGCTGCCATCCATATCGACCAGGCGCTCGCCCAGTTGAGCGATGTCGACGTCCCGGCGCTCTGAGCGCGCCCTGATCTGAACTGTTCCTGATGTGACCGCGCCGGGCTGGAACAATCCAGCCCGAATGACGGCCAACTGAAACGGGCCGTCACTTCGGCCCGAGATCGCCCTTCCCCACGGTATTCGATGCCATCGACAGCATGCGGTCGAGGCTCGTCTTCGCCTGGAGCCGAAGCCCTTCCTCGATCTCGATCCGCGGCGAGAGATCGCGTAGCGCGACATACAGCTTTTCGAGCGTGTTGAGCGCCATGTACGGACAGATGTTGCAGTTGCAGTTGCCGTCCGCACCCGGCGCGCCGATGAAGCGCTTGTTCGGGAGCGCCTTTTCCATCTGGTGGATGATGTGCGGCTCGGTAGCGACGATCAGCGTGTCGCCAGGCATCGCCAGCGCATAATCGAGGATGCCGCGAGTCGAGCCGACGTAATCGGCATGATCGAGGATGATCGGCGGGCACTCGGGATGCGCGACCACGGGCGCACCGGGGTGCTGCGCCTTGAGCTTCATCAGCTCGGTCTCGCTGAACGCCTCGTGGACGATGCATACGCCCGGCCAGAGCAGCATGTCGCGGCCGGTCTTCCGCGCAAGGTAACCGCCGAGATTGCGGTCGGGGCCGAAGATGATCTTCTGCTCGGGCGGAATCTGCGCGAGGATCGTGTCCGCCGACGAAGACGTGACGATGATGTCGGAGAGCGCTTTCACCTCGGTCGAGCAGTTGATGTAGGTCAGCGCGATGTGATCGGGGTGCTTCGCGCGGAAGGCCGCGAACTGCTCGGGCGGGCAGCTGTCCTCCAGGCTGCACCCGGCGTCCATGTCGGGGAGCACGACGATCTTGTTAGGCGACAGGATCTTGGCGGTCTCTGCCATGAAGCGCACGCCGCAGAAGGCGATGACGTCGGCGTCGGTGGCAGCGGCCTTGCGCGAGAGGTCGAGACTGTCGCCGACGAAATCGGCCAGATCCTGAAGCTCGGGCTTCTGGTAATAATGCGCGAGGATGACCGCGTTCTTTTCCTTGCGGAGGCGCTCGATCTCGGCGCGTATGTCGATGCCGGCGAAGTTCTGCTTCAATTCCATGGTCGTATCCCGAGTTTAGCGCCCGTCTTCTAGCGACGATTCCCTAGCACGTCCTGCAGCGAGCGCGAGGTGTCCCAGCGCTCGGTATTCGCGGTCGGCTCGTCGGCGAAGCGCACTGCGACGGTCGCGTCGATTCCGGCAGCCCGCAGCGGCATCGCGAAACTGCGTTCGACCGCACGGCGCGTCGCATCGCGGGCGAGCTTGATCATCGCGGGCTCGCCCGCCTGCCGGATCAGTTCGATCTGGCCGGCACGGCGGTTGGCGGCGTCGAGGCGCTTCTCGGCATCGGTGAACGTCGTCAACACGCCGCCCGAACCATATTCGCGCACCGCGTTGAGATCGACCTGCGGGCCATCGGCTTCGACGGCGGGCAAGCGCACGGACAGCGTCTTCGAATTGCCGTCCCAAGCGACATCCGACTGTGTCAGCTTGGCCATGTCGACCTCGTAACGCACCATGCCGGGCATGATCAGCGTCTTCTCCATCGTGAAGCCGAGCTGCGACTGTTTCGACGTTACAACCGCGACGTAGCGCGCGGCGAACGCCGAGAGGCGGTTCTGCTCGCGCAGTCCTTCGAGGCTCGCGCTGGCGATCGTCGTCGGATCGGGGGTGAGGCGATTGGTGACATAGCGCTGGACGCCCCAGAGCACGAGCAGGCCAGCGAGGACGAGGATGACGACGACGCCGACCGCCTTGGCCAGAAACGGGGCCACGCCGCTCTTGCGTACGGGTTCGGTCACGCTGTCGTTCGCCATGTCTCGCCTTCCTCGATAACCAGTCCGCGGGTTTGCAGGTCGTACAGATGCGCCAGCACCGATCGTTCGGCGGCGGGCACGAGTTGCGCGCCGAGACCGACATACATGCGCTCGACCATCGCCGGGATCGGCCGCGCGCCCTCGCGGAGCAGGCGGAGAATCTGCCCTTCGCGCTGTTTGCGGTGACCGAGCATGCCGCGCACGAGCCGTTGCGGCTTATCGATCGCCTCGCCGTGGCCGGGATAATAGATGCGGTCGTCTCGGCTCATCAGCTTTTCCAGGCTCGCCATGTACGCCGTCATATTGCCGTCGGGCGGCGAGACGATCGTGGTCGACCAGCCCATGACGTGATCGCCGGAGAACAGCGCCTTCGTCTCGGGCAGCGCGAAAGCGAGATGGTTCGAGGTGTGGCCAGGCGTCGCGATCGCCTCCAGAGTCCAACCTGTGCCGGTGACGGTATCGCCCTCGGAAAGAACGCGGTCGGGTGCGTAGGCGGCATCGAACGTGGCGTCTGCTCGCGCGCCCACGTCGGCAAGGTCGAACGGCGCAGCGCCGACGATCGGGGCGCCTGTTAGCGACTGGAGCGGACGCGTGGCGGGGCTATGGTCGCGGTGGTGATGCGTGACGACGATCGCCTCGACCCGGCGGCCATCGATCGCCCGCACCAGTGCGTCGATGTGCGCGGGATCGTCGGGGCCCGGATCGATCACGGCAATATCGGTCATGCCGACGATGTGCGTCTGCGTACCCGTATAGGTATAGGGAGAGGCGTTGGGCGCGAGCACGCGAACGACGAGCGGCTCGAGCTGGATCGGGATACCGGTCGGATGCTCAGCCATGGATGCGAAATGGCGGCTCGACGCGGCGATGGCAAGACCTCAGTTAGTCGCGGAGAGCTGTCGGAAACTCTTACAGGCCGACGCCGGGCCAAACCTGGATTAACTATCGAACGTCGCCAAAACTGCGAACGACGGGTTCTGGCACAGACAGTGCAGATGTAGTCCCGTCACCGAATGCGATCGCGTTCACAGGGTGGATCGACCGCTTTTCCTTCCGGTCTCGCGTCGATCCACCCACCCGGTGCCTCGATCAGTTGGCCTTCTGCGTCTCGAACAACTGCGCCAGCTCACCGCTCTCATACATCTCCATCATGATGTCCGAGCCGCCGACGAATTCGCCATCGACGTACAGCTGCGGGATGGTCGGCCAGTCGGAATAGCTCTTGATGCCCTGGCGAATGCCCTGATCCTGCAACACGTCGACGCTCTCGAACTCGACCTCGAGGTGGTTGAGGATCGCGATCGCTCGGCTGGAAAAGCCGCACTGCGGGAACAGCGGACTGCCCTTCATGAACAAGACTACCGGGCTGGCTTTTACCAGAGCGTCGATGCGGGCGTTGGAATCGTCGGTCATGTCTTCGGTCCTCAGGAGATTGCGGTCGTAAGCTGTAGTGCGTGCAGGACGCCGCCCATCCGACCGCCGAGCGCGGCATAGACGGCCTGATGCTGCTTCACCCGGCTCATCCCGGCAAAGCTGGCGGCGGTGACCTTGGCAGCATAATGATCGCCGTCGCCCGCGAGATCGGTAATCTCGACCTGGGCATCGGGGATCGCGTCCTTGATCATCGCTTCGATATCGTTGGCAGCCATCGGCATATCAATGCGACTCCAGCAATTGGCGACGCGCCTCGATCATCTGCTGTGCGAGCGCGCGGCGGACGGTAGCCTCGTCATGGTCGAGCCCCGCGGCGGTCAGGTCGCCAACCAGTTTCCGCACGACGTCGTCGTCGCCGCCGCCTTCCATGTCGGCATGCACGAGCGCGGTCGCATAGGCGTCCGTCTCTTCAGGGGTCAGCTGCATTTCCTGCGCCGCCCAGCCACCCAACAGGCGATTGCGACGGGCCGTTATCCGGAAGGCCATCTCTTCCTCACGCGCGAAATTCGCCTCGCTGGCGCGTTCGCGGTCGTCGAAAGTGGTCATGTCGCGGGTCCCCGTTCAGCCTTGTCGTCGGCCCCGAGATAGGTCGCACAGCGCCCCCGCGCAACAATCGACGAAAACGTACAAAAACTACTGGAACTATGGTCTGGTTGTAACGATATATAAGTCGATCACGTGACACAGTGCACGGATAGGAGAGTGATATGTCGACGCTATCCCAACTGCCATCCGTTCCCCTGACCAAGACGCGCGCGACGCCGCCGGTCGTTCACGGGCTTGCCTACGGAATTTTCGCGTCGATAGCGATGTGGGGCGCGATCGCCACCGTTGCGTACAACGTGTTTTGAACCCCCTGTAGAGGCGGCTGTACTCAGCCGACCTCTACGACGAGTTTCCCGATAGCACCTCGAGCTGCCATCTTCGCGATAGCCTTGCCGCCGTCCTCGAACGCAAATGTCTCGGTCACGCGCGGCGCGATCCTTCCCGCTTCCCACAGATCGAACAGCGTTTCGATATGCGCCTGGTTCGCCATGGGATCACGCGCCGCGAATGCTCCCCAGAACACGCCGCACACGTCGCAGCTTTTGAGCAGCGTCAGGTTGAGCGGTAATTTCGGAATGCCGGCGGGGAAGCCGACGACGAGATACTTGCCCTCCCAGGCGATCGATCGCAGCGCGGGCTCGGCATAGTCGCCGCCGACCGGATCGTAGATTACATGCGCGCCGTCGCGACCGACCGCGGCCTTGAACTGCTCGGCGAGCGCTTTCGACTGGTCCTTGTCGAACGGGGCGCGGGCGTAGATCAGCGTTTCGTCGGCACCGGCGGACTTGGCGGCGGCGGCCTTTTCCTCGGACGAGACGGCGGCGACGACCTTCGCGCCGAACGCCTTGCCGAGTTCGATCGCGGCGAGCCCTACCCCGCCGGCGGCGCCGAGGACGAGCAGCGTCTGGCCCGCCTTGATATGGCCGCGGTCGAGCAAAGCGTGGATGGTCGTGCCGTAGGTGAGGATCAGCGAGGCGCCCTCGGCAAAGCTGCGGCCTTCGGGAAGGCGGTAGAGCTTGGCGGGGTCGGCGAGGACCTTCTCGCACAGCCCGCCGTGACCGAGCATCGCGATCACGCGGTCGCCGACTGTCCAGCCGGTGACGCCCTCGCCGATCGAATCGATCGTGCCGGCGATTTCGCCGCCCGGTGCGAACGGGCGCTGCGGCTTGAACTGGTATTTGTCCTCGATGATCAGGACGTCGGGGAAGTTGATCGCGCAGGCCTTGACCGCGACGACCACCTGTCCGGGGCCGGCTACCAGATCGGGCAGCTCGACCATTTCCAGAGTTTCAGGTCCGCCGACTACCTTCGACACCAATGCTCGCATACCCGCTCTCCACCGTCATCCAGGGGCGATTCGATGCGACCGCCTCCTCGAAATTTGAAATCTGGGTATCCCTTGCCAGCGTCAGGCCGACTTCGTCCAGCCCTTCCATGAGGCACTGGCGACGGAATGCGTCGAGTTCGAAGGTGAAGCGGTCCTGGAACGGGGTGGTGACGGTCATCGTCTCGAGATCGACGGTGACGGTCTGGTCCTTTGCGACTTCGATAAGCCGGTCGATCGCCTCCTGGGGCAGCACGACGGGGACGATGCCGTTCTTGAACGCGTTGCCCGAGAAGATGTCGGAGAAGCTCGGCGCGATCACCGCGGTGATGCCCATGTCGGCGAGCGCCCACGCGGCATGCTCGCGACTGGAGCCGCAGCCGAAATTATCGCCGGCAATGAGTATCGGCGACCCGGCGTAGCGCGCGTCGTCGAAGATGTTGCCGGGTTGCGCGCGGACCGTCTCGAACGCGCCGCGGCCAAGGCCGGTGCGCGTGATCGTCTTCAGCCAGTGCGCCGGGATGATAACGTCGGTGTCGATGTTCTTCGCGCCCCAGGGATAGGCGCGGCCCGAGACGGTCGTGACGGGAGTCATCGCTGTTCCGTGCGCTCCGGAACCACACGTGCCGATGCGACATAGGCCGCTACGCCGCTAAGCATTGCCCCAGCCGCCAGCAATACAAAAACCTTCTTCATGCTCGTTCCCCCATCAACTCTCTGACGTCGCTCAGCTTACCGGTAACCGCCGCCGCTGCCGCCATCGCGGGTGATACCAGATGCGTGCGCGCTCCGGGACCCTGTCTGCCGACGAAATTACGGTTCGACGTGGAAGCGCAACGCTCCCCCGCAGGGACTTTGTCCGGGTTCATCGCGAGGCACATCGAACAGCCCGGTTCGCGCCATTCGAAACCAGCGGTGATGAAGATCCGGTCGAGCCCTTCGGCTTCGGCCTGACGCTTCACGAGGCCCGAGCCGGGGACGACGAGCGCACGGACGCCGGTCGCGACATGGCGGCCGTCCGCGATCGCCGCGGCGGCGCGGAGGTCTTCGATGCGACTGTTGGTGCAGCTGCCGATGAAGACGTGCTGGATCGGCACGTCGCGCATCGCAGTGCCGGCGGTGAGGCCCATATAGTCGAGCGACTTCTGCGCGGCGGCCTGCTTGGCGGGGTCCGCGAAGCTCGACGGTTCGGGCACGAAACCGGTGATCGGCACGACGTCCTCGGGGCTGGTACCCCAGGTGAGGCCGGGCGCGATATCGGCGGCGTCGAGCGTGACGGACTTGTCGTATTTCGCGCCAGGATCGGTCGCGAGACTGCGCCACCACGTAACGGCGCGATCCCAGTTCTCGCCGGTCGGGGCCATCGGGCGGCCCTTGAGGTACGCGAAGGTCGTGTCGTCTGGCGCGATCAGGCCGGCGCGCGCGCCTGCCTCGATCGACATGTTGGCGATCGTCAGGCGGCCCTCGATCGACATCGCGCGGATCACGCTGCCGGTGAATTCGATGACGTGGCCGGTGCCGCCCGCCGCGCCGATCTTGCCGATGATCGCGAGGATGACGTCCTTCGGGCTGACGCCGAAGCCGAGTTCGCCGTCGACGCGGACTTCCATCGTCTTGGCCTGCGACAACAGCAATGTCTGCGTGGCAAGGACGTGCTCGACCTCGCTGGTGCCGATCCCGAACGCGAGCGCGCCGAGTGCGCCATGCGCCGACGTGTGGCTGTCGCCGCAGACGAGCGTCGTGCCGGGCAGCGTGAAGCCCTGCTCGGGACCGACGACGTGGACGATGCCCTGCTCGATCGCGGTCGCGTCGATATAGTCGATGCCGAACTCGGAGGTGTTGCGGCGGAGTGCGTCGAGTTGCTGCGCGCTTTCGGGGTCGGCGATCGGCAGGACGCGGCCGGCGGCATCTTTCCGCGCGGTGGTCGGGAGGTTGTGATCGGGGACGGCGAGCGTCAGGTCGGGGCGGCGGACCTTGCGGCCTGCTACGCGGAGACCTTCGAAGGCCTGCGGGCTGGTGACCTCGTGCACGAGGTGACGGTCGATATAGATTAGGCAGGTGCCATCGTCGCGGCGTTCGACGACGTGCGCCGCCCAGATCTTTTCGTACAGCGTTTGGGGAGTGGCCATGATGGAGCGCGCGGTAACCGAAAAGGGGTGCTGCGCCAAGGTTGTATGTAATTTTCGGTCGTTCGGATGAGCCGGGGTCACGCTCAGAGGAAGTTTGTTCTCCCGCGAAGGCGGGAGCCCAGACTGGGTCCCCGCCTTCGCGGGGAAACAAGATGGATTACCGCGCGGGCATCGCCTTGTTCAGGAATGCGACGCTGTCGGCCAGCACCGGGGCCTTGCCGCGGAACGGCTTCGAGAGTGCCATCGCGACGTTCTCGTGGCTCAAACCGGGGTAATCGATGTGCGTCACCGACGCCCCGAGCGCCTTCAGTCGCGCAGTGAGGTTGATCGCGTTGTGCGGCTTGACCTGCGTATCGTCGCCGGCGGTGATCAGTAGCAACGGCGGGGCGTCCGCGCGCGCGAAGTGGATCGGCTGGGTCATAACCGGGTCGGTGGCGCCCTGCATCGCGTCGACCGCGCGCTTGGCGGTGAACGGGTAGAAGTCGTACGGCCCGCACAGGCCGACCGCCGCCTTGATGATGTGCGGGTCGACGCCCTCCGCCTTCAGCCAGCGTTGGTCGAGCGTCAGCATCGCGACGGTGTAGGCACCCGCGGAATGGCCGGCGACGGCGATTCGGTTCGGGTCGCCGCCAGACTGCGCGATGTGGTCGCGGGTCCATTTCACCGCTTCGGCGCCGTCCTGGAGGAAGGCGGGGAAGCGCACGTCGGGCACTTTGCGGTAATCGGGCATCACGACGACGTAGCCTGCCTTCGCATAGGCGCGCGCCGCGAACGCATAGGCGCCGCGCGAGCCGTGCACCCAGCCGCCGCCGTACCAGAAGATCAGCACCGGCAGGCCGGTCTTGGCGCCACCGGACGGGCGCCAGACGTCGAGTTTCTGACCGTGCGTGCCGAACGGGACGCCTTCGCGGATACGGGCGGTGCCGCGTCCGCCGCCCATGATACCGTCGAGGACGCTGAGCGTACCCGGCCCTGCGGTGAACGCCGTGCCTGCGATCAGGATCACGATCAGCGCTATGACGATCACGGCGCGGCGCATCAGCGGCGAAAATCCGCAGTGATCGACCCGCATGTCGCGAGGTCGGCCTCGTGGCTTTCTTCGCGCCATGTCTCGGCGAGCGCAGTCGCTTCCCATTCGCGCATTGCCGGGTGCGCGATGATCCGCTCGACCCAGGCGAGACCTGCCGGGCCGACGTCGATCCCGTAGGTCCGCACGCGGAACGCAACCGGCGCATAAAAGGCGTCAACGGAAGTGAACTGAGCGCCGGCGAGCCAGGGGCCGCCGAACCGGTCGAGTCCCTCGGTCCAGAGTTCGGCGATCCGCGCGACGTCGCAGTCGAGCGCGTCGCTGCCGGGGGCGGCATTCACACGGACGCCGACGTTCATCGTCCGCTCGTTGCGGAGTGCGGAGAACCCACCATGCATCTCCGCCGTCGCGCAGATCGCCCACGCGCGTGCCTCGGCATCGACCGGCCAGATTCCGTCATGACGCTCGGCGAGGTAGAGGACGATGCCGAGCGAATCCCATACCGTCCGCTCGCCGTCGATCAGCACCGGCACTTGCCCGGTCGGCGAGAAGGCGCGGAACGCTTCGTAATTGACGGGTTCCAGGAACGGCTCGATCCGGTCCTCGAAGTCAATGCCGAGCGCCTTCATCAAGGCCCAGGGGCGCAGCGACCAGCTCGAATAATTGCGGTTCGCGGTGACGAGCGTGTAACCCATCAGGCGGTGTAGCGCGCGGTGGTCTTTGCAGCGATCTCGTCGGCGGTAACGCCCGGCGCCATCTCGACCAGCCTGAACGGGCTGTCGTGATCCGCGCGCTGGAACACGGCGAGGTCGGTGACGATCATGTCGACGACGTTCTTGCCGGTGAGCGGCAGCGTGCACGACGGGATGAACTTGGGGCTTCCGTCCTTGGCGGTGTGGTCCATCACGACGATGATCTGCTTGACGCCGGCGACGAGATCCATCGCGCCGCCCATGCCCTTGATCATCTTGCCCGGGATCATCCAGTTGGCGATGTCGCCGCCTTCGCTGACCTCCATCGCCCCCAGTACCGTGAGGTCGATATGGCCGCCGCGGATCATCGCGAAGCTGTCCGACGAACTGAAATAGACGGACGAGGGGAGTTCGCTGATCGTCTGCTTGCCGGCGTTGATCAGGTCGGCGTCCTCCTCGCCTGCGTACGGAAACGGCCCGATCCCGAGCATGCCGTTCTCCGACTGGAGCGTGACGGTCATACCCTCGGGGATGTTGTTCGCGACCAGCGTCGGGATGCCGATGCCGAGATTGACGTAATAGCCGTCCTTCAGTTCCTGCGCCGCGCGCGCGGCCATCTGGTTACGGTCCCAGGGCATCAGTGCATTCCTTCCTGGATGGTGGTGATGGTCGTGAATTGTTCGCGGAGTTCGGTGCCGACGCCGTCGACGATCGCCTGCAATGCGGTGTCCTCGTCGAGGCCCCAGGTGCCCGCATAGGCGCGCGCGGCGTGGCGGATCGTGTCGGCGAGAAGGTAGCCGAACACGGTCGGATCCTCGAGAATGCCCGCGTCGATCAGCACGTTGCTGCCGGCGCCGTTGGTGATCCAGATGCGCGCGACCTCGACCGATTCACTGGTGAGTTGCGCACCCTTGTCGAGCGCGATCGCATTGGGGTGATTGGCGGGATGGTCGGCCATTAGCGTACGCCTCCAGTCGGGGCCCAGCGGACTGCTGGCGGAAATACCTCGTCGCGGTTGCCTTTCAGCGCGGTGCCGTAAACGGGGTTGGGCAGCACGAACCACCCTGCCCCCCATCTGGCCGCGATCGCGGGCGACTGGACTGTTGCGCGACGGGCGGCGGGGGTCTGGCCGGCGTTGAACAGATCGCTGAAGTCGCCGAGCTGGTCGCCGCCCATCGCGACGACGCAGTATTTCGCGGCGATCGTCGCGCGGCGGCCGTCCTTCTTCGAGCCCGTCGCGTCGTCGCCGGCGAGGAACAGCGTTTCGCCGTGGCGCGCGGGGCCGAGACCGGCGGTTTCGATCGTCGCTTGCGTCTGCGCGGCGTTGGCGGCGGAGCGGTTGGTGTTGAAGACCACCGTGACGCCCATCGCGCGGAGTTGGGTGAGCGCGGCGAGCGCGCCCGGGACGGGGGCGATCTGCTTGGCGCCGGTGCGCTCCCAGTCCTGCCAGCGGGGATCGGACCAGGGTTGGCCAGAGGACGCGTCGTATTCGAAGCCGAGGTTGAGGAGGACGGTTTCGTCGACGTCGAACACCGCAGCTTTGGGTTTGGTGCCGCAGGTGGTCCAGGTGGGTGCGGCTAGCGAAGCGCCTTGGGCGAGGACGACGGATGTTGGCGTGCGTTGCGCGCGGACATAGCCGACGAGTGCGTTCCAGGCCTGGATGCTGACGGCTGCGGCTTCGCCCGAGGCGTAGAGATACTGCATGCCGGCGGGGACGCCATCGACGGTGACGGGCGCGGAGACAGTCGGCGTGGCGGCGATCGACGTCGGCGCAGACACGCTGACGCAGCCCTGCAAAACCAGTGCCCCTGCGAACGCAGGGGCCCAGGATACCGCCCGCAACGCCCGTGACCCTGGGCTCCTGCGTGCGCAGGAGAACCGAAAGTGGATCACGCGGAAACCCGCTCGCGGACGGTGCGGAATTCGATCTGCTTGTCGTACGGCGCACCGACGATCATCCGCTTCACATAGATACCGGGCAGGTGGATCGTGTCGGGATCGAGGCTGCCGACGGGGACGATCTCCTCGACCTCGGCGACGCAGATCTTGCCCGCGGTCGCCATCGGCTGGTTGAAGTTGCGCGCGGTCTTGCGGAAGATGAGGTTGCCGCTCTCGTCCGCCTTCCAGCCCTTGATGATCGCGAGATCGGCGCGGATGCCGCGTTCGAGGATGTAGTCCTGGCCGTCGAAGACCTTGACCTCCTTGCCCTCGGCGACCTGCGTGCCGACGCCGGTCTTGGTGTAGAAGCCGGGGATGCCCGCTCCCCCTGCCCGGCAGCGTTCGGCGAGCGTGCCCTGCGGACAGAACTCGACCTCGAGTTCGCCGCTGAGATATTGCCGCTCGAATTCCTTGTTCTCGCCGACATAGGACGAGATCATCTTCTTCACCTGGCGCGAGCGGAGCAGCTTGCCGAGGCCCTGCCCATCGATCCCGGCATTGTTGCTGGCGATCGTCAGGTCCTTCACCCCAGACGCCTCGATCGCGTCGATCAGGCGTTCTGGGATGCCGCAGAGCCCGAACCCGCCCGCGCAGATCGTCATGCCGTCGAACAGCACGCCTTCGAGTGCCGTTGCCGCATCGGTGTAGCGCTTGTTCGCCATGCATCCTCCTCAGGTCTTTCGCCTCGCATAAGGCGCTGGCGGTCGGTCGGCAACGTACCTCAAGCGACACTCGGCTACTCTCCGTCATGCCGGGCTCGTTCCGGCATCCACGGCTCCGCAAACTCGCTAGCCGATGAGTACGCGGAACGGTGGACCCCGGAACCAGTCCGGGGTGACGGAGGAGTTGGGCGGCCTCCTCCCGACGCCTTCAATACGCCAGCTTCAAGCCCGGCCGCTTCCACCGCGTCTGCACCAGCCGGCCGCTGCCCGAGCAGGTGATGTACGCGTCCATCATGTCTGCACCGCCCCAGCAGATGTTGGTGGTGAACACGTCGTCGGTCGCGACGAACTCGACCAACTCCCCCGCCGGCGAGATGACGCTGATCCCGCATTCGCCGATCGTCGCGACGCAGATGTTGCCGCATGCCTCGACGCCGAGCGAATCGAAGAACTTGTAGCCGGCGGGGCGGTAGAGCGGCGTGCCCGACGCGCTGGCGACCTTGCCGGGCGCGACGATGTCGAATGCCATCAGGCGGCAGGTAAACGTCTCCGCCGCGTAGAGCCGCGTGCCGTCTGGCGAGAGGCCGATGCCGTTGGGGTTTTCACTCGGGAAGATGACTTCTTCCAAATGGCTGCCGTCGGCCTTCGCGTAGAAGATGCCGGTGATGTCGCGGGCGCGGTCGCGGTCGCGCGATTTGCCGTGGTCGGTGAACCAGAAGCCGCCGAGCGAATCGAAGACGATGTCGTTGGGTCCGCGCAACGCACAGCCGAAATCGCCGTCCTTGTAGAGGATCTCGACCGCGCCGGTGGCGATGTCGATTCGTTCGATCCGCCCGCCTGAATAGTTGTCCGGCTGGCCGTGGGGGGTCAGGAAGCCGTTGGCCTCGCGCCACGCGAAGCCGCCGTTGTTGCAGCAATAGAGCTTGCCGTCGGGGCCGATCGCAAGGCCGTTGGGGCCGCCGCCGGGTTCTGCGACCGTTGTTTTCGTGCCGTCGAGAGCGACGCGCGTGATACGGCCCGCCTCGATCTCGACGAGGATGATGCTGCCCTCGGGCATCGCGACGGGACCCTCGGGGAAGCGCAAGCCACTGGCGACGGCGGTGAATTCGGTCATGATCCTCTCCAGCGAGTCGGGTTGGTCCCGGCTTCGGCGCAAGCGTAACCGTTTCTCGACTTCGGGGGCAACGGAAGGCAGGATGCGCCAATGATCACACCACGCACCGGCGGCCGTATCCTGGTCGACCAACTCGTCGCACAGGGATGCGACCGGATTTTCACCGTGCCGGGGGAGAGCTTCCTGGCCGTGCTCGACGCGCTGCACGATACGCCGGCGATCGACTTGGTCGTGTGTCGGCAGGAGGGCGGCGTCGGGTTCATGGCGTGCGCGGACGGGACGCTGACGCATCGGCCGGGGGTGGCGTTCGTGACTCGCGGGCCGGGCGCGACCAATGCGTCGATCGGCGTGCACGTGGCGATGCAGGATTCGCAGCCGATGATACTCTTTGTCGGCGATATCGACCGCGCCACGCGCGACCGTGAGGCGTTCCAGGAGATCGATTTCCCGGCGATGTTCGCCCCCATCGCGAAATGGGCGGCGCGGATCGACGATGCGCGGCGGATCCCGGAATATGTCGCGCGCGCCTATGCGACCGCAATGTCAGGGCGGCCGGGGCCGGTGGTGCTGGCGTTGCCCGAGGACATGCTGCTCGATGTCGTCGACGCGGTCGATCGGCCGCGGGTCGAACGGGTGGCGCAGGCTTGCGACGCCGACACAATGGACCTGCTCGCGGATTTGCTAACGACGGCGGAGCGGCCGGTGGCGATCGTTGGCGGGGCTGGCTGGGATGTCGCGGCGTCGGGGGCGTTCTCGACCTGGGCGGATCGTAACGGCATTCCCGTGGCGGCGGCGTTTCGGCGGCAGGATGCTGTTCCGAACGAATGCCCCGTTTGGGCTGGCAACCTTGGGTATGGGCCTAATCCGAAGCTGGTCGAGCGGGTCAAGGCGGCGGATCTGCTGCTGGTCGTTGGGCCGCGGCTGGGGGAGGCTACGACCGATGGCTATGCGCTGATCACGCCCGATCATCCGGGGCAGCGGCTGATCCATGTGCATCCCGATCCGGACGAGTTGCACCGGGCGTACCGCGCGGATGTCGCGGTGTGTGGGGGGATGGCGGAGTTTGCCGAGGCGTTGCTAGCGGTCGACTTGCCGCCGCGAACTGCCGGGTCGGACGCGCATGCCGAGTGGCTCGACTGGTCGACGCCGGCGCCGCGGGATCTGGTGATGGACTTGGGTCCGTGCGTGGCGGCGATGCGCGAGCGGCTGCCGGGGGATGCGATCATCTGCAACGGGGCGGGGAATTACTCGGGGTGGTGGCACCGGTACTGGGCGTATGCTGGTCCGGGGACGCAACTAGCGCCGACCGCAGGAGCGATGGGGTACGGCGTCCCGGCCGCCGTCGCGGCATCGTTACGGCATCCAGAGCGGACCGTCGTCGCCCTGGCAGGCGACGGCTGCTTCCTGATGAACGGCCAGGAACTGGCAACCGCGGTGGCACACGGCGCGGACATTCTGGTGATCGTCGTGGATAATGGCGGCTACGGCACCATCCGCATGCATCAGGAGCGGGAGTATCCGGGGCGGGTGTCAGGGACTGCGTTGCGCAATCCGGACTTTGCCGCGCTGGGGCGGGCTTATGGGTGTTGGGCGGAAACCGTCGAGCGGACCGAAGATTTCGCAGCGGCGCTCGACCGGGCGATGGCGCGGTCTGGGGTGCGTTTGCTGCATGTTGTGACGGATATCGAGGCGATTACCGCCGGGACGACGCTGGCGGAGGTTCGGGGCTGACCCTGCCCGTCACGGTCGGCGGTGAAGTTTGACGACGAGCCCGCCGTCCCCCTTCATCGTCACCGTCTCGCCGGCCTTCAATCTGACCGCATCGTTCATTTCAACCGTTCGTGTGCTGGCCTGCACCGGACATTGCCCGGTTCCAGGGCGGGTCCAGCGCAACGTGACGGCGACGCCGCTATCCGCTTCGTCGAACCTGGTCGGTCGCAATTGCAGCGAGAAGCCTGTCTGTACGCCGCTGCGATATCCCGCCCGGACGCCGCAATCACTCTCCTCTGCTTCGGTCTGATCGCGGCGGAAGCTTGCTGCCGCATTCGATGCGACCCGGAGCGATCCCGTCCAGACGACCGCACCGTCTGCGCGAACGTCGACATCGACGACGTAGCGTTCCGCCACCATCGCGCCGCCGAATCCGCGCTGCATCATCATCGGCGGTGCAGGCGGCGCAGGTGGTGCCGGAGGCGCCGTGGGGAACATGGCAGACACCGTCTGGATCAGGGTCGTGATGATCATGATACTCTCCTGGAAGGCACCACCCTACGCACGGACCGTTAGCGCAACGACAGGATTATGCGTTAACGGCCTCGAGCGCGGCGCGAACCGCAGCGACCGCTTCCGCAGCCTTGTCGCCATCGGGACCACCGCCCTGCGCCATGTCGGGACGGCCGCCACCGCCCTGCCCGCCCAGCGTCGCTACCGCGATCTTGAGCAGGTCTACTGCGTTGTGGCTCGCCACCAGATCCGCCGTCACGCCGACCGCGACCGAGGCGCGACCATCGTTGATCGCGACCATCACCGCAATGCCCGAGCCGAGGCGCTGCTTGGCTTCGTCGACCGCGCCGCGCAGGCCCTTGGCTTCGAAGTCGTTCAGCACCTGGCCGATGAAAGCAACGCCGCCGACCTGTTCGGGGCCAGCCGCTTCGCCCGAACCACCGCCGCCGAGCGCGAGCGCCTTCTTCGCGTCGGCGAGTTCGCGTTCGAGGCGGCGGCGGTCTTCGAGCAGCGACGCTACTCGGGCTGGGACCTCGTCGGGGGTCGACTTCAACACCGCCGCCGTTTCGCGGAGGCGATCGTCGCGGCCGGTCAGGTAGGCGCGCGCCGCTTCGCCGGTGAGCGCTTCGACACGGCGGATTCCGCTGGAGACCGCGCCTTCGCCGACCACTTTGAACAGGCCGATGTCGCCGAGCGCGTTGACGTGCGTGCCGCCGCACAGTTCGATCGAGTAGGTGCCCTCGTCGGTCTCGCCCATCGACACGACGCGAACTTCGTGGCCGTACTTCTCGCCGAAAAGTGCCATCGCGCCCATCGCGATCGCGTCGTCGGGAGTCATCAGCAGCGTCGTCACCGCGCCATTGCCGCGAACCTGCGCGTTCACGTCGGCCTCGACCTGCGCGATGTCGGCGGGGGTCATCGCGACGGGCTGCGAGAAGTCGAAGCGCAGGCGGTCGGGCGCGACGAGGCTCCCCTTCTGCGCGACGTGCTTGCCGAGGCGTTCGCGGAGAGCTTCGTGCAGCAGATGCGTTGCCGAGTGATTGGCGCGGATCTGCGCGCGGCGGGCGACGTCGATCTGGAGCTTGACGGGGTCGCCGACCTTGATCTCGCCGGAGTCGACGATCGCGTGATGGACGAACACGCGGCCGAGCTGCTTCGACGTCTCGGTGATGTTCGCGCGCAAGCCGGTGTCGTTCGAGATGTGCCCGGCATCACCGACCTGTCCGCCGCTCTCGCCGTAGAAGGGCGTCTGGTTGACGACGATCGCGACCGTGTCGCCAGTCGTCGCGTGATCGACGCGCGCGCCGTCCTTGACCAGCGCGACGACTTCGCCCTCGCCGGTGTCGGACGCGTAGCCGAGGAATTCGGTGCCGCCGGTCTGCTCGACGATGTCGAACCAGATGTCGTCCGAGGCCTTCGCGCCCGAGCCCTTCCAGGCGGCGCGGGCGGCGCGCTTCTGCTCGGCCATCGCGGTGTCGAAGCCTGCACGGTCGACCGCGATGTTGCGTTCGCGCAGTGCGTCCTCGGTCAGGTCGTACGGGAAGCCGTAGGTGTCGTAGAGCTTGAACGCGACGTCGCCCGCCAGCGTGCCGTCGGTCATCCCGGTGGTCGCCTCGTCGAGCAGCTTCAGGCCCTTGTCGAGCGTCTGGCGGAAGCGCGTTTCCTCCTGCTGCAAGGTCGCCTCGATCAGCGGGCGTGCGCGCGACAGTTCGGGATAGGCGGCGCCCATCTCGGTGACGAGCGCGGGAACGAGCCGGTGCATTAGCGGCTGCTTGGCGCCGAGGATGTGCGCGTGACGCATCGCGCGGCGCATGATCCGGCGCAGGACATAGCCGCGGCCCTCGCTCGCGGGCAGCACGCCGTCCGCGATCAGGAAACCGGCGGTGCGCAGGTGATCGGCGATGACGCGGTGGCTGGCGGTGTTGGCGCCGTCGGTCGCGGTGTGCGTCAGCGCGCCCGACGCTGCGATCAGCGCCTTGAACGTGTCGGTGTCGTAATTGTTGGTGACGCCCTGCATGACCGCGGCGATGCGCTCGAGCCCCATGCCGGTGTCGATCGACGGCTTGGGCAGGTTGCCGACGATCTCGGCGTTCTCCTGCTCGTACTGCATGAACACGAGGTTCCAGATCTCGACGAAGCGATCGCCGTCCTCGTCGGGGCTGCCGGGAGGGCCACCGGGGATGTGGTCGCCGTGGTCGTAGAAGATCTCAGAGCACGGCCCGCACGGCCCGTTGTCGCCCATCGACCAGAAATTATCCTTGGTCGGGATGCGGATGATGCGGTGATCGGGGAGGCCGGCGACCTTCTTCCAGAGATCGAACGCCTCGTCGTCGGTGTGGTAGACGGTGGCGGTCAGCTTGTCGGGCGACAGGCCCCATTCGCGCGTGAGCAGCGTCCAGGCGTGGACGATCGCCTGTTCCTTGAAATAATCGCCGAACGAGAAATTGCCGAGCATTTCGAAGAACGTGTGGTGGCGCGCGGTGTAGCCGACATTGTCGAGATCATTGTGCTTGCCGCCGGCGCGGACGCATTTCTGGCTTGAGGTCGCGGTGGTGTACGGGCGCGATTCGAGGCCGGTGAAGACGTTCTTGAACGGCACCATCCCGGCATTGACGAACATCAGCGTCGGGTCGTTCTGCGGCACGAGCGGCGCGCTGGGCACGATCTGGTGCCCCTGCGATCCGAAATAGTCGAGGAAGCCGCGGCGGATGTCGTTCGTCGATGTCATGCGCGGGGACTTAGGCGAGCGGGGCGGTTCGCTCAAGTGAGGTGTAGCGCTCGCCTTGCACGCATCGCATTGAAACGAAGATAGCTTGTTTCCCCGCGAAGGCGGGGACCCAGACTGGGCTCCCGCCTTCGCGGGAGAACAAGGTAGGTAAAAGCTGCCGTTCGCCCCGATGTTCCACCCCGGCGAAGGCCGGGGCCCAATTGGAGAGGTGGAAATAATGGAGAGCAGCGCTTCGTTATCGCCGTCCCCCAATTGGGCCCCGGCCTTCGCCGGGGTGGTGGTGTTGGTGGGGGTGGTGGCGTTCCTTGGGCGTCCACTACCCCAAGGGTGCGTCGATCGACTTGGGCGGCTCGCTGAACCATTTCGGGCCCGCATCCGTCATGTGGAAGCAATCCTCGATCCGCACGCCGTACTTCCCGGGGATGTAGATTCCCGGCTCGTCGGAGAAGCACATCCCCGCCGCCAGCTTGGTCGTCTCGCCGCGGACGAGGTTGACGGGTTCGTGGCCGTCCATGCCGATGCCGTGGCCGGTGCGGTGCGACAGGCCGGGGAGCTTGTACCCCGGCCCATAACCGAGCGTTTGGTAATGTCGGCGGACCGCATCGTCGACGCTGCTGGCGGGTGCGCCGATCCTGGCGGCGGCGAACGCGATCTGTTGGCCGCGGGCGACCTGGTCCCACGTCTTGCGCTGGTCAGCGGTTGCCGCGCCGTGGACCCAGGTGCGCGAGATGTCGGACTGATAGCCCTGCACGGTGCAGCCGCAATCCATCAGCACGACCTGGCCGTTGGCGACGCGGTGGATCTCGCGGCTGCCATGCGGATAGGCCGACGCTTCGCCGATCAGCGCGAGCGCGAACTCGGGCGCGCCACCAAGTTTCTTGGTCGCGGCGTTCATCAGCGCACCGATCTCGGGGCCGGTCATGCCCTTCTCGACGCGCGGCTTCGTCCAGCGATACGCAGCGAGTGTTACCTCGGTCGCGGCCTCCATCAACGCGATCTCGGCGGGCGTTTTGATCATCCGGCAGGCGCGAACGACCGGGTCGGCGGACACGATTCTCGCCGCCAGCAGCACGCGAGCGAGCCCGGCATAGGCGAAGTACCGCACCTCCGCCTCCAGCCCGATCGGCCGCGCGGCGAGTTTCCGGTCACGCAAGAATCCGGCGACCACGGCGAGCGGGTTCTCGTCCTCCTGCCAGACGCGGATCTCGGCGGGGACGGCGAGCGTCTCGCGCACCGACGGTTCCTCGAAGAACGGCGTGACGATGCACGGTTCGCCCTCGACCGGGAGGATCGCCAGCGTCAGCCGCTCGCTCGTGTGCCAGCGGACGCCGGTGAAGTAGATCATCGACGATCCCGGCTCGATTAGCACCGCGCCGATGCCGGCCGCCTTCATCAGCGATTGCGCGCGGACCAGCCTCGCGGCGCGTTCGGCGGCATCGATCGGTCTGGTCGTGCCGGTGATGTCGGACAGCGCCGACAGGTCGGGTTCGGCGGCGCGGAGGATCGCGCTGGTCGACAGCAACGGCGCCGCGATGGCGAGGCTCAGCAGGTCGCGGCGCGAGGGGCTGAAGGCGGGTTTGTGGCGTGCGGTCGACATCGCCGGACGATAGGGTCCTTGACCCGGGCGCCGCAATCCCCTTCCCTGTCGGCAATTCTCGGGAGCGATTAATGGCCAAGCGGCTAACCTATTACATCTTGTTCGGCCTCGTCGCGGGGATGGTCGTCGGCTGGATCCTGAACGCGTCGATCGACAACGGCACGGCCGAGTCCGCGGAACGGCTGAAGGACATTGCTGGCTATTTCTCGATCGTGACGACGCTGTTCCTGCGGCTGATCAAGATGATCATCGCGCCACTGGTGTTCTCGACGCTCGTCGTGGGGATTGCGCACATGGGCGATACCGGTGCGCTCGGGCGGGTCGGCCTGCGCAGTCTCGGCTGGTTCATCTGCGCGAGCCTGTTGTCACTCACCCTGGGCCTGATCCTGGTCAACGTGTTGCAGCCGGGCGTCGGCCTCGCGCTCGCGATCCCGCCGGCCACCGCGTCGAGCGGCGTCGACCGCGCGGCGTTCGATCTTGCCAAGTTCATTACGCACATCGTCCCCGATTCGATGATCGCGGCGATGGCGGGCAACGAGATCCTCCAGATCGTCGTGTTCTCGGTGTTCGTCGGCGTCGCGATCACCGCGGTCGGCGAGAAGGTCGCGCCGCTGGTGAAGGCGATCGAGGCGCTGGTTGCGGTGATGCTCCAGATAACCAACTACGTGATGCGATTCGCGCCCTTCGCAGTGTTCGCAGCGGTGACCGCGACGCTTGCCGAGCGGGGGCCGGCCATCCTCGGCCAGCTCGGTTATTTCATGCTGAGCTTCTATATCGGGCTGGCGCTGCTGTGGGCGGTGCTGATCGGGATTGCGTTCCTGCTGATCGGTCCGCGGACGCGGTTGCTGGTGCGGTATATTCGCGATCCGTTGATCCTCGCGTTCTCGGCGGCATCGTCGGAGGCGGCGTATCCGCGGACGCTGGAGGCGCTCGACCGGTTCGGCGTGCCGCCGCGGATCGCGAGCTTCGTGCTGCCGCTGGGCTATTCGTTCAATCTCGACGGGTCGATGATGTACATGACGTTCGCGTCGCTGTTCATCGCGCAGGCCTACGGCATCCACATGCCGATCGGGCAGCAGATCGCGATGCTGCTGGTGCTGATGGTGACGTCGAAGGGCATTGCGGGGGTGCCTCGCGCATCGCTGGTGGTGATCGCGGGGACGCTGTCGATGTTCAAGATCCCGGAGGCTGGGATATTGCTGATCCTGGCGGTGGATCATTTCCTCGATATGGGGCGCTCGGCGACTAACGTGATCGGGAATGCGGTGGCGGCGACTGTGGTCGCGAAGTGGGAGGGCGGGCTTGATGAGCGTGAGCCGGCCGATCGGGATCCACCGGTTGCGCCGACGGGGCATGGTCCGAAGGTGGATGTGGACAGCTATGAGAAGATCGGGCCGGGGCAGGTTTGAGGTTTGAGGTTCGAGGTTTGAGGTTTGAGGTTTGAGGTTTGAGGGCAATGTTGAACCGGTAATTGCTCGAGGATACCCTTTTACGTTGGCGGAGCGCTAAAGAAGCACCTCCCCGGCGGAGGCCGGGGTCCAATTGGGAAACTTGGCTGGCGAACGGTGCGCTTCGTTACTCCGACCTCTCCAATTGGGCCCCGGCCTTCGCCGGGGAGGTGTCTTAAAGACGGTGGAGTAATCTACCCTGGTCGGAGGCTCCCCATCGAGCGCCTCAGGCGTAGGCGTACGGACCGCCTTTTTTGAGCCCTGCTTGATACGCGGGCCGTGCGTGGACCTTTGCCAGCCATGCAATCGTCGCGGGGCGGGACTCGTTGAGGCCGCCGCGATTGCGCGCAGCTTCCAAGGGGAAGCTCATCATGATGTCGGCCGCGGTCATCTCGGCGCCGGCGAACCAGGGGCGCTTCGACAGTTCGGATTCGACATAGTCGAGATGGACGTCGATCATCGGCTGGATCTTCTTGGTCGCCGCCTTGCCGAGGATCGGGATGCGCGCGAGGACGAGCTTCAGCAGCAGCGGCGGCATCATCGAGCCTTCCGCATAGTGGAGCCAGAAACGGTAGCGCAGCGCGTCGGCGCGGTTGGCGGGGGCGCCCAGCTTGCCGTCCGCCTTGTCGACGAGATATTCGACGATCGCGCCGGTCTCGGCCACCACCTGGCCGTCATCCTCGATCACCGGCGACTTGCCGAGCGGGTGGACCTGCTTGAGTTCGGGCGGCGCGAGCATCGTTGCCTTGTTCCGCTCGTAGCGCTTGATCTCGTAGGGGAGGCCGAGTTCCTCGAGCATCCACAGGATCCGCTGCGATCGCGAGTTTTCGAGGTGGTGGACGATGATCATGCTGAACCCCCTGTTTTTATTAGGACGATTTGCGCGCGGTCCAGATCCAAGCGGCGGCGGGGAATTCCACCGTGTCGCCGCTTCGGTACCGGTCGCAGACCTGGGTGAGACGCGCGATGTGGCGCTCGCGTTCCTCGGGGGCAGCGTCTCGGATGGCGGATGCTGCCGGGCCAATGCGGCTGAAATAGTCGACGGCGTCGGCTACGGGATCGGCGCCGTCCCCTACTCGGTAGGCGAATTCGACACGCTCGGGTGACGCGACATGCCAGTCGGATTTCTCGAGGATGCTCGCGACGTAAGTCGGGTCGGCGAAGGCGAAGGGGCCGGGTGCGGTGCTTGCCGGAGCGTCTGCATTGCCGCCGGTCGCGGTGATGATTTCGGTGGCCCAGCGGTTGGCGGCGCGGTCGGCGAAACATGTGAAGACGAGCGTCGCGTCGGGGGCGGCGGCTTCGGCTAATGTCGTGAAGGCGGCGACGGGGTCAGCGAAGAACATGACGCCGTGGCGCGAGACGTAGAGGTCGATGGGAGCGTGGTTCGGGGCGGCGGCGGTGATGTCCGCGCACTCGAAGCTGGCGTTGGATGAGGTTTTGGCGCGGTGTTTGGCGATCTCGATCAGGGTGGGTGAGAGATCTATGCCGGTTATCTGCGCGGTCGGGATCGCTTGGGCCGTGGCTAGAGAGGTTGCTCCAGCGCCGCAGCCTATGTCGATGATCTTGCGGGTTTGGGGGATGGCGACGGACAGGATCGCTGCGTTCAGGTACGGTGTCAGGTTGGTGAAGCTTCGGTCGGTTCGACGCCATTCCTCCGCCCAGACGTCGCCTATTCTGCCGGTCCAGTCATAGGCGGTGGTCATTCGGTGATCCGTTTCATGCTCGGGCGGGGGGACAATTGGACGGTCTATAGGGTCTCACATAATCGGTACATTGGGTCCGAAGTGCACAAAGTGCAGACGCTGGCGTGGTATTTGTGAAGCGGTGTTTTGCGGTCCGATGTAGGCGAGCATGCTGACATCAGCAGCTTTGTTTTCCCATGAATGCGGGAATCCAGGCTGGAGTCCGGCCTTCGCGGGAGAACAAGGCATGGACTCGTTTAAGAATGCGGGGCCATGCCGCTAAAGAGCTTGGCTTAGCGCGGGATTTTATTTGCGGGGTCATGCCAACTGGGCCCCGGCCTTCGCCGGGGTGGTGCTGAGAGTGAGTGGATGCGGCGTCAGTTCACCATGTGTCTAAACCATAGGCCGAGCGTACCCTCGACCACCATGAGCCATGAGCCATGAGCCATGAGCCATGAGCCATGAGCCGTGAGCCGTGAGCCATGCAGCGTGCCCTCACCCTCCCATTGCGAAGGCAATGGGTCCCTCCCTCTCCCCTGAGGGAGAGGGAAAGTAGGGTTAGGCGTCGTCGCCTTCTTCGGGGCCGGCCATCATTTCTTCGGCGACCTTGTCGGTGCGTGCGCGGATCTGCTTTTCGAGGCGGTCGGCGGTTTCGGGGTTGTCCTTGAGGAACGTCTTCGAGTTCTCGCGGCCTTGGCCAAGGCGCACGCTGTCATAGCTGAACCACGCGCCGGACTTTTCGACCAGGCCCGCCTTCACGCCGAGATCTAGGATCTCGCCGAGCTTGGAGACGCCCTGCCCGTACATGATGTCGAACTCGACCTGCTTGAACGGCGGGGCGACCTTGTTCTTGACGACCTTCACGCGGGTCTGGTTGCCCGTGACCTCTTCACCGGCCTTGATCGCACCGATGCGGCGGATGTCGAGCCGGACCGAGGCGTAGAACTTCAGCGCGTTGCCGCCGGTCGTCGTCTCGGGGTTGCCGTACATGACGCCGATCTTCATGCGGAGCTGGTTGATGAAGATCACCATGCAGCGCGAGCGGCTGATCGAGCCGGTCAGTTTCCGCAGCGACTGCGACATCAGGCGGGCCTGGAGACCGACATGGCTGTCGCCCATCTCGCCTTCGATTTCGGCACGCGGCACGAGTGCTGCGACCGAGTCGACCACCAGCACGTCGATCGCGTTCGAGCGGACCAGCGTGTCGACGATCTCGAGCGCCTGCTCGCCGGTGTCGGGCTGCGACACGATCAGTTCGTCGATGTTGACGCCGAGCTTCTTGGCGTAGACCGGGTCGAGCGCGTGCTCGGCATCGACGAACGCGGCGGTGCCGCCGCCCTTCTGCGCTTCGGCGATCACGTGGAGCGCGAGCGTGGTCTTGCCTGACGACTCCGGACCGTAGATCTCGATCACGCGGCCGCGCGGCAGGCCGCCGACGCCGAGCGCGATGTCGAGCCCGAGCGAGCCGGTCGAGATGACCTCGACCTGCATGGTTTCCTTGGAGCCCAGGCGCATTGCCGAGCCCTTGCCGAAGGCGCGGTCGATCTGCGCGAGCGCGGCGTCGAGCGCCTTCTGCCGGTCGTTGGTTGCGGTTGCCATGCCGGTGTCGATCACTTTCAGATTAGCGGCCATCGAATATGCTCCCATCGCTAAAGCAAGCGCGCGTGCCATTCAACGCGTCAAACACCATGTATTCTCTTTGTTCTTTTGGAACAAGTGGGGAACGATGGGTTTTTCGGAAAAGGTGGACATTTGGTAACGGCCGTGGGTGGTTGCCAATCCTCGTCATGCGGGGCTTGGTTCAGCATCCACCGGTCCGCGCTTGTCGACCTTTGAGTATGCGGAGCGCTGGCCCCAGAACGCGCCGGCTGCTGTCCTTTCTCGCAAATAAAATATGTCTCCCCGCGAAGGCGGGGATCCAGACTGGGCTCCCGCCTTCGCGGGAGAACAAGGGAAGGGCGTGGTGCCGTATGACTGCAGACTCACACATGTTCCAAGGGGATAAGTGCCGAACATGTCTGGATGACGAGATGGGCCGGGCAGAGTTTGGTCGAGAACGGTTCCGGTTGTTCGAGCGCGGGTTTGGCGGCGATCAACTCATCGATGGTGTCGGCAACTGGTTGTGACGGGCGGTTTCGTTTGCCGCTCTGGATCCTGACTTTCGTCAGGATGACGGGCGGTTGCGGCAACGCGGCGACCAGTCTCAAAGGTGCCGCCGCCTATCTATCGATCAGGCGAGCTTTGTTGCGAGCGTCCACCAGCCTTTGGCTTGGGCGGCGGTGGCGGCGGTGTTTCTGGCTTCGGGGGTTTCGAACAGGGCGAAGCAGGTGGCGCCGGAGCCAGACATTCTGGACAGGAGGACGCCTTGTGCTGCGTCGAGGAGCGTGCGGACTTCGGCGATTACGGGGGCGAGGGCCAGCGCGGGGGGTTCTAGGTCGTTGCGGCCGGCTTTTGCACGGTCGAGGAGATTGCCTTCGGGGATCGGGCCTCGGTCGTGGCCGTCCCAGGTCTTGAAGACGGCGGCGGTGGAGACCGCGACGCCTGGGTTTACGAGCAGGAGGGGGGTGCCGGACAGGCCTTCGAGGGTGGTGAGAGTGTCGCCTCTGCCGGTGCCGAGTGTGGTGCGGTTGGCTAGGCAGGCGGGGACGTCTGCGCCGAGCTTTGCGGCGATGTCGTGGAGGCGGGGGTCGGTTGGGGCTATGCCGTGGAGGCGGGCCAGCGCACGGAGCGTGGCGGCGGCGTCGGCGGAGCCTCCACCTATGCCTGAGGCGATGGGGAGGTGCTTTTCCAGGGTTATGGCGTGGTGAGCCTCGGGGGCGAACGCGGTGGTGAAGGCGTCTGCTGCGGCGGTTACCAGGTTGCCTTGCCAGGGGGCGGCGCCGGACGAGCGGGGTGCTTCGTCATTGTCCGTCCCCAATTGGGCCCCGGCCTTCGCCGGGGTGGTGTTGGGGGTTGGGGCAGCGTTTTGGGCGGGCAGGAGTGCTGCGGCGAAGGGGCCGGTTATGGTGAAGCTGTTGGTTTGGGCGGGTTCTACCGTGATCAGGTCGCCGTCGGTGGCGAAGGCGAAGAGCGTTTCGAGGTCGTGGTAGCCGTCGGGGCGGCGGCGGCGGACGTGAAGGGCCAGGTTGATCTTGGCGGGGGCGGGTTCGGTGATGGCGGGCATTGAGGGTCTCGGGAGTTGGCGGCGGGCTTGGTGCGTGCTTTGCCCATGCGCTTAGCCAACAATCGACCGTCATCCCAGCGCACGCTGGGATATCATCGTTTGGCGGGCGGTGCGCGCCTCGTGGGAGACCCCAGCATTCGCTAGGGTGACGGATGTTGGCGGAGCAATCCCCTTCCCTCTCAGTTTTTGGGGCGGGGGCCGTTGTTTCAGCGGCGGGCTTGTGGCGGGAGGCCGTTGGCGATCTTGGCGGTTATGCGTGCCGTGTCTGCGGGTTCGGCGGTCAGCAAGGCGGCGCGCCAGGCGTAGCGTGCTTCGTAGTTTCGGCCGACGCTCCAATAGGCGTCGCCGAGGTGGTCGGCGATTTCGGCGTTGGTGGGTTCGGCTTGCGCGGCGATTTCGAGCAGGGGGAGCGCTTGGGCAGTGTTGCCGGAGAGGTGGTAAGCCCAGCCAAGCGAGTCGGTGATCGACGCGTTGGTCGGGTCGAGGCGGGTGGCGCGTTCTAACAGCTTGATCGAGGCGGGGATGTCGTCGCCGTGCTCGACTTGCGCAAAGCCTAGATAGTTGAGCGCGAGCGGTTGCGCGGGGCCGCGGGCGACGGCTTTTTCCAGTGCGTCGCGCGCTTCGGGCCAGCGGCCGGCCTGGTCGAGTGCGCCGCCATATTGCAGCCAGTTGCCCCAGCTGCCGCCCTTCGCGCCGTCGGCGGCGATGATGCGCTGGTACCACGTCGCCGCTGCGGCGGGGTTGCCGGTGGTCAGCAACAGGTCGGCGTAGCGTTGCCAGTCGGCGGGCTCCGAACCCTTCTGGTCGACGCGGTTCTTGGCGGCGGCGAGCGCTTCGCCGTTGCGGTCGGCGGTGGCGAGGATGTCGATGCGTTCGGCGGCGGCGGCCGGGGCGGAGGGGCTTTTCGCGTCGATGCCGTCGAGCACCACGAGCGCGCGGTCGACCAGCTTGTTGCGGGCGAGCGCGTCGGCGAGGAGCACGCGCGCTGCGTCGTAGCTGGGGTCGGCGCGCAGGGCTGCCTGGGTTAGCGCAATCGACAGCGGTGACGGCTCGCCCGCGCTGAGGTCGCTGGCGAGGCGGGCGAGCAGGCGCGAGACGCCGATCGCGAGCGGTTGCTTGCGCGGTGCCGCGGCGATCAGCGCGCGGGATTCGGTGGCGAAGCGGTTGGCGACCGGGTCTTTCGCGGCGGTGGCGAGCGAGGGTTCGGGATCGCGACCTTCTGCCTGCGCGACCCAGGCGTAGAGCGAGGGCGCAAGCACCACGAGTGGGCCACCCGACAGTGTTGCGATCGCGGCGCTGGCGGCCTTCGCGTCGCCGCGTCGCGCCGCATCGGCGAGCGGGATCAGCGCGGCGTCCGCGGGCGCGACGCCGGCCTTGTTCAATACTGCGACGGCGCGGGTCGCAAGCGGCATATCGCCCGCCTCCAGCGCCTCGCGATAGGCGCGAATCGCGACGACGGGGTCGTCGGGCGCCGCGGCCAGCACCTTGGCATAGCTTGCGGCGGCAAGGCCCGTCTCGCCGGCAGCGTCGGCGGCGCGGGCCTTCAGATACGCGGACAAATCTGCCCGCGCCGCCGTGGCAGGCGCAGCCGTGGCAGGCGCAGCCGTGGCAGGCGCCGCCACGGCAAGACCTAGGGCTAAAAACAGACGCTTACATGTTGGGATAATTGGGGCCTCCGCCGCCCTCGGGTACGACCCAGTTGATGTTCTGGGTGGGGTCCTTGATGTCGCAGGTCTTGCAGTGGACGCAGTTCTGCGCGTTGATGACGAACTTCGGATCGGCCGTGTCCTCACCGACGACTTCGTAAACGCCGGCCGGGCAATAGCGTTGCGCGGGTTCGTCGTACATCGGCAGGTTGTAGGCGATCGGCACGCTCGCATCTTTGAGCGTCAGGTGGACCGGCTGATCCTCCTCGTGGTTGGTGTTCGAGACGAACACCGACGACAGGCGATCGAACGTCAGGACACCGTCGGGCTTCGGATAGACGATCGGCTTGACGAGATCCTTGCGCCACAGGCTCTCATTGTCGGGGTGATGGTGCATCGTGAAGGGCACCTTGATGCCGAGATGCTCCATCCACATCGTCACGCCGGCGAGGCCCGAGCCGACGAGGTCGCCGAACTTCTTGACCAGCGGCACGACGTTGCGGACGACCGACAGCTCCTTCTTGACCCACGACTTCTCGAACGCCTCGGGATAGGCGGCGAGCTCGTCATGGCCGCGCTGCGAGACGATCGCCTCGACCGCGGCCTCGGCGGCCATCATGCCGGACTTCATCGCGGTATGCGTGCCCTTGATCCGCGGCACGTTCAGGAAGCCTGCGCTGTCGCCGATCAGAGCCGCACCGGGCATGACGAGCTTGGGGATCGACTGCAGCCCGCCATCGCTGATCGCGCGCGCGCCGTAGCTGACGCGCTTGGCGCCCTTCAGCAGCGCGGCGATCTCGGGATGCGTCTTCCAGCGCTGCATCTCGCTGAACGGCGAGAGATACGGGTTGGTGTAGTTCAGCCACGTGACGAAGCCGATCGAGACCTGGCCGTTCGCCTGGTGATAGATCCAGCCGCCGCCGTTCGAGCCGTCCGTCTCGGACAACGGCCAGCCCTGCGTGTGGATGACGCGGCCGGGGACGTGGAGTTCGGGATCGATGTCCCACAGCTCCTTGATGCCGAGGCCGTAGACCTGCGGGTCGCTGTCCTTGTCGAGCGCGAAATTGCGGATCAGTTCCTTGGTGAGGTGACCGCGGCAACCTTCCGAGAAGAAGGTGTATTTGGCGTGGAGTTCGAGGCCGGGGGTGTAGTCGCCCTTGTGCGTGCCGTCGCGCGCGACGCCCATGTCGCCGGTCGCCACGCCCTTCACCGAGCCGTCGTCGTTGAACAGGATTTCCGCCGCGGCAAAGCCCGGGAAGATCTCGACGCCGAGTTCCTCCGCCTTGCCCGCAAGCCAGCGGCACAGGTTACCGAGCGAGCCGGTATAGGTGCCCTTGTTGTGCATGAACGAGGGCGTGACGAAGTGCGGCATCTCGCTCTTCTTCGTCTTGGTCAGGATCCAGTGATGGTTCTCGGTCACCGGCACCTCGGCGAGCGGGCAGCCGTCTTCGCGCCAGTTCGGCAGAAGTTCGTCGAGAGACTTCGGATCGATCACCGCGCCCGACAGGATATGCGCGCCGACTTCGGAGCCCTTTTCGAGCACGCAGACGCTGATTTCGGCGTCCTTCTCGGCCGCCAGCTGTTTCAGGCGGATCGCTGCCGAGAGACCGGCCGGGCCAGCGCCGACGATCACCACGTCGTACGGCATCGATTCACGTGTCGTCATCATCGTCTCCCGGGGGATGTCCCCTATTGCCATAGCTTTGCGCCCCACCCTTCGTTCGGGCTCGGGCCGGCACCGTCTTGTCCAATATGGCGATTGCGCGAGTTGACCGCCACGTCAACCATGCAGCATAGGTTACCCAGTGGGGGCGGATCAAACCATCGATTGGCGAAACGCCGCCGCGAGCGCGCTCGATTGGTGGCACGAGGCTGGCGTCGACACGCTGGTCGACGACGTCCCGCGCGACTGGTTTGCGGCGCCCGAACCGCTGGTCCTACCAGCCGCAGCACCTGTTGCGCCGGTCGTCGCACCGTCCGCCATGCCGCTTTTGCTCGCCGATTTCCTGGCGTGGCGGAGCAGTGCGGAGGTTCCCGAGGCGGACTGGAGCGGGGTTTCGCTCGCTGCCGTAGGTCCGGCTGACGCTACGGTCATGGTGCTTGTCGATTGTCCCGATCGCGATGACGGCGATGCCGGGGCGCTGCTGAGTGGCGCATCGGGACGGTTGCTCGACAAGATGCTCGGTGCGATCGGTCTGACGCGCGACGAAGTGCATCTCGCGGCGGTCTGCGCGAAGCGGCCGACCGCGGGCCGGATCCAGAGCGAGGTCGAGGCACGGCTGTCGGAAATCGCCAAGCATCACATCGGGTTGGTTGCGCCCAAGCGGTTGTTGCTGCTCGGCAATGCGGCGAGCCGTGCGATCCTCGGGACGGAATTGCAGGCGGCCCGCGGGCGTTTACACGGATTTAACCATAAGACCGGAGAAACGGGGTCCGGTTCGGCGTCTGGCGAAGCTCCCGACGAGACCGGCGTGGTCGCGAGCTTTCACCCGCGGTTTCTGATCGAGAAGCCCGCGGCCAAGGCCGAGGCCTGGAAGGATTTGCAGATGCTGATGCGCGGATTGACGTCGCAAGAGGGTGTGAGATGATTCGGACTCTAGCTATCGTTCTGGGGCTCAGCGCCCTTCCCTTTCCAGCACTCGCGGCGACCGTTGCCGGTGAGCCTGCTGGCGACGCGCGGCTCGGCACAATGCAGTTGATCGGCGCGCCGACGATTGAGCAGATCCCCGACCAGCTCGACGCCAGCCAGCGCGAGGCTTACAAGACCGTGTTCGCCGCAATCCGCGACGGCAAGTGGACCGACGCGCAGATCGGGCTCGACACGATGAAGCCCGGCCCGCTGCATGCGATCGCGCGCGCCGAGATGTATACGGCGAAGGGTTCGCCGCGTGTCGAGATGGAGCCGCTGGTCGCGCTGCTCAACGAAGCGCCCGAACTCCCCGAAGCCGCACAGATCTCGCGCCTCGCGACTACTCGTGGCGCGGTCGACCTGCCTCCCCTCCCCACAGCCCAGCGATTGATCTGGCAGGACGGCGCCCCGCGTCGCGTCCGCGCCAAGAGCCTGCAGGGCGACATGATCGCCGCCGATCTCGCGCTGAAGATGCAGCCTTACGTCAAGGCGGACATGGGCCGCGAGGCGCAGTCCCTGCTGGAGAGTACGCCAGGGCTTACTCCGGAAGCGCTGACCGAGTGGCAGCAGAAGATCGCGTGGATCTATTTCCTCCAGGGCGACGACGTGAACGCGCGCGTGATGGCGGCGAAGGCACAGGACGGCGTCGGCGACTGGGCCGTCCAGGGCCGCTGGGTCGGCGCTCTTTCGGCATGGCGGCAGAACGACTGCGCGAATGCCGAGACCGGGTTCGAAGGTGTTGCGGCACGGGCCGGCGACGTCGATCTCCGCGCGGCGGCTTTGTACTGGGCGTCGCGTGCGGACATGGTGTGCTCGCGCCCCGACAAGATAGAGGGTCGACTGAAGGTTGCGGCCCAGTTCGGCGAGAGCTTCTACGGCCAGCTAGCGCGCCAGCAATTGGCGATGAAGGACAAGGGCACGTCCGTCGGCGGGCTCGTGGCCAGCGACTGGAAGGTCGTCGGCAAGCGCCCGAACGTGCGCGTCGCGGCGGCGCTGGTCGAGGTCGGCGAGACCGACCTGGCCGATACCGTCATCCGCCAGCAGGCCAAGATCGGCGATCCGCGCGAGTTCGCCAACCTGGTCCGCGTGGCGGAAGCGCTGAGCTTGCCGGCGACCACGGTATGGCTTGCGCACAACTGCCCGCAGGGGGTCACGTCGACCGCCGAGGCGCGCTATCCGACGCCGAACTGGACGCCCGACAGCGGCTGGCACATCGACAAGGCGCTGGTCTACGCGCACACGCTCGAGGAATCGCGGTTCCGCAACACGATCAAGAGCCCGGCCGGCGCGTATGGTCTCATGCAGATCATGCCCGCCGCCGCGACCGATTTCGCGCGCGAGCGTGGCACCTCGATCGATGTGAAAGCGCTGACCAAGCCGAGCACCAACATGGATGTCGGCCAGCGCCATCTCGAGCGGCTGCGCGACATGGCAGGCGTCACCGGCGGGCTGCTGCCCAAGGTAATCGCGGCGTATAATGCAGGTCCGCGCCCCGTTGGCGACTGGAACGCGATCGTCCACGATAATGGCGATCCGCTGATGTATATCGAGAGCATCCCGTATTGGGAGACGCGCGGATACGTCACCACCGTGCTGCGCAATTACTGGATGTACGAGGCGCAGGGCGGCAAGAAGGCATCGACCAGCCGCAACGCGCTGGCGCAGGGCATGTGGCCGCGCTTCCCCGGCCTGCCGGGTGCGACCGCGGTGCGGATGGCGGCCAAGCCGTACACGCAATATCGTGCGAGCACGGCGCCCTTGAATGCCACCGTCGCGGTGAATGCCAGCGTCGGGCCGCAGTCCACCACCGTCACGCGCGCGGACTGAGTTTCATGCCGATCGATGAGAGCCGGACGTTCCTGCCGGTCCGAATTGCCGTGCTGACCGTGTCGGACACGCGTGGCCTTGCAGAAGATCGCTCGGGCGATACGCTGGTCGCGCGACTGACCGAGGCGGGTCACGTTCTCGCCGACCGCCGGATCGAGAAGGATGACGTCGAGACGATCGTGTCGCGCCTGCACGCGTGGATCGGCGACCCCGAGGTCGACTGCATCATTACGACAGGCGGCACCGGTGTGACGGGGCGCGACGTGACCCCGGAAGCGGTCGAACAGGTCGCGGAGAAGATGATTCCTGGGTTTGGCGAGCTGTTCCGCATGCTCAGCTACCAGACGATCGGCACATCGACGGTCCAGTCGCGCGCGTGCGCCTGCGTCTCGCATGGCACCTATATCTTCGCGCTGCCCGGCTCGACCGGGGCAGTGAAGGACGGCTGGGACGGCATACTGCGCGACCAGCTCGACAGCCGCCACCGCCCCTGCAACTTCGTCGAGCTGATGCCACGACTGCTGGAGCGCTGAACCTTTTATTTGGGGGGCTCTGGTAACTCCCCTGCCTTCCCGTCCCCGACTAGCTGCTGCGGCCCCTGACTGGCGTGCGAGAGAGCGAGGGGTACGAGAAGATCGCCCCTCCCAATTTGCTGCAATTTTTGCCAAGTTGTGGCGCATCCCACCAGTCAGAACTGACCGGGGCTGCGTCATGAACTGGCGATAATATCTCGCTAATTGAACACCTTCAACGCTGTGTGCTGCTGTATTACATAACTGGCACGGTCGATGCAAAGGTTTGGATACCGCCCAACCGGGCGCGTCTCAACCATCGAAGGACGCCACCATGATCTCGACCATCCTGAAGAGCCTAGCCCTCGCCACCGTGCTCGTCGCCAGCGCGCCAGCCTTCGCAGCACCGTCGGATCCACAACAGAAGACCGTTCTCAAATACGAGGCGAAAACCGGTCAATATTGCCTGACCGAACTCGCAATGACCGGAACACGGATCGATCGGAAAACCTGCCGGACTTCCGCACAATGGTCTGAAGCCGGACTGAACATGCCGAAGGCGACCGAGCTCGCACAGAAGTGACCGGCGTTGCGCGGTCCGCTAGGGTAGCGGGCCGCGTCGCGGCGTATAACGTGACCGGAGTTCAGCCCTTAGCGGCGTGAATCAGGTCGACCAGCTGTTTGTTGATCGAAGCCCCGTGCAGATGGAGATGCACCGCGTCATACCCCTCGCGCCGCAACCGTTGGCGCAAGTCGTTGACCGAGTTGCACGCACCCGATCTTGCTAACTCGAAGGCGCGCTCCACCGTTGTGATCTGTTCCGTCATCTCTCTGCCCTAGGCGCTCTGCCGCACCTCTGCGAGCGATCATTCGCACCGGTGCAAACAGATCGAAAACGAATGTTTCACCACCGAATTAACCGTCTGGAAGGCACGTCGAATCCATGAACCCGGCGTGGAATAGGCCAGGGGGCCGGTCCAAAGGGGATATCGTCTAATGTACAAGTTCATGCTTATCGCGGCACTCGCCGCAACGCCGGCGGCGCCTGCGTTCGCACAGTCCGATACCGGGCAGGATTTCGGCCGCGATGCCGGACCGGGCTACGGCGCAACCGACGGCGTCAGCGGTTTCCGTGCCGAGCCGCGCATCGGGTACGACCGCGTGATCACCGAATTGAACGTCGAGACCGCGGACGACTCGGCTAGCGTGCGCGAGGGCAAGAGCGGCGTCACTTATGGTGGCGAACTCGGCTACGACATGGTCGTGAACACCGACATGATGCTGGGCGTCTATGGCGGCATCGAGGGATCGAGCGTCGAGCAGTGCTTCCCCGGCACCGGGACGGAAACGTGCCTTACCCCCGGGCGCAACCTGACGGCAGGCGTACGCGGCGGCTTCCTGCTGAACCCTAACACGGTGTTGTACATCAAGGGCGGCTATTCGAACGGCCAGATCCGCATCGGCTATTCGGACCGTGACTTTCCCCAGGACAATTTCCGCGTGTCGGACAATCTGAGCGGTTTCCATGCCGGCGCAGGCGTGCAGACCGCGTTCGGACGCAATTTCTACGGCAAGCTCGAATATGTCTACACCGACTATAACGGCTACGAGATCACCGACGGCACCGACAAGGCGAGCCTAGATTTCAGCCGGCATCAGGTAGTTGCAGGGCTCGGCGTTCGCTTCTGATTTCGTTCTTGCTATGTTCCCGGGCGGCGTTTAGTTTCGTTGCATGAAACAGGCCCGTCCGGATCGTGGTGCGACGCTAAATAGCGAGAGCCGGCGGTTCAACCTGCCGCGGACCGAGGCTGACGGCGACTGGCTCGACATGCGCGAGGGGATCGACGGGATCGCGCCCAAACTGCGCACGACGGTGACGGTCGAGACGCCGCGGACGATCATCAGCCGCAATGCCTCGCCGGACGTACCGTTCGACCGTTCGATCAATCCTTACCGCGGGTGCGAGCACGGCTGCATTTATTGCTTCGCGCGGCCGAGCCATGCGTTTCACGACCTGTCGCCGGGACTGGATTTCGAGAGCAAGCTGTTCGCCAAGCCGTCCGCGGCAGCGCTGTTGCGGGTCGAGCTCGGCAAGCCCGGCTATCTTTGTGCGCCGATGGCGTTGGGGACGAACACCGATCCGTACCAGCCGATCGAGAGCGACTGGCGGATCACGCGCGGCATCATCGAGGTGCTGGCTGAGACCGATCATCCGCTGACGATCACCACCAAGTCCGACCGCGTGGTGCGCGATATCGACCTGCTGGCACCGATGGCGGCGAAAGGCCTCGCGGCGGTGGCAATGTCGATCACGTCACTCGATTCGAAGGTGGCGTCGACGATCGAGCCGCGCGCGCCGCATCCCGAGCGACGACTGGCGGCGGTGCGCAAGCTCGCGGCCGCGGGCGTGCCGGTCTACGTTTCGATCGCGCCGGTCATCCCGGCAATTACGGATCACGAGATCGAGCATCTGATCGCGCGCGCGGCCGACGCTGGGGCAACGCGGGCGTTCTTCATCCCGGTGCGATTGCCGCATGAGGTGGCCCCGCTGTTCCGGGCTTGGCTCGACGAGCATTTCCCGGATCGCGCTGGGAAGGTAATGGCGACGATTGCGTCGCTGCGCGGGGGAAAGGATAACGATCCGAACTTCTTCACGCGGATGCAGGGGCAAGGGCCTTGGGCGGACCTGCTGGGAACGCGGTTCCGGATTGCGTGCGCTAAGCACGGGTTGAACCGGGAGCGGGTGGCTTTGCGGAGCGATCTGTTCCGGGCGCCGCGAGGGCCGCAGGGAGAGTTGTTTTGAGCGGAGGCTTGGCGGGTGGCGCGGTGGATGGCTCAGCGGGCGATCCCCGCGCTATCCCCCACGCGGGTCAGACCTGCCGTTCTGCCCCCCTCTCTGGAAGGGAGGGGTTGGGGGTGGGTCAGCTTCCGTGCGTCCGAACCGTCATGGCTCAATTGGGCCAACCCACCCCCCGGCCCCTCCCTTTCAGGGAGAGGGGAAGTCTTGGCGCTCGCCCGGTCGAGTTCTGGTACGCCACGAACCCGGCAGCTCGTCAGACCAACTTAACGCTTATCGTCCTCATGCAGCACCCTCGGGTTGCCAGAGTTCGATCGGGTTGCCTTCCGGATCGTGGATGCGGGCGAAACGGCCGAAGCCCGGCATGTCCCACTCGGGATTGGTGATCACCGCAATCCCGGCCGCGCGGAGCGTCGCGATCAGGCCGTCGAGGTCGTCGACGCGCAGATTGAGCATCCAGGGCCGATCCGCGGGGAAATAATCGGCGTCGACCGCGAACGGCGCGAAGACGCTGGGTCCGGCCTGCGTCTCCCACGATCCATAGGGCACTGAGCCGACACCGAGATGCTCGACATACCATGCGCGTATCGTCTCCGGGTCCTTTGCCCGGAAGAAGAAGCCGCCGATCCCGGTCACGCCCATAGCCGCCCCCTAATATCGCCCCGCCAAAGCCACGGGGATGATAGCAGACGGAGCATGGCGACACAGCCTACAGACCGGTCCGTTTCGGTTGCTCTAGGGCATCGGGTATCCAGGCTACTCCCGGCACAGCGCCGGTAAGCAGCCTTGGACGTGACGCCGGTCCCAGCTTGTCAGGGCCTAGTAGGCGCGGCCGATCAGGATGCGTTCCACCGCGGGTTCGCCCGTGAAGATGCAGGCGCCGTCGTCACATCCGGTCTGCCCCATCGGTGCGTTGCGGATCGTGAGCTTGAGCGCCTTCAACCGCTCGACGACCTTGTCGAGTGCCGCGCCAGTGGGCTTGGACCAGCGGACGTCGACCCAGCCGGGGTTCTTCACGCCATCGGCGAAATGCGCTTCGACCGCGGCGAAGTCGTTGGCGGGGACGATGTTGCCCTTCACGCGGTTCATCGATTCGACGTGGAGCGTGGCCTGGATGTCATGCAGCATGCCCGAGACGTCGCCGACGAACGCGTCGCGCGGCGTTGCGACGCTGTCGAGCTTGCCGTCCTCGCGGTAGAGTCGATCGCGACGGATGACCGTGACGTTGCCGCCGGCCATGTCGCGGCCGCCGACCTCGATTACGATCGGCGCGCCCTTCTTGACCCAGCCCCAGCGCTTGGTCGCGGCCTTGGCGGGTTTCAGGTCGAGCAGCGCGCGGACCGGTTCGCCGAGCGCGGACTGCTTGGCGAGTTCGGCCTGGAGCGACTTGCAGTATTCGACGATCGCCGCGTCTTCGGGGACGTCGCGCAGCATCGGCACGATCACGACCTGCCACGGGGCGATCATCGGCGGCACGCGCAGTCCGTCGTCGTCGCCGTGGACCATGATGACCGCGCCGATCATCCGCGTCGACACGCCCCAGCTGGTGGTGTTGCACAGCTCGAACTCGCCGCCCGCATTCTGGAAGCGGATGTTTTGCGCCGACGCGAAGTTGGTGCCGAGGAAGTGCGAGGTGCCGGCCTGGAGCGCCTTGCCGTCCTGCATCATCGCCTCGATCGAATAGGTCGCGACGGCGCCGGGGAAGCGCTCGTTCTCGGGCTTCTCGCCGGCAATCACGTGGACGCCGAGGCACTCCTCCGCGAAGTCGCGATAGACTTCGAGCATCTTGAGCGTCTCGTCGCGGGCTTCGTCAGCGGTGGCGTGCGCGGTGTGGCCTTCCTGCCAGAGGAACTCGCTGGTGCGCAGGAACATGCGGGTGCGCATTTCCCAACGGACGACGTTGGCCCATTGGTTGATCAGCACGGGCAGGTCGCGCCACGACTGGACCCAGCGCGCGAACGCGGCGCCGATGACCATCTCGGAGGTCGGGCGGACGACGAGCGGCTCCTCGAGCTTGGCGTCGGGATCGGGGATCAGGCGGCCGTAACCGTCGGCCTTGAGGCGGTGGTGCGTGACCACGGCCATTTCCTTGGCAAACCCGTCGACGTGCTCGGCCTCCTTCTCGAAGTACGAGAGCGGGATGAACAGCGGGAAATAGCAGTTCTCGTGGCCGGTCGCCTTGATCCGGTCGTCGAGCAGGCGCTGGATACGCTCCCAGATGCCGTAGCCCCACGGGCGGATGACCATGCAGCCGCGGACGCCGGATTCCTCGGCGAGATCGGCCTCGGAGATGACGGCCTGGTACCAGGCGGAGAAATCCGCCTCGCGGGTGACGGGGAGTGCGCGCTTTATCATGGGGTGCGGATAGCGGGTGCGCGGGGGTTCGTCACGTGTGAGTTGCGGGGTGGCGACGCGGCGGTGGTTTGCGTAGGGGTCGCGCATGCCCACCGACCGCATCCTTCCCGCTATCGGCATGCGGTTGCTGTCGGTCGTGATCTTCGCGCTGATGAATACCGCGATCAAGTTGGCCGAGCGGCACGGCGCGAGCGTGTCGGAGATCCTGTTCTTCCGCCAGTTCGGCGCATGCTTGCTGGTGTCGGCGGTGATCGTCGCGGGGCCGGGTCTGCCTTCGATCGCTACCAAGCGGTTGCCGGCGCACATCGTCCGCGCGATCGTCGGGCTGTCGGCGATGGCGTTCACGTTCAACGGGATCGTTGCGTTGCCGCTCGCGGAGGCGACGACGATCGGGTTCACGGTGCCGGTGTTCGCGACGATCCTGGGGGCGCTGGTGTTGCGCGAGCCTACCGGGTGGCATCGCTGGGCGGCGGTCGCGACCGGGTTCGCGGGCGTGTTGATCGTCGCGCAGCCGGGCGGGGATCACTTTCCGTTATGGGGTGCCGGGTGTGCGCTGGCGGGAGCGTTCGGGACGGCGAGCGTGTCGATCCTGTTGCGGCAGATCGGCAAGACCGAGAGCGCGCTGACGACGGTGTTCTGGTTCTCGGCGCTGTCGTTGATCCCGTTGTCGGTGTTCTACGGGCGGGCGGCGCAGTCGCATGATCTGGTCGCGTGGATTTGCCTGGCGAGTGTCGGGATATTCGGCGGGCTGGCGCAGATCGCGATGACGACGTCGTTGCGGCTCGGGCCGGTGTCGGTGGTGGTGCCGATGGATTATTCGAGCTTGCTATGGGCAACGCTGCTGGGGTGGCTGGTGTTCGACACGCTGCCGGCGGAGGCGACATGGGTCGGGGCGCCGGTTATCGTGGCGAGCGGATTGTATATCGTCTGGCGCGAACATGTGCGGCGGCGGGAAGAGACCGAGCAAGCGATCGCTTGATGGCGAACCCCTCGATCCTCCCCCGCCAGGGGGAGGTGGCGCCGACGGCGTCGGAGGGGGAGGACACGCAACAAAGGTTGCCCTTTCCTCCCCCTCCGTCTGGCAAAGGGCCAGCCACCTCCCCCTTGCGGGGGAGGATCGTACGGTAGCGGCGGGTTAGCGGACGCGTGCCGTTTCGAGCATCCGCTTGGCGCGGAGGTACATTTCGATGCGTTGGGTGGTGAACAAGCCTAGCGCGAGCGCGACCAGCATGTCGGTGATGGCGAACGCGTCGAGGTGGAGGGCTTGGCCGTCGCCGATCACCGCGCGCGCGCCGATGCGGACTGCGACGATCGCTACGATGAACAGGACCGCTGCCGGGGAGGACGTCGTGTTGAGCGCGTGGCTGTCGGGGTCGATCGTGATCCGCATGAGCTTGCCGCGCTGCCAGCCGAGCGCTGCGCCCATGACCAAAGCCAGCACGCAGAACAGCCAGGCGAGGCCGTGCGGCGGGTACATCGCGAACATGTAGAGCGTGACGGCGGCGTAGAGCGCGGGGAAGACCCAGAGGCGTTCGAGCTTGAGCGGCTTTACGATACTCATGCGGCGCCAGCGGACCGCGAAGACTATGCCGATGACGACTGCGGTGATCGCGTAGCTGATCCAGCCTTGTGCTTCGTGCGTCTGCATTGCGTCCCCCACGCGATCACCTTCAATTGGTGTAGCATGGCAGCAATACAGCCGAGGTAAAAGAGGCGGCGACACATTTGAACTGCCACCCCGGGCGGAGGCCGGGGCCCAATTGGAAAGGTGGCAATAACGATACGCCGCCATCCCTCAGCAGCGTCGCCCAATTGGACCCCGGCCTTCGCCGGGGTGGTATTATTCTTCGGGTGGAAGCGTCACACCCCGAAGGTCACCTGCTTCCCTTACTCCGCCGCCTGCGCCAGCGGGGCGGGGTCCTTCCAGACCAGTACCGGTTTCCGTGCCGCGAGAGTCTCGTCGAGGCGAGCGCGGGGGGCGAAGTGCGGGGCGGTCTTGAGGCTTGGGTCGCCGGCCTTGGCGCGTTCGGCGACCGAGCGGAGCGCGGCGATGAACTGGTCTAGCGCCGCCTTCGACTCGGTCTCGGTCGGCTCGACCAGCATCGCGCCGTGGACGACGAGCGGGAAATACATCGTCATCGGGTGGAAGCCCTCGTCGATCAGGCCCTTGGCGATGTCGATCGTCGAGAAGCCGGCGGCGAGACCCGAGTCCGAGAACAGCGCCTCGTGCATGCACGGACCCGAGGGGCCGAACGGTGCGTCGAGCGTGTCGTCGAGGCTGCGCAGGATGTAGTTCGCGTTGAGCACCGCATCCTCCGACACTTGGCGCAGGCCGTCCGCGCCGTGGCTGATGATGTAGGTCAGCGCGCGCGTGAACATGCCCATCTGGCCGTGGAACGCGACCATGCGGCCGAAGCTGCCGGCGTGATGTTCGCCTGCGGTTTCCTCCTCGACGAGGACGAACTGGCCGTCCTGGTTCTCGACGAACGGGAGCGGTGCGTAGGGCGTCAAAGCCTCCGAGAACACCACCGGACCCGAGCCCGGGCCGCCGCCGCCGTGGGGCGTCGAGAACGTCTTGTGGAGGTTGATGTGCATCGCGTCGATGCCGAGATCGCCTGGCCGGACGCGGCCGACGATCGCGTTGAAGTTCGCGCCGTCGCAATAGACGAAGCCACCCGCCGCGTGCACCGCGTCGGATATCTCGCGCATGTCGCGCTCGAACAGGCCGCACGTGTTGGGGTTGGTGATCATCACGCCGGCGACGTCGGGGCCGAGTCGGGCCTTCAGCGCGGCGGTGTCGACGCGGCCTTCGGCGGTGGCGGGGATGTCCTCTACGCTATAGCCGGCGAACGCGGCGGTGGCAGGGTTGGTGCCGTGTGCGCTCTCGGGGACGAGAATGATCTTCCGCGCGCCTTCGCCCTTGGCTTCGAGTGCCGCGCGGATCGCGAGGATGCCGCAGAGTTCGCCGTGTGCGCCCGCCTTGGGGCTCATCGCGACCGAGGTCATGCCGGTGAGCGTGACGAGCCAGTGTGCGAGCTGGTGGATGACTTCCAATGCGCCCTGGACGGTGTCGACCGGCTGGAGCGGGTGGACGTCGGAGAAACCGGGGAGCCGCGCCATCTTCTCGTTGAGGCGCGGGTTGTGCTTCATCGTGCAACTGCCGAGCGGGAAGAAGCCGAGGTCGATGCCGTAGTTCTGGCGCGACAGGCGGGTGTAGTGGCGGACGGTTTCGGGCTCGGAGAGACCGGGGAGGCCGATGGGTGCGGTGCGGAGCAACCCGCCCAGCTTGTTTTCCTGCGCACGCAGGAAGCCAGGGTTGCGAGCGGCGTCCTTGGAACCCTGGGCTCCTGCGTTCGCAGGAGAACCGAAGGTATCGAAATCTACGCCAGTGGTGTTGGTGTCGCCGATCTCGAAGATCAGCGCTTCTTCCAGCATCAGGGCCTTGTTGCCGGTTACCGATGCGGGGACATTACCCGTGTTCTGCTCGGGCGAGCTTGGGCGCCAGCCGCTCTGGTTGATGCTCATGCCAGTATCTCCTGGAGTGCGGACGCAAGCGTTTCGACGTCCTCCGCTGTGGTCGTTTCCGTCACGGCGACGACGAGGCCGTTCGCGAGGGCGTCCTGGCCGGGGTAAAGACGCCCGAGCGATACGCCGGCGAGGATGCCGCGATCGGCGAGCGTGCGGACGACGGGGCGGGCTTCGACGGGCAACTTCAGCGTGAACTCGTTGAAGAAGCTGTCGTTGACCAGTTCCACGCCGGGGATCTGCGACAGGCGCTCGGCGGCGGACACCGCGCCTACGTGGTTCACCTCGGCCAACTGGCGCAGGCCGGCTTCGCCGAGCAGCGTCATGTGGATCGAGAAGGCCAGCGCGCAGAGCCCGGAGTTGGTGCAGATGTTCGACGTCGCCTTCTCGCGGCGGATGTGCTGCTCGCGGGTCGACAGCGTGAGGACGAAGCCGCGGCGGCCGTCCGCGTCGACGGTCTCGCCGCAGAGACGGCCTGGCATCTGGCGGACATATTTGTCCTTGCAGCCGAACAGGCCGACATAAGGCCCGCCGAACTGGAGGCCGACGCCGAGCGACTGGCCTTCGCCGACGACGATGTCCGCGTCCATCTCGCCGGGCGAGGTGATCGCGCCGAGTGCGACCGGCTCGGTGACGACCGCGATCAGCAGCGCCTTCTTCGCGTGGCACGCATCCGCGAGCGGGCGCAGGTCGGCGATGCGGCCTAGGATGTCGGGGTACTGGACGACGACGCACGACGTGTCGTCGTCGATCTTCGCGATCAGCTGGTCGAGGTCCATGTCGGCGACCAGTTCGGGCGCGGTCGTGTCGAGCACGTCGCCGGTGAACTTGGCCATCGTGTTGGCGACGGAGACGTAATGTGGGTGGAGGCCCGACGACAGGATCGCCCTGCCCCGCTTGGTGATGCGCCGGGCCATCACGATCGCTTCCCAGCACGCGGTCGAGCCGTCGTACATCGAGGCGTTGGCGACGTCGGTGCCGAGCAGCCGCGCGACCTGAGTCTGGAACTCGAACAGCATCTGCAGCGTGCCCTGCGCGATTTCGGGCTGGTACGGCGTGTAGGCGGTGAGGAACTCGCCGCGCTGGATCAAGTGGTCGACCGACGCGGGGACGTGATGCTTGTACGCGCCGCAGCCGAGGAAGAACGGCGCTTCGCCGGCGGTGAGGTTCTTCTTCGCGAGTGCCGACATGTGGCGTTCGACCGCCATTTCGGAGGCGTGCATCGGCAGGTCGCGGACCGGGCCGTCGAGGCGCGCGGCTTCGGGCACGTCGACGAACAGGTCGTCGATCGTCGCGGCGCCGATGACGGCGAGCATTTCCGCGCGGTCGGGCTGAGTCAGGGGAAGGTAGCGCATTCTAGTCTCCTCCCCTCCCGTTCACGGGAGGGGTCGGGGGAGGGAATGAGACGGGGAACGACTGTATTAGCCCCTCCCCCGACCCCTCCCGCAAGCGGGAGGGGAGCAGTGACTTAAAGCCCTTCGACGAAGGCTGCGTAGGCGGCTTCGTCCATCAGGCTGTCGAGTTCGCTCGGGTCGCTGAGCGTCAGCTTGAAGAACCAGCCCGCCGCTTCGGCATCCGAGTTCACCAGGCTGGAATCGTCGGTCAAAGCGGCGTTGCCCTCCGTGACGGTGCCCGAGACCGGCGAGTACACGTCCGACGCGGCCTTGACCGACTCGACGACCGCGGCTTCGTCGCCCTTGCTCAGCGTCTTGCCGGCTTCGGGAACGTCGACGAACACCACGTCGCCGAGCTGGCTCTGCGCGTATTCGGAAATACCGACGGTGCCGACGTCACCGTCGACATCGACCCATTCGTGATCCTGCGTGAAGTAACGGCTCATATCACTTGGCTCCTGCGCGGACGTAGCGGTGGGGAATGAAGGGCATCGCGGTGACGGTGGCGGTGTGGACCTTGCCGCGTTGCGCGATCTCGATGCGGGTGCCTGGCGTCGACAGCGCGAGCGGCACATAGGCCATCGCGATCGGCTTCCCGAGGGTGGGTGCGAAACCACCGCTGGTGAGGCGGCCGATCGTCGCGCCGGTGTCGTCGATCACTTCGGCGCCTTCGCGCGCGGGCTGGCGCCCCTCGACGATCAGGCCGACGCGCTTGGTGGCGGGGCCGTGCTCGCGCTGGGTGAGGATACGCTCGGCACCGGGGAAGTCGGCGGCTTCGCGGCGGCGCTTCGACAGCGCGAAACCGAGGTCGGCCATGACCGGCGTGATCTCGGGGTCGAGGTCGTGACCGTAGAGCGGCAGGCCGGCTTCGAGACGCAGCGAGTCGCGCGCGCCGAGGCCGATCGGCTTGATCTCCGGAAGTGCGAGCAAGGCGTCGGCAAACGCCACGGCATGCTCGGCGGGGAACGAAATCTCGACGCCGTCCTCGCCGGTGTAACCCGAGCGGCTGATCCAGAGCGGGACGTCGTTCCAGTGGAACGCGCCGGCGGTCATGAACACTAGGCCGTCGATGCCGGGGACGATCCGCGCGACTGCCTCGACCGCCTTGGGACCCTGCACCGCGAGCAGCGCCTGGTCTTCGAGGATGTTGATCGTGACGTCGTCGGGGAGATGCTCGATCAGGTAGCTGATGTCGTCATACTTGGTCGCGCCGTTGACGACGACGTAGAAGCTGCCGCTCGCGGTCGGCGACGGGTGGAGCGGGTCGTACGCTTCGGGCTCGACGTCCTGCGCGGAGAACGGCGACGGCTGGTCGTCGGGAAGGCGCGTGGCCATCAGGTCGTCGAGGATACCGCCGTCCTGCGCGAGCAGCAGCGAGTAGCGCATCTTGCCCTCGCCGAGCCCTGCGATGTCGCCCGGCAGGACGGTTTCGAGCGCGTGCGCGACGCCTTCGCCGGAGAAGACGAGCTGGCCCATATGGCTGACGTCGAACAGCCCCGCCGAGTCGCGCGTCCAGGCGTGCTCGGCCATGATGCCTTCATACTGGATCGGCATCTCGTAGCCGGCGAACTCGACCATCCGCGCGCCGTGGGCGCGATGCCATGCGTCGAGCGGCAACGGCAGGACCTCGGGCTCGACGTAGTCGTCCGCCTGGTCGATGATGCTGGCGTAATCGCTCATATCCGGTCTCCGTCGAAGGGGCGCGCGGCACCAATGGGTGCAACGATCCTAACCCCCTCTGTCACGGGACCTGAGAGCTTTCGCGGCGGACTTGTCCAGCGCTTACCCCTTCGGTGGCCCTCGGCGCGAACGCCAGGACGCTTTCCAGAGTGTCGATCAGCCTCGCGCGGTCTCTGGTGCCTGAGAGATTCCGGGGTGGTTGCTCCTTCGGCGGTTCCATCAGCCCTGAAAGGACCGGAAACGCTCTCCCGCGCGGTGCCATGCCGGTTGCCCGACATCGACGCCGCGGGTTGTGACGCGGCGCACAATCTTAGTCAATCGAGGGATGCGCGCGCCCGAAAGAAATTGGCGCTCGCCGCCTACCAGACGCACCACCCCGGCGAAGGCCGGGGCCCAATTGGAAAGGTCGCTGTAACGGAGGACCGCGCCTCGGTTACCTCCTCCCCCCCAATTGAGCCCCGGCCTTCGCCGGGGTGGTGTAATGGGTGGGGGAACAGATTATTCGACCGTCACTGACTTCGCGAGATTCCGCGGCTGGTCGACGTCCGTGCCCTTGAGCACCGCCACATGATACGCGAGCAACTGCACCGGCACCGCATAGACCAAAGGCGCGATCAGCGGGTGGACCTTGGGCATGGTGATCGTCGCCATGCAGCCTTCGCCGGCTGCCTGGATGCCGTCGTAATCCGAGATCAGCACGACCTTGCCACCGCGCGCCATGACTTCCTGCATGTTGCTGACGGTCTTGTCGAACAACGGCCCCGACGGTGCGATGACGATGACCGGGACATGCTCGTCGATCAGTGCGATCGGGCCGTGCTTCATCTCGCCCGCGGCATAGCCCTCGGCGTGGATGTAGCTGATTTCCTTCAGCTTGAGCGCACCCTCGAGTGCCAGCGGGTAATCCGTGCCGCGGCCGAGATACAGCACGTCGCGCGCGCCGGCGATGTTGTGCGCCATCGCCTCGATCGCTTCGTCATACGCGAGCGCGCCATTAAGCGCGGCGGGTGCCTCGGCGAGGTGGCGGACGATCTCGCGTTCCTGGTCCTTCGTCAGCAGACCCTTGGCATGCGCTAGATTGGCCGCAAGTGCCGCGAGAACTGCCAACTGGCAGGTGAACGCCTTGGTCGATGCCACGCCGATTTCAGGCCCCGCATGGGTCGGCAACAGCAGGTCGGCCTCGCGCGCCATCGTGCTGGTCGGCACGTTGACGACGACCGCGATCTTCTGGCCCTCGGCCTTGGCGTGGCGCAGCGCCGCGAGCGTGTCCGCGGTCTCGCCCGACTGCGAGATAAAGAGAGCAAGGCCGCCCTCCTCCATCACCGGCTCTCGGTAGCGGAATTCGGACGCGACATCGAGGTCGACGGGGACGCGTGCGAACTGTTCGAACCAGTATTTGGCGACCATGCCCGCGTAGAAGCTCGTCCCGCACGCAACGATCGTCACGCGCTTGATGGTCGACAGGTCGAACTCTGGGATCGGCAGCGTGATCTCGCCTTCCATCCGCTTCAGATACGAGCGCAGCGTCTGTGCGACGACGATCGGTTGCTCGTAGATTTCCTTCAGCATGTAATGCTTGTGGTTGCCCTTCGAGATCACGTCGCCGGTGATCCCAGAAATCGTGATAGCGCGCTCCACGGGTGCGTTGTCGCGGTCGTAGACCTGCGCGCCGTCGCGGGTCAGAACGACCCAGTCGCCCTCGTCGAGATACGCGATCCGCTGCGTCAGCGGCGCGAGCGCGAGTGCGTCGGAGCCGAGATACATCTCGCCCTCGCCGTGACCGACGACCAAAGGCGAGCCGAGCCGCGCGCCGATCAGGAGATCGGCATGCTGGCGGAACAGGATGGCGAGCGCGAACGCTCCGTGCAGGCGCGGCAGGATCTCGCGGACCGCCGACACGGGGTCCATCCCCGCCTCGATCTTTTCGCTGACGAGATGCGCGACGACTTCGGTGTCGGTTTCGCTGGTGAACGTCCGGCCGCGGGCAATCAGTTCGTCGCGCAGCGGCTTGAAGTTCTCGATGATGCCGTTGTGGACCACCGCGACCTCGCCGGTCGCATGCGGATGCGCGTTGTTGGTGGTCGGTCCACCATGTGTCGCCCAACGCGTATGCGCGATACCGGTCTTGCCGGGCAGCGGATGCGCGGCGAGTTCGTTCGCCAGATTGACCAGCTTGCCCGACGCCCGACGCCGCTCGATCGCGCCGTCATTGTCGGTCGCGATGCCGGCCGAATCATAGCCACGATATTCGAGCCGCTTCAGGCCATCCAGGAGACGACCGGCAACATCTTCATCGCTCAGGATTCCAACGATACCACACATTTACATCATACTCCGTGGAACGGGTCTTACTTGCCGCTTGCCTGCGCGGCCTTACGCGCGATCATGCCGTCGCGAAAGCGCCTGGCCCAGCCGGGCCTCGCGATTTGCGGCGGGCGGACCAGTGCCAGCGCATCGGCCTCGACGTCCTGAGTCACGACCGATCCCGCGGCGACGACGGCACCTGCGCCGATCGTGACAGGCGCGACCAGTGCGGAGTTCGAACCGATGAACGCGCCCTCGCCGATCACGGTGCGGTATTTGAAATAACCGTCGTAGTTGCAGGTGATCGTCCCCGCGCCAATATTCGCGCCAGCGCCGATGTCCGCGTCGCCGATATAGGTAAGGTGGCTGACCTTCGCGCCTTCGCCGATGATCGCCTTTTTCACCTCGACGAAATTGCCGACCTTGGCATCCGCATGCAGGTCCGCGCCGGGGCGGAGGCGGGCGAACGGACCAACGTTCGCGCCCTTGCCGACCGAGGCGCCCTCGATGTGGCTGAACGCGTGGATCGTCGCGCCGTCGGCGATGCGCGCGCCGGGGCCGAACACGACGTTGGGCTCGATCACGACGTCGCGGCCGAGGACCGTGTCGTGCGAGAACCAGACCGTGTCGGGCGCGATCAACGTGACGCCGTCGGCCATCACCTGCGCGCGTCGCGTTGCCTGCCATGCCCCTTCAACGCTGGCGAGTTCACCGCGACTGTTGACGCCGGCGACTTCGTCCGCGCCGGTTTCGATGACCGCGGACGATCGGCCGGCGGCTGCGGCAAGCTCGACGATATCGGTAAGGTAATATTCGCCCGCCGCGTTGTCGTTGCCGAGCCGGTCGAGCAGCGCGAACAGGTCGGTAGAGCGCACCGCCATCAGCCCGGAATTGCACAGCGTCACCGCGCGCTCCGCCTCCGACGCGTCCTTATACTCGACGATCCGGTCCATCCGGCCCGCGGCATCGGCGATAACGCGGCCATAGGCGCCGGGATCTGCGGGGCGAAAGCCGAGCACGACGACGGCGGGCGTGTCGTCGCCGTGCAACCGGTCGATCATCCGCTGCATCGTCGTGGCGGTGACCAAAGGCACGTCGCCGTAGAGGATCAGGACGTCGCCCTCGAACCCGGCCAGCGCTTCGCGGGCCTGCGCGACCGCGTGACCGGTGCCGAGTTGTTCCGCCTGGAGCGCAGTGGCGATCCCAAGCGGCGCCACCGCCGCTTCGACCTGTTCACGCCCTGCCCCCGTCACGACGACGGTCTTCGCCGGCTGCAACGCCGCCGCGCTTGCGACGAGGTGTAGCAACATCGGTCGGCCGGCGATCGGGTGAAGCACCTTGTGAAGATCAGATTTCATCCGCGTACCCTTGCCGGCAGCGAGGATCACGACTGCGATGGGGTGGGCTGGAATCGGTTGGTCGATGGAATGCGTCGTCATGGAAGGATCGCTGCCACGAAAGCCTTGCCAATTCCATAGTCTCGCTGGCAGGCCCGCACCCAATGACGTATTTTTTATTCGATATCGTCGGGTTCGACCTGGACGGCACGTTGCTCGACACGAGCGGCGACCTAGCCGCCGCCGTCAACCACGCGCTCGCTACGGTCGGTCGCCCGCCCCTTACCGTCGAGCAGGTCAAGCCGATGATCGGCGGCGGCGCGAGGCACATGCTAAAGCAGGGACTGACCGCGACCGGCGGGTATGACGAACCGATGCTCGATGCGCTGCACGCCAAGCTGCTCGTCTATTACGAGGCGAATATCTGCGTGCTGACAAAGCCTTACCCAGGTGTGATCGACGCGCTGGACGTTTTGGCCGCGAAGGGCGTGACGCTGGGGATCGTCACCAACAAGATCGAACGGTTCGCGCGGACCGTGCTGGGCGAACTTGGGCTGACCGATCGATTTGCCTGCATCCTGGGCGGCGATACGATGGCGGAGTCGAAGCCGTCGCCAATGCCGATCCACGAGATGGTGAAGCTGTGTCGTGAAAGCGGGGGCGGCGGAGACCGCGCGGCGTTCGTCGGCGATTCGATCTTCGACATCCAGGCGGGGCAAGCAGCAGGCCTGCCGACGATCGCGTGCAGCTTCGGTTTTCTGATGCAGCCCGTAGCAGAGCTTGGCGCCGACGCGGTGATCGACGGTTTCGACGAACTCGTCCCGACGCTCGAAAGACTCGGCGCATGAACCGGACGACGCTCACGCGTATCGCCCTGGTCGTGGCGATCGTGTTCGCGGTGACGATGGCTTTGCTGCCGAAGCCGCCGCACATGCCGATCGACCAGTTCGGCGACAAGTTCGGGCATATGCTCGCTTTTGCGACGATGGCGCTGCTGGCGGCGCTGTCGTTTCCGACCGCGAGGCTGTTCCGGATCGGCGAGCGGCTGTCGTTCCTCGGCGCGATGATCGAGGTCCTGCAGGCCATCCCGTCGCTGCACCGCGATTGCGACATCTACGACTGGATCGCCGATACGTTCGCGATCACGGTCGTGTTGCTGATCGTCTGGGCCGTCCGGCGCAAACGTGGAGCACGTCTGAACTAAGCCTTGCGCCACTTCGTCCAGAGGTGGCGGGCAAGCATCGCTGGCGGCATGCGCAGCCAGTGCGATCGGACGTAGAAGGCCAGCCGGGTGATCGGTCGGGTCGGCCTGCCCCAGCCGTCTCGCGCGGTGATGCGGCGGATGTATAGGCGATCGGCCCCGCGTGCGGTTCCTTCGGCGAAAAGCGCATCGATGAGGCGCAAGGACCGGGCCACTTCGCGGGATAGGCCGTGACGTTCTGCCTCCTCGTCGAGGCCGTCGGTGCCGAACTCCTCGATCAGACAGCGGATGTCCCACAGGTTGCGGAGACCACCGGCGAGGTCTCCATCGGCGAACAGATGCGCCGCCGCGTGTATGAGCATTCCGTTGGGGGAGAGAGTCCGCAGGCCGTTCTCCAGTGTGAAACTCCCGGCGATTAACGCTGCCGCATCCGGCGTGATTCGCGCGGTCAGTGGCAGGATGGTGTGGTGGACGTCGATCATCCGGTCGCGGTCGCGGTGGATCAGCGGCGGGAGTTCGTGCATCCAGCGGCGGTAATAGACGTCGTCATACGGGTCGGGCTTCACCCATTCCCAGCCAGCCGCGAGCAGCGCCGCCTCGACCGCGTCGAGCGATGCGCGGGGCACCAGGATGTCGAGATCGCCGATGGACCGCCCCTGCCCCGCCGAAAGTCCTGCCGCGACGAACGCGGTGCCTTTTAACAGGATGACCGGGCAATCGACTGCAGACAGCGCACGCCGCGCCATCTCCGCCTCCCAGAGCGCGGCACGGCGGCCGTGCTCGGCGGCGGCGCGGGCGTCGGCCAGGATGGCCTGCACGCCATCAGGCATCGGCAGGCCGTCGAGACGCATCGCCAGCGTACCGATCAACTGCTCCGCCCGCGCCATCGTCAGAAGTGCGGTCCAGCCGTTCGAATCGAGCCCGACGATGCTGGCCGGATCGGCGAGCGCGCGGGCGAGGATGCGGGCGTCGCTCACAGCGCGGACCATAGCGCCTCGACCTGCTCGATCGCGCTTGCCCCGTCCGGATAATCGATCGCGACCGAAGGGACGTCGGCGATCAGGCCCGTCAAAGCGCGAAAGCCGGCCTCGCCGAGCGCGACGTAATTCGTCGAGGCCTGCGTCATCCGCACGAACGCCTCGGCCGGTGGCACCGGTCGCGTCTCCGGCTCGAAACCGTAGCGCGGGAAGACGAGCAGCGCCGGCAAAGCGGGCGTGTCCATCGCCGCGATCGCGCGCGTGTCGGGGACCATGTGACGGATGTCGCCTTTCGGTGTCGCTGGCATCAGCGGCCCCATCCGCGCATCAGGCCACGCTGTCTCGGCCGTAGCGATCGCTTCGTTCTTGAGACTGATCAGTCGCGGGAACGCATTGATCAGCCCGGTCGCGGGATCGAGCAACGCGAACTCGTCCCCCATGAACCGCCAGCCCTTCGCCGCGAGCAACGTCGCCAGCGTCGATTTCCCTGCGCCCGAGATGCCGGTCAGCAACAGGGCACGACCATCGCGCTCGACTGCGGACGCGTGGAGCAACAGATAGCGACGGGCGCCCAGCGCCATCTGAAGATTCATCGCCATCTCGGCTGCGAGCAATCCTTGGCGGAGCGGCAAAGGTGCAGCTTCAGGGAGCATGTAGTCGCCACCGATCTCGACGGACGGGCGAATTAATCGTCGCCACGGACGCCGCGCAAACAGGCGCACGGTGAAGTCCGGCACGCCGTCGTGCGGCTTGGGATAGTCGCGGTACAGGCTTTCCAGTTCGGCGATCGGCGCGCGCCAATCGGAGCCGATGCGGAAACCGACCGGCCCGATGCGGACGGAAAAAGCGTGCCTCATGCCCGCTCGATCAGTCCGGCTTCGACGAGTTCTTCAAGCCGTGCCGCCAAAGCCTCACGCGTACCGTCATCGAGATCATAGTCCCGTCCAAGCCGCTCCAGGAGGACGTCCAGCGACGATGCTCCTTCGCCTAACACCGCCAGAATCTGCGGCGCGGGTTCGGTCAGTAAGTGCGTGATCCCCGACGCGCGATGATAGACCGCGGTGAATTCATCGAGCGGCGCGACCAGCAGGCCCCCGTCGGGCGGGCCCCGAAAGATCGGCTCGGACACGGCTTCAGCCGCGCGGCATCTGCAACGATGCGAAGCAGGTGAAGCCGCCCTGGCCGCGCTGCAACCGGCGGATATATTTGACGTACGCGCGGCTGCGATCTGAATCGGTACCGGGCAGCGTGCTGCCGCTGGCCAAGGCGCGCTTGACTTCTTCACCCTTGAACGCGCGGGTCGAGGGCGGGAATGCACCCTTGGTACGCGCTGGCACGACGCCACCATCCGCGTCGATATAGCTGCCGGCGCGGCCCGGATCGGGCACCGGAATCTCGCAATTCAGCACCGAGCCCGCGGTCTGCGCCAGCGCCGGACGGATCGACATGACCGCGCCCGCCGTCACTGCACCCAAAGCCAGCACGCGGCGACGCGATGGAATGCCGGTGTCGGTCTCCGCGGTTGCGACCGGATCTTGGTTGAGTTCGATGTCGTCCATGATGCCCCTGCTAGACCACAGCCCTTTCATAATCCTGAAGCGCTGACAACATCGCCGTATCGACGCTTGGGAGAGCGTGCCGGAGTAGGACGACTTCACACGCCGTTCGTTTCCGCGGTCGGCAAGTCGACGGCGCCAACAGACGATACCGGTTTGCACTGCGGCGCTGTATGGCGCGGTGCGTGGACGTCGATTCCGTCCCAGGAGACCGCAATGCTTTCCGGATTTGGCCTGCGTACGTTTTGGGCGATCGTCGTGGTCGTCATCGCCGCCGTGGCGGTGTTCGCACTCACGCATGACGTGCAAGGCGCGGTCGTCGCGCTGGTCGGTGGGATCGCCGCCGCGCTGGTCGCCGCCGGCACCGGGGACGAAGTGCCGGCTCCCGATGACGCGACGAGTGTGTCGCCGTCCGTGCTCGACGACGTCCTCGACGCTATCGTCGCACCGGTGATGCTGGTCGAGGACGGCCGCGTGGTGGTCGCCAATCGCGCCGCGCGGACGTTGCTCGGCGCGCATATCCTTGGCGAGGACGCGCGCGTCGCGATCCGCCATCCTGCCGCCGCCGAACGGCTGGGAACGCCGGGACCGATCGACGGCGAGCGACCGATCGAACTGGTCGGGCTCGGCACGCGTGACCAGCGCTGGGAGATGCTGCTCAGCGAGACGTCGGAGGGCCAGCGAATCGTCCACCTCGTCGACCAGACCGGCAACTACGCGGCCGAGCGGATGCGGATCGATTTCGTCGCCAATGCGAGTCACGAACTGCGCACGCCGCTGGCGTCGATCCTCGGCTTTATCGAGACGTTGCGCGACGAGGCAGGCGAAGATGCGGAGGTCCGCGCGCGCTTCCTGAAGGTGATGGACGACGAGGCGCGGCGGATGCAGCGGCTGGTCGAGGACCTGATCTCGTTGTCGCGCATCGAGGCGGAGAAATTTCGCCTGCCCGACCAGGCGGTCGATTTCGCGCAACTGGTCGAGGACACGCGCGAGGAACTGGCCGACGCCGCGGGCGATCGGGGACATGATCTGGTCGCGACGATCGATCCGAACCTCTCGTCGGTGTCGGGGGATCGGGTGCAGCTGTCGCAGATGCTCCACAACCTCATAGGCAACGCGATGAAGTACGGGCGTGCGGGGACGCCGGTGACGATCGAACTGAAGCGCGACGATGCCGGTATGATCCGCCTGTCGATCCGCGACGAGGGCGACGGGATCGCGGCGGTGCACATCCCTCGGCTGACCGAGCGCTTCTATCGTGCCGATGCGGGACGCAGCCGGTCGTTGGGCGGTACGGGTCTCGGGCTGGCGATCGTCAAGCACATCGTCGAGCGGCACCGTGGGCGGCTGGATATCGCCAGCCAGGTCGGTATCGGGACGGTCGTTTCGGTCATCCTGCCCCCGAGCGGCGGCGCGGCCAAAGGCGCTGTCATAAAAGGGTAACTCAACTGTCACACAGGATCGCCTTAAGTACCGCTAAGGCCGGTGCATGACGGGAATTCTGGTGCAGCGGTTCGTTCTTCTAGGGGTGGTTGGGGCTCTGGCCGGGTGCGTCGATCAGGCGAACGGCGGCGGGGCGGGCTCGCGCGACCAGATCACGGCGGTCGGGTCGTCGACGGTCTATCCGTTCACGACGATGATCGCCGAGCAACTCGTCGCCAACGATCCCGATGCGAAGGCGCCGGTGATCGAATCGACCGGGACCGGCGCGGGCATGAAGCTGTTCTGCGCAGGGGTCGGCGCGGCGCATCCCGATATCGAGGATGCGTCGCGGCGGATGAAAGCGAGCGAGTACGCGACGTGCGCCAAGAACGGCGTGCGCGACGTGATCGAGATCCAGGTCGGGATCGACGGCATCGCCTTCGCCGAGGCGAAGAACGGCCCGAAGATGCAGCTGACGCCGACCGATCTCTACAAGGCGCTCGCCGCCAATCCGGGGGGCAAGGTGAACACGGCGCGGGTGTGGCGCGACGTTAATCCTGCGCTGCCCGCGGTGCCGATCCAGGTTTATGGGCCACCGGCGACCAGCGGCACCCGCGATGCGCTGGCCGAGCTGATCCTGACCAAAGGGTGCGAGGCTAGCGACCCTTCAGCGAAGGCGCTCGCGAAGTCGGATGCTGAGGCGCACAAGGCGCTGTGCACGCGGGTGCGCGAGGATGGGGTTTATGTCGATGCCGGTGAGAACGACAATCTGATCGTCCAGAAATTGCAGTCGAACCCCAATGCGATCGGGGTGTTCGGGTACAGCTATCTCGAAGAGAACAAGGACGACGTGAACGGTGTATCGATCTCGGGCGTCGCGCCGACCTATGCGACGATCGCGGACAACGCATATCCGGGGTCTCGGCCGCTGTATGTCTATGTGAAGAAGGCGCATCTGACCGCGATTCCGGGGCTGCGGAATTTGTTGAAACTGTATGCGGCTAACTGGGGTGCGACGGGGCCGTTGGTGAAGCGGGGGTTGATTGCGTCTCCGGCGGCGATTCAGGCTCGGTCGGCGGCGATTATCGCGAATGAGACGGTGCTGGATCCGGCGGTGTTGTCGTGATGTTCGGCCCACGTAATCGCACGCCCCTCCTAGTTCCCCCGCGAACGCGGGGGCCCAGGAGCCAAGCGCGCCACTGGAACTTAGCTGGGCCCCCGCGTCCGCGGGGGAACGGGGATTTGGCGGCGGCAACATCACTTAACAGGGCAACCACCCCGGCGAAGACCGGGGCCCAATTGGGGACCGTTGCATTGGTGAGTGCAGCGCCCCTTTACCCCGACCTTTCCAATTGGACCCCGGCCTTCGCCGGGGGGGAGCCCCCCCCGGTGCTCCATCGGGTGCAGGCCGGAATATCAGCATTCGGAGGACATGCCTGATGTCCCCCATCGCCCTCCTCTTCCTGGTCCTAGGCATCGGCCTCATCGGCTGGCTCACCGCGCGCGTCCGCGCCACCCGGTTCCGCGCCGGCAGCACCGTGCGGTTCAGTTCGCTGCCGTCGCATCACGGCTGGTACGTCGCGTTGTGGGCCGCGATCCCGCCGCTCGTCTTCCTCGTCGTCTGGTCGATGACCGCACCCGCGCTCGTCACGGATGCCGTGCTTGCCACGCCAGCCGCGATCCAGCTTCCGCCGCCCGGCTTCGACCGCGCCTCGATCCTGTCCGAAGCGCGCAGCCTCGCGGAGGGTCGCAGCTTCGGCGCGTTCCACGGGCTCGCCCGCACGCTCGCGCCCTCCTACGCCGCGGCGCAATCGCGCTACGACTGGATCGCCACCGCCGCCGCCCTGCTGCTCGCCTTCGCGGGCGGTGCGTTCGCCTTTACCCGCGTCAAGCCCGGCTTCGGCGCACGCACGCAGGTCGAGCGGGTCGTGATGCTGATGCTGCTCGGTGCGTCGCTGATCGCGATCCTGACCACCGTCGGGATCGTCGCGTCGCTGCTGTACGAATCCGCACGGTTCTTCTCGGTCGTGCCGATCACCGATTTCCTGTTCGGCACGCACTGGAGCCCGCAGGTCATCGACGGGCGCGATCCGGGCGCGTCGCTCGGTGCGGTGCCGTTGTTCTGGGGGACGTTCTTCATCGGCGCGGTGATCGCGATGATCGTCGCCATTCCGTTCGGGCTGATGAGCGCGATCTACCTCACGCAATATGCTGCGCCGAACACGCGCAAATGGATGAAGCCGATCCTCGAGGTGCTCGCGGGCGTGCCGACCGTCGTCTACGGTTATTTCGCCGCGTTGACGGTCGCGCCGGCGGTGCGTGACTTGGCGGTTTCGGTCGGGATCAGCTGGGCGTCGTCGGAGAGCGCGCTCGCCGCGGGGCTCGTGATGGGCATCATGATCATCCCGTTCGTGTCGTCGATGGCCGACGATTCGATCGCCGCGGTCCCCTCGTCGATGCGTGACGGGAGCCTCGCGATGGGCGCGACCTCGTCCGAGACGATCCGCCGCGTGCTGCTCCCGGCCGCCCTCCCCGGCGTCGTCGGCGGCGTATTGCTGGCCGTATCGCGCGCGATCGGCGAGACGATGATCGTCGTGATGGCCGCCTCCGGTGTCGCGACGCTGACGCTCAACCCGTTCGCCAGCACCACCACGGTCACCAAGCAGATCGTCGACCTGCTGACCGGCGAGGCCGAGTTCGACAGCCCCAAGACGCTCGCCGCGTTCGCGCTGGGCCTGACGCTGTTCGTGGTCACGCTCCTTCTCAACATCGTCGCGCTGCGCGTCGTCAAACGGTACCGCGAAGCCTATGAGTGACACGCTCGTGCCCCAGATTCCTGTGACGAATGCGGAGCCCGTGCGCCGCGTCCCGACCGACTGGACGACGCAGGCGATGCAATCGCGCATCCGCCGCCGCTACGCATCCGAACGCCGCTTCCGCTTCGCCGGGCTCGCCGCGGTATGGCTGTCCGCCGCGTTCCTCGCCTATCTGCTGATCACGATGGTGATGCAGGGCGCCAGCGGCTTCGTGGAGACGCGCGTGTCGCTCCCGGTCGATCTCGCCGCCGCCAAGCTGCCGATCGAACCCGCCCGCCTCGTCGGTCGCGGCGCCGATCTCGCGCTCGCCGGTGCAGGGCTGGAAGGCACCGTCGACTCCGCCGCCACGAAGGCGTTCGGCAAGGACGGCACCGACCTTCTCTCCGACGGCGCCTGGGCAGTGGTGCGCGATGCGATCAAGGCCGACCCGTCGCTGCTGCAGCGCAAGACCGTGTTCGAGGTCCCCGTCTCCAGCCCGATCGACGTCGCCGCCAAGGGCAACGGCACGCGCGACGCCGAAGCGGTCGTCGCGCGGCTGAAGGCGAGCGGTGCGCTGACCCGCGGGTTCAACGCAGGCTTCCTCACCTCGGCGGACTCGACCGATGCGACGCGCGTCGGGATCTGGGGCGCGTTCAAGGGATCGTTGCTGACGATGATCGTCACGCTGCTGCTGGCGTTCCCGATCGGCGTGCTGTCGGCGCTGTACCTCGAGGAATATGCGCCGAAGAACCGCTGGACCGACCTGATCGAGGTGTCGATCAACAACCTCGCGGCAGTGCCGTCAATCATCTTCGGGTTGCTCGGGCTCGCGGTCTTCCTTGGCACGTTCGGGATGCCGCGTTCGGCGCCGATCGTCGGTGGCCTCACGCTCGCGCTGATGACGATGCCCGTGATCGTCATAGCCGGCCGCAACGCGATCAAGGCGGTGCCGCCGTCGATCCGCGACGCCGCGCTCGGGATCGGCGCGTCGCCGGTGCAGGTCGTGTTCCACCACGTCCTGCCGCTCGCGCTGCCCGGTATCCTCACCGGCACGATCATCGGCATGGCGCGCGCGCTCGGTGAGACCGCGCCGTTGCTGATGATCGGCATGCGCGCGTTCATCGCAGCCCCGCCGTCCGGGCTCAGCGATCCCGCGACCGTGCTGCCCGTCCAGATCTTCCTGTGGTCCGATCAGGTCAGCCGCGGTTTCGTCGAGAAGACCTCCGCCGCGATCATCGTCCTGCTCGTGTTCCTGCTCGCGATGAACGGCGTCGCGATCTACCTCCGCAACCGATTCGAGACCCGCTGGTGATGCCAAAACATTCTAAGCCTCCCATCCTCAAGATGACGGCGCGCAACGTCTCCGTCGCCTATGGCAGCAAGATCGCGATCAACGACGTCTCGATCGACGTCGACCAGGACGAGGTGGTCGCGTTCATCGGCCCGTCGGGCTGCGGCAAGTCGACCTTCCTGCGGACATTGAACCGCATGAACGACACCGTCGCGAGCGCGCGCGTAACGGGCGAGATCAAGCTCGACGGCCAGGACATCTATTCGCCGGACATGGACGTGGTGCAGCTGCGCGCCCGCGTCGGCATGGTGTTCCAGAAGCCCAACCCGTTCCCGAAATCGATCTACGAGAACGTCGCCTACGGCCCGCGCATCCATGGGCTCGCCGGCGCCAAGGCGGATCTCGACCGGATCGTCGAGAAGTCGCTGCGACGTGCGGGTCTCTGGGACGAGGTCAAGGATCGCCTCTCGGACAGCGGCACGGCGCTATCGGGCGGACAGCAGCAGCGGCTATGCATCGCGCGCGCGATCGCCGTCGATCCCGAGGTCATCCTGATGGACGAGCCTTGCTCGGCGCTCGATCCGATCGCGACCGCCAAGATCGAGGAGCTGATCCACGAACTGCGCGGCCGCTATGCGATGGTGATCGTCACGCACAACATGCAGCAGGCCGCACGCGTCAGCCAGAAGACCGCGTTCTTCCACCTCGGCACGCTGGTCGAATACGGCAACACCTCGGACATCTTCACCAATCCCCGCGAAGAGCGGACCAAGGATTACATCACCGGCCGTTACGGCTGAGTCGGGAAACGACCATGAACACGCATACGGTCAAGGCCTTCGACAACGACATCGGCGAGCTCCGCGGGTTGATCTCGCAGATGGGCGGGCTCGCCGAGGACGCGATCGACAAGGCGATGCAGGCGCTGCAACGCAACGACCTCGCGCTCGCGGAACAGGTGCGCGTCGCCGACAAGCAGATCGACGTCATCGAGGCGGAGGTCGAGCGCCTCGCGGTGCGGATCATCGCCCTGCGCGCGCCGATGGCGGTCGACCTGCGCGAGGTCGTCGCCGCGCTGAAGATCGCGGGCGTGGTCGAGCGGATCGGCGACTACGCCAAGAACATCGCCAAGCGCGTGCCGATGATCGAGAGCGAGCACCGGATCGAGCCGATCTCGATCCTGCCGGCGATGGGCCGGATGGCGAGCGAGATGGTCCACGACGTGCTCGACGCGTTCGCCGCTCGGGACGCGGAAGAGGCGGTGCGCGTGGTCGAAAGCGACAATGCGCTCGACGATTTCTACGACAGCATCTTCCGCACGCTGGTCACTTACATGGTCGAGAATCCGAAGACGATCAGCCAGGTCGCGCATCTGCTGTTCGTCGCGAAGAACCTGGAGCGGATCGGCGACCACGCCACCAACGTCGCCGAGATGGTCTATTTCGCCGCGACCGGCACGCAGATGGTCGATCGCGAACGCGGCATAAAGAAGGAGCAGGCATAATGGCACGCGCGAAAATGCTGTTGGTCGAGGACGATGCTGCGCTGGCCGAATTGCTGGTCTGGCATTTCAAGCGCGAGGATTTCGAGATCGCGCATACTCCCGATGGCGAGGAAGCCTTGCTGCTCGCAAAGGAGAAGGTGCCCGACATCGTCCTGCTGGACTGGATGGTCGAGGGGCTGTCGGGGATCGAGGTGTGCCGTCGCCTGCGCCGTGCACCCGAAACGCAGAACGTGCCGATCATCATGCTGACCGCCCGCGGTGAGGAAGAAGATCGCGTGCGCGGGCTCGAAACCGGTGCCGACGATTACGTGACGAAACCCTTCTCGCCGCGCGAACTGGTCGCTCGTGTCGGGGCCGTGCTGCGTCGCGTCCGCCCTGCCCTCGCCGGTGAAGCGCTCAGCTATGCCGACATCGAGATGGACACGGTCGGCCACAAGGTCCGCCGCTCGGGCGAAGTCGTGTCGCTCGGACCGACAGAGTTCCGGCTGCTGAAGCATTTCCTCGAGCATCCGGGCTGGGTGTTCTCGCGCGAACGCCTGCTCGATGCGGTGTGGGGGCATGACAGCGATATCGAGAGCCGGACGGTCGATGTGCATATCCGGCGACTGCGCAAGGCGATCAACGTCGGCGAGCGTCCGGACATCATCCGCACCGTCCGTTCGGCGGGGTATTCGCTCGATACGGGGGGGTAACGAGACTGTCCCGCGGTGGGGCGAATGGAATCGGATGCGAAACGAAGGACCCAAGCACGACTTAGTGCGTTCAGACGTCGCGCTACCAAAATGGTGCACCCATTTAGGAGATTCGTATGAAGTCCATTCTCTTCGCTGCCGCCGCTCTTCTCGCGTCGCCCGTGATCGCCCAGACGACGCCGCCGGCAGACCCCGCCGCGCAGACCGCGCCCGCGGACCAGGCGGCACCGGCCGATCCCGCAGCGCCTGCCGATCCTGCGATGGCCGCTCCTGCCGATCCGGCAGCAGCACCCGCCGCACCGATGGCACCGCCAGCACCCGCCGGTGGCGTGACGTTCGGCCAGCCGACCGTGACCCCGCCGACGCCGGCACCCGCCGAGTATCCGGTGTGCTCGAAGACGGTCAAGGACGGCTGCCGCAACCGCGGCGGCAAGTAAGTCAGACGGCAAGCGGCGGGTGATCCTGCCGCTTGCCTAGCTGGCTTTACGTTCTAGGAAAGGCGCTCCAACTATAAGAGAGGGGCGCCTTTTCCATGTCTGAGAACTTTGGGTCTATCAGCTTCGAAGATCGGGTCGCGATCGTCACCGGCGCAGGCGGTGGCCTGGGTCGCGAATACGCACTCGAACTCGCCCGGCGTGGCGCCAAGGTCGTGGTCAACGATCTGGGTACGTCGCGCGATGGCACTGGCCATTCCGACGCCGCGCTGAAAGTCGTCGAGGAAATCGAAGCGGCCGGCGGCGAGGCGATGTCGAACGGCGGCAGCGTCACCGAGTACGACCAGATGGTCGAGATGGTTGCCCGAGCCTCGGAGAAATGGGGCAGCGTCCACATCCTCATCAATAATGCCGGCGTGCTGCGCGACAAGAGCTTCGCCAAGATGGAGCCCGCGGACTTCAAGTTCGTCGTCGACGTCCACCTCAACGGCTCGGCCAATGCTACCAAGGCGGTCTGGGACACGATGCGCAGCCAGAATTACGGCCGCATCCTGATGACCGCGTCGTCGACCGGTCTTTACGGCAATTTCGGCCAGGCAAACTATGGTGCGGCCAAACTCGGCCTCGCCGGCCTGACCAAGACGCTCGCGATCGAGGGCGCGAAGAACAACATCAAGGTCAACACGATCGCGCCCACCGCGGGCACGCGCATGACGCAGGACATCTTCCCCGAGGAAGCGTTCAAGGCGTTCTCCCCCGACAAGGTCGCGCCCGCCGCGGTGTTCCTGGTATCGGAGGATGCGCCGACCAACATGATCGTTGGCGCGGGCGCGGGCGTGTTCCAGGCGGCGTACGTCACGCTGACGCAGGGCAAGCTGCTGACCCGCGACGACCTGTCAGTGGAGGGTGTCGCGGCACACTGGGACGCGATCATCGACCGGACTGGTGAGATCGTCCCGCAGTCTGGCTCGGAACAGTCGGTGACCATCCTGAGCAAGCTGCAGGGGCGCTGACCACTTGCCCCACATGGCAGGCTAGAATTTTCCGACCGTTCCCTCGCGAAAGCGGGGGCCCAGGACCACAAAGGCTGTCACCTGTAACCCTGGGCTCCCGCTTTCGCGGGAGAACGAGATTGGTTCGGGAAATCTGCTAGCCCTCAGCGTGGCTCGCGCATTTGCCAGACTACGCGGCCGATGACGGCGATCGCTCCGTCCGGCACAGCCACCGCATCCGGGTTATCGCTCGTCGCCACCAGCGCTCCCTGTATCAGGGCCACGCGCTTCACCATCACCGCGTCGTCGATCCGGATAACGTACACCCCGCCCTTCGCGCGCGGCGTATGGTCGGCGGTGTCGACCACGATGTGATCGCCGTCGAACAGTACCGGCTCCATCGAATTGCCGCGCACGCGGATGATCGCCGCCCGCCCGTCCCTTAGCCCGAGTTTCCGCGCGAGGCCGGGGTCCAGCGTGTCGGTGCCGAGCACGATCTCGCCATCGAGCAGCGCGCCCGGCCCCGCCGACGCCGCGACGTCGAGCTTGCGGATGCGAAACCCTGCCGGCCCGTCGGCGGGTGCGCCCAGCGTTACCTCGCTCACCCCCAGATATTCCGACAGCAATCGACGGTCGCGTTCGCCGAGCACCCGCGGCGATCCACGCCGGACATATTGCTGAAGGTACGCCGCGTTGCGCCCCAGCATCGCCGACAGCGCCGCCAGACTGTCGCCACGCGCCGCGGCCAGCGTTGCCAGCGCGGTTCTTGGATCGGGATCGGACACGGTTCTAGCCACGCCCGAACCGTAGCGTAGGAATTTTCCTAGACAAGTAGGATTTGCCGGAACAGATCAAGAACACGCAGGGACCCGGGCCAGGGACTCGAGGCCAGGAACAGGAAGGAGCGACCATGTCCGTTCTCATCAAGATCGACCGATATTTGCGGCAGACCGGCATGCCGACATCGAAGTTCGGCCGGTTGGCGGTCGGCGATCCGCGGCTGGTCCACGATCTCAGACTCGGTCGCCAGCCGCGCGCGCCGATGGTGGCGCGGATCGAAACCTTTATCGAACGGCACGGATCGTGAGGATGGACGCGATCCGCGGCCCCGATGCGGGCACGCTGCTGATCCGCGCGCTTCGCGGCCATGCGGGGGCGGCAGGCCTGACGATGCACGTCGAGACGATCGCGTGCACGCCTTGGGCGAGCGCTACGTTCGTCGGCACGCTGCACCGGTTGACGATCGCGGCGATGCCCGTACCCGGTCTTCGAGACTGGATCGACGCGTTGCCCGACGCGGAGTTCGCGATGCGCGGGCACATCGTCGCCGATCTGGTGGTCGACCGCATCGAGTCGATCGGCGACCGCGAGCATGTGACGATCGCCGTGCTGACGCTGATCGACGCGTAAACGTCTCGTCAGGGGTGGACTTTCGCTGGCCGAACCACGAAGTCGGCGGTCAACGAAGGAGATTCATATGGCCGGAATGGGCAAGTTCGACTGGGCGGATCCGTTCCTGCTCGACGATCAGTTGAGCGAGGACGAGCGGATGATCCGCGACAGCGCGAAGGCCTATGCCGACGACAAACTCGCGCCGCGGATCATCGATGCGTTCCAGCACGAGCATACCGATCCCGCGATTTTCCGCGAGATGGGCGCGCTTGGGCTGCTCGGGCCGACGATCCCCGAGGAATATGGCGGCGTCGGCGCGTCCTATGTTGCCTACGGGCTGGTCGCGCGCGAGGTGGAGCGGATCGACTCGGGCTATCGCTCGATGATGTCGGTGCAATCTAGCCTTGTGATGTATCCGATCAATGCGTTCGGCTCCGAAGAGCAGAAGCGCAAATACCTGCCTAAGCTCGCGACCGGCGAATGGATCGGCTGCTTCGGACTGACCGAGCCGGATGCGGGGTCGGATCCCGGCGGGATGACCACGCGGGCGAAGAAGACGGCGAACGGCTATGTGATCTCGGGCGCGAAGACGTGGATTTCGAACTCGCCGATCGCCGACGTGTTCGTGATCTGGGCAAAGTCCGACGAGCATGGCGGCGGCATCCGCGGCTTTATCCTGGAGCGCGGGATGAAGGGGCTGGAGACGCCCAAGATCGAGGGCAAGCTGTCGTTGCGCGCGTCGATCACGGGCATGGTGATGATGGACGAGGTCGAGGTCAGCGACGACGCACTGCTGCCCGACGTGCAGGGATTGAAGGGACCGTTCGGCTGCCTCAACCGCGCGCGCTACGGGATTTCGTGGGGGGCACTCGGCGCGGCGGAGTTCTGTTTTCATGCGGCGCGGCAATATGGGCTGGACCGCAACCAGTTCGGGACGCCGCTGGCGGGGCGGCAGCTTTTCCAGAAGAAGCTGGCGGACATGGAAACAGAGATTGCCCTCGGGTTGCAGGCGTCGTTGCGCGTCGGGCGCCTGATGGACGAGGGCCGGTTCGCGCCGGAAATGGTCTCGATCGTGAAGCGCAACAACGTCGGCAAGGCGCTCGATATCGCGCGCATGAGCCGCGATATGCACGGCGGCAACGGGATTTCGGGGGAGTATCAGGTGATGCGCCACCTGATGAACCTGGAGACGGTCAACACGTATGAGGGCGCGCATGATGTTCATGCGCTGATCCTCGGCCGGGCGATCACGGGTATCGCTGCGTTTTGAGTTCAACCCCTACGTCCTACCACCCCGGCGAAGGCCGGGGCCCAATTGGGGAACGCGTATTGGCTGACGCTGCGCGTTGTTACTCCGAACTTTCCAATTGGGCCCCGGCCTCCGCCGGGGTGGTGCTATGATCGTGGAGGGCAAACCTTCCCCCCTCACCGGGCTGAAGGTCGTTGAACTTGCTCGGATCCTTGCAGGGCCTTGGGCGGGACAGGTCCTTGCCGATCTCGGTGCCGACGTCGTCAAGGTCGAGAGCCCCGCCGGTGACGACACTCGCACTTGGGGCCCGCCGTTCATCGACAATCCCGACGGCACGCGCGACGCGGCGTATTTCCACGCCGCCAACCGCGGGAAGCGGTCGGTCGTAGCTGACTTTACCACGCCGGAAGGCCAGGCGATCGTCCGCGACCTGATCGCCGACGCGGATGTCGTAATCGAGAACTTCAAGGTCGGAGGACTGGCCAAATACGGGCTAGACTACGCCACGCTCGCTGCGATCAACCCACGCCTTGTGTACTGCTCGATCACCGGGTTCGGGCAGGACGGGCCCTACGCGCCTCGCGCGGGCTACGATTTCATCGTCCAGGGCATGAGCGGAATCATGGATCTGACCGGCGAGCCTGATGGCGCGCCGCAGAAGATCGGTGTCGCGTTCGCCGACATCATGACCGGGCTGTATTCCGTGATCGCGATCCAGGCGGCGTTGGCGATGCGCGAGCGCTCCGGCCGGGGTCAGCAGATCGACATGGCGTTGCTCGATACGATGACGGGGGTGCTTGCGAACCAGGCGATGAACTGGTTCGCGAGCGGCGTGTCGCCGACGCGGGTCGGGAATGCGCATTTGAACGTGTGTCCGTATGCGGTCTTTCCGTGTGCCGATGGGTGGTTCATCCTGGCGGTCGGGAATGACGGGCAGTTCCGGCGGTTTTGCGACGCGATGGGCTTGCCCGAGATGCGCGACGATCCGCGGTTCGCGACCAATGCCGGGCGGTTGGCGTTCAAGGATTTGCTGTTCGCGGGGATCGAGGCGGCGACGTCTCGTGTGCCTAAGCTCGAGTTACTGGCGCGGCTGGAGGCGGTGGGGGTGCCGGCTGGGCCGATCAATACGGTCGCGCAGGCTTTCGAGGATCCGCAGGTCATCGCGCGAGGGATGGCCATCGATGTCGCGCGGCCGGATGGGTCGTTGGTTCCCGGCCTCCGTACGCCGATCCGGTTTTCCGATGCGGATCTCGCAACCGGGCGGGCCGCGCCGATGTTGGGGTCACCAACGTAGAATTGTTTCCCCGCGAAGGCGGGGACACAGTCTGGGCCCCCGCCTTCGCGGGGGAACACGCTCAGTAGGCCGCTTCGACCACCGGCTTCCGGGCATACAGCCCATACGCCAGGATCAGCGCGTAGCAGATCGCCGGGAGCAGCAGCGCGAAGTGCAGGCTGCCCGACTTGTCCGCCAGCATACCCGTCAGATACGGGACGATCGCACCGCCGACGATCGCCGTGGCGATGACGCCCGAGCCTTCCGCCGCGCGCTTGCCCAGACCTTCCGACGCCAACGAGAAGATCGTCGGGAACATCACCGCGTTCATCAGGCCGATCGCCAGCAGCGCCCAGCCCGACAAAGCGCCCTCGGTGTTCGCCGAGATCAGGATCAGCGCCAGCGTGCCGGTAGCGACGCCGGCGAGCACCTTGCCCGGCGACACCTTGTTCAGCACGTAGGCGCCGATGAACCGGCCGACCAGCGCGCCGCCCCAGTAGAACGGCACGTGCTTGCCCGCGGCGACGTCGCTCAGGTCCATCACGCTCGGCTGCATCAGATAGTTGACGATCAGCGAGCCGACCGCGACTTCGGCACCGACGTACAGGAAGATGCACGCCGTCCCCATCGCGAACCGCGGGCGCTTCAGCAGCGTGAACGCGTGGAAGATGCTGCCGGTCTGGTCCTGCTCCTCGTTGAGCCGGTTGCGACGGGTCCACACGACCGCGGCGACGATCAGCAGCGCGATCGCGAGGCCGATATAGGTGTGCACGACGGTCCGCGACGATTCCGTCCGGTACGCGTCGAGCGCGGCGCCGGTGAGCTTCGAAGAGTCGACCGTCGCCAGCCCGCCGAGGATCAGCGCGGAGCCGACATACGGGAAGATGGTGGTGCCGAGCGAGTTGAACGCCTGCGCGAACGTCAGGCGGCTCGACGCCGACTTGGGATGGCCGAGCGCCGAGATCAGCGGATTGGCGACGACCTGCACCACGGTGATGCCTGCGCCGAGCACGAACAGCGCGAACAGGAACATGCCGAAGCTCGCCTGTCCTGCAGCGGGGATGAACAACAGGCAGCCTGCGGTCATGGTCACGAGGCCGATCGACGCGGTCCGCATGTAGCCGGCCTTGCGCACGATCGCGGCGGCGGGGATCGAGAACAGCGCATAGGCCAGAAAGAACGCCGACTGGACCAGCATCGCGGTCGCGTGGTCCAGCGTGAAGAGCTCTTTCATCTTCGGGATGATAATGTCGTTCAGCGAGGTGATGCCGCCGAAGATGAAGAACAGCGCGAACACGAACACGCGCAGGTCGGGCGCGTCGTAGCCGTGGCTGGCATCGCCTCCGGCGGCTGGTGTGGATTTGGTATCGACGTGCATCGTGGTGCGCCCCCTCGCGGTATTATCTGCGCGACATAAGCCGGGGCGGCAGCGCGTGGCAATGCCGCGTGGTGCGATCCGTCCTGCGGGGCTAGGACGGCGGGCATGAGCCGCTTCACCGTCAACAACGAACCGATCGAATACAAGCTCGACAACGAGACGCCGCTGCTGTGGGCGCTGCGCGATGCGTCGAACCTGACGGGGACCAAATATGGCTGCGGCACGGGGCAGTGCGGCGCATGCACGGTCGATATTGATGGGCGCGCGGTGCGGAGTTGCCGGGTGCCGATCGGCTCGATCGAAGGCGCGTACGTCACGACGATCGAGGGACTGTCGAGGGAGCGCAATCATCCGGTGCAACTGGCGTTTATCGCGGAGTCGGTGTCGCAATGCGGGTTCTGCATCCCGGGGATGATCATGGCCGCCGCGGCTTTGTTGAAGCGCAATGCCGACCCGAGCGAAGCGTTGATCCGCGAGCAGATCACGAACCTGTGCCGATGCGGGGTGTATCCGCGGGTGATCGAGGCGATCCAACGCGCCGGGCGGGCAATGCGCGAGGGAGAGGTTATCCCGGCAGGACCGCGCCCGGGGATCGATCCCGCGGACTCGGCGCGGCTGGTGCCGGCACTGGTGCCGCCGCCGGCGCGGTAGGCGATCCCCAGAGCCAAGCTTGTTCTCCCGCGAAGGCGGGAGTCCAGTCTGGGTTCCCGCCTTCGCGGGAGAACAAGGTTCTCGATGAACACGTCGGCGGTTTCCACCACCCCGGCGAAGGCCGGGGCCCAATTGGAACGTCCGAGGTAATTGGCCGCGCGCCTTGTTACTCTCCGCCCTCAATTGGGCCCCGGCCTTCGCCGGGGTGGATGCTTCAGAGACGTAGCGACGTATCCGCACTAAACCTGTCTAATCGCTGACGAACCCATTCAGCCTCCCCACACCCCGCATTGTCTAGACCCGACACATCATAGGAGCCGGCTCGTGCGCCGGCAGTCGAGGACGACGGCGATGACGGGCAAGTTTCTCAAACTCTTGATGGCGGCTTCCGCGTTGGTGCCGGCAACCATGATGGCAACAACCGCGACCGCGCAACAGGTCGATCAGGACCGCGGTGACCGTGGCCAGCGCCCCGATCGCGGCCAGCGTCAGGATCGTGGCGATCGGGGCCCACGTCCGGACGGACAACCCTTCCAGCAGCAGCGCCCCGACCGCCCCGCCGCGCCCGACCAAGGCCAGCGCCCGCAACGCGCCGATCTCGGCACGCAACCGCAAGTCCGCGAAGACCGCCCCGATGGTCAAGGCCGTCCCGATTGGAACGGGCAGCGCGGCGGACAGCGTGGCGACCGACAGGCTTGGAACGGCCAGCGTGGCAACGGTCAGGGCTGGAACGGCCAAAACCGTCCCGACCCGCAGGCCGGCCAGAACCGCCCCGACTGGAACCGCGACCAGGGACGCCCCGGTTTCGATCGCGGCAACCAGCAAGCGGATCGCGGCCAGTTCGACCGCAACGGTGGACGCGGCGATTGGCGCAACGACGGGCGCAATGACAACCGGGGCGACAACCGCGGCGACTGGCGCAACGGCGGCCGCGATGGCTACCAGAACCGCCAGCCCAACCGCGCCTACGGCAACGTCCAGGGCTATGGTCGCGGCGGCTACAACCAGGGGCATTACAACCAAGGCGGCGCATGGAACCGTGGCTGGCGTAACGACAACCGCTATGCCTGGAGCAATTACCGCGCATCCAACCGCGGCGCGTACCGCCTCCCACGCTACTACGCGCCGAGCGGCTGGGGTTCGGGCTATCGTCGCTTCGGCGTCGGCTTCTCGCTGAACAGCATCCTCTACAACCAAAATTACTGGATCCAGGACCCGTACACCTACCGCCTGCCCGAGGCGTACGGCCCGTATCGCTGGGTGCGCTATTACAACGACGCGCTGCTGGTCGATCTCGACAGCGGCCGCGTGGTCGACACGGTGTACGACATCTTCTGGTAGGCTCCAGCTTACCGTCACGCAGTAACAGGGGAGAGCCCCGCGGTGGTCCAGATCGCCGCGGGGCTCTTGCGTTTACCCCTCTTGCCTTTCGGGGCGAGTTCGCCAAATCCTACGGCGTGGGTATCTTTTCAAAAGCCAAGAGGGTCGATCCGGCCGCGGCAGTTCGCCAGGCCTTCGGATCGCAGGTCGCCGCGCGCCTCGACGCCAATCCGGCGGTGCAGCGCATCGCGATGGACACCGTGCAGTTCTATTATCAGGACAAGTTCCTCGACCCCGCGACCTGCAAGCGACTGATCGCGGTGATCGATTCGAAGCGGCGTCCGTCGACGCTGCTGTCCGATCGCCCGAACAGCAATTTTCGCACCAGCGAGAGCTGCGACATGGATCGCTGGTCGCCCGAGGTGCAGCCGACCGACGAAGCGATCGCGACATTGCTCGGGATCGACCTGCTCCACGGCGAGACCATGCAGGGCCAGCGCTACGCCCCCGGCCAGCAATTCCGCGCGCACCATGATTATTTCCATGAGTCCGAAAGCTATTGGGCCAAGATGCAGGAGCAGGGCGGCCAGCGCACCTGGACCGCGATGGTGTTCCTCAACGACGTCCCCGAGGGCGGTGCGACCTGGTTCCCGCAGGCCGGCGTGAAGATCGCGCCGAAACGCGGCATGCTGCTCGCGTGGAACAACATGAACCCGGATGGGACGCCGAACGGACTGACGCTGCACGAGGGCATGCCGGTGGTTGAGGGCGTTAAGTATATCGTGACGAAGTGGTTTCGCGAGCGGCCGTGGATGAAGTGAGGGTTGCGTAGACCGACTCCAACATCGCTCGCCTCCCCTGTTGCGGATCCGCCCGGCGTGGATTCCTTATCTCGCCCCCCTCCCCGTTCGTCCTGAGTAGCCGTCGAGTAGGCGCCGCAGGCGGCGTATCGAGACGGCGTATCGAAGGACAGGTTGGCGCACGAAACCCTGCTTCGATACGCGCCCTCGATACGCTTCTACGAAGCTACTCGGTCGCTACTCAGCACGAACGGGGGGAGAGTTTACATTCCGCCAGTCCGCGCAAAACTGTTTCCCCGCGAAGGCGGGGACGCAGACTGGCCTCCCGCCTTCGCGGGAGACCATGACGCGAGTGGTGCACGCGGTTGCCAGATCGCCCTAACCACGCGTCCCTCCCCGCTCGACAATCCCCTCACAACCACTACGTCCAAGGCATGACAGTTCTCGGCGTAACCTCTTCCATCCTCGGCCAACCCTGGCGCTGGCGCGCACTCGCCGCCGACGGCCGGGACGGTTTCGGTATCAACGGGTCGGGCGACGACCTCGTCACCCAGCTCCTCCTCGCCAGAGGCTGCCCCCGCGACGCGCTCGACGCGCACCGCACGCCGTCGATCCGCGCATTCATGCCCGACCCGTCGATCTTCCGCGACATGGACCGCGCCGCCGACCGCCTCGCCGACGCGGTACAGGCGCACGAACAGGTCGCGATCTTCGGCGATTACGACGTCGACGGCGCCACCTCCGCCGCGCTGATGGTCTTGGTACTGCGCGATCTCGGCATCGAAGCCCGCCCCTACATCCCCGACCGGCTGCTCGAAGGCTATGGCCCGTCGGGCGAAGCGCTCGTCCGCCTCGCCGGCGAAGGCGCTACGCTGATCGTCACGGTCGACTGCGGCGCACAGGCGTTCGACGCGCTCGATGCCGCCCGCGACGCGCAGGTCGACGTGATCGTCATCGACCACCACAAATGCTCGACCGCGCTCCCGCACGCGCTCGCGCTGGTAAACCCCAACCGTCTCGACGAGACCGAGGGTGCGGCCCACGGCCACCTCGCCGCCGTCGGCATGTGCTTCCTCGCCGCCGCCGCACTCGTCCGCACACTCCGCGGCCGCGGCTTCTTCAAGGATCGCGCCGAGCCGAAACTGATCGACCTGCTCGACATCGTCGCGCTCGGAACGGTCGCCGACGTCGCACAACTCCGCGGCCTCAACCGCGCGTTCGTCGCGCAGGGTCTCAAGGTCATGGGCGCGCGCAAGAACATCGGCGTCGCCGCGCTGATCGAGGCCTCGCGCCTGACGCGCAACCCGACCTGCACCGACCTCGGCTTCGCGCTGGGCCCGCGCATCAACGCCGGCGGCCGCGTCGGTCGCGCAGACCTCGGCGTCCGCCTGCTCACCACGCAGGACCCCGACGAAGCCCGCCAGATCGCCACCGAACTCGACCGCCTCAACGAAGAACGTCGCGCGATCGAAACCGCGGTACAGGAGGCCGCCGACCTCCTCTCCAGCCGCGACCGTGCAGTCGCCGTGGTCGCCGGGCACGGCTGGCACCCCGGCGTGATCGGCATCGTCGCCGGTCGCCTCAAGGAGAAGCTCGGCCGCCCCGCGATCGTCATCGCGATCGACGAGAACGGCATCGGCAAGGGCTCCGGCCGCTCGATCCCCGGCGTAGACCTCGGCGCAGCGGTGATGGCCGCACGCGAACACGGCCTGCTCGTGGCGGGCGGAGGCCACGCGATGGCCGCCGGCCTGACGATCGCCGAGGCAGCAATCCCCGCCTTCACCGACTTCCTCCAAGAGCGCCTCTCCGCCGCGGTCGAACGCTCGAATGGCGACCGCGCGCTCCTGCTAGATGCGGTCCTCGCAGCCGGCGGCGTAAACCCAGGCCTCGTCGAGTCGATGGAAGCCGGCGGCCCCTACGGGATGGGCTGGCCGGCCCCCCGCGTTGCGATGGGCCCGGTCCGCGTCATCAAGGCGGACGTGGTCGGCAACGGCCACGTCCGCACGATCGTCACAGGCGACGACGGCCGCAGCATCAAGGCGATGGCATTCCGCGCCGCCGAGAGCGCACTGGGCCAGGCGCTGCTCGGTGCCGCCCCCCACCGCAAGCTCTGGCTCGCCGGTCGTGCGAAGATCGACGACTGGTCCTCGCGGCCGTCGGCGGAACTCCATGTCGAGGACGCGGCATGGGCGGACTAAATTCTTGTACCGAAACGCTTGACGCCCCGCCCCCTTCCCCTTAGTCGGCCTCCACCACGCAGGCCCCTTCGTCTAGCGGTTAGGACGCGGCCCTTTCACGGCTGAAGCACGGGTTCGATTCCCGTAGGGGTCACCAACCACCACTTTGTGGTGGAAACGTGGTTAAGCCATTATTGGAACATACGTGTTGCGGCCATAAGATTTGGCGCAAATAGCCGGTCTTGAGACGCCCTTTAAGTTTTCTTTTCCGATGACCCTGAAATGGGAATGGAAAATTCTACGATATAACGCGCGGAGTAAGGCTATTCTTACCCGGCGGGTACGGATGTGTGGCGCCAAGCCCCAATAGCGGACATCCAAGCGTGGTTTTCAATTTCCAACGCAGTGTTCCAGCGCCAACACCGAATTCTCCGGCGCAGCCCGAAGCCATGACGCGGTGCAGGTTCATGGCATCCGCGATGCGCTACGACGAAGAGAGAACACCGATCGCGAGCAGCACTATAGAGCCCTCCCCATTGCCTGATATCGGTCGAGCCCGGCGCAGTTACTTGTAACTACCCATGATCACCTTGAGAACGGCCGGCGTGGTGAGGTTGATCCCGTAGTCGGTCTGGTCGCCGTTCCACACGCGGCTCATCACCCATCGTCCGTCGACCACGCGACCTTCTTCGACGCGGAATACCGAACCGTTCTTCGGGCCATCCTTCGCCGTCCCGAAGTTCAGGCGGACGTGATCGCCGACTACGAGAAATTCGTTCGGCGACAGGTGTGCGACCGCAACGCCGCCCACAGGCTGCTTCGCCCAAATGGGCGGCTCGGACTTGATCCAGGTCCAGTCCTTCTGACCGAACTGCCATTCGCCGTAGCTGGTGGCGATCGTCCAGTTCCCCATGGTGGTAGACTGGGGAGCGGTCGGCCCCGTGCTCTCGTCGGGCTTGACCGCCCCCCAGGTCGGATGCTCGTACGCGATCTTCGCCCAGTCGCGCGCCATCGTCGATAGAACCGCGTATTTCAGCCCGATCGCGTCGACCGTGTCGTCGTCGAGCGCCTTCGCCCCGAGCGGATAGTTGAAATACCCGGTGTCATCCATGCCGAACGGCGCATAGCCGATCGCACCGCGCCCGAGCGCCGCATAGAAGAACCGCGCAAACTCCTTCGCATTGCCGATCTCGGGCACCATCAGCGCATTGTCGGGCCGCGCATACGCGTCGAGGTACAGCGCGACATGGCCTGCATCGCGGTCGTAGATATCGGGCGCCTGGAAATCGATCGCAGGCGCCGCCGCCTTCCAGATATCCAGCACGTCCTGCTGCGGTCCGCCGCTCGCGACGCCGGTCGGATCGGGCACGTTCGAGGGCCCGGCGAGCGACGCGTTGACGTACATCGGCAGCGGCTTGATCGCCTTGCCCGCCGCGGCGATCTCGTCGACGAAACGCGCCGTGTGCCAGGTGTTGAACGCGCGGTCGGCCTGCGCGCCGAACATCTGCGTCCAGCTGCCGCCCGGCTTCTTCAACGCCTTCGCCAGCGCGGCGGGCACGGGCTTTGCAAACACCGCGTTCGCCTGCGGGCCGTAGTCGCGTGGCGAGCGATAGCTGCCCACCTCGTTCTCGGGCTGCACCATGATCACCGTGTTCTGAGGATCATGCGCCTTCAGATATGTCATCACCTCGACGAACGCGCGCTTGTCCGCCTCCAGCGTCGCGCGAAACATCGGCGAATGGACATAATGGTCGGTGCCGTCCTTCATCTTCATCCGCGGAAAACGGCGATTATCGGCCTTGAACCAATCCGGCGTGTAGCCGGGCGAAGTGTTCTTCCACGTCCCGAACCAGAGCAGCACGACGCGCTTGTCGTGCGTCCGCGCCTGATCGAGCAGCGTCTGGAGAAAGCTCAGGTCGAATCTGCCCTCGACCGGCTCGACCTGCTGCCACGCGATCGGGATCTCGACGGTGTTCGCATGAATCCGGTCGAGCACGGGCCACACCTGCGGCAGCGCGGACGCGTAGTTGCTGCTGTTGTTGACCTGCGCGCCCAGCATCAGGAACGGCGCACCGTCGACGATCAGCGCATGCCGGCCCGCCTTGCTGACGATCCGCGGAACCTCGGTCGTGGTCTGCGCCGACGCGGTACCGCCGGTCAACGACACGGAAAGGGCCACGCCCGCGATTAGCTTATTCATACGAACCAAGACTGCATCCTTCTCCGTGAGCGCAAAGCGAACGGGTTACGCCCGGATTTCTAGTCCCGGGGTACGACGATCAACGGAAATACAGTTGATCCATCTCCCGTATCTGCAATTATACGACAAAATCGCCGTTCCGGCCATGATCGCGTTACCGTAAGGGCATAAGCCCGTGGAGAGGATTTTAATGCATATTGCCCCAGCCCGTGTCGTCACGCAGCCGTCCGATCAGTCCGGCAAGACGTCACGACTAGACCGCTCGTCGCGGGGTTGGTCGTCGCGCCTGGTCGCACGGTTGGCTATTGGTGTCGCTCTCGCCACGCTCGGCACCACCGCCTTTGCCGCACCGATCGCGACAGTCGATCGCAACGGCAGCCTCGTTTCGGTCGAGGCCTATGCCCCCAACATCGTCCGCGTGACGATCGCGACCGACCGTGGCCAGGTCGACGCGCCCCCCGGCGATGGCCCCAACGCAAAGCCCGATGCCGCCGGCTGGACGCATCGTAACGACGCAGGCGCCGACGTCTTCACCTCGTCCGCGCTGTCGCTGTCGGTCGACGCCAAGCCCTGGCCCAAGGCGCCGTCGCAGATGGAGCGCTATTTCGCGCCCTCGCTGCCGCCCGTGTCGGTGACGATCCGCAAGCCCGATGGCTCGATGCTGACGCAGATGACCGGCTGGGAAATGGCGCCGCACACCGTCAACGGCGAGAAGACGTTCCGCGTCGGCGCGAGCTTCGCCTCGCCCGCAGACGAGCATTATTACGGCCTGGGCCAGAACCAGGAGGGCAAGCTCGACCTGCGCGGCCGCACGATCGACTGCCGCCACAATTACGATGCGCCCGCGGGCGAGACGGTGTGCGTACCGTTCATGGTCACCAACAAGGGTTACGGTATCGTCTGGGACAACCCGTCCTCGACAATCGTCTCCCCCGGCCTGCACAGCGCGACGCACTGGCAGTCGGAAGTCGGCGAGCGCGTCTCGTTCTTCGTCATCACCGGCGCTACTACCGACGAAATCTATGCCGGCTACGCCACGCTGACCGGCACCACGCCGCTGCCGCCAAAGGCCGCGTTCGGCCTCATCCAGAGCAAGGCGCGCTACGAGACCGAGAAGGAACTGCTCGACGTCGCCAACGGGTATCGCAGCCGCGGCCTGCCGCTCGACATCATGGTGCTCGACTGGTTCTACTGGTCGCGCATGGGCCAGCTCGACATCGACCGGAATTACTTCCCCGATCCCAAGGGCATGAACGACAAGCTGAAGTCGATGGGGATGCATTCGATCATCAGCGTCTGGCCGCGGTTCGAAAAGGAATCGCGCTACTTCGACCTGTTGTCGACCAAGGGCTGGTTGCTGAAGGACAAGGACGGCAACGTCGTCGACGGCCTGCCGATCCGGTCGGACCGCGCGGGCGCGTTGCTCGACAGCACCAACCCCGATGCGCGCCACTGGTTCTGGGACCGGATCCGCGACAACATCGCCAGCCAGGGCTTCGACTGGTTCTGGCTCGACGAGACCGAGCCCGATCTGGTGCCCGATGGCAGCTTCTATTCGATCGGTTCGGGCGACCGTTATCACAACGTCTTCCCGCTGCTCCACACGATGAGCGTGGCGGACGGTTCGGCGAAGGATCGCCCCACGATGCGCAACCTGATCCTGTCGCGCGCGGCCTATCTCGGCGCACAGCGCAACGGCGGGCTGTTCTGGTCGTCGGACATCAAGTCGACCTGGGAGGCGCTGCACCGCCAAGTGCCCGCCGGGCTCGGCTTCACCGCGAGCGGCATGGCCTATTGGGGCAGCGACATCGGCGGGTGGCAGTGGCCCAACGGACCCAAGGCGACCCGCCCCGTGCTGCTCGATCCAGCGGGCGCGACCGCGATGGCGCCCGACTACGCGGATTATCCCGAGTTGTTCACGCGCTGGTTCGGCTACAGCGTGTTCACGCCGACATTGCGGATCCACGGCCAGCGGCCGGCCACCGCAATCTGGCAGTACGGCACCGCGGCCGAGCCGGTCCTCGCGAACTTCCTGAAGCTGCGCTACTCGCTGATGCCGTATATCTATTCGCTCGGGCGCCATACGTACGAGAGCAATGCGCCGATGATGCGCGCGCTGTTCATGGATTTCCCGAACGATCCCAACGTCGCCGACATGGGCGACGAATATATGTTCGGTCCCGCCTTCCTGGTCGCGCCCGTCACCGAACAGGGCAAGACCAGCCGCCAGGTCTATCTGCCGGCCGGTGCCGAATGGTATGATTACTGGACCAACCAGCGGTTCACCGGCGGCCAGACCGTCACCGCGAATGCGCCGATCGACAAGATCCCGCTGTTCGTGCGCGCCGGGTCGATCATACCGATGGGCGTCCAGGTGCCGAGCACGGCGACGGCCCAGGCCTTGGAGAGCATCCGCGTGTATCCGGGCGCAGATGCCAACTTCGCGCTGTACGACGATGACGGCGTGACCAACGACTATCGGACCAAGGGCGGGCGCAAGGCAATGCTGCGCTGGGACGACAAGACCCGGAGGCTCACCGCATCGGGCAAGCTGCCGACCGGGCAGGACGCCGCGTCGCTGGTCCAGATCGTCTCGGCTAAGTGATGCGCGGGGAAGTGATGCGCGGCATCGCCATTGCGGCGTTGGCGTTGGTCTCGTTGCCGGCGGCTGCGCAGACCAATGTTCCGGGCGATCCCTATGCCGGTGATCCGGTCGGGATCGTCGCGGCCCCCTGCCCTGCGCATCCGTCGCCGACCGATGGAGCCGGATGGGAGGCATGGAAGCTGCATTCGCTCACGCGCGACTTCGGCCAACTGTGCCGCTACCGTGCGCAGAACGAACAGTTGAAGGCCTCGAACACGCCGGTCCGCGTGGTCTTCATGGGCGATTCGATCACCGACAACTGGATCGGTGCGGATGCTGCGCTGTTCACCGGCGGGCTGGTCGATCGCGGGATCAGCGGGCAGACCACGCCGCAGATGCTGGTGCGCTTCCGCGAGGACGTGGTCGCGCTGAAACCGCGTGCGGTCCACATCATGGCGGGCACCAACGACATCGCCGGCAACACCGGCGCCTCGACGATGGCGATCGTCGAGGGCAACATCGCCAGCATGGCCGACCTCGCGCGTGCGAACGGCATCAAGGTCATCATCGCCTCGACCCCGCCCGCCGCCGCCTTCCCGTGGAGCAAAGACAAGCAGCCGGTCCCGCAGATCCGCGCGCTCAACACCTGGTTGAAGGCCTATGCGGCGAAGAACGGCTTCACCTATGTCGATTACTACACCGTGCTTGCCACGCCCGAGGGCGCGATGAAGCCGGGGCTGGCGAGCGACGGCGTCCACCCGACCCCCGCCGGCTATGCGGTAATGCGCCCGCTGGCGCTCGCCGCGATCCGCCGGACCGTCGCAGCCAAGTGAGTATCGATCTCAGCCGCCGTTCGGTTCTCGCCGGGATCGCCGCACTCGGTCCCGCAACACATGCGCTAGCGCAGAGCCCGATGGGGCTGGCGCGGGGCCCGGTGCAACCGACCTGGCAATCGCTGGTCGATCACTATCGCTACCCCGAGTGGTTCCGCGACGCGAAGCTCGGCCTGTGGTCGCATTGGGGGCCGCAGTCGGTGCCCGAGCAGGGCGACTGGTACGGCCGCTTCATGTACATGCAGGGGCACCCTGCCTACGAACATCACCTCAAGACGTACGGTCATCCGACCAAGTCGGGGATGATGGAGGTGATGAACCGCTGGACGGCGGAGCGTTGGGATCCCGACGCGCTGATCGCCCGCTATGCCAAGGCGGGGGCGAAATATTTCGTCTCGCTCGCCAATCACCACGACAATCTCGACTGCTACGACAGCCGCTATCACGCTTGGAATTCGCTCCGCGTCGGGCCGAAGCGTGATGTCGTCGGCACCTGGGAAAAGGCCGCGCGGAAAGCCGGGCTCAAGTTTGGCGTCTCGAACCATGCCGCACACAGCTGGCACTGGTATCAGACCGCCTATGGCTATGACCCGACCGGTCCGCTGAAGGGCCAGCGCTACGACGCGTTCACGCTGCGCACCGCCGACGGGCACGGCAAGTGGTGGGACGGGCTCGACCCGCAACATCTCTACACCGGCGCGCACGCGGTCCTGCCCAACGGCATCGACACGGTGGCGGCAATGAACGCGTGGCACGACGCGAACGATGGCCAGTGGATCGAAACGCCGCCGCCGAACGATCCGTCCTATGCCGCCAAATGGCTGCTGCGCCAGACCGACCTGATCGACAAGTACAAGCCCGACTTCTGCTATTTCGACGATTACGAGCTGCCGTTCGGCCCGATCGGACTCCAGGCAGCGGCGGATTACTATAACCGCTCGATCGCGTGGCACGGCGAGATCGACGTCGTACTGACTGCCAAGCAGTTGAAGCCCTATGCACGGTTCGGCCTCGTGCAGGACGTCGAGCGCGGCTTCACCGACCATCTGTGGGACGAGCCGTGGCAGACTGATACGTGCATCGGTGACTGGTTCTACAACGTCGCGCGGCTCACCGACAAGAGCTACAAGACCGCCGAGCAGGTGATCCAGCGGCTTGCCGACGTCGTGTCGAAGAACGGCAACCTGCTGCTCTCGATCCCGCAGCCCGGCGACGGATCGATCGACGGCGAGGAGGAGAAGATCCTCGACGGCATGAGCCGCTGGATCGCGGTCAACGACGAGGCAATCTTCGGTTCGCGGCCATGGCGCATCTACGGCGAAGGCCCGACCAAGCTCCAGGCCGGCATGCAGAACGAACAGTCTTCGGGCGTGTTCACGTCGCGCGACGTGCGCTTCACCACCAACAAGGGGGCGCTCTACGCGCTGTTCCTGGGCTGGCCGCAGGGCGAGGTCACGATCGAGGCGCTGGGACGCAACCGCTTCGCCGACGGCGTGGTCGAGCGCGTGACGTTACTCGGCGGCAACCGCGTGGCGCACCGCCGCGATGCACGCGGGCTGCACCTGACGATGCCTGCCAACCCCGGCGAGGGTTTCGTCCCCGTCCTGAAGCTGGAAGGCCGCGGCCTGGTCTAGCATTCGACGATCCGCTCCTTCGAGCCGACCCTAGCGACGCATGCCGGGCGTTCGTGAGCGCCGGATTATCGCGCCGCGATCGGATCGCCGTAGAACAGGCCACGGCCGTCCGTGCCGATATAGACCCGCCCCTCGCGCCTGGGATCGCCGGAGATGACGCGGTAGCGGCCGCCCCAGCGATGCGCGTCGTCGTCGATCCGCGCCCAGGACCGTCCTTGATCCACCGAGCGCCATGCCCCCCGGACACCGGCGAGCGTTCCTATCGCGAACACACCGTTCCGGCCGAGACCGAAGAGTTCGACCCGCAACTCACCATGCGCGGGCGCGAAACTTGCGCCGCCGTCGATGCTCCGGAACAGCCGTTCGCCCGCCAGCAGCCACAACGTTCCCGTGCGGTCGGGGTCCGCCACAAGGCTGCTCTGCGCTTCGCGACCTTGCCGGCCGACCGGCTTGAGATCGGCCGGCAGCCCTCGTGCCGCGACGACGGAGAAACTGGCTGCAGCATCGCGCGACACCAGCACCCGCCCATGCAGGACGTCGATCGCATAGAAAATCCTTGGGTCGCGTTTGTCGGCGACCGCACGGATCTTGCCCGGCAGCCCGGCGACGATCGACCAATGGCGGCCGGCGTCGCGCGACATCTGCGGGACCGGGGTCGCCACGACCATCGTCGTGCCGTCGGCCGATACGGTGATCGGCCAATCGCCATTCAGATCCTCGCGCCGCGGTGGGTTGCCCATCGGCGGCACGGTGATCTCGGTCCAGGTGCGGCCGCCGTCCTCCGACCGCCCCATCGACGCGTCCCGCGGCCTGTCCAGGTACAGGCTGCCGCTTCGGACGACGACGTTCGGCGCCATCCCGGCGTAATCGATGGTGTTGGTGTTCGACATGTACGGATCGACGAACGTCGGCCGCGGCGAGCGGTCGAGATCGTCGTGTACGAAACCGGCGAGATCACCGAACCCCGAGATCAACGGCGCGCCCCCGGTCGGCGATGCAAGCGTGATGATCGCCGTCTGTTCGATCCCGCGGGTCCAGGGCGCCCAGTCGACCGCGCCCAAACGCCTGAGCGCGCGGGTCGCGTAGACCGTCGCACCGGTCGTGTAGGCGACATGATCAGGATCGAACGGATCGATCGCAAGGCCGGAAATCCAGTGGCCGAAATCGGCGCCCTTGCCCTCATGCAGCAGGAACGGCGTCGCCGACACGTCGCGCCGGCTGCGCGGCCCGACATCGTCCCAGCTTCGGCCGTCGTCGCGGCTGATCCAGAGTGAATCCCGGTGTTTGTAGCGGTCGACGGTACTGACCGCGACGGTTCCCGGCGACATCGCGGACACCGCAACGCCGAGGAATGCGCCCTCTGCCCCGGTATCGCGCCACGCGACGGGGGTCACGTCGCGGCCGGTGCCGTCGCGATCGTAACGCCACACCGCCCCGGTCGCGATGCCGCTCGGCCCCAGCCCGCTCGCATAGCCGACCCACAGCACGCCCCGCGGATCGACGACGCCCTTGGCCGCGAGCAGCGCCGGGCCCGTCACCGCGACCCACGTCTCGCCGGCGTCGTCCGACCGATACAGATGCGTGGCGCCCGGATCGGCAACGCCGGCCCACACGCGTCGGGACGGTCGGCCTGCCCCGCCGCTGGTAGGATCGATCGCGACGAAGGCGACCCCGCCATGCGTCCGGCGAAAACCGGGGCGTCCCAGCCCGGCGACCGGAAAGCGCGCGACCTTTGCCCAGGTCGCGCCGGCATCGTCGCTGCGCCACAAGCCGTCGTGCCGCGAGCCGAAGAACAGTCGCCGTGTCACGTTGGGATCGATCGCGAGCCGTTCGCCGAGCCCGCGACCATCCTCGTTGCCGCCCATCGCGAACGGGACGGGCGTGATCCGCCAGGATCGTCCCCGGTCGGAGGATCGCAGAATTGCCGCGGGCTGGCTGGCACCCACCCCTGCCGCCATGTAGACAACATCGGGATCGCGGGGATCGGGCGCGATGCTCTCGATACCCATGTAGCTCGGCACCGCGTTACCGTCCTGCAGCGGCACCCAGCGCGCGATCTTTTCGTCCCAGCGATACGCGCCACCCATGTCGGTCCGGAGATAGGCGAGCCCCCGCTCCACCGCACTGAAGACGATGTTGGGCGCATACCCGCCCGCGCCGACCGTCACGTTGGTCCAGCGATACGCCACCGCGTCCGGCGCGCGGGCGGACCCCGGCGTTGCGAGGGACGCCAGCAGCAACGCCGTCGTCGCGACGATGCGCAGCCGCTTTGCCCAAGCCAACCGTCCGTCTGTGCACCGCCGCGACGGGATCATGCCGCCTGGTGCGTTCGTGCAGCGCAGTTCTGGGCGATGAACGCCTCGTGCGTCGGCATCGCCGCAGCTGTCTTGTCGATCACGTCCCGAACATGCGCCAGGAACCGCGCGGACTCGTCGGCCGGCAACGCGCTGGCCAGGGGGTCGAACGACGCCGGCCGGATGCCTTGGCCGAGCAGCACCGCGATCCAGCCATCTGGGGTGAACAATTCCCCCTGTTCGCGAAACACCCGCGCCTTCCCCGACCAGAGCGCCAGCTTGGCCGACAGCGACGCCGGGATCGCCATCGTCCGGCACTGGTCCCAGAACGGCGAGTCCGATCGCTCGGTCGCGTGATAATGCAGGATGATGAAATCGCGGACCTGTTCGTATTCGCGCAGCATCACGCGGTTATACTCGTCGATCTCGGTCACGCCGAACCCCAGGTCGGGAAACAGGCTCATCAGTCGCGTAATGCCCGACTGGATCAAATGAATGCTGGTGGACTCGAGCGGCTCGAGAAAGCCGCCGGAGAGCCCGATCGCGACGCAGTTCCGCTCCCATAGCCGGTCCCGTCGACCTGCCTCGAAGCGCAACTGGCGTGGTTCGCCCAACGCCTCCCCTTCCAACCCCGCCAAAAGCGCCCGCCTTGCATCGTCGTCGTCGATGTGTGCGCTGGAATAGACGTACCCGTTGCCGACCCGGTGCTGAAGCGGGATGCGCCAGCGCCATCCGGCGGTATCGGCGGTCGCGCGCGTATACGGGGTCAGACCTCCCTGTCGCTGGCTCGGCACCGCCCAGGCCCGGTCGCACGGTAGCCAATGCTTCCAGCTCGTGAACGGAACGTCCAGCGCGCCGCCCAGCAGCAACGATCGGAAACCGCTGCAGTCGATGAACAATTCACCGTCGATGCGGCGATCGCCTTCGAGCCGCACCGCCTCGATGAATCCCGTCCCCGCGTCCCTCTCGACCGCGACCACGCGACCCTCGACGCGAACCACGCCGTCCTGCTCCGCCATGTCGCGCAAGAACTTCCCGTACAAGGCGGCATCGAAGTGGAACGCGTAGAACAAGGTCGACAGGACCGACTCGGGATTGGCGCTCGGCCGGGTGAACCGCCCGCGACGCGCCGCGACCGCCGACAGGCAATAGTCGCCGATCGGTCCCGGATCGGGGTTGCCCAACGCGGCCTGACGGAGCCAGAGCTGATGGAACTGCACCCCGCCGATATCACGGCCATGCGTACCGAACGGATGCAGATACGCGTCGCCGAGCCGAGCCCAGTCGCGAAACTCGATCCCCAGCTTGAACGTCGCGCCGGTCGCGCGGACGAACGCGTCTTCGTCGATCCCCAGCATGCGGTTGAAGTCGAGCAGCGGCGGGATCGTCGCCTCGCCGACGCCGACGGTGCCGATCTCCTCGGATTCGACGAGTGTGACCGATACGCCGCTCGGCACTAGCCGCGACAGCGCAGCGGCGGTCATCCAGCCGGCCGTGCCACCGCCGACGATGACGACCTTCGTGACTCGGGCGGCACCGTCGCTGGTCATGCCGCGGCCCGCGCACCAAAGCTGTGGGTCTGAGCGTACGCGACAAGGTCCCGGTTCGACGGGAGGTTGGCGATCGCGTAGCGCGCCTGACGCTGTACCTCGGCGAACGCGCGCCGCGCATCCTCGTGATAGCGCAGGGCACCGGCCTTCGCGCTCAGGTCCGTCTTCCACCCCATGCCGTACAGCACATACTGCCAGCTCGCCTCGGTGAAGATGTCGACCTGGCCGTCGATGTCTAGCTCGTTGGGCGGCCGGAAGCGCCACCGGTCTAGCAGTGCCAGCAAGCTGTCGGGCACCGACGCGTCGGCCACGTTATCGCGCCAGAACGCCGTGTCGCGCCGTTCCGAGATGCAATAATGGAGCTTGATGAAATCGCGCGCGCGCTCGTAGCGGCGGAGCATGTTCGCGTTGAACTGACGCGCGGACGTCTCGTAATCGCCGCCCCACGGGAACAGGTTGGCGATCATTCCCGCCGACACCTCTGCAAACGCGATGCCGGTCGCTTCGAGAGGCTCGAAGAAACCACTCGACAGCCCGACCGCGACGCAGTTCTTGTACCAGTTGACCTCGCGGTAGCCGGCATCGAACTTGAAATGGCGCACATCGGCCTTTTCACCCGCCGCGCCGAGATAGTCCCGCAGGACGCGCTCCGCCGTCTCGTCGTCGCCATGATCGGACGAGTAGACATGGCCGATGCCCCGCCGGCGATCGAGCCCGATATCCCAGATCCATCCGTTCTTCTGCGCGGTCGATATCGTGTAGGAGGCGATCGGATCGTCGGGCCGCGCATAGGGTAGCTGCGCCGCGATCGCGCGATCGCAGAACAGGACGTCCCGGCACGAGCGATACGGAACCTTCATCGCCTTGCCGATCAGTTCGGCGCGAAAGCCGGTGCAGTCGATATAAAGATCCGCGTCCAGAACGCCGTTCCGCTCGGTGCGCACGCCGCCGATCGCACCCTCGGCATCGAGCAGCACCTCGCTCACGGTGTCGGTCAGGTGCCGGACGCCGTTCTTCACGCCCTGCTCGCGCAACAGACCGGCCAGCGCGACGGCGTCGAAGTGGAACGCGTAGTTGAGCGGCCCGACATAATCGGGATTGGTCGGCAATTTGGGTGCGCGATGCTGGTCGGAGGCTTTTTTCTGCGGATTGGAGACCTCGTCCCAATTCTCCGGACCGCCATGCCCCAGCAGCCAATACGGCAGCAGGTCGAGGCCATCGCTTGAATCCGCGACCTGGAAGGGATGCGAGTAGTGATCGGTCGCCCCCTGCCCCGGCGCGTGGCGCCAGTGCACGAACTTGGCACCCTGCTTGAACGTCGCACCGCAACGACGGATCAGGTCGGCCTCGTCGATCCCGATCGTCGCCAGCGTTCGCCGGATCGTCGGGAACGTCCCCTCACCGACGCCAAGGATCCCAATGTCTCGCGACTCGACAAGCGTGATCGCGACGCCGCCCGGCAGGTCCGCGCCAAGCCGCTTGGCGAGATAGCCCGCGGTCAGCCACCCGGCGGTGCCACCGCCCACGATCAATATCCGCTTGCCCATTGCAGCCTCGCTTTGCTGCTCGCCGACACCGTGTCGGCGAGCAGCGTATCATCGTTAGAAGGCGAGGTTGATACCAGTGCTGATACGACGATCGGCCTGGAACCAGCTACGCCCGACCAGCTTGCCGCCAGGGTAGCCCCCCATCAGCGTGCGCTGCGTCGACGCGGTCAGGTTGGTCCCCTGCACGCCGAACGACAGATAGTCGGTCACCTTGAAGCGGACGCCGGCATCGATCGACCCGTAGTTGCCGCCATAGATCGGCAGCGCGATCTGGGTGGTGGGATCGAGGCCGCCATCTTGATTGCTGACGACGCCCGGCGCGCTGTAATAGGTGTACGTACCGTTCGTGCCGTTGCTGTTCGTCGACAGCAGATATTGCGAGCGCCACGAGTACGCGATCCGCAACGAGATCGGGTTACGCTCGTAAAGCAAAGTCGCGTTCAGGTTGTGCTTCGACAGGCCCACGAGCGGCGCATCGTTCCTGCTGGCACCGGTGATATCGCGGTAGGCATCGCCCGGATTGCTGCTCTTGATGAACGTGTAGTTGCCCTCGAACCCGATACCGGCAAGCGCGCCCGGCAGCATGTCGAAGAAGAAGCGTCCCCCGACTTCGACGCCCTTGACCGTCGCCGCCTTGGTAGCGTTGCTATAGTCGGTCGCAGACGCCGAGACGTTCTCCGTCGTCCCGTCGGTGAACTGGACGGTGACCTGCCGGGTCGTCAGCGCATAGATTGGGAGGTTGGTCAGCCGCTTGTAGAACGGTGCGATGTGGAACGACGTCCCCGCACGTCCGTAATATTCGAGCGAGACGTCGAAGTTGTTCGACAGCGTCGGCTTCAGCAACGGATTGCCGGTGTCTGCGGTGAAGTTGTTGAACGTCCCGATACCGCCCGGAGTCTGGCTGGGCGTCGTCGCCACGCCGATCGACCCCGAGGCGCGCAGCGCGTTGAAGGTCGGCAGATCCATCGTGATGTTGTACCCGCCGCGCACCTTGATCCGGTCGGTCGGCGCATATTCGATATTGACCGACGGCAGAACGCGCGTGAAGTCCGCCTTGCCGCCGCGCGCTAGGAAGGTGTTCGCGAGCGAAACCTGAGCGCCGTTGCGGATAAAGACAGTGCCGCCATTCTGCTGGATGAACCCGCTGCCCTCGTTCTCGATGTGCACGACCCGCACACCTACGTTACCGGAGATGCCACGAGCATCCCCCTGGGGCCCGAACCGCACCAGCGCATAGCCCGCGATGTTCTTGGTACGATTTTGCACCTCGTCGCCTGGGAGGACGAAGCCCGGTGCTCGGATCCCAGAAAGGCCGCCATAGCCAGTGGCCGGCAATGGGCCCTTGGACGAGCAATCGTTCCAGAGAGGATTGGAGACGTTCGGCGTAGCCGGGTTGTTGTCATCGTCGATAGTCGGGGGACCACAGAAGTTCGTCGGCGGCGACTGTACCAACCCGGTGCGATTGACGTTGAACCGGTCCGCCAGACTTTCCGACGCGAACATCAGGTTGCCCGGCAGGGTCGTGTCGCCGCGGAAGAAGTCCTTGAACGCGTGGCTGGCGACGTCGCCCGGTGCCGCGTTGGCATAGGTCAGCTGCGGATCGCCATTCCACCCGCGGCCGAGCGCCGCCCAGTTATAGCCGTTCGCAAGGTCGCGCTCAGTCCGCTTTGCATAGCGGCCGCCGACCTTGACCGACCGGAAGAAGCTGTCGTCGAACTTGTATTCGGCATCGAGCTGCCCGGCGTCCAGCCGACCCTTGTTGCGTTCGTTGTGCGGCATCGATGCCGTCCAGAAATAATTCGCTGGATTGGCGAAAGACGCCTGCGTCGCCGGACCGACGGTGATCTGCGGCAGGTCGCCCGTCAGGTCCATCCCGAAACTCTGGCCGAACCCGATGTCGCGGAAGATGTCGACGCGGTCGTAGATCTGGCGTGAATCGACACGCTGCAGCGATCCCTTCAGCGACAGATGACTGTCATCCGGCGCCCACGCGAACGACAGCGAGTAATCGCGTGTCCGCGTATTGCTCTCCACGAAACCCTTGTTGCCGCTGCTGTTGACCGAGCCGCCGGTAGGCAGGAACGTCCCCGTATCGCGATTGAACAGTGCGTTCGTCTTGGTTAGCAGGCCGTTGCTGTCGAACGTGCTGCTCGCCGGATCGACCGCCAGCGTCTGCGAATCGAGCTGCGTACCGTAGTCGCTCGACTGGCTCTTGTAGCGCGACTGGAAGAAGCTACCGGTGAAGGTCAGCGAGTCGACCGGCTGCCACTGCGCCGCACCGTAGATGCCATAGCGCTTGTACTGGAACGCCTCGTCGCCATACGCGAAGCCGCTGGGGACGTACCGCTCGCTGCCATCGCCGAGCTTCGTCTTGAAATAGGGGCTGACGCGGATGAACTGCGACAGCGAGCTGAACTGGCTGAACGCGACGTCGCCGAGCAGGCCGATCCGGCCGATCGGCGTATCGAACGAGTCGGTGACCAGCACGGAGCCCGAAGGATCGGCCTTGTTCGCCATGTCGCCGAGCGCGAGCTCCCCGGTGCCCGCGATGTGGAACTTGCCGTTGAAGTCGAACGGCAGCTTGGTACGCAGATCGATCTGACCGCCGGTGCCGCCCTCGATCAGGTCCGCCGTCGATGCCTTGTAGACGTCGACCGCCGACATCAGCTCGGGCGTCACGTCGCTCCACAGGATCGCGCGGCCGTTGTTCGCGCTGAAGATCTCACGGCCGTTGAGACGCGATGCCACGCCGGTCAGGCCGCGGACCTGCACGCCCGAACCCTGGACGGAATAGTGATCGGGATCGCCGAGTGCTGCAAAGCGCACGATCGACACGCCCGAGACACGCTGAAGAACCTCGGTGATCGAGTTGTCGGGAAGCTTGCCGGCATCGTCGGCCACGATCGAGTCGACGATCGTCTCGCTGCGACGCTTGCGCTCATCCGCCGCCTCCAGTGCGGCGCGACGGCCGGTGACGACGATGTCACCATCGCCCTGGTCAGCGGCCGGATCGCCGGGACCCTGTCCCGGTGCTGCTGCCTGCGTCGTGTTCGGCGATATGGCCTGCGTAGCGGCCTGTGCCCAGGCATTGCCGCTAACGCCGGCAGCGAGCAGCGCTGCCAAGGACACACTAGCGCGCATTGCGGCTGCGGCATGCCAACGTCGACCGGAATCGGTAGTGAAAACGCTCATAAATCCCCCCCCATTATGCGACACCCTTTGGGACGCCACATCCTCTAGCTGCATCTTCTCGTCACGATGCTTCTACGCCGGCGTTAGCCCTAACACTATTATAGGACAATTGAATAATACGTCATCTTTTATGCAGCCTGCTCCGCCGCCGTGATGAGATCCCTTGGACAGCCGCAAGAGCGCGGCTTCGTCGCAATTACCCCTCATCTCGCTGCCATCGCTCCAAATTTCGCCTGTCGAGCCACGAGCCGTGGCCTGGATATTACCGGGCCTGCTTCGCCGCCCCGGCATTCCCCCGGAAACGGCAGGCTCTTGTTCCGGCACCGACCTCGGCATTATGTGGTTCGAACCAGGCGAACCGCATGGAATTGCCTTGATAAGGCTATCATCGTACGTCGACCGCTTCAGCGGGGTAGCACAGAATGCATTTTCGGTACGCAGCACGGGCATCCGCATTGGCAACCGGGATCGTTCTGGGCGTCTCAGTTCCAAGTGACGCGAGCGCGCAAAAGACGGCACCCCACGTCATTGCGGTCAACGTTCAGGGTAAAACCCAACCGCGAAATCGAATGGCGGAAATGTCCATCGGCGCGGATTATCCGGGCACGCTCATCCGTCATGATAGTCTGGAGCAACTGCGAACGGTGCAGAAGGAACTTCGCTTCCGACATATTCGCTTCCACAACATCTTTGCCGATCAACTGCATGTGTATCGGGAAGTTGCCGGCAAGCCCGTCTATGACTGGCGTCGTATTGATTATCTGTATGATAATTTGTTGAAGATGGACTTGAAGCCGTTTGTGGAACTCGGCTTCACGCCCGACGGCATGAAACAATCCGACCAAACGCTCTTTTACTGGAAGGGCAATACCTCACACCCAGAGCCCGCAAAATGGACGGCTTTGGTCGATGCGTTCGTTCGCCATGCGGTGTCACGCTATGGGGCGAAGGAGGTGCGCAGTTGGTATTTCGAATTCTGGAACGAGCCGAACCTCGACGGTTTCTGGGAGAAAGCGGACCAGCAGGCGTATTTCGATTATTATGCCCGGACGGCGCGCACGATCAAGGCGATCGACCCGCAGCTGCGCATCGGTGGACCATCGACCGCGGGCGCGGCATGGATCCCCGAATTTCTCGCATACGCCAAGACGAACAGCGTTCCGGTCGACTTCATCACGACGCATACCTACGGCGTCGAAGGCGGTTTTCTGGACGAAAAGGGTGAGGGCGACAACAAACTCTCGCGTAATCCGGATGCTATTGTTCAGGACGTGCGTAAGGTTCGCAAGGAAATGGAAGCAGCCGGGCGATCCAGCCTTCCGCTCTTTTTCACCGAATGGAGTACCAGCTACAATCCGCGCGATCCCATTCACGATGATTATCTGAGCGCTGCGTACATCTTGTCGAAGCTCCGTCGCACCGAGGGACTGGCGCAGGGCATGAGTTACTGGACTTACAGCGACTTGTTCGAAGAGCCGGGCCCACAAGCCCGACCGTTCGAGGGCGGCTTCGGACTGATGACGCCGCAAGGCGTGCGCAAGGCATCGTGGTTCGCGTACAAGTATCTGGCGGATCTCGGCGACCGTGAATTGCCCACCGGCGATGATCAGACCATCGCCGCATTGAAGGATGGAACATTGCAGGTACTGGCCTGGCGAGCGGTGTTGCCAAATCAGCCCGTCAGCAATCGCCCGTTCTTTACCAAGCTGCGCAAGCCTGCACTGACCACGCCGCTCACGCTCGACCTGACAGGATTAAAGCCGGGATCATACCAGCTACGGACGCGGCGCACCGGCTTTCAGCAGAACGACGCGTATTCGACCTACCTGGAAATGGGCAGCCCCGCCAAGCTGACTGATGCGCAGCTGCAAAAACTGCAAAGCGTTACGACCGACGCCCCGCTTATCAGCACTATTCATGTCCGCGCAGGAAAGCCTTTTCGACTGACGCTACCAATGCGCGAGCAAGACGTCGCGATGGTGGAACTGCGCCACAAGTGACCGCAATCGAAGACGTCTAAATTTATAGAAATTTCAACTCTTTTGAGTCGTCGCAACCCGACAGCCTCGCCGATCCTACAGCACGGGAAACTGGCCACGAACCGGAGGTAGCAACCGTAACTCGGCAAGGATCGGCGTCGATACTCGTCCTGAACACCTGACGTTGGCGATGCGCGAACAGCGACCGCACAGGCGCTGGGACGAGAAATTATACTGGTCCGCATGGAAGGGGATAGCAGTAGACGGCCGACGTAAATGGCCAGGAAACCCGTGACTGGTTGATCGACCACGATCCCGACCCGGCGGGGCACGTCATCGTAGCCCTTACCGATAGTGACGGCGAACCGTGACAATGTAGTGTTTCGATGCAAACGGTCAGCCGGGGACGACGACCGATCATCCGATTTGCCCGACGACAATCGTTTTTTGCAGGAGACCTCACCGCACGATGCGGGTCCAACGAACGACGAACGGTTGAACTTAAGCGCGCATGAGGTGACCATCAGCCCGCCCGGCCACCGGTTTCAGGGACGTGCCGTTGTCAGCAAGGCGGAGCGGCTGGGTAGCGCCTGTGCTTACGATGCCGCCAGCACCGTTCCCGGCGTTTTAACCGCATTAAAGACGCTCGAGTCCAGAATCAGCCGGTGCGAGACGATCTCGCTTTTTAACCAGGTATACTGTTTTATCGCCGCCACGGCCCATGTGAGTGTGCGCGTGATCCCAGACTGGCTCCTCCTCGTTTTTGACCGAGAATCAGCGTTCGCCCTCGCCTTCACCAGCTTCGTTCTCGCCACCTTCATATTCGCCTTCGCCGCGCTGGCCCGCATGCTGTTGCGCGGCACGTGCGCGACGGGGATTGCGGACGACGTGGCGCGACTTGGTCGAGCGCACGACGTGTCGCCCCTCACCTTCACCCTCACCCTCGCCGCGCTCGTTCTCGCCGCCTTCGCCGACCTGGTCGACGGACGGCGCCAGAGGTTTGGCTGCCGCTTCGGTCAGGATCCCCTGACCGGATTGCGCGACGACGAAGGCGCCAACGCCCATCCACAATTTCATACGCATACTAATTCCTTACTCGCCAATGCGTTGGCCACATGGCCTTGGACTGATAGGGACCCGTCCCGACGTCACGCCGACGCGACGAGAAACTTGATGTTGATCATGATTGCCAACGTTCTGGACGCCAACAATCTCCAGTCGTTGCGAGATAATCTCGGCAAGACGCGTTATGTCGATGGGCGCCGGACCGCTGGTCGCGAAGCCCGCCCGGTCAAGAGCAACGAGCAGGTCGACCGCGCCGACCCGCTGTTGGCCGACATGCAGGACTTGGTGGTCGACCGGTTGCTCGCGAACCCGTTGTTCCGGATGGCCACACGACCGCACGTGGTTCGCCCGCCGCTGTTCAGCCGCTACGAACCTGGCATGGCCTATGGCAGCCATGTCGACGACGCGATCATGGGCGGCATGCGCACCGACGTGTCGGTTACGATATTCCTGTCAGAGCCCGACACGTACGAAGGCGGCGAACTGGTGATCGAGTCCGCGGCGGGCGAACAGGACGTGAAACTCGCGGCAGGCGATGCAGTGGTCTATCCGACGACGGCGCTGCACCGCGTCGCGCCAGTCGTATCCGGCGAGCGCCTCGCCGCCGTAACCTGGGTACGCAGCTTGATCCGCGATGCCGATGCCCGCGAACTCCTGTTCGATCTGGAAACCGCACGGCACGTCCTGTTCGACCGCCTTGGCAAGACGCCCGAACTGGACTTGCTGGCAAAGACGCAGTCCAACCTGCTCAGGCGCTGGGCCGAAGATTAAGACTGACCTTTGGACCACTAGGTAATGCTAGGCCCACATCCGGCCACTAAGAGCCTCTCGTTCATAGCCAGACGCTGACGCCCGTTCATGTGCATTGACGGTCGGAACGGACTACGAAGCACTGATGGATAGGGCTGCAACCCCAACACGGCTACCCTGATGTCGCGAACGGAGCCCAATGGGCCGGCAGAGGTCGCTTCAGCCAGGCCAAGGCAGCGTAGCGGAAACGGATGCCGGGGGCGAACGCGCTTGTTAGCGGCTCGCTCGCTTCGTCGCGCCAGTTAGGCGGGCCGCTGGAGTGAGAGAGCAGGTAGCGAGGCGTGATCGACCCCGTCACGCCATCGTCGGTGGACGCGACATGCTCGGCCACTGGTCGATCCAGATCGATCAGGCCCTCCCCCACTATGTCATGAACCGCGACCGCCAGAACCACCTTGGACAGAGATGCCGCTTCGAACAGAGGTTCGGGTGTCGCGAGCACCGTATCAGCCTTTGCATAGCCGACCATACCGGACGAGATTGCTCCGGAGCCTGCCAGCACTGCCCAGCTTGCGCCCTGTGCGGACGCCAGGCCCATCCAGGCCGGCAAGTTGGCAAGGGTGCTGGGCGTCGTCGCGGCTGATGCACCTGCCGCCACGGTTATAGCGAGCGCTCCGATGCACGGGGCAGCGAGCACAATCCGCCTGGACACCAAATCCATTATCAACGCCCGTCAGCGACCTGCTTGCGACATAAAGGTTCGACGCGACCAGGCTAGTCGAGCCCCCCGCTGCCGCCGACCGATCCGCGTCAGCGACGCCCCACAAGATGGTGTATCGCGGCGGCTGCATTTCGACAGCAGATGAGATTTGCAGCCCCTTCACGTACGATGCCTGGATCGGGGTCGACCTGACCTCGTG
>NZ_SLYA01000001.1 GCF_004340965.1 Sphingomonas sp. PP-CE-1A-559 | reverse complement strand
GAGGAGCCCGGAAACCGCAAGCCGCCGCCCACATGTCCCTTCATCTTAACCTACAATGTCAAAGAGCCGACAAAAATACCGACACTCGCATAACCTCCCTTGCGGAAGATTTGGAGCATCTGGTTTTCTTGCGACCGCTGCGTCCAGACCGTGTGGCCGTTCGCTGCGGTGACACCCCTCTAGGGCCACCTCCCCGACCCGTCAAACGCTTTTTTACAGTTTGAGGTCAGTTTTCGGAAAACTAGTGTCGCGCGCCTGAGTCAACCCTCCGTCGGCCTTAGCGAGGATGCAGCCGGGCGAGCGCAATGCCGGCAAGGTTCTGGGCTCGACCGATATGCCGGATACGGACGCGGTCGAAACGTTCGGCCAGTGCCGCGAACCTACTACGGTGCACTTCCAAGTCTGCCGAACGGCACCGGGCCTTACCGCTGGCTTGCGTCACGACCAGGGTAGAATCGCCTAGCAGCGTGATGTCGCGATCGCCTTCTAGTTGAGCGATCTCCAACGCATGGATCGCGGCTAGCCATTCGGCGTCGCTGTTTGTGCCCTCACCCAGATCGTGCCGGTAGTGGGTAACGCCCTTGCGGACGACAGCACATTCGATCGGGCCAGGGTTTGGCCGGCATCCGCCATCGAAGAACAGCTTGGTCGACTGCCCGTATGTCATCAGGCCTTCGCTCGCACCTTCGTCGTTGCTTTACTCGATGGATTACGCTTCCTATGTGCCAGCGCGGCGCCGATCGCGATCATGCCAAGGCCAGCAACTGGCGAACCACGACGGATCGACCGCAGACCGCCCAGCGCCAGAAGCGACGCGGGCAAGCCTGCATGCACGCCACTCAAATGGACTACGGCCAGGACCCCTGCCCTGTCCGGCTCCTCAGGCTGAACGACTGGCTTCGAGGCCATGTCTGTTGCAACCGTGTCAGCGACGGTCGCGCCTCGCGTTCCCATCGGGGTGGCCCCGCCGATCGTCGTATCGCTCGTCGTCTGGTGTTCGAGTTCCGAATTCAGCTCTGCGCCGAGCAGGAAGACGTAGGCCGACAGCCATAGCCACGTCAGCAGCACGATGACCGCGCTGAGCGAGCCATAGGTCGCGCCGTAATTTCCGAAGCGCGAGACATAGACGCCGAACCCTATTGTTGCACCAAGCCAGATGACGGTCGCGGCCAGCGATCCAGGGGTCAGCCATGTCCACTTCGCCTTGTGACGATTAGGGCCAAACCGATACAAGCATGCCGCCGCCGTGACGCCCAGCGAAGCGAGCACGCCGTAACTTAAGAGGCGGATCGCCAGGAGCAGGATTTCTGGCGCGCCGGGTATCAGGCTGTCGAGCAGCGCGAACGCTGCCGTCGAGAGGGCGGCGACCAAGGCGAGCATCACGGCACCACCGGTGATCGCAAAAGCGAGGAGGTTCAGTGTTATGAACCCACGCGTTTCTTTCTCTTCATAGGCGATGTTGAGCGCGGTGACGATCGACGATGCCCCCTTAGTGCCGCCGTACAAGGCGATGCCCAGCGCGATGACGAGGCCGAAACCCTTCTTGCCTTCCGACGTATTGACGACGGTCGCAAGCTGGTCGCCGATTACCCTTGCCGCATCTTCGGGGAGGACGTTGAACAGCGCGCGGATGTTCGCGACCACCGTCGCGGTGTCGGCGACCAGACCGTAGATCAGTACCACCGATGCCAGCAGCGGAACGATCGCAGCGAACCCGTAGAATGCGGTACCCGCCGCGATCAGACCGATATTGTCGTCGTTCCCCTCGGCCCAGGTGCGCTTCAGGACCTTCCACCATTCGCGTGCCGACGTCGACCAGGGGCTGGTGGCCTGATGCTCGGATGGTGTTTCGTGCGTGCTCAGCGTCTTGCCTCCTTCGGTGTATTGCGGCCCAACGCTGCACGGACGCAAACGGACCCTCAGAGTTGCCGCAACGCCTGTGCGGGCCGCGCGCCCAGAATGGGCCACGCACCGATCAACCCGATTACCATCGTCAGCCCCGCCCCGCCCAGCAACGTCGCCAAGACGGTCGCGTAATCCGGGCGCCATTCGAAACTGAAGAGTTGCGTCACGACATACCAGGCACCACCGAGCCCGAGCAGCAACGCAAGTACCGACAGCACGATACTGAGGAATGCGTATTCGAGCGCCTGTACCGCGAGCACCTGTCGCCGGGTCGCGCCGAGCGTCCGCAGGATCACGCCGTCATAGGTGCGCGCCTCTCGCGCTGCGGCAATCGCGCCGATCAGCACCGCGATCCCGGCGAGGATCGCCACCGACGCCGCGGCGGTGATCGCCGTCGCCATCTGCGAGACGATGTCGCGGACCTGACCCAGCACGCCGCGAACCTCGATCACCGAGACCGACGGAAAGCGCGGCAGCAGCGCGCGCATGACGGGCGCCTCCTGCCCCGGTGCGAGCTCGATCGTCGCGGCAAGATTATGCGGCGCGTCCTCGATCGCATTTGGCGAGAACACCATCACGAAATTGAAGCCGAGCGTATCCCAGCTAATCCGGCGGAACGAGGCGATATGCGCGGTCCGCTCTACGCCGAGCAAGGTGTACGTGAGCGGATCGCCGATCTTGAGCGCCAGCACCTTGGCCAGTCGCTTGTCGATCGAGACCAGCGGCGGTCCCTTATAGTCACGCGGCCACCACCGACCGGCGGTGAGTTCGCTTCCATCTGGCAAAGTCGCGGCGTAGGTCAGCCCGCGTTCGCCGCGCAACGCCCATGCACCGTCGGGCAGCGTCTTTAGATCGGCGACGCGCGTCGTGCCGTAGCCGGTGATCGTACCGCGCATCGCCGGCACGGTGCGGATGACCGGGTGGATCGCGACGCGTTCGATGGTCTGGCGGAACTCCGCCTCGCGGTCAGGCGGCACGTCTAGCGCGAACAGCGCCGGCGCGCGCTTGGGGACGGTGAGCGCGATGTTCGCATCGATACTGGTGCGAATGCCCGCCAGGAGGACGAACAGCGTTAGGCCTAGACCGAGTGCGACGACCAAAGTGCCGGTCCGCGCGCCGGGGCGGTGGAGTCCGGCAATGGCGAGGCGGAGCAACGGCTTGCGCGAGCGGGGAAGCGCTGCGGCGATCCGGCGCACGGCCCAGCCGAACCCTGCCAGCACCAGCAACACGCCGGCCACCGCCGCGAGGAAGCCTGCGCTGAGCCCAGGCTGGTCCGCAGTCGACAGCGCGAGCGCGACGATCGCGACTCCAGCACCGAGAACCCAGGGCAAGGTTCGGCGCAGCGGCACGGCACGATTGCCGAACACGCCGCGCAACAGGCCGGCCGCGGGAATGCTGCCCGCCTCGATCAAGGGAGGCGCGGTGAAGGCGAGCGCGATCAGCATGCCGTAGGCAGCGGCGAGCGCGAGCGGCGCGGACTGGAGCGAGAATTGCGGCGCGACCGGCAGGACGTCGCCGGCGAGCCAGACGATCAGCGGTACCGTTGCAGCGCCTGCGACCAGACCGGCAACGATCCCCATCGCAGCCACGACCGCGACTTCGAGAAGGTAGATCTTGGCGATGAGGGCAGACGTCGCTCCGAGCACCTTCAAGGCCGCGATGCTGCTCCGGCGGGCGGCGAGATAGGAGGACACACCGTTGCCGACGCCGATCCCGGCGATGACCAGCGCGGACAGCCCCACCAACAGTAGAAACTGCCCCATGCGATCGACGAAGCGTTCGGCACCGGGCGCAGCGCGGTCACGCGTCTTGGTTTCCCAGCCGCCGGTCGGGAATGCCGCACTGAACCGATCGACCGCGGTCGTCGGCGAAGCGTTGGGCGAAAGGCGCACCCGATATTTGGTCTCGTACAGGCTGCCGGGCTGAACGAGACCGGTGCGAACGATGCCTGCCATCGAGACGATCGCGACGGGGCCGAGAGTAAAGCCCTCGCCGAGCCGGTCCGGTTCGTTCGCGATCACGCCAGCGACGGTGAAGTCGGCAATCCCGAGCCGTACGTGCGCGCCGCGGCCGACCCCGAGCCTTTGCGCCAAGGCCGGGACTATCCAGATCGCCCTGGGATCATCGACCTTCGCGACCGATCCACCCTGTACGGCCAGCGTCCCGTAGAGCGGATAGACCGCATCGACGCCCTTGAGCTGGACCGGCACGCTGTTGGTGCCCCGGATCGCGGTAGCCTGCATCCGTACGGTCTCGGACACCGTGCCGAGCCGCGCCATCGCCGCCCGTTCGTCAGGCGTAGCGGCACGCTGCGACGTGCCAAACTCGACATCGCCGCCAAGGATCGCGCTGCCGCGGGCCGCGAGTTCGCCGTCGATCGACTGCGTCAGACTGCCGATCGCCGCCAGCGCGCCGACGCCAAGGAACAAGCAGGCGAGCAGAAGCCGCAGCCCGCGAAACCGAAGATCGAGTTCGCGACGGGCAAGCCGCCACGCCAGCCGCCATTCGCTCACCGCAAGCGATCCGCGGCGATCCGGCCGTCGGCGAGTTCGACAATGCGATCACAGCGCGCGGCGAGTACGGGGTCATGGGTAATGATGATCAACGTGGCACCGGTCGCGGCGCGGCGGTCGAACAACAGGTCCATGACCGACGCGCCGGTGGCGGCGTCGAGGTTGCCGGTCGGTTCGTCGCCGAAGACCAGCGCAGGGCGCGGACCGAGCGCGCGGGCGATCGCCACGCGCTGCTGCTCGCCACCGGACAATTGCGTGGGGTAATGGCCGATCCGGTGCGAGAGGCCGACTGCGGCAAGTTCGACTTCCGCGCGCTCGAATGCATCGGCCATCCCGGCCAGTTCCATCGGCACGGCGACGTTCTCAAGCGCGGTCATCGTCGGCAGCAGGTGGAAGGCCTGGAGGACGATCCCGATGCGTCCACGACGCGCACGCGCGAGGGCATCCTCGTCGAGCTTGCCGAAATCGAGGCCCGCCACCTGGACCCGACCGCTAGTCGCCCGCTCCAGTCCGGAGAGGACCGCCATCAGCGAAGACTTGCCCGACCCGGATGGCCCGAGCAGCGCGACGCTGGTGCCCTGCGCGATGTCGAGATCGATGCCCTTGAGGATCGTCGTCGCAGCGGTCGAAGCGCCGAGTGTCAGCGTGACATCGCGCGCCGAGATCACCATATCGGCGGAAGCAGGTTCGGACATGGAGACCAATATCTTGGAGAAACAGATGCGATTCTGGCCTCTTTATGGGGGCGGACTGGCGCTTCTCCAAGCGGGGTTGCTGGCCGGCTGCGATCGGACACCCGAAGTCCCTGCGCCGCCGCTCGCGACGAACACGGTCTCGCCGGTTGCCGCGACACCAGCACCGCAGGGTCCGGAGCGCCTGATCCTGGCCTTCGGGGACAGCCTGTACGCCGGCTACGGCCTCGACCGCGGCCAGAGCCTGCCCGACGCCTTGCAGAACCGGTTGCGCAAGGACGGGATCAACGCGACGATCGTCAATGCCGGCGTCTCGGGCGATACCAGCGCGGCGGGACGGCAGCGGTTCGCGTTCGCGCTCGACAACATGAAGCGCAAACCCGACCTCATCCTGCTGGGGCTCGGCGGCAACGATGTTCTGCGCCAGATTTCCCCGGCCGAGACGCGCGCCAACATGACGGCGATGATGGACGAGGCGAAGCGTCGCGGCATCCCGGTTATGCTGACGGGCATGATGGCGCCGTCCAATCTGGGTCCGGAGTATTCTGCCCAGTTCAACAGGATATGGACCGACTTGGCCAAGTCCTATCACGCGACGCTCTACCCGTTCATCCTGGATGGCGTCATCGGTGACGCCGCGCTGATGCAGGCGGATCACGTCCATCCCAACCGGACGGGCGTCGACCGGATCACCGCCCGCGTTGCGCCGCTGGTGGAAAGCGCGTTAGGACGATCGCAATGACGGCGTTGCATCGTCGTCGATAGACTTACAAAGGATCGCGCGATCCACGACGCGCGGTACGATAATTTGGCGGCGGGACGGCAATAGCCGCGCGCAAGGAAAAGGGTAAAGCATGCAATTGAGCGGTTTGATCGCACGACTGGGGCGGCATCTCGATCTCACCGACGCCGAACGCGAGGCGATCCTGCACGCCGAACGCGGCGAGCGGCGGTTGCGCGCGGGTGACGTACTGGTCGCGGAAGGTGGCGAAAGCCACGCGCTGTACGTCGTGCGCCAGGGGTGGCTGCACTCCTCGACCAAGCTGGTAACCGGCGGGCGCCAGATCCTGCGCTTCCACTATGCGGGCGACCTGATCGGCACGTCGAGCATGGCGTGGTCTCAAGCGGCGGCGACACTGACCGCGATCTCGGACTGCATCGTGATCGATTTGCCGAAGACCGAACTCGGGCTGCTGTTCCGCGCGCAACCGCGGATCGCCGGGCTGCTCTATGCGATCGCCGCGGCCGAGAACGTCGCGATGAGCGACCGGCTGACGACGATCGGACGGATGGGGGCGAGCGAAAGGCTTTCCACGCTGCTGCTCGACATCATGGCGCGGCTGCGCGTGACGGCGGGGGGGATCGTCGATTCCTTCGACCTGCCGCTGACACAGACCGATATCGGCGATGCGCTCGGGCTGACCAAGGTTCACGTGAACCGGACGATCCGGGCGTTGGAGAAGGCGGGCGTGATCGAGCGGAACGGGCGGCGGGTCCGGATCGTAGACGAAGCGGCGCTGGTCGCGGCGACCGGATTTACCGATCGCTACGGCGAGATCGAGACTGCGTGGTTGCCGCCGGCGGTTTGAGGGCTATCTGATCCTCCCCCGCCAGGGGAGGACCAGTTCTAAGTCAGCTACGATCCACGACAAACAGCGTAACGCGGTCGTACTTGATATCGCCGGGGTTGAAGATCGCGTCGGGTACGAACGGACGATCGGTCACTTCGATGTCCTTCAGCCCGGCGAGCTTGAACGTCCCGAGCTTGATCTCCTTGGGCGGCTGGCCATCGCGCTCGAGCGTCACCGCATCGACGAACACATCGTCATGCTTGGTGTACAGGATGTGCGGCGCAAGCGTGCAGACCATCCGGTTGTAGGTCGCGGTGATGCACTTGCGCAACGCGATCGCCTGGAGAAGCAGCGCGTTCGCGTTGTTCGGCGCGGAGGTGTCTGGGGTCGAAGTCATGTTGTGCATCGCAGCATAAGTTTGAGGATCGGTGCCGTTAGGCCGAACGCGACCTTACCCACAAGGGTTAAGTTTTCGCGGCCGCCGCTTCGGCTGCGCTTTTACCGCTCGGCTGGTCGTCGGCAAAGACTTCGTCGGTATGCACGTCGAACCGGACCAACTGCGCCCGACCGAACGTCGTCGTCAGCGCAGTGTCGGTTGCATCGCGGCCCCGCGCCATCAGGATGCGGCCGATCCGCGGGCGATTGTGGCGAGCGTCGAACGTGTGCCACGTGCCGCCCAGATACACGTCGAACCAAGCCGAAAAATCCATCGGTGCGTCGACCGGCGGGATGCCGATATCGCCGAGATACCCGGTGCAATAGCGCGCCGGGATGTTCATGCACCGGCACAGCGTGATCGCCAGGTGGGCGAAGTCGCGACACACGCCCTGGCGCTCCTGATGAACGTCCCAAGCGGTCTTCGTCGGGCGGGCATAGTGATAGCCGAACTCGACATGATCATGGACGAAGTCGACGATCGCCTGAACCCGCTGCCAGCCGGCCGGGACATGCCCGAACAGCGACCAGGCGGTCTCGGTCAGCCGGTCGGTCTCGCAATAGCGGCTGCCGAGCAGGTAGATCAGGACATCGTCGGGCAGATCCTCGACCGCGTGCTGGACGGCGTCCGGCGTGATCGGATCGGGCTTGCCGCTGTCCTCGATCGTGAAGTCGCACGACAGCGTCAGGCCGCCCTTGGGCACGGTGATGCGCGTGCAGACGTTGCCGAACGCATCGAGATAGTCGTAGGTCGGCACGTCGGGGGTCGCGACGATCCGGTGCGGCGTCACGAGATCCTTGTTGCGGGACGGGTGCAGGCTCAGCATCGCCATCATCGGCGTCGCGACCTCGGTCTCGAAAACTATGTCATAGCCAGTCCGGATCAGCATGGAAGAGCCCCTTTTCACGCCTGTTTTAAAGTTTGTGCCGAGTGTTGCCCCGCAGCGTCGGCATCATCGAGCGTGATGTCCACCGACACGGTCATGTCGAGAAAGCTGCCGGGAAAGCCGCTCCAGGTGCCGGAGATCGGCACGGCCTGGTAGATGTCGCGCGCGACCGCGACGCGGACGAGCCCGCGGTTGCCGACGATCCCGTTGGTCGGATCGAACTCGACCCAGCCCGATCCCGGCAGGTACACGCGGACCCAGGCATGCGTGTTGCCGCCGCCGGTCCGCTGCTCGCGCGCGCTGGGGTTGTAGACATAGCCCGAGATGAATCGCGCCGCGAAGCCGAGCGCGCGGACCGCCTCGATCATCAGCACGGCATAATCGCGACACGTCCCCTTGCGCGTCGCGAGCGTCTCGATCGGCGACTGCGTGCCCTTCTCCGGCCGCGGAACATAGGTGAATTCGCGCCGGATCGTCGCGGTCATGTCCGACAGCATCGCCAGCGTATCGGTCGGCCCGTCGGTCCGCACGAAGCGCCGGGCCCAGCTGTCGATCTGGCGCAGCGGATCGTGATGCTGGCGCTCGATCGAACGAAGCAGGTCGGGCATCTCCTCCGACGAATAGGTGAACGGATACAGCCGCGCATACCGCTCGATATCGACGTTCTGCAGTTCGGCTGGCGTGTGCAGCAACTGCACACGGCTGTCGAAGACGAGCTCCTTCGCGCGCTTGTCGAACGTCGCGATCGCGACCGAATTGCCGAACACGTCCTGCAGCCATCGGACATCCGAAGGCTCTGGACTGATCGTCAGCTGCGCATTGATCAAATGCTGGTCAAAACTCTCGCGCGGGCGAACCATGATCCGATGCTCGCCAAACGCTACCGGATGGCGGTAGGAGTATCGGGTTACATGAGAGAGAGTTAGAGATGGCATCGAGGATCCGTGTCGCATGAAGACCGCTATCAGCCAATCGCTGCTTGGGACCGAAGATGCCGCACCGGTCACATTGGTCAACCCCGAAGGTGCGTCATCGTTCCTGCTGATCGGCGATCACGCGGGGAAAGCCGTGCCGGCCGCGCTCGGCTCCCTGGGGTTGAGCGATGCCGAACTGTCGCGGCACATCGGCTGGGACATCGGCATCGCCGAGCTTGGCCAGATGTTGGCCGAGCGGCTCGACGCGGTCTTCCTCCGCCAGACCTATTCGAGGCTGGTGATCGACTGCAACCGGAGCGCACAGCAGCCCGATGCGATCGCGGCCGTCAGCGACGGGACCATGGTGCCCGGCAACCAGGCGCTGTCGGACGCCGACGTCGCGGCGCGGTTCGCCGAGATCCATGAGCCTTATCAGGCAGCGATCGCCGCCGAACTCGCGCGCCGCGATGCGCTGGGGATCACGACGACACTCGTCGCGCTGCACAGCTTCACGCCGTCGATGCGCGGCGTCGAACGGCCGTGGCAGATCGGTATCCTGCATGACGGCGGCGATACCGGGTTCGCGCACGCCCTGCTCGGCGTCCTGCGCGACGAGCCCGACCTGACCGTGGGGGACAACGAACCCTACCGCATGGACCAGATCGACTACACCATTCCGCGCCACGCCTACCCCGCCCGCCCCTATGCCGAGATCGAGATCCGGCAGGATCTGTTGGGCTCGACGGAGGACTGTGCGGCCTGGGCCGATCGCCTTGCACGGGTGTTGCCGGCAGCGCTCGAACGGACCGCCACGATCTGAGCCGAACCGCGGATCGGTTTTACCGTTGGTGCGTTTGCTCGCCGGCCTTGGTTGCGTAAGGCGCGCCCTCAGACGTTCGAGATACGATGCAGCGACCGACGACCCAGCCTGATAGCGGCAACCCGGCGCAGGAGCGTTACGATGCGCTGTTCGAAGCGATCGACGCGGGGTTCTGCATCATCGAGGTGATGTTTGATGGCGACCATGCGGTCGATTACCGCTTCGTGGAGGTCAATTCCCAGTTCGAAAGCCAGACCGGGCTGCTCGATGTGGTCGGCCGGACGGCGGGCGAACTCGTCCCTGATCTCGAGCGCTTCTGGTTCGACGCCTATGGCAAGGTCGCGCTGACCGGCGAGCCAGCGCGGTTCGATCATGGTTCGGACGCGATGGACCGGTGGTTCGACGTCCACGCCTTTCCGGTCGGTTCCGGGACGCCGCGCCTCGTCGCCGTTCTGTTCACCGACGTATCCGCGTACCGTCGCGCAGCTATCGCGACGCAGGAAAGCGAGGAACGGCTCAATCAGGCGCTCGCGGCCGGCAACGGCATCGGCACATGGGACTGGGACATTCCGAACGACCGGGTGAAGGCCGACGAACGCTTCTCGCGACTATACGGCGTTCCGGAGGAACTCGGTCGCAAAGGCGCGCCGCTCGAACGGTTCTTTGGTGGCATTCATCCCGACGATCTTCCAGCTACCCGCGCGGCCATCGCCGATGCGCTCGAAACCGGTGGCGACTTCAGTGCAGAATACCGCCTCGTCCAACCCGGCGGCGCGATCCGCTGGGTCGCCGCGCAGGGCCGCTGCCGGCTTGCCTCGGATGGCACGCCGCTGCGCTTCCCCGGCGTCAGCTTCGACATCACCGAACGCAAACAGGCAGATCTCCGACAGAGCGCCCTGCTGCAATTGAGCGACGCGATCCGCGACCTCACCGATCCCGACGAGATCGCCTACGCGGCATCGGCGATCCTGGGTGCCGCGCTACAGGTCAGCCGGGTCGGCTACGGCGTGATTGACAAGACGCGCGAGACGATCCGGGTCGAGCGCGACTGGAACGCACCGGGCATCGTCACGCTCGCGGGCACGCTCAAGTTTCGCGACTATGGCTCCTATATCGAGGATCTGAAGGCGGGCCGCACCGTCGCCATCGCCGACGTCGCCCACGATCCCCGAACCGCCGATCTTGCCGACGCGTTGCGGGGGATCAGCGCGGCATCGTTCGTCAACATGCCGCTGGTGGAGCAGGATAATTTCGTCGCGCTGATCTATGCCAACCACGCCGCGCCGCGCGTGTGGAGCGACGACGACCAGTTGCTGATGCGCGAAGTCGCTGAACGCGTCCGCGCCGCCACCGAGCGCCTGCGCGCCGAGGGTGCACGACGCGCGAGCGAGGAACAGTTCCGGGTGTTCGCCGAGGCCGTGCCCAACCAGATCTGGGCGGCGCGACCCGATGGCTACCTCTATTGGTTCAACCAGCAGGTCTATGCGTATAACGGGCTCGCCCCCGGCGAACTCGACGGCGTCGAGGTATGGGGCGGGCTGTTGCATCCCGACGATGTCACCTTGGCAGCCGAGCGATGGAGCACTTCGTTGGCGACCGGCGCCCCCTATTCGGTGGAGTTCCGGGTACGAGCCGCGGATGGCGAATATCGCTGGTTCCTGGTCCGCGCCGAACCGGTGCGCGGCGATGACGGCACGATCCTGCGCTGGGTCGGCACCAATACCGATATCGACGATAGCCGCCGCCAGACAGCGCAACTCGCCCAGTGGAACGAGACGCTAGAGGAACAGGTCGCCGAACGCACCCGCGAACTGATGCAGGCCGAAGAGGCGCTGCGGCAGAGCCAGAAGATGGAGGCGGTCGGCCAGCTTACCGGCGGGATCGCGCATGATTTCAACAATTTGCTGACCGGCATTACCGGCAGCTTGGAACTGCTCGGCATACGGATAGCCCAGGGGCGGCTGAACGACGTCGAGCGCTATTCGCTGGCTGCGCAGGGTGCTGCCAAGCGTGCGGCGGCGCTGACCCACCGGTTGCTTGCTTTCTCGCGGCGACAGACGCTCGATCCCAAGCCGACCGACGTCAACCGGCTGGTCGGGGGAATCGAGGATATGGTCCGGCGCACGGTTGGCCCGGAAGTCGAGGTCGAGGTCGTCGCCTCGGTCGGGTTGTGGGCGACCCTGGTCGATCCCCACCAGCTGGAAAACGCGCTGCTCAACCTGTGCATCAATGCGCGCGATGCGATGCCGGGTGGCGGGCGCCTCACGATCGAAACCGCCAATCGCTGGATCGACGCCCGCACGGCGCGCGAGCGCGAACTCGATGCCGGACAATATGTGTCGCTGTGCGTGTCCGATACCGGCACGGGCATGACCCCGGAGGTGATCGCCAAGGCGTTCGATCCGTTCTTCACGACCAAGCCGCTCGGGCTCGGCACCGGGCTCGGCTTGTCGATGATCTACGGCTTTGCCCGGCAATCCGGTGGACATGTCCGCATTTACTCCGAGGTCGGCGAAGGCACCAACGTTTGCATCTACCTCCCGCGGCATTTCGGTGAGGCCGAGGATACCGAGACCGTCGCCGGACACGCCGAAGCCCCGCGTGCGAACGCCGGCGAAACGGTGCTCGTGGTCGACGACGAACCGACCGTCCGAATGCTGGTGATGGAGGTGCTCGAGGAGCTTGGCTACGCGGCGATCGAAGCGGCAGACGGGGCATCAGGGCTCAAACTGCTGCAGTCCGACATTCGCATCGACCTGCTGGTCACCGACGTCGGCCTTCCCGGCGGCATGAACGGGCGACAGATGGCCGACGCGGCGCGGATCGGGCGGCCGGACCTCAAGATCCTCTTCATCACCGGCTATGCGGAGAATGCGGTCGTCGGCAACGGTCATCTCGATCCCGGCATGCATGTCATGACAAAGCCGTTCGCGATGGAAGCCTTGGCCACGCGCATCAAGGATCTGATCGTTGCGGGATGATGGGGCGGCGTGTGGAGTCGGATCCTCCCCCACTCCGTCATCCTGACGAAAGTCAGGATCCAGAGCAACGGAAGCCGCCAATCGTGGCTCTGGATCCCGACTTTCGTCAGGATGACGGCGAATGTTTTGATCCCCCCGAGAACGTCAAACCATGTTGCATCGCGGTAACAGTCGCGACGCCATTCGCATTCATGGCAACATTGTCACTTGATATGATGTATCATCAAATCTACCCGATGTGTCGTACAGGGACGACACAAGGGAATTTCATGAAGACGATGCTGTTCGGCGCCACCGCCCTGGCCGCGCTCCTCTCCCCGCAGGCGCATGCGCAAACCGCCGCCACGGATGCTCCGACCCCTGCCCCCGTACCGACGTCGGTCGGTTCGACCAACCAGCGCGACATCATCGTCACCGCGCCGATCCAGACCAGCGAGCGCGACGTCCTGCAAGGCACGACCGTCCTGACCGGCCAGGAACTCACGCGCCAGTTGCGGCCGTCGATCGGCGAGACTCTCGCCCGCCAGCCCGGCGTATCGGCATCGTCGTTCGGCCCGAGCGCCTCGCGGCCGATCCTCCGCGGCTTTCAGGGCGACCGTATCCGCGTGCTGACCGACGGGATCGGATCGATCGACGTCTCGAACACCTCGGTCGACCATGCCGTCATCATCGACCCGCTGCTCGCCGAGCGTATCGAGATCCTCCGCGGCCCCAGCGCGCTGCTCTACGGCACGTCGGCAGTCGGCGGCGTCGTCAACGTTATCGATACCCGCATCCCGCGGTCGGTGCCCGAGAACGGGTACCGCGTGAACGGTATCGCCAATTACGGCTCGGCCGCCAACGAGCGCTCCGGCGGCATGGCCGGCGACGTCGCGGTCGGCCAGCACCTCGTGCTGCACGCCGATGGTTCGTACTTGAAGTCCGGCGACCTGCGCACAGGCGGCTACATCCTCTCGCGCGACGCCCGCGCTCAGGCGCAGGCCACGGCCGCCCTCCCCGTCGATCCCAACGAAGCCGACCCGATCGACTATGCCGCCTCGGCGCAGTTGAAGGGCAAGCTCCCCAACACGCAGGCCGAAACCTGGACGGCGGGTGCCGGCGCGTCGATCATTACCGACACCGGCAATCTCGGCATCTCGTACAGCCACTACGACAGCCTCTACGGCGTACCGATCCGCTACGCCACGCAGCCCGACCAAGAGCAGGAAGCGCCCCGCCTCGACGTCGTCCAGAACCGCGTCGACCTGCGGGGCGAGATCGACACCGGCGGCGATTTCATCAGCAAGATCCGCGTTCGCGCCGGCCAGGCGAGCTATCGCCATTTCGAACTGGAGGAGGACAACTCCGTCGGTACCGCCTTCTATAACAAAGGCCTCGAAGGACGCCTTGAGGTGGTACAGGCGAACCGAGGCGGATGGCAGGGCGCGTCGGGCGTGCAGTTCTACAACCGCATCTTCAACGTGGTCGGCGACGAAGCCTTCCTGCCGAAGAACGAGACCAACCAGACCGGCCTCTTCACGCTCCAGCAGTACGAGTCCGGCAAGTTCCACGCCGAGGGTGGCGTCCGCTACGAGATCACCGATCTCGCCGCGCGCACCCCCGAGGACGACTTTCGCTTCTTCCGCGGCAGCCAGAGCTATCATTCGGTCTCGGGCTCGCTCGGCGCGTCCTATGCTTTGACCGACAGCATCCGCGTCGGCCTGAACGGCTCGCGCACCGAGCGTGCGCCATCGGCCGAGGAACTGTTCGCCAACGGCGCGCATGCCGGGACGCAGGCGTACGAACTCGGAAATCCGAACTTCCGGCTGGAAAAGTCCTGGGGCCTCGAAGGCACGCTCCACGCGCATGGCGACGGCTTCAGCTTCGACGCGTCGGCCTATTACAACTGGTTCTCGAACTACATCTCGGAGAACCAGGTCGCCTCGACGGTCTGCCAGGCTGCCGCCGATCCTTCGGGCCGGACCGTCGACCTGCCCTGCTTCCAGTACCAGCAGGCCGATGCGCGTTATTACGGGTTCGAGGCGGATGCGTCGGTGAAGGTCGCGCAGATCGGCGGCTATGCGGTCAACGCCGACGTGCTGGGCGACTACGTCCATGCGAACATCGTCGACCAGGGTCCCGTGCCGCGCATCCCGCCGATGCGCGTGCTGGGCGGGATCGAGGCGCAGGGCGACCGGATCAACGGCCGCGTCGAGGTCGAGCATGTGTTCGACCAGAACCGCATCGCCGCGTTCGAGACGAAGACCAACGAGTACACGATGGTTAACGCCTCGATCGGCCTCAGCCCGTTCGGCAAGGATTCGAAGACGACGTTGCTGCTGAGCGCGAACAACCTGTTCGACGTGAACGCACGCCGCGCGACGAGCTTCCTGAAGGACTTCGCCCCACTTGCGGGTCGCGATTTCCGCGCGACGTTGCGCTTCGGTCTGTAACCTCTACCGGCCGTTCCAGCATCGAAGCGGGAACGGCCGGCACGCGATCATTTGCCGATCAGGACGTCGCTCGCCTTGATCAGGACGGTGACCGTATCGCCGGTCGCGAGTGCGAGGTCGGCGATCGCTTCTTCAGTGATGTTGGCGGTGACGACGTTGCCACCGCCGATATCGACCTTGATCGAACCGTTGACCGCGCCCGGCGTGATCGAGACGATAGTGCCGGAAATCTGGTTACGTGCGCTGATCTTCATCGCTTCTGTTCCTTCTGAAACCGTTCCCCGGCAGCATTTCGGTCACGCTGCCAGCGCTGGATCCGATGCCATGAGATCGACCCGCACGCCATCCTCGCCGAGCAGTTCGAGGATCCGCTCGCCAGACGACAACACAGTATCGCCCCACCAGTCGGCCGCCGCCATCCCGTCAAGATAGCGCTCGGCACACCGCAATGCGACGGTGCAGCGAAGCGTCACCCCCTCATGCTCCCGCTGGAACGCCATGACATGGTCGCGGCGCGGCCCGGTGACGGCGATTGGCGCGTAACTACCCTTCGAAAACAACGCGGGATGCGTCCGCCGCATGTCCAGCAGATGCTTGATCGACCGCATCTTGGGCGCATCGCCGGCCCGCAGCATATCGCGCAGGACGGCATAATCGACCGGCCGCCGGTTATCCGGATCGACCAGGCTCAGATCGGCGATCTCGGTACCCTGATACAGATCCGGCACGCCCGGCACGGTATAGCGCAACACAACCTGCGCGAGGCTGTTCTGCTCTGCGGCGGGCGCGATCCGATCGACGAATGCCGTCATGTCCTCAATAAAGTCCGTCGACCGTTCGGGATCGAGCAACGCCCGCGCCCGATCGTGACAGCGGGTCTCGTACGCCTCATCTGGCGCTTCCCAGGACGAGCGCAGTTTGGCCTCGCGCAGCGCCTTTTCCTGCCACGCGACGATCCGCTCTGCATACTCCGACAGAGCATCGGCGTCCGGCGCGCGAAGGTTCGTCGGCCAAGCGCCGAACAGCGTCTGGAGCAGCATATAGGCGTCGGCGGGATCGACGCCTTCCGCATACGGGGCAGCCTGTTCGAACCAATGCTCCGCAAGGGAACGCCAGAGATCGGGTATCTCGCTGAGCACCGCTAGCCGCGCGCGAACGTCCTCACCACGTTTGTGGTCGTGCGTCGCGGTGGCGAGCATCGCGGACGGCCAGTCGCCGGCACGTTCGATCATCGCGGCGTGGAATGCGTCGATATCGAGCGACATACGCGCCGCGTCGAACCCGACGTCGTTGCGCGAAAGCAGGCGGCCATAGCGGTAAAAGGCGGTATCCTCGACCGCCTTGGCGGCGATCGGTGCGGAAAGTTGCTGGAAGCGCCGTACAGCGTCCGCGGCTAGTGTCGGGTCGCCAGAACCCTCGCCTGCCAGCCAGGACAGCATTTGGTCGACGACGCTGCCTTCACCGGGGGGGGTGAACTTGGCAACCCGCTGGCGGACGATATCGCGGATCCTGGCGTCTGCGAGCGGCGCTGCCTCGCCTGTTCCGTAGGTCCGATACACCGGAAAGACCCAGAGCAGCCGCTCGATCGCGCGGTGGAGCATGCCTGTCGTCAGCCCATCGCAGTCGGATGTCGAGCGGGCCAGCGCCACGAACGCCTCGACGCAGCGGCGGTGCTGCGCATCGAACTGCCACGCGAGCAAATCCTGCCGCGCGCGCAGTTCCTCGGGCGCGAAGTCGGCGGAGCGGCCGCTTATGTCGGCCCAGAGTTCGGCGAGTGGTTCTGCCCCGGCGGGCGCGTGAAGCAAGGCGGTAACCTGCTCCATGAAGTCGTACCCGCTGGTGCCGTCGACGCCCCAGTCGGTGCTGAGCGGTTCGCCGTCGGCGAGGATCTTCTCGATGACGATGTAGGCGTGCCCAGCGGGCGCGTCGGCGGGGCGCTCGATCGCGTCGAGCCTTGCGCGCAAGGTGCGGCAATAGCCGACGGGGTCGGTCAGGCCATCGACATGATCGACGCGGACGCCGTCGATAAGGCCCTCGGCGTAGAGGCGAAAATAGAGCGCGTGCGTAGCCTCGAACACGACCGGATCTTCGGCACGAAGGCCGGCAAGGTCGTTGATCGTAAAGAACCGTCGCCAGTTGAGTTCGTCGTTCGCTACGCGCCACGAGGCAAGGCGGTAATGCTGGCGGTCGATCAGCGCGGCTATGTCGTCCGTCGCTGCGGTCGTTTGGTCCTCGTCGCGGATCGGCAGGCGGTGTTCGCCATATGCTTCGAGGACGTAGCGGCCGTCGGCCTGCTCGACCTTCAGCGCGCCGCTGGCCAGCGTCTCGGCGAGCGGATCGCCGAGGATCGGAAGAACGAGCTTCTCGCGCCAGTCGATGTCGAAGTAGCGTGCGAATTCGCTGTCTTCACCATGTGTTAGAACGTCGTTCCACCACGTGTTCTCACCTCCGGCAACGCCCATGTGGTTCGGAACGATGTCGATGATGACGCCCATGTCTCGCGCGCGAAGAGCGGCAACAAGGCTTCGAAAGGCGTCCTCGCCGCCAAGTTCGGGATTGATCCGAGTCGGATCGACGACGTCGTAGCCGTGGGTGGACCCGCTGCGGGCGGTCGTGATCGGCGAGGCGTAGAGGTGGCTGATCCCGAGCTCGTCGAGATACGGGACCAGCGCTTCGGCGTCGGCGAAGGTGAAGTCCTTGTGGAACTGGAAGCGGTAGGTCGCGCGGGGCGTGGTGGGGGCGGTCATGCGGATCTCGTGACGTTGAGCGTGACGATGCGGGTGGCGACTTCGGGGCGGGCGAGCAGCGCCTCGGTCGTGTCGGGCATGCGGCGGCGCCAGTTGGGGTGTTCGTCGATCGTGCCGGGGAGGTTGGGTTGCTCGACCAGTCCGGCGAGGTCTTCGATCGGGATGATGGCAAGCGCGCAAGGCGTGCCGGCGACGTGCACGATCGCTGCGTCGACGACCGGGTCGGTGTCTTCGGGGGTGGGCTGTTCGGTGCCAGTGTCGAATGCGGACCAGAGCGCGACGCGGTCTTCGGCGCGAGCGGCGAGGTCTGAAGATTTGTCGGCAGCTTCAGACTTGCGTCCGAGGTCCCAGGTCCAGTCGATATCGCGACCGCTCCACCAGCCGGCGACGGTGGCTAGGTCGTGGGTGCCGGTCATCGCGACCGCGTCGGGCGACCACTGCGCCGGGGGAACGAAGCCATCCGCGTCACGCTCGAACCAGAGGACGCGCATGCCGAGCATGGCGCGCGTGTCCATCGCCTCGCGAAAACCGACGGGGACGGTGCCGAGGTCTTCGCCGATGACGATCGCCCTCGCCCGCTGTGACTCCGTCGCGACGATCCGCATCAGGTCGTCAAACGACATATCGAGATACGCGCCCTCCGCGGCGGATGCGCCCTCGGGAACGACCCAGAGGCGGCGGAGGCCGAACGCGTGGTCGATGCGAATGCCGCCGGCGTGCGCGAGCGCTGCGCGGATCGTTGCGATGAAGGGCGCGAAGGCGGTGTCGCGCAATGCCTGCGGGTCGAAGCCGGTGATGCCCCAACTCTGGCCGTCGGGGCCGAGCGGATCGGGGGGCGCGCCGATCGAGAGGCCGGTGAGCAGGTCGCCGCGCCGGCTCCAGCCGTGGCTGCCGCCGGGATCCATGCCGACGGCGAGATCGGCGATGAGGCCGATCGCCATGCCGGACTCCTTAGCCGCCGTCTGCGCGGCGTCGAGGTCGCGGCAGGCCAGCCATTGGAGGAACGCATAGAACGTCACGTCTTCGGCATGATCGGCCACGAAACGTCGGACGGTCGGGCTCGCGGGATCGTGATATTGGGCTGGCCATTGCTGCCAACCCTTCGCACCGGTGGTGGCGAAGAAATGCGCGTGGAGCGCGTCGAACTCGGCATGGCGTTCGAGATTTTCGCCGCCTTCACGTCGGAATGCTGCCATAATTTCGCTAAGTTGTGCAGTGCCTTGTGCGAAGGCTTTGCGAAGTCGTTCGAGCTTGACCGGGATCGCGTGCTGCCAGTCGATCAGGTCTGGCACCGGGTCGTTCGATGGGACGCCGAACGCGGACGGGTTGCCGTAGAGGCCGTTAAGGAATTGCCGGCTCGACGGTGCGTAGGGGCTGTAGCGGCTGGCGTCGGCCGGGAACAATGCGTGCGTGGGGCTGATCGCGAGGGCATCGGCGCCGCGCCCGCCGAACGCGCGGGCGGCATCGGCGAGCGTGCCAAAATCGCCGAACGCGGTTGGGGTCTCGTCGCGCAGGCTGGGGATCTGGACGGCGGGCGCCCATATCCTGCGTGCGCCTACGGCATCGGCGATCGTGAAGCAGCGGCGTGGCGCGACCAGCAGGTCGATCACGTTTCCAGCGAATTCGAGCCGGTGATAGCCAGTCTGCGCGATCGGCGTCAGCGTACCGTGATCGATCGTGACTGAGGCGGACGTGCCGTCTTCCAAGATCAGCTCGGCCTCGCCCGAAACCTCGGTCGAGAGCCGGATCGGGCGACCGACGTCCACCGAGAGGAAGCGCCCGCCGCGCGCGTTCCGTGCTGCGATCGCGGCCAGGCTGTCGGCGATCTGCTTCTCGTTTTCGGACGGATGGCCGAGCCGATCGAGGATCGTCCGCAACGCGTCGTCGGATACCGTCTGGCGGCGACCCCCTGCGTCCTGCCATTCGTGTTGCAGGCCGGCGGCGATGGCGAGTGCCTGGATGTTGCTCATCGTTCCAGCCAGACCGCGACGCTGCCGGGGTGGCCGGGTTCGCCATCGGCAAATATCGGCTCGACGTCGATTTCCGGGAAGGCCGCGGCACTGTCCCCGAGGTTCAGCGCGATCGTCAAGACTGCGCCGTCGCCCATCCGCCAGCGTGCGACGACGGCGCCCTCGCCGATCGCTTCGGCGCCGATCGACATCGCGCCGTGCAGGCGAGGGATGATCGCTTCGTGGCGGATCTTCAGCAGGGTGCGGTACAGGTCCTGCCACGCCGCCGCATCGGGGCAGGGTAGCGCGCGCGATCGGTGGAACGTCTCATGCGCGTTCGGATCGGGGATCGCCTCGCGGGCTTCGGGATCGGCGAAGGCGGCGAACTTGGCGAATTCCTTGCGGCGGCCTTCGCGCACCGCGTCGGCCAGTTCGTCGTGGAAGTCGGTGAAGAACAGGAACGGGCTCTCGCTGCCGTGCGCGTCGCCCATGAACAGTAACGGGATCTGCGGGCCGAGCAGGAGCAGAGCGGTGGCGGCGCGGAGCTTCTGACGGTGGGCCAGCAGCGTCAGCCGCTCGCCCATCGCGCGGTTGCCGATCTGGTCATGGTTCTGGAGGAACGCGACGAATGCTGTCGGCGCGAGGTGCGCGCTCGGCTTGCCGCGCGGTTTACCGTCGTGGTTGGGTGAGCCTTCGCCCTGGTAGATGAAGCCTTCGCCGAGGCAGCGCGCCAAACGTTCGGCGGGACGGTCGGCGAAGTCGGCGTAATAGGCGCTGGTCTCGCCGGTCAGCAGGACGTGCAGGACGTTGTGAAAATCGTCGTTCCACTGCGCGTCGAACGCCGCGGGGTAGAGGCGATCTGCGTCGTTGCCCTCGTTCTCGAGGACGAGGTGGACGTGACGGCCGGCGGTCTTCTCGCGCAGTTCGGCGGCCATCGCGTCGAGGAAGGCGTCGTTCTCGATCGCGTGGACCGCATCGAACCGGAGGCCGTCGAACTTGTACTCGTTCAGCCACATCAGCGCGTTGTCGACGAAATAGCGGTGGACCGGCGCCTGGTCGACAGCGACCGCGCCGCCCCAGGGGGTGTCGACTTCGGGGTGGAAGAAGCCCTTCGCATAGGCGCCGAGGTAGCTCCCGTCGGGTCCGAAGTGATTGTAGACGACGTCGAGGAACACGGCGAGGCCGAGTTCGTGGGCGCGGTCGACCAAGGCCTTCAGTTCGCCGGGCGTGCCGTAGCTTTCGGCGGGGGCATAGGGCAACACGCCGTCATAGCCCCAGTTGCGGGTGCCGCCGAATGCGTTGACGGGCATGAGTTCGATCGCGGTTATGCCGAGTTCGGCGATCGCCGGAAGGTGGTCCGCGACGCCTGCGAAGCCGCCCAGCGTGCCGACATGGACCTCCTGGATGACCATCTCTTCCCACGGTCGGCCGCGCCAGGCGGGGGTCCGCCACGTATAGACTTCCGGATCGACGACGACGCTCCAGCCGTGCACGCCGCCGGACTGCCCGCGCGAGGCGGGGTCGGGGACCGCGAGGTCGTCGGTCAGGCGGAACCTGTACCGCGTCCCTGCCCCCGCCGACGCTGTCGCGCTGAACCAGCCTTCCGGTTCGCGGGTCATGGGGACCGCGTCGCCATCGGCCAACTCAAGCGTTACCGCGTCGCGATCCGGCGCCCAGAGGCGGAAGTTCGTTCCGTCGGCGGCAAGCGTCGGCCCCCAAGTCATGCTGCTTCGATCGTCCAGGAGAGCAACGCCGCGCCCTGCGGGGGAAGCTCGTAGCTGTTCTTGATCGGCGTTGCGCCTTGCTCGGGCTTGCTGCTGTCGATCAGGACGGTGCGCTCGACCTCCTCGGGCGGCGGCATGTGGAAGGTCAACGGGCCTTCCGACGCGTTGAGCAACAGCGAGATCACCTGCACCTCGCCCGAGTCACGCTCGCAGGCGCGGCGCATTACCAGCGCGCGGCCGTTGGTGTTTTCCCAATCTTCCGACGTAAGTTGCTGGCCACGCTCGTCCCACCATTCGATGTCCTTGAGGCCCTCTGCGGGCGTGTCCTCGCCGTATAGAAAGTTGCCGGCGCGGAGCATCGGGTAGTCGCGGCGGAGGGCGATCAGGCGCGCGGTGAAGTCGATCAGCGCGTCGCCTTCGGGGGACTTGGCCTTGTTCCAGTCGAGCCAGCTGATCTCGTTGTCTTGGCAGTACGCGTTGTTGTTGCCGTTCTGCGTGCGGCCGAACTCGTCGCCGGCGACCAGCATCGGCGTGCCCAGCGAGGCGAACAGCGTGGTCAGCATCGAGCGCATCACGCGCGACCGGGTCTCGAGGATCGCCGGGTCTTCGGTGGGACCTTCGACGCCCCAGTTGCGCGAGCAATTGTTCGAATGACCGTCGTTGTTGTCTTCACCGTTCGCCTCGTTGTGGCGCTCCTCGAAGGCGACCGTGTCGGCGAGCGTGTAGCCGTCATGCGCGCCGAGCAGGTTGACGCTCGCCCAGGGGCGGCGTGCACGACGGTCGAACAGGTCGGCGGAACCAGTCAGGCGGGCGGCGAGATCGGCGCGCTGCGCGTGGTCGCCGCGCCAGAACTTCCGCACGGTGTCGCGGTATTTGTCGTTCCACTCGGCGAAACCGGGGGGGAAGTTGCCGAGCTGGTAACCGCCGGGGCCGATGTCCCAAGGCTCGGTGATGAGCTTCAGCTTGCCGAGCACGGGGTCCTGGCGGAGCACGTCGAAAAAGCCTGCACCGGGGTCGAAGCCGGTGTCCGTCCGGCCCAGCGTCAGCCCGAGATCGAAGCGGAAGCCGTCGATGCCGAAGCTGGTCGCCCAGTAACGGAGCGAATCCGCGACCATCTGGATTACGCGCGCCTTTGTGAGGTTCAGCGTGTTGCCGGTGCCGGTGTCGTTAATCGAGTAACGTGGGTCGTCCTTGACGAGGCGGTAGTAGCTGGCGTTGTCGAGCCCGCGCCACGACAGCGTCGGGCCTTGTTCGGAGCCTTCGCAGGTGTGGTTGTAGACGACGTCGAGGATCACCTCGATCCCGGCCGCGTGGAGGCGGCGGATCGAGCGGCGGAGTTCGTCGTGGCTGTCGGTCGCGAAGAACGAGCGCTCCGGCGTGAAGAAGTTGAGGGTGTTGTAGCCCCAGTAGTTGCGCAGGCCCTTTTCCTGGAGGAAACGGTCCTGGATGTAGGTGTGGATCGGCAGCAGCTCGATCGCGGTGACGCCGAGGCGCTTGAGGTGATCGATGACCTTGGGGTTGCCCAGCGCCGCGAAGGTGCCGCGTTCGGAGGGCTGGACCTCCTCGAACAGCTTGGTCAGGCCCTTGGTATGCGCCTCGTAGATGACCGTCTCGGACCAGGGCGTGTTCGGGCGCACGTCGCGCGACCAGTCGAAATGGCTGTCGGTCACGACGCCCTTCGGCATCGTCAGGGAATTGTCGCGGCGATCGAAGCTCAGGTCGGCGCGCGGCGACTTGACCTGATAGCCGTACATCGCGTCGGTCCAGCGGAGTTCGCCGATCATCTGCTTGGCGTACGGATCGAGCAGCAGCTTGTTCGGGTTGAAGCGGTGGCCCTCCTCCGGCGCGTACCGACCGTGCGCGCGGTAGCCGTAGACGAGCCCCGGCTGTGCGTCGGGGAGGTAGCCGTGCCAGACTTCGTCGGTCCATTCAGGCAGCGGATAGCGCTTCAGCTCGCGGCGGCCGGTCTCGTCATAGACGCACAGCTCGATCTTCTCGGCATTGGCGGAATAGACCGCGAAGTTGACGCCAAGGCCGTCGAACGACGCGCCGAGGGGATAGGCCGAGCCGGCGTCGAGCGTGTCGGGCAGTAGATGCAATGCGAAGACCCTTTTCGTGCGTATCGTCTCGCTACAGGCGCGAGTTTATCGCGGTGCAGCATTCCTTGGCGTGAAACCCGCTCGCGGCTTCCTATGTTCCGCACAACGTGGCGAGTTTTCGCCGCATCCTTCCAGGTATCAAGGGGCCATCATGCGCATTCCTTCCACTCTCCGGCTGATCCTCGCATGAGCGGCCCGAAGCTGTTCGAGCCGCTTACGGTCGGCAATCTGACGCTCGCGAACCGCATCGTGATCGCGCCGATGTGCCAGTATTCGGCGGTCAATGGCTGCATGAACGACTGGCACCAGATCCATCTGGGACAGCTGGCACTGTCCGGCGCGGCATTGTTGACGATCGAGGCGAGTGCGGTGCTGCCGGAAGGGCGGATCACCTACGGCGACGTCGGACTGTACGACGACCCGACCGAGGCGGCGATGGCGGGCGTGATCGAGAGCATGCGGCGCTGGTCCGACATGCCGATCGCGATCCAGCTTGCACATGCCGGGCGGAAAGCGTCGTGCGAGGTGCCTTGGAAGGGCGGGCTCCAGATCGCGCCGGGCGCGCCGAACGGGTGGCAGACCGAGGCGCCGTCTGCCGTGTCGTTCCTGCCCGAGGAGAACGACCCGGTCGCGCTCGACCGTGAGGGGCTGGCGAAGGTGCGCGATGCGTTCGTCGCCGCGACGGTGCGCGCGGCACGGCTCGGGATCGACGTGATCCAGTTGCACGGTGCGCACGGGTACCTGCTGCACGAGTTCCTGTCGCCGCTGTCGAACCGGCGTGAGGACGACTATGGCGGCAGCCTCGAGAACCGGATGCGCTTCCCGCTCGAAGTGTTCGATGCGGTCCGCGCTGCGTTTCCGGCCGATCGGGCGGTGACGATGCGCGTGTCGGGCACGGACTGGGTCGAGGGCGGCTGGGATTCGGAGCAGACCGTGGCGTTCGCCAAGGCCCTGGAGGCACGGGGGTGCAGCGCGATCCACGTATCGAGCGGCGGGAATTCGCCGGCGCAGCAGATTCCGGTCGGGCCGAGCTATCAGGTGCCGCTGGCGCGGGCGGTGAAGCAGGCGGTGTCGATCCCGGTCGTCGCGGTCGGGCTGATCACCGATTTCGAGCAGGCCGAGGCGATTATCGGAACGGGCGATGCGGACATGATCGCGCTGGCTCGGACGATCCTGTATGATCCGCGCTGGCCTTGGCATGCGGCGGCGCATCTCGGGGGCAAGGTGAAGGCGCCGAAGCAGTATCTGCGGTCGCAACCGCGGCAGTTTAAGGATTTGTTCGAGGGGTAAGCTTCCAAGGGGTAAGATTGAGAGCGGCCCGCCCCGCCACTTTCCCGTTCCCCCGCGGAGGCGGGGGTCCAGGGTTACGAACGGTACCGCCTGAGATCCTGGGCCCCCGCCTTTGCGGGGGAACAATGCTATTTTTGGCAGTTTGTCAGCCGGCGACGGTCATTACCGAGCCGGAGTCCACGCGGATGTCCGCGCCGTTGATGAAGCTCGCGCGCTCCGAGCACAGGAACAGGATCGCCGACGCCACCTCGTCCGCCTTGCCGCGACGCTTGAGCGTCATGCCGGGGCGTTCTTGCTCCAGGAATGTCTCGATCGCCTCGTCGAAGCTCATGCCCTTCTCGTCGGCGCGCTTCTGCATCATCTTGTCGGTCATCGGCGTCGCGATGAACGCGGGCGACACGGTGTTCACCAGCACGTTATCGCAGCCATACGCCTTGGACAGCCCCTTCGACAGGCTGGAGATGCCCGCCTTCGACGCGCAATACGCGAGCTCGTCGACATAGGGCTGCACCGCATCCTCCGAGCTCATCAGCACGATGCGACCCCATTTCGCGGCGCGCATCGCCGGGATCGCCTCGCGGCAGACACGCACCGCGCCCATCAGGTTGATGTTCAGCGTCGAGTGCCAGCCTTCATCGTCAACCTCAAGGAAGTCGCCGGTCGCGCCAGTCACGCCCGCGCAGTTGACGAGAATGTCCGGATCGCCGAGCTGCTCGCGGACCTTGGCAAAGAGCGTCTTGACGTCGTCGAGCCTGGTCAAGTCCGCTTCGACCGCGATCACCTCGCCAAGCGACTTCAGATCCTCGATGCTCTTGGCGAGATCGCCGCCGGGCTGGTCGGTGATCGCGACGCGGACGCCCTCCTGCAACAGCATCCGGGCGGTCTCCTTGCCCATTCCGCTGTCGGCGCCGGTGACGAGTGCGATCTTGCCTGCGATATCGAGATTCATGGCGTATTCCTCAAAGTGTCGGATAGCGTAACCCGTTCAGACGCCTGGAGTTTCCTCAGGCCCATGCCCTCGGCCCGCCATCGTTCAGTGCGCGGTCGAGGTAGAAGGCGGCGCTGATCAGCGCGAGGTGGCTGAACGCTTGCGGGAAGTTGCCGAGGAACGTCCCGTCCTGCGCGATCTCTTCCGCGAACAGGCCGAGATGATTGCCATGCGCGAGCAGTTTCTCGAAGTTGAACCGTGCCTCGTCGAGCCGACCTGCCCTTGCCAGACATTCGACGTACCAGAACGAACAGGCGACGAACGTCCCCTCCTGCCCCGGCAGGCCGTCGTCGATCTTGTAGCGATAGACCTGCCCGTCGTCGGACAGATCGTCGCCGATCGCTTTCAATGTCGCCAGCCATTTTGGATCGGTCGGGCCGATGAAGCGGACCAGCGGCATCATCAGCAACGCGCCGTCGACCGCCTTGTCCTCAGGCGTATCCCCTTTCGCGCGGACGAAGCGGCCAAGATCGTCGTTCCAGAAATTCGCCCAGATATCGTCGCTGATCTCGGTGCGCGTTTCCGACCAGCGGACCAGCGGCGCGGGGAGCGAGCGTTTCTGCGCCAGGCGAACGGCGCGATCGACCGCGACCCAATTCATCAATCGCGAGTGGAGGTATTCCTTGTCCGGCCCGCGCACTTCCCAGATGCCCGAGTCCGGATCGCGCCATGTATCGCAGACGTGATCCACGACGCGAATGATCGCCTGCCAGGAATCGTGCGCGAGCGGCTCGCCGTATTTGCTGCCGAGATAGGTCGCATCGAGCAGCGCACCGTAGATGTCGTGTTGCGTCTGCCCATTGGCGTCGTTGCCGACGACGATCGGCGATGCGCCTTCGAACCCGGCGAGATCGAGCTTGCGTTCGGACGCGACCTCACCGCCGTCGAGCGCGTACATCACGCCGAGATGCCCCTTCGAACAAGACTGCGCGCGGTCCATCGCCCAGTGCATGAAGCCGACCGCCTCGTCCTGGAAGCCGAGCCGCAGCAGCGCGTAGACGGTGAACGACGAATCGCGGATCCAGGTCGCTCGGTAATCCCAGTTGCGAACGCCGCCGGGCGCCTCGGGCAGGCCGAACGTCGCCGCTGCCGCGATCGAGCCATGCTTGCGCGAGGTCAGGAGCTTGAGCAGCATCGCCGAACGCTCGACGGTCTCGCGCCAGCGTCCGCGGTACAGCGACTGGCGGCTCCACTTGCGCCAATAGGCGATGTCCTTCTCGACGACCGCGTCGAGTGCCTTGGCATCGAGCGACACGTCGTCCGGGTTGCTGAGCACCAGCGAAACGGTGTCGCCCTCTGCCAGCACGATCTCCGCGGTCAGGTCGCAGCCATCGGCGACCAGCGATGCCTTGGCATGCAACGCCAGCGCGAGCCCGCATTCGTGGTCGAACTTGCCACGCGATACCTCCGCCTCACGACCCGTGACCGAGGCGGTTCGTCCTTCGGTCCCGTAATCGAACCGTGGCGCACAGCGGATGCGGATCGTCGCCTCGCCGCGCGTGCACGAGATCCGGCGGACCAGCCGCGACGGCACGTCCTCGTCCGCGTTCCCCACCGGCATCAGGTCGACGAGGTCGATGCTCGCCTGCTCGCCCATCCAGCGGGTCATCAGGATGTTGGTCTCGGGCAGATACATCTGCACGACGCGCGCGTCAGGCAGATCCGGTTCGATCGCGAAGTGCCCGCCCTTGTCGATATCGAGCAGGCGCGCGAACACCGTCGCGCTGTCGAGGCACGGCCAGCAAAGATAATCGATGCAGCCGGTCGTATCGACGAGCGCGATCGTCTCCAGATTGCCGATCGCGCCGTGATCGGCAATCGGCGTCGTGGCCGACTCAACCATTGTCGCGGAAGCCGGGGTAGAGCGACATGCCGCCGTCGATCGTCAGGGTGGACCCGACGATGTAATCCGCCGCATCCGACGCCAGGAACAGCGCGGCGCGGGCCACGTCGTCGGGATCGCCGACGCGGCCGTAGGGGATCAGTTCGAGCAGCTTGCCCTGATCCGCCGTCGCATCCGCGTTGATCGCGGTGGCGATCGCGCCGGGGGCGATGCCGTTCACGCGGATACGGTCGCCCGCCACCTCCTGTGCGAGCGTCCGCATCAGCATCCCGCTGCCGCCCTTCGAGGCCGCATAATTGGCGTGCCCGGCCCAAGGGATGACCTCGTGTACCGAACTCATGAAGAGGATCTTGCCGATCGCCCGGCTGACGCCGCGGTCGCCCTGTTTGCGAAAGCGCCTTACGGCTTCGCGCGAGACTAGGAACTGGCCGGTCAGATTGACGTCGATGACACGCTTCCAGTCCTCCAGCGTCAGGTCGGCATAGGCCGCATCCTTCTGCATCCCGGCGTTGGCGAACACCACGTCGACCCCGCCGAACCGCGCGACCGTCTCGTCGAACAGGCGGATGACCGCGGCTTCGTCGGAGGTATCGGCCTGGAAGGCGAACGCCTCGCCACCGGCCTGCTCGATCCGCTCGACGACCTCGCGCGCCTTGTCCTCGCTGCTGTTGTAGTTGACCGCGACGCGCGCACCGGCGGCGGCAAAAGCGATCGCAGTGGCGCGCCCCAGCCCCGAACTGGCACCGGTGACGATCGCGGCCTGGCCCGTCAGGTCGATATGCATGGCTAGTCTTTCGGTTGGGAATATCCCGCCCCCAACGCGCTCCGGCCCGCCTTCTATCCCTCGCCCGGCAATCTTGCTGATCTGCGTTAAGTGGCCGTTTTCGGTGCAACTCTTAGCCCGCCCCGCGCGCTGTGGGTCCTGAGAAGCTACGAGGACGGCACATGACCAAGACCATCGCCAAGGATACCGGCACGCCCCCGCAGGGCGCCAAGTTCGAGACGCAGATCGGCGAAGGCGGCGAACTCCACCAGATCGCCAGCGGCGACGGCGACGTGCTGACGACGCAGCAGGGCATCCCGGTGTTCGATGACCAGAATTCGCTCAAGGTCGGCGATCGCGGGCCGACGCTGCTTGAGGATTTCCACTTCCGCGAGAAGATCTTCCACTTCGATCACGAGCGGATCCCCGAGCGCGTCGTCCACGCCCGCGGCTATGGCGCACACGGCACGTTCACACTGAATGAAAGCCTGGAAGAGTTCACCAGCGCGGGCGTGCTGACGGAAGTTGGCGAGCAGACGCCGATGTTCGTCCGCTTCTCGACGGTCGCCGGCAACAAGGGCTCGGCCGATCTCGCCCGCGACGTGCGCGGCTTCTCGGCAAAGTTCTACACCAAGGAAGGCAACTGGGACATTGTCGGGAACAACATCCCGGTGTTCTTCATCCAGGATGCGATCAAGTTCCCCGACCTGATCCATGCTGCCAAGCAGGAGCCCGACCGTGGCTTCCCGCAGGCACAGACCGCGCATGACAATTTCTGGGACTTCATTAGCCTGACCCCGGAATCGATGCACATGGTCATGTGGATCATGTCCGATCGTACCATCCCGCGCGGCTTCCGCTTCGTCGAGGGTTTTGGTGTTCACACGTTCCGGCTGATCAATGCCGAGGGCAAGGGCACTTACGTCAAGTTCCACTTCAAGCCGAAGCTAGGCCTGCAGTCGGTCGCCTGGAACGAGGCGGTCAAGATCAACGGTGCCGATCCCGACTTCCATCGTCGCGACCTGTGGGACTCGATCAGCCAGGGCAACTTCCCCGAGTGGGATCTGGGCGTGCAGTTGTTCGACGACGAGTTCGCCGACAATTTCGAGTTCGACGTGCTTGATTCGACCAAGATCATTCCTGAGGAACAGATCCCGGTCCGCATCATCGGCAGCTTCAAGCTCGATCGTCTGGTCGACAATTTCTTCGCCGAGACCGAGCAGGTCGCGTTCTGCACGCAGAACATCGTGCCGGGGATCGGCTTCACCAACGATCCGCTGCTACAGGGCCGCAACTTCTCGTATCTCGACACGCAGCTGAAGCGGCTCGGTAGCCCGAACTTCACGCATATCCCGATCAATGCGCCGAAGATCCCGGTGAAGAACTACCAGCAGGACGGTCACATGGCGATGCGCAACCCCAAGGGTCGCGTGAACTATGAGCCGAACAGCTGGGACGGTCCGCGCGAGAGCCCATCCAAGGGCTACAAGCACTTCCCGTCGCAGGAGACCGGGCGCAAGGCACAGGTGCGTTCGGCTACGTTCGCCGATCACTACAGCCAAGCGCGGCAGTTCTTCATCAGCCAGACAGAGATCGAGAAGAAGCATATCGGCGATGCGCTGACGTTCGAGCTGTCGAAGGTCGAGCGTGTCGATATCCGCGAGCTGATGGTCGGGCATCTGCTCAACATCGACGAGAAGCTGGCGAAGACGGTTGCGACCGGCCTCGGCCTCAAGAAGATGCCGCCAAAGGCGAAGGCTGCGGTCGAGACGCGCACCGACCTGCCGGCTTCGGATGCACTCAGCATTTTGAAGAACACCAGCGGCAGCTTCGAGGGTCGCAAGCTCGGCATCCTCGTCACCGACGGGGCACCAGCGGCGATCGTGCAGGCACTGGTCGACGGGATCGTCGCGGCGAAGGCCACGTACGAGATCATCGCGCCGAAGGTGGCAGGAGCGACGCTCGACGACGGGACGCTCGCCGAGGGCAAGCAGAAGATCGATGGCGCGCCGTCGGTGCTCTACGATGCCGTCGCGATCGTCGTATCGGCGGACGGTGCGAAGAAGCTCGGCAAGGACAAGCCGGCGAAGGACTTTGTCAGCGACGCGTTCGGGCATGCCAAGTTCATCGGCTTCAACGCCGACGCGAAGCCGTTTCTGGAGAAGGCCGGCATCGAGGACGAGGACATGGACGACGGCGTGATCGCGCTCGGCGGCAAGGGCGATGTCGATGCGTTCCTCAAGGCGCTCGGCAAGCTTCGTATCTGGGACCGCGAACTGAACGTCGATCTGGACGCGCCAGCGTTCGAAAACCCCGAGGCGGCTTGATCGCTTCGATCAAACCCAGGTCGTCGCCACCACACGCTCAGCGTGCGGTGGCGATCGCCATTCCGGTCAAGAACGAAGACCAGTATTTGCGTGGCTGCCTCGACGCGCTGGATCGTGCGGCTGGGCGCTTCGGCGGCAACGTAATCATCGTCGCGATGGCGAACGACTGTACCGATGGCACGATCGATATCCTGACTAACTGGCGGCCGACGCATGCGACGCTCGCATGGTCGGCCGTTTCGCTTTTGCCGGGTGCGCGGCACGCCGGTTGGGCCCGGCGGCTAGCGCTCGACGCGGGGGCCGCGCTGCTCACGCGTCATACCGATCTTCTGCTGTCGACCGACGCGGACACGAACGTCTCCGCGGACTGGATCGTGCGGATCGTCGCACATATCGACGCGGGTAACGACGCCGTGGCCGGCCGTGCGCTGACGCTTCGGTCCGACCGTGCGAGCCTCGGCGTGGCGGCACGGCGGCGGCTCGATCAGCTCGGGCGCTATTATACCGCGCTGGATTATCTCCGCGCGCGCGCCGAGACCGAAGACCATGATCCCTGGCCCCGTCATTTCTACGAAGGCGGCGCGAGTATCGCGGTCACCCACGCGATGTACCGCCGGATCGGTGGCGCCCCCACCCCGCCCGTTGCCGAGGACCGCGCGCTGTTCGATCGGATTCGTGCGCATGGCGGGCAGGTTCGGCACCCGCTCGACGTCCGCGTCTTCACGTCGTGCAGAATTTCAGGACGCGCGCCCGGTGGCATGGCGGACGCGGTCGCGCGGTGGATCGACCAACCGGTCGATGCGCCGCTGCACGAGACGTATGCGGTGACGGCGGCGCTAAATCCCGCCTACGCGAACCCGGGCGATCAGCTCAGCTTCGCGACATTGCCCGATGCGATCCGCGAGGCGCAGACGCTGATCCGCCTAACGCGCGCCTTCCAGTCGCCAGAGGTCGAGACGATACGCTTCGTGCCGATCGCCGCGAACGACCGTGACGCGATCACCGAGCGCGGCGTGCAGTTCGGCGACGGCATCGTCCCCGCTTTTGGGATAGTCGGTCTCGCCGATCCAGTGGACCAGCATCACATACCCGCCTGACGCCGCCGCCGAGCGGACGTACGCTGCCAGCCGGACGATGTCGGCGCTGTCCCAGTAATAGACCACTTCCGACAGCAGGATCAGGTCGAACGTCCCTGCGGGAGCGTCTTCGGGAAGTCGGCGCTGCTCGATGCGGATATGCGATTGGTCCGCGCACCGTGCGCGCGCCGCCGCGACAGCGGTTTCCGACACGTCGAGCGCGAGCAACGCGTCGCAGCGGGAACCGAGCCGTGCGGTCAGGACGCCGTTTGCGCAGCCGACTTCCAGCGCGCTCTTGAACCGCTCCTTCGGCAACGCGGCCAAGGTCTCGTCGTACTTCGCCGCCTCGTACGGGCTGGTCTCGAACTCCCAGGGGTCGCCCTTGTCCTTGTAGAGCGCCTCGAAATATTCGGGTTCGATCGAGTGTTCACGGCGCATCGCGAGTCTCCAGCAGCAGGGTATTCGGCCGGTCCATCAGCCGCATCATCGCGTTCGGCAGACGGAAGTTCTCGCGCGCGCCGACGATCCGCCCGCCGCGCTGGCTGCGATGGCACGCCATCGCGCGACGCTGTCTGGGCCGTCCGGATGCCGTGGCGATCGACAGCACGCGGGCGCCGCGCAGGCGCTTGGTCAGGTCGGAGACGGTCCAGCCCCAGACGACATACTGGAAGAGACGGCAATGCGCACGGCTCGCCACCGCCCCGGCGAGTGCGGCGGCGGCCTCGTGGTCGCAATGCGGTTCGCCGGACCATGTCACGGCGATCTGGCGGACGCCGCGAGCTTTGCACCACGTGGCCAGTCGATCGACGCTGCGCACGAACAGCGGATCGCCCTTCGAAGCCGGCGACGCGTCGGGCCAATCGAGATAGAGCGCGTCCTGCTCACCACCCAGGGCCTTCAACGCCGCTTGAGCCTCGCCGCGCCTCAGCCCCGCGATCCGTTTTCTACTCCAGCCCGGCGCATCGGGATGCGATCCAGCGCCATCGGTCAGGAACGCCGTATGAACCCGGCCGCCAGCCGCCGTTACCGAGGCGATGAACGCGCCGCAGCCAAGCGTCTCGTCATCGGGATGCGGCGCCAGTACGAGCCAAGGCCCCTGCCCCGCAGCCGTCTGGGCCGTCATCCGCCGTGCACGCCGCGTGAGGTTGCTCCAGGCATTGCCGCCCGGCGCTACCACCACCGATCGTCGCCCCAGCAATCATCCTCTAGCCACGCCGCCGCCGCCCGGTCGCGCGCCTGATCCGGGACCGGCTGGCGCAAGTACAGCCCGAGATCGCGCGTGATCCGGTCGATCCGGCTGGCCGCGAAGAACGACGCAGTGCCGACCGAGCGCGCCGCCGCCTCCATCGTCTTCAAGCCCGCTTCCTCGACGATACCCCGCGTCATCAGCACGAACGGGATCGCCTCCGCCGCCTGCGTCTCCGCAAGGTGTGCAGCGCGCCGAACCCAGACCCCTGCGCTGCGCGTTTCGGTCAGACACGTCGCGAACCGTGCGCGCTGGATCGCGTCGTCGCCCTTGCCGGTCGCGACAAGATGATCGCGCAGATGCCTAACCAGCGCCTCGATCGCGCCGAGCTGCACCGCGGTGAACCGCCACGCGCCGGCACTGAACCGCGGTTCGGTCTCGTACACGTCGGGCGCACCGATCATTCCCTCGGGACCAATCGGCATGCCGGAGAAATCGAAGAGCCCGCTGCACGTCCCGCGCATCCCGCGGACCTGCCACCCGCTATTGTCGGCGCGTGCGGTTTCGCCAGCGATCGGCACGAGTACGAGTTGCTTGCCGCCGGTCGCGTCGCGCGCGGTCACCAGGATGCGGTCGAGATGCCCCGCCCCTGTCGCAAAACTCTTGCGGCCGTCGAGCACCCAGCCGCCGGGCGCGGACTGCCGGATCGAGAGGCCAGGCGTCGGCTCGGTATTCCAGACACCAAACACGCGGCCAGCTGCGAGATCGTCCGCCAAGGCTGCCCGCTGCGCATCGTCGCCGTAGGCGGAAACGAGTTGGGCCGCGTTCACATGCCCCTCGAATACGCGGCCAAGACTCAAGTCCGCGCCGCCGATCGCCCGCAACACGTCGACCAGCGCATCGGTCCGTGCCGGTGTCGATACGTCGATGAATTCGGCTAGCGCCCCCGCTTCGTGCAGCGCGGCGACGCGGTCGGCCGGAAACGACTCCTCGCCGTTGCTGCGATCCCAGTCCGCCGCAAGCGCGCGAACGCTTTCCAGGACGGTCCAACCCTTTGGATGAACGGGCGATTGTGCCGGCGATAGTCTGGTCAGTGGATCGATCCCCGCGCGCTGCGAACCGTGCGATACGGCCGCTGTGCGACTAGAACGCCGGACCGCCGCGAGCGTTGCGTGAATCGCCGCCGACAATGGTTAACCGCATCCGAATCCGTCCCGAACCTTTGGTTAACGCTTGCCCGGCATAACGGCGGAATCGGAAGGGAAGCAGATCGATGGCACATAAACAGGATATCTTCGCGCTGGTCGGCAAGCGGATGTGCGCGTCGCCGAGCCGTCACGATCTGACCGCGAGCTATGATCGGCCGCAGATCGCCGACCTCATCCGCCGGATCGACCGCGCGCTGTTGGATCGCCGCGCCGCCTGATCATCGCTTCAGTCGTCGGATCGTTCGGCGAACCCGATCGCCGCGGCATAGGTTTCGGCGGCGCGGATCTCGCGCGCATCCTTGAACGCGACGTGCGGCGCGGGCGCCACTCCGGTCGCACGCAGGACCGCCCAGAGCGCAAACCGCCGCCCCGCCTCCCGCTCGGTCCCGAACGCGATCGACACGCGCTCGCGTCCCGCCTCCAGCGCTTCGGGGCTGAGCGTATCGATGTCGGTCGTGCCGAAGAAATGCTGCGAGATCGCGTCGAGGTCCATGGATCGGGCCTAGCCGACGCTCTGCCTCCTGCGCAATCGCACGCGCGCCTGCGCCCACATACCAAATCGGCACATCGCGGTGGTTGCGATCGCGACGCTCTCCGCTTAGACGCCGTCGTCCCGGCTCGCCGGGTCACGGCGTGGAAGAGTGTCCGAGTGGTTTAAGGAACTGGTCTTGAAAACCAGCGATGGGGTAACTCATCCGTGGGTTCGAATCCCACCTCTTCCGCCACGCGCTGCCTGAACTCGGGCCTGAACGCGGCTCAGTTGGTCTTTTCGGGCGGCACGACGGGTAGCGGCAGCGGCGCGACCGGCACGCCCTCTTTGACCAGTGCCTTCGCTTCGGCGAGACTAGCCTGACCGTGGATCGTCGCCTGCTTCTCTTCGCCGAAATGCATCGCCCGGGCGCGGTCGGCGAAGGCGGTGCCGACCCATTCCGACGATTCGAGCGCTTTGGCCTGTCGCGCGGCAAGCATCTTCATCGCGGCCTTCAACGCCTCCGGGCTCGGCGGAGAGGGCTTGGAGTTGCTCTTCGACGGAATCGCGGGCGCCATGACCGCCTTGGTGACATCGCCATCGTTGCAGACCGGGCATTGCACCTGCCCCGCCTTGCGCTGGCTCTCATACGCGTCGCTCGATCCGAACCATGCCTCGAAAACGTGCCCGCCGCCGCATCTGAGGTCGAAGACGATCACGACAGGCTGGTAACGGCGGGAATCGCGCGACGATGGGCGATCACCGGAATGCGCGACCGGACCTGCTCTACGCGAGCGGGATCGATCTCGGCGAAGGCAAGCCCTGCCGTCCCGCCCATGTCGAGGATCACGTCACCCCATGGATCGACGACCAGCGAGTGACCATAGGTCTCGCGTCCGTCCGCATGAACGCCCGTCTGCGCGGCTGCGACGACGAATGCGCCCGCCTCGATCGCCCGCGCGCGCAGCAGGATATGCCAGTGCGCGGCGCCGGTCGGGCGCGTGAAGGCAGCCGGAACCGAGAGGATCGTCGCGCCTGCATCGCTGAGCGCACGATAGAGATCCGCGAACCGCACATCGTAGCAGATCGACGGGCCAAGGCGTCCTGCCGGCGTATCGACGACGATCGCCGCGTCGCCACCGGCGTAGGCGGCGGACTCACGCCAGCTCTCGCCGGTCGGGAGGTCGACGTCGAACAGGTGGATCTTATCGTAGCGCACCCGGATCGTCCCGGCCGCGTCGATGACGAACCCGCGATTGGCGAACTTGCCGTCGGGCCGCCGCACGGCAAGCGATCCCAGATGAACCCAGACACCGGCATCGGCGGCCGCAGCACGCACGGCAGCGAGCACCGGATCCGTATCCTCGGCGACAATGGAAGACGCGCCACGAGACCGATCGCGATCGATCAGCCCGGACATTTCAGGCGTAAACAAGACCGCCGCGCCGGCCTTTCCCGCGTCACGGATCGCTTCGACCAGCGTCGCGGCGTTGACGGCGGGATCGATCCCGCTCGTCATCTGGAGGACGCCGATCTTCGCCATCAGGCGAGAAGTGCGTCGAGGCCGCCCTTCGCATCGAGCGCGGCCAGATCGTCCGATCCGCCGATATGCTTACCGTCGATGAAGACCTGCGGCATGGTCATGCGACCGCCCGACCGCTCGACCATCTCGGCCTTTTTCGGGCCCCCCATCGTGACGTCGAACTGCTCGGGCTCGACCCCCTTCGATGCGAGGAGCTTCAGCGCGCGCGTGCAATACGGACAGAACGCCTTGGTGTAGATTTCGACTTTAGCCATGCAGCGGAAATGTGGTCTCGGTTTGCCGTTGTCAATCGTCCGACGCCGGCAAGACCCGCGCCCAGCACAGGATCACGACCGATCGCGCGCCCGCCTTGAGCAACGCTCGCGTACATGCCTCGGCGGTAGCGCCACTGGTGTAGACGTCGTCGACCAGCACGATCGCTTTGCCCCGCACGCGATCGCGCGCGGGGACCGCGAACGCGCCCGACACCGCCTTTTCTCGCTGTCGTCCGCCGAGCCCGCGCAACAGGGTTGTCCGCCGGGGCCGCGTCAGGACGGTGCGATCGTGCCCTACCCCCGACAGCTTCGCGATGGCGTCGGCGATCAACGCCGCCTGGTTGAAGCCGCGCGACCATATTCGCCAGCGGTGCAGCGGGACCGGCACCAGCAAGTCGACCTCGTCCGGTAGCAAGCGCCGCATCTGTCGGGCCATGGTTTCCGCAAAGGCGATACGACCGCCATATTTCAGGCGCAGCGCCAGCGTCCGCGCGATCGGACCGTACGCGACGGCAGCACGGACGCCGGCATGACGCGGCAGATCCGCGAGGCATGCCGCACACCGTGCATCGTGGCCGCGGTCGAATGCGAAGGGCAGGTTGCAGCCGGCGCACCAGGGCGGCCCCAGGAACCGCAATCCGGTCCAGCAGATCGAGCAGAACCGGTGATCCTCGGCAACCGGGGTGCCGCAACCGGCGAACCGCGGCGGCAAGGCGATCCCGGCGATGAAGCGGAACGGGGCGAGTATTGTCATCCAGCCCCCCATGAGTGCCAGCCCTTGTCGGAGGCGAGCGACCACGGCACAAGCGAAGACGTGTCCGATATCGTTTCAGAAAACTCCGCCCCCGAGATCTTCGACCGCGCCGCGCGCCGTGTTCGCCGGAACCGCGCCGCGCCGGGCTATGCCGAGCACGACTTCCTGCGGGCAACAATGCTCGACGGGATCGCCGAGCGGCTGGATGCGGTGACGCGAGACTTTACCGACATCCTCGATCTCGGCTGTTTCGACGGCGCCTTCACCCCCCCGCCGGGTGCTCGCGTGGCACGCTGCGATGCGGGGTTCGCGTTTGCCGCCAAGCCGGGCGGCGTGCAGGCAGACGAGGATCGCCTCCCCTTCGCCGACGCCTCGTTCGATCTCGTGGTGAGCGCTGGCGTACTCGATCAGGTCAACGACTTGCCCGGCGCGTTGACGCTGATCCGCCGCGTGCTGCGTCCTGACGGCCTGTTTCTCGGCGCGTTCGTCGGTGCGGGAAGTTTGCCGGCACTGCGCAGCGCACTGAGGTCCGCGGAAAGCGAGCGGCCCGCCGCGCGTCTCCACCCACAGATCGACGTACGATCTGCCGGCGACCTGCTGATGCGCGCGGGGTTTGCTCTACCCGTGGCCGATGTGGAGACGCTCGACGTCGGGTACCGCGATCTCGGCCGGCTGTTCGGTGATCTGCGCGGAATGGGGGCGGGTAATATCCTGGCCGAGCGCCAGCCTCTCGTGTCGGCGACGGTGGGACGGACCGCCGCTGCCTTCGCTAGCGCATCCGACGATCGTGGCCGGACGCACGAGACATTCCAGATCGTGTTCCTGACCGGCTGGTCGCCAGACCCGTCTCAGCCCAAGCCAGCGAGACGCGGCAGCGCGACTGCATCGCTCGGCGCGGCGCTAGGGCGCCACGACCAGAGCGACGCCTAGACGATCAGGCCGTCGCCGTCGGCGCCCCGTGCCAAGATCATACCCATCGCGTCGAACAGCGAATCCATCGCGACCGGCTTGAAAATAACGTCGTCCGCACCCGCCGTTATACAGCGCTCCCGCAGATCGGGCGCGATATCCGCGGTAACGACAATGATCGGCACCTTGGCTTTGGCGTCCTGCCGGGCACGAATATGTTCGATCGCGGTGATACCATCCATGCCCGGCATCCGCAGATCGACGAGGATCATCGCGAACTCCTGTTCATCGAGGATTTCGAGACCGCGTTCCGCACTCTCCGCCTCGACCATCGATACGCCGGCAACGTCGAGCATATCCTTGACGACACGACGGTTCATCCGGTCGTCCTCGATGAACAAAACGTTCACCGCAATCCCCACTTAACATAGATCAAAGGAGGATATGTCGTGGCCATATGCAGGCCTCTACGCCTCATGCAGCATGCGATACAAGGTCCGGATTCACGCCGTTGGCAGATACCGATCCATCGAACATGATCGCAATCAGCGCACCCCCGCTCACCGGCTTCGCAACGACCCGCGTGATCCCCGTACGCAGCAGTTCCTCGCGCTCCTTCTCTGCGGCGACAGGCCATAGCAACGTCGTCTCGGCGCCCGAGATATACGCCGCCTCGGCAATCCGCGACAGTCCGCCCAGCGCGTTGTCGCTCGCGCGCACCGTCGCATCGTCGATCAGCACGCGCGCGACGTCCCCATTGGCAAGACGCATGACCGCTTCGTCGACCGACGCCGCGAAGGCGATCGGGCCGCCGTAAGGCGCGAGCAAAGTCTTGAACATGCTGCGCGTGATCGGATTGCGATCGACGATCAGCGTGCCCGGTCGCGTATCCGTTTCGACGATCTCGACCGCCTTCGTGTCGGCCCGGACAAGCGGCAGGACGAGCGTGAAGGTCGCCCCCTGCCCCACGATGCTGTTGACGGACACGTCACCGCCCATGGCCCGCGCCAGATTGCGACAGATCGACAGTCCCAAGCCAGTGCCACCGAATTGTCGTGTCGTCCCGGCATCGGCTTGACGGAACGATTCGAAGATCTCCTCGATCTTGTCGGCGGGAATACCGATGCCGGAATCGGTGACGCCAACGCGCAACCGGTCGTCGTCGCCGACCTCGATGCTCAGTGCGACATGGCCCGTCTTGGTGAACTTCAGCGCGTTCGACAGGAGATTGAAGACGATCTGTCGAACCCGTGCGGCGTCGCCCATGATCATCGCAGGGCAACCGCCGACATCGACGGCAAAGGAAAGGCCTTTCGCGCGCGCCTGCTCTTCCCACATCCGCGCAGCGTCCGTCACCGTTGCGCAGACGTCGAACGGAGCCGCCTCGATCGTCAGGTTGCCGGTTTCCATCTTGGCGACGTCCAGGATGTCGTTGACGAGCGCCCGCATCGTGATCCCGGCGCCATGCACCACGCCAAGCCGGTCGCGCATGTCCGCCGGAAGCGTCGGGTCCGCCAGCATCACCTGAGTCATGCCCAGAATACCGTTCAGCGGCGTCCGGATCTCGTGACTGGTCGTGGCCAGGAACTCGGTCTTGGCGGCCAGCGCCTTACCCAATGCGCTGTTCGTCGTCGCAAGGTCGTCGTTGGCAGCACGTACCTGATCCCGGCTGCGACGGATCGTAACCAGCCCGATCGCCAGCAGAACGATGACGACCGCGACCGCCGCGCCCGTCGCGATGAAGATATTCCGCTGAGTCCGCGCCTGCGTGCGCTCGAACGCGATGCTGCGCTGCAATTCGCTGGCCTTGAGCTGGCTGATCCTCAACTCCTGATTGGCGAAGTCGAACCGCGCCGCCATCAGCGCAGTCTTCGTGTCGGTGGCGAGCTTGGTGCCAGCGTCGTCAAGGCGCTTGAGAGCTTGCAGATGCACCAGCGCCGAAGTGGTGTCGCCCGTTGCCGTGAAGACATTGTACGCGGTCTGATGAAAATCGCGGTACGAAATGCCCGTGGTTTTTGGATCAATCCCGACCAACGCGCTTTCGATCAATCGATTAGCGCGTGGCAGGTCACCATGTTGCAACGCCGCCTGCGCTGCCGTTGCAGTCAGGCGCCCTGCGAGACTCGGGTCACTGGGATCGGCCATCGCCCGCCCGTTCGCGATCGCCCGGTCCGCAAGCGTCAGGTTGCCAAGTTCGAGCTGCACGCGCGCGATGTTCATATAGATCAGCTCGAGCAGGTTCCTGCTGTTAAGCTGCTTCGCGAGATCGAGCGCGTTCTTGAACTGCTCCGCGGCCTTCTTGTATTGTTTGTCCTCGGCGAACACCAAGGCACGGTTGTTGTAAACCGAGACGGCGATATTGACGTCCCCCCGATAGATATCGAGCGCCTGCTGATAATAGCGATCGGACGTCTCAGGGTCCTTAGCCTGCGTGTAGAGCAACGCTATAAAGACCAGCGCCCGCGACTGTCCCCGGGCATCGCCTAGCTTTCGGTAGATACCGAATGCCAGTTGATAGTCGATCAGAGCATTGCCGACATGGCCCTGATAGCTGTCGAGCCACCCCATCGATATGAGCAGGTCGGCATGAAGCTTCGACTTTGGCTGATACCGTTTCACCGCCGCAAGTGCCCCCCGGATAAGCACATCCGCCTTGTCGGGAGTATTGATCCGGAGATACGCCTCGCCTTGCAGCCATTGCGCGGTGGCGATCGCGATGCCGCGAGCTTTCTCGTCGGCGATTTGTGCACCAAGGCGTTCGGCGACGATCGCTTTGGGCAACGCCTTGGCCGGATCGACCAGCATCGTCGCATTGGCATCCGCAACCGTCGTCTCGTATCGGTCGGCAGCAACGTCCTCTGCCTGGACGATAGCCGGTTGCGCGGACACGGCTGGGCCGATGAACGTCAGGGCTACGGCGGCGGCCGCTACGATCCAGCGCTGGGCCATTGCGATCAGGCGCGCTTCCAGACGGTCGCGAGCCGATTGAACGGCGCGCGCATATCGGCTGCCAAAGCCTGATACTTTCCGTCATCGAGAAAGTGGATCAGCGCATCGAGGTTGATCGGTCGGCTAATGAGGAAGCCCTGGATCATGTCGCAGCCCATCACCGACAACAGTGCCATCGCCGCCTGGGTCTCGACACCCTCTGCGACCACCTCCATCTCGAGCGCGTGCGCGAGGTCGATCGTCGAGCGGACGATCAGCGGGTCGCGATTCGAACTCGTGAGTTGCGTCACGAAAAGCTTGTCGATCTTCAGTTCGCGTGCCGGCAACTGCTTCAGATACGCCAGCGACGACAAGCCGGCGCCGTAATCGTCGATCGCGATTACGATCCCGATATCCGCGAATATCTTGAGGTTCGCGATCGCGCTTTCCGGGTCACGGATGACCGACGTCTCCGTGATCTCAAACCCGAGTTGCGCCCCGCTAGCCTGAACCAACTCGCAGGCGCGACGAACGAAACGCTTGTCGGCGAGCAATGCCCCCGCGATGTTGATGAAAATCCGGAGGTCGTGACCACTGGCAGCCAGTGCCTTCTGATCGGCAATCGAACGGCGAATCGTCCACAACGTGAGTGCGACGATATCCCGCGACTCCTCGGCCAGAGGAATGAAGTCGTTGGGCAGCACGAGCCCGCGTGTCGGGTGGTTCCAGCGGACCAGCGCCTCGACGCTCGTGACCTCCTGGCGACGGAGATGAACCTTTGGCTGGTATTGGAGGAACAGTTCCTCCTTTTCGATCGCACGCGTCAGGTCCAGCGATAGCTCGGCACGATCCATTGCCGCCGGGTTGCCGGTTACGTCTCGCGCGATCGTGATTCGTTCGGCCCGGGCTTCGCGCAACGCGTGCTCGGCCTCTTCTATGAGCAGGACCTCGTCGCGATGCGCCGAGGCGGCGGCAGCCCCCAACTGGATATGGATCACATACGACTCACCGTCGATGTCGAACGGGTCCTCGAACGCGATTTCCAGCGCGGCGATCGCAACGTCCAAGGCTAGCCGTGCCTCGCTCTCGAAGACGATTTCCGCCGTGTCGCGTCCCGCGACCATGACCCTGGCGTCGGGCAGCGTATCGGCGATCCGCGCCGCGACATCGACTATCACGGTGTCCGCCCTCGATCGTCCGAGATGACGCCGCAACACCGCGAAATTCGCAACCTCGGCAAGCACGAGAAACCGCCAAGAACCTTGTGAAGCCTGGCATATCGCATCCCGCGTGCGCTTTATCGACAGGTCGGCGTCCAACAGCCGAATGCCCCCTAAATGCGGGCTGCCTACGACCTGACCGTGCGGAATGTGGCTCATCCCAACCCGAATAGCTCGGACGCATAAATATACCCTTAAGCACTTAGCACGCCCGGACGCCAAGAAGATGGTTAACAAATTACAAATGTTATTGTTTAACGCTTCATTAACCGATATTCGGGACCGGCACCTTCTCGGTGCCAATTAGGGAGCAAAACATGCTGAAGCTCATTATCGCGCTCGTTTACGGCGAAGGCATTCGCCCCTGGTGAATGCCGGTCGGCTCGAACATTGCGGAGGCGTCGAATAAGGGCGCGCCTCGGTGTTCGGGCCGACACTTTAAAGTGGCTGCTGTCTGGACCGAGGCACTTCGGCGCAACTGCCCGCCCGCTACGCGCTGATTTTGCTTTATAGTCTTCCCATCGGCGAAGCGTGAACCTGCTTAGGCAAACCCCGCGCCGATCCTGGATGCCCCGACTGCTAGTCGGGACTCAAGACGATACCCTTAGGCGGTAACGTCCTCCCGCCGCACCGGAGCCTGCACCGGGTTCGAGAACCGCATCGCATCATCGATCGAGCCGAACTTTAGCGCGAGCACGTCCAGCGCGTAATTCTGGTTCAACTTCCACGGCTTGCGCTCCCCCTGCGTCGGTAAAGCCGCAGCGGCGCGCTGCACGTACCCCGATGTGAAATCGAGGAACGACTCGCTCTTCATCGTCGGATCGTCATTGAACGGCGTCGCCTGACGCAGGCCGCGCTTCTTCATCGTGTTCAACAGGCGACACATGTAGATCGCCGTCAGATCCGCCTTCAAAGTCCACGACGCGTTGGTGTAACCGAAGGTCGAGGACAGGTTCGGCACGCCGTCGAACATCATGCCCTTGTACTGTAGCCGGCCGGCGAGTTCGATCGGCTTGTCGTCGAGGCTGAACACGACCCCGCTCATCAACTGAAGCTCAAGGCCCGTCGCGGTGACGATCACGTCGGCGGGCAGGTCCTTGCCCGAATCGAGGTGGATGCCCTCGGGCGTGATGCTCGCGATCGTGTCGGTGACGATCGAGGCGGTGCCAGCGTTGATCGCCGTGAACAGGTCGCCGTCCGGCACCAGGCAGACGCGCTGGTCCCACGGATTGTAGCGCGGGGTGAAGTGTGTCGCGACGTCGTAGTCCGGGCCGAGATGGTCGCGGACCATGCCGATCATCCGCTCCTTCACGACCGCGGGCTTCTTCCGTGCCATCCGGTAGAAGAACATACCCATTAGCACGTTCTTCCACCGCGTGATGCCGTAGGCCGCCTTTGCCGGCAACTTGCCCCGCAGCCAGTTCGCCACGCCGTCCTCACCCGGCCGTGCGACGATATAGGTAGGCGAGCGCTGGAGCATCGTCACGTGCGCCGCGGTCTTCGCCATCGACGGAACCAGCGTCACGGCGGTCGCGCCGCTGCCGATCACGACGACTCGCTTGCCGCTATAGTCGAGGTCCTCAGGCCAAAATTGCGGATGGACGATCTGCCCGGCAAAGCTGTCCGTGCCCTTGAACTCGGGGGAATAGGCCTTGGCGTAATTGTAATAGCCCGCGCACATCGAGAGGAAGTTGCAGGTCAACGTTACCGGACCGTCGGGGCCGGTTGCTTCGACGGTCCAGCGCGCGTCCTCGGTCGACCACGCAGCGGACTTTACGTGGTGGCCGTAGCGGATCTTTCGGTCGATGCCGTACGCTTGCGCCGTTTCCTCGACATACGCGCGGATCGAAGGGCCGTCGGCGATCGACTTGGCCGCCGTCCAGGGGTGGAAAACGAACCCCAGCGTGTGCATGTCCGAGTCGGAGCGGATGCCGGGATAGCGGAACAGGTCCCACGTCCCGCCCATCGACTGCCGGCCCTCAAGGATCATGTAACTGCGGTCGGGGCAACGCGTCTGCAGGTGGTAGCCGGTGCCGATCCCGGAAATGCCGGCGCCCACTACGATCACGTCGACATGTTCGGTCATGCTGCATCCTCGCGCCCCGGCGTTACGCCGTAGGTTTCATAACCGAACCTATCCTGTTGTGATCTTTACTCAATAGTCCTTCGTATATTTCACGCTCGCGCTCTGCCCGCCGCTCGATCCCGCGGCCGACAACAGGCTGAGCGCCTTGGTCAGCGCGATCTCGAGCTGGGTCGAGGTGAAGCCCTTCGCGTCGGTCACGATCTCAACATAAATGTTCTTCGTGATGTACTTGCCCGCAGCAAGGCTCGTCCCGCGGCCGGTCGCCTGATCGGCGCCGAGCACGCGCAACCGGTCGAACCCGGTCGCCGAACGGAGCTTGCCAAGCGGGTTCAGACCGCCGCCGCCCGACCCACGCAGCGAGTTCAGCGCGGACGCCAGCTGGATCGCCTCGGTCGCCGACAGATTGGCCGGGCTCGACCCGAACAACAGGCGGCTGAGTACTTCGTCCTGCGGCAGAACCGGGGTCGACGTGAACGCGATCTGCGGCTTCTGGCCGGTCCCGGTGACGTTGATGACGACGGTGATGTCGCTGGTCGTGGTGGTCGCCTGGATATTGATATCCGGATCGGTCAGCGCGCCGCCGCGGAAGCGGATCTGGCCCTTGTTCACCTCGAACCGCTTGCCCGAGAACGAATAGGTGCCGCGGACCACATCCATGCCGCCGGTCACGATCGGTGCGGCAGACGTGCCGCCGATGTGCATGTCCATCTCCCATTCGGACTCGAGGCCCATGCCCGAAACGAACAGCTGGTTCGGCGCACGAACGCGAAGGTCGAGCTTGAACTTGCCGATCGCAGGGACGTCCGAGCGATCGGTCGAGACTGGCGTCCGGATGTCGCTCTTCCGGCGGACACCGGTCAGTTCGGGCACCTCAGCCTGGCCCTGGCGGATGATCTGGTAGCGCGCCTCGGGAATCTGCAGATCGCCTTGGATCAGGCCGCCGTTGCGTCCGTTGGTCAGGTGCACCGTACCCGTCGTCGTGGCGCTGATCGCGTCGCTCTTGGCAAGCTGCGCATTATTCAGCGTCGCGCGCAGATCGATTGGGAAGCCACTGTCCGCCGCAAACCCGATCGAGCCTTGCGCCTGCACGGTGCCGTCGCCGGCCTTCGCAGTCAGCTGCGTCAGTTGGAGGTCGGTGTTCGAGAACCGCCCGGCGATCCGCATCTGCGACAGACGCGTGCCATAGGTCTCGTTGTCGTAGGTCAGGTTGTCGGCGCGGACGACACCGTTCAACTGTGGTGCGGATAGGCGCCCGGAGAAGTCGGCGGCGACCGCAATCGGCCCCGACAGCTGCTGGTTCGGGATCGCGGCAAAGCTGAACAGCACCGCGGACGGGCCGTTGTAGCGGATCCCACCCGACAGCGGCGCGGCCATCAGGCGCGTGCTCCAGGAGCCACTGCCCGCCGGTAGCGGTCGCAGGTTCGCGACCATCCGGCCGATGACCGACGTCCCGCGACGGACCAGCGCACGGCCGGTCGCACCGTCGCCGCCGAGCGTCCCGGCGAACACGATGTCGACGGGGTCGGAGACGGCAGCGAGACCCGAGCGCGTGAAGTTGGTGACGGTCACGCGTGCGTCTGCGGTCGGCAGTGCAGCCGAGTTCGACTGCGCGAAGTCGAGGCTGCCGGTCGCCTTGCCGCCGATGCCGAGGTTCGGGACGAGAGCGGAGAGCGTCGACAGGTCGAGGCGATCGAGCCGGACCTGCGCGTTCGTGCCGCGGCCATAGCTGCCGGCCAAGCGCGCCGAGCCGCCGCCTGCGCCACCGAAGTCGATCCGGGTCGGCGACAGGCGATACTCGCCCTTCACCGCCTGGATGCGCGCCGGGTTGACGGTGCGGAAGTCGATGCCGTTCGCCTGGCCCTGTGCCGCGACGAGGTAGTTGTTCGGGCTGAGCTTGGCGTTGACCGCAAGGCGGAACGGTACGCCGTTCGAGCCGGTCAGCAACGCCTGCGCGGTGCCGTTGCCGCCGACGTAATTGACCTTGGCGCGGGCCGCGGAAAGGACGATCGCGCCGTAGCGCATGTCGGCGATCTGCGCGTCGGCGACGATCTGCGGGGTCGGCGTCATGACCGCGGTGGCGCTGACGATCGCGCGGCCGATGGTAAAGTCGACCATGCCGGGGATCTTGGCGCCGTTTGCGCGCGCCGCGACGTCGGCGCGCTGGTAGCCGCCCTGGTTGGCGAGGCGGACGTTGCCCGACAGGCCCTGCCCCCCGAACTGGAGCGCACCCGCGAACGGGCCTGCCGTGGTCTGGACGATCCGGCCGCTGCCGACGATCCCGGCGAACACCACGCGGCGTACGTCGACCGCGAGTTGCGCGCCCGGCTTGACCAACACGTCGGCAGTGAATGGGCCATAGTTGGTGCCGCCGCTCGCGGTGACGGCATACGCGCCGCCGCGACCGACGATCCGCGCGTTGAGATTGACGAGGCCGACGCCGACGCCCGGCCGCGGTGCGCGCAGGACGACGACCGGCGCCGTCGCGCTGCCCGTGACGCGAGCGGACAGCGGGCCATAGGCGGTCGAATACGCATCGGCGTTCACTAGCACCGCGCCAGTGGCCGGATCGAACCGGCCTTCGCCACGCGTCACGCGGAACTGTGGCGCGTTCATCCGGAGATTGCGGAAGGTGACGATGCCTTCGGGGCTGTAGCCGATGTCCGAGCGGACGATCGCGTTCCCGCCGAGGAAGCTACGCGCGCCTTCGTTGAAGATCTGCGAGGTCTGCGCGACGACGCGGCCGGTGATCCCGAAGCCGCCGTTTGGTCCCGGCACCAGCTTGGCGTCGGTCGTCAGGTTGACGATGCCGATCCCGTCGACGCGGTAGTTGTTGATCCGCCCCTTGAGCGCGCCGGTGTAGCGCCCGGTCGCCATGTTCGCGACGACCACCGCGGTCGCGTCGATCTTGTCCGAACGGATCTTGAGGTTGTCGGAGAGGACGTTGACGCCCGAGATCGCGAAGTCGCCGTCGATCGCGACGTTGGTCGCGAGCCCGCCGACGGCGGCATTGAGCCCCGTCACGCGACGCGCGCGCGCCTTCACCGGCACCAGGATGCGGTCGGAGTTCACGCGTGCGAGCCCCTCGGCGTAGAGGTTCTCGACGCCCATGTCGCCGAATGCGATCGTTGCCGCGCGGACCTTGTAGTCGACCGTCGGCGTAGCGAACGCACCGTCGATCACGACGCGCGCCGTGACATCACGACCACGCAGGTTCGGCAGGATCGCGCCCGGCGTCAGCAGCTTCGCGTTGACCGCGAAATTGCCGAACCGGCTGTTGGCAAGATCGATCAGGCCACCGGCGTCGACCGCGAGCGCGTCCGACTTCAGCGTCATCCGCGTGTCGGCCTTGCGGTCGTTGAGCGTGGTATCGATCGCCACGTCGAGCTGTGGCGACGTCAGGCGCTCGACCGGACCTTCGAGATACAGGCCGGGACGCGTCGAGCCGCGCACTTCGATGTGACCGTTCTTCGCGGTCAGGCCGAGGTTGGCGAGCTGTCCGCCGCCGAGCGTCGCGACAGCGCGACCCTGCCACGAGGCCCAGCTACCGCGGCCGTCGACGGTCGCGGTCAACGGCGCCTTGAACGCGCCCATCGTCGACACGACGCCGCCGACCGGTGCGGTCAGCTTCAAATTGACGTCGAGCTTGTTCTGCTCGGGCACCGCGTCGAGCTTGAGCACGAGACGATCGCCACCGGCGATGCCCGGCCCTGTCAGCGCGGTCGCGTTGGTGGTTAGCTGCGCGCGCTTGTCGGCGATGTGGACCGCACCATCGATCTTGACGATATGCGTCTGGCCGGTGACCGGCTTGGCGATCAGGAAGCGATCGATCACCAGACGGTTCACGTCGATGTCGAGATCGGGCAGCAGCGGCGCGTTGGGATCGGTCGGCGTCGCGTTGAGCACCGGACGGCGCTGCAGCGTGACAAGCGGCGTGGTCAGCGAGCGGACGTCGACATGGTTCTTGGCGAACGCGAACGGACGCCAGTCGACGGCGAGCTTCGGGCTCGTAAGGAACACGCCCTTTGGATCGGACACGCGCACGTCGCTGAGCGTCATCGCGCCGTAGATCGAGCCGTCGATCCGACCGACCTTGATGTTCAGCCCCGATGCGGTGGTGTAGCCGCCGATCTGGTCCGCAACGAGGCGCCGGCCCGGATCGGTGTTGATCCCGAACAGCACGATCAGGACGAGCGCGACGAGGCCGACGACCAGGATCGCCAGCCATTTCAGGATGCGCTGCCACAAGGGGCGGCGTTCGACGATGATAGTTTCGTGCGTCGTCTCGACGTGCGGAGTGCCGTTTTCGGCCATCAGAATGCCTGCCCGATCGAGATGTAGAGGGCGATCTTGCCGTCGCCCTCGCGTGGGTTCAGCGGCGTCGCGACATCGAAACGCATCGGGCCGAAGCTGGTATAGAAGCGCCCGCCGATGCCCGCGCCGTAGCGCAGGGACGACAGGTTCGGCGTGCTGCTCTCATAGCTGTTGCCGGCATCGATGAACGGCACGATGCCGAAATCGCCGAACCGGTAGCGGGCCTCGAGTGCGAATTCGTTGAGCGAGCGCCCGCCGACCGGATCGCCGTTGGGATCGAACGGCCCGAGCCGCTGATAGCCATAGCCGCGGACCGATCCGCCGCCGCCGCCGTAATAGCGCCGCGATGGTGCAAGATCGTCGCGGGAGACGCCCTGGATCGAGCCCGCCTTGGCGCGCCCGGCGATGACGATGCTGCTGGAGACGGGATAGTAGAACGTCCCCTCGATCATCGTCCGGATGTACGGCTTGACCGAACCCTGGACCGACGTCTCGGGGCTGAGGTTCAGCGTCAGGCGATAGCCCTTGGTCGGGTTGAGCAGGCTGTCCGAACGATCGAACTTCACCTGGCCCGGCAACGCGACGATGCCGTAGGTGCGGCGGACGTTCTCGCCGCGACCGAAATCATAGACGCTTTCGTTCGTGCCGACGAGTTCGCCGCCGTAATAATAGGTCAGCGGCTTCTGCCAGATCGGTGTCGAGTCGTAGCTCCAGCGAACGCCAACGCTGGTCGTGAACGCGTCATAGGCGTCGTAATTCGAATGGTTCGCGCCCGCGGTCAGGCTGAACGTGCGATCGCGGCGGCCTGCGTTGGCGCGGCGGAACGTGCCCGACACACCCTGCTCCTGCGTACCGGCGATCACCGATCCGATCAGCGCGCCCTCGTACGGGAACAGGTTGCGGTGCTGCCATGTGCCTTCCGCGCGGAAGCCCTGCCCGGTCGAAAACCCGACATTGCCGCCGAGCGAGCGCGGCTTGCCCTCGCTCTGGCGGACCAGCAGGTCGACCTGCTCGGTGCCGTCGGGGTTGATTGTACCCGTCCGGACCGGTTCGACCGATACCGTCGAGAACAGCGACGTGGCGACCAGCGCATCGCGCAGATCGTCGGTCATCCGGTTGTCGTAGAGTTCGCCCGACTTGAACCGCGGGAAGAGGTTCAGATGCTCGAGATTGAAGACCGGATCGCCCTCGGTGCGAAGCTGCCCGAACGACGAGCGCGGCCCGGTATCGACGGGCAGCGTGTACGCGCCGGTCGGGGTCTGATCGTCGAGCAGGATGTCGCGCTCGCCGACCTTGACGAACGGATAGCCCTGCTGCGGCAGCGTCAGGCTGACGTTCGCCTCCGCGCCCTGGATGCGTGCTGCCTCGATCGGGTCACCGACCTTGAGCGGCAATTGCGTGCGGACGAGGTCGGGGGGCGTCGTCGCGTCCGCCTTCACGGTGATCGACGACAGCGAATAGAGCCGGCCGGGTTGCGCGCTGACGGTTGCCTTCAGCCGCGCGGGCTTGGTCTTGTCGGCATCGGGGATCGTCTCGATCGTCGAGATCGCGGTCGCATCGTAATAGCCGAGCGACTTCAACAGCCGTACCGCCAGCGCCTCGTCCTCGCGGGCGCGCGCCGCGACCTGCGTGGCGTTCGCGGCCTTGCCCTTGCCCTCGGCGAGTGCGGACAGCGCCTTGTATTCGCCTTCGAGCCCGTCGCCCGCCTTGTCGAGACCCTTGGTCGCGGTCTCGTAGCGGATCTCGGGCGCGTCCTTGTCCTTGATGTCCGCCGCGGTCTGGAGCGGGGTCGTGTCGAAGCTCGACAGCGGCGTCAGCGGCTGCGCGAGTTGCGGGTCGCTCGGGCCGGTCGGCGGCAGAACGTCGCCCGCAAGCGTCGTGGCGGGGGTCGTTGCCGTGGCTGGTGTCGCAAGTGTCTGGGTCGACGGAACGGGCAACGGCGCCATTGCTTCCAACGGCGCGTTCAAGTCGCCGCTCAACGGCGGCAGGGCGTTGTCGAACTCGGCGTCCGGCACGATCGGCGCGTCGGAACGCGGATCGTTCGACTGCGGCTGGTCGCTGGGCTTGGGCGCGTCGGGGCCCTTGGCCGGGGCGGTGCCCGGCTTCACCAACTGCGCGGAACCGACGCCCGCGAATCCCGTTGTCGACGCTACCAACGCCAAAGCGAGCCAATGATGCCGGCTGTTAAAAGCTGTCACACGATCCCCTTTACAGGCAGCGATCGTGCTCGATTCACCCCCATCTTCGTCCACGTAACGCACATAGGACGGCTTGGTTTCACAAAAATTAACCTCAGACACAGCCGATTAGGCCACCGACCGGCATGACCACGGTATCGCGCCCGGGGCGGTCGATCCGTAGCGTCGCGGACGTCACGGTCGCGCCAGCGGAGATGTCGGCGCGCACCGCGACCGCCATGTCCAGCGTCGCGGTCACGTCGCCGCCGCGATACTGGGTCACGCCGCCAAAGCCGAAGCCGATCGCGGGCGACTGGGTCGTCATCGCGAAGTCGGTCGTCTTGCCATCGATCGCGAGACGGATCTGCGCGGGGTCGGCGGTCGCCATCGCGACGAGTTGGCGGCCGGCATCCATGCTCCAGAGATACGCGGCGCACCCCTTGGCGGGGAGCTTCTGCTGGCCGATCTCGCCGAGGGGACCCGGACCTGAATTGGCAGCTGGCGCAGGCGTCGCGGCTTGCAGCGCGAGCATAAGAGCGAGCGATATCATGGCGTCACGCCTATCATGAACAGCCACGCGGGATAAGCCGCGATCGCCAGCAACGCGCCGAATGGAAGCGCGGTGTCCGCTGCCATGCTGCGCCCCTTGAGGTGTGCGGCAAGGACGACGCCGAGCCCGATCATGCTCGCGATCAGCAGGACGGCGGGCAACATCTGCCACCCAAGCCACAGTCCGATCGCACCGAACAGCTTGGGATCGCCGCCGCCCATGCCGTCGCGGCCACGTATGCGTCTATAGCCGAACGCGACCAGCCAGAGCGTGCCGAACCCGGCGAGCCCGCCGATCAGCCGTTCCTGTAGCGGTGGGTCGATGCCGAGCGCGGCGCCAACGAGCCCGGTCGCGGCGAGAAGCATCGTCAGCCGATCGGGCAGCCAGAACGCGACGAGGTCCAGGCTTGCCAGCGCCAGCAACAGCCATCCGAACACCGCGCCGACGATGCCGACTCCCCCCGGCGCAACGAGCCCCGCAGCCAAGCCGATCGCCAACCCGGCCAGCTCGATCCGCCAGTGCACCGGACTGATCGCGACCCCGCACCCTTTGCACCGGCCGCGCAGGACGAGCGCACTCAGCAGCGGCACCAGCTCGACCGCGCGGAGAGTCCGTCCGCACCCGTCGCACGCGGACCGCCCCTGCATCACCGATCGCCCGTCGGGCCAGCGTGTCACCAGTGCCGCGACGAAGCTGCCGATGATCGCCCCGAGCACCCCCAGCAACACCGCCCAGAACGCAGCCTCAGACACCCGTTTTCCGCACCAGGTAGCGATACACGCCGAGGAGGTTGATCCCGAACAACACGATGTTCTGCGTGCCCAGCGCCCAGTCCCCGGTCAAGGCCGCACCGCTCAGCCATGCGATCGACGACCCGACGAACAGCACGAAACCCCACCCCGTCACGCGCCGCCCGAAGTCGAGCGACACCATGAAGGCGGCGATCACCCCCGACCCTGCTGCACACCATTTGAGCGTCGTGATGAGTGTTTCCATGAAGGGAGGTCTAGGCGCATCCTGCGGTGCTTTGTATTGCCGCACATCAACCCCAGATACGGGGGCAGAAGAATATATGGAGAGTGAAGTGGCCGCCGATCGAGATCCCATCGTCATCCTGTCCTACGCGCGTACGCCGATGGGATCGTTCCAGGGCGCGCTTGCCGGCGCCACCGCGACGCAGCTTGGCGCCGACGCGGTGCGCGGTGCAGTCGCGCGCTCGGGCGTGTCGGCGGCGGAGATCGAGCGGATCTACATGGGCTGCGTGCTCCCCGCCGGGCTAGGCCAGGCGCCGGCGCGGCAGGCTGCGATCAACGCCGGGCTTGGCGATCACGTCGAGGCGACGACGGTCAACAAGATGTGCGGTTCGGGGATGCAGGCCGCGATCCTAGCCGCGGATGCGCTCGCGGCCGGCTCGGTCGACCTGCTCGTCGCGGGCGGCATGGAGAGCATGACCAACGCGCCGTATCTCTCGAAGAGCCACCGTGGCGGGGCGCGGATCGGGCATGACCGGATGTACGACCACATGTATCTCGACGGGCTCGAGGATGCGTACGAACCCGGCAAGCTGATGGGCAATTTCGCGGAGGACACCGCACACGAATACCAGTTCACGCGCACACAGATGGACGACTACGCGATCGAGTCGCTGCACCGGGCGCAAGCCGCGCAGAAGTCCGGCGCGTTCGACCGCGAGATCGTCTCCGTCGATATCGCAGGGCGCAAGGGCACGACCACGGTCTCGCTCGACGAGCAGCCGGCCAAGGGCGACGTCGCCAAGATCCCGACGCTGAAGCCTGCCTTTTCGAAGGACGGCACGATCACCGCCGCCAACGCCTCGTCGATCTCCGACGGCGCTGCGGCCTTGGTGATGACGCGGGCGAGCGTTGCCGAACGGCTCGGGATCACGCCGATCGCGCGGGTCGTGGCGCATGCCGCACATGCTCACGCACCGTCGCTGTTCACGACCGCGCCGGTGTTCGCGATGCGGAAGGCGATGGAAAAGGCCGGCTGGTCGGCGTCGGACATCGACCTGTTCGAGGTCAACGAAGCGTTCGCCGTCGTCGCGATGATCGCGATGCGCGACCTTGGCCTGCCGCATGACAAGGTGAATATCCACGGCGGCGCGTGTGCGCTCGGTCATCCTATTGGCGCTAGCGGTGCGCGGATCCTCGCGACGTTGCTGTCGGCGCTAGAGACCACCGGGCAGAAGCGCGGCCTCGCCTCGCTCTGCATCGGCGGCGGCGAGGCGACTGCGATGGCAGTGGAACTAATGAACTGATCCGCTGACTTCCCCCCTCCCTGAAAGGAAGGGGCCGGGGGTGGGTCGGTTTCCGCATCACGCGACGCCGCCAACAAAACAGCCCCCTCAAACCTCAAGGCAAGACGTCACCGGCCTCGACACCCCAAAGCCCCCCAACCGCAACAAACCCCGCCTGCCCCTTCACGTCCATCCTGCACCAGCCATTGCCGCATTGGCTCAGCCTCCCGACCACGCCCGGCGCTGCACGCCACAGCAATTTGGCGGACGAGACGGGCTTCTCGCGCATCTCCACCGGCCCCGCGCCGTGGACGATCGCGGTGCGCGTGCCGCTGAGCAGGTTCGCCTGCATCCAGCCTTCCGTGCCATCGGGATCAGCGACCTTGCGCCATTCCTTGAAGATCGCGACCACCTTGATCGGCAGATCCTGGCGCTGATACAGCCAGCTCGCCGGATAGGTCCGCGCCGGCCCGGTCCGCATCCGCGCGCGCGACGCCGAGATCGAGGCGTAATAGGGCACGCTCTTCTTGGTCGCGTCGGCTGCGGTTGCCGGGTCGGGCACCAGCGCAGTGGCAACGAAAACGGAAAGCGCGGCGGCGAGAATGCGCATGGTCATGTCCTAACTGGCGAGCCGATATCCTATCGCGACGAACCGCTTTCCTCAACCGAAGTTGCGGCCACGACGTTGACGGAACGTTGACGGGCACGAGCACCTTCGCCAAGCCAGACGCATGACCGACACACGCCGCTGTCCGAACCCCAAGGTCGTCGTCACCCGCGAGCTGGCCGACACACTCATGGATCGGATGGAGGCGCTGTTCGACACGCAGAACAACCGTGCCGACACCAAGCTCGACCGCGATCAGCTTGCTGCGGCAATGGCCGACTGCGACGTGTTCGTGCCGACCGTGACCGACGACATCGACGCGGCGCTGATCGCGGGCGCGGGCGACCGCCTGAAGCTGATCGCCAACTACGGCGCGGGCGTGAACCATATCGACCTCAAGGCGGCGCGCGCGCGCGGGATCATCGTCACCAACACGCCGGGGGTCCTCACCGAGGACACCGCCGACATGACGATGGCGCTGATCCTGTCGGTGCCGCGGCGGCTGGCCGAAGGCGAGAAGCTGGTTCGGTCGGGCCAGTGGAAGGGCTGGAGCCCCGGCGGGATGCTCGGCCACCGGATCGGCGGCAAGGCGCTCGGGATCGTCGGGATGGGTCGGATCGGCCAGGCGGTCGCGCTGAGGGCACGCGCGTTCGGGCTAACGATCCATTATCATAACCGCACCCGCCTGCCCGCGGTCCGCGAGGCGCAGCTGGCCGCCACCTTCCATGCATCGCTCGACGACATGCTCGGGGCGGTCGACATCGTCACGATCCACACGCCCCTGAACGCCGACAGCCGCGACCTGATCGACGCCCGCCGGATCGCGCTGCTGCAGCCGCATGTGTACCTCATCAACGCCGCGCGTGGCGGGATCGTCGACGAGAGTGCGCTGGTCGATGCGCTGGAGGCGGGCAAACTCGCGGGCGCGGGGCTCGATGTCTGGGCGCACGAGCCGGTGATCGATCCGCGTTTGCTTGCTCTGCCCAACGTCGTGATGCTGCCGCACATGGGCTCCGCAACGCTCGAGGGGCGAATGGCGTCGGGCGAGCGCGTCATCCAGAATATCCGGATGTGGGCCGATGGCCATCGCCCGCCGGACCAAGTGCTCGACGGCTGGATCTGACCCCGCCGATACAATCTACATCAAGATTTTTTGGAACCGATGCCGCGGTGCAGCATTTGTTGGATACCCCCGGAGAGACAGGAGTATCCAAGATGAAGAAGTTTGCCGTTTCCGCCCTGCTGGTCGCATCCGCCGTCTCGATGAGCGCATGCTCCACGCTCAAGGGCGCGGGCATCGGTGCTGCGGGTGGCGCAGGCGTTGCCGCCGCGACCGGTGGCAGCGTCGAGAAGGGTGCGGCCGTTGGTGGTGCTGGTGGTGCCGTCGTCGGCACCGTCGCCGACTGATCAATAGACGATCCTCCCCCGCCAAGGGGAGGTGGCACCGAAGGTGACGGAGGAGGAGGACGCGGAACAGCAGGTTCGCTCGCCTCCCCCTCCGACTTGCAAGCGCCGGCCACCTCCCCTTGGCGGGGGAGGATCGCAGCGATCTTAAACCGCACGCATCCAGTGCGTCCGCGCGACGTTCCCGGTCAGAACCTTCGACCCGAACGCCTTGATGATCTTGGCGGCATCGGCACTGTTCATCAGCACGACGCGCGTGCCACCTGATGGCAGCGTCTCGATCGCACTGATGATCGCGTCATGCTTCTTGCACATCGCCACCACCTGAGGCTGTTCGACGCTGACGTTGACGGCGCGCGAGATCGGCACGACCGTTTCGGTGCCCGTCGTCACGATGCGGCCCCTGAGATCACAAAGAAAGAATAGATCGTCATGCGGCATTCCCGGCGCGGAGCGGGAGCGCAAAGCATCTCTCAGTCGCAGCCTGCCCGTACGAAGCGCCGCGATGCCTCGGCTATGCGCGCTATCGCCCCGAACGGCAATGGCACTGCGTGCCCCGCTATGCTCGCACCCGCAGCAGCGCGAGCCCAAACCCGATGAAAATCGCCCCCGTCACGCGGTCGAACGCGCGCCGCAACGCCGGGCGCGTCAGATAGCGCGCGAGCGTCCGCCCACCGGCTGCATACATGCCGTACCAGAAGCTCTCGACCACCGCGAAAGTCACCACGAGGATCGCGAACTGCGGAGCCTGCGGTGACGCGCGGTCGACAAACTGCGGCAGGAAGGCTGCGGCGAACAGCAGCAGTTTCGGATTGCTGATCCCGATCACGAACCCGCCGCGAAACAGGCGCCACGCCGATACGGAAGGAGGGAGCGCCACCGGCGACGTATCGTCGCCGACATCGATCGGAGACCCCGCCCCGCGCCACGCCTTGATCCCGAGGAATATGAGGTACGCGACGCCGGCATAGCGCAGCGCGTCGAACACCCGCGGCCATGCCGCGAGCAGCGCGGACACACCCGCCGCCGACGCCGCCAGCACGAGCACCAGCGCGGTCAGGCACCCCGCCATCGCCGCGACGCTGCGCCGCGCGCCGAAGGTGATGCTGCGCGTCATGACGTGCAGCATGTTGGGGCCGGGCGTTCCGCACAGGAGGAACACCGCGACCACGAACAGCCACCAGGCGTGTAACGTCATGAGTGCGTCCTATTCCTGTTGGCCTCGCGAACGAGAAACAACCGCCGTGGATTCAAGCCAAGATTCGCCAACCCCAATCCATTGCCTGAAACCTGCTTGGCGCGCGTCTAGGTAAGATTGCGGCCGAACTCGAACGCCGTTCGACCCTCCCTTGTTCTCCCGCGAAGGCGGGAGCCCAGTCTGGGTCCCCGCCTCCGCGGGGAAACAACCTGCCTTTTCGTCCAGCCGATAAGAGCCGATCCGTTACAGGGCACGAGGTGTCGCACAACCGATACTATCGAAGGTTCGACAGCATCGACGCGCGGCCACCCTCGCCTCAATCGCCCGTCAAAATCCGATCGACCAACTGCCCAACGCTGGGCACGAACCCGTTCGAATAGAACGGATCCTTCTTGAAATTATACGCGGCATGGCCCGCGAACATCAGGTTCTGGTCGATGTCCCCGCCATGCGCGATGTCCTGCAACGTCTTCTGGATGCAGAAGCTGCGCGGGTCGGCGAGGCGTCCGGTCGAGTTCGTCTCGGTATCCGCCCAGCTCGAGAACGAGCATTGCGACAGGCAGCCCATGCAGTCGGCCTGATCCTTGCGGATCATGCCCTTCTCAGTCGGGCTGACGAACACCAGCGTGTTGTCAGGCGTCTTGAGCGCATCGGTATAGCCCTCGCCGAACCACTGCCGCGCACGCAGCAGGTCGTTGCGCGTGACCCAGAAGTTCTTGCCCTTCACGCCGACGTCGAGCTGGAAGACGTGGTCGCCAGCCTCCTGCGTCGAGAATGCGATCTGGCGCTCGGACCGAGCCTCCAACGAGCGCAGGAACGGATTGCGCACTGCAGACGAGTAGAAGCCGGTCGGCGAGAATTTGTGCAGCAGCACATCGCCTTCCTCGATCTGCGTCAACGCGTCCTTCCACCCCTGCGGGATAGGGCTCTCGCGCGTCAGCAAGGGCCGCGTGCCGAACTGGAACGCGATCGTGCCGAGCTCGGGATTGTCGATCCAGTCGTTCCAGTCGCGCAGATACCAAACGCCGCCGGCCATCACGATCGGCACGTCGTCCGAGATGCCGCCTTCGCGCATCACGTCGCGGAGTTCCTTCACGCGCGGATACGGGTCCTGCGGCTTCAACGGGTCCTCGGCATTCGACAGGCCGTTATGCCCGCCCGCGAGCCACGGATCCTCGTACACCACCGCGGCAAGCCACTCGGCTGCCTTCGAATACGCCCGCTTCCACAGCGCGCGGAAGGCGCGGCCGGAGCTGACGATCGGCAGGTAGCTGACGCCGTAGGACGCGGTGATCTCGGACAGCTTGTACGGCATGCCCGCGCCGCAGGTGACGCCGGCAACCTTGCCGCGCGTACGTTCGAGAACGCCGTGCAGGATCCGCTGCGCGCCGCCCATTTCCCACAGGACGTTGATGTTGATCGCGCCCTTGCCGTCGGCGATCTCGTACGCGCGTTCGACCTGCTGGACCGCGCCTTCGATGGCGTATTCGACGAGTTCCTCGTGCCGGTCGCGCCGCGTCAGCGCCGCATAGACCTGCGGGATGATCTTGCCCTCGGGATCGTAGCTGTCGGCGTTGACCGCCGACACGGTGCCGATGCCCCCGGCCGCAGCCCAGGCGCCGGCCGACGCGTGGTTGGTCGCGGCGACGCCTTTGCCGCCCTCAACCAGAGGCCAGACTTCCCGACCGTTATAGACGATAGGCTTCAGGCCCTTGAACACGACGTCACCTCTCCCGGAAAATACGGCCCCCTATATCGCAAGGACGCAGCGTGCGAGCAATATTACGACCTAGGTTAGCGCACCCGGACGGTTCAGGGCATCTTCGTACAGCGCGCGATAGCGAGCGATCATAACCTCTTCGTCGAATTCTGCGCGCGCCTTGGCCTGGTTCGCGGCACCGACCGAGGCGCGCAAGGCGGGATCGGCGACCAGCGCCTGCAACGCATCGCGCAACCGAACCTCGTTGGCGATCTCGGTAACGAACGGCAAATTCTCGGGCGAGACCATCCGCGTAATGTCACCGACCGGATAGCTTGCGATCGGCAAGCCGGCCGCCATCGCCTCGACCACCGAGATCGGAAACTGCTCGCTCCGCGACGACACCGCGAGCATGTCGAAATGGCCGATGTAGCGGTAGGGGCGATCCAAGAATCCTGGCAGGACCAACTTGTCCGCCATCCCCATCGCCGCGGCGGCCTGGATAATGTTCGCGCGCTCCGGCCCTTCGCCGACGATCACGAGGCGTATACGACCCGACACGCCGCCGACCGCGCGAACGAGCGCGGTAAGGTCCTTCACCTCGCGCAGACCCGCAAGCGCGCCGATCACGACTTCCTTGGCGTTGGGCGTGAACCCCGGGATCGCCTTCGGCTCGGGCTTCTGCGCATAATAGGCCGTGCCGATCCCGTTGACGATCCGGTGCACGCGCTCTCGAGGCTGCTTCCAGGTCTTCAGTGCGATCCCCTCCAGCACCTCGGAGGGTACCGCCAACGCATGCGCAGCGCCCAGCGCCAGCCGCCGATAGATGTTGCGCTCGAGCTTGAGCCCGCTAGCCTCGTCCGCGTTGAAGCCATCCTCGTGATGCACCAGCGGCGGCGATCCCTTGGCGAACGCCCGTCGCGCCATCGCCCCGTCGATCGCACCCCAATTATAGCTCAGCACCAGGTCGAACCGCCGCATATACTGCGCGATTGCCTCGTAGCGCGCGACCGAAGGCTTGCCCGTCAGCGGCGGCGGGTTCTGCGCGATCTCGTAGCGCACCCCCTTCGCGATCGAGTCTCGCGCGCTCAGCGCATCGGGCACGCCCGAGACGATGGTATGCTTCGCGCGATCACCGAACGCATTCATCAGCCGAACCGCGCGCGCCTCCTTCCCGCCTAGGTCGAACGAGGAGTGAAGGTGGAGGATGTTCACGGGAGCGGCCATGGCCGACGCGATGCCGATTTTCGCGAGCGCTTTCAAGGGCGCGTGCGGACTTGCCATGCGCAAGCGCCGCCAACACGACTACCTTCGGTACAGTATTGCCGTCGAATCGGACCATTCATCCAAGTCTTTGCATTGATAGCCAAGCGAAACGGACAATGTTCGCGTTGAGCCTTATGCGACCTCGCCCGTAAAACAGCTGGACCGGAATACCGGCAATAGAAGGATGACCGTTATGGCTGCCTATGATTTCGATCCAAAACAGATCCAGAGTGCTCTCGATGCCGCTTCGCAACATGCAAAGTCGGCCAATATTGCTTCGGTTAGTGCGGAGACCGACGTTTCCAATGGCGGTGCATTGGTACTGGCCGGCGGGTGTATCAGCGTCACGGTCAACAACGGACAGGTCTGCGTCAATCTGCCGCTAGGGTTCGGCTCGATCTGCCTGCCCATTCCGTCGATCTTCCCCAGCGGAACCGCAGCGCAGGCTTGCCTCGACATCTGCACGACATGGGGCATCCCTACCGGCGTGAAGGTCACGATCTCGGTCGCCGGCCATGTCGTCGTTTCGAAGTCGTTCGGCCGCTGCTGATCCGACTTTCCAGGAGGGAGGCCGCGCGCTGCGTCCTCCCTCCTGGCTAGCGCTCAGCCTGCGAACACTTCCTTGGCGATGTGCGTGATCCGGCATGCCAGATCCGCCTCACCACTAGCCACCACGTAGAAGTCGCCCGCGTCGGCGATGCCCGTCGTGAAGACGACGTTGTCGAGGTACATGCTGTCCTTCAACGGCTCGGTCAGCGCCGGGTTCGGCTCCAGCAGTGCGGCATGCTCGGTCGCCACCGTGATCGAGGGATCGTCCTTGTCCAGGATCGACCAGTACGTCCGGTAAATCCCGACCACGCCGGACGGCTCGACGCCATGCCATAAGGTCAGCCAACCCCGATCGGTCAGGATCGGCGGCGCGCCGCCACCCATCCGCGCGGTCGAGACGGTGGCCGCATGTGGCCGGATGCCGGGCTTGTCGTGCGGCTTCCAATGCAGCGCATCGGGCGAGCGCGACAGGTTGATCGACGGCCCGCTGCGCCATTCGCTGCCCGGGGGATAGGCGAAATACAGGTCGCCGAGCGGCCGGGTCTGCGCCCAATACTGCCCACCGATCAGGCCCTCGAAGATCAGCATGTCCTTGTTCTGGTGATCGAGGACGATGCCCTCGAGCTGCCAGTCGAGCGCGTCGGCGGACGAATACAACGTCGTCGAATGCCGTTCCGGGCTGACCGAGCAGGTGGTCATCAGATAGCGGTCGCCGACCTTCGAGATCCGCGCATCCTCGACGCCATAGCATTGGTATGACGTACGCGGCGCGATCGCCTTGTCGTAATGCACCGCGACCACCGAGCGGCCCTCAGGCTCGAGCTCGACCGGGAGCAGCCACGACAGCGAGGTCAGCGCCATCACCTTCCACCCGCCGCCGGGGATCAGGAATTTGCGTGGATCCTTGGTATCCACCATCGTCAGCGGCCAAGCGTCGAGCACATACGCACCGTCTTCCCAGCGGATCGCATGGACGTTGCCATCCCTGATCGGCTTCTTCAGCGCCTCCGCCACGCGCACCATTAACAGTAGATTGCCGTTCGCCAGCCGCGTCATCCCGGGATTGAACGCGCCGAGCACATAGGTCTCCGCGCCGACCTTCCCCGCCAGTGGCGAGCGAGACAGATCGATGTCGGCGGGGGTGAAGACGAGCTGGTCGAACATGCTATTCTCCTTGATGAGTATGCCGTGTTCCCTCGCGAAAGCAGGGGCCCAGGGTTATGAATGCCGCCCTATGGTATCCTGGGCTCCCGCCTCCGCGCGAGAACTAGAAGGGAAGATCATTCCCCCTCAAGCGCGCGCGGGACGATCACGATCTGCTGGATCACCGATCGCGTCGGCTGGGTGAGCAGGAACTCGACCCCCGCCGCGATGTCCTCGCCGCGCAGCATCTGCTCCGCCTCGATCATCTGGCGCTGCTTGTCGTCGGGCACGTCGGGATATTGCATGTCCGACCCGACCTTGCCCGGCTCGACCAGCGATACGCGAATACCCTTCGGCCCCAGTTCGCGCCGCAACGCTTCGGAAAAACCCGCGATACCCGACTTGATCCCGGCATACACAGTCGAGCTTGGCCCAAGGATATGCGCGCTGAGCGAGCCGATTATGACCATATCGCCGATCGGCGTCATCCGGTTTGCGGCATGATGCGCGCTGAGCAGATAGGCGGTAAAATCGACCGCGATCGCGTAGCGTAGTTCGTCCTCGCTCATCTGAGTCAGGCCACCGGCCGCTACCGCCGCGTTGACGACGGTGATGTCGAACCCGCCGAGATACGCCTCGCCCGCATCGAAGAACGCGCGGACCTTGTCTGGATCGGCCAGTTCGGTGATCATCCCGTCACCTTCGCCGACTTGGCGGATGTGCGCGAGCGCGTCCTGCAGATAACGCTCGTCGCGCCCACAGACGTAAACCTTGGCTCCGTTCGCGGCGAGCATGACCGCGATCGCCCGGCCGATCCCGGTCGTGCCTCCGGTAATGATCGCGCGGCGGCCCTTCAGCGGGCGGGTGGTCGTGTGGAGGTCGGCGCGTTCGGTCATCGAGTTTCCCGGCTTGTCAGTAAGGTCGACGCCAAACGCGCAGTCCCAGCCGGATGTCCCTAAGCGCGGATCGCCGCCCCCTCAAGCGCGCGCGCCAGCAACCGGTCGATCGGCTCCTGCAGCATCGTCTCGCTTAGCGTCGGCGCGTGGCCGACACCCGGCACCGTCACCAGTTCCGCCTGATCGAGCGATGCCGCCATCCGCTCCGCCGTCGCCGCCGACAACAGGTCCGATCGCCCGCCACGCACGATCAACGTCGGCACATCGCGGAGCGAGCCCAGCGCCTGCCACATGTCCGGCCCCGCCTCGTTCCCCGGCACGCGGAACGGCTCGGCGATCTTTAGGTCGTAGTCGAGCACGATCCGCCCAGAACTGTTGAGCCGGTACAGCCGCTTGGCCATCGCCAGCCAGTCCTCGATCTGCCAGTCGGGATAGACGTCGGCGTTGTTCTCCGAAACGCAGCGGGCTGCATGCATCCAGGTTGGGAACACGCTCGCCTTGCCGACATAGCCGCGGATTCGCGACAGCCCCTGCGCGTCGATCTCCGGGCCAACGTCGTTGAGCAACGCCGCCATCATCCGGCCGCGCGATGGCCCAGCCATCAGCATCGTGACGATCCCGCCGAGCGACGTGCCGAACGCGATATACCGATCGATACCCTGGTCGGTCAGCAAGGCCTCGACGTCCTGCACGTAGGTCAGCGGGACGTACGACATTGGGTCCTTCGCGTAGGCGCTCTCGCCCCGCCCACGAAAGTCCACCGCGATCAGGCGCCAGCGCCCCGCCAGCCTGGCCGCCAACGCATCGAAATCGCGCGCATTCCGCGTAAGCCCCGCCATGCAAATGATCGGCGGCTGCCCTTCCTCACCGCCCGGATAATCCCTCGCGTGGAGTCTCAGCCCATCGTTGGACCACCAATAGAGGTTTTCGTAAGCGGCCATGGTTGCGTCCTTCAGGTAGCGGCCACCATATCGCCGCATGCCCATCTCCCCGCAAGCCTATCGCCCCGAAGCAAAGCTCCTCGAGCTCGGCGACGGCTTCTTCGATCCCGTCGCGCCCGCCGACTTCCCCGAGACAAGGCTGCGCTTCCGCAACGATCGCGCCGCCGCGCAGATCGGAGTCGACCGGCTCACCGACGACGAATGGACACGCCATTTCGGCCGGTTCGAGCCGCTCCCTGGCACGCTCCCCCAGCCGTTCGCGCTCCGCTACCACGGCCACCAGTTCCGCAACTACAACCCCGATCTCGGCGACGGCCGCGGCTTCACCTTCGCGCAGATGCGCGACGATCGAGGTCGCCTGATGGACCTCGGGACCAAGGGGTCGGGCCAGACGCCGTGGAGCCGTGCCGGTGACGGCCGCCTCACGCTCAAGGGCGGTGTCCGCGAGATCCTCGCGACCGAGATGCTCGAAGCGCTCAACGTCCCCACCTCGCGCACGCTGTCGCTGATCGAGACTGGCGAGGAACTCCAACGTGGCGATGAGCCTAGCCCGACGCGCTCGGCGGTGCTGGTCCGCCTCAATCACAGCCACGTCCGCATCGGCAGCTTCCAGCGCCTCGGCTACCACCGCGACGAAGCAGGCTTGCGCAAACTCGTCGGCTACACACTCCGCAACCTCTACGACGAGGACAGCGACGATCCGGTCCGCCTGCTCGACCTCGTCGTCGGTCGCACTGCACGGCTTGCAGCGCGCTACATGGCAGCGGGCTTCGTCCACGGCGTGCTCAATTCGGACAATATCAACGTCACCGGGGAGAGCTTCGACTACGGCCCGTGGCGGTTCGCCCCGACCTGGGACCCGGCCTTCACCGCCGCCTATTTCGACCACCAGGGGCTCTACGCGTTCGGTCGCCAGCCCGAGGCGATCCACTGGGACGTGATGCAACTCGCCGTCGCGCTTCGCCAGATCGCCGACAGCGACCCACTGGTGGCGGCGCTCGACCAGTTTGGCCCGCGCTACCAACCCGAAGTCACGCAGGCGATCCTCTGGCGCCTCGGCGTCCGCCCGCGCGATCCCGATACCGACCGCGACCTCGTCCAGGCCACCGAACGCGCGCTCCGCACCTCCGCCGTCGGGATCGAGCGCTTCTTCTTCGATGCGTTCGGTGGGGATTTGCCCAGCGCCTACGACGAACCCTGGACCGAAGTCCGCGCCGCACTCGCGTCATACGAACCTCGGAAAGACCGCTCGCACCCCTATTGGTCGGGCGAGCCATGCAGCATGCTCATCGACGAGGTCGAAGCGATTTGGGCCCCGATCGACGCGCATGATGACTGGAGTTTGCTAAACGCCAAGGTCGCCGCGATCCGCAAAATGGGCGAAGCGCTAGCCCAGTAATTTCCCCTCCCTGGAAGGGAGGGGTCGGGGGTGGGTCGGTCGGCCTGAGCCGCGAGCGTCTGAACCCATGGAACCCGACCCACCCCCAGCCCCTCCCTTTCAGGGAGGGGAGCAAAACGGCGCGCGCCAGTGGAAACTCGCTGCGAATCAAGGCAAGAGCAGCGCATGTCCGACGAGATCATCTCCCACGAACCGGCCACCGGCGCGGTCCTCTGGCGCCACCCGATCGGCGACGTCGATGCCGAAGTGGCCTGCGCGCGCGCCGGCTGGTCGAGCTGGGCGTCGAAACCACTCGCCTTCCGGATCGAGACGATGCGGCGCTTCGCCAACATCGTCCGCCAGCGCAACGACGCCTTTACTGACCTGATCGCGCGCGAGACCGGCAAGCCGATCTGGGAAGCGCGCGGCGAAGTCGAGACGGTCATTGCCAAGGTCGACATCTCGGTCAGCGCCTATGCCGATCGCACCGCGCAGCGCCGCCTCGAAGCGACGATGGGATCGCGGATCGCCGTCCGCCACAAGCCGCACGGCGTTCTCGCGGTGCTCGGGCCGTACAACTTCCCCGCGCATCTGCCCAACGGCCACATCGTCCCCGCGCTGATCGCCGGCAATGCGGTGGTCTTCAAGCCATCCGAAAAGACCCCCGCCGTCGGCGCGTTCCTCGTCGAATGCTTCCGCGCCGCGGGCGTACCGGCCGAGTGCATTCGTTTGGTCATCGGTGGCCCCAACGAGGGTAAGGCACTCGCCGCGCACCCCGATATCGACGGGCTGCTGTTCACCGGCTCGGCGCGCACCGGCCTCGCGCTCAACCGCGCGTTCGCCGACAAGCCCGAGAAGATCCTCGCGCTCGAGATGGGCGGCAACAATCCGATCGTCGTCTGGGACGCGCCCGATCTGCACACCGCCGCCGTGCTGATCATCCAGTCGGCCTTCACCACCGCCGGCCAGCGCTGCACCGCCGCGCGCCGGTTGATCGTCGACACGAAGCTGTACGACCCGCTGGTCGCCACGCTCGACAAGATGGTCGGCCGGATCATCGTCGGCGAACCGCATGCGAACCCGGCGCCGTTCATGGGCCCGGTAATCGACAACGAAGCGGCAGACCAACTCAGCGAGAGCTTCCTCGAACTGCTCATGCGTGGCGGTCGCCCGATCCGCCATCTCGAACGCCCGGTCGAGGATTTGCCGTTCCTGAAGCCCGCGCTGATCGACGTCACCGACATCGCCGACCGCCCCGATATCGAGCTGTTCGGCCCGATCCTGCAGGTCGTCCGCGTCGACGATTTCGACGCCGCGATCGCCGAGGCGAACAACACGCGCTACGGCCTGTCCGCCTCGCTCATCAGCCAGACCCCCGCGCTGTACGACCGGTTCTGGGCGAACATCCGCGCCGGCATCGTCAACTGGAACAAGCCGACCAATGGCGCCTCGTCGGGCGCGCCGTTCGGCGGAATCGGCTGGTCGGGCAACCACCGCCCAAGCGCCTATTATGCAGCCGACTACTGCGCGTATCCGGTGGTCAGCAGCGAGTCCGAAAGCGCGCGTGCGTCAATCGGGATCGGTCTCGCCGACGGCTGATACCTTCGATCCTCCCCCGCCAGGGGGAGGTGGCTGGCTCTTGCCAGACGGAGGGGGAGGTAAGAGACGACCTTGGTTCCGTGTCCTCCCCCTCCGTCGCTACGCGCCACCTCCCCTGGCGGGGGAGGATCGTCCGGTTCGCCGACAGTCACCTTGATCTACCAGCGCAAAAGCAATCCTACCTCCCGCCAAAGCATCATTCGGTTGCAGCGCAGCGCCCATCCGCCCATCTCCGGTCGCATGGCAAGCCTCCTAGACCCCACCGCCCGCGGGCGCGTCATCCTCGTCGGGGCGGGGCCGGGCGATCCCGGTCTCCTCACCGTCCGCGCGGTCGAGGCGCTGAAGACCGCCGACGTCGTCGTGCATGACGGGCTGATCGATCCGCGCGTACTAGACATCGCACCGCCGGGCGCACAGCGCATCTCGGTCGCCAAGCAGCGCGCGCGCCACACGCTGCCGCAGGAGGCGATCAACGCGCTGATCATCGCGCACGTTAAGACCGGCGCGATCGTCATCCGGCTCAAGGGTGGCGATCCGTTCGTGTTCGGCCGCGGCGGCGAGGAGGTCGAAGCGGTCCGCGCTGCCGGCCTGCCCGTCGAGGTGATCCCCGGCGTCTCGGCCGCACTAGGCTGTGCCGCCGAAGCAATGCTCCCCCTCACCCACCGCGATCATTCGAGCGCAGTCAGCTTTGTCGCGGGCCAGTGCAAAGGCCTGACCGAACAGGACTGGTCCGGGCTCGCCGGCCAGGGCCGCACGCTCGTGATCTACATGGGCATCGCCACCGCGACCGAGATCGCCGACAAGCTCATGGCCGACGGCGTCGCGCCCGACATGCCCGTCGCCGTGCTTGAACGCGGCACGCTCAAGGGCAGCCGTGCGATCCGAACGCTGCTTGCCGATCTCGGCGCGATGGTCACGCGCGAGGCGGTGAAAAGCCCGGCGATCATCGTCGTCGGCGAAGTCGTCGAACTGTCGGACGCCGAAGACAAACTCGCCCGCTGGGCCCGCGTAGCAGAGGACGCCGCCGCATGAAGCTGTTGACCGGAAACGACCTTCCCACCGGCGACGTCGTCTGGTGGACCGGCACTGGCTGGTCGCGCCACATCGAGGACGCGGCGGACGTCGGCGTCGCGGGTGAAGCCATTCTCCAGGCGGAGGAAGGCGCGCGCCGCGTCAATGTGCCCTATCTGATCGAGGCGACACTGACCGACGAAGGCCCCCGCCCCGCCCACATCAAGGACCGGATCCGCGCCTTGGGCCCGACGATGCGGCCCGACCTGACCCTCAAACCCGCCGACCCCAATGCCGGCAGCTGGGTAATCTGATATGTATAAATATGACGAATACGACCAGGCGATCGTCGACCAGCGCGTCGATGAGTTCCGCGACCAGGTCCGCCGCCGCCTTTCGGGCGAGCTGACAGAAGACCAGTTCAAGCCGCTCCGGCTGATGAACGGCCTGTACCTTCAGCTGCACGCGTACATGCTGCGCGTCGCGGTGCCGTACGGGACGCTCGACGGCCGGCAGATGCGGATGCTCGGACATATCGCGCGGAAGTACGATCGAGGCTACGGGCACTTCACCACCCGCCAGAATATCCAGTTCAACTGGATCCAGCTCGATCAGACTCCGGACATCCTCCAGGAGCTGGCTACGGTCGAGATGCACGCCATCCAGACCAGCGGCAACTGCATCCGCAACATCAGTTCCGACCAGTTCGCCGGCGCCGCCGCCGACGAGGTCGCCGACCCGCGCCCCTGGGCCGAACTGATCCGGCAGTGGAGCACGTTCCACCCGGAATTCACGTACCTGCCGCGGAAATTCAAGATCTGCGTGATCGCGGCGGACGAGGATCGCGCGGCGATGCGGCTGCACGACATCGGCATCGGTCTTCACGTCCGCGACGGTGAGCTCGGCGCGAAGATCTTCGTCGGCGGCGGCATGGGCCGCACGCCGATGATCAGCCACGAAATCCGCGACTTCGTCCCCGCCGACGACCTGATGAGCTATCTCGAGGCGTGCCTGCGCGTCTACAATCGCTACGGCCGGCGCGACAACATCTACAAGGCAAGGATCAAGATCCTGCTCCACGAGATCGGCCCCGACGAATATCGCCGCCAGGTCGAGGAAGAGTTCGCCGCGGTTAAGGGGCTCGGACTCGATCCACCGCGCGCGGAACTGGAGCGCATCACGAGCCACTTCGGCGCGCCCGATTTCGACCCGAACGCCTCGACCGAACTCGACCGCAGCGACCCCGACTTCGCGGTCTGGCTCGACCAGAACGTGAAGGCGCACAAGCAGCCGGGCTATGCGATCGTCAACATCAGCCTCAAGCCGATCGGCGGCATTCCCGGCGACGCGTCCGCGGACCAGATCGACGTGATGGCCGACCTCGGCACGCGCTACAGCTTCGACGAACTGCGCGTCACGCACGCGCAGAACATCGTCCTGCCGCACGTCCGCATCGCCGATCTGCACGCGGTGTGGTCGGCGCTGAACGAGGCCGGGCTCGCGGAGGCCAATCTCGATCTGATCAGCGATATCATCGCCTGTCCCGGTCTCGATTATTGCAGCCTCGCCAATGCGCGCTCGATTCCGCTCGCACAGAAGATCGCAACGCGGTTCGGCAGTCTCGATCGCCAGCGAGACCTCGGCGAACTGAAGCTCAAGATCAGCGGTTGCATCAACGCCTGCGGGCATCATCACGCGGGCCACATCGGCATCCTCGGCGTCGACAAGAAGGGCACCGAGAATTACCAGCTCTCGCTCGGCGGCTCGGGCGCGGAGGATGTGAGCCTCGCGAAAATCACCGGGCCCGGCTTCTCGGAGGACGGCGTGGTCGACGCGATCGAGCGCGTCACCGACCGGTATCTGCAGGTCCGCGACCCCGGCGAGCGCTTTCTCGACACCTACCGCCGCGTCGGCTTCGAGACGTTCAAGGAGGCGATCTATGGTTGAGTATCCGGACCAGACGCTGCTCCGCTTCCGCGACGACGAGCCGCATGACGAGCCCGCGGTGACGCTCGATTCGTTCATCGGCCAGAGCAACGCGGCGGCCGTGCGCCTGGAAGCGGGCGACGATGCCCGCGCGCTGTTGCCGCAGATCGACCAGCTCGCGCTGATCGAGGTGAGCTTCCCCGGCTACCGCGACGGGCGTGGCTATTCGTCGGCGCGGATTTTGCGCGAGGCGGGTTATACCGGCGAACTGCGCGCGCAGGGCGACGTGCTGGTCGACCAGATTCCGCTGATGCGGCGTTGCGGGTTCGACAGCTTCGCACCCCAGGCGCCGATCGATATCGACGTGCTGCGCGCGAGCCTGGAGCGCTACGATACGCCATACCAGAAGGCGGCGGACGGTGCCGTGCCGGTGTGGAAGCTGCGCCATGGGTGAGCCCGCGCGCCAGCTCGACATGATCGACGTCACGCCGGCGTTCACGCGCGCCGACGCGATGGCGATGCAGGAGCGGTTCGAAGGCGTCTCCGCGCAGGAGATGCTGTTCGAGCTGCTCGTCGGCGAGTTGCGCGGGCGGATCGCGGCGGTGTCGTCGTTTGGCGCGGAATCGGCGGTGCTGCTGCACATGGTCGCGCAGGTCGATGTCGACGTGCCGGTGGTGTTCACGAATACGCAGAAGATGTTCGGGGAGACCTTGGCGTATCGTGACGAACTGGCGGAGAGACTGGGGTTCACGGACCTGCGCGTGTTCCGGCCGGATCCGCGGTTGCTGGCGATCAAGGACAAGACGGGCTTGCGGTGGTCGTACGACCCCGACGGGTGTTGCGATCTGCGCAAGGTCGAGCCGTTGCGGCGGGCTCTTGCGCCGTTCGATGCGTGGATTTCGGGGCGGAAGGGGTTCCAGTCGGGGACGCGTACTGCTCTCCCGCGGTTCGAAGAGGATGAGGGCCGGTTGAAGATCAACCCGCTGGCGGATTGGGACAAGGCCAAGCTCGACGCCTATTTCGCGGAGCATGAGTTGCCGCGGCATCCGCTGGAGGCTCAGGGGTATCTCTCGATCGGCTGCGCGCCGTGCACGACCAAGGTAGCCCCGGGCGAAGACCCGCGCGCAGGCCGCTGGCGCAGTTTCGACAAGGTCGAATGCGGCATCCACGCCCCTACCGACTACGACCCGATGATCTGACCACTTTCCCTCGCCCCTTCGGGGAGAGGGAGGGAGGAGCCACTTGGCGACGGAAGGGAGAGGGGCGTTGGGATTCAGGTCCCTAGCCTCACTCCCCTCTCCCTTCCCACGGCAAGGGCCGTGGGCCCCTTCCCTCTCCTCGAAGGGGCGAGGGAGAAGCGGATCAATACTCCGCCAGATCCGAGAACTTGGTGATCGTCGGATCGAACTTCATCCGCACCTTGCCCGTCGCACCGTGGCGCTGTTTCGCGATGATCAGCTCGGCCAGACCATACACCCGCTCCATCTCCGCCGCCCACGACGCGTGATCCTCGAAGATCTTCGAGCTGTCGCCCTCCGCCGGGCGCTTGGGCTCCTTCGACGCGACGTAATAATCCTCGCGGTACACGAACCAGACCATGTCGGCGTCCTGCTCGATCGATCCCGACTCGCGAAGATCCGACAGCATCGGCGTCTTGTCCTCGCGCGATTCCACCGCACGCGACAGCTGCGACAACGCCAGCACCGGCACATTGAGGTCCTTCGCCAAGGTCTTCAGGCCGCGCGAAATCTCGGAGATTTCCTGGACGCGGTTGCCGTCCTTGCTCTTGCCAGAGCCCGACAGCAGTTGGAGGTAATCGACCACCACCAGCCCGATCTCGTTGTTATGCCGACGCTGCAACCGGCGCACGCGCGTATGCAGCGCACCGATCGAAAGGCCGCCGGTATCGTCGATGAACAGCGGCAAATTCTCCAACTCGGCAGCGGCGGCCGCCAACTGCGCGAACTCGGTCCGACTGATCTTACCCATGCGGAGCGATTCGGACGAGATCTGGGATTGCTCGGCGAGAATACGCGTCGCGAGCTGATCCGCGGACATCTCCAGCGAGAAGAACGCGACCTTCGCGCCGACCGAGTCCTTCGGCGCGATCCCGTCGGCCATGTCGCGCATCCAGCGCCGCGCGGCATTGAACGCGATGTTGGTGGCGAGCGACGTCTTCCCCATGCCCGGACGGCCGGCGAGGATCATGAGATCGCTGTGATGCATGCCGCCGATCTTGGCGTTGATCGAATCGATGCCGGTGGTAACGCCCGACAAATTGCCGCCCGAGTTCAGCGCACGCTCGGCCATCTTGACCGCCGCGGTCGTCGCCTGCGCGAACGACTTCACCGTGTTTTCGGAGCCCCCATCCGCCGCGACCTTGAACAGCTCCTCCTCGGCGAGTTCGATCTGCGCACGCGGATTAACCTCCTCGGAGGTGTCCATCGCGCGATCGACCAGCGTCCGCCCGACCGACACGAGCGCACGGAGCATCGCAAGGTCATAGATCTGCTGCGCGAACTGGCGCGCGCCGATCAGGCCTGCACCGCTGCCGGTCAGCCCGGCCAGATACGCCGGCCCGCCGAGCTCGCGCATGCCCTCGTCCGCATCGAACATCGGCCGCAGCGTCACCGGCGTCACGAGCATGTCATTGCCACGCAGCGTCTTGATCGCCGCAAAGATGCGCCCGTGGACGGGCTCGAAGAAATGCCCCGGTTCGAGCTTGTCGACCAGATCGTCGGCGAGCCGGTTGTCGATCATCATCGCGCCGAGCATCGCGGCCTCGGCCTCGACGTTGCGGGGAAGCTGCTGCGGCTCGGCCACGGCGGGAACGGGGAATGCGAGAGTTGCCATCCCCTGCACCTACGCGATGCATGGGTCCTCGTCCAAGCTATCGCGCCGGAATGCTGGGGATAAGTGACAGGGCGAATGTCCCCCGCTATCGAACGCGGATGGCCGACCCGCGGATCATCGACGTGCAACTCGACGAGACCAGTCTCGGCTGGCGCTCGCCCGACGTCGAGCAGGAACGCCGGATCGCGATCTTCGACCTGATCGAGGGCAATCACTTCGCCCCGCAGCGCGCCTATGCCGACGGCTATGCGGGGCCGTACAAGATCAAGCTCCAGTCGGAGGAAGGACGCCTCGGCATCCATATCCACCGCGAGGACGACACGCATCTGGAGACGCTGGTGCTCGCGCTCGGTCGATTTCGCCGACCGATCAAGGATTACTTCGCGATCTGCGACAGCTATTACCAGGCGATCCGGCAATCCTCCCCGGCGCAGATCGAGACGGTCGACATGGCCCGCCGGGGCGTCCACAACGAAGCTGCCGAGCTGCTGAAAGAGCGTCTCGACGGCAAGATCGAGGTCGATTTCGACACCGCGCGACGGCTGTTCACGCTGATCTGCGTTCTCCACATCCGCAACTAGAAGACCCATGGCTCACGCACTTTTGAAATTCGCGGCAGCGCTGGCCGCGACCGGCTTTGTCGGCATCTGCGGCTGGACCGCGGCGACCGGCTGGCATCCCGACGTCAAACACTACCCGCTGCAGGGCATCGACCTCGCCGAAAACCCCGGTCCGGTCGAATGGGGTACGGTGCGCGCGAGCGGCGCCGACTTCGCCTATATCGTCGCGACGTCGGGGACCGACCGCCGCGATCCGGCGTTCGAGGCGAACTGGGCGGCGTTGCCCGACGCCGGCCTGCGACGCGGCGCGGTTCACGTCTATTCCTTGTGCCAGCGCGCGGACGAGCAGGCGAACGCGTTCAACACCTTCGTGCCCCGGACGTCCGATGCGTTGCCGACCGCGGTTGACATCGCCTTCCACGACGACTGCACCGCGCGGCCGGACCGCGCGACGCTGATCGCCGACATCGCGCAGTTCGTGACGATGGTCGAGACGCACACGCGGCAGCCGGTAATGCTGCGGATCAGCAAGGCGGTGGACTCGAAATACACGCTGTCCGATGCCATCCCTCGGCCGCTCTGGGCGGTGGAGAATATCCTCAAGCCCGACTACACCGCGCGGCCGTGGCGGATGTGGCGCGCGAGCGACTTCCGCCGCATCGACGGGATCGAGGGACCGGTAAACTGGGACGTGGTGGCATCATGACTGATCAAGCAATCCAACTCGTAGCCGCAGCACGCGACGCCGCGCGCAACGCCCACGCGCCCTATTCGCGGTTTGCGGTCGGTGCTGCGGTGTTGCTCGACGACGGTACGGTCATCACGGGCGCGAACTTCGAGAACGCCAGCTACGGCCTGTCGCTGTGTGCCGAGACAGTCGCGATCGCCACCGCCAGCGCCGCAGGGCGGCTCCGCGATATCGTCGCGATCGGCGTAATCGGCGGCGCGATGGACGCAGACGGCCGCGCGACCGGCGCGTCCCCCGTCAGTCCCTGTGGGCGCTGTCGCCAGGTCATCAACGAAGCGGCGCAGATGGGCGGCCGCGACCTGCCGGTGCATTGCGGCGCGGCGGAAGGCGACGCGATCCGCACCTATGTCGTATCGGAATTGCTGCCTGACGCGTTCGGCCCGGCGGACCTGGGGGTCAGCTAAGCCGCGCGTCCCACGGGGCCGCCGCCAGCCATTCGCGTACGCCGTTGGGCTGCGTGGTATTCGACACGACCAAACAACAGGTCGAGGTCCTCACGGCTGACGTCGAGCGTTTCGCCGAGATCGGCGAGCGCCTTGTCGAGATCCTCGGCCCGAAGCGCGGCTTCGATCGGCGCGGGCACGACGGTGGGAACACGGTGCGGATAGCTGTGGCCTGAAAACCGGTGGAACAGGATTCCGCACGCGGTCAGTATGATAGCGTTCAGCGCGATCGGGACGAGCACGAACGCGAAGCCCGCATCGACGACCGCCGGGCCGCCGACGACCGCGGTCAACGCGACCGCACCGGCGGGCGGATGCAGCGACCGGGTCAGCGACATCATCAGGATCGCCGCGCCGACCGCGATCGGGGCGGCGAGTTCGGGCGCCGGTACGAGTATCCTGACGGCGACCCCGACCAGCGCGGCGATGGTGTTCCCGCCGATCACCGACCAGGGCTGCGCCAGGGGGCTCGCCGGGACCGCGAATACGAGCACCGCGGCGGCTCCCATCGGCGCGGCGATCAGCAGGAACGTTCCGTGCGGGTGAACGAACGTCGCGCTGATTACGCTGGTCAGGCCGATGCCGAGCAGCGCGCCCAGGCAAGCCCAGAGCCGATCCTTGAGGTTTCCGCCTGCGAGGATGGGATCGAAGAGTTTGCGCATGCGAGACACCCGGTGGACGATGCACGGTCCATATGGCGGGATCGCCGGCAAGTCACGACGGCCAGCCGCTCGGGAGGTGGACGATCACCGCTGCGCGGGCATTTCGTAGAAGCCGCGGAACCGCTTGCTCGGCGCGAAGGCGCTTGTCTGGCCGATCACGGTTTCGCCCGCCCCCATCACCAGCACGCCGCCCGGCTTCATCGCCTTGGCGATCTTCGGGAACACCTCGGCCTTGGTGTCGGTGGACAGGTACAGCAGCACGTTGCGGCACAGGACGACGTCGAACCGTCCGGGCGGCGCTGGGTCGGATACCAGGTTCATCCGGCGGAACGCGACCATGCCGAGCAGGTCGGGCTTCGCCACCCAGTCGCTGCCGGTCGTGTCGAACCAGCGAATCATCCGACGCACCGGCAGCCCGCGCTGGATCTCGAACTGCGAGAAGCGACCGGATCGCGCGCGGGCGACGGCGGCATCGGATACGTCGGTGGCGACGATCTCGGGCATGGGGACGCCACCCGTCTCGCGCCGTTCGGCGAACTGCATCGCGAGCGAAAGCGGCTCCTGACCGGTCGAACAGCCTGCGCACCAGATCCGCGCGCGCCGGCCGTCACGCTCGGCGTCGGCAACCGCCTCGGAGAGCATCTCGAACACCGGCGCGTCGCGAAAGAACGAGGTCTCCTGGTTGACGAGGGCATCGACGATGGAGTCGCCGATCGAACGGTCGCTTCCCTGCAGCAACTGGGTCACCAACTGATCGAGCGTATCGAGCTTGCGCGCGCGCAGCAGGGGTTTCAGCGCGGTGTCGAGCCGCCATGAGCGATACGCGGCGATCTGTTGACCGGTACGTGCCTCAAGCAACGCGGTGAGGACGTTGATCGTGGCCTGCGACGCGGCGGGTGCGGGAGCGGCGCGCGACGTCATGGTCGGCGTCGCGTCGCTGCAAGGCGGCCGATCGCGTCAGGGGCCAGCACGGCGTCGGCGATACCCGAGGCGGCGATCGCGCCCGGCATGCCCCACACCACCGAGCTTTGCTGATCCTGCACGACGACGCACCCGCCGCTGTCGTGGACCCGGCGTGCCCCGTCCGCACCGTCACGCCCCATGCCGCTGAGCACGACCGCGAGCAGACGCGGGCCATAGACGTCGGCGAGCGAGGCCAGCATCGGGTCGACCGACGGCATGCACCCGCTAAGCACGGCCTCGCGCGTCAAGCGAAAAGCCGCGCCGCCTTCGGACAGTCTCACGGCCTTGAGATGCGCGTCGCCGGGTGCGATGATGATCCGGCCCGGCCGGATCCGCATTCGATCGACCGCGACCTCGCATGGGCGCCCGGCAAGCACTGCGATCTGTGCGGCGAAATACGGCATGAACGACGCGGGCAGATGCTGAGTGATGACGATCGGCAGGCGGAACCCCGCGGGCATCTCACCGAACATCTGGCTCAACGCATGGATGCCGCCGGTCGAGGCACCGATCGCAACGACGTCATAGTCGTCACTGGTCGAGACCGGGCGGATCGGCAACGGCTTGTCCGCGGGCAGCGTCGGTAAGACGGGCGAGCGCACGACCAGCGCAGGCGGCATTTGCGCCGGATACTCGCACAGCATCTCAAGCTTGTTAACCAGAGCCAAACCGAACCGCGTCGACAGGGCACTCGTCGACGGCTTGGTCAGCGTCTCAGCTGCGCCAAGCGCCATCGCGCGGACCGCGGTCGCGCCGCCCTCGTCCGCGCTGGAAGAGACGATCAGGACCTTCGCGCCCTGCCCTGCCGCGATCAGGTCGGGCAACGCGCTGAGCCCGTCGATCCCCGGCATCTCGATATCGAGCAGGATGAAGTCGACCGTCGCGCGATCCAGGAATGCCAAGGCCGCAGCGACGTTGCCGACCGCGCCGACGACCGAGAACCGGTCGCTCGCATCGATCAGCCTGGCGATCACCGCACGGACGACCACCGAATCATCGACGATCAAGACCCGGGCTGAGTCGAGCCCGTCGCGGTCCGCATGCCGCTCGGCAGAGTGGGTCCGGGTCGTCACGGCCAGGCCTGGATCAGGCCATGCCGACGATCTGGAGCTTCGATTCCAGCGTATCGCGGTCGAACGGCTTCATCACATATTCGTCAGCGCCCGCCTCGATCGCCGCACGAATATACGCCATGCCGTTCTCCGTGGTGCAGAACACGACCTTGGGGCGGCGCGGCACGTCTGCCTCGCGCAGCGCGCGGAGGAAATCCATCCCGCTCATCACGGGCATGTTCCAGTCGAGCAGGATCACGTCGGGGATCGACGCCATGCAGGAGGCCAACGCCTCGCGACCATCGCACGCTTCGGTGACGGTAAAGTCGAGTGTCTCGAGAATGTGACGCGCGACTTTGCGGATCACCTTTGAATCATCGACGACGAGACAGGTCTTCATGGAAAGCCTTCCAGGGGAAATCGTGGAGCCGGTCTAGCCGACAAAGCGTAAGCACCGGGTTAAGCTAAAGAAATATCAGGCTGCCAAACCGGGCGCCGGTACGACCGCGGCGATATCCAGAATCAGGAGAGGCTCACCGTCGCGCTCGACGAGGCCGCAGCCGACAGCCGCCCAGCCACCGTGCAGGGCAAGTCCCGGCGACAGCGGCAGTCGTGTGAACGGTGCGACATCCTCAACCGAATCGACTAGGATCGCGTAATGATGCCCCTCGGCCACGGTGATCACAGCGCGCCGCATGGTATCGGGCGTGCGGGACAGGCCGAGGGCAATGCCGGTATCGATCACTGTCACCACCCGGCTGCGCAGTGCCGCCAGCCCGCGGACGACCGCATCCGCACGAGGGACGGCGACGATCTCCCCGATGTCGACGACCGAATCGACCTGCACGGCGGCGATCGCGACACCGCGACCGGCGATATGCGCCACGAGAAACAGATCGGTCATATTGTCCTCCGCGCCGCCAGCGCTGCGATCAACGCGGGCCGGTCGTATCGATAGATGCTCGCATCATCGTCCCCGTCCGCGCTTTTGGATCGCCGCAAGGTCACCACCGGCGCTAGCGCTTCACACGGTGGCGCATCCTCCATCGCCAGCGCCACAGCCGCGGTCTCCCCCCTGGCGAGCGACGTGACGCAGCGATAGCCGGACGCCTCCAGCGCGGGTTTGAGAAACGTCTCCATCCAGCCGGAACCGTCGACCTGCAACAGGCATACCGGCGGCGACGCGATCATGACCGGCTGGCCGGAGAAGAGCGCATGCGGATCGATCAGCTCGACCTGCTCGCCGGCGATCAGCACGACGCCCGCGATCGGTCCTGACCCACGCGTAGGTGCGATCTCCACGGGCAATTCGACGATCTCGATTGCCTCCGCGATCGCATACGCCATTTCGCTTTCGCCGTCGGTCAGGCGCAGTACCGCAACTTCGCGCCGCGAGGCGAAATCGCCGACCGCGTACAGAGGAATGATCGCGTCGCCGACCGACAACCGCATCGCGCCCGCAGACCAACGGATCGCTTCGGTCGACACCGGCTCGACACGATCGATAACGGCGAGGGCGATTGCGCGACGCTGGCCATCGAGATCGTCGAACAGCAGTGCCGGAACACCTGGCACGACCTCTTCGAGGGTCACTGCGTCCGCGGCTGCGACTGGCGCGAATCGAAGTCCTGCAACCGCCGCGATGCCCGACGCGTCGAGCAGCAGCATCGGCAATCCGTTGTCGGGCAGCGTCATGCCCGCATAGACGCCGGTCGCCATCACCGCAGGCGACGCGGGTTTCACGACCAGTTCCTCGGTATCGAGCACGGTATCGACGCCGAGCGCGTAATCGCCCTCCCGCGTCGACACGATGACCAGCGTTGGCGGCGCGTCCTTAGTAAGTTTGAATAGGTCCCCGAGCGAGACAAGCGGCATTCGCTTGCCGCGCACTGTCGCGGTTGCCGCGTCGCCGATCATGTCGAGCCGCACCTGATCGCCGCGTACCATGACGATCTCTTCGATCGCCTGTCGCGGAAGCGCGAATCGTTGCGTGCCGACGCCGACGATAATGGTCGACAGGATCGACAGTGTCAGCGGCACGTTGATGATGATCCGGAGGCCACGCCCGGGCGTATTGACCAGCACGACCCGGCCGCCGATCTGCTCGATATTGGCGCGTACGACGTCCATGCCAACGCCGCGGCCCGAGGTTGCAGTCACCGTGTCGCGGCTCGACAGACCCGGCGCGAAGATCAATTGAAGCCGCGACGTTTCGCTCATCGCCGCCAGTTCGGTCGGCGTATGCAATTTCTTCTCGGCAGCCTTCGCGACGATCCGCGCGACGTCGATGCCCTGCCCGTCGTCGCTTACCTCGATCAGGATCTGGTTGCCCGACTGGCGCGCCGAGACGACCAGTCGACCCGTCTCCGGCTTGCCCGCCGCGCGGCGGGCCATCGGCGTCTCGATCCCGTGATCGATACAATTGCGGATGATGTGGACGAGCGGATCGCGCATCAGCTCGATCATCTCGCGGTCGAGCTCGACGTCCGCGCCCTCGATGACGAGGTTGACCGCCTTGCACAGCTCCGCGCTGGTATCGCGCACCATCCGCGGCAGCGCGGAGAACAGCGCGTCGACCTTCTGCATGCGAGTCCGGGTGACGGTGTCGCGCATATCGGCAACCGTCAGCGACAGGCGTTCCAGCGCGGCCTCTACCTTCGGATCAACGTCGCCGTCGCGCAGCTGTCGGGCAAGCTCGTTGCGCGCGAGTACCATGTCGGACATGCCGCTCATCATGTGATCGAGCAGGTCGACGTTCAAACGGACGCTGCGACTTGCGCTACGACCGACCGGCGCGGCGGCAGCGGGCGCGGTGGGCTGCGCGTTAGGGGCAAGCGCAGCGATCAACGCATGTTCGTCCGAATCGTCCAGCGTCGCGCCCGCATCGATCGCATCGACGATCTGCGCGATCCGGTCGACGATGCCGAGTACCGCGTTCACGAGCGCGGTGTCGGGCGTCCGATTGCCGTCGCGAACGGCGGCCAAGACGTCCTCGGCCGCGTGGCTCAGCCGCGCAAGCCGAGGTAGATCGAGGAATCCGCAGCTTCCCTTGACGGTGTGGACGAAGCGGAAGATCGCATCGAGACGGGCGCCATCGGCAGGGGCGAGTTCCCATGCAACGATCTCGCCGGAGATCGCCTCCAGCGTTTCGCGCGTCTCGGCAATGAATTCCTGTAACAGATCGTCCATGCCGGCCCCGCGTTCGAGGGCCTGTCATGCATGGTGGAGGTTAAGGGTGCGTTAGTTCTGAGGGTACGTCCCCCTTTACGATCCTCCCCTTGCGGGGAAGGATCGTAAAAGACCGCGCCCTATCGCGCATTGAACACCGCGCCGAAAATCATGATCCCGTCTGCCGGTTCGGAGACGATCACCGTACCGCCGGCATCCTTGACCAGCGTGTTGATCATGTACGCCGCCGCCGCGCGCGGGGTGACGTCGTGCACGCCTTCGCCCTCGACCAGGGTACGGCGAATCTCGGGATCGAGAACGATCCGACCGCCCTCGATCTTGACGACGATCTCGAGCTGGCCGTCATTCTCCTCGCCGCCGACCTCCATCGTGCCGCCGCGCACGAGCGATTCGGTCGCGATCAGGGCGAGGTTGAGCAGCACCTTCACCGCGGACTTCGGCATCGCCGGCGTCTCGACCGCCCAGACGAAAGTGATCCGCTTGTTTTCGGCAACCAGACCTCCGATCGCAGTGCGCGCCTCGTGCGTGTCGACCAGCTCGCCGAACCCGCCCGCCGCACCGAACGCCAAACGGAAGAACTTCAGCTTGCTGGCGGATGCGCGCGCGCTGTCCGCGAGCAGTTCCATGACGCGCTCGCGCATCGCCGGATCGGTCTCATCGGCAAGCAGTTCGAGCCCGTTGTTGAGCGCACCCACCGGCGACAGCAGGTCGTGACACAGGCGCGAACAGAGCAGGCTCGCGAAATCGACCGGGCTGACCGTCATGAAAATCCCCTAATTACAGTGCGTCTTCTGGCGGTGGCGCGAACGGCGCGCAAGTGTGGTTCGAAGCAGATCCATACAGTGCGGCGCGCGGTAAAGATGATCCTCTCTGGCCTATGCCGGGGTGGCGATATCGTCGATCTGCTCGATCACCTCCTCGACGAACGCACCAACCTCGACCGATCGCCACGCCCGAGCGCCGCCAGTGCCAAGGATGACCCAGACCGCTCCATCCCCCATGGCCTGAGCCGCATCGCGCGGAGACGGAACGGGCGAGCCAGTTGGATGCGAGTGATAATGCCCAATAACGGCCATCCCGCCCGATCGCGCGTGCCGATGCGCGGCAAACAAAGCAGTCGGATCGATCTCGAACGCTCGCGCGGGGTTTAATGCCACGTTAGCGCACGCCTCCGCCATCTCGATCCGCCCCTCCGCCCCGAACAGCAGCCCGCAGACCTCCGCATCCGGCGACGCAGCCGCCTCTGCGACCAGTCGCCGCAGCAATTCGCTTGAAATCGTCACGCTCATCGCCACATCGGTAGGACATGGACCGGGGGGTTTCCATCGTCGAAGCATCGATCACGCCGGCCACGGATGGCTGGAGGCTTGATCGTGCGCTCGCCGAAGTGCTGCCCGACATGTCGCGTGAACGGCTGAAGGCGCTGATCGCGGCCGGTCAGGTTACCCTCAATGGTCGCGAATGGCGTGATTCGGCGAAGAAGGCCGCTACGGGGCAAGTGTTCGCCGTCACGATTCCGCCGCCCACCCCGCTGCACAACGAAGCGCAGGATATCCCGCTCGTCGTCGCGTACGAGGACGACGACCTGATCGTGATTGACAAGCCCGCCGGTCTCGTCGTCCATCCTGCCGCGGGGAACTTTGACGGCACGCTCGTTAATGCGCTGCTCCATCACTGCGCCGGCAATCTGTCGGGCATTGGCGGCGTCGCGCGACCGGGCATCGTCCACCGCATCGACAAGGACACGTCGGGGCTAATGATCGCCGCGAAAACCGATCGCGCGCACGAAGGGCTTGCCAAGCAGTTCCACGACCACAGTATCGACCGCCGCTACAAGGCAATCGTCGGCGGTATTCCCCGACCCCCGAGCGGCACGGTCAACGCACCGCTCGCTCGGAGTCCGCGGAACCGGAAGAAGATCGCAATCGTCGAGGGCGGCAAACGCGCGGTGACGCATTTCTCGACGATCGAGACGCTGCGCGATGCGGCGCTGATCGAGTGCCGGCTGGACACTGGGCGTACGCATCAGGTGCGTGTGCATATGGCCTCGATCGGCCATGCATTGCTCGGCGACCCGGTCTATGGTAGAACAAAGCAAGCTCAGAAGTCGCTGCTCGAAACGCTTGGTTTCCGCCGGCAGGCCTTGCACGCGGCGCATCTGGGGTTCATCCATCCGGTGAAAAGCATCGCTTTGGCGTTCGAAAGCGAAATGCCCGCAGACATGCAGGAACTGTTCACCCAGCTTCACGTATAGATAATCGAGCCCATGCCGCATTGCGGCAATCGGGGTCATCAGAAAGGGATTACGACCATGGCAGCCCGCTCCAACGTTCCAGCGACGATACCTGCGCTCGGCAGCGAGGCGGGTCTCAATCGTTATCTTGCCGAGATCAAAAAATTTCCGCTCCTGAAACCCGAGCAGGAATACATGCTCGCCAAGCGTTTCCAGGAACATGGCGATACCGAAGCTGCGGCGCAGCTGGTGACCTCGCATCTCCGCCTCGTGGCGAAGATCGCGATGGGCTATCGTGGCTATGGCCTGCCGACGTCGGAGCTGATCTCCGAGGGCAATATCGGCTTGATGCAAGGCGTGAAGAAGTTCGAGCCCGAGCGCGGCTTCCGTCTCGCGACCTATGCGATGTGGTGGATCCGTGCCTCGATCCAGGAATACATCCTGCGCTCGTGGAGCCTCGTGAAGATGGGCACCACCGCCGCGCAGAAGAAGCTGTTCTTCAACCTGCGCCGGATGAAGAGCCGTCTCGATGCGTTCGAGGATGGCGATCTGCGTCCTGAGCACGTCACCAAGATCGCCACCGACCTGGGTGTCGCCGAGACCGACGTCGTCAGCATGAACCGCCGCATGGCGATGGGTGGCGACACGTCGCTCAACGTGCCGATGCGCGAAGACGGCGAAGGCCAGTGGCAGGATTGGCTGCAGGACGACGCGCCGCTGCAGGACAAGATCGTTGCCGATGCGCAGGAGGCTGACGTTCGCCACTCGATGCTGGTGTCGGCGATGGACGACCTCAACGAGCGCGAGCAGCATATCCTGACCGAGCGTCGCCTGACGGATGATCCCAAGACGCTTGAGGAATTGTCGCAGGTCTACGGCGTGTCGCGCGAGCGCGTGCGGCAGATCGAGGTGCGCGCGTTCGAGAAGCTGCAAAAGGCGATGATGCGGATTGCCGGCGAAAAGCGCCTGCTGGCTGCGTAACATGGCGCGCGCCGTCGTCATCGGCGGCGGTGTGGCCGGTATCGCTGCGGCGCGGACGCTGCATGATGCGGGGCAAGAGGTCCTGCTGGTCGAAGCCAGCGACCGCCTAGGTGGCCGAGCCCACAGCTTGCCCCTCGCCTCCTTGTTCCCCCGCGAAGGCGGGGGCCCAGCTTGGACCCCCGCCTTCCCGGGGGAACATGTAGACGCCGGTTGCGGCTGGTTACACTCTGCCCAGCGCAACCCGTGGACCGAAATTGCCGAGACGACAGGATTCACCGTCGACCGCTCCGACGCAAATTGGCGCACCCAGTGGCGGGACCTCGGCTTCCCACCCGAAGACCAGTCAGCCTCTGCCACAGCTTACCAAGATTGGAACGAGCGCGCCCTAGCCGCCCTTGAAGGCCCCGACCGCCCGCTGTCCGACTTCATCGCCCCCAACGACAAATGGCGCCCGAAGATCGACGCTATCTCCGGCTACGCAAACGGTGCAAACCTTACCCAAGTGTCGCTCCACGACTGGGCCGCATACGAAGAGGCTGCTACCGACGACAACTGGACGGTGAAGGAAGGCTACGGAACACTCGTCGCCAGCCGTGCCGCTGGCCTGAACATCCGCCTCTCGACCCCGGTAACGCGCATCGACCGCAGCGGTCGTCGTCTTCAACTCGACACCCCGGCTGGAACGATCGAGGCGGACCACGTGATCGTCTGCGTCCCCACTACCGTCCTCGCCAAGTCGCAGATCGTCTTCGACCCACCGCTCCCCGACAAGCACGCCGCCGCCGCGGACCTTCCGCTCGGCCTTGCGGACAAGGTGTTCCTCCACGTCGACCGCCCCGAATGGCCGACCAACGCGCACTTGGTAGGCAATCCGTACAGCGCCTGCACGGCGAGCCACCGCCTGTCGCCGTTCGGCTGGCCGATCGTCGAAAGCTTCTTCGGCGGCGACTGTGCGGAAATGCTGGAGGACGGCGACGCTGCGCAGTTCGCGATCGACGAACTGGTCGGGTTGCTCGGCAGCGATTGGCGCAAGCGCTTCACGCCGCTGGCCGCAACCCGCTGGCGCCACGAGCCTTATATCGGCGGAAGCTATAGTCACGCGCGGATCGGTCGGGCCGGACAACGCGCCGTCCTCGCCGCATCGGTTGATGGCCGCATCCACTTCGCGGGCGAAGCGTGCCACGCGTTCGACTTCTCCACAGCCCACGGCGCGTACGAAACCGGCGTGAGCGCCGCCCGAGCGGTCATTGGCGAGGCCGCGCCGATCGCATAAGGAGCGGCGATGGGCCTTATCCGCATCGCCGCCAAGATCGTCTTCGCCTTCGTCCTGATCACGGTCGCGTGGGTCGGCATCTATCGCTTCGTGCCGGTGCCGTTCACCTGGACGATGATGGGCGATGTCATCAACGGGCACGGTGTGACCAAGGACTGGATGCCGCTATCGGAGATGGACCCGGACATGGCGCGCGCGGCGATCGCTGGCGAGGACTCGCGGTTCTGTTCGCATCACGGCTTCGATTTCAAGGCCATGGCGGGGGCTGCGGCGCGCAATGCGCAGGGCGGGCGGATCCGCGGCGGCTCGACAATCAGCCAGCAGACCGCGAAGAACGCGTTCCTGTTCCAGGGGGGCGGGTATGTGCGGAAGGCGTTCGAGGCGTATTTCACCGTGCTGATCGAGACGCTGTGGGGGAAGCGGCGGATCATGGAGGTGTATCTCAACATCGCCGAGACCGGGATCGGGACGTACGGCGCGAACGCCGGGGCGATCCGGTATTTCAATCACGACGCTTCGCGGCTTTCGCCGACCGAGGCGGGGCGGATTGCCGCCGTCTTGCCATTGCCCAAGAAGCGGGCTGCGATCGATCCTCATGGTTTCGTGCGGAAGCATGGGAATACGCTGTCGCGGCGGGTTTCTGTAGTTCGGAACGATGGGTTGGACAGTTGCCTGCGATCCTGACCCATTCCGTCACCCCGGACTTGTTCTGGCCTGACAGATCGGGTGTTGCAACTGCCCTTCCCACTCCCTTGTTCTCCCGCGAAGGCGGAAGCCCAGTCTCGGTCCCCGCCTTCGCGGGGAAACATTCCGGTTTACTGCGTCGACTTCTCGACTGCGCCGCCGGCCTTGTCGGCTGCACTGCCGACGCTCTTCGCCGCTGACGTGATCGCGGCATCCTTGCTGTTCTGCGCGCCTTGGCGGCTGAACAGGTAGAACCCACCGATCAGTACCGCGATTAGCAGCACGACGGCGATCAGCGTGCCGCCACCGCCGCTGCGGCGCTCGATAACGGTGGTGTGGGTGGTCGGGGTTTCGACGATACGTTCTTCGGCCATTGCGACTCTCCCTGATTACTGGAGAGCGCAACGCCGGCCGAAGAACGATTGTTCCCGCGCCGAAACGAACCCGATTTGGTTCAGAACGGAAGCTTGAAGCCCGGCGGAAGCTGCAGACCACTCGTCATCTTCGACATCTCGCTACCCGAGACCGCATCCGCCTTGGCGCGTGCGTCGTTGAACGCCGCCGTCAGCAGATCTTCGAGCATCTGCTTCTCGCTGACCTGCATCAGCGAATCGTCGATCGCGATGTTAATGATGCGGCCCTTGGCGGACGCCTTTACCTTGACGAGACCGCCGCCCGACGCGCCCTCGACCTCGATCGTGTCGAGATTGGCCTGCGCCTTTTCCATCTCGCTCTGGACGTTCTGCGCCATCGCGAGGATTTCATCGATATTCTTCATGCGTTGCTCCTTTGGCCGGGCCACGATTCTAGCTGGGCGTCGGGAAACGCTGCCACCGCGGCCTTCATGATGGGGGATTCGAGAATAGCCTGGCGCACCGCGGCGTCGGCGGCGTCCTGCGCCTCGCGCAGCGTCGGCTGGCCGGGCGCGTCGACGATCGAGACCTTCCAGGCGGTTCGCGTCACTGTCTTCAACAGCGTGTTGAGTTCGGCGAGCGTGTCGGCCGACACCGGGCGGCTGCCGCTGAGGACGAATTCGGGCGGTGCATAGCTTACGATGCGCGCACCGTGACGAAGGCGTGCGGCGATCGCGAGGCCACCTGATTCATCGAGCAGATCGACCAGCGCTTCGAACGTCGGCGGCAGGATCGGGCCGGTTGCGACGGGTTCGGGCGCCTTCGCAGCGGATCCAGCATTCCAGGGCGGCGCTTCGCCGGACGGAGGTGTAGGTGGCGGCGGCGCCGTTGGTGCAGCCGCAGGTGTCGCACCGCTGGCGATCTGGCGGGCAAGCTCGCCGGGGTCGGGCAGCGTCGAGGCGTAGATCGCCCGCAGCAGCGCCATTTCCGCGGCCTCGATCGGGAGCGCGGCCTTGGCGACCTCGTCATGGCCCTTGAGGAACAGCTGCCACAGGCGGTGCAGCGCGGGGAAGCCGAGCGATGCCGCCCATTCCTCGCGTGCCGCACGCTCTTCCATCGGCTGCGCAGCGTCGGCGGGCGTGCCGACCTTGGTCAGCGTGATGCCGTGGACGGTTTCGAGCAGCGAGCGGAGCACCGACAGCGGGTCGACGCCGTAATCATATTGGCGGCGCATCGAGGCGAGCGCCGCTGCCCCGTCGCCGGCGAGGATCAGCGTGAGCAGATCGCGCACCGCGCCGCGGTCGGACAGGCCTAGCATTTGGCGGACCGCATCCGCCGTCACGCCGCCGCCTTCCAGCCCAGCATGCGCGATCGCCTGGTCGAGGATCGACAGGCCGTCGCGCGCCGAGCCTTCCGCGGCGCGTGCGATCAGCATCAGCGCTTCGGAGTCCGCCACCACGCCCTCTTGCTCGGAAACCCACGCGAAATGCTTCGAAAGCTGTTCGGCGGAGATGCGGCGGAGGTCGAATCGTTGGCAACGCGAGAGAACCGTCACTGGGACCTTGTTCACTTCAGTGGTCGCGAACAGGAATTTCACATGGGGAGGTGGCTCCTCCAGCGTCTTCAGCAGCGCGTTGAACGCGTTCTTCGACAGCATGTGGACTTCGTCGATGATGTAGATCTTGAAGCGCGCGGTGACCGCCGAATAGCGCGACGCGTCGATGATCTCGCGGACGTCGTCGACGCCGGTGTGGCTGGCGGCGTCCATCTCGATCACGTCGATATGGCGGCCCTCGGCGATCGCGCGGCAGGGTTCGCAGACGCCGCAGGGGTCGATCGTCGGGCCACCGTCGCCGTCGGGGCCGATGCAGTTGAGCGCCTTCGCGATTAACCGCGCGGTCGACGTTTTCCCGACACCGCGGACACCGGTCATCAGGAAGGCGTGCGCGAGCCGGTCGCGCTTGATCGCGTTGCCGAGCGTCTGGACCATCGCGTCCTGCCCGATCAGCTCGGAAAAGGTCTGCGGCCGGTATTTGCGCGCGAGCACACGGTAGGCGGGGGCATCCGTTTTAGCCGGCTGCGGGGGTTCGCCCAGGTCGAAGGAATCTGACATTGCGGTCGTCATAGCGGGTGCTGCGCGTGCTGTCGAAGGGGTCGGAAGTTCACAAAGTTCACACGCTGGGAAGGGTCTGCACTTCGACGTACCCGGAGGCTGGCGAGTGGCTTGTCGGAACCTGTGATGTGGGCAGTGCCGGTCATGGGCGGCTTATGCCACAACGCCGCGGCGTAGGATAATGGTTTGGAACGTTGCGGGAACATCGGGCGTGGTTTTGACCCGGTTGCGCTTGGGTGACTGGTTAGCTGAGAAGTTTAGAAGTGCGCTGCGGCTTAGCCGCATCGTCAGTCGGCGCTTTACGCCGCTGGCCGCGCGAACATGTCGGAACGACATGTTCGCGGTGGGAGCCGGGACGACCCGTAGCTGAGTCGTTGTGGCTGCTTCCTTCCGGATCTGACCAAGTTGGCGACGACCACGTCCGCCCGACTCCCGCGGCGCATATGGCGGGGTCGGGCGGGATGATCAAGCCGCTTTAGCTTGGAGCGGGTTTACCGCCCGGGCTCAGCGGTTGTAGCGGACCGTGCGGCAGACGCGCTGGCGATGATGGTTGCGATAGACGTTGCGGCAGACCTGGCGCGTGCGGACGACGTGGCGGCGATAACCGGGACGGCGATCGTCGTGGCGAACGACGGTGCGCTCATGGACAACGGTACGCTGCGCCGAGGCTTCAGCCGCGATGCCGACGGGGGCGAGGCCGGTGAGTGCGACGAGACCGGCGGCGGCGATGGTGAACAACTTCATGATACTCTCCTTTTAGGTGCGGGGCCTCCCGACCCCGGCAACCTATGTTATCAAACTAAAGGGGTTCGTTACGGTTCCGTACTAGCGGCGGAAGCAGCGACGAACCGGGCCGTAATAGCCACGCTCTATCCGGCAGACGACGCGCGAGCGGCCGTATCCGCGAGGTCCGCGATAGCCGTAGCCGCCGCCACGATAGCCGTAGTCGCCACGATACCCGCCGCCATAGCCACGATAGCCACGATGCCTGCCGCGCCAGCCGCGGTCACCATGCCAGCCGCGATTGCCATGCCAGCCGCGGTCGCCGTGCCAGCCACCACCGTGGCGGGGGCCGTCCCAGCCGTGGCGTTGCGCATCGGCGGGGCCCGAGGCGAACAGCGTCCCGGCGGCCAGCGCGCCGGCGGCGAACATTGCGATGATCTTCATGTCCGGTACTCCTCTCAAGACCTCGTACATTGAGGCGATGAGGGGATAATCCGCTCCCGGCCGTGCACGTTCCATGAACCGGCCGTTGTCTTCCTGTAAGCTTTGCTGTCGTTTATTCCGGGATGCGGACGGTCAAGCCGTCGAGCGCTTCGGTCAGGCGGATCTGGCAGGCGAGACGACTGGTGCGCGTTGCGTTGTGCGCGAGATCGAGCATGTCCTCCTCGTCCTCGCTCGCTGGCGGCAGGCGGGCGAAGTCGGTGGGGTCAATGATCACGTGGCAGGTCGCGCAGGCGAGCTGGCCTTCGCAGGTGCCTTCGAGCGGCTGGTTATGCGCCTGTGCGGCGTCCAGCAGGCGGTCGCCGGGGGTTGCGGCGGTCGTCGTTGCGGTGCCGTCGCGGGCGATGAAGCGGACGATCATGGCCATTGCGCCTCGGCTGCGACGACGATCGCATCGACCGCGTCGCGGAGTTCGGTTTCGGTGGTGTAGCGGCCGAAGCCGAGGCGGATGCTGGACCGCGCCTGTGCTTCGGTGAGGCCGATCGCGCGGAGGACGTGGCTGGAGCGGCCAGATCCGCTCGCGCAGGCGGACCCGGCGGAGAAGGCGATGTCGCGAAGGTCGGACATAAGCCGGTTCACGTCGAGGTTTGCGCGGCGGACGTTGAGGTTGCCGTGGTAGCGGTGTTCGGTCGAGCCGTTGATTGTCCAGCCGGGGCCAAGGCGGTCGAGCGCGAGCGACCAGAGGCGGTCGATGTGCGCGGCGTCCTGGTCCTTGCGATCCGCCATGAGTTGTGCGGCGACGCCGAAGCCCGCGCAGAGTGCGGGTGACAGCGTGCCCGAGCGGCCGGGGGCTTCCTGCCCGCCGCCGTGCATCAGTGGCGCTAGGTCGATGCCGTCGCGGATCCAGAGTGCGCCGATACCCTTGGGGCCGTGGATCTTGTGCGCGGAGATGGCGATGAGGTCGACGGTCTCGGGGATCGCAACGCGGCCATAGCCTTGCACTGCGTCGCGGAGCATCAGCGCGCCGGCTGTGTGGGCGATCTCGGCGAGCGCGGCGATCGGCTGGATGACGCCGATCTCGTTGTTCACGAGCATCGACACGACGAGCCTGGTGCCGGGCTGGATTACGGCGCGGGCTTGGTCAAGGTCGACCACGCCGTCTGGGTTGACCGGGAGGATCGTGACTTGGCGCCCCCTCGCCGCTTCGGCTGCGACCGTGTCGAGGACGGCGGCGTGTTCGGTGGCGAGCGTGACGATCGGGCTGGTCGTGCCCTTGATCGCCCAATTTAGTGCTTCGGTCGCGCCGCTGGTGAACGCGACGCGCCCACCGGGGGGGAGCAGCGCGGCGACCTGGTCGCGGGCGACTTCGACGGCGGCTTTGGCGCGGCGACCTTCGCGGTGGGGGGAATGCGGGTTGGCGTGCTGTGATTCGAGCCACGGGAGCATCGCGGCGAGCGCTTCGGGCGCGAGCGGGGTGGTCGCCTGGTAGTCGAGGTACGTCATGCCCCCAGTCTCCCAGGGCGCTTTATGTCCTGGGCGATCCGCGTCCAGGCTTCGGCGAACTTCGCGACGTCTTCGGGTGTCGTGGTCCAGCCGAAGCTGACGCGGACGACTTCGGCAGCGACTTCGGGTGAATATCCCATAGCGGCAAGGACGTGGCTGGGGCGCATGCTGCCCGACGAGCACGCACTGCCGGCCGATACGGCGAACCCGGCCATATCGAGGCGGATCAGTTGGGCGGCGGAACTGACGCCGGGCATGCGGTAGGAGGCGATCGTGGGGATGCGGGGGGAGTTTTGCGCAACGATCTCGCCGCCGCCTGCGAGAATTGCCTCGTCCAGCGTGGCACGGAGGGCTGGCATGTCAGCGAACCAGTCGCGGGGCGCTTCGAGCGCGGCGGCGAAGCCCAGTGCGCCGGGCAGGTTCTCGGTGCCGCCGCGATACCCGCGCTCTTGCCCGCCGGTCGGGTCGAGCAGGCCGAGATCGCGGACCAGCAGCGCGCCGATGCCGGGGGGGCCGCCGAGCTTGTGCGCGGAGACGATGATCATGTCCGCTTTGGGCAGCGGGAGCTTGCCGGCGGTCTGGGAGCAGTCGGCTATCCAGACGCCGGTGGGGCGATACTGGAGGACGCCGGTTTCGCTGTTCGAGGACTGCAGCGCGATCGTCGGCGCGCCCTCCCCGTTCATGATGATACCGCCTGCGTCGACCTCCAGCATCACCGGCTGTTCGGCCGCGCGGAGGACCGCATCATGCTCGACCGCCGCCACCGCGACGCCGGGGCGCCCACGTAGCGCCAACGCCGCGGACTCGCTCGCGCCGCTGGTCAGGATCACGTGATGCGACCAGTCCAGCGCCTGCGCGATCCGCTTCCGCGCGCCCTCCAGCGCAGCCCGTACCGCGCGGCCCTCGGCATGAGGCGAGGACGGGTTTGCCCAGCGCGCCATGCCCTCCATCACCGCCGCGATCGCCTCGGGGCGCATCGGCGTGGTGGCGGCGTGATCGAGATAGATGCGGGGTGCGTGAGCAGGCAGGGTCGGTTCCAATTGCGAAAAGGGGCGCGGACCTTATATAGCGTCGATAATCCGGCACTCCACCCGAGTGCGTATCCCAGCTCGCGAGTGCCTATGCCAGAAGTCATTTTTCCCGGTCCCGAAGGCCGTCTCGAAGGTCGTTTTGCGCCGGGCCCACGTCCGCGTGCACCCGTCGCGATGATCCTGCACCCGCATCCGTCGGCCGGCGGCACGATGAACAACGCGATCGTGCAGCAGCTCTACAAGACCTTCCAGCGGCGTGGCTTCGCGACTTTGCGGTTCAACTTCCGCGGCGTTGGCAAGAGCCAGGGCGTGTTCGACAACGGCGTCGGCGAGCTGAGCGATGCGGCGAGCGCGCTCGATTGGGTGCAGAGCTTCCACCCCGAGGCGCAGACGACCTGGATCGCGGGCGTCAGCTTCGGCGCGTGGATCGGTATGCAGCTGCTGATGCGCCGGCCGGAGATCCGCGGGTTCATCTCGGTCGCACCGCCGGCGAATTTGTACGACTTCACCTTCCTCGCGCCCTGCCCGTCGAGCGGGATCATCATTCAGGGCGAGGCCGACGAGGTCGCGACGCCGGGCGCCACGCAGAAGCTGGTGGATAAGCTGCGGACGCAGAAGCATATCACGATCCATCACGATACGATCCCGAAGGCTAACCACTTCTTCGAGCATGAGATGCCGGAGTTGATGGGGAGCGTGGACAAGTATCTCGACATGCGGTTGGACCCGAACTCGCCGATTAGGTGATTCTGTCCTTCTCCCCTCGGGGAGAAGGTGGCGCGCCAGCGTCGGATGAGGGGGAGTTGGGGATCGATACGCTCTCCCCAACTCCCCTCTCCCTTCCCACCGCAAGTGCGGCGGGCCCCTTCCCTCTCCCCGCAGGGGCGAGGGAGTTACAGCGTCCAGATCGCTACGTTGGCTAGCAGGACTGCGGCCATTACCAGCATCAGCACGCCCTTTTTCGTATCGCGCTTCTTCACGATCAGCGCGATGCCGCCGATCAGGCACGCGAACATGCCCAGCATTGCTATTGCAGGCGCGGCCGAGGCGATTGAGGTCAGTGCGGCGTTCATGCTGCCATCGCCTTGGCATAAGCGGCGATGTCGACGTTGCCGCCGGACAGGATGACGAGCAGGCCGGGTTCGGGTTTTACCTTGCCGGCGAGCACCGCCGCCAACCCGACCGCGCCGCCGGGTTCGATCACCAGCCGCAGTTTTTCCGCCGCCCAGCGCTGTGCCGCTGCGATCTCCGACTCGCTGACCGCTACGCCGGTCGCGTCGCGGCGGGAGAGGACGTCAAAGGTCAGTGGGGATACGCGCAAGGTCTGGAGCGAATCGCAGGCGGTCGGCGGCGGGTTGGGGCCGACCGGTTCGATCCAGGACGCCTCAAGGGAGCGGCGCATGTCGTCCCAGCCCTCAGGCTCGACGACGGTGATCGCGCTGTCCTTCAAGGCCAGCGCGATGCCTGCCGACAAGCCGCCGCCACCGCAGGGGATGACGACGCGGCTTGGCACGCCCATCCCCAATGCCGCCATCTGTGCGGCTGCCTCGATGCCTGTGCTCCCCTGCCCCTCGATGATCCACGGGTCGTCGAAGCTCGGCACCAGCGTTGCGCCGCGAGCCTCCGCCAGCCCTGCGGCAATCGTCTCGCGGCTTTCGGTCGCGCGGTCGTAGGTCACCACCTCCGCGCCCAACGCTAACGTCGATTCGCGCTTCAGGCGCGGTGCGTCCGACGGCATCACGATCGTCGCCGCGATGCCGAGGCGTTTCGCCGCCCACGCCACACCCTGCGCGTGATTGCCCGAGGAGAATGCGACGACCCCTTTTTGTCGCGTCGCCTCGTCCAATGCGGTGAGCCGATGCCACGCGCCACGAATCTTGAACGCGCCGATTGGTTGCAACGACTCAGCCTTGAAAGCGACCGGTACGCCCTTGATTTCACTGATGAACAACGGCGTCGGCGGGAGGATGCGGGCGATCTTTTCCGCGGCGTCCCGAACCCCTGCCCGCGTCGGTTGTCGCAAAATCGTCACACACCGTCTCCTATCCGCCAAACGCTATTTACATGGGGGGCGCGTAACCCTAGATCGCGCTTCCGCTGCCCCATGGGACTTCCAACCGCAAGGCAGTGTTTTTGTAATTTGTCTCAGGACATTGGAGGTCCCTTGAATTGGTCAAGCATCATATCGCGCTGGGGTTAGCGAAAGCCCATTCGACCGCCGACACCTCCCACATCGGGAGCGGCATCGACATCGCTAAAGGGCGTCCGGTCAATCCGGTCACGCTCGTTCGTCCGCACGCTGCTGCGCGCGCCGCTCGGTTCTTCGTCGAGAAGTTCCCGGGTCGCTCGATGTACGCGGTGAAGGCGAACCCGTCTCCCGAACTCCTGCAGATCCTGTGGGACAATGGCATCACGCATTACGACGTGGCGTCGATCGCAGAAGTGCGACTGGTCGCGCGGACGCTTCCCGGGGCTACGCTGTGCTTCATGCACCCGGTCAAGGCCGAGGAAGCGATCGCCGAGGCGTATTTCACGCACGGCGTCCGCACCTTCAGCCTCGACAGCCTGGAAGAGCTCGACAAGGTCGTTCGCGCCACCCGCGAAGCCACCGACCTGACGCTCTGCGTTCGGTTGCGCGTGTCTTCCGAGCATTCGAAGCTGTCGCTGGCGTCGAAATTCGGTGCCGCACCGCATGAAGCCAAGGAGTTGCTGTTCGCGGCGCGCCAGGCTGCTGACGCACTCGGCATCTGCTTCCACGTTGGCTCGCAGGCGATGACCCCCGAGGCGTATTCGAACGCGATGGAGCGCGTCCGTGCGGCGATCGTCGAGGCGGCAGTCACGGTCGACGTCATCGACGTCGGTGGCGGCTTCCCGTCGTCGTACCCTGGCATGGAGCCCCCACCGCTCGAGCATTTCTTCGAGACGATCCATCGTGCGTTCGAATCGCTGCCCGTCAGCTATTCGTCCGAGCTGTGGTGCGAGCCCGGCCGGGCATTGTGCGCGGAATATTCGTCGATCATCGTGCGCGTCGAGAAGCGTCGCGGGACCGAGCTGTATATCAACGACGGTGCGTATGGCGCGCTGTTCGACGCGGCGCATATCGGTTGGCGTTTCCCGACCGAGCTGCTCCGCGAGCCGGACAGCCGTGCGAAGGACATGGAGTTCAGCTTCTATGGTCCGACGTGCGACGACATGGACTATATGGTCGGCCCGTTCATGCTGCCCGCGGACACGCAGGCCGGCGATTATATCGAGATCGGCATGCTCGGCGCGTATGGCTCGGCGATGCGGACCGCGTTCAACGGGTTCGGATCGGACGAGACGGTGATCGTCACCGACGAGCCGATGGTCTCGCTGTATGACGAACGCTTCCAGGACCTCGCGTCGAACGTCGTCAAGCTGTAACCAACTTCTAGTACCGCGCCCTTCTTCCTCCCCTCCCGTTTACGGGAGGGGTCGGGGGAGGGCTTGTCCGCGAGCGTGGCGTTCGCGGATATTTCAGTCCCTCCCCTAACCCCTCCCGCAAGCGGAAGGGGGATTTATGGAGCATGTTATGACCGAAGACACCCGCATCGACGCGCAGCGCAAGGCGGAACTCCTTTCCACGACCGTCGAGCATATCGACATCACCAGCTTCGACGCGCGGCCGATCGTCGACGCGATGAAGAAGATGTCGTTCACCAGCCGCGACCTTGGCCGTGCGACCGACATCTACAACCAGATGCTGGCCGACAAGGACTGCACGATCTTCCTCGTGATCGCAGGCTCGACGAGCGCCGGCGGTTGCATGGACCTGTATGCCGAGCTGCTGCGCAACAACATGATCGACGGCATCGTCGCGACCGGCGCGACGATCGTCGACATGGATTTCTTCGAGGGCCTCGGCCACAAGCATTACCAGGCGCTCGAAGTGCCGCACGACGACGTGCTGCGCTCGCTGATGATCGACCGGATCTACGACACCTATATCGACGAGGAAGAGCTCCAGCACGTCGACCACACGATCTTCGAGATCGCCGAGACGCTCGAGCCGCGCGCCTATTCGAGCCGCGAATTCATCCGCGAAATGGGCAAGTATCTCGTCGAGCACGGCAAGAAGGCGAACAGCCTCGTCAAGCTCGCCTACGAGCATGACGTGCCGATCTTCTGCCCGGCGTTCGTCGACTCGTCGGCGGGCTTCGGTCTGGTCAAGCACCAGGTCGACGCGGTGAAGGCGGGCAAGCCGTACATGGTCCTCGATGCGATCGCCGACTTCCGCGAGCTTACCGAGATCAAGATCAAGGCGGGCACTACGGGGCTGCTGATGATCGGTGGCGGCGTGCCGAAGAACTTCATCCAGGACACCGTCGTCTGCGCCGAGATTCTCGGCCACGACGACGTCCAGGTTCACAAGTACGCGGTGCAGATCACGGTTGCCGACGTGCGCGACGGTGCGTGCTCGTCCTCGACGCTGCAGGAAGCGGCCTCGTGGGGCAAGGTGAACACGGGGATCGAGCAGATGGTGTTCGCGGAAGCTGGCTCGGTGATGCCTCTGCTGGCGTCGGATGCGTATCATCGTGGGCTCTGGAAGGACCGTCCGATCCGCAAGTGGGGCGCGAGCTTTGACTAAGGCCTGAACTTTTCGATCCTCCCCCGCAAGGGGTGAGGTGGCAGGCGCTTGCCTGACGGAGGGGGAGGACGCGGCGCCAACGTTATCGCCGCCGCCCCCTCCGTCGCTTCGAGACACCTCCCCCTAGCGGGGGAGGATTAGGGATACCGTTGCCCCTATCCCGCAATTGAGGCAGCCTTCGCCGGATAACCGGGGGAGGCTTTTTCATGCATAGCGAGATCCTGCGACCGATGGTCGTGCTGATCGCGTGGACGCTCGTGATGCTGGGTTGGACGCTCGCGACGCGGTTGCCGGCGATGAAGGCGGCCGGCGTCGACATGGGCAAGCTCGTCGGCACCAAGGCGTCCGACGCGGATCGATCGCTGCCTCCGCAGGTGCAGTGGAAAGCGCACAACTACAATCACCTGATGGAACAGCCGACGCTGTTCTACGCTGTTTGCGCCGTGCTTGCGCTCAGCGGCACGGGCAATGGCGTCAATGCCTGGATCGCCTGGGCCTATGTCGGGCTACGGATCGCCCACAGCCTTGTCCAGGCAACCAGCAACCGCGTCAGGGCCCGCTTTCTCTTCTTTATGCTGTCGAGCCTGATGCTTGTCGCGCTCACGCTGCATGCCGCGCTCGCCGTATTTTGAGAAAGCTCGTGAATAATCGCCGCTCGCGGCGCCGGCCCCTCCCCGAACGCAATCCGATCGTCTAGGATTTCGGCATGACCTTCGATCGCCGTTCGCTGCTCACCCTCCCCCTCGCCGCCGGGCTGGCGCTTCCTGCATTCGCGCGAGGCGGTGCGCAGTTCACCGCCGCTCAGCCGCGCGCTACGGACGTGCCGATGTGGCCGCCCGCAGAACGATTTGCGCTATGGCCCGGCATTCCGCCAGGCGCGCCGAACCCGCTACCGGTGCCGCAGCCGCGCATGCCGCGGTACCCCGATGGTTATCGCGATTTTCAGATGCGCGGCGTTGTGCGACCCGAGGTCGGCGTGTTCCGGCCTGCGCGTCCAGACGGTCGCGCCGTGCTGATCGTGCCCGGCGGGGGCTATTCGATTACCTCGCTGCGCAACGAGGGCATCGACGTCGCGCACGTCCTGAACGGTTTCGGGATCACCGCATTCGTGCTGAGCTACCGGTTGCCTGGAGAGGGCTGGGCCGATCGCGCCGATGTACCGCTATCGGATGCGCAGCGTGCGATGCGGCTGATCCGGGCGAACGCTCGCGCCTACGGGATCAGGGCGGAGAAGCTCGGTGTTCTCGGTTTCTCGGCAGGCGGGCACCTTGCGGGGTCTGTGGCGGTTCTGCACGAGTTTAAGGCGTATCGTCCGGTTGATGCCGCCGACCGGCACTCTGCGCGTCCTGCCTGGGCGGGGCTCATGTACGCGGTCTCGAACATGGATCCTGGTCGTAGTCACGGCGGATCGCGCGCGAACCTGCTCGGTCCCGATCCGCTGCCTGCGGTCCAGGCGCGCTATGCGATCGACCGACAGTTGAAGGCTGGCGACCCGCCCCTGTTCCTCGTGCATGCCGAGGACGACAACACGGTCCCGGTTGCCAACAGCGTCGATACGCTCGCCGCCGCCCGCCGCGCCGGCATCCCCGCCGAGGCGCATTTCCTCCAGCATGGCGGACACGGTTTCGGCACGCGCCTGTCGCCTCGGTCGCCTGGGTCGTTGTGGCCGCAATTGTTCGATCGGTGGATGGGCGAACTGGTCGCTGGCTGACGACGGTGGGTCAGCATAACGGACCTATCCGTCCTCACCGACGTTTGTCCTGAAAGATCAGGAGAGCGCGATGACTAGTCCGCATGCCGAACCCCGCGACGTTTTCCATGAAAATGGCGAGGTCGTGATCGACGGGCCGGACGGAGCGGTTATCGCGATGACCCCCGAAGCGGCGTTGCGCACGGCGGGTCGGCTGGATGAGGCAGCGCTCGACGAACTGATCGCGCGGGCGCAGCGATCTGGTGATGCGGATTGATTATACCTCTCGCCCCTCTCAGCGGAGCGCTATCATCAGTTGACCATCGGACGAGGCCTTCGCCGTCACGTCCAAATAGTCGCGGATGCGCAGATGACGAGCGTTGAGCGCATGGCTGGTTCCATGGGTCGCAGTGATTACCAGAACATCCGCGCCTGCCGCCTCGCCTGCCGTGATCCCGGCGAGAGCATCCTCGAATACTAGGCAATCGCTTGCCATAACGCCGAGTCGTTCCGCCGCGACCAGGAAACAGTCGGGTGCAGGCTTGCCGTTGGGGATGTCGTCCGCGGCAATCATCGTCGCGGGGATCGGCAGGCCGGCAGCCTTGAGGCGGACTTCGGCTAGCGCCCGAGGGGCAGACGTAACGATCGTCCAGCGCTCCGGGGGCAAGCTGGCGAGGAATGCGGCGGCACCGGCGATCGGCTCGACGTCGCCGACGTCAAGCATTTCGGCGGCGGTGATCGCGGCGGCCTCGGCGACTGGGTCGACGCCGGGGAGGTTGAGGCGCCGGACCGTCTCGACCGATTGCACGCCGTGGATTGTCGGCACGAACGTTGCTGCGTCGAGGCCATGTGCGATCGCCCATTTGGTCCAGGTTCGCTCGGCCGACGCGATCGAGGTGAGGATCGTGCCGTCCATGTCGAACAGGAATGCGGCGTAGCTGCGGGTCGGAAGGGTCATACAGGTGCTCGTGAGGGAGGTTGGCGGGTTGGGCAAGACGAATTGGTTTGACGCTTGGCACCACCTCGGCGCCCTGAACCACCCCGGCGAAGGCCGGGGCCCAATTGGGGGACACTGCTAACGGAGCGGTTCGCTTCGTTACTCAGGACGTTCCAATTGGGCCCCGGCCTTCGCCGGGGTGGCGGCAGTTCTGATAATGGCGGCAGCAAAAACCTATCACACAAAGAAAAGGCCGCCCCGGTTTCCCGAAGCGGCTTGTATTCCTGCATCAAGCTAAAGCTTAGATGTCGTCGCCGAGTGCGCCTTTGACGCTGCCCTTGACGTTCTGCGCAGTGCCCTTGGCCTGCTGCGCCTCGCCTTCAGCTACCAGCTTCTCGTTATCGGTTGCCTTGCCGACGGCTTCCTTGACGTTGCCTGCAACCTTGTTGCCTGCTGCTGCGACCTTGTCGGTGAACTCGCCCATCAGAGCCTCCACTTGCTTTTGCGGGCCCGCCAACCGGGCCGCTTGAACTTGCAGAGCTATAACGGCCGTCTTTACCGAGGGTTCCGTGACGTTTGCGTCATGACCTATGTTTCAAATCAACCCCGCCAATGGGCTAGACGGATCGGCATAGCGACGCTGTCCCATCCGCCCGGCGCGGTAGGCGAGCCGCCCCGATTCGACCGCGGCCTTCATCGCCGCCGCCATCATCAGCGGGTCCTTCGCCTCGGCGATGGCGGTGTTCATCAGCACGCCGTCGCAGCCTAGCTCCATCGCCACCGCCGCATCGGACGCGGTGCCTACGCCGGCGTCGACTAGCACGGGCACCCCTGCCCCCTCGACGATCAGGCGGATCGTCACGCGGTTCTGGATGCCAAGGCCCGAGCCGATCGGTGCGCCCAGCGGCATGATCGCGACCGCGCCGGCGTTCTCCAGCCGCTTGGTGGCGATCGGATCGTCGACGCAATAGACCATTGGCTTGAAGCCCTCGTTGGCGAGGATCTCGGTTGCGCGAAGCGTCTCGACCATGTCGGGATAGAGCGTCTTCGCCTCGCCGAGCACTTCGAGCTTCACGAGATCCCAGCCGCCCGCTTCGCGCGCCAGTCGCAGCGTGCGAATCGCCGATTCGGCATCGAAGCAGCCGGCGGTGTTGGGGAGGTAGGTGATCTTCTTCGGATCGATGAAGTCGGTCAGCATCGGCGCGTTGCGGTCCGACACGTTGACGCGGCGGACGGCGACGGTGACGATCTCCGCGCCGGATGCCTCGACCGCGGCGGCGTTCTGCGCGAAATCCTTGTACTTGCCGGTGCCGACGATCAGCCGTGACTTGAAGGTCTGGCCCGCGACCGTCCAGCTGTCCTCATGCCCGCTATTGTCGTGATCGCCGCCGCCGACGAAATGCACGATCTCGAGATCGTCGCCGTCCTCGACCATCACGTTGGCCAAGGTCGAGCGCGGCACGACTTCCATATTCCGCTCGACCGCGATCTTCTCGGGTACGAGGCCGAGTTCGGTCGCGAGTCCGGCCAGCGAGAGCCCGGCGGAGACGCGCTTGTGCTCGCCGTTGACGGTGATCGAGACGGTGCCATCGGAATGGGGCATGGTGCGTGATCCACTATATAGCGACGGCGCGGCTCGACTTGTCGCGAGACGGGCCTGTAAGGAATGGCGTGACGCGCATATAGAGACCGCTCCGCAGCACCCGCAACCGAAAGGCCGCCCTTGCCCGATACGATATTCGTCCTGAACGGCCCCAACCTCAATCTGCTGGGAACGCGCGAGCCGGAAATCTATGGCGACGAGACGCTCGACGACATCGCCGGGATGCTGGAGGATCGCGCCCGCGAGCTCGACCTGGAGATCGACATGCGCCAGTCGAATCACGAGGGGCACCTCGTCGACTGGATCCAGGAGGCGCAGGCGCGCGGTGCCAAGGCCGTGATCCTCAACGCGGGCGCGTTCACGCATACCTCGGTCGCGGTGCACGACGCGATCAAGGGCGTGAAGACGCCGGTGATCGAAGTGCATCTTTCCAATCCCCATACGCGTGAATCGTTCAGGCATGTGAGCCTGGTCGGTCAGGCGGCGAAGGGCACGATCGCGGGTTTCGGCGCGCTTTCGTATCTGCTCGCGCTTGAAGCCGTCGCACGGTTCTGACAGGAGGCCCCGCCATGAACGATACAACTGAAAACACGGGCGCAATGCAGGTCGACGTGACCCTGGTGCGCCAGCTCGCCGAACTGCTCGACACCACGCAGCTGACCGAAATCGAGGTCGAGGACGGCTCACGCCGGATCCGCGTCGCGCGCAAGGCCGCGCAGGCCGCACCCGTCGCGCATTACGCGCCGCCCGCCCCGGCCCCTGTCTCGGCACCGCTGTCGATCCCGCAGGCCGAGGTCGGTGCGTCCGCCCCCGCGATCAGTGCGAGTGCGGTCAAGTCGCCGATGGTCGGCACCGTCTATCTCGCCGCCAACCCCGAGGCGAAGCCGTTCTCGACGGTCGGCCAGAAGGTCAATGCCGGCGACACGTTGCTGATCATCGAGGCGATGAAGGTCATGAACACGATCGTTGCGCCGTCGGCCGGCACGGTGACCGCGATCCTGGTCGAGAACGGCCAGCCAGTTGAGTTCGACCAGCCGCTGGTCGTGGTGGAATAATGCCGCAAATCAAGAAGCTGCTCATTGCGAATCGCGGCGAGATCGCGCTGCGGATCCACCGTGCCTGCCACGAGATGGGCATTAAGACGGTGGCCGTGCACTCGACCGCCGACGCCGACGCGATGCACGTGCGGCTCGCCGACGAGGCGATCTGCATCGGACCGCCGTCCGCCGCGGACAGCTATCTGAACATCCCGAACATCATCTCGGCCGCCGAAATCTCCGGTGCCGACGCGATCCATCCGGGCTACGGCTTCCTCAGCGAGAACGCGCAGTTCGCCGAGATCGTCGAGCTGCACAACATCTTGTTCGTCGGCCCGAAGCCCGAGCACATCCGGACGATGGGCGACAAGGTCCAGGCAAAGCGCACCGCGGGCGCCTTGGGGCTGCCGCTCGTTCCCGGTTCGGACGGCGCGATCAGCGACATCGCCGAGGCCAAGCGCATCGCCGAGGACATCGGCTATCCGGTGATCATCAAGGCGGCGTCGGGCGGCGGTGGTCGCGGGATGAAGGTCGTCAACGATCCCGACGATCTCGAAACGCAGATGCAGCAGGCCGGCAGCGAGGCGAAGGCCGCGTTCGGCGACGCCACCGTTTACATGGAAAAATACCTCGGCAATCCGCGGCATATCGAATTCCAGATCTTCGGCGACGGTGAGGGTAACGCGATCCACCTGGGCGAGCGCGACTGTTCGCTGCAGCGCCGCCATCAGAAGGTGCTCGAGGAAGCGCCCTCGCCGATCATCACCGCCGAAGAGCGCGAGCGGATGGGCGGGATCGTCGCCAAGGCGATGGCCGACATGGGCTATCGCGGCGCGGGGACGATCGAGTTCCTGTGGGAAGCGGGCGAATTCTACTTCATCGAGATGAACACCCGGCTTCAGGTCGAGCATCCGGTGACCGAGATGATCACCGGGCTGGACCTGGTGCGCGAGCAGATCCGCGTCGCCGAGGGGCATCCGCTGACGCTGCGGCAGGAAGACGTCCAGTTCCGCGGGCATGCGATCGAATGCCGCATCAACGCCGAAGACCCGCGCACGTTCGCGCCGTCACCGGGGCTGGTGAAGGTGTATCACGCGCCGGGCGGGATGCATGTGCGCGTCGATAGCGGGCTGTATGCGGGGTACCGCGTGCCGCCCTACTACGACTCGATGATCGCCAAGCTGATCGTCTACGGGACGACTCGGCAGGGTGCGCTGCGCCGGTTGCGGCGTGCGCTCGAGGAGATGGTGATAGAGGGCGTCACGACGACGATCCCGCTGCACCGTGCGCTACTCGACGATCCCGAGTTCCAGGAAGGCGCGTACACGATCAAGTGGCTGGAAGAGTGGTTGGCCAAGCAGGGGGCGTAACGCCTGACTTCCCCCCTCCCTGAAAGGGAGGGGCCGGGGGTGGGTCGGCCGGGGGCTGGCCGGACGTTCCCTCGAAACCGACCCACCCCCTACCCCTCCCTTCCAGGGAGGGGAGTTTTGACGGAGCATTCGTGAAGGCGACGATCTACCACAACCCGCGCTGCTCGAAGTCCCGCGAGGCGCTTGCGCTGCTGCAAGAGGCCGGGGCGGACGTCACGATCGTCGAATATCTGAAGAACCCTCCATCCCGCGCGGAGCTTATCCGCCTCTACGACCGCGCCGGCATGACGCCGCGGCAGGGCCTCCGCATGGCCGAGGATGGCGCCAAGGCGGTCAAGCATGGCGACGCCGAGGCGATCCTCGATGCGATGATGATCGATCCGCTGCTGATCGAGCGCCCACTGGTCGAGACCGACAAGGGCGTCCGGCTTGGCCGCCCGATCGCACGGTTGCACGAGATCCTGTGATCGGCTCCCCTGCCCTTGGATTGCGCACGCACCGCCTGTGTGCCGCAATTTCGGGCAGTGAAATCAACGATATTCCGCGGTTGCCCGAGGGCGCCGCGGCTGGCACGCTTGGTGCAAGGCGCCCTTCAGGGCGGACGGCTCGTCCGAAAGGGCGAGGGTTTCAACGACAATCGGGGGCGTACCTGTGAAAAAGATCGAAGCCATCATCAAGCCGTTCAAGCTGGATGAGGTGAAGGAAGCGCTGCACGAGATCGGCGTGAGCGGCATCACCGTGACCGAGGCCAAGGGCTTCGGCCGGCAGAAGGGCCACACCGAGTTGTACCGCGGCGCGGAATATGTCGTCGACTTCCTGCCGAAGGTGAAGCTCGAGGTCGTCGTCGAGGACGGTCTCGCACAGCGCGTCGTCGAGGCGATCGCCGCAGCCGCGCAGACCGGCCGGATCGGCGACGGCAAGATCTTCGTCATCCCGGTCGAGAGCGCGCTCCGCATCCGCACCGGCGAGCGCGACGACGACGCAATCTAGTTCTTACCCACGCATGAGGCGTTGACGACGATTGACGACATCGTCATTTGACGCGACGCAACATTGTGTGGAAATTCTATTCCATACCGCAATTAGATTCCCCGCATGACGCGGTGGAAATCTCAAAACGAAGGGCAAGCATCATGGCGAATTCGGCCTCCGACGTTCTCAATATGATCAAGGACCAGGAGATCGAGTGGGTCGATCTGCGGTTCACCGATCCCAAGGGCAAGTGGCAGCATCTGACGATGGTCGCGAGCCTGATCGGCGAAGACGAGCTGACCGACGGCCTGATGTTCGACGGTTCGTCGATCGAGGGCTGGAAGGCGATCAACGAGAGCGACATGACGCTCAAGCCCGATCTCGACGCGGTCTATGTCGATCCGTTCTCGGCGACGCCGATGATGATCCTGATCTGCGACATCGCCGATCCGTCGACCGGGGAACTGTATTCGCGCGATCCGCGCTCGACCGCCAAGCGCGCCGAGGCGTATCTGCTGACCACCGGCGTCGGCGACACCGTGTATGTCGGCCCCGAAGCCGAATTCTTCATGTTCGACGATGTCCGCTTCGAGAACAGCTATTCGACCAGCTACTACAAGATCGACGACATCGAGCTGCCGGGCAATTCGGGTCGCGAGTACGAGGGCGGCAACCTCGGCCACCGTCCGCGCGCCAAGGGCGGCTACTTCCCGGTCGCACCGGTCGACAGCGCCGTCGATATCCGCGGCGAGATGGTCTCGACGATGATCGAGATGGGCCTGCCCTGCGACAAGCATCACCACGAAGTCGCGGCCGCACAGCATGAGCTGGGCCTGACCTTCGGCACGCTGACGCAGACCGCGGATCGCATGCAGATCTACAAGTATGTCGTCCACCAGGTCGCGCATGCGTACGGCAAGACGGCGACGTTCATGCCGAAGCCGATCAAGGAGGACAACGGCTCGGGGATGCACACGCATTTCTCGATCTGGGAAGGCAAGACCCCGCTGTTCGCCGGCAACGGCTATGCGGGCCTGAGCGACATGTGCCTGTATTTCATCGGCGGCATCATCAAGCACGCCAAGGCGGTCAACGCGTTCACCAACCCGTCGACCAACAGCTACAAGCGCCTCGTCCCCGGTTACGAAGCACCCGTGCTGCTCGCCTATTCGGCACGCAACCGCTCGGCATCGTGCCGCATCCCGTACGGCACCGGCCCCAAGGCGAAGCGCGTCGAAGTGCGCTTCCCGGACGCGCTGGCCAACCCGTATCTCGCTTATGCGGCGCTGATGATGGCGGGCATGGACGGCATCCTCAACAAGATCCATCCGGGCGAGGCGATGGACAAGAACCTGTACGACCTGCCGCCGGCAGAGCTCGCGCAGGTTCCAACCGTCGCGGGTTCGCTCCGCGAGGCACTCGAATGCCTGCTCGCCGATCACGACTTCCTGCTGAAGGGCGACGTGTTCTCGAAGGACCAGATCGAGAGCTATGTCGAGATCAAGTACGCCGAGGTTGCGCGCTGGGAGATGACGCCTAGCCCGGTCGAATATGACATGTACTACAGCGGCTGAGCTGCCGAGCCGGCAGCGGTGCGCGAGAGCGCACAGCCGCTGTCGGCCGGCGTCGCGAGTAGCGACGACCGACGGCGTGGCTTCGCCACGTCGCTGAATTGGAAGAGGGCGCGCGGAGCAATCCGGGCGCCCTTTTTCGTAAATTCTCCCCTTGCAGGGGAGGATCAAGTTTCGTGCATCCGCGCCAAGTTTGTTTCCCCGCGAAGGCGGGGATCCAGTCTGGGCTCCCGCCTTCGCGGGAGAACAAGCTTTGCGGGAGAACAAGGGTAGCCTTGGTTAACTTCGCGGGTGGGCTCGGATTGATCGACCGTGACCGCCACCCATATCTTTCCCGAGAGCTCTCCCGAAGAAACCCAAGGAACACCCGTGACCGAAGACAGCGGCAACAGCGCCGGACGCGCGATCCCGAGCGGCCGTCTCGCCCGTCTCGGAGTCTTCGGCAAACTCGCGGGCGGTGTCGCCGGCGGAGTCGTCGCAGAAGGCGCCCGCCGCCTCGCCAATGGCGAACGCCCCAAGATCGGCGACCTCCTCCTCACCCCCGCCAACGCCACGCGCGTTGCCGATCAACTCTCGCACCTCCGCGGCGCCGCGATGAAGCTGGGGCAGATGATCTCGATGGACGCGGGCGACATGCTCCCGCCCGAGCTCGCCACCATCCTCGCCCGCCTGCGCAACAATGCGAACCACATGCCGCCGCAGCAACTCGACCGCGTGCTCGCCGCAGAATGGGGCAAGGACTGGCGCCGCAAATTCGCACATTTCCAGGCGCACCCCGTTGCCGCCGCCTCGATCGGACAGGTCCACCGCGCGCGCCTGCCCAACGGCACCGAACTGGCAATCAAGGTCCAGTATCCCGGCGTGAAGGAGAGCATCGACGCCGACGTCGACAACGTCGCGACGCTGCTGCGCGTGTCGGGCATGCTCCCCAAGTCGCTCGACATCGCGCCGTTGCTCGACGAGGCGAAGAAGCAGCTTCATGAGGAGGCCGATTACCTCCGCGAGGCGCAGATGCTCGCGCGGTACGGCGACCTGCTCGCCGATCAGTCGCAGTTCGTCGTGCCCGCGCTCTATTCGGAGCTGACCACGCCACGCGTCCTTGCGATGAGCTTCGTCACTGGCGTGCCCGTCGAGACGCTGGAGACCGCGCCGCAGGAGGTCCGCGACCGGGTGATGCACGACCTGATCTCGCTCGTCCTGCGCGAACTGTTCGACTGGCGGCTGATGCAGACGGACCCCAACTTCGCCAACTACCGCTGGCAGCCCGAGACGGAAAAGCTCGTCCTGCTCGATTTCGGCGCTGCCCGCCCCCTCCCCGCCGAGACCGGAGAAGGCTATCGTCGCCTGCTTACCGCAGCCCTCGCCGGCGACCGTGACGCGGTGCGCGAAGCGGCCATTGCCGCCGGTTTCCTCGGCGAAGCGGCCGTTCTCCAGCACCGCGCACTCGTTGATCGGATGATCGACGTCATCCTCGCCGAGCTCGCCAAGCCCGGCCCATTCGACTTCGGCGACCGCGCGTTCGTCGGGGTCCTGCGCGAACAGGGTACCGAGATCGCGCGCGACCGCGACACTTGGCACTTGCCCCCGATCGACACGCTGTTCGTGCAGCGCAAGATCAGCGGCACAGCCTTGCTCGCCGCCCGCCTCAAGGCGCGGGTCGACATCCGCACGATGGTCGTCGCCTATTGCGACGGCGCGCCATCGTGAGGATCAGCGCAGTTTCAGCGCGCGCTTCACGCCGGCCCAGCTGACGTATTTGAAGTTCTGCGTGGCCGGTGCGTTGTCGCCGTCTTGAGCGACGAACAGGCCCTGGGGGTAGGCGGAGCCGAAGTTTCCGAGCATCAGTTCGATTCCGTCGGTATCGCTGGTCCCGTCGATCGCGCCCCCGCCGATGCGGAAGCGACCGGCATAGGTGACGCCCGGCAGGCGGTAGAGCGTGTAGGCGTTGTCGCCTTGGCTAGACACGACGAGATAGCCGCCGTTCCTGCCTGACGGGGCGAGCGCTAGGCCCTCGGCGTCGGCGACCAGCGTCTTGCCGTCGACCTTGGCGATCGGGGTTGCTGTGACCGATGCTGACGGCTCGGCGTCGAAGCGCCAGAGGCCGACATCTTCCTCGGCGACGTAGAGCTGCCCGGTGCGATCGTCGACGACGCAGCCTTCGGACTGGGTGCCGAGCTTCATCGAGCGGACCGTCGTGACCTTGGGCGCTGCGCCGGAGAGGTCGATCGCGACCTGGTCGATGCGGCCGTCCTTCAGGACGACGAAGCCGAACAGCGCGTGGTCTCGCGCTCGGGTCCAGAGGCACATGCCGTAGGCCTCGCCCGGTCCGACCGGGAAGCGACCTAGCGAGACGAGCTTCGCCGCCGCCGTGTCGAGCGTGAAGAGCGAAACGTGTGCGGTGGCGATGTCGGCCCGGTCGCTGGCAGCGGCGATCACGCGCCCGCCAGATTTGGCGCCAAGATCGCGCAGGTCGACGTTGTTGAGCCGCGCGGCCGGGGTGAAGCTGAGGCGCTTGCCCGCCAGGCTGTAGACGTGGATGCCCGCCTTCTTGTCGGTGCCGATGACGAGGCTCTTCGCCGGATCGCTCGCGTTGCGCCAGATCGCGGGATCGTCCGCGGCATCGGCGGCGGTGTCGACCGGGTCGGTCTCGGCGGTCGCCGCGACTGTCGGCGCCTCGACCGCCACCGGGGCCGAGGTCGTCGCACATCCCGCCAGCAACACCGCGAGGAGGGGCAACACCCGCATCAGAACGTCACCCGAACGCCGCCGGTGTAGCGGCGGCCGAACGTCTCATGCTCGATCGTGTAGGCCGACGATCCGACATAGCGACGGCCTGGACCGTTCAGCAGGTTGGCGAAATCCCCGTAGATCTCGACATTGCCGTTGATCGCATAGCGGACGGACGCGTCGAGTTCGTTATCCTTGGCCCAGTAGAAATCGCCGCCATCGACGCCGCGGACGACGCCACCGATCGTGTCGACCGCGCCGATCGCATCGAGCCACGCCGACCGGTTCTGGTACGAAACGCGGGCCGAGAAGCCGTATTTTTCGTAATAGGCGATCAGATTGTAGATCGCATCCGATGCGCCGGGCAGGCGAACTTTCCGCGACGGGATCGCGCCTGTTGCCGGCGTATCGGCACGGCTCTTGTTAATCGTTGCATTGAGCTGCACGCCGAAGCCACCCATCCAGTCGGGCAGGCCGAGATCGGCGGTAAAGGGGTCGAGCTGCTGCTGGATCGCCCCCTCGATCCCCATGATATAGCCTTTGCCGCCGTTGATGATGGTCGAGTAGACATAGCCCGACCGATCGACGCCGGCGGCGTTCAGGTTCGTCTGGCCGTAGGTCCGGGTCGAGTCGAACAGGACATCGGTGACGTCCTTGTAGTACGCGCCGATCGAGAGGAAACCGCGCGGCATGGTGTAATATTCGACGTAGAGATCGACGCCCTTGGCCTTTTCGGGCTTCGCGTCGGGGTTGCCGCCGGAGATCGTCGCATTCGCGTCGTTGATGCTCAGATTGGGGCGCAACTGATCGTAGTCGGGACGTGCGGCGCCGGTGTTGAACGACAGCCGCGCCTTCATCCGATCATTGACGTCCCAGTTCACGTGGAGGCTTGGATAGACGAGCGTCTGGCTCGATTTCACGTCGATCAGGCCGAGCGACGAGAACGCGCGGGCGTCGTTGCGGATGTGCTCGACGCGCGCGCCACCGATGACGCTGCCCCAGTTGGTGGTCGTCGTCGCCATCGCGTAGGCGGAATAGACCTTCTCGCCGACATCGTAGAAATTGGCGTCGGTGGACACGAACGGGCTGACCGCCTTGGCTTGCTCGACCAGCGCCAGGATCTTGTCCCGATCGAAATACTGGAAGGTGTAGCCGAGCGGGATCTCGCCCTGGAACCCGCCCGGCTTGGCGATGGCGGCGTACCCCGTCGGAATGCCCGCCGCGGCGAACTGGGCCGGCGTGCTCAGCTCGAGCAGATACTCGTTCGCGGTCTTGGTACGATCGTCATAGCGAAGGCCAGCCGCGAACACCGTCTGCGCGCCGAACACCGAGGCCTCGCGGCTGATGTCGAGCTTTGCGGTATAGGCTTCGGTCACGTCCTGCGCCTTCAGCGACCGCAAGCGGGCCAGGGTGCGCGGAAAGTCCTCGATCGACGTGACCTGAGCGCCGCGCGAGAAGGTGCCGTCGGCGTTGCGGATCGTGCGGAACAGCTGGACCTTGGCGAGCTGTGGGTCGGTCAGGTCGTAGCCGACGGTCAGGCGGTTGGCGGCGTTCGCGCCGTTGGTGCCGAACGACGGGCTGTCGTAGTTCAGCTGTGCAGGCTGCGAGCGGTCGTCGATCGAGCGGGTGAAATTACCACGCCATTTCACGTTCCAGGCGCCGAGTTCGTGATCGCCGCCGACCGTGTTGGTGAACACCGACTGCTTGTACTTGCGCACGGTGAAGTTCGAGTTGAGATCGATGCCGTAGACCGTGCCCAGCAGCGGCGTGTTGCCGGTGCAGACGTCGGCATAGCCGGTCGTGCCGGTCGCGGGGCGCGCGTTGACGGTGCAGGCGGCGGTGCCGTTGGGCGTGCGCGACTGCTGGTCGTCGAGATCGAAAATGTAGTTGTTGCGCTGTTCGTCGTCCTGGAACGCCGAGTAGATCGATTCCGCGAACAGCTTGTGGCCGGGCGCCGGGCGCCAGTCGAGCCGGGTCGACAGCGAGTAGTTTTTACGCGTCAGGCGATACAGCTTGTTCTCGGTCTCGCGCGCCCAGTTGCGCGTCTCGAAACCGGGGCGGCGATCGCGGTCGACCGCTTCGAAGTCGGTCTCAAAATTGTCGGTGACCATGCCGCGGCGATACAGGCTGGCGGAGGAGACGATGCCGAACTCGCCGATACCGGTGTCGATCCGGTCGGAGATGACGAGCGAACCTTCATATTCGGTCTTCTTGCCGAGTTCGACATGGCCGACGCCGCCCTTGGCCTGCACCTTCATGCCCGGATAATCGAACGCCGAGCGCGTGATGATGTCGACGTTGCCCGCGATCGTCTCGCCGGTCATGTCGGGCGTGACGGCCTTGCGCACAATGATCTGCGACGCGATCGCCGAAGGGATGGAATCGAAGCGTGCGTCGCGGCCTTCGGGACTGACGACGTTGATGCCGTCGATCGACAGCGTGGTCCAGTTAATCGGTGCGCCGCGCAGCGTGATGTAGCGCGCCTGACCCTGGTCACGCTGCACGCCGACGCCGGGGAGCCGGCTGACCGCCTGTGCGATGTTCTGATCCGGCAGGCGTCCGATCGAATCGGAGGCGATGACCGAGACGAGCGAGGGGCTGGTCCGCTGGATCTGAAGCGCCGCAGCTTCGGATTCCGCGATCGGGCGCGAGCCCGAGACGACGATCTCGTCGCCCTCGCCTGCGTTTGCGCCGACTTCGGTGGTCATCGCCACGTCGAGCGTTACCGCAGCATCGGCGACCGTCACCGTCCGGCGGGCGTCGGGGAAGCCGACATAGCGGATGACGAGTTCGTACGTGCCGGCGGGGACACCGACCAGCGAGAACCGCCCGGTGCGATCGACCACGGTCGACAGTTCGAGCGTCGGGATCGAGACCGATGCACCGTCGAGATAGTCGCCGCTGCCTGCCTGCGACACGGTACCGGTGATGCTCCCAAGCGCACGCGGCGCGCCGACCGGGGTCGCGGCATCGGGACGCGCATAGGCGCTGGTGGCGGTCAGCGAGGTCAGCGCGCAGCCAGTGAGCAGCGCATGCGCGAGGACGCGACCGCGGACGCGGGTCGACAGGTTCGATTTCATGGTATTCCCCCGGGTGGTCCCGACTTCTTCAGCCGGCTTGGGAGGCGCGGTAGCGGCCGTGCATGGCACCGACGTTACTTTTGCATGACATTCACATGACAGCGACGTCATCCGGGATCGCCTCACGTACGCGCGAGGATAAACCCACATTAAACCAACGTTAAAATCGCCGGACACGTGATTCTTATATTCGTAACGGACGTGCCACGACCGCCGCCTATCGCGCCCTTCAAGGCAAAGACTGCCGAAAAAGGGAAACTCTCGATGTTGAATTCAGCAAGCCTGCGCTTGCGGCTGCTGGCCGGCGCCGCCCTGACGGTCGCGATCGCGTCGCCAGTGTTCGCAGCCCCCGCGCCGACCGCCGCCAAGGATACGGCGCCCGCTGCCGCTGCCGCAGACCCCGTGATCGATCCGGCCCCCGCCACTGCGGAACCCGCCGACCAGACCGGTCTTGGCGAGATCGTCGTCACCGCGACCAAGCGAGAGACGAACCTTCAGAAAACGCCGATCGCGATCAACGTCCTGAGCAGCCAGGCGCTGACCGACCGCCACGTCCAGAGCCTGTACGATCTCGCCGACGGCGCAGTGCCGTCGTTGCGCGTCGCGACGTTCGAGGCGCGCCAGTCCGCGCTGACGATCGGTATCCGCGGCATCGTTCCGCTCGACGCCAACCAGCCCGCACGTGAGCAGGGCGTCGGCGTCTACATCGACGGTGTCTATCTCGGTCGCCAGCACGGCCTGAACGCCGCGCTGTTCGACGTCGACCGGATCGAAGTGCTCAAGGGCCCGCAGGGCACGCTATTCGGTCGCAACACCGAAGGCGGCGCGCTCAGCATCGTCACCAAGGGCCCGAGCGGCAAATGGGGCGGCAGCGCGACCGGGGGGATCGCCAACTATGGCAGCTATAACGGTACGCTGCATGTCGACCTGCCCGAAACGTACGGCGTATCGCTGAAGCTCGACGGCGTCATCCAGCATCAGGACGCGACCACCAAGAACCCGCTCGCAGACCAAACCGGCTTCAATTATTATCATCGCCGCGGCTTCAAGGCGACCGCACGTGTCCGCCCGATCTCGGGCATGACCGCCGATTTCAGCTACGATAACGGCTACGACTCGAACAGCCCGTTCTACAGCCAGTTGCTCAACGTGAACCCGAACGGGTGCAAGGCCGGTGCGCAATCCGCCTCGCCCGCCTGCTCGCTGCCCGGAACCAACTACACGACGCTGACCGGCAGCGTGAAGCCGCTCCCGAGCCAGGTCGTCGTCAATGGCGACAGCCGGATGAAGGTCGCCGACATCGGCGTGCCGCAGCAACCAAGCATCGACAAGACGCACGGCTTCACCTCGAACATCCGCTGGGATGTCGCGCCCGAGATCGAACTCCGCTCGATCACCGCGTGGCGCGGCGTGAACGCGACCCAGTATGACAACAGCGGCGGCTATCACCGCGTCCCCGTCGTTGCCGCTGGCTGCGTCGGCAGTGCGTGCAACTTCAGCCGCTACAGCCTCGCCGACCTGCATCAGAACCAGTTCAGCCAGGAATTCCAGGCGGTAGGTACGGTCGGCCAGTTCGATTACGTCGCCGGGCTGTATTACTTCAACGAGCACATCAGCGACGACGCGGCGACGCCGAACTCGCTGGCGTTCAATTCGGCGCTGACGACTATCTCGGTGCTCGATCCCTGCACCGGGTCGGGCGGGTTCGGCTCGCTCGTGGGATGCCGCTCGATCGATCGTGCTTCGGAAGTGCATTCGAAGAGCTATGCGGGCTACGGCCAGGTCACCTGGAACGCGACCGACCGCGTTCACCTGACCGCCGGTGGCCGCTACACGCGCGACGAGAAGCAGGGCGTGCTGCATTTCTCGCGTAACCTGAACTACGACACGGCGACCCAGGCCCAGCTGACCGCGGCCGGCTATGCGCCGCTCGACGCCACCTGGAACCGCTTCAATCCGATGGCGACGCTCGCCTATGACGCCAGTGACTCGGTCCACGTCTATGCCAAGTACGCGACCGGCTACCGTGCCGGCGGTGCCAGCTCGCGGACGTCCAACTACCAGACGTTCAACCCCGAGGACGTGAAGTCGTACGAGATCGGTGCGAAGACCGATTTCTGGAACCACCGTGCCCGCCTGAACCTTGCCGGCTACATCATGGACCGCAAGAACAGCCAGGTCGACATCAGCTCGATCCAGACGACCGCGTCGGGCAGCTTCAACAACCTCGTGACGATCAATGCGCCCGGCATTACCAAGATCCGCGGGATCGAGGCCGACCTGACCGTGCAGCCGGTCGACGGCCTGACGCTGACCGCGGGCTATGCCTATACCTACACGAAGATCCCGCCGGTGCTGATCGCGTCGACCGGCGTGTACCAGAACTTCTACATCGTGTTCACGCCGCGCAATGCCGCCAACGGATCGGTCGACTACACGATGCCGGTCGGCGATATGGACCTGAAGTTCCACCTCGACGGCAACTACTCGCAGGCCACACAAACCTTCGATCAGTTCGCGACCAAGAACGACCCCGCGTTCATCGCCAACGCGCGTCTCGCCTTGGCGAACATTCACGTCGGCGGCAGCAACGCGGTGACGATCTCGGCCTGGGTCCGCAACCTGTTCGACAAGCAATACGTGTTCCGCCGCGACCCGTCGAACAGCCTGCCGGGCGCTCCGACGACCAACCTCACATCTGGCAGCGTCAACAACGTGCTGGGCGACTACGGCAATTTCAACGCGCCTCGCACCTACGGCATGGAAGCTTCGGTCAAGTTCTGATCGCGGTGACCGTGTAGAAAGACGAACCCGGACCGGCGTCGAGCCTGTCCGGGTTTCGTCGTTTCAGCCCCCAGGTAGGGCAATGACGACGCGCAGTCCGGGGGCGGCGTCTTCGAGCAGGATAGTGCCGCGGTGAAGCCGGACTATCGCCTGGATCAGGGGCAGGCCGAGACCATGCCCTTCGTCGTGGCGGCTGGCGTCGAGCCGCCCGAACCGCCGCAACGCCAGCTTGCGCTGATTCTCCGGAATGCCGGGGCCGGTATCGGTCACCGTGAGCGTGGCAGTCTTGCCGGTAGTCGTGACGCCGATCTCGATGAGGGTGCCGGGTGGGGTGTGGCGGAGCGCGTTCTCGATGAGGTTCACGAGCATCTGGCCGAGCAGTTGGCGATCGCCGACGATCTCGGCCACGGGCGATGTTTTCAGCGTCAGCGTCCGGTCGCCATCGGCGACTACCGGCTGCATCATCGTCGCGATCTCTTCGGCCAGCGCCGCCAGATCAAGCGCCGCGAACGCCGCGCGCCGATCGCCGCCTTCGATCTCGGCGATCCGCAGCATCGCCGCGAACATCTCGAGCAGTTCGTCGCTCATCGCGATCGCGGTTTCCAGATCATCGCGCTGGCTGTCCGTCTGGGCCCGACGCAACGCCAGTGCCAACTGGCTGCGCAAGCGTGCCAAGGGCGTGCGAAGATCGTGCGCGATATCGTTGGAGACGTTGCTGATACCGACCATCAACTCCGCAATACGGTCGAGCATGCGGTTGAAGGCCATCGCCTGATGCGCGAACTCGCCGCCCGATCGATCGACCGGTACGCGTCGCGACATGTCACCGTCGATGATCGCGTCGACCGTCCGCCGGGTCTCGCCGATACGCCGCCCGATCGTGATGACGAAGAACAGCAGGCCACCGATGACGACCAGCAGGATCGATCCGAAGCCGATGAGGTAGATCCGGACACGTGCCGCATTATAGTCGTCGAACGGTTCGGTCTCGGCGATCGTCACCAGCGTCATGCCGTGCCCGACATCGCGGACCAGCGCACGCCCGGCGGACAGTCCCGCGATCTGGTCCTTCAGCGCGACCGTCGAGAAGCCCATCGGCAGGCGGCGCGGCAAGGCGATGTTGCCGCCGAGCCTGCGACCGGTCGCGTCGAGCAGGAGGAAGCCGATATCGCCGGTATCACGCTCGCGGGTCGCGGCGTTGATCCGCCGGACGAGTTCTTCGGGGCTGCGGTCGCCGGAAATGCCGGCGGCGGCATCGCTCACGACCAGGATACGGCGATCGACCAGTCGCTCGATCGTGCCTTGCGTCGCGGTGTAGATCGCGAACCCGGTGCCGAGCGTCGCGACGAGGAACGCGATCAGGAACGCCAGCGTCAACGCGCGCAGCGATCGGAGGCGCGTCATCCGCGCAGCATGTATCCGACGCCGCGCACCGTGCGGATGGGATCGTCGCCGCCCGCCGCGGTCAGTTTCACGCGCAGGTGGCGGACATAGACGTCGACGATGTTGGTGGTCGGTGCGAAGTCGTACCCCCAGACCCGCTCGACCAGCATCGCGCGCGTCAGTACCGCATCGGCATTGGCGACGAACTCGGCGAGCAGCTTGAACTCCAGCTTGCCGAGATCGAGCGCGATGCCGTCGCGCCACGCGCGGAACTTGGTCGGGCTGACGACGATATCGCCGGCGTGGATCGTGTCGCCCGCACTACCGGTCCAGCCGCGCCCGCGCATCAAGGCAAGCAGGCGTGCGTTCAGTTCGACCGCGGCGATCGGCTTGACCACATAGTCGTCCGCGCCCGCCTCCAGCCCCTCGACCTTCTCGACCGAGCGGCCGAGCGCGCTGAGCATGATGACCGGCATCGTGATGTTCGCGCTCCGCAGCCGCTCCAGCACGGAGATGCCGTCGATCTTCGGGAGCATCCGATCGAGGATCACCGCGTCGAACGCCTGGCTATCCACCGCGGCGAGTGCGTCTCGGCCATCCGGCGCCACGGTCACCGCGTGATCGAACCCGCGCAGCTCCTCGGCCATCGCCTGCGCGAACACGGCATCGTCCTCGACCAGCAGAATGTTCAGGCTCATCACGGTCTCACTCGGGCAAGCATCTGTCCTATCGTGGATCGTCGCGCGTACAAGCGTCTTGCGGCGTCGGCCTGAGGCTACAACGCCGTCCGTCGCCTAGCGGAAGCGTTGTATTGATTCACGCGAAGGCGCGAAGAGACGAGAAGAATGGGTTCACGCGGAGACGCGGAGACGCGGAGAGTTCTCCGGGACCAACGGTCCCCTTCATCATCGCCGCAAGATGATGAACGAGACGCCCGTACCGCCCGCAACACCTCCGCGTCTCCGCGTCTCCGCGCGAACAAATCTTCTTTGCGCCTTCGCGTACGCGCCCACCAGTTACGGCAGCAGGATCGTGCTCCCCGAAGTCTCACCCGCCTCGATCGCGCGATGGGCGGCGGCAGCCTCTTCGAGCGGAAAGGTCCGGCCGATCTCCGGCGTGACCGCGCCGTTGTCGAGCATTGCGAACAGGCGGGCGATGCCGGCCTGCCTTTCCTCCGGCGTGACGTAGTAATCGAACAGCGTCGGCCGCGTCACGAACAGCGAGCCCTTCCGCGCAAGGACGCCGATGTTGACGCCGTCGACCACGCCGCCCGCATTGCCGTAGCTGACGATCAGCCCCCGCCTGGCCGCGCTATCCAGCGACGCGTCCCACGTCGCACGACCAACACCGTCGAGGACCACAGGCACCCCCTTCCCATCCGTGATCTCGCGAACTCGCGCGGCGATGTCCTCGGACTTGTGGAGGATGACGTGATCGGCACCGGCTTTCCGCGTCCGTGCCGCCTTGTCCTCGCTGCCGACGCTGGCGATGACGGTCGCGCCGATCGCTTTCAGCCAGCCGACGAGGATGTGGCCTACCCCACCCGCCGCCGCGTGGACGAGCACGGTCTGGCCCGCCTGCACCTTGGCGCAGCGCTCGACCAGGAATTCGGCGGTGGCGCCCTTGAGCAGGATCGCCGCGGCGGTCTGGTCGTCGAGCGTGTCGGGGAGCTTGAACAACTGGCTCGCGGACACGTTGCGCTCGGTTGCATAGGCCCCGCGCGAAGGGCCGAAGGTGCCGACCCGGTCGCCGGGCGCAAACTCGGTCACACCTTCCCCGACCGCCATCACCACGCCCGCCGCCTCGCTGCCGAGCCCCGAGGGCATGTCGATCGGATACACGCCGCTGCGGTGGTAGGTGTCGATATAGTTCAGCCCGACCGCGGTGTTCCACATCCAGACCTCGCCCTTGCCCGGCGGCGGCAGTTCGACGTCGCGCCACTGGATGACCTCGGGGCCGCCGGTCTTCTCGATGAATGCCACTCTCGCCATGCCGGCCTCCTGATGAATTTCCCGGTCAACCTACGGCATGCGTTTCGGGTTGCAACCGATCTCCGGCGAGCCCATTCCTGCGCAAGACAAGATGCGGAGAGGCACGATGAAAAGCTATTTGCAGCAGTATATTGACGGCGCTTGGGTCGATAGTGAGGGCGGCACCGTCTATCAGGTGATCGACCCGTCGACCGAGCAGCCGTGCACCGAGATCACGCTGGGCACCGCCGCCGATGTCGACAAGGCCGTGGCTGCGGCCCGCGCCGCGTTCGAAAGCTGGAGCCAGACCAGCGTCCAGGAGCGCCTCGACGTGCTCGGCCGCATCATGACCGAGTACAAGGCGCGGATGCCCGATCTGGCAAAGGCGATGTCGCAGGAGATGGGCGCGCCGATGGCGCTCGCCTCGATGGCGCAGGCGCCCACCGGACTCGCGCATTTCTCCGCGACCGCGAAGGCGCTGGCGGCGTTCGAGTTCTCCGAAACGATCGGCAAGGCGACCGTGGTGCACGAGCCGCTCGGCGTCGTGGCGATGATCACGCCGTGGAACTGGCCGCTGAATCAGATCTGCGCGAAGGTCGCCCCTGCACTTGCTGCCGGCGACACGATGATCCTGAAGCCGTCCGAGGAAGCGCCCTCGTGCGCGGTGATCCTGGCGGAGATCATGGATGCGGCAGGCGTGCCGGCGGGGGTGTTCAACCTGATCAACGGTGACGGTCCAGGCGTGGGCGCAGCATTGTGCGCGCATCGCCACGTCGACATGGTGAGCTTCACTGGCTCGACACGGGCCGGAATTGCGGTGGCTTTGGCGGCAGCACCGACCGTGAAGCGGGTGCATCAGGAGCTTGGCGGCAAGGCAGCGAACCTTGTGCTCGAAGGCTCCGATCTAGCCGCCGTGCTGCCGCCGACGGTGGCCGGCGTGCTGGCCAATTCGGGGCAGAGCTGCATCGCACCTACCCGCCTGCTAGTCCACGCGAGCCAGGTCACCGAGGCTACCGAGATCGTGAAATCGATGATGGAACAGACCAAGGTCGGCGATCCCGCCGAGATGGGCCAGCACATCGGCCCGGTCGTCAACAAGGCGCAGTTCGACAAGATCCAGGGGCTGATCCAGTCGGCGATCGACGAAGGCGCCACGCTGGTGACCGGCGGCGTCGGGCGTCCGGACGGGCGTAATGCGGGGTATTACATCCAGCCGACGCTGTTCACCGACGTGCGTCCGGACATGCGGATCGCGCAGGAAGAGACATTCGGACCGGTTGCGACGATCACGTCGTATACCGATCAGGACGAGGGGATCCGTATTGCCAACGCGACCGAATACGGGCTGTCGGCGACGATCTCGGGTGATCCGGCAGCGGCTGCCAAGGTCGCACCGAAGTTGCGCGCGGGGCTGGTGACGATCAACTCGTGGAGCCCGGACATCGGCGCGCCGTTCGGCGGCTACAAGCAGTCGGGCAATGGTCGCGAGAACGGGCGCTATGGCCTGACCGACTTCATGGAGGTGAAGACGATCACCGGCCTGCCGGGTGACGTGCGCCAGGGAAAGCCGGCCGAAGCGGGGGCGTAACCTCCAAGGCCCTTTCCCGTCGGGGAAGGGCCTTCAATCCAGGTTAGGCCGAAGCCAGCGTTCGGCGGTCTTCAGGTCGGCGCCACGTCGTGCCGCATAATCCTCGAGCTGGTCTCGGCCAACACGGGCCACGCCGAAATACTCTGCCTGCGGGTGGCCGAAATAGAACCCTGAGACCGCCGCGGTTGGGAACATCGCGAAGCTCTCGGTCAGCTCCAGCCCGGTCGCGGTCGGCGCGTCGAGCAGGTCGAACAGGATCGGCTTGAGGCTGTGGTCCGGGCACGCGGGGTAACCCGGCGCCGGGCGGATCCCGCGATATTGCTCCTTGATCATCGCCTCGTTGGTAAGCTGCTCGTCGGGCGCATACCCCCACAGATCGGTGCGGACGTGCTTGTGGAGACGTTCGGCGAAGGCTTCGGCGAAGCGGTCGGCGAGCGCCTTCAGCAGGATGTCGTTGTAGTCGTCGTTGTCCGCCTTGAAGCGGGCGATGTGCGGGTCGATCCCGTGGATGCCGATCGCGAAGCCGCCGAACCAGTCGTCCTGCGTGTCGACGAAATCGGCAAGACACATGTTCGCGCGGCCCTCGCGCTTGGCGATCTGCTGGCGCAGCATGGGGAGACGGACCTCGTCTTCTGCCCCCTTTCCGCTTGCGGGAAGGGTCGGGGAAGGGCCTTCTTGTGCGGCACGCCCCTCCCCTGACCCCTCCCGCAAGCGGGAGGGGAAAAGAACCACGTCATCGCCCTCGCGGCGCGCCGGCCACAACCCAGCCACCCCACGCGGGGTCAGCCATTTCTCCGCGACGATCGTGTCGAGCATCGCCTGCGCATCCGCATACAGCGAACTCGCACTCTCCCCGACGACCTTGTCGGTCAGGATCGCCGGGAAGTTCCCCGCCAACTCCCACGCGCGGAAGAACGGCGTCCAGTCGATATAGTCGCGCAGATCCGACAGGTCCCAATCCGAAAACACATGCACGCCAGGCTTTACAGGCGCAGGCGGCTTCATCGCGAAGTCCGCCACGAACCCGCGCGCGCGCGCCGTCTCCAGCGGGAGCAACTCGCTCTGCCCCTTGTTCGCGCGCGAGATCCGCACCGCCTCGTATTCGTCCGCGGTCTTCGTCACGAACTCGTCGCGGATCGTGTCCGACACCAAGGTCGACGCGACACCCACCGCACGGCTCGCATCGAGCACATGCACCACTGGGCCGTCATACGCGGGCGCAATCCTGAGGGCCGTATGCACCTTGGACGTCGTCGCGCCGCCGATCAGCAGCGGCATCGTCATGCCTGCCCGCTTCATCTCCTCGGCCACCGTCACCATTTCGTCGAGGCTCGGCGTGATCAGCCCCGAAAGCCCGATCATGTCCGCATCGTTCTCGTTCGCAGACTCCAGGATCTTCGACCAGGGCACCATGACACCGAGATCGACCACATCGAAGCCGTTGCACTGGAGTACCACGCCGACGATGTTCTTGCCGATATCGTGCACGTCGCCCTTGACGGTCGCCATGATGATCTTGCCCTTGCCGCGCGCGCCGGGCTCCTTGGCCGCCTCGATATACGGCAGCAAATGCGCGACCGCCTTCTTCATCACGCGCGCCGACTTCACGACCTGCGGCAGGAACATCTTGCCCGATCCGAACAGGTCGCCGACGACGTTCATGCCGTCCATCAGCGGGCCTTCGATCACCTCGATCGGACGCCCGCCATTGCCCGCGATGATCAGCCGCGCTTCCTCGGTATCCTCGACGACGTGCAGGTCGATGCCCTTGACCAGCGCATATTCGAGCCGCTTGTTGACGCCCAGCGAGCGCCATTCCGCCGCCGCCTTCTCCGCGACCACGTCGGTGCCGCGATAGCGTTCGGCCAGCGCGACCAGCCTGTCGCCAGCCTCGGGATCGGTGTTGAGCACGACGTCCTCGACCGCCTGGCGCAGTTCGGGATCGATGTCGTCGTAGATGTCGAGCTGGCCGGCGTTGACGATCGCCATGTCCATGCCCGCGGGGATCGCGTAGTACAGGAACACGCTGTGCATCGCCCGGCGCACGGGCTCGTTGCCGCGGAACGAGAAGCTGAAGTTCGACAGCCCGCCCGAGATATGGACATGCGGACAGCGCGCCTTGATCTCCTTGCACGCCTCGATGAAGTCGACGCCGTAGTTGTTGTGCTCCTCGATTCCCGTCGCGACCGCGAAGACGTTGGGATCGAAGATGATGTCCTCGGGCGGGAAGCCGATGCCGACGAGCAGCTTGTACGCGTGCTCGCAGATCTCGACCTTGCGCTCCTTGGTGTCCGCCTGCCCGACCTCGTCGAACGCCATCACGACGACGGCCGCACCGTACGCCATGCACTTGCGAGCCTGCGCCAGGAACTGCTCTTCGCCCTCCTTCATGCTGATCGAATTGACGATCGGCTTGCCGCTGACGCACTTCAGCCCGGCCTCGATCACGCTCCATTTCGAGCTGTCGACCATGAACGGGATGCGCGCGATATCGGGTTCCGCGGCGATCAGTTTCAGGAACGTCGTCATCGCGTGGTGCGCGTCGAGCAGCCCCTCGTCCATGTTGACGTCAAGCACCTGCGCGCCGCTCTCGACCTGCTGGCGCGCAACCTCGACCGCGGCAGGGTAGTCGCCCGCCATGATCAGCTTCTTGAAACGCGCCGAACCGGTGACGTTGGTGCGCTCGCCGATGTTGACGAAAGAGGTGGAGGTGGAGGTGGTCGTGGTCATCGGTTCGCTTCTTCTAGCCCCCTCTCCCCTCCGGGGAGAGGGTTGGGGTGAGGGGTAGTTCCGGGCGGTAGCGCTCGTGGCGCCCCTCACCCCGGCCCCCTCCCCGACGGGGAGAGGGAGCGGTGGCCTAAGCGGCCATCGTGAACGGTTCGAGGCCGGCGAGCTTGGTCCGCACTTCAGGCCGAACCACAGCCCGCGGCTCGAGTCCGCGGACACCGTCGGCCATCGCCTTGATATGCGCCGGCGTCGACCCGCAGCACCCGCCGAGCACGTTGACCTGCTTGGCCACCGCCCACTCGCCGACCAGCCCCGCCGTCGTCTCGGGCTGCTCGTCATACTCGCCGAGTTCGTTAGGGAGCCCCGCGTTCGGGTAGACCATGATCAGGGTGTCCGCGATCGCCGACAGCGTCTTCACGTGCGGCCGCAGCTGCTCCGCCCCGAACGAACAGTTCAGCCCAATCGTAATCGGCTTGGCATGCCGCACCGCATGCCAGAACGCCTCGACCGTATGCCCCGACAGATTGCGCCCCGAGAGATCGGTCAACGTCATCGACATCATGATCGGCACGTCGCGGCCAAGCGCGTCGCCCGCCTCGATCGCCGCCATTATGCCGGCCTTGGCGTTGAGCGTGTCGAACACCGTCTCGATCAGGATGAAGTCGACGCCGACCCCCTCGCCGCCTTCGAGTAGCGCATCGATCTGCTCGCGGTAGACGCCTTTCAGATAATCGAAGTCGATCTCGCGATAGCCGGGATCGTTGACGTCGGGCGACAGCGACAGCGTCTTGTTGGTCGGCCCGATTGCGCCGGCGACAAAGCGCGGACGACCGTCCCTCGCCTCGTACTCGGTGGCGAGCGCGCGGGCGATGCGGGCGGACTCGACGTTGATCTCGCGCACCAGATGCTCGGCGCCATAATCGGCTTGGCTAATCACGTTCGCGCTGAACGTGTTGGTCGAGACGATGTCCGACCCCGCCTCGAGATATTCGCGCGTGATCGTCTCGGGCACGTCCGGCTTGGTGATCGCCAGGATGTCGTTGTTGCCCTTCTGGTCGTGCGACAAGCCGAGCGACCCCGCGTAAGCCGCCTCGTCGAGCTTCCAGTTCTGGATCTCGGTGCCGAACGCGCCGTCGGTGATCAGGATGCGCTTGGCGGCTTCCGCGTTGAAACGTTCACGTGGTGTCATCGTCGATCTCCTCCCCTCCCGCTGGCGGGAGGGGTCGGGGGAGGGAAGTGCCGCAAACGAGACGGTCGGGTTGGGCCAGCCCCTCCCCTACCCCCTCCCGCAGGCGGGAGGGGAATTACGCCGCGGCGACCTTTTCGCTCGGCTTCGCGCGAACACCGAGCATGTGGCAGATCGCGTAGGCCAGTTCGGCGCGGTTGAGCGTGTAGAAGTGGAAGTCCTTCACGCCGCCCGCGTACAGCCGCCGGCACATCTCGGCTGCGATCGTTGCCGCGACGAGTTGCCGCGCCGAGGGATGATCGTCGAGCCCCTCGAACAGCCGGTCCATCCACGCCGGGATCTCCGCGCCGCAGAGCCCCGCGAATTTCCGCGTCTGCGCGACGTTCGATACCGGCAGGATCCCTGGCAAGATCTGCGCGGTGATCCCCGCCGCCGCAACCCGGTCGCGAAACCGGAAATACGCCTCGGGCGAGAAGAAGAACTGCGTGATCGCACGGGTCGCACCGGCATCGATCTTGCGCTTCAGATTGTCGATATCCGCGTCATGCCCACCCGATTCCGGATGGCACTCGGGATACGCCGCGACCGAGATCTCGAACGGGTGAAGTTTCCGCAAGCCAGCGACCAGAGCCGCCGCGTTCTCATACCCGCCCGGATGCGCCTGATACGGCTGGCCCAGCGTCGGCATGTCACCACGCAACGCGACGATGTGGCGCACGCCCGCTGCCCAATATTCCTCGGCGACCTGGTCGATCTCGGCCTTGGTCGCCTCGACGCAAGTCAGGTGCGCGGCGGCGTTCATCGACGTCTCGCGCTGGATCCGCGCCACCGTTGCATGAGTCCGCTCGCGCGTGGAGCCGCCGGCGCCGTACGTCACCGACACGAAATCAGGCGCTAGCGGCTCCAGCGTGCGGATCGCCTCCCAGAGCTGCGCGTCCATCTTCTCGCTCTTCGGCGGGAAGAACTCGAAGCTGATGCCGACATCGCCCGCGAGATCCGCGAACAGCGGTTCTTCAAGCGCGCGGCGCGCTTCGGCCAGTTGGGGGATCGAAATGTTCGTCATGCCGCCTTCACCTCACGCAAGCTCGTGCCAATCTTCCGGCCGAGCCATAATTTCACCGTCAACTCGCCGCCCTCGAGCGTCTCGATGCGCGCCGTCTGCAAGCCAGCAGCCTCGAACCACGCCGCCATCTGCTCGTCCGCGAACCCGAGACGCGTATGCGCATCGCGCAACCGCAGTTCCTCGCGGTCGTGGCTGGCGAAGTCGGCGATCAGCAACCGCCCGCCGGGAGCGAGCACGCGCGCCGCTTCGCTCACCGCAGCCCCCGGCTGCTGCGCAAAATGGAGCACGTGATGCAGGATCGCGACATCCGCTGCGGCATCCGCCATCGGCAACGCGTACAGATCGGCCTGCCGCAGTTCGGCGTGCGTCATATCATGCAGCTTGGCACGCGCGAGCCGCAGCATCTCGGAACTGCGATCGATCCCTAGCGCGACCGTAGCCCGCCCGCCGAACAGTTCGAGCATCCGCCCCGTGCCCGTACCGATATCGATCAGCGTGCCGACCGACGCATCGCCGAGCACGGCCGCCATCGCCGCCTCGACCTCGCTGTCGGCGACATGCAGCGACCGGATCGCGTCCCATTCGTCGGCATGCCCCTCGAACCACGCCGCGGCACTCGCCGCCCGGTCCGCGCGCACCGCCGCAAGCCGTGCCGCATCCGCGACCGCCCAGTGATCCGGCTCGGCCTTCGCCCAGACATCGAGTGCGCCTGCAACCGGCTCGACCACGTCCGGAGATCCTAGCGCAACGAACACCCAGCTGCCTTCCTTGCGCCGCTCGGCAAGCCCGGCATCGCACAGGATTTTCACATGGCGCGAGACACGCGGCTGACTCTGACCGAGCACCTGCGCAAGCTCGCCGACCGACAGCTCCATCCGCCGCAGCAGCGCAAGGATCCGCAACCGGGTCGCGTCCGCCAGAGCACGGAAGATTTCGAGCGCCATCGTCATGCGACGAGATATAAAGAATTCTTTATATGAGGTCAACGCGGGCGTGTGCGTCTCGAACATTACCGATCGGCACCCGCGACTTATCGCATCGCGGCCGATCGTGACGGATCGGAAACGCTTCGTCCGCGTTCGATTGCGCTATGGGCTGGGCATTCCCCGGTCCACAAGACGACATCCACGGGAGTAGATACCTATGAAGAAGTTCCTGATCCCAGCCCTGGCGCTCACCGCCGGCCTCGCAGCCTGCAGCAACAACGCGCAGGACCAGACCGCTCAGGCCGCCAACGCGATCGCCGCCGATGCGAGCGCGACCACCGCCAATGCCGTCGACGACGTCAGCGCCGCCAGCGACCGCGCGCTGGGTTCGGCCGAGCGTTCGCTCGACAATGCCGGTGCCAAGATCGACAACTCGACCGATCACCTCGACGCCAAGGCCGACCGCGCCGGTGACCGGATCGAAGCCGGTGCAGACCGTGCAGGCGCATCGATCAGCAACGGTGCAGACCGTGCGGCCGACGCCACCGGCAACGCGCTGACCCGCGCCGGCAACGCGATCAAGGACTAACGTCTGAATGGACCGCCGCCCGCCTCCCCTCGTCATCCCAGCAAACGCTGGGATCTCTCGGTTCGTGTCCCAGCGACCTGAGCGGAAAGATGCCAGCGTTCGCTGGCATGACGGGCTGGGTTTGGCGGCGGTCTTGTTCCCTGCTTTGCTCGCGGCCTGCTCGCCTGCGAGCGAACCCGGCGCAGTCACCGCCGACGAAGCGCACCAGTTGAACGAAGCCGCCGCGATGCTCGATGCGAACAGCGTCGACCTGAACGCGGTCGCCGCTCCTGAAGACACTGAAGCCCCCTCGAATCAAAGCGATCAGACCCGATGACCCTCCGCCGCCTCGGCTCGACCGATCTGAAGATTGCCCCGCTCGTTCTCGGCGGCAACGTGTTCGGCTGGACCGCCGACCGCGCCGCCAGCTTCGCCGTGCTCGATGCATTTGTCGCGGGCGGTGGCACGATGATCGACACCGCCGACGTCTATTCGGCTTGGGTCGACGGCCACACGGGCGGCGAGTCCGAGAGCATGATCGGCGAATGGCTGAAGGCGAGCGGCAAGCGCGACGATGTCCTGATCGCGACCAAGGTCGGCATGCTCCCCGGAGAAGGCGGCGAGAAGCTTGCCCCCGCGCGCATCGCCGCCGCCGCCGAAGCCTCGCTCAAGCGCCTCGGTACCGATCGCATCGACCTGTACTACGCGCACCAGGATGACGACTCCCAAACGCAGGAGGCTGTCCTCGAAGCATTCGGCAAGCTGGTCGATGCGGGGAAAGTCCGCGTGATCGGCGCCTCGAACTTCCACGCCGCCCGCCTGAAGTCCGCGGTCGAAGCCGCGAAGACGTCGGACCTGCCGCGCTATCACGTGCTCCAGCCCGAATATAACCTCGTCAGCCGCACCAAGTTCGAGGGTGAATTGCAGGATTACTGCGTCACCGAGAACATCGGTGTGCTGCCCTATTACGGGCTCGCCTCGGGCTTCCTCACCGGCAAGTACCGGACGAAGGACGATCTGGGCCAGAGCGTTCGCGGCGGTCGGATGGGCGAATTGCTCGAAGGTACCGGCAAGGCCGTACTCGATGCGATGGACTCGGTCGTCGAAGCCACCGGCGCGACGCATGCGCAGGTAGCGCTGGCATGGCTGATCGCGCAGCCGGGCGTCACCGCGCCGATTGCGAGCGCCACGAGCGTGAAGCAGATCGAAGACCTGCTGCCTGCGATGACGCTGGAACTGTCGAAAGACCAGTTGGACGCGCTGATGGTCGCGGGCGCCTGATCTTAATCCTCCCCCGTCAGGGGGAGGTGTCGCCGAAGGTGACGGAGGGGGAGGACAAGGGAACAGCGGTTTCGCCTCCCTCCCCGTCCGTCAGGCAAGCGCCTGCCACCTCCCCCTTGCGGGTGGGGATCGAGAGGGTGCCCCCCCCTCAGTCGCCCGCAAACGTCAGCGCGGACGTCCTTCGTTCGCGCTCGTTGATCAGCAGCGCCCGCCCGGCCGGCGCGACAGACCGTTGCGGGCAATCGTTGCGGAAACAGGCGCGGCAGCCGAGCCCGATCGGCATCGCCCTCCCCGCCAGATCGAAGCCGCTCGCCGCCGCCAGCACACCCGCCTGCGCCGCCGCGACGCCGAGACCGATGGCGAACTCGGCATGCACTGCGCCAAAGCGGCTGCCCTGCGGCGTCACGGTGCGCGCCATCGTCAGCCAGCGCGCGCCGTCCTCGAGTTCGACTAGCTGCACCATCAGGCTGCCCGGGCGGTCGAACGCATGATGCAGCCGCCACAGCGGACAGCGCCCGTCCGCCTCGACCAGCGCCGCACCGCTGGCGCCGGGATAGCGCTTCGACGCCTGCCCTGCGCGATCGATGCGGATCATGAAGAAGGGCAAGCCGCGCGCGCCGACCCGTTGCAACGTCGTCAGCCGGTGCGCGACCTGTTCGAAGCCCGCGCCGAACCGGCGTTGCAGCAGCTCGATGTCGTACCCCGTCGTCTCGCATCCACGGAGGAACCGCGCGTAGGGCATCATCAGCGCGGCGGCGAAATAGCCGAGGAGGTGACGGCGATAGAGCCTTTCCGCCGCGCGATCGGTGAACCCGGCGCCTTTCGCCAGCGCGTCGATCTCCGCCTTCGCCTCGATCTGGCCGAGCTGGAACGCGACCGCGAACGTGCGCGAGGCCGGGTCGAGCATCTCGCTTAACTGCAACTGGCGCGCGTGCAGGTCGAGGCGGCGCAACGTGTCGGGGAGCACGTCGGCGGGCAGTACGCGGATCGTCAGGCCGTGCTTCGCGCGCAACCGCTCGGCGATCGCGCCGTAGAGATCGCCGGCGCCGAGCCGCAATTCGTCGGCCAACGCTTCGGCCGCGGCGTCGAGGTCGGCGAAGTGATTGCGCCAACGCTCGATCTCGCGACGAACCAGCGTGACCGGATCGTCGCCCGCTTCGACCACCGCGCCGCCGCCGATCCGATCGAACACGCGGGCGAACGCCGCCGCGCCGCCGGGGGCACTGGCAAGCCATTCCTCGACTTCGTTGCGGTCGATCTCGAGATCGGCGAACATCGGATCGGCCAGCCGCCGCCGGATCGCATCCGCACCGCCGCCCGGTTCACCCGCCGCAAGCGACCGCGGATCGAAGTCGAAGCTCTCGGCGAGCTTGATCAGCAACGTCGCGGAGATCGGCCGCTGGTTGCGCTCGACGAGGTTGAGATAGCTCGGGCTGATCGCGAGCATGTCGGCCATCGCCGCCTGCGTCAGCCCTGCCCCGCGCCGCAACCGACGGATCGCATGCCCCGCCAGCAATTTCCGTTCCGCCATCGCAAACCCTCCTGTCACGATGTTTACAGAACGACACACGTTCCACAAGCTTGGCGGACACCACGACGTTGCTGCGGCTCTGGACGGACTTCCAACGTACCGACCTCGAACGCTATTGCCGGTGCATCGCCTCTCTCGGCCCCCGATCGGTGTAAAGAGAGAGACAAGACGATCATCGAAGGAGGCAAGCCATGCAGACGACTACCGAACAACCCCGCGCCCGCGCCGTCTTCTCGACCAACGATTTCGCGTTGATGAAGGAAGTGCTCGGAGAGATGATCAGCAAGACCTCTATCGACGACGAACGGCTGACGCGGATGAGTGCGCTGTACCACCGTCTCGGCCGGCTCGGCTAAACCGCTTTACCCAGTTTCCTGGGGAGGAAAGGATCCCGCCGGTGGCTCGTCCATCGGCGGGTATTCCTGTTTCTGCCGACTTCGCCTCTCCCTGAAAGGGAGGGGTTGGAGGTGGGTCGGCCCGCTCGTGTCGCACCGGGTCGAGAAATGCGGAAACCCACCCACCCCCAGCCCCTCCCTTTCAGGGAGGGGGGAAGAGAGATCTGCGTTAGATTCCGGACCTTTCCAACCCCGCCCCCTCGTGTAGGACGGCGCCATGGCCAAGACACTGACCGCTCGCATCAAGGACGACATCGTCCTCTACGGCGCCCTCGCCGCCAATCTCGGGATCGGCGTGGCGAAATTCGTCGCCGCCGGGATGACCGGATCGTCGTCGATGCTGACCGAGGGTTTCCACTCGGTGGTCGACAGCGGCAACCAGGTGTTGCTGCTCTACGGTCAGAAAAAGGCCAAGCGCCCCGCCGACGAAGCGCACCCGTTCGGCTATGGTCGCGAATTGTATTTCTGGGCGTTCGTCGTCGCGATCCTGATCTTCGCGATCGGCGCGGGCGTGTCGATCTTCGAGGGCTGGCGGCATATCCAGCAGCCCGAACCGCTCACCAGCCCGACCATCAACTACGTCGTCCTCGCAATCTCGTTCGCGCTCGAGGGCAGCAGCTGGACGATCGCGGTGCGGGAGTTCTCGAAGTCGAAGGGCGACATGGGCTGGTGGCAGGCGATCCACCGGTCGAAGGACCCGGCCGGCTTCATCGTGCTGTTCGAGGACTCCGCGGCGCTGGCTGGCCTCGTCATCGCCGGGATCGGCATCTGGGCGAGCCATGCGTTCAACGATCCGCGGATCGATGGCGCTGCATCGATCGCGATCGGCCTGATCCTCGCGCTGGTCGCAGTACTGCTCGCGCGGGAATCGAAGGGACTGCTGATCGGCGAGCGCGCCGACCCGGCGGTGATCGCGACGATCCGCAAGATCGTGTCCGCCCATCCCGCGATCGTCTCGGTCAACCACGTCCGCACGATCCACACCGCGCCCGAGAGCATCTTCGCCGCGATCAGCGCGGACTTCGACGATTCGGTGACGATGGGCGACGGCGAGACGATGATCGAGGCGATGGAGAGCGAATTGCGTGCCGCCATCCCGATGCTCTCCTCGATCTATATCCGTCCAGAGAAGCGCGAGAACGCGACGCTTGCCGCATCCGCTTCCCCTGCCCCGGCGACCGCACAAAATACCACGCAAATCTGATCTAAATCAGACTCATCACACTGGTAAGGCTCGACATTCCAAAATAATATTGGGGGATGAGACCGCTACTTCGGCTGATCGCCCTGCTCTGCCTGTGCCTGGGATACGCGCTCCCCGCACAGGCGGCCGTCACCATCACCTTCTGGAGCCACGAGCTTGGCAACAGCTTCCCGCACGCGTTCTTCACGTTGCGGGGCGTGCCCGACGCCGGCGGCGCGCCGGTCGACGCAAATTACGGCTTCACCGCGAAATCGGTTTCGCCGGCGCTGTTGATGGGGCCGGTATCGGGGATGCTCGATATCGCGAAACCGACCTACATCAACGGCAGCGACGCGCAGTTCTCGGTGGTGATGACCGACGCGCAATACACGCAGGTGCTGAAGTTGGTCGATGCGTGGAGCGAGGGCAAGCCGGACAGCGTGTACCGTCTCGGCGATCACAATTGCGTGCATTTCGTGAAGGAAGCCGCGCGGATCGTCGGACTGTCGGGGCTCGACCAGCCAAAGCTTATGAAGAAGCCGCGTTCGTACCTGAAGGCCGTCAGCGCCGCGAACGTCGGTCGCGTTATTCCGGTCGGGCTGCACGGCAAGGAGTATCTCGCGGGACTTTCGCCGATCGTGCCCTTGGCCGCGACCAGTGCCGTAATCGCCACCTCGTCTTCGCCGATACCGAGCTACCCGCGCTCGACCGTGCCGCCTACCCAATCGGCGGCATTGCCACGCTAGTCGGCCGGTACCAGTTCGACGACGTCGAGTACCGACTCGAATTTGGGATATGGCAGCACCACGCGCCAGCGCTTGGTGCCGATCCGCTCGATCAGCCCGGCCATGTCACGAGTCGCATCGCGACCGTAGCGCATCGGCCGCTTTTCATCACCTAGCTCCATCGTGCCGAGGAAGATCGCACGCGCGTTGGTGTCGGCGAAGATGGTCCCGACGGGACGCTGCGATCCATCCAGCTTGGTGAGGCTGACCACGGAATTTCCACCCCCATCGACGTCGCCGCCATCGCCGCCGCCGCCGATCCTGCACGCGAACCATCCGGACGCCATGAAGGTCGGGCCGATCCCAGCGCGCGAACCGAGCTTGAACGTGCGACATCGATAGTTGCCGGTCGGGGGCAGCGGGTCGACGAGCGAGCGATCGGGGTTGAACAGGACCGGCTCCTGCCTGATCTCGCGCGGATCGACTTGCGCAAGCGCATCGACCCAGGCGCCCCGCCAACCTCTCAGCCGACCGCGATCCGCGACGGTCGCGACCCGCCGCCAATCCGTATCGCGGTCCTGTCGATCCAGCACCGGGGCGGCGCCCGCTGGCACGATCCCGGCGATCGCCGATACGCACGTCGCCAGCGTCATGCATGCGGCCGTCTTATGCCAAGTCCGCATCATCTTGAATCCCTCAAACTTTTCGCATGCTAAGCCTGCCGGGCCAGCGACGGCAATGGCTATCGCCCAACGCGAACGCAGCGCTCGATCACGCCGCCGTCCAGCCGCCGTCCATCGACAAATTGGCGCCGGTGATCGCCTTGGCCTCGTCGCGACACAGGAACAGCGCGAACGCCGCGACCTGTTCGGGGGTGACGAATTCCTTGGTCGGTTGCGCGGCGAGCAGCACGTCGTTCATGACCTGGTCGCGCGTCAGCCCCCGCGCCGCCATCGTGTCCGGGATCTGGTTCTCGACCAGCGGCGTCCAGACATAGCCGGGCGAGATGCAGTTGACGGTGATGCCGTCGGTCGCGGTCTCCAGCGCGATCGTCTTGGTGAGGCCGGCGATCGCGTGCTTCGCCATGACGTAGGCGGACTTGTTCGGGCTCGCGACCAGCGAGTGCGCGGACGCGGTCGAGATGATCCGGCCCCAGCCCTTGGCGCGCATGTGCGGCACGGCGGCCCGCATCATGTGCCAGGCCGAGGAGAGGTTGATCGCGATGATCGCGTCGAACTTGTCGATCGGGAAGTCGGCGATCCCGGCGACATGCTGGATGCCGGCGTTGTTGACGACGATGTCGACGCTGCCGGTCTCGGCTGCGGCACGGGCAACCATTGCGGCGATCTGGACGGGCTTGGTCATGTCCGCGGCGTCGTACAGCGCGATCGCTCCGCTAAGCTGCGCCAACGCCGCCCGTTCCCGTTCGATCACATCGGCATCGCCGAACCCGTTGAGCACCACTGCTGCGCCTTCGGCTGCAAACGCCTTGGCGTAGGCGAGCCCGATCCCCGACGTGGATCCGGTGATGACCGCGGTCTTGCCCTTCAGGAACATGCATACTCCCCCATCTTGGCGCAGCGTATTCTGCCGCCGTGCAACCCTAGCGCCACCTTGCGCATTTCGTTCCCGAGAAGAAACGAAAAGGGGCATATCCATGCGGCTCGACGATTACGATCCGAACATCAACGTCGAGGACCAGCGCGGGTCGGGCGGCGGAGGCGGCGGCTTTGGCGGCGGCGGTGGCGGCCTGCTGATGGGCCTTTTGCCGATGATCGGCAGCCGCTTCGGGTGCGGCGGGATCGTCGTTGTGCTGATCCTGATGGCAGTGTTCGGCGGCATGGGTGGCCTTGGCGGGCTGCTCGGTGGCGGACAGACGTCGGCGCCGACGACGCAGAGCGGACCGCGCTCGGGCTCCGATACCAAGTCGAGTTGTTCGCTGAACGCCGAAAGCAAGGCTGCCTGCAACGCCTTCAGCTCGGCCGACAATACCTGGGAGGCGATCTTCCAGAAGAACGGCCAGCGGTTCGAGGCACCCAAGCTCGTGTTCTTCGACGGCAATGGTCGCTCGGGTTGCGGCGCCGCGCAGTCGGCGATGGGGCCGTTTTATTGCCCGACCGACCAAAGCATCTATCTCGACACAAGCTTCTTCAACGAGCTATCGACTCGCTTCAAGGCGAACGGCGACTTCGCGCAGGATTACGTGATAGCGCACGAGTTCGGCCATCACATCCAGAAGCTGCTCGGTACCAACGCGCAGGTTCAGCAGGCGCAGCGCCAGGCGAGCGAAACCGAGGGCAATGCTCTGTCGGTACGGCTCGAATTGCAGGCGGATTGCTACGCCGGCGTGTGGGCTGCGGCGAACAAGACGCGGCTTGAGGCCGGGGATATCCAGGAGGGCATGACCGCGGCGCAGGCGATCGGCGACGACACGTTGCAGAAGCAGTCGCAGGGTCGCGTGGTGCCGGACAGCTTCACGCATGGGACGTCGGCTCAGCGCCAGTCGTGGCTGAAGCGCGGGCTGGACAGTGGCGATCCGCAGCAGTGCGACACGTTCTCGGGCGCGATCTAAGCTGAGCTTCCCGATCCTCCCCCGCCAGGGGGAGGTTGCTGGCGCTTGCCAGACGGAGGGGGAGGTAAGCGAAACGCCTGTTCCGCATTCTCCCGTCCGTCACCTTCGGCGACACCTCCCCTTGGCGGGGGAGGATCCAAAAAATGGCGCGCGCGTCCTTACGCGACGACGACACCCTTCCAGAACGCATAGCGATCCTTGATCTCGGCAGCTGCCGACTTCGGCTCTGGATAATACCAGACCGCATCGACATTGCGCTTCCCGTCGACGACCAACGTCTTGTAACTCGCCACACCCTTCCACGGGCAGTTCGAGTGCGTCGCGCTATCTTCCAGCAAGGCAGCATCGATGCTGTCCGCGGGAAAGTAATGATTGCCCTCGACGACGACGGTGTCGTCCGATCGAGCGATCTCGTGGCCATTCCAACTTGCAACCGGCATGCTGATCTCCTTCAGGCGCGCCCCAGCCCCGCCGCCTCATACGCCTCGGGCTTGAACCCGACCAGCAGCGTCTTGCCGGTCTCGATCACCGGCCGCTTGATCATCGACGGCTGCGCCAGCATCAGCGCGGTGGCCTTCCCGGTATCGAGATCCGCTCGGTCCGTATCCGGAAGTTTGCGGAATGTCGTCCCCGCACGATTGAGCAACACCTCCCAGCCAACCCGGCCGATCCAGTCGTCCAGATGCGCAGCGTCGATTCCGGCAGTCTTATAGTCGTGGAACGCATAGTCCACGTCGTGCGCATCCAGCCACGTCCGGGCCTTCTTGATCGTGTCGCAATTCTTGATGCCGAACATCGTGATCGTCAAAATAGCCTCCGAAGCAAAACTGGAATCGGTCCAAGCGCAGCCGTTTGATAGCAAGCTACGGGACGCACATGCACCCGATCCGGGACATGAAACTCGCTCATACTCAAGAGGAGCGATCATGTCCTTCCGCGTTCAGGGGCTCGACCCCGACCAGTTTCGACACCTGTTCGGCGCCTCCGATGCCAGCCTCGCGCAAGCGGGCGCCCGACGATACGTCGTCGACGCCAAGCCCGGCTTCCCCGATCGCATCGCAGTACGCGATCTGGAGATCGGTGAGACGGCGATCCTGATCAACTACGAACATCAGCCGGCCGACACGCCCTACCGTTCGCCACGCGATCTTCGTATCCGAGGCGGAGACGGAACCGCTGGACCTGCTCGACGCGATCCCCGAGGCGATCCGCAGCCGGCCGATATCCCTCCGTGCCTTTGGACCTGACGACGAGATGATCGACGCGGACCTGGTTGCCGGCACGGACCTGATCCCGCTGATCGAGCGGTTCCTCGCGGTGCCGGACGTGGCGTATCTGCAGGCCCATTACGCCAGACGCGGATGTTACGCCGCGCGCATCGTTCGTGCCTGACCTGCGCAAGCCGGTGGCGTGACCGGCTCGGGGCGTTTATCGGTGCTCCATGACGCATCCATTCTACGCGATCCATAGTCACGGGCTGATCCGGGTTGCCGCCGCGACGCCGCGGGCTTCGGTGGGGGATACCGGGGCCAATGCCGAGGCTACGATCGCCTTGGCGCGCGAGGCGGATGCGAAGGGCGTCGACCTCGTCGTGTTCCCGGAGCTGAACCTCACCTCCTACGCGATAGACGACCTCCATCTTCAGACCGCGCAGCAACGCGCGACGCTGGCCGCGATCGCGACGGTAGTCGAGACGAGCGCGACCTTGCGGCCGGTGCTGCTGGTCGGCGCAGCGCTGGTGCGGAACGGGCGGCTGTATAACTGCGCGCTGGCGATCGCGCGCGGGCGCGTGCTCGGCGTGGTCCCGAAGACGTTCCTGCCGAATTACCGCGAGTTCTACGAGAAGCGGTGGTTCGCGAGTGGCGCCGGTATGATCGGACTGACGATCGACCTCGGCGGCGGCGACGTTCCGTTCGGGACCGACCTGATCTTCGCCGCGCGCGACCTGCCCGGCTTCGTGTTCCATGCCGAAATCTGCGAGGATTACTGGGCCCCTACCCCGCCCTCGACCGCGGGCGCACTCGCGGGTGCGCTGATCTGCTGCAACCTGTCGGCGTCGAACATCGTGATCGGCAAGGCGCGCGATCGGGCGATGCTGGCGGCGGCGCAATCGGCCCGCGCGGTCTGCGCCTATGTCTATTCCGCTGCGGGGCCGGGCGAGAGCACTACAGAGGTCGCGTGGGACGGCCAGGGACTGGTCCACGAACTCGGCGAACAGATCGCGGAGTCGGCGCGGTTCTCGACCGAGCCCGAACTGGTCGTCGCCGACGTCGACTGCGAACGGATTACGGCGGAGCGCCTACGGACCGGCACGTTCAACGATGCGGCCGTGTTCGCGGGTAATCCGGAAACGCGCTTCCGGCGGATCGCGTTCGATCACGCGCCGGTGCATGAGGACAGTGGCCTCGAACGCGCCATTCGCCGATTCCCGTTCGTCCCCAACGACCCGACGCGGCGCGACGACGACTGTTACGAGGCGTTCAACATCCAGGTGGAGGCGCTGTCGAAGCGCCTCGTCTCCGCGCACGCCGAGACGATCGTGATTGGGGTATCCGGCGGCCTCGACTCGACGCATGCGCTGATCGTCGCGGCCAAGGTGATGGACCGCCTCGGCCGCCCCCGCAGCGCGATCCTCGGCTTCACGATGCCCGGCTTCGCGACTGGCGAAGGCACCAAGGCGAACGCGTGGGCGCTCATGCGCGCGCTCGGCATCACCGCCGAAGAGATCGACATCCGCCCCGCCGCCACGCGCATGCTGGAGGACATCGGCCACCCGTTCAGCGAAGGCGAGCCCGTCTACGACATCACCTTCGAGAACGTGCAGGCGGGTCTGCGCACCGACTACCTCTTCCGCCTCGCCAACCAGCGGCGCGGGATCGTGCTTGGCACCGGCGATCTCAGCGAGATGGCACTTGGCTGGTGCACCTATGGCGTCGGCGACCAGATGAGCCATTACGCGGTAAACAGCGGGGTTCCCAAGACGCTGATCCAGTTCCTGATCCGCTGGTGTATCCGCACCGACCAGTATGATGCAGCGACCGACGCGATCCTGTCGACGATCCTCGCGCAGGAGATTTCGCCCGAGCTCGTCCCCGCGGGGACCGATGGCGCATTGCAGAGCACCGAGTCGATGATCGGGCCCTATGCGCTGAACGATTTCTTCGCGCATTACGTGATCCGTTATGGTCTCGCGCCATCGAAGATCGCCTTTCTCGCCTGGCACGCATGGCGCGATGCGAGCGTCGGCGCATGGCCGGAAGACCTGCCCGCGGACGCGCGCGTCGCCTACGACCTGCCTACGATCCGCCATTGGCTGGAGAAATTCCTGTTCCGGTTCTTTACGACAAGCCAGTTCAAGCGGTCGGCGATGCCCAACGGGCCGAAGGTCTCGGCAGGCGGTGCGCTATCGCCGCGTGGCGACTGGCGTGCGCCGTCGGATGGAACTGCCAAGATCTGGCTCGATGAATTGCGGTCAAGCGTTCCGTAAGGTCAGCCGCGCCACCTTGCATAAATCGCCCATCCGGCGCATTATGAAAATCCTATGACAGTGGCTCCACCGGATGGATCGCGCGATCGCCGGATCGAGATCCCATCTAACCTTTGGCTGATTCACCCGGCAGGCCGTGCGCTTTTGCCGCTCGCGTTGGCGCGTGGAATTTCGGCCAATTCGGTGTCGGTGGCGGGGCTTTGCCTCGGTGGAGCAGCCGCGCTGGCGTACACGCAGTGGGGAAACTGGGCGCTCGCGCTGGTCGGCCTGGTGCTGTCAATGGGCTGGCTGATCGCCGACGGACTCGACGGCATGGTTGCCCGCGCGACCAAGACCGCGAGCCCGCTCGGCAGGATGCTCGACGGATTATGCGATCACGGCGTCTTCGCGCTGATCTACATCTCGCTCGCGCTGACGATCGACACGCCCGAGGCCTGGGTCCTCGCTTTTGCCGCTGGTGGCGCACACGCCGTCCAGTCGAACATGTACGAGGGCGAGCGCTCGCGCTTCCATCGTCGCATCAAGGGCGTGGCGCTCGAAGCGCTTCCCGTTCCGACCGGCAACGCGCTGGTCCGCTTCTATGATGGCGTCGCGAGCAGCATCGACCGGATCGCCATGCCGTTCGAGCGCACGCTCGGTCAGTCGGCGGATCCGATCGCGCTTGGCGCCCTGTACGGTGCCCGCGCCGTCGCGCCGTTGCGCTTCATGGCCTTGCTTACCGCGAATGTCCGGGTATGGGCGATCTTCGTCGCCTGCTTCGCGGGCAACCCACGCATCTTCTGGTGGTTCGAGATCGTCCCTTTGACGCTCGTGGCCATCGTCGGGCTCGTCTGGCACCGTCGTGTCGAGCGGGCTTTCGTTCGTAATACCTCCGCAACGCGACCAAAGACCGCGTCGCGCATGCATCTTTCGTAAGGAACAGGGTCAGTAATGAATAGCATTCGGATCGCCGTGGTCGGCATCGGCAACTGCGCGAGTTCGCTCGTCCAGGGCCTCGAGCATTATCGCGAGGGGGCAAACGACCAGGTTGGCCTGATGCATTTCGACATGGGCGGCTACAAGCCGAGCGACATCAAGGTCGTCGCGGCCTGGGACGTCGATCGTCGCAAGGTCGGCAAGGACGTCGCCGAGGCGATCTTCGCCAAGCCAAACTGCACCGCGGTGTTCGCACCCAATGTCGGCAACACCGGCACGATCGTGAAGATGGGCAAGAAGCTGGACGGCGTCGCCGACCACATGGCCGACTTCAAGGACGACCGCACGTTCCTGGTCTCCGACGCCGCCGAGCCGACCCGTGAAGAGGTTATCGCCGAGCTGAAGGCGTCGGGCGCCGATGTTCTCATGAACTACCTGCCGGTCGGTTCGCAGGAAGCCACCGAATTCTACGCCGAGTGCGCGATCGAAGCAGGCGTGGCGTTCGTCAACAACATCCCCGTGTTCATCGCCTCGAACCCCGTTTGGGCGAAGAAGTTCGAAGACGCCGGCGTTGCGATCATCGGCGACGACATCAAGGCGCAGCTTGGCGCGACGATCGTCCACCGCGTGCTGACCGACCTGTTCGCCAAGCGCGGCGTGAAGCTGGATCGTACGTATCAGCTCAACACCGGCGGCAACACCGACTTCCTCAACATGTCGAACCATCGCCGGCTCGAGTCGAAGAAGATCTCGAAGACCGAAGCCGTGCAGTCGGTCGCCGCCGAGCGCATGGACGACGACAACGTCCATATCGGTCCGTCGGATTACGTGCCCTGGCAGAACGACAACAAGGTCTGCTTCCTGCGTATGGAAGGCCAGCTGTTCGGCGGCGTGCCGATGAACATCGAGCTGCGCCTCTCGGTCGAGGACAGCCCCAACTCGGCGGGTGTCGCGATCGACATGATCCGCTGCGCCAAGATCGCCAAGGATCGCGGCATCGCCGGCGTGATCGACCCTGCCTCGGCCTATTTCTGCAAGCATCCGCGCACGCAGATGACCGACGATCTCGCGCAGATCGAAGTCGAGCGGTTCATCAAGGCCGCCTGAGATGATCGACACGCCCCGGATTCAAACGGCGATCATCCTCGCCGCCGGGGAAGGCAGCCGCCTTCGTTCGTCCGCCCCGTACAAGCCGCTCTGCTCGGTTGCGGGGCGGCCTTTGATCGCCCACGCGCTTGAAGGGCTGGCCGAGGCTGGATTCGCGCGGGCGATCGTGACGGTGAGCTACGGGCGCGAGGCGATCGAAGCGTATCTCGCGAGCCGGCGTTGGCCGTTGAAGGTAGAGACGGTTCTCGCGGATCACCGCGAACCCAACGGCGTTTCGGTACTGGCGGCGCGCGATGCGCTCGGCGGCAGCGAAGCGATACTCGCGATGTGCGACCACCTCGTCAGTCCCGAACTTTACGCGCGCATGGCGAAGGCCGGCGCTGGCGGCGGCCTCCGGCTCGGCATCGACCGACGTCTCGGCCATGACTGGGTTGATCCCGAGGACGTCACCTGCGTCGCCACCGAAGGCGACCGCATCGTCGCGATCGGCAAGGGCCTCGAACCGCACGACTGCTACGACACCGGCGTCTTCGCGATCGGCCCTGCGCTGTCGGATGCGCTGGCTACGCTGACGAGCCCGTCTTTGACCGAAGGCGTCCGTCTGCTGGCCGCACAAGGTCTCGCCCGGATCGTGGATTGCAGCGACATCGACTGGATCGACGTCGACGACGCCCCCGCGCTGGCAAAGGCCGAAGCGTGGATGGCGACCAGAGCGGATGCCGTAGCAGCATAAACCATCGTTCTCCTGCGAACGCAGGAGCCCAGGGTCACGATCGTCACGCTTCATTACCCTGGACTCCTGCGTTCGCAGGAGAACGATAAAACCCCGTCATTCTGACGATAGTCAGGATCCAGAGTTACGAGTGACGCCCTTTGAGCTCTGGGTCCTGACTTTCGTCAGGATGGCGAGGCTTCCTCGACCCGCGGATCGGGCACGTCGAGCGTCGCACACGTCCCGACCGCAGCATTCTCGATCGTCACAGTCCCGCGCAACTGACGCGCGAGGCTGCCGATCATCCGCATGCCGAGGCTTTTCCGCGATGCCGTCTTCAAGTCGAAGTCGGCCGGCAACCCGCCGCCCTCGTCGGACACGGTCAGCACGATCCGCCCGTCAGCACTCCGCACCGTGACCCAAATCACGCCGCCGTCGTCGCCATACGCATATTTGATCGCGTTGGTGACCAGTTCGGTAACCAGCAGCCCCATCGGGATCGCCACGTCCGCGCTGATCAGGATCGCCTCGATATCGCAGTCGATCCGGTGAGTGAGCGACTGCTCGCCCAGCCCCGTAGCGATCCCGCAGACCAGATCGTTGAGCGCGACGATGCCGACCTGATCGCCACGCCAGAGCTGGTCGTGCGTCTGTGCGATCGCGGTGATCCGCGCCTGCGCATCGCCCAGCAGCCGCCGGATCCGCGGATCGTCATCCTCCTGCATCTGGAGGTTGAGCATGGCCGACACCAAGGCAAGACTGTTCTTCACCCGGTGGCTAGCTTCGCGCGTGAGCAACTCCTGGTGCTCCATCGCCTCGCTCAGCCGCTGCTCCGCCTGCTGCCGCTCGATCGCCACGCCGATGAGGTTCGCAAACCCCTGCATGAACGCGAAATCGGCGGGCTCGAACTTGCCTTCGTCGGGGCTGTCGACTTCGAGCACGCCGAAGCGCTTGCCCGAGGTCTCGACCAGCACATTGATCGCGCGGCGGATATTGTGCTGCGCCATGAACTCCGGCGTCCGGAAGCGCTGCTCGTTCTCAAGGTGGTTCGAGATTACCGGCAGCCCGGTCTCCAGCGCGAACCCCGCCGGCGAGCCAAGATCGGTCCGCATCTCGGTCGACCCGACCACCCCCGGCGCCCAGCCGATCCCGGCGCGGACCAACAAGGTGTTCTGTTCGGGACGGTATTCGAGGAACTTGCAGTATTGCGACCGCATCCCCTCGCCGCACAACTCGGTCGCGCGCTGCAACATCGGCTGCAGATCCCGCGCCCGCAGCGCCTCGATCCCGAAATCGGCAAGGATCGACTGCTGGCGAAGACGATATTCCAGTTCGCCAGCGCCGGGTGGCCGATCGCCACCGGGAGATTGTTCGATAACCGTCATACTCACTCGATGTTACTGGCAATAAGTCTCGTCACGCCTGCCGCATCCAGCAGGCTCAATCGCCCACCCTGAAATCGCGGATCATGCGTGACCTCCGCGATTGCCAATTCGGGGCTGACGATCGACGTCAAGGCGGCCGAGTCGTCCTGCTCGACCTCTGCGAGTTCGAGCCCGGCGAGCGCTCCTTCGAACAAATCGATGCCGAAGTCCGCCCCCACCGGATACCGGCGTTTCCTCAATGATCGTGCCGGCAATTTCGCCAGCAGGTCATACTCGTCCCGATCGAGATACGTCGTGACCGTCGGCCTGCTCAGCACATCGGCAACGTCGTATTTCTTGCCGATCTTCAGGACCACGCGTCCCGACACGCTATCGGTCATGGCGCGCAGCCTCAGCCGCGTGCCTTCGATGTACCGGTCCTCGATCAGGATATACGGCGCATCGGCCAGATCGGGCCGACGCGCAGAGTCGACGAGAAACCGGCGCTCGCGCTCGACGTGCGCGTATTTGTGAGCGACCAGTTCCTCGTCGAGCCCCCGCAACATCGGGTCAGCGCGTCAGCTTCTTATAAGACAGCGCGGTAGGACGATCCGCCGCATCGCCCAGACGGCGGCGCTTGTCCTCTTCGTAGGATTCGAAATTGCCCTCGAACCATTCGACATGGCTGTTGCCCTCGAACGCCAGGATGTGCGTGGCGAGACGATCCAGGAAGAAGCGATCGTGGCTGATCACCACCGCGCACCCTGCGAAATTCTCGATCGCTTCCTCGAGCGCGCCCAAGGTCTCGACATCGAGATCGTTGGTGGGCTCGTCGAGCAGCAGCACGTTGCCGCCGCGCTTCAACATCTTGGCGATGTTGACGCGGTTGCGCTCGCCGCCCGACAGCTTGCCGACGTTCTTCTGCTGGTCCTGGCCCTTGAAGTTGAACGCGCCGACATAGGCGCGCGTCGACTGGTCGAACCCGTTGACCTTCATCGAGTCGAGGCCGTCGGAAATTTCTTCCCAGACGTTCTTCTTGTCGTCGAGATGATCGCGGCTCTGGTCGACATAGCCAAGCCGCACGGTCGAACCCTTGTCGATCGTGCCGCTGTCCGGCGTCTCCTGCCCAGTGATCAGCTTGAACAGCGTCGACTTGCCGGCGCCGTTGGGACCGATGACGCCAACGATACCGCCCGCGGGCAGCGTGAACGAAAGGTTCTCGAACAGCAGCTTGTCGCCGTAAGCCTTGGAGACGTTCTCGAGCTCGATGACCTTGCCGCCGAGACGCTCGGGCACCTGGATGACGATCTGCGCCTTGCCCGGCGAGCGGTTCTCCTGTGCGGAGACGAGGCGTTCGAAGTTGGCGATACGCGCCTTGGACTTGGTCTGGCGCGCCTTGGCACCCTGACGAATCCATTCGAGCTCGTTCTTGATCGCGGTCTGACGACCGGACTCCTCACGATCCTCCTGCTCGAGGCGCTTGGCCTTCTTCTCGAGATACGTCGAGTAATTCCCCTCATACGGGAAATACTTGCCGCGATCGAGTTCGAGCACCCAGCCAACGACGTTGTCGAGGAAATAACGGTCATGGGTGATCATCAGCACCGCGCCCGCATAATCCTTCAGATGGTTCTCCAGCCACTGGACGCTTTCCGCGTCGAGATGGTTGGTGGGCTCGTCCAGCAGCAGGATACCCGGCTTCTGGATCAGCAGGCGGGTCAGCGCGACGCGGCGCTTCTCACCACCCGACAGCTTGTCGACCGGCCAGTCGCCCGGCGGGCAACGCAGCGCCTCCATTGCAACCTCGAGCTGGTTGTCGAGCGTCCAGCCGTCGATCGCGTCGATCTGCTCCTGAAGCGTCCCCATCTCCTCCAGCAGCGCGTCGAAGTCGGTGTCGTCCTGGGGATCGCCCATCTCGGCGGAGATCGCGTTGAAGCGATCGACCATGTCCGCGACACCGCGCGCGCCGTCCTTGACGTTCTCCAGCACGGTCTTGGTGGCGTCGAGCTGCGGCTCCTGCTCCAGATAGCCGACGGTAACGTTCTCGCCCGGCCAGGCCTCGCCGGTATAGTCCTTGTCGATGCCGGCCATGATCTTGATCAGCGTCGACTTGCCCGCGCCGTTGGGGCCTACGATGCCGATCTTGGCGCCATGATAGAATTGCAGATTGATGTTCGACAGCACCGGCTTGGGCGCGCCGGGGAAGGTCTTCGTCATGTCCTTCATGACATAGGCGTATTGGCCGGCCACGGGGGTCTCCGTTCGGGTGTTCGTGAGGGAGGGATTGATCTGCGCATGTAAGGGCAGCCGCGAAGGTTGGCAACGCGCGAGCTGGGACCTAACGAAGGAGGCCGACACCAAGGGGAATTGCTGATGACGCGTATCGCACCATTTCTGGCGGCCTGTGCCGCAATCACCGCCGTTCCTCTTGCCGCGCAGCGCACCGCTGCCCCGGCAACCGCGGTCGACGCGAAGGTTGCTGCACTGCGCGACAAGGCGCTGACCGACGATACGGCGTACAAGATCGTCGAGGGGATCACGACCGAGGTCGGCCCGCGCATGACCGGCACCGAGGCGGCACCGCGGGCGCGCGCCTGGTCGGTCGCAAAGCTGAAGGCGCTGGGGTTCAAGAACGTGCGGATCGAGCCATACCAGCTGCCGGTCTGGTCGCGCGGCACGGAGAGTGGTGAGCTGGTCGCCCCCTATGCGCAGAAGCTGCATCTGGTCGGCCTCGGCAATTCGGGCGCGACGCCGCCGGGCGGGCTGACCCTGCCGATCGTGTATTTCGCGACATACAACGATCTGGCGCTCGCCGCCGACGGCAGCCTGAAGGGCAAGATCGCCTTCGTGTCGAACGCGATGCAGCCGACCCAGGACGGATCGAGCTATGGATCGCAGGGCACCGCGCGCTTCGTCGGACCGAACGTCGCCGCCAAGAAGGGTGCGGCGGCGATCGTGATCCGGTCGATCGGCACCGATCACGGCCGCGGACCGCACGCGGGCAACACCAATTTCGACACGGGCGTGACGCCGATCCCTGCGGCGGCGCTGTCCGTCGCGGACGCGGAGCATGTCGAACGGCTGGTCAAGCTCGGCAAGCCCGTGACGCTGAAGTTGGTCCTGGAAGACAAGCAGGTCGGTATGCGCGAATCGGGCAACGTCGTCGCCGAAGTCCCTGGCAGCGATCCCAAGGCCGGGATCGTGCTGGTCGGTGGCCATCTCGACAGCTGGGATCTCGGCACCGGCGCAATCGATGACGGCGCGGGCATCGCGATCACCGCGGCGGCTGCCAAGATCGTCATGGACGGCGACCAGCGCCCACGCCGCACGATCCGCGTCGTCTGGTTCGGCGACGAGGAGAGCGGCGGCTTCGGCGGAGCCGCCTACGCCAAGGCACATGCGGGCGAACGCCACGCGACCGCCGCCGAATCGGATTTCGGTGCCGATCGCGTCTGGCGGTTCGAGAGCAGCCTGCCCGACGCCGCCAAGCCGATCGAGGATCGCCTGGCGGTCGCGCTCGCCCCGCTCGGGATCGTCCGCGGTGCCGACGCCCCCCATGGCGGCACCGATGTCGGCCCGGTGATCGCCACGGGGGTCGCTGGAATCGACCTCAACCAGTCGGGCCTGCGCTACTTCGACTACCACCATACGCCCGAGGACACGCTGGATCTGATTGACCCCGAACAGCTCCGTCAGAACGTCGCGGCCTGGACCACGGTGATCGCGACAGTGGCCAATGCGCCCGAGGAAATCGGGTCAATTGTGCCCCAGAAGTGACGAATTGCATGAACCAATCTGTCATCGTTCTGCCGCAAACCTTGCGGACAGATGAATTTAGCGGATTGACCGCCCGCCGGGGGCCGCTATTTGACGTGACTTCGCGACGGCAATCGGGTCGGCCGCGAGTGAAACTATGCTTGGGAGCATTCGAATGAAGAAGATCGTTCTGATCGCTGCTGCCGCCGGCCTGATGTCCGTCGCAGCCTGCAGCAAGTCGCCAGAAGCCGCCGCAGTTGAGAACAACGCGGACATGCTGGCTGACAACATGGAAATGCAGGCTGACAACATGGACGCCATGGCGGATAACACCTCGAACGCAGTCGCTACCGACGTGCTCGAGAACGCTGCTGACAACATGAACGCAGCTGCCGACAACGTCCGTGACGCTGCCGACGAGAAGACCGACAACATGAACTAAGACCCTGTCGGGCGTTCGCGCTCGATAGAGTATTAGTGTCGGAAAGGGCGTTCCTTCGGGAGCGCCCTTTTTCTTTGCCGTTTTGCTTGTGCGCCCTTTTGCGGGCGGATCGCTTGCGCTAACGCAGGCGCCGGTGGGGCCTGTAGCTCAACGGTTAGAGCTGGCCGCTCATAACGGCTAGGTTGCGGGTTCGATTCCTGCCGGGCCCACCAACCCCTTTGTCCGTCATCGAGCCAAGCGCTTGAATACCGATGTCGGGTTCGAGACCTTCACGACGTGCAGTGCAGTGGACGTTACTGAAACCGCAAAGCGCCGGTGTTCCGGTAAATCAGATTTCGGTCATCACGCCTTGATAGACAGGCTCTTCCATCGCGCGGCCCGCACCGATCGCAACGCAGGTCAGCGCGTTCTCGGCGACCGTGACGGGCAGTCCCGTCGCGTCCGACAATACTTCGTCGATCCGCGCGAGCAGCGATCCGCCGCCCGTCATGACGATCCCCTGATCGCAGATGTCGGCGGCTAATTCGGGTTCGGTCTTCTCCAGTGCAGTCAGCACGGTTTCGACGATCTGGCCGATCAGATCCGCCAACGACGCCGCGATATCCGCCTGCGTCACCTCGATCTCGCGTGGTACCCCTGCGCGCAGGTCGCGTCCCTTGACGCGCATGACCTCGCCGATTCCATCCTCCGGCATCCGCGCCATGCCGACCGCCAGCTTCACACGCTCGGCAGTGGCTTCGCCGATCATGAGATTGTGCTTGCGACGAATCATCGAACTGATCGCTTCGTCCATCTTGTCGCCGCCGACCCGCGCCGACGTGCTGTAGGCAAGCCCTCGCAGCGACAGCACCGCCACTTCGGTCGTGCCACCGCCGATATCGACGACCATCGCCCCGACCGGCTCGGTCACCGGCAGTCCGGCACCGATCGCCGCCGCCATCGGCTCTTCGATCAGATACACGTTGCGCGCCCCGGCGTTGGACGCCGCCTGGCGTATCGCGCGACGCTCGACCAGGGTCGCGCCGGACGGGATGCAGATCGCGATCTCGGGATGGCGTGGCAGTCGGCTGGGCCCGCCATGCGCCTTTTCGATGAAGAACTTGATCATCTGCTCGGCGACGTCGAGATCGGCGATCACGCCGTCACGCATCGGCCGGATGGTCTCGATCCCGTCGGGCGTCTTGCCCATCATCAATTTCGCTTCGGCGCCCACCGCGCGCACCTGCTGGACGCCATTGCGCGTTTCGATCGCCACCACCGACGGTTCGTTCAGGACGATGCCCTGACCGCGCAGATAGACGACGGTGTTCACCGTTCCGAGATCGATCGCCATGTCGTTCGACGGGCGGCTGAACAGGCGAGGAAGACGCATGGGCTATGACAATCTGAAAGCGTGCGCCCGTTACCGTGGCCACTGTATGAAACCATATGCTGTCGGCGTCGTGCGATCCGCGTCAATCGCTCTGCGTCCGGACGGGCGAACCCAACGACGATCACGACGGCATTCTCGATACGGCATCATCGATAGGGTCGCGGTGGGATCAGAACGGCGTACTGCACCGGGCAAGACATGCCCCTCGCCGCCCGTGCCGATGAACGGATCGACCACGGGATATGCGTTACGCGCACCCTCCTGCCGTCATCCGATCGGCAGGTCGAACAGCAGTTCGCGGACGTAGCGCACCGGGGGCGAACCATGCGCGAGCAGCGCGTCGTTGTAGCGCTTGAGATCGAACGCCGCGCCCTGCCGCTTCTTCGCCTCTTCCCGCAACGCCATGTGCTCCGAATAGCCCGTAAAATAGCTCAGCAACTGCGTCGAGCCGAGCGAAGCGCGGACCCATTTGCCCGCCGCCTCGCGCTCCTGCTGGAACGCGGTGTGCGTCATCAGCTGCATCGCCTGGTCGCGCGTCATGCCTTCGGTGTGGATGCCGATGTCGAGCAGCGAGTTCGAGATCGACCGAAGCCGCATCTTGAGCACGGTGAGCTTGAACAGCGGATCGCCGTTCAGATAGCCCTCGTCCGCCATCATGCCCTCGGCATACACCGCCCAGCCCTCGACGAACGGCCCCGAGCCAAGCACCGCACGCAGCGTCGACTGAGTCGCATTGGCGTGCGCGAGCTGGAGATAATGCCCCGGCATCGCTTCGTGCACGGCGAGATCGTGGATCATGTAGTCGTTATATTCACTAAGGAACGAGGTTGCCTGCGCCTCGGTCCAGTCGTCGGGGATCGGCGAGACGGCGAAGAACGTGCCGAGATTCTTTTCCAGCGGGCCGGGTGAATCGCAGTACGCAACTGCGACGCCCTGCTGGAACTTGGGCATGGTGATGATCTTCACCGGGCTGTCGGGCATGCCGACCAGCCCCTTCTCGCGGACGAAGGCGGTCGCCTGCGCCAGTGCCTTGGTCGAGGCGTCGATCATGCCGTCGCGGGCGGGGCGCTTGGCATAGGTGAGTTCGAGCGCGAGCTGGATCGCGGCCTGTTGCTGCGCTTCGGACGGCTTGTCGGGAAGCAGCAGCGCGCCCTTCTTGGCGCCGAATATCTGGCGCGCGATCGCGTACATCTGCGCGCGCGTGTCGACGATCGCGGCCTGCGCGCGTCGCTTGATCTCGGCCCGGGTGAGGTCGGATTGCAGCGCGAAGCCAAGCTTCTTGTCGTAGAGCGCCGCGCCGAGGCGGAAGTCGCCCTTCGCGCCGGGGACGAGCGTCTTGTCGAGCCAGACCTGGTGCTCGGCGACCGCCGCCTTCAGTTTTGCGAGCGCGGCATCGAAACGCTTGGCGTCCGCTGCGGACAATTCGCTCTTGTGCGGGGCGAGCATGGTCTCGGCGATGTCGACGATGCCGCTGTTCTGCTTCGCCACGGTCGTCGCGTAGATCGACGGCACGCGGGCGGGGACGATGTTCGCGCGCGCCTGTGCCAGCAAGGCGGGGAGCGCCTCCATCCGCGCGGTCGCCGCGTTCAGGCGCTGCGGCCACGGCGCGAAATCGCGGGCCGCGAGCGAATAGAGCGAGCTGCCGGCGATGTCGTTATAGACCTGCGGATCCCACGCCCATCCGCCGAGCGTCTCGGTATCCCAGATGTCATAGCGAAGCGCATTGTCGAGCAGCGCCGCGTCGACCTGCTCCTCGCGCGACAGGGCCTTGCGGTCGATCCGCTGGAGATCGGCGAGCATCGCCTTCGAGAACGCCTCACGCCTGGCACGCCCTGCGGCGGACATGTCGGTGACCTGCGTGTCGAAGCGGTGATCGCCGAGCGATGTCGCCGACGACGGATTGAGGCGGGCAAGGCCGTCGACATAGCGCTTCGACAGCAACGCGAACGCGCTCGTTTCGGCTTGCGCGGCAAGCACGGGCGCAGGGATCGACGAGACGGGCAGCGCGAGCATCGCGGCGCCGAGCAACAGACGGAAATTACGCATCATGGATTCCTGACGATCAGCGCTGTGGGGCGAGTTGTGCGTTCAGATAGACGGTGACGAGCGCGGCGCGCTTGGCGTCCTCGATCTTGTCGGCGCCCGCCGCGTGGCCGCCTTCGGGGTTCTCGTAATAGAAGAACGGGTCGCCGTACGCCTCCAGCCGCGCGGCGAATTTGCGCGCGTGGCCGGGGTGGACTCGGTCGTCCTCGGTCGAGGTGTAGATGAACGGCGTCGGGTATTGCACGCCGCGCTTCAGGTTCTGATAGGGCGAGTATTGCGAGATGAACGCCCAGTCCGCGGGCTTGTCCGGGTCGCCATATTCGCCGATCCACGATGCGCCTGCCGACAGATGCGAATAGCGCTGCATGTCGAGCAACGGCGATCCCATGACGATCGCGCCATACAGGTCGGGCCGCTGCTCCATCGCGACGCCGACCAGCAGGCCACCGTTCGAGCGGCCCGAGACCGCGATCTTCCGCTTCGCACTGACACCGGTGCGGACCAGATCGTCGCCGACCGCGTGAAGATCGTCATACGCCTTTTGCCGGTTCTCGCGCAGCGGCATCTGGTGCCAGCGCGGCCCGTATTCGCCACCGCCACGGATGTTGGCGAGCACGAACGCGTTGCCCTCCTCGACCCAGAACAGCCCCGCCGGACCCGAGCGATAGGGCTGGTCGACGAGGTAGGTCGGCGTCTGCGCGTTGCGGAACCCGCCATAGGCGTGGACCAGCGCGGGCACCGGGCCGCCCCCGGATCCTGGCGCGCCCTTCTTGCGCACGAGGAAATACGGGATCTTCGTCCCGTCCTTCGAGGTCGCGAACCGCTGTTCGACTTGCATCATCGAGGCGTCGAACCGCGCGGGCAGCGTATCGACCGCCACCGGCTTCGCGTTGGGGCGGACGGCATAGAGCGCGGGCGGGCTGAGGAAGCTCTCGACCACCGCGAAGGCGACATCGTCCTTGCCCGCGGTCGCTTCGAGATGGATCGTCGATGCGGTCGGCAACGCCGCGACGCCTTGCGTCCAGACGCCGTCCGCGCCGCGCGTCAGCGATACGAGCCGGCCCGAGACGTCGTCGAGCATCTTCACCCATAGCACCGACTTGCTCGAATCGACCTGCTCCACCGCCTGCGTCGCGGTCGGTACCAGCACGCGCTCGATCGTCGGCGTGCGGCCTGCTAGCACGTCGGCAATCGAATACGCCACGACCGACCCGCTCGGAATCCCCTTCCAGTCGGACGCCAGTGTCGCGATCAACCGGCCATCGAGGACGGCGTTGATCTCGGCATCGTCGGGCAACGGCGACGGCACCAGCCGGCCATTCTCGGCGATGTGACTGCGCTTCGAATGGAAGAAATCGACGTTGCGTGACACTAGCGGATAGCGCCGGTCGCCATCCGTGAAGACGTTGGTCTCGATCCCGACATCATCCGCCGTCGCGCTCGTCACGGTGGCCGCGGCCGAGAGCGGCGTGCCGCGCTGCCACCGCTTCACGGTCCGCGGATAGCCCGACTTGGTGAGGCTGCCGCCGCCGAAATCGGTCGCCACGTACAGCGCGTCCGGCCCGGCCCAGTTCAGCCCGGTCTTGAAGCTCGGTACGACGAAGCCGTCCGCGACGAACTTGCCCGTGGGGATGTCGAACTCACGCTCCTCGACCGCATCGCCGCCGCCGTTCGACAGCGCCACCATGCAGCGATCGTAGGACGGCGAGCGACACGTCGCGCCCTTCCACACCCAGCTCTTGCCCTCCGCCTTGCCCAGCGCATCGACGTCGATCAGCGTCCGCCATACCGGCTTGCCGCTGGTGAACGACGCGAGCGAGGCCACCCGCCAGAGGCCGCGCACGTTCGTCTTGTCCTGCCACAGGTTCAGCACCTGATCGCCGAGGATCTGGTCGGGTGTCGCGATCTGGCGGTCCGCCTGCAACAGGTCGAGCGCACGCTGGCGGTAGCGCGCATAGCCGGGCTTGGCTTCGAGCGCGGCGAGCGACTGCGTGTTCCACCGCTTGACGGTATCGAGCGCACGCGTGCCGTGGATGTCCTCGAGATACGCATTCGGATCGGTAGCGGGGGCCGGAGTCTGCGCCAGCGCGGTCGTGGAAAGGGCCAGCAAGGCCAGGAACGGCAGGCGTCTTTGCATCATCACTCTCTTATCGTTGAGTGATGCGACTGTAGGCAGCGCGGTCCGCTACGCCAGCCCCTTCTCTTCAGATCATTCCGCCTCCAGCGCGAGCAGCGCGAACGTCGCCAGCCAATGCTCGCCCATGTAATCGTCCGCGAGATGCGGCAGTGCCTCTGCCAGGTGTGCGTCGGCGATCGCGCGGGCGGCGGCAGGATCTGGCAGCGCGTCGGCGATCGTCCGCCAGCACCACGCGCGCGACAGGTTCACGCCATCGAGATGCGCGAGGCGGCCGTCGGACCGGTCGCTGACGATCGCGGGGGAGCGCAGGCACGCGGTTGCCGGACCGAACGGATCGGGCAGGAACGCCGCCAACCACGGCGCGAAGTCCGCCCCGAGCACGTCCTTCATCAACGCCGCCTCGCACAGCGTCGCCGACAGGAAATCCTCCCCGCTCGGCTCGAACGGGCGGCAGTCGCGATCGTCCCCGTACCAGTCCAGCGCGCGCGCCTCGATCAACGCGGCGAGCGACGCGTCGTGCGTCCGCGCCCAGCGCAGCGCGTGGACGAGAGCGAACGCGGTGCAGTCATGCTTCCCGCTCCGCACGGGGTAGATCAGTTTTGGCAGATACGCTGCGAACCGGGCCGCGAATGCGCGTGCCAACGGCTCGACCGCCGCCGCCCAGGGTCGATCGGGCCGGAGCGCCAACTCGGCGTGCAGCGCGAGCAACCAGCCCCAGCCATAAGGCCGCTCGAAACCGCCCGTGCCCGGCCGATCGAGATACGCCACCTCGCCCGCGATCAGCGCGGGCACCAGCATCCGGTCCGCCAACGCCTCGACCGCGGCGGCCTCCACCATGCCTGGATACAGGCGCGCGAGGCGCATCACCTGCCACCAGCCATGCACGCAGCTATGCCAGTCGAAACTGCCATGAAACACCGGATGCAGCGTCTTCGGCAGCGCCAGGTCGCCGGGCCCGTCGAGCACTTGGTCGAGCTTGTACGGCCATTCGCGCGTCAGATGCCCCAGCGTCAGCCCGGCAAATCGCGCCGCAGTCGCGCGGTCGAGCCGCTGTGTCATCGTGTCATCCCACATCGTTCGCCGGACATTCAGCTGCTGTGATCCGAAATGATCTTCCACGCGCCGCCACGCCGCTCGAATACCAAAGTCGTCATGCCCGATTCGCTGGTCGACGCCCCGGTCAGCGTCCACCGTGCGAACAGCATCGCATGCGCCGGATCCAGACCGCGCATTTCCAGGAACGCGAACGACAGCTTGCCGCGCGCATTGCCCGTGCCGTTGAAGCTGGACCGGTATTTGTCCGCAATCGCCAGCTTGCCGCGAAGCAGTCCCTTCGGCGTCACGAACACTGCGTCCTCGCTATAAATGTCCATGAACCGTGCGAGATCGCCCGCGTTCCAACCCGCCGCGCTCGCATCCATCCCCTTGCGGATCGCGACTTCGGCGGGCGTCTGCGCGATCGCGGGCGCTGCGATCGCGACGATCGCTAGGGGTAGCATCAACGTCCGCATCATTCTCTCGCCATCAGTTCGAGCAACGCCGCCTCGCCCACCGGTTCGGACAGCAGGAAGCCCTGGTACAGGCTGCATCCTCCCGCGGCGAGCAGTTCGAGTTGCGACGGCCGCTCGACCCCCTCGGCGATCACCGCGAGCCCCAGCGAACGCGCCATCGTGATCGCACCGGCGACCACCACGCGGTCACGCGCGCTGCCGTCGATGTCCCGGACCAGCGACTTGTCGATCTTGACGTAATCGAGCGGCAGCGACTTCAGATAGGCGAGACTCGAATAGCCCGTCCCGAAATCGTCGATCGCAACCCGGCACCCTGCCCCGCGCAGTTCCGCCAGCAACGCCGACGCCGCCGCGAGGTCTTCGATCAACCCCGTCTCGGTAATCTCGACCGTCAGCCGCCCGCGCGGGAAGCCGCTCTCGTCGATTCGCGCGAGGAACAGCGCGGCAAAACCCGGCCGCGTGATGTCCGCCGCCGTCAGGTTCAGCGACACGCGCAACGTTCCCAACACCTCCGGCCATGCGACCGCACGCGCCAGCACCAGCCGCTGGATATGGTCCGACAGCGCGATGCCCAGATCGGCCCGGTCGGCGGCGTCGAACAACGTATCCGCCCCAAGCGGCCCGAGCGCCCGGTGGTTCCAGCGCGCCAAGGCCTCGACCCCCGTGATCTTGCCGCTCGCGATCTCGACCTGCGGCTGCCAACGCAAGTCGATCTCGTCGCGCTCGATCGCATGGTGCAGGTCGATCGCCAGCGCGTCGATCGGCGCGACCCCGTCGGGCAGCGCGACGTGGAGCACCGATCCGTCGCTCGCCTTCGCCTCCGCCAGCGCCTCGCTCGCGCGGCGCAGCAACGCCGCCGCATCGTCGCCCGGCTGACGCTGCGCCACGCCGAAGCGGCATCCGAGCACGGCACGCGTATCGGCCACCGCGAACGGCCGCGCGAGCGCCGCGTCCAGCGCGGTGATCGCCGCCGTCACCGCGGCCCCGGCCGCCTCGATCACCAGCACGAACTCCGACCCGCCAAGCCGAGCGACCATCGCATCCACGCCGATTGCCTGGCGCGCGACCGTCTCCGCGCGCAACACCGCGGCTTCGATCAGACCATCCACCGCGGGACGGCCATGCGCCGCATTGACGATGTCGAGGCGCGACAGCGCCACCAGCACCACCGCCACCGGCCGCTCCTCTGCGATACGGCTGACGATCCAGCGCCGCGCTTCGCCGGTCTCCCTGTCATAGTGCGATGCGCCGGGTATGCCGCGTCGATCGATCGCGCCGCCGGATGCGCGGGCGGCATGGCGCCCTGCGAACCGCAACGCCTGGACGAGTTCGCCTTCGCTGGCCGGACTCGCGAGGAATTGCGTCGCGCCCGCATCGAAGAACTCGCCGATCGCCTCGACATCGCCGCGCGATACCAGCACCAGCAACGCCGCACCGTTGGTGGCGACCAACCCGCCCAGCCTGCGCGTCGCCGAAAGTCCGTCGTCGAGCGCACCGCGCGCATCGATCAACGCGACCGCCGCACCACTCCCCAGGAACCGGCTCTCCAACCCTTCGGCATCGCCCACGACCGCCGCCTGCCACCCCGCACCGGCCCCTGCGCTCGCTAAAATCTCCGTGATCTCATCACGTTGACGGAACGATACCGCGAACAGCGTCGTTGCGATCTGCATGTCTTCCATATCCGTCGCACCTCGCTCGATCGGTGCGAGCCTAGCCGCCGTATCGCCGCGCGCCAATCCAATACCAGCCGATCCGGCCTTGTTAGTGGGACAGTCACGTCTTAGCTCGGAGGAGATGACGATCGCGCCCACCCTCGAGCAAAAGCCGCTGCGCGATACGCATGGTCGCACGATCAAGTATCTGCGGATTTCGGTGACCGATCGCTGCGACCTGCGCTGCCGCTACTGCATGTCCGAAAAGATGACGTTCCTGCCGCGCAGCAAGCTGCTCAGCCTCGAAGAGATCGCGATCATTGCCGAGCGTTTCATCGCACGCGGCGTTACGAAGATCCGCCTATCGGGTGGCGAGCCACTCGTGCGTCGCGACGTCGCCGAATTGGTCCAGCGCCTGGGTCACAACATCGGTTCGGGCTTGGAAGAGCTGACGATGACCACCAACGGCACGCGCCTCGCGCAGCATGCCGAGGCGATGGTCGATGCCGGCATTCGCCGCGTCAACGTGAGCATGGACAGCCGCGATCCCGAGCGCTTCCGCTACATCACCCGCCACGGCGACGTGTCGCAGGTGATCGGCGGGATCTACGCCGCACGCGACGCGGGGCTTGCGATCAAGATCAACATGGTCGCGCTGAAAGGCTTCAACGAGGACGAGATCGCACCGATGCTCGCCTGGTGCCGCGACGAGGGTTTCGACCTGTCGCTGATCGAGACGATGCCGCTCGGCGCGATCGACGAGGATCGTACCGATCGCTTCCTGCCCCTCACCAAGGTGTTCGACGACCTCGGACAGCAGTTCACGCTCGCCCGCGACCCGCACAAGACCGGCGGCCCCGCACGCTATTGGAACGTCGACGGCACGCGCACGCGTCTTGGCCTGATCTCGCCGCTGACCGCCAATTTCTGCGAAGGCTGCAACCGGGTCCGCCTGACCACCGAAGGCAAGCTCTACATGTGCCTGGGCCATGACGACCAGGTCGACCTAAAGGCGGCTCTGCGCCAAGGTGGCACCGCCGGCCTCGACGAAGCGATCGACGCTGGCCTATTTGCAAAGCCCAAGGCGCATGACTTCCGCATCGGCCAAGGCGAAGGCCCTGCGGTCGCGCGCCACATGAGCGTCACCGGCGGATGAGCCTGTACGAGCGGCGGGCGCTGGTCGCGTCCAATACCCCGCCTGCTCGTGCCGCCGAAGCGGAGCTCGCCGACATGGGCGAGTGGGTGCCGGTCGAAGAGGCGGACGTGATCATCGCACTCGGCGGCGACGGGTTCATGCTCCAGACGCTGCACACGATGCTGGAACGCCGCAAGCCGCCGGTCCCCGTGTTCGGGATGAACCTCGGCACCGTCGGCTTCCTGATGAACGAATGGCGCCACCACGGCCTCACCGACCGGCTCGAGCGCGCGAAACCGTTCAAGGTCATACCTCTCAGCATGACCGCGATCGGCGTCGACGGCCGGACGCACACGCTGCCCGCGATCAACGAAGTCTCGTTCCTGCGAGAGACCCGCCAGACCGCCAATCTCGAAGTGACGGTGAACGACCGCGTCGTCCTCGCCGAACTCGCCTGCGACGGCATCCTCGTCGCGACCCCGGCCGGCTCGACCGCGTACAACCTCTCCGCGCATGGCCCGATCCTGCCGCTCGGCTCCGGCATGGTCGCGCTGACCCCGATCAGCCCGTTCCGCCCCCGGCGCTGGCGCGGCGCCATCCTGCCCGACAAGGCACGCATCCGTATCCGCGTACTCGACCCCGGCAAGCGCCCCGTCTCCGCGGTCGCCGACCAGCGTGAGATCCGCGACGTCGCGCAGGTCGACATCTGCATGGACCGCGCCCGCGAGCTCACGCTGCTGTTCGATCCCGAGCACGCGCTCGACGACCGGATCACGATGGAACAGTTCGTCGCCTGAACGCGGTTTATCGCGGACTTTGCATTTTTGCGGCGAAACCCGCTTGCATCGTCCGACCGGCCGTTTATAGAGCCGCCTCCGGCAACGTTCCCTGATAGCTCAGCGGTAGAGCTCTCGACTGTTAATCGAGTGGCCGTAGGTTCGAATCCTACTCAGGGAGCCATTTCCTCGTTCGCGGGGGTGCCGAGAAGCCCGCGAAGGCTTGCAAGCCCGCGGAAATCCTCACATTCGAAGTTCGGTACGGTTCGAAGCCGTTCGGGGGCATCCGGCCTCAAGTGGGGGCACTTTGGGGACACCAGTTTTCAGCGCTAGGGGCACCGTATGCTGACCGATGCGAAGTGTCGGAATGCACGGAAAGCCAAGAAGCCGCAGAAGCTGGCCGACGCGCACGGCTTATATCTCTTCGTCACGACCACCGGCTTCCGATCGTGGCGGATGAAGTATCGATTCGGCAACAAGGAGAAGCGGCTGACGTTCGGCGGCTATCCGGACGTATCGCTCGAGGATGCGCGGGAAATGCGCAACGCGGCGCGGTTGCTGCTTCGGGCCGGGATCGATCCGGCGATCGAGCGGAAACAGCGGGAGGCGACGGTTACCGCCGAATCGCTTCGGTTGTTCGAACCGATAGCGCGCGCCTGGCACACGGCGCAGACGCCGACCTGGTCCCCGCGCTACGCGGCAAAGGCGCTGGCGAGTATGGAGAAGGACATCTTCCCAGCGCTCGGCAAGGTGCCGATCGGCTCAATAACCGTACCGATGGTGCTGAAGGCCCTGCGCGCGGTCGAGGAGCGCGCGGCGATCGAGACCGCGCACCGGCTGCGCCAGCACATGTCGGAGATCTTCCTGTACGCGATCGGCGCCGGTTTGACGGAGACCGACCCCGCGCACGTCGTGAAGCCGGCGCTGCTGCCTATGGTCAAGGGACGTCGACCAGCTGTGAGATTGGCGAGCGAGGCAACGGCGGTGCTGGCCAAGGTCGAGGCAATGGACGCCTTCCCAGCGACGAAGCTGGCTTCGCGGCTGCTGGCGCTGACGGCGGCTCGCCCTGGCGTCATACGAATGGCGGCGCCGCAAGAATTCGAGGGGCTCGATTCGACGTCACCGATCTGGCGGGTACCCGCGGAGAAGATGAAATTGACGGTCGAGCGGAAGAACGATGCCGACTTCGAGTTCGTGATACCTCTGTCGTCGCAGGCGGTTCAGATCGTCCGCGTGGCACTGCAGCGCTTCGGGAACGGGCCCCTGCTCTTCCCGAGCGTCAGCAGTCCGAAGAACCCTCTCAGCGACAATACGCTGTCGAAGCTATACCGGGATGCCGGTCAGCGCGGCCGGCACGTTCCACACGGCTGGCGCGCGACGTTCTCGACCGTGATGAACGAGCTGGCAGCGGCCGAGGACCGAACCGGCGATCGCGCCGTGATCGATCTGATGCTGGCGCATCTTCCGGCCGGAATGTCCGCCTCGGAAGCTGCGTACAATCGAGCGATGTACATGCCACGTCGACGCGTCATTGCACAGACGTGGGCCGACTTACTCGTTGTCGACCTTCAACCAGCTCAGCAGCTGGCGGAGCGCGCCGCGCCGTAGCAGGTGCAGCATGATGCGCGGCGGCGGAGCCCCAAGCGGTCAGGCTGTCCGGAACCTTATCCGCGGCACCAGCGCGCGATTCGCCGAGAAGGCACGCGGGGCCGATCATGGAGAAGGCCGCCGCGTACCGCGGCGCCATAGCTATGACGTCGACGATCTGCGCGCTCAGCCATGGAAGAAGGTCGGCGACGGATCACACGCCCAGGGCGTAATCCATCGCGAGGCATTGGTTCAGAGCGCGAAGGAGCAACGCCGGCAGGATTGGAAGGAGCTGCCCAATCGCCGGCTGCGCGAGGTCCGCGAGTTGCGCGACGCGCTCGCGGCTGAGCTGGCGGCGCTTGTCGCTCAGGGGCAGGCCCCGATCGGTCGGCCGGCGACGCTCCGCCACGAGATCGAGCGCCTGGACGCGACGATCGCCCGCGCCGACGGCCGGCTGACCCGCATCGACGTTACCGTCCTCGAGGCGCTGCTTGCGAAGATCGACTTCGCAACCGGGGCGCTCTTCCCGTCTTACGATACCATCGCCGAGTGGGCGGTCTGTAGCCGCAACGCGGCGATCGAAGCGATCAAGCGGCTGAAGAGCCGCGGCTTCGTGGATTGGGTGCGGCGTAGCATCCGGACGAACAACGACGGCGAGTTCGCTCCCCAGCGAGAGCAGACATCGAACGCCTACTATTTCGACCACAGACGCAGCATGGCGCCCCGAACGTGGCAGCGGTACATGCAGATCCTCGTCGCCAAGCTTCGGCGCCTGGGGGCCGTTCCTGCCGCCGTAGCCATTGGCGCCCCGGCCGCGCCCCGCGAGGTCCAAGATCCCGCGCTGCGCGCTGCACTCGCTAGCGCGGCTTCTTCGTTCGACAACGCGAGTACATGAAATGTGCTCTATCCTGCATTCAGGTATGAGGAATAAGGAACGTCTCCGCTGAACGCGGAGCCGGCGCTAGTTTGATATTCCCCCAACGCCGAAACGGCATGCCTCAAGGACCCGACCGCCGAGACCCGGCTGTCGGAGCGAGGCGGCTTGCGCCGCCCCGGGCTATCGATGGGGGAAGTGTGCGAAAGTCGTTGTTCTTTTCTTGCGTCGCGTATGCGGCGCTGGATCAGAGATCGACCAACAGATCCGCCCACTCCTGGAACAGGTCGCGCTGACGCTGAAGGCGCTCGCTTCGATCGTACGCCGCCTTGACCTTGTCCTTCGGCGTATGCGCCAACGCCCGCTCGACGTCGGCGCCGTCCGCGCCGCGCTCGTTCATCACCGTCGAGAACGATGCGCGCCAGCCGTGCGGGACATGCCGCCCCTCGAAACCGGCGCGATCGTATAGCGCGCCGATCGACTTCTCCCCGATCGGTTTGCCGGCGCCGGCAGACCGCTCGAAGATCAAACCATGCAAATTTGCATCGTCCCGATGCATATTCTCGCCACCACGATGCATATCCGCGCGGATCTCGCGCAGCAGCGCGACGGCCTGGCGCGACAGCGGAACCAGATGGTCGTTCTTTGCATCGAGCTTCTTCGCCGCCTTCAGCTTCATCCGCGCGGCCGGCACGCGCCACAACGGCGCCGCGCCATCGAGATCCTCGATCTCATTCCAGCGCGCGCCGCGTACCGCGGCGAAACGGACGGCGGTCAGCGCCAGGAATCGCGACGCGCGTTTCACCGGCGGCGCGACGTCGACCAGCTCGGCCGCGGCGAGCAGCTCGCGCGCGTCCTCGATCTCGAGCAATGCGGCGTGATGCTGTGCCGGCGCGGGCGGCGTGAGCGCGCGGCTGACGATCGCCGCGGGATCCTGGTCAACCAGGTCCTCCGCCATCGCGTAGGCAAATACGGCCGAGATCCGCTGACGGACGCGGCTCGCGGTGACCAGGCTGCCGCGCTCCTCGATGACGCGCAGCGCGTGCAGGATCACGGGCACGGTGACCGCGCCGATCGGCATCGCGCCGATCGCCGGGAACACGTCGCGCTCGAGGCTCGCCAGGACGTCGCCGGTGTGCCCTTCCGTCCAGCGCGGGCTCATGTGCGTATGCCACTGGCGCGCAACGTTCTCGAAAGCACGTGCCTTGCCGACCGGCGCAACAGTCGAGGTTCGCGGATCCTCGCCGCGGCCGAGCAACTCGCGCACCTGGTCACATCGGGCCCGGGCAGCATCTAGCGACACTTCGGGAACGGCGCCGATCGTCAGCAGCTGCTCCTTGCCGCCAAAGCGGTACTTGATCCGGAAGGACTTTCGACCGGTCGGAGCGACGTAGAGATGCAGACCGGCCTGGTCGAACAGCTTGTAGGGGCCGGACGTGCGCGGCCGCGCGGCTTTCACCGCGGCGTTGGTCAGCATAGAATGCTCCTCGGAGGTGAGAATGGCTGGAAAATCGATGATCGAGCGGGTCGCGCGCGCGATGGCGAGCGCGGACAACGGTGCTCCGACGACGTGGCGCCTCTATGCAGACGACGCCCGAATCGCGATCGCTGCCATGCGGGAGCCAACCGACCATGTTAGTCGAGCCGGCGAGGAAATGATCGACGGGCACACACCCGGCGCTCCTGTCGATCTATTGTGGAAATCGATGATCGACGCGGCGCTCAGCGAAGAGCAGCCTGCGTAATCCGAGGCGTTATGCATTTGTATGCATATTCATGCATAATTGGCGTTCGGGCTTAGGCCCTTTTTCAAGCCAACCCGGAGCTAGCCATGAAGCGCTAATCGGAACGGCGGAGCCGGCCTTCGGGCCGGCTCCCACCCGAACGCGGCGGATAAGCCCTCCGCCGCATCGACGGTTTTCCGCGGCTTACAGCGGAGCATGTACCCCGTTTTAGGGTAGCCGATACCCCAGCAGCGCGTGCCCGAAAGCACGTGCCGTTGGGTTTTCCGAGTCATAGCACGAAGGCGAATGTCACCGCCGGTTGCGTATAATCAGCTCTGTCACCTTTGATGGCGCGCCGGTCGACTTCATCCCGACCGACCAGGCCGTGTCGACTTCCTGGATCTCGAACGCCGCGAACGCTTCGCGAATGAACGCCGTGTCGTTGATCGACATGATGAAGTCGCCGGCGATCGCCCCCAACTGCTCCGCCATCGCTAGGTAGTCAGCGCGGCCGAACTCGACGCCGTAGCCTGCCGTCTCGTCATAAGGCGGATCTAGGTAGAACAGCGCCCCGGCGTGATCGTACCGGCGGATCAGGTCTGCGTAAGGCAGCTGCTCGATCTGAACCGGTTCGAGGCGCCGACTGAGGAGCTTCAGCTCGCCACGTAGCTTTGCGAGATTGAAGCGCGAAGGGTTTCGCGCTGTCACGCCGTAGGTCCGGCCGACGACACGGCCCCCGAACGCCTGGCGCTGAAGATAGAGGAAGCGGACTGCGCGCTCGATGTCAGTCAGCGTATTCGGATCCATCGCCTTCTGCCGGTCGAACTCGGAACGACTGGCGATCAGCCAGCGCAGCTCTTCGACGAAAGGCTCGTAGTGCCGGCGCACGACGCGGAACAGGTTAGCAACGTCGCCGGATAGGTCGTTGATGATCTCGACGGTCGGCCGGCGCGATCGGCGCAGAAATACGCCGCCCATGCCGACGAAGGGCTCGATGTATGCCTTGTGGGGCGTGGCATCGATCATGGCGCACAGACGCGTGGCCAGGTTGCGCTTGCCGCCCATGTAGGCAGCAGGCGGGCGAGCAGCGATAACAGGACTCATGTGGAGGTAGACCTTCATGACGAGGCACGGGCTACGCGCGCCATGATGGCCGCCGATCGACGATCGGCGGAGCCCCGGCCGGACGGCCGCGGGATGGATGAAGCGGCGATCGCCGCGAAACTGGTGGAGGATCTCTGCGCGGCTAGCCGACCCGGACCGGGTGGTTAGCCGCGCAGGACCACGGGAACTGCGCCCCGAGTATTCCCCCCGGAGGGGTCTTCTATTTCACGGGCCACCCGGCGAACCGGAGCCCATGGTCGAACCGCGCGCGCGGGCTGTCCTAACGGCTAAGCTCAGAGCAGCGCTCGAGCTATGCCACGGCGACGATCAGGCGGGCAATCCCTTCAGACAGATTGCCCGCTCGCGTTCGCGACGCTTGACCAGGCCGCTGACGATCTTGCCGCCTGCCTTAACGAAGAGGGGAAAGCGGTTGCAGCCAGCCTTCCAGTCGCCCGCATTCCAGAGCTTCGCGATACTCGACTTGCACACGCCGGCCGAACCGATGTTGTACGCGAGGCCGACGGCCGCGATCGTCTGGTTCGGGCGGCCATAGAGCTTAGGAACGCACTTGATGATGGGCTCGGCGTGCGCGATCAGCTCCTCCTCGAGCTTCGCGTTGCACTGCGCCTCGGTGAAGGTCATCCCCATCCGGATGTTCTTGGTGACGCCATCGCACGCCGTCGGCACCTTCACGATGTCGAGATACGCCTTCAGGTACTGGCGGCCGGCAACGTGACGGACCGCGATCGAGCCGTCCTGCTGGACGGTCGCCTCGACCTTGCGGCCGCTCTCGTCGGCCGGGATCGAGACGAACAATGCCGCGGCCGCCATGACCGAGCCGATAACGCCGGCGAGCGTTTTCTTATTCGCCATCGGTAGCCTCCCGCTTCTTGAGGATCCGCGCGACGAGCGTCGCGACGAACAGTGCCGGCGTGACCCACCGGCTGACCGGGCTAGGCACGATGTCGCGGATAGCGTCCGGCAACGACTGCCAGACCTGCAGCGCGGTATCGGGCGCGGCCGCAGCCGCGGTGGTGGCGACGGCGCCGATCGTCGCGACGCGCACCGACGCCAGGCGCCACGCATGGCGCCAGTTCGGGATCAGTTTCATGATGTTCTCCGAGATTGGCGGCAGCCGGCCGCCGGCGGACTATTCGGCGGTGGGCGCCGGAATATGTACGGGCCGCTGCCCTTCGAGCATCCGGACGCGTTCTTTCACGCGGAGGACGTCGGCCTCCATCGCGTCTGCTCGAGCGTCCTGCTTCGCGTTCGTCGCTTTGGTATCCGATAGCTGAATCGATGCGGATCCCTGGCTGGTCTGCAGATCGGCGATGCCCTTTTGCAACGCGTCGACGTTTGCCGACATGCGGGTGACGGTAGTGCCGAGCGAGCTAACGCTGGCGCCGACCCAGAGGCACAATGCCAGGATGATCGCGACGATGATCGTCGCGGCGTGCTTCGCCAGTCCGCGCTCCTCGCTCGCAACGGCGGGCGGTCGGGTCGCAGCAATCAGTGAAGCGATATCGTTGAGGTCGAGGCCGTCTCGATCGCGGCTACGGCTCACGCGCGCACCAACGATCTCGCGACCACCAGGGCCGCGCGTCGCTTATTCTTCATGATGATGCTCCGTTCAGATCAGGCGAATTGATCGATTACGAGTTTTGCGATGTGGAAGAGCCACATGACCATGGTGGCATGCGCAAAGCCTTCCATCGCGACTTGCCGTCGGGACCGAACTCGAACCAATTCGTTCCCGTACCTCGCGTTGATGTAAGCTCCGTCGGGACCAGTCCCGAACAGTCCTAAGCGGGGATCAAGTCCGGGGTAGTTTTGCTCCATTCCCGCGAGAAAAACGCGCTCCGCCAGAAGTGTCTCGTTTATCGTTATCCGTTCGGGAAGCGGCATGGCCGGTTTCCCAGAGATCATCTCATTCATTTTCGCCATCCTGAACGATCGCGATGTCGTCGGCTGCATCAGCGAAGCGATCCTGCGCCTTCAGATGCGCGTAGCACTGTACCCAAATAGGCAGAGCGTCGGGACCGGGGTCGGGCGTGAATTCCAGCATGTCTTGTTCGAGGAACGGCTGCGCCGGCAAGGTGTCCGTCCCGGTAAATGCCTCGCGCGACAAATACGTGTTCGCGGAGAAGCTGATCGACGCCTTCGATCCATAGAAGGCGTCGACCCGAACGTACGCGTTCTTCGCCACAAGACCGTTCCGAAGCTCCAGCGTTTTGATGATTGCCATGAGCTGGCTCCTTACGTGATTTGAACGGAATACGAGCCGTAGACGCTCGCGTTACTGGCGAGGCCGGCTAGACGAACCGGGATCGCAGCCCCTGGCGTGGTGGGGAAAGTGATCGTCACTTCCATGCGACCGGAGCCGTCAACAGCGGTCGTCACCGTGGCCGCGTTAGCGGCCACGTCGTCAATCGACGTCGACTTTATGAGAGGCGCTTGCGCAGGAATGTTGCTCGATCCGAAAGCCAGAAGAACTTCGCCGCGCCGGGGAATGTTATTGTAACGGCTGCTCCATTCGATTTTAAATGAGGCGTGGAGTTGGGAAGCGCCGGCCGTCGCAACATCGTAGCGGATTTTGACAGTCGAGAAGATGTTCGCCGCAGCAGTCAGCAGCTGACCGTTCGCCAGCGTGGACATGCTTACGTAAGCCGTCGGGAGAACTGGATCGCTACCAGCAGCGAAGCGGCCCACCCAAATGCCGGGAGAACCGCCCGCAGTACATTGCCATTCGAACGCCGATCCTGACGTCGGGGCATTATTGACGCACCGGTCGCCGGTTCCATGTGTGCCAGTGGTCGGCGCAGCGCTCGCCTCGATGACGTTCTTGGTGCGACGCCGAACAATCGAAGCGCCCAAGCTGTACGCGTTGCCGACGAAACCCGTTGTGTCGACAAGGCCGACCTTCGCCGTCCCGCTCGTATCTGGCAGGTTGATCGGGTTCGGGTTCGACGTGAAGTTACCGGAGACCTTGCCACCACCACGAAGCTCGACACCGTACATCGGCTGCGCGGCAACCAAGCGGCCGATCGCGGCATAGGTCGCGCCACCCGAGACGGTGCCGGTCATTTCGCAGACCGGGTTGTGCAACACAAAGCTCGGATTGCCCGCTGCCGTTGCATTGATCGAATGAGCGATCTGCGTGGCCCCCCCCAGCGCCTGATGGTAGTAATGCGCCGCATCATAGTTGGCAGAGCGTTTGATGATCGGGTTCAGGATCTGCCCGTTGCCGGTGGTGCTGATACCGGCCGGACTTGAGGCATAGGTGTCCTGGTAGATTTCAGGCGCGTCGATGATGAAGTCCGATGCCCGACCAAAGCCCTCGCCAGGATTGGTGACGACGAAGGCCCCCGGTATGCCGTTGGTAGCGGTGAACGTTCCCGCTGCGGCCGTCGTCGCGCCATTGTCCGAAGCGGTCCAGGTGCTGTTTGCGTAGCCAGCGCCGGCCGAGCCGGTCACCGCCTCGATGCCCATGAACACCTCGAGCTCACCACCTACGCCCGTTGGATCACTGACGTTGAGCTTCGGCATGGCGGTAAAGCCAGTGCCGGGGTTGGTGATCACACCGCCCGTCAGCGCGCCGCCTGCGAATGTCGGCGTGATGACCAGGCCGCTACCGCCTCCACCCTCAACGGTGACGGTTGGGTTCGTATAGCCCGACCCCGCGTTGCCCGACTTGAGACGAACCCGCACCCCCTTCAGCGTTGCAGAGGCCGTTGCTCCCGTACCGCCACCGGCAATCGAGATTGTCGGCACCGGCCTCGAGAGGCCGCTGAGGTTGATCGCCCAGCGCGCATATTCGGGATTGCGGATCACCATGCGACGGATGCGCAAGCCGGTCGCCACACCGCCGACGAACACGCTGTCAGCCGGGTTGACTGGGGTGTAGGCCGAGAGCCCCGTACCGATGAGCGTATTGTCTTCGAGGAAGAGGTTTTCCGTCTCGGTGCCAGGGAAAGGCGTAAATATCCGGCAGTTGAGCGCGGTGTTGTGGTGGACCCGCAGGTTGCGGCTCAGCCCGCCTTCGAAGGCGTAGAACGTCTGGTTAGAGATGAGATTAAACGCGACCTCGAAGTTCTGCATGCCGGAGCCAAGGCCGATACCGCGCGTGCCGGTATCGACCTGGTTTCGTAGTATCTGGCCATTGGTGCAGCCCCAGAACTCGAACGGGATCGGACCGTATTCGCCGGTATTCAGGCAGTTCGTGACGGTGTTGTCGTTTCCTTCGACGTCAAACGTCGTGTTCCACATGTCGCGGTCAACGTCGCCGGGACCTCGGACGATGCACAGATTGGTGCCGACCCGGTTCAAGGTGTTCCGGTTGATGCGTAGCCGCCGGTTACCCTTGGCCTTGGCAAGAACTGCAAACCCGCCACTCGGGCAGTTCTCAACGTGGCAGTCGAGGATCTGGAGATTGTAGAATGGTAACAGTGGATCCGCACGAAGCGCCCACCGCCCCATGCCATTCTCCAAGCCAACGCGCTGGATCAAGATGTCGGAGCGGAAGTCACCGAGCGCGAGGATTGCGCGCGCCTCGGCGCCTGATGCGCCATCGATCGTAAGATCCTGCACCGTCATGCCAGCTGCACCGGCAGCGAGCGACCAAACTGCAATGGTCGTTTCGAATGCACGCCGAACCCGCGTTAGCAATCGGTCTCGTCCGTAGATCCAGCGGCACGTCTGGACGAAGTCAGCGATTGCCCAGATGCCATCACCGATCAACGAAACCCACCCACCGCTGGCCTTCGCGCAAGCGTCAGCTGCCACGAACGCGGCCGTCGCGTTAGCCGAGCCGGGGAACCCGCCGAAGTGCTGGGGGCGCCACTCCGGCCCCTGTTGCTCAAACCAAGCGCCTGACTTGTCCTGCAGGCGTGATGGTTGCACTGGGCCTTGCTGCCCCGCAGCCGGCTGAGGGTCGAGGCGGAGGAACGTTGCCTCGCCGCCGTCCCCAGGACTGGCATAGCCTGCCACCTGGAACGTCGTGACACTGGCGGGGATAGGAAGAGCGGCTGCAGCTGCTCGCGTCGGATACACGGGGATCTGCGTTTGATCGACCGCGCCCATGTTGGCGCGAGCGAGGGCCATCTCCGACGCCGACAACATCATCGCGGCATCGGTGCGGATCCGGCGACCCAGCGCATAATCCGTCAGCTGCGTTAAGCCACCGAGCTGGTTCTCCAGGGCTTCGAGAGCCTCCTCGTTCGCGCCACTCGACGCGATCGCTTTCAAACGAGCCAGGCACGGAACGTAGATCGTTTGGCCGCTGACGTTGATGACCGGGTAGTAACCAAGGTCCCCCGTCTTGCCGCCGGTCGAGTTGAAGCTCGCGGGATCATCGATCGAACCGGCAAGAAGCATGACCTGCCCATTTGCCCATTCCTCATACGCTGCGAAAAGGTCAGCATTCTGGGCCAGCAGCGTGGCCAGCTGATCGTCGATAGCCATAGCCGCTATTCCTCGGTGGTGATGATGGTGACGCGCTGCGAGACGCTGCCGGTGCCGTTGCCCGTCGTGAAACCGCGCGCGAGGGTTGCAATGAAGCGGCGATCGGCGACGATCCGATCGGGATCGGTGTAGGTAAGGCTGGTTGACCAGGTCGCGCTGAAGACGAGATACCCGCCCTCCTGACCGGCGGGGATCGGGCGCTCGCCATAGACCGTGCCGGCGCCGGGACTGATCGCTGCCATTGCTACATCGATGCGGGCAGCGCCGCCGATCTCGCGCGCCAAGGTGAGCGTTGGTGAACCCGTCTCGACCCGTGTCCCGGACCAGGTGTAGCCACCGTCACTGGACGTCGCGCCATAAGCCGCGACCGCATTGTCAAATTGCTGCGCGCCAGCCGTCGAGCCGCCGTAATTGACACGCCATTCCCAGACGTATGCCCAGCTAATGACGACGGTGATCTTGCCGCCGTCCGATCCGAAGCCGCCGGTGTCGGCGATGACGTCGGGGGCGACGCTGCTGCTTTGGCCGCCGTTCGTAAGCGTGCCCGCCGAAAGCGCGCCGCCGAAATAGGCGTCGCCCGACACGGTCTGCCAAACCTTGCCGTTGGCGCGTGAGCAGAGTGCGATCGGCATCGATGGTCCGAACCAGTCGATGAACTCGTTGCCGACGCCGAACCCAGTGCCAAGGACCTTCATCACGGATCCATTGTTGAAGATCAGCTTCGCGGTGCTGACGTTGATCGTCATCGCCGACATGGTGATGTCGCTGATTGCCCCCTGCGAGCCATCCGCCGCGGTCACGGTAATCCCGCTCCACACACCACCGGCCGTCACTGCCAGGCTGGCGCGCGCCGACAGGTTGCCGAGGGCGTCCGCCTGCGCCGAGAACAGCTGCTCGACCGACGCCGTACCACCGCCGACCTTGTCCAGGCGCGCGGTGACGAGGCCGTATTGAACCCCGCGCGCCTCGGTCTCGTCGGCGATCGCTTCCTTGAAGTCGGTCACAGCCGCCCCGACCGTGTCGCCGAGCGCATCGGTAAAGTCTGCGCCGAGATCCGTGATCGCTTTCGCGCGAGCTTCAGTCTCGTCGGAGATTGCCTCCTCAAGCGTCGTTACCGCGGCGCCGACCTTGTCGCCGATCGCCGTTGTAAAATCCGTCGAAAGGTCTCGAATTGCGGTCGCGCGGGCTTCGGTTTCGTCGCTGACCGCCTTTTTGACGTCCGTGATATCCGCGGTTGCATCGGCAAGGTCGCCTTCGAACTTGGTGCCGAGATCCTCGATGCTTTCCGCCAGCGCCCGGTCACCGTCTGAAACAGCGATATCGAGGTCGCGGATCGTCGCGTTCGTATGGGCAAGCAAACCGTCGTACGTCGTCTCGATGCCTTCGATGGCCTCGACCCGCGCCTCTTTCTCGTTCGCGATCGCCTTATCCAGGCGGGTTATGGCAGCCTCGGCGTCACCGTTCACACCTTCGAACTGCGCCTCGATCGTTTCGAATTTCTCGGACAGCGACAGTTCCGGCGTCACCAGGACGGTCGAGCTATCGAGAATGAAGGCGGTACCGGTCGAGTTCTTTGCACCGAGGAGGGCAAAGGTGGTCGCGGTTGCCAGCTCGCCCTCGATGCGCTGCTCGGTCTCCTGCTGCACGACCACGCCGACCCGGACGCCATCGAGGTGCGTGAGAAAGTCCACGCGCGCCTTGCGACGTTGCTCGAGCAGCTGACCGGAAAAGGCGGCCTGAACAGTTTGCCGCGCCTGCGCCAGCGCGCGATCGAGATCCAGCCGAGCGGCATCGAGCTCCTTCTTGGTCGCGGCGATCTGCTCGAGGCCCTCGGTCGCGTTGCGCCGTGCTTCCGCGAGAAATTCGAGCACGTCGGCGACAGTATCGTCGGGCCCGAGCGGCGACGCCGGATCCGCGCTGTTGGTCGCCCCGTCGGCCGGCTTCGGCTTCGCCGGGTTCGTGTCCTTGACGTTCTGCCAATCGACGCCGAGCGGCTCGACCTTCGCCGCGGTGCTGAAGCCCTCGATCGAGAGCGACAACTTGCTGACGCCCTCGCCCGCCTCGATCGAGAAATCTTTGAAGAAGCCGTAGATCGTTAGGCTGTCGATGCCCGCCTGCCCGATCCAGAGCGACGGCCGCGCACGCACAGCCGCGAGGCGGTTCGCGACCAAGTCGAGAGCGTCCGTCCGGATCAACGCTTTCGCGGTCATTCGTTTTGCAGACGCACGCTCGACGATCGTCACTTCGCCGAAGTCGTCGACCTCTTTGCGGCTATAGTCGGTGATGCCCGACGTCGGCGACGCCTCGGTGATGCCGAGCGCGACCAGGCGGCCGAGCAGCAGCGTGCCGACCGATACCGTGCCGGCACCGGCGATCGTCACCGTCACCTGGTTGGTACCAGCCGGCAGATCGAGGAACGTGATGGTGCCAGCGCTGGCGGCGATCGTGCGATCGTAGCCCGTCGCCCGCACGCGCACCGTTGCCGCGACGACGTCGAGCAGCGCGATCGCGCGCGCGGCCGCGTTCAGGGTGACCGTGATCGAGTCGGCCGCGCTGGACGTCGTGCCGAGCGCCTGGTCGAACATCGCCCATCGGTTCGTCGGACCGATATCGATCCACTTGCCGGACGCGGCCGCGGGATCGTCGCCGGTGTTCGCTGCTACCGCGCTTTCGTAGATCCGGTGCGTGGCGGCTTTGATGACCTGGGCGCCGAGCGCATAGCTGACACCGGCCGACCATTCTGCGCGATCGGTTTCAGCGATGGTGCTGGCAGCGATCGTGACGTCCGTGATCGCGGCCGGTTGAATCAGCTGCAGCGTCGACGCCTGACCGATCGGCGCCGGATCCGTACCGCCGTCGACCAGCTGCTCGGTTGCCGCCAAGCCCTCGACCGTCAGCGTGCAATAGCTGAGCGGCGGAACCGCGTGATCGATCTCGAACTCTTTGTAGAAACCGCGAAACGACAGTGCGGCGAACTGATCGTCGGCGATCCATTTCGCCGGCGTCGCTCGGAGATCGGTTAGACGGCGCTGCAGCTCGTCGACGTCGTCGAACGGCACCGCCAGGCGCACCGACATGCGACGGGCGAACCCGCGCTCGACAACGGTCGTCACGCCGTAGTCGTCGGTCACGCGCCGGCTATAGTCGACGATGCCGATCGTCGGCGCGGTTTCGACGGTGCCGAGGTCGATCACGACCCCGGCGTCTGTGACGACCCTCACGCGGCGCTGGCCACGCTGATCGCTTCGCCACCGTTCGGCGCCGTCACCGCCTCGAGGCGGCCATCGATGCGCTTGGTGTTGCCGGCGGTTGCCGCATGGCCCGAATTATTCTCGGTCCGGAGCAGGGTCACTTCCTCGCGGAGCGATTTAATCTCGCTCGCCAGGTCGTCGTTCGCGGGCGCCGGCACAGTCGCCGGCTGCGATGCCGTTACGATGTCGATGCCACGATCGGATGCGGTCGACGGCGTGCTGCTGCCCTTCGTCAGCGCGGTCACGACGCCGTAGGTTGCCTCAAGGCTTGCGGCCGTCTGTGCCTGGACGCGCGCCAGCTCCTGCCGGCTGGTTGCCTGCTCGGCCGCCGCGGTGAGCAGCGCCTGGCTAAGCGCCGGCAGGCTCTTCGCCGCATCCTGATCACCGCCGCGGGCGGCCGACGTCGCCGCGTTGAACTGGCCCTGCAGGCTGGCAAAGCTGTTGCCGCCGGCCGCGTCGGTCAAGCCGCGGATCCGCTTCACCTCGTCCATGATGCTATCGCCCACCGACGTCCACGCGTCGGCGAGCGCCTTGGCGGCCGTGGCGGCAGCCTGCGCGTCCTGGATCGCATAGATCTGCTCCTGAAGCGCGCGGTTGCTGCTATCGAGCTTCGCGAGATCAAGCGCGCGGATCGCCGCGGTATCGCCCTGCAGCTCGAGCAGCTGGCGTTGGAGATCCTGCCGCTCGCTGGCGATATCGGCCGCGCTCTTCGCACCCTCCATCGATGCTTGCAGATCGGCAAACGCCGGCGCGAGCTTCAGCAGCGTGGCATAGGTCGATTGACCCGCAGCGGTCGTCAGATCCTGCGCCTCGACCAGCTGGCGGAATGCCGCGAGCGTCCCCGGCATCGCCAAGCCGAGGCTGGCGAAGACGCCGTTCATCTGCGCGGTCTTGGCTGCCGCCTGCTCTTCCTTTGAGTAGAACGTCTCGAAGTACGCACCGGCCGCGTCGGTCAGCGCCGAGACGCTATCGAACTGATCCGCGAGCGCGAGCTTTACGCCGATCCCCATGGTCTGCGTGTTCGTACCGAGGAGGGTCAGCGACGTGCCGACCGCCTCGATCGTCGACGCCACGCGCACCAGCGTCTCGAACACACCCTCGCCGACCTTCTGGAACTGCTCGAGCCCCGGGAACGCTGCCGCGGCCATGCCGTCGGCTGCGGCGCCGAACACGGCCGACAGCTTCTCCTCGATCTCCGCGCCGGTAAGGCCCTTCAGATCGATCTTGCCGATGTCGACGATGAAGCCGTTGAGCCGCGCCTGGACGTCGCCGGTCGCAACGCCAAGCGGTCCGGCCGCCGCGGCGATCGCGTCGTTGAACGACTTCAAGATGAGCGTGAACTGATTCTCAAGTCCAGCGTCGGCGCCACTGTATTGCGTCGAGTATTTCGTGCTGGTCGTAAGTCCGAAGAGCTTCTTCTTCTTTTCGATATCCGAATAGTACGAAGCATCGAAGCCACCGCCGAGGATGCTGCCGACCGACTGCGCACCGCCATACAGGCCGCTGCCGATGACGCTGGTCTTCGAGCCGAACAGCCCGCCGAGGATCCCGCCGATGACGGGGATCTTGCTCAGCACGGATCCGATGGCGTTCGCTTTGAAGCCCTCGGTCACGCCGCTCGAGGCATCGATGTTGCCCGAGCGCACGACCAGGGACGCGACGCCACCGATCTGGCTGTCGATCGACTTCAAGGAAGCGGCCATCTCGCGCGCGAAGGTATTGGTCACGGTGTCGACCTCCTTCAGCGCATCGATCGCGTTCTTGATGCTGTCGCTCTTGGCCGACGTGTCGCCGAGAACGGTGCCGGTACCCGAGTTGGTCGGCGCCAGCGTGTTCTTGCCGCCGCCACCGAACGAACCGGCGATCGAGACGCCGATCGACGCCAGCGCGGCGACGGTTGCGGCGCCGGCCGCCAGGTTGAGCGGGAACGGCAGGCTCTTGATCGCATTGACGACCGCCTCGGTCGCGCCGACCGCGATACGGGCCACGCTGTTGGCGATCTTGGTACCCGTCTCGATCGCATCCTGCGCGATCGCACGGACCGACAGCGCGAACTGCACTAGGCGGAACGCCTTCTCGGCCGTCTCGAGGGTTTTGTAGCCCTGCGAGCCTTCCTTGAAGAAGCCCTTCGCGGCCGTCGCCATATCGCCGAACGCGCCGATCTGCTGCGACGACGACCGGAGAGCGAAGAGGCGGTTCTCGCGATTGATCCGTGTCTGGTCGCCGTTCGCCTGGCGAATGGCTGCGTCATGCTCTTGCTGAAGCTTCGCCTGATCGGCGTAATAGCCGGTCATGACGGTCAGTGCGTCGCCGATCGCCGAACCGACGTCGCCGAACGCATCTGCCATACCCTGCGCGGCCCGTTGCGCGGTCTGATCGATCGTATCGAACAGATCGGCCGTCGCACTCAGCGAGGCGTTCCAGGCGTCCTGCGCTTGCCGGTTCGTCTCTGCGCCGACCGCGATCTCGACCTGCTTGCCGATGTACGTGTTCGCATAGGCCGTGCCGAGCTCGTAGCCCTTCGCCTGTAGGGTTTGCTCCGCCTGCAGCTTAGCCATGGCCTGTGCGCGGGCCGTATCCGTTGCGCCAACGAGCCGAAGCTCTTCGCGCTGCATCGTCAGCTGGCGATCGGCCTGCTGATCGGCGCCGGCGTAGAATGTGCCGATCTCCGCCGCCTTGACGGCACCGCGAGCGTCTTGCTGCGCCTTCAGCGCGGCGGTTGCCTTGTCGGCCTCTTCCTTCAATCCGCGTTGCTGCGCGACCTCGATCGCCGCCAGAAGCGGCAGATCGGCGATACGGTCCTGAACCAATTCAGCGGCGCGCTCGGCCGGCACGTTGCCGGCAGCGATCAACGTATTGACCTCGGTCTGGACGCGCGCCTGGTCTCGCATCGAGGCGGCCGACTTCGCCGAGTCCGAAACCCGCTGCGCGATTTCGAGCCGGATCTGGCGGTTCACCGCCGCCTCGATATCGGCCTGCTGCTTGATCGCCTTGCTCTCGGCTTTCACGCGCGCCTCGGCGATCAGCGCCGCGGCGCCGGACACGCCGTAAGCTGCCGCTAACTTGTAGAGGTTGCGGATCTGCGCCTCGGTCGCCTCGGCGTCGCGCACGAGCTGCTCGGCGTGCTTATCGACCTTCGGCTTCGGGATATTATTATAGCCGATCGACTTGGCGATGCGCTCGCGCGCGTTGTCGATCGCGGCAAGCTTCACCCGCTTACCAAGCTTCGTCAGATATTGGTCGGCCGCGGTGTAGGCAGCACCATAAGTCTTCTCGAGAAGCTTTGGATCGCCCTGGCCGATCAGCATCTTACCGAGGCCGACGACGCCGCCCTTCTCGATCTCGCCGAGATAGGCTTTGGTACCAGCGACGCCGGCATAGATGCCCGCCATGGCTTGGCGCATATAGCCGGTGAGGTCGTCGAGAACGCCCTTCACTCCACGCGACATGCCCTTCATGTCACCGACGAAATAGTCCGAGATATCCTTGCCGACGACGCTGAACAGCGCCTTTGACGTGTCGGCCCAGGTGACCGTCTCGTCTTTCAGCTTGAAGAGTTCCTGCTTCGTTGCGTTGGCGCCACCGGTGATCTTGCCGAGGTCGCGCGTCAGTTGGTCAGACTTCACGCCTTCATTGACCCACCGATTGAACAGCGCGAACCCCGCGCCGACGGCGGCAAAGCCGACCAGGAGGGGAGCGAAGCGGAGAGCGAGAACGCCGACCTCCTTGCCGAAACCACGCAGGCCGCCTTCGCTCATCTGTGCGACCTGGAAGATCTGCGCGCCCTGCTGAATGAACACCTGGAACGGCTTCTGGCCGGTAAGCAGGCCCTGCGTGATATCCGGCAGCTGAACCGCGATGTTCTTCAAGGCACCGCCGCTCCGGCGTGCGGATCCGGCCAGCTGGTCGTGCTGCTGCGCGGCGCTATTGCTACGTTCGGTCAGCGCGGCCTCGGCGCGGCCCAACTCAGCGGCCGATGCGCCAGCCGCGGTCATCACCCGTCGAGCTTCCGCCAGTTCGGCGTTCAATCGGTTCTGTGAGGCCGCGGCCGGGTCGATCAGCGCGCGAAGGCGAGCCAAGGCCGCAGCGTCGCTTGCGGCCGCGGTCTCTTCCGCGCGTAGAGCCTCGGCACCGCGCCGCGCTGCGGCTTCGAATTGATCATGGGCAAACGCGGCCGAGCGGAGGCGCTGCGCCTCATCATCGCGGGCACCAGCCGCCTGAGCGGCATCGAATTCTCGTTGGGCTGCTGCGCCCTTGCGTGCAGCCGTCTCGAACAGATCGTACGCGTGGGCAGCTTCGCGGATCCGCGTCGCTTCTGCCGTCGCGGCCGCGACCTTCTCCGCTGCCTCCATTTCGCGCATGGCAGCGATGCCACGCCGCGCTGCCGATTCGAAAAGGTCGTGCGCGAACGCGGCCGAGCGCAACGCCTGCGCCTGTCGTTCGGCAGTCGCTACCGCCTGACTGGCGGCCAGGTCCTGCGCCTGGGCAAGCGCCTCGGTTTCGGCACGAGCCTTACGCGTCGCCGCGAATCGTTTATCGTACAGCGCGGCCTCTGCGGCGACCAAACGGGCGGACAAGTCCGTGTTGCCCTGCTTGGTGGCTGCCAGCGCCAGCTCGGCGACGCGGGCCTCGCGCAGCTGCTCGCGCGTCTTGCCATACGCAGCGGCCTCGCGATCGAGCGAACGCACCAAGGCTTCGCCGGCCTTCTCGACCTGCGCCATCGCCTGACGGCTCGCCGCCATCTCGCGCGTGGTGGCATTCCCGAAGGCAACAATGTTCGACGTGGCGGCCGAGACGTCGACCATGCCCTTGGTAGCACGCTCAATGCGGGTGGCATCGGCGAGCACCTTGGCTTCGGTCGAGTCCATTGCGGTCTGCAGCTGCAGCAGCTCGCCAAACGAACCACCGGTGTCGATGACAAAGCCGACCTCGAGTGCTGGGGAGGAATCGTCCATGGGTATATTCCTCCCCGGTCAGCCCAGCAGCTTGCGCAGCTGAGCGTCCTCGATGTCGACTTCGCGCTGAGACACAGGCGCGCGCCATGGCGCTGGACAATTCTCGCTTTCGGCGAGCCGGCCCTCGGCGATGTACGTTTTCGAAAGCTGACGGATCAGCCGACCGACCCAAGGCTCGAGCCTTATGCCGGTATTGTCCTGCCAGGCGGCCAGTTCGCGCGAGCTGATCGCTGCCGTCCCCATCCCGGCCGCTTCCGTCAGGCCCATCTCAATGAGCCAGTCGGTAATGTGCGGCGCGGGATTCGGGGGCATCGACGGAAGGATCTTCTTCCGCTTCAGATCATCGATCCGGCTGAGCCTGGTCTGGGCCGGCTCTTCTCTCCCGCGCCGGCTGCGGGCGTCCGGCTTTGGCGTGGCATGGAGCCACGCCATTTGCCGGACGTAGAGGGTTAGGCCGCCTTCGAGACGGCGCTGAAGTTTCCCCAGTCGCCGACGAACTTCGTCACCTGGCGGGTGATGAAGCCGAGGCCCTGGTTGGCATAGACGGTGCGGAACAGATCCTCACCCTCGATCGGCTCGGCCGCGCCGGCGGGCTGGTATTCGAAATTTTCGAAGTGCGACGTGATCGCAGCGAGATCCTCGGCGGTCTCGGCGATACGCTCCTCGGGGGTCGCGGCGGTGATCTTGCCGTCATTGTCCTGCATGCGCTTCAGCGCGCGCGCGGACTGACGCGATTCGACGACGCCGTACGCCTTGCTGCCCGGGCCGTGCAGATGGATGCGAACAGGCAGGGTACGCTCTTCGTCGACGAACAGCAGCTCGCCGGCCGGGTTCTTGATGTGGCAGGCGGCCGTGGCGGTGCAAGCGAGCAGTGCGATGTTGAACTTCATGGTTTGATCCTTCGCGGGAGGATGGTGCACCAACTCGTCCCGCACCCGCGATAGCGAGGCGAGTTGATGCATAGGGAGCCGGCGTCGCGGGCGCCGGAAGGGGAAAAGTTAGGCGGCTGCGACCTTCACCGGCTTGGTGCAGATCTCGATCGTCGGCGCTGCCATCAGCATCGAGTCCGCGCCGTCGGCCGTCTCGGGCATGCCGAACACACGACCCTGGAAGTAGCGCTTCGAGCCATCCTGGTAGGTGACTTTGAACGAGTAGAGCTTCTGCGTCTCGTCGTCGGCCGACACCTGCATGAGGGTCTGGCCGGCATCGTCCGTGTCGAGAGCCATGCTCGGCTGCAGGGCACCGTAATCGGGCGAGCCCTTATACTTCTGCTTGCCACCCTTCAGCGGCTGAAACTCCACCTTGGCGAAGGTTGCGCCGAGGGTGCCGAGCTTCTCGACGTTCCCGACCTCGATCAGCGTCAGCGCGGCAAAGCCGGCCGCGTCATTGGTGGCGGGGGAAGCGGCAGCGATGGCGAGCGTCGAGCCCGCCGCGGTCATGGTCTTCATATTTTACCTTTCAGAAGGCGAGCCGGCTCGGCCGGCGTGGATCCTCCGCCGATCGGCGGAAGTGCGGGTCAGCTGCGGGTGCGGCCGACCTTGGCGGGGTCGCCCTCGGTCGGTGCTGGCGCGGCCTCGGCGTCAGCCTCTTCGACCAGGCCGGCCGCGTGATAATTCGCGAACGCGCCCTCGCTCACGTCGACGGTTTCGCCGGCGTTGAACTGGGTCTCGGTGCCGGCGTCCTTGAAGTTGCGGACGATCTTGGCGCGCTTGGTCTTGGTGTCGGACATGGTGGTCTCCTTCAGGCGGGAGCGTCGAAACTGACGCGGAAGTCTTGGGTCTGTTCGAAGCTGTTGCCGGGGCCGCGCGCATCGGGGCCGGCGCCGGCGGTCAGGACGGACACACTCTTCGCTTCGCCGACGTCGCCAGTTCGGCCGGCGCATGCTTTGCGCACGAGGCCGATGGCCTTGGTCTGCTCGGCATAGGTTTTGCTACGAACGGTGACGGCGATCCGGTCGACGGTCCGGACGGATCCGCCACGTTTCAGCGGCTGGCGCTCGACGCTGCTGACCAGGCGGACCAACAACGCCGGCAACACGACACCGTCTGCCAATGCACCCGCCTTGATCCGTTCGGCCGTGTGCATCTCGAGGACAGCCTCGTCGTCGACGAGCAGCGCGCCAATGATATCGACACCGGTCATTCGTCATCGCCTTCCGGTTCGGCGCTGGCGACGATCCCTGACCGGGTGACGTGCGCGTTGATGTAGCTCTGCGCGGCCGCGATCGCTTCGGCGCCCTTGATGTCCAGCGATGGCCGGAGGAACGGATGCGGCTTCGCGCCCGGGTGAAAGATCGTCTCGCCGACGAACTTGCCGCCGATGACCATCGAGCGCTTGGTGGTTGCGTTGAATCGGGCGACGCTCTTTCCGCCGCTCTCGTCCTTCGCAATCGTGATGAAATGGGCGTCGGTGCCGTACTCGAGCCAGTTGGCGATCGCGCGGCCCCAGCCCTTACGCACCGTGATCTTGACCGTGATGCGACCGGCTTCGAGCTTCGTCCGCATGACGATCGCCTCGTCGACGTCGCTCGAGATCGAGCGCTCCTTCGCTTCCGCCTCGATGATCTTGCCGCCGGCGCGCGCGGCGCCGCGAAGGACCTGCTTTTCCAGCTTCGAGGGCAATTGCGAAATGAAGCGGCGCACCTCCGAACCGCCCCGGCTCGTTGGCATCAGGTAGCGGCCCGCGGGTCGTAGTCTTCGACCATCAGCTCGAGCCCGCCCTTCCGGCCGAGTTCGGCAGGTGCGGAGACGATCTGCATAACCCGGTCGCCGAGCACCAGGCGCATGCCGGCGTCGACGTCCTCACGGTGATACATGCGGATCCGCGCCGGCCTGGTGGTCGTCGTGAAGCCGCCCTGGTCGCGCTCGCCGCGGCTCGGGAGCTTGTCCTGGATCCCAACCCATATTTCGTCGACCAGCGCCCACTCGTCTTCGCCGGCGCTGGCGAACTCGGTGCTCTCCACTTTGCGCTCGAGCCGCACCAGGTGCTCGAGTTCGCCAGGGCGTACGACGATCATGCGATCGAGGTCGCCATGTACCGGCCGATCATTGGCATCAGCTGCGCGTCGGTCAACTCCGGCGCTTCGCGGTTGATGTAGAAGTCGGACAGCGCGAGCTTGACGGCGTGCACGACGATCGCCGGCACCTTGTCGGCCGATGGCCAGCCAGTGTCGCCGACCAGATCGCGGCCGAGGTAGCTCTCGATGCGGCCGATCGCCGCGGGAATGAGGGGCGACACCTGAGCGTCAGCGCTGGCGCCGACCTTCAGGAAATCGCGCGCAGCGGCGATCGTCAGCACGCCGCCATCGATCGCCGCCACGTCGACCATATCAGGCGGCCGGTGCCGACTTGGCGGGCGCCTTGTAGGTCTCGGCGATCTTGCGCTCGACCAGGTCCTTTTCGGTCTCGGCGTCGAACTTGGCGATATCGCCCTTCACGAACAGCGACCCGTGCGTGTGGGTCATGAGCAACTTAACGGCCATGATAGTCTCCGGATGCGCAAACGGGCGACCGAAGCCGCCCGTTTGCAGGTGTCGATTGATCAGCGGCCGGCTGGCCGCGGACCGGCTCAGTCGTCGCCGGGTGCCCAGGTGACGCCGGTGAGCATGGCGAACGCAACGGCGTAGCGCGTACCGGTGTCGTGCTCGGCGATGAGGCGGACCACCGTCTCATCGTTCGAGAACGCCGAGCGGATCACGCCGTTGTCGTCGTATGCCGCGGTGTCCGAGCTGGCGATCGTCACCGCCTCGGTGTCGCCGATCAGCAGCTGCGAGAAGTCGCCGAAGTAGATCTCCGACTCGTCGCCGCCTACGCCGAGGTTGTCCGGCACCGACGTCGTCATGCCGATCGGGTAGCCATAGAGCTTGCCCGATGCCACTTCCGGGAAGGCGATGTTGCCGTTGCCGTCGCGCAGCGTCTCGAGGAACATCTTCGAGCGCGGCGTCATGATCCAGCCACAGCTGATCATCGGCACGTTCGAATTGATGACCTTCAGGCGAAGCTTCGCGAGATCCGCCGTGACCGTCTTCAGCGTGGTCTCGGCGCTGACCGCGATCTTGTTGCCGACAGGCATCAGAGCCGCAAGGCCCTTCGGCGTGACGTCGTCGCCGGCGCTGCGGATGAACACGGCGTCTTCCTTGACAGCAACGCCCTCGAGGAGATCGTCGCGCACCATCTGGACCACACCGATCGAGGCGCGGCGGATCAGCTGGTTCGTGATCGGTACCAAAGCGCGCAGCGTTTTGGCGGACATCGACATCTGGCCGACCTTCACGTCGGTCACAGGCGCCGGCGTGCGTTCGCCGACATAGCCGGCGGTCGTGCCCTGCGTTTTGTTGCGCATGGTCAGGTTGCCGTCCGGCATCGGGATCGAGCGCGCGCCGAGTGCGCGCACGACGACGCGGGGCCGCAGCAGGTCGATGAAGTCGGCGCTGTAGACCGGGTTGACCAGGAAGCCGCCCTTGACGTTGGTCGACTGCTCCTGGTTGGCGACGATCTGGCCGGTCTCGGTCCCCCAAAGCTGCTCGGCGTGGTCGGCCGCTGCGCGCTGGTCCATGTTGCAGGCCGCCAGCGACATGGTGATGCGGGTGAACATCGTGCCGGCCGGAAGCTGCGCTGCAGGCGTTGCCGGCACGGTACCAGCAGGCGTGCCACCGGGTGCGCCGACGACGATCGGAGCTGCCGTCGATGCCTTCAGCTTCAGGACCTGCTCTTCACGGCCGATCTTCGTCTGCAGGCCGGTCGCCTCGGTCATCTTGGCGTCGAATTCCAGCTGTTCCTCAGCCGAAAGGTCGCGATCGCCATCGGTGGCCGCGGTGGTCATGATCAGCTCGGCTGCCGCGAGGACGCCGGCAAGGCTCGTCTTGAGCGCGGTGATGCGCATAGGTAGGTCTCCTAGGGTTTTAGAGGCCGGCGCGGGCGTGCGCGAGCTTCAGGGTGTTCTCCGCGGACGTGCGCCGGGTGGAGGGGTTGCGGGTCGCAAGGCGTCGGATCGCGCCGTCCAGGCCGTCCGCTTCGACGCGGTCGGCCATGCGGGCTTTGACGGCCGAGGCACCGGCGAGCGTGCCGCCCTGACCGAAATCGCTGCGCACGACCGCCTCGGTGACACCGCGGCCGCGCGCAACTGCGCCGATGAACACGTCCTCGATCGAATCGATCATGGCCTGGATGACCGCGCGGCCGTCCTCGGTCGTCAGATCCGGACGCTTGTTCGGCGCGCTTTTGCTGACGATCGCGACGTCGCGACGTCCGGCCTGGTCAGGGTTCTCCTGGACGCTGCCGCCCATCATCACGCCGATCGAGCCGACCATCGCGGTCGCGTCGATCGAGATCTCGCTCACCTGGCTAATGATCCAGTAGGCAGCAGAGCAGCCCATGCCGCTGACGTGCGCGACGACAGGCTTCGTCGACTGCGCGACCAGGCGCGCGAATTGCGAGATATCGGTCGTCACGCCGCCCGGGCTGTCGACGGCGAGCAGGATCTTGCGCACCGCGGGGTCGGCCTGCAGCACCCGGAAGTCAGCCGCGAGCAGATCGAGCGCGACGGCACCGCCGCCCGAGGGGCTGATCATCGCGGCGCGCGGCAGGATCGGACCGAAGATCGGCAGTGCACCGACGCCGTCGCGAATCGCGGCCGAGCGTGTGCCGGCAACGCGCTCGCCCATCTGAGCGACCGCCTCGAGGTGGCGCTCGATATGGCCATCGTCCTTCACCGCCGCGACGGCCGGATGATCGAGGGCGCGCATCGCCATCGCTTCGATCGCCTCGAGATAGCCAGGCATGATCGCCCAGGGCACGGACCGGATGGCCGCCAGAATACGATCGCTCATGCTGGATCCTCGTCTTTTTCGGGTGCGGGCGACGGCGCCGGCGCCGGCGCCAGCTGCTGCTCGCCTTCGATCTGCGAGCCCGACCCGACGCGGTATTTCTCGCCGCCTGGTCGCTTGTTGCGGTTCTCGAGGCTGCGAACCTCGTCCGGATTGAGCACGCCCTTGTCGATCGCGATCGAATAGGCCTCGTACCGGCTCTTGATGTCGCCCTTCAGGAGAGCGTCAGGCAGGAATTCGAAGAAGTGCCCGGGCTCGGCGAACTGGTGCGTCGCTGCAGCTGCAACGCGCTCAAAGTGACCCATCATCGAATACAGGATCAGCTCAAGGCTTTGCTGTTCGATGTTGGAGAAGGTCGCACGGCTCAGCTCGAAGACGATATGCGGGGGCACACCGAAGGCGCGCGCGATCTCGACGACGTAAAAGCCGCGGACCTCGACATACTGGCTCTTCGCGTTGTCATGCGCGAGGAACTTGGCGTCCATCTCCTGATCGAGCACCGCGACCGCGCCGGCGTTCTTCGGTCCAGAGAAGCGGCTCTGCCAGTCCGTTTTCAGCTTGGTCTTGTCACCCGGCTCCATCTTCGCCTTGGAGGTCAGGATCGTCGACGGCTGGGCGTTGTTCTCCCAGAAGCGCGCGGCAAACGCTGACGTCGCCGCGGCTGCCTGTAGGGTGTCCTGCAGCAGCTTCAGCCGATCGATGCCGACCAGGCCGTCGCGCGAGAACCCGGGGATAAACCAAAGGTCGTTTCGAGTCAGCCGCTCGAACGTGCCGTCGGGCAAGTGCGTATCGTAGAACACCTCGAGCCCATCGGCCTTGTCCCAGCTAGATACCGGCGAGACGCCGTGCGGATTAACGCGTGTCAACTTGCTGGCGCGATAGAGACCGTCACGGTGGATATAGCCGGCAAACTTACCGGTCATGATCAGGTCGCCGAGCATCAGCTCCTTGAACAGGAAGGCGTTCTGAACGTCGTTCGTGCGCGTCCGGAGCATCATCGCCGGCGGGGCGTCTTCGACCCGAACCTTGCCGCCGTCCTCTTCGCGGTAATAAATTAGCGGCGCCATGGCGAAGAGCCCGGTGAGGACCTCGAGCGCGCGCAATACCGCCGGCGACGACAACGCCGCCTGCTCGCCGATTGAGCCGCCACGCGACCCGCCGAGCAGATTGAAGAACGTAAAGCCGCTCGTATCGTTCAGGCCGTCAGCGCTGGCCTGTACGGTTACCGCGGCTGAATCGTCTGACGTGGTACCGCGGCGACGAGCCTCGGCTTCTGCCGCACGTGGCGACAGCTGATATCCGCTGATCGACATGCTCAGATCCCCGTATATTCGAAGGTGTTGGTGCGCGGGTTCCGCGTCATCAGCTGCACGGCATTGAAGCCCGCCAGCAGCGGATCGATCTTCGCCACGCCCGACATCTGCTTCGTGATCAGGATCGCGCTGCCGCGCGGTTCGACCTTCGCGTTACCGACGCACCAGTTCATGAGCAGCTGGCCGGCATGCTTCATCGTGCCGTCCTTGAGCTTGCGCTCGGTGCCCTTAATCGCGCCGGTAAGGCGAAAGCCCTGCGGTACCGCGACCAGCTGGTCCGCCGTAAAACCACGGCCGGATAGCTCGTCGACCAGGGCGGCGACACCTTGCGGATCTAGCCCGATCGCCGCCTCGTCAGGAAACAGCCCGGCGTCTTTCACCAGCTCGAGGAGATCCGCGACTTCGACCAGGTCCTGCGTCGGATTCTCGCAGCGGATCAGCGTGCCCTCCGCCATGAAGTCGGTGAGCTTGCTGACGATATCCTTGCGCCGATTGAACACGTCGAGATGTGCCCAAGCCCGGTTCCACATCAGCCAGGTGCGCGGATCCGACTTCAGCCGGCCGAGCAGCGCCAGGCCGAACAGATCGTCGAGACCGCCGCCATCGATGCCGGCGACGGCAACCTCCACCAGCGCGAGGAACTGCTCGAGCGAACCGTCCCACAATTCGACCGCGGCTTTCGCCTGGGCCCAATAGACCGCGCCAATCCAGGCATCGTGCCGCAGCCCGACGCCGATCTCGACGTTCAGGTGCTTGGCGTAGAAGACCTGCTTCGTGCCGTCCTCGGCGTTCTCGATCTTGCGGAACTGCGCCTCGAGCCACGACTGGCTGACCGATCGACCGAGGTTCGGGTTGGTGATGTAGAAGTTTGCCGGGTTGAGATGCTCGTCATTGGCAAGCATCTCTTCCGGAAATTCGTACAGGACCGGCAGAAACTCTTTGTCGACGACCTTCCCGTCGCGGACGTCGCGAGCGTAGGCCAGCTTTTCCTTGAAGACGCCCGCGGGGGGCTCGTCGGATTGCGTCGTGAGGTAGAGCGTATAGCCCTCCGGACGCGACACCTGACCGCCGGCCGCCTCGCGCAGCATCGAGTCCGCGTTGGCCTTCTTGCCGAAGAGCCAGAGCTCGTCGACGAGCACCCGGCTGGCCTTCTTGCCCGACACCGTCGCTGCGTCGGCCGCGACGACCTTGAGCGTCGCCTTGGTGTCGCGGTTGGTGATGAGCCGGACATGCTCCTGGATGTGGAGCAGATCCGCCAGCTCCTCGTCCGCCCGGATCATGTCGCACGCCGGCTTGAAACTGTTGCCCGCCACCTCGATCGTCGGCGCCAGGATCAGGTTCTCGTCCGACGGGCGCCAGCCGCAAATCAATTCGGTCAGCATGATGCCGGCCGCGATCGTCGACTTGGTGTTCTTCTTCGACACCAGCAGCAGGCCCTCGCGGATCAGCTGCTCGCCCGTCTCGGCGTTGTACGCCCCGAAGATCGCGGCTGCGAAATCGAGCAGCCATTCGTCTGCGCTCTCGCCGATCGTCCACGTCTCGTCGGTATCGGGATTGATACCGAGGTCGGCGATCTTGAGCGCCGTAAAGACCGCCATCTTCGCCTCGGCCGAGGCGGGAAACAGGGGCGTGAACGGGATCAGCGTACGCCGATCGCGGATCCGTCGCTTCCAGTCGAGGCACGCGGTCGACCAGGTCGGATCAATCAATTGATCGTCCTGGTCGGCGCACCGATCGCACCGAATTTGCGACCGACGGCCGTCGCGCGATCCTGCGCCTGAGCCTTCTTGCCCTTCGTAGGTGCAGCCGTCTCGTTTATGACCTTCAGCGACGCGGCGAGGTTCTTCAGGATCTGCGACCGCGCCGGCAGCGAGACCGCCTTCATCATCGCGTCACGCCGTTGGTCGTTCTCGTCGTTGGCGGTGAGAATCTCGATCGACTCCTCGAGTTCGCCCTGGAAGCTCGTTACCGCGTCCAGCTCGTCGAGCATTCGCGCAGCCAACTGGCGGGCGTTCTCGGCGATCGTGCCGGCGTCGACCGGCTCGCGGACCTCGAGCGGCTCGGCGATCGCCAGCCGCGGCGCCGGAAGCAAAGTGCGCACCGGTTTGCGCATGCGCACCGGCCGTTCCCAGCCTTTTGCCTTCGCGTGCTTACGAATAGCCGCTTCGGAAATCTCATGCCGATCAGCTATTTCCCTGATCGAGTCTTCGCCTTCCAAGTATTCGCTCTGAATACGCGACCACTCTTCATGGGTTTTCCGGGTTGCCATCGAACAGCACCCCCAACCCAAAGTACGCACCCGGAAACGTCCAGGAGGAAATAATCTCCGCATGGGAGCCATAGGGGTCCAGGGGGTCGGATCCCGTCAGGGATCGACCCACCCCCCTGCCCATGCAAAGATCGAGGAGATCGTCCGTCCTGGCCGATCAGGAGCAGGATCAGGAGCCACATATGCCCACAACAAGCGATGGGGTGATCAAAGCCCTGCACGCCGGCGTCGTGTTCGAATCAGTCGATGCAACGGGCAAGACAAGCGACGGGGTAATCAAGATCGGTAGAGCGATCATAGCAACCGGAGGAACACCACGGTTTGTAAACTGCCAGAGCCTTACCAGCGATGCCTTGATCAAGGTCTACAAAGCTCTGGGGGGCCGGGTTGAACTAGTAGGCGTCTAGCGCAAAGCGGAACGCTCGGCGCGCTGCTTGCGGCTATCGTGGCAAGGCTTGCAAAGCGTCTGCAGGTTAGCGAGCAACCAGAAGAGGCGTTCGTCGCCGCGATGGGGCTCGCAGTGGTCGGCGACCAGGCGCGACGTGTCGGCCGACGTGAAGCCGCAGCCAGGCCATTGGCAGGTGTACAGATCACGGATGAATACGGTGATCCGCAGGGCCTGCCAGCGAGCCGACTTGTACCACTTGCGCCAGGGCTTAAAGAAGCGGCGATCGGCGTCGGCGTTGCGTTCTACCGGCGCAAGGGAACCCATAGTCGGCTTGAGCCTGGTCAGCGTGCTACCGATCGCCTTTAGCTTCCCCACGATGCTTACGCGGAGGCCAGATCGATAGTGACCGGGTGCCAGGGCGCGTCGTGCGCTGGCCGGTCATAGAAGCGGACATACGTGCGCGAGCCGATGACCCGGATCGAGTCCTTGATCGCCTCCATCGCTCGCAGCCAGCGCGCGTCGTCGAAGTCGAGGCGGAGCAGGCGGAACAGTTCGGCCCGGTTGATCTGGCCTTCCTTATCGACCTGGAAGACGCCGTTGACGATCGCTTGCAGCTCGACCGGCGAGCCGCCTGCCCAACCCATGAGGCACTCGTCGATCAGGACCTTGGCGGCCTGAAGCTCGGGCCCGAACTCGAGAAGGTCGGCGACCTGTACCTGAGCCCGCTCGCGCCCGTCGAAGGTGAGCAACGTGATGTTGCCCTTCTTCCCGCCGACGGTCGTACCGTACTCCTGCGCCAGCAGCGCCTGGAAGGCACCGACGCGCTCGAACGTCCGGACCTTGAACGCCGCAATGAGGGCGGACAGTTCGCGCGCATCGGTAAGGATCTCCCGCACCGTCTCGTCCATGAGTAGGTCGACCGGCTTCACTGCGGCGAGCGGGACCAGGCTGCCTTTGGCGTCCCGGAGGTACGGGTTGCCGGCGACGTCGATCGCGGCGGGGTGCGGCTTGGTGGTCATGCCGGCGTACCCTCAGCCGCGGCGGGCGCGGTGCTGGCGACGATCGTCTCGACCGGCAGGAACTTCAGGATCTCGCGCATCAGGCTGACCGGCACGCCGATCAGCGCGGTGTCCGGATGGCCGGCATCGACAGCACGCCGAATAGCCTCACGCGGGATAGCCATTACCAGCCTGCCTTCGTGCCGTCGGCACTGAGATAGAGGGGCGGATGGGCAGCGCGACCGGCGTTGCCCCGGAACGGCTCGAGGATGTCGCGGGCGATGCCCTGCGCCAGCTCCTCGAGCTCGTTGTATTGGTCGGCTGAATCAATGCCCAGCCGCGCTCGTTGGGTCAGCTCATCGAACCGCGGTGTAATGCGTTCGAGCTGATCGGCCAGTTTCGAGTTCGGCTGGGCAGGCCGTGCACCGGATCGGGGACCATCGTGACGCATGCCAGATCTCCCTTCACAACTGACGCACGCTCAAGGGGGGGCGAGCGGCGCCATGCGGATACAACTGTGGCGGGGTCAATTTGCGAGTTACGTGACCGTTTTGGCAGGTGACCTTGTGGGAAGTTCCCCAAAGGTAACCCCTAGCAGCGCTTCCAGCTGTCCAGCGCCGATACCAAGATCGAGCGCGCACGGCGGTTGGATAGCCGCCAGTCCCGCGCGGCCGTCGTCAACGCCATGTCGTCGACGATGATTGCCAGCAGCATCGCCCCGTGTGGAGCGACCGCCTCACGCCATCGAGCGTATGCGCGCTCTCGGATCACGGCAGCGATTGGAGCGTGTGAGGCGCTGTGCGGACCGCCACCAGAGCTGCGCGGCTCTAAGTTCGCAGTGCGAACCGCAACTTCGGCCGTGATGGAATGGTACGCTTCCGCGATCTGATCCGCTGCCGCGAGCTGGTGCGCATCGATCGCGCCGGTCCCGACCAAGCGAGCGAGCGAACCCTCGCGCCTGGCTTGCGCAGCGGCGTGTTCGTGCGTCTCGGCGGTGCCGTTCGTCTTGTGGGACCAGCGCTCGCGCAGCTGCACACGCTCCTCGATGCCGTTCTCGAGAACGACGATCGTCGGCGTCTTGCCCTTCCTTAGCCGGTTCGAGCCCTTCGGTTTCGGGCGTGGCTCACCGAGGACCAGGTGCGCAACGCGCTGCCCTTCCCGCTCGAGGGAATGAGCGAGCGAGAACGCTGCGTCAGTAGCTTGATGTGGCATGGAGATCCCCGGCGTCGACTTCAGGGATATGCTCGAGGATTGCCACAAGCGGGAGATGACCTTGTGGTAACGGCAGCACGCGATCGCCGCGCTTGAAATCGTCGTTCACGACGACGCCCATGCTGCGCATCCGTTCGAGCAGCTGGCGCTCGAGCAACCCGGGCACGGTGATCGCGCGCTGCGCGCCGGCCGCGCGCTCGATCATCTTTTCGAACGCCAGCTTCTTCACCAACGCCTTCGCCCTGGTGTCACTCACGCCGAGAGCAAGCGCGATTTCGCCCATTGCTGGACTACGGCCGTGCTCAAGGATGTATTCGGAAATGTAGTCTAGCGCTTGCTGTTTGCGGCTAGTCTTGGCCGGTAGCACCTCTGAATATGCGCCCATTGATCCCCCGCGTTCCCCAGGGAGAAGATAGGGAGAATGACGTCTCAGCGCTAGCAGCGCTGGAGCGTCCCGCACCACTGTCGAGGCGATCTCGTACGAATAGCTAACGTTATAGATCGTTTGCCCAGGTACTAAACTCCTCGACCGTCATCTTCAGGGGCGCGAACGTCAGCAAGCCTCTGATGATGTACATCACGCTATCATCGGACAGTCCGATCACCTGGCGATCCGGTCCACTTTTTCCTGTGTACCAGTGCCCTATTGCGGGGCTTGATAAGTCACATTGGGCCATGCGTTCAAACCATCGGGTGGAGACAAATTACCATAGCGCTTTAGAGTGTTCAGCGAGGGATAAAGCGTCGCCCAATTATCCTGAAGCATTTGGAGCAACTCCCTGTTGCGATCTTCATGGCGTGTCCGAAGCTCATGCCAGGTCTCCGACCCTCCAAATACCTCCTGCCACGCCATGTGCGCTTCGCTGATGCCTTCAAGAACCGCGCTGAACAAATCCGCATGCATGTGGCTGTAAAAGTGGGTGCCAATAACCGTGAATAACTGTCCGGAGACGCAATGCATGCGGAAGGTCGCAGGCGGGTGAGACCGGGTCAATATGACATCCAGAGGATCGTCGTCGGTTGCGTCTGCAAATATCTGGCAACAGGTGTAGATGGCGAAACTGGTGGCCTTAATCAGATTCCGCATATCTCCGAAATGCGCCCATCCTGGCGGCGCGTCTTTACCCATCTTTCCAGGAATGGTGTAAATGAACTCCATCACCCCTTGAATTCCACCACAATCTGCATCGAATTCTAATGTCTGCAGATCAAGACCGCTAAGTTGGTTGACGGAAGCCATTCGTAATTCATCGAAGGGCTGTGCGCCAAAGCGCGACTGTGCCCAGTCCACATGCCCATGCCTTACATGAGTTGCCTCATGCTCGAAGATGAACCTCTCGCCGAGCATAACGAAAATCTGAATTGCGTAATTTTCGGGGCTCTCGCGGTCGAGCTTGGCTCCAGACGGCCCCGGTGGGCCCAATATCGCTGCCTCTTTGCTCCATGGAACACTCGATCTGCTCTCAACTGTGCCCAATTCTGGGAACGCATGACGTGTTGCTAGTAATGCCTCGAAGATTGAAGCCAGGCGCAGAAAAACACCCGCGTTCATCCCGATAAGATCGACGCCATCGATTTTATGGGCAACCGCGTTGAATTCGAAATCACCGAGCATTCCAACTTCAAGAACCATCTGCCGCCCAGCTGCTTTCGCTTCCTGGCAGATCGCCGAGCCAAGGATGCCGTAATTTGCGATCCTTGATGCCATGGGCTCTCCCCCAACATCAGCTTCCCTCACCCGCCCGCCATAGATCGACGCGAGAGATTCAAAGGCGTCAGCTCGTCTTCTTCGGTTCCCGGACACTTTGCAGCTCTCCCTTGCCGTCGACTATAACACCAAATGCGGCGGATACTCCCTCCGCCGCAACGGCCCCCGCCCCGCAGAAATGCGAGGTTTCCCACCTTCGTATGTGGACATGTACCCCGGCGATACCCCAAACAAGCTAAGCGATCGGCCGAATTAGATCGGAACTGAACCACGTCGCCTCAGGTCCGGTCACGCCCGAACGTCGCCGCTCCTGACCATAATTCTGCATCCTGATTGCGGACGTTCGTTCAGGGGCGCACATCATCGGAATGAGCGTTTCGTCACGATCCTTTACCTGCTGCCGCATCGGCTTGGCCGTCATCGCGGCAGCGATGGTCGGAGCATGTGGCTCGACTCAGTTGCGCCTGCCATCGTGTTGGCGAGTAAGCGATTTGAAGCAGGGCTCGACGTTCCGTGGAACGGTACTAATTGTAGGGGGCTATGACACCCGGCCAAGCATGTTTCCAATGTCGTGCGACGGTGGCGTTGTAGCTGATCTACCGCAGGGCTTCACCTTGCCCGCGTCCGTAGGACCGCCTTTCGAGGAGCCGCCAGAACGACGGTTCTTTCAGGCGGATGTGATTGGCAAAGTGGCTGGCGTTACGTTTGGCAGGGCGAGTGTTCAACTAAAGAAGATAGATCATGTGCGGCCAATGACACCGAGTTGGCTTCGCTCGAACGGCGGCTAATCGCACTTGGGTGCCCAAACCAGTCAGACCGCTTTCCTGCCCAACCCGCTCGTTCGGCGAATCAGTCTACCCGAACTCGGACGAACCCTTGGTTCACGAAAAGGTGCTTGACCTCTTCCTGGTCCAGCTTTGTTCGAGGCTCGCCGGAAATTGTGACGGTGATGGTCGGAAAGAACCGAAGCCAGCGCTTCCGCCCCTCAACTTCACGTATCAAATTGCCAAGAAACAAAGCGGCAGCCTCTGGGTCAGCGATCATGCGGTATTGAGATGAGAACGGTCGGGGAGCTGCGCGGGCGACGGTCTGACCTGTGGCGATGTTGGTAAGCCGAACGTGATCTGGTGAGATCGTTGCATTGTAATGGACGGTGAACATCGAGCCTCCGCGTGAGCTACGATACTTGGTATGGTGTCCGCTTTTTACCGACCTCCCCCAAAAGCCGCCAGTCCGCTTTCCTTCCCAAAACAGCCCTAATTCGCCGTGAGGTCTTTGCCGCATTTCGAACAGCACCGGCGCGGCCATGGATGGCTAATTCCGACGAAGCCAAGCCGCGTTGTGAACGGAGATGTGCCGCACTCAGGACAGCGAAAAAGCCATAGGAAGGCTCCGCCGTGGGCTAGCCACAACGCCATTCCGGGCAGGGCTCCAATGAGACCCAAGCGGATGAACGGCCAGAATAGCCAAAGCGGCGAAGTAACGAACACGAGCATCGTCCACCCCGTGAACAGCCATGCTTTGCGGTAGAGCGTCATAAGCGCACCGTAGGTGATAGGAGGTTGCCAACCAATGGCTGCTTCCCTCGATTCTTGCCAAAAGCAGCCCGTCCGCTTCCCTTCCCAACCCGGACATTCCCGAATCCGATCCCTCGCGAGAAAGCGGGATCGGACAAAAACGCCCAATGCCGGTCATTTGGGTGGCGTAGAAGGTTGCCGCTAATCGGACCTTCAGTCACCTTGAGCGGGTGCCGCTCATCGAAAAGCGATCAATTAGATGAATTACTCGTCGATAGTCTATTGAATAGCTTTAAACCCCCTAAGTACATCGCTCCAGTCACCGCCCATAATCCGCCCCAGCCAAGTCCTATCAGTGAGTAGATCTTCGCACCCTCTATAAGATGACGAACATCACCGGCTATTAAAGCAAATGCAGATACGGCGATAAAGGAGCTAATGAGCGGTATCGCGAGAATTGATGCCAATAACGAGCGCTTTCTCAAAAACCTCTCTACTGGAAAAAGAGTAATTGACGTCAAAATAATAGCTGGCGTCATTAGAAGTGGAAAAATCCCTAGCCAGCCAAGATCGTTACTGTGCCAATCCCCATCAACAATAATGACTATGTAAAGCAATATTATTAATATGAGAGCGGCCGTTCGAAAAAGAAATTCCCTCATATATCGTCTATCCAAAGTTGCCTTTACGCTCGCCCACGTCGACGTATCGCAGTTTTGCGTAACTAGGCAATTAAAGCGGACGGTCCGCTTTCCTCCCCATTCCGGACATTCCTAGGACCGATTGCGGCGGAGACACCCTCCGCCACGGTTTTCCCGAACCATCCGAAATACTCCCGTTTTGGCTTGCCAATCCAGTAATGTACCCCGGCGATACCCCAGCTACTTTTTCTGTTTCGTACTCGCAGGGTGTTCAAGCCGAGCCCCCGTCGGCGTTGACACCGTAGATGCGGTCCATGGTGCCGGCGCGGGCGCCATTGCCGGAACCTGCGGTTCGATGTGATTTGGGCGACGTCCGCAACTTAAATTTCCACACAGTCCCCTTACTGATTACAGTAGAAGGCACCAGCCTGAGATGACGCTTAGGAATAGCACACACTAGCGCCGAACACCTGTATCACTTCGCCAATGCGGTACATCTTTAACACCAACTAGTTTCGATCGAGCTCTCTAATTACCTCGCCAGTAAATATTAGAAAAGGCTCGAAAGATTTCTTCAGATCGTCGACTTTTTTCAACGCGTCCTCTCGGCTTTCGGCGCTCAAAACGCTATCAACGAGCTTTCTTACGCCATCAGTTCTACAACGGATTTCTTCATTGACTGACCTAACCTCACAAAGGGCGACAGTAGTGAATATCTCCGGTATCTCGTTTTTTAACTCGCCCTCGGCAACTGCGCTTTTCCAGCTGATATTAGGCTTCTTTTCGACTACATCACTGGCCAATCTACACATTTGGTGAGTTTTATTGATAAGTGAGTGTACGGATTGTTGCAGGGTCAGCAAGTTCTGACGCTGGAAATCGATACGACGAAGGCTTAATTCCCGGCTGCGCGCTTCCTGCCGCGCAGTCTTTTCATCGAGAAGATTTTGCTCAGCCAGATTTTTGTCGTTTTCGAATCGCTGTTTAGCTAAGTCTTTGTCGAATTCGTTTCGCTTGTTAGCGAGGCGAAAGTTAGCGAATGTGCCGACCACGACCGTCAAAAGAACGCCCGCGAATGTTATTATGGCTGCGATTAAGATAGGCTGCCCCACTAAGCCATTCGCAGGTTTGCTCGCCTCCCCGATAATCAAGGTCATGTTGACCACGCTAGTTCCCCCAGTCATATTTAACGATTATCTATTAGGCTCGTTCTACACGGCGGAGATACCCTCCGCCGAACTCGATCGTTACCCGAAATAATACGCGGGTTTTGAGATAGCGCATGCCACGTCGTACCCCGACGATACCCCGGACCCAAGTCAGATCTGCCCATATGGTCGGAATGGGATCGCCGCGTGGCCAACTGCCACCGCTCAATCTGAACGTTCACGACCTTCGAACCGGGTGTTAGAGCAGCACGTATGGGAAGCAATAACTTTACTAACGACCGGGTCGCGAACGCCAAAGGCGGATACATTGCCGCAGGTCTGCTCGGCTTGACAGTAACGACATTCGGTTTGGGAGCATTTTGTGCAAGCCCCGATTTTCTTGGAAATTTTAGCATTACGGACATCATTGGCGCGATAGCGGCAATGGCAAGCACTGCTGCGGCCGTGGCAGCCGCCTATAGCGCGAAGTTTACGCGCGATGGCGCTGAGGCAACTCGCATAAGTGCGTCAGCCGGTCTTTCTAGTGCCAAAGCAACGCAAGAAACTGTCAGCGAAATGAGAGAGGCGCGAAAGGACGAGCAACGACCAAGATTGACGATTGAACGAAAGTTTCTCGATTTGAAATTTGTTTGTCCCGGTGGATTGAATAACGGTCCACTTTATCGGTCTCGAACACAGTATGATCCATCTATTTATTCTGCCCCAGAATTCGAACTGACAAACCAAAGCGACGCCTCGGCATTCGACGTTTCGGTACAGTTTCGGCTGGAAGATAACAACGGTAGCTTCGAGCTTAGTAAATCCTTTAATGATCTAGGAGTCCGAATCGTCCCGTCTCCCTCGCTAGCGAGTGAACAGCCTGTTGAGATGGCCATTTTTGGAGCACCGCTTGCCGGCGGTGTAGGTCTTCCGCTTTACCGGCGCATGGTTGAATACCGACCTTTCTGCGGTCCGCGACAAACACGCCTAATTGAATTTCCACAAGGCTTGTTAACCACGTTGTTTGTCCGTGGACTTCAGTATCGGGACCGACAGGGATCTGACAGCCCGCTCCAGCCAATCAACCTAATAGTCGAAATTGCCTGCTATACCGTGGGCAAAGAAAAGGTAGAGACGAGCTTCCGCTTCGAGGCCAATCCATTTTGCTACGGACCCAACGCCCCACTCGAAGCTTATAGTCATTTTCGCGAACTTCCAAGCAATCCCATCCATGACCAACGCGCTAGCTAGGCATTGGGTTTTAATGAAGTGCTCGTTTGGCGCTGAAGACACCCTCCGCGGCTGCTGATCAAACGCTTAAGCGATAATCGGTTGGCAGCTTATTGGACGATGTACCTCAAAACGATCGCGGCGGAGAGACCCTCCGCCGCAGCCTCCCAAACACTGCTGAAATACGACGGTTTCACCGTTCAGTAGACGCAATATACCCCAGCGATACCCCAACTGCACGCCGCTCTGGATCATCGCACCTCTCGTCGCACCGCCGTTGATCGCGCTCCTTGGATACGGCATGGAACGGTATGGGACGGATTGATCATCGTACGGAGGGCACCCGCCAATGGGTAACCGGCCTGGTCGTGATCGCAGCGACCATAGTTGGATTTTTTGGCTTTGCCCGACTCTCGCGTGAATGGACGCTGGGCATATCAGCTGGCATCCTCGTCGCCTTGGCTATCTTCTTCTGGTTCGTCGGTCGCAATGCGACCCGTGGGCCTCGGCGATAGCACCTGAACTACCTTCCGGCTGTCCGGCACATATTCCCATGCCTTGCCCAGCTCCCGCTCCTTCCACTCGACCCTGATCTCCATCCGAACGCCCTCCTGAAGGCCGATCGGAATGGTCTTGTCGGTGATTGCCTGCAGGAACTCTAAGTCGGCCATTTGTGCGGAGAATCGCACGCCATCGCGAGAAAATCCCCAATGTCGCGGGCTGACGTAGAATGGCGCCTGCATCAGCACGACACTCCAAATTTCGCTTCGTGTCTGTTCGGCCGGCGGCGCGGCCTCAGATGTATATAGCCCGCCTCGCATGGCGAATTGCGAGCGGTCGATCTTTACGATCGCGGCGCCATGATCGCCGGCCTGTTTGACGACGACATTAGTAATAGCTGGATCGCGGTCGAGCGCACGATAGAAGCGCATCGCCGAACGAGACGCGTCGGCGCTTTCGCGGATCGCATCCGTCATTCCACGTAGCAGGTCACGATCCGTCTGGCTCAACGCGACATCCTGCACGTCAGTGTCGAGAGCCTGCTCCACGAATGTCGATAAGCCCGCCGTCGCAACAGCAATTGCGAGGCCAATTGCCGCCTTCTTCAGATACGGAAAGTGATCGGCGCCTGCGCTGATGACCGCTGCATGATCGTCGATCAACTTTAGGATCTGTTTGAGCGACCCCTCCTCGCGCGCGATCAGCTCGACCCGAATATCAGCATAAGGGTCGATCGCCCGCGCTGCGTCACGAGCTAGATCAATCCAAGCGAGCAGGCTTTCGGCAGCAACCGCAGCGTCAGCGTTCCGACCATCCTTGAGCCCGAGCTGCAGGACAATTTCGCCGTCGTCGTCGATCATTTCGTTCCCACCTTTGCGATCTCGGCACGGTTGCGCGCGATCAACCGACTGCATTGCGCGGAGGTAAAATTAAGCTCCGTATCATTGAGCCCAATATCGAAAGACTTCAGGTAATAGTCGCGAGTTCGTATGTCTTCAGATCGGCCGAACTCTGCCACCAGCGCATCGGAACGCTCCTTCCCGATGCGCTTTCGGCAAATGCCGGCCGACATCATCATGTCGCCACGTGCCCGGATTGCTGGTGTTTGCCAGCTGGCGAGACCGCCGTCTTCCAACATGCTGTCCGCGAACTTAGTTGCGGCGGCCTTCACGTCGAAACCGGCCGGCTTCTGCATCACCGTCGAGAACAGCGGATCGCTCGTTGCTTCGACACACGTGCGTCCATAGCTCAGCAATATCGTGCTGAGCTTCTGCAACTGAGCAGCGCTCTTTGCATTCGCCGCCTCGGTGTCCAGGTCTTGAGCGAACAGCTTGCCTTGGCGATCCGCGGAAGCGGCAGCAAGCTGATCGATCCGGCCGGAAGGCATCCCCCACGCGGCCGTCTCAGCCTTCAATCCAGCCGCAACTTTCGCCGGCAGGTCCGGATCGACCGTAATCCCCATGCTGCGGCATAGTGGCGCGGTAACGACTAGGCGGGAGACTCGATCGATCCGATCCTGCTGCTCCTGCGTCTGCGCGCGCAGTGACTGACTGATCAGACCGATCGCGAGCGCTACGGAGACCAGCGAAGCTGCCGAATAGCGCATTGCTTTCCTTTTCGGTGCAGCTTCGGTGGATAGCCCCGCCGCCGCGGGTGCCTTCAAACCGCGGAATAACGCGGGTATCTGGCCTATATTTGCGGGATGGACCCCGACTTTACCTCTAGGCACGCAGGCTCAGCGAAGACTTGGCAGCCGACAAAGATCGACTTCCAAAATGGATCAATCTTCCTGTTAAACTCGCGATACTGACCACGTTTTGGTGGGAGGTGTACGAATAACTGCTGTGCCGTAGCCGGCACGGGAGCCAGAAAACAATGACCGAACCACTTCTTCGAAGTACGCCAGGATGCCGCGAAAATTGCAGTAGCTGCAGCATCAAGTGCGCTGTTTTGGCTGGACTGCGCGACGATCGTCACCGAGTTCTTCAATTGGCGAGGGAGGCGTATCGACTCGACCCGACCGAAACGCGACGACTGCATCTGCGGCGCCGTGAAGAATTGTGGGCATGCTCATGGCAAGCTCACGAACGAGTTCGTCCCCCGTTAGGTCGGCCGACTGATCTAGAAATACGCCAAGCGCTTCCTCAAGCGCAGCGGTACTAGGCAGCGCGAGTTTGACCTCCGGTGGCGCTCGATTGGTGAAGGACAAAGCCACACGGAGGACGGTTTCGCGATCCTCCGGAGGCATCGTATTCAACGCATGCAGGAGACGTGCTTGCTCCTCGGATAGGCTCTCAATCGAACGCTTCCCGGTCAGCACGTAGTTCATATCGACGCCGCGGGCTTGGACGGCGATAATGTAACTGGCCGAAAATGGACGCTTTCCTAGCTCGTATTCCGCCTGAGATCCCCTCGTGACGTCGGCCAATGCTCCGAAATCAGCTTGGCTCATACCTAACAGCTCGCGCTGCTCGCGTAGGCGAACGCCAACCTCCACAAGAATGGACGAAATATCGATCACGTTGCTTGACCTTGTACGGTATCTCGTCCAACAGTGGACGCCATTGACCAACAATGCAGGCATAGCATGAATTCGCAAGTCTCCAAGGATGAGGAACGTCGGGGCCGCCCGGTCTCGCCGCGTCCAGATCCGGAGCGGATCGAAGCGCTACGCAACCGCATGGCGGCCCGCGGGCAGACAGTTAAGGCGCTCGCTCGAGAGATCGGCGAAGACGCTTCCAACGTGTACAAGGTCATTAGTGGCAATCGAGCCGCTTCGTCTGGCGTCGGTCATCGCATTGCCGTGAAGCTGGGACTGAAGGACGGCCCGGATTCGAGCCCGGAGGCAGTTCCAGCGAAGCTCGAGCCTGTTCGATGACGCAGTTTTCGCCACCAGTTTCTCTCGGCCGTCACCCTGACGGCGAGCGTCGACGGCAGCTATTGTCTCCCTGGCTGTCGTCGACGTCACCATTCCACCCTTTCGGCCGCTGGCAGACCGGCCGAATCCTGCTCGTCGGGTCTCCCGACCTCGGTGTGCAAGTCCCACCCTGTCTGCTAACCGAGAATGCGCGAACTGGCGGCGGTCGTATGCAACGATCGTCGCCCCTTTTTGCGGCAGCCCGGTCATGACCAAGCCCCGCGACGCCGTCACGATCGAGAACACCCTATACCGAGTGCTGGGTGAGATCACGATCGAGCGCGCAGCAGAAATAACTGGCCGCAGCCTCAGCTACCTCCGGTCGCTAACCGATCCGGCCAAGCGCGAGCGTCTGACGATCGAGGATTCGCGCACGCTCGATCTCGAGTATCGCGCCCAGGGGAACGTCGGCTACCCGCTTCTCGATACGCAGATTCGCATGATCGAGGCGGAAGAGAACAACCGGTTCGCCGAGGAGCACGCCTTCGGTCAGCTCGCTTGCGACTACGTCAAGGAAAGCGGCGAGGCCTCTGCTGCCCTGGTCGCGGCTATGCTGCCAGGTGCGTCCGTTCAGATCCTTGAAGCCGCGCTCCGCGAACTCGAGCACGCTGATATCGCGTCGGCGCCGACGATCGCCAACCTTCAGGCTCGTATCAAGCGCGCCCGCGACGGTCCTGTGCACCACCCGCCGGACGGCTGACGCCGCCGAACTTCTGACATCGTCGCCCACCCGCCCGCCCGCTGATCATCGTGATCATCGGGGCGGGAAACTGCTGCCTGGACACTTTGCCATGCCCAAACGACGCGAAGCCCTCACGAACATTTCCAGTTCCCTGCAGCAGGTCGTGCCCGCGCTGCAGGCTCTCACTCAACCAGGCGACGAACATCTGCCGTTCGCCATGCGCCATCTGCTCGATGCGATCGATCGGGTTGATGTCGAAGCGACCGACGACCTCGATCGGGGGGCCGCGTCATGACGCTGACCCCAGGCCAGTATCTGAAGAAACGCCGTGAGGCGGCGGGGCTTTCGATCGACGACGTCGCAGAGCGCATCGCGACGACGCCGCGCTGGGCCCAGCACCTCCGCCGCGGTTGGCTCGAGCAGATCGAGAGCGACCAGATGCCGGCAACGTTCAGGACGATCGTCGTCCTTCACCAGGTCATGCAGTTCGACCTCGGCGTATTGGTCGCGCTTACGGCTGAGGGTTGCGAAGCACCTCGCCTTTGCGTCGTTTGCGCCTGCAGCAACGACGATCCTTGCGTTGGTCATTCCGGGCCATGCGGTTGGGTCGACGTCGACCTCTGCAGCGCGTGCTTCGCGCACGAGCCAGCCGATCGCATCGCCATCATCCGATCTGCAGCAACTGCACGCGATGCCGCGGTATGAGCGGCCTGCGCACCGTCCACGCGATCGCCGTCATTCTGAGCGGCGCAGCGCTCGGCCTGGTCCTGTTCGGATCGGTACGCCGCGGGATCGCTGTGCTGGCGATCGTCACCATCCTGCTGGCGTGGAGCCTCGAAGTGCTCCGCGTCGCCGTCCAATCCGTCCGGAAAACAGGTCATGATGCAGAAGCTAAAGTTCGAACCGACGTTCCGCTCAAGTGATCAGCGCCTGCGCTACGCCGAGATTCATGACCATGATTGCGATTGCGCGAAATGCGCGCCGTACGTTCCCAGCGATCCCGATCGGCTGACCGCCGTCCATATGGGCAAGCTCGCCTGCCTCGGCGTACTCGTCGGATCCGCGATCATGTTCGTGATCGATCCGGCTGGCGCCAGCGCTGCGCTGCTCGCTACAGTCGGCATCGGCCTGTGACGTGGCTCGCACTCCCGCCCGAGCCGCCTCAGTCGCACAATGCGTATTCAGCCACGGCGATCGCGTCGTCTTTCTCGGTCAGGGCCAACGCCGCGGGCAGCACGGGGATGCGCTGTCACCCCGTCGCGAGTTCGCTGGCGTTCACTTCGATGACGGTGAGCGTATCCTTTGCCTCACCGCGACCCTCCATCCGATACCGCGCCGACCGCCCCCAATGTTCTGATGCGGCCTGCACTCCGGCTCGCCGCCTCGAGGCGCAGGCCAAAGGGAAGACAGGATGAACGACGATCGCAAGGGATCCTTGGCGACGGGTCGATACCTGCGCCTGCCCGACGTGCTGAGCGAAACCGGCCTCGGCAAGACGACGATCTACCATCTGATCGGCGAGGGCACGTTCCCAAAGCCCGTGAAGATATCGAGTCGCGCGGTGGCCTGGCGCGAGGGCGCGATCGAAGCCTGGAAGGCCGATCGGCAAGCCCAGCCGGAATAGCGGCATTTTCCAATGTGGGGGCATCGTCGGGGGCACTGACGCCCCCGTATCTCAAAAGCTACAGTGATTTCAAAGGGTTTAGCCATGCAGTTTGCGACGTACTCAGGGAGCCATTTTTAAGCCGGACAAGTCCTGGCTTCTTCGCGAGATGCCGGTAGGCCGGACCCCCCTTTGAAAATATGTTCGGCCAGTTGCAGTCGTTCTTGCGACGGCGTCTGACCTGCCGCTCCCCCCAGGTGCCTAAAGGTCCAAGCTCAAAACAGATCCCGGGCGGGATGCGTTCGCGATGGGCGGGATTTGGCGGGTATTCGCGCGAATTCGTAGCTTCTTTCGACACTTAGGTCTGACGAACATTCTTTAGATCATGAAACTTATTTCATGTTAAGATACTTTGTGGTTTAGGATGAAGTCTTACTCAAACAGTGGAGATTTCATGTTTCTTAAGTCACTTACCACGGCATCGGCTGGCCTCATGCTGCTCGCCGCACCAGTTGCAGCGAACGCGGCTCCGGCCAACCCGGCATCCAGCCTCTCGACGATCCAGTCGGCACGCGCCGGCACGCCGACCGTCAAGAAGTCCAAGGTCGCCGACGGTGGTTTCATCATCATCGCTCTTGCCGCCGTTGCGGTCGGTGGCGGTCTGTATCTCGCGATCGACGATGGCGACGATTCCGACAGCAACTAATCTGTTGGACCGGTGTCATGCACCGGTCCAATCGACCTGGGCTCGGCTGAAGCCACGTCGAAACACGGACTTCATTGCCGTTGGCTCTCAAAAAGCGCTGAACTACCAATAATCGTAGCGGAGACACGCGCGCCCTGCTCGATCCGATGATGCTCCCAGATAGCTTTATTCGTGCGTCGCGCGCCGATTTGATACTATGCGGTCCTGCACGCGGAAAACGGGGCGGAGGGTTCGGAATGGTCGATGCAGTGATAGTCCGCGCAGGCGACAGCGTCGCGACGCTGCTGCGCGACGGCGAAATCGGCGACCGGATCGATACCGGCGACGCCCTGCTCACCCTGACGCAGGCCGTTCCGCGCGGCCACAAGATCGCACTCGACGCGATCGCACCCGGGGCGGACGTGACGAAATACGGCTATTCGATCGGGCGGGCGACGGACACCATCGCACCGGGCGATCATGTCCACAGCCAGAACCTGTCGACCGGATTGGCCGGCACGCTCGATTACGGCTTTGCCCCGACGGACGAGCCGGTCGCGACATCCCCCCGCCATGCGACCTTTCGCGGTTTCGTTCGGCCCGACGGTCGGGTCGGCACGCGCAACGAGATCTGGATACTCCCCACCGTCGGCTGCGTAGCGCGGACCGCCGAGCGGATCGCCGCCAAGGCCGGGGCGACCTTGGCCGGCAAGATCGACGGCGTCCACGCGTTCAGCCACCCGCACGGCTGTTCGCAACTCGGCCACGATCTCGACGGCACGCGCCAGATCCTCGCGAGCCTCGCCTGCCATCCCAATGCCGGCGGCGTGCTGATCGTCGGACTCGGCTGCGAGGAGAACCAGATCACCGCGCTGATCGAGGCGATCCCCGCATGGCGACGCCCGGCGATCCGCACGCTGACGGCACAGCTGAGCGTCGACGAGGTCGAGGAAGGCATCGCGCTGGTCGAGGAACTGGCGGCGTTGGCGGCCTGCGAACGGCAGGAGGTCGGGCTCGATCGGCTCGTGCTCGGCGTGAAGTGCGGCGGGTCCGACGGCTTGTCGGGGCTGACCGCCAACCCGCTGGTGGGCCGGATGAGCGACGAGGTCGTCGGCGCCGGCGGCCGCGTGGTGTTCACGGAAATCCCCGAGATGTTCGGTGCGGAACAGGCGCTGATGAACCGCGCTGCCGACGTTTCGGTGTTCGACGCGATCGTCGGCGTCGTGAACGGCTTCAAGCAATATTTCATCGACCACGGCGAGCCAGTGTCGGAGAACCCCTCCCCCGGCAACGTCGTTGGCGGGATCACGACGCTGGAGGAAAAGTCGCTGGGCGCCGTGCAGAAAGCCGGCCGATCGCCGATCGCCGACGTCATCGGCTATGGCGCGCAGGCACGGACCGACGGGCTGACGATGCTGGAGGCGCCCGGCAACGACGCGGTATCCTCGACCGCCCTCGCCGCCGCCGGCGCGACCGTGATCCTGTTCACGACCGGTCGCGGCACCCCGCTCGGCTTTCCCGTACCGACGATCAAGATCGCGTCGAACACTGACCTTGCCCAGCGCAAGCCGGGCTGGATCGATTTCGACGCCGGACAGGTCCTCGACCAGGGGTTCGCCTCGGCCGAAACGGCGTTGCTCGACTGCATCGCCGCGATCGCATCGGGTCGAGAGACCGCCGCCGAGCGCAATGGCGAACGCGAAATCGCAATCTGGAAACGTGGAGTAACGCTTTGACACGACTGACCCATGCGACGCTCGACAAACTGCCGGCGACGATCGAGAGCCCGCGAGGCCGCGCGATGCCCTCTATCGGCATCGTCCATTTCGGGCCTGGCGCATTCCACCGCGCGCATCAGGCGGCGTATATCGACGCGCTGTTGAGTAATGACCCGCGCTGGGGCATCGCCGCAGTCTCGATGCGCAGCAAGCGGACGGTCGCAGCACTCGCCGAGCAGGACGGGCTCTACACGCTCGCGATCCGCGACGCCGAATCGTCGAACCGCGTGATCGGCGCGCATCGCCGGTTCCTCGGGCCCGACGACGCAGCCGAAACGCACGCACTGCTCGCCGATCCCGCGGTCCGACTGGTGACGTCGACCGTGACCGAGAAGGGCTATTGCCTCGCCGCCGACGGCACGCTCGACCTGTCGCATGCCGACATCGTCCATGACCTCGCCGGGACGACAACGCCGCGCAGCCTGGTCGGATGGCTAGTCGCAGGCCTCGCCGCGCGCCGGAATGCGGGGATCGCGCCGTTCGTGCCGATGCCATGCGACAATCTCGCCAGCAACGGCGCCAAGCTCCACGCCGCCCTGGTCGCCTTCGCGCGCGTGGGCGATACGGATCTGGCGGACTGGATCGCCGGCGAAGTGCGCGTCCCGTCGACGATGGTCGATTCGATCACGCCCGCGTCCGATCCTGCTCTCTACGACGACGTAGCCGAAGCGATCGGGCTCGAAGACCTCGCCGCGGTCCAACGCGAATCCTTTGCACAGTGGGTGATCGAGGACATCGGCACGCCGCTCGGTCCCGATCTCGCGTCGGTCGGCGCCACGATCACAACCGATGTCGCCAGCTACGAGAAAGCGAAGCTGCGGATTCTCAACGGGGCGCATTCGACGCTTGCCTATGTCGGCCTGCTACGCGGCGCAGCGAGCGTGGCGGACGCGATGAACGACGCGGCGCTCGCCAGGTTCGTCGATGCGATGATCCGCGACGACATCATCCCGATGCTAGCCCACACCCCCGGCCTCGACCTGGATGCCTACCGCGCCGCCGTGCTCCAACGATTTCGCAACCCGGTCATCGTCCACCGGCTCGACCAGATCGCGCAGGACGGTTCGCAGAAGCTTCCTTACCGTTTGGGCGATACACTCGTCGCCAACCGCCGCGCGGGTCGCATGCCCGCGGGCGTCGTCACTGCGCTCGGCGCGTGGGTAGCGTTCCTGATGCAACGTGCCCGCGACAATACCCCGATCGTCGATCCAGCCGGCGATCGCCTCGCCTCTGCGGCACGCGACGGAACGCCCGCCGAGGTCGTCGCGCGTCTGATCGATGCCGGACTGGGCTTCCCCCCCGAACTCCGCGACGACGCAGCCGCCCGGTCCGCGATCGCCGAAGCAGCCGAACGGATCAGCCGCGGTGACTGGTCGGGCGTGAACCTCTAGACCCCGTACGCCGCCCGAGCATTGCCGCCGAAGATCGCGTCCCGCGCTTCCGGGCAAGCGCGCGTAACGAATCCGTCGATCAGGTCGACGACCTGGCGATACTCGGCGGCAAGGCGACAGACCGGCCAGTCGGAGCCGAAGATCAGGCGGTCAGGGCCGAAGCACGCAAGCAGGTGATCGAGATACCGGGCGATCTGATCCGCGGTCCAGGTCGCGTGATCCGCCTCCGTGACGAGCCCGGATATCTTGCAATAAAGCGACGGCACCTGCGCCATGTCGGCGATCGCGTCCGCCCAAGGCTGCCAACCACCGTGCGCGATGTCGGGCTTCGCACCATGATCGAGGATCAGCCGCGGCGCCGTCGAACGCCCCGCCGCGACCAGATCGCAGAAGCGACGGACATGGATTGCCTGGCGGGGTTTGACGAGAATGTCGTAGCTGAAACCGCGCTCCACGCTCGCCCGCACCCCGCGAACGAAGTCGGGTGTCAGCAGGAAATCGTCGTCCGGCTCGTCCTGGACGATATGCCGAAACCCAGCCAGTTTGGGCGATCCCGACCAAGTCTCCAGCCGCTTGGCAATGTCGCCGGCCCGCAGATCGATCCAGCCTACCACGCCCATGATCCGTGGATGCGCAGCCGCGAGCCCCAGCAGCCAGTTGGTCTCGGCCTCGCTCTGCCGCGCCTGTACCGCGATACAACCATCGATCGCAGCGCCGTCCAGCAATGGCATCAGATCGGCAGGCGAAAAGTCCCGGGCGAGCACGCTGTCGGGATCGATCCAGTCGAACGTAGACGGCGAATAGGTCCAGAAATGCTGGTGCGCGTCGATACGAGTCATGCGGCGATCCGCGCTTGGCCGGTCGGTTGTCTCTGCATCCGAAGAACGTACCGCGTGCACGCCAGCGCAGCAATCGGATCGACGTGTCGCCGTGACCGAACGCTATTTCGCGACGACCGCCGGCATGAAGATATAGCCGTTGCCGCGGACCGTCCGGATGATCTCCGTCGGATCGAACGCCAGCAGTTTCCGCCGCAACCGGCTGATATTGACGTCGATCGTGCGCCCACGCGCCATGCTTTCGGTCCGTCCCGAGCGGGCGATCATCGCGTCGCGCGAATGTACCACCTGCGGCTCCGATATGAATGCGACGAGCAGCTGATACTCGCCGTCGGTCAGTCGGATAGGCGTCCTGTCCGGTGCGTGGAGCACGCGCATCCGACAGTCGAGCGTCCACCCGGCGAACGCGAAAATATCGATCGCGCCCAAGTGCGCGCCCGCCACGACTGGGGGACTGTCCGGCACCGCTCCACCCATCCCCCGACGCCGCAACACCGAGCGGATCCGCGCCAGGATCTCGCGCGGGCTGGACGGCTTCGTCACGTAATCGTCGGCCCCCAGTTCGAGCGCGACCACCCGGTCGATCTCGCCGCCGAGCGCGGAGAACATGATCACCCCGGGTGCGCCGGTGCCTTGCGGGAGCGTCCGCAGGATCGACAGCCCGTCCTCGCCCGGCATCATCATGTCCAGCACGATCAGGTCGCACGGCGATCGCCCCAAACGCGTCCGCAGTGCCGCCCCGCTCTCGACAGCCTCCGCCTGAAGTCCATGATCGACCAGGAACTCGGTGAGCAGATTGCGCAAGCCCGGATCGTCGTCGACGATGACGATCCGGGCGGCCGCCGTTTGCAGGGTCTCGCTGGTGTTAAAAGTGTTCCCGTCAGGAACGTACGAAGCAGGGCCGGGCAAGCCGTGATGGTTCGCGATCATGGCGGCCACATGGACCCGGCGTTTGTCCGGTATGTTTCCGAATGCCACCGCGATCGTCGAAGCGGTTCCCCGTCACGCTGCGAGGTGGGATGGTTGTATGAAAGGCGAGTCGGCGCTAGCGGCATTCCCCATGTCGATCGCCGCCAAACCGCACGTTAAACCCTTGAACTGGCTCCAGCCTTTGGAGGGCCTGCGGATACTGAAGCGGGGCGACGTGCCGATCACGCGAGTTCAGGTTTACGGCCAGCGATGCAGCGGCACCAACCTCGTCACGCGCGCGATCGAGGCGAATATGCCGAGCGTGACGATCACCGAGGAATTCGGCTTCAAGCACTGGTTCGTGCCCCCGCAGACGTTGTTCGTGAAGGATACGCTGGTGCTGGTCGTCGCGCGTGATGCGTTCGACTGGACCCGTAGCCTTCACCGCCAGCCATGGCACGCGCATCCGGACCTGAAGGCGGAGCCGTTTGACGTGTTCATCCGCAGCCAGTGGCACAGCTATTGGGACGATCATTTCGGCCCCATCGAGCCGGGGCATCCAATGCAGGGCGACGAGATGCTGCACGAGCGCGATCCGGAAACCGGCGAACGCTTCGCCAATTGCATCGCCAAGCGCACCGCGAAACTGCGCCACTGGGCATCGTTGACCAACCGGACGCACAACGTCGCGTTGCTCGGCTATGATGCGTTCGCGCGCGCTCCGTCGGCGTTCGTCGAGGCGTTGTCCGAGGCGACCGGGATCCCGCGGCACGCGGCTTACACGCCGATCACCAGCTACAAGGGGCAAGGCTATGCCCCCTATGTTCCAACGGTCTATCCCGAACTCGCGGCCGCCGACGCCGCCCATATCGCCGCGTGGCTCGATCCCGAGGTCGAGGCTGCGTTCGGACTGAGCGCGAACTATGCTGATCGATATCAATCGCCTTCGGAGGCCGGATCGGTACAACGTTCGGCATGACCAAGCCGATCACGTTCTTCATCCATCACCAGGGTCGCGGCCACGCCAACCGTGCGATGGCGATCATCCGCGAGCTGCCGGCCGAGCGCGCGGTGACGATCCTGACCGCCAAGCCTTCGCTGTTCGACGGCTTCGAGCGGCCGATCACGATCGCCGCGCTGCCCGACATGATCGGCGCACCGGTGCCGACGCCCGGCCTGTTCGCTCAGGCGACGCCCGAGGTGATGCACTGCGTTCCGCTCGGCGTTGCGAAGACGCGGGCGACGATGCGGACGATCATCGACCATCTCGACGACGTCGATCCGGCGCTGTTCGTGGTCGACGTCTCCGCCGAGATCGCATTGCTCGCCCGGATCGCGAGCGTGCCCGCGATCAGCATCCGGATGCACGGCGACCGGCTCGATCCGGGTCACTTGGGCGCCTACCAGGCAAGCGTCGGCCTGCTCGCACCCTTCGGGGAGGCGCTCGAACAGGCGGATACGCCGGACTGGGTGCGCGCCAACACGTGCTACGCCGGCGGCCTGTGCACGACGGTCGACCCCGTCCTGACCAAGACCGAGGCGCGCGCGAAACTCGGCCTCGATCCGGCCAAGGAGATCATCGTCGTCCTTACCGGTGGCGGCGGCGCAGGCACGCCCTACGCGCCGCTGACGATGGCGGCGCGCGCGGTGCCGGATGCGCTGTGGCTTGTGCTCGGGCCGGTCCACCGCGAGGGACATGAGACCGACTTCGGCAATCTCGTCGAGCTTGGCTGGGTCCCCGGCGTCACCGACCACATCGCCGCCGCCGACGTCGTCATAGCCTCGGCCGGCGACAACACCGTGCATGAGATCGCACGCGTCAGTCGGCCTTATGTCTGCGCGCCCGAATGGCGGTATTTCGGCGAACAGACCCGCAAGGCGGAGCGGCTGGCGGAGCTTGGCGCTGCGGTCGCGCTGCCGTCATGGCCGGGGGCGCTGGCACCGTGGCGGGGGATACTCGACGCCGCGAAGGCGCTCGATCCTGTCGCGCTCGCCGACCTGTACGACGCGGATGCAGCCAAAGTCGCCGCGGACTATCTGGAAGGACTGGCGGTTTCGCTTTGGGCCGCAGGTTAGAATCGCGCCCTGTCGATCCTCCCCCGCCAGGGGGGGGGTGGCTGGCACTTGCCAGACGGAGGGGGAGGTAAGCCAACCACCGTTTCGTGCCCTCCCCCACCGTCACCTTCGGTGCCACCTCCCCCTGGCGGGGGAGGATGGAAATGTTGGAAGGTCATCTCGCAGGGCTTGGCTTACGAGCGCTTCCGCAGCATCTCAGCTAAACAAAACCTCCGGCGGCATCCTCGACGCGGCCACCTCGTCCGCGGTAGGCCCCCGCAACACCGTAATCGCATCCGCATCCCAGGCGATCAGCCCGCGCTCGGCGAAATGCCCCAGCCAATAGTCCATGCACCACCGCCCCCAAGTGCCGCGAAACAACCGCGCATTGCGGACGATCGCGTCGAAATGCTGGTAGGCCGGCGTGTGGACGACATGATGCTGGTGATACGCCCGCGCACCGCCGACCCACCACATCGGCACGCCGGCGCGCTCGAGCCGTGCGGCAAAGTCGGTTTCCTCGCCGCCATAGCCGACATAGCGCTCGTCCATCCCCCCTGCCCGCGCCCAGTCCGCCGCAGAGATCGCGAACGACAGGCCCCAAAGCTCACCATGGCTAGGTGTCGGCCGTATTTCATCAGATGCGATCGGCGGCTTGGCGGGATGACGCACGCCGACCCGGTCGAGCCTGTCCCAGTCCAACCCGGCATCCAGCGCGCCGGCAGGGAGATACAGCACCTCGCCCAACCGAATACCGCCCGGCTCGATCGCCGTAGCCGCGTAGCGCTCGACCAACGTCGGCGCAGGGAGGCAATCGACATCCAGGAAGATCAACTGATCCCCACTCGCAGCCGCCGCCGCACGGTTGCGCGCCGCCGCCAACGGCATCGCGCCACCCTCGACGAACACTGCGTGCACCGGAAAGTCGGTCGGCGGGAGATCGGCGTGCGGCGCGTCCTGCATGTACGCGATCACGAGTTCGTCCGGCTTGCGCGTCGCTGCGTTGAGGCCGGCGATCAGGTTCACCAGATGCGCGCGGCGTCCGCGTACCAGCGTCAGCACGCTGACCGTCGAGGACGTCACGATGCTTTCCTGATTCCCTCGACGTCGATCCCGGCGGCGGCATCGCGGAAGAACGCCACGCCTTCGATCACGCCGCGCGCATGATGGCCGATCGCGACATAGCCGTGCGCCAAGTCTGCCCGCGATCCCAGGCCATCCGAATAATTGCCGACGATGATCGCGTGACGCGACGATCGCAGCATCTCGACATCGTTGCCGCTGTCGCCCGCGACGATCACCTGTCGCGGTTCGAGACCGAGGCGACGACGGACATGCTCGACCGCAGTACCCTTCGATGCGGCATGCGGCAGGATGTCGAGATAGCGGCCGTGGCTCTGGATGATCGAACAGCTATGGCCATGTTCCGCCAACAACGCGCGCACCCGCTCGGCCGCCGCCATGTCGCCATCGGCGAAATAGCTGAGCTTGAACCGGCGTTGTTCGAGCGGGCTCTGCGGCGTCAGTCCGGCATGTTGCCCGATCAGTGCAGCAACCGCCTCCCGGTCCCAGCCGGCGGCGATGATCCCGTCCCATTCAGTATCGCGGTCGTACACGGCCCCGCGCACCGTCCGGTAATAGATCTCCGAGCCGACCGAGGTGATCAGGATTTCGGGGCGCGGTGCATCATGCTGCCCGAGCACCGCCATCGCGCTGTGGAAGCTGCGCCCGGTAGCGATCGCGAAGGCGACGTCCGTCTGCGCATCGTGCCACGCAGTGAAATCGTCGACGCCTTTTGCACAGCCGAGCAGCGTTCCGTCGATATCCGACACCAGCAACAATTCCGGCTTCCGGTCCGTGACCGCAGGCGCGGCGTTCACGACCTCTGCGAGCAACCCGGTATAAAGCTGTACGTGCCGGTCCCAGTCATAGGCGCGGATCGCTACCGATCCTGCCGCTGAGTAGCGCGACCACAGTGCCGGATCGTCTAGTATCTTCAGGATCGCATCTGTGATGGCGCTAGGCGAACGCGGATCGACGAGAATGCCGTTGCCGCAGGTCTCGACGATATCGTTCGGACCACCGCTGTCGGTCGCAACCACGGGCAACCCGCTCGCCGCCGCTTCGAGCAATGTCAGCCCGAACGGTTCGTTGAGCGCCGGATTGACGAAGACGCCGCGCCGGGTACGGGCATGGGCATAGACCGCGGCGATATCGTCCGGCCGGTGCTGTTTCGGATAGGCGACCTTGCCGTACAGGTCGTAGCGGTCGATCAACTGCAACAGCTCGGCGATGTTGTCGCGGATCTCGGGCTCCAGCGTCGCACTGTCGTCGCGCGTGCCTGCCAGGATCACGAGGTTCGCCGCGGCCTGCAGCGCGGGTGATCGGCCATAAGCGTGAACGAGCGCCGCGAGGTTCTTCTTGGTCACCGGGCGAGCAATCGCGAGGATTACCGGCTTGGCGGGATCGTCCAGGAAACGATTGATCAGCGCATCGACACGGGCATCGGTGCCGCAATTCGCGAACTGCTTCAGGTCGCTACCCGGCGCGAACACGCGGATGCGGCCGGGATCATACGCATCATAATCGGCATACTGGACTTCGGCCTCGTCGCGCGATGACGCTATGATCGCGGCAGCACCGGCAATGGCTTCCTCTTCGATCGCGATCCGGCGATCGAGACCCGCGGTTTCCGCGCAATCACGGTCGAACGCGGCCAACTTCACCCGGCCCAGCGAATGCGCGGTGAAGACATAGGGGATGCCGGTCCGTGCAGAAACGCGCGCCGCGATCAGTCCGGCATCGGCGTAGTGCGCGTGCATGACGTCGGGCGCGCGATCGAGCGTCGCGATGTGTGCCACCAGAGCTTCGACCAGGCTATCATGCTCGGTCCACAGGTCTTCCTTGACGAGATACGTATTGGACGCGGTCAGCAATCGGACGATACGCGTTGTCCCGTCTATCGTCTCGATCGGCTCGGCATAGCATTCGGCATACGCCGCATGATGGAATGCGCGGGTAACGATTTCCATCCGGTCGATTGCCGGATTGCGGCCGCTGGCAGCGACGAGATCGAGAAGGTACCGGATATGGCCCCCGGTATCCGCGGTGATTCCGTATTCGACGTCGGTTGCGCGTAAACACCCCTGCAACGCGATATGTAGTACGAACACCCTTCCCCCGTTCATCTGCAATTCACGTAAGGAACCGCTCACGGGGTTGCCGAGTTCCGGGCCGATGATACTTTACATGCCGGTATTGACGCAGGTTATCACGTTCCCTGCGGCGCCTTGTTCGCTCGGTGAGCGATCGCTGTGAGGATTGCTCTACTCACTTGGGCCTATCCTCCTGAAAAGAGCGGACTTACTCGCGCCGCGCGCGAGATCGCGCAGTCGTTGGCACAATCTGGCAATGACGTCTGTGTCTTCACTATGGACCGTCGCGAAGACAGCCACGACGGCCGGGTTACGGTCAGCGGTTGCGGTCTGCGCGAGGGATCGTTCGCCGCGCGCCTGCGCAAGATTGCGGGGATCGGGCATCTGGTTGCGCCGTTCGCGTTCCGGCGGGCAGTCGCACGCGAGCACCGTCGCGAGCCGTTCGACGTGGTCGAGGCGACCAACTGGTATGCGCCAGGACTGGCGATCGCACTCACCGGTCCTGCGCCGTTGGTTACGCGAAACTCGACCCCGGCAGCGACGTCGGCGGAGACGGTAACGAGCCTCCGCGACCGGTTCGATCGGCGTGCGGGCATGCTCGCGGAGCGGATCGCAGCGCGCTTCAGCAAGGCGCTGATCTCCAACACGCAGCTTCACGGCGAGAAGATCGCAGCATTGTACGGCGTCGAAGCTCCAGGACCAGCGGGGCATCACGCGGTCATCGGCCTCAGCCTGCCGCCGGAGATCGTGGCGCGAGGAACGGCCGCGGTGTATCCCGACGATGTTCCCGAGGACCAGCCCATCGAACTGCTGTTCGTCGGGCGGGACGAGCATCGCAAAGGGTTCGATGCATTGATCATGGCGCTGAGGATCCTCGCCCGGCGTGCGGATGCCGGGATGCGCGATTTCCGCCTCACGATCGTTGGCGTGCATGCGGACGATTTGAAGGCGCTTCCGTCCACCGCGCGAGCGCGACTGCGTTGCCATCACCGGGTCGACGAACCGACGTTGCACGACCTGATGAGCGCGGCTCACGTCATCGTCGCACCCTCACGCTACGAGAGCTTCGGGCTGGTGTACCAGGAAGCAATGATGTTCGGCCGACCGGTCGTCGCCTGCGCTGAGGACCCAAGCGCACGGCTGTTCATTGGCGAGAGCGGCGCCGGATTGCTGGCCAAGACCTGCACCGGCGACGACCTGGCCACGCAGGTCCAGCGGCTGATCGAGGACCCGGCCTTGCGTGCGCATTACGCCGCGGCGAGCCGGCGTGCGTCGGGGATGTTCACGCGCGATACCCTGTCCGCGCAGACCACCGCGGTCTATCGCACCGCGATAGGATCGAAGGGGGCGAGCAGCAACGCCTCGTCCTCCGGCCTGCCCGCGCCGGTCGACATCGCCTCGTAGATCCGCGTCCGCTCGCGCACGCGCTCGCCGTCGAGCCGATGTTCGAGCGCACCGGCCAGTGCCAGCGAACTCTCGACGAACGGTACGACCGGACGCTCGTGGACGCGGCCGGAAAAACGGATATCGCTACGGTTGAGGCGGTACTGGATATCGGGATAGGACGCGGACTGCACCCCGTCGACGAGGTTGCGGCGCGGCAGGCCGAGCGAGCGCAACCCGTCGCGATCTGCCGCCGCGACCAGCCAGCCGAGCGCGTCGAGCAACGCGTCGTCGGGGCGCTCGTCGGTATCGATCTGCAACACCCAGCGGGTTTGCATCATGTCCTGGAGGCGGTTGCGTTGCGCGGCGAAGTCGCCGGAGAGGGGATGATGGGCGACCTCGATCCACGGGACCCGCGCTGCGATTTCCCCTGCTTCGTCTGCCGTGCCGTCGAGCAGGACGACGATACGGGCAAACGCAGTACGATAGTGTGTGGCGATCTCGACGATGTCGTTCGCGTCGGCGGGCCGCGCCATGATGCCGAGCCCTATCGCGTGCGGCACAGTCGTCGCGGGAGCCGAATGCGCCTGGGCTAGGCGATAATCAGGGAGAAAGCGGACATCGCCCCGCGCAACGGCGACCGGTTCCACCTCGAACCCAAACCGCCACGCCGCGTTCCGCAAGCCCGCCGGGTCCAGCATCCATCGCTCGGCTGGATCGCGCTGTAGGTAGACAAGCCCACTTCCCAACCGCGCGAAGATCTCGTCGGCAACCGCACCGACCTCGCTCACGTCGCGAACAAGCAGGCGGCAGTGGCTACACTCGAACCAGTCCTCGCGCACGAGCCAGTCCCAGTTCCCACAGATCGAGCATCGTAATCGCATGGCTCCGGCAACCCGCGGCGTGAGGGACCGGTTCCGCCTGATCCAAATCCTCCCCCATCGGGGGAGGTGGCAGGCCCATAGGGACTGACGGAGGGGTATCCGCCCTAAGTTGAGGACCCCACCCCTCCGTCTGGCAAGCGCCAGCCACCTCCCCTCACAGGGGAGGATATAAGAAGCTCAATACCCGAACGAATGCGCCAGCGTCAGCAGCAGCCAGTACAGCCCGCCCGACAGCAGCATCGCCACCGGCAGCGTCATCACCCATGCCAGCGCCATGTTCATCACGGTCCGACGCTGCAACCCGGCGCCGTTCGCAACGCTCGCACCGGCCACACCCGAGGACAGGATGTGCGTGGTCGACACCGGCATGCCGTATTTCACCGCCAGCAGGATCGTCGCCGCCGCGACCAGTTCGGCCGACGCGCCCATGCCATAGGTCAAATGCGTCTTGCCGATCCGCTCGCCGACGGTGACGACGATCCGCTTCCATCCGACCATCGTCCCCAGCCCCAGCGCCAGCGCGACGGTGACCTTCACCCAGGTCGGGATATAGCGCGTGCCCTGCTCGAGCCCGCTATTATAGCTCTTGAGCGTCGTGATCTCCTGCGCGGTGAAGCGGCTCTGCGCGGACTTGTCCTCGGCGATCAGCTTGGTCGTATCGAGCACGAGGTACATGTCGTTGCGCAGGTTCGGCGTCGCCGCGGCGGGCACTTTCCCCAGCGACCCATAGCTTTCGATCCGGCTCGACACGTCGTCCGACAACGTCGCCAGCGCGCCATAGATGACCGGGTCGGCGACATGCTTGCTCTTCAGCGCCTTGGTGACCTGCGCACGCGACGTAGCGACGTCGGCCGGCGCGCCGTCGGCATGCGCGCGGTAAGCGGCCGATGCCGCCTGCGCGCTTTGCACGAACGCCGGCATCGCGCTCTCAGGCATCGTCCGGTTCAGCGCGTAGGCGGTCGGCGCGCAGCCGATCAGGATGAGCATGATCAGCCCCATGCCCTTCTGCCCGTCATTGCTGCCATGCGCAAAGCTGACCGCGGTGCAGGTGCCGATCAGCAGCGCACGGATGCCGCGCGGCGGCGGCGTCTGGCCCTCGGGCGCCTCGTACAGCTTCTTATCGCGCAGGAAGCGCTTCATCACGAGCAACAGCAACAGCGCGCCGACGAAGCCGACGATCGGGCTGAATGCCAGCGCAGAGAGAACTTTCCAGACCTGCACCATGTCGACGCCCGACGTGCCATCCGCACCGCCGCCGTTGATCAGTTGGTTGGCGAGCCCGACGCCTAGGATCGAGCCGATCAGGGCGTGGCTCGACGAATTGGGCAGCCCGACCGCCCATGTCGCGAGGTTCCACAGGATCGCCGCGAGCAGCAGCGCGAAGATCATCGCGAACCCGCCGACGCTGCCGACGTTGAGGATCAGGTCGACCGGCAGCAACGTGACGATCGAATACGCCACCGCGCCCGACGACAACATCACGCCAAGGAAGTTGAAGAACCCCGACCACACGACCGCGAGCGGTGCGGGCATCGAGTGCGTGTAGATGACGGTGGCGACCGCATTGGCGGTGTCGTGGAATCCGTTCACGAACTCGAACCCGAGCGCGATCAGCAGCGCCAGCGCAAGGAACGCGAACGCTCCGCCCGCCAGGCTTTCGCCGACCTGCGCGGTGTCGAACGCGATGCTGAACCCGGCATAGGCAAGCCCGCCGATCAGCACGGCGAGGAAGATCCAGCGCCCGGACGGATGCAGCGAATGATCGAGCTTGGGACCGGTATGCGGCGCAGCGGTAGCGCTCGAATCAGCCGTCACCGCATCGGGTGCAAATGTGGAGGTTGCCATAGGAATGTGCAGTCGGCCCTTACGATGACAATCTTATGACAGATGTAAATCAAGCGATCGTTCGACCCTATTTGGGACGTCGCTCTCTACAATCCTCCCCCGCCAGGGGGAGGTGGCTGGCCCTCGCCAGACGGAGGGGGAGGCAGAGGACAACGTGCGTTCCGTGTCCTCCCCCTCCGTCGCTTCGCGCTACCTCCCCCTTGCGGGGGAGGAAGTTCGGAACCGACTACGTCGGACGTGAGTAAGTTAATTCACCGAGCTTCACCGATGCTGGCGAGCTGCATGCCATTGCGCCCGAACAATGTGGCCATCTTCACGTCCGCATCCGCGGTCATTTCCTTGCGGCACTGCTGCGCGTCGGCGAGCGCCGCGAGGCCGGCACCGTGCGACTGGCAAGCGCTTGTGATCGCCGAATGTAGCCGGCGCTGGAACGCGGTGCGCCCGACGTCGCTGGTCAGGTCGAGCCCGGCGCGCGACACGCGGACCGATACCGGCTCGCGCCCGGAACTCGCCGAAGCGACCGTAGAAAACAGGCAAGCGCCGACGATCGCCGCCGAAGCGACGCTGATGAAAAGCTTCATGATGATGTTCCTCAAATGGTCCTGCGGTCCGCAAGCTATGCCCGCGGGCGACGGCGCCAGCGCGTCGGGACGCCTTTCTGAGTGCGGCATCTCCGACCACGAACCACGTCGCTGCGCATCTCCTACCCGTGGTTCGTTACGCTCGCGCGACGGTTTGGCGACGGTCCGACGACGCACCGAAACTCTAGATGAGGCGCTAGGTCACATCCCCGGATATCGCTCGAACGCAGGCAAAGCGGCCACATCCGCCATCCACGCCAATCGGTCGGCTACCTGGATATGCGCACCCGGCGCGACCGCCTCGGGATCGTCCAGCGTACAGGATTGGACGTCGATGATCCCCGGCAGATACTCGGCATTGGTATAGAATAGTCCCGTCCCGCACCGTCCGCAGAATTGACGCCGACCGCTCGCCGACGATTCATACGTCACCGGATCGCCCGAGATGGTCACCTGCTCGGACCTGTATGCGATCCAGCCTACCATCGGCGCACCCGCGCTTCGCCGGCAATCGCCGCAATGGCACAGCGCGTGATGCTCGGGCTCGCCCTCCGCGACATAGCTGATCGCTCCGCAATGACATCGTCCCGCCAGCATGCCCGCCTCCCTCTATGTTCTCAACTTGTTCCACGTATCGTCGAACCGCGCAAGCCATACCCGCTTGCCCCTTCGCCCCCCGTTCCCTACCTGTTCACCGGTGAACCAGATCGCCCAAACGTCCGCGCCGCAAGCAGAGCCTCCCTATCTGCGCGGTCTCAACCCGCCGCAGCGCGAGGCGGTGCTGACCACCGACGGGCCCGTCCTGATCATCGCCGGCGCCGGCACGGGCAAGACCGCGGCGCTGACCGCACGGCTCGCGCACTTGATTTTCACCAAGAAGGCGTGGCCGTCGGAGATCCTCAGCGTCACCTTCACCAACAAGGCCGCGCGCGAGATGCGCGAGCGGGTCGGGCGGCTGGTCGGCGATGCGGTCGAGGGCATGCCGTGGCTCGGCACGTTCCACGCGATCGCCGCGAAGATGCTGCGCCGCCACGCCGAGCTGGTCGGGCTGCAATCGAACTTCACGATCCTCGATACCGACGATCAGTTGCGGCTGCTCAAGCAGCTGATCCTCGCCGCGGACATCGACGAGAAGCGCTTTCCGACGCGCAGCCTCGCGGGGCTGATCGACCAGTGGAAGAACAAGGGCCTCGTCCCCGCCGACATCGATGCGGGAGAGTCCGAGCGTTACGCCAATGGCCGCGGCGGCGAACTGTACCAGCAATATCAGGCGCGCCTGATCGCGCTCAACGCCTGCGATTTCGGCGACCTGCTGCTCCATATGCTGGTCATCCTTAAGACGCACCGCGACGTGCTCGCGCAGTATCAGCAGCGCTTCAAATACATCATGGTCGACGAGTATCAGGACACCAACTCGTCGCAATATCTCTGGCTGCGGCTGCTCGCGCAGGAGCGTAAGAACATCGCCTGCGTCGGCGACGACGATCAGTCGATCTATTCGTGGCGCGGTGCGCAGGTCGAGAACATCCTGAAGTTCGAGCGCGATTTTCCGGGCGCGAAGGTCATCCGCCTCGAACAGAACTACCGCAGCACGCCGCATATCCTCGGCGCGGCATCGGGCGTGATCGCCAACAACGGCGGACGGCTCGGCAAGCAGCTCTGGACCGAGCGCGACGTCGGCGAGAAGGTGAAGGTCATAGGCGTCTGGGACGGCCCCGAGGAAGCGCGCCGGGTCGGCGAGGAGATCGACATCGTCCGCCGCTCGGGAAAGAGCCTCGACGAGGTCGCGATCCTGGTCCGCGCGCAGCACCAGACGCGCGAGTTCGAGGACCGCTTCATCGCGGTCGGCATGCCGTACAAGATCGTCGGTGGCTTCCGCTTCTACGAACGCGCCGAAATCCGCGACGCGCTGGCGTATCTGCGCGTCGTCAATCAGCCCGCGGACGATCTCGCCTTCGAACGCATCGTCAATGTCCCCAAGCGCGGGCTCGGCGACAAGGCGGTCGCGCGCATCCACCAGCTCGCGCGCGCCACCGGCACGCCGCTGACCACCGCCGCCGCGCGCATCCTCGACACCGACGAACTGACCGGCGCGGCCAAGAAGTCGCTCGGCCGCCTGGTCGGCGACATCGCCCGCTGGCGCGACATGGCGACCAGCCTGCCGCACGCCGAACTCGCGCGTCAGTTGCTCGACGAAAGCGGCTACACGGCGATGTACCAGGCCGAGAAATCGGTCGAGGCGACCGGCCGCCTGGAGAACCTCAGCGAACTCGTCCGCGCGATGGAGGAATACGACTCGCTCGGCGCGTTCCTCGAACACGTGTCGCTGGTGATGGACAACGAGGGCGGCGCGCAGGATCCGCAGGTCACGATCATGACCATCCATGCAGCCAAGGGCCTGGAATACGACACCGTCTTCCTGGTTGGCTGGGAGGAAGGCCTGTTCCCGTCGCAGCGCTCCTTGGACGAAGGCGGCGTGAAGAGCCTCGAAGAGGAACGCCGCCTGGCCTATGTCGCGATCACGCGTGCCCGCCGGCTTGCGGTCATCATCCACGCCGCCAACCGTCGCATCTACGGCCAGTGGAACTCGTCGATCCCCTCGCGCTTCGTCGCCGAACTTCCCGCCGAGCACATCAACACAGAAACCACGATGTCCGGCGGCGCGAGCCTCTGGCAGGCCAACTGGTCCGACCGGGCCGATCCGTTCGCCGACGTCGCGCGCGGCACCGGTCGCGGTCCCGGCTGGCAGCGCGCGTCGGGTACCGGCAGCACCTTCTCCACCAAGCCCGCGCGCGTCGTCGAAAGCCGCTCCAGCGCGATCAGCCTCGGCAACAAGGGCCGCGACGACCTCTCGCTCGGCATGCGCGTGTTCCATCAGAAGTTCGGCTACGGGCTGATTGCAGAGATCGAAGGCAACAAGCTGGAGATCGACTTCGAACAGTCGGGCCGCAAGCGCGTGATGGACAGCTTCGTGACGCTCACGCCCTAACGGCATCAACCGGGAAAAGGATCAGCCGGCGGTCTGATCCGCGAGCGAGAATATCCGCTCCATCACCGCCCATTTCGGCCCGGTCGCCTCGATCGGCTTCTGATACACGTCCATCGCGGTCTCCCAAGACGCGACGACCGGCTGCAACGCCGGGTCGGCCGCGCGTGGAAAATCGTCCTCGACCTCGGCAATCATCACGAGCCGGTCGGCAACCTGCCAGATCTCCATCTCTTGGTACCCCCGCTGGACGATGTCGCGCACGACCTCGGGCCACACGGCACCCGGTGAGTGTCGTTCGCGATAAGCGGCGATCAGGGCTGCGTCGTCGACGAGGTCCAGTGCGGTCACGATGCGATACGTCACGGAAACTCCTTCGATACGGCGTACTCCCGCAACAATAGCGCCGCCGCCCCTTTTCAAAAGTCACTTTGACTAATAAAACCACCGAAACGCACAATGACGCGCAGGAGATGGAATGAGACTGTCCGGCAAGACCGCGGTAGTGACCGCGGCGGCACAAGGCATCGGCCGCGCCACCGCAGAACGCTTCCGTGACGAGGGCGCACGGGTCTTCGCGCTCGACCGCGACGGCGATGCGCTGCAGGCGATCGACGGCGTCGAACGTCTCGTCGTTGACCTGCTCGACGCCGACGCGATCGCCGCACTGCCCGCCACGATCGGCGACATCGACATTCTCGCCAACGTCGCCGGCTTCGTCGCGGCGGGCGACATCCTGCAAGGTAGCGACGACGACTGGATGCTGTCGTTCGACCTCAACGTCCACGCTATGCACCGCATGACCCGCGCGTTCCTGCCCGGCATGCTCGCGCGCGGCGGCGGCGCGATCGTCAACATGAGCAGCATCGCGTCGAGCGTGAAGGGCATCCCCAACCGCTACGCCTATGGCGCGTCGAAGGCGGCGGTGGTTGGGCTGACCAAGGCCGTTGCGGCCGATTTCGTCGGTCGCGGGATCCGCTGCAACTGTGTGTGCCCGGGGACGATCGAGACACCGTCCTTGCGCGAACGCATCGTCTCGCAGGCAGGGACGCAGGGCATTTCCGTGAGCGAGGCCGACGCCGCGTTCGTCGCGCGCCAGCCGATGGGCCGGCTGGGCCGCGCCGAAGAGATCGCCGCGCTGTTCCTGTATCTCGCCAGCGACGAATCGAGCTTCACCACCGGCGCGGTCCACGTGATCGACGGCGGCTGGGTCAACTAAGGATCATCCGATGAAATTATTGCGTTACGGCCCGCGCGGCCAGGAAAAGCCCGGCATCCTCGATCAGGACGGCGCGATCCGCGCGCTGCCCGCGGACCTCGGCGATATCGCCGGTGAACTGCTGTCGCCCGAGGGGCTCGCGAAAATCGCCGCGCTCGACGTGACGACCTTGCCCAAGGTCGACGGCGCGCCTCGGATCGGACCATGCGTCACGCGCACCGGCAAGTTCATCTGCATCGGCCTGAACTATTCGGACCACGCCGCCGAGAGCAACATGGACCTCCCCGCCGAGCCGGTCGTGTTCGGCAAATGGACCAGCGCCATCCAGGGCCCGAACGACGACGTCGAGATCCCGCGCGGCTCGGAGAAGACCGACTGGGAGGTCGAACTCGGCGTCGTCATCGGTACGCCCGGCCGCCACATCGCCAAGAAAGACGCGCTGTCGCACGTCGCCGGCTATTGCGTCGTCCACGACGTGTCCGAGCGCGCGTTCCAGCTCGAGCGCGGCGGTACGTGGGACAAGGGCAAGGGCTGCGATACGTTCGGGCCGATCGGTCCCTGGCTCGTCACCGCGGACGAGGTCGGCGATCCCCAAAAGCTGGGTCTGTGGCTCGAAGTCGACGGCCATCGGTATCAGGACGGCACCACCGCCAACATGATCTTCGACGTCGCGACGATCGTCTCCTACCTTAGCGACTTCTGCACGCTCGAAGCCGGCGACATCATCTCGACGGGTACGCCCAAGGGCGTCGGCCTAGGCCAGAAGCCGCCGGTGTATTTGCGTGCAGGCCAGACCGTCCGCCTGGGCATCGACGGCCTCGGCGAGCAGACTCAGACGATGGTCGCCGCCGCGTGACGACCATCACCGGCCTGCGGACGATCGACCTTCGTTTCCCGACCAGCGCGGGGCTCGACGGGTCCGACGCGATGAACCCCGATCCGGACTACTCGGCCGCCTATGTCGTGCTGGACACGGATACGGATGGGCTCGAAGGTCACGGCCTGACCTTCACGATCGGTCGCGGCAACGACATCTGCGTCGCGGCGATCGAGGCGATGCGGCATCTCGTCATCGGGCTCGACCTCGACTGGATCATCGAGAATCCGGGGCGGATGTGGCGGCATCTGACCGGCGACAGCCAGTTGCGTTGGATCGGCCCCGACAAGGGCGCGATCCACCTCGCGACCGGCGCGGTCGTCAATGCGATCTGGGATTTGTGGGCGAAGGCGGTCGGCAAGCCCGTCTGGCGGCTCGTCGCGGACATGACCCCCGAGGAATTGGTCCGGACGATCGACTTCCGATACCTGACCGACGCGATCACGCCGGAAGACGCGCTCACGCTGCTGACGAAGCGCGCGGAGGGCAAGGCAGCGCGGATCGCCGATCTCGAGGCGACCGGCTTCCCCTGCTACACCACGTCCGCGGGCTGGCTCGGTTATCCCGACGACAAGTTGCGTCGGCTCGCGCAGGAGGCGGTCGATGCCGGCTTCGATTATATCAAGCTGAAGGTCGGTCGCGATCTCGCGGACGACATCCGTCGCCTGACGATCGCGCGCGAAGTGCTCGGGCCCGACCGGAAGCTGATGATCGATGCGAACCAGGTGTGGGACGTCCCGCAGGCGATCGAGTGGGTTAACGCACTCGCCTTCGCCAAGCCGTGGTTCATCGAGGAACCGACCAGCCCCGACGATATCCTCGGCCACCAGGCGATCCGCAACGCGATCGGCGAGGTGAAGGTCGCGACCGGCGAGATGTGCCAGAACCGCATCATGTTCAAACAGTTCATGGCGGCGGGCGCGATCGACGTCGTGCAGATCGACAGCTGCCGTCTGGGCGGCGTCAATGAAGTGCTCGCGGTGCTGTTGCTGGCGGCCCGGTACGACCTGCCGGTGTGTCCGCATGCGGGCGGCGTCGGGCTGTGCGAATATGTCCAGCATCTCTCGATGATCGACTATCTCTGCTTCTCCGGGACCAAGGAGGGGCGCGTGATCGAGTATGTCGACCATCTCCACGAGCATTTCGTCGACCCCTGCGTGATCCGCGATGCCGCGTACATGCCGCCGACGCTGCCGGGCTATTCGATCGAGATGAAGCCGCAGTCGCTGATCGACTATCGGTTCGCGGGATGAAGCTGGGGCTGGACGGCAAGGTCGTGATCGTCACGGGTGGCGGGGCCGGTATCGGCCTCGCCATCGCCCGCGGGCTGGCCGAGGAAGGCGCGATCCCGGTGATCGTGTCGCGCAGCGCACCCGAGGACTTCGCGGCCGAGCATCTGTTCGTCGCGACCGAATTGTCTAACGACGCCGCGTGCGCGGCGGCGGTCGAAGCGGCGGTCGCACGCTATGGCCGGATCGACGGGCTGGTGAACAATGCCGGTGCCAACGACAATATCGGGCTGGACCGAACGCCGGCTGAATTCCGCGCCTCGCTCGACCAGAACCTCGTGCATTATTTCGCGATGGCGCATCACGCGGTGCCGCATCTGCGCAAGACCGGCGGCGCGATCGTCAACATCTCGTCGAAGACGGCAGTCACAGGTCAGGGCGACACCAGCGCGTACGCCGCCGCGAAGGGCGCGCAGCTTGCGCTGACCCGCGAATGGGCGGTCGCGCTGCGGGGCGACGGGATCCGCGTCAATGCGGTGATCCCGGCCGAAGTGATGACGCCGCTCTACAGGCGCTGGATCGATACGTTCGACGATCCGCAGGCCAAGCTCGACGGCATCGTGTCGCGGATACCGCTCGGCCACCGCATGACCGAGGATCGCGAGATCGCCGACACGGTGGTCTTCCTGCTGTCCGACCGGGCAAGCCACACCACTGGGCAGTGGCTCTACGTCGATGGTGGCTACACCCATCTCGACCGCGCGATAGACTGACAAACATAAACATAATCAGGAGTGGATCATGAGCGGAACGACCGCCGACAGGAAATATGTGCCGGCGATCGTGCTGACGGTCGCGCTGTTCTTCCTCTGGGGGATGGCGAACAACCTCAACGACATCCTGATCGCGCAGTTCAAGAAGGCGTTCACCCTCACCGATTTCCAAACGAGCTTCGTCCAGCAGGCCTTCTACATGGGCTATTTCCTGCTCGCGGTGCCGGCCGCGCTAGTGACGCGCGCGAAGGGCTACAAGACCGCGATCGTCACCGGGCTGGTGCTGTATGCGGCGGGGGCGCTGCTCTTCTATCCCGCGGCGCATTACGGGGAGTATCTGTATTTCCTCGCCGCGCTGTTCGTGATCGCGTGCGGGCTGGCGTTTCTCGAAACGTCGGCGAACCCGCTGATGACCGAACTCGGCGACCCGACGACCGCAGCCAAGCGCCTGAACTGGGCACAGGCGGCGAACCCGGTCGGTACCGTCGCGGGTGTGCTGATCGGCAAGTATTTCATCCTGTCGGCGATCGTCCACGACGAGAGCGCGGTCGCGGCGATGAGCCCAGTGGCGCGCGAAGCATTCTATCGCGGCGAAGTCGTCGCGGTGCAGACGCCGTATCTGGTGATCGGCCTCGTCGTGCTGCTGTTCGCGGTCGCCGCCGCGGTGATCCGCTTTCCCGAGCACCGTGCCGAAGAGACCGTCGGCGCACCCTCGCGGTTCGTCGACGTGTTCCGCCACCCGCGGCTGATCTTCGCCACGGTAACACAGTTCTTCTACGTCGGCGCGCAGGTCGGCATCTGGAGCTATACGATCCGCTATGCGCAGGCGAACGTCCCCGGCATGGCCGAGCACGATGCCGCGGATTACCTGTTCGCCAGCCTCGTGCTGTTCGGAATCGGCCGCTTCGCCGGTACCGCACTGATGGGCAAGATCGCACCCCCTCGCCTGCTCGCGATCTTCGCGGTGGTCAGCGCCGTGCTTGCCGCCGTCGCGGGTCTCGTCGGTGGGCAGGTCGGGTTGTACGCCCTGGTGCTCGCCAGCCTGTTCATGTCGATCCAGTTCCCGACGATCTTCGCGCTCGGCATGGACGGGCTGGGCCCGCTCCGTCGCGCGGGCGCGTCGCTGATCATCATGGCGATCATCGGTGGCGCGGTGCTGACCGGGCTGATGGGGCATATCTCCGACCTTGCCGGGATCGATACCGCGATGCTGGTGCCGGCAGTGTGCTTCCTGGTGGTACTGGCGTTTGCGGTAAAGGCCGGGCGGACGCTGTCGGGTGAGGCGCTTCAGCCGACGATCCACTGAGTAACCTAGCGCGCCACCCACCTCCTTGTTCTCCCGCGAAGGCGGGGGCCCAGTCTGGGTCCCCGCCTTCGCGGGGAAACATGCTTGTCACGAGGTTGAAGACTAGACCAGAATACTCCGGTCGATCTCCGCAATCGACCGCACCCCCGTCAGCGCCATCGCCACGCGCATCTCCCGCTCGATCAGCGTCAGCAATTGCGTCACGCCAGCTTCCCCCCGCGCCGCCAGCGCATACAGCCATGCCCGCCCCAACAACACGCCATCCGCTCCCAACGCCAGCATCCGCACCACGTCGAGCCCCGACCGCACGCCCGAATCCGCCAGCACCGTAAGCTGTCCCTTCACCGCCTCCGCGATCGCCGGCAGCGCCGCCGCGCTCGACAGCACGCCGTCGAGCTGCCGCCCGCCATGGTTCGACACCACGATCCCGTCCGCACCGATCGCCGCCGCCTCCCGCGCGTCGTCGGGGTCGAGGATGCCCTTGATGATCAGCGGCCCGTCCCAACCTTCGCGGATCCATTCGAGATCCTTCCACGCGATCGACGGATCGAAATTGCTGCCAAGCCAGCCCATGTAATCGTTCAGCCCGCTCGCCTTGCCCAGCACCGGCTCCAGATTGCCGAGCTGGTGCGGCCGCCCGCGCAAGCCCACGTCCCATGCCCAGCCGGGACGCCCCATCGCCTGCAACATCCGGCGCAGCGGCGCGCGCGGCCCCGACATTCCCGAATGCTGATCGCGGTAGCGCGCGCCCGGCACCGGCATGTCGACCGTGAACACCAGTGCCTTCGCGCCTTCCGCTTTCGCCGTGGCAAGCAGATCGCGCATGAACGCGCGGTCGCGAATGACGTAGAGCTGAAACCAGGTCGGCCCGGTCGGCGCCGCCTTCACCACTTCGCCGAGCGAACAGAGCGACACCGTCGACAGGCAGAACGGCACGCCCGCGGCATGCGCAGCCCGCGCCGCCTGCGTCTCGCCGCGCCGATGGTACATGCCCGCGATCCCGACCGGCCCAAGCCCGACCGGCAACGCCTGATGCTGGCCGAACAGCGTCGTCGACAGATCGAGATCCGAAACATCGCGCAACACCCGCTGGCGTAGCGCGATCCCAGAGAGGTCGCTGACGTTGCGCGCGAGCGTCGCCTCCGCGTAGGAGCCGCCATCGGCATACTCGAAGAGGAACCGCGGCAGCCGCTTGCGTGCGGCCTCGCGGAAATCGAGCGTCGAGGCGATCGTCATGCAGAGTCTCCCATATTGTGCACATCGATCCCGAAATCGCGGCGTGCAACGTCCCCTAGCAAGCCAACGCCCCCGCCAGCAACTTTCAGATATGAAAGATTGTTGTTTCGACGCCGCGCGCTTGCGGCATAAGGATCGCGCCCGCAATCACGATAGCTTCGACCATGCCGCTTCCCTCGCCGCCGCCCCCGCCAGACACCAATAGCGCCAGTCCGCGCGTCTATTCGGCGCCCGCGCTGGAAAAGGCGATCGACATCATCGAACTGCTCGCGCGCGAACCGAACGGCCTTACGGTCAGCGAAATCGCCGCTCGCCTCGCGCGGTCGATCAGCGAACTCTTCCGCGTGATCGTCGTGCTCGACCGGCGCGGTTGGCTGCACAAGGATCCCGGCAGCGATCGCTACCGCGTGACCTACAAGCTCCTCGAAACCGCGCACCGCGCGACCCCCGCGCAGGAACTGACGCACGTCGCCGCGCCGCTGATGCTGACCTTGGCGGCGACCGCGATGCAATCCTGCCATCTCGTCGTCGTCAACGGCACGTCGGGCCTGATCATCCTTCGGCAGGAAAGCCCCGGCCCGACCGGTTTCGCCGTCCGTCTCGGCACCAGCATAGCCTTGGCGACGAACTGCTCGGGTCACGTCCTGCTCGCCTTCATGACCGACGATGCCCGATCCACGATACTCGACCAAACGATGGACCCGGCGGCCCGCGACGCGCTCGACGCCGCCTTCGCCGCCATTCGCGAACGCGGCTATGAATCGATCCGCAGCGCACGGATGAGCGGCGTTTCCGACATCAGTTGCCCGATTTTCGGCTTTGACGGCCACGTCGTTGCGGCGCTGACCATCCCGTTCCTCGAGGTCATCGACGAGACTCCGCATATCTCCGCGGACGAAGCACTGGTCGCGCTGAAGCGCACCGCAACGCAGATCTCGCAAGCGCTCGGCTGGTATGCGCCGACCGTAACGTCCGCCTGACGGTCCGCCACGTCGTTTACGCGAGCCAGTACTGGCGAGTGGCACAAGGCACGCGTCATCGTTCGCATCGATGCGGTACCGCTCAGCCTCTTCGTTCTGCCATAGTGTCGCACTCCTTCGTTTGAGCTCTGTTAACCGTTCGGTTGTAAAGACTCGGGACCACCATGAGGGGCCGAAAGTGCGCATCGATCAACTTCAGCCTACCCCCAGCGTGGCGGAACCGCTTGAGATCCCCGCGGAGTTGTTGGCCAGCGTACAGCGTCACCAGGCGCATCTTGCCGAACTGATCGTCAGCCTGCGGGCGGCGGGACTCGGCGAGGACGTCGTCGATGCGAGCATCCGCACTCTGGTCGACAGCTATGCCGACGATCTCACCGTAGCAATCCGCGCGATGATGAAGGCACCGGATCATGGATAACGCCCTGCTGCTCGACGACGACGATGGCCGGGTCGCAGCCTTGCGACGCCTCGACGTGCTCGACACCGCGGTCGAAGAGCCGTTCGAAAAGATCGTCACGCTCGTCCGCACGGTGCTCGCGGTACCCGTAGCGACCGTGACGCTTGTCGATCGCGATCGGCAATGGTTCAAGGCACGCCGCGGCATGGAGCAGAGCGAAACGCCCCGCGCGGTATCTTTCTGCACGCATACGATCCAGCAACGCGACCCGTTGATCATCGAAAACGCGCTGGGCGACCCGAGGTTCGCCGAAAGTCCGCTGGTCGTGGGCCCGCCCTATGTGCGGAGCTATGCAGGCATCCCCCTGCGCACGCCCGAAGGATATAATGTCGGGGCGCTGTGCGCCATGGATACCCGGCCCAGACGGTTCAGCCCCGCGGACATCGCCATCCTGAGCAATTTCGCCAACATCGTTTGCGACGAACTCGAACTGCGGCTGATCGCACAAGTCGATCACCTTACCGGCGCGTTGACCCGACGTGGCTTCGTGGATCAGGCGCAACGGGAAATGGAGCGTACGCTTCGCTACGGGCGGGCAAGTTCGCTGATCATGATCGACGTCGACCATTTCAAGCGGGTGAACGATACTTACGGCCACTCGATCGGCGATCAGGTCCTGAAGCAGATCGCCAGCCTTGCCGAAACCACGCTACGCCCTTGCGATCTGTTCGGTCGTCTCGGCGGCGAGGAATTCGCCCTCCTGATGCCGGAAACCAGCGGCGCGGCAGCCCTCGTCGTCGCGGAGCGACTTCGGAATACCATCGCCGAACATCCGATGACGCTCCATGGCGGCGGTACGATCCACGTAACCGCGAGCTTCGGCGTGGCTGAACTGTCCGCATCTTTCAGCACGCTAACCGCCTGGCTCGAACGGGCCGACATGATGCTCTACGCGGCGAAATCCGGCGGCAGGAACCGTACGCAACTCGCCGATCCGTCGTAGAACGGCGGACGCGGAACGGCGACGTTCATGATTTCAGCGAAAACGTGGAGCGGGTGAAGGGAATCGAACCCTCGTCACTTGCTTGGGAAGCAAAAGCTCTACCATTGAGCTACACCCGCTAACGGCGGTCTACGCCTGTCGGTCCGGATCCTGCACCGGCTCTCGATGACCGGCCGAGTGCCACAGTCCTTGCAGCGACGTCAACGCCAAATCGTCCCGCGTGAGTCCGCCTGCCCTCCGGCGAACCGACTAGCCGCGCAGGCCGAACACCTGCGAACGGTCCGCCTCGGGCACCAGTCCCTCGAGCACCGCCCAGAACCCCGATACCGCGCTCTGCCCGGCGCTCGCATACGCCTCGGCCATCCGAATCCGCGCGGCCTCGAACAATTCGCGCTCCATCTTCGAGCCCTCGACCGTAAGCCGCAGCAACCGCTGCCGTCGGTCACGTTCGCCCGGCCGCGTCTCGACCAGCTTGCGGTCGGCGAGTTCGTTCAGCACGCGTCCCAGCGACTGCTTGGTGATCGCCAGCAGCGACAGCAGTTCGCTCACCGTCATGTCGGGCTTGCGCGCGATGAAATACAACGCTCGGTGGTGCGCGCGGCCCAGCCCCTCTTCGGCAAGACCCTGGTCGATCGACCGGGTCAGGTGGCTATAGCCGAAGTACAGCAGCTCCATGCCGCGGCGGAGTTCGGGTTCGCGAAGGAACAGGGGTGAGGCGGACGAAGCTGTGGCAGACATGTTGACCGGTTTAGACATCGCCCGTAGTCGTCGGCAACCCGCAACGAGAGAGATTTTCGATGTCCGTTCCAGCTTTTACGCCGTCTTCCGCCTTCCGCCATGAGCCGAACGCGACTCCGGTCGAGGCGAACGAGCGGGCGAAGCGGCTTATCGATCCCGGATTTGGACGGGTCTTCACCGATCACATGGCGATGATCCGCTACAGCGAGACCGAGGGCTGGCATGACGCGCGCATCACCGCGCGCGCGCCGCTGACGATCGATCCGGCGTCGTCGGTGCTGCATTACGCGCAGGAGATCTTCGAGGGGATGAAGGCGTATCGACTCGCGGATGGCGGCACCGCGCTGTTCCGCCCCGAGGCGAATGCACGCCGTTTCCAGGATTCGGCACGACGCCTGGCGATGCCCGAGCTGCCGACCGAGCTGTTCCTCGAATCGGTCGAGCGCCTCGTAAAGACCGACGCGAACTGGATCCCGGAGAGCGATGGCGGCGCGCTGTATCTGCGCCCATTCATGTTCGCCTCCGAAGTGTTCCTTGGCGTGAAGCCGTCGGCCGAATATCTCTACATGGTGCTCGCCTCGTCGGTCGGCGCCTATTTCAAGGGCGGCGCCCCCACCGTGTCGATCTGGGTGAGCCAGCAATACACGCGCGCTGCTCAGGGCGGCACTGGTGCTGCCAAGTGCGGCGGCAACTACGCCGCCAGCCTGCTCGCGCAGTCCGAGGCGATCCGCAACGGTTGCGACCAGGTGGTCTTCCTCGATGCCGCCGAGCGGCGCTGGGTCGAGGAACTCGGCGGCATGAACATCTTCTTCGTGTTCGACGACGGCAGCATGGCGACCCCTGCCCTGACCGGCACGATCCTGCCCGGCATCACCCGCGACTCGATCCTGACGCTCGCCCGCGCGAACGGCATTACGGTCCGCGAGGAAGGCTACACGATCGACCAGTGGCGCGCCGACGCGGCGAGCGGCCGTCTGGTCGAAGCATTCGCCTGCGGTACTGCGGCGGTCGTCACGCCGATCGGCACCGTCGCCAGTCCCGAGGGCCACTTCACGATCGGTGACGGCGCTCCGGGTGCGCTGACGATGCGGATGCGCGACGCGCTCGTATCTATCCAGCGCGGCACGGCGCCGGACGAGAACAACTGGCTGCACCATCTCGCGGATTGACGTCCACAAGGGCTTTTCACGCGCCGCTGCCCCGCTATAAGGCCGCCTCTGTTGGGGCGTCGCCAAGTGGTAAGGCAGCGGCTTTTGATGCCGCCATGCGCAGGTTCGAACCCTGCCGCCCCAGCCAAGTCTTTCCATATTCCGGATCTGCCGTATTTATCGGCAAGCCGCCGCCAGTAGCACGGCCGACTGTGCCAACGGCGTGGCCGCGGACTGGTCACCGCCTTGGCTTCGCTCCAGGTCGCTAATCGCCGCGTTGCCTGATCGATTATGGCACCTCGAAATGCGCCCATCGTGGTCGCGTGGCATTCCCGGGCCGGAGCATGCCTCACCTCAAGCCAGGTGAGACCCCGTACACTTGGCATCCGCCTCCACATCGTTACGCTGGAGGAATGCAACTGACCCGGCCTCAAGCAGAAACTCTCGCGCGCGAGGGGATGGCTGCGCTCCGCAACGGTAATGCGGCACGCGCCTATGAAGCGCTGTCCCTTCTACGCGACGGGGCACCGGGCATGCCCGCGCCTTGGTTCCTGATCGCACAAGCCGCACAGTCGCTCGGCCGCGACGACGAGGCGGAAACCGCGCTGGTGCATTTCCTGGCAGCAGAACCACGCCACCTGGCTGCGCTGTTGACGATGGCCGCGCTGAAGGTCCGACGCGGCGACGAGCGTGCGGCGCAATCATTCTATCGCACTGCACTGAACGTCGCCACCCTGCCGGATGCCCCGATCGCGCCCGTGCTGGTGCCGATGCTGAAGGCGGGGGAGGCATTCCTGGCGGATTGCGCGAAACGGTTTGCCGCACATCTCGGCGATGCGCTGGCGGGGACGGGTCTTGCCGCTGGCGTATCGGGAGGGCGTACGCGGTACGCGCTCGACCTGCTGCTCGGACGGCGTGAACTGTATCTGCAACAGCCGTCGATGTTCTATTTTCCCGGGCTTGCGCAGCGTGCGTTCTTCGAGCGCGACGAGTTCGCGTGGGTTGCCGCCATGGAGGCCGCGACCGCAGACATGCGTGCCGAGGTGGAAAGCGTCGTCGCGGCCGAGAAGGGCTTTGCGCCCTATGTCCAATCGACGCCAGACCGCCCCGCGCCGGCCAACCCGTTGCTCGACGATCCAAGCTGGAGCGCGTTCCATTTATGGCGCGGTGGCGAGCGCGTGGAACCCAACGCATCCTCCTGTCCGCATACGATGGCCGCACTCGAGCAAGCACCGATCCCGATCATCGCGGGCCGCTCGCCGATGGCGATCTTTTCGCTGCTGAAGCCGGGCACGCACATTCGGCCGCATCACGGGATGCTCAACACACGACTGATCTGTCATTTACCGCTGATCGCTCCCGAGGGATGCGCGCTGCGGGTGGGGGCCGAAACGCGCGCGTGGCGAGCCGGCGAGATGCTGATCTTCGACGATTCGTTCGAGCACGAGGCATGGAACCGCGGCACGGAAACCCGGATCGTCCTGCTGTTCGAGGTTTGGCGGCCCGAACTGGCCGCCGACGAACGCGGCGCGTTGACAGACATCTTCGAAGCCATCGACACCTATCAGGGCGCAGCGATCGACACGGGCTGAGTCCATCGCCGCGGTTGGCCCGTGGGCACCGGCTTCAGTCGGCAACGTCTCCGCTATTGCCGAGCTTGCTGCCGAGCGACCCGAACAGGTGGCGCAGCATCGTCGTCTCGTCGCGCGTCAGATGGGGGTTCCAGACATCGACTATCAGGACGGCCCGGATCGTGTCGCTGTCGTTCCAGGCCTCGTGCTCGATCGTATCGTCGAACACGAACGCCTCGCCGACGCGCCATTCGCGGGTCTCACCGCCGACGCGGAAGCCGCATTTGTCGGGCACGATCAGCGGCAGGTGCACGACCGAGCGGATGTTGCTGACCCCCGTATGCGGCGGCAAATGCGTGCCCGGTTTGAGGACCGAGAAGAATGCGGTCGGTGCGCGGCCAGGAATATCCGCCAGCGGCAACGCATCGAGGATCGCCGCGGTCTGCGGACACCGCGCGCAGACCGCATCGTCGCGGACACCGTAGCGCCACAGATAGCGTGCACTCCACTGGTCCGAGCGATCGAGCGGGCTCCACAGATTGGCCGGCGTGCCGAGCGGCATCGCCACATAAGGCGTGAAGCCCGCCGACGGTTCGGCGAGCAACGCCTTCAGTTCGGCGAGGATGACGGGCGTCGCCGCCTCGAACTCGGCCAGCCAGGCGAAATGGTCGCGTGCGAAGAACTCGTCGGCCGGGAGGAACGGGAAATGCATCCCGTGCGGCGCGGGTGCGTAGATCGTCCGACGCCCCAACATCGCATCGACGCACGCATCGAACCGGCGACGCTGCGCAGGGTCCGCGACTGCCCGCAGTGGCTGCATCGCGGCATCGACATCGTCCGACAGCGCACGCGCATGGAACGCGATACGGTTCGACGCGCGCGCCAGCAATTGATCGAGCGGTGGCGATCGGTCCGCCATCGACTGGACGATCGTCGCCACCCCGCCCCAGCGGAACGCCGCCTGGGCCGCATCGCCGGTCCGGTCGTGCAGTTCGGCAAGACGCACGTTCGCCATCAGGTTGCGCTGGTCGAGCGCCAGCGCGCGCTCCAGTGCGGTCCGTTCCGCCACGGCATCGCCCAACCCGCGATGCGCGCTCGCCAGGTTCATCCACAGCGGTGCGGCGGCGGGATCGGCGGCCGCTGCCCGCGCGAAATATTCCGCCGCGGCGCGGTCGTCACGACCCAACGCCGCCATCCCGAGGGCGTTGAGCGCAACCGGATGGTCAGGCGCGATCGCCAGAATATCGCGAAACGCCGCAGTAGCCCTAGCCTTGTCGCCCGCGCGCTGCGCGCGATCGGCGTCGCGCAGCAGGCCGTCTAACCGCGAAGTAACATCGGCGTTCATAATGACCGTGAGGCTCTACTTAGTGGCCGCCCGCCGCGGACCGATCGACCATATCCTGGCCCGTCGCGCGAGCGGATTGCGCCATCTCGTTCCATTCCTCTCGCGTGTGGCAATCACGACGCGTTTCGATCATCGACCCCGCCGGGGCCGATCTCTTGCAGATCTTCGGGTGCGGCTTGCTGGCCGTCTTGTCAGCCACCTTGTCCGTGGTCGCCGGCTGCTGCGCGATAGCTGGGGCCGTCGCGAGGACGAACGCCAAACCGAACGTAACCTGCTTTATCATTGCCCACCCTTTTCGACATTTTCGATAAGACCGCCATCATGCCTTATTCGTGTCGGCGCACAATCCAAATCCGACGGTTTCGCAATGTACTTCGCCGATGGCGAACGCGAATGCGATATGCCATCCAATAGCGATGACCAGCCACGCTCGAAGCACGCCCCCCAAGAATCGAGACACGACCGGCAATGCCACACGGATCGCCGATCCCTGCTGGCTAGCGCACCGCTACGATCCGGAACACGACGCCGTGCATCTTGTCGCGGCGGATCGGGCGATGCGTGGCACAGCGACCTTCCTGACCGACGAACATCTACCCACCGCGGCGAACCCCGTCGTCGTCGCGCGACGTGAGGCCACCGCCGCCGTACAGCGTGTCGATCCGGTCCATTTCATCTTTCATTCGGCCTATTGCTGCTCGACCCTGCTCGCGCGAGCGCTTGATCGCGTCGGGTTCGCGTCGACGTTGAAGGAGCCTGTGATCCTCAACGATCTGGTCGGCTGGCGGCATCGCGGCGGCGATCCCGCCAAGATCGCCAAGGTGCTCAACGACGCGCTTACACTATCGGCGCGTGCGTTCGTTCCGGGCGAGGCAATGATCATCAAGCCGTCTAACGTCGTCAACGCGTTGGCGCCGACGATGTTGAACCTTCGTCCCGACGCCCGCGCGGTGCTCCTGTATGCACCACTTCGCGTGTTCCTGACGTCGATCGCGCGAAAGGGGATGTGGGGGCGGTTATGGGTCCGCGAACTGCTGGCCAAGCAACTCGCCGACGGCATGGTCGATCTAGGGTTTACGCCTGAGGATTACTTCCGGCTGACCGATCTACAGGCGGCTGCGGTCGGCTGGATCGCACAGGCGGATCTGTTTGCGGCGCTTGCCCACCGCTTCCCAGACCGGGTCCGGTCGCTTCAAAGCGAGACGTTGGTCGCGGCGCCGCGCGCGGCGTTGCACGCAATCTGCGATTTATATGCCTTGCCGATAAACACCGCCACACTGGATGCGCTGGAACATAGCGAAGCCTTTGCGCGCAATGCCAAGGACGGCACGACCTATCGCGCGGCCGACCGCACTCGCGAGCAGATGGACGGCGCAACCTTGTACGCCGACGAGATCGATAAGGTCCTGATATGGGCTGAAGCCGTCGCGCGCGGTGCCGGGGTGGCGCTCGATCCGCCGGCGCCACTGCTCGGCTAAAAGCCTCGAAGCCAACTCGAGCCCCTGGTCAAACCCATATCAGACGGACTGGCGAGCACTGTGCCGTTACCGGGTCGCTCGAAAGCAGACAAAAAAAGGGTGGCTCCGAAGAGCCACCCCAGAAGTCGGATCGCAACCGATCCTAGAAGTGCAGGCGGGCAGCGACCGAGAAGCGACGGCCCAGCGCGTCGTACGTCGACGGATAGGTGTTACCGCTGTTGAAGCTGGTGGAACCAACCGTCGAACCGACGAGCGGCGGCTGCTTGTCGAACAGGTTGGCCACCGTCACGGTCAGGTCGAAATTCTCGGCAACACCGATCCGCGTTGCCAGATCGATGTAATCGTACGCTGGAATACGCGTGAAATCGACGGCCTGACCAGCAAGCGCGCCACCCGACAGATTGCCAGCGAAGGCCTGCCCGTTGCCGTTGGCGATATCGTCCGGCTCCTGACGAACACCGTCGATATGGCGCCACAGAACCGACAGGTCGATGTTGTTGTCGACCGTGAAGGTCGCACGCGTGTTCCAGGTGAATTCCGGCTGGATCGAACCAGAGCCCCCTGCAACTGCGCTGGCAGCGCCACCGCAGTTGATCGAGTAATAGCCGATGCACTCACGATTGATGAGCCCAGGCGCTGCCTGGAAGGTGGAGGAGTTCGCCCAGCTACCCTGGAACGCCAACGCCATCTTAACGCGCTCGATCAGCGGCGTACGATAGGTCACGTTGAGATCGATACCGTCGGTCTTGACCGTCCCGAGATTCGAGATTGCCGCGACCAGACCACGGGTGGTCGCCGGATCGCCATCCAGACCGCCCGTTACCGGGTTGCGCGAGATCGCGAGGCAAGCCGGGCTCGTTGCGCTTGCAGCACCCAGATTGTCGAAGCACGCCGAGATGAGATCGCCAGGAGCATACTGGGAGATCGCACCCTTGATCTTGATGTTGAAGTAATCGACCGTGATCGACAGCCCGCGAATGAAGCTGGTTGGCTGGATCACGACACCAAGTGTGTAGCTGTCCGACTTCTCAGGACGAAGCGCGATGTTGCCACCGGAGGTGATGTTCGCCTGCCCTGCCGTCGGGTTGGTGATCAGCCCGATCGTCGACGCCGGCGCGCCCTGCGCAAGGCAGACCGCACGGAGGTTGGCATTGTTGACCGGCGCAGCACCCGCGCAACGATCGGTCGACAGATTGGTGAGGCCCGTATTCACCGGCGAGAAAAGTTCGCTGATGTTCGGAGCCCGCACGGCCCGCTGATACGTCCCGCGCAGTTTCAGACCGGTTGCCGGCTCCCAGCTACCACCGCCCTTGTAGGTGGTGGTGTTGAACGTCGGCGACGAGTCGGCAAGGATCTTGTAGTGCGAATAGCGGACGCCTGCTTCGAGAGTGAGGCTCTGGAAGAAGGGCTTGTCCTGGACCAGGGGAGCAATCAACTCGCCGAAGCCTTCGCTTACCTCATAGCCACCGTCGATGTTCGGCGCGGCGCCACCGGCACCACCTAGTTCGCCGGCGGTCTGCGCCAGCGTGTCCGAGCGCTGCGACGCACGATATTTGCGGTATTCGCCGCCAGCCGCAAAGCCAATTGCATCGCTTGCGAATGGCGAGGCAAAGCCGAAATCGCCGTTCAGAACCGCACGGGCCTGCGCCAGCGACGTCCGGACGGTCGTCGTGCTTTCGCCCGTGATGTAGTTGGTCATCGCCGGGGTAATCGAACCGTCTGCGCCGAAAATGTTGAGCGGAACGCAGCCGCTACCGGCGGTGATCGCCGCACCCTGTGGCGCATTGCCCAGGCAGGACGTGGTATTGGTTGCATATACTGCCGAGCGGACTCGCGACGTCAGGACATAGCCCTGAAGCGTCTGAGTATTCTCGGATTCGCCATAACCGCCCGAGACATCAAGCTTGATGCCTTCCGTCAGGCCGACCTTCACACCAGCGCGATAATCGAAAATCGTCGTCTGGTAGTTCGAGATGCGCGGACCGACCTCGGTCGTACGCCGCGACAGGTTGGTCGTGATCGTGCGGAAGTTCGGATCGGTCGGGCTGGTCGCTGCGGCAGCAGCCGTGCACTGCGCTGCCGTGATTCCCGCGGCCGTGCAGAACTGCGAACGCGCTGCTGCTGGGAGATAGGGGTTCGACAGCGGGACAACTACCGACGAGTTGAAGACGCCCGACGGCGCGATGATCGTGTCGACGGTGTTCTTCGAGAACAGGCCACGGGTATAGACTTCGACCGTGTCCGACACGGCGTAATGGCCTGCGCCATACATGTTGAAACGCTCGAACGGCGTCTGGAAGATGTTGTACGGGTTAAAGTTGAACGGCGTTACCGCCGTCGACAGTGCGCCCGTGGTCGGGTTGATCTGACGGCGACCGCCGAGCGTGAACACGGATGGGGTGGTCGTGCCCGAGCCGCTCGATGCGCCCGAGAACGAATCGTAGTTCTGGATCGAGTAAGGCCGGTCACCCTGATAGACTGGATCCGATTGCTGATAGCCGACCGAGAAGACCGCGTTGCCACGACCATCGTCGAAATTCGCGCCGATCGTGATATCGCCGCGGAAATACGCGCCATCGCCACGCTCGGTGATCTGGTTGGACACCGATGCGTCGATCCCGGAGAAATCCGAGCGGGTAATGAAGTTGACGACGCCGGACACTGCATCGGCGCCGTAAGTCGTCGCCGCGCCGCCGGTCAGCATGTCGACGCGCTCAACCAATGCGAGCGGAATGTTGTTCAAATCGACGCGACCCAACAGGCCCGACGGAGCGATACGATTGCCGTCGATCAGGACGACGTTACGGAACGACCCAAGACCGCGAAGATCGACATACGATGCGCCGCCATTGCCGTTGTTGACGGCCGAACCGATGCTCGGCGTTGCGCCCGGCAGCGTGCGAAGAACGTCTTCGGCCGTGTTCGACTGGCGGAGCCTGATTTCTTCCTGGCCAACGACCTGAACAGGTGCCGACGCGATCAACGCAGGGTTCTTGATCAGCGAGCCCGTGACGACGATGTCGCCTTGGCTGTTATCATTGACAGGCGCTGCTTCCGACGTCGTCATGCCGACTTCGCCCTGGGCGTTCGCGCCCGGCGTGGTCGCCTGGGTTGCGGTCGCGCCGCCAGCGCGGATTCCCGAATTGTCACCCTGGACTTGCGCGAACACTGGCGTGGCAAGCGTCGCCGCTCCCATGAGCAGCGTGGTCGCAAGCAGGTGTGCACGAGCAGCAGATGTCATATTAGCCCCTTATTTGCCGGCGTATCGCCGTGCATTTGCCCCCGGAAAAGAACCGGCTCTGGGAGAGGTGTATCGATCGCTATTGGCGCACTGCAACGAATATCGTCGATTCGGCCCTTTTGGGTTCCGTTTGCGACAGTAGAGTGACATAAGCGCAACATAGTGTCCCCCGCCGGTGTCGGCCGATAGATTCTTTCCTTTATTCGTCTCGAGGTAGTCCAATGCGTGATTTGCGTGCCTATTGCGTTCCGTTTGCACTCCTCGTTCTGGCGGGCGTCTCCTGCGGTGCACCGGCGACCGCCGCCCCCGATCGGACCTCGTCGCGAACATTGGACGCGCTTGCCGAATGCCAGCAGGTTGCGACCGATGCTGCTCGGCTGTCATGCTTCGACGCAGCCGCTCGCGAGATAGCGAGCGCGCGCAAGTCCGGCAGTTTGCTGGCGCTGGACCGCGCGGCTGTCGTCGAGCGTAAACAGCAGCGATTTGGGCTCGCAGATGCGGCAAAAAACCCCCTTGGCGGCGGCGAGGCCGACCGGCTCACAAGGGTTACCGAGGTGAAGACGACGATCACTGGTGTAAGGTCGTCAAGTTACGCGCGTTACTTAATCCAGCTGGCCAACAATACGGCGTGGGAGACGATCGAGCCTCTGACGCTCGCACCGCGCCCCGGCACCGCGGTCATCATCAAGCAGTCTGGTTTCGGCGGGTTCAAAGCATTGATCGACGGCGAACGACCGGTTTTGGTGAAGCGTCAGCGCTAGTGACTGGGGCAAAATAAGTCAGAGTGCGTCTCTTGGATTTCACTGCCCGAGCTAGCAGGTACGAACCGGCGATCACGGACGATTTCGGCCCGCTACGGATGCCTGGCGGTCGCGGCGCGAGGTCTTTGAACGGCGTAGTCACGACACCGGCTTGCCGCGGATCGGCCAAGCGCTAAGCAGAGACAACCTGTTCTGCCGGAGCCCCCGATGCGCCTTACCGTCACCGCCGCCCTTCTCCTCGCGACCGCCGCGCCTGCGTCCGCGCAGACGCTCCACCAATATGGCGGGCTCGCGCTGTCTCCAGCGGGTGATCGCACCGCGACCATTGAAAACAGCGGCGCGCACGGTGTCATAACGCTGCGCAACGCCGCCGACGGGCGCGTTCTGCGGACCATCGATCCGTGCGCGACGTGCAGCTATGCGGGGCTGACCTTCGCGCCGAATGGCGACCTGGTGTTCCTGGTCCGCGACAGCGCGGCGGGCAATGTCCGGCTGACCTATGCCGACGCCAAGGCGACACGCACCGTCGCGACCATCGCCGGTATCGCGCAGACTCCGCGCGTGTCGCCCGACGGCAAGCGGATCGCGCTGCTGGTGACGCTCGGCGCCGCCAAGGAGTCCGGCGCGACGCAGGCCGGCGTCCGGATGATCGGCGAGATCGGCGAGAAGAGCGACGAACAACGCCTCGCGGTGTTCGACATCGCCAAGGCGACGACGACCGTGACGCCGCTCTCGCCTGCGGGGCGCTATGTCTATGAATATGACTGGACGCCCGATGGCCGCGGGTTCGTCGCGACGACCGCGCTCGGCAATGGCGACAACAACTGGTGGGTGGCGACGCTCGACGCGATAGATGCGCAGACCGGCGCGGTCCGATCGATCGCCAGGCCGACGACGCAGATCAACCAGCCGCGCGTGTCCCCCGATGGCCGCACCGTCGCCTATGTCGGCGGCCTGATGAGCGATTTGGGCTCGATCGGCGGCGACGTCTTCACGGTCGGGCTGGAGGGCGGCACCCCGCGCAATGTCACCGCCGGCGCCAAGTCGACGGTGACGACGATCGCCTGGACCCGCGGCGGCCTGCGCACCGTGACGCTCGCCGGCGACCAGATGCAGTTCGGCACCCTCACCCCCGGCCAACCGGTGGTGCCGGGCTTTGCCAAGCCGGCAAGCTCCAGCGCCGGCGATGGCCGCGCGGTGTTCTCCGCGGACGGGCGGATCGCTGCCGCGGTGGTACAAGATTACGAGCACGCACCGGCGATCTACGCAGGCCCGCTCGGCTCTCGGGACGCGGGCGTGAAGCAGATCACGCACGACAACGACGCGATGCCCGCGCTCGCCGCCGCACGGAGCATCAGCTGGAAGAACGAAGGCTACGACGTCCAGGGCTGGCTCCTCGCCCCCCGTACCGCGCCGGCTGGCAAGGCACCGATGATCACGATCGTCCACGGCGGCCCATCGGCGGCCTCGACGCCCGGCTATCTCTATCCGACCTCGCTCAACGCTGCGCTGGTCAAGGCGGGCTATTACGTGTTCCTGCCCAATCCGCGCGGCAGCTACGGCCAAGGCGAGGCATTCACCGCCGCGAACAAGCGCGACTTCGGGGGTGGCGACCTGCGCGACGTGCTGGCCGGCGTCGATGCGGTCGAGCGCGTCGCCCCGGTCGACGACAAGCGCCTCGGCCTTGGCGGATGCAGCTATGGCGGGTTCATGGCGATGTGGGCCAACACGCAGACCAACCGTTTCAAGGGCATCGTCGCCGGCGCCGGCCTGTCGAACTGGGTCAGCTATTACGGTACCAACGGCATCGACCAGTGGCTGCTGCCGTTCTTCGGCAAGTCGATGTACGACGACATGAAGGCGTATGAGGACGTCTCCGCGATCTATCACGCGAAGACCGCGCGGACGCCGACGTTCATCTATGTCGGCGAGCGCGATATCGAGGTGCCGCCGACCCAATCGATCGAATGGTGGCACGCGCTGAAGGATCAGAACGTCCCCGTCAGCTTGGTGATCTATCCCGACGCCGGCCACTGCGTGACGGGCCCCGAACAGTCCGCGGACGTCCGGCAGCGGTCGATCGCGTGGTTCGACAAATACGTGAAGAACGCGAAGTAGCGTCTGGGCGGCCGGGGGGCTTCGGGCTAGGCAGGCGCATGCCGCAGAACCGATATTATCAGGGTCCCCCGTCCGACCATTTCGATGGTCTCCGGTTTTTCAATCCGGGGCAGGCGCCGACCGACCGCGGCCTGAAAGACGTGCTGCGGTGGAAGCTGGCGCCCGGTGTCGCGAAATGGCCGCGCTCGGTGCCGGTCATGCCGGCCAAGCCCGACGCGCGCGTCGACGGGATCCGTGTCACGATGATCGGGCACGCATCGATGCTGATCCAGGTGGCGGGGCTCAACATCCTGACCGACCCGATCTGGTCGGAGCGCGCGAGCCCCGTCTCGTTCGCCGGGCCAAAGCGAGTCGCGGCACCCGGTATCGCCTTCGACGACCTGCCGCCGATCGACGTCGTCCTCATCAGCCATTGCCATTACGACCATTTCGACGTCGCCACTTTGCGCAGGCTCCAGGTGGCGCATACGCCCCTGTTCGTCCTCCCACTCGGCAACGATACGATCCTGCGCGCCGCGGTGCCCGACGCTCGGTGCGTCGTCGGCGACTGGTGGGACCGCCTGCCGATCGTCAACGGCATCTCCACCACGATCACGCCCGCCTATCACTGGGCCAACCGCTGGCCGAGCGACGTCCGGATGGCTTTATGGGCCGGACACTGGCTCGACACGCCCGCCGGTGCGATCTGGTTCGCGGGCGATACCGCGTACGGCAATGGCGCGATCTTCGGCCAGATCCGCGAGCGTCTCGGCGCGCCCGACGTCGCGCTGATCCCGATCGGCGCCTACGCCCCGCGCTGGTTCATGGCCGGGCAGCATGTTGATCCCGCCGAGGCGGTGCGCATCTTCGGCGAGGTCAACGCGAAACGGGCGCTCGGCATTCACTGGGGCACGTTCCAGTTGACCGACGAAGCACGCGACGCGCCGCAAATTGCGTTGGCCGAAGCGCTGGACGCAGCGGCGATACCTCGCGAGAAGTTTGCCGCAGCACCACCCGGCGGCGTCTTTGATTTCGGCTGATCAACGGGAGCCGAACCCAGGAACCGAGAAATTCGCCGCTCATGTGAGCCCATCGAACGGTCCAAACGTTATCCACCGATGACAGTACGAACTTTACGGATGCAACTCGCTTCGGGTTGCATGCCGGTCCTGGCTCTGGCGCTCGGTGGATTTGCTCCCGCGCCGAAGCCCATCGTCTCAACAAAGGCCATCGCGGAAGGCCAGCCCCGCACCGCATCGAAGTCGGCACCAAAGGCAGTTGGCAAGGCCACTCCGACCAAGGCCGCTTGGACTGCGGCAAACATCGCAGCCTTCGATCAAATCCTTGCCGACCGTGCGCGCCACGGCCTCGATCGGGTCGAGTTCCTACCCGCGCCCGCCGACGGCGCCCCGCCCGTCGACGATGCCGCGCGAACCAAGGCCGCGCTCGACTATGCCGGCGCACTCGCACAGGGCCGCACCGACCCCGCCTCACTGCATGAGGTCTACACGCTGCCCCGCCCCAAGGTCGATCTCGCCATTGGCCTCTCCCGCGCGCTGGCCAAGGGCGATCTCGTCGCATGGTTCGACGGTCTCCCACCGCAGGATGCCGAGTATAAACAACTCTCCGACGCGTATCTTGCCTTCAGCGCCAAGGCGTCGACCGCAACGCCGGTCCAGGCGATACCCTCCGGCGTCATCCGCGTCGGCAACCGCGACGCGCGTGTCGCCACGATCGTCGAGCAGCTAGCTGAGAGCGGATATCTTCCCTCGTCGACCGGCCCGCTCGCCGTAGCCGCAGCGCCAACCGCGCCGACAGCGACCACGCCGACGACCGCGGCACCAATGATCTACACGCAGGCAATGGCCGAGGCGCTGAAAGGGCTCCAGACCGACTACGGCATCGCCGCAGACGGCGTGGTCGGACCCGAGACGTTGAAGGTACTGAACCTTGGCGCGGGCGACCGTGCGCGCGCGCTCGCGGTCGGGCTCGAACGGCGGCGGTGGCTGGCACGAACGCCGCCGCCCACGCGGATCGACGTCAACACCGCCGCCGCACAGCTTCGCTATTACCGCGACGGCACGATGATCGATCAGCGCAAGGTGATCGTCGGCGAACCCGGCCGAGAGACGCCGGCGCTATCGTCGCCGATCTATCGTCTGGTTGCCAATCCCACCTGGACCGTGCCCAAATCGATCCAGAACGGCGAGATGGCCAATGTCGGCGAGGAGTATCTGACCGCGCACAACATGGTCGTCCGCGATGGCTGGATCGTCCAGCAGCCGGGGCCGAGCAACGCACTCGGCATGGTCAAGTTCGACATGGCCAACGATCAGGCGATCTATCTTCACGACACGTCCGCGCCGGGCTTGTTCGATCGCAGCCAGCGTCACCTGAGCCATGGTTGCGTCCGCGTCGAGGATGCGTTGGGGTTCGCGCGTATCCTCGCGGAGGACGAAGGCGTCGGCGAGGCGTGGCAGACGGCGCAGGATTCGGGCGAGACCAGCTTCGTCCCCCTGCCCCGCCGCATTCCGGTCCGGCTGCTGTACCACAACGTCTATGTCGACGACGCCGGCAAGGTCGCATTTCGGACCGATCCTTACGGCTGGAACGATCCGATCGCGGAGCAACTCGGCTTCGCCAAGGCATCCGCAAAACGGGCCGAGGCGCAGGCGATCGATATCGGGCCCTAAGGGACTTTCGGCGTTGCGGGCATCGCGAACGTCTTCGACAACCCGTGGTACAGCTTCTCGCGGCAGACCCATTGGCTGGCCGCATCGGCGATGAACGCGGTCGCGAACATCGGCAGCATCAGCCCGCGACTGGCGGTCGTCTCCGACAGGATGATGACCGCGGTCAGCGGCGCGCGGACGACACCCGCGAAATATGCGACCATCCCCAGGATCACGATCGCGCTTGCGGGTTCGCCGGGAAACACTTCGCGGAGCAAATTGCCGACGCCAGCCCCGACCGCGAGCGACGGCGCGAAGATCCCGCCGGGCAACCCCGCGATCGCGGTCGCGGCGGTCGCCACGAACTTGGCGGGTCCGAACCACAAGGGTGCATCGACACCGACGATCATCGCGCGCGCCGCGGAATAGCCCGTTCCCCAGGTCAGGCCGGTGAACACGCCCAGCACCGCGACGACCGCACCGCACGCTCCCGCGAACTTGACCGGGTTGGCGCGGATCCAGGTCGTCATGCGGTTGCGGCTCTGCGCCATCGCCAGCAGCGTGCGGGAAAACAGACCGCCCGCCATCCCGCCGGCGATTCCCGCAACCGGCGCTACCAGCAGCGCCGACAGCAACGGCATATGCGCGCCGATCGCACCGAAATAGATGTAGTCGCCCTGCACCGACTGCGCGACCATCCCGGCGATGACGATCGCGGCGAGGACCAGCAGCGTCACGCGCTGCTCATACGCCGACGCCAGTTCCTCGATCGCGAACAACAGCCCGGCGAGCGGTGTGTTGAACGCGGCTGCGACACCCGCCGCGCCACCGGCGATCAGCACGCCGCCCCGCAACGGCACGCGGACCAGCCGGTGCGTCGCGCCCATCACCGCCGCGGCAAGCTGGACGGTCGGCCCCTCGCGCCCGACCGACGCACCGCCCAGCACCGCGCCGATCGTCAGCACGGCCTTGGCGGCGACGGTACGCGGCGAGATCAGCGTCCGCGTCGCCTCGTTCGGATCGGCCTGTGCCGCGATCACCTGCGGAATACCCGATCCTCGCGCGAACGGCGCGTACCGCCGCGTCAGCCAGACCAGCGCCATGAACGTCAGCGGCGTCGTCAACAGCGGCAGCCAGTGCCAGCTCTGCGCGTACCCGGCGAACACCCCAGCCGCCCAGTCCGCCGCTTCGGCGAACAGCGTCGCTACGACGCCGATCAGGATCGCCCCCGTCAGGATCGCCGCACGAGTGCGAAACTGAACGGACCGCGGCCCCCGTGCACGCAGCAACGCACGGTACCGCGACGGCGTCCAGCGTTTCGCCGGCATAAGATGATCGAAGAGCCCAGGCATGATGTCGATCTAGTTCATGCCGCCCGCCACGTCACCCGCCCCGTCACCCGCCAGGGTCACCCGCCTGCAACCTGGCGGCGCGCAGGCCTTGGCGGCCCGGTAAGCGATTGACATCGTCCCGATATCTAACAACGATAGCGCTATCATAAAAATATAATGAGGATGCTTCGTGGACATTACACGACGGGACGGACTGGGCATGCTGGCGGGGCTCGCGGCTGCCGGTGCTACGGCGAATGCCCAGGCGCGATCGATCCTGCGCCCGACGGGCGCCGACGGGAGCCTGCAATCGCTGGCAGCAGCCAAGGGCATGCGCCTCGGCTCCTGTTTCGCGTGGAGCGAACCCGGCGCGGACCGCGGCTCGTTCGCCAACCCTGCCTATGCGAGACTGCTGAAGCGCGACTGCGGGCTGCTGGTGCCCGAGAACGAGATGAAGTGGCAGGCGCTCCGCCCCAGCGCCACGACCTTCGACTTCGCGCGGTTCGACGCGATGATGGCGTGGGCCGATGCCAACGCACTGCCCGTCCGCGGCCACAACCTCCTGTGGCACCAGCCGAAATGGATGCCGAAATGGGAGGAAAGCCACGATTTCGGCGCGACGCCCACGCGTGCGGCGGAACAGTTGCTCGTCCGGCACATCACCACGGTATGCCAGCGCTATGGCACGCGCATCCGCAGCTACGACGTCGTCAACGAGGCGGTCACCCCCGCCGACGGCACGCTGTATACGACCGCCCTGTCCCGCGCCCTCGGCAGCCCCGAGGCGACGCTCGACCTAGCCTTCCACACGGCGCGCACCGCAGCCCCACACGCGCAACTCGTCTATAACGACTATATGAGCTGGGAGCCGGGCAACGCACAGCACCGCGCCGGCGTCCTCAAGCTGCTGGAAGGGTTCAAGGCGCGCGGCGTTCCGGTCGACGCGCTCGGCGTCCAGTCGCACCTCGTCACGCAAGGCACCGACACCCGCGCCGCGATCGCGGCGCTGGAAGGCGAATGGCGTCGTTTCATCGATGCCGTCACCGCGATGGGCTATGCCATCGTCATCACCGAACTCGACGTCCGCGACAATAATCTCCCCGCCGACGTCGCCGCACGCGACCAGGGAGTGGCCGACTTCACGCGCGGCTATCTAGACCTGATGTTCGCCTACCCGGCGCTGAAGGACGTGTTGTTGTGGGGCATGACCGATCGCTACAGCTGGATCGAGGGTTTCGAGCCGCGCAAGGACAAGGCTCGCCGCCGCCCCTGCCCGTACGACGCCGCGTTCGTCGCCAAGCCGATGCACGCCGCAATCGCCGCTGCCTTCACCGCGGCAGCACCGCGCGGCTAGCGATTCCCACGACATTCCACGCCGCCTCTAACGCGCCGCAGCCGCCATTTCGGCGTTGCGGCGTTCGGAGGCGGCAAGCGTCGCGGTAAGCAGCGTGACCAAGGCGTCGTCGCGGTCGAGGACGTTCAGGCCCTCGCGGGTCGATCCGCCGGGGCTGGCGACGCGGTCGGCGAGTATGCCGGGCGATACGTCTGCCTCGGCCGCCATGATTGCAGAACCCTCCAGAGTTGCGATAGCGAGACGCGCCGCCTGGTCCGCCGGCAGCCCGAGCGCTGCACCCGCCTTGGCGAGCGCATCGGCGAATCGGAACACGAACCCGGGGCCGGATCCGGCAAGCGCGGTCACCGCATCGAAATGCGCTTCGTCGGCGATCCATTCGTAATGGCCGAGCGGGGCTGCGAATGCCTCCGCCGCTGCTATCGCCTCTTCAGACGCGCTAACAGTGAAGAGCGACGTCACGCCCTTGCCGATCGCCACCGGAAGGTTGGGCATCGCGCGGACGATCGTGTCAGCCGCGAACCGCTGGGAGAGTGCCGCGTGGTCGACACCGGCGAGGATCGACAGGAGCAGTTGCGGCTTGCCTCGCATGGGTGCCAGCAAAGCCTGCGCGGCATCGATCTGCTGCGGCTTCAGCGCGAGCATCACCGTCGCGGGCGCCTCCCCGTCGGGAAGCGCGGTCAGCGAACGGACACCTTCGGGTGCCCCCTGCCCGCTCCGCGTGATCACCGTAACGGTCGCCGGATCAAGCCCGGCGGCGATCCACCGCCGCAGCATCGCGCCGCCCATGTTGCCGCAGCCGATCAGCCATAGCGGACCTGCCGGAAAGCTCATGCCTCGCCGTGCGTTTCGATCAGTGCCGCGGCGATCGCTTCCTTGGGGCTCTTCCCACCCCACAGCACGAACTGGAACACGGGATAGAAGCGCTCGCACTCCTCGATTGCCGATTCGACCAGCAGTTCCGCCGCGTCGAGCGACATCGTGCCGTCGTCACCCCCGTCGACCATCGCCGCGTGCCGGAACAGCAATATGCCGCTCGACGACCACAGCTCGAAATGCCCGATCCAGAGCTGTTCATTGACCAGCCCGATCGTCTCATAGACCGCCTGGCGCCGCTCGTCGGGCACCTTGATGTCGGGAAAAGCGAGGAATTGCAGGACGCTATCGTCTTCGCGCCACAGCGCGCGCAGTTCATAGGTCGCCCAGCTTCCCTTGACGGTCGCGACGATCTCGTCGTCGTGACGCTCATGCTCCCAGCCATGCGCAGCGTAATAGCTCTCGAGCATGTCGATCGGGGCGGCGTCTTCGTGGTCGTGGTCGGCGTGTTCAAGCATCATAGGGTCCTGGCGGTCCTTATCGCACGACAAAGGGTGCCGAGGCAAAAACGCCCCGACAACCCCATCGGCCCCAATTCTGCGGAAAACTGTGGAAAAGTCAGTCGACCGACGCCCCGAGCGGTACATTTACCGTCGATTGTGCTGCGAACTTGACTTCAAGCGCGTCAAGCCGAGCCTTCAACGCGTCGTTTTCGTCGCGTGCGGCCGATGCCATCGCCTTGACCGCATCGAACTCTTCGCGGCTGACGAAGTCGAGCCCGCCGAGCCATTCGCGCGCGCGTTCCCGCGCCCCCGAACCAGCTTCGCGACCGACGCCCGCAAGCGTACCGGCAGCACCGTTCAAGACCTTGACGATATCGTCGAACACGCGGTTTTCGGACTGCATTGCTTCAAAATCCCAAAGACTGTCGCAGTGACTGTTACAGTGACTGCTGCGTCACAGCATTTGGGACGTATGCGGCGCGGGTGCAAGGGTTTCGGCATCGGGGTTCAACTGCCCAATGCTGAACGCTAGCACGCCGGCAAAGCTGATCCACACCATGTACGGCACCATCAGCCACGCCGCGGCGGGGCGGATGCGCGCGAATACGAAGGTCGCGGCGATCGACAATGCCAGCATCGCGACGATCACCAGCACCGACAGCCCGATCTTGTGCGCGCCGAAGAACATCGGCGTCCAGGCGAGGTTGAGCAGGAACTGGCCGACGAACAGCGCGACGGCCAGTCCGCGCAACCGAGCGCCACGCGCGTTGAGGATCATCGCGAGCGCGAGGCCAATCAGGATGTAGAGCGTGGTCCAAACGACCGGGAACACCCAGCCGGGCGGGTTCAGCGCAGGCTTGGCGAGCGCCATGTACCAGCCATTCTCGCTGCCGACGCTGACCGATCGGCCGGACAGGAAGCCCAGCAACAGGATCAGGGGCACGGTCACGACCGCCCAGCGGAGGAATGACATCCTCAACTGGCCCTTCGAAGCGATACCGCCCACACAAATCCTTCCGCCTCTACGCGCGCTCGTCCTGGCGCGCATTTTGCGATCGGTAAACCGAGTTTGGTGGAGAATCGTTCCGCTAGTGGTTCATTCCGGCACGCTACCTACCCACGCCGTCATCCTGACGAAGGTCAGGATCCAGGGTACCGCGCGCGCCCCGCGTGGCTCTGGGGCCTGACTTTCGTTAGGATGACGAAGGCGTTTCGCGATCGTTGAGCACGTCCGAGGCCGGCTGTTCCGCCGTCGCACTCTCGCCATGCAAAGCCGCAATCAGGAACTCGACATTACCCTCGGGCCCCGTGATCGGGCTTTCGACCACGCCTACCACGCTCCACCCCTGCCCCGTCAGCCACGTCGCGACCTCGTCGCAGACGCGCTGGTGGATCGCGGTATCGCGGACCACACCACCCCTCCCCACTTCGCCGCGTCCCGCCTCGAACTGCGGCTTCACCAGCGCCATCAGCCGCGCATCGGGTTTGGCAAACGAAATCGGCCGCTCCAGCACCTTGGCCAAGCCGATGAAGCTCGCATCGCATACGATCAGGTCGATCGGCTCCGGGATATGCGCAGGCGTGAGAATCCGCGCACTCGTCTGCTCGTGGACGATGACGCGCTCATCCTGCCGGAGCGACCAGGCAAGCTGGTTGGTCCCGCTATCGACCGCGTAGACCTTCGCCGCGCCGTTCTTCAGCATGACGTCGGTAAAGCCGCCGGTCGACGAGCCCACGTCGATCGCCACCGCGCCGGTCACATCCCAGCCGAAATGCGCAAGGCCGTGCGCCAGCTTGATCCCGCCGCGCGAGACCCAGGGATGATCGCGACCACGCACGTCGAGTTGCACGTCGTCCGCCAGCGTCTGTCCCGGCTTGTCGACCTTCTTCGTCCCCGCGAACACGAGGCCCGCCATGATCAGCGCCTGCGCGCGCGTCCGCGACTCGACCAGCCCCCTGTCGACCAGCATTTGGTCTGCACGTACCTTCACCATCCGCCCGCTATCGCCGTCCGATCCGATTGCCGCAAGCTGCCTTCCTTTCGCCGCAATGCCATTGCCTATCGATCGAGTAGGATTACGTTGAGGGCATGGGATCGTGACCGGATGGCGTGCCCTAGAGCGTCCTTCGGCCACGCTCCCGACCTCGAAGAACGAGGTTTTGGAGAAGGAGAAGCGCTGTGGGTTCTTTCGCACCGTATGATTCCGTCCAGCCGACGATCCTGACCGTGCCCGGCCTTGGTGGATCGGGTCCTTCGCACTGGCAGACGTTATGGGAAGAGGCGCGGCCCGACACGGTTCGCGTCGAACTCGGCATGTGGAACACGCCGCACCGCAACGCCTGGGTGACGCGTCTCGACGAAGCGATCCGGCAGGCACAGGCACCGGTGATCCTCGCCGCGCACAGCCTCGGGTGCCTCGCGGTGGCGTGGTGGGCCGAACTCAGCCCGCAGCCCTATGGCTGGCCCGTGGCCGGCGCGTTGCTGGTGGCGCCGGCGGACGTCGATCGCGGCGGCGCGCAGGCGGAACTGAAGGGCTTCTCGCCGACGCCGCGAACGCCCTTGCCGTTCCCGTCGATCGTGGTGGCGAGCAGCGACGATCCCTGGGTCACGCCCGAGCGCGCGCACAGCATGGCGGCGGACTGGGGCAGCCACTTCGTCGATGCGGGGCCGCAGGGGCATTTGAATGCCGCGAGTGGGATCGGCTGGTGGCGCGAAGGGCAGGATCTGCTCGAGCGCGTCATCGCGGCAAGTGGTGATGGTCGAGGGCAGGCTCTGCCGCCGAGCAAAGCGCGGTCGATCCTGGCGGTAAGCGCAACGGATGCTGCGCAAACGCACTACTTGGGCGGCTAACCTCACATACCTGACGAGGACACCACCCCGGCGAAGGCCGGGGCCCAATTGGTGAGGTCACAGTAACGAAGCACCGCGCTCCGTTACCAACGTCTCCCAATTGGGCCCCGGCCTTCGTCGGGGTGGTGGCTGCTACCAAAGTCCGCTTACGAAATCCGCGTACCATCCTCATCGAACAGTTCGGGATGAGCCGCCTGCTCGGCCTTCGCCGCTGCGAGCCCACCCCGCATCCGACGCCACATCGCAATATTCAACGACACCATCACGATCACCGCCAGCGCAATGATCACAAGGCCCTTGGTCGGCCCGGTCATGCGCGCGCTTCGGCAACCCCGCCTGAATTGTGGCGAAGCGCCTTGAGCACGGTATCCACCAGCGCAGTCGCGTCGAGCCCGGCTTCGGCATATTGGACTTCGGGCTTGTCCTGGTCCTGGTACACGTCGGGCAGACGCAGCGTACGCAGCTTGAGCCCGCCGTCGATCAAGCCCTCGTCCGAAGCCATCGTCAGCACGTGCGCGCCGAAGCCACCGACCGAGTTCTCCTCGATCGTCACCGCGACTTCGTGCGTGGTAAGCAATTTCCGAATCAGATCGACGTCGAGCGGCTTGGCGAAGCGGAGATCCGCTACCGTCGTGCTCAGACCCTTGGCTTCGAGAACCTCGGCGGCCTTGAGCGCTTCCTCAAGACGCGTGCCAAGCGACAGGATCGCGACCGTCTTGCCCTCGCGCACGACGCGACCCTTGCCGATCTCCAGAAGTTGCGGGGTCTCGGGGAGCGCAACGCCGGTGCCGTTGCCGCGCGGATAGCGGACCGCGATCGGGCCGGTGTCGTACTGCGCCGCCGTGTGCGTCATGTGGACGAGTTCCGCCTCGTCCGCCGCCGCCATCACGACGAAGTTCGGCAGCGTCGCCAGATACGTGACGTCGAACGATCCGGCGTGAGTCGCACCGTCCGCGCCGACCAGCCCCGCGCGGTCGATCGCGAAACGGACCGGCAGGTTCTGGATCGCGACGTCATGCACGACCTGATCGTACGCACGCTGGAGGAACGTCGAGTAGATCGCGCAGAACGGGCGCATCCCCTGCGCGGCAAGGCCGGCCGCAAAGGTGACGCCGTGCTGTTCCGCAATACCGACGTCGAAGAACCGGTCGGGATACGCCTTGGCGAACGCGTCGAGCCCGGTGCCCGACGGCATCGCCGCGGTGATCGCGCAGATCCGCGGGTCCTTGGCGGCCTCGGCGACGAGCTGCGCGCCGAACACGTTCTGGTATTGCGGCGGGCCTGGGGGCGCCTTGGTCTGGACGCCCGAGATCACGTCGAACTTCTGCACGCCGTGATACTTGTCCGCAGCGGCTTCGGCGGGGCCGTAGCCCTTGCCCTTCTTCGTGACGACGTGGACAAGGATCGGGCCTTCCTCGGCATCGCGGACATTCTCGAGCACCGGGATAAGGTGTTCGAGGTTGTGGCCGTCGATCGGGCCGACATAATAGAAGCCGAGTTCCTCGAACAGCGTGCCGCCCATCGTCATGCCACGCGCGAATTCGTCGGTCTTGCGCATGCCGCTGGCGATCGGCTTCGGCAGCCGCTTGGCGAGTTTGCGCGCGAGATCGCGGAAGCCGAGGAACTCGCGGCTCGATACGATGCGGCTCAGATACGCCGACAGACCACCGACCGGTGGCGCGATCGACATGTCGTTGTCGTTTAGGATCACGACCAGCCGATTGCCCGCCTGCGCGGCGTTGTTCATCGCCTCGTACGCCATGCCCGCGGACATCGCGCCGTCGCCGATCACCGCGATGCCCTTGCCCGGCGTCCCAGCGATCTTGTTGGCGATCGCAAAGCCCAGCGCTGCCGAGATCGAGGTCGACGAATGCGCCGCGCCGAACGGATCGTATTCGCTTTCGCTACGCTTGGTGAAGCCGCTGAGCCCCCCGCCCTGGCGCAGCGTACGGATTCGGTCGCGGCGTCCCGTCAGGATCTTGTGTGGATAGCATTGGTGGCCGACGTCCCACACCAGCCGGTCGCGCGGGGTATCGAAGACATAGTGGATGGCGGTGGTCAGTTCGACAACGCCGAGGCCCGAGCCGAGATGCCCGCCGGTGGTGCCGACCGCGGAAATCGTCTCGGTACGCAGTTCGTCGGCGAGTTGGCGGAGCTGGTCCGGGCGCAACTTGCGGAGGTCGTCGGGCGTCGAAACGGTGTCGAGCAGCGGTGTCGAGGGAAGGTCGGCCATCGGACGGGCTTAATGCAGCGCGCGTATCGTGTCGATTGTTACCGTGTCTTGACGTAGCATTCGCACTGGAATCGCTCGGAAAGTGCACAATTATGAACTTTACGCACCGTGTTGCCGTCGCCGCGGATATTCCGGCGATCTCGGCGCTGATGGCTCGTTCGATCGGCGCGTTGCAGGGGGACTTCCTCACGCCGGCCCAGGTCGAGGCGAGCCGCGCGGTGATGGGGCTCGATACGCAGTTGATCGCGGACGGGACGTATCTGCTGGTCGAGGCGGACAATCGGCTGGCCGGATGTGGCGGGTGGAGTCGGCGCGCGACGCTCTATGGCGGCGATCACAGCACGGCGTTGCGCGATGCGGCGTTGCTCGATCCGGTGCATGACGCGGCGCGCATCCGGGCGATGTATACCGACCCGGACTTTACGCGGCGGGGTGTCGGGCGGCTGGTGTTGGCAATTTGCGAGGCCGCAGCGCGAGAGGCTGGATTTGCGCGCGCGGAAATGATGGCGACGCTGGCCGGAGAGCCGCTGTACCGCGCCTGCGGGTATCTGCCGAGCGAGCGGATCGAGACTCCGGGCGAGGTCCCGGTGCCGATGATCCGGATGGGGAAGAATTTGAACTGACGCTTGCCAAGAACACAACGGCCCCCCTCCCTGGAAGGGAGGGGCCGGGGGTGGGTCGGCTTCCGGATCAGGCGGTACTGGCCAAAACCAGCCGACCCACCCCTACCCCTCCCTTCCAGGGAGGGAAGGCTCAATCATGAAATAAGCGTGCCGGGTAAGCTTCTACTTCGCCTCGCAATCAGCGCACCGCCCGCGGACTTCGATCACCGGCCTTACCGGGGAGAAGCCCGCCGCCTCCGCCGCGTTCCGCACACCCTTGGTGATCGTGTCGTTATCGAGATGCGTGGTCTGGCCACACGAGTCGCAGACCAGGAAGATGCAGTCGTGCAGGCAATCCGGATGCGCGTTGGCGACATAGGCGTTCGCGCTCTCGACTCGCCGCGCGAGATTCGCGCCGACGAACAGGTCGAGGATGCGGTACACGCTGTTCGCGGCGACCCGGCGACCTTCGGCTTTCGAGACCGCCTCGGCGATGTCGTAGGCCGAGGCCGGCTTCTCGAAGCTGGCGAGGGCTGCAAACACGCTGGCACGCATCGTCGTCCATTGCTCGCCAGCCTTTTCGAGCGTCGTCTGTGCTGCGACGGTAAGATCGGCGCCCTGCGGTTCGGTGTGGTTGTGAGCGTGCGCCATGATGGGTGAAGTAGGATGCCGAAGAGGTTCCAGCAACCCGCTCAGCTTTCCGCGCGACGGTTGAGATCGTGGCCGAATGCGAGCAGCCCAACGCCGACGATCGTCCACAACGTCTCGCCGCCGCCACTGTCGTGCGGCAACGTCATCGCGCCCGCCATGATGCCGAGCCCGAGCGCGCCCATCGCGGCGGGCATCATATAGCCGTGGTTGAGCACGCCGCGACCGAGCGCGAGCGCGCCGAGGCCGATCGCGATCATCAGGCCGACTTCGTGGAAGATCGGGTCGAGCAGGAAACCGCCCGCGGTCGACATCAGCGCGACCAGTACGGAAGTCGCCAGGCAATGCACCATGCACAGGCCCGACAGCCCGATCGCATAGCGATCGAGACCGGCGAAGCGGTGGGTATGCGTGGCCGAGGGCGTCATCGTTCGTCGGATATAGATGGGCGGTTGAAAGGATACAACATTACATTGCAGATTTTGTTGGGAATTTCGTCCGCCTTTGCTGATCATCCCCGCCTCTGCCGTCATCCTGACGAAAGTCAGGACCCAGAGCCGTAACCGGCAGCGCTTGGTACCCTGGGTCCTGACTTTCGTCAGGATGACGGAGGAGGTGTAGAACACCATGCCCTCCTACCTGCGGCACCCCCAGCAACATGAAGCAACGGCACACCACGAACTGATGGCGCCCCGCCCCGCAAACCACTATCTCCTCACCATGCTTCAACCCAGCGCCGCCTTCCTCAGCAAAGCCCGTCCTCGTTCCGTCGCCCTGTGGCTGTTCACGGTCGCAGGCCTGATCGTCGCGATGGTCGTCATTGGCGGGATCACGCGGCTGACCGAATCGGGGCTGTCGATCACGCAGTGGAAGCCGATCAGCGGAATCATCCCGCCGCTTAACGACGCGCAGTGGCAGGCCGAGTTCGACGCCTACAAGCGCATCCCCGAATACGCCGCGTTCAACGCCGACATGACGGTCGGCGGGTTCAAGGCGATCTTCTTCTGGGAATATCTCCACCGGCTATGGGGCCGCGTGATCGGACTCGTCTTCGCGGTGCCGCTGATCTGGTTCGCGGTGCGCAAGCGTATCCCGGTCGGCTATGGCTGGCGGCTTTCGGCGTTGCTGGCGCTCGGTGCGTTCCAGGGCGCGATCGGCTGGTGGATGGTCGCCTCGGGCCTGTCGGTGCGGACCGACGTCAGCCACATCCGACTCGCCGTCCACCTGCTGACCGCACTGACGATCCTCGCCGGGATCGTGTGGACCGCGCTCGACCTGATGGCGCTGCACCGCAATCCGCTCGCCGCCCCTGCCCGCCTCGCGCCAGTAGCGATCGTCGCGCTCGCGCTGCTGTTCGTGCAACTCGTCTACGGCGCGTTCACCGCCGGGCTCGACGCCGGCTATGCGTTTGCAAGCTGGCCGCTGATGGGCGACGGACTATTCCCCGCGGACGTGCCGATGGTGAACCCCGCCTGGAGCAACGCAGTCGACAACCCGATCGTCGTCCAGTTCATCCACCGCTGGTTCGCCTTTGCGGCGGCCGCCGGGCTCATCTGGCTGGCGATCAAGGCCACCAAGACGGGCAGCAGCGCAGGCTTCTTCGTTGTCGGGCTCGTCACGCTCCAGATCATGCTCGGCATCGCCACGCTGATGACCGGCGTGCAGATCGACGTCGCGGTCGCACACCAGGGCAACGCCGCGCTCCTCCTGATCGCCGCGATGTTCGCAGCCCACGCAGTCGGCACCGCACCCCGCCTCAAGCAGCGGGTATAATAATACCCGTCAGGAAACCGGCGGAAAGCTTGACTTGAAGCCCCCCTTTCAGCATTAGGCCGGCATTCGCGCTGTGGGGCCTCCCCTTGGTGCGCTTGCATTCAATCTGGAAGGTCTAACGCCCATGAAGGCGCTCATGAAGACCACCAAGTCGGCAAAGCCGGCTGAGGTGGACAAGCAGTGGCATATCGTCGACGCGGAAGGTCTCGTCGTCGGCCGTGCCGCATCGATCATCGCCAACGTCCTGCGTGGCAAGCACAAGGTGTCGTTCACCCCGCATGTCGATTGCGGTGACAACGTCGTCGTGATCAACGCCGACAAGATCCGCTTCACCGGCAACAAGGCCGCGAAGAAGATCTATTACAAGCACACCGGTTACGCCGGCGGCATCAAGGGCATCACTGCCGCCAAGGTCCTCGACGGCCGCTTCCCGGAGCGCGTTCTTGAAAAGGCTGTCGAGCGCATGATCCCGCGCGGCCCGCTGGGTCGTGAGCAGATGCGCAACCTGCGTATCTTCAAGGGCACCGAGCATCCGCACGAGGCACAGAACCCTGCCGTGCTCGACATCGGCAGCATGAACCGCAAGAACAAGGTGGGCGCATAATGTCCGACAACCGCCAGTCGCTCGCCGATCTCGCGAGCCTGACCAACCAGCCCGCGCCGGCTGCCCCCGCCGAGCAGGCTCTGCCGACCAGCGAAGGCGATATCGCAGCGCCGGTCTCGAACGAGCCCGTCCGCGAGCCGATGCCACTGCGCGAGCAGATCCTCGACAAGCAGGGCCGCGCCTATGCGACCGGCCGTCGTAAGGACGCCGTCGCTCGCGTCTGGGTCAAGCCCGGCACCGGCAAGATCACGATCAACGGTCGTGACCAAGAAGTGTATTTCGCACGTCCGACGCTGCGTCTCGTCATCAACCAGGTTTTCGGGATCACCGAGCGCGAAGGTCAGTACGACGTCGTCTGCACCGTCAAGGGCGGTGGCCTTTCGGGTCAGGCCGGCGCGGTCAAGCACGGCATCAGCCAGGCGCTGACCCGCTTCGAGCCGGTGCTGCGCGCATCGGTCAAGGCAGCAGGCTTCCTGACCCGCGACAGCCGCGTCGTCGAGCGCAAGAAGTACGGCAAGGCGAAGGCTCGTCGCAGCTTCCAGTTCTCGAAGCGCTAATCTCGCTTTCAGTATCTGCGTATCAGAAGGGCGGTCCGGCAACGGGCCGCCCTTTCTAGTTTTGGGGTACAGCGTGATGACGCCAGGGTGAGAGCTGCAACCAACCCCAAACCCCAACGATCTCCCCTCCCTGAAAGGGAGGGGTCGGGGGTGGGTCGGCCAGCTTGAGCCCCAACAGCTGAAAATGCGGAAACCGACCTACCCCCTCCCTCCCTTTCAGGGAGGGGAGCCTGTTGGAGTTGGCGCGCAGCGTGGCTATTGCAGAGGCCACGGCGGTCGAACTTGTCGAACGTGATGTTCCTACCAGATACCAAAGCGCGTAGAGGCCGCAGCGGCGCGGCCGTTTCTTGTTCTCCCGCGAAGGCGGGAGCCCAGTCTGGGTCCCCGCCTTCGCGGGAAAACAATCGACGCCTTACCCCAAAGCCGCGATGATCTGATCGAGCGAGGCGTTGCGAATCTCACGCCGCTCGAACTCGTCGAGCATCGCGGTCCACCAGTCGTGGAAACGCTTCAAATCCGCCGCGTCGCGAACATAAGGCGTGTGACCCGGGACCAGAGACGGCGAGTGGAAGGACAGGTTGAGCAACCGCAGCCCTTCGCCAGCCGCCACCGCGACGGCCTCCAGCGCATCGGCGATCGGCATGTCCTCGGGCGTCAGCGCGATCCGGGACAGCAGGTGCGCGCGTGCGAAGAGGCCCCTGCCCTTTGGAATGCGTCCGAGTGCCCGGTACAACTGCGCGCCACCCCGCCGTATGCCGCCCGTGAAGACCGTGGTCAGCGGCAACTCGACGATCCCCTCTGCGCGATAGGCGCCGGCTTCGGCCATCGAGAAGTCGGGACCTCCGTCAGCACTGTAATCATAGCCGGGACGAACCGAGCTATCGATCCGGTAACCGAGCCCGGCGAGCAGCGCGAAACTGTTCGGACCGATACCGTAGCGGCCAGCCCGGTAAGCGCGGGGGGCCTTACCGAACGCGGCCGTGATCGCCTTCGTCAACGTTGCGAGCTTGGCGGCTTCCGATGCGCGCGGCAGGATACCGGCGTAACTCGATCCCGGTGGCGCGCTGTCCGGGAACGGCGGATTGACCCAGGCATGGAGCTGCGTGCCGATCTCCGACCGTCCGTCCTCGACGACACGCGACAAGATCGCGACGGCCGCCGGATCGGTAGCGACCGGGTAATCGACCATGCAGGCCAGCGCGACGCCCCGTTCAGCAAACCGGCGATGCGCGTCAGGAAAGGCCGCCATCGCGGTCGTCGAACGGTTGCGGCGATCCAGCGGGGCGTTCCAGTCGAATTCCTCTTCGACGTCCGCGAAGACGGTGAAGCGCATGCCGAATTCCTCGGGCCATACCACGCGTTGTGCGGCGGTCGGGCGCGGGGGACGGTATGTCACCGCTGTTCGTCGGCGGTCCGCTCCGCATCGACAGTATCGGCAGCCGGAAGCTGAAGGGTCAGGCGGTCGGCGCCGATCGTCAGCACGCCGCCCAGTTCGACCGCAAGGTTCTGTGCCAGTCGCAACGCGAACCCGGTCCCGAGCAAGGGCGCACCATCGCCGTCGCTCTCGTGTTCGGCATCGATGCTCAGCAGGACATCGGTGGCATGCGCGGCGAGCGCAGCGGGTCGGTCGAACTCGATCGTCACGGTATCGGCGACCGGCCGGACGACCACGCCGAGCTGCTCGCCCTTCCGCCCCGCCGAAACGAGCGCGGCGAGCAACCGGCCGATCAACCGTTCGACCGCACGGTCGTCGCCGCGAATGTTGCAATCGCCCGCCGGCATCGCCACGCCCAGACTCGTCCCCCGCAGCGTCGCGAGCGGCTGGAGATCCCGCACGACCCGGTCGAGCAACGCACGAACCGGCACCGTCGTCGGGCGCAGGTCGAGCGCACGCCCTTCGATCCGGGCGGCAGTATCGAGATCGTCGATCGCCGCAAGCAGGTCGCCCGCCTGCGTGCGGATCGTGGTCGCACGTTCGCGGTAGGTCGGCGAGACCGGGCCGAGCAACTGCGTCTCGATCAGTTCGGCGAACCCGGCGATCGCATTGGTGGGCGTGCGCAGTTCGTGAACGAGTTGGCGGAGCGAATCGGACACCGGCGACGAGACGAGAATCGGCTCGGCCGTCTCGTCGCGACGAGGGCGACGCCCCGTTCCGCGGAAACCGATGAAGCGACCCGACGCATGTTCGAACGCAGGCGTACCCGACAGCCGCCACGATCCGAACGCATCGGACAGGCCGCCTACTTCGAGCCGCGCATCGCTGAACCGGGAGCGTCGACGGAACGCACCTGCTGCGACTCCGTCGAGATGCGCCTCGCCCTGTTGTGCGGCATAGGCGAGCGACACGCCGACCAGTGCAGAGCGCGCGACGCCGTCGACCATGCGGATGATCCCTTGCGCATCGGTCTCGAAGCGGAACCCCTCGATTTCGGCAGCCGCCGGCTCTGGCGTCGCGGCATCGACCGTGCGGTCGCGATTGAACGCCTCGATCCGCGCGACGAGGTCGGAAATCTCGAACCGGTCCGCCGGTGCTGGATCAGCCGTCTCGACGACAGTCGGCTCGGTCTCAGCTAGCTTGGCGTGGCGAAACGCCTCGGCGACGAACGGCAGCCCGCGTGCGACCGCGCCGAGCGCCATGAACGGGGTTTCGCTGAGCGGCGCGGCGTATACGGACAGCTCGGGAATGTCGGCGAGAGCCGGTTCCGGAAGCTTCGCGACCGGTTCGTCGCGGACTGGCGCCTTTTCGATCGGCGCCGGTTCGAGAGTGATCGGTTCGGGCGCGATGGGCTCGGGCGCGACCGGTTCAGCCTCGGCTATCTCGATCTCGACTGGCGCTTCGGGTTGAGGCAGCACGAAGTCGGTCGGACCGAAGCTCTGCAACCCACGCTGGACCTCGGCGGGCAGATCACGACGGTGACGCAGCACGGATCGGCTCGGCGGTGTCAGTCGCGGGAGAAGCGCGAGCCAGTCGTTTGGCTCCAGCGTGGCAGTCCGCAATACCGGTGCGGCGATCGCCAGGACGTCCTCCGCGAAAAACCCTACGAGCCGCGCATCGGGCTTGGCAAACGCCAGCGCCCGCGCACTCGCAGCACGGACCTCGACCGGTACCGCCTGCCGCAACAGCCGCAACCGTGCGATCGCCGGCTCGTCGACCACTGCACGACCGCGTCCCATCAGGTCGACCAGCTGCCGCCACGCCGATTGCGCACCGAAACCGGTGGCCATGTCGGCGGCAAGGATCGTCTTCAGGCTATCGTCGAACCGCACATCGTTCCCCGGCTTCAGCGGGCTTAGCACGCTCTCCGTACCGATTCCTTAACGCGCGCGGCGATGCGAAGGAACAACCCATTTTGGTAGGCAAAGGCCTTCGTCGCATTGTGGGACAATTGCGTTTCGCCGCAACAATCTTATCGCTATGAAGAATGAATCGCTTGGTTTGCGATGCCCATCAGGAGTTGCGTGTAATGAGTTTTGACCGGATCGATCGGCAGATCCTGTCGCTGTTGCAGGCCGACGGTCGGATGACCAATGTCGACCTGGCCGACCAGGTGGGGCTCACTGCGCCGCCGTGCCTCCGCCGCGTCCGCGCACTCGAGGAAGCGGGTGCCATTCGTGGCTATCACGCTGATCTCGACGCCAGCCGTCTGGGCTTCCCGATCACCGTGTTCGCGATGGTGTCGCTGCGCAGCCAGGCCGAGCACGACCTCGCCGCGTTCGAGCATCACATCGCCGACATTCCCGAAATTCGCGAATGCCACATGCTCAACGGCGAGATCGACTTCATTCTGAAGATCGTCGCCGCCGACCTGAAGAGTTTCCAGGAAATCCTGACGACGCACCTGACGCCCGCGCCGAACGTGGCAAGCGTCAAGACGTCGCTGACGATCCGGACGGCAAAGGCGCTGTCGGGCATCCCGGTGGTGGTGGACTGATCTTCTGACTTTCTCGACTTCCCCCCTCCCTGGAAGGGAGGGGTTGGGGGTGGGTCGGGTTCCGCTGGGTTCAGACCTTTGAGATACCAGCCGGCCAACCCACCCCCTGCCCCTCCCTTCCAGGGAGGGGAGTTCGGACGCCGTGATTGGCTAGCCATACCCTCAAACGAAAACGGGGTGGCATTGCTGCCACCCCGCTTCCTCGTTCAAGACGCCGCAGCTTAGGCAGCCGGCGCGCCGAGCCAGGTCGTCCACAGGCCAGCAACATCCGCCTTGGGCGAAGCCTTGACCGCCGAGAACGCCGTCGTAGCGCCAGCCTTGTCGCCCGACCGCGCGAGCGCGATGCCCATATGCAGGTTGACGTCGTCGGCATCGACGCCGCCCTTGGTCAGCGCCAGGCGATACAGCTCGATCGACTTGGCGTAGTTGTTCTGGCCAAGATAGGCATCGGCCGTACCCGCGGCGAGCTTGCCGTTTGGAGCGGCCGCAGCGCGCTTCTCGAGACCCGACAACGGGCCGTCGTTGGCGATGTTCTTGCTCGCGTCCGCCAGCAAGCCCTTGGCCATCGTGTTCGACGCCGGGATCTTGCCCGACGCAAGACCTTCCTTGATCAACGCCTGCGCTTCGCTCGGCAAGCCGCGACGGTTCACGCTGTCGGCATACTGGAGATAGTCGGTCTGATCGGCGAGCGAATTGGTCGCACGCATCAGGCGGAACACGTCGACCTTCTGCGCTTCGTCGAGCGGGATCAGCGCATTGGCCTGGATGCCCGACAGGATCAGCACGTCACGCCAGTTCTTTGCCGACGGGTATGCCGTGATCCACTTCTTCAGCCACGCCATCGTATCGGCGTTGCGCTTGGCGGCGTAGGACTTGGCGATCGCGTACCGGTAATATTCCTCCGGCGCCTTCTGGCCCGACGCCGTCATCTGCGCGATGCTCGAGTCCAGGTCGGCGGTCGCCCCGGCGACGTCGCCGCTGTCCATCTTCGCCTTGATGACCTGCAGCGGCAGGTTCGGATCGGTGTAGCCGAGCTCCTTCGCCTTGGCGAAATACTGGAGCGCGATCGGGTACTGCTTGCCGTTGAACGCGAGTGCGCCGCGGCGATAGGCGTAGCGACCACGATCGGCAGCTGGCGTCGCCGGGTTGGCGATCAGCGCGTCGAGCGGCTTTGCCAGCGTCGTCTCGTTCATCGGCGCGTTCGGGTTGGCGGTCTGAGCGGCAACCAGCTTCTCGTTCTCGAGCTGATAACGCAGCGCCGCGCCGATATACTTTTCGTAATCGGTCTTCGCGGCGGCATCGACCTGGTCGATCGCGGTCTGCGCGCCGGCATAATCCTTGGCGGTCAGCGCAGTCTGCGCGGCAATGCCGGGCTTCTGGACTTCGGGGCTCAGCTTCATGGCCGGTGCCTCTTCGGCCTTCTTGTCCTTGGCGAACGCAGGCGCCGACAGCGCGAGGTCGCTCGTGCCGGTGGCAAACGCCGCAATCAGTGCAAGCTTGGAAATGGTCTTCATGCGGAAACTCTCCCTCTGCGTCGGCCCGCTTACGTAAGTGGCGCGCCGCGACGCTATATGGTCCGTGGTGCATACGTTCAAGCAAGCGGTCCGGATCCCCTGCCTGCAAATTAGCGGGTGAACGTCGATTGAACGTGCTCCCCGCCGCCGCTAGATCGCGACGATGATCGCTGTCCTATCGCCCGCCAAGACGCTCGATTACGAGAGCGCGCTGCCCAAGCTCGACCCGACCACGCCGCGCTTCGCCGACGAGGCGAAGACGCTGGCGCATGCCGCCGCGCATCTGACGCAGAAGAAGCTGTCGGAACTGATGCACATCTCGCCCGCGCTGGCGAAGCTCAACGCCGACCGGTTCCGCGATTTCGACACCCTGCCCGAGCGACCGGCGATGTTCGCTTTCGCCGGCGACGTCTATACCGGGCTCGAGGCAAAGACGCTCGACGAGGCCGCGGTGGATTACGCGCAGGATCACGTGCGGATGTTGTCGGGTTTGTACGGGTTGTTGCGGCCGCTCGACCTGATGCGCCCTTACCGGTTGGAGATGGGCACGCGCTGGGCGCCGCGGAAGACGAAGCTGACCGACTGGTGGGGCGATCGGATCGCCAAGCTGCTCGCGGACGACGTCGAGGCGGAGGGATCTGGCACGATCCTCAACCTCGCGAGCCAGGAATATTGGGCCGCGGCGGACGGGAAACTGCCCAAGTCGATCCGCGTCGTCGCGATCGATTTCCGCGAGGGCGAGGCGCAGAAGTTCGTCAGCTTCCACGCTAAGAAAGCCCGCGGCATGGTGGCGCGGTGGCTGGTCGAGCACCGCGTCGACGACATCGACGGGATCAAGGGGTTCGACAGCGACGGCTATGCGTATGATGCGGCGGGCAGCAGCGACGCGCAGTTCCGGTTCGTACGCAAGTGAGCAGCGCGGTCGTCATCGGTGTGTCGGGTGGGATCGGCAAGGCGCTGGAAGAGGCGCTGATCGACGAGGGTGCGTTCGATAACGTCTACGGGTTCGCGCGGTCGGAGAGTGGCGATCGGCATCTCGATCTGGAAGACGAGGCTAGCATTGCGGCGGCGGCTTTGCGGGTCGGCTCGCCGACGCTGGTGATCGTCGCGACGGGTTTGCTGCACGACGGCGACAAGGGCCCCGAGAAGGCGATGCGCGAGCTCGATCCGGCGTGGATGGCGCGCAACTTCGCGATCAATTCGATTGGGCCGGCACTGGTCGCGAAGCACTTCCTGCCCACGATGCCCAAGGCGGGGCGGATCGTGTTCGCGGTGCTGTCTGCTCGCGTAGGCAGCATCGGCGATAACAAGCTCGGCGGCTGGTACGGCTATCGAGCGTCGAAGGCGGCGCTCAACCAACTGGTGAAGACGATCTCGATCGAGGACAAGCGGCGGAACTCCAGCGGGATCGTCGTCGGCCTGCATCCGGGCACCGTCGATACCGGCCTGTCGAAGCCATTCCAGGGCAATGTCACCCCCGGCAACCTGTTCAAGCCTGACCGCGCGGCGGTGCAGTTGCTCGACGTGATCGACGGGCTCCGAGCGCCGGACAGCGGGAAACTCTTCGCGTGGGACGGCGTCGAGGTAACGCCCTGACTTCTGCTCCCCTCCCTGAAAGGGAGGGGTTGGGGGTGGGTCGGCCGGTTGCAGACCACGACCGCTAGCCATCGCGGAAACCGACCCACCCCCTGCCCCTCCCTTCCAGGGAGGGGTAAGAAGTAAGTCCCGCGCATGACGCGGATTTCACCCTTCTGCCACACTCCGTTCAGGTCCTGCGGCGCAGTCTCTCCACATCGTCCACCAAGGCCGAAACGAGAGGATACCCGCATGAAGAAGTCCCTCCCCCTCGCGATCCTCGCCGGCGCTACGCTGCTGTCCGGCACCGCAGCCGTCGCCGCGACGCAGGCGCAGACCAGCGTCAAGCCGAAGACCGTCGCGACGCACACCACCACGACCAAGACGACCACGCCCGCCGGCAACACCAAGCTCGCCAAGCGCACCACGACCGCCACCAAAGGCCGCATGGTCACCGCCAAGCTCGCGAACGGCAAGTCCGTCACCTACAATTGCTCGCTCGCCGGCAACAAGACCAAGACCGCCTGCAAATAAGCCCGAAATTAACGATGAAACCCTTCTCCCTCGCGTGCGTACGCGTGCGCGGGGGTAGTAAGGTGCCCCCCCCTCGGCTAAGGTGTGTCACAACACCGCAACAAGCCGAAAGCGTTCAGATTTGACCGACGAGACCATACTCGCCGAACCCCAGGGCGGCGAGCCCGCCGGCATCGCCACGATCTCGATCGTCGACGAGATGAAGTCGAGCTATCTCGACTATGCGATGAGCGTCATCGTCGCGCGCGCACTGCCCGACGTCCGCGACGGCCTGAAGCCCGTCCACCGCCGCATCCTGTACGGCGCGCACGAAAGCGGCTTCGTCGCCGGCAAGCCGTACCGCAAGTCCGCGCGCATCGTCGGTGACGTGATGGGTAAATACCATCCGCACGGCGACAGCTCGATCTACGACGCGTTGGCCCGCATGACCCAGGACTGGTCGATGCGCGTGCCGCTGATCGACGGCCAGGGCAACTTCGGCTCGATGGATCCCGATCCACCCGCGGCGATGCGCTACACCGAGGCGCGCCTCGGCAAGGTGGCGAACGCGCTGCTCGGCGATCTCGACAAGGATACGGTCGACTTCACACCCAATTACGACGGTTCTGAGCGCGAGCCTTCGGTGCTCCCGGCACGCTTCCCGAACCTGCTGGTCAACGGCGCGGGCGGCATCGCCGTCGGCATGGCAACCAACATCCCGCCGCATAATCTGGGCGAAGTCATCGCCGCGTGCCTCGCGTACATGGACAATGGCGCGATCACGACCGAGGAACTTTTCGAGATCGTCCCCGGTCCCGACTTCCCGACCGGTGCAATCATCCTTGGCCGCGCGGGCGCCAAGTCGGCGTACGAGACCGGCCGCGGCTCGATCATCGTCCGCTCGCGGCATATCGTCGAGGAGGGCAAGGGCGACCGTCGCTCGATCGTCCTCACTGAGATTCCGTTCCAGACCGGCAAGAACGGCCTGGTCGAGAAGATCGCCGAAGCCGCCAAGGACAAGCGGATCGAAGGCGTCAGCGACATCCGCGACGAATCGAGCCGGATGGGCGTCCGCATCGTCATCGACCTGAAGCGCGACGCGACCGTCGACGTGGTGCTCAACCAGCTCTGGCGGCACACGCCCGCGCAGTCGAGCTTCCCCGCCAACATGCTGGCGATCCGCGGCGGCCGTCCCGAACTGCTCAACCTGCGCGACATTATCGGCGCGTTCATCACCTTCCGCGAGCAGGTCATCACCCGCCGCTCGAAGTTCGAACTCGCCAAGGCCCGCGAGCGCGCGCACCTGTTGCTCGGCCTCGTCATCGCGGTCACCAACCTCGACGAAGTCGTCAAGATCATCCGCGGCTCGTCGAGCCCCGCCGAAGCGCGCGGCAAGCTGCTCGCGCGCGAATGGCCGGTCGAGGAGATCGCGCCGTACATCGCGCTGGTCGAGGCGGTCGAGGACAAGCAGGCCGACGGCATATACAAGCTATCCGAGCCGCAGGTCCGCGCGATCCTCGATCTCCGCCTGCACCGCCTGACATTGCTCGGCCGCGACGAGATCGGCGACGAGCTGAAGGCGCTGGCCGCGACGATTGGCGAGCTGCTGCACATCCTTGGCGACCGCGCGAAACTGTACGAAGTGATGCGCGGCGAGCTGATCGCGATCCGGGACGAATTCGCCACCCCGCGCCGCTCCGAGATCGCCGCCGCCGCCAACGGCATCGACGACGAGGACCTGATCGAGCGCGAGGACATGGTCGTCACCGTGACGATGCAGGGCTATATCAAGCGCACCAGCCTCGACACGTTCCGCGCACAGGCGCGTGGCGGCAAGGGCCGCGCGGGCATGTCGACGAAGGACGAGGACGTCGTCACCGAGCTGTTCGTCACCTCGACGCACACCCCGGTGCTGTTCTTCTCGAACCTCGGCAAGGTCTATCGCTACAAGGTCTGGCGCTTGCCCGAGGGTGGCCCCGCCACGCGTGGTCGGCCGATGATCAACCTGCTGCCGCTGGCACCGGGCGAGACGATCTCGACCGTGCTCCCGCTGCCGGAGGATCTCAGCGAGTGGAGCCGCCTGCACGTGATGTTCGCGACGCAGCGCGGGCTCGTCCGCCGCAACGCGATGGATGCGTTCACCAACGTGCCGTCGAACGGCAAGATCGCGATGCGCTTCGAAGAGGGTTCGGAGGACAAGCTGATCGGCGTCGCGCTGCTCAGCGAGCATGACGACGTGCTGCTCGCCACCAAGCTCGGCAAGGCGATCCGCTTTGCCGGCGACGACGTCCGCGAGTTCCAGAGCCGGACGTCGACCGGCGTCCGCGGCGTCACGCTGAAGGGCGACGACGAGGTCATCTCGTTGTCGGTCCTGCACCGTGTCGGCGCAACGCCCGAGGAGCGCGAAACGTACCTCAAGTTCGCACCGTGGAAGGGCGAGCGCGAGGGCGATCACGGCATGGGCGCCGACCGCTACAACGATCTCAAGGACCGCGAGCAGTTCATCCTGACGGTCTGCGAGAACGGCTATGGCAAGCTGTCGAGCGCCTATGACTATCGCCGCACGGGTCGCGGCGGCCAGGGCATCACCAACATCGACAACATCGCGCGTAACGGCCCCGTCGTGGCGAGCTTCGCCGCGGCGAAGGGCCATCAGCTGATGTTGGTGACCAACCAGGCGAAACTGATCCGCACGACGCTCGCGTCGCTCCGCGTCATCAGCCGTAACTCGGCCGGCGTGAAGCTGTTCGACGTGGCGAAGGGCGAGCACGTCGTCTCCGCCGCACGGATCGAGGAAACCGAGGAAGACGCCGAGATCAACCTGGCGGATGCCGTGCCAGAGGTCGCACCGGATACCGGCGCGACGATCGGCGAGGACGACGCAGCAGGTCCGGAGGACGGCGAATGATCCGCGATCCGATCGCCTACAAGGTGCTGACGGGGGAGCAGCTGGCGGCCTTGGAAAGCGGGAGCTTTGTGGGTGCGCCGGTGGATGTGGCCGACGGCTATATCCACCTTTCGACCGCCGAGCAGCTGACGGAGACGGTCGATAAGCACTTCGCCGGTCAGTCGGACCTGCACGTGGCCGCGATCGATCTCGAAGCGCTCGGCGACGACGTGAAATGGGAAGAGTCGCGTGGCGGGCAGCAGTTCCCACACATCTATGGCGGGCCACTGCTGCTCGAGGTCGTACTGTCCTACGGCCCCCTGGAACGCGACGAAGCCGGCAAGGTGAAACTCCCCGTCGCGGGCTGAATCTCACCTAAAACGTGTTCTCCCGCGAAGGCGGGAGCCCAGTCTGGACTCCCGCCTTCGCGGGAGAACAAGGCAGCGGGGGATGGCGCTCAATTGGCTGTGTGTCGGTGCCGACTATGCCAACACCACCCCGGCGAAGGCCGGGGCCCAATTGGGGAAGCTAGCTAACGAAGCGCACCCCTCCGTTACGCCGACCTTTCCAAATGGGCCCCGGCCTTCGCCGGGGTGAAAAGTCTACGGGACGCCGCCCCTCACCCAGCCGCAAACGCAGCCCTCACAAACCGCGCACAAGCCTCCGGCGCAGTAATCGGGATCATGTGCCCGCCCTCGATCGTGTCGATCTTGGCCCCCGGAATCACCGCCGCAGTCCGGTGCCCATTCCACGCCGGGTCGAGAATAGCATCCTGCCGCCCGAACAACATCCGCACCGGCAAGCCGATCTCCGCATACCGCCCGACCATCGCCGTCACATCGTCGTTCGCCCCGGCAAGATCCGCCGCTGCCGCCGCGATCGCGATCGGTCGCGCCGACAGCGCGCCGCCGCCCCGCGTGATGAAATCCTCCGGCACAGCCTCGGGCGCAAACACGCCCTCCAGCGTCTTCTTCGCGGTCAACCGACTGAGCGGCGTACCCAACACCTGCGCAAACGCCAGACGCGCACCCGACGGAATCCGCGCCAACCCGCGAAAACTCTCCGGCACCTGCTCCAGCGGCTGCGTCAACGGCGCGATCAACGCGAGCGCACGCACCAGATGCGGATGGTCGAGCCCGACCGCGAGGCTCAGCGCACCGCCCAGCGAATGCCCCACCAGCAACGGCCGATCGAGCCCGAGCTTCTGGATGAAGTCGGCGATGATCGCGCCCTGCCCGATGATCCCCGGCATCGCCCCGGTCGCGGTCGAATAGCCCGAGCCCGGCCGATCGACGACGATCACGCGGTAGTCGTCCTTGAGCAAGTCGACGAGCGCATAGCTGAAATTGCGCAACTGCCCGGCGAGCCCGTGGACCATGACGATCGTCGGCCCGCTGCCGACATCGATATAATGCAGTCGAGCGCCCGCGACGTCGAGAAAACGCCCCTCCGCCGGCACCAGGTCCTCGGCAAGCCGCGCGACGCGGCTCGAATAGAGCGACAGCCCGATCCCCGATACCGCCGCCAGCAGCGCCCCGCCGATCAATCGCTTGCCCGTCCGCTTCATAGCCATCTCCTTCAAATCCTTAGTGCGCTGAACGCCCGGCCTTGTCCAAAGTCGCAGCCGCCCGCGCATGGAACCCGTCGTGGTCACCAAACGTCCGACCCGCGAAGGAGATGCGCCGGTGGATCCACAGGCTCGAACGATACTCGACACGATACAGACACTCGCCCCGGACGCCGATCCGCACGCCGACGATGCGCGGTGGCTCGCCGACTTCCGCTACCAGACCGCGTTGTTGAAGACCTTCTCCGGCGATCCGGAACCGGTTCACGCGATCACGCACCTCATGCTGCCGTCCGAGTCCGGCTCGCTGACCGTCCGGCTCTATCGCCCGAAACCCGGCCCGTTGCCGCTCCTGCTGCACATCCACGGCGGCGGCGCGATCGCCGGGTCGATCGACGGACACGATCCAGCGTTGCGCGCGCTGGCGAACCGGACCGGCTGGCTGGTCGCCGCCCCCGCCTATCGCCTGGCGCCCGAACACCGCTTCCCCGCGCAACTCGACGATAGCTGGACGGCGTTGCAAGGCCTCGTCGCACAAGCCGACGCGCTGGACATCGACCTGTCGCGCATCGTCGTCTCCGGGGACAGTATAGGCGGTACGCTCGCGACCGCCCTCGCCTCCCGCGCAGCGTCCGAAGGCGGACCAGCCCTAAAAGGCCAGATCCTGCTCTACCCGAACACCGACCTGCGCCACGACACCGCCTACCCGTCGCGAGCCAGCGAGGACGGCAATATCATCGATGCGAAGTCGCTGGAGCGGCAGATCGACCTGTACCTGGGCTCCGATGCAGACCGCACCAACCCCCACGCGTCGCCCATCCTGGCAGATGACCTCGCCACCCTGCCCCCGACGCTGCTGATAACCTGCGAGAACGACCCGCTACGCGACGAGGGCGAAGCCTATGGCCAGCACCTGCGCGACGCAGGCGTCATCGTCGACCACGGCCGGTTCGACGGCATGATCCACGCCTTCCTGCAAATGGGCGGAAGGCTGGACGCGACCGACCGGCTGCTCGATCGCATCGCCCGCTGGCTCGACGCCCGATGATAGGAAAAATGGTGCACCCAGAGCGATTCGAACGCCCGACCCTCAGATTCGTAGTCTGATGCTCTATCCAGCTGAGCTATGGGTGCATCGCCGTACCGTGACCGGTTCGACAAGCCCGCCGTGAAGCGGAAAATCCTGGTGCACCCAGAGCGATTCGAACGCCCGACCCTCAGATTCGTAGTCTGATGCTCTATCCAGCTGAGCTATGGGTGCACTGGAGGGGCGCTGATAGCAGGCATTTTCGGGGGCGCAAGGGTTTGCCGCGATAAAGTTGTGTCGCGCGACGCGGACGCATAGAGCGGCAGGCATGAAACTCGCCGCTCCGCTCCGTTCGCTGTCGCTCTTCGCCCTGCTCGCGGCGTCCGCGTGCAGCAAGGATACCACCGCCTATCCGTCGCTCGGCCTGCGCCCGGTCGAGAAGCTCGGATTCGCCGAGCCCGAGGTGAAGACCGCGGTGGCCGCGCCCGATCCGGCGCTCGATGCGGATATCCGGACGATATCGGGCAAGCTCGATACGATCGCCACCGGCTTCACGCGCGACGCGGCCAAGGCGGAGGCCCTCGCCCGGACCGCACGCGGCGGCGCGGTCGGCAGCGACGCGTGGCTCGCCGCGCAGACCGCACTTGCCGGACTCGACGACTGGCGCGCGCAATCGTCCGCGCTGGTGACCGATATCGAGCAACGCGCCACCGATCGCGCTGCCAAGCTGCAAGCGGACTATCCGGCGCTGGCCGCGATCCGCGACAAGGCACAGGCGGAAAACGATCGCCAGGGCGCCACGATCACCCGCATCCAGGCAAGCCTCCCCGCCGCTTGATCCACTGCTGATCCTCCCCCGCCAGGGGGAGGTGGCTGGCGCTTGCCAGACGGAGGGGGAGGAAGGCGAAACGGCGGTCGCGTGCCCCCCCTCCGTCGCCTTCGGCGCCACCTCCTTCTGGCGGGGGAGGACCAGAAGGCTAGAACCCCTTCAGCAACGGCAGGATCGTCGAATAATCGTCGGTCCACGCGGTGAAGCCCTTGCGCGGCACCAGCGGCACCCACGCCGGATCACCCGACCGCAACGCGTCGATCGCGCGCGGGTCACGCGACAACGCCACCCAGTCCGACGCCGACGCGCGATCGACCAGCACGCTCGACGGGCGGTATTTCAGCTCGACCGCAGTCCACCCACCCTCGCGCGCCGCCGCCGCGATCACCGGCTCCAGATCGATGAACCGGTTGGAGATGTGCACCAGCAACAGGCCGTTTCGCGACAGCACCCGGCCATAGGTCGCGAACGCTTCGCGCGTCATCAGGTGCATCGGCACCGAATCCGACGAGAACGCATCGAGCGCGAGCAGGTCGAGACTGTTGGGCGTATCATGCGCCAACGCGATCCGCGCATCGCCCATCCGGATCTCCGACTTGGGCAGGCACCGCGACAGATAGGTGAACTGCCCGGTATCGCGCGCAATCCGTACCACGGCCGGATCGATCTCGTAGAACCGCCAGCGCTGCCCCGGTCTCGCATAGCAGGAGAGCGTCCCCGTCCCGAGCCCGACCACGCCGATCCGCGCCTGCGGGCCGTACAAGGCGGGCGCGGCTTGCATCGCCTGCCCGACGCCCGATCCGGCCGCATAATAGGTGGTCGGCGTCTGCTCGCGCTCGGGCGAGCCGCGCAGCTGGATGCCGTGCACCGTCGTCCCGTGATCGAGTTCGCGCGTACCGCCGTTCGGCCCCGGCTCGTCTCGCACGGTATAGACGCCGAAATAACTTCGCACGCGCGCGCCCGGATCGAGCGAGAACTCGAGCGACCGATACCCACCGAACAGTACCAGCGCCCCCGCCAGCACGACCATGTACGGCCGCCGCGCGCCGATCGCGACGAACCCTATCGCGGCTATCACCAAGAAGACGAGGCCCTGCCGCCCCTCGCCGAACACGCCATCGGGATTGCCGATCCGCAATGCGGTAAGGATGACCAACGCCACGACGATCGCGAGCAACGCGACGTGTTTCGCCGGCCCCCTGCCCGTCCACAGCGCGCGGAACCGTCCGAACAGATAGATTTGCGGCACCAGCGCCCCCGCCGCGAGAATCAGCAGCGGATACTCATACGTCCAGTCGAACACCACCGGCGCCACCAGCGCAGCGAACACGCCACCAAGTGCCCCCCCCGCCGACATCGCGAGATAGAAGCCGGTCAGACGATCGGGCGCCGGCCGCTTGCGGTATAGCGTGGTGTGCAACGCAACCGAGATCATGAACAGCAGCACCAGCGCGATTCCCGCGCTGAAGAACGGCCGCTCGTTGACCCCGCCCATGATGATCCCGCCAAACAGCAGAATCGTGATCGGCGCGATCCGCGTCAGCAGGTCGGCGAGCCAACGATCGTTCGCAAACGCCACGCTGAAACTCAGCAGGTACAGTCCGAGCGGGATCACCCACAGCAGCGGCATCGCGACGATATCGGTGGTAATGTAGGTCGAGGTCGCCAGCATCATCCCCGACGGCACGAGCGCCAGCGCGATCCAATGCGCGATCCGGCGCGCGCCCGGCGGCGCGCTGGTTGCGGCGACATGATCGACTGCCGCGGTCTTGGGCAGGCGCGTGGCGCAGGCGAGCACCAGCATGATCAGCAGCAGATACCCACCGCTCCACAACAGGCTCTGGCCGTGCACCGCCATCAGCGGCTCGACCAGCAGCGGGTACGCGATCAGCCCCGCGAAACTGCCGAGATTGGACGCGGCATACAGGGCATAGGGATCGCCGCCGCCACTCGCCGCACTGAACCAGCGCTGGATCAGCGGCGCCTGCGCGGAGACCGCAAAGAACAACGGCCCGATCGACAATCCGAGCAGCCACGGCACCCACAAGGCCGGCAACGCGTCCGCCGGCAGGTCCATCGCGATCAACCCGATCGGCAACCACAACGCCGCAACGATCAGCACGCCCAGATGGATCGCTGCCTGCGCGCGCGGCCTCACTCGCCCGAGCCAATGCGCATACGCATAGCCCGCGAGCAGCAACGCCTGATACACGAGCATGGCCGAGTTCCACACCGCCGGCGCGCCACCCAACCGCGGCAACGCCATCCGCGCCACCATCGGCTGGACGAGGAACAGCAGGAACGACCCCGTCAGGATCGTCGCGACGAACATCGTCCGGCACCAGCGCGCCATCAGGGGCCGCACTTCCATCGCATCGGTGTCAGACATAGGCGGGACGGTCGATCCGGTAGAGGATGTGGCGGCGAAGGCGGTCATCTTCGGCGAGCTTCGGGTGGTCAAAATCGCCATCGACCACGCGGGTCATCCCGAGCCGCTCCATGAGCGCACGGCTGGCCGTGTTTGCAGGGACGGTGATCGCCCAGACCGTCGGCAACTCCATCTCACGCCAACCCCAGGCGAGGGAAGCCTCCGCTGCCTCCCGTGCATAGCCCTGCCCCCACTCGGTCTGCACGAGACTCCAGCCGATCTCGGGTTTCCCCTCGATCGGCGTACCGACCGGGCCGGGCTTGATCCCGCACCAGCCGATAAACGCGCCGGTATCCCGTCGTTCGAGCGCCCAGAAGCACGCGCCATAGTCGGCGAACATCGCCTTCTGGCGTGCCACCACCGCGGCGGACTCGGTCAGCGACGGCGCGGGCCCGAGATACGCCATCACCGCCGGGTCAGCGCACATCGCATGATGCAAGGCGGCATCGTCATCACGCCAGCCACGCAAGATCAGCCGTTCGGTCTCGATCATCCGCCGAGCAATTTCGCCGCATGCGCCGCGTGATAGGTCAGCACGCCCGAACAGCCCGCGCGCTTGAACGACATCAGCGTTTCCAGCACCATCACGTCGCGCTCGGCAGCGCCAGCCGCGACCGCGTGCTCGATCATCGCGTATTCGCCCGACACCTGGTACGCGAACACCGGCACCTCGAACGCCTGGCGGACGCGGACGATGATGTCGAGATACGGCAGACCGGGCTTGACCATCACCGTGTCGGCGCCCTCCGCCAGGTCCATCGCGACCTCGCGCAGCGCTTCCTCGGCGTTGGCGTTGTCCATCTGGTACGTCTTCTTGTCGCCCTTCAGCAGCCCGCGCGAGCCGACCGCGTCACGGAACGGACCGTAGAACGCGCTGGCGTACTTGGCGGCGTAGGACATGATCTGGACGTTGTGGTGCGACTCCGCCTCGAGCGCGCTGCGGATCATACCGATCCGGCCGTCCATCATATCCGACGGCGCGATGATGTCGGCGCCCGCCTTCGCCTGGTTCAGCGCCTGCGCGACCAGCATCTCGGCGGTCGTATCGTTGACGACATAGCCCGCCGCGTCGACCAGCCCGTCATGGCCGTGGCTCGTATACGGATCGAGCGCGACGTCGGTCAGCACGCCGACCTCGGGCACGGCGTCCTTCAATGCGCGGATCGCCTGGCACATGAGGTTGTCGGGGTTCAGCGCCTCGCGGCCATCCTCCGTCCGCCGCTCGACCTGCGTATACGGGAACAGCGCGAGGCACGGGATGCCGAGGTCGCGCGCCTCGCGGCCGCGCGCGACGATCCCGTCGACCGACCAGCGCGACACGCCCGGCAAGCTGGCGATCGGTTGCTCGACGCCGGTTCCTTCGGTGACGAACAGCGGCCAGATCAGGTCGGCGGGCGTCAGCACGGTCTCGGCATGGAGGCGGCGGCTCCAGGCGGAGGCGCGGGTGCGACGGAGGCGAAGCGCGGGATAGCTTGCGGTCATGCGCCGGGCTTTGCGGGATGCGCGGCGACGGATCAAGTTTTACGGGAGAAGCGTTACGGGTGCGAAACCGCATGCCGTGCGTTGGGGGCCTTATGTCGAACGATACGATCACGTCCGCCGCGCTCGTCGTCAACGCCAAGTCGCGCAAGGGCCAGAAGCTGTTCAAGCGCGCGTGTGCGGCGATGTCGGGGCTGCCTTATGAGGTCGACGCGCATGCGGTCGAGGACCCGAAGGATCTGGAGGCGACGGTGCTGCGGGCGCTCGCGAAGAAGCCGGACCTGCTGATCCTCGGCGGCGGTGACGGCACGGTCAGCGGCTTGGTCGACCTGATGGTCGGCCACGACGTGATCCTGGGCGTCCTACCGCTCGGCACCGCCAACAGTTTCGCGCGCACGCTTGGCATTCCGCTGAATATCGAAGGCGCGGTCGAGGTGATCCGCACCGGCAAGCCGCGCCGGATCGATCTCGGCATGATCGACGGCGATTATTTCGCGAACTGCGCGGCGATGGGCATCAGCCCGAAGATCGCCGAGACGGTCCCGCACGGGTTGAAGAAGGTCTTCGGCAAGGTGGGGTACCTGGCCTGGGCGACGTATCAATACACGCGCTTCCGCCCATTCACGCTGATCGTTGGCGAGGGCCCGACCGCGGTAAAGATTCGCGTCGTCGAGGTGCGGATCTCGAACGGGCCCTATCACGGTGGCACCGAACTGGTGGATGCGGCGGCAGTAGATTCGGGCGAGATCGTGGTGCAGGCAGTGATGGGTCATGTGAAGCGCCGGCTGGTGCAGAACTGGTATGCCAGCGTGTTCCGGCTCGAGTCGCGCCACGAGAAGGTGCGGGACTTTCGGGGCAAGAGCCTGAAGATCAACACGATCCCCCCGCTGCCGATCTCGATCGACGGCGAGGTCCTGGCGAAGACCCCGGTGACGGCCAAGGTCGCGGCCGGGATCATCCGGGTGATGGCGCCGGCCTAAGAGCGAAGGCCAGCCCCCACCTCCTTGTTCTCCCACGAAGGCGGGAGCCCAGTCTGGGTCCCCGCCTTCGCGGGGAAACAATTTAGTGGAGGGGTGACCTATCCTCACACCACCCCGGCGAAGGCCGGGGCCCAATTGGAAAGGTCGAAGTAACGACGCGCAGCGCTCAGTTGGCGACGTCCCCCAATTGGGCCCCGGCCTCCGCCGGGGTGGTAGCTGTGAAGCGTAATCGCTCTCTAACCGACGCCCGTTACTTCACCCTACGCACCGTCAAAATCTTAACCGGCGCAGCAATCATCTGCCCCTTCATCACCCCAACCCCAGCAGTAGGCGAAGTCGGCGCAGCAAGAATCCGCTTCACCACATCCATCCCCTCTACCACATGCCCGAACGCCGCAAACCCAGCCGTGTCCCCACTCCCCGCCGGATTAGCGTCCAGCGACAACACCGGCCCGACCGTAATGAAGAAGTCCGCCGTCGCGCTCCCCGGCGCAAACCTAGCCATCGAGATCGTCGCGTCGACATGCGACAGCCCGGTCTGGCTGGTCGGCTCATGCTTCACCGGCGGCAAGAGGCGCTTCACCTCACCCTGCGGCCCGCCCTGGATCAATCCGGCGTCCGCCCCGAGCTTCATCGCGCGATAGAACGTCACCCCATCGAGCCGCTTCTGGTCGACATAGCGCAGGAAGTTCGCGGTCGTCAGCGGTGCGCGCTCCTTCTCCAGCGCCAGCGTGATCGGCCCCTCGCTCGTCGTCATCACGATCGAGACGGTTGCCGGAACAGCGGGCGCTGGTGCAAGCGGAGCCTCCTGCGCCGAGACGGAAACGGCGCCGAGAACGGCAAGAGCGAGCGTGACGAATCTGGAGATCATCCGCCACGCTACCGCCTCCACCGCTCGCTGTCAGCGGCCCCGCGACACGATATTGCGCGCGGCAAAGTTTTGCTTGGGTTTGCACGCCCGCGCGCAATGCGTATCCGGTGAGCGATGACCGATCTCGCCATTCTCTACGAGCACCCGCTCTGGTTCGAACCACTGTTCGCCGCCCTCGACCGTCGCGGCGTCGCGTTCACCCGCACCACGCCGGACGGCTTCTGGAACCCCGCCGACCAGAGCGCCCCCGCCCCCGTCGTCTTCAACCGCATCGCGATGTCGAGCTTCCTGCGCAACGACGAGCATCCGATCTTCAACACGATGGCGATGCTCGATCACTGGCGCCGCACTGGTGCGCGCGTGGTAAACGGCACCGACGTCCTCGCGATCGACGCCTCCAAGGCACGCCAATTGTCGCTGATCGCCTCGCTCGGCCTCGCGATCCCCGAGACGCGTGTCGTCCACCGCGCCGCCGACGTCGTCCCCGCCGCACAGACGCTCCGCTTCCCGTTGGTCGTGAAAGCCAATATCGGCGGATCCGGCGCCGGCATAATCCGCTTCGACAGCCTCGACGAACTCCGCACCGCCGTCGCCGACGCCGGCCTCCCGAGCAGCGTCGACGGCGTGCTGCTGGTCCAGGAATACGTCCCCGTCCGCGACGGCGCGATCACCCGGATCGAGACGCTCGACCGCAAGTTCCTCTACGCGATCGAGGTCGCCGGCGGCGGCGCGTTCGATCTTTGCCCCGCGGATGCGTGCGTCGTCCCCGGCTCGGGCATCAGGATGGCCGCGGTCGAGCCCTCGCAAACCTTGAAGGACGCCGCCGAAGCGATCGCCCGCGCGGTCGATCTTGACGTCGGCGGCGTGGAAGTCATGATCGACGACCGCGACGGCGTCGCGCGCTTCTACGACGTCAACGCACTGTCGAACTTCGTCGCCAAGCCATTGGATGTGCTCGGCTGGGATCCGCACGACCGCCTCGTCGATTACCTCGTCGAACAGATCGAGAAGGCCCGCTGATGCGCTATGGTTACTGGACTCCCGTCTTCGGCGGCTGGCTTCGCAACGTCCCCGACGAAGGGATGGAGGCGAGTTGGGCCTACACCAAGGCGCTGACGCAGAACGCCGAGCGCTGGGGCTATGACCTGACGCTGATCGCCGAGCTGAACCTCAACGATATCAAGGGCATCGAACAGCCCGCGCTCGATGCATGGTCGACCGCGGCGGCGCTTGCGGCGGTGACCGACAGCATCGAACTGATGGTCGCCGTCCGACCCAACTTCCATCACCCCGCGCTGTTCGCCAAGGCGGCGGCCAACATCGACCGGATTTCGGGCGGCCGCCTTGCGCTGAACGTCGTGTCGTCCTGGTGGGCGGACGAAGCCAAACAATACGGCCTCCAGTTCGACCAGCACGACGATCGCTACGCGCGCACTGCCGAGTGGCTGACCGTCGTCGACGGGCTCTGGACGCAGGAGCGCTTCGACTTCGTGGGCCAGTTCTACACCACCGAACAGGCGATCTGCTCGCCCAAGCCCGCCAAGCGTCCCACCGTCTATGCCGGCGGCGAGAGCGAGAAGGCCAAGGCGATGATCGCCGCGCAGTGCGATGCCTACGTCATGCACGGCGACCCGGCCGACGCGATCGCCCCGAAGATCGCCGACATGGCAGCGCGACGCGAGGCCGCCGGCGGCGCGCCGATGCAGTACGGCATGGCCGCCTACGCGATCGTGCGCGACAGCGAGGCGGAGGCCAAGCGCGAGCTCGACCGCATCACCAGCGTCACCGAGCTCCCCGCAGGCTACGCGAACTTCGACCAGTGGCTGTCGGGCACGCAGCTCGAACGCGAGCTGAAGATCCAGGAATACTCCGTCTCCAACCGCGGCCTGCGCCCCAATCTGGTCGGCACGCCCGAACAGTTGAAGGAGCGTGTCGCGGAATACGAGGCGTCCGGTCTCGACCTGCTGCTGCTCCAGATGAGCCCGCAGGCCGAGGAAATGGAGCGGTTCGCCGCGCAGGTCATGGGCACCGCATGATCCGCCTCACCGACGTCATCAAAACCTACCCGGCAAGCGAGGCGGCGGCCCTCGACGCCGTGTCGCTCGAAATTCCCGCACGCGGCGTGTTCGGGGTCATCGGCCAGTCCGGCGCGGGCAAGTCGACGCTGATCCGCCTGATCAACGCACTCGAATGCCCGACTTCGGGCCGGGTAGAGGTCGATGGCGTCGACGTAGCCGCGTTGTCGGCGGCGGACCTGCGCGCGCTGCGCCGCCGCATCGGCATGATCTTCCAGAACTTCGGCCTGCTGTCGTCGCGCACGGTCGCGGCAAACGTCGCGTTCCCGCTCGTGCTCGCGGGTGTATCCAAAGCTGAGCGCGAGACGAAAGTCGCCGCGCTGCTCGACCGCGTAGGCCTCGCCGATCACGCCGCCAAATACCCTGCCCAGCTCTCCGGCGGCCAGAAACAGCGCGTCGGCATCGCCCGCGCGCTCGCCACCGACCCCGACATCCTCCTGTGTGACGAAGCCACCAGCGCGCTCGACCCCGAAACGACGCGCTCGGTGCTGACCCTCCTCAGAGAGCTGAACCGAGACCTCGGCCTGACGATCGTCCTCATCACCCACGAAATGGACGTCGTCCGCTACGTCTGCGACCGCATCGCCGTCCTCGAACGCGGCCGCATCGTCGAAACCGGAGACGTTACCGACATCTTCGCCAACGCCGCCCACCCGGCAACGCAGCGCATGCTGGCGGCGCTGGTGGCATGAGCTTCTTCGCCAATATCGACTGGTCGGACATCGGCCAGGCCTGCCTCGACACGCTGATCATGCTCGGCGGATCGCTGATCCTGACGATCGCGTTCGGCCTCCCGCTCGGCGTCCTGCTCTACCTCACCGACCGGGGCCGCCTGTCGCAGAACCGCGTCGCCAACGCCGTGCTCGGGATCATCGTCAACATCCTCCGCTCCGTGCCGTTCATCATCCTGCTGATCGTGATGATTCCGCTCACCGTCATGCTCGTCGGCACCTCGCTAGGCGTCGCCGGCGCGATCCCGCCGCTCGTCGTCGGCGCCGCGCCGTTCTACGCGCGCCTCGTCGAGGGGTCGCTCAAGGAAGTCGACCGCACCACGATCGAGGCGGTGCAGGCGATGGGCGCCACCACACGCCAGATCGTCACCGGCGCGCTGATCCACGAGGCGCTTCCCGGACTGATCGCCGGCGCCACCGTCACCGCGGTCGCGCTAGTCTCGTTCACCGCGATGGCGGGCGTGGTCGGCGCGGGCGGGCTCGGCGATCTCGCGATCCGGTTCGGCTATCAACGCTTCCAGACCGACGTCATGGTCGTCACCGTCGTGCTGCTGGTCGTGCTCGTGCAGATCATCCAATATGCCGGCGACGCGCTCGCCCGCCACTTCACCCGCCGCTGATTTAACGCCGCTAGGAATTCGCATGAACCGCCGCACTTTGCTCGCCTCGTTCTCGCTGCTCGCGCTCGCCGCCTGCGGTGGCACCAAGACCAACGACGGCAAGACGCTGACCGTCGCCGCGACCGCAGTGCCGCATGCCGAGATTCTCGAGTCGATCAAGCCGACACTCGCCAAGGAAGGCGTCGACCTTCAGATCCGCGTCTTCAACGACTACGTCCAACCCAACCTCCAGGTCGAGCAGAAGCAGATCGACGTCAGCTATTTCGAGACCAAGCCCTATCTCGACGAGTTCAACGCCTCGCGCGGCACGCATCTGGTGACCTATGCCGGCGTCCATGTCGAACCGCTCGGCGCCTATTCGCGCAAGTGGAAGTCGATCGCGCAGATCCCGAACGGTGCGACCGTCGCGATCCCGAACGAGCCGAGCAACGGCGGCCGCGCGCTGCTGCTGCTGCAGAAGGCCGGGCTCATCACGCTCAAGAACCCGACCAACCCGCTGTCGAGCCTGAACGACATCGCCACCAACCCGCGCAACCTGCAGTTCAAGGAACTGGAGGGCGCGACCCTGCCCCGCACGCTCGGCGAGGTCGATCTCGCGCTGATCAACACCAATTACGCGCTCGACGCGAAGCTCAACCCGGTCCGCGACGCGCTCGCGATCGAGGACAAGAACAGCCCCTACGTCAATTTCGTCGTCGGCCTGCCCGGTGGCGAGAAGGACCCGCGCGTCGTGAAGCTGATCGCGGCACTGCGCAGCCCGGCCACCAAGACCTTCATCGAGCAGCATTATCGAGGTGCGGTGCTGCCGGCGTTCTGATACCGGCGCGAGCCCTGTCCGCGTAATCATCGAGGCTCCATGACGGTCGTCGCCGCGTATCTCTATCGTCATGGCAAGCGCGTCCGCGCGGTCTCGATCGACGAAAAGGTCGATTGCCCGGCGGATCGCTCCGAGTTCGTCTGGATCGGCATCTGCGACCCGACCGACGCCGAGATGCGGACGCTGAAGGACCAGTATAACCTCCACCCACTGGCGGTGGAGGACGCGATCAAGGCGGACCAGTTGCCCAAGGTCGACGTCTATGGCGACCAGTTGTTCGTCGTCGCCCGCACCGCACAGCTGGAGCAGGACAAGATCGCGTACGGCGAAACCGCGATCTTCGTCGGCCACAGCCACATCATCAGCGTCCGCCACGGCTCGGCGCGCTCGCACAAGGCACTACGCGAACAGCTCGAAGCCGCGCCGACTTTGCTGATCAACGGCGTCGATTACGTCCTCCACGCAATTCTGGACTATGTCGTCGACGGCTACCTCCCGATCGTCGAGAGCATCGAGGACGAGGTGCTGGCGATGGAACAACGCACGATCGACGCGTTCCTGGGCCGCGACGAGATCGTGCGCATCTTCGGGCTCCGACGCGAGATGATCCGCTTCCAGCGCATCCTCGGACCAATGGGCGAGGTCGCGGGCAAGATCGTCCGCCTCGACCTGCCGTGCATCGATACCGAGGCGAAACCGTATTTCAGCGACGTGCTCGATCACGTCCGCCGCGTGCAGACGATGGTCGAGGGGTTACGCGAAGTGCTGACCTCCGTGTTCGAATTCAGCAACCTGCTCGAACAGCAACGCACCGGTGCGATCACTCGCCAACTCGCCGCCTGGGCCGCGATCCTCGCCGTGCCAACCGCGATCGCCGGGATATACGGTATGAACTTCGAAAACATGCCCGAGCTGAAGACGGAATACGGGTATTTCGTCGTGCTGGGCGTGATCGGGGTCGTCTGCGCCGCGCTGTACGTGAAGTTCAAGCAGGCCAAGTGGTTGTAGCGGAACCGATCACCCACTCCGTCATGCCGGGCTCGTTCCGGCATCCACCGATCCGCATACTCGCCAGCCGTCGATACGCGGCACGGTGGCCCCCGGAACTAGTCCGGGGTGACGCGGGAATGCAGCCGTCCCTCTACTGCATCCTCCCCCGCCAGGGGGAGGTGGCTGGCCCTTGCCAGACGGAGGGGGAGGTAAGGGATAACTGTGGTTGCGCGTTCCTCCCCCTCCGTCACCTTCGGTGCCACCTCCCCCTGGCGGGGGAGGATCGAAGAGCAGCTCAAACCTTGACGAGCATCTTCCCCGTATTCCCACCCGAGAACAGCCCCAGAAACGCATCCGGCATCGTCTCGAGCCCCTCGTGAACAGTCTCCTGCCGCTTCAGCGTCCCCGCCGCCAGCATCCCGCCCATGTCCTTGTAGAACTCCTCGGCGCGATTCATGTAATCGCTGACGATGAACCCGCGGATCTGCACGCGGTTACCGATCAGCCGCGCGAGGTACTTCAACTGCGTCGCCGCACCGCTGTTGTACACGTCGATCATCCCGCACACCGCGAACCTGGCGTGCATCCGCGCATGCGCCAGCGCCGCGTCGAGATGCTCGCCGCCGACGTTATCGAAATACACGTCGATACCTTTCGGAGCGGCCTCGCCGAGCGCCTTCACCACCGGCACGTCGCTCTTATAGTCGATCACCGCATCCGCGCCGAGCGACTTCACCCACGCGCACTTCTCCGCGCCGCCGGCCGAGCCGATCACCGTCATGCCCTTGGCCTTGGCGACCTGCACCACGGTCGAGCCGACCGCACCCGCCGCCGCCGATACGAACACCGTGTCGCCCGCCTTCGCCTCGGCAACCTGAAGCAAGCCGAAATACCCCGTCATCCCCGGCATGCCGAGCTGACCCAGAAACGCCTGCGGAGGCACGTCGAGCGCGGGCAGCTTCTGCACCTGCGCCGCCGGCACCACCGCTTCGTCGCGCCAGCCGGCCATGTGCAGCACCATGTCGCCGACCTTGATGCCGTCGTCGTTGCTGTCGACAACTTCGCCGACCGCGCCGCCCTGCATCGCCTCACCCAGCGCGAACGGCGGGACATAGCTCTTCACGTCGTTCATCCGCCCGCGCATGTACGGGTCGACCGACAGCCAGCGATTGGCGATCCGCACCTCGCCGGCGCCGAGCGTCGACTGGTCGAGATCGATCATGGCGAAGTCGGTATGCTTCGGCATGCCTTGCGGACGTGCCTTCAGGCTCCATGCACGGGCCATAAACTTGCTCCTGTCTTGATTATTCGTGTTGCGGGTATGGCGAAACGCACACTCAACGCAACCTGCAAAAAGGCCCGGACGTTTCCGCCCGGGCCCCTCTCCGGCTGACACCCTGCGACGCCAGCCAACGCTTTCAACCAGTTAGTACGTGGTCGAACCCGACTTGCCGAGCGTGTCCAACGTCGTGCCAGTGGTGGTGCCGCCGGTCGTCGTGCCGGTGCCCGATGCCGTGCCGGTCCCGGTGCTGCCCGTCTGCGTGCTGCCCGTCTGCGAGTTCGAAGCATAACCGCTGGTGCCGGCATCCTTCTTGTCGCCGCCCGTGCGATCGCCGTAGTCGAACATCGCCGAGTTGCGCTCTTCTTCCTTCCACGCCGACTTGGCTTCGTCGGCCGACTTCGACAGCGTGACCTTGTCATCGACGGTCTTGATCCAGCGCGATGGGATCGAGTGGTGCACGCCGCCCGCATCGCGGTCGTTCTTGGTCAGCAGGATCCTGTCGCCCTTCACCTTGTCGACCGTGCCGACATGGCTGCCATCCGAACCGACGACTTCCATATGCTCGGTGACCTGCGACAGCGAACTGCGCTGGCCCTGGCGCTCATTGCGCCACGACGAGAACTCGTTCTCGAACTTCGAGCGGTTCTCGTTGCGATACTCGTCATAGTCACGGTCGAGCGCCGCGATCTGCGTGCTGCGCCAGCTATGGTAATGGTCGTCGTGCGTGTTCGACGCGCGATTGCCGAACGCACGGTTGTCCGAGTTGCCATAGGACCGCTCGTCATAGCGTGCATCGGCTTCGCGGCGGCGCTCGGCCTCGTCGTCACCGAACCACGAGCGAACTTCGTCGCCTGCACGCGCGATGAACCCGCGATCGTCATAGTCATAGCCCTGTGGCTGACGACCATAGTCACGCCCCTCGTTTCGGCGGCCGCCGCGCGAAGAGCTGCGGTTGTCGTCATCGGCATCGCGGTTGCGACCTACGTCCTCGAAGCGGCGACCGTCCGATGCATAGCTGCCGTGATATTCGGCATCGCCCGAACCCTGGCTGCGCTGGCCGTAGGACTGCTGGCCATAGCCCTGCTGACCATAGCCCTGTCCGGAGCGCTGCTGCCCGTAACCCTGCTGGCCATAACCCTGGCTCGACCCCTGGCCGTAACGCGACTGGCCGTACCGGTCGCCGCCCGATGGCTGCGAGCGGTCATTATGGCCGCCATAATAGTCACCACCGCCCTGCTCGCGACCATATTGGTCGCCGCGTCCCTGGTCGTCACGCCCCTGATATCCCTGGCCGCGGCCGCCGCGGTTGTCGTCGCGATCATATTCGCCGGCGGCTTCATATTCGCGCGCGCTGGAACGACCGTAGCCGCCACCGTCTGCGCGGAAATCGCGACCATAGTCGTTCGAGTTCGGCCGACCGTAATAGTCGCCCGACTGGCGATCTCGGGTGTTGCGTTCGTAGACCATAGGAACCTCCTAATTGCTGTCCTGCGGTTGCCGGCCCCGTCGGTCGCGGGGTCGTACATTCCGAGGACTACAAACGCCAAACTGGCGGAATGTTCCTGGAATTGCGGGGCTCGACGGTGACCCGACGCTACGTTGCGACGACATGCCGGAGGCTAGTTGGCGCAGTCGCACCAACCCAGTTGCAACGGCGAAATCGAGCCGCTAAGCCACCGATCCTGGCCTGTGGCCAACCGCGCGGGGCCGTAGCTCAGATGGGAGAGCGCCGCAATCGCACTGCGGAGGTCCGGGGTTCGATTCCCCGTGGCTCCACCACGCGGCATAGCAACAGCACGTCGACGAGCATCCAACACGTCGCGTGCGTAAGCTGCACGCTGCGTGCGCCTTTCATGCGCGCAGTTACCACGCTATCGTGGGGCATGGACGAATTGACGTGCAACGTGGTCGGCATCGACTTCCCCAACGCGGACAAGAGCAAGAGCAACCGCCGCATGGAATTGATGCTCTGCACTCCCGGCGAACCTGTCGACCTACGCCGCGAACCGAAGAACCCGTATGATACGAACGCGGTGGCGGTGTTCAGCCAGCGCGGCGTGCAGATGGGCTATCTGTCCGCCGAACGTGCGCCGCTGATCGGACGGCGGATGCAGGAGGAGGAGCATGTCGCCATATTCCAGGCTCTGGTCGGCAGCTACGGCTATGTCCGCATCCGCTTCGGCGGCGGCGCACCGACACTGCCGGACCCCGAGGCATCCACGCCATCACGGTCTAGCCCAGCGTCGTTCGACCCGGACGCCTTCTTTCCCGACCCCGAGGGTCCCGAATGGGGCGCGTGACGCCCCCCCGAATGGGATGAACTAGATACCCTGCGCAGTGACGACGCGACCCGTCGCTTCCAGATCGCGCGTCAGGTCCGCGAGGCAGCGATCGACCAGCGCCTCGTCCGAACTCCGCACGACGAAGTTCGCGCCCGTCTTGCCATCGCGAAAGAACGGGTAACTCCCGATCGCGACGCCCTCATGCGTCTTCTCCGCGTCGCGCAGGATGTCCACGACCTCGCTCTCGGCCACCCAACATCCGATCGTCTTCGAGACCACCGGCAGCCCACCCTCCAGCGTCCCCGTCAGCGCGTCCAGCATCCCCGCGGTAATGTGCGGCACGCCCGCCATGATGAAGATGTTGCCGATCCGGATGCCCGGCGCACCCGACACCTTGTTGTCGATCAGGTCCGCCCCGACCGGCACCCGCGCCATCCGCGCCCGCGCCTCGGTAAGCCCGCCCCGCGTCGCGTAATATTCCTCTAGCACCGCCATCGCGCGCGGATGATGCTCGACCGCGACGCCCAGCGCCTCGGCAATCGCGTCCACCGTGATGTCGTCGTGAGTCGGCCCGATCCCGCCCGTCGTGAACAGGTAATCGTTGCGCGCGCGCAGGATGTTGACCGCCTCGACGATCGCCTCGGTCTTGTCGGCGACCACGCGCACTTCGGCGAGGCGGATGCCCTGCACGTTGAGCCAGGCCGCGATCTGCGCGACGTTCTTGTCCTGCGTGCGGCCCGACAGGATCTCGTCGCCGATGATCGTCAGCGCGGCCGTCCAGATGCGTTCCTCTACCATGCCCCTCGCATAGCCTCGCAAAACCGTGCCCGCCACGCTATATCGCGCGTCATGACCGAATATGTAACCGTCACCTCGGACCAGCCCGACGCGCGCACCGGCGCCATCAAGCTGCACGGCCCCGCCGCCTTCGAAGGCATGATGAAGGCGGGTCGCCTCGCTGCCGAGACACTCGATATGATCGTCCCGCACATGGTGCCGGGCGTGACCACCGCCGAGATCGACCGGCTGATCTACGACTTCATCGTCGCCGGCGGCGGCGTCCCCGCGACGCTCGGCTATCGCGGCTACACGCACAGCGTCTGCATCTCGATCAACCATGTCGTCTGCCACGGCATCCCAAGCGAGAAGACGCTGAAATCGGGCGATATCGTCAACGTCGACGTCACGCCTTTGTTGGACGGCTGGCACGGTGATACGAGCCGGATGTACCTGATCGGCGACGTGCCCATCAAGGCGCGCCGCCTGGTCGAGGTCACCTACGAATGCCTCATGCTCGGCATCGAGCAGGCCAAGCCCGGCAACCGCATGGGCGACGTCGCCAACGCGATCCAGCGCCATGCCGAAAAGCACCGCTACGGCGTGGTCCGTGATTTCTGTGGCCACGGCGTCGGCCGCCTGTTCCACGACGCCCCCGAGGTCGTCCATGTCGGCAAGCCCGGCACCGGCCCCGAGCTTCGCCCCGGCATGATCTTCACGATCGAGCCCATGATCAACATCGGCCGCCCCGACGTGAAGCTGCTCGATGACGGCTGGACGGCAGTCACGCGCGATCGCTCGCTATCCGCGCAGTTCGAACATTCGATCGGTATTACGGAAGACGGCTGCGAGATCTTCACGCTCAGCCCCAAGGGCTACACGCAGCCGCCTTACGTATAACGTCAGCCTGCGGACACGTTCTTCACCGTACAGTCGGTGATGACGTGGCCGCTATATTCGAACGAACCCTTGCCGTTCCAATCCTTCGCCACGGCAAGCGCGGCACTGAAGTGGGCGAGATACGATCCGATTCCGGGTGGTGGCACCGAAACGACATATTGGCCGGTGACGTGCACGAGCAAGGTGTCGTGCCCGAACCCTGTATGCAGGATCGCACCCGAGACATGGGGAATGACGGTCGTGCCGTAAGGTGGCGGCAATGCTTGCGTGATTTGCGCCGATCCGGAGATTTGTCCGGTCGGGGCATTCACGCCGAGATCGAGATGAAGCGTCGGCGCACCTGCAAATCCGCCATGCTTGACGTCCAGCTTTACTTGGTAATATCCAACCGGCTCGGTCATGAGTATTCCCTCCTCCGGATCCATCCTGATCCGTTACTGGAGTTCCTCACGGGACGACTGTCGAGTCCAGCGGGATTGGGTCCGAAACGAACCGGTCGAGACGTGTATGGACTGACCCCGAAACCTTTTACGCGGCTCAGCCACAGGAATCTGACGTACAAAGGGTGACGCGGACCGCCGGCACCGCTATCTGCCGCCCCATGACCGAGATCACACCGCAGATCGTCGCCGACCACGGCCTGTCCCCCGAAGAATATGAGCGCGTCCTGCGCGCCATCGGCCGCGAGCCGAACATGGTCGAGCTTGGCATCTTCTCGGTCATGTGGTCCGAGCATTGCAGCTACAAATCCAGCAAGATCCACCTGATGAGGCTCCCCACCAAGGGCCCCCGCGTCATCTGCGGCCCGGGCGAGAACGCCGGCGTCGTCGATATCGGCGACAACCAGGCGGCGATCTTCAAGATGGAGAGCCATAACCACCCGTCGTACATCGAGCCGTACCAAGGTGCTGCGACCGGCGTCGGCGGCATCCTGCGCGACGTCTTCACGATGGGCGCGCGGCCGATCGCCAACCTCAACGCGCTGCGCTTCGGCCGCCCCGATCACCCCAAGATGCGCCACCTGATCTCGGGCGTGGTCCACGGCATCGGCGGCTACGGCAATTGCGTCGGCGTGCCGACCGTCGGCGGCGAGGTGAACTTCCACAGCGCGTATGACGGCAACATCCTGGTCAACGCGATGACCGTCGGGATCGCCGATCAGGACAAGATCTTCTATTCGGCAGCCTCGGGCATCGGCAATCCGATCGTCTATGTCGGCAGCAAGACCGGCCGCGACGGCATCCACGGCGCGACGATGGCCTCGGCCGATTTCGGCGAGGATTCGGACGCCAAGCGCCCGACCGTCCAGGTCGGCGATCCATTCACCGAGAAGCTGCTGATCGAAGCCTGCCTCGAACTCATGGCGACCGACGTCATCGTCGCGATCCAGGACATGGGCGCGGCGGGCCTCACGTCTTCAGCCGTGGAAATGGCGTCGAAGGGCGGCGTCGGCATCGAGCTGACGATGGACGACGTGCCGCAGCGCGAGACCGGCATGACGCCGTACGAGATGATGCTCTCGGAATCGCAGGAGCGCATGCTGATGGTACTCAAGCCCGGCCGCGAAGCCGAGGCCGAGGCAATCTTCAAGAAGTGGGAACTCGATTTCGCGGTGATCGGCCGCGTTACCGACACCGGCCGCATGGTGCTGACGTTCAAGGGCGAGACCGTCTGCGACATCCCGCTCGGCCCGCTCGCCGACGAAGCGCCGCTCTACGATCGCCCGCACGTCCCGACGCCGAAGCCCGCGCCGCTCGCCAACGCGCCGCACAGCAGCGACATCGCCGCTGATCTGCTCACGCTGATGGGCTCGCCGGACGTCGCCTCGCGCCGCTGGATCTGGGAGCAATACGACCACATGGTCGGCGCCGACACGGTGCAGCGCCCCGGTGGCGACGCCGCGGTCGTCCGCGTCCACGGCACGCAGAAGGCGCTGGCGATGACCACCGACTGCACGCCGCGCTATTGCTTCGCCGACCCGGTCGAGGGCGGCAAGCAGGCGGTCGCCGAAGCCTGGCGCAACCTGACCGCGGTCGGCGCGCTGCCTTTGGCTGTCACCAACTGCCTCAACTTCGCCAACCCGCAGCGTCCCGAGATCATGGGCCAGATCGTCGGTTGCCTCGAAGGTATGAGCGATGCCTGCATCGCGCTCGACTTCCCGATCGTGTCGGGCAACGTGTCGCTCTATAATGAATCGAAGGCAACCGGCGGTGGCTCGGCGATCCTGCCGACGCCGGCGATCGGCGCGATCGGGTTGCTGGCGGACTGGCAGAAGAATGCGACGATCGCGTTCAAGGGCTCGGGCGACATCATCCTCGCGGTCGGCACGCGCGGCGGCCATCTCGGCCAGTCGCTGTGGCTGCGCGAATGCCACGGCCGCGAACAGCTCGACGCCGGCCCGCCGCCGCCGGTCGATCTCGCCGCCGAACGCCGCGTCGGCGACCTGATCCGCGAGGCGATCGCGTTGGGTCAGCTGACCGCGGTCCACGACGTGTCCGACGGCGGCATCGCCGTGACGCTCGCCGAGATGGCACTCGCCGGCGGGATCGGCGCGATGATCGACCGCAAGCAGCCCTTCGACTGCGCGCGCTCGTTCTTTGCGGAGGACCAGGGCGTCTACATCGTCACCGTCGACGATCATTCGCTGCTGGACTTCCTCGGAGCGGCGCATGCAGCGGACGTCGAGGCGGAGCCGCTAGGCCGCACCGGCGGCAAGCGCCTGATCTTCGAACGCCCCGACCGCGACGACGTCATCGCGTTGGATGCGCTGCGGACTGCGCACGAGGGGTTCTTCCCGAAGCTGATGGGCGTCGACGCCGCGCTGGCTTAAGGTGCTGGGCGGCGGCGATTGAGCGCGCGCGCCCAACAAGTAGGATCCACCCCGGCGAAGGCCGGGGCCCAACTGGGAAAGCCGCAGTAACGAAGCGCTGCCCTTCGCCATAACCGTCCCCCAATTGGGCCCCGGCCTCCGCCGGGGTGGTTGTCCTTCGCGGTAAGGCACCAACCTCCGACACAGAATGTTTCCCGCGAAGGCGGGGACCCAGTCTGGGTTCCCGCCTTCGCGGGAGAACAAGGTTGCAAGAGATGTCGTCTGACTAGTCGCCGCCGCCCACAACCCGGGATCCCCAGCGAAAGCCGGAATCTCCCGCATCGGGCCAAAGCGCTCGTCAACAGCAACACCCCAGCTTCCGCAGGGTGACAGGAGAGGCGGAGTAGCTTTGAGGACAAGAGGCGAGGTGCGGCAGTGCATCGCGCAGAAACGACAGGTCGGTCACATCACCGACCGGATAGCGGATCCAACAAAACGGGAGGCCACGCTACCCTAAGATACCCGTCAAAGCAGCCTGTCCTACACCACCGCGATATGCCAGCGTCGAACCATGACCGCATTACTCTCCTACCGCGCTACCAAGACGCCGCGCCCGAACCCAAGCGTCGATCGAGCACTGCCCAGGTCCGTCCGGCTCACCCAACACCGTCCGCTCCTAAAGTGCGGCCGAACGCGACCCTGTCATGGCCCAACCCTTACAATTGCCCCGCGAGATACTGCGCCAGCGTCTGCACTTTGTGCACTTCTGGCATTTCGCATGACCCGTGTCCCCTCCGAAATGGCCACGCTCGACGTCCTCCACCACGCCGATGCCACGACGATTACCGGCGTCGAAAGCCCCGCATTCCAACCAGCGCAACGCTCCCGCGAAATGCTGCGCCAGCGTCTGCACTTCGTGCACTTCCGGCATTGCGCATGACCCCCGCCCCCTCTGAAATGGCCACGATCGACGTCCTCAACGGCGCAGACGCAACGACGATTACCGGCATCAAAAGCCCCGCAGTCCAACCAGCACAACGCTCCCGCGGAATACTGCACCAGCGTCTGCACTTCGTGCACTTCCGGCGTTCCGCATGACCCCCGCCCCCACCAGAATCGCCACGCTCGACCTCATCCGAGGCGTCGCCGTCATGGGCATTCTCGCATCAAACATCGCCGCATTCGGCTTCCCCGAATTCGCCTACATGACCCCCGCCTCGATGGGCGCGCCGAGCACGCCAGACCTGATCGCCTGGACCACCACCTTCATCGTCATCGACGGCAAGATGCGCGGGTTGTTCTCGTTCCTGTTCGGCGCGTCGATGCTGCTGGTCATCGAACGGGCCGAGGCGAATGGCGAAGACCCGGCGACCGTCCACCTGCGCCGCATGGCGTGGTTGTTCGTGTTCGGCCTAGCGCATCTGTACCTTCTTTGGTGGGGCGACATCCTCGCCCACTACGCACTGGTCGGCGCGATCGCGTACATGTTCGCGCGGTTGCCGGTCCGCTGGCTGATCGGCGTCGGGCTCGCGTGCATCGCGCTCCAGACGGTCGAGCTGACGACGCTCGTCGCCTACACGTTCGACCTTCATGCCGCCGCGCACCGGCCCGGCGCGACTGCGCGGATCATCGCCAACTGGCAGTCGCTGGCGGATCAATTCGGCCAGCCCTCCCCCGCCGGCGCCGAGCGCGAACTGGCCATCGGGCGCGGCGGATGGAGCGATCTGGTCACATGGCGCTGGCAACACGCGGTCGGGCCGATCACGTCGCTGACCGCCACCGGCCCGGAAACGCTCGGCTTCATGCTGCTCGGCATGGCCGGGTTGCGATCCGGCTTCCTGACCGGCGAATGGTCACGAAAGCGCTATGCCATCGTCGCCGTCACCGGCGTCACGATCGGCTGGGCCGCCTACGCCGCCATCGCGACCTTCGACATCGCCCACGGGTTCGACGCACGGTACGTCGCCCTGTCGTGGCTGACGCTGGCAACCCCGCTGAGGCCGCTCACGATCATCGGCTACGCGGCCGCGATCATCCTGCTCGCACGGCCCGGCGGTTGGCTGACGACTCGCGTCTCCGGGGCGGGTCGGATCGCGTTCTCCAACTATCTAGGCACGACGCTGATCTGCACGACCATCTTCTACGGCTACGGCTTCGGACTGTACGGCAACCTCTCCCGCGCCCAGCTATACCTTATCGTCGTGCCGATCTGGCTGCTGATGCTCCTCTGGTCGAAGCCGTGGCTCGATCGGTTCCGCTACGGTCCGCTCGAATGGCTATGGCGCAGCCTCTCGCGGTTCGGATGGCAACCGATGCGCGGTTCGGCATTCACGACCAGCCGATGACGCTATTTGCGAATAAGACGCAAAAGTGCTTGCGAGTGGTTCGCATTATCCGTATCCCGCGCTTACAGCTAGGGAGTTCCCATGGTCGTCTGCGTTTGCAATGCCATACGAGAATCCGACGTTCGCAACTGCGCGCGCGGCGGTTGCACGACACCGTGCCAGGCCTTCCGTTCGATGGGCCGGAAACCGAAATGCGGCCAGTGCACGTCGATAGCGCGAGCGATTATCGACGAGGAACGCGCCGCTGCATAAGCGTCGCAACAGCTAAGAAAGCCCGGAAATCTGCCGTTTTTTGGGGTTGTGCTAATCTGTGTCAGCCCGCTACATGTCTGTCAGAGGTGACGGAGATATGGCCATGCGCGGCGACCCACAAGTAATCGAATTTCTGAACGAGGCGCTCAAGAACGAGCTGACCGCGGTCAACCAATATTGGCTCCATTACCGGATGCTCGAGCATTGGGGCGTCTACAAGCTCGCCCAGTATGAGCGGATGGAATCGATCGACGAGATGAAGCATGCCGACTGGCTGTCGGAGCGCATCCTGTTCCTCGATGGCCTGCCGAACTTCCAGCTGCTCGGCCGTCTCCGCATCGGCGAGACCGTCGAGGAGGTCCTGAAGTCGGATCTGGCGCTCGAAGTCGAGGCCACCGTCCAGCTCAAGGGCGCGATCTCCTACTGCGAAGACGTCAAGGACTATATCAGCCGCGACCTGTTCGCCCGCATCCTCGCCAGCGAGGAAGAGCATGTCGACACGCTCGAGCGCCAGTTCGAGATGATCGCGCGGATGGGTATCCACAACTACATCCAGCTCAACTCGATCTCGGAACATGATTCGCCGAAGGCCGGCGCGGCGCCGTATTTGAAGGCCTGATCCACCCCCCTGTCATCTCGCGGAAAGGTGAGATGACAGGGCTGCATTGTCCGCCAGTCTGGCGACGAATTTATTCCCCGCCGAACCCAGTCGGTACGGCGCGACGCCCAAACCCACCGCCCGCAACGGGCTTACGGGCCACGATCGGATTGGCCTCGCGCTCCAGCAGCGTCAGAGTCTCGACGAACAGCGGCCGCAACCGAACGATATGCTCCAACGCCTCGTCGGGCGTGTCCTGCATTTCCAGGCAATCGCGCGCAATCGTCTCGATCGCCTCCGCGAGATCGGCAAGCGGCTCCGCCCCGAACTGCCGCGCTTCACCCTTGAGCGTATGCGCGGGAATCACCATCGCCGCCGCATTGAGCGCACGCATCGCCGCCTCGATGGCAGCAACCGACTTCACGCCGTCCTCACGAAAATATCCGAGGATGCGGCCAAATCCCGCGCCAAGTTCGTTGCGCGCCTGCACGAACGCGGGCCAATTGATCAGGGTGCTTCCCTCGAACGCCACTGTCGCCTTCTCCCGTTAAGCAAATAGCGCCATGAAGGTCAGAGCCGTATCATACATAACCTAGGTAAACACAGTGTTGAAAAACTAACGACAAGTTACGACAAAGACTGAAATAGATACATTCAAAACGATTTCTATTGTTGCATTGGCGGACGCCGCGACCGCCGCGAGTTCGGTCGGGGCTTGAGGGTCGTCCGCTATCACCTCGACGCGGGTGGCACCGGCCCGCAACGCGCGGGCGAGCCGTACCGCGGGCCAAGGGCAACGCATGCCCCTGGCGTCGATACGGACCACGCCCGACACCATGCCTAGTGGCCGCCGCCGCCCTTGCCGTCGTCGTACGGATTCTTCGGCGCGCGGAACATCAGCCGGACAGGGACCGCCCCGAAGCCCAGATCCTTGCGCATCGAATTGACCAGATACCGCTCGTAGCTAGCCGGCAACTGATCGACGCGCGTGCCGAAGATGACGAAGCTCGGCGGACGCGTCTTGACCTGCGTGACGTAGCGCATCTTGATCCGCTTGCCGCCCGGCGCCGGCGGCGGTGTCGCCTCGATCGCGCGCTCGAACCAGCGGTTGAGTTCACCGGTGCCGACACGCTTGGACCATGCATCACGCGTGTCGAAGCAGGCTTGCAGCAATTGGTCGATGCCTTTGCCGGTCGCGCCGGACACGGTCATCACCGTGACGCCCTTTACCTGCGACAAGCCGTCTTCGAGTGCGCGCTTGACGCCGTTGAACAGCGAGGATGCGCTCTCGGCGATATCCCATTTGTTGAGCGCGATGACGAGCGCGCGGCCCTCCTGCAACACCTTGTCGGCGATGCGGAGATCCTGCGCCTCGAGTCCCAGCGTCGCGTCGAGCAGCAACACGACGACTTCGGCGAAATCGACCGCATGGAGCGCGTCCTCGACCGACATCTTCTCGAGCTTGTCCTGAACCTTGGCGCGCTTGCGCATGCCCGCGGTGTCGATCAGGCGCACTTTCCGCGCCTCGCCACCGGTCGGATGCCAGTCGTAGTCGACGCTGATCGAATCACGCGTGATGCCGGCTTCGGGGCCGGTGATCATGCGATCTTCACCGAGAATGCGGTTGACGAGCGTCGACTTGCCCGCGTTCGGGCGGCCGACGATCGCGAGCTTCAGAGGGCCCTCATATTCATTGTCGGGCTGTTCCTCGGGCGGCTCTTCCTTGCCTTCGAGTAGCGGGAGCAGGCCTTCGAACAGGTCGCCCATGCCTTCGCCGTGCTCGGCCGACAGCTGGACCGGGTCGCCGAAGCCTAGCGCGAGCGATTCGAGGATACCGTCTTCGCCTGCACGGCCTTCGGCCTTGTTGGCAACCAAGAGGACGGGAACATCGGCTGTGCGGAGCCAGCGCGCGATTTCTTCGTCCAAGGGCACGATGCCGGCGCGGGCATCGAACAGGAACAGCGCGACGTCGGCCTGTTCGACGGCGGCTTCGGTCTGCTGGCGCATGCGGCCGGGCAGAGTCTGCGCGTCGTGGTCTTCATAGCCGGCGGTGTCGATGATGCGGAATTCGAGGCCGATCAGCGACGCGTCGCCTTCGCGGCGGTCACGCGTGACGCCGGGGCGATCGTCGACCAGCGCAAGCTTCTTGCCGACGAGGCGGTTGAAAAGAGTCGACTTGCCGACATTTGGGCGGCCGACGATCGCGACCACGGGGAGTTTGGACATGGCGTGCCCTTAGCGCGTGTCGCGCCAAAGGTCACCTAGTCCCTCGTCCCTCCGGGGAGAGGGGGGAGGAGCCTTAGGCGACGGAAGGGTGAAGGGTAGTTGGGGCGGGCGTTTCGAGCCTCACTCCCCTCTCCCTTCCCACCGCCAGCGCTGCGGGCCCCTTCCCTCTCCCCGGAGGGGCGAGGGAGTCTACGTCACCTGTACGCGGTGACCTTACCCTTCTGGTCTAGCGTATAAAGCGTCGAGTTCGCCACGATCGGGGGAAGCGAGAACGGCGTCTTCGTCTCGATCGTCGAGCTTACCGTGCCATCGGTCGGCGAAACGAAATTGATCTCGCCGCGCGAGTTGGTCAGGACGAGGTGGTTGCCGGCCAGGATCGGCCCGAACCAGGTGACCGCGTTGTTGCGCTTCTTCTCGTTCTGGAACCGCTTCAGTTGCGCGATCCAGCGTGCCTTGCCGTTCGAGCGCGAAAGGCAAACGAGCTTGGCATCGTCGGTCACCACGAACAGCCATTCGCCCGCGATCCAAGGCGTCGAGATGCCGGCGAAGTTCTGCTCCCACAGACGCTGTCCGGTCGACAGTTCGAGCGCGACCATGCGGCCACCCTGCCCCACTGCATAGACGCGCCCGCCGTCAATCACCGGTGCGGCATCGATGTCAGACAAACTCGACACTGACGTCGTGATCGAAGTGCGCGACAGCGCGTCCTGCCACAGTATACGGCCGTTCTCGTAGCGATACGCGCTGAGTTCGCCGCTGGAGAAGCCGGCGACCACCGTGCCCTGGCTCACGGCGGGTGCCGCGACGCCGAACACGCCCTGTGTTTCGAGCGTGCCGGACTGGACCCACTGGACCTTGCCGTCGGTCTGGTTGAGCGAGAAGACCTGGTTGTCTTGCGTGAGGACATAGACCGCGCCATTGGCGACCGTTGGCGAACCACGGAGCGGCGCGCCGGGCTTGGCGCGCCAGAGGATCTTGCCATCCGCTGCATTCATCGCGACGACGTCGCCGACACCGTCGGTGGCGTAGAGCTTGCCATCGTCATAGCTGACGCCGCCGCCGAAGCGCGCCGCCTTGTTGAGCTTGCCCTCGGTGATCCCCGCGCTCCACAGCGCGGCGCCGGTGTCGGCGGTGAAGGCATGGATCGTCGCGGTGACGTCGGTGACGAACAACTTGCCGTCGGCAACGACCGGGGCTGCGCCGAGACGCTCGCGGTTCGAGCCGCCGTCGATCCCGGCCTGCCAGAGACGCTTGGGCTGATCCGCGAGCGCGAGCTGGCCCATCGACTTGGCGGGGTTGCCGCCGGGCTGGGCCCAGGCGTCGTTGACCGCAGGCGCCGGCAACAGGACCTGGACGTCGGCGATCGTCTTGTCGGTCTCGACCTCGTTCTCCGACACCAGGATCGACACGCGGTCGCCGAGCGTCGGCGTCTTCTTCACGCTGCCCTTGAAAATCCCGCAACCGCTGAGCGCCACCAGCGCGGCGACGGCGACCGTCACCCGATATGTCTTCATCATTGCGCCTTGGTATCCTCGTTTGATGCAGCCGGAGTGATCACCCTGGCAGTAGCGCCCGTGCTGGCAACAGCGTCCACACCCAGTACGCCCGCCATCTGAACCGCGCGTTGACGGATCGTCTCGGGCACGCCGGTGTCACGCGCGACTTGGCCGAACATGGTCCCCGCCTGCTGGCGCTGGTTCATGCGGAGATAGGAGATCGCGACCATCTCGCCCGCGCTGCCGAGCCACGGGCCACCGGGCACGGCCAGCGGACGAAGCCGCTCGACGACGACCTGTGGCTTCAGCGTGTCGAACTCGGCCGAGGTCTGGCGGACCAGCGCGAGATCGCGGAACGGCTTTGCCAGCGACGTATCCGCAGCGATCGAACCGAGCTTGGCAGCCGCCCCCTTCAGGTCGTCCTTCTGGAGGAGCACGTCGGCCTGCGTGAACAGCGCGAGCGCGCGGTAGCCGTCGCGGTTCGACTTGGCGAGTTCGGCGAGCGGCTTCGACGCGGCCGCGGCGTTGTTCGCGCCGAGCGAATCGTAAGCGGCCTGAAGCTGCTCGCCTTCGACACCAGCGGCTTCGCCATTGTGATGCTGCCAGTAGAGAAAGCCGGCGAGAGCCGCGAGCGCGGCGACGACGCCGACCACGACCCATTTGCCCCAGTTCGTCCAGAACCCGGCGAGCTGGTCGCGTCGCAGTTCTTCGTCGACCTCACGCAGGAATGCTTGATCGGTTTTCGGCGGGAGGGCCAAGGAATGCTCCGGAAATAGTGAGGGGGTGGGCGGCGCGGACCTTAGCCGCGCCGGGACCGAAACGGAAGCGGATCAATCCTTGGGCGCGTAGACCTGCTCAGCGCCCGGAAACGCGCGCGATCGGACGTCGTCCGCATAGGTCTGCGTCGCGGAGGAAATCGTGTCGGCGATGTCCGCGAACCGCTTCACGAACTTCGCGGTCCGCTCGAACATCCCCAGCATGTCCTCGGTCACCAAGACCTGCCCGTCGCACTGCGCGGATGCACCGATACCGATCGTCGGGCAGGCGATGGTATTGGTGATCTCGATCGCGATCGGCTCGACCACGCCTTCGATCACCAAAGCGAACGCCCCCGCTTCGGCGATGCCCTGCGCGTCGGCGACGATCTTGGCGGCTTCCTCGGGCGTACGACCGCGGGCGCCGTAGCCCCCGAGCACGTTGACCGCCTGCGGGGTAAGGCCGACATGGCCCATCACCGGAATACCACGCTCGGTCAGGAACTTGACGGTCGGCGCCATCGCGGTGCCACCTTCGAGCTTCACCGCCGCTGCGCCGGTCTGCTTGAGCAGGAACGCCGCGCTTTCGAACGCCTTTTCGGGCGACGCTTCGTAACTGCCGAACGGCATGTCGATGACGACCACCGCATGATAGCTGCCGCGGACCACAGCCGCGCCGTGCGCCGCCATCATCTCCAGCGTGACGGGCACCGTTGATGGCAAACCGTAGATCACCTGCCCCAGGCTGTCGCCGACCAGCAGCATGTCGCAGTGCGGGTCGAGCAACTGCGCTGTCCGCACGGTGTAGGCGGTGAGCATGACGAGCGGCGTCTTGCCCTTCTGGCGGCGGATCGCGGGGACGGTCAGGCGCTTGAGCGGCGCGGGCGTCGGGTTGGCGCGACTCGTCGCGGTGTCGAGGGTGTAGGTCGTGGACATGGCGGCGCTAATAGCGTGCGGCGTCACGCTCGCCCAGTGTCGTGCGCGTCATACTGCCCAACCCTTCAGCCGCGCATGGCCGACGAGCCAGAGCGTGAAGGCCGCGACCGCGATGATGACGAAGGGCAAGCCCAGCGTCTCGGTCGCGCCCTTGTGCGCGACGATGTCGGTCGAGGCGAACAGCCAGCCGAACTGCGCGATCGTCGCGACCAGCGATGCGATCAGAAACGGACGCGCACTGGCGCGCCGCATGAACAGCAGCACCGCACCGACGAGTCCGGTCAAGACCGCGACGGCGAACAACGGGTCATACCAGTTGGGCAACGTCGCATAGAGCGCGCGGTCATAGGCGCTGGACTGCCCCATCGCATCGGCGCCGAGCCTAAGCTGTTGCAGGCACATGAAACAGCCGACGAGCCCCCAGAGAACGAGCACGCCTGTCGTCATGCGAAACCACAAGGGCCCCTGTCGTACGAAGAACATGTCGCCGCCCCTGCCAGTTTCTTGGCAACAGACTGCGCGCAGTGGAGGCTACACGCAAGAGGATGCGGCCATGCGGCAAGATGTCTCGGATCCGGAACCGGAGGGACATCGGGAGCTTCCGACTGCGACGTCCCTCCGGACCGTATTCAACACCTATCGCGCCCAACCTGAACGCGTCGTGACGCAACGCGTGTCGCGATCAGAACGATCGCGACACGGTCAGGCCATAGGTACGCGGATCGCCGGGCTGTCCGACGACCAAGCCGGTGCTGCCGGACTGAAGCGCGAGCACTTCATAGTAGTTGTGGTCGAACGCGTTACGCAGCCAGCCAAACACGTTCCAGCTGTCCTTCGCCTTGAATCCCAAGCGGAAGTTGCTGAGCGCATAGCCCTTGATGTCGGTGTAGAGCGAGCGCGACGGGTTGGACGAGAAGGTCGAGCGGTAGCTGCCGTCATAGCCGAGATACACCTGACCATCGACGCCGCCGATCGTGGCCGGCAAATCATATTCGGCGCCGTACGAAAACGCCCATTTCGACACGCCGGGCAGCCGCTGGCCGGAGATGTCGCAATTGGCCGGGCTGACCGTCCCCGTCCCGGCCGGACCTGGCAGGCTGGTCGCGGTCGGTGCGGATCCGCCCGACAGCTCAGGGGGGCACGGCGCATCGACGAACTTCACGTATTTCGCGTCGGTATAGGCTCCGTTGGCGTAGACGCTGAACCGGTCGGTGGGGCGGAAGGCCGAATCGAACTCCAGGCCGCGAGTCCGCACCTTGCCGGCATTGGCGAGATAGCCGCGCAACACGCCGAGCTGGCCGTTGGTGACGGTCGCCTGGTAATCGCTGATCTCGGTCCAAAAGCCGGCCAGGTTGAGCGTCAATCGACGATCCAGGAACTGCGTCTTCAGGCCCAGCTCGTAGTGATTGACCTTCTCGGGTTTCACCGTGGCCGCCGATAGGATCGGATTGTTGCTGCCGTCGAGCGGCAGGCCGGACAGGTTGATCCCGCCGGACTTGTAGCTCCGCGCGTAAGTCGCATAGGCGTGGATGTCGGAGGTCACGGTGTAGGCCGCCGTGATGTCGCCCGACAGGTTCCAATTGTCGAAATCGGGCCGGTAGCTCTGCGGCGCGAGTACGCCGCGCTGATCGTTGAACCTCGCCTCACCGGTTACGAGTTCGCCGGCTCCCGTCGTCACGACCGAGACATAGTCACCCTTCTTCTTGTCGTAGTTGAGCCGCAGGCCCGGCGTGATCTGGAACCGGTCGCTAACGTTCCAGGTCAGCTTGCCGAACAGCGCCGCGCTGGTGTTCTTGAAGCCGATGGTGTTGCGCGCGGTCAGGCCGTTCAGTGTGGCCGGATTCTTTCCGCCCGTGCTGGTCGGGTTGAGCAGGAACGCGCTGGCCGCGGGCCCCTGGACCTGCAGGCCCTGCGTATCGATCGTCTGGTAGAAGTAGAATGCGCCGAGCACGTAATCGAGCGTGTGCTTGCCGTTCGAGGCGATCCGCAGCTCCTGGCTGTATTGCGTCTGTTGCGACGGATTGGCGGACACGGTGGTGATCGGCAGGCCGATGAAGTCGCGATCGTTCGACGGATCCCAGTGCCAGAACCGCCACGCGCTGACCGAGGTGATCGTGGCCGCGCCGAGATCCAGATTGCCGAGCAGCGAGACGCCGCCCAGTTCCTGCTTCGCACGCAAGGGCGTATCGACATCGGTCACCCGGTCGAACGCGTTGGTCGATGGTACGACATAGCCCTGCGCGGCAGCGAGAGCGGCATATTGCCGGATCAACGGCCGTTGAGTCGCGCCGGTGCGGACGTAATATTGGACGCAGCAATCGGGGTTCTGCTGGCCGTAATCGCCCGATAAGGCGAAATCGAGCGTCTCGGTCGGCTTCCAGTAGAGCTGTCCGCGGACGCTCTTATTGTCCTGTGCGTTGAGGTTCTTGCCGGTCACGACGTTGTGGATCGTACCGTCACGCTCGGTCACCGAGGCAGACAACCGGATCGCGAGCTTGTCGGGGATCAGCGGGCCCGACACCGACGCCTTGGCCTGGATGAACTGATAGTTGCCGGTCGTAAGCTCGATCCGTGCCTCGGGCGTGAAGCTGGGCTTGCGAGTCGTGATGTTGATCGCGCCGGCGGTGGTGTTCTTGCCGTAGAGCGTGCCCTGGGGCCCGCGGAGGACCTCGATCCGCTCGGTATCGGTGAAGTCGAACGTCGCCGAGGCGATCCGGCTGTAATAGACTTGGTCGACATAGATGCCGACGCCCTGCTCGATCCCGTCGTTGGTCAGGCCGAACGGCGCGCCCAGGCCGCGGATGTTGGCAGCGGAATTGCGTGGGTTGGTCGAGTAGAATTGCAGGGTCGGTTGAAGCTGCGTCAGGCGACTGACGTTGTACGCGCCGGTTTCGGCGAGCGCGGTGCCGCCGATGACGGACATCGCGATCGGGACGGTCTGGATCGTCTCGGCGCGACGACGCGCGGTGACGACGACGTCCCCGCCCCCGCCCTGCTGCTGGTTGCCGAGACGACCATTGGCCTGTGCGTCAGCCTGCTCGCCAGCGGCCGTCTGCGGCGGAACGGCAGGCGTTGATACGGTAGCGGCCTGACCGGCAAGCAACAGCGCAAGCGTAAGCGACATGAATGTTTTCCCCTGAACCTTGCCGCGCAAAGTCTAGTAATTCAGGGGATATTCAATGCGAGCATGTCTTGGGTGGCGGAAAGCGCGACTTGTCTCCCTCTCCCGCCGGGGAGGGAGGGTTTTTCACACCAAGCGGCTCTGCTTGACCGCGGCTTCGATGAAGCTCGCGAACAGGGGATGCGGGTCGAACGGCTTGGACTTCAGTTCCGGGTGGAACTGGACGCCGACGAACCAGGGGTGGTCGGGACGTTCGACGATCTCGGGGAGCGTGCCGTCCGGGGACATGCCGGAGAAGACGAGGCCGCCCTGCTCCAGCGCTTCCTTGTAGCCGGTGTTGACCTCATAACGGTGACGATGGCGCTCCGAGATCTCGGTGCCGCCGTAGATCGAGGCTACCACGCTGTTGCCGTCGAGCTTGGCGTCATACGCGCCGAGCCGCATCGTGCCGCCCATGTCGCCCTCGGCCGCACGCGTCTCGAGGCCTTCGCGGCCCATCCATTCGGTGATCATGCCGACCACCGGTTCGTCGGTCGGGCCGAACTCGGTCGACGATGCATTGGGGATGCCGGCGAGATCGCGCGCGCCCTCGACGCACGCCATCTGCATCCCGAAGCAGATCCCGAAATACGGGATCTTCCGCTCGCGGGCGAACTTCACGGACGCGATCTTGCCCTCCGCACCGCGCTCGCCGAACGCGCCAGGGACCAGGATTGCGTCGCAGGGTTCCAATTGGCCGGCGATGTCGCTCTCGGCGTTCTCGAATAGTTCAGCGTCGATCCAGCGGACGTTGACCTTCACGCGGTTCGCGATGCCGCCATGGACCAGCGCTTCGTTGAGCGACTTGTACGCGTCCTGGAGCCCAACATATTTGCCGACCACGCCGATCGTGACTTCGCCTTGCGGGTTGGTCAGGCGGTCCATGATCTCGGTCCAGCGCGACAGGTCCGGCGCCTCGGCAGGCTCGATCCCGAACGCGCGCAGCACTTCGATGTCGAGGCCTTCGCCGTGATACTGGAGCGGCACCGCATAGATGCTCTTCGCGTCGAGCGCCGGGATGACCGCGCTGGCGGGCACGTTGCAGAACAAAGCGATCTTGGCACGCTCAGACGGCGGCAGCGGATGTTCGCAGCGGCAGACGAGCACATCGGGCTGCACACCGAGTGCGGCGAGCTCGCGGACCGAATGCTGGGTCGGCTTGGTCTTCAGCTCGCCGGCGGCGGCGATGTACGGCACCAGAGTCACGTGGATGCTTATCGCGTTGCCGCGACCTTCCTCGTTCTTGAGCTGGCGAATCGCTTCGATGAACGGGAGCGACTCGATATCGCCGACGGTGCCGCCGATCTCGCAGAGGATGAAGTCAATGCCGTCGGTCTCAGCGCGGGCGAACGCCTTGATCGCGTCGGTGACGTGCGGGATGACCTGGACGGTGGCGCCGAGATAATCGCCGCGACGCTCGCGGGTGATGATCTGCTGATAGATGCGGCCGCTCGTCACGTTGTCCGACTGGCGCGAGGGAACGCCGGTGAAGCGCTCGTAATGGCCGAGGTCGAGATCGGTCTCGGCACCGTCGTCGGTGACGTAGACCTCGCCGTGCTGATACGGCGACATCGTGCCGGGATCGACGTTCAGATACGGATCGAACTTCCGAATCCTGACGGTATACCCGCGCGCCTGGAGGAGAGCGGCAAGCGATGCCGCCATGAGACCTTTACCGAGCGACGAAACCACGCCCCCGGTGATGAAAATGTACCGAGCCATGGGAAGAGTCTCGTAGCGTGTGTTGGGGACGAACGACAAGAGCCCCGCGGATCACGCAGGGGCCTTTTATCGGCGAATGGAGTGTTTAGTTGGCTAGCGGGACCGCGCCGTTGTCGGCGGGCTTGGTCGTGCCGGCCGGGACGCCGGCATTCTCGGCACCACCGGCGAACGGAGCCGCATCACCCTTGGGCTGCGCGGTCGGAACGGTCGTCGCCGCCGCCGGGGTGCGGGCGAGCGACGTGTCGATCGTGGTCGTCCGGTGATTCGCCGCGAGAACCGCGAGCAGTATCGAGAACAGCACGAACATCGTCGCGAGGACGCCGGTCGCGCGGGTCAGGAAATCGGCCGCGCCGCGGGCCGACATCAGGCCCGACGGACTGCCGCCCATGCCCAGACCGCCGCCTTCCGAGCGCTGCATGAGGATCACCGTGACGAGGGCGGCCGCGATGATCGCGTGGATGACGAGCAGAAAGGCGAACATTGCGCGGAAAACCCCGGAACTTTTGCGAAGGCGCGCACATAGGCGACGTCGCGGTTTCGATCAACCGGGCGATCAACCCCGGCGCTGCCTCCGCATATCGCAAGGCAATCGCAAAACTACGGAAACATGACGTCCGGGCGGCGTTGAGACCCCGTAATGACGCTCATGAGTGGGTATCGTGCACATAAATTCAGATGGCGGATCAACGCTGTGGCATCAATGGCAGCCAATACCTTATCGACCTGGATGACCGCTCTGGTGGATTATGTCCGTTCGGGTGAACCCGATCTGACCAATCGTCAGATGGCGCTTCTTCTGCTCGTTTATCTCAAACCGGGGCCGCACACGGTGCGTGGCCTTGCCCGTGCGCTCAACGTATCGAAGCCGGTCGTCACGCGCGCCTTGAACAGATTGGGTGCGCTCGGCTATCTGCGCCGGCAACGCGACGATAGCGACAAGCGCAACATCTTCGTCGCGCGCACGACCGAAGGGGCAGATTTTCTTGAAGAGTTCGGGCAATTCATCGGCGACGGCCCCGCCCCAGCTGGTTCCAACGGATCTGGCGGTCGCGCAGCCGCTCACGCTTGAGCCATTCGACGACCAAGCCCGTACGAGCTTTTCGCTAACGGGCCGCTCGGTCGACCTTGACCCGCGCACCCACGCGGTTCGCCGCGATATCGCCGACATTCGCCTCGCCGAATACGTATTCGCTCCACACTATGCCGTGCCGATGATACGGGCCGTCGCGCGCACAGCTTTGTTGCGCAGCGGACGAGACGAAGCGAGCGATACGATGGTCGACCTCAACCCTGGCGACAGTTTCGAAGTGCTGGAAATTGCCGGCGTTTCCGCATGGGGCGTCGCGCGCCCCAGCGGACTGGTCGGCTATGTCGAAGCCGCTGCACTCGACCTTTCGACGACGGACGCGGCATGACCACGGTCTTCATTGATGGCGCGGTCGGCACCACCGGCCTCGAGATCCGCGAACGGCTTGCCGGGCGGACCGACATCACGCTGGCGCTGCTGCCTGAGGATCGTCGCAAGGATCCGGCGGCTCGGCGCGAGGCGCTGAACGACGCCGATTTCGTGATCCTCTGCTTGCCGGACGAAGCGTCGCGCGAAGCGGTCACGCTGATCGACAATACCCGCACGCGGGTCATCGACGCATCGAGCGCACACCGCGTCGCCGCTGGCTGGACCTACGGCTTCCCTGAATTGCCGGGCCAGGCGGAGAAGGTCGCGACCGCGATGCGCGTGTCGAACCCCGGCTGCTACCCCACCGGTTTCCTAGCGCTCGTCGCGCCTTTGGTCAGCGCCGGACTCATCCCCGCCGATCTCCCGCTCAGCGTCAACGCGACCTCGGGGTATTCGGGTGGCGGCAAGGCCATGATCGCCGCGTTCGAGAATGGCGAGCCTGCGACGGCCTTCCGCGCCTACGCGTTAGGCCTCGCGCACAAGCATATCGCAGAGATGACGCAGCATGCGGGCCTTACCCATGCGCCGATCTTCGCGCCTGCGGTGGCAAACACCTACCGCGGGATGGTCGTCGAAGTGCCGTTGCACCTCCACGCCCTATCCCGCCGCTCCACGCTTGCTGCAATCGAAGACGTGCTGCGCGCCGCATTCGATGGCTCGAAGCTCGTCTCGGTTGCCCCCGGCGATATCGGCTCGGTCGATATCGAGGAGAACGCTGGGACCGATCGGCTAACGCTGCGCGTCTGCGGCAACGACGCGGTCGGTCATGCGCGGCTGATCGCGACGCTCGACAATCTGGGCAAGGGCGCCGGCGGTGCCGCGGTCCAGAACCTCAACATCATGGCCGGGGTCGATCCCGTAGCCGGCCTTGTTTTCTAGGACCGGCGTCTTCCGCCCGGTCCATCGCCACATCCAGGAGCTTTCATGCACCGTAATCCCGTAGCCAAGCTGCTCCTGTTCGGCGCGACCGGCGATCTCGCGCAGCGCATGCTGCTGCCGTCGCTCTATGGTCTGCACGCCGACGGGTTGCTGCCCGAGGAACTGACGATCACCGGCGCCGCGCGTCACGAACATGACGACAAGGATTACCGCACGTTCGCCAAGAAGGCGCTCGACGAGTTCCTGCCCGAGGATCGCAAGGACGAAGGCGCGATCGGGACGTTCCTCGACCGAATCTTCTATCAGCCAACCGACCTGTCCGATCCGGCGAGCTTCCAGCCGCTGGCGGACAAGATCGGCGATATCTCGGGCGGGCTGGCGATCTATCTGTCGACCGCGCCCTCGCTGTTCGAATCGGCCATCGAAGGGTTGCACAAGGTCGGGCTTGCTGGCGAGACGGTCCGTGTCGGCCTTGAGAAGCCGCTCGGCTACGACCTGGAGACCAGCCGCGAGATCAACGATTCCGTGGCGAAGGCTTTTCCGGAAGACCGGACCTATCGAATCGATCATTATCTCGGCAAGGAAACCGTCCAGAACATCCTCGCGTTGCGCTTTGGCAATTCGTTCTTCGAGCCGGTGTGGAATGCGCAAGGCATCGACAACGTCCAGATCACGATCTCCGAAACGGTCGGGCTGGAAGATCGCGCGGGCTATTACGAGACGGCGGGTGCACTGCGCGACATGGTCGCCAACCACATGTTGCAGCTGCTCGCGCTGATCGCGATGGAGCCGCCTGCACGGTTTGAGGGCACCGATGTCCGCGACGAAAAGTCGAAGGTTTTCCGTTCGTTGCGGCTGATCAAGCCCGAGGAAGTGCCCCACGTTACAGTGACGGGGCAATATGCCGACGGCGCGGTGAAGGGGAAGATCGTCAAGAGCTACTCCGACGAACTGGGGAAGCCGTCGACCACGGAGACATTCGTCGCGATCAAGGCGCATGTCGACAATTGGCGCTGGCAGGGCGTGCCGTTCTACCTGCGCACCGGCAAGCGCATGGCGACGCGCCGCAGCGAGATCGCGATCCAGTTCAAGGCGGTGCCGCATTCGATGTTCGCCGGGCGTGGCGGCTTGCTCCAGCCCAACATGCTCATCATCCGCCTGCAGCCGGAGGAATATATCCAGCTGCTGGTGATGGCGAAGGAGCCCGGCCTCGACCGCGACGGCGTCCGCCTGCGCGAAGTACCGTTGAACCTCAGCATGGACGCCGAATTCGCCGGCTCGCGTCGGCGGATCGCGTATGAGCGGCTGCTGCTCGACCTGATCGAGGGCGACCAGACGCTGTTCGTGCGGCGTGACGAGGTCGAGGCGCAATGGACCTGGATCGACGCGATCCGCGAGGGCTGGAAGGCAAACGCGATGAAGCCCAAGAGCTATGCGTCGGGCAGCTGGGGTCCGTCGGCGGCGATCGCGCTGACCGAGCGTGACGGCGTGACCTGGCAGGACGACTGAGTTTTCCCCGTTCGTCCCGAGTAGCCTTCGAGCGAAGTCGAGAAGGCGTATCGAGGGATCGGCCCGATTGTGGCATTGTACCTCGATATGGGCTCTCGGCTTCGCTTGATCCCAACTCGGCACGAACGGCATTTTTAGCAGCAATTTTCTGAGTGAGTTCAAGTTTATGACCGAAATCGAATGGTGGGAATATGACGACGCGGGCGAACTCGCCAACGCGGTTGCGGGTGATATCCAGTTCGTCATCGAGAGTGCGCTCGACGCGCGCGGCTCGGCGGTGATCGCGCTGGCGGGCGGCAAAACGCCGTTCGCTGCGTATGAGAAGCTCGCCCAGGCGAAGCTCGACTGGAAGAAGGTCACGATCATCCCCGGCGACGAGCGGATCGTGAAGCTTGGCGATCCGCTGTCGAACGTGACCGCGTTGGCGAAGATCTTCCTCCCCAAGGGTGCGCGCGTGAAGCCGATCGTTCCCGAGGCGATGTCGGACTACAAGGCTGCGGGTCGTTCGGCGGATGCGCTGATGCAGGACCTGCACTGGCCGCTCGACTTCTGTCTGCTCGGCATGGGCGGCGACGGGCATACCGCGTCGATCTTCCCCGGTCCCGATTACGACGAGGCATTGAGCGGTCCGAAAGAGCGTCGTGCGCTCGGCGTGATGCCCGATCCGCTCCCGCCCGAAGCGCCCCTCGCACGTGTGACGTTGTCGGCCGCGGCGATCGCTTCGTCGAAGGCGCTGATGATCATGATCACCGGCGACGCGAAGAAGAAGGTGCTCGAGCAGGCGATCGAACAGGGGCCGTCGTCGTCCTATCCGATCGGCCGCGTGCTCGCTGAGGTCGAGCTGCCGGTCGACGTGCACTGGGCGCCGTGACGATGCTGAACGCCGTCGTCTCCGCGGTCACCGACCGGATCATCGAACGCTCGCGCGACAGCCGCGCCGCCTATCTCGCGCTGATCGAGCGCGAGGCGGCGGCGCAGGTCCGTCGTCCGGGTCTGGGCTGCGCGAACCTAGCGCACGCCTATGCCGGGACCGAGGAAGACCGCGACGCGATGAAGGCCGATGCCGGCATGAACATCGGCATCGTCACCGCGTATAACGACATGCTGTCCGCACACGCTGTCTATTATCGCTACCCCGAGCTGATGAAGATCTGGGCACGCGAGGCCGGCGCTACCGCGCAGGTCGCGGGCGGCGTGCCGGCGATGTGCGACGGCGTTACGCAGGGCTATCCGGGGATGGAGCTGTCGCTGTTCAGCCGCGACACGATTGCGCTGAGCACCGCGATTGCCTTGTCGCACGGCACGTTCGAGGGCGCGGCGCTGCTGGGGATCTGCGACAAGATCGTGCCGGGCCTGCTGATGGGTGCGCTGCGCTTCGGGCATCTGCCGATGGTGCTGATCCCCGGCGGGCCGATGCCGACCGGGCTTCCCAACAAGGCGAAGGCTGCCGTCCGCGAAAAATTCGCCGAGGGGCTGGTCGGGCGCGACGAGCTGCTCGAAGCCGAGATCGGCGCGTATCATTCGAAGGGCACGTGCACCTTCTACGGCACGGCGAACACCAACCAGATGATGATGGAGGTTATGGGCCTCCACATGCCGGGCGCGGCGTTCGTCAATCCGGGCACCAAGCTGCGGCAGGAACTGACGCGGGCGGCGGTGCACCGGCTGGCGAAGATCGGTGCGCGTGGCGATTCGTATCGACCGCTCGGGCATTGCGTCGACGAGAAGGCGATCGTGAACGCCGCGGTTGGCCTGCTCGCGACGGGTGGTTCCACCAATCACTTGCTCCACGTGCCTGCTATCGCGCGTGCGGCGGGGATCATCATCGACTGGGAGGATTTCGACCGCCTCTCCTGCGCGGTCCCGCTGATCGCGCGCGTCTATCCCAACGGTTCGGCGGACGTGAACGCGTTCGAGGCTGCTGGCGGCATGCCCTATGTGATCCGCGAGCTGCTCGGCGAAGGGTTGTTGCACGGCGATATCATGACGATCGGTGGGGAAGACCTGTCGGCCTATGCCAAGACCGCGTTCGTCGAGAACGACACGCTCGGCTGGCGCGATACGCCCGACAGCGGCGACGAGACGATCCTTCGTCCTGCGACCGCGCCGTTCTCTCCGGATGGTGGCATGCGGATTCTCGCGGGCAATATAGGCCGCGCGTGCATCAAGGTGTCGGCGGTCGAGCGGGAGCGGTGGATCGTGGAGGCGCCTGCGGTGGTGTTCAACGACCAGTTGGACGTGATCGAGGCGTTCAAGCGGGGCGAGTTGGAAAAGGACGTCGTCGTCGTCGTCCGGTTCCAGGGGCCGCGCGCGAACGGGATGCCCGAATTGCACAAGCTCACGCCGCCGCTGGGGGTGTTGCAGAATCGCGGGTTCAAGGTGGCGCTGGTCACTGATGGGCGGATGTCGGGGGCGAGCGGGAAAGTGCCTTGCGCGATCCATTGCTCGCCCGAGGCTCTACTCGACGGCGCGATCGGGTTGATCCGTGATGGCGACATGATCCGGGTCGATGCGGTCAACGGGACGCTGGAGGCTCTGGTCGACGCGGACGTGTGGGCGACGCGCAAGATGGTCGCGGTTCCGCCACCGGTAAGCGGCATGGGACGCGAGCTGTTCGGGATGTTCCGCGGGCTTGCCGACGAGGCCGAAAAGGGTGCGTCAGCGATGCTGGCGGGCGCGGGGCTTTAGCATTCCTACCTGCCGTTCGTCCTGAGCGAAGTCGAAGGACATGCCCCAAGCAAGCGGTCCTTCGACTTCGCTCAGGACGAACGGGTATAAAGATATCGAGGATCGGGAGAGACGAATGGAAATCGTAGCGGCAGATATCGGCGGAACGCATGCCCGCTTCGCGATCGCCGAGGTCGAGAACGGCCGCGTCGTGTCGCTCGGCGAGCCGGCGACGCTGAAGACCGCGGACCACGCGTCGCTTCAGACCGCGTATCAGGCGTTCGAGGCGGGGCTCGGCCGCCCCCTCCCCCGCGCGCTCGCGATCGCGGTCGCGTCGCCGGTCGCGAACGATGTCATTCGCCTCACCAACAACCCGTGGATCATCCGCAAGTCGCTGATCACCGAGCGGCTGAAGGCGGACCAGTGGGTGGTCGTCAACGATTTCGGCGCGGTCGGTCATGCCGTCGCGCAGGTGCCGAGCAGCGACTTCATCCATCTCTGCGGGCCCGATACGCCGCTGCCCTCCGAGGGCATCACTACGATCTGCGGCCCCGGCACCGGGCTCGGCGTCGCGCAGTTGCTGCGCCGGAAAAACGGCTACCAAGTCCTCGAGACCGAGGGTGGCCACATGGACTTCGCCCCACTCGACGGAATCGAAGATGCGTTGCTGAGCCGCCTGCGGAAAACCTTCACGCGCGTTTCCGCCGAGCGGGTCGTCGCGGGGCCCGGCATAGTTGCGATCTACGAGACGCTTGCCGCACTAGAGGGCCGCGCGGTTCCCAGCCAGGACGACAAGACGATCTGGACCGAGGCGATCGACGGCACCGATTCGATCGCGCTCGCCGCGCTCGACCGCTTCTGCCTCGCGCTCGGCGCGGTAGCGGGCGATCTGGCGCTCGCACAGGGTGCCAAGGCGGTCGTGATCGCGGGCGGGCTCGGCTTCCGGATCAAGGATCGCCTGATTCGCTCGGGCTTCGACCAGCGCTTTGTCGCCAAGGGCCGCTTCCAGGGCATGATGGCAGCGATGCCCGTCAAGCTCATCACCCATCCCCAGCCCGGCCTGTTCGGCGCCGCGGCCGCCTTCGCACAGGAACATACCCAATGACCGCCAACTCGACCGTCACTATCGCAGACATCATGCAGACCAGCGCCGTCATTCCGGTGCTGGTAATCGAGGACGCCGCACTTGCCCGTCCGCTCGCTGAGGCGCTCGTCGCGGGCGGGTTGCGCGTACTCGAGGTGACGTTGCGCACTGGCGCCGCGCTCGAAGCCATTGCCGAGATGAAGAAGGTGCCGGGCGCGATCGTCGGCGCGGGCACCGTCGTCAATACGCAGCAGTTCACGCAGGTCCGCGATGCTGGCGCGGAGTTCATCGTCTCGCCGGGCCTGACCGAACGCCTCGCCACGCCGATCATCGAGAGCGGTATTCCGTTCCTGCCGGGGATCGCCAACGCGGCGGACATCATGACCGGGCTCGACCTTGGGCTGACGCACTTCAAGTTCTTCCCGGCCGAGGCGAATGGCGGATTGAAAGCGCTGAAGGCCTTGGCCGCGCCGTTCTACCAGTGCAGCTTCTGCCCGACCGGCGGCATCACCGAGGCAAGCGCGCCCGAGTGGCTGGCGTTCAAGCCGGTGCTCTGCGTGGGCGGGAGCTGGGTGACCGGCGGGACGATGGCGGAGATCGAGATCAAGGCACGTGCGGCTAACGCTTTGCGGGGGTAGGCTTTCCCCTCCCGGAAGGAAGGGCTGATCTTCTTCCTTCCTCCTGGAAGGAGGGGCTGATCTTCTTCACCCCTCCCTGGAAGGGAGGGGCCGGGGGTGGGTCGGCCGCTTGGCGGACGCTCCGGCAGTTGCAGACCAACCCACCCCCTACCCCTCCCTTTCAGGGAGGGGGCCGGACGGTGGCTACATTTCGCCGCGGGCTTTGCGGATCGCGTACCATTTCTTCACGTTGGCGTTGTGTTCGGCCAGCGTGTTCGCGAACACGTGGCCTCCGGTGCCGTCCGCTACGAAGTAGAGCGCCTGGGTCTGCGCCGGATCGAGCACCGCGTCGATCGAGGCGCGGCCGGGATTGGCGATCGGGCCGACCGGCAGGCCCGCCTCGGCATAGGTGTTGTAGCCGTTCTTCGCGTGCAGTTCCGACCGCAGGATGCGGCGGCCTAGCGGACGGCCCTTGGTGATCGGGTAAATCACCGTCGGGTCCGCCTGGAGCGGCATGCCGTTGCGCAGGCGATTGCCGTAGACCGCGGCGACGGTGCGGCGTTCGGAGGGCTTGCCGGTTTCCTTCTCGACGATCGAGGCGAGGATGATCGCCTGTTCGGGGGTAGTCACTGCGATGCCCGGCCGGCGCGCGGCCCAGGCCTGAGCGAGATACGTCTTCATCGCCGCCTGCATCCGCGAGACGACCGATGCGCGGGTGTCGCCCGCCTGGAAGGCGTAGCTGTCGGGGAGAATCGAGCCTTCCGCCGGAACGGGCACGGTGCCGGTCAGGCCGTCCGCCTTCGCCAGCGCGTCGTGGACCAAGACCGAGGGATAGCCTTCGGGGACGACGACGAGGCGCTGGACGACCTTGCCGCCCTGCATCAGCTTGAGGATGTCGGACTGGCTGGCGTGCGGCGCAATGCGGTATTCGCCCGCCTTGATCGGATCGCCCGAGCCGAAGACCCGCGCATACAAGCGGAAGCGGCGGGCCGAGGGGATCGCACCGGCCTTTTCGAGTTCGGTGGCAGCGCCGGCTAGCGTGCTGCCTTCGCCGATCTGCACGGTCAGCGTGCGCGGGGCCGGGCCTGCCCCGCCCCAGCCTTGTACGACCAGGAACAGCGCTACGACTGCCGCCAGGCCTAAGACGAGTCCGAAACAGCCGACCTTGCGCATTGATACTCCTTGGATCCCCGCGAAGGCGGGGACCCAGTCTGGGCCCCCGCCTTCGCGGGGGAACAAGGTTTTTTAGCGGACCTTCGTCATCACCAGCGAGGCGTTGGTGCCGCCGAAGCCGAACGAGTTGTTCAGCACCGCGCGGACTTCACGCTTCTTGGCTACGTGCGGGACGAGGTCGACCCCGACGCAGCTGTCGCTCGGATTGTCGAGGTTCAGCGTCGGCGGGACGATCTGGTCGCGCAGCGCGAGGATGCAGAAGATGCTCTCGACCGCGCCGGCGCCGCCGAGCAGATGGCCGATCGCCGACTTGGTCGACGACATCGACAGACCCGAAATCGCATCGCCGAACAGGCGACGAACCGCGCCCAATTCGAGCTCGTCGCCCAGCGGCGTCGAGGTACCGTGCGCGTTGATGTAGTCGATGTCCTCGAGCGCGAGGCCCGACTTCTTGATCGCCATCTGCATCGAGCGGAACGCGCCGTCACCTTCCGGATGCGGTGCCGTCACGTGATACGCATCGCCCGACAGACCGTAGCCGATCACCTCGGCATACATCTTCGCGCCACGTACCTTGGCGTGCTCGTATTCCTCGAGCACCAAGACGCCAGCCCCCTCGCCCATCACGAAGCCGTCGCGGTCCTTGTCGTAAGGACGCGACGCCTTTTCGGGCGAATCGTTGAAGTTGGTCGACAGCGCGCGGGCCTGTGCGAACCCGGCGATGCCGAGCGGGCAGACCGTGCCCTCCGCGCCGCCCGCGAGCATTACGTCGGCATCATCCATCGCGATCATCCGCGCGGCGTCGCCGATCGCGTGCGCGCCGGTCGAGCAGGCGGTGACGACCGCGTGATTCGGACCGCGCAGGCCGTATTTGATCGAGACCTGGCCCGAGATCAGGTTGATCAGGCGGCCATGGACGAAGTGCGGCGACACGCGACGCGGCCCCTTGGTGTGGAGCACGATCGATTCGCTCTCGATACCCGGCAGGCCGCCGATGCCCGAGCCGATCGAGACGCCGGCACGCCAGCTCTCTTCGAGCGTCATCTCGGTCAGCCCAGCGTCTTCAAGCGCCTGACCAGCGGCGTCGATGCCGTAGATGATGAACGGATCGACCTGGCGCTGGACCTTGTGGTCGACGCGCTTGCCCGGATCGAAGCCATATTCGTGGTCGGCCGGCTTCACCTCGCAGGCGATGCGGCACACCTGATCCGACGCGTCGAAGCGCGTGATCGGGCCCGCGCCCGACTTTCCGGCGAGGATATTCGCCCAGGCCGTTTCAACATCCGCCCCCAGGGGGGTGACCAGGCCTAGCCCGGTTACGACGACACGCCGCATGGCTTCAAACTCCGTCTGCTCTCAAAACGAAACGGCTCCCCGCCCTCTTTGCCCAAGGACGGGGAGCCGCTCAAATCACACCCTTCAGGGCAGGTCCAAAAGTTTGAACCCTAGACCCTGATCAGGCCTTGTGCTCGTCGATGTAAGTGATCGCGTCCTTGACGGTCGCAATCTTCTCGGCGGCATCATCGGGGATCTCGACACCGAACTCTTCCTCGAACGCCATGACGAGTTCGACGATGTCGAGGCTGTCTGCGCCCAGGTCGTCGATGAAGCTCGCGTCCTCGGTCACTTTGTCGGCTTCGACGCCGAGATGCTCGACGACGATTTTCTTCACGCGGTCAGCGGTCTCGCTCATGGTAGTTCCCTCTTCAAATCTGGGGGTTTTCGGTATTTCCTGAACGCACCTAGAACGCGGCAGTTCAGCGCGCAAGTTCAGATCATCGCCATCCCGCCGTTCACGTGCACGGTTTGTCCCGTGACGTAGCCGGCTTCACGGCTGGCAAGGTACACGATCGCCGCGCCGATGTCTGCGCCTTCGCCGAGGCGGCCGGCCGGAATCTTCGCGGTGAGCGCGGTCTTCTGCGCCTCGGGCAGCGCGTCGGTCATCGGCGAGGTGATGAAACCGGGCGCGACACAGTTGACGGTGACACCGCGGCTGGCGAGTTCCTGCGCCATCGATTTCGACATGCCGATCAGGCCCGCCTTCGATGCGGCGTAGTTCGCCTGGCCGGGATTGCCGGTGACGCCGACGATCGAGGTCACCGAGATCATCCGCCCGAACCTTGCCTTCATCATCGGCTTGGCGGCGGCGCGCATGAGGCGGAACGCGGCCTCGAGATTGACGCGGATGACGCTGTCCCACTCGTCGTCCTTCATCCGCATCGCGAGATTGTCGCGCGTGACACCGGCGTTGTTGACGAGGATGTCGAGCTTGCCGAGCTTCTCCACTGCCTGTGGGACGAGCGCGTCGACGGCAGCGGCGTCGGAAAGGTTGCAGGGGAGCGCGACGTGGTCGCCGTTCAGCGTGGCGCGGAATGCTTCGAGCTTGTCGGCGTTGGAGCCGGATACGGCCAGGCGAGCGCCTTGCGCGGCCAGGGCCTTGGCGATCTCGGACCCGATCCCGCCGGATGCCCCGGTGACGAGTGCGGTCATGCCTGTGAGGTCGAACATTGGTCAGTCTCCAAGAAGGTTGTTCACGCGGAGACGCGGAGCCGCGGAGGGGCGATGGTCGTTTACGATCCGTCGCACTCCTTCCTTGAGCGTCGCGCCACCGAAATTGATAAGCAACCCGACGGGCTGCTTGGTGAGGCGTAGATAAGTCAGCAATTGTTTGCCGTGGACTGCGGTCAGCTGCTCTACCGATTTGATTTCAACGAGAAGGCGTTCATCAACCAGCAGATCGATTCTGAAGGCCGCTTCGAAGCGCATGCCGTCAAACTCGATGTCTACCGGTCGCTGCCGCGCCACGTGGTAACCCAGACCGGCGAGCTTACCCGCCAAGACCAGCTCGTAGACGCTTTCGAGAAGACCCGGACCCAGCTCGCGGTGGATGCGAAGTGAGAGATCGAGCACATCACCACTGATCTGATCGATATCTCTCAAATCTTCTCTCCGCGGCTCCGCGTCTCCGCATGATCACATCTTCTTCACGAGTTCCTCGATGTCGTCCATGGTGATGACGCTCGTCGTTTCGACGTCGGGGGTGATGCGCTTGACCATGGGGCCGAGGACCTTGCCTCCGAATTCGACGAAGTGGTCAACGCCCGCCGCGTGCATCGCTAAGACCGATTCGCGCCAGCGGACCATGCCGGTGACCTGTTGCACCAGAAGGTGACGGACCGCGCTAGGGTCGGCGACGGCGGTCGCGTCTACGTTGGCGAAGACCGGGACCAGAGGCGCGCGGAGGTCGGCGTCTAGAAGCGCGGCCTCCATCGCTTCGGCGGCGGGCTGCATTAGCGGACAGTGGAACGGTGCGGAGACGGGGAGCAACACCGCGCGCTTGGCGCCGAGGTCCTTGGCCAGCGCGATCGCCTTTTCGATGGCGAGGCGGTGGCCGGAGATGACGACCTGCGACGGATCGTTGTCGTTGGCGACGGTGCAGATCAGTTCGGGGCCGCCCTCCGCGAGGATCGCGTCGACCGCGGCGCCGGCGATCAGCTGCGCCTTTTCGAGGTCGGTGCCGAGCAGCGCGGCCATCGCGCCCTCGCCTACCGGGACCGCCGCTTGCATCGCACGGCCGCGGAGTTTCAGGAGGCGAGCGGTGGTCGACAGGTCGAGCGCACCGGCGGCGCATAAGGCGGTGTATTCGCCGAGACTGTGGCCAGCGACATAATCCGCCTTGTCGGCGAGGCGGATGCCGCCTTCCTTCTCGGCGACGCGCAAGGTGGCGATCGCGTTCGCCATGATCGCTGGCTGGGCGTTCTCGGTGAGGAGCAGGTCGTCGGCGGGCCCTTCGCTCATCAGCCGGAACAGGTGCTGGCCGAGCGCCTCGTCGACTTCGGCGAACACCTCGCGGGCGGTGGCACTGGCGTCGGCGAGCGCCTTGCCCATGCCGACAGACTGGCTCCCCTGGCCGGGGAAGATGAACGCGCGCATGGCCTCTCCTCTGTGTTGAGTTTCGTTTGAGCGCGGGGCCTATAAAGGTGCGCGTCGAGTTGCAACCTGAACGAACCTCGCGGCCTTGCGACAATATGCGACCATTTCGCCGACCTTGCGACAATCGCCTGCGACAATCGGCTCCCAGATTATGGAGGACGCCGCAGCAACGGCGCCGTGTTTTCAACGGGAGATTATCATGAAGAAGTTCATCCTCGGCGCACTTGCCGCTACCCTCGTCGCCAGCCCACTGCTCGCCGCAGCGCCTGCCGAAGCGCAGCAGCGTCGCGAAGTCACCACCGTGCGCCACAACGATAACAACGGCCGCACCGTCGTCACCAAGCGCACCGTCGTCCGAACGCCGCAGTATCGCAACTGGCGCGCCGGCCAGCGCTTCGATCGTCGCCAGGCGCAGGACTACCGGGTGATCACGACGTACCGCAACTATCGCCTTGCACCCCCGCCCCGCGCACACCAGTGGGTTCGCTCGGGTCGTGACGCGATCCTGATCGACGGTCGCGGCAACGTGGTCCAGGTTCGTGGCGGCGCGTTCCGGTAACATCTACCATTACCTTGCCTTTCCCCGATAAACGGGTAAGGCCCTCTGCAACCGGGGTGAGAGATTCGCGTCTCTCGCCCCTGTTTGCATTCTAGACGACAGCCGGAGGGGTGCACGCATGGGGCGTGTATCAGCGATCGGCCAAGACGAAGGACAAGACATGGCTCTTTACGAGCACGTGTTCCTTGCGCGCCAGGATCTGGCACAAGCGCAGGTGGACGCACTGGCGGAAATCGCCACCAAGATCGTGAACGACAACGAAGGTCGGGTCGTAAAGACCGAGAACTGGGGCCTGCGTTCGCTGGCGTACAAGATCGCCAAGAACCGCAAGGCGCACTATGTCATGCTCGAGATCGATGCCCCGGGCAGCGTGATCGCAGAGCTGGAGCGCCAGACCCAGATCAACGAAGACATCATCCGTTACATGACGGTCAAGGTCGACACCCTCGAAGAGGGCCCGACCGTGATGATGCGCAAGCAGGATCGTGACCGCGAGCGTCGTGGCGACCGTGAAGGTGGCCGTGAGGGCCGTCCCGATCGTGGCGATCGTCCGGACCGTGGTCCCCGTCGTGACCGCGAAGAGGGAGCTGAATAAACATGGCACGTCCATTCTTCCGCCGCCGCAAGAGCTGCCCGTTCTCCGCCAAAGACGCTCCCCGGATCGACTATAAGGACGTCCGGTTGCTGCAGGGCTTCGTGTCCGAGCGTGGCAAGATCGTCCCGTCGCGTATCACTTCGGTGGCCGCAAAGAAGCAGCGCGAACTGGCTCAAGCCATCAAGCGTGCGCGTCATCTGGGCTTGCTGCCCTACATCGTTAAGTAAGGAGCGCCCACATGGACGTCATTCTGCTTGAGCGCGTCGAAAAGCTTGGTGCTATCGGCGACGTGGTGAAGGTCAAGGACGGTTACGCGCGTAACTTCCTGCTTCCCAACAAGAAGGCGCTTCGTTCGAACGAAGCCAACCGCAAGGTGTTCGAGTCGAACCGTGCGAAGATCGAATCGGACAACGCATCGCGTCGCAGCGATGCCGAGACCGAAGCGAAGACCTTCAACGACGCGACCGTGACCCTGATCCGTCAGGCGTCGAATACCGGTCAGCTCTACGGTTCGGTCGCGGTTCGCGATCTGGTCGATGCGCTGGTGGCCGATGGTCACAAGGTCGGCAAGTCGGCGATCGTGCTCGACAAGCCGATCAAGGCGATCGGTGTCTACACCGTCAAGGTATCGCTGCACCCCGAGGTGTCAGTGGCCGTCAAGGTCAACGTCGCCCGCTCGCCTGAAGAGGCCGAGATGCAGGCTTCGGGCGTCGACGTGATGTCGTCGATGTTCGAGCGCGACGAGGCTGGCTTCGTCGAGGATTACGATCCGAACGCAGAGCCCGGCGCGACCGCCGAAGCTCCTCGTGACCAGGAGGAAGAAGCGCAGGGTTGATCCCTTCGCTTCCCTTCTAGCCGATACAGAAAAGGCCCGCCCGGAGTGATCTGGGCGGGCCTTTTCTTTTGTGCTTTTGCGGTGCCGCTCAGGGGCAGGTTACGCAGGCGCCGATCATTGCTGCGAAGGGGATCAAAGCGCAGAAGAGGGGGACTAGGTGTTTCATGACCGGATGACTCTTGGGGGTGTTATCCGGTTAATGCGCAGGGTCAGGAAAGGTTGCCGAGAGGTGAACGAATTTTGTACCGATCGGTTTTCGGTGCAAGAACTTTACTTGCTTACCACCCCGGCGAAGGCCGGGGCCCAATTGGGAAAGCTAGAGTAACGGATCGCAGCGCTCATCATTCGCGTCCCCCAAATGGGCCCCGGCCTTCGCCGGGGTGGTTCACAACTGCTAGTGTCAGCTTTCGACGTTTTCCGGCTTCTCGATCAGTGCAGGTCCCTCGCCTAGCGCTAGCGCATCGACCGAGGACACGTCCTCCAAGTCACGCGCGCCCGTCTCGATATTCAGGTCGCGGAACTTGCGGCCGGTTACCATCAGGCGGCCGTTGAACGAGTTGGTGAAGCCGTTGAAGTTTTTCACCGCAGTGTTGAGGCCAGTTCCCACTCTGCGTAGGTCCTCTGCTACTTTAGCGAGACGATCGTACATCTCCTTGCCAAGCGCACCAATCTGCTGCGCCTGTTTAGCCATCTTTTCCTGACGCCAAACTGCTTCCACCGTCCGCGCTATTGCAATCAGGTTAGTCGGCGTCGCTAGCAGAACACGCTGGTCAAACGCGTAATCCCACAGTGATGGGTCATATTCGAGTGCCGCTGATAGGAAATGCTCGCCGGGAACGAACATGACGACGTAGTCTGGAGTATCAGCAAACTGGTTCCAATAAGCCTTTTGTCCGAGACTATTAACGTGAGCTCTCATAGACGCGGCGTGTGATCGTAGACCAAGTTCGCGCTCACTTTCGTCAACGGCTCCAAATGCATCCTGATATGCGTTCAATGAAACCTTGGCATCGATAACGAGACTCCGCCCCCCAGGAACCTTTACGATGGCGTCAGGACGCAGGCGGCTGCCGTCTTCCTGCGTTACGCTGACTTCGGTCTGGAAGTCTGTGTGTTCGCTCAGGCCACAGGTTTCGAGGACGTTCTTCAGTTGTTGCTCGCCCCAGCGTCCGCGGGATTTGGGGGCGTTGCGGAGCGAATTGACGAGCTTGGCAGCTTCGGTCGAGACCTTTTCCTGGCCCAGGCGCATCTGTTCGATCTGGCCCTTCAGGTCGCCGAATGCGTCGCGGCGGTCAGCTTCGACCTTGGCGACGCCTTCTTCGTAGCGTTTGAGACGGTCGCTTACGGGCTGGAGCATCGACTCCAATTTGATGCCGGATGTTTCTTCGGACTGGCGAAAGCGGGCATCAGCACGGTCGAGGAAGGTCTTCTGCGCGTCCATGAGCAGCTTGTTGGCGACGTCGCCAAATTGTGCGGCCATGACGTCCTTAACTTCGCGGAGACGCGCTTCAAACGCCTCGCCTTGTGCCTTGAGAGTGGCGTTCTCGGTGCGGGCGGCGTCGCGGTCGGTGCGGATCGTCGCGAGGTCGAGGCGGAGGCGATCGGTGTCGGTGGCGCGCTCGGCGTTCTGCGCGCGGAGGGTGGCGAGGTCCTGCATCGCGGCGTTGCGTTCGCGCTCGACGGCGTCGCGGGCGGCGCGGATGAGATCGGCGTCGGCGACCTTGGTCTGCGCGACGGCGAGTTCGCTGGCAAGAGTGGCGGCTCGGCGGGAGGCTAGGAGCCAGCCGAGGAGTATGCCGGCGGCTAGCGCCAGGACGGCGATGATGGCGAACTCAGCCATTTTTCACCCGCGAATTTAGCTGGAAGTGCACAAAGTGCAGACGCTGGCGCAGCATTCTCTCAGGGAAGAATGTGCGCATCGGCGAGCGGGTTTGAGAAGGAGATGGAGACGTCATGGGTGGAACATACGTCGAACGGTTGATGTAGGACAGTCGGAATATGTTGTTCTCCCGCGGAGGCGGGAGTCCAGGGTCATGGGCGGCGGCGTTTGTGATCCTGGGCCCCCGCCTCCGCGGGGAACTAGAAAGAGGGCGCTTCGACACCCTCGCCGAATAGCACCACCCCGGCGGAGGCCGGGGCCCAGTTGGGGGACGTTGCCAACTTAGGGCAGCGCGTCGTTACTGCGACCTTTCCAACTGGGCCCCGGCCTTAGCCGGGGTGGTAGCGTGCTGGGTGAATGAGCCGCGCGCTCTCAGGCCCGCACTCGCAGTGCGGACAGCAGCGACACCCCCGCCCCTCAGCCCAGCTTGCGCTGCTTCGCCAGCTTCTTCAGCACCATGTCGCGCTTGAGGCGGCTGATGTGGTCGATGAACAGCACGCCGTCGAGATGGTCGATCTCGTGCTGCATGCAGGTCGACAGCAGCCCATCGAAATCCTCCTCATGCGCCGCGCCGGTCTCATCGAGCCACTTCACGCGGCACCGCGCCGGGCGCGCCACCTCGGCATATTGCTCCGGGATCGAGAGGCAGCCCTCGTTGTAGGTGGAGACCTCGTCGCTGACCGACAGGATCTCGGCGTTGATGTACGCCTTGGGGTTCTTGATCGGCTTGTCGTCCTCGTCCTTCTCCTCCTGGAGATCGATGACGAGGACGCGCTTCTGCACGCCGACCTGGGTCGCGGCGAGGCCGATGCCGTTGAAGTCGTACATCGTCTCGATCATGTCGGCGACGAGCGTGCGGGTGGAGTCGTCGACCGTCTCCACCGGCTCGGCGACGAGGCGCAGGCGGGGATCGGGGACTTCGAGAACGGTCATGACGGTCATAGCGCGTCCGCTAAGGTACGCGTGGGCATCACGTCAAGCCGATGGGCGTCAAGCCATTGGCCTTCTGGCCCTTAATGCCTGTGCCAGCGTCCCCTCGTCCAGATAGTCGAGTTCGCCGCCGACCGGCAGGCCGTGCGCGAGTTGGGTGACGCGGACCGGGAAGCGTTCGATGCGCTCGGCGATATAGTGCGCGGTGGTCTGGCCCTCGAGCGTGGCGTTCATCGCGAGGACGACTTCGTCGATGCCGCCGGCTTCGATGCGGCGGACGAGGCTGTCGATGCTGAGATCCTCGGGGCGGATACCTTCGAGCGCGGACAGGCGCCCGCCGAGGACGTGGAAGCGGCCGGGGAACAGCCGCGATCGGTCGAGCGCCCAGAGATCGGCGACCTCCTCGACGACGCAGAGCGAACGCTGGTCGCGGCGCGGGTCGGCGCAGATCGCGCAGGGGTTGGTGGTGTCGACGTTGCCGCAGGTCGAGCAATTCTCCAGCCGCTCGTCGACCGCGGTCAACGCCTCGCGCAAGGGCCCCAGAGCCGCATCGCGCTTCTTGAGCAGATGGAGCACGGCGCGACGTGCGGACCGGGGGCCGAGGCCGGGGAGCCGGGCCAGCGCCTGCGTCAGCGCCTCGATCTCGGGGGATGCCATATGGAACAGATAGGGGGTTGCGCGGCTCCCCGCCAGCGTGTTCGAGAGGGGCCATGCGGATCATCTTCATGGGAACGCCGGACTTCGCAGTGCCGGTGCTGGAGGCCCTCGTCGCGGCGGGGCATGACGTGGTGGCGGCGTATTGCCAGCCTGCCCGGCCAGGGGGGCGGCGCGGGCGCGAGCTGGTGCCGTCGCCGGTGCAGGTTCGGGCGGAGGCGCTCGGGATCGAAGTGCGGACGCCGGTGTCGTTCAAGGCGTCTCTGCCGGAGGGGCTGGAGGCTCGCGAGGCGTTTGCGGCTTTGAACGCGGATGTGGCGGTCGTTGCGGCCTATGGTCTTATTCTACCGCGCGCGGTGCTGGAGGCGCCTCGGTTCGGGTGCCTGAACGTGCATGGGTCGCTGTTGCCGCGGTGGCGCGGGGCGGCGCCGGTGCAGCGGGCTATCCTCGCGGGCGATGCCGAGACGGGCGTCGGGATCATGCAAATGGAGGCGGGGCTGGATACCGGGCCGGTGCGGCTCGAGGGGCGGACGCCGATCGTTGGCAAGACTGCGGGGGACCTGACGTCCGAGCTTTCGGCGATGGGGGCTCGGTTGATGGTCGAGGTGCTGAGGGATCTCGACGCCTACCCTGCCCGGCCGCAGCCCGAGGACGGCGTTACCTATGCCGCCAAGATCGACAAGGCGGAGGCGCGGATCGATTTCGAGCGGTCGGCGGTCGAGGTCGACCGGCTGGTGCGGGCGATGAACCCGGCGCCGGGGGCGTGGTTCGAGCATGCGGGCGAGCGGGTGAAGGTTCTAGCGGCCGACGTGCTGCCGTTCTCGTTTCTTGGGTGCGAGGGGCTGACGGTCAACGCCGAGCTGACGATCGGGTGCGGCGACGGTGCGATTCGGCCGACCTTGGTGCAGCGGGCGGGGCGCGGCGTCACCTCGGCGGAGGAGATGCTGCGCGGGTTTCCGATCCGGTCGGGGACGCAGCTTTGACGCGGTTCGCGTTGACGGTGGAGTTCGACGGGCGGCCGTTCATGGGCTGGCAGCGGCAAAAGCACGGGCCGAGCGTTCAGGCGGCGCTGGAGGCGGCGGTGCTGAAGATGACCGGCGAGACCGCGTCGGTGCAGGCGGCCGGGCGGACCGATGCGGGCGTGCACGGGATGGCGATGCGCGCGCATGTCGACATCGCGAAGCCGCTCGCGGCGTTTCGATTGATGGAGGGGCTGAATGCGCTGGTGAAGCCGGCGCCGGTTTCGGTGCTGGCGTGCGAGGTGGTCGACGACGATTGGCATGCGCGGTTTTCGTGCATCGGGCGGTCGTATGAGTACCGGATCGTCAACCGGCGCTCGCCGCTGACGTTCGAGGCGGGGCTGGCTTGGCAGGTGCCGCAGGCGCTGGATGCAGACGCGATGGCGGAGGCTGCGGGGGCGCTGGTCGGGCGGCATGACTTCACGACGTTTCGGTCGGCGCATTGTCAGGCGGATAGTCCGGTGCGGACTTTGGATCGGCTTGAGGTGGTGCGCGAGGGCGAGCGGCTGTTCGTCTATGCGGCGGCGCGGTCGTTTCTGCACCATCAGGTGCGGTCTATGGTCGGGTGTCTGGCGCTGGTGGGTATGGGGCGTTGGGCGGTTGGCGATGTTGCTGCCGCGCTCGAGGCGAAGGATCGGGCGATGCTGGGGCTGAATGCGCCGCCCGATGGGTTGTTCTTCGTGAGTGCCGTTTACCCTTAAGCGTGTTCCCCCGCGAAGGCGGGGGTCCGGTCTGGGCCCCCGCCTTCGCGGGGGAACAAGCTTCCTAGACTAGCGGACGAACTTCGCGGCTAGCTCGACATGCGTCGACCAGCGAAACTGGCCGACCGGCTGGACCCAGTCGATCCGCCAACCTGCGTCGCACAGCTCCTTGGCATCGCGCGCGAAGCTGGCCGGATTGCACGAGACATAGGCGATCACCGGCGTCTTGCACTCCGCCAGCGCAGTCGCCTGCTCGCGCGCGCCGGAGCGGGGCGGATCGATCACTACCGCGTCGAACCGGTCGAGTTCGGCCACCGTCAGCGGCCGGCGATAGAGATCGCGGTGCTCCGGGTAGACCGGACGTTGCGTGCGGTGCGCGGCGGCCTTCAGCGAGCCTAGCGCGTCGCGCGCGCCTTCGGCCGCGTAGACCTTGGCGGGGATCGCGAGCGTGAAGGTGCCGAGGCCGGCGAAAAGGTCCGCGACCGTCGCGGGCTTGCCGATCGCTTCGAGGACGGCAGCGGTGAGCGCGGCTTCGCCATCGGGGGTGGCCTGGAGGAACGACGCGGGCGGGAGCGGTACGGGGACGCCGCCGAGCGTGATCGTGACCGCGTCGGGCTCCCAGCGCGTCTCGGGGCCGAGGCCGTCATCGAAGGCTACGCGGGCGATCTTGTGATCTTCGCAGAATTTGGTGAGCGCTTCGGCGGCGGGCAGGCCTTCGGGGGCGAACCCCGTGATCAGGATGTCCGCGCCCTGGTCGGCGAGCGTCAGGTGGATATCCGCGCGGCGGCGGAAGTTGAGGCGCTTGAGCAGCTGTCGGAGTGGCTGGACGAGCGCGAACAGGCGTGGATCGAGGATCCAGCATTCCTTGATATCGACGATCGTGTGTGCTTTCTCCGCGGTGAAGCCGAGCGTGATCTTGCCGCCCTTGGCCTCGGCGTGGAGAGTCGCGCGGCGGCGGCTGCGTTCAGGGGATATGTGCGGGGTGCGGATCGGGGCCGACAGGTGCTGGCCGTCGAGCGCGGAGGCGATGCGGTCGGTGACGAACTCGGCATAGGCCTGATCGTCGAGATGCTGGAGCTGGCAGCCGCCGCAGGTCGGGAAATGCACGCAGGGAGGCGTCTGGTGGTGCGGGCCGGGGATTACCGTGCCGTCGGCGGCGAGCGTGTCGCCGGGTGCCGAGAAGGCGGCGTGGCGTCCGTCGGCGGTCATGCCGTCGCCGCGGGCTGCGACGCGGATGATCGTGTCGATATTCGATTCAGAGGTCGAGTCAGTGGTCATGGGGCCGCTCTGGCCGACCGGAGCGCTTCCGCCAAGTCGTCGGCGATGAAAGCCGCGCCCAATCGGCGGGCAGCGTCACCGTGGAGCCACACTCCGGCGCAGGCTGCGTCGAGCAGATCGAGCTTTGCCGCCAGCATCGCACCGATCGCGCCGGCGAGGACGTCGCCGGTGCCGGCGGTGGACAGCCAGTCGCTGGCCCCTTGCGCGATGCGGACGCGGCCGTCGGGGGCGGCGATGACGGTGTCCGCGCCCTTGAAGACGATGATGGCGTTGGTGTGGGTGGCGGCGTCTCGGGCTCGGGTAATCTTGTCGGCATCTGATTTGCCGAAGAGCGCATCGAACTCGCCGGCGTGCGGGGTGAGGATGACGGGGACGTTCAGGTCTTTGATCCGGTCGGGGTCGAGCAGGCGGAGGGCGTCGCCGTCGATGATCATGGGATGGCCTGCGTTTAGCGCCGCTTCGAGGCGGGCCTTGGCGGTATCGTCGCGGCCGAGGCCTGGGCCGATGACGAGTGCGCCGATCCGGTCGTTGGCCAGCGCGTGATCGGAGAATGGCGTGCGGACGAGCGCGTGCGGGGGGCCTTGGCTGACCCCGAGCAGGGTTACGTAGCCGGCGCCGGCGCGCATTGCGGCGAATGCTGCGAGGTCGGAGGCGCCGGACATGGTGCCGGCGACGATCGCGACCATGCCTCGGGTATATTTGTGCGAGTCTGGGCCGGGGGTTGGGAGGTTCGGAGCTTTGAGGACTTCGGCTTGGCTGAGCGTAGGGACGCCGATGTCGAGGAGACGGATCTGCCCGCAATAGCGCGCGGCGGGTTGGAGGAGGTGCGCAGGTTTTACTGCGCCGAGCGCAAGGGTGAGGTCGAAGACGGGCGGCGTGCTGAGCGCCTTTCCTGAATCGGTGGCGAGGCCACTGGGCAGGTCGACAGCGATGCTGAGTTGCGCAGCATTCGCAAGGGAGTGAAAACACTCGCCTATCGACACCCCCCCGGCAGAGGCCGGGGTCCAATTGGGTGAACCGGTCACCTTATCGATAGCGTTGCCCAGATGGGCCCCGGCCTCCGCCGGGGGGGTATTCGGGGTAGGTCCTGTGCGAAGATCAAGCGGCCGCATGAGTCCGGTGCCGAACAGCGCGTCGACCAGGATCGGGGCGGGCTTTGCCTCCGCCAGCGTTTCGACCGGGCCTAGCCACCCTGCCCTCGCCGACTTCGCCGCATTCGTCTTGGGTTCCGACAGCGCCGCGACCCTAACCGTAATGCCCAGTTCCGCCAGCACACGGGCCGCGACATAGCCGTCGCCGCCGTTGTTGCCGGGGCCGCAGAGGATCAGGACTTCGTTCGCGCCCGCAAGCCGGCGGACTGCCTCGGCGATGGCCGTGCCGGCGCGCTCCATCAGTGTTTCGACCGAGACGCCGGTGGCGATCACCGCATCCTCCGCCGCGCGCATTTCGGCGGCGGTGAGGACCGGCTGGCCTTCGATGCCGATCATGACGGCTTGGTCGCGCCCTTGACGGTGGCCGGGAGGCGGTAGCGGTTGCCGCCGAGCGCGACCTCGATGCCGTCCGCGCCTATGACGGTGACCTTCGCCACCTCGGCGCCGTCCGCGGCTATCACGCCGCGGCCGTCCTGCGTCACCAGCAACCGGCGGAAGGCTCCGTCGGGATGGCGGATCGTCAGGATCAGGCCATTCTCGCTCTGTGCCTGCTCGATCGTGCAGGTCGACGCGAACGCGGCGTCACCTCGCGCGCACGCGATACGGCTGTCGTCGGCGGTTTCGGTGCGCTGCTTTGCCGCGACCTGTTCGCTGCTCGGCTGCCCTCGCCCGCACGCTGAGAGCGGGAGCGAGAGAAGCGCGGCAACTGCCAGTATTCGCTTAAATATCCGCGTAGACATGGGTTTCGGCTGCCGCTCCAGGGTGCGTGACGGCGCCCTTGTACGCGGGGCCGACGGTCTTCGCATAGCGCCAGAGTGCGCCCGAGCCGTAATCGTTGGAGCGCGGCACCCACGCGGCGCGGCGCTCCGCCATCACGGCCTCGGGAACGTCGAGGTCGATCGTGCCGGCCTCGGCGTCGATGTGGATGATGTCGCCATTCTCGACCAGCGCGATCGGGCCACCGTCCGCGGCTTCGGGCCCGACATGGCCGATGCAGAAGCCGCGCGTGCCGCCCGAGAACCGGCCGTCGGTGATCAGCGCGACGCTCTCGCCCATGCCGAGGCCGTAGAGCGCGGCGGTGGTCGACAGCATCTCGCGCATGCCGGGGCCGCCCTTGGGGCCTTCGTAGCGGATGACGATGACTTCGCCCTCGTTGATCTGGCGGTTCTCGACCGCGGCGAAGGTGTCCTCCTCGCAATCGAACACGCGCGCCGGGCCCGAGAACTGGAGGCGGTGCATGCCCGCGACCTTCACGATCGCGCCATCGGGGGCGAGACTGCCGCGCAGGCCCACGACGCCGCCGGTCGGGGTCAGCGGGGTCTTGATGTCGTAGATGACCTTCTGGTCGGGGTTCCACGTCACCTGGTCGATGTTCTCGCCGAGCGACTTGCCCGTCACGGTCAGGCAGTCGCCGTTCAAGAAACCACCGGCGAGCATCGTCTTCATCAGCATGTAGACGCCGCCGGCCTCGTACATGTCCTTGGCGACGTACTTCCCACCGGGTTTGAGGTCCGCGATGTAAGGCGTTGTCTTGAAGATCTCCGCGACGTCGAACAGGTCGAATTCGATGCCTGCTTCGGATGCCATTGCGGGGAGATGCAGCGCCGCGTTGGTCGAGCCGCCGGTCGCGGCGACGACGCGCGCGGCGTTGATAAACGCCTCGCGCGTGCAGATGTCGCGGGGGCGGATGTTGTCGGCGAGGCACTCCATAACCTGCGCACCGGCGGCGACCGCGATCTGTTCGCGCGTGGTGTAAGGAGCTGGCACCATGTTGCTGTTCGGGATCGACAAACCGATCGCCTCGGCAACGCAGGCCATCGTGTTCGCGGTGTATTGACCGCCGCATGCGCCGTGGCCGGGGCACGCGACCTTCTCGAGCGCGTGGACTTCGGACAGAGGGCACGCGCCGGCGGCGTATTTGCCGACCACCTCGAACACGTCGACGACGGTGACGTCGCGGTCCTGATAGCGGCCGGGCAGGATCGAGCCGCCATAGACGAACACGCTCGGGATGTTGAGGCGAAGCATCGCCATCATCATGCCGGGGAGCGACTTGTCGCAGCCGGCGAACCCGACGAGCGCGTCGTAGCAATGGCCGCGGACCGAGAGTTCGACCGAGTCGGCGATGACTTCGCGGCTCACCAGCGAGGCCTTCATGCCCTGATGGCCCATCGCGATGCCGTCGGTGACGGTGATCGTGTTGAACCGGCGCGGCATGCCGCCGCCCTGGATGACGCCAGCCTGCGCGGCATCGGCCTGCGCGTCGAGCGTGGTGTTGCAGGGCGCTGAGTTGTTGCCGGCGGAGGCGAGCGCGACGAACGGGCGCGCGATCTGCTCCTCGTCGAGGCCCATCGCGTAGTAGTAGCTGCGGTGCGGGGCGCGTTCTGGGCCGACGGAGACGTGGCGGCTCGGCAGGCGCGATTTATCGAATGTGCGGGTCATGGCGAACGCCTATGTCGCGGGAGAGGGTATTTGCGCAAGAGAGTTGCGTCGAATTTTGCGTGCGGGGGTCCGCTTCCGTCTGCGCCATCTCCGCGAAGGCTGGGATCCAAATAGGCAACGGTCGGCGATTGTCACACCAAGGTCTGCCAATATGGGTTCCCGCCTTCGCCGGAATGACGAGGCTTCGCGGCACTACTCCCCTCCCTGGAAGGGAGGGGTTGGGGGTGGGTCGGCCTGTTGGCTGACGTCGCCCTGCCCAATCGGCCGACCCACCCCCGGCCCCTCCCTTTCAGGGAGGGGGGCAGAAGGGGGGCGCCTCGCGCTCTATCGATTAGTATCAGAGGCCTTCGAGGGCCTTCGCGACGCCGTCCATCGTGAAGGGCTTTTGCAACCGTGGGCGGTCGCGAAATTCCGGGGCGACACCATCGTCGCCGCCGCCGGTGGCGAAGACGAACGGGACGCCTCTTGCCGCCAATGCCTCGGCGACTGCGGTGCTCTTCTCGCCGCCACGCAGGTTCACGTCGAGGATCGCGCCATCTACGCCACCTTCTTCGATCCGCTTCAAGGCATCGGCGACGGTGTCGACCGAGCCTGCGACTCCCTTGTCCAATACCTCGAGGAAATCCTCCAGCATCATGGCGATCAACGGTTCGTCCTCGACGATGAGGATCTGTTGGGTAGCGGTCATATTTCTCGCATAGTCGGGATTGTTACGACTTGCCAACATCTTGTTCGAGTCAGCGTGCGGCAAGCACGTCTCGTGCCGCTTCAGCTAATTCCTGCACCGAGAACGGCTTGGGCAGGAACGCGACGTTGTCCAGATCGATCGACTTGCGCAGCTGCTCCTCGGCATAGCCCGACATGAACAGGATCGGCAGGTCGGGGAATTTCTCGCGCGCATGGCGGACCATCGTCGGGCCGTCCATCTGCGGCATGACGACGTCGCTGATGAGCAGGTCGGGCCGGCCGTGTTTCCCCAGCACTTCCAGCGCGATCTCGCCGTTTTCCGCGGTCAACACTGTGTATCCCTGCCGCGTGAGCGCGCGCTCGGCGACGGCGCGGACCATGTCCTCGTCCTCGACCAGCAGGATCGTGCCCGTGCCCCACAGGTCGACTGGCTTGGGCGTCGGCTTGATGACCACGGGGCGGGTCGCGGCGGGGGCCGAATGGACCGGCAAATACATCGAGAAGGTCGCGCCCTGCCCCGGCTTGCTGTCGGCGAAGATGTAGCCGCCGGATTGCTTGACGATGCCGTAGACGGTCGAGAGGCCGAGCCCGGTACCCTTGCCGAACTCCTTGGTGGTGAAGAACGGCTCGAAGATCTTGGGGAGCACGTCGGGCGGAATACCGGTGCCGGTGTCCTGGACGATCAGCGCGGTGTAGTCGGCGACGGGCAGAATGTCGGACGCCATCTCGCGCACTTCGGACGCGGGGACGGCGCGCGTCGTGATCGTCAGCACGCCGCCGCCGCGCGCGTTCGCCGAGACGATCGCGTCGCGCGCGTTGACCGCGAGATTGACCACCACTTGCTCGAGTTGGCCTGGATCGGCGCGGACGGGCCCCAAATTGCGGCCGTGCGTCATGTCGAGGCGGACGTTCTCGCCCATCAACCGCTTGAGCAGGTTGGACACCTCCGAGACTACGTCGGGGAGCTGGAGGATTTGCGGGCGGAGAGTCTGCTGGCGCGAGAAGGCGAGCAGCTGGCGGGTCAGGCTGGCGGCGCGGTTCGAATTGGTGCGGACCTGCTGGATGTCGTCGTAATCGCTGTCGCCGGGCGAATGGCGCATCAGCATCAGGTCGCAATGGCCGATGATCGCGGTCAGGATGTTGTTGAAATCATGCGCCACGCCGCCGGCGAGCTGGCCGACCGCCTGCATCTTGGTGGCCTGCGCGACCTCGCGCTTGAGGCGGCTCTCCTCGCTATTGTCCTTGAGGCTGAGCAGCACGGCGGCGTCGCCGAGACCGCGCGCGCCGGCAATGGTCAGCGCGACCGGCTCGTCGGGGTGATCCTTGAGGCGGACCGCCATGTCGGCGGAATGCGTCGCGCCGTTCGCGAACTTGCGGATTGCGTCCGCGACCGCGGCCTTGTCCTCGCGGACGACGAGATCGCCCGGATAGAGCGGCGGGGCGACGGAGTTGACGCCGGCCGCGCGCAGGAACGAATCGTTCATCTGCAGGAATCGACCGTCGCGGTCGACCAGCGCCATGCCGAACGGCATCATGCTAACGAGGCTGCGGACGTGCGCGGAGGCGCTGGCGCCGAGCGCGGGCGCGTCCTCCTCCTCGTCGAGCAAGGCGACCAGCACGGGGGCGTCGTCGCCGTCGAGGAACGGGATCTGGAGGACGCGGAGCGGCGTGCCTTCGAGGCCTTCGCGCTCGAAGCGGACGAGGCCGCGGCTGTCGGTGATGAGGAAGCGGGCAAAGTCGCGACCTTCGATCGTATCGTACTCGTCGCCGCACGCCCTCGCGCGCAGCACACGGTTGGCGGTGCGGACGCGACCATCGGGCGAGAGCAACGCGGCCATGATGCCGCTGCCGCCGAGCCGGTCTCCGGTCGGGCCGGTCAGCAGCGCGGCGAGCGTCTCGGCAAGATCGTGTTCCTGCGCGGTGACGAAGCGCCAGACGAGCATGTCGGCGTCGTCACCGGCGCGCGCGATCTGCGCGGAGAGGCAGACGTTGCGGGCGTTGAGGCGCTCGACCTGCGCGGTGCCGTCGCGCCACGCGGAACGGCCGGCGTCGGCGAGGGCTGCGTTGCCGGCTTCGTCGAGCGGCAGGCCGGGGGGTGTCGGGAAGCCTTCGAACAGCGCTTCGTAGGCGTCGTTGGCGCAAACCAGACGCCCGGCGCGGTCGGTGATCGCGAGTGCGTCGGTGCCGGCTTCGGCGACGGTGCGGGTGAGGTCCCAGTCGACCGGGCGTGGCGCGTCCCTGGCGACGGGGTTGAGCAGGCGCCAGGCGATCAGCGCGCCGATGACGATGACGGCCGCGGCAAAGAAACCGGCGGCGGCGGTCCAGCTGCCGACGAGCAGCAGCACGATCGCCGCGGCGGCGACGCCCGAGGCTATGGCGACGAATGCTGCGTTGCGGGCGGGGGTGGGTAAAGCGAGCGATGCCATTGGGGGGAGTCATCCGCTGTTGCGGGGTTGGGCGTCAAGTGATGCGTGTGATGGGGGTGGCGCTAACTCTGATCCCGCCGCTTCTAGAAACGGCACCACCCCGGCGAAGGCCGGGGCCCAATGGGAAAGGTGGTAGTAACGAAGCGCCGTCCATCGTCAGAACCGTCCCCCAATTGGGCACCGGCCTTCGCCGGGGTGGTTGTTGTGCCTAGGGTAAAGTTGCTCCCCTCCCTGGAAGGGAGGGGTTGGGGGTGGGTCGGCCCGTTCGTGGACGGCGTGCTCTCCAAGCGGCCTACCCACCCCCTGCCCCTCCCTTTCAGGGAGGGGAGACCGTTGGGGGTTGGGCTGACTTGAGCGCTTTCCTCAGAAAGGCGCGCCCAGTTTCCGCTCCGCCCGCTATCCCAAGGGAAACTCTTACCAGATCCGAACGCGCTGCTCCGGCGTGAGGTACAGCTTCTGTCCGGCGGTCGGCTTGTACGCCGCGTACCAGGGGTCGAGGTTGCGCACGACCCACGCGCGCTGCTGCGACGGCGAGTGAGGATCGGTCAGCAACCGGTTGCGAAGGTTGGCTTCGCGGTAGTTGCGACGCCAGACCTGCGCCCAACCGAGATAGAAGCGCTGATCGCCGGTGTAGCCGTCGAGGACGGGCGCAGTCTTGCCGCCGAGCGCGGTGTGGTAGGCGTCGTACGCGACCGTGAGGCCGGCGAGATCGGCGATGTTCTCGCCCATCGTCAGCTGGCCCTTCACGTGCATGCCGGGGAGCGGTTCGTAGGCGTCATACTGCGCACCGAGCTTGCCGGTGAGCGCCTTGAAGCCGGCGATGTCCTTGGCCGTCCACCAGTCGGTAAGCTGGCCCTTCGCATCGTATTTCGAGCCCTGGTCGTCGAAATGATGGCTCAACTCATGGCCGATCACCGCGCCGATGCCGCCGTAGTTGACCGCGTCGTCGGCCTTCGGATCGAAGAACGGCGGTTGCAAAATCGCGGCGGGGAAGACGATCTCAACCATGCCGAAATTGGCGTAGGCGTTCACCGTCATCGGCGTCATGCCCCATTCCCAACGCTGCAACGGCTTGCCGAGCTTGGAAATATTATCCTGGTGCTGCCATTCGTTCGCGCGCCATTCGTTGCCGAACGCATCGCCCGAGGTGATCGTCAGACCGGAGAAATCCTTCCACTGGCTCGGATAGCCGATCTTGGGGGTGAAGGCGGCGAGCTTGGCGTGCGCCTTCACCTTGGTCTCGGGCGCCATCCATTCGAGCTTGTCGATCCGGCGGCCCATCGCGGCGAGGACGTTCTTGACGAGCTTGTCCGCCGCGGCCTTGGTCTCGGGCGGGAAATACTGCGCGACGTAGAGCTTGCTGACCTCGTCATCGAGCGCGCCGGAGGTGAACTGGACGCCGCGCTTCCAGCGGGCCTCCTGCTCGGGCGTGCCGCCGAGGACGGTGCCGTAGAACGCGAACTGTTCGGCGTCGAAGGCCTTGGGGAGGACGTCGGCATAGCCGTCGAGCGAGCGCAGGATCAGCTGGTCTTTCAGCACGCCGATCGGCGCGGTCGAGACGAGCTTGGCGATGCCGGTGATCGCGGAGGGCTGCGCGACGATGACGGTCGGGACGGGCGTGCCGATACCCTTGAAATACGCGACGAAATCGAAGCCGGGCGCGCGCTTGGCGAGGTCGGCGACGGTCATCTTGTTATAGGTCTTGGTGGCGTCGCGGCTGTCGACGCGGGTCCAGCTGACCTTGGCGATCTCGGTCTCGAACGCGAGCAGTGCGGTGGCGCGCGCCTCGGCATTGGGTTCGCCGGCGAGGGTCAGCATCTTGACGATGTGAGCCCGGTAGGCGTTGCGCGCTTCGACCAGCTTGGCGTCGGTGCTGAGGTAATAATCGCGGTCGGGCAGGCCGAGGCCGGACTGGCCGAGCGAGAGCGCGTATTGTTCGGGGAGCTTGTCGTCCTGACCGACGCCGGCGCCGAACGGGCCGCCGATCCCGGCGCGGTCTGCTTCGGCGAGGAGGGCGGGATAGCCGGCGCGGTCGTTCAGCGCGGCGATCTTGGAGAGCCACGGCTTGATCGGCGCGAGGCCCTTGCCTTCGATCGTTCCGGTGTCAAGGAAGGTGGCGTAGGCGCGGCCGATCTTCGAGTTCGGGTCCTTCGCGGCGGTGTCGAGGATACCGCGGGTGCGCGTCTCGGACAGGTCGGAGAGGAGATTGAACGAGCCGTAGTTCGACTTGTCCGCGGGGATCGGGTTGGTCTTCGCCCAGTTACCGTTGGCGAAGGTGTAGAAGTCGTCGCCGGGCTGAACGGTCTTGTCCATGCCCTTCTCGTCGAAGCCGAACGTCCCGTATTGCGCGCCGGTCGGGGCTGCGGGAGCGGGCTTGGGTTCAGAGGTTTGCGAGATGGCGGCGGTGACGCCGGTGATGGCGGTGGCGGCGAGTAGGCCGGCGACGATGAAGGACTTCATGTTTCTCTCCAGACTTCGTCATCCTGACGAAAGTCAGGATCCAGAGCCCACAGCGTTACCTGCGTGGCTCTGGATCCTGGGTCGAGCCCAGGATGACGGGGCTCTGTTGGGCGGTGTTGATTACCAGATGCGGACGCGGTTGGCGGGGGCGAGGTAGCTGGCCTCGCCCGGCTTGGCGCCGAACGCGGCGTACCAGGGGTCGAGGTTGCGGACCGTCAGGACGCGCTGGTGGCCCGGCGAATGCGGGTCGGACAAGAGCGTCTGCTGTAGCGCGGCGTCGCGGAACTTGGTGCGCCAGACGCCGGCCCAGCCGTAATAGAAACGCTGGTCGCCGGTCGTGCCGTCGATGATCGGCGCCTGCTTGCCGCCGAGCGATTTGTGATACGCGTCGTACGCGACCGTGAGGCCCGCCAAGTCGGCGATGTTCTCGCCGAGCGTCAGGCCGCCCTGGATGTGCTGGCCGGGGAGCGGTTCATACGCGTCGTACTGCTTCACGAGCGCGTCGGTGAACGCCTTGAAGCGCGCGACGTCCTGCGGCGTCCACCAGTCGGTGAGCTTGCCGTTCAGGTCGTATTTGCGGCCCTGGTCGTCGAAGTGATGGCTGATCTCGTGACCGATCACCGCGCCGATGCCGCCGTAATTGACCGCCGGGTCCGCCTTCGGATCGAAGAACGGCGGTTGCAGGATCGCGGCCGGGAAGACGACCTCGTTCATCGTCGGGTTGGCGTAGGCGTTGATCGTCATCGGCGTCATGAACCACTCAGCCCGATCGATCGGCTGGCCCAGCTTCTTCAGGTCGCGATCATATTCGAACGCGTTGGCGCGCGACACGTTACCGACGAGATCGCCGCGCTGGATCTGGAGCGCCGAATAATCGCGCCACTTGTCCGGATAACCGATCTTCGGGGTGAAGGCGGCAAGCTTGGCGAGCGCCTTGGTCTTGGTCTCGGGCGCCATCCATTCGAGGTTCCGGAGGCGCTCGCCCATCGCCGCGATGACGTTCTTGACGAGGTCGTCGGCGGCCGCCTTCGACGCGGGCGGGAAATACTTGGCGACATATTGCTGGCCGATCGCCTCGCCCATCGCGCCCGACACGGTCGTGACACCGCGCTTCCAGCGGACCTGCTGCTCGGGCGTGCCGGACAGCGTGGTGCCGTAGAACGCGAAGTTGGTCTTGTCGAAATCGCTCGACAGATACGGCGCATACGAACGCAGCACCTTAAGCATCGCATAGTCCTGCAACACGTTGATCGGCGTGTCGGCGAAGACCTTCGCCTCGCCGGTCAACGCGCTCGGCTGCGCGACGAGGTAGAACGGACGGCCGGTGACGCCCATCGCGGTCATGTACTGCGCCCAGGGGAAGCCCGGCGCCTTCGCGGCGAAGTCGGCGGCGGTCCATTTGTTGTAGGTCTTGTCGGCGTCGCGGCTTTCGATCCGCGTCCAGTGCGCGGTCGCGAGGCCCTTCTCCATGTTGAAGACGGCAGCAGCGCGAGCGGCGGCGTTCGGCTCGGCGGCGAGCGTCAGCATGCGCGTGAGATACGCCTGGTACGCGGTGCGGATCGTCGCGAGCTTCGCGTCTTCCTTGAGGTAATAGTCGCGGTCGGGGAGACCGATGCCGCTCTGGCCGAGGCTCACGACATAGGTGGTCGGATCCTTGTCGTCCTGCTGCACGCCGACGCCGACGAGGCCGCCGACGCCCTGGCGCTGGAGCTTGGCGATCTCGGTGACGAGTGCGGTCTTGTCCTTGGTCGCCTTGAGCGCGGCGAGCATTGGCTTGACGGGGGTAGCGCCCTTCGCGTTGACCGCAGCCTCGTCCATGAAGCTGGAGTAGAAATCGCCGACCTTGTCGCCGGGCGTCTTGGCGGAGACGTCGAGGATCGTGCGGGTGCGTTCGAGCGACAGGTCCTGCAGGACGTGGAACATGCCGTAGGACGAGCGATCGGCGGGGATCGGCGTGGTCTTCACCCAGCCGCCGTTCGCGTAATCGAAAAAGTCGGTGCCCGGCGTCACACTGGTATCGCGGCCGGCCATGTCGAAGCCGAAGTCGCCGATCTGCGGCTTGTTGGCATCCTTGGCGGCAACAGGGCCCTTCGCAGCCTTGGCGAGGGTCGGCGACGGGGTGTTCGGCCCCGTTTGCGTCTGCGCGAAAGCCGATGCGGCGGACGCGAGCAGGATCACGGTAACAATCGACTTACGCATCAAGAACCTCGGAGAAAGATCTTCAGGATGCGGTGTGTTCTACGCCGATAGGACGGTCCGTCAATTCCAACCGGTGTCAAATGTTACGAAACATGACCGTGGCGATTGTCGTGGCGGTGCCGCCACTTGCGCGCGATCCACAACCGCCAGCCGAGCGCGCTGAGCGCGTAACCGCCGACCGAACACACGACCGTGATGACCAGCAGGCCGAGCGCGGTAGCGGGCCCCGCCTGCATCAGCCACGGGATCCATTCGGTGCGCGCCGCGGCATCCGCGACGGGCTGGCCGGGGACGTGCGCGTCGAGGCGGAGCAGCGACGAGCCGATCCAATAGGCCGCGATCCAGAGCGGCGGGGTGGTCAGCGGGTTGGTTATGAAGGTGGTCAGCGCCGCGGTCGGCACGTTGGCGCGGAACGGCAGCGCGAAGATCGCTGCGACGGGCGTCTGCGCGACTGGGATCAGGATGCCCGCGACCATCCCCAGCGCGACGCCGCGCGGGACCGAGCGGCGTGTGAAACGCCAGAGTTCGGGTGCGAGCACGCGGTGCGCGACGGGGCGGAGAAGACGGTTCCGCTCCATCGATTCGCGGGTCGGCAAGTTACGATGCGACCACGCCGCGAGGCGCCCGAAGATACTGCCCGGCGCCTTCGACACAGGCTATCCGCGATCCCGCATGATCCGGCCCTGCTCGCGCTTCCAGTCCTGTTCCTTCACGGAATCGCGCTTGTCGTGGTTCTGCTTGCCCTTGGCGAGCGCCAGTTCGATCTTTGCGCGGCCCTTCGAGTTGAAGTAGATCATCAGCGGGACGAGCGTCATGCCCTGGCGTGCGACCGCCCCGAACATCTTGTTGATCTCGCGCTCGTGGAGCAGCAATTTGCGCGGGCGCTTGGGCTCGTGGTTGAAGCGGTTGCCGTGGCTGAATTCGGGGATGTTCGAATTGACCAGGACGACGTTCTTGCCCTTCACCTCGGCATAGGCCTCGGCGATCGATCCCTCGCCGCCGCGCAGCGCCTTCACTTCGGTGCCGGTGAGCGCGATGCCCGCCTCGAACACCTGCTCGATGTAATAATCATACCGCGCGCGCCGGTTCTCGGCGACGATCTTGGTCTTCTCGAAGGTCGGGGGTTTGGGACGTGCCATGGGACGCGCGATGTAGGAGGTCGCGAGGCTTAGGGGAAGCGGTGGGGTGCTATTCGACCAAACAAACGCCGTTCTCCTGCGAACGCAGGAGCCCAGGGTTACACGCGGCGGTCCTCTCGATCCTGGGCTCCTGCTTTCGCAGGAGAACAGGCAGGGGGTTTAGGCGAGGCCGGCGTGCGCCAAGGCTGCGTCGACGGCAGCTCGTGATGCTTGAGGAGGCGATGGTGACTTCTCATTACTCCTGACCTCCCCTTCTTCGCCCCTCCCTGGAAGGGAGGTGTTGGGGGTGGGTCGGGTTCCTCATGTTCGAACCGTCGGGGCTCAAGCTGGCCTACCCACCCCCTGCCCCTCCCTTTCAGGGAGGGGGGACCGTTGTGGTCTGTTCAGACGAGGCTTGCGTGTTCGAGCGCTGCGTCGACCGCTTCGCGCGAGGCCTCGCCGGCGGGGGTCATCGGCAGGCGAAGCGTCTCCGGGAAGCCAGCCCGGACCTTGGTCATCGCGTACTTGACCGGGCCGGGCGACGCGTCGGTGAACAGCGCCTCGTGCAACGGGTAGAGCTGATCCTGATAGGCCAGCGCCTTGACGAAATCGCCCGCTTGGCACGCCGCCTGGAACTCCGCGCAGAGCTTCGGCGCAACGTTGGCGGTTACCGAGATGCAGCCGGTGCCGCCCATGACGTTGAACGCTAAGGCCATGTCGTCATTGCCCGACAACTGGCAAAAATCCGGACCGCACGACGCGCGATGCTGTGAGACGCGGGCGAGGACGCCGCTGGCATCCTTCACGCCGACGAACACGTCCGGGAACGCTGCGACGATCCGCGCCAAGGTCGCTGGCTGGATGTCAGTTACCGTTCGCGCGGGGACGTTGTAGAGGATGATCGGCAGCGGGGTCGACGCCGCGAGCGCCTCGAAATGGCGGAAGATACCCTCCTGCCCTGGCCGGTTGTAATAAGGCGGCACCATCAGCGCGGCGTCGGCGCCGGCGTCCTTCGCGGCGCGCAGGTTTGCCGAGGCAACGCGCGTGTCGTTCGAGCCCGCGCCAGCGATGACGGGCACGCGGCCCTTCGCCTGGTCGACGCAAACCCGGACCACGTGGAAATGCTCGTCGTACGACAGGGTCGCCGCCTCGCCGGTCGTCCCGCACGCCACCAGCCCCGAAGAGCCCTCGACGATCTGCCATTCGATGAAGTCGCGATAGGCGGGTTCGTCGAAGCTGCCGTCGGCGGCGAACGGCGTGACGAGCGCCGGAATAGATCCTGAAAACATGCGGTGGCCTGCGGTCCTGTTGCGCCGGATGTCTTGCAAAATCCGGATTTCGTTCAGGACAGATACGGGTTCGGGGCGTATGCTGTCCACATGGTAGCATCGATGTTTAAAACGAGCCTTCTCCTTGCAGTCGTGGCGGGGACGGTCGCCGCGTCGGGAGGTGGGCAGCAGACGCTGGATCGCTACAGCACGCAATTGGCCAACATGGGCCCCAATGCGCAGCCGATGGCGACGGACGGCGCGATCGCCTCGACCATCGCGCAGTGGCGGGCTTTGCAGCAGACCGATGCGCTGCCGTTCGACAGCTATGCGGGCTTCCTGATGGCGCATCCGGGCTGGCCTAACGAGACGGCCAACCGCCGTGCGGCGGAGCGCAAGGCTTCCATGGGCTCGCCGACCAGCGTCGTCGCGTTTTTCCGTCGTTACCCGCCGCAGTCCGCGTCGGGCGGCGTCGCGTATGCGCGGGCTTTGCAGGCGACGGGCGCGCGGGATCAAGCTTATGCGGCGGTGCGGACGGCTTGGCGGAGCAGCGGACTGACGCCGACCGACGAGGCGATGGTGGTATCGGGCTTTCCGGGCGCGCTGACGCCGGACGACCAGGATGCGCGGATGGATGCGCTGTTGTGGGCGGGCCAGACCGGCGCGGCGCAGCGGCAATTGGTATGGACGAGTGCGGCACGGCGGCCGATCTTCGAGGCGCGGCTGGCGTTCCGGACGAATGCGCCGAACGCGTCGGATATCTCGGCTTCGACGCAGACCTTGTATGCGAACGACGCGGGGTATGTCGCGGACCGGGCGCAGTGGTTGCGCAATTCGGGGGCAAGCCCGTCGGCGCGCGCGTGGCTGGCGCGGCCTCGGTCGCTGGTGACGCGGCCGGGCAATGCCGCCGAGTGGTACGAGGTCCTCGTCACCAATGCGAACGGTGCGGCGAACGACGGGCAATATCAGGTTGCCTACGACATCGCGCGGCAGATCGACGATGCGTATCCGTTTGGCGCGGACATCGCGGCGAAATCCTATGCCGAGCGCGACGAATATACCAACCTCGCCTGGCTCGGCGGACGCGTAGCGATGAAGCAGCTCGGGCGACCGGCGGACGCGATGACGCTGTTCGACCGGTACGCGAAGGGCTCGCGGTCGCCGCAGGTGCGGTCGAAGGGGTATTATTGGGCGGGGCGTGCGGCGGAGGCGGCCGGGTTGGCGCCTCAGGCGGCGGCGTTCTACGGCCAGGCGGCTGGGTATCGCGATCAATATTACGGACAGTTGGCGAACGAGCGCACCGGGCGGGCGCTGGTCGCGCCGCCGTCGGTTGCTTCGGTGGTGATCGATCCGGCGACACGCGCGGCGTTCGATCGGCGCGAGACGGTGCGTGCGGTGAAATTCCTCGGGCAGATCGGCGACTGGCAGGACCAGACCGCGTTCGTCCGCCAGATCGCGGCGGATGCGACGACCGATACCGATCACCTGCTCGCCGCCGAACTGTCGAAGACGATCAACCGCCCCGATCTCGGCGTGATGGTCGGGCGGAGTGCGCTGGCGAACGGGCTGAGCGATTATTCCGCGGTGGGCTTCCCGATGGTGGCGGTGCCGGCGGGGTATGAGGACAACTGGACGATCATCCACGCGATCTCGCGGCAGGAGAGCCAGTTCGATCGCGCCGCGGTGAGCCACGCCGGCGCGCGCGGGCTGATGCAGCTGATGCCGGCGACCGCGCGCGAGCAATCGGGGAAGATCGGCCTCGCGTACAACCAGGCGGCGCTGACGACCGATCCGAACATGTCGATCATGCTGGGCTCGAGCTATTTCCAGCGGGTGTATGCCAATTACGGCAGTTATCCGCTGGCGGTGGCGGCGTATAATGCGGGCGGCGGCAACGTGAACAAGTGGCTCCGCGCGAACGGAGATCCGCGGACCGGGGCGGTGGACATGGTCGATTGGGTCGAGGCGATCCCGTACCAGGAGACGCGCAACTATGTGCAGCGGGTGCTGGAGAATGCGGTGGTGTACGACTTGCTGAACCCCGCGCGGGCGAAGAGCCGGGGGGCGGCTCGGCTGTCGTGGTATCTGGGGAAGAACCGGCCGGGTTGAGATCTCGCTGCCTCATAAGATTGTTCCCCCGCGAAGGCGGGAGCCCAGACTGGGCTCCCGCCTTCGCGGGGGAACATGGCGAGGAAGCGCAGGGTTCACCCCTATCCCTACGCTCCCCGCCACCCCGGACTTGTTCCGGGGTCCACCCCGCCGCATACTCAGACCCCCTGAAGCGTGCGGAACGGTGGATGCCGGAACGAGCCCGGCATGACGGAATTTGAGATGGATCGCCCGAACTACATCACTCCCGTCGGCTACGCCGTACTCCGCACCGAATACGAGCAACTCCTGTCGACCGAGCGCCCCGCCTTGGTCGAAGTCATCTCCTGGGCGGCAGGCAATGGCGACCGGTCCGAGAACGGCGACTACATCTACGGCCGCAAGCGGCTGCGCGAGATCGACCGGCGGCTCGGCTGGCTGTCGAAGCGGATGAAGGCGGCGAAGGTCGTCGACCCGGCGGCGCAGGAAGACCGCTCGCGCGTCTGGTTCGGGGCGTGCGTGAAGGTTGCCGACGAGGACGACGTCGAGCGGGTCCTAACGCTGGTAGGCGACGACGAGACTGACGCGAGCAACGGGCGGATCGGCTGGAACTCGCCGTTCGCACGCGCTTTGCGCGGCGCTGCGATCGGCGATGTGCAACGGGTGGATTTACCCGCTGGCGAGCGCGAATATGAGGTGATGGCGATCACTTATCCCTGAAGTTGCGATCCTCCCCCGCAAGGGGGAGGTGGCTGGCGCTTGCCAGACGGAGGGGGAAGTAAGGAAAACCGCTGTTCCGTGTCCTCCCCCTCCGTCACCTGCGGTGCCACCTCCCCCTGGCGGGGGAGGATCGTGAGTTGCCCGTCAACGATGCGTTTCGATCTACACGAATTGACCTCGCGCCGCCCCCGTGTGACGTTTCGCCCACGCAACGACACTCGAGGAATCCCCATGCCGATACCCGTCACTTGGTCCAGCCGACTGCTCAGCGTCATGCGCATCGTCGTCGCGCTCGTGTTCTTCAGCCACGGTATCTCGAAACTCTTCGGCCTGCCGCCCTTCCCGATGCCGATGACCCCCTTGATCTACGTTGCCGGCGTGCTCGAAGTCGTCGGCGGCGGCCTGCTGATCGTCGGCCTGTTCACGCGACCGGTGGCATTCGTGCTGTCGGGCATGTCCGCGGTCGCATATTTCATGGCGCACATGCCGCAGGGTCCCTTCCCGATCGTTAATGGCGGCGAGGCGGCGGTGCTCTACTGCTTCGTGTTCCTGTACCTCGCCGCAGCCGGTGGCGGTGTCTGGAGCGTGGACGCGCAGCGCGGGCGCGGCTAACCTTGCGCGCATGATCGATACCACAACGCGCAACGTCGCCCTCCTGATCGACGCGGACAATGCGTCCGCGGCGACCCTCGACCCGGTGCTGACCGTCCTTGCCGAGCTCGGCACGGTCAACGTCCGGCGGGTCTATGGCAACTGGTCGAAGCCCGCGCTGAAGGCGTGGAGCGACATGTCGATCAAGCACGGCATCGAGCCGCAGCAGCAGTTCGACCTGACCAAGGGCAAGAACGCCACCGACATGAAGATGACGATCGACGCGATGGACTTGCTGTTCCGCGGGCGCATCGACGGCTTCGGGATCATGTCGTCGGACAGCGATTTCATGCCGCTCGCGACGCGTATCCGCCAGGACGGGATCCCGGTCTATGGCTTTGGGACGAGCCGCACGCCTGAGGGATTTCGGCAGGCGTGCACGCGGTTCATCGACGTTGGCGCGCTGAACGAGACGTCGCAGCCGATGCAGGTGCCGACGCCTGCCCCGGTGGCTGGCGAGAAGCCGGCCGCGCCTGCGCCGGTCGCTCGGCCGAAGACCGCGCAGCCGATCGACGAGCAGGTGATCAAGCTGCTGATCGATGCGTACAACGCGGTAAAGCGCGACGAGAAGGGCTATGCCAGCGTCGCCGAACTTGGCCAGTTGGCGGGCAACCGGTCGAGCTTCGATGCGCGGAATTATGGGTTCAACCGGTTGTCGGACCTGATCGAGACGATCCCGAACTTCCAGCATGAGCGCCGCGAAGGTGGCCGGTCGTTCGTCAAGCGCCTGCGGTAGACACTCATACTTCACGAAAAGGTGTGCCACCCCGGCGAAGGCCGGGGCCCAGTTGGGAGACGTTGCTAACCGGGTGTAGTGCGTCGTTACTGCGACCTTTCCAACTGGACCCCGGCCTTCGCCGGGGTGGTAGTTTAGGTCGAGCGCCTACCCCGTAGGCTGCAACCGCCCACCCGGCTCGCTCATGCCGTGCGCCTGTTCCTCGCTGTCGTCGGGCACCACTAGCGCACCCTTTCGCCAGTTGCCGTAGCGATAATACCACGCCGCGATCGCCAGCGTCGCGAGCGATCCCAGCGGAAAGCTCCACCACAGTGCGTCCGCGCCGAGCCACGGTTTTGCCAACAACGCGAAGCCGATCCGCACCGGATACAGCGCGACGATCAGCGCGATCAGCGGCGCGATTACAGCACCGTTAGCGCGAACGGTCGAGAACAGCACCATCGTCATGCCGAACAGAATAAAGTTCCAGCTCGCGATCAACTGGATATGCCGCGCGATCGGCAGCGCGGGGCTGGCTGCACCGATGAACAACGTCATCACCGGGCGGTCAAACAGGATCACCACGCCGACCATCGCACCGGTCAGCGCGATGTTGAAGAGCAGGCCGTATTTCGTGATGTCGCCAACCCGGTCCCAGCGGCCCGCGCCGATATTCTGCGCCGCCATCGAACTGACCGCCGCCCCAATCGCCAGCGCGGGCATCTGGATATAGGTCCATAGCTGCTGCGAGACGGCATAGGCCGCCGCGGTATCGACGCCGAGCCGGTTGACCAGCCCGACCATCGCGAGCCCGGCGGTCGACATCACCAGCATCTGCGCGCCCATCGGCAAACCTTTGCGGACGATCGTACCGGTCAGCGCGCGCTGGGGAATGAGGTAGCGGAGTTCGTTGCCGCGTAGCCGCAAGGGCAGGTCTCGCGCGTAGATATAGGCGATCAGCCCGAGCAGCGAGACGTGGCTGGCAACCAGCGTCGCGGTTGCCGAGCCGGCGATGCCCATCTGTGGGAACGGGCCGATGCCCGCGATCAGCAGCGGGTTGAGCGCGCTGTCGAGGATCGCGCTGAGCAGCATGAACCAGAGCGGCGTCATTGAATCGCCGGTCCCGCGCAGCCCCATCATCAGCAGCACCATCATCATCGACGCGGGCAACCCGAGGAAGATCACGCGGAGGTACGCGAGCGCGAGCGGCATCGCGTCGCCGGGGGTGGCGAGCAGGTGGAGGATCTCCGGCGCGAACACCCAGCCGAGCGCGGCGACGACGATCGCCCCACCGAGGACCAGACCGACCGCGGAGCCGAACGCGCGGCGTGCGCCTTCCAGATCGTGGCGGCCGAAGCTCTGGCCGACCAGGATCGTCGCTGCCATGCCGAACCCGAATACCGCGCCGAAGGTTAGGAACATGATGATGTTGGCGTTCGAGGTCGCGGCGAGCGCGCCCTCGCCGAGATACCGTCCGACCCAGATCGCGTTGATCGAGCCGTTGAGCGATTGCAGGATGTTCGAGCCGAGCGTCGGTAGCGCGAACGCAAGCAGCGTGCGGCCGATGTGACCGGCAGTGAGGTCGCGCTGGCCCGGCTTGCCGCGGGGGCGATCGGGGGGACTGGTATTGGAAAAGTCGGGGGCGCCACCACGCTGCCGATCGGATTGCAGATCGCTCACACAGTCACTCCGTCATGCCGGACCCGGTCCGGCATCAACCGGATGAACACACGCGCCCCTATCTGTCGTACGCCTAGCCGCGGAGTGAACGTCGGGACAAGCTGGTAGGTCCCCCGCTCCGAACCTAGTGCGCTATGTTTCCCCGCGAAGGCGGGGACCCAGACTGGGCTCCCGCCTTCGCGGGAGAACAAGATGGCAGGGACATACCCTACGCAGTAGAGCCGCCCCTCCCGAACCGTCACCCGAGCGAAAGCTGGGGTATCCCGTTATCGGCCGGCCGGTGTAGTTACTCACTGGGATACCCCAGCTTTCGCTGGGGTGACGGGTTGGGTTTGAGTGAGACGGCGGTACGGCACACATTCCCCTCCCGCTCGCGGGAGGGGTCAGGGGAGGGCGGGACGTACGTACTGGCGTCCGGCTTTTGAGGCACGCCCCAACCCCTCCCGCAGGCGGGAGGGGAGCAGGTCAGCCCAAGCGTCCCAGTGCCGCTTGCAATCGCGCAGCCTCGGCGGCCTTGTCGGCGTGGTCGGCCTTGGCCTTTTCCACCGCTTCGGGCTTGGCGCGTTCGACGAAGCTGGCGTTGCCCAAGCGGCCTGACAGCGCGTCGCGCTCCTTCTCTGCCGCTGCGATCGCCTTGGTCAGGCGGGCGCGTTCGGAGTCGAGGTCGATGACGCCTTCGAGGGGCAGGACGAAGGTTGCTTCGTCGACCACGACCTGCGCCGCGCCGCCGGTGGCTTCGCCGTCGGCATGCGTGACGCGGGCGAGACGTGCGAGCGCAGGTGCCTGGCGTTCGAGCCGCGCCAACGTCGCCGCGTTCGCATCACGGACGTGGAGCGGCAGGCGCGCGCCCGGCGGGACGTTCAGTTCGTTGCGCGCGGTGCGGATTTCCTGAACCAGGCGGATCAGCCAGTCGACTTCCTTGCTCGCCTCGGGATCGAGCGCGCGCGCGTCAGCCATTGGCCATTTCGCGACGATCAGGTCGTGATCGCGCGGGCCCATCGCGTGCCAGAGTTCCTCGGTGATGAACGGCATGAACGGGTGGAGCAGGACCAGGATCTGGTCGAGCACCCAGCCTGCGACCGCCTTCGATTCGTCATCGATGACACCGCGCTCGTCGCCGACCATCTGCGGCTTGATGAGTTCGAGATACCAGTCGCAGAAGCGGCTCCACGCGAATTGGTAGATCGCGTTGGCGGCGCCGTCGAAGCGATAATCGGCGAGCGCGAGGTCGACCGTCTGGACCGTCGCGATCGTCTCGGCGATGATCCATTTGTTGACCGCCAGTTCCGCGCGCGGTGCCTCCAGATTGGTGCTGGCGACGATACCGTTGGCCTGGGCGAACCGCGCCGCGTTCCACAGCTTGGTGGCGAAGTTGCGATAGCCCTCGACGCGCTTTTCATCCATCTTGATGTCGCGGCCCTGGCTCTCCATCGCCGCCATAAAGAAGCGCAGCGCGTCGGCGCCGTAGGTGTCGATCAGCCCGAGCGGGTTGACGACGTTGCCCTTCGACTTCGACATCTTCGCGCCGTCCGCCGCGCGCACGAGACCGTGGAGGTAGAGCGTGCGGAACGGCACGTCCTTCATGAAGTGCAGCCCCTGCATCATCATCCGCGCGTTCCAGAAGAACAGGATGTCGAAGCCGGAAATGAGCACGTCGTTGGGGTAGCGGCCGCCTAATTGGCCTCCCCGCCCGCTTGCGGGAGGGGATTGAGGGGTGGGCTCGCGCTCGCCTTCAGGCGTAGCGTTCGAAGTGAGCGCGTGCCCACCCCCGGCCCCTCCCGCTTGCGGGAGGGGGGAAGAACCATCCCAGCCCAGCGTGGCGAAGGGCCAGAGGGCGGAGGAGAACCAGGTATCGAGCACATCGGGGTCGCGCGTAAGGCTCACGCCCTCGCCTGCCAGAGCCTGCGCTTCGGCCTCGGTCTCGGCCACATACGGCGTACCGTCGGGTCCGAACCACGCCGGGATCTGGTGCCCCCACCACAGCTGGCGCGACACGCACCATGGCTGGATATTGTCCATCCAGTTGAAGAACGTCTTCTCCCACGTCTTCGGGACGATATCGATCGCGCCGGTCTGAACCGCCTCGATCGCCGGCTGCGCGAGCGTCTTCGCGTCGACATACCATTGGTCGGTCAGCCACGGCTCGATCACCACGCCCGAGCGGTCGCCATACGGCGTCTGGATCGTACGCGGCTCGGCGTCGTGCTCTTCGCCGTCCTTGTCGACATGCGCGATCAGGAAGCCTTCGTCCTTCAGCCGCGCGACCACGGCTTTGCGTGCCTCGGCAGTCGTCAGCCCGAGCAGGTCGGCGGGGATCAGCCCGTCGGACACCTGCACGACGCGCGCCTTCGCATCGAGCATGTTGAGCATCGACCCCGCGGCCATCCCTGCCCGCTTGCCGACCTCGAAATCGTTGAAGTCGTGTCCCGGCGTGATTTTGACAGCGCCCGAGCCGAGTTCCGGATCGGCATGGTCGTCGGCGATGATCGGGATCAGGCGTCCGGTGATCGGCAGCTTCACCTGCTTGCCGATCAGCGCGGTGTAGCGTTCGTCCGAGGCGTTCACCGCCACCGCCATGTCGGCGAGCATCGTCTCGGGCCGCGTGGTCGCGACCTCGATGAAGCCCCCCTCTTGTCCAAGGGCGCCATCTTCGAGCGGATAGCGCAGGTGCCAGAAGCTGCCCTTAATCTCGCGCGTCTCGACCTCGAGGTCGCTGATCGCGGTGCCGAGGCCGGGATCCCAGTTCACGAGACGCTTGTCGCGGTACAGCAGCCCCTGCTTGTGAAGGTCGACGAACACCTTGAGGACAGCCTTCGAGAAGCCCTCGTCCATCGTGAAGCGCTCGTTCGCCCAGTCCATCGAGCAGCCGAGCCGGCGGAGCTGCTGCGTGATCTCGCCGCCGCTCTCTTCCTTCCACGCCCAGACCTTCGCGACGAACTCCTCGCGAGTCAGGTCGGTGCGCTTCTGCGGCGGGGTCAGCGCGCCCATCTGGCGCTCGACCACCATCTGCGTGGCGATGCCGGCGTGATCGGTGCCTACCACCCACAAAGCATCCTTGCCCTTCAGGCGCGCGTGGCGCGTGAGGATGTCCTGCAGCGTGTTGTCGAGCGCGTGGCCGATGTGCAGCGAGCCGGTGACGTTGGGCGGCGGATTGACGATCGTCCACGGCTCGGCGTTCGGACGGTCGGGGCGGAACTGGCCGCTCGCCTCCCAATGCGCATACCAGCGCGATTCGATGGAGGCTGGGTCGAAGGTTTTGGGAAGCTCGCTCATGCGCCGAGCCTTAGCGAGCGCGACGCGAGGAAACCAGCCTTGCGTCCGCGCCCTTGACTGGAGAGCCTAGGGCTGCTGGTTCATGATCTTGGCGATTTCGCGCGAGACCATGTCCTCGACCATGTTAGGAAGGTTGGCGTCGATCCACTCGCGCAGCATGGGGCGAAGCATTTCGCGCACCAGGCCCTCAAGCGTGCCGTCATTGCCTGTCTCGGGTTTTACCATCATCCGCGTCAACGCCTCGAGCGGCGCGCGCGTTGCAGCGGCGGTGTGGCGCGAGACGATCGGCTCGGCTGCGGCATCGGTGGCCGGCTGCGGCTTGGCACTCGGCGCGGGCTTTGGCGGCATCATTTGCGGCGCGGCGTGGCGTGGCTCCGGCGGGGTCTCGACGGTATTGAGCACCGGGGACTTGGGCGGGCGCGGCGTACGATCGGGCATGGGGTCGCTCAGTTCGAGGATCTCGTCGTCGTCGTGGTCGTCGTCGAAATAGGCGGGATCGAGATCGACCGGTGCGGACGTCGCGCGCGCAGGGCGACGCGACCGGCCGGGCGTATCGCCCTCTTCCGCGATGATGCGTTTGATCGACGAGAGGATTTCCTCCATCGACGGCTCGCCGTTGACATCCCCCATCCGGACCATCCCAAACCCCGTAGCCCCGCGCGCCCCTATTGGCGGCTCGGCGCGTCCTTACCTGTCGTCAAGGCGGGGTTCCTGTCAACCGGCGTATCGAGCAACGGGTCGTACTGCGCCTGAACCGTGGCGTTCTGTGCGGGCGACTGCGCGGTGCGGGTGGCAACCGGCACGGGCTCGCCGTCGCCGCCGAAATCCCAGATCTTGTGGCGGACGCGGTTGTAGTTCGCGACCGGATCGTACAGCACGCCGCCGTCGAGCCCCAGGTCGCGCGCCTCGGCCTGGCCCATCGCGGCCAGCAGCGCGAAGCCTGCGACATACGCATCGCGCCGCGCGGTCACGAGCGTGACCTGGCTGTTGAGCAATTCCTGCTCGGCGTTGAGGATGTCGAGGATCGTGCGCGTGCCGACGCTGTTCTCGGCGCGGACGCCTTCGAGGCTGAGCTTGTTCGCATTCACCGCGGTTTCCGACGACTGGATCACCTGCTCCGACGAGCGCCAGATGGCAAAGGCGGAGCGCGCCTGCGCGATGACGTTGCGCTCGGTCGCGGTGACGTTCTCGATCGCGCGCGACTGGAACGCCTCGGCCTGACGAACCTGCGCGGCGGGGCGCCCGCCCTGGAACAGCGGCAGCGTCAACGACAGTCCGGCCTGCACCGCCTTATTGGCGTTGGGGATGCCGTTGACGCCGCCGGGCACCGACGCGATCGAACCGAGATAGTTGGTGTAGCTCGCGCCCCCGACCGCACTGATCTGCGGAAGCCGGCTCGCGCGGGCGACGCCGACATCGTAGCGGCTCGCGTCCCGCTCCTTGGCGGCGGCGATCAGCACCGGGTTGTTGTCGATCGCGACGGTCACGGCCGAGGCCGGGCTGTCGGGCAGATGCGGCAACGTCGGTGGCGTGTCGAGCGTGCCGGGCGGCGTCCCGACGAACTGGATATAGCTTTCGCGGCTGGATATCAGATTGGCTTGGGCGGACTGGAGCTGTGCGCGGGCGAGCGCGAGGCGCGCTTCGGACTGGGCCACGTCGGTGCGGGTCAGGTCGCCGACCTGGAAACGGTCGCGGCTGGCCTGGAGGTTGACGTCGAGGACGCGGACGTTCTGCGTGTTCAAGCCGACGATCGCCTCGTCGCGGATCACGTCCATGTACGCCGCGACGACGTTGGTGAACAAATCGGCTTCGGTACTCCGCAGTGTCGCTCGGCCACCCTCGACGCGGGTCTTCGCTGCGGCAACCGAATTGCGGACCTGCCCGCCCTGGTACAGCGGCACCGACACGTTCGCCCGCGCAACGCCCTGACGCGGCGGCGCAAGGAAGTTGTTCTGGCCAGTGACGAGGAATTCGGTGAGATCGCCGGTCGCGTTCGCCGACGGCAGCCCCGCCGCGCGGGCGATCGGCACGTTCTCGTCAGTGGCACGCAGGGTAGCGCGCTGCGCCGTGATCGTCGGGTTGGTGTTGTACGCCTTGACCAGCGCCTCTCGCAGCGTCTCCGCGTAGAGTGGTGCAGCGCTATACGTCAGCGCAACACTCAGGAGCAGACTGCGGAGAAGTGCGGCGCGGGCCATGGTTTTCTGCTCAGAACCGGAAGGGTTTGGGGGCGTCGAAGCCAGGCAGGCTCACGCATTCGACATCGACGAACGCCGAGAGCGCAAACCCGCCATCGGTCTTGCGCCCCGATGCGAGCCGGGTCAGCCCGCGCTCGGCGATCCCTGCCGTGACACGACCGCCGGACTTGACTTGGGCGATCAACGCGTCGGGCACGGTCTCGATCGCCCCGTCGACGATCAGCACGTCATAAGGCGCGCCGGCGGCGTGGCCGTCCTGCATCGGTGCCTCGACGAGTTCGACATTACCGGTCCCGGCGAGTGCCTCGCGGGCGATCGCCAGCAAGGCAGAATCGCTCTCGACCGCGACGACCGATCCGACGATCTCGGCCAGCACCGCCGCGGTATAGCCGGTCGCGGCACCGATCAGCAGGACGCGGTCGGTCGCGGTCAGATATGCTTCGGTGAGCAGACGGCCGGTCGCCATCGGCAGGTTGGCGTAGCGTCCGCGTCCCAGCGGGATCGTCGCGTCGCGGTAGGCGAGCGCACGGACGTCGGCAGGCATGAACGCCTCGCGCGGCACGCGCGCCATCGCCGCGACGACGCGTTGGTCGTTGACCGCGTTGGTGCGCAACTGGCTCGCCACCATCGCGTGACGCATCGTGTCGAACGTTGCGGGAGCCATGGACACGGTTGTCCCGCCGATCTCATGGGTATCGGCTGCGAGCGAAGGAGTATCGAGAGTCGTCGTCGTCATGGCGCATCCTGTCGCACAACTGTTTTAGCCACGCAATACACTTGTTTCGGATCGCTCCGATATCGCGCGGCCGGATATGGCCCGTCTGTTATCGCGTGGGCGCGGCGACGCCAAGCATCGGTTGGTCGGATTTCGCGCCGTTTGACGGTCGCGTGCTGGCGTTGAAAGACGCCCCGCCCGCCCGTGTGACACCGAGATGCCGCGAACGGGGCGTCGAGGGCGCACGAGAAATCCCGGCAACACCTCTGCGCCTGTCCTTAGCACCCGATCGCGGAACCGTCCCGCGAAATGACCCGCTGTTGCGTCGTACGGCTCGAGTCGCGCGACTGCGCATCGCGGGCCGGCGCCTTCGCTATGTCGTGCAGCACCTGCGTCGGCGATCCCAGCACTGCGTTCCGCGCCCGCAGGCTCGCCTTCAGGAACGGCTTGGTCAGCGCCATGAACCGCCGCGGGGTCATTCCCAGGAACGTCGCCGAATCACGCAGGAAATGCGACGCATCGAAATAGGAGCGGTCGATCGTCGTATAATCCGCCTCGCCGCCGGCCATCATCAGCCGGACGAACGACCGCAGGAACCGCGCGCGCAAGAGGAGCATCTTGGGCGGAAACCCGAAATGGCGCACCGACAATCGCCGCAGCGCGTGCGTCGGTATGTCGAGTTGTGCAGCGGCGGACGCGATGTCGGTCGGGCCATCGGTCGCGAGTATCTCCATCAACTGCCGGATCTGCGGCGCATCGGCATGCGGCGGCCCCAGCCGCGCGAGCAACATCGCATCGAGGATCGGCGCGACGGCGGCATCATCCGGCGCGCCCTGCAAGCCCGCTACCAGATCGCGCGTGAAGGCCTTCCCGAGCACGTCTTCCAGCGGCACGATGCGGTTGCGGAAGTCGCCGGCCGATCGCCTAAACAATCGCGCCCATCCCAGCGCGCTGATCCCGAAGCCGATCATCACGCCACCATGCGTCACCGCCTTCAACGCCTGGTTGGTCGGCCCGAACAGGCTCGCCACGGGCAGCGGATCATAGGTCCGCCGACCGATCGAAACCGCGATCGGCCCGGCATCGATCGCGATCCGCACGTTGGCGGTCGCCGGCAGGAACCAGTCGACCTGTCCTGCCTCGATACCCGTGTCTGTTCGATAGACGTGATAGCCGGTGATATAGTCGGCGAGCGCGGCAGCGGGCCGGTCATACCGGATTGCCATGCCGGACGGCATCGCGAACACCTCGTCATCGACACCCGTCGTATTCGTGCCGCCCGCAATCCTGTCCGTCTTCAAGCGCCCGCCCCTAAAAGCCATTAACGTCCTTGCACTTAACCCTAAGCAAAGACGCTGACGTGTGCGAGTCACGATACGAGGCCAGGGACGAGGCCGGGGGCGGTAGCGCGCGACACTCACCGCCTGCGGCGGCGTGCGAGTCGAGCATAACCAGATTATTCCGTTGTCGACCGCAACTGCAGGTTGACCGCAGCGGAAAAACGAAGCATTTGCGCCGCCTTCACGCAATCGGGGCCCGATGGCGGAGTGGTGACGTAGAGGACTGCAAATCCTCGCACCCGGGTTCGATTCCCGGTCGGGCCTCCAGTGAATGCCGGTTTTGATCTCGGGCTGCCCAAGATTTCGTAATGAGAAATGCCGGCCCCCACCCTGGTGGCAGGGGTGATCGTCCAGACAGCGACGTCATGACCCTTGTTGTTTGAAAATGCCCGGACTCCGGCACCCAGGACCGGCAGCCCCAGCGGAGCGTCGTCCGCAGCGGCGTCTCGATCTGGATGAACCACAAAGTTTGTCCTGTTGTTCGTGCCGCAGCCTGAGCGACTTTCAGACATTATGGCTGAGCCCAAAAGCTTGGCCGCGCGTTGAATTGGCAAGGAGATGACCATGATCGACGATCCGAAAACCGACGACTCAACCCCCGCCGAAGAGGCAGAGGAGATGGAAAAGGTACAGGAGGACGCCGCCAAGGAGCGTGAGGAAAACGGCGGGTACCAATAGGCTTCGACACCCTGCCGGCAATCGCCTTACCCCAATGGGCGGCGATTGCCTCTGACCTATCCGTGCGACTCACAGCCGCGATCCTAGTCGGCCACCTTTCCCGCACCATTCGAAGTTAACGCGCCGCTAACTCTCAATTTCCGGAACGTTAGGCCTTCGATGCGGCTTCTACGCTCATCTACAACCTGTCCCCGACTGGAACTGATGATGAGCACGAACCTGGTATCCGCGGTTTTCGATAATCATGCAGACGCCGAGCGCGCCGTGGCCGAGCTTCGCGCGGCTGGTATCAACGACAGCGCGATCTCCATCGTTGCCCAGCATGACGGCAAGAACACCACCACGGACGGCAACGGCGATACGCAGGAGTTCGTCGGCAAAGTCGCGGCCGGCGCCGGGATCGGCACGCTGCTCGGCATCACCGCCCTCGCCATTCCGGGGGTCGGCCCCCTCGTTGCCGCGGGCGCGATTGCGTCCGCGGCCATCCCAAGCGCTGCGATCACGGGTGCGGCGCTCGGCGGTGCCGTTGGCGGGCTGGAGAAGGTTATGACCGATCACGGTGTCAGCCGCGTCGACGCGAGCTACTATGAAGGCCGCATCAATGAAGGCGGCGTGTTCGTTTCCGTCGATACCAGCGCTGCCGGGATCAATGCTGAAGATGCTGCCGACGTCCTCTATCGCTCGGGTGGGCACACGTCGACGCGGACGAAGGTTTCGATGGCGTAATCGCCAACGTCTTCAACGCCGACATAGCTAAAGGGGCGTTCCGGTAACGGGACGCCCCTTTCAGTTCGAACTTAATAGATCGGTCATCCTACCCTGCCCCAGACGCATTCTTGCGCCCTCGGGCCAACTCCTGACGTATCGACGACCCTATCCGATACTGCCGCCGATACGGCCCCACCGAACCGCCGCATGACGACCAGCACGGTTTAGACGGCCATCCAATCGCTCTCGGCATCGTCGATCGCGGCGAAGGCGTCACCGTCGGCCTGTTGCTTGCGCAAATGTGCGCGCACCGCCTCCGGATCGCCGTTCTTTGGAAAGGTCCGATCCGCACGCGCCGCGTCGGCGATACCGTCGACCCAATCGCCGCGGTCCCGCTGCGTCAGCAGCCACTTGCCAAACGCGGGCTTCGGCTCCTGCTGGTCGTCGTCGTAATCGGCCATGATCGTGTCCTCGAATCGTTGGAACGCTCATCGCATCGGATTGATGTTCCTGCAATGTTCTTACGAGTCCAACTGTATCAGATTTGACTAGGGACACGCGACGACCGGCAACCCGACAAGCCCGAAGGAAAGCTGCGGTCGGAGATGCGGTCCCCCGGGCACAGGCGACCGACATCTCCCAAGTCACCTCAGCGTGTGCTCAGTTCACGCCCTGTTTGCGCGCGCGGACAATCATGCCCTTCGCGATCTTGCGCACGGCTTCGTCGTCCTTGGTACCGTCGGTCGCCGGATCGCCGAGGTGGTCGAGGCTCTGTTCCATGAAATCGAGGAGCCCGGCGTGCCGCGCTTCGACATATTCCATGAGTTTGAACAGCAGATGCTCCGTGGCGATCTCGCGCTGGCGGGTCTGTGTCGCGTCGTCGGACATCATGACGCCTCCGTTGGCGTTGGCGCGCCTAGTTTCTGCGCGACTCGCGCTACTTCTTCGTCTTTCGGCTCCTCCGGCAGGTCTTCGCCCGGCAAGAGTGCGTCATCGGGAATGCCCGGAGCCGTGCCGGCAATCGGTTCGTCGATGGCGCGCTCGTTCGCACCGTCCGTAATCTTCTCTCTCGCTACCATGTCAGTCTCCTCCGTTGCGTTCAAACGCACAACCAGCGGTACGGAGCCACGTCATGACCGTAGATCGTAGATAACACAGACCGAGAGATCGATCGCTTGGCGCGGCGAATGCAACGCTAAACCGCCGGCATCGAGCACTTCAGGCGGCGTGCTTCTTGGCGAACTCCGCAAAATACGCGTGCATGGTGGGATCGGCGATCGGCGCGATCAATCTCGCCACGTCGTCTGCAACCGCACCGTCACCGCGCAAGGGTCTGCCAGGCTGATGGCCCATTGCCCAGTCGGGAAAGCTGCGCTCGGCAATCGGGCGGTTGTCGAGTGTCACGGCGGCGAAGTGGCGTCCGTCGGCCTTGATGCGGTCGTACGTCTGCACGACAGCATCCGCCGGTCCTTCGAGAGCCTGCAGGAACCGACGTCCGCCGACAACCAACAAGCCCGTCACCCCAACAGCCGCATTGTTACGCCGCGACGCGCGCAGCACACCCTCAAGCTCGGCCTTCGACAGCTCGGAGCGGGCGGTACTGATGTAGATGAGACGTATCAACGCGAACTCCTTCGAGTCCGACGTAAACGTCAAATTAAACGGGAATTGCGGCGGTGTGTTCGGGACAGATCAGCGCATTTGCCCGTAGAAGCACCGCCCCCCGCACCGTCATCCGACCCACCGGACATGGTCGCTGCCGACAGAAATCGAGTATCGACCACGGCGCGAATGGCTGTTTTTCGGTATCACGCCAGTCTCGAGGTAATACGTCGCACGGCCTCATCCTTGCTTTTGATGCCGATCTCGGCTGTTGCCCAGCGATGAATATTCCCGCGCTGTATCATTCGGTTATTCTCTGGATCGGAGACGGCACCGGCCTGCCCGACGCGATCCTCCATATCCATGCCGGGCTTATCATCCTCATGCTCGTGCGGCTCATCAGCGGCCGGTCGCTGGGGACGCTCATCCCCTTACTGGTCGTCGTCCTGGCGGAACTTGGCAACGAAACGCTCGACTATCTCAACTACGGCATGCGCTGGGCTGACACGCTTTCGGATATCGGCAACACCATATTCTGGCCCCTGATCATCAGCCTGGGCGTAAGATTGCGTCCCATGGTCCGACGAGATCAGACCGTTCGGTAAGAACGCGGGTGTCGAATCCGACGGTGCACCGTGGTGGTTGGACCGAAGTAGATAGAGCCGGATCGTTCGAGATCGGTGTTCCGTCTTCGACGGAAACGGCTCGCTCGAGAAAAGGGAATAACGCGCGCGAGCCGCAGTCCGGATGGCCGGATACGGTCTTGGGACGTAGCCAGCTCGGATTTCATGCGCCTGCAAGCGTCCGGGATCAAGCGCTTTTTTGAACTCGGAGTATGCCGACCCGCCTTGGTGACGAGCCAAAGATTAGGACGAGCCGACATACCCGCGCATCAACCAACGGACGGGCATGTCGGGCGCATTGTTCGAGACATCTGAACGCGTTGCGGCCGAGCCCCTTATCGAAGGCGCGACACAATCAGATCAGCGCATCCAAGAGGCCGATCAACGGACGATCGGCGGGCGGCATCGGCAGCGCGTGCATCTCGTTCGGCCTCACCCAGCGCAAAGCGGTCGCTTCGAGCGCACGCGGCACGCCGGTCCATTTGCGCGTGATGTAGAGCAACAACAGCAAATGGCGATCGCCGAGCGGCGCGCTGGCGAACGTCGCAGGCGCGAGGCAGGCGTGCGGCACGACGATCGCCAGCTCCTCCTCGAGTTCGCGGATCAGGGCCGCCTCGGGAGTTTCGCCAGGCTCGATCTTGCCGCCGGGAAACTCCCAGAGACCGGCAAGCGACTTGCCTTCCGGACGTTGCTGCAAAAGCACGCGGCCTTCGAGGTCGACCAATGCGGCCGCTACGACGGGCAGCAGCAACGGCGCAGCGGGCATCGGTCCCGATACGGACGGATCGTTGGTCATTCCTTAATTTCCCCGCGACTAGACCGCATCCATGAGCCCTATATCCGTCGCGACGCATGCCGTCATCCGAACGATCGCGCGCGTGATGCGCGAAAGACGGGGGGCGACCGCGATCGAATACGGGCTCATCATCGCGCTGGTCGTGATCGCGATGATCGCCGGCCTCACCGCGCTTGCCGATACGACGACGGGCATGTGGGGCAACGTCAACTCGAAGGTCGCCAACGCGCGCTGATCCGCAAAAGAAACGGCGCCCACCTTAAACCTTTCTCAACCAACCACTTGTATCCCTCAAATCGCTGATCCGGTCCGTCCGGTGCAGCCGGGTGACACAGACGCAATCGAAACGATGGAGACCGGAATGAAGACGATCCGCAAGTTTTTCAAGAATTCCAAGGGTGCGACCGCAATCGAATACGGCCTGATCGCCGCGCTGATCGCAGTTGCCGCGATCGCCGCGATGCAGGGCCTGGGCACCAGCCTGACCAAGACGTTCAACAACGTCTCGACCAAGCTGAACACCTCGACCACGTAATCATCGCGCTGGAGAGTGGCGCAATCGCGACCGCTCTCCGGCACGACTTGCGAGTTCAAAGGGCGGCGGAACCTCGGTTCTGCCGCCCTTTCTGCGTGGCTCAGAGACGGCCCATCTTGAGGAACTTGGCCTGGCGGTCCTTGCGAAGTTCGCTCGGCGTAAGCGGCGCTAGGTCCCTGAGCGCAGACGACAGAGCGTCGGCGAGCGACTCGATCGCGGCTGCACGGTCGCGGTGCGCGCCACCCAGCGGCTCGGGGACGATGTCGTCGATCACGCCGAACGACTTCAGGTCTTGCGCAGTGATACGCATCGCTTCGGCGGCCTCGGGGGCCTTGTCGGCGGTGCGCCACAGGATCGAGGCGCAGCCTTCGGGACTGATCACCGAATAGATCGCGTGTTCGAACATCAGCACACGGTTGCCCGCGGCGAGCGCGACCGCGCCGCCCGAGCCGCCTTCGCCGACGATCGCCGAGACGATCGGGACGCCGGCGTTCAGACACGCTTCGGTCGACCGTGCGATCGCCTCGGCCTGGCCGCGCTCTTCGGCCTGGATGCCGGGGAACGCGCCGGAGGTGTCGACCAACGTGATGATCGGCAGGCCGAATCGGTTGGCGAGTTCGACCAGGCGGATCGCTTTCCGGTACCCTTCCGGCTTGCCCATGCCGAAATTGTGGCGGAGGCGGCTGGCGGTGTCGTCGCCCTTTTCGTGGCCGAGCACCATGATCTTACGCCCGCGGAACGTCGCGAAGCCGCCGATGATCGCCTGGTCGTCGCCGAAGGCGCGGTCGCCGGCGAGCGGCACGAACTCGTCGAACAGCGCGGCGACGTAATCCTTGAAGTGCGGACGCTCGGGATGGCGGGCGACCTGCGTCTTCTGCCACGGGGTCAGGCGCGCGAACGTGTCCTTCAGCAGCTTGTCGGACTTCGCCTGCAAGCGGGCGATGTCGGCGGCAAGGTCGACGCTGCCTTCGGCGGCGGTGTCGCGGAGTTCGTCGATCCGGCCCTGGAGTTCGGCGATCGGTTTCTCGAAGTCGAGGAAGCTTGGCATCAGCGGCGGTTACGGCGCGGGATCGCTCGCGTCAACGCGGCGGCATATCCGCGAGCGGGTGACGCGTGTTGACGAGTTCGACGAGGCGGCTCGAATCGACGTGCGTGTAGATTTCCGTGGTGGCGATGTCGGCATGGCCGAGCATCGATTGCAGCGCGCGCAGGTCCGCACCACCGGCGAGCAGATGCGTGGCGAAGGCGTGGCGCAGGACGTGCGGGCTCACGCGGTCGGGGGGAATGCCCGCCTCGGCCGCCAGCGCCTTCACGAGTTGATACAGGCGGATGCGCGAGAGATGGCCCTTGCCCGAGGGAAACAGCCAGAGACGATCGGTCGCGACGTGGGTGCGCCAGATCGCGACGGCGGCGCGCGCTCGGTCGGAGATGGGGACGAGCCGCTCGCGCCCGCCCTTGCCGCGCAGGATCAGGAATGGACGATCGGGATGTATAGCGTTGCGCGGCAGGCTGACGAGTTCGGTCGCGCGCAGGCCCGAGCCGTAGAGAAGCTCGAACAGCGCGGAGAGGCGCAGGTCGTTCGGGTCCAGCGGATCGCGGGCGGCGCGTTCGGCGATCGCCGAGAACAGGCGGTCGACGTCGACGTGGCTCAGGATCTTCGGCAAGGTGCGTGCTGTGCCGGGTCGGGGCAGCGCCTTGCCGGGATCGTCGGCACGGTGGCCTTCATCGGCAAGGAACGCAAAGAAGCGACGGAGTGACGCTGACTTTCGGCCTACGGTGGAGCGGGACAAGGTCGACCAGCCGCTCGCGAGCTTTGCCAGCGCGTCCGCATCCGCGTCGGCCAATCCGCCTTCCAGCACCTGCGAGGCGAGCGTCAGGTCACTGCGATACGCCGCCACCGTGTTGGCCGCAGCACCCACCTCCGCGGTCATCATTTCCAAGAACCGATCGATCAGCGCGCGATCGCTGGCGTGGCTCACGCGCGCGCGATCGCCTCGGCCGCGATCATCCGCGCCTCGCCGTCGAGACCGACGCCGCGCAGTGCGCCGACGATGCGGTACAGCGCCTCCGGGGGGATGTCCTTCCAGCTCCCCGCCTGCATGCCGACCGCCGCGAGCAGGACGACCGTGCCGGCCTGGCCGTCCCGCGCCGCGCGATCGAGCGCACGAGTCCAGGCATTGTCCGCGCCGATGCGAACGCCGAGCGACTGTGCTGCGCGCTCGATATCGCCCTGGTTGAGGCGACCGAGGCCTGCCAACCCTGCGAACAACATGCGCTGCTTCAACGCCGAATCGCCTTCGCCACCGGTATAGGATGCAAGGTCGGAATAGCTGAGGCGGCGATAGGCGTCGGGATCGCTGAGCATTATCATCGCCCAGGCGTCGCTGCCGGCGGGGACCGAGCCCAGCCAGCGCGCCGCGGTGCGATCGAGTCCGGCGGACAGCATTGATGCGACCAGCAGATCCGCGTCAGCCTTCGCAAGATTGGGGTTCAACCGCGAAGCCGCCCGCGCGGTCAGCACGAGCCGCGCATAGCTCGGACGCGCGTTCGCCCCGCCCCACAACTGACGCAGCGCGGTGAGCCGCGAATCCGGGTTGCGATCGGCATAGGCGGTCTGGAGATCGTTAGCGGTCGCGGTCGCGCCACTCTGCGTATCGTCGTCGGTCGCAGCCGCAGCGTAGAGATCGACGAGCGCCGCGCTGGACAGCACCCCCTGCCCTGCCGCAGCCTCGGCCGGGGCCAGTCGATCACCGAGCACGACCGAGGGCGACAGAGCCTGCCAGTATTTCACCTGAGGACCCGCGGTACCGTACAACTCGTCCGGCACGGTGACGCCGGTCGCCATCGCGAGCCCGAACCGCCACGCGGTCAGCCGGTCAACGCCGTCCCATTCGATCGTCACGGCCTGACGCCCCTGCGCGCCGGCGCCTACGACCTTCTGCGCTAGCAGCAGATCGACACCGCTGGCGACATTGCGCCGCTTGGCGGTCGCGATCAGCGGGCTCGCCTGCGCGGGATTGCCCGACAGCCCGGCACACATCGCCTGCGCCATCGTCCAGCCGCGCGCCGGGGCGTAGCGCATCGCCCCCGTCACCAGCGGACACAGGCCAGCCGGATCGCCGGTCGCCAGCGCGGTGTTCATCGCGACCTGATAGAGTTTCGGCGTGTAATTATTGGTGTCGACGTTCTGTGCGACCGCACGCGCCGCGACCGATTCGCCCATCCGCAGCAACAGCCACGCGCGCTCGGCAGCGAAGTCCGCGCCGTTCGTGCGGCTGGGCGTATCGACATGCGACACCAGCGCGCGCCGCAACAGGATCGACATCCAGCGCGACGGCAGCGGCGCACTCAGGCGGCGCATCAGCGTTTCGACATATTGGCCGTCCGCCTCACCGAAGGCATCGGTATCGAGACCGCCTTCGCTCGCCGTGACCGGGCCAACCGTCGCGAGCGAGCGACGCGCGGACGCAGGCATCTCGTACTGCGCGAGCACGGCCGGATCGACCGGCGCAGCCGTCGCGACAGGTGGCACCAGCGCCGCGTCGCCCGGCGTAGTGGGCGGCAAAGGCTGGATCATCGCACCCGGTTGCGCGGGTGCCGGAGCCGGAGCGGTCGGTTGCGCGGGATCGGTCGGACGTGCCGGCTGCGTACCGGCAGGCGGCGTCGGTCGTGGTGCAGGCGCGGGCGTCGGTTCGCCGAACCCCGGCGGCAGGATCGATTCGGGGCGATCCTGTCCGGTTGCGGGTGCCAGCGCGACCAAGGCTCCGACGGCAACCGCCGCCGCTAAGGATGCCTTAGGAGAGGTTCGCAAGCGTCACGGCCTTTTCGACGTGGCTCTGCGGACGCTCGGTCGCGCGCCCTGCCAACAGGAACAGGCCGCCGACCACGACCACGAGAACGACGACGACCGAGACGATGAAACGGGACATACGACGTAACCTTGTAGTGGACGGGGGTAATGAACGGGGCAGAAAATCGCGCGCCAAGAGCTTTTGCCCTCGCGCGGTGCCGCTGTATAGCGCGGGCTACGATGTTGCAAAGCCACAACCCTTCCGGCGGACCCTCGGGCGGTCGCCGCCCTGCCCCGATCGATCGCCCGATCGTGCTCGTCGGGTTGATGGGCGTCGGCAAGACCACCGTCGGCCGCCGCCTCGCGCTGCGCATGAACCTGCCGTTCGTCGATGCCGACCATGAGATCGAGGCCGCGTCGGGGATGACGGTCGCCGAGATCTTCGCCAAATACGGCGAGGAGTATTTCCGCGATGGCGAGCGCCGCGTGATCGCGCGGCTGATCGACGGCACGCCCAAGATCATCGCGACCGGCGGCGGCGCGTTCATCAACGACGACACGCGGGCGCTCATTCTGCGCGATGCGACGTCGGTGTGGCTCAGCGCGCATCCCGACATCCTGGTCGAGCGCGTGGGCCGGCGCGATACGCGGCCGCTGCTCCGCAACCGCGATCCGGGCAAAGTGCTCGCCGAACTGGCGCGCGTGCGCAACCCGATCTACGCGCAGGCGCACATCCATATTGTCAGCAACAAGACGCCGCACGAAGCGACCGTCGCCGCTATCCTGAGAGCGCTTGGCCGATGAAGACCGTTATCGTTGAACTGGGTGCGCGGACGTACCCGATCCACATCGAAGCCGGGTTGTTCGCGCGGGCTGGCGAGTTCCTTGCGCCGCTCGCGAAGGGCCGGCGGGTTGCGATCGTCACCGACGAGAATTTGTCGGTGCATCTCGCGACGTTGCAGGCTTCCCTGACTGCGGCGGGGATCGCGTCGGAGGCGATCGTGCTGGCACCCGGCGAGGGCAGCAAGAGCTGGGCGACGCTGGAGATGCTGTGCGACCGACTGCTCGAACTCGGTGTCGAGCGCGGCGATCACGTCGTCGCGCTGGGCGGCGGCGTGATGGGGGACCTGGTCGGGTTCGCCTGCTCGATCCTGAAGCGCGGGTGCAACTTCGTGCAGATCCCTACGAGCCTGCTCGCGCAGGTCGACAGCTCGGTCGGCGGCAAGACCGCGATCAACACGAAGGCCGGCAAGAATTTGATCGGTGCGTTTCACCAGCCCGTGATGGTGCTGATCGATCCGCAGGTGCTCGACACGCTGCCCATCCGCGAGTTGCGCGCTGGCTATGCCGAGGTCGTCAAATACGGGCTTATAGATGACTTCGCGTTCTTCGAATGGTGCGAGGCGAATGGCGCCGCGTTGCTGGACGGCGATATTGGCCTGCGCGAATACGCGATCGCACACAGCGTTTCGGCCAAGGCGCGGATCGTCGCGGCGGACGAGCATGAGACCAACGGGACGCGCGCCCTGCTCAATCTCGGCCACACCTTCGGGCATGCGCTGGAGGCGGAGACCGGGTTCTCGCAGGCGCTGATCCACGGCGAGGGTGTCGCGGCGGGTTGTTCGCTGGCGTTCGGATTCTCGGCCTCGCAAGGGATTTGCTCGGGACAGGATGCCGAGCGAGTAGCAGCGCATTGGCGCGACGTCGGGCTGCCGGACAGTCTGGCTGCTGCGAAGATCGGCGCGAGCGGTGCGCGGCTGGTCGATCACATGCGCCACGACAAGAAGATGGCGGCGGGCACTCTACCCTTCCTGCTCGCGCGCGGGATCGGCCAGACGTATCTCGACAAGACGGTCGACCTCTCCGACGTCGAGACCTTCCTCGACGCGCAGCCGCGCTGATGCCCAATGGTGTCGCCAAGCAGAATTTGCCGACAAAGGTGTGTCCGGCGTGCGAACGGCCGTTCACCTGGCGCAAGAAATGGGCGCGAGATTGGGACAGCGTGATCTATTGTTCGGACGCGTGCCGGAAGAAGCGGTAGCGTTTTAAGACCCACAAGAAGCTTGTTCACCCGCGAAAGCGGGTGCCCAGTCTGGGCACCCGCCTTCGCGGGTGAACAAGGAGGTCAGGTCCGCGCCGCGCTCCAAGCCAGCCACAACCAGCCGCCGATCAGCAGCGCACCACCGATCGGCGTAATCGCGCCGAACCAGCGCGGCGCGCCCAGCGCCATCGCGTACAACGTGAACGCAAAGATCGCCGCGCCGACCACGAATAGCCAAGCCGGCCCCCGCGCCTCCATCCGCACCGCAACCAGCGCCGCGACGACGTGGACGAGTTGATACTGCGCGCCGGTCTTCAGCCACTCCGCCGCCAATCCGCTCGCGCCATGCGCACCGAACGCCCCCGCCGCGACCGCGATCGCGCCGGACAGCGCTGCCAGGATAGCGATAATCATTGCGTATCATTCCCCCAAGGAAAGCGTTTGGCGGTCTCGGCACGCGCCGCGCGCATGTCGCCGGAATCGATCTGCAACTGCAACCGCTCCTTGTCCCGCGCGCGGTATTGCTCCTCCGCGCGATCGATATCGGCCGGCGCGATCTCCAGCCCGCGCATGACCAGGCGCGCCATCTTCACCGCGGACTCCATCACTTCGCGCACCACCGCGGTCGCCGACGTGTTCTTCAACTTGACCAGAGCGCGGCGATCGAACGCGCGCACGTAGATGGCAGCATCCGGGAAAGCCTCGTGCACGCCCTCGATCGTGTCCGGATCGAGCTGGTCCCCGTCCATGCAGAAGCAGATGATCTCCGCCTCGGACGCGCCCGCCTGCCGCAGCAGGTCGAGCCGCGTGCCGTCGCCGTAATAGACCTTCGCGCCGAACTCACCGGCGATGTCGATCATCTCGATATCGGTGTCGATCAACGTCACCGGGATATCCTGCGCGAGCAGCATCTGGCCGACCGTCTGGCCGAACCGCCCATAGCCGACGATGATCGCATTCGCGCCATCGACCTTGGGGCCGTCGCGCTCCTGCCCCTCGGCGATCGGCTCGGTCCGGAAGCGCCGCGTGATGCCCATCAGGAACGGCGTGGTCGCCATCGACAGCGTGATGATCGCGCCGAACAGGCTAGCCGCCTGCGGTTCGATCAGCAGCCCGGCCTGCGCCTGCGCGAACAGCACGAAGCCGAACTCGCCGCCCTGGCTGAGCAGCAGCCCGAGCGCGAATGCCTGCCGCCACGTCATCTTGAACGCCATGCCGATCAGCATGATCACGCTGGTCTTGGTGGCGATCAGCGCGGCGGCCATCGCCATCACGAAGACCGGTCGCTCGGCGATCGCGTTGAGGTCCAGCACCATACCGACCGCGAGAAAAAACAACCCGAGCAGGATCGATCGGAACGGCTCGACGTCTGCTTCGAGTTCATGCCGATACGGGCTGTCCGCGAGCATCACGCCGGCGATGAACGCGCCGAGCGCGGTCGACAGCCCGAGCCATTCCATGATCGCGGCGCTCGCGATGACGGTGAACAGGCCGGCGAACACGAACATCTCGCGCTCGCCGAGATTGCCGATGAGGCGGAAGAACGGGCGTAGAAGGAAGCGCCCTGCGACGACAAGGCCGACGACCGCGAGCACCGTGTAGATCGCGAGCAACCAGCCGGGAGGCGCGTTGGCATCGGCGGGATTGCGGCTCATCGCCGCGACGATCGTGATCAAGGGTACGATCGAGAGATCCTGAAACAGCAGGATCGAGAAGGCCCGCTCACCGAACGGTGTGCGCATCCGCCCCGACGAGCGGAGCATCGGCAGAACCTGCGCCGTCGACGACAGGGCAAGCGGCAGGCCTAGCGCGAGCGCGGCGGGGAGCGAGAACTTCGCCCCAACCCAGACGATCGCGGTGATCGCGAGCCCGCAGATCGCGACCTGAAGGAGCCCCAATCCGAAGATCTCCTCCTTCATCTTCCACAGCCGTGACGGGTTCAGTTCGAGCCCGACGATGAACAGCAGCAGCGTGATGCCGAGTTCGGCGAACCCGAGCTTCGACTCCGCATCGCCGACCAGACCCAGCACATGCGGCCCGACAACCGCACCCGCAACCAGATACCCCAGCGTCGCGCCGAGCCCGAGCCGGCGGAACAGCAGCACGAACATCAGCCCGAACCCGAGCAGTACGACGCCGTCGCGGAGCAGCGACGGCGACGTGCCCTCCGCCATCAGACCTTCGCCTTTGCAGCGGTATCGGCAGCCTCGGCCGCGGCTTCGAACGCGAGCCGGATCGAGGGGTGGCGCGCGGTGTAGTCGAGCGCGGGGGTGAAGATATCCATCCCCGGCCAATCGGGCGCATCGCCCTCACGCGCAAGCCACGCCGTCAGCGCGTCGCGCGTGGCGGCGAGTTCGGCGGGGGTGCGGCCAAGGATGTTCGACGCCAGCAGCGACGACGAAGCCTGGCCTAGCGCGCAGGCGCGGACCAGCAGGCCGACCTCGCTAACCTTGCCCTCGTCGTCGACCGCGACGTCGATCGTCACGCGGCTGCCGCAGATCGGCGAGCGTTTCTCCGCGGTCGCCATCGGCTCGGGCAGGCGTTCATGGTGCGGGATCGTCGCGGCGAGGCGCAGGATCTCGGCATTGTAGAGGGGCGCGCTCATGATTTCGGCTCGCTTGCGTTATCGGATCTGGAAGGCGGCGTTGTGGCGCCGAAGACGGGTTTGCCGCGGCGGCGGCGGTCGACGAAATCGGCGATCCCCGCGCTGGTCGCGTTGAGCAGCGGATAGGTCCGCGACGTCGTCATCCAGCCAGGCCGGCGCGACGGTCCACCACTCATCGTGTCGATCACGAGCGTCGCGAGCAGGAAGACGAGGCTGGCGAGGATAAGCCCTTTCAACGCGCCGAACCCGAAGCCGAGCGCACGATCGACCGGCCCGAGGATCGAGGTCCGCGTTCGCGCGCCGATCGCGTTGGCGACGAGCCGCCCGCCGATATAGGTGACGCCGGTGATGATCGCGAACGCGAGCACCGCGGCGCCCCCCACGGTCCCGACCATCGGCGACAGCGCGGCGGCGAGCGGGATGTGGAACAGCTTCAACATCGCCACCATCGCCACCCAGGCGAACATCGACAGCACTTCGGTGACGAACCCGCGGATCAGCCCCAGCACCGCGGACCCGGCGACGGCGATCAGGACGACGATGTCTAGGGCGGTGAGGTTCATGGTCTCTGGAATAGGGACGCGCGGCGCGAACTGCTAGTGCGGGTTGCGACCGGCGCGCTCTAGTGATTCAAACCGAACACTCCGTAGCGCTCGCGCCACGCGGCGACTTCGTCCTGCAAATGCGCGGGTGCGGCCTCGCCTGAGAGCACGAAGCGGGCGACGTCGGTGTCGGGATGCATCAGCATTTTCTTCGACCCGTCGCTGAACCAGACCGGGACGAGCTGGTCGCACACGCTGTCCAACACGGTGGCGGCCATGCCGCTCGCGATCGCGTCGCTGCCTCCGAGGACGCGGACGTTGATCGAGACGCCTTCGAGGCAGTTCTGCGGTTCCTTGACGAAATTGAGCGAGACGAGGAGCCCGGACCGGTCGGGCCGTGCTTCGTCGGGCAAGCTCGCAACCCGTCGCCACGCGCAGAACCAGGTGCGGCAGATGCGCGGGCGAACCGCATGAATGCCGCACCCCTTATTGGAGAGATGGACGCACGGCGTTCCCGCTGGCTTGGCGAACTCCGGCGTATTTACTGTCAATTCGGTGCAGCAAGCGGTGCAATCGCCGCACTCTCGATTGGGCAGGATCGGCCCCAGCAACGTTGTTTCCACGTCGGTTTGGGGCTGCATCCGCGTGCGTGCGTCCGTCGGGGTCGGGGTTTCACGCCGATCCACGGTTCAATTCCCTTCGGAATCCACCGTGAAGACCATCGGTTTGCCCCGCGACATCGGCTCCCATCCCGCGGCCAACGCCGCCCGCACGCCGCGAGCGATCGTCGCGTCGTCGATCTGGAGCCGCCCGCGCGGCAATCCCTTCAACAGGCGTTTCGGCGCGGGGAACTCGAGCAGGGCTTCGCGTTTGGCGTCGTCCTGCAACAGCGAGATCGTCATGCCCTTCCAGCCTTCGGCATCCGTGTGTTGCGGTTCGCGCTGGAGGTGCCAGTCGTATCGGGTGCCGTCGACCTCGACGGTACCGGTATTGCTTTTCGTGTTCGCCATGCGGGTGGCCATAGCATGGCTGTCGCGAGAGGCCATGCGTTCGGGGTGTTGCAGATTTGGCACGCGCGGTGCTTTTACATGGTTCGATCAATCGGTGCCTGACGATCGCAGCTCGTGCACCACCCCGGCGGAGGCCGGGGTCCAGTTGGAAAGGTCGCAATAACTACGCTCAACGGATGCCAGCCACGTCCCCCAACTGGGCCCCGGCCTCCGCCGGGGAGGTGACGAGCCGGGACGTTAACAACGAACCGGAGCTATTCCCGTCCTGCAGGTACGCCTGGCCCAACACCGTCACTAACGCTGCTCTGTTCTCCCGCGAAGGCGGGAGTCCAGTCTGGGTCCCCGCCTTCGCGGGGAAACAAGGTTTCGGGTGTCTAACCCCGCCCCATCATGTGATCGACGAAAGAGGCCAGCGTCTTGAACCCCGAGAGCTTCATCCCGCTCTTCTCCCCCGTCATCGACGCCGGCACCAGCGCACGCTCGAAGCCGAGCTTGCTCGCCTCCTTCAATCGAAGCGGCCCATGCGCGACCGGGCGGATTTCACCCGACAGGGCGACCTCGCCGAACGCCACCGCATCGACCGGCACTGGCCGCTCCGACATCGCAGAGATCAGCGCCGCTGCCACCGCCAGATCCGCCGCCGGATCCTGCACGCGGTAGCCGCCGGCGATGTTGAGATAGACTTCGGCATTGGAGAAGCTCAGCCCACACCGCGCCTCCAGCACCGCCAGAATCATCGCGAGACGTCCCGAATCCCAGCCGACGACCGCACGCCGTGGCGTAGCGCCCGACGCCAGCCGGACGGTAAGCGCCTGAATTTCGACCAGCACCGGCCTTGTCCCTTCCAGAGCCGGAAACACCGTCGCTCCTGTCATCGCATCATCGCGGTGCGTCAGGAACAGCGAGGACGGGTTGCCGACCTCCGCCAGCCCCTCCGTCTGCATCGAGAACACGCCGATCTCGTCGGTCCCGCCGAAGCGGTTCTTGATCGCGCGGAGAATGCGGTACTGGTGGCTGCGTTCGCCCTCGAACGACAGCACCGTGTCGACCATATGCTCGAGCACGCGGGGGCCAGCGATCGAGCCGTCCTTCGTCACGTGCCCGACCAGAACGACGGCCGTACCGCGTTCCTTGGCGAAGCGGATCAGCTCCTGCGCCGACGCACGGACCTGGCTGACGGTGCCGGGCGCGCCCTCGATCAGGTCGGAATGCATCGTCTGGATCGAATCGATCACCAACATCGCGGGAGGCCGCGTCTGCAACGTCGTCAGGATGTCGCGTGTCGAGGTCGCCGCCGCGAGCTGCACCGGCGCATTGCCAAGGCCGAGCCGCCGCGCGCGCAGCCGGACCTGGTCCGCCGCTTCCTCGCCAGAAACGTACGCGACCGACTGGCCGGCGAGCGCCATCTTCGCCGCCGCCTGAAGCAAGAGCGTCGATTTACCAATCCCCGGGTCACCGCCGATCAGCGTTGCAGAGCCCTCGACGAACCCGCCGCCCAGCGCGCGATCGAGTTCGGCGATCCCGGTCGCCATCCGGTCGGGCAGCTTGATCTCCGCATCGAGCCCGACGAGCTGGATCGCACGGCCGCCGGTCTGGAGATTGTGCTTCGAATGGAACGGGGTGGCGGCGGTGTTCGCCTCCTCGACCAGCGTGTTCCATTCGCTGCAATCGGCGCATTGCCCCGCCCAGCGGTGCGATACCGATCCGCAGGCCTGACACACGTAACGCTTCTGAGGTTTCGCCATACCCCGATGTACGAGAACGATACGGGAACATCAATGGCTGGCGGCCGTCCTGTGTTGCGGATTTAGTGGCGCTTGACGGCACACGGCGTTATCCGCGCGACGATGCACGCCACCGACCTGCGCATCGCCCTGTTCAGCGGCAACTATAATTACGTACGCGATGGCGCAAACCAGGCGCTCAATCTGCTTGTCGGCCATCTGTTGTCGAAGGGCGTGACGGTACGTGTCTATTCGCCGACGAACGCCAGGCCAGCCTTCCCGCCGACCGGCGATCTGGTCGCGGTGCCGTCGCTGCCGCTGCCGGCCGGGCGTGGCGAATACAAGATGGCGCGTGGGTTGCCTGCCGCAATCCGCCGCGACCTCGATGCGTTCGCACCGAACATCGTCCACGTGTCGGCGCCCGATTTCCTGGGGCATCGCGCGATCAGCTATGGCCGCCGCAATGGCATCGCGACGGTCGCCTCGCTGCACACGCGGTTCGAGACGTATTTCCGCTATTACAAGATGGCGTTCTTCGAGCCTGTGATGGTGAAGATCCTCAAGCGCTTCTACAACCGGGTCGACGAAGTGCTGGTGCCGGGGCGCGGCATGGCGGAAATCGTGCGCGACTGGGGCGTGACGACGCCGACCGCGATCTGGTCGCGCGGCGTGAACCACGATCGCTTCACGCCGACACGCCGGGATCTCGAATGGCGGCGGGCGCGCGGGATCGCCGACGGCGAGGTCGCGGTCGGGTTTCTCGGGCGGCTGGTGAAGGAGAAGGGTCTCGACGTCTTTGCCGACGTGATCCGCGAGCTGGAACAGCGCGGCGTGCCGCACAAGGTGCTGGTGATCGGCGAGGGCCCCGCGCGCGAGTGGTTTGCGAGCCGCGTCCCGGGCGCGGTGTTCGCGGGGTTCCAGTCGGGCGACGATCTCGGCCGCGCGGTCGCGTCGATGGACGTGTTCTTCAATCCGAGCGTGACCGAGACGTTCGGCAACGTGACTCTCGAGGCGATGGCGGCAGGCGTTCCCGTCGTTGCCGCTCGCGCATCAGGTGCGGTCGGACTGGTCGATGACGGTGTGACGGGGTTCTTGGTGCCGCCGACGGATATTGCCGGGTATGCGGATGCGATCGGGCGGATCGTGTCGGAACCGGGCCTGCGCGAGACGATGGGCTGGGCCGGACACGACAAGGCCGCCGGGTATCTGTGGGATACGATCAACCAGACCGTGCTGGATACGTATCTCGAGGTGATGGCGCGGCGGGGTAAGTGATGCCCTGACCTGCCCCCCTCCCTGGAAGGGAGGGGTTGGGGGTGGGTCGGCTTCCGCATGTTCAGGCGTAGATGGCTCGAACCGGCCTACCCACCCCCGGCCCCTCCCTTTCAGGGAGGGGGGCAGGTTGCGCTTCGCTCAGGGCGTCGTGACCCAGTCGAACGTCAGCGGCGCCTCGCGGAAGGCGAAACGGTCGAGGTGGCTCGATACCACCTCGCGCATCCGGTCCACGTCCTCCCCCTCCGGCACCGTCAGCGCGACGTCTAACGTTTCGCTGTCCGCACGCATCTCGAGCACGGCACCGTTCGGGAAGGCGATGCGGCCCTCTTCCTCCGAGAAGGTGACCTCCATCTTGTGGCTCCAGTGCTTGGCAAGCTGCTGGAGATACTTGCTCGCCGAATGCGTCGGCACGCGTGCGACCGAGACGCTCACTTGAGGCGCTCGATTTTCTGCGCCGCCTCGTCGAGCAACGCCGCGACTTCGTGCAGCGTATCCTCGTTGACGTCCTCGCGCATCAACCGGTGCTGGAGCACCTGCCGCAGATTACCCATCGCACGCCGGATCGGCGCACCATCGGTCCGCTCGGATTCCGCCCCAACCGCAGCCAACCGCGCGAACAGGCCGTCCACCACGGCCGCATTCTCGGCCAGATGCGCGCGACCCTCGTCGCTCGCCGCAAAGCGCTTCTTCGCGCCTTCCGACTGTTGCTCCTCGATCAGCCCCATCTCGTCGAGCATGCTGAGCGTCGGGTAGACGACGCCCGGGCTCGGCGCATAGCCACCCCCGGTCAGCCCCTCGATCTCGCGGATCAGTTCGTAGCCGTGGCGCGGTGCGTCCGCGATCAGCTTCAGCATCACGAGCTTCAGCTCGCCGCCATCGAACAGCCGCCGCCGACCACCGGGGCCGCCGCGTCCGTGTCCATGTCGACCATGACCTTCGTGACCCGGCCGACCCCGGCCTTCGCCGTCAGCCCGCGGGCCACCGGTCCAGGCTCCATATCCCATACCAAAACGCATTTGAGTGTTCTCCGATATATCTTCAAGCATGAGCTGAGATATATCGCAGACTATTTCGAGTTCAAGAGGTGGGTGAAAAGATTCGCCTTTCTCCAGTCCGTCATCCCCGCGCGGGCGGGGAACCAGACCCTCGGACCGAGCGAGCATGCATGCCGTCAGCCAGTATGGATCCCCGCCTTCGCGGGTATGACGATGCTTGTGACGACGACGATGCTTGTGAGGAGAACGGTACGTCTATGAGTGACGAGCGCACTGGGATGGCCGACGGATGGGCAAACCGCCCCCCCGCCCCTATCTTCCCCCCATGGCCGATCTCTTCGCGGGCTTCGAACCCGCCGCCCCTACTGAAACGCATCCCGAAAACGCACCGCTTGCCGATCGCCTGCGCCCGCGCACGCTGGACGAGGTGGTCGGGCAGGATCACATCACCGGCCCCGAAGGCGCGATCGGGCGGATGGTGTCGGCGGGGCGGCTGTCCTCGATCATCCTGTGGGGCCCGCCCGGCACCGGCAAGACGACGATCGCGCGGTTGCTCGCCGATGCGGTCGACCTGCGGTTCGTCGCGATCTCCGCGGTTTTCTCAGGAGTAGCGGACCTCAAGAAGTCGTTCGCGGAAGCACGCGAGCACGCCAAGATCGGCAAGCGGACCTTGCTGTTCGTGGACGAGATCCACCGCTTCAACCGCGCACAGCAGGACGGTTTCTTGCCGTACGTCGAGGACGGCACAGTGACCCTGGTCGGCGCGACCACCGAGAATCCGTCGTTCGAACTCAACGCCGCGTTGCTCAGCCGCGCGCAGGTGCTGATCCTCGAACGGCTCGGCCGCGGTGCGCTCGAACAACTGCTCGACCGCGCCGAGACGGAGATGGAGCGCCCCCTGCCCCTCACCCCGCCCGCCAAGGATGCGCTGATCGCCAGCGCAGACGGCGACGGTCGCTTCCTGCTCAACCAGGCGGAGACGCTGTTCTCGGTGAACCTGCCCGAACTGCTAGATCCCGCGGGGCTGTCCAACTTCCTGCAACGCCGCGTCGCGGTGTACGACAAAGATCGCGAGGGGCATTACAACCTCATCTCCGCGCTCCACAAATCGATCCGCGGATCGGACCCGCAGGCCGCGCTCTATTATCTCGCGCGGATGCTGACCGCGGGCGAGGAACCGCTGTTCCTGCTCCGCCGGCTGACGCGTGCCGCGGTCGAGGATATCGGCCTCGCCGACCCGCAGGCGCTGGTCCAGTGCATCGCCGCCAAGGACACCTACGATTTCCTCGGCAGCCCCGAAGGCGAACTCGCGATCGCGCAGGCGTGTGTCTACCTCGCCACCGCACCCAAATCGAACGCGGTCTACAAGGCGCAGAAGGCGGCATGGAAATCGGCGCGCGAGACCGGGTCGCTAATGCCGCCCGCATCGATCCGCAACGCGCCGACCAAGCTCATGCGCGATATCGGCTACGGCAAGGGATACGCGTACGATCACGACGCGGAGGATGCGTTCTCCGGCTCGGATTACTGGCCCGACGAGATGGGCGCACAGACCTTCTATACGCCGACCGAACGCGGGTTCGAGAAACGCCTGTCGGAACGGCTCGCCTATTGGGACGGCCTGCGCGCGGAAAAGCGCTCGTGAAGGATTGGGCTGCGGTCGCGCAGTATGCGCTGTCGTTGCCCGAGACCGAGGCATCGACGTCGTACGGCCAGCCCGCGATCAAGACGCGCGGCAAGATTTTCGTCAGCGCCGGCCATGTCGATGGCAGCTTCCACGTCCGCAGCCCGCATGACGAGAAGGCGGTCCTGATCGCGACCGATCCCGACAGTTTCTGGCAGACCCCGCATTACGAGACCTGGCCCGGCCTGCTGGTCCGCTACGGCGCGCATGATGCCGAGCGCGTCGCTCGCGTGATCGCCCGCGCATGGTGGGATCAGGCATCGGCCAAGCAGCGAAAGGCGTATGGCGATCGCCCCTGACCGCTTCGGCCATTTCGCCGCGATCGACTGGTCGGGCGCAGTCGGTCCCCGGCAATCGGGGATCGCCGTGGCGATATGCGCGCGAAGGGCCGCTGCACCGACGCTCGTCGCAGCTGAAGGCGGCTGGTCGCGTACCGCCGCGCTCGATTGGCTCGCCAACGCGATGCCGCCGGATACGCTGGTCGGACTCGATCTCGGGCCATCGCTGCCGTTCATCGACCGGGACGCGTTCTTTCCCGGCTGGGCAGAGAGTCCGTCAGATGCGCGCGCGCTGTGGGCGCTGGTCGAACGGATTTGCGCGGACGATCCGCATCTGGGGGCCAGCAGGTTCGTCGATCATGACGAGGTCGCGCGGCATCTGCGTCGCCACGGCGGGCGCAAGGGCGAGTTCTTCGAAGGGTCCGGCCGCCTCCGCGTGACCGAGGAGGCACAGCGGCGGCAAGGATTGAGCCCGACCAGCAACCTCAATCTCGTCGGCGCGGCGCAGGTCGGCAAGTCGAGCCTCACCGGCATGCGCGTGCTGCACAGGCTGGCTGGCCACGTGCCGGTCTGGCCGTTCGATCCGGTGCCGTCGCAAGGTCCGCTGATCGTCGAGATCTACACCACGATCGCCGCACGCGCCGCGGGCATCCGCAAGGGGCTCAGCAAGATCCGCGACGCCGCCGCACTCGACGTGGCACTGGCCGCGATCGGCAGCGACCCGCATGCATCCCTCGCCCGCTACGACGACCACGCCACCGACGCTATCCTCACTGCCGCGTGGCTCCGCGCCAACGCCGATCGCCCCGAACTCTGGCACCCGGCGGCGATGACATCGCATATCGCGCAAACCGAGGGCTGGACCTTCGGCGTATCTTGAAGCATGGGGTCGCGACGCACCGGGCAGCGCCCGACGCAAGGGCCGGTTTAGCTCAGTTGGTAGAGCGCCAGTTTTGTAAACTGGATGTCGCGGGTTCGATTCCTGCAACCGGCACCATTTCCGACTTTCGATAAACGATGTCGCCGCCGCCACCTGCATGGCATCGTTCGGTAGCGCTCGAGCTCCACCCCCCGCATCCCCGACATGAAAAATCCTCCGCGCCCCAGGGCACGGAGGATCTTCATTCGGCCCCATTGGCTCGCGTCGACTGACGCGAGCCAGAGTTGGATCAGAACCGGACGGTCGCACCCACGGCTAGGTTGCGGCCGAGCGAGTCGTAGCGCTGCGGGATCGTGTTCGTGCGCGCGAGGGCGACGTTGTACGAGTCCGGAACGATCGGCGCGCTCTTGTCGAGCAGGTTGTTCGCGATCAGGCGCAGCGAGAACTGCTTGTCGATCGCGAAGTTGAGCGCGAGGTCGAAGTAGCTCTTCGGCGAAACCCGGTAGTAGCTGGTCCGTGCGCGGGCATCCGTGCCGCCGATCGCCTCGTCGCCCGAATTGTCCGCGTTGGTCAGCGACCCGACATAGCGCCAGTTGAACGAGGCGCTGAAGCCGCGGTCGAGCGTGGTGTAGGTCGCGCGCAGGCCGTGCGACCATTTCGGGAGCAGCTGTCCGCAGCCATTACCATAGTATCCGGCGCAGTTACGCTCCGGCTGGACCGGCGAGTCCTGGCCCCCTGCGAAGGTCGCCAGCGACCCGTTGAAATTCCAATCGATCTTGCCGGCGCCGGCAAGGTCGAGCGTGTACTGCGCCTGGAAATCATAGCCGCGCGCGATCGACGTGTAGTAGTTCGTCGTGCCCTGCCGGATGAAGCCCGTGGTCGGGTTGCTTCCGGCCGTCGAATACAGCGTGCCGGTGCCGGGATTGCGGACGATGCCCTGGCAGAAGAACGCGTCGCCGTTCGAACGCTGGCAGCCATCGGTGTAATAGCTGAAGTCGTTATAGCCGAGCGAATCGTTGATCTTGATCTGGTAGCGATCGACCGAGAACACCAAGCCCTTCACGAACCGCGGCTTCACGATCAGGCCGTAGGTCTGCGTGTAGGCGGTTTCCGGATCGGCGGTGTAGCCGCCCGAGCGCACGGTGCACGCCGCCGAGCCGTTCGGGGTGGTGCCGTTGCTGCACAGCAGGGTCTGGCTGCCGTAGAGCGCATCCGACAGGCCGGTTGCACGGCACACTTCGCGCGACGCGATCGGCGCGCCGTAGGTCACGCCATTCGCGCCGTTGACGACCGTCGGGGCGCAGAAATCGTTGAACGTGCCTGCGCCGCCCGACGCGAAATCGACGTTGGTCGCCTGGCGGATTTCGGTCACCGTCGGTGCGCGCTGCGCCTTGTTGAACGAGGCCCGGAACGTGAGGTCGCTAACGGGGGCGTAGATGCCCTCGATCTTCCAGGTATTGAACGTGCTCGGGTTGCTGCTGTACTTCGACACGCGGTAGCCGCCGTTCACCTGCAACAGGTCGGCGAAGCGCTTGTGCTCGACCAGCGGCGCCTGGACCTCGATATTGGCCTCCCAGACGTCCTGCTTCAGATAGCTGTCGGTGCCGCCCAGACCTACGCGATAGACGCTGTCGGCGGTCGATTTGAGCGTATCTTTGCGATATTCCGTACCCAGCGCGATCGCGACGCCCTGCTCCGCGAACGGCGAGGTAATCCCGTATTTGCCAAGGTCGCCGGTGACGTTGGCCTGCACGTCGTACAACGTACCGGTGGTTGCCGACGTCCCCTGGTCATACAGATAGTCGATCAGCGCCGGGTTGGTATTACCCGCGCTGAACGCATCGAAGGGAACGCAGGCGGGATCCGTGGTCGTTGCGCAGGTCGGTGCGGCGCGCGTGCCACCGACGTTGATCGAGTTCCGCAGGTTGGTCGCGTTGACGAAGCTCGGCGTGTAGTCCTGATGGTTGCGGGCATAGACGCCGCCGACGTCATAGGTCCACGCGCTGCCGACCTTGCCGCGGACGCCGCCGGTCAGGCGAACGCCGGTGTTCAGATACGCGTCGGGCTGATCGTTGCCCTCACCGAGACGATAGCGAAGATCGATCGGTGCCGTCGCCACCGTGCCAGCCGCAGCACCGCAGATCGCGGTTGCCTGCGACGTCGATAGGAACGGGTTGTTGCAGTTCACCTGGACGGAGCCACCGGCGATCGCCGGGTAGTTGTTGTACGACTTGTCGCGGAACCAGATGCCCGACGCATACAGCTCGGCGTCGGGTGCGATGTCGAGGCTGACGAAGCCGCCGGCGTTCACGCGCTCGGACGGGCGCTGATACGCATAGTTGCTGAAATAGTTCGAGGCGTTGCCGGCACCTGGACCGAACGGCACGAAAGTACGCGTGCCGTTCGGGTTGTTGACGAGCTGCGCGTTGGCGTTCGCACCGCTGAGCGGCGTGATGAGTCCGCTCGTCGAGCTGCTCGGGGTCAGGCCGCACGACAGCGGCGCGTTCAGGCTGGTCTGCGTCAGATAGCAGCCCGAGTTCGAGCGCGCCGACAACAACACTTCGTCGGTATGCTTGTAGTTGACGAAGCCGTTGATCCGCAGCGCGCCGTCGAACAGCTTCTTGCCCGCGGTCAGCGTGACGTCGGCACGACCACCGTCGTTGGTCAGGCCGCGTGGGCTGCTGAAGCCCGACGAACGCGCCAGCGACGACACGACCGTGTCCTTGTTGTTGTGGTTGTAGAAATTATAATTGCCGTCGAGCTGGATGCCTTCGAAATCCTTCTTCAGCACGAAGTTGACGACGCCCGCGACCGCGTCCGACCCGTACACCGACGAGGCGCCGCCGGTCAGCACGTCGACCCGCTCGAGCAGCGACGGCGGGATGATGCCGACGTCCTGGCCGTTCTGCGTGCCGAGGCGCTTGCCGTCGATCAGGACCAGCGTGCGCTCGAATCCGAGGCTGCGCAGCTTGATGCGCTGGCGACCGTCGGAGTCGTTATACGTCTGCTGGCTGTCCGGCGCGATCTGCGGCAGGCGGTTCAGCACGTCCTCGACGTTGACCGCAGCCTGCGCGCGGATGTCCTGCGCGGTGACCGACGTGATCGGGGCCGCCGACGTCATGTTCGGACGCTGGATGCGCGATCCCGTAACGACGATCGTGTCGTCCTTCGGCGTGTCGCGATCGACGGCAGTGGTTGCGGTGGTGGCATCCGCCTCGACCTTGGCTTCGGCCGGCGTGCTCGCGGCAGCCTGGGCGGGCGTCACGGCCTGCGCGGGCACGTCCTGTGCGAATGCCGTGGTAGCGGAAAACACGAGAGATCCGACGAGCGCGATCCGCGAAACAGAATGGCCGAAGTTCATACCTACCCCTAAAAAAGCCCGATTGCGTGATAGCGCTATACCGGTTGCCCGTACTGGTTTGGTCAAAACACGTCGCCAGTCAATGCCGAAGCAATACCGGTCTAGAACATTTGCGTTGGAATGTTGCAAATCGGCGTCACTACTGGCGGTCGCCATCTCCTTGCGATAGCGTGCACACAAGAACGCAAGGGGGATCTGATGGAGAACACGCGACGGTCGTTGCTCGCCGGCTTGGGCGGCCTGGGCATGATACCATTCGTAGCGACTCGGGCGGCTGCCCGATCGGGTGCCGCGGCGGACGCTTCGGCGACCGGCGCGATGGTCCTGTCGACATGGGACTTCGGCGCCGCCGCCAACGCGGTGGCCTTCGCGGAACTCGCCAAGGGCGGCTCCCTGATCGACGCGGTCGAGGCCGGCGCGATGGTGCCCGAGGCGGATCCGACCAACCACAGCGTCGGCTATTCCGGCTATCCCGACCGCGATGGCCACGTCACGCTCGACGCGGTCATCATGGACGATGTCGGCGGCGTCGGGGCCGTCGCCGCGCTGGAGAACACGGTGCATGCGATCTCCGTCGCGCGTCGTGTGATGGAGCGGACGCCGCACACCTTTCTCGTCGGCGAGGGCGCGACGCGGTTCGCGCGCAACCAGGGGTTTCCGCAACAGTCGCTGCTCACCCCGGAATCGGAAAAGGCATGGCGCGACTGGCTGAAGACCGCGAAATACCAGCCCGAAGCCAATAGCGAGAATCGCATTACCCGCACGCCGGGCGGCGCGCTGGATCATGACACGATCGGCCTGCTCGCGCGCACGGCCGATGGACGCATGGCGGGCGCCTGCACGACCTCCGGCATGGCGTTCAAGATGCGCGGCCGGGTCGGCGATTCGCCGCAGGTCGGGTCGGGCCTGTACGTCGAGGCAGGCGTCGGTGGTGCCACTTCGACCGGGCTTGGCGAGGAAGTGACTCGCGTCGCTGGCTCGGCGCGCGTCGTCGCGTCGATGCGCGGCGGGTCGTCGCCGCAGCAGGCGTGCGAAGAGGTCGTCCGGCATATCGCCAAGCTGCGCGGCGATGCGATCCGCGGCGTCCAGGTCGGCTTCCTCGCGCTCGACACGAAGGGCAATGTCGGCGCGTTCTGCCTGTTGCCGGGCTTCACCTATGCGGTCACCGACGCGCGCGGCAAGACGACGGTGCTGAAGGCGCGGTCGCTGTTCCAGGCGTGAGCGTACCGGAAGACATGGTACGTCGTACCCGAACGATGCTCGAAGTCTGCATCGAGGATCTGCACGGTATCGACGTGGCGATCGCTGGCGGTGCGGATCGCATCGAACTGTGCGCGGCGCTTGGCGTCGGTGGGCTCACCCCGCCCGCGTCGCTGATCCGGGCAGCGGCGGCGGCGTCGGAGGCCTCCGGCGTACCCGTCCACCTCCTGGCCCGGCCACGCGAAGGCGGCTTCGTCTATACGCCGCGTGAGCAGGCGCTGATCGCGGACGACATTCGCACGGCAGCCGAAGCCGGATTGGCGGGAATCGTCATCGGCGCGCTCGATGCCGACCACCGGCTCGACGTGCCCGCCCTCGCCGCTTGGGTCGCCCATGCCCGATCGCTGGGCGATGCTCGCGGACGCCCACTCTCGCTGACGCTGCACCGCGCCTTCGATCTGTGCCGCGACATGCCCGACGCGCTCGAGTCCGCCGTCACGCTCGGCTTCGACCGGATCCTGACCTCCGGCGGCGCCCCGAAGGCGATCGACGGGGTAGAAATGCTGACGGCATTGCACCGACAAGCCGCCGGTCGGATCATCGTCCTCGCGGGAAGCGGGGTCTCGCCGGAGACGTTGCCCGCGATCCTCGCGACCGGTGTCCGCGAAGTCCACGCCTCGTGTCGCGCGCCCATGACGGCCGCCGCCGATCCAGCCGAACTACGCTTCGGCTTTGCCTCGCCGGGACGCGCAGCCACGAACCGGGACGCGGTAGAGCGACTGGCGAACATGGTGACCGGACATCCGGTGCTTGAATAATACCAATCCATAACTTACTCAAACCGGTCTGGGTCGGGGGGCCTCTCGCTCCTCGCCGAACGCCAATCGAAGCGAGCTGCCATGCACGACGCCACTCCGCCTCCGCTAACACCCCCGCCGATTGCGGAAACCGCGACGCTGATGTTCCGCGAGGCGGCGGAATCGTCCGAGGCCGTCGCGCGGATGCTCGCGACCAACGCCGCGGCATTCGCGGCGCTCGGTGCACGTCTTCGTAGCGCCCCGCCCGCGGTCGTCGTGACCTGCGCGCGCGGCTCGTCGGATCACTCGGCGGTCTACGGCAAGTATCTAATCTGGACGAAGACCGGCATCCCGGTCGCCGCCGCGGCGCCCTCGGTCGTGTCGATCTACGACGCTCCGCTCGGCGCGCGGAACACGCTGTGCATCGCAGTGTCGCAGAGCGGACGCAGCCCCGACCTGCTCGCCGCGGTCGCCGCGCAGAAGGCCGCCGGCGCGCATGTCGTCGCGTTCGTCAACGACGAGACTTCGCCGCTAGCCGAAACCGCCGACACGCTGATCCCGCTATGCGCCGGACCGGAAAAGTCGGTCGCGGCTACCAAGTCCTATATCTGCTCGCTTGCCGCCTTCGCCGCCTTGACCGCGGAATGGGCCGACGACGACGCATTGCGTAGCGCGGTCGCAGCGCTTCCCGCCGACCTCGCACGCGCCTGGGCGCTCGACTGGTCGGCGGCCGTCGCACCGCTGCGCACCGCGACCAATCTGTTCGTGATCGCGCGCGGCATGGGCTTCGGCATCGCCAACGAGGCGGCGTTGAAGATGAAGGAAACCTGCGCGCTGCATGCCGAATCGTTCAGCTCGGCCGAGGTCCGCCACGGCCCGATGCAACTGGTCGAGGACGGCTTCCCGTTGCTAGCGCTCGCGACCTCCGACGCAGCCGGCGACGGCGTACGCGATGCGGCACGCGAGTTCGCCGAGCGTGGCGCAGGCGTGTTGCTCGCCGATGCGGGGCTCGACGGCAGCAGCGACGACGGCGTCCTGCCCGCGTTGAAAGCGCATCCGGCGATCGAGCCTCTCCTGATGATCCAGAGCTTCTATCGCATGGTCAACGCCCTCTCGCTTGCTCGCGGGTTCAACCCCGACGCACCGTCGCATCTCAGCAAGGTGACGCGCACGTTATGACGATCTTCCGGTTTTCGAATGGCCATGTGGTCACCCCCGCGGGCGTGCTGAACGACGCGACGATCGTCGTCGAGGACGGTCGCATTGCGCAGATTGGCGACGCGGCCTCCGGTCAGGCTGCGGATCACGCGATCGATCTCGACGGTGGCTGGCTGATGCCGGGCTTCGTCGATACGCAGGTCAACGGCGGCGGCGGCGTGCTGTTCAACGATACGCCCACGGTCGAGGGTATCGCCGCGATCGGCGCGGCGCATCGCCCGTTCGGCACCACCGCGTTCCTGCCGACGCTGATCAGTGACACGCCCGACGTGATCGCGCTCGCGCTCGATGCAGTCGACGCGGCGATCCTCGCGGGTGTCCCCGGCGTACTCGGCATCCATATCGAGGGGCCCGTGATCAGCCCGGCGCGCAAGGGCATCCACGACCCGACGCGCTTCCAGGATCTCGACGACGCCCTGCTCGCGCTGCTGACCCGCCCCCGCCTCGGCCGGGTCATGGTGACTCTCGCCCCCGAGCGCGTGACCGCGGCGCAGATCGCGACGCTGACCGCGGCGGGCGTGCTTATCAGCGTCGGCCATAGCGATGCGGATCACGCCACCGCGACCGCCGGGATGGCCGCCGGGATAACCGGCGTGACGCATCTGTTCAACGCGATGTCGCCGCTGGTCCATCGTGCCCCAGGCGTGGTCGGCGCGGTGCTCGACGATCAGGCGGTGTATTGCGGGATCATCGTCGACGGCTTCCATGTCGACGACGCAGTGCTGCGGATCGCGTTGCGCGCACGGCCGCACGACCGGTTCATGCTGGTATCCGACGCGATGCCCTGCGTCGGCGCGGCGGAGAAGTCGTTCGTGCTGCAGGGCCGCGAGATCCATGTCGAGAATGGCCGCTGCGTCGGTGCCGACGGCACGCTGGCGGGCTCCGATCTCGACATGGCGGGCGCGGTCCGCAACACCGTCGACCGGCTCGGCGTCGCCCCCGAGATCGCCGCGGCGATGGCGGCAACCTATCCGGCGGCGTTCCTGCGGCTGTCGCAGGAGCGCGGCACGTTGCAGGTCGGTCGCACCGCCGACTGGGTCATGCTCACCCGCGACCTGCATCCGGTCGGCACGTGGATCGGCGGGGCAAGCGCGGCCTGACCGCCTCTACCCCGCTTTTGCCCCCCTCCCTTTCCGGCATCGAGCCCTCCCCTTCTGGCATCGAGAACGCACCCATGGCCTCCATCCTCCTGACCGCGCCGATGCAGGGCTGGGCAACGCCGATCGACGAAGTGCCCGACGCGGTGTTCTCGGAGCGGATGCTGGGGGACGGCGTCGCGATCGATCCAACCGGCGACTGCCTCTACGCTCCCTGCGCCGGCACCGTGCTGACGCTGTTGCCGAGCGGCCACGCGATCACGCTCGCCACGCCCGAGGGTGCGGAGATCCTCATCCACATCGGGCTCGACACGGTCGCGCTCGGCGGACGCGGGTTCAGCCCTTGCGTCGCGGTCGGCGACACGGTCGAGCGCGGTGCGCCGCTGATCCGCTTCGACCTCGATCTGCTGGTGCAAGAGGCCCGCGCGGTCGTCACGCCGATCGTCGTCGTGAACCCCGACCGGTTCAGCATCGTCCACGCCGTCTCCAGCGAACTGGTCGCGGTCGGCGATCCGCTGATGACGCTCGAACCCAGCGACGCGGTCGCACGCCGCGAGACGAGCAAGGACGGCGCGACGCACGCACGCACGGTCGTCGTTCCCCTCCCGCACGGCATCCACGCCCGCCCCGCCGCGCGCCTTGCCGCGACCGCCAAGCGCTTCGACGCCGACATGACGCTCGCGTGCGGCGACAAGACCGCCAATATCCGCAGCCCGATCGCCCTGCTCGCACTCGCGATCCGCCGCGACGATACGATCGTCGTGACCGCAGCCGGCGCCGATGCCGCCACCGCACTCGCCGCGATCTGCGACCTGATCGAGAGCGGCATGGACGAGCCCGCCGAAGCCCCCCGCGCGCCCGTCGCCGCGCCCGTGCCAGCCCGCCCCGCAGTCGACGGCGCGCTGACCGGCGTTACCGCGGCACCCGGCCTGGCAATTGGTCGGGCACGCTGGTTCCGTCCCGCCGACATCGTCGTCCCCGAACACGGCGAAGGCATCGCTGTCGAAGAGGCACGCTTCGATGCAGCCGTCACCACGCTCTCGACCCGTTTCTCGGAGCGCGCCCGCACCGCAACCGGTCCCGAACGCGCGATCGTCGAGGCGCATGCGGCGATGCTCGACGACCCGATGCTCCACGAGACGACGCGCAGCGGCATTGCCCGCGGCGAGAGCGCCGGTCATGCCTGGCGCGCCGCGATACGTCCGCAGGCCGACGCGTTGCGCACCAGCACCGACCCGCGGCTTGCCGAGCGCGCCGACGACATGCTCGATCTCGAACGCCAGTTGCTCGCGCTGATCGCCGGCGTCGAGACCACGCCACTGTCGTTCCCGCCCGACACGATCCTGCTCGCGGACGATCTGCTGCCGTCGCACGTCCTGTCGCTCGATCGCGCGAACATCGTCGGCTTCTGCGTCGAGCGCGGCGGCCCGACCTCGCACGTCGCGATCCTCGCCGCGACGATGGGCCTCCCCGCGCTGGTCGCGATTGGCGCGCTGTTGAACGCCGTCACCGACGATACGCCGGTGATCCTCGACGCCAGTGAAGGCCTGTTGCGGATCGATCCAGACGCCGACACGCTCGTCGCCACGCAGGTGCGGATCGTCCAGGCACAGGTCCGCCGCACCGAAGCCCTCGCGCGGGCCGGCGAACCCTGCCGCATGGCCGACGGCACCAGGATCGAGGCGTTCGCCAATCTCGGCGCGCTCGGCGATGCGCATCTCGCGGTCGAGAACGGCGCGGAAGGCTCGGGCCTGTTGCGCACCGAATTCCTGTTCCTCGAACGCGATTCCGCACCGACGGTCGCCGAACAGACCGCCGACTACCAGGCGATCGCCGACGCACTCGACGGCCGTCCGCTGATCGTCCGCCTGCTCGACATCGGTGGCGACAAGCCCGCGCCGTATCTGCCGATGGCGCCGGAAGAGAACCCCGCACTAGGCTTGCGCGGCATCCGCGTCGGCCTCGCGCACCCGCAGATCCTGGAGGACCAGGTCCGCGCGATCCTGTCGGTAAAGCCCGCGGGGCAATGCAGGATCATGGTGCCGATGATCGCGAGCCTCGACGAACTGCGCGCCGTTCGCGCGGTGGTCGACCGCGTCGCCGCAGATATCGGCATCGTCGACCGCGTGCCCGTCGGCGTGATGATCGAGACGCCGGCCGCCGCCGTTACCGCCGACCTGATTGCCGCGGAGGCCGATTTCCTGTCGGTCGGGACCAACGACCTCACGCAGTACACGCTGGCGATGGACCGCGGTAACGCCGCCGTCGCGAGCGGGATCGACGGGCTGCACCCCGCCGTCCTCCGGCTGATCGCGCAGACCTGCAAGGGAGGCGCGGTGCATGGCCGCTGGACCGGCGTGTGCGGCGGGCTCGCCTCCGACCCGCTCGCCGTCCCGATCCTGATCGGGCTCGGCGTCACCGAACTCTCGTCCGCACCGGCGCTGGTGCCCGAGATCAAGGCACTGGTCGCGACGCTGACGATGGAGGCGTGCCGCGCGCATGCCGCCGCCGCGCTGCAATGCGGGTCCGCCGCCGACGTCCGCTCGCTCGCCCGGGAGTTCACCGCATGAAATCGATCCTCGAAGCCCTCCAGCCGCTCGGCCGCGCGCTGATGCTGCCGATCGCGGTGCTGCCGATCGCCGGCCTGCTGCTCCGCCTCGGCCAACCCGACCTGCTCGACATCGCCTTCATCAGCGCGGCGGGCGACGCGATCTTCTCGCACCTCGGGCTGCTGTTCGCGATCGGCGTCGCCACCGGGTTCGCGCGCGACGGCAACGGTGCCGCGTGCCTTGCCGGCGTCGTCTGCTTCCTGGTCGCGACGGAGGCGGGCAAGGTCCTGATCACCGTCGCGCCCGAAGTATCCGCAGGGCTGACCGGCGTCTCCGCCGACCTCGCGATAGCAGCGTGGAAGGCCAAGGCGATGGCGCGGCTCGACGTGCCGATCGGCATCCTGTCGGGGCTCGCGGGCGGGACGCTCTACAATCGCTATTCGACGATCAAGTTGCCCGAATATCTCGCCTTCTTTGGCGGACGGCGGTTCGTGCCGATCGTCAGCGGCGTGGCCGGCCTCGTGCTCGCGGCGGTGTTCGGCTTCGGCTTCTCGCTGCTAAGCCAGGGCGTCGACCAGTTGAGCGTCGCGATCACCGGCAGCGGTGCGATCGGCGTGTTCGTGTTCGGGTTGCTCAACCGCCTGCTGCTCGTCACCGGGCTGCATCACCTGCTCAACAACATCGTCTGGTTCGTCGCCGGCGATTACCACGGCACCTCGGGCGATCTGCGCCGCTTCTTCGCAGGCGATCCGTCGGCGGGAATCTTCATGGCCGGCTTCTTCCCGGTGATGATGTTCGGCCTGCCCGCCGCGTGCCTCGCCATGTACCATTCCGCCAAGCCCGAGCGTCGGAAAGCGGTCGGCGGCATGCTGCTCAGCCTCGCGCTCACCTCGGCGCTGACCGGCGTCACCGAGCCGATCGAGTTCAGCTTCATGTTCCTCGCGCCCGTGCTCTACGCGGTGCACGCGGTGCTGACCGGCCTGTCGATGGCGCTGATGGACCTGCTCGGCGTCAAGATGGGCTTCGGCTTCTCGGCGGGTTTGCTCGATTACGTGCTGAACTTCGCCAAGGCGACGCGACCGCTCGTCCTGCTGCCGGTCGGTGCGGTGTATTTCGTGCTGTATTACGGGCTGTTCCGCTTCTTCATCCGCAAGTTCGACCTCGCGACTCCCGGACGTGAAGCCGAAACCGTCGCGGCCGTAGCGCCCCCGGTTTCAGGCGGGCGCGGTGCGGCGTTCGCGCAGGCGCTCGGCGGCGGGGCGAACCTGACCACGGTGAGCGCGTGCACGACGCGGTTGCGGCTGATCGTCGTGGACCAGTCCGCGGTCGACGATGCCGCGCTGAAGGCACTCGGCGCGCGCGGCATCCTGCGCCCGTCAAACTCCGCGCTCCAGGTCGTGCTCGGGCCGATCGCTGATGTCGTCTCGATGGAAATCCGCGATGCGTTGGCGCTGGGTGGTGATGTGGCGATCAAGCCTGCCGCGACTGTAGCGGAGGATACGATCGCCCTTTCATCCATAACGGAAAGTGCACTCGGCGGAGCGGCGAATGTCCTTGGCGCCAGCCGCCATACCGGCCGACTACGCGTCCAGCTCGGTGATATAGCGCTAGCGGACGATAGGGCGCTGGCAAAGCTCGGTATCCGCGCAATCGCCCGCCCCGCGCCAGGCCAGCTTCACGTGCTCGCGACCGACGCAGTCCTGACGACGCTGGCCCGCTAGACCACTGATCCTCCCCCGCCAGGGGGAGGTGGCTGGCACTTGCCAGACGGAGGGGGAGGACACGGAGCAGAGGTTCCGTGTCCTCCCCCTCCGTCACCTTCGGCGACACCTCCCCCTGGCGGGGGAGGATTCAGTAAATTGCGGCGTCAGCGCGCTAGCGGTTCCAGTGACACCGGCCCGACGATACCCGAAACCCCCTCCGCAGCCGCTTCCACCACAAGCACGATCTGACGCACGCGGCCGCCAGCCGGCAACGCCGCCTCCAGCGGCCCAACCTCGGCACCCGCCTTCGACGCGAGCCGCCGGCCATCGACCCACAGCTCGGCCTTGCCCGCGATCGCGGCGAAACGGATCATGCCGCCCTCCACGCCGATCCGCCGCCACGGCGTAACGCTCGCGCGGTAGAGTCGCCAACGCCCCTCCGCCACAGCCTGGACCGGCGTACCGCTCCGCACGAACGCCCAGCTGTTATTGTCGCCATCGATTGGCGCCAGCGCAGGATCCGGCCGTGCAGCGAACGCCGGCGAACGACGCCACTCCCGGATCGCCTGCCCGCCATAGGTCGCGGCCATTTGCGCCCGCGGTGCGATCGCTGCCCGGTCGATCACCAGCCGCGCCGGCTTCAATCCCTGCGCAGTCGCGGTCATCACGATCCGCCCTCGCCCCGTCCCCGCCTGCACGATGACCTGCGCCAGCCCGTTGAACAACGACCGCGCATTGCCCTTCTCGGGCTCATGGCTGTTCGGATCGCCATTGCCGACACCGATGATCGCCGCGCCATCGACCGAGAACCGCGTCGGCAGGTTCGCGGTCGGTACGTGGCGCCCGGCGGCATCGATCGCGTCGATCGTCACCGGCTGCGTATCCTCGTCGTCGCCCGCCATCACGGTCCGCGCCGGCGTCAGCCGCAACGCGACCGGCTTGCCCACGGTCTCGTGCGCGGCGGTAGCAACGATCTTGCCGCCGCGCATCGCGATGACCTCGATCCGCCCCGGCGCGTAGGGCACGCTGAACTCGTTGCCCATGATCCGGTCGACCGCCTGCTCGCCAACCTTCCGACCGTTCAGCCGCAACTCGACGCGCGCGGCATTGCTCATCACCAGCACCACGACCGGCTGCCCCTCGCGTCCCGGCCAAGTCCAGTGCGGCGTCAAACTGACGACCGGCGTGTCGTCGACCCAATGCGCGCGGTGGATATCGAACGCAGTCTTCGGGAACCCGCACAGGTCGAGGATGCCGAAGAAACTGGAGATCGTCGGCCATTCGTGCGGCGTCGGTTCGCCGTGATAATCGAACCCGGTCCACACGAACCCACCCGCGACGAACGGGCGATCGGCGATCTTCTTCCACGTCGCGCGGTGCGTATCGCCCCAGCTCGCCGCCTCGACGTCGTAGGACGACTGGACATGCGCGGCCGGATCACTCGCGAAGGCACCGCGCGTTTCATAGGCGCTGGTATCCTCCGAACTCGTCATCGGCTTGGTCGGGTTGAGCTGGTGGAACCGGTCGTAGTCGCCCTGGTAATAATTGAAGCCGACGACGTCGAAAATGCTCGACACGTTGATCGGATCGAAGAACGCGCCGTTCATCGCGCCCGTCACCGGCCGGCTGTCGTCGAGCGCATGCGCCGCGTGCGCCATCCGCCGCAGCATCTCGACACCCGCCTCGGTACCCTGCATCGGTTCCTCGTTGAACACCGACCACAGGATCACGCTCGGGTGGTTGCGATCGCGGCGGACCATCCATTCGAGCTGCGCCATGTAATCGGGCGCGGGATTGAACTGGCGGTTCTCGTCCATCACGACGAAGCCCATCGCGTCGCACAGGTCGAGCAGTTCGGCGGCCGGCGCGTTGTGCGAACAGCGGATGGCGTTGCAGCCCATCGCCTTCAGCCGCTCCAGCCGCCAGCGCAGCAGCGCATCGGGGATCGCAGTGCCGACGCCGGCGTGATCCTGATGCAGGCATACGCCCTTCAGCTTTACCGATTTGTCGTTGAGCAGGAAGCCGCGGTCCGCATCGAACCGGATCGTGCGGAAGCCGACCGGGATACGCCGCTCGTCGACGATCGCGCCGTCGCGCAGGACGTGCGTCACGACGGTATAGAGCGTCGGCGTCTCGATCGACCAAATGCGCGGCGCAGGCACGGTCAGCGTGACCATCGCGGTCGCGCGCTCGAGCGGCAGGACCGTCGCGGTCGCCTGCGCGCCCGCCACGCGCTTGCCGTCGGGATCCACCAGCGCGACATCCACCGTCACGCCGACCGACGCGCGATCGATGCTGCCGAGCTTCACTTCGACCGGCACGCTCCACGCGCCATTCACGGCGCGCCTCGGATCGCAGTGCACGCCGTCCGTCACGATCGCCACCGGCGCACGGCGGATCAGCCACGCATGGCGATAGATCCCCGCGCCTTCGTACCACCAGCCCTCCATCGCCTGCGCATCGACGCGCACCGCGATGACGTTGAGGTCGTCGCCGAACCGCGCGAACGGCGTCAGGTCGATCTCGACGCTGTTATACGCCGACCAGTTGTGTGCGACGACGCTGCCATTGACCCAGACCGTCGCATTAGTCGCGATCCCGTCGAACTGCAGCCCGATCGTCTTGCCGCGGTCCGCCGGATCGAGCCGCAGCGTCCGTCGGTACCAACCGATCCCCCGCGCGCGAAAGCCCTGCGACACGCTTGCGGTCTTCACGAACGGCTGCGCGGAGGCCCAGTCATGCGGCAACCGAACCGACTGCCAGTCGGAATCGTCATACGCCATCGCCGCGGCGCCGAGTGCGTTGCCGGCCTTCACGCTCAGATACGTCGCATTGTGACCTTCGGGCGGCGGTGCGATCACGTCGCCCTCGTGGAACAGCCACCCGCGCTCGATCAGCGTTCGCGACGGGTCCTGCACCAGCGCGCGCGACGGCAGGGTTCGCGACGGCTGCGGCATGGGCAGCGCGCCGGCACTGCCCTGCGCCTTGACGCTGGCCGCAAACCCAGCCTCGATCGGCCCCACGACCAGAGAAGCACCGGCGCCCGCCGTGCCAACAAGAAGCTCACGTCGGTTCATCGGTACTCTCGGTATTAAAGGTCAGATATCGGCGAGTTCGGCGACGAAGTCGTACGCATCGCCGCGGTAATAGGAGCGCGTGAACTCCGCGGCCCGGCCATCGCGCAGGAAGCCGCGGCGTTCGATCAACAGCCCGGCATGGCCCGCGTCGACGCCCAGCATCCGCGCATGCTCGCCCCCGAACGGCACCGCACGCAGGCGTTGCAGCGCGCGTACCGGCCGGCTCCCGGCGTTCTCGAGCGCGGTGTAGAGCGAGTCATCGACCACCTCGACCGACGGCAGGCAATATCCCGCGATCGTCGAGAATTCGAGCGCCATCGCCTCTTCGTCGGCATAGCGTATGCGGTTGAAGCGGAACACCGCCGCCCCCGGCGACAACCCCAGCGCCATCGCTTCCTCCGGGTTCACCTGCCCCGCCGAGCGCGAGATCCAGCTGCTGCTCGACGTGCGGCCCCGCGCCGCCATGTCCTCGCTGAACGACGACAGCTTCGAGAAGCTCTTCTCGACGCGCCCGGCAACGAACGTCCCCGCGCCGCGCCTGCGCGTAAGAAGCCCCTCCTCGACCAGTCCGCCGATCGCTTTGCGCACAGTGATCCGCGATACGTCGTACTCGATCGCGAGATCGCGCTCGGCCGGGATCGCATTGCCTTGTACCAACAGCTTCTCGCCGATCGCGTTGCGGATCAGTTCCTGCAACTGGAGGTAGAGCGGCGATGGATTTCCCTTGCGAAAGCGTCCGATGTCATCGGAAAACGCCATGTATTCCCCCTCCGACCGGCAGCTCAAAGCGAGCCTTGCCGCGTCCCTTATGGTAGCGTAGCCAAGGACCGCGTGGTGGGCAACCAGACTAAATCCATGGGCCATATTGGTATGTCCCCTGACCGCCCCACGTCCGATCTCCTGTCATAGCAGGACAAGCTTGCTGTCAAATGACGGGGTTGTGTCTGGACTTATATTGGTTACATTCCTCGACCAGCGGCCGTCAGGAGCCGATACAGGGAGCAGTCGACATGCGTGCAACCGCGAACCGAAATGCCGGGCGCTGGCTGACGGCGACGGCACTGCTTCCTGCCGCTCTCTGCGCGATCCCTGCCCAGGCGCAGGACCGCCTGCCACTGGTACCGCAACCTTCGGCGATCACGCGCACCGCCGGCAGCTTCACGATCGCGAACGGTACGACGATCGCGGCTGATCCATCCGACGCGGGTGCCTCCGCAGCCGCGCGCCTGCTCATCGCGCATGTTAAGACCGAGCGCGGGCTCGCTCTCCAGACGTCGCCTAACGGCAATATCCGCTTCGTCCGCGATGCCGCGATCAAGGGCGCCGAAGCTTACCGGCTGACCGTCGACACGTCCGGTGCCACGATCACCGCATCGGGCGACGCCGGGCTTCTCTACGGCGCGATGACGCTCGCCCAGCTCATCAGCCCCGATCGCGCGTTCGGCCAGCCGATCCGCATCCCCGCGGTGACGATCGACGACGCCCCCCGCTTCGGCTGGCGCGGGCTGATGGTCGACACCGCACGGCATTTCCAGTCGCTGCCGTCGATCTACGCGATCGTCGACCAGATGGCATCGGTGAAGCTCAACACGCTTCACCTCCATCTGTCGGACGACCAGGGCTGGCGGTTCGAGGTGAAGGCCTATCCCAAGCTCACCGAGATCGGCAGCATCCGCACCAGCCCCTCGACCGGCGAAGCACCCGGCACGCGCGTCGGCGGTTTCTACACGCAGGACGAACTGCGCAAACTGGTCGCCTATGCCGCCGAACGCGGCATCGTGATTGTTCCCGAGATTGACCTGCCCGGCCATGCGCAGGCGCTCGTCGCGGCCTATCCAGACCTCGGCGTGATCGGCGACACGCCTGAAGTCAGCAACGCATGGGGCGTCAACCCCTACCTCTTCAACCCCGGCCCCAAGGGCATCGCGTTCGTTAAGACGGTGCTCGAAGAACTCATGGCGGTGTTCCCCGGCACCTATATCCATCTCGGCGGCGACGAGGCGGTCAAGGACCAGTGGGAACGCAGCCCCGAGGTGCAGGCGCAGATGGCGAAGCTTGGCATCAAGGACGAGAACGGTCTGCAAAGCTGGATGATCGACCAGTTCGGCACCTATCTGGCGAGCAAGAAGCGTCGCCTGATCGGCTGGGACGAGATACTCGAAGGCGGCCTGCCCCCGTCGGCCTCAGTGATGTCGTGGCGTGGTGAAAAGGGCGCGGTCGATGCCGCCAATCAGAACCACGACGTCGTGCTGTCGCCCGCCCCGACGCTGTATTTCGACAATCTGCAAAGCGATCGCCGCGACGAACCACCCGGCCGCCTCGCAATCCAGTCGCTCGCAACGGTCTACAATTACGAGCCGACGCCGACGGGCATCTCGGCGGACAAGGCGCAGCACGTGCTCGGCGCGCAGGCCAATCTGTGGAGCGAATACATCGTCACGCCGTACCAGATGCAGCACCTGATCTTCCCGCGCGCCGCCGCGCTCGCGGAGATCACCTGGTCGGGCAAGGACAAGCGCGACTTCGCCAGTTTCCTCGACCGGGTCCAGCCGCAGATCCGGCGCTGGCGCAAGTCGGGGTTGGAGGTCGCGGACAGTGCGTTCGCGGTCGGCTACACGCTCGACGGCACGCGCGGCGATGCGCTCCGCACCAACCGCGCGAAAGTCGTCCTCGCCACGCAGGCGCCGTACGGCACGATCCGCTACACGCTCGACGGGAAGATCCCGACCGCACGCTCGCCCGCCTACACCGCGCCACTTTCGGTAAAGCCCGGCGTGGCGATCCGCGCCGCCGCGTTCGATGCGAGTGGCCAGCCGGTCGCCGAACCCCGCCTGTTCGAGACCGGGCGCCAGGCGCTACTCACGCGCACCGCGTCCGACATGATCGCTTGCCCCAAGGGATCTCTCGGCCTGCGCCTGCCGCTAACCTCGGAAGCACAGGGCAATGCGCCGGTGTTCAACGCCGACATCTTCGACACCTGCACCGCCTACCCCGCCGCGCCGATGGATGTCGCCAAGGGGTTCACGATCGATATCGCCCGCCTGCCGCGCAACTGGGGCCTCGCGCATGACGTCACCAAGGTCCGCCAGCATTACAACGTGACGCCGCATGGCGAGCTGATGGTGCTGGTCGGCTGCACCGTGAAGGGCTCGAAACCGGTGATCGCCGGTACCTTCCCGCTGCCCGATCCGAAGACCGCGCCGACCCGCTTCAGCGTGAAGGGGACGTTGCCGACGATCACCGGAGACCGCGACGTCTGCCTCCAATTCACCGCCCCCACGTCCGACCCCTTCTACGCGGTCGAGCGCATGACCCTGTCGGAGACACGCTGATGCGTCGCTGGTTCGTCCTCCCCCTGATCGCGCTCGCCGCGCCTGCGCTCGCCTCGCCCAAGACCGTCGTGCCGCTCGACGGTGCATGGCAGGTGCGGATCGACCCCACTGACACCGCCGCGATCGCCGCGCACAAGCGCGAGGCCAAGTGGCTGCCCGCGGCCGTCCCCGGATCGGTGCAGCAGGACCTGATCGCGGCGCACCGCGTGCCCGATCCGTTCAAGGGCACCAACGAGGCGGCGATCCAGTGGGCCGGGCTGACCAAGTGGCAGTTCCGCCGCGTGTTCGACGTCACCCCGGCGATGATGCAGCGCAATCACCTCGACCTCGTATTCGACGGTCTCGACACGTTCGCGACGGTCAGCGTCAACGGCACGGTCCTGCTGACCACCGACAACGCGCATCGGCGCTGGCGCGTGGATGCGCAGCCGGTGCTGAAGATCGGGCGCAACGAGGTGCTGGTGACGATCGCATCGCCGATCCGCACGCTCCAGCCGATGGTGCTCGCCGAGAAGAACCCGTTGCCCGGCGAATATGACAGCGCGTTCGGCGACGAGCCGAAGGGCAAGCAGACCTCGCCCTACATCCGCAAACCGAAATACAATTACGGCTGGGACTGGGGTCCCCGTATCGTCAACACCGGCATCTGGCGGCCGGTTCGGCTGGAGATCTGGGACGACGCGCGGATCGACACGCTCCGCGTCGATCAGGAGGCGCTAACGCCGACCGAGGCGCGGCTGTCCGCCAAGCTCGACATCGCCGTCGAGACGCCCGGCGTCGCGACGATCCGCGCCGCGGTCGCCGGGCCGGATGGCAAGACGGTCTCGGTCGACCGGACGGTGACGCTCGTCAAGGGCAACAACGCGGTCTCGATCCCGCTGGCGATCGCGGATCCGAAACGTTGGCAGCCGGTCGGTTACGGCGCGCAGCCGCTCTATACCGTCACCGCATCGCTGGGCGGCGCGGAGCCGACGCCCGAAGACAGCGTGACGAAGCGGATCGGCCTGCGCACGGTCGAGCTGATCCGCAAGGACGGCAGCTTCGGGTTCAAGGTCAACGGCACGCCGATCTTCGCCAAGGGCGCGAACATCATCCCGTTCGACAGTTTCCCGGCGCGCGTCACGCCCGCATACATGGAGACCATCCTGAAGGGCGCGCGCGACGCCAACATGAACATGGTCCGCATCTGGGGCGGCGGGACCTACCTCGACGACGCGTTCTACGACATCGCCGACCGCATGGGCCTGATGGTGTGGCAGGACTTCATGTTCGGCGGCAGCGTCACCCCGCCCGACGCCGCCTTCCGCGAGAACGTCCGGATCGAGGCCGAGGAACAGGTCGCGCGGATCGGATCGCACCCTTCCGTCGTGCTGTGGGCCGGCGGCAACGAGGTCCTGTCGGGCTGGGAAAACTGGTCCGACCGGAAAGCGTTCAAGAAGGCCGTCGGTGCCGACGAGCAGGAGCGCATCGGCGCCGGCATGGCCGTGCTGTTCGACCGCGTGCTGCGCGAAGCCGTGACGCGCAACGCCCCCGGCACACCCTATTGGCCGGGCTCGCCCTCGACCAATTACGAGGGGCCGGTCGACACCGACAAGGACGGCGACCGCCATTTCTGGGACGTCTGGTCGGGCTCCAAGCCGGTCGAGAACTATCTCGACAGCTGCCCGCGCTTCATGTCCGAATACGGCTTCCAGTCGATGCCCGACCTGTCGACGATCCGCGAATTCGCCGGCAAGGGCGCGCTCACGGCGGACAGCCCGGTGATGAAGGCGCACCAGAAGTTCCTCGCCGGCGAAGGCAATGAGCGGCTGATGATGTACCTGCGCGATCGGTTGCGCCCCGCGCGCGATTTCGCCGATCTCGTCTACCTGACGCAGGTCAACCAGGCTGAGGCGATCCGCATCGCCGCCTCGCACCACCGCGCCTGTCGCCCGGTGACGATGGGCTCGCTCTACTGGCAGCTCAACGACGTCTGGCCTTCGATCAGCTGGGCGAGCATCGATCATGCCGGCCGGTGGAAGCTGCTCAACTACGCCGCCCGCCGGTTTTTTGCGCCGCAAGCGATCGTCGCCGAGCGGAAAGACGGCGCGACGCGTATCTCGCTGATCTCCGACGCGACGACGCTGGTCGACTCTCGCTGGCGGGTGCGGACGATGACGATGGACGGCAAGGTGTTGAAGGACACCACCGCCGCGCTGATGCTCGAGCCGCTCTCGTCGAGACTGGTCGCAACGCTCTCCGACGACGCGCTGTTCGGGACCGCCGCGCCGACCGCCAGCTACGCGGTCGCCGATCTGCAACTCGACAACGGCGGCACGAGCCGTGCGATCATCGAACGCGCGCTCCCGAAGGACATGGCGTACCCCGACCCCGGCCTCAGCGTTCGCTGGACTGGCACCGACGTCAAGATCACCGCGACCAACCTGGCCCGCGCCGTCATGCTCGATTTCGGCGCAGTCGCGGCCCAGCCGTCCGACGACGGCTTCGATCTGTTGCCGGGCGAGAGCGTCACCATCCATGTCGTCTCCGACGCCTCCGCCACCACCTTGCGAAAAGCGCTTATCCTGAGGACCCTCGCCCGATGATCTGGCTCCTGCTCGCGTCCGCCGACCCGGTGGCAACCGCCGTCGCGCAAATGTCGCTCGAACAAAAAGCGGCGCAGTTGCAGAGCACCGTGCCCGCCGATCCGAAGGCCGGCCTGCCCGCCTATGACTGGTGGAACGAGGGACTCCACGGCCTCGCACGCAACGGCCACGCGACCGTCTTCCCGCAGGCGATCGGCATGGCCGCGACCTGGGACACCGCGCTGGTCGCAAAGATCGGCGACGTCGTCGCGACCGAGGCGCGCGCGCGCTTCAATGCGCAGGACGTCGGCGCTAACCGCAAGATCTACGAAGGGCTGACGATCTGGTCGCCCAACATCAACATCTTCCGCGACCCACGCTGGGGCCGCGGCCAGGAGACCTATGGCGAGGACCCGTATCTGACCGGCCGCCTTGGCGTCGCGTTCATCCACGGGTTGCAGGGCCCCGACCCGCTGCACCCGAAAGTCATCGCCACCCCCAAGCATTTCGCGGTCCACAGCGGCCCCGAAGCCGGACGCGACAGCTTCGACGTCGATCCCAGCCCCTACGACCTGGAGGCGACCTACTTCCCCGCGTTCCGGCTCGCCGTCACCGAGGGCAAGGCGCAGTCATTGATGTGCGCGTACAACTCGATCCACGGCGTCCCCGCCTGCGCGTCGTCCGCGTTGATGAACGACCGGCTACGGCGCGACTGGGGGTTCAAGGGCTTCACCGTGTCGGACTGCGACGCGGTGTCGAACATCAGCCTATACCACCACTACCGCCTCGACGCCGCAGGCGCAGCCGCCGCCGCAATAAAGGGCGGCACCGATCTCAATTGCGGCAGCGCCTACGCCGCTCTCCCCGCTGCGGTCCGCCAGGGTCTCGTCACCGAAGCCGAGGTCGACACCGCGCTGATCCGTTCGCTCGAAGCCCGCCGCGCGCTCGGCACGGTATTCGGCGCGGCCAATCCGTGGCGCAGCATTGGCACCGATCAGGTCGACACCCCCGCCCACCGCGCCCTGGCGCTCGACGCCGCGCGGAAATCGATCGTCCTGCTCAAGAACGACGCGAACCGCCTGCCGTTGAAGCCCGGCAGCCGGATCGCGGTGATTGGCGCGGACGCCGACGATCTCGGCGTGCTGCAAGGCAATTACCACGGCACCGCGGTCGCGCCCGTCACCCCGCTGGAGGGCATCCGCAAGCAGTTCGGCGCCGCCAACGTCCGCTACGCGCAAGGCTCGTCGCTCGCCGACGGTGCAGCCGTGCCCGTCCCCGAAACCGTCTTCGTCGGCGGCCTGAAGACCGAGTATTTCGCCGCGCAGGCCGGCGTCGGCGCACCGACCCTGACGCGCACTGACCGCCACATCGACATCGACCACAACCGCGCGAGCCCCGCGCCCGGTATCGCCAAGACGTTCGGCGTCCGCTGGACCGGGACCTTCACGCCCCCCGCCGCCGGCACCTATCCGCTGGTCGTCGATGTCCCCGCCTGCTGGAAGGATTGCTCGACGCACGACGCGGTCCGGCTCTGGATCGGCGACCGCCAGCTCTCGGCCGGCGAGGTCAAGAAGGGCCGCGTCGAGGTCACGCTCACCAGCGACGGCAAGCCCGTCCCGTTCCGCCTCGAACTCGATCACCGCAGCGACGACGAAGGCGTCCGCTTGCTCTGGAGCCCGTCCGCACAGCCGTTGATAGACCAGGCCGTCGCCACCGCCCGCGATGCCGACGTCGTAGTCGCGGTGATGGGCCTGTCGCCCGATCTCGAAGGCGAAGCACTCTCGGTCAGCGTCCCCGGCTTCGTCGGCGGCGACCGCACCGACATCGGACTTCCTCCAGCGCAGGTCCGCCTGCTCGAAGCACTGAAATCCACCGGCAAGCCCGTAGTCCTCGTCCTCACCAGCGGCAGCGCGGTCGCGGTCGATCCGGCATCGGCCGACGCGATCCTCGCTGCCTGGTATCCCGGCCAGGCCGGCGGCACCGCGATCGCCGAGACGCTGGCAGGGCTCAACAACCCGTCGGGCCGCCTCCCCGTCACCTTCTACAAGACCACCAGCGACCTCCCCGCGTTCACCGACTACACGATGAAGGAGCGCACCTACCGCTACTTCACCGGCACGCCGCTCTGGGGCTTCGGCCACGGCATGAGCTACACCAACTTCGCCTACGCCGCGACGAAGCCAGCGCTCAGCGTCGCTGCCGGCCAACCGCTCACCGTCACCGCGAAGCTGTCGAACGCCGGCAACCGTGCAGGCGAAGAAGTCGTCCAGGCGTACCTAGTCGCACCCGCAGCGAAGGCCGGCGGCCCGACCACACCCGTCCTCCAGCGCCAGCTCGTCGGCTTCGGCCGCGTCGCGCTGAAGCCCGGCCAGTCGCGCACCGTACCGCTCACGATCGATCCGCGATCGATGAGCAGCGTCGCACGCGACGGCACGCGGACGATCGTCCCCGGCGCCTACCGCCTCTATATCGGCGGCGGCCAGCCCGGCGACGGCGCGGGCCAATGGAGCGACCTGATGATCACCGGCACGACGGTGGAGTTGCCCAAGTGAGCGCGTCGACCATGGACCGCCGCACCGTCATGGCGGGCGGCGTCGCCGGGGGCCTCGCGCTCGTCGGCACACCCGCCTTCGCCGCCCGCCCCTCGCTCCCCAGCAAGCGCCCCGCACTCGGCGATCGCAACTTCACCAGCCGCTCGGTCGAACGCGAGATCGCGCGTGTCTCGGCCCGGATCGGCGACCCGAAGCTCCGCTGGATGTTCGGCAACTGCTACCCGAACACGCTCGACACCACGGTTCGCATGTCGACGATCGGCGGCGCGCCCGACGCGTTCGTCATCACCGGCGACATCCCCTGCCTGTGGCTCCGCGATAGCTCCGCGCAGCTTCGCCCCTATCTCCATCTCGTCCGTGAAGACCCTGCCCTGCGCACGCTCTTCCGCGGCCTGATCGCTCGCCAGTCGCGCTCGATCCTGATCGACCCCTACGCCAACGCGTTCATGGAAAGCCCGACGGCGAAGACCAACCTCAGCTGGGCGCTGAAGGATCAGACCGAAATGAAACCCGGCGTCGCGGAGCGCAAATGGGAGATCGACTCGCTCTGCTATCCGATGCGTCTCGCCTACGGCTATTGGCAGGCGACGCGTGATGCCACGCCGTTCGACGCGACCTGGGCCGAAGCCGCTCGCGCGAGCATCCGCACCTACCGCGAACAACAGCGCAAGGACGGCCGCGGCCCTTACAGCTTCCTCCGATCCTCGAACCGTAACACCGAGACGATGGCGCTCGAAGGCTGGGGCAATCCCGCCAAGCCCAACGGCCTGATCCAGTGCGGCTTCCGCCCCTCGGACGATGCCTGCGTCTACCCGTATCTGATCCCGTCCAACCTGTTCGCGGTCACCACCCTGCGCGAACTCGCGGTCGTCGCCAACGAAGCGCGCCACGACCCCGCGCTCGCCGCCGATGCGACCGCGCTGGCGAACGAAGTCGAGGCGGCGCTCGTCGCGCACGGCCGGATGCGCCTGCGGGACGGCAGCGAGGTCTGGGCTTTCGAAGTCGACGGCTTCGGCAACGCGGTCTTCATGGACGACGCCAACGTGCCGTCACTCTCCGCCCTCGCCTATATGGGCTGCGTCCCCGCCACTGATCCCCTCTGGCGCCGCACGGCCAATGCCGCCTGGAGCGACGCCAACCCCTATTTCTTCAAGGGCACCAAGGCCGAGGGCATCGGCGGACCGCATGTCGGGCTCGGCCAGATCTGGCCGATGTCGCTGATCGTCCGCGCGTTGGCGGGCGCAGACGACGCGACCGTCCGCGCGTGCCTGCGGATGCTGCGCGACACCGATGCCGACACCGGCTTCATCCATGAGGCGTTCGACAAGGATGATCCCGCCAAGTTCACGCGGTCCTGGTTCGCCTGGGCCAACGGGCTGTTCGGGGAACTGATCGTTCAGCTTGCGAACACCCGCCCCGCATTATTGGTGAGCGCCCTATGAAGATCACCCGACGCGCCCTGCTCGGCTCCAGCGGTGCGCTGGCGATCGCCGGCGCGATCCCCGCCGCCGCACGATCCGCAAAGGCCGCGCCCAATCTCTGGATCGGCACCGGCGGCGACGGCCATACCTATCCCGGTGCGACGATGCCGTTCGGGATGGTCCAGGTCAGCCCCGACACCGACACCGAGAATTGGGCGAACTGCTCAGGGTATCATCACGGCGACCCGACCATGATGGGCTTCTCGCATACGCATCTGTCGGGGACCGGCATCGCCGACCTGATGGACGTGCTCGTCGTCCCCGGCCGCGGCGTGGTCAAGCTGCTGCCCGGCGCACCCGACAAGCCCGGCGAAGGCTATCGCCAGACTTACACGCAGGAAGTCACCGAGCCCGGCTATTACGCCGTCACGCTCGGCAACGGCGTCCGCTCCGAACTGACCGCGGAGACGCGCGTCGGGTGGCAGCGTCATCACTTCCCCGCCGGCCCCGGCCATCTCTTGGTCGATCTCGGCAACTACCGCGACAGCCGCCCCGGCGAAGGTCCGCTGATCGACGAGAGCCGGATCGAGCTCGACACCGACGGCACGCTCACCGGCAGCCGCCGGACGTTCCGCTGGGCGAAGGGCCGCCGCATCCACTTCGCGATGCACGTGTCCCCTAAGCCCGACCGGATCACGCTCTACGCCGACACGCAGAGCGTCAACGGCGCGATCGTCACCGCCGACCGCGTCCGCGCGGTGTTGCATTACGACAACGCGGGCGCCGCACCGATCGTCGTCCGCACCGCCGTCTCCGCAGTCGACATGGCCGGCGCGCGGACCAACCTCGCCGCGTCCTATTTCCGCGAGTTCGACGTCGCGCGACGCCAGGCGATCCGGAACTGGGCCGACACGCTCAAGGTTGTGAAGGTCGAGGGCGGCACCGACGACGCCCGCGTCATCATGACCACCGCGCTCTACCACGCGATGATCGCGCCGACGCTCTTCTCCGACGTCGACGGCCGCTATGTCGGGCTCGATCGCGAGGTCCACAGCGTCCCCGCCGGCGAGCAGGCGTACAGCACCTATTCGACCTGGGACACGTATCGCACGCTCCACCCGCTGCTGACCTTGGTCGCCCCCGATCGCGCGAAGTCGCTGGTCCGCGACCTGATCCGCCAGACGCAGCAAAGCGCGTACGGCCCACCCTGCTGGCCACTCCAGGGGGTCGAGACCGGCACGATGATCGGCTGGCACTCGGTCGCGATCATGGCCGAGGCCGCGGCAAAGGGGATCGACGCCGACTATGCCGCAGCATGGGCCGCGATCCGCACGCGCGCCTTCGACGCCGCCGCCCCCGACCTGGTCAACAGTCGCGCGCGCGGCACGTATATCGAGCGCGGGTATCTCCCAGCGGACGTCGTCGACGAGTCGGTCAGCCGGACTCAGGAATACGCCTATGACGACTGGGCGATGGCGACGCTCGCGCGCAAGGCCGGCGCGAAAGAAGACGCCGATCGCCTGCGTCTCCGCAGCCGCAACTACCGCAACGTGCTCGATCCCGCGATCGGCCTCGCCCGACCAAAGCTCGCCGACGGCAGCTGGCTGACGCCCTACGACCCGATCCAGCTCGGCCACACCAAGCGCTACCGCGACTATACCGAGGCGAATGGCTGGCAGACGACGTTCCTCAACCAGCACGACCTCTACGGCCAGATCGCGCATTTCGGCGGCGACGCGAAGTTTGCCGCAAGGCTCGACGCGTTGTTCGCCGCGCCGTCGACGCTGCCCAAGGATGCGCCGCCCGACATCTCCGGGCTGCTCGGCCAATATGCGCACGGCAACGAACCCGATCAGCACGTGCCGTATCTCTACGCCTATGTCGGCCAGCCGTGGAAGACGCAGGCGTTGGTCCGCAAGCTGCTCGACACGATGTACCGCAACGCACCCGACGGGATCATCGGCAACGACGATTGCGGCCAGATGAGCGCTTGGTTCGTGATGTCCGCACTCGGCTTCTATCCGGTCGATCCGGTCGCGGCGGTCTACGTGTTCGGCTCGCCGCTGTTCACCCACGCCGAGGTCCGCGTCGGCAAGGGTCGCAAGCTGGTCGTCGAAGCTCCGGGCAACCGCGCCGACACGCCCTATGTCGCGGCTGTCCAGTGGAACGGCAAGCCGTGGACGAAAAGCTGGATATCGCACGCCGATCTCGCGGCTGGCGGCACGCTGCGCTTCACCATGTCCGCCACGCCGAACCCTGCATTCGGCGCCAGGCTCGCCGACCGACCGCCCTCGTTCGGCCAGCCCGCTGCCTGATACCTCCCGGAGACGATGATGACCGAAGTTTCCCGCCGCCTGCTGCTCGCCTCGAGTCTAGCCGCCACCGCCACGCCCGCGATCGGTGCCGGCCGCGACACCGCGCCGAAACCCTGGGGTGCGACGCCCTCGAAGCGCCAACTCGCCTGGCACGCGCGCGAGCAATACGCGTTCGTCCATTTCTCGATCAACACCTTCACCGATCGCGAATGGGGCTATGGCGACGAGGATCCGAAGCTCTTCGACCCGACCGACTTCTCGCCCGACCAGATCGTTGCAGCTGCAAAAGCGGGCGGCATGCGCGGCATCATCCTGACCGCCAAGCATCATGACGGCTTCTGCCTCTGGCCGACAATGCTGACCGAACACTGCATCCGCAACAGTCCCTACAAGGACGGCAAGGGCGACATCGTCGGCGAAATGGAGCGCGCCACGCGCCGTGCTGGTCTCGATTTCGGCCTCTACCTCTCGCCCTGGGACCGCAATCACGCCGAATATGGCCGCCCCGCCTATGTCGAGTATTTCCGCAAGCAGGTGGTCGAACTCTGCACGCGTTACGGCACGCTGTTCGAATTCTGGTTCGACGGCGCGAACGGCGGCGACGGCTATTACGGCGGCGCGCGCGACACGCGGAAGATCGACGCGCCCAAATACTATAACTGGCCGTCGATCGTCGCGCTGGTCCACGAGCACCAGCCGATGGCCTGCACTTTCGACCCGCTCGGCGCGGACCTGCGCTGGGTCGGGAACGAGGATGGCGTCGCCGGCGATCCGTGTTGGCCGACCATGCCGAACCATCCCTATGTCCAGTCCGAGGGCAATTCTGGCGTGCGCGGCGCACCGCTCTGGTGGCCAGCGGAGACCGACGTCTCGATCCGCCCCGGCTGGTTCTACCACGCCGACGAGGATTCGAAGGTCAAGACGCCCGCCCGCCTGATCAAGCTCCACGACGAGTCGGTCGGTCGCGGCACCAACCTCAACCTCAACCTGCCGCCGGACCGCCGCGGCCGCCTCGCCGACATCGACGTCGAGACGCTGAAGTCGTTCGGCGCTGCTCAAACCGCGACCTTCGCCACCGATCTCGCCAAGGGTGCGGTCGCATCCGCCAGCCACGTCCGCGGGAAGACCTATGCGGCCAGCACGGTGCTCGACGGCAATCGCGACACCTATTGGTCGACGCCCGACGCCGTCACCACGCCGACGCTGACGCTCGACCTCCCGCCGGGCCGATCGTTCGACCTCATCCGCCTCCGCGAGTATCTCCCGCTCGGCATCCGCGTGACCCGGTTCGCGATCGACGCCGAGATCGGCGGACAATGGCGCAAGCTCGCCGAGCATTCGGGAATCGGACCGCAACGCATCGTCCGCCTGGACACGCCGATCGCTCCACGACGCCTCCGCCTTCGCATCCTCGAAGGCACAGCCTGCCCCGCGATCAGCGAAGTCGCGCTGTTCCGCCAGGTCGCACCCGCGCCCGTCGCTCCGGTCCGAAACACCGATACGACCACGGTCGTCACCAGCCGCTGGTCGATCGTCACCGCCACTGCGCCGGGTGCCAAGGCGCTACTCGACGACGACAGCGCGACTGCCTGGACCATGCCCGCGCCTGCGCCCGGCACACCCGCCTCGGTCACGATCGACCTGGCCGCGACCGAGACGCTCGCCGGCTTCGTCCTGATCCCGTCGCGCGCGGTGATGGCGAACACCGCCCCGCCGAAAGGCTACCGGGTCGAGGCGAGCACCGACGGCAAGACGTGGCAGGACATCGCCAAGGGCGAACTCCCCAACATCGCCTACGCGCTCGCCGCCCAGCGCATCGCCTTCGCCCGACCGACCACCGCGCGCTACCTGCGCTTCTCGTTCGCCGAAACCGCGATTCCCGCACAACGGCTGGCAATCGCCGGCCTCGGCGCGTTTAGGCCGAAACCAGGCGCATCTTGACGGGCATAGGTGTATTCGCTGCCACCCTGCCGCCGCAGAAGGAGAATGTTGATGACCGCCTATGTCGTATTCGTGCGCAACGAAGTCACCGATGCCGAAGAGATGAAGAAATACCAGGCAAAGGCACCCCTGGCCCGCGAAGGCCGCACGCTGAAGCCACTGGCGTTCTACGGCGCGGTCGAGACGCTCGAAGGTCAGGCTGTCGAGGGCGCCGTGATCCTCGAATTCCCGGACGTGGCCGAGGCGCATGCCTGGTATGACAGCCCGGCCTATCAGGACGCGTTGCAGCACCGCCTGAAGGGCGCCGACTACCGCGTGTTCGTGATAGAAGGGCTCCCCGGCTAACATAGGGCCGGCTGATCCCCGGCTGGCGCGCCCAACCTGTACGTCAGCCAACAACCCCGTTCAGGAACGATGTCTCTCGATAGCCGTATCAACGGCGCATCCCGATTGTCGGGTTCGAGAGGACATCTCATGAAGTTTACGCATCTCATCGCTGCCGGGTTGGCCTTCGCGACACTCGGCCTCGGCGCCGCCGCTCCCGCAGAGGCACAGCGCGGGTACAGCCAGCAGTATCGCGACAACGATCATCGCGGCGACCACCGCGACCATCGTGGCGACCGCCGCGACTATCGCCACAACGACCATCGCGGCGATCGTCACGACGACCGTCGTTATCGTGGTCGCGATCATGATCGTCGCAACTGGAACAACAACCGTCGCTGCCGCACCGAATGGCGCCACAACCGCCGCGTGCAGATCTGCCGCTGATAATTCTTGAAATCGAGTGGGCGGTGGCGCGATGCTGCCGCCCACTCTCGTTGTGACCTTTTTGAAGGACCCGGATCATGAAGCGTTTTCTCGGTACGGCTGCACTGATCGCCGCTACCTGCCTCTCCGCCGCCACCCCCGCGCTCGCGCAGTCGCAGGCCGACGACGCGCGCTTCGCCGCCGCCCAATCGCGTCTCGACAGCGAATTGCAGATCTTCCGCCAGGAATTCGATCGCTATCAGTCGGTCCGCAATCGTGGCGGGTATGTGCCGCAGGGCGGCTATCGCACCGCGCCAGACCGCAGCGGCGGCTATCAGGAAGCCTATCCGGACGAGCGCGACGAGGGTAACTACGACCCCTCGCGCTACTATCGCGCCGGCCCGAACTACCAGGAGCGCACGCTGGCGACCAACGACCGCGTCTATGCCGGGCAGGACGGCAAATATTACTGCAAGCGCAACGACGGCACGACCGGGCTGATCATCGGCGCGGCCGGTGGCGGCATCCTCGGCAACGTGATCGACGGCGGCCGTTCGCGGATCGTCGGCTCGCTGCTGGGCGCAGCGGCGGGTGGCCTCGCCGGGCGTGCAGTCGAGCAGAGCAACAGCCAGGTCCGCTGCCGCTGATCGACGGTCGATCCTCCCCCACCAGGGGAGGTGGCGCCGAAGGTGACGGAGGGGGAGGACACGGAACCGAGGTTTCCCCTTCCTCCCCCTCGTCATACGATGCCTGCACCTTCCCCCTGGCGGGGGAGGATCACAAGCTCTACTTCGCCGGCCCGACCAGCTTCTGCGTGAAATACGTCATCTGCAAAGCCTGCAACCGAGCCCCCTGCTCTATATCCGCATCGCCCGAATGCCCGCCCGCCGTGTCCTCGTAATACAGATACGGCAGCCCATATTCCTTCAACCGCGCCGCGAACTTTCGCGCATGCTGCGGCCCGACCCGGTCGTCCTTGGTCGTCGTCCAGATATACGGCTCCGGATACGCAACGCCCTTCCTGATGTTCTGATACGGCGAGATCGTCTCGAGAAACGCCTTCTCCGCCGGCACCGTCACCGAGCCATATTCGTCGACCCAAGACGCCCCAGCCGCGATCCCCTCGTACCGGATCATGTCGAGCAACGGCACCTGGATCGTCACCGCCTTCCACAAGTCCGGATGCTGGTTGAACTCGACCCCCATCAGCAACCCGCCATTCGACCCGCCATAGATCCCCAGCTTGGCCGGGCTCGTCAGCTTCCGCGCAAACAGGTCCTTCGCGACCGCCGCGAAGTCGTCGTAAATCACCTGCCGCTTGGTCTTGCGCCCGGCGTCATGCCACTTTGGCCCGAACTCGCCGCCGCCGCGGATGTTCGCGAGCACGTACGACCCGCCCCGCTCCAGCCAGAGCTTGCCGGTGCTCCCGGAATAACTCGGCGTCATCGACACCTGGAAACCGCCATACGCCGTCATGATCGTCGGCGTCGTCCCGTCGAGCGCAATGCCCTTCTTGTGGACCACGAAATACGGCACCTTCGTCCCGTCGGTGGACGTCGCCTCGAACTGCTCGACCACATCGTTCGACGCATCGAACTTGGGCGGCAAAGTCTTGATCGGCTTCGGCGCAGCACCCGTCGCCGCATCCAGCGAATAGAGCGAGGTCGGTGTCAGGAACCCGGTGACCGTCAGATACGCATCGTCGCTACGATCGGTCGTGCTCGCGACATCGATCGAAGCATTGTCGGGCAGCGCGATCGGCTTGGCGGTCCAGCCCGCCGCCCCATGCGTATAAACCGACGCGCGCCCACGGACATTGTCCGACACTACCAGCAACAGCTTTGACTTGGTCAGCGCCATCCCGTCGACCGACTGGCGCGGCCCCGGTGCGAACACGATCGTCGGGTTGATCATCCCCTTCTCGACCTCGGATAGCGGCGCCGAAGCAACCGCCCCCTCGGGAATCTTGCCCCACGGATCGCTGGTCGAGAAGATCACCTGCCCGTCGATCATCCCCGCCGGAAACGTCCGGTCGGGCAAGGCAAGAGGCCGCGTCCCCGCCGGCGTCCACACCAGCTTATCCGCGCCGAAGAACGTCTTGCGGCGCTGGATCACGACCAGCCGGTTGCCCTTCTCGTCGGTCAGCACGTCCGCCCCGGTCGCCCCCTGGTCGGTCGCCGCGCCGCGATACACCTCGGTCGCGGCGGTCAGCGGCTGGCCGCGCTTCACCTGCTTCAGCACGAACGCATAGCCCGACTGCGTCGTCGTCCCCGCCCCCCAGTCGCGCGCGACCAGCAGCGTATCCTTGTCGACCCAGCTCGCATCCTGCTTCGACTTCGGCAGCATGAAGCCGCCCTCGACGAACGCGCCGGTCGACAGGTCGAACTCACGATACGTCACCGCGTCCTCGCCGCCCTCCGACAGCGCGACCAAACACAGCCGCTCCTCGGGCTGGAGACAGGTCGACCCCTTCCACACCCACTGCTTGCCCTCGGCCTTGCCCAACGCATCGAGATCGAGCGCGGTCGTCCATTTCGGCGTCGCGCTCGCGTAATCGGCAGCACTCGTCCAACGCCACAGCCCATGCGGATGCTCGGCATCGCGCCAGAAATTGTAGATCCGTCCAAACATCTGGTTCGGCATCGGGATGCGATCCTTGGCCGACGCGATCGCGAGCGCCTCGGCATAGAAGGTCTTGTAGCGCGGATCGTTCTGCAGCCGCGGCAACGTCTTCGCATTCTCCGCCTCGACCCAGGCCAGCGGCTTCGCACCGTCCTTGTCCTCGAGCCAGATATAGGGGTCGGCGGCGGTGTTCGTTTTGGTCATCGGTGCGACTTGGGCAATGGCTGCAGTCCCCGCAAGCAGTGTCGCCGCCGTCGCAAACAAGATACCACGCATATACAACTCCCTACCGTCACCCCGGGCTTGTTCCGGGGTCCACCGATCCGCATAACAAATCCTGTCGATTGTGCGGCACGGTGGTCCCCGGAACAAGGCTCTCCTGAGGAAAGTTGAAGGATCCGGGGTAACGAAGCGAGTTCAAGAAAATGCAGGACGGCCTGCCCAAGCCCCGCCGCTTCGTCGCCATCGCCGCGATCTCGGCGGGCACGGCGCTCACGATCATCGACGGCGGCATCGCCACCGTCGCACTCCCGACGATCGCGCGCGATCTGAACGTCGGCAGCAGCGCGGTGGTGACCGTCGTCACCGTCTACCAGCTGATCCTGGCGATGGCGCTGCTCCCCTTCTCCGGGCTCGGCGACCGCATCGGCCTGAAGCGCATGTACCAATACGGCCAGCTGATCTTCACCGTCGCGACGTTGCTCTGCTTCTTCGCGAAGAGCCTGCCGTTCCTGCTCGTTGTCCGCGCCGCGCAAGCCCTGGGTGCCGCGGCGGCGCTCAGCGTCTCGTCGGCACTGATCCGCTCGATCTACCCGACCAAGCAACTTGGACGCGGGCTCGGCATCAACTCGGTCGTCGTCTCCAGTTCCGCGGCACTCGCCCCGACGATCGGCGGCCTCGTCCTCGCCATCGCCCCCTGGCCCTGGGTGTTCGCCAGCGCCGTACCGTTCGCGATCGCGTCGCTGCTGCTCGGCCGCGCGCTACCCGAACCACGCAAACACGACGAACCCTTCGACGTGCTCGGCGCAGTGATGTGCGCGGCGATGATCGGCCTCGTCATCGGCGGCGCGGAAAGCGCGGTCCACGGCGACAGCCCGATCGTCTCCGCCGCGATCGTCGCGACCGGCATCGTCATCGGCTGGTTCTTCGTGAAGCGCGAGCAAGGCGAGACCAAGCCGATCCTGCCGATCGACCTGCTCGCCCGGCCAGTGCTCGCGCTGTCGGCGATCGGTGCCTACACCGCGTTCATCGCACAGATGACGCTGCTACTCTCGACCCCGTTCCGCCTGACGCACGCCTACGGGTTCAGCGCGGCGGAGGTCGGCGCGGCAATCGCGCCGTGGCCGCTAGCCAACATGTTCGTCGCGCCGCTCTCCGGCTGGTTGTCGGATCGCTACCCGGCCGGGCTGCTCGGTGGGATCGGGATGGGCGTCTCGATCTGCGCGCTGCTGCTGATCGCGTACATGCCCGCAGACCCCGGCTATTTCGACATCGCATGGCGGATGGCATTGTGCGGCTCGGGGTTCGGGATGTTCATGGCCCCGAACGCACGCCTCATCATCGGCTCCGCCCCCCGCGAACGTGCAGCTGCAGCAGGCGGCCTCGTCTCGACGGTCCGCCTGGTAGGCCAGACCACCGGCGCTACCTTGGTCGCCGCCCTCCTGGCCATGGGCGTAGGCGCCGGCATGACCCCGCCCCTCGTCGCCGCAGGCCTAGCGCTAGTCGCAGGCCTATGCAGCCTAAGCCGCCTCCGCCCCTCGATCCGCAACCCACCGACCGAAGAAACGCAGGACGTCCAGCCGGCCTCCCAAGCGAGGTGACTTACTCCCTCTCCCCTCCGGGGAGAGGGTCGGGGTGAGGGGCAGCCCCAAACGCCGCACTGCTTGGCTCCCCCTCACCCCAGCCCTCTCCCCGGAAGGGGGAGAGGGAGCAGAAGAAGAAGCCGAAGAAGAAGAATGTTCACCCGCGAAGGCGGGTGCCCAGTCTGGGTCCCGGCCTTCGCGGGGACACATGCTTTGGTTTGGGACACCCTAACACCGAGAGCTACCACCCCGGCGGAGGCCGGGGCCCAATTGGAAAGGTCGGCGTAACGGAGGACTGCGCTTCGTTAGCGACGCTCCCCAATTGGGCCCCGGCCTTCGCCGGGGTGGACGGAAGGTGATGCAACTCCTCTCAGATCAAAACGCAGCCGAAGCCTTAGCCTCCCCCATCATCGCAGCCCGCACCAAAGGAATCGGCGGCCCCCCATAACTCAAGAACTGGTCATGAAACGCCTTCCAAGCCTCCCGCCCGCCCCGCGTCGCAGTCCAGTCCGCCCGCAGCTTCCGGATCATCAACTTACCCATCGTATAGTTCAGATACGCCGGATCATACGTCCCCCGCGCCGCCTGCTGCTTGGCGTTCCCCTCGTCCTGGTAACACTCGTCGACGAACATCCGGAACGACTGCTCCTGCGTCATCCCCTTCGCATGCATGCGGATCGCCGAAAGATACCGGCAATCCCGCAGCAGAGCGTTCGAGATCTGCCCGACATGCGTCTCAGGATCGCCGTTGTTGAGCCCGGCCTCCCACATCATTTCCTCGGCATAATGCGCCCACCCCTCGGCAAACGCATACCCCACGAACAGCCGCCCGAAGAGCGACGGCGAGCGGTTCGCATGCAGGAACTGGACGAAATGCCCCGGCATCACCTCGTGCACCGAGGTGAACAGCAGGTCGTTCTTGCCCGGCACGAACGCGTCCTGCACCGCCTTGGTCCAGCTCGGATCGGGCGGCGAGATATAGTAGATCGACGGCACGCCCTTATCGAACGGCCCCGGCGGATCGATATACGCCGAGTTCTGCCGGTTATACGGCGGCGATTCCTCGACCAGCGCCTGCTCGGTCCCCGGGATCGTCAGCAAATCATGATCCACGACGAATTTCCGCAACGTCGGGATCTGGCGCCTTGCCTCCGCAACCGGCCCGCCGACCGGCTTGTTCGCGTTCATCTTGTCCATGCACGCGAGGATCGTCTGCCCCTTGGCGAACACCCCGCACACCTGCGCCAACGCCGCCTGGTTGCGCTTCAGGTCGGCGACACCCGCCGCCTCGAGCTGGTCGAGCGGCGTATCGACACCTTCGGTCATCGCCACCATCCGCGCGAACTTGTCCGCCCCGAGCGCGAAATCCTGCGTCGCAGTCGCGCGCTGGCCCTCGGTCCACGTCCCCAGATTATGCATCGCCTTCGACGCCGCCTGCGCCGCATCGGTGAGTTGCTTCTGCGCCGCCGCATCCTTCACGCCCGCAAACGCCTTCACCGCGTCGCCCGCATAATAGTCGGCAAACCCGTTGAACGCCGCCGTCCCGTAATTGACGTAGCTCAGCGGCATCGGCGTCTTGAGGTTCGCCTTGATGTTGCCCGCCGCCACCGGAATTTTCTGCAGGAACGCGGTCAGCGCCTTCATCCGCGTCGGCGCATCGGCATAGTTGCGCGCGATATACGTGTTCGGATCGAGCCCCGCGCTCACATACCAGGCCGGATTATGGTGCGGCTGGTCGGCATCCTCCAACCAGAACAGCTTCCCCTTGGCGACCTGCACCAGATAGTCGCGCTCGAATGCCTCGGCGGGTTTCAGATCCTTGAACGCCCCGGCCTTGTCGATAGCCGCGTGCAGGAAATCGGCTTGCCGCTTCAGTCCCGCCGCGCTCCAGTCGCCCAAGCCGCCGTCATATTCGTGCTTGCCCTGATAGACCGCGTTGGCCGGATCGATCTTGAACCAGCCGTCGATGAAGCCATCGCGGAACCCCGCCCAGTCGCCCTTCGCAGCAGTCGTCGGCGCAGCAGGAGCCTGCGTGTTCGCGGTCGTCTGCGCAGGGCCGCACGCGCTCAAGGCAAGGACCGCGCCGAGCGCCGTCGTCAAAAGTCCGATCCGCATCCTGTCTCCGATTCCGATTCGTCTGGTGCCATGCTGCCAGTCGAAGCCTCGGTACGCCAGCGTGCGGAACGGCGTGCGCGATGAGCCGTTGAACGCACACCTCCCTAGAGAGACTGGATAGCTTGATGCCCTACGTAAAAACCCGTGACGGTACCGATATTTACGTCAAGGATTGGGGCACGGGACGCCCGGTGATCCTGACGCATGGCTGGCCGCTCAACGCCGACAGCTGGGACGCGCAGGCGATGGCGCTCGCGCACGCAGGCTTCCGCGCGATCGCCTATGATCGCCGCGGGTTCGGTCGCTCGGGCCAGCCCTGGACCGGCTACAACTACGACACGCTGACCGACGATCTGGCCGACGTGATGGAAGCCACCGGCGCGAACACCGACGCGACGATCGTCGGCTTCTCGATGGGTGGCGGCGAGATCGCGCGCTACATGAGCCGCTACGAGGGCAAAGGCGTGGTCGCCGCCGGGCTGATCTCTTCTGTCGTGCCGTACATGCTCAAGACCGACGACAACCCGGACGGCGTTCCCGAAGAGACGCTCGCCAGCATCGGCGCCGGTATCGAAGACGACCGCCCGGCGTTCTTCAAGACGTTCCTCCAGCAATTCCTCGGCGTCGGGTTCATCACCTCGCCGGTCAGCGACGAAGTCGTCGACTGGGTCTGGAGTCTGGCGATGCAGGCGGGCCTTCACCCGACGCTGGAGTGCGCCAAGGCGTTCGGCCACACCGACTTCCGTCAGGACCTGGCCGCCTTCCGCGTACCGACGCTGGTCGTCCACGGAACGAGCGACAAGACGGTGCCGATCGACGCCACCGGCCGCGCCGCCGCCAAGGGCATCGCGGACTCGCAGTTGGTCGAATATGACGGCGCCCCGCACGGCCTGACGATCACTGAGAGCGATCGTTTCACCAACGACCTGCTGACCTTCCTGGGACGATAACCTCCGGACGACCACACTTCTTGCCCCTCCCTGGAAGGGAGGGGTCGGGGGTGGGTCGGCTTCCGCACGTCCCATCGGTGGCGGCTCAAGCCCGCCAACCCACCCCCAGCCCCTCCCTTTCAGGGAGGGGAGCAGAGGCTCAATTCCCCAGCGGAACGATAACCTCGTCCGGATGCGCGACGTTCAGCTCTTTCCGGACCATCTCGTCGACCATATCCGGGTTCGCATGATCCGGGTTCAGCAGAGCCACCCGGTTCTTCAAGACCTCACGCTTGCGATCTAGCGCGGCATAGTCCTGCTCGCGCTTCGCAAGCTGGCGCTTGTAATCGCCATACGCGAACATCCCGTTCGGCCCGAGCACGGCATACGCGCCGAAGAACGCCATCAGCGTCAGCCCCAGCGCCGGCCATGCGGCCTTGCGCATCGTCTTCCGCAACTTGCTGGTCTTCGTCGTCACGCGTGCCATGTCGTCCTCCGGTACTCCAAACCCACTCCGTCACCCCGGACTAGTTCCGGGGTCCACCGTCCCGCACAATCAAGTCTGTCGATCATGCGGGACGGTGGATGCCGGAACAAGGCCCTCCTGAGCTAGTCGAAGGGCCCGGCATGACGGATGGGGCAATCAGCTCCCAATCAGGATGTCGCGCCCAGCATAGCGCGCCGCGTCACCCAGCTCTTCCTCGATCCGGATCAGCTGGTTGTACTTCGCCAACCGGTCCGAGCGCGCGAGGCTGCCCGTCTTGATCTGACCGCAGTTGGTCGCGACCGCCAGATCGGCGATCGTCGAATCCTCGGTCTCGCCCGAACGATGCGACATCACCGCGGTGTACTTCGCCCGCTGCGCCATCGACACCGCCTCGAGCGTCTCGGTCAGCGTGCCGATCTGGTTGACCTTCACCAGCAGCGAATTCGCGATACCCTGGTCGATCCCACGCTTCAGGCGCTTCGGGTTGGTCACGAACAGATCGTCGCCGACCAGCTGGACCTTGTCGCCGATCAGGTCGGTGAGCGTCTTCCAGCCCTCCCAATCGTCCTCGCCCATGCCGTCCTCGATCGAGAAGATCGGATAGCGGCGCGTCAGGTCCGCGAGATACTCTGCCATTTCGGCGCTTTCGAGGATCCGGCCCTCGCCCGAGATGTCGTACTTGCCGTTCTTGTAGAACTCGGTCGCCGCGCAATCGAGCGCGAGCATCACGTCCTCGCCGGGCTTGTACCCTGCCTTCTCGATGCTCGACATGATGAAGTCGAGTGCCTCGGTGGTGCTGCCGATGTTCGGTGCGAAGCCGCCCTCGTCGCCGACGCTGGTCGACAGGCCCTTCTCGCTCAGGCCCTTCTTCAGCGTGTGGAAGATCTCCGAGCCGCAGCGGACCGCTTCGAGGATATTCGACGCGCCGACCGGGACCACCATGAACTCCTGGAAGTCGATCGGGTTGTCGGCATGCTCGCCGCCGTTGATGATGTTCATCATCGGTACCGGCAGCAGATGCGCCTGCACGCCGCCGACATAGCGGTACAGCGGCAGGCCACGCGCTTCGGCCGCAGCCTTGGCGACGGCGAGGCTGACGCCGAGGATCGCGTTCGCGCCCAGCCGGCCCTTGTTCTCGGTGCCGTCGAGTTCGATCATCGCGCGGTCGAGGTCCGACTGGTCCTCCGCGTCCATGCCGAGCACGGTGTCGGTGATCTCGTCGTTGACCGCGTCGACCGCGCCATCGACGCCCTTGCCGCCCCAGCGGGTCTTGTCGCCATCGCGCCGCTCGACTGCCTCGTGCGCGCCGGTCGATGCGCCCGAGGGCACGGCGGCGCGGCCGAAGCTGCCGTCTTCGAGCAGCACGTCGACCTCGACGGTCGGATTGCCGCGGCTATCGAGGATCTGGCGTGCATGAAGGTCGATGATTGCGGTCACGTAACGATGCTCCTACAAATCCCGGTGCCGGGTCGTTCGCGCCGCCTCTACCGTCTCACGCCATATCCGGCAATCGCGCGCGCTTCGGGAACCGCGCTCCAACGACGGTGTTGAGAGCGTAACAATTCTGAAAGGGACCGTCATGGCCGACTCCAGCGTAAACGACACCGTCAACGACCTGAAAACGACCGCGAACGAGGTCGGGACCGAGCTCAGCAAGACGATCGATAACGGCGATGTCTCGGCCAAGGCCGGCGACGCGAAGCAGGCGATCAAGGACGGCGCCAACAAGTACACCGCGCAGGCGACCGACAAGGTCCGCACGTTCGCCGAGGACGGCAAGGCACGTGCAAGTGGCGCCCTGGAGCAGGTCGCACAGTTGCTGACCGACGCCGCTGGCCAAGTCGATGAAAAGCTCGGCTCGCAATATGGCGGCTATGCCCGCAGCGCCGCCGACAGCGTCTCGGGCTTCGCCGACCAGGTGAAGGCGAAGGACATCGACGAGTTGTTCGACGACGCGCGCGAACTCGTGCGCAAGTCGCCCGCGATCGCCGTGGGTGCAGCAGCGGCCATCGGCTTCGTCGTCGCGCGACTGGTGCAGTCGGGCGTCGATGCCAACTCGAAGGTCTGACGTCTTGTCCGACCCACTGACGTTCGCGACCGGCGAGGACGAGAGCCTCGTGTCGATCGTCGGTCGCCTGGCGACCGAGACTAAGAGTCTCGCGACCGCGGAGGTCGCCGTCTACAAGGCGAAGTTCGGCGAGACGGCGAGCGCGTACAAGTCGGCCGCAATGTTCTTCGCGGTCGCCGGCGTGCTGGCTCTCGCCGCGCTGATCGCACTGCTGGTCGGTGCGATCTTGACGGTGGCGACGCTGGTGGGGCCAGGATGGGCGACCGCCATCGTCGTGGTGGCCGTCCTCGCAGTGGCGGCGATCCTGGCGATGATCGGCAAGTCGAAGCTTCAGACGAAGAGCGAGCCCGTATCATGACATCCGCCAAAGTCGCCGCCGCAGAGATCGAATCGGCCCTCGCCCGCCAGCGCGTCATGATGACGCTCGGACAGTTGCAGGACCGGCTCAATCCGCGGAAGCTCGCGCTGAACGCCAGCCGCGACGTCGCCGATGCCGGCACCGCCGCGCTCAGCGCCAGCGTCGAAACCGTGAAGCGCAATCCGGGACCGACCGCGGGGTTCGCCGCAGTCGCCGGGCTGTTCCTCGCGCGTCACCGGATCGTCGGACTGTTCCGCCGCGGGCGGTGACCGCCCTGACCACGGTCACCGCATTGAAACCTAGAAGTCCCGGCTCGCGTTAAACGACGAGCAGCTTGCCACCAGAAGGACATTTCCATGACCGACTCAAAGACCACTGCCAACGAAGCCGCCCACGAGACCGAGAGCCGTCTGCGCGAAGGCCTCGACACCGTCCGCGAGACCGCATCGAAGGTCTATCACGATGCTGGCGACAAGGCCTCCGAGGTTCTCGAAGTCTCGCGCGAGAAGACCAAGCGCGTCGTCAACAACCTCGAATCCAATCCGCTGGGCATCCTCGTCGGCGGCCTCGCTGTCGGCGCCCTCGCCGGCGCGCTGCTCCCGCGTTCGGCGCGTGAAAAGGAACTGCTCGCCCCCGTCGGCAAGCGCCTCAGCGAGACGCTCGTGGCGGCGACCGCAGCAGCCAAGGATGCAGGCCGCTCGGAACTCGGCGAACTCGGCCTGACCAAGGACAACGCGCGCGATCAGGCCAAGGGCTTGCTCGAAGGTATCGTCAAGGCGGTCACGACGGCCGGTACCGCAGGTGCGAAGGCGGTTTCGCAAAAGCCTACTGTCTAAGGGTTCAAACCGCGGGTCGAACACGCTAGGGAGGCGGCAACCACCTCCCTAGGAAAGCAAGCGCATGAGCAAGCTCCACCTCGTATTCGGCGGCCGCGTCAGCGACCCGCGCACCCTGGATTTCAACGATCTGAGCAAGATCGAGTTCGTCGGCGTATTCCCCGACTACGCCAGCGCCGAAAAGGCCTGGCGTGCTGCGGCGCAGCGTACCGTCGATGACGCGGAGATGAAGTTCGTGGTGGTTCATCTGCACCGGATGCTCGAACCGAATCTAGGCGCGACCGTAGCCTGAACTACTCCTGAGCCGTCATTCCCGCGAAGACGGGCTCCATACTGGCTGACGTAGCGATCTGATCGCAACGACATAGGCTATGGATCCACGCCTTCGCGGGGATGACTGATTTAGGAAAACCTGCCTGACGATCAAGTTCGCGTGAAGCGGCACCCGTCGCCCCTCTCCCATCGTGGAGAGGGAGAGACGCCAAAGGCGGCGATGGGTGAGGGCACTCCAGGCAGAACTACGGCTACGAGCTTCGGCGGCCTCGCCAGATCGCGGCGTAGGCAGCAGTCGTCTCCCCACCCCGTTCGTGCTGAGTAGAGACCGAGTAGCTCCGCAAGGAGCGTATCGAGGGCTCGTATCGAAGCACACGCCCCTCGCACCGACCCATCCTTCGATACGCCGCTTCGACAAGCTCAGCAGCTACTCAGGACGAACGGTGTAGATGTGGGTTTGGGTTAGCGTGGACGGAGCGAACGCCTGTGAGGGACAGTCCGCTCAAGCCGCGCGATAATGCCAGAGCAACAAAGGCCGAGCCAGCACCAGCCCCGCCAAGAACCCGCCGATATGCGCGCCAATAGCAATAGGCCCGCTAGCCCCAACCGAAGCCCCAAACCCGGCCAGCCCCATCAGCAACTGGATCCCGATCCACGCCGCGGCCAGCCAAACCACATGCACGACCCCAGCCGGCACCGGCCCGATCGCCTGCGCGCGCCGCTCGCCATACAACAGCGCATAAGCCCCAACGACCGCCGAAATCGCACCGCTCGCGCCAATCATCGGCGCGGTAGACTCAGGCCCAAACGCCCAATGTCCCGCCGCCGCGGCATACGCGCCCAGCACGTACAGAACGACCAACCCGACCGTCCCCAGCGCCTTCTCGACGAACTGCCCGCAATACACCAGCATCACGAGGTTGAGCGCAACGTGCGCCCAGCCGCCATGGATCAACGTCGCGGTTAGCGGCGTCACCCAGGCCGGCACCACGAACATATGCTCGCTCGGAATACCGAGATCGGTCATCCGCAACGGGATGAACCCGGCGTTCACCGCCCAGTAGCCAAGCGAGCCGCTCAGCACCAAAAATCCCGAGACGATGACCGTCACGATCGTGATGATCGCCGTCGCCCGCGTCTCGAAGAATTGCATAAGGCTCAGATGAACTCGATCTTGGAGACGACGTAATAACGCTCGCCGGCCGGCACCGTAACCTCGACCTCTTCGTCGAGTTTCCGCCCGATCAACCCACGCCCCAGCGGCGAATTGTACGAGATGCGGCCCGTCTTTGCGTTCGCCTCGGTCTGACCGACGATCTGATACTTTACCGGCTTGTCGTTCTCGTCGAGCAATGTCACCGTCGCGCCGAACACGACCTTGTCGCCCGACAAGTCCTTCGGGTCGATGATCTGCGCGCGGCTCAGCTTGTCCTCGATGTCGGAGATCGATGCCTCGACCTGGCCCTGCCGCTCCTTCGCGGCATGATATTCCGCGTTCTCGCTCAGGTCGCCGTGTGCGCGCGCCTCTTCGATCGCGTCGACGATCGTCGGACGTTCGGCTTTCAGGCGCTTCAGATCCGCGCTCAGCGTCTCATAGCCTTCCTGCAGCATCGGCATCTTTTCGACGGTCGCCATCATCTCGTCCCCAAATCCATTTCCCCGCGCGAGGCCCTGTACCAGCCCCGCCCACACATCATTCTCATGTCGGGATCAGTCGTGCGACTGCGAATAATAGGATTGCAGCGGCCGTACTTCAAGGCTGTGCGTCGAAAGCTTGGCGATCGCCTTCGCCGCTTCGAGCGAAGCCGGCGCGGTCGTGAAGTACGGAATGCGTTGTCCCAGCGCGGAAGCGCGGATCGGCTGCGAGTCCTTCAGGCTCTGCCACCCCTCGGTGGTATTGAAGATCAGCGCGATATCGCCATCCTTGATCCGGTCGACGATATGCGGCCGACCCTGCGCCACCTTGTTGACCTTCTCGACCGGCAAGCCGGCAAGCGCGAGATGATCCGCCGTCCCACCGGTCGCGACGATCGAGAAGCCGGTATCGACCAGCGCCTTCACCGCCTCGACGATCATCGCCTTGTCGCCGTCCTTCACGCTGACGAAGACGCTGCCCTTGGTCGGCAGGATCGTCCCCGCGCCAAGCTGAGCCTTCGCGAACGCGATCGTGAAATCGGGATCGATTCCCATGACTTCGCCGGTCGACTTCATTTCCGGTGACAGCACCGGATCGACGCCGGGGAACTTGTTGAAGGGGAACACCGCCTCCTTCACCGCATAATAGTCGATATGCCGGTCGATCTTCGGGAGGTTGACCAGCTTCTCGCCCGCCATGACGCGCGCGGCGATCTTGGCGATGGGCGCGCCGATCGCCTTGGCGACGAACGGCACGGTCCGCGACGCACGCGGGTTCACCTCGATGAGGTAGACCAGGCCGTCCTTCACCGCGAACTGGATGTTCATCAGCCCGACCACCGACAAGGCATGCGCGAGCGCAACCGTCTGCCGCTCGATCTCCGCGATGATCTCCGCCGACAGCGAATATGGCGGGATCGAGCACGCCGAGTCGCCCGAATGGACGCCCGCCTCCTCGATATGCTGCAACACGCCCGCGACCACCACGTCGGTCCCGTCGCAGATCGCGTCGACATCGACCTCGATCGCATCGCGCAGATACTGGTCGATCAGCACCGGCGAGTCGCCCGACACCTGCACCGCGGTGGCGATGTAATGCTCGAGCTGCCCGATCGTATCGACGATCTCCATCGCCCGACCACCGAGCACATAAGACGGCCGCATCAGCACCGGATAGCCGATCCGCTCCGCCGCCGCGACCGCCTCGTCCCGGCTCCGCGCCAGGCCGTTGGCCGGCTGCAACAGCCCGAGCTTGGTGATCAGCGCCGCGAACCGCTCGCGGTCCTCCGCCAGATCGATCGCGTCCGGCGTCGTCCCCAGGATCGGGATGCCCGCCGCCTCGAGCGCGCGCGCAAGGTTCAGCGGCGTCTGCCCACCGAACTGCACGATCACGCCCACCAAAGTGCCGTTCTGCTGCTCGACATGCAGGATCTCCAGCACGTCCTCGGCAGTCAGCGGCTCGAAATACAGCCGGTCGCTAGTGTCGTAATCGGTCGACACCGTCTCCGGGTTGCAGTTGACCATGATCGTCTCATAGCCCGCATCCGCCAGCGCAAAGCACGCATGGCAGCAGCAATAATCGAACTCGATCCCCTGCCCGATCCGGTTGGGCCCGCCGCCCAAGATCACGATCTTCTTGCGATCGGTCGGCTCGGACTCGTTCTCGGGTTCGCCGAAGCTCGGCGCCTCGTAGGTCGAATACATATACGGCGTCTTCGCATCGAATTCGGCCGCGCACGTATCGATCCGCTTGAACACCGGCCGCACGCCGAGCTTCAGGCGATGCTGGCGCACCTCCTCCTCGGTCACGCCGCCGGTCATCGCCTTGACGACCTCGTGGATCAGCCCCGAGCCGCGCGCGATCCCGCGGTTCATCCCGCGCAGGTTGGCCGATTGCAGCGCCAGCCATGCGAGCCGCTTGTCGCTGAACCCCATGCTCTTCAGGCGGCGCATACCCGGCGCGTCGATCGGCAGGCCGTCCTTCATCACCTCGGCCTCGGCCGCGATGATCTCGGCGATCCGCTCCAGGAACCACGGATCGTATTTGGCGATCGCATGCACCTCGGCGACCGTGAAGCCCTCGCGCAACGCTTGAGCCGCGACCAGCAACCGGTCCGGCGTCGCGACGGCCAGCGCCGCCTCGATCTCCGCACGAGGTGCCCCAACCAGATGATCGACCTGGTTGAACCCCGACAGGCCCGTCTCGAGCCCGCGCAACGCCTTCTGCATCGACTCGTGGATGTTGCGACCGATCGCCATCACCTCGCCGACCGACTTCATCGCGGTGCCGAGCGTGTTCGACGCGCCCTTGAACTTCTCGAACGCGAACCGCGGAATCTTGGTCACGACGTAATCGATCGTCGGCTCGAACGCGGCAGGCGTTGCCCCCGTAATGTCGTTCTCGATCTCGTCGAGCGTGTAGCCGACCGCCAGCTTCGCCGCGACCTTCGCGATCGGGAAGCCGGTCGCCTTCGACGCCAGCGCGGACGAGCGCGAAACGCGCGGGTTCATCTCGATGACGACCAGCCGGCCGTCCTTCGGATTCACCGCGAACTGGACGTTCGAACCGCCTGTCTCGACACCGATTTCGCGCAACACCGCGATCGATGCGTTGCGCATGATCTGGTATTCCTTGTCGGTCAGCGTCAGCGCCGGCGCGACCGTGATCGAGTCGCCGGTGTGGACGCCCATCGGATCGACGTTCTCGATCGAGCAGATGATGATCGCGTTGTCGTTGCGATCGCGCACCACCTCCATCTCGTATTCTTTCCAGCCGAGCAGCGATTCCTCGATCAGCACCTCGGTGGTCGGCGACAGGTCGAGCCCGTTGCGTACGATCGCGATGAACTCCTCGCGGTTATACGCAATGCCGCCGCCCGAGCCGCCCATCGTGAAGCTCGGCCTGATGATCGACGGAAGCCCGGTCTTCTCAAGCCCTTCGAGCGCTTCCTCGACAGTATGGGCGATCGCCGAGCGCGCGCTTTCCAGCCCGATCCGGTCCATCGCGTCGCGGAACTTCAGCCGGTCCTCCGCCATGTCGATCGCATCGGCATCCGCCCCGATCATCGTCACGCCGAACTTCTCGAGCGTCCCGTCATGGAACAGCGCGAGCGCGGTATTTAGCGCGGTCTGCCCGCCCATCGTCGGCAGGATCGCGTCAGGCCGCTCCTTCTCGATGATCTTGGCGACGATCGCGGGCGTGATCGGCTCGACATAGGTCGCGTCGGCCAGCTCGGGATCGGTCATGATCGTGGCGGGGTTCGAATTGACGAGGACGATACGATAGCCCTCCTCCTTCAACGCCTTGATCGCCTGCGTGCCCGAATAATCGAACTCGCACGCCTGGCCGATGACGATAGGTCCTGCGCCGATGACGAGGATCGAGGAGATGTCGGTGCGTTTTGGCATTAGTTTTCTTCCATCCCGCAGATTGGCGGCTCAGAATTCATCGTGACTGTCAGTTGCCGAACTTGAGCGGTGTAGATCAGACCACCGATATCTCGGTACGGCGTCGAACCTGATGCAGTCATGCGGACGAAGCGAATGCCGTTCGATTGGGCATCGGCCTGAAGTTTGAAGTTGGACCATTTCTTTGCTTCAGTAAGAAATGCTGCCATCGTCGCAACTTCACCGCTTACGGTGACCACCATTTTCGCTCCGGTAGCTTCGGGAGCGTCCGGTTTGACGCAATGGTACGCTGCCGGCGGTGGCATCGCTTGCATCATGCCGCGCTAACCAGCGATCCAACGAACTTCTCGAACAGATACAGGCTGTCCTGCGGCCCTGGACTCGCTTCCGGATGATACTGCACCGAGAACGCGTTCCGATCGGTCAGCTCCAGCCCCGCGTTCGATCCATCGAACAGCGACACATGCGTCTCGCGGACATTGGCCGGCAGGCTTTCGCGCTCGACCGCGAAGCCGTGGTTCATGCTGGTGATTTCGACCGCGCCGTCGGACAGGCGCTTGACCGGGTGGTTGGCGCCGCGGTGGCCCTGGAACATCTTGGTCGTGGTCGCGCCGACCGCGAGGCCGAGCAACTGATGGCCGAGGCAGATGCCGAACAGCGGCTTGCCCGTCTCCAGCAGCTGGCGGATCACCGGCACCGCGTATTCGGCGGTCGCAGCGGGATCGCCGGGGCCGTTCGACAGGAAGATGCCGTCGGGGGCGAGCGCCATCACGTCGTCGAAGCTGGCGGTGGCGGAGACGACGGAGACCTTGGCGCCTGCCTCGACGAGGTTGCGGAAGATGTTGCGCTTGCTGCCGTAATCGATCGCGACGACGTGGGGGCGGGCCTTCTGCTCCCCTTCCGCGGAGCGGGAGGGGTTGGGGGAGGGCATGGCCTCAGGCGGCATCGGCGCTGATTGGTCAGCCCCTCCCCCGACCCCTCCCGCAAGCGGGAGGGGAGCAGAAGCACCCTCTCCTGCTGGCGAGCTGTCCCCGTAGCCGAAGCCTAGCTTCCAAACCCCGCCGGGAGCATCCTCACCCCAGCCATAATGCATCTCGGTCGAGACATCCTTGGCGAGGTCCATGCCCTCCAGCCCCGGCCAGGCGCGCGCCATCGCCAGCAACGCGGCCACGTCGAACTCGCCGCTAGCCGAATGCGCGATCACGCCGTTAGGCGCGCCCGCCACCCGGATCCGCCGCGTCAGCGCGCGCGTGTCGACCCCCGAGAGGCCGATCCGCGCATGCCGCTTCATCCAGCCATCCAGCCCCTCGACCGCGCGGAAGCTCGACGGCTGCGTCACGTCCTCGCGGACGATGATGCCGAGCGCGTGCGGGTCGTCCGCCTCGACGTCGTCGGGATTTGCGCCGACATTGCCGATGTGCGGAAACGTGAAGCAGATCATCTGCCCGGCGAAAGACGGGTCGGTCAGCACCTCCTGATAGCCGGTCATCGCGGTGTGGAAGCACACTTCGCCGACCGCACTGCCCTCTGCGCCGAACCCGCGACCCCAGATCACGTCGCCATTGGCGAGGACCAGGACGCCTGTTGCACCGGCAGGCATGGCTATAGGCTGGGCGTCGGCCATCAGGCTGGGCACTCTCTTTACGTTGACGATGTCGCTAAGTGGTGTCCGCTAAGGCCGGCGTGCCGCAGCGTCAATCTGTTAAACGGGCGGCGGACGCGCTATCCCGTCGGGCTACGCACGAACCACCTGAAAGACCAGTACATGATTCGCGACGACATCAAGGCTGCGCAGCTGACCGCCATGAAGGCCGGCGACAAGCAGAGCCGCAACGCTATCTCGTTGATCCAGGCCGCAATCAAGAACCGCGACATCGAGGCGCGCACCGGAAAGGCCCCCGAGAGCGACGACGCGCTGGTGGTCGAAGTGCTGCAGAAGATGGTCAAGCAGCGCCGCGAGTCGATCGAGATGTTCTCGAAGGGCGGCCGCCAGGAGCTCGCCGATGCAGAGACCGCGGAGGTCGCGGTGATCGAGCGCTTCCTGCCACAGCAGATGAGCGAGGCGGAGACGTCGGCGGCGATCGAGGCGATCAAGGCCGAACTCGGCGCGACCGGGATGAAGGACATGGGCCGCGTGATGGCGGAACTGAAGGCGCGCCACGCAAGCGAACTGGACATGAGCAAGGCGAGCGGCCTGGTAAAGGCAGCGCTGTCGTAAATTCTGCTCCCCTCCCGCCTGCGGGAGGGGTCGGGGGAGGGCTTTGCCACACAGGAGACGGAGCATTGGAACAACGCACCCGAATCCGAGCACTCCGCACCAACCCGACGCGTGCAGAGAGCGCGCTGTGGCAGCACCTCGCCGCACGCCGAACCTCCGGCGTGCGGTTCAATCGCCAAGTCCCGATAGGTCCGTTCATCTGCGACTTCGTGTCCCGTGCTACGAAGCTCGTGGTCGAGGTCGACGGCGGACAGCATGGCTGGCAGTCCGACGATGACGCCCGGCGGACGCACTTCATCGAACAACAAGGCTACCGTGTGATCCGGTTCTGGAACAACGACGTTTTGGAGCGGATCGAAGGCGTGGTGGCCGAGATCGGGCGCGTGCTCGCGGAACGCCCCTCCCCTAACCCCTCCCGCAAGCGGAAGGGGGATTCGGTTCCGCCCGCCGCGAACGCAACTTCCCTTCTACTCCCCTCCCGCCTGCGGGAGGGGTCGGGGGAGGGCCTGGCCGCACAAACCACCCCCACCAAAGTCACCCCATGGCCCTAACCCCGCAATTCCTCGACGAACTCCGCGCCCGCACCTCGCTCAGCGCCCTCGTCGGCAAGACCACCAAGCTCACCAAGGCCGGCCGCGAGCATAAGGGCTGCTGCCCGTTCCACAACGAGAAGACGCCCTCCTTCTACGTCAACGACGACAAGGGCTTCTACCACTGCTTCGGTTGCTCCGCGCACGGCGACGCGATCAAGTGGATGACCGACCAGCGCGGCCTGCCCTTCATGGATGCGGTAAAGGAGCTTGCCCAGGCGGCGGGCATGGACATGCCCGCGATGGACCGCCAGTCCGCCGCCAAGGCCGAACGCGCCAAGGGCCTGCACGAGGTCATGTCCGACGCCGCCGACTGGTTCACGGAACAACTAAACGGCCTCCCCGGCACCGAAGCCCGCGCCCTTCTCAACCGCCGCGGGATCAAACCCGAGACGGCGCGCGCATTCGGCATGGGGTTCGCCCCCGACAGCCGCGGCAAGCTCAAGACCGCGCTGAAGGAGTACGGCGACCCGATGCTGGTCGAATCCGGCATGCTCATCAATGTCGAGGGCAAGGACCCGTACGACCGGTTCCGCGGCCGCCTGATGATCCCGATCCGCGACCCCCGCGGCCGGACGATCGCGTTCGGCGGTCGCGTGCTCGACGGCGGCGAGCCGAAATACCTCAACTCCCCCGACACGCCACTCTTCGACAAGGGCCGCACGCTCTACAATCTCGATCGAGCAGCCCCCGCCTCGCGCAAGTCGGGCCGCGTGCTGGTGGTCGAGGGCTATATGGACGTCATCGCACTCGCCCAGGCCGGCTTCGGCGAAGCGGTCGCCCCCCTCGGCACCGCCCTCACCGAAGCGCAGCTCGAACGGCTGTGGCGGATGGTCGACGTCCCCCTGCTCTGCTTCGACGGCGACGGCGCCGGCCAGAAGGCGTCGCTCAGGGCCGCCCACCGCGCGCTCCCGCTACTGGCGCCCGGCCGCAGCCTCGCCTTCGTCACGCTCCCCCAAGGCCAGGACCCTGACGACCTCGTCCGTGCCGGCGGCCCCGGCGCGTTCGAGGCGTTGCTCAAGACCCCCGAACAGCTCGTCGACCGGCTCTGGGCGTCCGAAGTCGCCGCCGAGGCGCTCGACACCCCCGAACAGCGCGCCGGCCTAAAGCGCCGCCTCCACGAAGTTGCGGAAGGCATCGCCGACCCATCGGTGAAGCAGCAATATCACGCCGAGTTCAAGAACCGCTTCTACGAGCATTTCAAACCGGTGCGCGCGCCATTCGTGCCCAGAGGCGAGCGCCCCAAAGGCGGCTGGAAGCCCCCCGCCGCACCGGTCACCGAAGATGCGAAGGCCTTCCTCGCCACCGGCATCGACCGCGTATTGGCGAAGGCCGTCCTCGCCGGCCTGATCCGCCACCCGGTCGAGATCGCGCGCCACATGGAGGTGCTCGGCTCGCTGCAAATGATCGACGGCGCGCTCGGGCGATTGTTCGAAGCGGTCGTAGATGTTGCACTTGAGGACCAGAAGCTTGATAGCGGGCGCTTGCTCACCATATTGGCGAGGTCCGGTTTCAATTCAGTCGCGAGTGACCTGTTGAGAGCCGATACGATGCCCTATTCGTTCACGCAGACCACGGCCGATCCAGCCCGCGTCCGTGCCGACCTCGACGAGGCGATCGCGATCATGGTCGCCCGCCCTGAGGTAGACGCGGCACTCAAGCAGGCGACCGCGGCGATGCAGACGCACTTCACCGAAGATGCGTTCGAACGACAAGTGGCTATGGTAAGAGAGAAACAGGCGTTGGAAGTCCGACTTGCAAATCTTGTACAGTCGAACGAAGACGCCCGAGCGTTGGGTACCGAGGGCGATTGATGGCTAAGGCGAACATGGCGGAACCCGCCGAGACGAACGAAACCGGCGATGCGCCGCTGATCGACATGAACGATGCGTCGATCAAGAAGGTCATCGCGCGCGCCAAGAAGCGCGGCTACATCACCTATGAGCAGCTCAACGAAGCGCTGCCGCAGGGCGAGATGTCGTCCGACCAGATCGAGGACATCAGCGCCGCGCTGAGCGAGATGGGCATCAACATCGTCGAGAACGACGAAGCTGGTGAAGACGGCGAGACCGAGCCCGCCAAGGACGACGAGGACGAGCCGGAGGCCGCCGACGCGGATGCCGACACAGGCCCCGCGATCGAGAAGAAGAAAGAGACCATCGATCGCACCGACGATCCGGTCCGCATGTACCTGCGCGAGATGGGCGCGGTCGAGCTGCTCAGCCGCGAGGGCGAGATCGCGATCGCCAAGCGCATCGAGGCGGGTCGCGACACGATGATCCTGGGTCTGTGCGAATCGCCGATCACTTTCAACGCGATCATCGACTGGTCGACCGCGCTGAACGAGGGCACGATGCAGCTGCGCGAGATCATGGATCTCGACGCGATGCTGTCGAAGGACCCTGCCCCCGAAGCGATGGCCGAGGACGGCGAAGCCGACGATGGCGAGATCAGCGAGAAGAACGCCGGTCCCTCGTTCAAGGAAGAGGCCGAGCCCGAAGAGCCGTCCGCCGACGAAGACGAGGACGGCGAGCGTCGTGCTCCCCGCGCATCGGACGACGAGGAGGAGGACAACACCCTCAGCCTCGCGCAGATGGAGGAGCAGCTCAAGCCGATCGCGCTCGAGCGGTTCGCCAGCATCACCGCGCTCTACAAGAAGTTCAGCAAGATCCAGCAGAGCCGCGTCGACGCAATGGGCATCGGCGGCGATTTCTCCGCGGCCGACGAGCGCAAGTATCAGAAGCTGCGCGAGGAACTCACGGCGGAAGTCGAGAGCGTCCAGTTCCATAACGCCAAGATCGAATATCTGGTCGATCAGCTCTATGCCTATAACCGTCGCCTGACCGCGCTGGGCGGCCAGATGCTGCGCCTCGCCGAGCGCCACAAGGTGCCGCGCAAGGACTTCCTCGATCGCTATATCGGTCACGAGATCGACGAGAACTGGCTGACGACGGTCAACAAGGTCGACAAGAAGTGGACCGCGTTCGTCGCCAACGAGGGCGAGGCGGTCGAGCGCATCCGCGCCGAGATCGCCGACATCACGCAGCAGACCGGCATGGCGCTCACCGAGTTCCGCCGGATCGTCAACATGGTCCAGAAGGGCGAGCGCGAGGCGCGCATCGCCAAGAAGGAGATGGTCGAGGCGAACCTGCGGCTGGTGATCTCGATCGCCAAGAAATACACGAACCGCGGCCTTCAGTTCCTGGATCTCATCCAGGAGGGCAATATCGGCCTGATGAAGGCGGTCGACAAGTTCGAGTATCGTCGCGGCTACAAGTTCAGCACCTATGCGACGTGGTGGATCCGCCAGGCGATCACCCGCTCGATCGCGGACCAGGCGCGGACCATCCGTATCCCGGTCCACATGATCGAGACGATCAACAAGCTGGTCCGCACCAGCCGCCAGTTCCTCCACGAGCAGGGCCGCGAGCCGACCCCGGAGGAGATGGCCGAGCGCCTCTCCATGCCGCTCGAGAAGGTGCGCAAGGTGATGAAGATCGCCAAGGAGCCGATCAGCCTCGAAACGCCGATCGGCGACGAGGAGGATTCGCATCTCGGCGACTTCATCGAGGACAAGAACGCGATCATCCCGGTGGACGCCGCGATCCAGGCGAACCTCAAGGAGACGGTCACGCGGGTGCTGGCGTCGCTCACCCCGCGCGAAGAGCGCGTGCTGCGCATGCGTTTCGGCATCGGCATGAACACCGATCACACGCTCGAGGAAGTCGGCCAGCAGTTCTCGGTTACGCGTGAGCGCATTCGCCAGATCGAGGCGAAGGCGCTGCGGAAGCTGAAGCATCCGTCGCGGTCACGGAAGATGCGGAGCTTCCTCGACCAGTAAGGGTTTGCAATTGCTGATCGAAAGGACGGGCCGCGGTGGAAACACCGCGGCCTTTTCTAATTTGTAGCCGCGTCCAACGTGGGCTGGCATCCGCACTGAGGTTCACGCCGAAAGAGCAACAGCGCCCCGCCGGCATTCGCCTGAACCTCGTTCACCTCACGGGGATTACCAATCGCGGCCTATGGCAGCCAACTTAGCCAGTGCGGACGTTAGGGTTTTGCGAGCCGCATCATGTTCCTCATCGGTCTTATAGATCCTCATCGTTTCTACTGATCGGACCTGCCACTCCCCGGCGCTCATACGCATACTGTCCCATAGCTTGAGTCTTTGTGGTTTCGTTTCGGTGTCCGCCGCTAGCTGAATGTCTAGCTTAGAGAAACGCATACTAGGAAAAGGCTGCCTCCCGAACATATCGAACACCTCCTTCTGCAAAGGAGAAGGTATGGGCTGTTTGATAGATAAAATTGCGGTGTAGCCGAAATTCAATTCTTCACTATGTGCACTTGGGTTATCAATAGACGGCGTTGTAAGTTCCATCTCTTGACGGCGGTTGCTTCCATAGCTCTGGCACCTCAGAATTATGTTTCCCGATATTCCAGTTATACGTACCGGCACTCCAAGATTCACAATAGATACAACAAGAGTTAAATTGGAGCGGTCATTCGGATCAAAAAATGGAGACATACTCCCAACCCATACGCGTACACCGCTGAGTTGGGGCACCCTCAGAACATTCTTCCTAAATACGCGTACGATGGCATCCCAATAAGCAAATAGCAATGCACCGACCACAAATCCTAAGCCAAATGAGCTTGGCAAGTAGGAAATTAGGTGGCTCCACCAGTTGCTTATGCTTTGTAATTTCCACCCGGTAACATCTAGCCCGCGGACCGTTGCAACCCTTTCAACGTTTAGCGTCCAGATCGGCTTTAGGACTAGCTCCCACCCCGCGTAAGCTAGGGCCAGAAGTACGGCTGTAGGACGCTTGGCTGCTTTCATATCGCGGGTATGACCCGTTCGCCTTTAGTTCTCAACGCCAATCAAACATGACAGATCGAACCTAGCTAACTGCCCTGCAAGCTGTTGCATCCGAATGTACCAACCGCAGCAGCATCTCAAAATAAAACGACTTTTTTCCAACGGTTAAATCCGATTACTTCGCCCCCCCGTCGGCTCCACCAATGCAGTCTCTCAGAACGATGACTGCGGTCGAAACCAAGCCGAAAAATCGCCCCCCTATCCTCCCCTGTAAGGGGAGGTGGCGCGAAGCGACGGAGGGGTGTCGACCATCGTGAGTGGGTCACCCCTCCGTCAGCGCCGTGCGCTGCCACCTCCCCTTGCAGGGGAGGAATTACGGTCGAACCGGGTCGACAATGCCTCTAAACCCCCACCATGCCCCGGATAATCCTGTTCAACAAACCGTACGACGTGCTCAGCCAGTTCACCGACGTGAACAGTCCGACCCCGCGCGCGACGCTGTCGCAGTTCATCGATGTGCCGGGCGCCTATCCGGCGGGGCGGCTCGACCGCGATAGCGAAGGGCTGTTGCTGCTGACCGACGACGGCCGCCTCCAGGCGCGGATCGCGGACCCGAAGTTCAAGCTAGCCAAGACCTATCTCGTGCAGGTCGAGGGCGATGCGGGCGAGGACGCACTCGATCGGTTGCGCGGCGGCGTCCTGCTGAAGGACGGCCCCGCCCGCGCCGACGTCGAGCGGATCGCCGCACCCGACCTCTGGCCGCGCGTACCGCCGATCCGGGTCCGCGCGAGCATCCCCGATTGCTGGCTGAAGATAACGATCCGCGAAGGCCGCAACCGCCAAGTCCGCCGCATGACCGCCGCGATCGACCACCCCACGCTGCGGCTGGTCCGGTGGAGCATCGGCGACTGGACCGTGGCGGGTCTGGAGCCCGGCACGTGGCGCGACGCCTGACGGATGCTTGAGGCGGGCTGGCGGCGGTTCTGCAGGCCACCCGAGACGCGTACGCTCCTGAGGTACGCCCATCAGACGGGCAGCGTTCATTATTACAGGCTGAGGGCCTCCCCACCCACGCCGTCATCCTGACGAAAGTCAGGACCCAGAGCCAAGCAGCGCGGCGTTCGTGATCCTGGGTCCTGACTTTCGTCAGGATGACGGAGAAGGGCATGTTCACGCGAAGGCGCTAAGGCGCGAAGAGAAGCAGCTTATTTAGCGCACTTGCCCGGTCTTCTCTTCGCGCCTTAGCGCCTTCGCGTGAATCCATTCCTTGAGCTGCGCTCGGTGGCGCAATGTGATCATAAGTCCCGAGGATAGGGTTCTCCGCCCGCACGAGGATGTCAGTGCGTTGCGTGACGCGCCGAAATTGCATGGTGGCACGACGAAAACTCCCTCCCCTTCAGGGGAGGGTCGGGGTGGGGCATGCCCACGCGAGCGCGCTCCATGTGGCAAGGCCTCGTGCGGTCCAGACAGAGGCCATCCCAATCCGCCAGCAAGACGTGTTTCCCCGCGAAGGCGGGGACCCAGACTGGGCTCCCGCCTTCGCGGGAGAACAAGGAAGCGGGCGCGAGAACAAGGAAGCGGCAGCCGGTCCGTGCAACAACGCGCGTCCCTATCCGACCCGACAACCACCTCCGACGCCCCGAAGGACGGAGAAATCGCGCAGACACCACGGCCGCCGCTGGCCGACACGCTAATCCGCTGTCCTACACGCGCCTCGGAGCGCACCCTCAGCGGATGCCCAACCCCGCCCCTATCCCGCATGCATCACCCTCGGCCCACGCTCCTATCGGACCTCATATCGGGCGATGTGCAGAACGCTGTGAGACTGTGAACTTCGTGCACTTCCGCACCGCAGCATCGCTGCAAGACATTGATTTCAGGCGCACAACGAAAAAGGGCGCGGGGACCATCGCCCCCGCGCCCTTCTCCAACTCGAACAGTCTCCGATTACTCGGCGGCTGCGGTGCCCTTGGCAGGGCGCATGTCGCGACGCTCGGCGATACGCGCTGCCTTGCCGGTGCGGCCACGCAGGTAATACAGCTTGGCGCGACGCACGGCGCCCTTGCGGACGACTTCGATCGAATCGACGTTCGGCGAGTAGAGCGGGAAGACGCGCTCGACGCCCTCGCCGAAGCTCATCTTACGCACGGTGAAGTTCGAGCCCATACCCTTGTTCGAGCGCGCGATGCACACGCCCTCGTAGTTCTGAATACGCGTGCGCTCGCCTTCGACGACCTTCACGCCGACCTTCAGCGTGTCGCCAGGGCGGAAATCGGGGATCGTCTTGTTGGCCAGGAACTTCGCGATGTTCTCGGCTTCGATCGTCTGCAACAGGTTCATGTCTCGTCCTCGTGTCGCTGCGCGCCAGAGGGCGACTGGACCCGAACGCCCTCATGGCGCTCCCAAAGGTCCGGTCGCCGTGACCGTGTATCGATCTCCGCCCGGCGTTTGCGCCATGCAGCGATCTTCGCATGATCCCCCGATCGCAGCACCTGCGGGATCGTGCGCCCTTCCCATGATTGAGGTCGGGTATAATGCGGATATTCGAGCAGCCCCGTTTCGAAGCTCTCGTCATCCCCACTAGAAGCCGCGCCCATTACGCCGGGCAGCAGCCGAATGCAAGCATCGAGCAGCACCAGCGCGCCCATCTCGCCACCCGACAGGATGTAGTCGCCGATCGAGACCTCTTCGATCTCCCGCGCCTCGAACAGCCGTTCGTCGAACCCCTCGAAACGGCCGCACAGAATGGTGACGCCGGGGCCCTGCGCGAACTCGCGCACACGCTCCTGGGTAAGCGGCTTCCCCCGAGGAGTCATCGCCAGCACCGGCCGCCCATCCGCAACGCTGTCGATCGCCGAGGCGACCACGTCGGCCCGCAGCACCATCCCGGCCCCGCCCCCCGCCGGCGTATCGTCCACCGACTTGTGCTTGTCGGTAGCAAAGTCCCGGATCTGCACCGGCGAACAAGACCACCGCCCCTCCCCCAGCGCCCGCCCCGCGAGCGAGGTCCCCAGCGGCCCCGGAAACATCTCCGGATACAGCGTCAATATCGTGGCAGCGAAAGTCACAGCGTCCAATTCTCTAAGCGTTTGCGCCAGCGTGCGGCGCCGAATGCGCCCAGCACCTATACGGATCGGCGCGACGGAACAATTACGCTGCCGAAACGCTCGCGGCGGATGGACGATTGCATCATCATCGGCGCCGGCCCGGCGGGCCTCACCGCGGCGATCTATCTCGCGCGGTTCCACCTCTCGATCCGCCTGTTCGATTGCGGCAGCAGCCGCGCCGCGCTGATCCCGTGCACGCACAACCATGCCGGCTATCCCGAAGGCATCCGCGGCACGGACCTGCTCGCCCGGATGCTGGCGCAGGCGGAAACCTATGGCGCAGTCCGCGAGGGCGTGCGGGTAGATGCGATCGAGGTGGAGGACGACGGCTTCATCGTACGGCTCGGCGATCGCCGAGCGCGAGCGCGGAGCGTGCTGCTCGCCACCGGAGTCGTGAACAACCGCCCCAACATGCCCGACGCCATCCACGACGAAGCGCTCGAAGCCGGGTTGCTCCGCTACTGCCCGATCTGCGACGGCTACGAGGTCACCGACAAGCGCGTAGGCATCATCGGCACCGGCGACCACGGCATGCGCGAGGCACTGTTCCTGCGCGGATACACAAAGGACGTAACGCTGATAGCACCCGAGGGCGGCCACGATCTCAATCCGGAATGCGAAGCGGCGCTAGACGAAGCCGGCATCATCCGCGTCGGTGGTCCCTGCGGCAACTATGCAATTGAGGGCGACAAGCTCGCACTCGACACGGTCGACGGACGCTTATCGTTCGACAGCATCTATCCCGCGCTCGGGTCAATCATCCGTTCGGAACTGGCCGTCGCAGCAGGCGCGCGCGCATCCGAGGACGGGTGTCTGGAAGTCGACTCGCACCAGCGCACCTCGATCCCCGGCCTGTTCGCGGCGGGCGACGTGGTGAAGGGCCTCGACCAGATCAGCCACGCGATGGGCGAGGCAGGCGTCGCCGCAACGACGATCCGCAACATGCTCGCCGAGCAAAAGCCGCTATGGCGGTAAGCGCACGCTCGAAGGAGATTGTTTCCCCGCGAAGGCGGGGACCCAGACTGGGCTCCCGCCTTTGCGGGAGACCAAGTGACTTAAGGTAAGCCCGCGTTACTCGGCGGCGAACGAAGCCTCGACAATGAGCCGGTCGGCATCCCATTCGGGAACGGCTTCAGGGCGCATCGGTATCATGAAGCGCTTGCCGGGCTTGTCGTCCACGGACGGCCGTTCGATCTCGATCACGTCGCCAGCACCAAAATTATCGATCGCAACGACCCGTCCGATAGCCTCGCCATCGGTCGAGACGACATCCAGCCCGATCACATCAGTGTGATAATATTCACCGTCTTCCAGCGGCGGCAGCGAAGACCGCGGCACCGTAAGTTCGGTTCCGCGCATCGCCTCGGCGGCGTTACGATCGGCAACCTCGGCGAAGCGCGCGATCATGCCGTTGTTACCGTTGCGGGCGGACTTCAGCGACAGCGCGCCGTTGTTGAAGCTCTTATAGCTTCCGAAATTCTCAGCGAAGACCTTCAGCCGCACTTCGCCACCGATGCCGTGCGCACCGATGACGACGGCGAGCGTCACGTCAGCCTTGCGCGGAGCCTTCATCGCGACCGGGGGTGTCGTCGGAGCCTTCGGCGGGGTCGTCGGCGGAGACGCCTTGGTTGGTGGCATCTTCGATGTCCTCGGGTGCGGGGGCTGTGCGGGGGTCGGTTTCGGGGACCATCATGCGCTCCTGTTCGGGGTTACCGAGGAAGAACGCATGAAGTCCGGATCGGGTGCGGTTGGCGACCCGTAGTCGGAGCGGGGGTTGTCTCCCGCCCGTCGTCACCCCGGACTTGTTCCGGGGTCCACCGCTCCGCGTACCCAATTCTCTCGAATCCGCGGACGGGTGGTTGCCGGAACAAGCCCGGCATGACGGAGAGGGGTAGGACGATCACGCCCTGCCCCACTCCAGAAGCGCTGTCTTACGAAGCGGCTTCTTCGGTCTCGGCAGCAGCAGGAGCCTCTGCCTCGGCAGCAGGTGCCGCCTTCGCAGCGGCCTCGGCCTCGGCAGCTTCCGCCGCCTTGGTCGCACGCTCTTCGGCGCGCTCGGTGGCCTTCTCGCCGGGCTTGCCCTTGTTCGGGTTGTTGCGCGCCGAACGCTCGAGCACGCCAGCCTGGTCGAGGAAGCGCGCGACGCGGTCGGTCGGCTGCGCGCCGACGCTCAGCCAATGCTTCGCGCGGTCGGCGTCGAGCTGCACGCGCTGCTCGTTGTCCTTGGCGAGGAGCGGGTTGTAGTTGCCGATCTTCTCGATGAAGCGGCCATCACGCGGCGAGCGCGCATCGGCAACGACGATCTTGTAGTAAGGACGCTTCTTGGAGCCACCGCGCGCGAGGCGAATGTTGATTGCCATGATATTTTCCTTCGTTTTCTAGATAGATTCCTCGGCGCGAGCCGAGGTGTCGTGGTTGGATAAGGAGGTTATTTCTTCTTCAGAAAATCGTCGAAACCGGCCGGCATCTGCGGCATCTTGGGGCCACCAAGCCCCGGCAGACCACCGCCGCCGCCCGGCAGGCCACCAGCACCGGCCTTGTTGAGCATGTCGCCCATCTGCGGCCCACCGATCGCATTGCCGATGCCGCCAAGACCGCCGCCAAGGCCGCCCTTGCCGAGCATAGCCATCATGCCCTTCATGCCGCCCATCTTCTTGATCTTCTTCATGGCGGTCGACATTTCGAGGTGCATTTTCAACAGCTTGTTGACCTCCTGGACGGTCGTCCCGGAGCCCTTGGCGATGCGGATCTTGCGCTTGGCGTTGATCAATTCGGGCTTGTTGCGCTCCTTGATCGTCATCGAACCGATCATCGCGTCCATGTGCACCAGCACCTTTTCGCCACCGACCGACGCGACCGCGCCTTGCGCCTTCTTCATGCCGGGGATCATCCCCGCCAGCGCGCCGAGCCCGCCCATCCGCTGCATCTGCGCCAGCTGGGCACGCAGGTCGTTCATGTCGAACTGACCCTTGGCCATCTTGGCGGCCATCCGCTCGGCGTCTTCGGCCTGGATCGACTCCGCGGCGCGCTCGACCAGGCTGACGACGTCGCCCATGCCGAGGATGCGACCAGCGACGCGCTCCGGATGGAACGCCTCGAGCGCATCGAGCTTCTCGCCGGTGCCCGCGAACTTGATCGGCTTGCCGGTGACCGCGCGCATCGACAGCGCCGCGCCGCCGCGGGCATCGCCGTCCATGCGGGTCAGCACGATACCCGTCAGCGGCACCTGGTCGCTGAAGTTCTGCGCGACGTTGACCGCGTCCTGGCCGGTCAGCGAGTCGACGACGAGCAGAATCTCGGCGGGGTTCGCAACGTCGGCGACCGCCTTCATCTCGTCCATCAACGCCTGGTCGACATGGAGTCGACCCGCGGTGTCGAGCATCAGGACATCATAGCCCTGGAGCTTGGCCGCCTGCATCGCGCGGCGGGCGATATCGACCGGCTGCTGGCCAGCCACGATCGGCAGCGTCGCGACGTCGATCTGCGTGCCGAGCGTCGCCAGCTGCTCCTGCGCGTTCGGGCGATTGACGTCGAGCGACGCCATCAGCACCTTCTTGCGCTCGCGACCGGCCTGTCCGAAATTGGCCTGCCCTGCCGCCAGCCGCTTGGCGATCTTGGCGGTCGTGGTCGTCTTGCCCGAGCCCTGAAGGCCGACCATCATGATCACGGCCGGCGGCGTGACGCCCAGCTCCAGCTCGACGGCATCCGAGCCGAGCATCTCGACCAGCGCATCGCTGACGATCTTGACGACCTGCTGCCCCGGCGTGACCGAGCGCAGGACGTTCTGGCCGATCGCCTTCTCGGTCGCCTTCTCGACGAACTCGCGGGCGACGGGCAGCGCGACGTCGGCTTCGAGCAGCGCGACGCGCACCTCGCGCATCGCCGCGCGCACGTCCGCCTCGGTCAGCGCACCCCGGCCGCGAAGGCGGTCGAAGACGCCGCCAAGTCGATCGCTCAGGCTTTCGAACATCGAAATACTCCCATACACCGTTACCAAACGCAAAAGCGCCGGCGGGCGAAACCTCGCCGGCCAGCGTGCATCCTTGGATGCTCGTCCAATGCGCCCCGTAACGGAACGTGGGCTGCCACCTACTGGAATGCGGTTCGGGATGCAAGATGGGTTCCCGAGCGGAGGGACGTTGATCGACACCTCTCCTTGTTCTCCCGCGAAGGCGGGAGTCCAGACTGGGTCCCCGCCTTCGCGGGGAGACATTCGTACCTCGGTTCAATTCACTCTTATCTCGCGCAACCAATCGCGCCCGCGCCTCGCCTCGCCCCGCCTATACGGCTTCTTAACATATCTTACACGTGTCGCATGCCACACCGCCACCCAAGCAAGAGACCGAACAGGCCAACCCCATGACCGTAAAGTCGGCGGCGAGATTTTCGCTCCGCAACATCAGTCGGGAATTCATGACCGGCGCCGTAACGGGCGCCGCACTGCTTCTGTTCGTCGGCACCGCCGGCACCGCGGTCGTCAAGGCACTGGCACATTGGCACGGCAGCGATGCGGTAATCGATCACGGCCTGGTCGCAGCGCTGTTGCTGAACGCGGCGCTGATCATGCTCGGCTGGTTCCGATACCGGGCCCTGTCGGAAGAGTTGAGTATTCTGTCCGACGCCGGCCGCCACGCTCACGCGCTTGCGCAACGCGATCCGCTCACCGGCTTGCTCAATCGCCGCAGCCTGTCCGAAGACGGCGCGGCACTGTTCGCCAGTACGCGCCGCCGCGGCAAGGCGATGGCCATGCTGACGATCGACATCGATCACTTCAAGAGCGTCAACGATCTGCACGGCTATGCGGTAGGCGACCTGTTGCTCGCTCATGTCGCGGAGACGATCGCAGCGATCGCGCCCGGTACCAGCCTGCTCGCTCGGCTGGGCGCAGATGAGTTCGCCTGCGCATTCGTCTTCGACTCCGCGCACAAGAACGTCGCCGACCGGATTGCCAAGCGCATGGTCGCCGGGCTTGCAGTACCGTTCCGCACTAACGGCGTCGATATCCACACCAGCGTCTCAATCGGCATCGCCCGCTCCGATCGCGACTGCGCCTCGGTCGACGCCTTGTTGCGCAACGCCGACATCGCGCTTCACGCGGCCAAGACCGCCGGGCGCAGTCGTCATGCGTGGTTCGACACCTCGATGGAGCGATCGCTGCAACTGCGCGGTGAACTCGAAGCCGGGCTCCGCAGCGCTATCCCGGCGCAGGAAGTCGTCCCGTATTTCGAGCAGCAGGTCGACCTGACCACCGGCCTCATCACCGGTTTCGAGGTGCTGGCGCGCTGGGAGCATCCGACGCGCGGCATGATTGCGCCCGACGTGTTCATCCCGATCGCGGAGGAAACCGGACTGATCGGCGACCTGTCGCTGTCGATCATGCGCCAAGCGTTCGCCGCCGCGCGCGACTGGGACGCCGGGCTCACGCTGTCGGTCAACGTCTCGCCGTTACAGTTGCGCGATGCGTGGCTCGCGCAGAAGATCATCAAGACGCTGGTCGAAACGGGCTTCCCCGCCAGCCGGCTCGAGATCGAGATCACCGAGAGCGCACTGTTCGACAACCTGCCGCTCGCACAGTCGATCGTTGGCAGCCTGAAGAATCAGGGCATCCGCCTCGCGCTCGACGATTTCGGTACCGGTTATTCGAGCTTGGCGCATCTTCGCGCGCTGCCGTTCGACCGGATCAAGATTGACAAGAGCTTCGTCTCGTCGATCCTGGACAATCCGGAGAGCATGGCGATCGTGAACACGATCGTGCGGCTGGGGGACAGCCTCAACCTGCCGACGACCGCAGAAGGGATCGAAGACGCAGCGATCGAGGAACGCCTGCGCGGGATGGGATGCGCGAAGGGCCAGGGGTATCTCTACGGGCGCCCGCTGGGTGCGGCACAGGTCCGGCGGTTGCTGGCGGAGAAACGCTTGTTGGCGCAACGCCCCGACCGGAGCGTGCCACCGCCGCGCGGCATTGCACCGCGGTTGGCGGGGTAACGCGAGCGCCGGTATTAGTTGCCGGTCCTTCGCTTCCTAACCCAAAGACCACCCCGGCGAAGGCCGGGGCCCAATTGGGAAGGTCGAAGTAACGGCGCGCCGTCCGTCGTTAGCGACGCCCCCCCAATTGGACCCCGACCTCCGCCGGGGTGGTATTATATGGAGGCGGCTCCCCAATCCGTTCTCCCGCGGACGCGGAAGCCCAGGCCCAAGCAGCGCTCCGGCTGATGCCCTGGGCTCCTGCGTTCGCAGGAGACTAAAGTGTAGGACGCCCCCCGCAACACCAACCGTGGACTTCCCCCCCCGCCCCTCCTAAATCGCGCCGCATGCCATCTGCCCCGCAGCCAGAGGTCATCAGCCTCGGCTGTCGCCTCAACATCGCCGAAAGCGAGACCATCCGCGCGCTCGTCGCCGGGCGCGACATGGTCGTGGTCAACAGCTGCGCGGTTACCAACGCCGCGGTGAAGGCAACGCGGGTCGCGATCCGCCGCGCCAAACGCGATCGGCCGGACGCGCAGATCGTCGTCACCGGCTGCGCCGCTCAGATCGACCCCGCGAGCTTCTCGGCAATGCCCGAAGTCGACCGCGTCATCGGCAATGCAGACAAGCTGACGTCGCAAGCCTGGGGGACTGACGCCCCGGTCGTCGTTTCCGACATCATGCAAGTCCGCGAGACCGCACCCCACCTCGCCGCCAGCTTCTCAGCGCACGCCCGCGCGTTCGTAGAAGTCCAGAACGGCTGCGACCACCGCTGCACCTTCTGCGCGATCCCGTTCGGCCGCGGCCCTAGCCGCTCGGTGCCCGCTGGCGCGGTCGTCGACCGGATCGCCGGGCTCGTCGACGCAGGCCACCGCGAGATCGTCCTGACCGGCGTAGACCTCACCAGCTACGGTCCCGACCTCCCCGGCGCGCCGACGCTCGGCCACCTCGTCGAACGCATACTGCACCACGTGCCCGCACTTGAACGCCTGCGTCTCTCCTCGCTAGACGGCATCGAGATCGACGACCGCCTCTTCGCGTTGCTGACGACCGAGCGCAGGATCATGCCGCACATCCACCTCTCACTCCAGGCCGGCGACGACATGATCCTCAAGCGCATGAAGCGCCGCCATTCGCGCGCCGAAAGCGTCGCCCTCGTGGAGCGCCTCAAGACCGCCCGCCCCGACATCGCGATCGGCGCGGACCTGATCGCTGGCTTCCCGACCGAGGATGCGGCGATGTTCGCCAACACGCGCGCGCTGATCGACGACTGCCAGATCGTCCACCCGCACATCTTCCCCTATTCGCCCCGCGCCGGCACCCCCGCCGCGCGCATGCCGCAGGTCGAGCCTGAAGTCCGCCGCCACCGCGCCGCCCTCCTCCGCGACGCCGGCGAAACCGCGCGAGCGAACTGGCTGCGAACGCTGGTCGGCACATCGCAGGATCTGCTCGTCGAACGCCCCGGCGACCGCGGGCATATCGGCAATTTCGCAGAAGCCCTGCTGGACGAACCGGCCATACCCGGCGACATCGTCCGCATCACGATCACCGGCGCTACATCCGACCGCCTTAGCGCAACACGAGAACCATCATGAGCACCACCCCCACCTGGCACGACAAGCTGATCGGCGGCTTCAAGCGTACCTCCGACCGGCTTGTCGGCAACCTCGCCGGCCTCGGCGGCGCGCGGCTCGACGATTCGACGCTCGACGACATCGAGGAAGCGCTGATCGCCTCCGACCTCGGTCCCGAGACCGCCGGCCGCATCCGCCGCCGCCTGTCCGAAGGCAGCTTCGAACGCAACATGGAGGAACTCGGCATCCGCGTGATCGTCGCGGAGGAGGTCGAGAAGGTGCTCGCGACGGTCGCGAAACCGATCGAGATCGACGCCTTTCCGCGCCCGCAGGTCATCCTCGTCATCGGCGTCAACGGCTCGGGTAAGACCACCACCATCGCCAAGCTCGCGCACCTGTTGATGGAGCAGGATTACGGCGTGATGCTGGCCGCGGGCGACACCTTCCGCGCCGCCGCGATCGGCCAGCTCCGCACCTGGGCCGAGCGTGTCGGCGTACCGATCGTCACCGGTCCCGAGGGCGGCGACGCGGCGGGCGTGGTATGGGACGCGGTCAAGAAGGCGACCGAGACCGGCATCGACGTGCTAATCGTCGACACCGCCGGCCGCCTCCAGAACAAGCGCGAGTTGATGGACGAGCTGGCAAAAATCCGCCGCGTCCTCGGCCGAATCAACCCGGAAAGCCCGCACGACATCGTCCTGGTGCTCGACGCGACGACCGGCCAGAACGCGCTCCAGCAGATCGAGGTCTTCAAGGAGGTCGCGGGCGTCACCGGCCTCGTGATGACCAAGCTCGACGGTACCGCGCGCGGCGGCGTTCTGGTCGCGGCGGCAGAGAAATACGGCCTTCCGATCCACGCAATCGGCATCGGCGAAGGTATGACGGACCTCCGCCCATTCGATGCGAACGAGGTGAGCCGCATTATCGCCGGGGTTGAGAGCGTCCGGAAGTAACGCTCGGAACGTCCTTCGATACGCCATCTCGACAAGCTCGACGGCTACTCGGGACGAACGGCGGGCTGACAGACGCCCTCCCGAACTGCCCCCGTTCGTGCCGAGTAAGGATCGAGCTTGTCGAGGGCCTGTATCGAGGTACATGCCCGCACGCACCCGCCCCCAGGAAGCGAAAACCCAGTGACCCCAACCAAGCCCCCCCTCTCCCCCGGCCTCCGCATGGCGGTCGACTACGGCCCGCTCGCGGTCTTCTTCGCGGTGAACTTCCTCACGCCCGGCCTGCCGATCGTCCGCGTCGTCGCCGCGACCACCGCGTTCATCATCGCCACGATCGCCGCGATGATCGTGTCGAAGGTCAAGACCGGCCACATCTCGCCGATGCTGTGGCTGTCGGGTGCGCTGATCGTCGTGTTCGGCGGGCTGACGATCTATTTCCACGACCAGCGCTTCATCCAGATGAAGCCGACGATCATCTACGCGATGTTCGCGGCGATCCTGACGTTCGGGCTCGTCACCGGGCGCCCGCTGCTCCAGTCGCTGCTCGCCACCGCTTACCCCGGTCTGTCCGCCGATGGTTGGCGCAAGCTGACGCGCAACTGGGCGGTGTTCTTCGTGCTCATGGCGGTGCTGAACGAGGCCGTGTGGCGCAATACCACCTGGGATTTCTGGGTCGGCTTCAAGCTCTGGGGTGCCATCCCGCTGACGCTGCTCTTCGCGTTCGCCAACATTCCGATGCTGCTGAAGCACGGATTGCAAACGGGCGACAAAGCCGTGACCGACCTGCCGCCCGAAGGGTAATCTACTACTTCCCTCCCACCTGCGGAAGGGGTCGGGGGAGGGCCTGACCAACAGACCGGACGCCAGTACGTACGTCGCGCCCTCCCCTAGCCCCTCCCGCAAGTGGGAGGGGAATTCAGGGTCAGCCAGCAACCTTCGCGTAGCGCTCGCCGACGACGTCCCAGTTCACGATGTCCCACCAAGCCTTTAGATAGCCCGGACGGTCGTTCTTGTACGTCAGGTAATACGCGTGCTCCCAGACGTCGTTACCGAGCAACGGCGTGCCGGGCTCCTTGGCGTCGTCCATCAGCGGATTGTCCTGGTTCGGCGTGCTCGTCACCTTCAGCTTGCCGCTCGCATCCGCGATCAGCCATGCCCAGCCCGAGCCGAACTGCCCCGCACCCTTGGTGTTGAACTCTTCCTTCAGCTTGTCGAGGCTGCCGAAGTCGCGATCGATCGCCTCGGCGAGCTTGCCCGACGGTGCCTGGCCGTTCTTGGCTGCCATCGTCTTCCAGAAGAAGTCGTGGTTCCAGAAACCACCGCCATTGTTGCGGACCAGCGGCGGCTGCGACGAGATCATGCCGAGGATGTCCTCGATCGACTTGCCCGCCAGCGCGGAGTCCTTCTCGACACCTTCGTTCAGCTTCGCAGTGTACGCCGCGTGATGCTTGTCGTGATGAAACTTCATCGTTTCCTGGTCGATCACCGGCTCGAGCGCGTCATAGGCATACGGCAGCGGTGGGAGTTCGAAAGCCATGGGGGTTCTCCTTTATGGGGTCGGACGCTCAACGTCCGCACGTCGCAAATGGTCCCGCAAAAGTCGTTGCGCAAGCGTATCCAGCGGCCGAAACGCCGCGACCCGACAGCATCATCGGTCAGGCGGCGGTCTTGCCGTATTCCTGCCGCGTGACGGGATGGCTCGACGAGAGGCCGCCGTCGACCGCGATCGCCTGGCCGTTGACGTAGCTGGCGTCGTCGGAGGCCAGGAACAGCGCGACCTTGGCGAGTTCCTCGGGCTGCGCGCCGCGGTGGAGCGGGTTGAGGCGACCGACGCGGTCCATCTTGTTCGCCTCGCGTGCGTAGTCGAAGACGGGCTTGGTCATGCCGGTCTCGGTGAGGCCGGGGCAGATCGCGTTGACACGGACGTTCGAGCCGGTGAGTTGTTGGGCAGAGACGGCGGCGAGGTTGATGACGCCGGCCTTCGACGCGGAATAGGCGGGCGAGCCGGCGCCGGAGCGGATGCCGGCGACGCTGGCGGTGAGGACGATCGCGCCCTTCCCTCGCTCGGCGATCCGCGGCGCGGCGTGCTTGATCGCGAGGAACGGGCCGATCAGGTTGACGCGCAACACTTCGGTGATCAGTGCGACGTCGGTGTCGAACAGGTTGGCCATGCCGCCCGAGATCCCCGCATTGGCGAACATTACGTCGAGTCCGCCGAAGCTGTCGCAGGCGAGCGCCACGGTGCGGATCACGTCCTCTTCGAGTCCAGCGTCGATGCGGATCGCCTTCGCCGTGCCGCCGGCCTGCGTGATGAGGTGCGCGGTTTCGTCGGCGCCCTCGGTCTTGTCGGCAACGATGATCTTGCCCCCTTCGCTCGCGAACAGGAGCGCAGCGGCGCGGCCTATGCCGGAACCTGCGCCGGTAACGATGATCGATTTGTCGGTAAAGCGCATCGCTTGGTCCTTCGGTTAGATCGTGACGCCGCCGTCGATGACCATCGTCTGGCCGGTCATGAAGTTGCTTGCCGACGACGCTAGGAAGACGACCGCGCCCGCGATCTCTTCCGGCTCGCCGATCCGGCGGAGCGGCACGCTCGTGTTCGCCGCCTCGATCCGCTGCGGGTCTTCCCACAAGGCGCGAGCGAAGTCGGTCTTGATCAGGCCGGGCGCGATGCAATTCACGCGGACGTTGGACGGGCCGAACTCGACGGCGAGGTTGCGCGCAAGCTGCATGTCGGCGGCCTTGCTGATGCAATACGCGCCGATCACCGACGAGCCGCGCAAGCCGCCGATCGACGATATGATGATGATGCTGCCGCTGCGGCGCTCCAGCATCTCGGGCGCGACCATCTGGATCAGCCAGTGGTTGGAGACGATGTTGTTGTCGAGGATTTTCCGGAACTGGTCGTCGGCTATACCGGCTTGTGGGCCGTAATAGGGGTTCGAGGCGGCGTTGCAGACGAGGATGTCGATGCGACCGAGCTGGGCGCGGGTCTGGTCGACGAGGTGCTGGAGACCGGCCTTGTCGGAGATGTTGGCGGCGATGGCGATCGCTGTGCCTTCGCCGAACCTGGCGTTAAGTTCCGCGGCGACGGTGTCGCAGGCGTCCTGCTTGCGGCTGGAGATCACGACTTTCGCGCCGTGTTCCGCCAGTTCGCGTGCGGAGGCCAAGCCGATACCTCGCGACGATCCCGTGACGATGGCGACCATGCCGGTAAGGTCGAACTGCGACATCTTCTTCTGCTCCCCTTGCGCTTGCGGGAGGGGTCGGGGGAGGGCCCGATCTTTCCGCATCGTTTCATGCCGGGGAAGGTCAGCCCCTCCCCTAACCCCTCCCGCAAGCGGGAGAGGAATCAGGCCCCTGCCTTCACCGCGAAGCCCCAAGCCGCGTCCGCGAGCCCGTGGATCTTCGCCACCGTCTTCTCCGCCTGCGCACTCGACGCAGTGCCGTCGATGATGCGCTTCTTGATGCCCTGAACGATGCCTGTCAGGCGGAAGAGGTTGTAGGCGAAATACCAGTTCAGATCAGGCACGCCGTCACGGCCGGTGGCGGCGCAATAGCGGTCTACGACCTGCTCGATCGTCGGAATGCCCGTCTCCGGCCCGGTCATGCCAAGCACGCCCGAACGCCCCTCGGGTTCGGTCACCCAACTCATCAGCAAATACGAGAAGTCCGCGAGCGGATCGCCCAGCGTCGACAATTCCCAGTCGAGCACCGCGATGACCTTCGGCTCCGACGGCGGGAAGATCATGTTGTCGATGCGGTAGTCGCCGTGGACGATCGCGGTACGTGTCTGCTCGGGGAGCGTGCGCGGGAGCCACTCGATCAGGCGCTCGACCGAGTCCATATGCTCGGTTTCGGCGGCGCGGTATTGCTTGGTCCAGCGGCCGACCTGGCGCTCGAAATAATTGCCGGGCTTGCCGAACTCCCCGAGCCCTGCCGCCGCGTAATCGGTGTTGTGGAGCGCGGCGAGCGTGTCGACCATCGCCTCGTAATGCGCGGTGCGCTCGGGCGGAGTCGCGCCGGGCATCGCGCCGTCCCAGATCGTCCGGCCCTCGACCATCTCCATGACGTAGAAGGCCGAGCCGATCACGGCCGCGTCTTCGCAGAGGCCATAGGGCCGTGGGACCGGGAAGCCGGTCGGATGTAGCCCGGCGATCACACGGTATTCGCGATCGACGGCGTGTGCGCTCGGCAGGATCGGGCCAAACGGTTTCCGACGCAGGACGTAGGCGCACTCCGGCGTGTCGAGGCGGTAGGTCGGGTTCGACTGGCCGCCGGCGAACTTCGCGTAGGTGAGCGGGCCAGCGTACCCGGGGACGTTAGCGGTCATCCACGCCCCGAGCGCGTCGAGGTCGAGCTTGTCGCGCTCGCCGACCTCTATCGTGCCGACCATGCTGGTCGATGCGTCGCTCACGAAAATGTGATCACGCTGCGGGTGGTGTCACCGCGACGAAGCTCGTCGAACGCGTCGTTGATCCGCTCCAGCGGCATCCGGTCGGCGATGATCGTGTCGAGATCGAGCAACCCGCGCATGTAGAAATCGACCAGCCGCGGGATGTCGACCGGGAAGCGGTTCGAGCCCATGAACCCGCCCTGCAGCCGCTTGCCTGACAGCAGGTCCATCGCCGACAGCCCGACCTTCTCGCCGAGCGGCATCATGCCGAGGATCGTCGCGGTGCCGCCGCGACGCAGGACCTTCACCGCGGTGGCCGCCGATTGCGCACGGCCGACCGCCTCGATCGCATGGTGCACGCCGCCCTTGGTGATCGCGACGACCTCGTCCGCGGCGGTGTCGGACAGCGCGTCGATGCTGTGTGTCGCGCCGAGCTTCTCCGCCATCGCGCGCTTCTCGGGAACGGGATCGAGCGCGATGATCTTCCCCGCGCCGGCGATCTTCGCCGCGTTCACGACGGCGAGGCCTATGCCACCGCAGCCGACCACGCACACCGTCTCGCCCGGCGTCACGTCAGTGGTGTTGAACACCGCCCCCGCCCCCGTCGTGATCGCGCAGCCCAGCAGCGCCGCGCGGTCCATCGGCATGTCGCGGTCGATCGCCACGCAGGCATGTTCGTGGACCAGCATCATCTCGGCATAGGCGCTGAGGTTCAGCATCTGCGCGATCGGCCGGTCGCCGAGCATGAGGCGCGGTGCGGCGCCCTTGGGACGGCGCACGCTGGCGTCGATGCACAGCGACATCCGGCCGGTGACGCAGAACTCGCATTGGCCGCAGAACGCCGAGAGACAGGTGACGACATGGTCGCCGACCTTAACGCCGCGCACCTCGTCGCCGATCGCCTCGACCACACCGCAAGCCTCATGCCCCGGAATCGTCGGCATCGCGTGCGGATAGGCGCCGTCAACAAAATGTAGGTCGGACCGGCACACGCCGACCGCGACGGTGCGGATCAGTACCTCATGCGCCGTCGGCTTCGAGACGGTCACGTCCTCGATGGTGAGCGGGGTGTTGGCTTCGAAAAGGACTGCGGCTTTCATGTCTGCCTTTCGCATTTCTTGTGGTCGGGGCACTCCACCCAGCCCGTCATTCCGAAGTCCGCCCCTCCACCAAATCCGTCACCCCAGCGAAAGCTGGGGTATCCCGGTTGGCAGGCGCCGCGACCCGAATGGGGAGATCCCAGCTTTCGCTGGGATGACGGGGGATAGCGGACGAACGGACGGAGAAAACCTACCGGCTCACCCCGACATCCCCGCTGGAAACGCCGCCCTTACGGAAGTCGCCGTATTTCCCGAACTCGTTGCGCGCGATCGAGCGGTTGTGGACCTCGTCCGGGCCATCCGCGAACCGGAGAGTCCGCATCGCCGCCCAGTCGTGCGCCAACCGGAAATCGCCCGAGACCCCCCCGCCGCCATGCGCCTGAATCGCGTCGTCGAGGATCCTGAGCGCCATGTTCGGCGCGGCGACCTTGATCATCGAGATTTCGATCTGCGCCGACTTGTTGCCCGCCTTGTCCATCATGTCCGCCGCCTTGAGGCACAGCAAACGAGTCATCTCGATATCGATCCGCGCCGTCGCGATCCGCTCTTCCCAGACCGAGAAGTCGGCGATCCGCTTGCCGAACGCGACCCGGTCGAGCAGGCGGCGTGCCATGGCCTCGATCGCGGTCTCGGCCACGCCGATGGTGCGCATGCAGTGATGAATGCGGCCCGGCCCAAGCCGCCCCTGCGCGATCTCGAACCCGCGCCCCTCGCCGAGCAGCACGTTCTCGACCGGCACGCGGACGTTCTCCAGCACGACTTCGCCATGCCCATGCGGCGCATGATCATAGCCATACACCGACAGCATCCGCTTGATCGTCACGCCGGGCGTGTCCATCGGCACGAGGATCTGGCTCTGCTGCTGGTGCCGCGAACCCTCGAACGACGTCTTGCCCATCACGATCGCGATCTTGCAGCGCGGATCACCGACGCCGCTCGACCACCATTTCGTGCCGTTGATGACGTAGTGATCGCCATCGCGCACCATCGACGTCTCGATGTTGGTTGCGTCCGACGATGCCACCGCAGGCTCGGTCATCAGGAACGCCGAGCGGATCTCGCCGCGCATCAACGGCCCGAGCCACCGGTCCTTTTGCTCGCGCGTGCCATAGCGGTGAAACACCTCCATGTTGCCGGTATCGGGCGCCGAGCAGTTGAAGCACTCGCTCGCCCAGCTGACCTTGCCCATCTCCTCCGCGCATAACGCATATTCGAGATTGGTCAGCTGCGTGCCTTCGAACTCGAACGAGTCGTCGACGTGAGTCTGGCCCGAATGCGGCGGCATGAAGAAATTCCACAAGCCCGCAGCCTTGGCCTTCTCCTTCATCTCCTCGATCACCGGAATCACCTTCCAGCGCTCGCCCTCATGCGCCTGCTGATCGTAATCGGCCTGTCGCGGGCGGATATTCTGATCGATGAAATCCCGGACCCGATCCCGGAAATACGTCTCTCGTTCGCTCAGCGTAAAATCCATGCGGGCTCTCCGTTCGTAATCGCTTTGGAGGCGAGTTAGACCATACCGCGTATTCGGTAAAGCGTGTGGAGGGGCCCGGAAAGCATGTTTTCAAGTCCGCCCTGAAAGCGCCTAAAAAGCACTGTATCTTCAAATCGAAGCTGTTAGGGTGTTTCGATGAAGGTTCCGGCAGAGGCCAGCGACGAGAGCGAACAGGGCACCAAGCGCTTCCGTGCGAAGCGTGACGCGATCCTCGCCGCGGCGGCAGAAGCGATCAACGAACAGAGTGCCAAGGGCATGACGTTCGCGGACGTGGCGCGGCGCGTCGGCCTCAATACGACCAGCGTTACCTATTATTTCAAGCGCAAGGAAGACTTGGCGGCGGCGGCGTTCGAGAACACGCTCGAATCGCTGATCGCGATGCTCGACGTCGCGGCGGAAGAAGCGACGCCGGAGGAACGCGTTCGGCGCTATCTTGCGCTCAATATGGACCGGCTCGGGCGGATCCAGCGCGGCGAGGAAAAGGCGTTCGCGGTCCTCTCCGATCTGCGCGCGACCGAGGAGCCGATGCGCGGCCGGCTGATGGCGGGCTGGCGCGAGGTGTTCCGCCGTACACGCCTGTTGTGGGGCCCGACCTCGTCGCGCGCGCAGACCGATCTCAACGGCGCCCGCGCGCATGTCCTGCTCGAGAACACGTTCTGGTTGCCGATCTGGCTGACGCGCTACGAGCCCGACCAGTACGGCCGTGTCGAGGAACGGCTGATGGACGTGTTCGCGCACGGCATCGCCGGCAAGAACGCCGAATGGTCGCCTACCCTGCTCGACCTCAGCCATGACGAGGCGGAGCCGGGCCGCGAGGCGTTCCTGCTCGCCGCGACGCGCCTGATCAACGAACTCGGCTATCGCGGCGCCTCGGTGCAGAAGATTGCGTCCGAGCTGAACGTCACCAAGGGCAGCTTCTACCACCATCTCGATGCGAAGGACGATCTCGTCATCGCGTGTTATCGCCGCAGCTTCGACACGATCGCCGATGCCCAGAGCCGCGGCGAGGCCGAGGGCGGGAGCTATTGGCACAAATTGTCGAGCACCGTCGCGACCTTGCTCGACGTCCAGTTCGCCGAACGGGGTCCGTTGCTCCGCACAACGGCGCTGAGCGGCCTTCCGGTCGGCGTGCGCAACGCGATGGTCGATCGATCGAACGGCATCGCGCGGCGCTATGCGGGGATGATGATGGACGGCATCGGCGAAGGCTCGATCCGCGCGGTCGATGCGCTGATCGCCGCACAGGCGTTGATGGCGCTCCAGAACGCGGCGTTCGACATGCGCAAATGGGCGTCGACGATGCCGCGCGAGCGGGCGATCGCGATGTACGCCTCGACGTTGATGTTCGGCCTGTTCGACGATCGGATGGCGACAGGCTGACCGCATTCGGGTGCGTTCGCATCCGTTACGGTTTCCTTACCTTGTGTTAAACCGCGTGGCCCGATGCGACCTCCCAACGGAGGCGTCATGCACAGTATTACCACGGATCTCGGGTCGGGGATCATTGAAGTCGAGGCCTCGGGGTTCTGGACTATCGCGCATGTCGAGGACTTCCTGCGCGATCTCGAGCGGGAGGCGCGTCGCGTGCTGGCGACGGGCAAGCGCCACATGTTGCTCTGCAATTTCTCGAAGTCCGCGATCCAGCCGCAGGAGGTAATTACGATGCTGCAACGCGTGGCGGTGTCGATGCCGCTGAAGTCGCGCAGGGTAGCGCTTTATACCGAGGGCAAGCTCGCGCGGCTGCAGGTCAAGCGGATCGCGTCGGTGCGCGACGACATGGCGGTGTTCGACGACCGCGAAACGGCGCTGGCGTGGATGCTGGCGGATTCGTCAGCCCACCCACGCTCAATGCATCCGTGACTTGCCGCCCACGCCCGGTCACCCTGACGGAAGTCAGGACCTATAACTACGAACGCCGTCCCTCGTGATCCTGGATCCTGACTTTCGTCAGGATGACGAGGGAAGGGACAGTTACCTCGCAGCATCCTCGGCACGCTTGAGCAGGACCCCGGCGCGCCAATAGTGGAACAGCGCCCACGGCGTCATCAACACGATGATGATCAGCGCATAGCGTAATGAATCCTCACCGAACCCCGGCTTCAGCAGATCGCTGAGCCAACCGACCAATGTCGGTCCAAGCCCCAACCCGACGAGATTGATCACCAGCAGCGTGATCGCCGCCCACATCGCACGGATCTGCAAAGGGGCGAGGTGCTGGATCAGCGCAAAGCTTGGCCCAAGATACGAGTTGGCGAAGATCAACGAGACAAAATAGCTGCCGACCGCGATGGCCGGCGCGTCGATCAGGTAGAAGGCGAGCGCGAACGGGAGCGACAGGCCCTTCATCACGAGGACGACCCAGGCCTGGACGTGGAGGCCGTGACGCTTGGCGAGCACGTCGGCTATCTTGCCGCCTGCGAGCGCGGATATGGCGCCGAACAGCGCGCCGGGCAACGCGATGTAGCGCGAGATGTCGAGCATGGAGATGCCAAGCGAGCGCTGGATGTAGCTCGGGCCCCAACCGGTCAGCGCGTAGCCGATCATCGAGGTGAGCGTAACGCCGACCACCAGATGCCGCGCGGGTGCACTCGCCCACATCGACGCAAACCCTTGCACGACGCTCGGCATCGGCGTCGCCACCGCGCGGGCGGCGTCGGACAGGCCGCGGCGGGGCTCGACCATGAACAGGCGGACGAGGACGGCAAGCACGATCCCCGGCAGGCCAACGGTCATCATCGCGACCCGCCAGCCATAGCTATGCGCGACGACGCCGCCGATCAGCGTGCCGAAGCCTGCGCCGAGCACTACACCGAGCGAATACACCGCCATCGCACTGGCGCGCTTCTCGGGCGGGTAGAGATCGGCGATGATCGAATGGCTGGGCGGGCTCGACCCCGCCTCGCCGATCCCGACGCCGATCCGGAACAGCATCAACTGCGTGAAATTCTGCGCGAGCCCGCACAGCGCGGTCATCGCGCTCCAGATCGTCAGGCTGGCCGCGATGATGTTGCGCCGACTGGTCCGATCCGCGAGTCGCGCAACCGGAATGCCGAGCGTCGCATAGAAAATCGCGAACACGAGTCCGGACAGCAACCCGAGTTGCGTATCGGTCAGCAGCAGGTCCGCCTTGATCCGCTCGAGCAAGATGGCGAGGATCTGGCGGTCCATGTAGCTGAAGAAATAGGTGAAGGTGAGCAGCGCGAGCGTCAGGCCCCGTCGCTTCATCGCCAACGCGTCAGCGATCTCGGGATGGGACTGATACGCTGCGGCCATCGGCAATACCTCGAAGTCGAAACAGGCCTTACGCTACGGCAAACCAGGCATACCAGACAAGCTAAAGCTTCATTCCTGACCGACCTGCGACGAGCCGACGGCGTATGGATGACGATCGACATTACCGCTGCGAAGCAATGTCTTACGGGTTTGACGGCGTTATCGGTGTTTCGCGAGAAGGACGGCGGAAGATGCGTCCTCGTTCGGGTCGCTCTTCCGCCTTATCCCCTCTCCAACGTCGTGGCCGGGCTCGTCTCCGCTTCACCAATGGAGCGGGGCGTCCGGGCAATCTGAATACCGGGTATGCGGCTCCCCTCGCATAGATTCGCGACGTTGCAAAGCGTATTTTCCTTACCGCTGAGCCAGAGATGGAATCCCCGGTAACGTCTCGCTTGCCGACCACGGCCCCTGCCCCACCTCCGACGCAACCCAATCGCGGAGCATTCCTAAGATTAAATTTTTTAACCGGCCCTCGTCAAAACGCCACAAGATCTCGCTGCTTCCAGAAGAAGCCGGGCCCGACATCACGATCAAGGCGATTGCGGCTCGAGTGGCGACGATCGCCGCGTACGAGAGGGCAGGCGATCGACGACAGCATCGAGCCTATCACCGACGAAGCGAAGGATCCGCTGCTCGGGCAGACGGCGGTGAAGGCCGGACGTTAGTCGCTGATCGTCCACCCCAGCCGCGGATCGCCACCGCGAACGGGTTGGGCGGCAGCCAATTTTTGGGCGAAACTGCCATCGGCTACGTAGGCTGGTGGAATGGCCATCGCGGCCGGTGGACTATAGACCACGGTCGCGTAGGATGGCGACACTAGGGCCGGACCTCGCGCGAACGACACGGCAGCGGGCGGCATCGGCGGTGCGTACCGGGCCATCCGTATCGCTGGGCGCGCGATCCGGGTCGCCTCGCCGGTGAACGCGGTGAACTGGCGCCCTTCCTCGAACACGGCGTTGTGCCCGGTGACGAACGCTCCCGCGACGACGCCGCCGACGATGATGGTGCCGATCGTCTCGCCGGTCCGACCATCACCGGCGGCGTGATAGCGACCAACGACGGGCACGCTGCGACCGCCGACTTCGACCGAGCGCAGTTCGATATCGAGCTTGCCGGATTTGCCGAACGCGCCCTTGCCGGTCCTGAAGGTGACCGCGCCGACGCCGGGAGCCCCACGCGGGATCAACACCGCGCCATCGACGATCACGTCCCGCGCGACCGATACTGCGACGGTTTGCCCGACGCGTGCGCGATCCGACGCGATCTCCTCGTCCAGGCGCAATACCATCTCGGTATGCGCTGGCACGACGATCGCCGCATCCGTCGGCGCGTCCTGCGCGGCTATGGCGGTGGGTAGCGTGCACAATGCCGCAACGACGATCAGCTTGTGCACTCGATTTCTCCCCTGCGGGCACGGCCTGTCCCGTGCCGGAGATAGCCGAGGAAGGACTTCTATCGTGTGAAACGAGTTGGTTAACTGTGCCGGTTACGCTTGGGCACTCGGTCGGGCGGAAGCACGGGCATGCCATGCCCTCAGATGTTCGAGATCGTCGGGCATCGCGACTCCGACGAACGTGGCGAAGTCGATCGTCGTGAGCAGGACGATATCGGCAATCGTGTAGCGCTCGCCATCGAGCCAGTCGCGACCGGCGAGCGCGCGGTCGAACTCCGCCATTGCGGCGAGAACGCGCGGCCGCTGGCTTTCGCCGAACTCGGTATATTGCGGCTGGACGATCCGCGCGGTCCAGGGATGCGTGTGTAGCCACACCATCGACAACGGCGTCATCAGCCGGAGTTCGATGCGTCGCGTCCACATGTCGATTTCGGCGATGTTGTGTGCACCGTGCCCAAACAACGGGGGGTCAGGGTGGAGGACTTCGAAATACCGGCAGATCGCGACGCTCTCGGTCAGCACGCGGCCATCGTCGAACGCCAGGGCCGGCGTCTGGCCGAGCGAATTGACCGATAGGAATGCGTCCGACCGGTGTTCCGCCTTTGGAATCGAGATCTGCGCCATCGGCACGCGGATGTGCTTTTCCGCCAGGAAGATGCGGACGCGGCGCGGGTTGGGCGCTGGCAGTGCGCTATCGTAGAACAGCAAGAGCGTCTCCTCGACATCTGTTTTCGAATATACCGTATGGCATTGCCGGACGCGTTCGCCTAGCGATGCGTCGCATGACGACCGCTGCAGACATGCTCGCCACGGGCTTTGCCACCCTCCCCGATTTGATCCGTGCGCACGCGCTGGAACGTGGCGATCGGACTGCCGTTGCCGACGCGCAGGGCAGCATCGACTATCGAACGCTCGACGCGATGATGGACCGGGTGGCGGCGGCGTTGCAGCGCGACGGGGTTGCGCCGGGCAGCGCGGTGGCGATCGTCGCCGCGCCGACGACCGACTATGCTGCGGTATTCCTTGGTGCGGTACGCGCAGGGTGCGTCGCGACGCCGATCGCGCCATCGGCCACGCCGGCGGCGATCACGGCGATGATTGCGGATAGCGGCGCACCGTTGGTGTTCCTCGATGCGGAGAATGCGCGAGCTTTGGAAGGTCAAAAACTGACGCCTCGCGTAGTGTTGTTCTCCCGCGAAGCCGGGGGCCCAGGCTGCGCTCCCGCCTTCGCGGAAGAACAATCTTTTGAGGCGTGGCTCACTCCTCCAGAGACCAAGCCTACCCCCGTCCCAATCGCTCCCGAAGACCCGTTCAACATCATCTACTCGTCCGGCACGACCGGTACCCCCAAGGGCATCGTCCAGAGCCACGCGATGCGCTGGGCGCACGTCTCCCGCAACACGGCGGCGGGGTTCGACACCGCGGTCACGATGATCGCCACGCCGCTCTATTCGAACACGACGCTCGTCAGCTTCCTGCCGACGCTCGGCTGGGGCGGCACCGTCGTGCTGATGGGGAAGTTCGACGCCCGCGCCTATCTCGAACTCGCGCAGCGATACCGCGCGACGCACACGATGCTGGTGCCCGTCCAGTATCAGCGGATCATGGCGCTACCCGACTTCGACGATTTCGACCTGTCGGCGTTCCGCTTCAAGACCAGCACCAGCGCGCCGTTCTCTGCGGCGTTGAAGGCCGACGTCGTCGCGCGCTGGCCCGGCGTGCTCGTCGAGTTCTACGGCATGACCGAAGGCGGCGCGAGTTGCGCGCTGAACGCCACCGCCAACCCGACCAAGCTGCACACCGTCGGCCAGCCCATGCCGGGCCACGAGATCCGCCTGATCGACGATGATGGCGTCGAGGTCGCGCCCGGCGAGATGGGCGAAGTCGTTGGCCGCAGCCCGGCGATGATGAACGGCTATCACGGCCGATCGGAGGCGACGCGCGACGCCGAATGGCATGACGAGGACGGCAACCGCTACATCCGCCACGGCGACGTCGGCCGGTTCGACGCGGACGGTTTCCTGACGCTGATGGACCGGAAGAAGGACCTGATCATCTCGGGCGGCTTCAACATCTATCCGTCGGACCTGGAGGCGGTCCTGGCACGGCACCCGGCGGTCGCGGATTGCGCGGTGATCGGCGTCCCGTCCGAGGCATGGGGCGAGACACCGGTAGGGTTCTACGTCCCGCGCGATGGCGTGGCCGAGGATGGAACGGCGATCCTGGCCTGGGTCAACGGACAGCTCGGCAAGACACAGCGACTATCCGCGCTCTATGTCGCGGACGAACTCCCCCGCAGCGCGATCGGCAAGATTCTGAAACGCGACCTCCGCGATCAGTTGGCCGCCTCCCTCCCGTCATCCTGACGAACGTCAGGATCCAGAGCCACGAACGCTCCGATGCTTGGCTCTGGATCCTGGGTCGAGCCCAGGATGACGGAGAATGAAAGAACCATGATGACAACCCTCAAACAGGCGATCGACGCGCTGGTGCGGACCGAAGATTGCTGGCGAGGCACCGTGCCCGAGAACTGGCTCCAGGGCCGCACCGCCTATGGCGGCTTCTCCGCCGCGCTCGCACTGCACGCCGCGCAGCAGTCGGATGTCGACCTGCCGCCGCTGCGCTCCGCGCAGGTGTCGTTCATCGGGCCGCTCTCCGGCGACATCGTCATCCGTGCGAGCCGGTTGCGGCGCGGGCGCAACGCCGCGTTCGTGCAGGCGGACGTCGAGAGCGAGGCCGGGCTCGGGCTGCGCGCGACGTTCGTGTTCATGGGCGCGGTCGCGTCGCGCGTCGATCACCAGACCGGCAGCGCGCCCGGCTTTCCGATGCCCGGGCCGGAGACGCAGACGTTCCGTGGCCACAGCGCGGTCGCGTTCTCGCGCAACTTCGACCTGCTCGATCGTCGCGACGAGAGTGTCGGACCGGCGGAATGGCTGCGCTGGGTGCGGCTGGCCGAGCGTGACGGGCTCGATCCGATGGTCGAGCTCGTCGCGGTCGCGGACTGCCTGCCGCCATCCGCGCTGAAACTGCTCGGCGGCCCCGCCCCGCTCAGTTCGATGACGTGGCTGCTCAACATTCTCGGTCCGCAGCCGGTGACGCGCGATGGCTGGTGGCTGCTCCGCGCGACTACCGATTACGTGCGCGAGGGCAGTTCCAGCCAGCAAATGGCGATCTGGAACGCGGACGGCACACCGGTCGCCGAACAGATGCAGAGCGTCGCGATCTTCGCCTGACCACTGACATATCTTGCGACACATTGGTGGAGGGGCGGCAAAACCCTGCGACAACCGGGGTTTAGAACGACGGTCATTCGATGGGAATTCGTCCCACTCCGCTGGAGACCGACATGCGCAAGACCGTCCTCACCCTGATGCTCGCCGCCAGCGCGATCACGTCCGCCGCCGGCGCGCAAACCGCCCCCGCCACACCACGTCCGCCGATGCGTCAGGATGCGAACCACGACGGCGGCGCCACGCGGGCGGAAGCAATCGCGCAGGCCGATGCGCGGTTCGCGCAGATGGACACCGACCATGACGGCCGGGTGAGCGCCGGCGAGATGCGCGCCTATCGCGCGGCGCTGCACGACCGGATGGTGGCGAGCGGCCGCGACGTGCCCGTGCCCCCGCCGGGTGGTCGCAAGCATGACGGGATGGGTCGGCGGATGGATCCGAACGGCGATGGCGGCGTCACGCGCGAGGAGTTCGAGGCGCGCGCGCTCAGGCGGTTCGACCGGATGGACGCCAATCACGACGGCACGATCGACGCGACCGAGCGCGCCAATGCCGCCGAGATGCGCCACGTCGACCGGCGCGAACGCCGCGACGGCGTGACCCCGCCCGCGCCTGCTCAATAATTTGGAGGAGGGGAAGCATCGGGCGTCGATGCTTCCCCTGAACAGCCGCCATGCTAGACACTGCCCCGATGGGAGATATGCCGCACCTGCTGCTCGTCGACGACGAGCGCTCGATCCGCGAGCCGCTGGCCGTGTACCTCACCAAACAGGGGTTTCGCGTCACTCAGGCGGGCGATGCGGAGGCGGCGCGGACTAGGCTGACGGCGTATGCGATCGATCTCGTCATCCTCGACATCATGATGCCGGGTGAGGACGGCTTGTCGCTGTGCCGGCATATCGCCGCGACCAGCGACGTGCCGGTGATCCTGCTGACCGCTCGCGCGGAGGAGACCGACCGGATCGTCGGGCTTGAGATGGGCGCGGACGATTACGTCGTGAAGCCGTTCTCGCCGCGCGAACTCGCGACGCGCGTGAAAGTGATTTTGCGCCGCGCGACGGCGGGCGGATCGCGCCAGCTTGCGCCGGAGAGCAGCTCTTACGGGTTCGCTGGGTGGGTGCTGAAATCGGGCGAGCGTGCGCTGATCGACCGCGAGGGCGTGTCGGTGCCGCTGTCGACCGGGGAGTATAACCTGCTGCTCGCGCTGGTGACGCGCCCGCGCCAGGTGCTCACGCGTGACCAGTTGCTCGACTTAACCCAGGGTCGCGAGGCGGCGGCGTTCGACCGTGCGATCGACAACCAGATCAGCCGGTTGCGCCGCAAGATCGAGACGGATGCCAAGACGCCGGAGCTTATCAAGACGGTCTGGGGCGGCGGCTATACGCTGGCGGCCGAAGTCACCCGCCTGTGATCCGGTCCGTATGACGCGCTTCAAGCCCTGGCCGCGCAGCCTCGCCGGCCAGATGGCACTGCTGATCGCGCTCGCCCTGTTGGTGGCGCAGGTCATCAACTTCGGCATGATCCTCCACGATCGGTCCGAGTTCCGCCTTGCCCAGGCGACGCGGCCGGTCGCGACGCGGATCGCCGACGCGCTGGACCGCGAGGCGCATGGCGGCCGCCCGCTGAGCCCCGACCGCGGCCGCGTGCGCCGCTTGCCGGCCAATCCGATCCCACCCACGATGTTTGAGCGTCATCCCGAAGTCGCCACCGAACTGCGTCGGCAGTTCGCCGATCTAGGGCTGACGGTCGGGCGGATCGATACCGGCCTTCGCCCCGCCACCGACGAGACGAGCGACGCGCATCGCCGCGACGGGCTGCGACGCGGCGATCGGCAAGGCGCGACGCTACTGATCGCGATCGAGCAGCCCGGACGCGGATGGCTGGCGATCACCGCGCCCTGGCCGCAACCCGGCTGGCGGTTGTTGCTCGCAGTGCTGACGCAGACCGCGATCTTGTACATCATCGTGTTGCTGCCGGTGCTCTGGATCGTCCGACGGATCTCGCGCCCGCTCCAGGATCTGCGGCGCGCGGCGGAAAGTTTTCGGCCGGGCGATCCGGGCGCGCCGATGCCGCCGCATGGGCCCGACGACGTCGTGGCGCTGATCGCGGCGTTCAACGCGCTGAGGCTCCGCGTCACGGGAATGCTCGACGAGAAGGACCGCATGCTCGGGGCGATCGGCCATGACCTGCGTACGCCGCTGGCGGCTCTGCGCGTCCGCATCGAGTCGGTGGAGGATGATGTCGATCGGGCGCGGATGATCGATACGGTGGCGGAGATGAACCGCACGCTCGACGACATTCTCTCGCTGGCACGGCTCGGGCGACCAAGCGAACCGCTGACCGACGTCGACCTTGCCGCGCTGGTCGATGCGGTGGTCGAGGATTTCCGCGATATCGGCAGCGATGTGAGCTTCGTCGAGACGGAGCGGCTGCGGATGCATCTGCGCCCGTCGCTGATCCGCCGAGCGGTCCGCAATCTGATCGAGAATGCGATCAAATACGGCGTGTCAGCGAAAGTGCGTGTCGAGGCGGACCCGCGCTGCGTCGCGATCATCGTGGCGGACCAGGGGCCCGGTATCCCGGAGGATCGAATGGGCGACGTGTTCGACGCCTTCACGCGGCTGGAGAGTTCGCGGAACCGGGAGACGGGGGGGATCGGCTTGGGTCTGGCCTTGGCACGCGCGATCGTGCGGGAAACTGGTGGCGAGATCCGCTTAGTTAACCGCGCCGGCGGCGGACTCGACGCAATCATCGAGCTCCCGCGCTAGCTGAACTGCTCCCTCTCCCCCGCGGGGAGAGGGTCGGGGTGAGGGGCAGCCAAGCAGGACACCACCTGGAACAGCCCCTCACCCCAGCCCTCTCCCCGCAGGGGAGAGGGAGCAGTAAGTTCAATCCTCGACGATCTGACTGTTCGCCCGCGTGTCCTTCATGCGGAGGTACACGACCAGCGACACCCCGATCATCGCCGTCACGTACCAGTAGAATCCGCGCTCGAAGCCCGCGCCCTTGAACTTCAACGCGACGAACTCGGCGGTCCCACCGAACAGCGTATTCGCCAGCGCGTAGGGCAAGGCGACACCCAGCGCGCGGATGTGCGCCGGGAACAGTTCCGCCTTCACAACCGCGTTGATCGACGTGTAGCCCGTCACGATCACCAGCGCCGCCATCACCAGCAGGCCGGCATAGATCGGGTTGGTCGCGGTCTCCAGCGCGGCGAAGATCGGGTAGGTGAACAGCACGCCGGCAATACCGAACCCGACCATCAGCGGCTTGCGCCCGATCTTGTCCGAAAGCCCGCCCGCGATCGGCTGCAACAGCATGAACACGAACAGCGTCGCGGCGTTGATCTGGCTCGCCACCTCGCGGCTGAACCCACTGGTGTTGACCAGGAACTTCTGCATGTAGATCGAGTAGGCGTAGAAGGCGAGCGTACCGCCCGCGGTCAGTAGCATCACCGTGATCGTCTCACGCGGATGCTTGGTGATCAACTGGATGAAGCCCGACTTCGGCTTGCCATCGCCTGCATCGGCCTTGGCATTCTCGAAGCTCTGCGTCTCGGCGAGGCCACGACGGATGTAGAACACGACCACGGCGAGCACCGCGCCGATCGCGAACGGAATGCGCCAGCCCCAGGAATCGAGCGCCGCCTCGCTCATCGTCGATTGCAGGATCAGCAGCACGCAGATCGCGAGCAGCTGGCCCGAGATCAACGTGACGTACTGGAACGACGAGAAGAAGCCGCGGCGATTCTTGCCCGCCATCTCGGTCAGATACGTCGCCGACGCGCCGTATTCGCCGCCGACCGACAGACCCTGCATCAGCCGCGCGATCACTAGCATCGTCGGTGCGAAGACGCCGATCGTCTCGTATCCCGGCGTGCAGGCGATGATCAGAGAGCCGGCACACATCAGCGTGACCGACACCGTCAGCCCGGCTTTGCGGCCGTGGCGATCGGCATAGATGCCCATGATCCACGCGCCGATCGGCCGCATCAGGAAGCCGACCGCGAAGACCGCCGCCGTGCTGAGCAACTGCGCGGTGCGATCCGTCGACGGGAAGAAATGCGGCGCGAAATACAGCGTGAAGGCGGAATAAACGTACCAGTCGAACCACTCGACCAGGTTGCCGGTCGAACCACCGATGATCGCCTTGAGGCGCGTTTTCTGATCGGGTGCCATTACTTCGTCCCCTGCGGCGCTTGCGTCGGAAAGCCACGCTTCTTGAGCAGCGCGTTCACGTCGGGATCACGCCCCCGGAACGCGCGATACGCCTCGGCGCGGTCGGTCTCGTTGCCGGTCGACAGCAGGATCTTCGCGAACCTGTCCGCAGTCGGCTTGTCCCACGGACTTCCGGCCTCCTCGAATGCCGCGAAGGTGTCGGCGTCCATCGTCTCGGACCAGAGGTAGCTGTAATAACCCGCCGAATAGCTGTCCGACGCGAACAGGTGCTGGAACTGCGGCACGCGGTGACGCATCACCAGCTGCTTCGGCATGCCGATCTCGGCGAGTGTCGCGGCCTCGAACTTATCGGGGTCGATCACGCCGTCCGGCACCGTGTGGATCTTCATGTCGACGATCGCCGACGACAGATATTCCGCGGTCTTGAAGCCTTCGTTGAACTTGCTCGACTGCTCGATCTTGTCGAGCAACGCCTGCGGCATCGCCGCCTTAGTCTGGTAGTGCCGCGCGTATTTGTCGAGCACGTCGCGGGTCAGCAGCCAATGCTCGTTCACCTGGCTCGGATATTCAACGAAGTCGCGCGGCGTGCCGGCAAGCCCCGGATACTGGACGTTCTGGAGCATCGCGTGGATCGCGTGGCCGAACTCGTGAAACAGTGTCTGCGCATCGTCAAGGCTGATGAGGATCGGTTCGCCGGGCGCGCCTCGTGCGAAATTGTTGTTGTTCGACGACAGCACGAGCTGCGCCGGCGCTAGACCTCGTTGCCCACGATAGGTGTTCGCCCACGCACCCGATCGCTTGCCCGTCCGCGCGAAATCGTCGCGGTAGAACAGCCCGACGTCCTTGCCGTTCTTGTCCGTCACGCTCCACACGCGCATGTTCGACTCGAACACGGGAACGGTGCCGGTGATCTCCTTGAAGTTCAGCCCGTACAGCCGGTTCGCGGCGTAGAGCGAACCCTGGATGATGTTGCCGAGCTCGAAATACGGCTTCAGCTGCGCCTGATCGAGGTCGTACCGCGCTTTCCGCACCTTCTCCTGGTAGAAGCGGTAATCCCACGGCTCGATCGTCAGCGAAGTGCCGGGGACCTTCTGCATGTCCGCGACTTCCTCGGCCACGCGTGCCTTGGCAGCGGGCCAGACGCGCATCATCAGGTCCATCGCCGCGGCGGGAGTCTTCGCCATCGTGTCCTGCATCCGCCAGTCGGCATGCGTCGCGAACCCGAGCAGATGCGCGCGGTCGGCGCGGAGCTTGACGATCTGCGCGATGGTCGCGTTCGTGTCGTTCGCATCGCCGTTGTCGCCGCGGTTGACGAACGCGCGCCACACCTTTTCGCGCAGCGCTCGGTCGGTGGCGTAGGTCAGCACGGGATCGACCGCCGACCGCGTGTTGACGATCGCGAAGCCCGGCAGCTTCCGCTCGGTCGCCGCGGCCTTGGCCACCGCCTTCACGCTATCGGGCAAGCCGGCGAGTTGCGCCTCGTCGGTAACCGAGATCGCCTTGCTCTCATCCGCGAGCAGCTTCTCGCCGAACGTCGAGAACGCGGTCGCGAGTTGCTGATTATACTGCGAAAGCTGCGTCTTCTGCGCGTCGGTCAGCTTCGCGCCCTGCCGCACATAGCTGTCGTAGATCCGCGTCACGAGCCGGATCTGCTGCGCGTTCAACCCGCTCGAATTGCGGCCTGCGTAGATCGCCTGGATGCGCGCGAACAGCGGCTTGTCGAACGTGATCGCATCCGACGCCGCAGAGAATTTCGGCGACCATTCGCGGTCGAGCTTCTGATACGCCGGCGTGTTCATGTTGCCGGTCATTACGCCGAACAGCGTCATCACCTGACCATAGCGCTTGCCGGCCAACTGCATCGGCACGATCGTGTTGGCGAAAGTCGGCTTGGCAGGATTGTCGGCGATCGTGCGGTAGTCCGCGGCGCGCTCGGCCAGCGTCGTCTCGAACGCCTGCGGGAAAAGCTCGGGGCGAACCTTGTCCCACGGCGGCACTCCGCCCAGCGGACCGGTCCAGTCGGCTAGCAAGGGGTTCGCGGCGGGTGTCGTGGACGTCGCACCCGTCTGCGCGACGATCGACGTAGACGCCATCAACGCAACGGCGCTGGCGGCGAGGTATAGAAACTGCACATGGATCTCCCGGTCAATGTACCGGGTAGCATAGTGATAAAGTTACGTAGCGGAAGGCGTACGCATTGATCAGCGCGTAGCGCCGGTCTTATGCGCCGTAAGATCAGTCGCCGGATCGCTCATCGCGAGGCTGGCTCGCAGCGACTTCCGCGGCCGCAATAAGCCTGCGCCCCGTCTCAGCGGCGGCCTGCGGTGTGAAGGTGATCGCCAAGCCATCGAGGCCGTCCAGCGTCACCAGCCCATTCTCGGCGGCGGCGATGCCTGCAATAGTTTCCGGCGTCATCATAGTCTCACTCCCCCGACCGTTGATCCTGCCAGGGGTTACGCGCCGGCTACCCGTCACTCACCCCTGGAACCGTAGAGATATTGTGGTTCAAATTCAGCAACGGCTGCAAGTGCCTTACGATCCACGATATTTACCTCGCCTGCCTTGAACGTCAGCAGGTTTTTCTCGCGAAGCGCTCTCAACACGCGGTTCACATGAACGCCGGTCAACCCGGTCGCCTCTGCCAGATCTGGCTGCGTCATCGGCAGCATATAGCGTCCCTCCGCCGCCATCCCGATCATCTCCAGCCGTGCGTTCAGTTCGCAGAACAGATGCGCGATCCGCCCTTCCGCGCCGAGCCGTCCCAGTCGAAAGATCCACTCGCGGTGCATCGCCGCATCGAGCAGCGTGCTGAACCACAGTTTCTGCGTCAGGTGCGGATACCGCTCGGTGATCGACTGCAACGTACGGTGTTCGAAGCAGGCGATCTTCACGGGCCCGAGCGTCGCGATATCGTGATCTAGCCGCTTCATCGGGAAGGCGTGGAGATCGACGAAATCGCCTGGTACGTGCACGGCGACCAGCTGACGCTGACCCTCGCGGTCGTCCATGTAGCGGCACACGAAGCCCTCGATCAACAGCGTGCTCGTCTCGATCAGGTCGCCCGCACGGACGATCTGCTTGCGCCCGGGCACCTGCCGCACGGATTCGATGCCGTCCTCCAGCACCTGCTTTTCTTCGTTGCTCAACTCATGGCGACCACGGCCCATGAGGAATTTTTCCGAGATCATCGACACCCCTTCATCACCCGGCCTCGTACCGCCCTCCGCGATAGAAGAACAGATCGGGATTCGTACTGATCAATATCAAAGGTTATGTCGGACGCGAAACATTGCCGCGGTTCGCGGGTTCCTCCCCGACCATGTATCAGCCAATCTTCCAGAACGACCACCCGCTCGCGCGCAAGTTCATCGAGACCGTGCAGGCGCCGCAATTTCCCTGCGTCGGTGCAAAATCGGCGCTCGCCAAGGGGCAGATGGACATTCTCGTCGCCCGCGACGTGCGATCCGCTTGGGATGACATGAGAATTTCTCCGGCGCTTGGCGAGACCGTCCGCAAATACCGCGAGGATCGCGCGATCTTTCGGACGCTCATCATCCTGTTCGAAGCGCCTGCTTTGCTGTCTGAAGAAGAGTTCGAGGCGCATCTTTGGGCGCGCGCGCAGTCGCTCAGCGACAAGGACGAGTGGCTCGGTTACCGCCCCGACCCGTCGGTAAGCAGCGATCCCGATGATCCCCATTTCTCGCTGAGCTTTGCCGGCGAGGCGTTTTTCGTTGTCGGACTGCACCCGAATGCGAGCCGTCCGGCGCGCAAGTTCGAATCGCCGGCGATGGTGTTCAACCTGCACGACCAGTTTGAGGTGCTGCGCGACCAGCAACGCTACGACAAGTTGCGCTCGTCGATCCTCGCGCGCGATCTCGAATATGCCGGCTCGATGAACCCGATGCTGGCGCGCCACGGCGAGTCGAGCGAAGCGCGACAATATAGCGGACGCGTCGTCGACGAGTCCTGGAAATGTCCTTTCAAACGAGGCGAAGCACGTGGCTGACATCAAGACGATCCCGCCGCGTTCGGGGGCCGGGTTCACGCTCGACAAGGGGCAGACGCTGACCGTGATCGATCCGGAAGGCCGCCAGGTATCGGACTTGCTCGCCTACAACCGCGCCGACGTACGCGAGGCGATCTCGTCGGGGCGGACGCTCGATTATGCGAGCCGGTTGTACCTGACGACGGGCGATCTGCTCTATTCGAACCGCAGCAACGTGATGCTTGAGATCGTTTCGGACGATGTGGGACGGCATGATTTCCTGCTGACGCCATGTTCGAAGGAAACCTTCGCGATTATCTATGGCGACACCGATCCGCATCGCGGCTGCTTCGGCAACCTCGCCGAGGCGCTCGCGCCGTGGGACATCGAGCCGGACCAGATTCCGGTCGCGTTCAACTGCTTCATGAACGTGCCGATCAATGGCGAGACGGGCACGTTCACAGTCGAACCGCCGCTGAGCAAGGCTGGCGACACGATCGTCTTCCGCGCTGCCATGGACCTCGTCATCGGCATGACTGCCTGTTCGGCGCTGCAATCCAACGGCGGCAGCTTCAAGCCGATCCAGTACCGGATCGACTGAACGGACTGGCTAGCGACGCTGATAGAAGATGTGCGACTCGACGGTCGCTACCTTGACGAGCGAACTGCGCCAGTACGGTACGAGCCAGTCGGTATGGTAATGCGTCGCGCGGCCGACCGGCGTATAGACGTAGCCGTTCATCGCCCGCCGTGCCGCGTGTCGTGCCTCCTCCCAGCCCTCGTGCTCGGGGCGTCGTGTCTGCGAGCCGTCGCAGGTGAAGGAGAACTGGCACCCGGTCTTCCGGTTCGCGCCTTGATAGACGACCCCGCAGACCGTCTTGGGGAAGCCACGCGCGCCGACCCGGTTGAGCACGACCTGGATGACTGCACGTTGTCCGTCACGGTCGGCGCCAGCCTCATAGAGCGCGACGGTGGCGAGGCATTCGGTCGCCTGGAGGCGCGCCGCAGGACCACCGCGAAACCGGAACGGCTCCGCGCGCTTGCGTTTGTCGGCAACGATCGGGACCAGCGCATTGGACGCGCGCGCCTGCGCCATTGTCAGCCGGGGCTTGCGGTGATCCGTGGTGGTTTCGGTCGGCCAGGGCAGATCGGTCAGCGACCCAAAGATCGCCGCGAACGCGACCACTGCGCCGAGTAGGAGAAGCCAATGCTCGGACGATGGCCTCAGCCCCGATCGATTGCGCCGCCGCGATGAGACATATCGGGCCGGTCGCTTCGCCATCCCGCGTCCTTACCGGCGAAATTTTAGCAAGGAAACGATCACTGTGCTGCTCGCCCCAAGGGTCGACGCGTGATCGCTGGAAAGAGATGGTGCCCCTGGCCTCCGCCGATTTTCGCCGATCATGATATTGTTTTTCCTGCGTTTTCATAGCTGGTAGATTTACGAAGTGCCCCCTTAAGTGCCCCCATCCTCAGGGGCGTAGGGGGCACGCTGCTAGCCGTTCACGCATCCAATCATCGATGTCGGCCTGCCACCAGCCGCTGGCTTGCACGGTCAGCTTCACTTGCTGAGGGAACGTACCGGCCGCGACCATGCGGTAGATCGTCGATCGACCAAGGCCTGTGGTCTTCATCACGTCAGGTACGCGCAGGAAGCGACCGCCGGAGCTGGCCGCGCCGCGTTGTCTGGCGGTAGCGAGGGTCATAGCGGTCATGCGGCTTCCTTGAGGCAATCGTGTTCAAATAGGCGGGCGAGTACGGCGCGAAGCCTGCGTGCATGGGGGAGGAGCCGTTCGCCCCTTCCCTCGCGGGCGGCCGCTGCAGACCTGATGTCGGCATCGGACGCGCCACGCTCGCCGCTGATTTTGTAATTAAGGGCGCGAACGGTGGTGCAGAGTTCGTCTGCACGGCGGCCCTTACCCATCAACCCCACTGCGGTATCCAGGCCCATCATCCGCACGACCTCGATAGGGAATGCTACCTGTTCCCGCCTTAAGGCACTCCCAGCTGAAGTGCGGCCCTGTTCCCGAATTGGGGAACAGGCAGCTAGCTGCTTCGATGGTTCATTCACGTGAGTTTCAACAGTCGCTGCAGTGCTCATCATGAATATCCCACTGGTGGAGATTCGGCTGCCATTGCGGAGCGATCGTCGCGGCGATCACACCCATCGACACGCCGCCCCCCCCTCATGAACAGAGCGATCCCGACGTCGTGAGGGATTGGCTGCGCGATCATGCGCGGCGGTCCGATACGCGGAGCCTGCCGGTTGTCGTTGGCTGCAATGGAAGCCGCTGCGGGAGCGGCTACAGGCTTGGCGTTTATCATCAGATGCGTTCCGGCAAGGCGGTGGCGTTCTCGGAAGCGCGTTCCGAGCGATGGGGTAGGGCGGATGTGTCGAAATTAGCGGGTGCGCTTGGCCTTGGGCGGTCGCAGGCGCGGCTTACTGGTCACGCGGTACGCCTCGACCAGTAGCGTCAGCCACCAGCGGACCAATAAGACCTGGAAAACCTCGCCGATCGGACGGGGCTTCGGCACCGTCTCCAGCGGAGCGTAGAGGTCGGCCGGTTCGCGAGGCATCGCGATCATGCGGAAGCTCCGCCTTCTGGTGTGTGCCAGACCGATCGCAGAACCGCGGAGACGTCGATCGCGATCATGGACTTTGCGCCATCCGCGCGCGCCAGTTTGCCTGCGTCGGGACCCCATCTGAAGCGGTAGTCGTCAGTCTCTCCAACCCGCCAGAAAAAGGTCAATTCCTCGGGGGATGCAACGCCGTCGGGCGCATAGCTCACCTCGGCCTGCTCGGTGATGTTCACATAGGGATCGAGGTGGCGGCGAAATTCCTCGCGCGGCATCCCTTCCCACAACTCCATGACGCGCACCGTTACCTTCTGCGCGCCGTGGATTTCAGCGGTCCACGGCACGATCTCGGCCCAAAGCTCGTCTTCCATGGAAATATTATCGGCCGCTTCTGCGGCAATCCGTGGGTTCGTTTCTGGGTCGAAGCCGGGGGCTTCAACTATGTCGCGATACCCCCAGCGCTTCACCCTGCGGGCGATCACGTTGCGCTCGATCATGTCGAGCGTCCACATGGCGTGAACTTCGTCGCGAGTCGCGCCGCGACCATCGAAGAACGCAATAGCGTCGCGATAGACCTTGCAGACCGACAGCATCCCTTTGATGCTGACGCCAAGGATGCGGAGTTGGTTCATGATCGCGGCGATGTTCGCCTCGTACCATTCGAACCGCAACTTAAAGCCGGTGCCCGTTTTCGGAGCGTCGATCGGGCGCAGCACGCCGCCCCTAACCCAGAACGTCATGACGTCCCTAGGGATTTCAGCCTTGGCCATGATATCGCCGCGTAGAATCGGCTTTTTGGTTGGCATCGGCCATCCTTGTTTTCGACTGGCTCTCATTCCTAAGTGACTAAAGATCACTCCGCAAGCGACGATTCGGAAAGCCGGTGCCTGTCACGCTGCATTCTGCCAAAGGGGATCGAGCCGCGCTTCTGCTATTGGGCCGTCTTCGCCCGCCGTGCCGCGGTCTAGGTCTCCGTCTTTCAAGTCCGGATCGCCTGCGGCTTGGTTAAGCAATCCAAACAACGCTTCGATCAGATTGCCAATCCGGATGCCGTCGACGCATTCGAGCGCAGCCGGCGCAACCGACTTAGCGACGGCGAACACTTCGCCCTCCCTTACCAAGCTATCTGCGGCCTTCCGTTGCAACGCGGCCCTCACGCTGCCATGCCCTTTGGCAAACGCTGGCCGGCCTTCTCCATTTCCCCACCGACGTCGACGATCTCGGTTGCCTTGGTCCGGACCATCGTAAGCAACGACGCAATTGCACCCCAAAGCTCGTTATCGATCAGGAAGGCGTCGGCGTGCTGATGACGCATAATTCCACGCTGCCGCTCGATCAAAACCTCGACGCCAAGTATCAGCGCGTTGATCGAGTCTCCGCCCTCTTGGACGTCGCTGGAACCGCTCATGACTATGTCGCGGTCGGCCATTTCGATCAAAGGGACGTCGGCGACATCAATTTCGGGTGCACGGGTTCGCACACCCCTATAAGGGGCTTCAGCAGCCATATTCGATCTCCACTCGATCGGTTGTGGTCAGAGCTGGCGCGAGGGTCCTAAGCCTTGCGTCAGCTCGTCATATCTGGCATCAACTATTAACCTGTCAATTGTTGGCACCAACAAAAGAGGTCGCGGAAGGCCGCAAGTGGGTTCGACACCCATCAACTTGCGCTTGGCTCCTGATCAACTCGCCGCGCTGGATGCATGGATCGACCGCCAGCCGAGCCTACTTTCTCGTCCCGAGGCAGTGCGCCAACTCATGATGGCACAGCTCGCCAACTCATGATGGCACAGCTCGCCACAGCCGACTGACGCAGATTTGAATTTTGCATCATCCGCACAGGATGGAACAGCCCTTAACCCCGGCTTAGGTTTCGTCGGAAGCCGCTCGAGCCTGTAGCCGCCGCATGACAAAGGCATCTCGCGAAGCCAGCACCTCGAAGAAGCCACCTCTCAATGGTTGGCTCGAGATAGGCATCGTGCTTGTCACTATGACGATCTCGTTCTTCGTAGCTTACGCCTGCCTGCTACCGTAATTTTCTCTGGATCAGCCAGCCGCGAACGTCGACAATCGGTCCTTGATGGCCCGGCCGGTTGGGGCCGGCGAGACCCATAAGTCGCCATTCAGCCCCCCCCACGCCCCGCTGCCCAACCGCGGACGTTCGTTCACGTCGGTTCATAGAAGTCGGAGGGACAGCCGACGAAGCTGGAAACGGCGAGAAGTGGGACAAAGCGGTCTTTGAAGTCGTCGGGCGCGAACGGCGGGATCGGATAGAAGCAGACGCTCGCAGCAGGGGGTCTCCAGACGGCAAACGCTCGGATGTGGCCGCCTCGGCAGCGCCTTTAGGGTAGGTGCGATCGGACCGGTTTTCCGCGTTGCCCGTCGTTAGCAACCACTCTCGTTGAACTGTTCACAGGCGCCCACCCGTTTGTTGAACATACGCGGACGATGCTGCTGAGGGTGTTGTGTACATCAGCACCGGGCTTCAGGTTTGGGTATAGACGTCACCCCATATCCGCCCAAGAGCGATCGGCAGCTTTCCCAGTTTGCCGTGAAAATTCGCAATTTCGAGAATTTCAAATTGGGAAAAGATTTTGAGAAAGCGCACCCGTCTGCGGCTGTCAGTCGGATCGACGGGTCAGGTTTCCCGGTCGACGTTCCCTTTTGAGAGTTGGTCAGTCGCAAGGCGTTATGCGGAAGGGGCAAGTGCTTCGATTATCCGGCAGTCGGCGACGGTGTTGCGGCTACAGGAATCTATCAGCGCGTCGAGTTCACCAGCAAGTGCGGTGAGGTCTGCGATTTTGCGCCTGATCGCGTCGCGGTGTTGGTTGGCAACGACATCGACAGCGATGCACGACTGATCGCGGTGATCGGCAAGCCCCATCAACTCGCGCACCTGGTCGATTGAAAAGCCAAGATCCCGCGCACGCCGAATGAAGGACAGGCGGCGCAGATGCGTGCCCTCATAGGTCCGATAGTTACTCGCCGATCGCGCAGGTGCCGGCAGCAAGCCAATCTGCTCATAGTAGCGGATCGTTTCGACCTTCGTACTGGTCGCACCGGCCAGTTTTCCGATCGTCAGTTTCTCAGACACAGCGCTTGACCCTCTAGCGACTAGAGGGTGCATATAGGCTGTCAGATCGATTCCATCGAGGTGGCGAACATGGCCTGCACAAGCTGCGCGTCCGACAAGGCGGGCACTTTCAACGACCCCAAGTGGCGGCGGGCGCTATGGATCGCGCTCGCCATCAATGCCACCATGTTTGTTATCGAAATCGTTGCCGGCATCACGGGCGGATCAAAGGCGCTACAAGCCGACGCGCTCGACTTTTTCGGGGATACGGCGAACTACGCGATCAGCCTTGGCGTTGCCGGGATGGCGATAGCCTGGCGCGCGCGCGCGGCCATGTTGAAGGGGGCGACGCTCGCTTTGCTAGGCGTCTATGTCCTGTTCGCGGCGGGATGGGGAGCGCTCCACGACGCAACGCCCCATGCCGAGATTATGGGCGTGGTCGGCATCGCGGCGCTGATCGCGAACCTTGTCGTCGCGGTCATGCTGTACCGCTTCCGAAGCGGTGACGCGAACATGCGGTCCGTGTGGATTTGCTCGCGCAATGACGCGATCGGCAACATCGCCGTCGTACTGGCCGCAGGCGGCGTGTTCGGCCTCAACAGTGCGTGGCCTGATCTTGCCGTCGCCGCCTTGATGGCGGTGTTGGGAATATCGGGCGGTTTTCAGATCATGCGGCAGGCGCGCGCCGAAATGCGTAGCGAGCCCTCACCCGCCCCCGCTACTTACCAGCAGTCGTTACATGGCAGTCGGTAAGCTGCTAAGGCGCGGGCCGATGCACCGCCTTTCCGCCCTGTTCCTCAGTTTCATGCTCGTGCTTATGCTCGGGCTTGGATCAGTTGCGCATGCGACCGAAGGCGTGATGTGCGTTGATACCACAGCGGTCAGCTCCCTCGATCATTGCGACGGTGATGCCGACCAAGTGCCGGCAGACGCCGACAAGGCGTATCCTCACCATCATGGCGGTTGCCACGGCCATCATGTCGGCGTGCCGATCGCGTCCGATTCAACCGGACCAGCTAGCAGCGTTCGTATGACTGCATCGCTGTGGCGCAATGCGCCCAAGGCCCCGGTAGCGTCGGACCCAGCCCTACGTCCTCCCCAAGCCTGACCAACGCCTAATTCCGCCGGGAAAGCCCGTGCGGACGCCCAAGGTTCGTCAGGAGTCCGTTACCCATGCACCGTTTTATTGCGGCCTTATTGGCCGTGGCGTCGTGCGCGTCGATCGCACAGGCGCAGTCAGCCGATCCAACATCGACCAGTCCCCCGCTCACTCTTGAGCAGGCGCTTTCACTTGCCGGAGCCAGCGCCCCCAGCCTTGAGGCCGCCACGGCTGGCGTCCGGGCAGCAGAAGCAGGCCGCACGGTTGCCGGCTATCGGCCGAACCCGTCGATCGTCGCCGAGACCGAGAACATTGCCGGCAGCGGTCAATATCGCGGTCTTCGCAGCGCGGAGACAACGGCCGGTCTGGCACTACCGATCGAGCTGGGTGGCAAACGATCGGCACGGATCGCCGTCGCCGATGCGATTGGTAATCGAGCGCGGATAGGCACGGCATTGGCCGAGGCTGATTTACGGCTTGCCGTCACTCAGCTCTACATCGAAGCGACAGCAGCGGAACGCCGACTTGTGACAGCGCGCGAGCAGGCCGGCATCGCCCGTGAGGCATCGCGCGCAGCCGGTGTCCGTGTTCAGGCGGGGCGAGCATCGCCGCTCGAACAGCAGCGCGCCGATGTATTGCGGATCAACGCCGAAACAGCTGTGGAGCGCTCAGAACGGCTTGCCGAGGTTGCGCGGAGCAATCTTGCTCGACGGATCGGCCAACCTCTCACAGGACCCTTGGATTTGGCGTGGTTCGGCCGTGTCGAGGGCTTTGGTCCAGCGCGGCCGATCGAGACCGCAGGGACGTTGGCATTGGCGGCGACGCGCGCGGACGTGACAACGGCAGAGGCACAGGTGCGGCTTGCCAGGTCGCAGCGCATTCCCGACGTGACACTGAGCGCAAGCGCACGCCGGCTTGAGGCTACGAACGACGTGGCAGCAGTGTTCGGGCTGTCGATCCCGTTTCCGCTGTTCAACAACGGTAAGGCGGCAGTGGCGCAGGCGCGGGCGCAGACCGATCAGGCGCAGGCGCTACGTCGCGTCGCCGAGCTGGATACCGCGCAGGATATCGCAAGCGCACAGGCGAACGTCGCGAATGCTGCGACGACCGCTCGTAACGCCAGCGGGCCGGCATTGGCATCGGCAAGCGAAGCCGCTCGTATTGCCAGGATCGGCTACCGGGAGGGCAAGTTCGGGCAGCTCGATTTGCTCGATGCCGAACGTACCCTGTCCGAAACACGAACCGCCGCGATCGATGCGCTCGCCACCTATCACGACGCCAAGGCACGCCTCGAACGGCTCGTTGCCGCAGCGCCCTCGCCCGAGGAAACCAATCAATGACGAAGATTATCATACGGGCGCTCGCGCCTGTGACCCTGGCTATCCTCCTTGCCGGGTGCGGCGGGGGTGGCAACAGCGAGGCCGGTGAGAAGGCCGGAGCCGAGAAGACCGAAGGTGCCGAGGCCGGCGAAGCCAAGGAGGGTCCAAAGGATATCGTCACCCTGTCCGCGCAGCAGATCGCGGATGCCGGGATAGAGGTTACGCGACCTACAGTAGGCGGCGTGGCCGGAGCGATCGAGCTATCGGCAACGATCGAGGGCGATCCTCAGGGTGTGCAGGTTGTGTCCACCTCCGTAGGCGGTCGGCTCGTTTCCCTCACCCGCAATCTTGGGCAGTCAGTCAGCCGGGGGGACCCGCTGGCTATCATCGAAAGCCGGGAAGCGGCATCACTGAAAGCGGAGGTAGAAGCCGCGCGCGCGCGTTCCGCACTCGCCCAATCGAACCTTCGCCGCGAACAGCGTTTGTTCGCTGAACGGGTTTCGCCAGAGCAGGATCTGGTCGCAGCGCGAACGGCCGCAACGGAGGCCAGTATTGCCCTTCGCCTGGCGCAGCAGCAGTTGTCAGCGACGGGCAGCGGAGGCGGCGCGCTCAACCGCATCGCGGTCCGCTCGCCGATCGCCGGCCAGGTCATCGCGCGATCGGCGACCCTCGGGCAGGCCGTCGCGGCCGATGCAGAGCTGTTCCGTGTCGCCAACCTGTCGAAGGTGACTGTCACCACATCACTCGTCCCCACCGATGCCGGTCGGGTAAAACCTGGCGTGCGTGTCGAAGTGACGGCACCGGGGCGGCGTCAGGAGGGGCGCGTCACGTTCGTGTCCCCCATTCTGGACGAGACGACGCGATTGGTGCCGGTGATCGCTACCCTCGACAACGCCGGCAGCACATGGCGTGTTGGTGAGACGGTCAACGTATCGATCCTTGTTCCTGCGACCGGGGACCGCACCGTCGCCGTGCCATCGGCCGCAGTGCAGATGATCGAGGACAAGTCGTTCGTGTTCGTCCGGACCGCGACAGGTTTCCGGGCAATTCCGGTGACGCTTGGCCGCACCAATGGCGGGCAGGTCACCGTAACGGCAGGCCTTACCGGCTCGGAGCGCATCGCTTCCACCAACAGCTTCACGCTCAAAGCCGAACTCGGCAAGGGTGCGGGCGGGGATGAGGACTGAGCCATGATCGGTCGCATCGTCACCCTCTCCGTCGAGAAGCGCTGGCTCGTCCTGCTTCTCACCATCGCGGCTGCATTGCTCGGGATTGGCGCGCTGCGTCAGCTTCCGATCGACGCCGTACCCGACATCACCAACAACCAGGTGCAGATTAACGTCGTTGCTCCTGCCCTCTCCCCCGATCAGATCGAGAAGCAGGTTGCGTTCACGGTCGAAACCGCGCTCGCGGGCATTCCCGGCCTTGAATATACCCGCTCGCTAAGTCGCAATGGCTTTGCCCAGATCACAGCGGTTTTCGGTGAAAAGACCGATATCTACTTTGCGCGAGCGCAGGTCGCGGAACGTCTGCGAACCGCTGAGGAGGACCTTCCCGAAGGTGTGAACCCCGAGATGGGGCCGATCGCCACGGGCCTCGGCGATATCTTCATGTGGACGGTCGAATATCGCGAGCTGGACCAAGTTCACCACCGCAACGGCGAACCCGGCTTGCAGCGCGATGCCAGCTATATCACCCCCGAGGGGGATCACCTTGTCAGCGACGCCGACAAGGCGACCTACCTGCGCACCGTGCAGGATTGGATCGTCACGCCGCAGCTCAAAAGCACGGCCGGGCTTGCTGGCGTCGACTCCCTTGGTGGCTACACCAAAGAATATCTCGTTATTCCGGACATACAGCGCATGGCGGCAATGCGGCTGACGCTTCAGGATCTCACCACCGCCCTTCAGCGCAGCAATACCAGCGCGGGCGCTGGCGTGGTCAACCGCAACGGCGAAGGGTTAGCGGTTCGATCAGATGGGCGTGTCCGCAACGCCGACGAGCTGGCCCGTACCGTCGTTGCCACGCGCGAGAGCGTTCCGATTCTGCTCAACCAGATCGCGACCGTTCGCACCGGGCAGGCGCTACGCATGGGATCGGCGTCGGAAAACGGACATGAGGTTGTCGTCGGCACCGCGGTCATGCGGATCGGGGAGAATAGCCGCACGGTGTCGACGGGCGTTGCCGAACGGCTGACGCAGATCGGCCGCTCGTTGCCGGTCGATGTTGTCGTGAAGCCGGTTATGAACCGGACCGAGCTGGTGAACTCCACGATCGCCACGGTTGCCCGCAACCTTGCCGAGGGTGCGGTGCTAGTGATCGTCGTTCTGTTTGCGCTGCTTGGCAATTTCCGCGCGGCGCTGATCGCGGCCTGCGTCATTCCGATCACGATGCTGTTGACCAGCATCGGCATGTTGAAGGCGGGTGTTTCGGCCAATCTGATGAGCCTTGGCGCGCTCGACTTTGGTCTGATCGTGGATGGCGCGGTCATTATCGTGGAGAACGCATTACGGCGTTTGGGCGAGGCGCAGCATGGTCGGGGTGACGTGCTGACGATCGAGCAACGTCTCGGGATTGTCGCGGCATCGGCGCGCGAGATGATCCGGCCATCGGTGTACGGGCAGGCTATCATCATCCTTGTCTATGCGCCGTTGCTCACCTTCACGGGCGTCGAAGGCAAGATGTTCGAGCCGATGGCGCTGACGGTCATCATCGCGCTGGTGTTCGCCTTCATCCTGTCACTGACCTTCATACCGGCAGCGATTGCGATCTGGCTCAGCAAGCGGGTCGAAGAGAAGGAAAGCCGCGTCGTCACATTCCTCCGGCAGCGCTACGAGCCGGGACTCGATGCGGCAATGCGCCGGCCCACCCTCACCATCGGCGTCGCGATCGGCGCGCTGGCGCTTGCCGGTGCCGCTTTCACGACATTGGGGCAGGAGTTCTTGCCGCAGCTCGATGAGGGCAACATCCTCGTGCAGGCAGTCCGCATCCCCGGCACGTCGGTCGATCAGAGCCAGGCGATGCAGTTTCAGGTGGAAAAGGCGCTCGCCAAGGCACCGGAGGTACGGTTTGCCTTCTCCCGCACTGGCACGTCTGAAATTGCATCGGACCCAATGCCGCCTAACGCGACCGACACCTTCGTCATCCTGAAGCCGAAGAAGGAGTGGCCCGACCCCGGCCTGTCCAAGGAAGAGCTGGTGGAGCGGCTTGAAAAGCGTCTCTCTACCCTGCCGGGCAACGCCTATGAGATCACCCAGCCGATCCAGATGCGGTTCAACGAGCTGATTGCAGGCGTACGCGGCGATATCGCGATCAAGGTATTCGGCGACGATTTTGGCGAGATGAACGCGACCGCAGATCGGATCGCCGGCATCCTGCGAAAGACGCGGGGTGCAGCGGACGTGCGGGTTGAGCAAACCGAAGGCTTGCCGATGCTCGATATCCGACCGAACCGCACTGCCATGTCCCGCGTCGGGGTAACGGCCGGTGACGTGCAGGACACGGTTGCCGCAGCCATTGGCGGCCGACAGGCGGGCGTGATCTTTGAAGGCGATCGTCGTTTCCCGGTCGTGATCCGGATGGCGGAAAGCTCACGATCCGATCTGACGGCGGTTGCTCAGGTCCCGGTACCGACCGGCAGTGGCGGCTTCGTACCGTTATCGACTGTGGCGGATATCGCCGTGGTCGATGGTCCCAACCAGATCAGTCGCGAGAACGGCAAGCGGCGTGTCGTGGTGCAGGCCAACGTGCGCGATCGAGACGTGGCCGGCGTTGTGGCTGATGCCCGGTCAGCCATCGACGCTCAGGTGAAATTGCCGGCCGGCACGTACCTCGAATGGGGCGGTCAGTTCGAGAACCTGGCATCCGCCCGCGATCGGCTCAGCGTTGTGGTGCCGATCTGTTTCGTGGTCATCATGTTCCTGCTCTACGGCGCGCTAGGCTCCGTCAGGGATGCGTTGATCGTGTTTACCGGCGTTCCGCTGGCGTTGGTCGGAGGCATCCTTGCGCTGGTGCTAAGAGGCATGCCGTTCTCCATTTCAGCGGCAGTCGGCTTCATCGCGTTATCAGGTGTCGCGGTTCTCAACGGGCTGGTCATGGTGTCGTCCATCCATGATCTGATGCGGCAAGGCATGGATCGTGCGGTAGCGGCGCATCAAGGCGCTCTGGCGCGGCTCCGGCCGGTTGCGATGACGGCTCTCGTTGCGTCGCTTGGCTTCGTGCCGATGGCGCTTGGTCATGGTGCTGGAGCAGAGGTGCAAAAGCCGCTGGCGACCGTCGTCATTGGTGGTCTGATATCCGCAACTCTGCTCACCTTGTTCGTGCTGCCGACGCTCTACGCTCGTTTCGGACGGCGCGAGTTGCCAGTCCCATCAGGGGGACACATCGAACTGCCGCCTTTGGCTCATGACAGCGCGAGGGCCTAAGCTATGCAGGCCGTTGCCTTCACTCTCATTCCCGTCGTTGCCGTACTGATCGGTTCGCTATTCGCGGTATCGAGACGGCCAAGTGATGCCTTCGTAAGCGCCATGCAGCACTTGGCGGCAGGCGTTGTGTTCGCCGCAGCGGCAGCCGAGATCCTGCCCCAGGTGATGCACGAAGGTTCACCGATCGCGACATTCACTGGCGGCGCGCTTGGCATTCTCGTGATGCTGTCGCTCAAAGCTCTTGAGGGTCGCGCCAGTGGACCGATCGCTATGCTCGGGGCAGTTGCAGTCGATATCCTGATCGACGGGCTTGTTCTCGGATTAGCGTTCGTCGCTGGCGGGAAGGCCGGCGTGTTGCTGACGATCGCGTTGACGCTGGAGGTGCTGTTTCTCGGACTGACCGTAACGACCGAGTTGGGTGAGACGATCAAGTCCAAGGCACGTATCATCGGGATTACGATGGGGATCGCGTTGTTGCTGCCGATCGGCGCGGCGATAGCGACGCCTGTTGCGACGTTTCCGCCCGTCGTCATCGCCGGGTTTCTCAGTTTCGGTCTGATGGCGCTGCTCTACCTCGTGACGGAGGAGCTATTGGTCGAGGCGCACGAGAAGCCTGACACCCCGCTTATCAGCGCGATGTTCTTCATCGGGTTTCTGGGATTGCTCCTGATTGAGGAGGTATTGGGCTGACCGCTCGACGTGGAACGTCCTGGACCGATGATGATAATGCCGAGCTTCGTCGGCGTATCGAGGCCAGGCAGACGCTGGCGGTAATCGCGCGCGAGATGGGACGAACGATGGATGCGGTTCGGGGGAGAGCCTCAACCTTGCGGGTAACTCTTCGCTCGTCGCAGCGACCGTGGCGGGACGGCGTGCCGCGCCGAGTAGACGTAGACTAGAAAATAGGGGCGGTTGCCCGCCCCTATCCATCCTTTAGCCGTGCTTCATGCCGCCCTTGGCATGATCGCAGCAGTCAGCAGCCTTGGCTTTTGCGCCATCCTTGCAGCAGTCCGCACCGTCCTTGCAGCACGCCATGTCGGCGCAGCAATTGGCGACAGCGGCGAATGCGCCAGTCGACAGGGTGAGGGCGAAGGCAGCGCTGATGAGCTTGAACTTGGTCATGATATTCTCCGAAATTTACGTGTGATGGTGTTCGACGTCACACGGTTTGCGGAGGGGGTGTGGCCGGAGCGTATGCCATGCCCAAAAGGCCGGTCTGTGGAGCCGGCCAAGGCGATAGACGGGAGGACGGAACCAGCCCGATATGCTCGACGGTTTCGCCGGCAACAGCAACGCACGGTATGGCGCAGGCCGACGCAGGGGCCTTTTTGATGGGAGCGCCTGCTGATTTGCTGGCGCAGTCCATCATCGCGGAAGCAGCCGGAGGCGCGGCCATCGCCATCGTCTCGCAGATCGGGCCAAGCCGGACCAGCAACATCACCGCCAGGACGAAAAACGCCATGGAATGCAATATCTTGGATAGTGGGCGAGCCCGGCGTTTCATCGGATGCATCTAGAAGCACCCTCAGTCATGTACAATGCCGCAGGAGCGGTTTGCCACACTAAGCGGACTTTACTCGCCTTTCCGGTACGTTGGCGAGGTTGCGATGCTCGAAAGGTCCGTGGCGCTATCGATCGGCACGCCTGCCTCCTTTCGCTCGGAATAGCGATCGACCAGTTGGGCGGTGTGCGGGCGTAGCAGGACCGTGAAGCGTACCAATTCTTCCATCACGTCCACGATCCGATCATAGTAGGCCGAAGGCTTCATTCGATCGTTTTCTTCGAACTCGGCAAACGCCTTCGCGACGCTGGATTGGTTGGGGATCGTCACCATTCGCATCCAACGGCCGAGGACGCGCAGGGTGTTCACGCTGTTGAACGACTGCGACCCGGCCGATACCTGCATGACGGCGAGCGTGCGGCCCTGCGTCGGGCGCATCCCCCCCATCGACAGCGGCAGGTGATCGACTTGCAGCTTCATGATCCCGGTAATCTGGCCGTGCCGCTCGGGGCTGCACCACACATGCCCTTCCGACCACATCGACAGTTCGCGCAGTTCGTGGACGGCCGGGTGATCGTCGCCCGTCACTTGGTCGGGTACCGGCAGGGTCGAAGGATCGAAGATCCGCGTTTCACAGCCGAAGAATTGCAGCAGGCGAGCAGCTTCTTCCACACACAGTCGCGAGAACGACCGCTCCCGCAGGGAGCCGTAGAGCAACAGGATGCGCGGAGGCGGATCACCAGCGCCCAGCCCAAGGGCAGGACGATTGAGCGAATAGCGCCGATCGAGCGCGGGTAGATTATCAGGATCGGAGATAGTGCGGAGCGGCATCAGGCAGTCCTTGGGCCAAGCAGAATGATACAGGTGCCGATCAGGCAGAGTGCCGCTCCACCAGCATCCCAGCGATCGGGCCGCACCCCTTCGACAGCCCACAGCCAGATCAATGATGCGCAGATGTAGACGCCGCCATAGGCCGCATAGGCCCGCCCCGCTGCATCGCTATCCACCCGTGTCAGCAGCCAGGCGAACAGCATAAGCGAGACCACGCCTGGAGCCAGCCACAGGGGAGATTTGCTCAGCCGCAACCATGCCCAAAAGGCGAAGCAGCCCGCGATTTCCGCGAGCGACGCGGCCAGATATACGAGTGCCGTCATACCATGCTGATCCTGATCGCGAGTGCCGTGAGTGTCACCAGCAGCACCGGGATCGTTAGTGTCGCACCAACCTTGAAGTAATAGCCCCAGCCAATCCGAATGCCCTTTTGTCCGAGGACGTGCAGCCAGAGCAGCGTCGCGAGCGAACCGATCGGCGTGATCTTCGGGCCAAGGTCGCACCCGATCACGTTGGCGTAGATCATCACTTCCTTGATCGGGCCCGTGGCGTGCGTCGCGTCGATCGACAGCGCGCCAACCAGCACGGTCGGCATGTTGTTCATCACCGATGACAGCAGCGCGGCGATGATGCCGGTGCCGAACGCCGCACCCCACACGCCGCCTTGCGCGGTGCGATCGAGCAAGCTGGCAAGGTGGTTGGTCAGGCCAGCATTCCGAAGACCGTAAACGACCAGGTACATGCCGAGCGAGAAGATCACGACCTGCCAGGGCGCACCGGCCAGCACCTTGCGCGTCTGGATGACATGGCCGCGCGCGGCGATGACGAGCAGGAGGACCGCGCCGGCAGCGGCAACGGCGCTGACCGGCACGCCGATAGGTTCGAGCAGGAAGAAGCCGGCGAGTAGCAGGGCCAGAACGACCCAGCCTGCCTTGAACGTTGCAGGATCGCGGATTGCGTCAGCAGGCGTACGAAGCTGCGCCACGTCATAGCTTGCCGGTATGTCGCGCCGGAAGAACAGCAGCAGCGCAACCAATGTCGCGGCGATCGACGCCAGATCGACGGGCACCATCACCGAAGCATAATTGGCAAAGCCGATCCGGAAGAAGTCGGCCGACACGATGTTGACGAGGTTGGAGACGATCAACGGCAGACTGGCGGTATCGGCTATGAACCCCGCCGCCATGACGAACGCCAGCGTCGCCTTGTCCTTGTATCCCAGCGCACGCAGCATCGCGATGACGATCGGCGTTAGGATCAGCGCTGCGCCGTCATTGGCGAACAGCGCCGACACAGCCGCGCCGAGCAGCACGATCAGCACGATCAGCCTGCGACCATGCCCCCGGCCCCAGCGCGCGACGTGGAGCGCCGCCCATTCGAAGAACCCGGCTTCATCGAGCAACAGGCTGACGATGATGATCGCGACGAATGTCGCGGTCGCGTTCCAGACGATACCCCACACCACCGGCACGTCGGCGAGCGAGACGACCCCGACGAGCAGCGCGATCGCCGCGCCGCCCGTCGCGCTCCACCCGATGCCAAGGCCCTTCGGTTGCCAGATGACGAGCGCGATCGTGGCGACGAAGATAGCGAGCGCGAGCAACATCAGGCGACGCGCTGGCCCGAGGCGTCCACGACCTGTTCGCCGTCCTCCTTGGCAAACGCACCCTGTTGCGGCTCAGGCAGTAGATCGAGGACCGCTTCGGACGGACGACACAGTTTCACGCCAAGCGGCGAGACGACCAGCGGCCGGTTGATCAGGACCGGATGCGCCATCATCGCGTCCACCAGCGCTTCGTCGGACAACGACGTGTCGCCCAGGCCCAACTCCGCATAAGGAGTCCCCTTCTCACGCAGCAGATCGCGGGGCGTGATCCCAGCGCGATCGATCAGTTCGACCAGCAGCGCGCGCGCAGGCGGTGTCTTCAGATATTCGACCACATGCGGCTCGATGCCGGCATTGCGGATCATCGCCAGCGTGTTGCGCGACGTGCCGCATTCGGGGTTGTGATAGATCACGATATCGACGGCCACGGGACGTCCTTTCAGCAGCATGGGGTGAGTTCGGCTAGGAGTGGCGCACATAGTTCGGGTGAGCCGGCGCAGCAGTCTTTGACGAGGAACAGGGTCAGTGCGCGCAGCCCGTCCAGATCGGCGCGGTAGACGATCGAGCGGCTATGTCGTTCGGAACGGACGATGCCGGCACGCGCGAGAATGCCAAGGTGCGCTGACATAGTGTTTTGCGGCACGTCGAGCTGACGGGCGATTTCGCCGGCCGCCATTCCATCTGGTTCGTGCCGGACCAGTAGGCGAAACACGTCGAGGCGTGTGCCTTGTGCGAGAGCGCTAAGTGCAGCAATGGCCGTATCGTTTTCCATATATCCAGCATAAAGGATATGTCAGAGTTGGCTAGTTTGAGATTTCCGAGGCCAACCTTCTAAATTTACGATCCCGTTTGAGAATCGGCTGATGGCAGCGGTGTGCAGAAAACGGCCGTTTTCCGAACACCGCATACGGGCCGGCCAGAGCCGGCTTTTGCCGCGGGCCGATGTTCATCAACCGGTTCGGAAAACAATGTGCAGGAAAGGCCTACGTACGTCAGCTATCCGTACCGAGGTGCTAGATATCTGCCCGTTGGCAATGGCCCATCGCCAATCGTCTCGCTGCTGCTGCCCAGTGACCTCAGGAACGACGGTGTTCAAGACGGGTTACCAGACACGCTCGGTTGCAAGGATAGGCGACCGCCGATCGCTTTGGCCTCGTCGAATAACGGGTTCCGTCCGAAGCTGCCATTCGCAATTCGCGTCACGAACGGCTTGAGTTGGTCGAGAGCTGCCGTCAGCGGCGTGGCGGCGCGGACCCATACCCGGACATTCGCGCTCCGTTCGCCGCTCCCCAACTTCAGACACTCATTCATCTCTGTGCGGGTAGCTATTTTAGTACGATTTAGACAGGAAAGCGGACAGTTCGCGTCCGCCAAGGCAACAGCGATAGCTGACATTAGGTCGCCGCCGCCTTTTCCATAAAGATTGGATTGTCGGAAGGCGGCTACGCCGCCGCAATCGCGGGACATCGCGCTTCAGCCACCGAACAGTCCGTTACCCCGCAGCGTCAGGGCATGCTCGACGACATGGGGTTGCGTTCGATGTGCCCTCGCCATGAGGATTGGTGCAGCATAAGACTGCGTGATGCGGATCGCGATCATCGACACGAGCACGACGCGTGCTGCGATCATTTCGGAAGGCCTGCGTGAGGCCGGACTCGACGATATCGTCGTTATCGACGGCATGCTCGGGATGGTTGCGGCGCTGGAGAAGGCAGCGCCCGAAGTAGTGCTGATCAACCTCGAAAATCCAAGCCGCGACGTGCTCGAGGAGTTCTTCGCCGTATCGCGCGCCCTCGCCCGACCGATCGCGATGTTCGTCGATCAAAGCGACGCAGAGTCGACGAACGCGGCGGTTGATGCAGGCGTCTCAGCCTATATCGTCGACGGGCTCGCCAAGCAGCGGATCAAGCCGGTCATCGACCTCGCGATCCGCCGGTTCCAAGCGTTCGCGCGATTGCAGGCGGAGTTGCACGAAGCTCGCAGTGCACTCGCTGATCGCACCACCGTCGACCGCGCCAAGGCGATCCTGATGAAACGTCGCGGCATCGACGAGCCGACCGCGTACGGCCTGCTCCGCGCGCAGGCAATGCGATCCAACCGGCGGATCGCTGAGATCGCCGACGCGATCATCACCAGCGACGCGCTCATGGGAGATTTGTGATGGCGCTCGACCGGGTCCGCATCGGTTTCCTCCCTCTCGTCGATGCGGCGCTACCGATCCTCGCGCGCGCACGTGGGTTCGCCGAGGCCGAGGGGCTGGAGATCGAACTCGTTCGCGACATGACCTGGGCGACGGTGCGCGATCGGCTGCTGTACGGTCATACCGACGCCGCGCACATGGTCGCGCCGCTGGCAATCGCGACGGCGCTGGGGCGTGGGCGGCCAGCGGTACCTATGGCGGTGCCATTTGTGCTGGGGCTCAACGGCAATGCGATCACGCTGTCGCTGCCGCTCGCGGCGCAAGTGATGGACGGCGATGCGCTCGGCGATCCGGTCGTGCTCGGCGCGCGACTGAAGGCGGTCGCGACCGAGCGTGCTGCGGCGGGGCGGCGGCTGCGGTTCGGCGTGGTGCATCGCTACTCCAGCCATAATTACATGCTGCGCTACTGGCTCGCGGCAGTAGGCATCCGGCCGGATACCGACGTCGAGATCGTCACGACCAGCCCGACCTTCGCCGCCGATGCGCTGGCGGCGGGCGAAGTCGATGGCATCTGCGTCGGCGAGCCGTGGAATGGCGTCGCGGTCGATCGCGGGGTCGGGCGGATCGCGCTGGTAACGGCGCAGGTCTGGCAGCGCGGCGTCGAGAAGGTGCTGGCGATGCGTGCGGAGACGCTGGTCGAGCGCGGCGACGTCGTCCACCGGCTGATCCGGGCGCTGCATACCGCCGCCGCGCAGTTCGTCGATCCCGACACGCGTGAGGCCAGCGCGGCGATTCTCGCTCGCCCTGAGTATCTCGATGCCCCGGTCGATGCAGTGGCGCGGGCGATCGGCGACCGGGTGCGGCTGGTGAAGGGTGCGGTGCCGATCCACGTGCCCGACTTCATGTTCCAGTACCGCGAGGCGGCGAACTTCCCGTGGCGCAGCCAAGCAGCGTGGCTGTATTCGCAGATGGTACGCTGGGACGGCACGCCGTTCTCGGCCGAGGAGGCGGACGTCGCGCAAGGGGTGTTTCGTCCTGACGTGTATCGCGCGGCGTTGGCGGGCTCGGGCGCGCCGCTGCCCAATGCGAGTTCGAAGCTGGAGGGGGCGATCGGCGCGGACGGCATCGGCGCGGGATCGACGCAAGGGCGGTTGATCCTCGGGCGCGATGCGTTCTTCGATCGGCGGGCGTTCGATCCGGATGATATCGAGGGGTATCTGGCCGGCTTGCCCTGAACTTTCTTCTCCCCTCCCTGGAAGGGAGGGGTTGGGGGTGGGTCGACTGGCTTGAGCCCCGTCGGTTCGGACATGCGGGAACCGACCCATCCCCTGTCCTCCCTTTCAGTGAGGGGAGTTTTAGCGGTCGGTCGCCTCTGAACTGCAAATCTGCTGCACGTGCGAAATGACGCTTGCGCGATACGGCCACTTCGGTCATCTTCACAGCGTCTGGCAAGGGAGTCGGACACGAAATCATCGCGAGACCGGTTCCAACGACGGGACCTGACCGCGTAGGGCGATCCACGGTCGTCCATAGGCAACGAAGCCGCTCCGATGCGTCCGCAAGGTCGCCGTCGGGGCGGCTTTTTCTTTGTCCATCGCAGATGGGGAACCGACCATGTTGTTCGCATCACCAGGTATCGACACCGCCGCGCCGAAAGCCACCAGGATCGACCTGTTCAGCGCCGCCACGCCGCAGATGCGCGCGTTCCACGTCACGTGGCTCGCGTTCTTCGTGTGCTTCTTCGCGTGGTTCGCCGCGGCGCCGTTGATGCCGCTGATCAAGGCCGAGTTCGGGCTGAGCAAAAACCAGATCGCCAACATCAACATCGCCGCGGTCGCGGTGACGATCATGGTGCGGCTGGTGGTCGGGCCGCTCTGCGACCGGTTCGGCCCGCGGCGCACCTATACGTGGCTGCTGCTGATCGGTGCGTTTCCGGTGTTCGGGCTGGCGTTCGCGCAAACGTACGAGACATTCCTGTTCTTCCGCCTCGCGATCGGCGCGATCGGCGCGTCGTTCGTGATCACACAATATCACACCAGCGTGATGTTCGCGCCCAACGTCGTCGGCACCGCCAACGCGACCGTCGGCGGCTGGGGCAATGCGGGCGGCGGTGCGGCGCAGAGCCTGATGCCGCTGGTCGTCGCGGCGCTGGTCGGCCTAGGCGTCGAGCACGCGTTCGGCTGGCGCGCGGCGATGTTCGTGCCGGGCGTCGCGATGCTCGCGATGGCGTTCGTCTATGCGCGCTACACGCAGGACACGCCGCAAGGCGACATCGTCGACCTCCGCGCCGCGGGCATCGAGCTCGACGGCGGCAAGGCGACCGGCATGGCGATCTTCCGCCGCGCCGCCGCCAATTACCGCACCTGGATGCTCGCCGCGACGTACGGCGCGTGCTTCGGGGTCGAGATCTTCATTCATAATATTGCCGCAAGTTATTATGTCGATCGGTTCGGGCTTTCGCTGACCAATGCGGGGCTGGCAGCAGGGATCTTCGGCGGGCTTGCGCTCTTTGCCCGTGCGCTCGGGGGAATCGCGAGCGACCGGATCGCGCTCGTGAAGGGCCTCGATGGCCGCGCGCTGCTGTTGTTCGCGCTGATGCTCGGCGAAGGCGTCGGCCTCGTGCTGTTCGGTCATGCCGGCAGCGTCACGCCCGCGATCCTGGCGATGACGATGTTCGGGCTGTTCACGCACATGGCGTGCGGCGCGACCTATGCGCTGGTGCCGTTCATCGACCGCAAGGCGCTGGGCGGTGTCGCCGGGCTGATCGGCGCGGGCGGCAACATCGGCGCGGTCGCGGCGGGGTTCCTCAACAAGGCGTCGGCCACCCCGCAGCAATGCCTCATCGTGCTCGGCTATATTGTCGCAGGCACCGCGGTCTGCGCGCTAGCCGTCCGCTTCTCCGCCACGCACAAATCGAACGAGCGCGCGCTGCTCGACGCCGCGCTCGACGCACGCCGCACCAGCGACCGCTCGGTCAACCGCGCGCTCCCCGCATGACCCTCCCTTCCCCGGCTCCAACCCGACTGGACGATCTGATGGACCACCAAACCCCCTCCCCCGACACCCGCGAACACTTGGTCGTGATCGGCAACGGCATGGCCGGCTGTCGCGCGGTCGAGGAACTGATCGCGCGCGATCCGACCCGGTACCGCGTGACGATCTTCGGTGCCGAGCCGCACGTGAACTACAACCGCATCATGCTGTCGCCGGTGCTGGCGGGCGAGAAGACGTTCGAGCAGATCGTCATCAACGATCACGCCTGGTACGCGACCAACACGATCGAACTCGTGACCAGCGACCCGGTACAGGCGATCGATCGCGTGGCCAAGACCGTCACCGCGCGCTCCGGGCTGACGGTATCGTACGACCGGCTGCTGATCGCGACCGGCTCCGATCCGTTCATCATCCCCGTCCCCGGCAAGGACCTGCCCGGCGTGATCTCGTTCCGCGACATGGCGGACGTCGACCACATGCTGGAGGCTGCGGGCAAGGGTGGCGCCGCGGTCGTCATCGGCGGCGGGCTGCTCGGCTTGGAGGCCGCACACGGCCTCACGTTGCGCGGGATGAAGGTGACGGTGATCCACCTGATGCCGACGCTGATGGAGCGGCAGCTCGACGAGGCGGCGGGGTGGTTGCTCAAGTCGGCGCTGGAATCGCGCGGCCAGGTCATCCTCACCGAAGCGAACACCGCCGAGATCGTCGGCGATACCCATGTCGAGGGCGTGCTGCTGAAAGACGGCACGCTGATCCCCGCGAGCCTCGTCGTCATGGCGGTCGGCATCCGACCCTCGGTGGCGCTCGCGCGTGACGCCGGTCTGGAGATCGGCCGCGGGATCAAGGTCGACGACCACATGATCACCAGCGACCCGTCGATCCTGGCGGTCGGCGAATGCGTCGAGCATGACGGCAACGTCTACGGCCTCGTCGCGCCGCTGTGGGACATGTGCCGTGCACTGGCCGACGGATTGACCGACAGTCACAGCGGCTATCGCGGATCGGTGACCTCGACCAAGCTGAAGGTCGCCGGGCTCGACGTGTTCTCGGCAGGCGATTTCTCGGGCGGTGCAGGCGCGGAGGACATCGTCCTGCGCGATGCGTCGCGCGGCATCTACAAGCGCGTCGTGGTCAAGGACGACCGGATCGTCGGCGCGGTGCTGTACGGCGACACGACCGATGGCGGCTGGTATTTCGACCTGCTCAAGCGAGCGGAAGACATCGCGCCGATCCGCGACATGCTGATCTTCGGCCAGTCGTTCGCCTCGGGAGGAGGCACTTCGGACCCTAAGGCGGCCGTTGCGGCGCTCTCCGACGATGCGGAGATCTGCGGCTGCAACGGCGTCACCAAGGGCAAGGTCGTGGCGTGCATCGGCGCCGGCAACGCGACGCTCGACGCGGTCCGCGCGACCTGCAAGGCGTCGGCATCGTGCGGATCTTGCACCGGCCTCGTCGAGACGCTGCTCGCGGTCACCTTGGGCGACGAGTATTCGGGCGAACGTTCGGTCAAGACGATGTGCAAATGCACCAGCTTCGGCCACGACGACGTCCGCCGCGAGATCGTCGCGCAGGGCATGCGCTCGATCCCCGAAGTCATGCAGAAGATGAGCTGGTCGACCCCCGACGGGTGTTCGTCGTGCCGGCCTGCGCTCAATTACTACCTGCTCTGCGCGTTGCCGGGCGACTACAAGGACGACCAGCAGAGCCGCTACGTCAACGAGCGCGTGCACGCCAACATCCAGAAGGACGGCACCTATTCGGTCGTGCCGCGGATGTGGGGTGGGCTCACCAACCCGCGCGAGCTGCGCGCGATCGCCGATGTCGTCGAGAAATACGATGCGCCGATGGTCAAGGTGACGGGCGGCCAGCGGCTCGACATCTTCGGGATCAAGAAGGAGGATCTGCCCGCGGTCTGGGCCGATCTCAACGCCGCGGGGATGGTCAGCGGGCATGCGTACGGCAAGTCGCTGCGGACCGTGAAGACGTGCGTCGGGTCGGACTGGTGCCGGTTCGGAACGCAGGATTCGACCGGGCTCGGCGTCAAGGTCGAGCGGATGACGTGGGGCAGTTGGATGCCGCACAAGTTCAAGATCGCGGTCAGCGGCTGCCCGCGCAACTGCGCCGAGGCGACGATCAAGGATTTCGGCGTGGTCTGCGTCGAGAGCGGCTACGAGCTTTCGGTCGGTGGCAATGGCGGGATCAAGGTCCGCGCGACCGATTTCCTGTGCAAGGTCGCGACCGAGGAAGAGGCGATGCAGTACTGCGCCGCGTTCATCCAGTTGTACCGCGAGGAAGCGCGCTATCTGGAGCGGACCGCGCCGTGGATCGAGCGGATCGGCGTGGAATACATTCGCGAACGGATCGCCGACGATCCGGAGGGCCGCGATGCGCTGGCGGCACGGTTCCTGTTCTCGCAGCAGTTCACGCAGGACGATCCTTGGGCGGCGCGCGCGGCGGGGGAGCATCGCGAACAGCATGCGCCGATGGCGCGCTTCACCCCCATCGACAGCACGAGGGAAATGGCATGATCGGCGAATGGCTCGATATCGGCTGGGTCGACGAGATCCCGGTCCGCGGCAGCCGCACGGTGCAGGTCACCGGCGGCGACGACATCGCGGTCTTCCGTACCGGCGACGGCAAGGTCTTCGCGCTGGCGGATCGGTGCCCGCACAAGGGTGGGCGACTGTCGCAGGGCATCGTCCACGGCGGCGCGGTGGCGTGCCCGCTGCATAACTGGCGGATTGCGCTGGATACGGGCGAGGCGCTGGGCGAGGATAAGGGATGTACGCCGGTTATTCCGGTGAAGGTGAGCGGTGGCCGTGTGCTCCTCTGCCGCACCTCGACCATGAAAGCCGCCGCGTGATCCTCCCCGGCACGGGGAGGGGGACCGCCGCAGGCGGTGGAGGGGGCCCTCCACGAAGGGAGACGCCTGCGGGAGAGGGGCCTCCACGAAGGGGGACGCCTGTGGAAGCCCCCCTCCACCATCCTTCGGATGGTCCCCCTCCCCGTGCCGGGGAGGATATCCGCACGACGTGCGCGTATTGCGGTGTCGGTTGCGGTATCCTCGCGACGCCGACCGGCGAACGCAGCGTCACGATCAAGGGCGACCCCGACCACCCCGCCAACGCTGGCAAGCTCTGCTCTAAGGGCACGCATCTCGGCGAGACGATCGGACTCGAAGGTCGCCTCCTCACCCCGATGATCGGCCAGCGCCGCGCCTCGTGGGACAAGGCGCTCGACCTCGTCGCGAAACGCTTCCGCGACACGATCGCACAGCACGGCCCGAACAGCGTCGCCTTCTACGTCTCCGGCCAGCTCCTCACTGAAGACTATTACGTCGCCAACAAGCTGATGAAGGGCTTCATCGGTTCGGCGAACATCGACACCAATTCGCGGCTCTGCATGGCGAGCGCCGTCGCGGGCCACATGCGCGCGTTCGGCGAGGACATCGTCCCCGCGAGCTACGACGATCTCGACGCCGCCGACCTGATCGTGCTGGTCGGATCGAACACCGCCTGGTGCCATCCGATCGTCTATCAACGCATCCGCGCGCGCTGCGACGCCGGCGCGAAACTGGTGGTGATCGACCCGCGCCGGACCGAGACCGTGGACGAGGCCGACCTCCATCTCGCGATCCGGCCCGGCACCGACGTCGCGCTGATGAATGGCTTGCTCGCATGGTGCCGTGACGTGGGCGTGGTCGACTACGACTATCTCGCCGCACACGTCGCGACGCCTGATGCGTTCTGGGACCAGTTCGACGAAGGCAGCGATTTGTGGTCGGTGGCGCGCATCTGCGACGTTCCGCCGCGGGACCTCCGGCGCTTCTATGAACTGTTCGCCGCGACGCCGAAGACCGTGACGATGTTCAGCCAGGGCGTGAACCAGTCGCTGTCGGGCACCGATCAGGTCAACGCGATCACCAACCTCCATCTCGCCACCGGCCGCATCGGCAAGCCGGGTGCCGCCCCCTTCTCGATCACCGGCCAGCCCAACGCGATGGGCGGGCGCGAGGTCGGTGGGCTCGCGTCTTCACTCGCCGCGCACATGGATTTCGCGCCCGAGAACGTCGCGCGTGTCGGCCGGTTCTGGGCCGCGCCAAACATGGCAACCAAGCCGGGGCTAAAGGCGGTCGACCTGTTCCGCGAACTCGGCAACGGCCGGATCAAGGCGTTGTGGGTGATGGCGACCAACCCCGCAGTGTCGATGCCCGACGCCGGTCGCGTGCGCGAGGCGCTGGCCGGTTGCCCGTTCGTCGTCGTGTCCGACGTGATCGAGACGACCGACACTTCGGTCCACGCGCATGTCCGCCTGCCCGCCGCGGCGTGGGGCGAGAAGGACGGCACCGTCACCAATTCGGACCGCACGATCAGCCGCCAACGCGCGTTCATGGCGGCGCCCGGCGAGGCCAAGCCCGACTGGTGGATCGTCTCCGAAGTCGGCCGGCGGATGGGCTGGAAGACCGCATTCTCCTACGATCGTCCTGCCGAGATCTGGCGCGAGCATTGCCGGCTGTCCGGGTATGAGAACGACGGCACACGGCTGTTCGCGCTGCCCGGCCATGCGGCCAAGGGCAATGCGGACTATGACGCGATGGCCCCGTTCCGCTGGGGCGGCACGCCGTTCGCCGATGGCCGTTTCTCGACGCCGGACGGGCGCGCGCGCCTTGTTCCGGTCGTGCAGAAGCCGGTCGCCGCGCCGCTCGTAAAATGGCCGATGACGCTCAACACCGGGCGATACCGCGACCAGTGGCACACCATGACGCGCACCGGTCTGTCGCCCAAGCTCGCGCGCCACCGCGAGGAGCCGCTGGTCGAGATCCACCCCGACGATGCGGCGCGTCTCGGGATCGTCGATGGTGGGCTGGCACGCGTGACGACGCCGCAGGGCGACACGCTGTTCCGCGCAAGCGTCGTCGCGACGCAGCGGGTCGGCGAGCTGTTCGTCCCGATCCACTGGACCGACCACACCGCGACCGGCGGCCGCGCCGGGCTGCTGCCTCGCCCGCTTGCCGATCCGATATCGGGCCAGCCGGGGTTCAAATCGACCCCTGTCCGGATCGAATCCGTCGCGACCAAGTGGCGCGGCTTTGTCGTCGTCCGCGGTGAACTGGAGAGCCGCCCCGACTGCCTGTGGGCGACGCGCGTTGCGGTGCCGTGCGGAACGGCATGGGACATGGCGGGCAACGGCGACGCCGCTGCGCTCGACGCGCTTTTGCCGAAGGGCCAGCGGATCGAAGCGGTCGATGCCGCGCGGGGCTCACGCCGGATCGCGATCCTCGACAGCGGCAGGCTGGCCGGCGTCCTGTTTGTCACCCGAGACGGCACGCTCCCGCCCCGCGACTGGCTCGTCGCGCAACTGAGCGAGGGCGTCGCCGCGCCCACCCTGCTCGCCGGCCGCGCGCCGGGCCCTCAGGTCGACCGTGGCCCGATCGTCTGCGCGTGCTTCGACGTCAGGCTCAAGACCATCCTCGCCGCGATCGCCGACCAGCATCTCGCCGACGTCCCTGCGATCGGGGCCGCACTGAAAGCCGGCACCAATTGCGGATCGTGCCGCCCTGCCCTCGCCAAACTCCTCGTCACGCAAGGATCAACCAATGTCGCATGATTTCCCCGCCGGTTCGGTCTGGCTGGTCGGTGCGGGCCCCGGCGATCCCGACCTTCTCACGCGCAAAGCCGAGCGCTTGCTCGCGGCGGCCGACATCGTCTTCCACGACGCACTGGTCGGGCCGGGCGTGCTCGCGCTCATTCCAGACGGGACCGAGATGGTCAGCGTCGGCAAAAGATCGGGCCGGCATTCGAAGGACCAGGTCTCGATCAACGTCCTGCTCGCCAGGGCAGCACTCGCGGGCAAGCGCGTCGTCAGGCTCAAGGGCGGCGACCCGTCGATCTTCGGCCGCTTGACCGAAGAACTCGACCACCTCGAGGCCAACGGCGTCACTGTACGCATCTGTCCCGGCATCACAGCCGCGAGCGCCGCCGCAGCCTCGGGTGGCGCGTCGCTGACGTTACGCGGTCTCGCGCGGAAGCTCACCTTCCTCACTGCGCACGCCCGCGCCGGCGAAGCGCTGGATCTCGACTGGACCGCGCTCGCCGCGCCCGATGCGACGCTCGCCGTCTATATGGGCCGCGCCGCCGCCGGCGAAGTCTCGCGCAAGCTGATCGCCGCCGGCCGTGCGCCCGACACGCCGGTGATGGTCGCGGTCAACGTTTCGCTCCCCAACGAACGCATTCTCCGCGGGCGGTTAACTGCGCTCGCGTTCCTCGTCGAGACGATCAGCGACAACGATCCGTCCCTGTTGCTGATCGGCGAAGCGATCGCGGTATCATCGGTAGCATGCGGTGCAAACGACGGCGCAGACGCGCAACTTGGGGTTAAGACCGTTAGCGCGAACCGGCCCGTCCGGTTTCCGATTGACGCTGCGTGCGGCGAGCCTTGAGCAGATCCTGACGCGAGAGGATGCCGACGACCTGGCGCGTATCGCGCGCGACGATCGGCACGCGTCCAATGCCGGATTCAACCATCATGTCGGCCACGACTCCGATCGGCGTATCGGGATATGCGACGAGCAGCGATGCATCCGACAAAGTTTCGGTCAGCGAAACGTCGGTACCCGGGTGGATCGTCTGCCAACGTAGCGCGTCCGTCCGCGACACCAGCCCAAGCACCTTGCCCGCATCGTCGATCACCGGATAGCTCCGATGCTCGGCGCGATCCGCGAAGAAGGTCGCCGCGTCTGCGGTCGTCATCGAACCCGGCAGCGTCGCGGGCGCGCGTGACATCAACTGGTCCGCCTGCATCAGGTCGAGCGGATCGACGCTATATTCCTGGAGGATATGCCGGCCGCGACGCGCGATCTTCTCGGTCAGGATCGACCGCCGCATCAGCAAGACGCTGACCGCATAGGCCGCCGCCGCCGCGGCGATGGTGAGCGGCAAGGCATCGAAATGCCGCGTCAGTTCGGCTGCGAACAGCGCCCCGGTGATCGGCGCGCGCATCGCCCCGCTCATGATCCCGGCCATGCCGATCATCGCCCAGAACCCGGGACCGCCGGGCAGGACCTGGCCGATCAGCGCCCCCGCGGCACCACCCAGGATCAGCAACGGCGCGAGGATGCCGCCCGACGTGCCCGATCCGAGGGCGACCAGCCACACGATCGCCTTCACGACCAGAAGCGCGAGGATGACGCGCACCGCGAGAGATCCGTCGAGCAACGCCTGGATATTCGGATAGCCCGCCCCCAGGACATGCGCGTCGACCAGTCCGCCCAGCCCGACTACGACCCCGCCGATCGCGGGCCACCACATCCAGTGCACCGGCAGGCGGTGGAACGCGTCCTCCACCGCATACAACGCGACCGACAGCGCTGCCGCCAGCACGCCGGTGGCGACGCCGACTGCCGCGGCCATCGCGATCGGCCAGCCGCCGGACGGGGTCACGCCGGCGAACGGGAACATCGCGCCGCTGTCGAGCAGCAACGGCCGCCACGCGAACGCGATCAGCACGGCGACCACGACGGGCACGAAACTGCGCGGCTTCCATTCGAACAGCAGCACCTCGACCGCCAGCAGGATCGCGGCGAGCGGCGTCCCGAAGATCGCGGTCATGCCCGCAGCCGCGCCCGCGACGAGCAGCGTCTTGCGCTCGGCCGCACTCATGGAAAAGCGTTGCGCGAACAGCGATCCGATCGCCCCGCCGGTCATGATGATCGGCCCTTCCGCGCCGAACGGCCCGCCGCTGCCGATCGAGACCGCCGCCGACAGCGGTTTCAACAGCGCGACCTTCGGCGACATCCGGCTTTCGCCGAACAGGATTGTCTCGATCGCCTCGGGTATGCCATGCCCGCGGATCTTGTCGGAACCATAGCGCGCCATCACGCCGATGATGAGACCGCCGATAACGGGAATGGCGACCATCCAGGGCCCGACGAGCGTGTCGACGATCGCCACCGACTGTGCAGACACGCGACCGAACCAGAAGAGATTGGTCGCGAGCGCGATCAGTTTGATGAGCACCCATGCCGCAAGCGCACCGCCGGTCCCGACGACGATCGCCATCGCTGCCAGCATCAGCATCCGCCGGTCGGCGCTATGGTCCGCGAGCCGGTGGTTTTCGGTTGCCCGTGTCGCTGCGATCATGATGAGAGTCTTTTGCCTCCAGGGAAGGTACACTATTTATATCGTATTACGATATAGTTCAACCACGGGCTGACTTGCGATGAGCGATACGGACACACTGAAAGATTCCGATTATCTGGCGCTGGCGGATTTTCGTCATGCGCTGCGGCTGTTCACGACGTTCAGCGAGACCGCGGCGGCCGCGGCCGGGCTGGCGCCGCAACAGCATCAGGCGCTGCTTGCGATCCGGGCGGCACCGGTCGACGACGTCACGATCGGCTATGTCGCGACGCGGCTCGTCCTCAAGCCCCACAGCGCCTCGGGGCTCATCGATCGTCTGGAGGCGTCGAATCTCGTCGTTCGCTATCATTCCGACGGCGATAAGCGCCGCTCGCTGCTGCGGTTGACGCCCAAGGGCGAGACGATGCTCGCGGGCCTGTCGTCGGTCCATCGCGACGAGATCGCCCGTCTCCGGCCGATGCTCACGGAGATGCTGGATCAGTTCGGGTAAGGCATGCGTCCGGACCAGACTGGAAACATCTGTCGCGATACGATCTAAAATGGCAAGGCATGCATACGCGTATCGGTAGTCGTTGCGCCAAAGACCGCAGCGATGAACTCGGCGGGAAAATCAGGGGGATGCAAACGATGTCGACCGGTAGGCCGGGCCTGTGGGCCTTCGTGCTCGGCTGTATCGCGGTGACGATCGGGGTCGCCCTGCATCTGCCGATGTTCCTGATGGCCCGAAGCATGGGCTACCGAATGGCTGGGATGCCGATGGACGTCGGGATGCTGGCCGGCATGGCGCTGATCGTCGGTGGGACCGTGCTCGCCGCCTACGGATTGCTGCCGGGCGATGCGATGCGATTGCGGCGACGACTGACGCATATGACGGTCACCGGGCTGCAGGATGCGCCACTGCGCGCGTCGCACTGGGTCATGATGGGCGCCTTGATCGTCGCTCTGGTGATCGATGTCATGAAGCCCGCCGCGCTTGGCTTCACTCTTTCGGGGATGACCAGCGAATACGGCGTGTCGCGTGCGACCGCCTCGCTGGTGCCGTTCGCAGCGCTGTCGGGAACCGTCGCGGGATCGATATTGTGGGGCTTCGTCGCGGACATATACGGGCGCAAGGCATCCATCCTGCTCTCGGCGGTGATGTTCGTTGGCACGTCGATCTGCGGCGCGATGCCGAGCCTCGCCTGGAACATCGGAATGTGTTTCATGATGGGCGCGGCGGCGGGCGGAATGCTGCCGGTCACCTATGCGCTACTCGCCGAGATGATGCCGAACCGACACCGCGGCTGGAGCCTCGTGCTCATCGGCGGCCTAGGCGCGGCGGGCGGCTATTTCGCGGCCAGCGGCCTTTCGGCGCTGCTCCAGCCGATCTTCGGCTGGAGGATCCTGTGGCTGGCCAATCTGCCGACCGGACTGCTGCTGATCCTTCTCGGCCGGCTAATACCGGAATCGCCACGTTTTTTGGTCGTCCAAGGACGCACGCACGAGGCGGAGATGGTACTCGCGCGCTTTGGTGGTGGGCGGGTGACGAGGCAGGACGCAGTTTTCGAGGATGCTGTTAGCATTGCGCCACCGCCGACCTTGCGCAACGCCGGGGCCCTCGTCGCGTTCAGCATTGCCGCGCTAGCCTGGGGCTGCGCGAATTTCGGCCTATTGCTCTGGCTGCCCGCCGACCTGGTCGCTCGCGGGTATAGCGTCGGCGTGGCCAGCGGCCTGCTCGCCAAGGCATCGCTGATCGCGGTGCCCACAATCTTTGTCGCGGCGCTGCTCTACAGCCGCTGGAGCAGCAAGGGTGCGCTTCTCGCAGCCCTCTCGATGCTCGTCTTGGGACTCGTCGGGGTATTATGGGTCGAGCGCCAGTCCGGCATCGTTAGCCCCGTACTGCCGGTCGCCGCACTGATCGTCGGCGTGAACGCCATCATCGCCATCTTGTTGCCCTACGTCGCCGAGAGTTTCCCGGCGCGCATACGGGGGCGCGCCACGGGATGGGTCGCGGCGTGTTCCAAAGCTGGTGGCCTGGGTGCGCAAGGGTTGGCAATTGCGGGCGCGGTCCCGCCGCTGGCGACAGTAGCGGGGTTGATCCTGGTACCGACGGCCGCCTCTTTCGTGCTCGTGGCTTGGCTGGGTCGCGAAACGAAAGGACGGGACGTCGACGTCGTTCAGCAGACGATCGGGGCGTACGAACCGTTGCGCAAAGACAACGATAGTGACTGATGATCCCCACGTTTGACCGACGGGTTATTCGCACTTGGCAGGCGTTAGAAGCTCAACTTCTTATGCGGCCCTGATCTCGTCAACAGCATCTACGAACTGCCAGCCCTACCGCCAATCCGGCTTCGGAGACCCAGAAGCCGACGTTCACGGCGGCTTAAGCCTTCTCCAAATCCGGTCATTGGTTCAGGGGCTACTCGACGGCCGAAACTGGTCGACTATCGACAGGCAGGGTTTGGCCGGCTGATGTGCAAAGCAGACAATGGTTCGTCAATTGAGGCGCCACAGAATCCAGATGTGAATTATCTGCCTAGCTAATTCGCTCTCAATATCGGCGACTCATCGTTAGTATTCCTTGGAAGATCGATCGGTCATCAATACTTGCGGCCCGCGAGGGTTGTCTTGAGATGGGAGAGTGGCGGCGAGCCAAAACTAACGCAGCAGATCAGGCAGATCGTAGAGGAGCTTGAGTGCTTCTGCCCAACCCACATCGGAGAAGAGCTGAAGGATCTCGACGAGATGTGTGCGGCGGGCCTGGTCCTCGAAGATCGAACGATAGTCGGCGATGTAGCGGCGGATCAGCCGGACAACCGCGCTATTGCCAAGGCTTTCATGATGATAGCCTTCTCGCGCAGCAGAGCCAAGTAACACACTGTGGATCGCATCGAACACGGCGGACGGGGCGCCCGGGATTAGATATTCGTAAAGCTCGATCAGATGATGAACCGTGGCGGGATAGCCCGACACCGCGAGCAGTTCGAGGATCGCGGCATAGTCCGTAAGGAACCGCGCCATCGCTGCGTGGGTCGGCAACCCTAGGGCGGGGTTCTGCTCATTGGCATGCGCGCCGGACCCGAAATAGAGTTGGTTCATCGCATGGTGGGTGACCCGTTCTGCCATCTGATACGCCTGGCCGGCTGCCTTCCGGTCGTCCGCTCCGGCGGATTCGTCCATCGCTATCGCATAATGCTCGGCAGACACGCGCGTCGCGGCGCTCAGGATCATGTCGAGCCCTTCCTGCGCCCGGTCGGTCATGGCACTGGCGTCATCCTCCTTCGATCCGTCGTAGCGGTGGAAGAAGGCCCCGCGCAGCTGCGAGGAGTAACTGTCGAGGAGATTGCCATAGGTGATCGGATCGGCGGACCAGGCCTCTAGCCAGACGCGGGCGGCGGGACGCCCCTGCCCGGCCCAGAGCTGCGCGACGAAGCCGCCGAGGGCGCTTTGCACGCCGTCGCGGCTGCTGGAGGGATCGACCGGCACGATCGGTAGCCGCGCGCGCACGATCTCGACGATCGCTTCGCAATGGTCCGGATCCTGCCAAGTAAATTTTCGCAGGAAGCTGACGAGGAACGACGCGAGCACGCCGTCATGCTGCTCCTCGGCGGCGACACGGTAGGCGATCGCCCACATTCGCTCCGGAGCCGCATCGCTGATCACCTGCAGACTGCGGGCGACCTGCAGCCGCACCTGGGGCACCGGGTCGGCCACCATCGACTCAAGCATGTCGACGATATGCGGGTGTTCCGCGGCAAAGCGTGGTGCGAGCGATAACCAGGCTTCGGCGGCATAGACACGCACGTCCCAATTCCCCCAGCTGAGATTCACGCCTGTGTTTCCTTCACTTCCGGAAACACGCTGGCCGACAATCGGTCGAGCAATGCCATCAGGACGTCGAGCGATGGCAGGCCGTCATCGCCTGGCTGATAAGCCGGGCTCTCCGCAAGCCGCTCGACCGCGTTTGAGACATGCCCCCAGGCAGAGCGAATGATGCGGTCATGCAGGTCATCGCCATGCGTATCAAGCTGACCGACCAGCGCGATCGTATCGGCCCACAGTTGGGCCAGCGCCGGCACATCGCTCGCCGATGGGGTGCCGCCGACCAGCGCATGCAATGCGTCCGACGCAGCGAGGACGGCGCCCTCGGGACCGTTCTCGAGATCAGCGCCCTCGCGCGTCAGCATCTCGCGATAATAGCCCGTATGTTCGCCCCAACTGACTTTGAAGCTGCTAAGCGGCGTATTGTCCTCGAGCCCCTCGCCGGCCTCGAGCTCGGTGCGCAGGTTGCGCATTCCGTCGGTCGCGATCAGCACGTCGGGCACGAGACCGAGCACACGACCGAGTGTCCGCCGCCAGTGCGCGCGCTCATATTCGTCTTCGAATGTGTCGAACGCCAGTGCCTGCTCTTCGAATGCCTGCCGCGACGACAGATCGCGATCGGGATAAGCGGCGGCGATCAGGCGGACAGCATCGCGAAGCGTGTCGGAATGGCGCAGCAACTCGGGGTGGGTCGCATAGGGCCAAAGCATGACGCGGATATCGGTCTCGCGCTCGGCACCCACCCCGAGGATGCGGGACCACACGGTCCCCGAACTTCGTTCCGAGGCTGCCGCGAGCACAGCCGCGCGATAGTCATCCAGATCTGCGGCGCGCAGAAAGCTCACGAAATGCGCGACCATATCGTCGTCCTGGACCGGCCGATCCTCGTCGGGCTCGTCCCAAGCTTCCATCCCGTAATCGCGGTCGGCGAGTGCGAAGCTCGTCCCGTTGGGGAACGCCACGACGATACTGTCACCCTCGGCGAAGCCATCGCTCAACCTCTTTCCCAGTGTCGCGTCAATTAGTGCGCGGGTGGCATGTGTGACCGAGATCGATAGAAAGTCGCGCAACGCGCCGCCGAGATGCCAGCGGCAATGCTGGTAATCCTGTCGGCGGTTCGACGAAAGCGGCATGATCCGGCTCGGCGCGCCGCCAAGCCAGGATGTGCCGTCGTCGGTAATCTGCTGAGTGAACAAGGTGCGGTATATCTCGCCGGCAAAGTCCGGCTTCGATCGCGCGATCGGCAAAATCTGCTCTGCGAGCCAAGTCGCCTCCTGATCGGCATGCGCCGAAAAGTGCGGCTCACGCAGGATGCGGTCAAGCAGGGTTTGCGACGCCGCAGGGTCCGATGCGAAGCTAAGCCCGGTAAACCGGATCGCGTTGGTGACCGTCGAGGGCATTGGCGGATCGCTCGCCCAAGCGAAGGTCAGCAAGGCGCGCGCCGCCGTTCCGAACACCGCAAGCAAAGCAGGATCCGAGAAGTCCGCCTTGTCGAACAGGGCATGGAGTAGGAAACGCGCTGGATCGCTCAGCGCCCTATCGGCTTGGGCTATGGAGGCCGCTGCCAAGGTCGCCCAGGCGAGCGCATGATCCGGCCCTACCGACCCGGCCGTATCGATCTCGATACCGACGAAGCGCGAGAGGCGCGCCAGCATGGTCGCCAGCCCCGCGGCGGCGGGATCGGATGCGATGCGGGCGACGAGGCCATCGATATCGGCCGAAGTCTCGACATTTTCGACGGCGGTCCGCAACGCGACATTGGCGACGACCGGATCGATGTTCGGGGCAGCGAAGATGGTACAGATAAGAGCCCAGCTCGCGGGCCGGCCCGGCGCATCGCCGCGCCACAGCCGCTCGACCGAAAAGCGTAGTGCCGGCGCGAGCATCAGGGCGCGCGAACTGTCGCCGCTGACCTGCACGATCAGCCGGGTGGGAATATCCCATTCGAGGAAGAAGCGGCCGGCGACATGGTCGAAGAGAACATGGTGCGTAAAGCTGACGAGGTCGCCGGCCTCGGCCAGCACGCCCGACTGGATGACGGCATCCAGCGATGCATGTGCCACGAGCACTTTGCGGATCGCAAGCGCGCCTCGCGCTGCCATCTCCCCGACAGTTCTCGCCGCCGCTTGCTGCATCAGTGTCGAACTGAGCCGCTCGTCCTCATAAGCGTCAATGAGCCCCGATTGACTGCGTATCGCCCCAAAGCTCGCCGGACTCGCGCCATCGGACAGCAACTGTGCGGCAAGCGACAGGTTGAAGATATTGTGGAGCAAAACCAGCAGTGGAGGCGGGGCAGCCGCGAACAGGTCGGCGAGCGTGGACGACGCGCCGCTAAGGTTTCTCAGATCGGTTTCCGCGAGGCGCGGCACGAGAAAGTGCCGAACACTCGCGAGCATCGGATCGGCATGATGAGGGTCCGGCGGGGCGCCCGCCATCGCCGACCGATAGCGGCGGCCGTTGCGAAGGTCGAAGGTCCGGATCGACGCGATGACGATCCAATCGTCGAGCCGGCTGCTCACCGCTTCGATGAGGGTCGCGAACACTGCTTCGGCCGGGCCGCCGCGCGCGGCGTCGAGCGCATCGATCATCAGGATTTTGCGCCCCGCGCCCGGAAAGGCGGCGAGAATGTCGAGAAGCGGGTGCCCTAGACCGAGTTCGGATTGCAGGTCCGCGGCAATGGCGACGCCGGGAAAGCGATCAACCGACAGGAAAACGAGTGCGTCGCCCGCATCACGCTGGCGTCTTGCGCTGCCGACGAGCGCTCCGGTCTTGCCGGCACCGGGCTCACCGATCACTAGCATCGACCCGGCCTGAATGGCCGCGTCCAGAGGGCCGTCGCTTCCGCGTGCCAGCGCGAGACCGCCTGCGATCGGCAGGCGCGTATGGCGTGCGAGACGTTCCAGTTCCTGATCCGTCGCCGCCCCAAGACGCGCGATATCAGCTGCGAAATCCGCCGGTGCGATGTCGGCATATCCCAATGTCCGCAAGGCGCGCAGCAAGCCGGACCGATCGGCCGGGGCGCCATTTCCGATCAACGCGCGGACGATACCCTTGAGGTCGCGGAGCGGGGCGTCGCCAGCGGCCTCGTCGCCAAACACGTTACGCCCGAGAATGCGCGACGCTTCGCGCCAGTCGGCCTCGCCCTCGTCCATGTTGAAGCGACGCACGCCGAAGATGCGTGCCATGTCGACAAGGTCGTCACTGGACGCCGTAATACCGCGGTGCGTCTGCCATGCCGGCCGAGCGATCGTCGCGAATGCGTCAAGAGCGGTCAGTTCCGCAAGATTACGCTGGGCGAGCGTAATGTCCCAGGCGCCGCCGAGATCGAAGGCGCGCAGGCCGCTCTCAAGCTTGTCGAGCGTCGCAGCAGCCCGCGCATGGACCGCGAGGACCGCGACATTGCTCGTAAGGTTGGGCAACCCAGCGCCCTGTTTGGCGTCCGCGACGCTCCGCGCAAGTTGGCCTACGGTCTTTGTCAGCGGCGCTTTCTCGCCGGTCGCAAGCGTCGCAGTCGTTTTGCACTGAAGCTGGATGGCGCCTCCATCGGACTGGGTCACTTCGATATCATCGAGGCCCTCGCCGGTTTCGAGCCGGATCGCGGTCGGGAGCGCAACATTGTTAATCCCGAAACGTCCACCGATCGGCAATCGGGCAAGGATATGTGCAGCTATCCAGGTGGCGACCTCGGCTTGGAACGCCATGCCCGCCTCGGTCGCCCGACCGCCGGCGCGCATCGGAGCCCGGACCACCGGGGTACCCGCGACGCTCGCCATCAGAATGTACCGTCCGGAAAATCGCCGACCGTCAGAACAATCTCTGCGCCCCCCGCCCCGGTCCGCTGCAAGTGACGTTCGGCTGCGACGAGCAATTGATGCAGATGCTCCTGTGCCGAATGGCGCCGGGTTTCGATCGTCCCGACTGGCGTGCGATCGATGTCGTCGAGCAGTTCTGCGGGTACGACAATATCGATCCGGACGCCGCGATATTTGGCCGCGACGACCAAATCGTCGCCCCGCACCTTGAGCGACTTGCTATACTCGAGTTCGACGTGACGAAACCGGACTCCCGCCCCATCGCTGTCCGTCTCCGCGATGAAACCGATGCCGGCTGCCTCGAAAGCGCTGATCATCGAAAGAAGATTGTTGCGCATGGGAAAGCGCGTGCTGCGCTCGAAGTCGGCGATGGTTGGCCGTGCGACGCGGGCATTGACCGCCAATTGCTCTTGGCTCCATTCCAAAAGTGCGCGTGCCGCCCGACATTGGGCCGCTGAAATGGTGCTTGCTTCGTCAATCATGTCATACATAATGTATGGCATCTTACGCATCTTCAAGATCTTTAGGGACGTGCGAAATTTTTAGCCGCGTCGGCGCGCCCTCTCTATCCAGCCATTCTGCGAACAAATCGTTTCGAGACCGGCATAGTCGAGCTCTCCGTCTCTATAGACCCGAGGATCCGGCAGGCTACCCAGCAGCGAACGCCGGTGAGCTGAGCAGGCTAACGACGGCTTTCAGCATCAAGGCAGCCCGCGTCGAACGTCCACTTCTAGGACAAGCTGCTGTACCACCGCGGGTGAACGAACGACCGCTTACACCACCTCAGCGCCGAAAGCGGCCCTTCCGCTTTCCAACAATTTCGTCGGTTCCAAGTTGCACACCCTCATACGGCGCAAGCCCCCCGCCTCGCCCGTTAGCTTGCCATGTGCCTTTTGATGCAGTCGGGGTATCTGATGCGCGGCGGAATAAACACTTGGCCCCCACGGCGCCATGATTCATCCTGCGGTGATGCGAACCGATGCACCCGCAACCCCCATTTAACACGCTTATCCCCCCGCCTCGCCCGCGTACTTTCTGTGTCGCAAAAGGTGCAATCCCAGACCGGCCGGAAGCCGGCCCAGGTCCTGGGGCGCGCGGCGTTTAGAACCGGCGCGGCGTGGGTGCAGTTTGGTGCACTTTGGTTGTGGCCGGGGTACAGCTTGTGGGGAGTGGGAGTCGCGAGGCGTTTGGGCAAGGCCCCGGCACCCCAGCGACACTGGCACCCCGGCCCCGCGTGTCGAATCAATCCCCTCACCTCGCCCCCCCCTCCTAGGCCGCCTCGTGGCTCTCTCGTCTCATTACCCCAAATACCGCGCAAGAACCCCCGCCTCGCCCGCGAGCTTTTTGTGTGGCTTTCGATGCAGTCGGCGGGATTGATGCAGCACGGCGTGAAACCGTGGCTTCCACGGCTGGTCTGGGTCGTCCGGCCTGTTGCGTTTTGATGCACCTCGAGCGTTTCAGCAAGCCCGACGTGCGTTGCCGATCTGGCACCGATTTTGCGCATCCTCCCCAGGATGCACGGGACGGCGCAAGCCGGCACGCTCACCCGCGGTCGCTGGATGTTGAACCTGTTGGGTTCGGGGCCTCGGGGCTTGGTGGAGCAGGAAATCTGCGCACGCCAACGGCGTTCCTATTATATTTAACCTTGTAGGGTCGGGTTCTGACCACCCAGTGAATTCGCGTTACAGAGGTCGACGCGACGGCCTAGCGAAGCGAGAGCTTTCGCGAGAGGGGACTCGTTGCCGGCACGGAATGCCGCCAGGTCCTCGGCCGAGATCGTCGCCAGCATCGCCGCGGTTTCCTCCTCGTTGGCCTTCCTACGGGTTACCTCGTCGTCCGGCATCGGCCCCTTGCCCATCATCCGGCGGACCATGTCGGCCGCTTCCTTCGGTAGGCCAAACCAATACGCGTTGGTCACCTGCTTCACCTGGGGACCGAAGGCGTCGGGGTCTTCGATCGGTTCGAACCGCCGGATCCAGTTGATGAAACCGTGATCCTTGAGACGCGCGAGCGCGCTGACGATCGCGCCGCGCGAACGGCGCAACCGATCGGCCAGCGTTGCGATGGCGGGTTCGAGCCTACCCGTCTTGAAGTCGATCATTCGCATCAGCTCGCGCAGCACGTCGACGCCGATCGCGCCCAGCGGACCGTTACGCTTGCCCGCGATCTTGTGCTTTCGGTCGTAGGTTTCGGCAGCGCGCATGCGCGCGTTGCGTTCTGCCTTGTTGAATGGCCTCCAGTACCGCTGCTCGCGCTCGCCGGCGCGATAGCTGCTGCGGCGTACGGGTTGCCCTGTGCGATGCCCCTTCGCGGCTTTACCGCCGACGATCTTGAAAAGGGAGCGCGCGGTCATGCCACTGCCCCCTCCAGGATCAGGCGTGTTGCCTGAGCCCCGCAAGCAACGATTCCAGCGGCGCGAGGTCCTGGACCAGCATATCCGCCCATTCCTGCGCCAGCTCGCGCCTGCGCGGCATGTATGCCGCACGATTGTACGCGGCCTCGACGGTGTTGCCCGGCACATGTGCCAGCATCAGATCGATGATCGCGCGATCCCCGACTCTGCTCTCCACGCCCGCCAGCTCGTTCATCACCGTGGAGAACGTCGACCGCCAGCCGTGCGGAACGTGGATCCCCGTAAATCCAGCCTCGCGATACGCCTTGCTCAGCGTGCTGTCGCTGAGCGGCCTTCTGGGATGGCGCACGCTGCGAAAGATCAGCGGCCCCTTCCCCGCAAATTCCATCGCGACCTTTATCGTCTCGACCGCCTGGCGCGACAGAGGAACGATGAACTCGAAGGCTGCATCCTCCTTCTGATCCACCACCAGTTTCATCTTGGCGGCAGGAATACGCCACTGCGGCTCCGGCCCGTCCAAGCCCTCGAATTCCTTCGGCTCGGCCATCCGCAGCACGCCCGACCGTACCGCTGTAAGCGACAGGAAACGCGACGCGAGCTTGGTTAGCGGATGGGCTGGCTGCTGCTCGACCTTGCGCAGCACGATACGCGCGGCTTCGACGGTCCGTACGGCTGGCTGCTTGCCACGCTTGATCGGTGACAACGCGCGTTGCGCGACCGCAGCGGGATCCGCCGCGACGATGCCGCTCCCGATCGCGCGGGCAAACACCTCCGAGATCCGCTGTCGGATACGATGTGCCGTCTCGACCGCCCCGCGTTCCTCGACCGGACGGAGAACCTTCAGCACCAGCGGCGTAGTGATCGCGTCGATCGGCAGATGCCCGAGCTTCGGGTAGACGTCCTGCACGAAGCTGTTCTTCACGTTCTGCGCATATCGCTTCGACCAGGTCGCGTCCTGGCTGGCTAACCAATCCTCGGCGATCGTCTTGAACGTGGCACCGACGCGCGCAACCTGCGCCGCAGCCTGCTGCACCTTGTGGACGGAAGGGTCGATGCCCTCGCGCAATAGCTTCGCCGCGTTCTCCCGCATGGCGCGCGCCTGGATCAACGTCGTGTCCGGATACGAACCGAACACCAGACGCTTCTCCTTGCCGCCAAAACGGAATTTCATGCGCCAGCTGCGGTAGCCGCTCGGCATAATAAATAAATATAGCCCGCCGGAGTCGCCCAGCTTGTAAGCCTTCTCCTTCGGCTTCGCCTTCTTGATAGCCGTATCCGTCAGCATCCGGTGCCCCCAAGCACGGAAACCAGTGCCCCCGAAGTGCCCCCAAACAATCGTCGCTGCATTGGGTAACAATGGGACGCGACGGGACCGCGCACAACCCCGCAAAACCAACGAAACCCGCCCCTTTTGGGACGGGTCGGGATGCGTTGGAATTAGTGGTTGGTGCCCCTGGCCGGAATCGAACCAGCATGCCTTGCGGCAACCGATTTTGAGTCGGTCGCGTCTACCAATTTCGCCACAGGGGCAGCGGCGGGTTGGCTAGACGAAGCTTTCGTCCGCCGCAAGCGGGTTTAGTTGCGCCTTTAGTTGCGGGGCGGTTGGCGGCGGTAACTTAGCGCTTCGGCGACATGAATACGGCCGACCGTCTCGCTGCCCGCGAGATCGGCGATGGTGCGGGCCACCCGGAGGATGCGGGTGTAGCCGCGCGCGGTCAAACGCATCGCTTCGGCGGCCTGAGCGAGAAGTTTGCGACCGGCTTCGTCTGGCGTGGCAACGCAGTCGAGCAGCGCGCCATCCGCCTCTGCGTTCGTGCGTACCGGGTGGTCGCGGTATCGCTCGGTCTGGATCGCCCGGGCGGCGGAAACGCGAGCGGAAACCTCAGCCGAGCCTTCGGTCGGCGGCGGGAGAATCAGGTCGGCGGCGCTGACAGCCTGTACGTCGATGTGAAGGTCGATTCGGTCGAGTAGCGGACCGGAAACCTTCGCCTGATAATCTGCGGCGCATTTCGGGGCTCTCGCGCAGGCCAGACTCGCATCGCCGAGGTGGCCGCACCGACACGGGTTCATCGCGGCGATCAACTGTACGCGCGCAGGAAAGGTGACGTGCGCGTTGGCACGGGCGACGCTGACCGTGCCCGTCTCAAGCGGTTGGCGCAGCGAATCGAGAACGGCGCGCTGGAACTCCGGGAGTTCGTCGAGAAAGAGCACGCCGAGATGCGCGAGGCTTACCTCCCCCGGCTTTACCTTTAACCCGCCTGTGGAAAGCTTCCCTTTCGTTGCACCAAGCGACAGTCACGGCTGATCAATGACGCACATTCCGCTGCACTATACCGCACGTTTCGTTGCACTGCGTCAGCCTTGCGCTCCGGCGGCTTACGTTAGATGTTCCGCAACATGCCAATCCATGCCGCCGATTCCGAAGATCTAGGTGCTATCTTAGCCTCAAACTCTGGGGTGGACGGCGCAGAGTTAACCGATACCGAGATCGCAACTGCGGTGATTCGCAGGGGCATCATCGAGCCGCTTGTAGCACGTGACCGATGCTCGGTCGCGGACGTCAGCGACGCGGCTAAGCAGATCGGTTGCTCTACAAGGACTGTCTGGACCATCATAAAGCGGTATCGCAGCACCCGACGGCTTCGCGACCTTTTGCCTCCAAAGAGACGAGGCACCCGCGGACGAAGTTTTCTCGATCCGAAGGTCGAAGCGATCATCGTTCGGGTGTTTGAGACACATCATCTCAGCCGTATGCGGCCGACCATTGTTCAAACTGTGCGCGAAATTCGACGTATTTGTACGTTGGAAGGTTTAAAGCTTCCAAGCACCGACTCAATTCGCCGACGGCTTGCCCGCATTCCAGAAATTGAAATAGTCGCAGCACGAGAGGGCAGAAAGAAGGCTGGCGAGCGGTTCCGTCCGGTGTCGGGCGCAACACCTGTCACAAACGCTCCGCTTCAACGGGTTCAAATTGATCACACGAAGGTTGATCTCATTGTCGTCGACGAAAAGAACAGACTCCCTCTTCAAAGACCGTTCATCACGATCGCCCTCGACGAGTTTTCTAGATCCGTCCTAGGATTCCACCTATCGCTTGAAGCCCCTTCGGCAACGTCCGTCGGATTGTGTCTAGTCCATTCCATCCTACCCAAGGACGATTGGTCAGGTAAGATTGGTTTGCAGTTTCCATGGCCAATGTACGGTAGGCCAGACGAAATTTATGTCGATAACGGTTCCGACTTTCACTCAGAAGCTGTTCAGCGCGGATGCGACGCCTGGGGCATGCAAATCAATTTCAGGCCTGGAGGCATGCCACACTTTGGGGGTATTATTGAGAGAATGATGAGGACAGCGATGTCGTCAGTTAAGACATTGCCTGGGGCAACCGGTTCATCGATCATCGAGCGAGGAGACAGGGATCCAGATCGAGATGCAGCGATGACGCTCCCCGAGCTGGAGTTAATGTTCGCTACCTTTTTTGCGGGCCAATATCATTGCACGCCTCACAAGCACCATGGCCTGACTCCGAATACCAAGTGGATGCAGGGTATATTCGGTGACAAGAGTGAGCGCGGACGGGGTGTCCCGACAGAAATTCAGGACCCCCAACGATTACTCATCGATTTTTTGCCAATGGAACGCCGAAGGCTTACGCAAAGAGGTATTCGGTGGGGCGGCGTCCATTATATGGACGATATTTTGCGCCGCTACCTAATGGATGGAAAACACCGGGATTTTTTGGTCAGGCGTGACCCGCGCGACGTTTCAGCGATCTGGTTGTTAGCCCCAGACGAGAACCGTTATTACCGCATCGGAACGAAAGAGATCTCGCGGCCTTCATTGTCATTGTGGGAACTTGAGGCCGGCCGCAGAGCAATACGGGCGGAGGGACGAGCGGACTATGACGAAACGGCATTGTTCGCAGCAGTAGAAGCCCAGCGCCAGATCGCGAACACAGCGGCAGGCAATAAATCACAAGCGCGACGTTCTCGACTTGCCGTAGAACGGAGAGCGCGGAACGATGCGGGCAACTCGAACGCTCCCAGTGACACGATGCTCCCCCAGTCGCCTCTTCCACAGGCTCCTTGGAGATATACGGAAGCTGCAGCGCCAGACGAAGATGACGTTTTCGAGATACTCGAGTGAACGCTCCTCTGCGCCGCCTCACACCAAAAATTCACGCTATAATTGGGGCATCTCCGGAGGTCAGGCTGGAAGCGCTGAAGGCTCAACCCTTCGTCGCCTATGGCACCGCCAAACGCATTTCAGATCGGTTAGAAGAATTATTAATAAGCAAAAGGTCGCACCGTCCCGCGAGTATTCTTATCTCGGGACCCACTAACAACGGCAAGACAATGCTCGTTAATCGTTTTATCGGGCTACATCCCCCCGACGACGACCCCTCTGCCGAGGCCATCACCGCAAAAGTATTATATGTTCAAATGCCGCCGACACCTGATCCTCGACAGTTCTACACCTCTATCCTAGATCGTCTAAACGCACCAGTCCGTAGAACGGCTATTTTGAGCCAACTACAGAGCCAAGCACTACGTTTAGTTGAATCGGTAGGTTTAAAGGTCCTAGTTATTGATGAATTACATAATATCCATTCCGGTCGAGTTGAACAGCAACGCGCATTCTTAAATGTACTTCGTTACGTCTCGAATGAAAAGCAAATACACCTCGTTGGCTGCGGCCTCATAACTGCGGTTCGCGCACTGCAATCAGACGAGCAGCTTGCAAACCGTTTTGAGCATTGGCCGCTTCCTAAATGGACCTCAGAGAACGGAACTCGAGCTCTGCTGAACACTTTAGAGTCGACTTTACCGCTACAACACGCGTCTGAACTGTCACAACCCGATATTATGAGCCGGGTGCTTGCCTTGTCTGGAGGAACGATAGGGGAGATTGTCCGCCTGGTTAATGCAGCGGCTGCAGAAGCGATACAGAACGGAGCCGAGCGGATCGATGCCTCCGTTATCGACGGATTGCGCTGGATTCCGCCAGGGGATCGCCGACGGGCGGCCGAGCTTTCGTTGGGGTATCGAGATTAACTATTGAAACCGCTTTTGCCATGGCGGCCCAAACCACAAGTCGACGAATTATTATCGTCATGGCTGTTACGTGTTGCCCACGGTAACTCTCCAAAATTGCAGACTTTTTCTCACTTGATTTGGCCAGGAAGACAGCTTTGGAACCGAGATCTCGATGCAATGGCACCGCGCGATGTCGTAAATGACTTAGCCAGACTAACTGGAACAGGCGAAAATGAAGCCTGGGCTACGACCCTCTATTCACTAGAGGGCATCTTATATGAACGCATTCGAATAACTAATGCTTCTCGTTGGATTTTGCCTCTCGGAATTTATCACCGAACTCGGCGCCGAGGAGGTCAGCAATGGTGCGCAATTTGCCTCAGCACTGATAGACAGGCGTATTACCGGAAAAATTGGCGCCTCGCCATAGTAAGCACGTGTTCAAAACATGGAATTGTGCTTGCCGACCGCTGCATCGACTGCGGTTCTCCTGCAGTGCCTCACCAAGGACTTGATCCGTGTTGCCACGTTTGCGGAAGTGATCGACGCTCTTACCCTCACGTGATCGCGGACTCAAAAGCGCTTCAACTCGAACATAACTTTCGTGAAATTCTTGCCGGTCGCGCCCACCCGCCCGAAGCATTCAGTAATATCTACCCACTTGCCTTCTTCAACCTAGTTCGACAGATCCTCTCGATTGTGACTGCCAACCCTCGAGCTCAGCGGTTGAGAGAAACCGTATGCAGACACAATGGCGGGGATCCCAGTGAGCCAACTTTTGAAGGTATTATCTCGGCTCCGGAGTTTTTGTCGAGTAGCGAAAGGCATAGGATGATGGCAATTGTTGCGCAGTTACTGGATGGTTGGCCGTACAAGTTCGTCGCACTCTGCGCGGAAGCAGGCATGTGGCGTTCCTGGGCCCTTCGAGGAGATCGGAGTTCAATCCCGTTTGAGTATACAACGGTGGTGGACAGGTATCTACACGGAACCTGATTCAGCCATCGTTCTGTACTTATCGACAGTCTTTTAGAGGGCAGTCGCCAGCAGAAGGAGGAGTCGTGTCGTCAGCCTTCAGATGGCAGACGGCATAGAGAACGTCGTCGTGATCGGGCTGGTCAGTGCATCGCAGCCTTGCCGCTTCTGCACCCTCGCGTTGGTAGATTACGGCGTTATCGACACTCGCCACCCATACCGGACTATTTCCATCAAAACCAGCAAGCCACGCATGTTGCTCGTCTGACCGTGTGCGAGCGAGAACCCATTGTGCGTCATTCATGGTGCTCATCCTTCGGGGGGGGCGGCCGAACAGGCGGGACCGAAAGCTGCCATCGGTTTATCGTTCTTCGCGCCGCGTTGGAAAGACCTGGCGACATACCGTCATTCGTTCAGCGCCGAACGGACGCGCAGCCGCAGCACGCTATAGATTTGCCTGCTCGTCGACTGGCAGCTCTGCGTCCGGACCATAATAGAGCTTGGCGCAGTCGTCGCGAAGGCAGCCTCCCTCAATGACGATATCGTCGCGGTAGGCGTCGCCGATGAACGTCAGCGTGTCGACGTGCTGTGCTTCGAAATACATCTCGTGGACATCATCGCGGCCCGCCCCGTAAACAACGCGCCCGACCTTCGACCAGATCGACGCCATCGTGCACATGCCGCAGGGCTGCAGCGTGGAGTAGAGCGTCGCACCGCGCAGCTCCAATTCCCCGGTGCTTTCACACGCCCGTCTGATCGCCATCATCTCGGCATGCGCGGTTGCGTCCGGCAATTCCTTGGTCTGATTGCGCTCGCCCGCGATAACCTTGCCATCGAGTACGATCACGCACCCCAGCGGTGAGGTCGAGGGGTCGGAACCCTTCGATCGGGCGATTGCGATCGCTTCGTGCATCCAGCGTTCGTCCTCTTGCGTCATCGTCTTGGCTCCCTGTCACCGTCTTACAACACGCAGCGGACACAATGGATCGTTCGGCGCGGTCATTTTCGAATGCCAAGGATAGCCGAATGCTACCGTTCCTTGCTGCGTGTTGGGAAGACAGGCCCCCGGACGGTCATTTTGGCAGGGTCGTAGGGTTTCTGCAGGCCAACGATATCGTCGTAGGTTCCACGCAGCCAGGTATCGATGTCGGCAGGGTCCAGGATCGTGATCAGGGACGGAACCGGCTGTGCCGCACAGTCGCTGCTCACGTATCATAAACTGGTCATGGATCAGGCGCGCCGTATCCTGGCGTCGCCATAGAAACCGTCGAAGCAGCCTCCCATCTAACGGCTCATGACCAATAGCATTCTTCATCTCGGGCTGATGGAAGACACAGAGATCGAGCTTGATCTGGCCGCCCTGGAACTCGCAGCGCTCGATCACCCCGGTGTCGATCTCGATGAATATATCGACGAGCTGACCGACATAGAAATAGCCCTGCGCGCTGCTGACGGCGACGCAGTGAGCAGCGCTGCTCAGGCTCAAGCCCTGAGCAGCGTGATGGGCGAAGAGTTTGGGTTCTCTGGCGACCGGGTGCACTACGACGATCCGCAGAATGCGGATTTGATCGCCGTCGTCGATCGACGGCTCGGCCTGCCGATCAGTCTTTCGATTATCTATGTGGCGATGGCACGACGCCTCGGATGGTCGGCGATGCCGCTCAATACCCCCGGCCACGTCCTGGTCCGCCTTGGCGACGCGTCGGATGCGCTGATCATCGATCCCTTCAACGATGGTCACATCGTCGCCCCTGAACAGGTGGAAGCCTTGTTGGAGCAGATGACGGGCCAGGCCCGGTTTTCCGACGGGATGCTTCCCCTGTCGAACCGGTCGGCGCTCGTCCGCCTGCTGCTCAACCAGGCGACCCGTGCCGAGCAGGCCGGGGATCCCGCACGCGCGCTGGTCCTGTACGAGCGTATGACGATCGTGGCACCTACGCATGCCCATGGTTGGTGGGAGCGCGCCAGACTTCAGCTGGTCGCAGGTGATGTGGCCGGCGCCCGCAGCAGCCTCAGTGCGATGCTGGAGATCACCCGGGACGACGATCTGCGCCTGCAGGTATCGGCAGCGCTCGATGCCCTTCCCCGGCCGACGCCGTCATGAATATTGCGGTGGATCGACTCTAGCCGTGATGCCTTATCCTAAGCGCGTCCATTGGCGCTCATGCCAGGCCCGGGACTGAACCGCGTCTCCGAAACGCCAGAACCGGGTCTCGCGTGTGTGGGGACCTGCGCGGACGAGCGTCCAGCACTCACCCGTCGGCAGCTCCACGACGCGGTGAATGTGCGCAGCGTCGACATGGTAGGTTTCGCCAGGGAGACGGTGAACCAGTTCGCTGTGCCAACCGCCGTTTGGATCCAGGTGGAACACCTCTTCAACATATCCGCCATCGAGAATCTCGGTGTCGAAACTCCAGGGGTGGTCATGCGGCGTCGCGTGCGGTTCTTCCATCTTGAACCGGTGCAGTGCGCGTCCGTCATCCAGATGGTATTTGGTAAAAGCCCGCGACATGCGCTCGACGCTGACGATCCGCGTGCCTTAGCTAGCATCCGATGGGCGGGTTGCGGACTTGCCGCGAGCTTTTTTCGCTTTGCCAGTCGCCGCGGCTTTTCGCTTACGTTGGCGACCTACGGCGAGTCGCTCGCGCCCTTGCGGCGTCCCTGCAACGTCGATGACATAGACGTCGATGAAGGGGCGCCGCTCCATCGGCACACGCGCTACCAGCATCTCGCGCAGCTGCTCGGGCGTGAGCGGCGCAGTGCCGTCCTCGGGATGCGCCGGCAGATTGTAACCGGGCACGTCGCCGAACCACAGCACGATGTAGACGCCACGACCTTCTGCTCGCCAGTCGATCGTATATTGAGCGTCGAGTTGCTCGGAGGCCGCGGCCCATACCTGCGTATGCCACTGCCCCTTGATCTCGACCGGCAGGGCCATCTTATCGAGGCGCAAGGCGATGTCCGCTCGGGTCGTGCCCGGCATCTGCTCCTCCGGCGCAAAGCTGATCGCATCCGGCAATTCGTTCGAGAGTTGGCCGATCAGCCGGTTTCGACAGTAATTTTCCTCGTGCGGACGGTCGCGGTCCCAATAGACCACCCAGCTGTCGAGATTGTCGCCGGCGAGCTTTGCGTTCAGTTCGCCCAGCCGGTCCGCGAAAAACGCGCGCAGGTCGTCGAGCGACTTAGGAGGGGTTCCCGTTGCAGCCGCCTTGAGCTGGTCGAGCGTGGCGGCGGTGTAGTCGTGATCGGCTTGGACACGACGCTGCTGGGCGGCAGCATGCTTAAGGTCGTCCAGGTAGCCGTAATCGCTCGCCTCCATCAGCGATGCTAGCATTTTACCTGCGGCCGCTGTGGGCAACGCCGATAGGGCGGCGATGCATTCTTTGAGGAAATCGGTGGCTTGCCAGGGGTTAGTGTCCCCATGCGACACGCCCTCGGGCCGCTCGAGGTAGCGCCAGGTGGGCGCGAAGGCGCTCACGATGTATCCGAGCTGTTCGGCTGAAAGCGTCGACAATCGAGAACCTGTTGGCGTCTGGATCACTGAACGCAGGTTCCACAGAAACTCGGGGCGGTCGGCGGCCGCAGCGCGTAGGTCGGTCTCGCGGTCAGCAAAGTCGGCCATGAAATCCAACGCCAGCCACAGGAATAGGGCATCGATATCGGCGCAGGTTTGGGCGCGACATTGGACAACCGTCTGGCGGATATCAGCGAGATCACCGGCGAGCACTGATGGAACAAGTCCGCTCATGATGGTCGCAGGCATCATGGGAAAGCGGGATAGCCATTCGCGACATAGCTGCGCGGCGAGCGGTACCATCGGCAGCAGGTGAGTCAGATAGTAAAGGTCGTAGACGTGGCGAGCATTGGCCTCGAGGTCCGGTTCGATGCTTGTGCGGTAGAATTGCTCCTGATCCTCTGGCGTGCCCAGACACAGATTGACCAAAGCGTCCTCAATGCCGAGCGAGTCTTCGGTGTTAGACGCTGGATCGCGCCGCCAAGCCATGAAGACGCTGTCGATATTCTGGCGGGGAAGGTCCGAAAGCGGCTGACCGGTTCTCAGCATCTCGGACACCCCGGCGATCAGCACCGTTTCGATTGGGTAGCTTTTGCCCTTTGCGTGGGCTTCGGCGATCTGGCGCGCCGTCGGGAGGTCCGCGCGCCTCAGGCTTGCGGCAAAGCCCGACAGCACGCGCTCGGCAAGCGCCGGGGTCAGGAATCCTGCCATCTTCTCTTCGGCACCACCTGGTAGATCATTCACATAGTAGTCGAGGCCGCGGTAGGCGTCGGCGGCCTCTGCGAGTACGGCGGATCCCGCGTCGACATGTTGAAGATTGTCGGTGATCCATGCGCGGTGGTCAGCAAACGCTGCCTCGCGCTCGGCATCCCGCTCGGCCTCCCACGCCGCATCCTTCGGATCTCGCGTATCTTCGATCGGCCTGGAATAGCGCTCGATGACATCGAGACGCAGCGGATCGTCGCCTGCGGTCTCTTCCGCTGCCGCGCGGAGAGACGGTGACAGCCCTCCGCGTCGCCGCCCCATCCAGAGGAGTGTGTCCCAGATTTCGGTGTCCGGAGTGGCAATATTTTCCCGGTGGCGCCAGGCCCGCAAAAGGACTGCGCAATCCTCTTCATCGGGGTAGAGACCGAGGGGAACGTCACCAACCCGAAATGAAAGCTTCCGCAGCTCCTTAGCGCTGACAGCAAGCAGGATCTCGGCCTGAACGGCCTGTCGCAGTGTTGATTCGCCGGCGAAGAAATCCCTGATTTTCTTCGGGGCCTTGTCGTCATAACCGCGTTGCCCGCGCAACCAGCTCGTCCAACGCCCGAGCTGCTCTGCCGAAGGCGCCGGCGCATATTCGAGGCGTCTGGCAAGAATGGAGAGTGCGAAATCGACCAGCGCCATGCGCTGGTGGTCATGGCGACGCACCATCGTGCCGTACTCTGCGATGACATCGAGCCATTTCTCCAACTGCGCTGAGGGCAGTTCGAGAAGGTGTTTGCTGGGATACAGCGACTGATGAGATTTTCGCGTCGCCTTGCTGGCCGGACTCAGTGTCAGGCCCAGGTTGCACAACAGGATCGGCACCGCCAATTCCGGCGTGATATCCCGGACGGCCATGCTGACAGCGGCATTTGCCGCATTCCGCAGAGAACCGCTGTCACCGAGTTCGGCGAGGGCCTTTAGGAGGACCGGCCAGTCGGTCACGGCGCCGCGTTCGTTCAGGATCGCAAGGGTCGTCCCGCGCTGATGGTACGATCGCTTCGGATCGAGAAGCATCGCGCGCAATTCGCTCTGGAGAAGCGTGCCGAGTTCGGTACCCTGCATCGCCTCGATCAGCAGGGCACCAAGCATATGGTGTTCGCCAGGCGCGTTCAGGAGCGCGAGCAATTCGTCCTTCAATTCGACCCGGGCGAGGCCCCGCGCTGACTGGCGCGACCAATCTTCTGCCCGGAAAAAGGGGTCCTCATGCGACAGCGCGGCGAGTGCGCGCAGCAGCGCGCGAGCCGTCGGCAGCGGCAGGCCGTCGACATCGCCATAGCGAAGGACACCGTACGGATCATCGCTCACGCAGGTCATGCCGAGCTCGGGCGAGAAACCGGCGAGCCAGGCGTTCACCGCGCGCAGCGACGTCGGCACCGATCCACCCTGACGCAGCAAGGCAACGACCCGCCTGGCGGACTGTCCCGAGGACACGCACCGCGCGAGCCACTTGGCGGCAAGATACTCGGCCACGACGCGGTGGACCGGGACCAGGAGGTTTTCACCTTCGCCCTTGAACAGCCTTGTCTTGATGGCCTCATCGAACTCGGTCGCAAAGGGCAGCGAACGCATGCTTGGGCGTGAAAAATACGCGGATGGGAGGTCTCCCACCGCACCGCTGAACACGCCGAGCTTGTCGCACAGCAGGAAGGCTGCGGCTGCGGCGCCGGTCGAGAGCATCAGCTCTTCCGGGTCGCAGCCGGCATGCGGCCTGTCCTTGTGGCGATCATTGGCTTCCAGAACAAGTTTGGGGCAAGCCTGGGCGAGAAGCCCGCCGCGGGTTGCTGGCAGTGCGCCACCATCGAGCGCCACCTCGCCAAGCAATTGCAGCGTCAGCGGATTGCCATAAATGTCATGCAATCCCCGATCGATCAGATGGGTGAGCACCTGCTCGGCGTCGAGTTCGGGAAAGCGTGTCTCCAGAAACCGCGCTGCGTCGTCTCTGTCGAATGGTTGGAGCTCCAGCATCGTGGCGTCGCGTCCATAATCATCCTTGATCCGGATCCGATCGGCGGCGCCCCGCCAGTCGGCCGCGCGGCAGGACAGTATGAAGTCGGGATTGTCGAGTTCCGACAATTTGGCCAGCACCGCCTCGATGCCTCCGCCCTCTGCATTTGACGCGACTTCGTCAACGCCATCGATGACGATCCGCGTTACCATGCCGAGCTTCTTTGCGGGGTTGGCCATTCGCACCAGCTGCGTCGCTCGAATGAAGATCGCGCCGTCGATACCCTCGAAAGACTCCATCAGAATCGACTTGCCGGCCCCGGGATCGCCGACGATTACGAGAGGGCCCTCGAGCGCCATCACTTCGCTTTGGTGAAGCACGACCTCGACATCTTTCGGCGGGTCGATCCGCTGCAGCTTGCGCGCGATCGGACGGGGCCCGGCTTGGTCCGGGCCATTCAGATTGAGATCCTCAACCAGCTCGCTTTTTGTTTCCGCTTCGATATCGGTCATGAAAGGGGAATAGCCGGCTCGGCGCCCAGGCGCCATTTCTTACGGGAAACCATGCGCGACCTGCTACCTACCGCGCCCCGTGGCCAGAGCTGTAAGCAGGGGGGCGGCTCTAGTCCGTGCCGTCCGGCGTACCGGAGCCACCCGACGATGCGCGCGTGGTGTAAAGAAGCAGCAATGGACCTTCGACAGCGGGAAGAGCTGTCGTTATCGTGAGAAGAATGCTTGTGACAAAGGCCATGACCGTCTCGGCGGCGGAAGCGATGCTTTCCGGGCTGGCGCGCGACGCCTCCAGCGGACCCATCAGGCTCCCCACGAAGGGGCACCACCACCATGCTGGGGGTGAGGCCGCAGTGGTCCAAGCGCTGATCACATGGGCGCAGTCGATCCGCCACCCCGCGCTCCAGACATACGTGCCGAATGCCGAAGACCCGGATGGGCAGATGACGACCCTTACCCGGCAGTTCTTCGGCATCGCCGCGGCGCTGTTGTGCGACCGGGCGAGCGCGGTCGACGGCGCAGTCATCTCGGAGGCACTGCGCGCGCAAGCGCTGGCGCGCCTCGACGTGATTCAGAGCGAACGGCCGCGCGAGGCATCGCGCGGGCCCCAATATGAGGTGCTGTGCGTCGATCACCTCGACCGCGCGGCGCCCCGTCTGCTCTACGACCTCGACCTCGAGGGACAGCCGTCGCTGAAGGGAACGAGCGCCTTCATCGAGGTCGCGCGTCAGATAGACCGGACCATAGTTCCAAGGGAGCTATCGTCCTCCATCCCACCATCATTCACCGACGCGGTCGGCGGGGCTCTCTACGAGCTGTTCCGCAACACCGAGGACCATGCCCGTGTCGACGAGCGGGGGGACCGGCTTGGTCGTTCGATCCGCGGCGTACAGGCCAGGCGGCACGCAATCCCTCAGGCCAAGCTCGCTGAGTTCGTCGGCACGTCGCCCCCGCTTGCGGCATACTGCGCGAGACTTCGGCCGCCGCGGGCGACCAACAAGGACCTCCAGCTGATCGAGATCTCGGTAATCGACAGCGGCCCCGGCTTCGCCGCCGCGATCACCAAGCGGCCCTTGGCGGAGTTGACGCCGGTGGAGGAAGCCGACGCGGTCCGCCGCTGCTTCCAGAAGCACGCCACCGGCAAGACGACCTCGCGCTCGGGTCTCGGGCTGCCGAACGTCGTCGACATCCTCCGGGAGCACGGCGGTTTCATGCGCCTGCGCACAGGCCGCCAGTCGCTCTACGCCGACCTGAGCCTCGAACGCCGGACGCCCTACGGTACGCTTCCCGAGTTCGTCACCTGGCCGTCCGAACGCGAGACCTTCCCACGCGCGTCCGGCACCCTCCTCACGATCCTGCTTCCGCTCGTCGTCGAGCCGTGAAGTACCTCTTCGTCCATAGGTTCGACCGCATGGTAGGAACGGCGGCGCGCGACACGCTGGTCGCGTTCGTCGGTCCGCGCGAGCTCGACGTCGGCGCGATGGTCGGCGAACTCGAGAAGGAAATTGACGCGCGCCTCGTCCCGGACGAACTCGTCATCCTCTGCCGGGAAAGCGTGGCGGGCGAGATCGTGCGCTCCTTCTCCGCGCCCGGCCCCTTCCGCCGGCTCCAGGAAAGGCTGCTGAAGCGAACGCCGGTCACCCTCATCTCGTTCGGTGGCAACGGCTTTGAATTCCGGCGCATGCCGCTCGACGACGGCGAGCACGTGTCGGACGTGGCCCTGACCGACCTGCTCAGGCGCGGTGCGACATCGATCTTCCGGGACCACAAGGGCTTCGTGGAGTCCACGAGCGCGTACCACTTCCGCAACCCGTCGGGTCGGCACACCGGCCGCTTCATCCGCCTGTCCAACATTCTCGTGCGGCAGTCGGAGATCACGTTCGTCGCGCTGTGCGCGTTGCGACACATACCCGAGGACACGTCGGTCGTGTACGTCGACACGCCATCGCTCTTCGCGCTCGTCGCCGCGATCAACGATCTGCGCGCGTCTGAGGATGCACTGCCGCCCGTGCTGGTCGACAGCTTTAGGTCCTACGACGGCGTCGACACCTACGCGCACTTCCGCACCGGCGGCGCGGTCGCGCTCGTATCCGCATCCTCGAGCGGCAAGCTCGCGAAGCGGTTGGTCCAGAGAGGCTTCGACAGCCGCAGGATCGTGCACGTGCTCTTTCTCGGCGAAAAGCCGGAGACTCTGGTCGCGGCGGTTGACCTAGCATTCGATCGGCAGAATAACCCAGGCGGCTTCATCCGAACGGTGGAAGCCGACAGCGGTGCACCCTGCTCGATGTGTGCCAACGGATCGATCGCCATCCCGATCCAGGGGGATCAGTTCGACATCGCCGGCCCGCAACCCGAGCCGCTCGTCATCAAGCGGACGAAAGAGCATGCGGCGCTCTCGGCCACGATGGCCCGGCACGCCGGCACCGGCACGTTCCAGATCAACGCCGGACGACCGACCCGTCAATTCGCGATCGACGCGGAGAAGGTCGCCACGTCTGAAAGCGCGGAGAAGAGGCTCGCGTACCTCGCGGCCGCAAGCATCCCGGCCAAGCTCGGGCACTGCATCGTGGCGAACGCCGAGTCAGCGCCTTTCGCTAAGCGGGTGCTCGATGCCGCGGACAGCGCCGCTCCCATCCTCACGCGCGAGGAATTCGAGCAAGCCCGTGCAGCGGTCGAGGACGCATTCACCGATCCGATACTCGTCGTGTCCGCAGTCGTCGGAAGCGGCCGTCAGTTGCTGGACCTCAGCCGGATGCTGAGGTCGTGCCCCGAGGCGCCGCTCCTCTACTTCGCTGGGCTCGTCGTGACCGAGAGCACCGAGCGCACCCAGACCCTCACGCGCAATCTCGCGCTGACCCATAACGCCGCCGAGCACCCGCTGATCATCGTCGATCAGATCAACCTGCCCGGCTTGGCTGCACCGAACCCGTGGGACCGGGAACTTGCCGTCTTCGACGAAACGGCGAACCGGAGTGTGCCGATCTCAGCGGAGATCGAGCAGCGCCGAGAGCGCCTTCGGCAAACCTCGGTCGGATTGGAGCAGGAGTTGTTCCTGACCAACGCGCCGGGCGATCCACTCAAGATCCAGCGCGGCTTCGCGTTCTGGCCGGAAGGCCTGCCCGACAAGGCGAACACGCAGGCGGACGTGTTCTTCACGATCGCCTCCATCCTGCAGGGTCTCAGGACTGGCGAGGGCCGGAACGACAGGCAGACGCTGAGGACTGAATGGTTCTACCGCACGCTACTCAGCCCCGAGAACTTCGGACGGTTCAACGACGCGGTGATTCAGGCGAGCCTGCTGCGCGCCGCCCGTCCGTCCGAACTCGATTACACGGACAATGCGCAGACGAGCGCGGAAGCGGCACGGGTGCTCCGCCGCATCCTGGAGAGCGCCACCACGCCCCGCGGCGAGGCTGCTGCCGAGTTCCTGGTCGCCCTCGCGACGGGGCGACTGAGGGTGGCGAAGGACGACCTCGCGACCGTGCTCGACGGCCTGCCGCCGCAGACACCGCTGGTAGATGAACTCGTCGCTCTCTGTCGATCGCGGCTGCTTCCACCCTGACCCATCGGATGGAGTTGCGCGAAAAATCCATTTTCCAGCACGTCGGGCGCAGTTGGAAAGTCAAACGGATCGTTAAGGTCCTCCGGCAGGGAAAAGCCGATCGTGTTGTGCTCGAGTACCGCCCTCAGGCTGGCGAGACTCATATATTTGTAAAGACGCATCGGCCGCTAAATCCTCGACAGGTCCATATCATACACCACTCGCGGACCGACACGGGCCCAGAGCCGCATCCCCACGGCGAGAGATTGCAGGCAGACTAGGCATGGAAACGGGCCGAGACGTGTCAATCGAGCACCCGCACTTCGCCATTGGCGGCTGAGCCGGATACTATGAGCGCCTCGTGCGATGACTGCTGGGACGCTAGGTAGCGCTTTTGCTTTTCCGCACGATCGGCCTTTCTTTCGGTCAGATGGCGCTCAACCGTGTATTCGGGTTCCGGGTTGGGTGCCGGCTTCAGGCGACTGGATTTGCGGATCCTGTCAGCAAACGACAGCGCAGCAAGGCTTTGATCGATTAGCTGGACAATCCGTGCCGGCGCTCCAACGCTCCTTCCACCATAAAGCGCCTTGAGCGGCGGCGGCCGTGACTATGGCTGTTCCTAGGATCGTCAAAAACGGCATTTCAGGCTCCCCAAGCCTCGGCGAACAATTCGGACGGTGGGGTGCGACGAGCGCGAAGTCGAGATCTTTGAGCGAGCATCGACGCCTGAACGAACTGCCGCTTACCGCGAGTCACCGACCGAAACCGGCCAGTCCGGTTTCCACCAAAGGCGGATATGCGGTCCTACGTCTCGGAAGCTGCTACCGTATCCACCCTGGGGACGAACTTGTAGACGGTGCCTCGAGAGATGCCGAGTTGGCGAGCGACGTGTGCGGGCTTCATACCGTCGGCGATCAACTTACGCACCGCGTCGGGATCAATACGCGGCTTGCCGCCTTTGTAGACGCCCCGTGCCTTCGCTGCCTCGATACCTTCGAGTTGCCGTTCGCGTCGGAGGTTCGTCTCGAACTCTGCAAATACGCCGAGCATATCAAGAAACGCTTTTCCCGCTGCCGTGCTTGTATCGATCGGTTGCTCGGTCGCCTTAAGAGCGATCCCCCTGCCCTTCAGCTCATACACAATATCCTGCAGATCTTTCATCGACCGAGCGAGCCGGTCAATGCGGGTCACCACCAGAGTGTCGCCTTTGCGAAGGAAGTCGAGCAAGACTTGCAATTCCGTCCGTGCGCCGCGCTCGCTGCCCGATTTCTTCTCCGATCGGATGGTCTGGCAGCCAGCGGCCCGCAGCGCCGTTTCCTGTATCCCAAGATCCTGCTCGGAGGTCGATACGCGCGCGTAACCAAAAAATGTCATTGGACCCCCATCTGTTCAGTCAGGTTCTAGACCGCTTGCACGGAGTGTTCAATCTCTATGAATATGACCCTGATTGAACAGGAACAGTGTTCATCACGGTGTGTTCACTCACGGTATACCCCGATTGACGCTGAGCGTGACTTCCCGCCCTTTTTTGATCAGTGACGGAAAACCCCCGGATTCTGGTTTCCGCACAACCGGACAAAGCGACAGGGTTTGTCGCATGTACCACGTGCAGAATGGGGTAGCCCCGATCGCCTAACTTGCGGCCTGACGACAATCATGTGTTTTCCGACACTGGCGGGGCTAGTCGGCGCTTAAAAACGGCAGGGCCGTTCACGCCCACACCCGGACGCTCGGGTTAGTAATTCGGAGTCCCGGTAGTAGTCATTCGTTCAGTGGGATTATGGGGAACTTTCCAGACATGAGTTGCAATCGGGGCGCTCGGGATTGGTAAAGCTGTCTAGTTACGGCCAATGGGCAAGCGCGGTAAAATGGATCGCAAAAGCGATTACGCTGATATAATCTGGCATCGGAGGTAAATGCAGAAATGGAAAGTAGCCGTCAGCTGGAGAGCATCGCCCTCGCAATTGCTCCAATGCTAGCGGCTTCTGTATCCGAAGTATGGATCGTGGCAGAAGTTCATGACGACTGGATACAGAGGCGCTACGATGTCGTGTGCAACGGTAAGCTTGTTGAGGGGGTGGAAGGTGAGAGAACCATGAACCGATCCGTCAATGATGCTCTATCCGCCCTAAGGCGTGACATGCTTAAAGAGAGTCAGGAAGATTGGCATCATTGCACCTATGTTTTGAGGTCTGACGGAATCTTCAAAATGGAGTTCGATCGTAGCAGACCGCCGAGCGTGTGAATGTAACGATAGATACTCCTGTAAAAGGAGGCAGTGCCACAGAATGTCGGCCATCGCCAGCACCTTCCCGAAAGCCGCCGTTCCGCTTTCCTGCCCAACCCGGACATTCCCGAAATTCGATCCAGACCGTGCGAAAACTCACCGCCGCCCCCGATACAGACGTGATGCTCGAAACATAACGTCGCCAGATATGGCTGCGACGCAAGATAGCCAATCACCTGGCAACCGACACGCAGCTATATTAGTACGCTACATTCGGGGTTGGAGTTTTCGCACGGTCTGGATCGTTTTCGAGAAAGGTTTCGTGCCGCAACCAGCCGGTTTTGACACCTGTGAAGGCGGGGGATCTGCTAACCTCGATAACTTATTCGGCATGATCCTTTTTAACATTCGATGTGCTGAAAGCGTGTGGGTATCGTTGATCATCCATGGCCAACGAACGACTGTCATTGACCCGTGATTTCAACGGCCCATTCGTTCACGGTGCGGACCGGTTGGAGCATAGCGCCAAGCAGCAAGCAGATAGCGCCGATCGGCGCACGGAGCTTGCTGCCGATCGAACAGTCATGGCAGCGGAGCGCACCTACGCAGCCTGGGTCCGTACCGGGCTTGCCGCTCTAGCCGCAGGAATTGGCGCCCGCGCATTGCTTGAGAACATCGTGCCCGGCTGGCTTGCCGGTGCGACCGCAACCGTCCTGATCCTGTTCAGCGGCTTCTGCTTCGTTGCAGCGGTCTGGCGTGAAATGATTCCTATCGCCCCACCGCGGCCCGACACTCAGCGACTGCCGGCTTGGTTGCTGATCTCTGTGAACGGCTTCCTAGCGATTGCCGTCTTGGCGGCACTCGTCGGGATTTGGCTGCAATAACCGGCGTGACTATCGCCATTTTACGGATTCTGCTTGCATGACCACGCCGCAACTTATGTCGATTGGCCTGCTGATTGGCATGATGGGCCTCTTTCTTTGGGGCCGATTTCGCTATGATGTCACGGCCATCATCGCCCTGCTTGCCGGGCTGTCGCTGGGATTGGTGAAGCCCAAAGCGGCATTTACTGGCTTTTCCGATGACATCGTTATCATCGTTGGATCGGCGCTGGTGATCTCATCGGCAATGCAGCGTTCCGGCCTAATCGAGAGCGCGCTCGGGATACTGGCGCGGCGCGTGACACGCGTCCGGTCGCAACTCGTGGTGCTGACTACGGCAGTCGGGGTATCGTCCGGGCTCGTAAAGAACGTCGGTGCCTTGGCTATGCTGATGCCGGCAGCCGTGCAGACGGCGAAGAAATCGGACACTAGCCCCTCGGTGTTCCTGATGCCGATGTCGTTCGCTTCGCTCCTTGGCGGGTTGATGACCCTCGTTGGTACGTCGCCGAATATTATTGTCAGCAGAGTACGAGAGCAGATGACCGGTGAGCCGTTCGGCATGTTCGATTATCTGCCAACGGGGCTGGGCCTGCTTGTGGTCGGCCTCATTTTCCTGCGTTTCGGCTACCGCCTCCTGCCCAGGGAACGCCGCGCAGCGCCGACCATGGGCGAAGCTCTAAACATCACGGACTATGTCACTGAGGCGACCATCCAAGACGGATCGCCCGCTGTCGGCGAAACGGTTGAGTCCTTCATCGACCGTCATGATAATGAGGTGACGATCGCCAATGTTGTCCGTGACGATGTGCGCACGAGCATTACGGCCGAGTTCCTTCTGGCTGCCGGCGACACGCTGATCTTGGGCGGTGACCCGGATACGCTTGAGCGTGTCATTGCGGGTGACCACCTAGCACTTGCCGGACAGCATCGTGACCTACCGGAAGGCAGCGAAGATGATGAGGTTGGCGTCATTGAGGCGGTCATCACCACCGGCTCCGTGTTGGTCCGCCAGTCCGCTGGACGACTGCGGCTTCAGCAACGCTATGGCGTCAATCTCATCGCGGTATCGCGCGCCGGCAAACGGCTGACCAAGCAGCTCAGCGAGACCGTCTTGCGCGCCGGCGATGTCATTGTTCTTCAAGGACCCCTCACACTCTTGCCGGAACGCATGCGTGACCTCGGTACGCTGCCGCTGGCAGAGCGTGCCCTGCGTCTGGGAAGTTCGAAGCGTCGCTTCCTACCACTTATCATCCTCGCGGTGGCGATGACCGTAACCGCGACCGGCTATGTGCCTGTGGCCGTCGCCTTCTTCGCCGCTGCCGGTCTAATGATGGCGACCGGAGCGCTACCGCTGCGAGATGCCTATGATGGCGTCGAATGGCCAATTCTCATCATGCTGGGCGCGCTCATTCCGGTCAGTGAAACCCTGCGCACCACCGGCGCGTCGGATGTACTCGCGACCTCGCTTGCCCATCTGGCGGCCTCCTTGCCGCCATGGGGCGCGGTCGCCCTGATCCTCGTAGCGGCGATGGCTGTGACGCCGTTTCTCAACAATGCCGCGACGGTCTTGGTGATGGCGCCAATCGCGGCGGTGTTCGCGCATGACCTCGGATATCGCCCCGAAGCCTTCCTCATCGGGACCGCTATCGGGGCAGGATGCGATTTCCTGACGCCGATTGGGCATCAGTGTAACACCTTGGTTTTTGGTCCTGGGGGCTACCGCTTCAGCGATTACGCCCGGCTGGGCGCACCACTATCGGTTCTGGTGGTCTTGGTTGGTACGCCTCTAGTGATGTGGACTTGGCCACTGCACTGATCGCCGGGTACTGTTGATGGGCAGCATGGCCAAGCCGCAGGCGTTCGAAGATACTGAATGGCGTCCGTGGCGAGGAAGCGTACCGGGCGGCTCGGAAGGTTGTGGCACCGCAGATGTAGCAGGCGTAGGCGGCTTCATGCGTTTTTTCCACTCGCGGGCAGCCATGCCCGTTCTCATCGTCCTACTGCTTGCAACAATCACGGCAGCTGGACTGGCGACGTCTTGGACGCTGTCGATTGTGATGTGGCTTTCGAGCGCCGTTCTCGCCGCAGCCCTGTTTGCAACCTTGATGCAGGACGCCGACTGACATGGCTTCAGCGCCACTGATCGATAGCGCAGCTAGTCCACCTGGATCTGGTCGGGTGGCGCCATCGTGGCTCCGTAAAGCTTTTCGATCCAGCGAAGCTGCACTCATCGTGCTGGCCATCATGATCGGCAGTGCAGCCGGATTGCTCAGTGTCGTCCAGGGTACGCTCGCACAGGCGATGCAGCATCTGCTTTATGCCTTGTCGCCGGATGAAAGGCTGAGTGCGGCCACGACGATCCCTTACCTTGCTCTACTTGCCCTGCCGGCTGGTGGAGCCGTCCTCGCACTCTTCTCTTGGGTTACTCATGCTCGCCGGCGCCGGATGGTCGACGCTGTAGAGGCGAACGCCCTTCATGGTGGTCGCATGTCATGGTCCGACAGCCTCGTTATCTCCGGGCAAACGATCCTTTCCAACGGCTTCGGTGCGTCTGTGGGGCTTGAGGCGGCGTATGCGCAGTTGGGAGGGCTCGTCGCCTCGCTCAGCGGCAACTGGTTTGCGTTACGCAGGTCCGATCTGCGCATCTTGGTCGGCGCCGGAACGGGCGCCGCCATCGCAGGTGCATTCGGGGCTCCATTAGCTGGGGCCTTCTATGCCTTTGAGATCGTAATCGGGGCCTATACGATATCAGCGCTGGCACCTGTCGCTGCGGCGTGCCTGGCGAGTGTCCTTGTGGCGCAGGCGTTTGGTGCTCAACCGTATCTGGTTGCGGCTAATGCAGGCGAACAGATCGAGACGTTCCACTACCTTCTCTACGCCGGTCTTGGGGCCTGTGCCGCTGGCGCTGGTATACTGCTGATGCGGGCTGTTGCGGAGATGGAAGCAGCTACACGCAAACTGCCGATACCCTCGATTTGCCGGCCGATATTGGGCGGTCTTCTGCTCATCCCTCTGGCGATGCTCACGCCGCAAATTCTCTCTGCTGGTCACGGCGCCCTCCACCTCAATCTTGAAGCCGAGGTATCGCTGCGCTTCCTCGCCGCCATCTTCGTCGTCAAGTGCGCGGCCTCCATCATCTCACTTGGCTTTGGCTTCCGCGGTGGCCTGTTCTTCGCATCCTTGTTCTTGGGCAGCCTGCTGGGTCACCTGTTTGCTGGTTCACTCGAATGGATTGTCGGATCGCCTGTGATCGACCCGCACAATGCGGCCCTGGTGGGGATGGCCGCATTAGCGGTCGCCGTAGTTGGCGGGCCGATGACGATGGCGATGCTAGTCCTTGAGGCGACCCACGACTTCTCCCTTGCCGGCGCGGCCATTGCAGCATCGCTGGTCTCGTCCACCATCGTCCGCGAGCTGTTCGGCTATTCCTTTTCTACGTGGCGCCTGCATCTCCGGGGCGAAACCATCAAAAGCGCCCGCGATGTCGGCTGGGTCAGAACGCTTACAGCGGGCAAGATGATGCGACGTGTCGAAAGGGCTACGCCGTGCAACACGACGATCGCCGAGTTTCGTCGGGCGTTTCCGCTTGGTTCCACAAGTCGGGTCCTACTAGTCGATGACCACGAAAATTATGGCGGTATCGTACAGACTGCCAGTGCATTTGCCGAAGAGGTCGATCAGAAGGCACCGATCGGGTCGCTGGCGATCCACACGGGTCTCGCCCTTACGCCGGATTCAGACATCAGAAGCGTCATGACTACGTTCGATACCGAAGGTGCGGACGAACTGGCGGTAGTTGGAAGCGACGGGGCAGTTCTCGGCATCCTCTCCGAGAGCTATGCGCGACGCCGCTACGCAGAGGAATTGGACAAGGCGCAACGTGAGTTGTTTGGAGAAAGCTGACCAGCCGGCACGCAGCAAACGCTTCGTCCTACCGGTCTCGCTTAAGCCGGGCTTCGATTTTGACCCAGAACATGCCGCATCGCAGACCCATTCCGGCGAGTTGGGCGCCATGTACTGACATCAGCTCCGCACCGCGGCGAAACTGTTCAACCGGCACGGATATGGCGACGAACAGCCCGGCGTAGAGCAGCTGCGACATGATCGAGTGGATCACGACGGCGACCCCCAGCACTATCAGGCGGGCAGGCACGGAAGGCCGATGCGGCGCCGGATCGGGGCCTGTAATGAGCTAGGCGTAAAGGCATCCTGCTGCGACGAAATGGAAGTGCACCAGGTAGTGGAGCGCACCTGCCCTCTCTAAAGCAGCCAGTCCGCTTTCCTTCCCATTGTCGGCATTCAGCGGCCCGATATGTAGAAAACCCAGTCGTAATCACCATTGTGCGACAAACAAGTGCTTTCCGACACTCTCGAGACGTCGTGTCGACCTAGCCCAGCGTCATGCCGAATATACCGGACACGGACAGCGGGGCGCAGGTTTCACCGGAATCCTCATTTTTGCACCTGAACGACAGCGCCCGGCATCATCGGGTCGCCCGGAGCAATGACGAGGTAACGGCGCATGTCGCCTTTCGCGTCGCTGACGATCTGGCGGAGCGGTCCGAGCGTGTTTACTATCGCGCCGCCCGCCGGATTGGTCATGAACTTCGCCAGAGGCTGGATCACGCCGCTGCCGTCAGCGTGGGAGGATAATCCAAGGACATAGGGCATCTTTGGGCTGAGGCCCGCAACCGCCGCCTGCAAAATCTGGACCTGGCCTTGATCGAACAGCGTGACCTGGCTGCGCCCAGTCCCGGATAGAGTCAGCTGGATCTTCATGCCGGCCTGCGCGAGCGGCACCAGGTTTGCACGGCCATCGCCTACCGGCACCGCGCCGGGAACATATGCCACGCCTTGCGGCCCCTGACCGATTGGAATCGTCGCGATGACGGTGTTGCTTGCTGTGTCGATCGCCGCGACCGCATCGGCGTTCTCCAGCCCGACATACATCCGCGTGCCGTCGCCCGACGGCCATAGGCCGTGCGGGAGCGCGCCGACCGGGATGCTCGCCACCTGCACGAAGTCAGTGGTGCGGAACACCTTCACGACATTCTCGGTGCCGACCGTCACAAAGGCGAACTGGCCATTCTTATTGCGGGCGATATTGACGTGGTTGGTGATCGCGCCGGTATCGAACGTCTTGAGCACTGCGAAGGGTGGCTTGGCGTCGAACACCATGACCTTGCCGACGTCCTTGAGCGTCAACCAGACCTGCTTACCGTCGGGCGTCGCGGCGATGTCAGGGCAGAACGGGCTCGCCTGCTTGACGCGACCGACGATCTTCTTCGAGGCGGTGTCGATCACAACTGTCTCGGGCGAGAAGCTCGAACAGACGTAACCGTATTTCCCGTTTGGCGAAAAGATCGTCATGCCGGGGCCATTAGGAACGGGGATGCGCGTGGTCGGCGCGAAGGTCTTACCGTCGAGCACCTGGATATAATCCTCGCCGCGCACCGCGACCCAGACTTCGCGACCGTCGGGGCGGAAGAACGCTTCGTGCGGCGATCGGCCCACATAGGTCGTGTGCTTCACGGCATTGGTCGCAGTGTCGATGAACGTCACCGAGTTCGAGCCGATCGATATTACCGCCAGCGTCTTGCGATCGGGCGAGAAGCCCATGCCGTGCACGAGCAGCTGCCCCTTGTAGAGCGGGCTGAGATTGGCCGGGGTCTGGTCGCCGAGCTTGATGACGCCGAGCAGCGTGTTGGTCGACGGATCGATCACCGACACGGTGTTGGAGAACTGGTCCGAAGTGTAGAACCGGTCGTGCGCGCTAACAGGGATGTCGGGGGTCGCGTTCGGTACCTGCTGCGCAAATGCCGGGGCCGAAAAAGACAGGGCAGCACAGGCGGTTAAGGTAAAACGCTTCATGGACGGTCTCCGTGATGGGGGTGACCGGTCGCGGTCGGTTCGGTGTGAGGCAGCAACGCGCCGCCTTCGGATAGGATGCCCTGCATCACCGCGATTTCCTGACGCTGTTCGACGATGATTCCCTGGGCGAGCCGGCGCAGGCGTTCATCCTTGCCGAACCGCAGTTCGACTTCGGCCATGTCGATCGCGCCCTGATGATGCGGGATCATCATTTTGGCGAAGTCGCGATCGGGATCGCTCGAATAACCGGTCATCATCGCGCCGTGCATCCGCGCCATCGCCGCATCCATTGCGGACGCGAAACCGTCCGTTTGCGCTAAAGCACCCGTCGATACGGACACGGCTATCGCCGTTAGCAAAGCCGTGCGAAATTTCATCGTCATGCCTTTAGTGTTCCCATTTATGACACGCGAGCGATCAACGCCGAGCGTGACAGCGTAATGATCGCGGCGCAGCCGTCGATCCAACGCATAAGCATGGTTGTTCTGATCATCTAACAAGAACGGTAGGCGATCTATGATCGCGTTTTCGTATTGAAACCATCGCGACCATGCGTTGGACGCAGGGGACATATCGGTCGATCTAACGGCATCGGACTGGCACGATCACCCGCCGGATCCGCGATAAGGATCAAACGATGAAAGCTGCGATCGTTTTGGTTGCCGCGATGTTGGCCTCCGTAGCGCCAGTCCCGGTGATCGCTCAGGCCTATTGGGCTGCACCTGCGGCGGACGACTTTCCCTACGATATCAAGGCGGTTCAGGCACCGTGGTCGAAGGCTGATATCGACCTCAGCCATCATGACCGGATCTATGTGTCTGACCCTACATCGACGAAGATCGTTGTCATCGATCCTGCAGCGGGCAACGAACTGGGACGCATCGACCTCGCCAAAAGCGCGATAGCTGAGCCCAGCTTTTCCAGCCCCAGAGTCCAGCACCTGGCTGCAACGCGTGACGGGCGGACCCTGGCGGTATCGGCATCAGCGCAGCACAGTGTGACGCTCGTAGATCTGGCCACGAACACGGAACGAGGCCGGACCGTGTTCCAGACGTCGCCTACCGCCGTCGCGTTTACGCCCAATGGGCACGAACTCTGGGTTTCGCTCGGCGATGAACATGCCATCGCGGTCGTGGATCCTAAGACCGCGCGGGAGATCACCCGCGTACCAGCAAGTGGCGGAGCGGGCGCGACCATCCTGTCGCCAAACGGACGCTATGCCTTTGTATCGCTTACTGAAAGGCCGTCCATCCTGGTTGTCGACGTCGAGGATCGGCGCGTCGTCGGACACGTTGCCAGCAACGGTGCAGGTGCGGGAGCAATCGCGGTCTCGCCAGATGGCAAACAGATCTGGGCAACACGCCGCGAGAGCGGCACGACCACGGTCTTTGCTGCCAAACCGCCGTTTGCGGTACACGAAGTGATAAACACTGGTCCAGCGACGGGCGCGGTCAACTTCGCCCAGCGCGCAGACGATTCCTTTGCCTATGTCAGCGTTGGCGGCGATCAACCTGCAATCAAGGTCTATAGAACCGACAGCCTGGAGGCTGTGGCAACCGTCCCGCTACAAGCGGCTCCGAGTGCGGTTTGGCCGTCGGGCGATGGTACGAGGATCTATGCCAGCCTGGCCGGAACCAACAAGGTCGCTGGGATCGACACGCTGACGTACACCACCGTGTCGACGATCCCGATCAGTACGGATGCGCAAAGCCTGATCTACGTTCCTGGTGCCGTAAGATCAGGAAAAGGTCTCGCCAATCTGGTGCCATCCGGGCGCGATGCGGCGCTTGCCCTGGCGGCGCGTTAATCGGTCTCACACCGTCTGTAATCTTCCAACGAAAGCCCTTTCCAAAATGACCAAGCCCCCCGTCAGGATCGCGATCAGCGGTGCCGCAGGACAAATTTGCTATTCGCTGCTCTTCCGGGTCGCGCAGGGTGACGTGTTCGGACCGGACCAGCCCGTTATCCTTCAACTGCTCGACGTGCCGCAGGCGCTGGACGCAGTACGCGGCGTGGTCATGGAACTGGAGGATTGCGCGTTTCCGCTGCTGGCAGATGTGATCATTACTGATGATCCGATGGTGGCTTTCAAGGACATCGATGCGGCCATGCTGGTCGGGTCTCGTCCCCGCTCGAAGGGCATGGAGCGCCGTGATTTGCTCGCTGCCAACGCAGCGATCTTCAAGACGCAGGGCGCAGCGCTGGACGCAGTGGCCAAACGCGACGCCAAGATCCTGGTCGTCGGTAATCCCGCCAACACAAATGCCTGGATCATTGCGCAAAGCGCACCGGGTTTCCCTGCCGAAAACATCACGTCGATGATCCGCCTCGATCACAACCGCGCGCAGGGACAGCTTGCGGCCAAGGCGGGTGTCGGTGTCGATGCGATTACAAAGCTCGTCGTCTGGGGAAACCATTCGCCGACGATGTTTGCCGACTGGGGGAATGCCGAACTCGATGGCCAAAAGCTTGCCGACCGTATCGGAAACGAGGCCTGGTACCGCGAGACCCTGATCCCCACCGTTGCGCAGCGCGGAACCGCGATCATCGAAGCACGGGGTGCGTCCTCGGCCGCGTCGGCAGCAAATGCGGCGATCGACCATCTGCGCGATTGGGTGCACGGCGCAGGCGACAATTGGGTGTCGATGGGCGTGGTGTCAGATGGCTCCTACGGTATCCCGCAAGGGCTGGTGTGCGGCGTGCCGGTGCACTGCAAAAGCGGTGGGTATGCGCGTATCGAAGGACTGATCCTCGATCCATTCCAGCGAACGATGCTCGATCGCACGATTGCCGAACTGGTCGATGAACGTGAGGCGGTTATCGACATTCTGAAATGACCGATCGGTATATCTGATTGGAATGACCGTAATCTTTGGTTGGTGCGATTGATCTCCGTTCCCTATCATTGGGGCAAGGAGATCGGGCATGACCCTGGAACAACTCAGGATTTTCGTCGGTGTCGCTGAGCGCGAGCACATGACGCGCGCTGCCGAAGCGCTCAATGTGACGCAGTCGGCCGCAAGCGCTGCCATCGCCGCGCTAGAAGCGCGGCACGGCGTGCCGCTGTTCCACCGGGTCGGCCGTGGGATCGAACTGTCCGAAGCGGGCCGTATGTTTCTGGTCGACGCACGCGCAGTGCTTGGCCGTGCTGCCAGTGCAGAACTTGCATTGGCCGAATATGCCGGACTGGAGCGCGGCACACTGCGGCTGGTCGCGAGCCAGACGATCGCGGGCTATTGGCTACCCCGCCAGCTGGCGGCGTTTCATGCGCGCTACCCGTCCATCACGATAGAACTGGCGATCGACAACACGGAAGGGGCCGCGGCGCGCGTGCTCGACGGTGCAGTCGAGCTTGGCTTCGTCGAGGGTGTGATCGACGAGCCCGCGCTCGCGCATTGGACCGTCGCGAACGACCGCATGGTGCTGGTGAGTGACCGCGCTGCCGACACGATCGACGAGGACTGGATCCGGACCGCGCGCTGGATCGTCCGCGAGCAGGGATCGGGCACGCGCTCGTCGTTCGAGGAGGTGTTGCGCCAGCGCGGCGTCGATCCGTCGGACCTTACCATAGCGCTGACCCTGCCATCGAACGAGGCGGTCCGCAGCGCGGTCGAGGCCGGCGCGGGCGTCGCGGTGCTGTCGCAGCATGTCGTCGCACCTGCAATCGCGGCCGGCACGTTGCACGATCTGCCGCTCGGTCTGCCGCGGCGTCCATTCTACGCGCTGCGGCACAAGGAGCGCTATCGTACCCGGGCGGCCGACGCGCTGACCGATCTCATCAAGGAGACTGGGAAGTGACTGCCGATCTGAAACCCGTTCTCGATGGTCTGAAGCCGCTCAGCCGGCTTGATTCTCCGCGCGAGATGATCCGCCAGTTCACCCCCAACTGGTTCGCCGCTACGATGGGCACGGGCATCCTCGCGCTGGCCTTGCCGCAGGTGCCGGGCGTCGGCGCATCGCTGCACCCGGTCGGCGAGGCGTTGTGGTATTTCAACATCGCGCTCTTCACGCTGTTCGCCGGGCTCTACACCGCGCGCTGGACGATGTTCGGGCACGAGGCGCGTCGGATCTTCGGGCACAATACCGTGTCGATGTTCATCGGCACGATCCCGATGGGCCTCGCGACGATCATCAACGGGTTCCTGGCGTTCGGCCTGCCGCGGTTCGGCGCCGGCGTTATCCCGATCGCCGAGACATTGTGGTGGATCGACGTCGCGATGTCGCTCGCCTGCGGTGTAGCGATCCCCTACCTCATGTTTACCCGGCACGAACATTCGCTCGACGGCATGACCGCGGTGTGGCTCCTGCCAGTGGTCGCGGCCGAGGTCGCAGGCGCGAGCGGCGGCCTGCTCGCACCGCATCTGGCGGACGCGCACCACCAGTTCGTGGTGCTGGCGACCTCCTTTGTCCTGTGGGCCTATTCGGTGCCGGTCGCGTTCGGCATCCTCGCGATCCTCATCCTGCGGATGGCGCTGCACAAGCTGCCGCACGAGAGCATGGCCGCATCGAGTTGGCTCGCACTAGGCCCGATCGGCACCGGTGCGCTCGGGATGCTGGTGCTCGGCAGCGACGCGCCCGCGATCCTCGCCGCCAACGGCCTCGGCCAGATCGGCGCGGTAGCGCAGGGGATCGGCACGATCGCCGGGCTGCTGCTCTGGGGCTTCGGCCTGTGGTGGCTGGCGCTCGCGACGCTGATCACGATCCGCTACTGGCGCGCGGGCATTCCGTTCAACCTCGGGTGGTGGGGCTACACCTTCCCGCTCGGCGTCTACACGGTCGCCACCTTCAAGCTCGGCACGACGCTCCAGCTCGGCTTTTTCGGGATCGTCGGCACCGTCCTTACCATCGCGCTCGCAGCGATGTGGCTGCTGGTCGGCGCCAAGACGGTCACAGGCGGCTGGCGCGGAAACCTGTTCGTGTCGCCCTGCATCGCCCAAGCCAATTGATGGGCCGAACTGATCGTCCTGCCGGATCGAACCGGCGCATCCGATCGACCCGTACCGGGCAGACCGTCGGACGGATCGCGCATAAGAGCATGACATCGAAGGGAGAATGCTGGTGGACAGCCTGGATATGAAACTGGCGCAGGCGACGAACCGCCGTCGCTTTCTCGCAGAGGCTGCGATCGGCAGCGGCGCGTTGATCGCCGCACCCGCGCTGGCGCAGAGCATTGTCGATCTGCACCTGCCTGGCGGTCCGTCGGAACGACCGATGACCAGTGCGTTCCCTGGCAAGGGCAACATGATCCTCCAGCGTATCCACCCGCCTTTGCTGGAAACGCCGATGAGCGTGTTCAATGGTGACGTCTTCACGCCAAACGACCAGTTCTTCGTCCGCTGGCACTGGGCTGACATCCCCACCGCGATCGATGTCGAGGCGTTCCGGATCAAGGTGCACGGCGCGGTCACGCGGCCGCTGTCAATCTCGCTCGCGCAACTGCTGAAGTTGCCACGCGTCGAGCTGGCGGCGATCAACCAATGCTCGGGCAATTCGCGTGCGCTGTTCCAGCCGCCCGTTGCCGGTGCGCAGTGGCGTCACGGGGCCATGGGCAACGCCAAATGGCTCGGCGTGCGCCTGCGCGACGTGCTCGACATCGCCGGCGTGAAGCCGGGCGCGGTTGCAGTGCGGTTCGGTGCGCTCGACCAGCCGGTGGTCGCGGGTGGACCGGATTTCGCCAAGTCGCTGTCGATCGACCACGCACGCGACGGCGAAGTGATGCTCGCCTTCGGGATGAACGGCGAACAGATGCCGCTCCTCAACGGCTTCCCGGTCCGGCTGATCGTACCCGGCTGGTATTCGACCTATTGGGTCAAGATGCTGAACGACATCGAGGTGCTCGCCGCGCCCGACGACGGTTACTGGATGGCCAAGGCGTACAAAATCCCTGACACTCCAGGCGCGAACGTGCGGCCGGGCCAGAAGGATTTCCCGGCCGTTCCGATCAACAAGATGATCCCGCGCAGTTGGGTCACGAGCCTCGACGAAGGGCAGGCGATCGCGTTCGACCGGTCGATCCCGCTGGGCGGCATTGCGATGGGGGGCGATTGCGGCGTCGCCAAGGTCGATGTGTCGACCGACAACGGCAAGACCTGGTACAAGACGACGCTCGGCCCCGATCACGGCAAATACAGTTTCCGCCGCTGGGACGCGCAGGTGCCGCTCACGCATGCGGGCCCGACCAGGCTGATGTCGCGCTGCTGGAACACCGCCGGCATCGCGCAGCCGATGACGCCGATCTGGAACCCGGGCGGGTTCATGCGCGGCAACATTGAAACCACCAACATCGTCGTCGGCTGAGGAGCGCTCCCCCATGAAAACGCCTTCCATCGGCACGCTGTCGTTTGGGTTCGTCGGCGCGACCGTCGTTCTGCTACTTGCGATCGGTGCCCCGAACAGCCGCATAGCCCCGCCGCCTGCCGCCCCGGCCGCACCACCGCCGCCAAGCGTTTCGGCGCGCGGCTTCTCGCTGGCGTCCACCTCGGTCGATCTCCCGACCGACGAAGGGCAATATCCGGCTGGTCCGCATGCGGACGTCATCAACGCCAACTGCACCTCGTGTCATTCGGCGAGCATGGCGCTGAACCAGCCGCCACTCTCTTCCGACCAGTGGACCGCGGAGGTCACCAAGATGCGCGAGGTCTACAAGGCTCCCGTTGCACAGGCTGACGTGCCGGCGATCGTCGCTTATCTGACCGCCATGAGCGCAAAGCAGCCGGGTGCCGCGAAGGGCAAGGCGCAAGACCCCGATCCGAAGGCTGCGCCCGACGTATCGGGGGGATCAGGCTAAGCCCATCAACTCACGACACGCGGTTCTGCGCGCGAAGTGCTGTGCGGCGTGGCCTCCGGGGGAGGGCGTCGACGCCAATCGAAACACTGCTCGCGCCCTGCGCGTTCGCAGGTGTGCCATGTGGCACACCTTACGCGAGAATCGTCACCGGCAGGGCCGAGACGCCGGCACGATGGCTCGGTCGGCACGCCCAGCGGGCCGATAGAGCCGTGCCCGCGGGGTCCCGCCCCACTCGTTGGGGACTTCGGAAAAGAGCGTAGGGTGCCGGCTGCCTGCCTACTTGGTGCTATCAACGTCTGGACCGAAACCATATAGCTGCTATCCTGGATATATGGAAAACAACACGGCAATTTCAGCGCTCGGCGCGCTCGCACAAGGAACACGCCTCGACGTGTTCCGCCTGTTGGTGCGGCACGAACCGCATGGCTTGGCTGCCGGCGAAATCGCCCGTCAGCTCGACGTACCGCAAAACACGATGTCCGCACACCTCGGCATCCTCGCCCGTGGCGGGCTGGTGCGATCCGAACGTCATAGCCGCTCGATCATCTATCGTGCCGATCTCGACGGCCTGCGCGCGCTAACGCTCTTTCTCGTCAAGGATTGCTGCGCCGGCAACGCGGAGCTGTGCGCCCCGCTGATCGCCGAACTCACCCCATGCTGCTGAAAGGACGCCCGTGGCCGTCGATATCGTGATCTATCACAACCCCGTGTGCGGCACGTCGCGCAACACGCTAGGCCTGATCCGCAATGCCGGCATCGAACCGCACGTGGTCGAATATCTGAAAACCCCGCCCTCGCGCGCGCTGCTGGTCGAGCTGATCGACCGCGCCGGCATAACGCCCCGCGAGCTGCTACGCGAAAAGGGTACGCCCTATGCGGAGCTCGGCCTGGGCGACACATCGCTGTCCGACGACGCGCTGGTGGATACGATGATGACGCACCCGATCCTCATCAACCGGCCGATAGTCGTCTCACCGCTCGGCGTGAAGCTCTGCCGGCCGTCCGAAGCCGTGCTTGATCTGCTGCCGGGCGATCAGCGCGGCGCGTTCGCGAAGGAAGACGGACAACAGGTGGTAAACGCCTCGGGCCAGCGCATCGCCTGATGCTTCTTGCCGTCCTGATCTTCGTCGTCACGATCGTGCTCGTCATCTGGCAACCCAAGGGGCTCGGAATCGGGTGGAGCGCGATCGCCGGGGCCGTCTTGGCGCTGCTCGCGGGCGTCGTCACGCTGTCCGACGTCCCGGTCGTTTGGGGCATCGTCTGGAACGCGACGGCTGCATTCGTCGCGATCATTGTCATAAGCCTGTTGCTCGATGAAGCTGGATCCTTCGAATGGGCGGCGCTCCACGTTGCGCGCTGGGGCAGGGGACATGGGCGCCGACTCTTCGTCCTGATCGTGCTGCTCGGCGCGGCGGTGTCGGCGTTGTTCGCCAATGATGGTGCGGCGCTGATCCTCACGCCGATCGTCATCGCCATGCTGCGCGCGCTGGGGTTCAAGGACAAGGCGACGCTGGCGTTCGTCATGGCGGCCGGGTTCATCGCCGACACGGCCAGCCTGCCGCTGGTGGTCTCGAACCTCGTCAACATCGTGTCAGCCGACTTCTTCAAGATCGGGTTCGGCACATATGCGTCCGTGATGGTCCCGGTCGATCTGGTGTCGATCGCCGCCACGCTGGGCGTGCTGCTGCTGTTCTTCCGGCGCGACCTCCCAGAAGACTATGACGTGGGGGCGCTCCGCGCGCCGCGCGATGTCATCCGAGACCCCGCGACCTTCCGTGCCGGCTGGATCGTCCTCGCGCTGCTGCTCGCTGGCTTCTTCCTGCTCGAACCGATCGGCGTGCCGGTCAGCGCCGTTGCCGCTGCCGGCGCGATCCTGCTGCTGGTAATTGCGGGACGGGGCCATGTGATCCAGACCGGCAAGGTGCTGCGCGGCGCACCGTGGCAGGTCGTGATCTTCTCTCTCGGCATGTACCTGGTCGTCTACGGGCTGCGAAACGCGGGCCTGACCGACCATCTCGCCGCGCTGCTCGATCGCACCGCTCAGGGCGGCGTGTGGGGGGCGGCGTTCGGGACAGGCGTGATCGCGGCCATCCTGTCGTCCGTGATGAACAACATGCCGACCGTACTGGTGGGCGCGCTGTCGATCGACGCGACCCATGCCACTGGCGCCGTGCAAGAAGCAATGATCTACGCCAATGTCATCGGCTGCGATCTTGGCCCCAAGCTGACGCCGATCGGCTCGCTCGCAACGCTGTTATGGCTCCACGTCCTCGGCCAGAAAGGTGTTCGGATCGGATGGGGCTATTATTTCCGTGTCGGTATCACGCTGACTGTGCCGGTATTGCTGGTCACGCTTGCCGCCTTGGCATTGAGGATCACGATCGGATGACAGCCCTGATCTACATCGGCGCGGCGCTTGCTGAAATTGGCGGATGCTTTGCCTTCTGGGCCTGGCTTCGCATGGCGAAGTCACCCTTGTGGCTTGCTCCGGGCGTCGTCTCATTGATCCTGTTCGCATGGCTCCTCACCCGCGTGGACAGCGATGCCGCGGGACGAGCGTATGCCGCTTACGGCGGCATTTACATCTGTGCATCGCTTGCTTGGCTCTGGACCGTCGAAGGCGTGCGGCCCGATCGCTGGGATGTGAGCGGCGCGGCGCTCTGTCTGATCGGCACCTGTATCATCCTCTTGGGACCACGAACCGCCTGATGCCTGTTCGAACGCTCTCCGACCCCGACCATCTGCCCGCGCTCGATCGAAGCTATGCGATCGAACGACCTGCTCATGGCCTCGGCGCGGGTGCTCCGCCGCCACGAATCCTTCTGCTCTACGGTTCCTTGCGCGAGCGGTCATTCTCGCGGCTGTGTGTCGAGGAAGCGGCGCGACTACTGCAATTCTTCGGATGCGAAACGCGCATTTACGATCCCTCGGCGCTGCCGTTGCCCGATCAGGTCGTCGGCGACGACCATCCGGCCGTCCACGAGCTGCGTGAACTGTCGTTGTGGTCGGAAGGTCAGGTGTGGTGCAGCCCTGAACGGCACGGCCAGATCACCGGCATCATGAAGCTCCAAATCGATCATCTGCCGCTCTCGATGGGCGGGATGCGACCGACGCAGGGACGCACGCTGGCAGTCATGCAGGTATCGGCGGGTTCGCAGTCGTTCAACAGCGTCAACACGCTGCGCGTGCTCGGCCGCTGGATGCGAATGGTGACGATACCGAACCAGTCGAGCGTCGCCAAGGCGTTCGCCGAATTCGGCGAGGACGATCGCATGAAGCCGTCGAGCTATTATGACCGCATCGTAGACGTAATGGAGGAACTGGTGCGGTTCACGGTGCTGCTGCGCCCGCACGCGGCACAACTCGTCGACCGCTATTCCGAGCGCAAGGAAGTTCGCGTAGGGATCGACCTGACGACAGACTTGTCGACTATCGCGACCACGGCACCCCCTCGAGGTGTTTGACCTCGCCCCGACGCGATGGAAGATCAGAGCGGCTACTGTGCAATACCAGCCAATGGCCTGCTGGGCTGTTAGTCGTCGACCGTCGAAACCGACTACGTGATCAGTCTTCGCGACGTTCGATGTTGTCCCCTAGCCCCGGCGCTTCTGGAGACGATCGGTCGTCTTTACGCTTCTCCGAGGCGACCATTTCGCCAACTTCGACCATCTCCGCGGTTTCCTGCGTGGTCGGCTCATCCTTGTCCGTCTCGGCCATATGCGTCTCCTTTAAAGCATCAACGCCAAAGGCTCGCTATTAGATGCGAGGAGACGCGCAGGCGTCGGATCAGTCGTCGTCGCGGTCCTGCTTTTCGCGGGAAACGACCTTGAAGTTGCGGTTTAGCTTGATGTCATAGCGGCCGCCACGGCAGCGTGCGTCGTCGACCTCGAAGCCACCATCGTCGCGCTCGATCGAGCGTGGCGCAGTGCAGCCGATCCGCTTCAAGGCGGTAAGCTGCGCGATCCGGTCGCGATCTTGTCGGATGGCTTTAGATAGATGCGGATCATACCGATCTCGCTCGGCGTCACCTTATGCTGTTGAGACATCAGTCATGCTCCTTGGTGATGACGGGGGTCGGGGATGGACGGGGGCCGCGCCGTGACGCACGAGCATCGCGCAGGGTCGCAGCCCCGGTATGCGCGCGAGACGCGCGCTTTGGCACCGCGATCCGCTGCGACAGGTAGATGCCGTTATGGCCCGAGCAGATGTAGGCGATGAAACAAGCGACTGCGATTGGGACGGCGTGGGCCGCTCCGAACAGCTCGATCCCCATGATCGTGCAGGCGAGCGGCGTATTGGCCGCGCCAGCGAACACCGCAATGAAGCCTAGTCCCGCGAACAGATCGAGCGGTGCGCCAAGCAGCCAACCGAGCGCATTACCGAGCGCTGCGCCGATGAAAAATAGTGGGGTCACCTCGCCGCCCTTGAAGCCGGCGCTAAGCGTCACGACCGTGAACAGCATCTTGAGCGCCCAGCTCCACCGATCGGCAGGGCCGGTGAAAAAGCCGGCGATCGTGGGATCACCGGGAATGGCCGACCATACGCCTAGGCCGAGATAAGCGCGTGTACCAACGATCCAGACCAGCGCGATGACCAGCACCCCGCCCAGCGCCGCACGCGCAGGGCCGTAAGGGATATGGCGCTTCAAAACTCCGCCGAAGGCGTGGTTGGCTTCTGCAAACACAAGTCCGGCGAGACCAAACGCTACGCCGGCTATTGCCGCCTTGAAGAGCAACACCGGCTCGACGAACAAGGCACCGCTCGCGGAGGCCACATAGGTGATGTGGTAAGGCGTATGATGGATGCCCCAGGCGTGACATGCCCAGTCGCCGACCAGCGCGGCTAGCAGACAGGGGATGATGCCGCCGTATTCGATACGTCCGACGGCCAGCACCTCGAGTGCGAACACCGCCCCGGCGAGCGGGGTCCCGAAGACCGCACCGAAGCCGGCTGCGACACCTGCCATAAGCAGAATGCGGACGCTGGCAGGATCGAGCCGGAAGAGGCCGGCAACGGCGCTGGCGAGACTGCCGCCGAGCTGGACCGCAGTGCCCTCACGCCCTGCGGAACCGCCAAAGAGATGAGTGGCGATCGTGCCGATGAAGACCAACGGTGCCATGCGCAGCGGAACGCCGCCTCCGGGCTCGTGTATCTGCTCGACGATGAGATTATTGCCCGCTTCGACCGAACGGCCGGTCAGGTGATAGAGCAACGCGACCGCCGCTCCGCCTAAGGGCAGGAGGTAAAGCAGCCAGGGATAGTCGAACCGCGCCTGTGTCGCGGCGTCGAGGCTCCAGAGGAAAGCCGCGCAGAGTGTTCCCACCAGCGCCGCCATCGGCACGAGGATCAGCGTCCAGCGCAACACCGACAGGGCATGGTCATGGCGATCGCGAAAAAAAGCGGCCAAATTTAATTCGTTATAGAGATTGCGAAACGTCGCGCGCACAATTCCTCCTTGCTGCCTTGCGGCGCCCGGTAGGAATCATCGGCCCTTGCGAGGGCGGTTCGGCCAACATAGCCAGGCGGAAATCCATCGCCTTCGGCCGCTATATGTCGCCGCGGTGCGGCAACGTCAATCCGATGTAGAAATGAAACTGTATGGTTGCCGGATGACAGGCCCGAAACGGCAGGATAACTGACGGACCGATACTGTTGCTCGCAGCCATCCGATTGCTGTGGCCGGCGGAGCAGGCGAAGAGCCGCCGCCCAAGGGCGGCGAGGTCACGCCGCTGTTCTTCATCGGCGCGGTGCTGGGTCATGCGCTCGCCGGCCCGATCGGTGTCCCCGTCGACCTCCTTGCCGCGCTCGGTTTCGTGGCGGTGTTCGCGGGCGCGGCCAATACGCCGCTCGCCTGCACGATCATGGGCGTCGAGCTGTTCGGCGCCGAGACCGCAGTGCCGGTCGCGGTCGCCTGTTTCGTCGCTTACGCCTGCTCCGGGCATAACGGCATCTACCTGTCGCAACGGGTGGCGGTGCCGAAGCGGGCGGGCAGCACCCTGCCGCCGGACCTGACGCTGCGCGATGCGCGCGCGCTCCGTCCCGTGTCCGACCTTTCAGACCTGTTCGCTCCTTACCTCACGGAAGGCTTATCCATGTCCGACGCCCACCACGTGTCGCAGACCGAGATCGGCTGGTCCGCATCTACATGAAGCTAGCCGATAAGGCGGTAAAGCCGGGCACGCGCTCACGCTGGGCTGCCAAGCCGCTCGACCGAACGCTCGTCGCGCAGGCCAAGGCGGACGGAATCATGAACGCTGTCGCCCACTATACCCACTACGGCTACAGCAACCACGGCCCGGTGCATGAGAACGGCGCCGAGATCGCCGATCCACACCTCACCATGTGTGTCGAACTGATCGGCCAGCGCGAGCAGCTCGAAGGCTTCTGCCGGGCGCATGGCGACCTGCTTGCGAACAAGGTCATCGTCTACAAGCACCTGGAGCATTGGACGGTCAGCCCGGCGGGCTTGCGCCAGGAAGATGCGGATACGGCCGAGCTGGTTGGCTGAGGCATGGGGCCATACCTGATTGTGTTCGCCGGGGCTGGTTCCGACGGCATGCTGCGGTATGGGCTGAACGGCCTCAGCCTGCGCCTGTTCGGCCCCGACCTGTCGATCGGAACGCCCATCATCAACGTGCTCGGCTCATTCCTTATGAGTCTGCTGGGGGGCTGGTTCTTGTTGCGAAGCGGATCGAGCCCGGGATGGCGATTGTTCCTCACCACCGGCGGGCTGGACGGCGTCACGACCTTCTCGACCTTCTCGCTGGAAGCGGCCTTGCATTAGGAGAGAGCCGAAGTCGGGCAAGCTGCCCTTTATGTTGTCGGATCGGTTGGGCTGGGCGTGCTCGCGCTGTTCGGCGGCCTCGCTCTCGTTCGCTCCTTCAGCCCGGCTTAGCGGCGCCAACCGGCTCAGAAGCGATCATCTTCCTTGACGTTGTCAACCTTCGCCTTGTGTTTGGCGCGGACCGACTCCTCCAGCTCCAGAATCTCGGCCGATTCTTGCGTGGTGGGCTTCTTCTTGTCGATATCGCTCATGAAGTCCTCCGTCTGCAAAACTACTGGTACACCGTTTCGCGCCAAGGATTATTCAGGGTTTCTGCTCGGCGTCCCGCCGGTCCGCTTCGGCCGGGGTCTGCCGGGCGCGTTCGCGGATACGGCGTTCGAGCGGTGCGCCGACGAACAGCACGAGCATCGCCAGCAGCAGACCGCCCACAAGCAGTGGCCACACCGCCAATCCCGCTGCCGCTCCGAGCGTCGCTGACACCCAGATGCACGCCGCCGTTGCCAGCCCATGCACCTCCTGCCCGCTGCCGACGCGCAGGACCGCGCCCGCGCCGATGAAGCCGACGCCGGATAGGATGCCCTGCATCACCCGACCTGCTGCATCGGCGTTCACGTTCGGCAAGCCGCTGTGGACGATCGCCTGGACGGCGATGCAACTCGCGAGCCCGACCAGCCCTAGCGTCCGCAGACCCATGATCTGTCGGTTCTCGCGTGACCGTTCCCAGCCGAGCGTCATGCCGGCCGCCGTCGCCACGATCATCCTGCCGATCGCGTCGACCCAGAAGGCGAGATCGACCGACAAAGGCGGCGGATTCACTCGACCAGCACGTGGACGTGGTGCCAGGCCGTGCAGAGGTATCCGGCGAAGTTCCACATCGTATCGGGTAGTTCGGGCTGACCCTGGCCCGCATCGTCGAACGCGCGCACCACAAGGTGCTGGCGCCCCTTGGGCAGTTCCGCATCTAGCGACCAGCGCTGCCAGCTCCACTGCCCGTCCGGATCGTCGGAGAAATCGACCTGCCGCCAGTCTCGACCGCCGTTCAGCGACACCTCTACCCGCGACACGCCGCGCTCATAGGCGACGGCATAGCCCTCGATCCGGACCTTGCCCGCGGGCAGGCTCTCGCCCGAACCAGGCGAGCAGATCGCGGCGTTGAGCGGCATGGCGTTGATCGTCAGCCCTTGCGTCCAGTCCGCCGTCTCGCTGGTCACGTCGGCCGGAAAAAGCTTGTAATCGTGCGCCTGGATCGGCGCCTCGGAGGGCGTGTCCTTGACCTCGATCCGGGTCAGCCACTTGGCGCTACGCACGCCAGCATAGCCTGGCACGACCAGACGCAACGGCGCACCGTGCTCGGGTGCCAGCGGTTCGCCGTTCATCGCCCAGGCGAGCAGCACGTCGGGCGCCCGCGCCTTGGTCATAGCGATCGAGACGCCGAACGGTGCCACCTCGCCTTCCACATCCACCTCGTCAGCGCCGGTGAAGCAGACGAACAGGTTGGACGCGTCCGATGCTCCAACTGCATCCAACAGGTCTGCGAGCCGCACGCCCGTCCACTCGGCATTGCCGATCGCGCCTATGTCCCATGGATCGCCTGAAGTCTTGCCCACCTGTTGGAGATCGGTCCGGCGGTTGCCGGCGCATTGAAGCACAGCCGTGACAGTCCGGACCGGAAAGCGCGCCTTCAACTCCGCAATCGAGATGGAGCACTCGCCCACACTGATCCCGCCCACCTCAATCCGGTGATCGGCCGGCAGGTCCGGCACGGGCCCATGGCTGCGCACATAGAACAGGTTCTGTGGCGTCAAAAACCGCTCGATCAAGGCGCCGGGCACCGGCTCGGCGTTGTAGGGCTCGGGGTTCCGCTCTATCATCAGCTCGCTCATGCTATTGTAACGCCTGACAATCGGTTTGGCCTCGGCCTCATCCTCACTATCTTGCCCGATCATGCGATGTGCAGCGCGGCCAGCAGCGTCAGGCTGATCGCGGCCAAGCCGAGCAACGACAACACGACGGCCATGGTCACGCGGCCCCCGGCCTTGGCGACGGTGCGGACGTCCACGCCGAGCCCGAGCGCCGCCATGGAAACGACGGTCAGCAGCGTGGCGCTCCGGCCGATCGGCGCGATGGCGACGGTCGGCACCAGACCTAGCGAGCGGCAGGCGACCAGTGCGAGGAAGCCGATGATGAACCAGGGCACGAGGTGGGCGAGGTCCATCCGCTTGGCCGTAGGCGCACCGGCGACGAACTCGCCTTCGGGAACCGACTGCGGCGCGAGACGAGGCGCCACCAGCGACAGAACAAGGCACACCGGCCCGAGCATCAGCACGCGCACCAGCTTGACGAGCGTACCCATCTGCACGGCGGTGGCGCCCAACGGCGAGGCGGCTGCGATCACCTGCGGCACGGCATAGACAGTGAGCCCGGCGAGCGCCCCGAAGGCGAGCCCGCCCATGCCGAGCGCAATCGCGAGCAGTGGCAGGCCAAGCACTACCACCACACCCAGTACCGCCGTGAACGCGATCGAGGCAGCTACGTCGTCGCTGTCGGCGCCGATTACCGGTGCCACGGCCGCGATGGCGGAGTTGCCGCAGATTGAATTGCCGCAAGCCACCAGCAGCGCCATCCGCGTTGGCAAGCCGAGCAATCGGCCGATCCCAAAGCTGAGCAGGATTGCGCTCACGACCACGCCGGCGATACCGGCGAGGAGCGGCAGCCCGGCCGCCAAGATGGTCGCGGCACTGACCGAAGCACCGAGCAGGACGACCGCCACCTCCAGTAAGTATTTGGCGCTGAATGCGATGCCTTCGTGCCACCTTTCATCCGGGGTCCACAGGCTGCGCACGGCGGTGCCGATCAGGATGGCGAGCACCAGCGCCTCCAGCCACGCCTTGCCGGCCAGTGCGCGCTCGCCCACCTCCAGCGCGTAGGCCGAGCCGGTGACGGCGAGGCAGAGGCCGACGCCGGGCAGCAGCGCGGGCAATCTGCTAGTCTGGACGGTCGGGAATATACGATCGGGATAGGCAAAACTGGCCACGGCGGTGTTCCTTCCGTCGCACGATCTAAACCCTGCCTACCGATCGCTCCAACTTAGCCTTGTTGTCATTCCGATCGTCAATCGTGATCGGTTTCTATATCAGGTGCGGTGTGACACTGGAGCAACTGCGCATCTTCGTCGGCGTGGCCGAGCGCAAGCATATGACCGTCGCGGCGCGGCCTTAAACGTCACGCAGTCAGAGGCTTCCGCAGCCATCGCCTCGCTTGAGGAGCGACACGCAACCAAGCTCTTCCACCGCGTCGGGCGCGGCATCGCTCTGACAGAGGCCGGACGGCTGTTCCTGACCGAGGCTCGCGGAGTTCTTGCGCGGGCCGACGCGGCCGAGACGGTGCTGGAGGAGCTTGGCGGACTGAAGCGGGGCACGCTGCGCCTCGTCGCCAGCCAGACCATCGCCGTCTGCTGGTTGCCGCCCATCCTTTCAACTTTCCATGAGCGCTATCCGGCGATCAGTATCGAACTGTCGATCGGCAACACCGGGCAGGCCGCGGTACACGTCAATGACGGCAAGGCCGATCTGGGTATTGTCGAGGGCGAGATCGAAGATCCAGCGTTGGCGCATTGGCCGATCGGCGAAGACCAGCTGTTGCTCGTCGGAGCACAACCTTTCGCCGACATCGACATCGACGCGACATGGCTGCGACGAGCGCGCTGGGTGCAACGGGAGCCTGGATCAGGCACGCGATCGACGTTGAATAGCGAGTTGCGCGGCTTGGGGGTCGATCCGGCTGCCCTCGACGTGGCGCTGACGATGCCGTCTAATGAAAGCGTCCGAACGGCCGTGGAGGCTGGGGTGGACGTTGCTGTCCTGTCGGCGCTGGTGGTCGACCCGGCCATCAAGGCAGGTCTGTTGCACGTCGCACCGATCACATTCGCTCCTCGCCCCTTCTTCGGGCTGCGGCATAAGGAACGCTATCGCACGAAAGCCGCGGATGCGCTGTTGGACGTGATCGGGTTGCAGCGGCGGTAGGTACGCATCGGCATTCTCAAAACGCCATCCTTTGTGGGACCGCCCGCGATCGCCATCTCCTTGCTGAAACCTGTCTGACCGCACTCCACCAGATTTGCGCCATAGTAGGACGGGACATCGCCCACGAGCGGCCGGATCTGGCAGTAGCTGTTGTTCAGCAGACCGTGCCGGGACGACGCCTTTGTCCCTGAAGGCATCGATTACGGCGGAAAACCCTGTCGCCATCCTGGATGCACGACAAACGGGTGTTTTACGTCGCCTAAGACAACCCCGCCGGCGCCTCCCCTCCCTATCGCAACTCAGTTCGTGCTTTCGAGGACACTTGAAACGCTTGGGCTACCGCAGCCACTGCCCTACGAAGCCGCAGGCCGGCGAAGCTTACCAGCGTACCTTTGGTGCTTGTACGTCCAGGGTGGGCCAATGAACATGTACTTTCAGGAGAAGGACCCTGGTTGCACAGCGCAAAAGCGAAGCGTCATTTAGGGTATACCCTGTCCGGCGTTTCAGACGTCAGCACTTGCGGTCCACACGCTTCTTAAAGCGAAGGCTTTGAGCCCATTGTCATGAGACACATTCTTTTAAAATGCTTTAAGAATACCAAACGGAGGCTTCAAATGACCCCTAAACGGGCACATTTAATCTATCCTTTATACATTCTAATATCGTTAGCTGAGAAACTTGAAACCCCTTTCGATTGCAAATAGATTTCGATCATCCATGCGCGCTCCATTTGCGAGTCGCGATGCCAGTATAAAATGTTCCCTAGTAGCGAAGCGTAAGAGGAATCTCGTTTCGCCCTGTCATAGCCACCATCTGCTAAAGTATTTTTCCATACTCGTGTTGCCAAGGCATCTTTTAGGTAGTGGGCTGCTTTTTTGACTTCCGCGGATCTAATTGGCCATTCTACCCCTAAAACCTCTTGGTATGATGTATTAATTAGGTGAGCTATTCCAACAGAAGCCACCTTCAACACTTCTCTCTGATCTATCCACTGTAATAGCTCAAACGATCCTCCCGTTAAACGCAGTATTCTGTCTCCATATTCGTGCCAAAGCTCAGCAATTAACTTTCGTTTTTCTTTATGGACATAACCCGGCGCGATTAGCTCTTCGACTAACGTTCTGAGCGTCCTGAACCATCGTGTAGGTGTAATGAATTGATCGGGTATTATCCCCTCGCGAAAAGCGTTGCCCGAAATACGATCTAACTCAACCATTTCGAGCGTCGGCTTGCCTGTAAAGGTTTGATTCCACAATACATACTGACCAGGTAAAAATACGCATTCCTGAAGGAAGCACTGATGCGTGGCACATGATAGTGAAACTGGAACCAGCCAGTCCAAACGCAGGGCGATAGTGCAATCCTCGCCTACGCATCGAGGACAGGCCCGAACTCGATCTCCAAAACCCCAAGGCCGCCACTTAAGGGAATTTCGTGTCAGTCTTGGCCGATCGTTCCAGCTTTTCAATAAAACTTTCTGACTTAGAACGTAATCCTCAAAACCTCCTGCATTATCGCCAAATGCATATGGAACAACGCCATCAAACGTCATCGAACGAACTTTATTAAACTCTACGCGACTTAATCTGCAGATATTCTGCAAAAGATTTAGATCGCTCGTAAAATTAATTTCGGACCAACTCCCGCTGTATCCGAAGTATTCTTGAACCAGCTGCTCGAAACTAACATCGTGCAAGTTCCCGATGCGAGTAAGCCACGATGAAAGCGCCTCACCCGACGCTGGCTCAACCCGTATGGGCCATGGCCTAGACGAATGGGGCAAAGAAGTGACTGATCTGCCCGGGCAACCTTCTCAGCGAGTTCAAGGGACGTGATATGAGCACCCGGGCATAATGTCTTTCTCTCGCTGCTAGTGCAAGGAAGCCCCGCCCTGTGCAGCAGCACTCAAGCTAGTGCAACGAGACCCAAGACGTTCACACCGCCCCCGGTGAGTGCCGCCATCGATGCGGAATGGTGCGGGGCCCGAAAAGGTCTCGTGCGGGTCAGGCGGCCGCCGGAAAGCGTGCCCGCTACCGATTGCACCATCGACACTTCGAGCGCTTCGGCTGGGTCGAGCGGTGGCAGGATCCCAGGGAGACACGAGGCCATCAGCGACTTGCCGGAACCCGGCGGCCCTACCATCAGCAAATTATGCGATCCGGCAGCGGCGATCTCCAGCGCGCGCTTGGCGGTCTCCTGCCCTTTCACCTGACGCAGGTCAGGACCATGATCAGCGTGCTCGGCTATGCCGGGCTTGGGTGGGCTGAGCAGGCCGTGGCCTTTGAAGTGATTGAGCAACGAAAGCAGATCCGGCGCGGCGATGACCTCGACCTCGCCCGCCCAAGCCGCTTCCGAACCTTGCGCGGCGGGGCAGACGAGCCCCTTCCCCACCTCCGACGCGTGCAATGCCGCCAGCAACACGCCCGGCGATGCGGTGATCCGTGCATCGAGCCCGAGTTCGCCGACGATGACATAGTCCGCCAGCGCCTCGGCATCGACCACCCCCATCGCCGCCAGCAACGCCAGCGCGATAGGAAGATCGAAATGCGATCCTTCTTTCGGCAGATCGGCCGGCGACAGGTTCACGGCGATGCGTTTCGGCGGCAGCGACAGCCCCATCCCGGCGATCGCGCCGCGCACCCGCTCACGGCTTTCGCCGACCGCCTTATCCGCGAGGCCGACGACGTTGAATGCGGGAAGTCCTGGAATCAGTTGGACTTGCACCTCGACCGCGCGCGCTTCCAGCCCGAGATACGCCACCGTCGCTACGATCGCCGCCATGCCCGCTCCCCCGCGACACGACGTCACGCCTTATTCATACCCGATTTGCGATGTCTGCAAGTATGGGGTCTGCAAGGACGCGCAGTCCGAAACTCCCCGATCACGCCGTCTTGCGAACCTAATACACCGGACCCACATGCCTTCCGTGAAAGCAGTCCGCTCCCCCGTTCTCCGCTTCGGCCAGTTGGCGCTTGGGGTGATGTTGATCCTGAGTGCGCCGCTGCTCGCGCCGCTGCCTGGGCCTGCGGGTATCTTCCTGTTCGCGGGCGGGATGGTTCTCGTCCTGCGCAATTCGCGCTGGGCGCGGCTTAAATGGGCGCGGCTGAAGCGGCGTTGGCCCCGCACCGGGCATTTCGTCGATCGGATGATGCGGCGGCAGAGCGCGATGCGACGACATGAGCGGGCCAAGGCTGCCAAAAACGCGCCCATCACGACGGGTGCGAATTGACTTACCGCCGCCCTTTCCGTAAGCGCCCAGCCATCAAGGCCGTCCCCGTGGCGGCCGTTTTCTATTTGATGACCTAGGGAATGACCAATGAAGCGGACCTTTCAGCCGAGCAACTTGGTACGCGCACGCCGTCACGGCTTCCGCGCACGGATGGCGACGGTCGGCGGCCGGGCAGTGATCCACGCACGCCGCGCCCGCGGTCGCAAGAAGCTGTCGGCCTAACCATTCTAGACAAACGCCGCGACTTTCTCGCGGCGAATGCGGGGAAGCGCGCACCGATGCCGGGATTCGTCCTGCTCATGCGCCCCCGCGATGACGGTGACGAGACGATGCGAATCGGCTTCACCGTCACCAAGAAGATCGGCAACGCCGTCGTCCGGAACCGCATGAAACGGCGGTTGCGGGCGTTGGCGCGTGAACTGTTGGCGGAGCGCGGCGTTGCTGGGGCTGATCATGTGCTGATCGGGCGCAACGGCGGAGTCGAGCGGGATTACGCGTTGTTGCGGACCGAGCTAGGCAAGGCGTTCCGCAAGGTTACGCCGCAGGCCACTGATACCGCATCGGCGCAAGCCACCACCCCGGCGAAGGCCGGGGCCCAGGTGGGAAAGCGGCCGTGATTCAACACCGCCATTCGTTAGCGATGTTCCCCAACTGGGCCCCGGCCTTCGCCGGGGTGGAAATGTCTCACTCGAAACGGCTCTCTTGGCCTTTGTTCTCCCGCGAAGGCGGGAGCCCAGTCTGGGTCCCCGCCTTCGCGGGGAAACACTGTGAGGGTGCGCGGACAACGGCAAACCCATGCTAGCCCGCCTCCTCATCCTCATCGCCCGCGGCTGGCAACTCGGGCCCTCGCTCATTCTGCCGTCGAGCTGCCGCTACGATCCTTCGTGTTCCGCCTATGCAATCGAGGCCGTTGGGCGCTATGGCGCGCTCAAGGGGGGCTGGTTGGCGGCGAAGCGTATCGCGCGTTGCCATCCGTGGGGCGGGTACGGCCCCGATCCGGTCCCAGATATCGACAAGAAACTGAAAGACGCCGCCCTGTGAAAGACGACAAGCAGAATTTCGTGCTGTTCGCGGTGATCGCGGCCCTGATCCTGTTCGGATGGCCGCTGATCCAGGGCAAGTTCTTCCCGACCGCGAATCCGCCGGTCACGAAGATCGAAGGCGGCAAGACGAAAGCCATCGCCAACCCCGCGGCCGATCCGGCCGCTGACGGCGCCGCTGCGATCGGCGATCGCAACGCAGTGATCGCCAGCACCCCGCGCATCCGCATCGAGACGCCCCGCGTGTCCGGCTCGATCAACCTGAAGGGCGCGCGGATCGATGATCTCGTGCTCAAGGGCTATGACGAGACGGTCGCGAAGAACTCGCCGCCGATCCGCCTGCTGTCGCCAGCCGGTGCGCCCGACGCGTATTTCGCAAGCTTCGGCTGGCGTGCACAGGGCCTGACCCCGCCCGCCGCCGACGCCGTCTGGACGCCCTCGGGCGCGACCACGCTGACGCCGACCACGCCGGTCACGCTCGATGCGACCAACGCCACCGGCCAGCGCTTCCGGATCCAGATCGCCGTCGACCAGGATTACATGTTCACGGTTCGCCAGACCGTCCTCAACGCCGGCACCGCGCCCGTGCCCGTTGCCACCTACGGCCTCGTCAACCGCGTCGGCATCTCGAAGGATCCGTCGTCGATGACGATCCATGTCGGGCCGATGTCGGTCGACAATGGCGGCGCGCATTACCGTCCGAACTACAAGGACATCGACGAAGCCGCGCAGAAGTTCACGACGACCGGCGGCTGGCTCGGCTTCACCGACAAATACTGGCTGACCGCGCTCGTCCCCGACCAGGGCCAGGCGTTCGACGGCCAGTTCCGCGCCGGGGCCAACAAGGCGTACCAGGCCGATTACGCGCTCCAGCCCAGGCAGGTCGCACCCGGCCAGGCCATCACCCAGACGTCGCGCTTCTTCGCCGGCGCCAAGGAAGTCCGCCTGCTCGATCGCTACACCGACCAGGCCGGCGGCGTTGCCAAGCTCGATTACGCGATCGACTGGGGCTGGTTCCGGATCGTCGAGAAGCCGATCTTCTATTATCTCGACTGGCTGTTTCGCATGGTCGGTAATTTCGGCGTTGCGATCATCCTGCTGACCGTGACGATCCGCGGCCTGCTGTTCCCGATCGCCCAGCGGCAGTTCAAGTCGATGGCCGCGATGCGTGCCGTCCAGCCGAAGATGAAGGCGATCCAGGAAAAGCATAAGGACGACAAGGTCCGCATGCAGCAGGAGGTCATGGCGCTCTACAAAACCGAGGGCGTCAACCCGCTCGCCGGTTGCGCCCCGACGCTGCTGCAGATCCCGATCATGTACGCGCTGTACAAGGTGCTAATGCTGACGATCGAGATGCGTCACCAGCCATTCGTCGCGTGGATCAAGGATCTGTCTGCGCCCGATCCGCTGACGCCGCTCAACCTGTTCGGTCTGCTGCCGTTCACGCCGCCGCACATGATCGCGATCGGTATCGTGCCGATCATCCTGGGCATCAGCATGTACTTCCAGTTCAAGCTGAACCCGACGCCGATGGACGACACGCAGAAGCAGGTCTTCAAGCTGCTGCCATGGGTGCTAATGTTCGTAATGGCGCCGTTCGCGGTCGGCCTCCAGGTGTACTGGATCACGTCGAACTGCCTGACCATCATCCAGCAGAAGCTGCTCTACGCCCGCCATCCGGGCCTGAAAGTGCCGGTGACCAAGTGAACGACGTTCCTAACCTAGGTCCCGATCTGGAGGCGACCGACGCCCCGTTCACCCCCGAGATGCTCGAGCATGCGCGGAAACTGTTCGCGGGGCATGTCGGCTTCCTGAAGTCGGCGCCGACGCTCGAATTCCTGCCCGATGCGTCGGTGCCGGAAGTGGCGTTCGCCGGTCGCTCGAACGTCGGCAAGTCCTCGCTGTTGAACGCGCTCACCGGGCGCAACTCGATGGCGCGCACGTCGAACACGCCGGGCCGTACGCAGGAGTTGAACTTCTTCGACGTCGGCGCGCCGCTCGCATTCCGGCTCGTCGATATGCCGGGCTACGGGTTCGCCAAGGCGCCCAAGGACGTCGTCAAGAAGTGGCGTTTCCTGATCAACGATTTTTTGCGCGGACGTGACGTGTTGAAGCGCGCGCTCGTGCTGATCGACTCGCGCCACGGCATCAAGGACGTCGACCGCGAGATCCTCGAGATGCTCGACAAGGCCGCGGTCAGCTACCGCATGGTCCTGACCAAGGCGGACAAGATCAAGGCGTCCGAACTGGTCGAAGTCACCGAGCGCACCGCGATCGAGGCGCGCAAGCGGCCTGCCGCGCATCCCGACATCCTCGTCACGTCCAGCGAGTACGGCATGGGCATCCCCGAGCTCCGCGCGGCAGTGGTCGAAGCGGTCAGCTAGCGGACTTGGCCTGCGGGCTCGCACCCCTCCTACCCCGTCATTCTGACGATGGCAGGTGACGCTGGCAGGTATACTGCCGGCCGCCCTGCCAAAATTCACCGAGATCGGATCAATCTACGATTTCCTGCTGGCATCGTACGGCGAATTCCGTAGCCTCCGTTGGAAGGGTGGAGACTACGTAATGCGGGTACGGTTTGGGGCGATGCTGGCGATGGCGGCGATGCTGTCGGGCTGCGGGGGTAGCGACGGCAACACGAACTCGACCGGTGGCGGTACCAGTGGTGCTATTGGTGTTACGCCGACACCCACGCCGACCGCAACCGCGGGCTGTTCGTTGCGCGAACGCCAGGACTGGGCTGCCGCACAGCTTCGCGAATGGTATCTGTTCCCCGATACGCTGCCTGCGACCTTGAGCCCTGCGGGGTACACGACGGTCGACAGCTATATCGACGCGCTGACCGCGACCGCGCGATCCCAGCGCAAGGATCGGTATTTCACGTACCTGACGTCGATCAAGGAAGAGACGGCGTATTACACCTCTGGATCGAGTGCCGGTTTCGGCATCCGTTTCGCGCTCGACCAGACCGGCCAGCGCCTGTTCGCCGCCGAGTCGTTCGAAGGCGCGCCCGCTCTCGCCGCCGGGATCGACCGCGGCGCCGAGATCCTCGCGATCGGTACCACATCGAGCAACCTGCGGACCGTCAGCGCCATCATCACTGCGGAGGGCACGGCCGGGCTGACCACCGCATTCGGTCCCGACACGACCGGTACGGCGCGCGTTTTTCGTGTCTCGGATGCTGCCGGTACGCGGGACGTGACCGTCGCCAAGGCCGACTTCTCGCTGCTGCCGGTCTCGTCGCGGTACGGTGCGAAGATCATCGACGATAGCGGTCAGCGCGTTGGTTACATTAACTTGCGCACGTTCATCTCCACGGCCGAACCAGCGCTGAAAACAGCGTTCGCGAATTTCCGTGCGCAGGGCGTGACGAAGGTCATCATCGACCTGCGCTACAATGGCGGTGGCCTCGTCGCGACGTCAGAGTATCTCGGCGACCTCCTTGGTGGAGGACGATCAACGTCCGAGGTGTTCGACTATACGACGTTCCGAACGGAGAAGGCCTCGAACAACGAGACGCGCTTCTTCGCGCCACAACCCGAGTCTATCGCGCCGACGCGGATCGCATTCATCGGCAGCGGCGGTACCGCATCGGCGAGCGAACTTTTGATCAATGCGTTCACGCCGTATCTGCACGGCAATTCCGCGCTGATCGGGACGAACACCTACGGCAAGCCCGTCGGCCAGATCGCCCTCGACAAGCCCGCCTGCGACGATCGTCTGCGTGTCATCGCGTTCGCGACGCAGAATGCGGCGCGCAACGGCAATTACTTCGATGGTTTGGCGTCGACCGTCGAGGCGACCTGTCGCGCGACGGATGATATCAGCTTCCCGCTCGGCGACGCACGCGAGGCGTCCACCCGTCGCGCGCTCGACTTCCTGGCGGGCCGCAGCTGCTCGGCGATCACCAGCGATGTCAGCGCGCAGTCGGCACGGACTACGGCGAGCACCCGCCAGGACTTGCTGATTCCCGCAGCGCCGACCACTGCGCAACGGATGGTTCCTGGCTCGTTCTAAAGCCGGCGACCGAGACCGTGAAACCGCAGCTATAGCGGGCGTCGTCCTACGGCAGGGCGACACTCGTCGTTCGTTACCGTTCAGCCAAGCGAAAGCCGATCCAGCCGACGAGGGTCACTTGTTCCCCCGTATGTGATACGCGTTCGCCGACCATGAATGACGTTTCGATTGCAACTACCCCGCGGCTGCCCGCTGACATCCACCGCGGGGCGCTGCCCGCACACGATAGCGTGCCCGATTATGGATGGTGGATCGGAGGTGGGATGATCCTCAGCCTAGCGATGTTGACCGTGATGATGCACGTCGCCGGCCTATCGATCGATCCGTACGACGCCGACAACATGCCATTCTACGTAAGCGGCGTCGTCCTGCTGGCGTTGCGCTTCGGCCTTCGCGACCGCCCCTGGCGTCATGCGCGCGCGGTCGCTGACTGCGCAGAATATTACGGCGTCTTCACCATGCTGGCACTGATGGGCGCGGTGGCGAGCTATCCGGTCGCGGCGCTGACGCATGGGTTTCACGATGCAGCACTCCAACGGATCGACGCCCTGCTGCATTTCGACTGGCTCGCCTGGTATCGACTTGTCGCCGCAACGCCGATCCTGCAAACGCTTGGTCTGGCTGCGTATCGCAGCATCTACCTGACGCCCGCGATCCTGTTCGCTACCTTCGCGTTGACCGGCGACCGGGTGGCGGCGCACCGTTTCCTCGCGACATTCTGGCTTACTGCAGTCGGCACGTTGATTCTCTACGCCTTCATGCCGGCGATCGGTCCGTTCTCGTATCTGTGGCATCAACCAATCGCTTATATGCCCGAGAGCGAGCAATGGCAGCATGGGCTGATACCTGCACTCCGCGATCACAGCGTGCGGGTGGTCGACCTCGGCCATCTGCGCGGCATCGTATCGGCACCGAGCTTCCATGCCGCCGCCGCAACGCTCTACATCAATGCGGCGTGGCGCATGCCGCGGCTGCGCTGGCCGGTGCTCGCCCTTAATGCGGCAATGCTGTTGGCGACACCCGTCGAGGGCACGCATTACCTGATCGACATCCTGCTCGGCACGATCGTCGCGTTGGCTGCGATCGCGACGCTGCACCGTCTCATGCCGCGTAGCATCGCGCGCCAGCCCGTTGCCAACCACGTTGCCGCGGCCCGCCTGCCCCGCTAGTCCAACGCTCATGAAACTGATCATCGGCAACAAGGCCTATTCGTCCTGGTCGCTTCGCGGCTGGCTCGCCTGCAAACAATCCGGGCTTCCGTTCGAGGAGGTGGTCGTGCCGATGTACGACTCGGACTGGGAAAAGCGCCGTTCGGGTGACGAGTTCGCGCCGTCGTCGGGCAAGGTGCCGATCCTGTGGGACGGCGACGCGGTGGTATGGGACAGTCTGGCGATCGTCGACTATCTCGCCGACAAGGTCGGGCGCGAACGCTTCTGGCCCAAGGATAATGCCGCACGCGCGATGGCGCGGTCGATGGCAGCCGAGATGCATTCGAGCTTTGCCGCGCTGCGTCGCAAGCACAGCATGAACGTGCGCCAAGTGTTTCCGGCAAGCACGCCGGACGACGACGTGCTTCTCGAGCTGCAGCGGGTCATGGAGATCTGGGCACAGGCTCGCGCACGATTCGGTGGCGGCGGCGATTTTCTGTTCGGCCAGTTCGGTGCGGCGGACATCATGTTTGCGCCGTTGGTGACGAGGATCGTCACGTACCAGCTGCCGATCGCGCGGTTTGCGGCCGGGTATATGCAGGCGATGTTCGAGCATCCGTTCATGCAGGACTGGATCGCGGCGGCACAGGAAGAAGAATGGGTCCTCGAGCAATTCGAACAGCCGGTGCCCGCGACCGCATGATCGACCCCGTCGCGTTCGCACAAGCGCTGCTCCGCGCGGATAGCGTCACGCCTGCGCGGGGGGCGGTGTTCGATGTGCTGGAGACGGCGCTCGTCCCGCAGGGATTTGCGGTCGATCGGTTCACGGTCGGCGAAGCGCCCGACGGCCCGGTCGAGAATATGCTGGCCGTGCGCGGCGATGGACCGCAGCATCTGGCGTTTGCCGGCCACGTGGACGTCGTCCCCCCTGGCGGAGGTTGGACCGGGTCGCCCTGGTCCGGCGAGATTCGCGACGGACTGCTCTACGGACGCGGCGCGGTCGACATGAAGGGTGCAGTCGCAGCCTTCGTGGCCGCCGCGAGCCGGAGCGATGCCGGAACGCTCTCGCTCATCATCACTGGTGATGAAGAGGGACCCGCGACGTACGGCACCGTCGCGCTGATGGAGCGGATGGCGTCGCGGGGCGTCGTGCCCGACCTGTGTCTGGTGGGTGAACCGACCTCGACCGCGCGGCTGGGCGACATGGTGAAGATCGGGCGGCGCGGTTCGGTCAATATCTGGATCGAGGTGCCGGGGCGTCAGGGACATGTCGCCTACCCCCATCTCGCCGACAATCCGATCCCCCGGTTGATCGCCATCCTTGCGGAGATCGAAGGCGTGGTGTTGGACGAGGGCACCGACTGGTTCCAGCCGTCCAACATAGAGGTTACCGACATCACCGTCGGCAACCCGGCGCACAACGTCATTCCCGCCAAGGCTTCCGCGCGGTTGAGCATCCGGTTCAACGATCGCCACCGCGGGGCGGACCTGATCGAGCATATCCGCGCGATCGCCGAGCGTCATGCGCCCGGCGTGGTGGTGACGGGCAAGGTGTCGGGCGAAGCGTTTCTTACCGAGCCGGGTGCGTTCTCGACGCTGTTGTCGGACGCCATCGTGGGCGCGACCGGGGTCACCCCGGAACTGTCGACCACCGGGGGCACGTCTGACGCGCGCTTCCTGTCGAAGCTTTGCCCGGTGGTGGAATTCGGGTTGATCAATGCGACGATGCACAAGGTCGATGAGGCCGTCGCGGTCGAGGACTTGCGGACGCTGACGGATATCTATGCGAATGTGATCTCGCGGGCGCTCGACTAGTGCCCCTCACTGGAAGGGAGTAGTTGGGGCGGGTGGGCCCGCTTGAGCCGCACGGTACGCAATCGTGGAAGCCTACCCACCCCCTGCCCCTCCCTTTCAGGGAGGGGGGAAGTAGATGTGCTGCGAAGTGCTCAAACTCATCGGCTTGCGATCAGCATACAATTACCTGTCTGGGGTAACGATCGTTAGGCCCGGACCGCGCGAATCCGATCGCAGAGCTAGTCCCGTCCGCGCCGCAAGACGATATACAGCGCGCCCTGCCCGCCGTGCCGTGGATGCGCGCCGCGTACCGCAGCGATCGAGTCGGCATGCCGCGAACCGGCCAGCCAGTCGGTGACCGCAGACCGGATGGCGCCTCTCGCGTGCGGGCGTTCGCTTTCGGGACGGGGCGGCTTGCCCGTGACCAGCAGCAACACTCGGTCGCCGCGAGCGATAGCCCGTCCCAGGCCGACGTCGAGCAGTGCATGGGCGGACGCCAGCGTGTGGCCATGCAGGTCGATCGAGCTGTCGGGACTCACCACCCCCCGCGTGAGCCTCTTGTCCCAGCCGCCATCGAGCGTGTTGGCCGTGATCGGTTTGGCGACAGGCCGGGCAACCACGGGCTTTGCCCCCGCCCGCGCCGCGTATGGCGTGACCACGGTACGGACTAGCGGCTTCACCCGCCCCATCGGCGCGGGTGGTGCGGGCACGATCTTGCCGTTGGGACCGATGATCGGCTTGGGTGGAGGCGGCAGCGGCGGCGCGCGCTCCGGGATGCGCACGGCGACCGCACGCATCGGACGCACGCTCGCCATCACGCGCGCCCAGAGCTGCGCCTCATCAGGGTTGAGCGGACGGCCCGCCATATCGCGCCCCATTCGCTTGGCCGTTCAGGCGCGCCACGGTGCCGATTGGCAGCAGCAGGTACGCGGTGCCGCGTCCGGCCATGCCGCCGGCGGTCGCTTCGGCGGCCGCGCCAGCACCCCAGAACGTATCGAAACGATTGCTGCCCTTGATCGCGCCGCCCGTATCCTGCGCGATCCACAAGCCGCTCGCGTCCTGCCGGTCGAGCGACAGGAACACCGGCGCGCCGAGTGGCACGAACTTGACGTCGGCGGCCGCGCTCACCTGACCGGTGACCGGCAGGCCGAGTGCCCCCAGGGGGGCGCCCTCGAGTTCGCGGAAGAACACGAAGCTCTTGTTCTCGCGCATGATCGCCTGCCCCTCGGCCGGGTGTGCGTGGAGCCATGCAACGATGCCCTGCATCGAGGTCTGGCCCGGCTGGAGCAACCCGCGCGACTTCATCAGCGCGCCGATACCGGTATAGTCGCGGCCGTTCTGCGTCGCATACCCGATCCGCAGGATCTCGCCGTCGGGCAACCGCAGCCGCCCCGAACCCTGGATCTGTAGGAAGAACAGCTCGACCGGATCGCGCGCCCAGGCGAGGATCGGCGCCTTTCCCGATAGCGCGCCCTGCTCGATCGCAGTGCGATCGTAGTAGGGCACCAAGTTGCTGCGATCGACGCGACCGCGCACCTTCTTGCCCTTGAGACTGGTCGAGAATGCGCCGAGATCGACGTCGATAAGGTCGTTCGGACGCGCATAGATCGGCGCATAGCCATCCCGTCGCTCCAGCGACCCAGCGATCTCGGGCTCGTAATATCCCGTCGCGAACGCCTTGCCGTCACCGATCTGCGCCGCCTCGAACCACTGCGTGAAGAACGTCCGAGCATTACGGCGATCGGTCGATGCTGCTGCGGTACAGGCCGGCTGCCAATCCGCGCCGCGCGTCAGCCCGGACGTGTCGTTGCGACGTACCAGCGACGGACAGCTTGTGACGAACGCCGCAAACGCCGCTTGCGCCTGCACATCGTCGATCGGAAGGCTGGCGATCGGTGGACCGGGGATTACGCCCGCAGCGGCGGCATTCACAGGTTCGACCGCTGGGACGACCGGTGATGCTAGCATCGGCACAGCGCTGACGATCCGCGCCGGCGATTGGATACCGCGAATGTTCGGGGATGCGCCGGTATCGCGCGACGGATGCACGCGAACGGGTTCGCTTGATCGATCATCTGTCCGGTCCACCGGTGGCGGACCAGACCGTGGTGGTTCCACCCCACCGACGCACGCGCTCAACAGCGTCGCCATCAGCATCGGCAGTCCCAGACCGCCGAGCCTTCCCCCCATGCCCCGACCCATCAGGCTTCGTCGGTGTCCGCAAGCTTCCAGTTCGGATCGCTGCTCTTCAGCGTCCGGGCGAACGTCCAGACGTCATGCGTCTCGACCGCGTCGGTCAACGACCCAGCGAGGACATTGCCCTCCGCGTCGCGCGTGACGGCCGCGATGTCCGCGTCGAAACGGACCGTGATACGCGCCTCGCGACCCGTGAGAGTTGCATCGGCGATCAGCGCACGCTCTATCGACACGAGACGGTTGTCGAGCACTTCGCCGGCCTCGCGCCGCGCTTCGATCGCCTCGACGAACGCCGCACGGACATCGTCGACCGCGAGATCGGCAAGCGCATCCTCGTCGCCCTTCCAGAAGGCTTCGAGCACCATGCGGTACGCGGCCTGCGCACCTTCGAGAAAGCGCGCGACATCGAAACCGGGCTCGCCCGCGACGATCGCCCGCAGACCAGACTCCGCCTTGGGCTCCAGGTTGCGATTGGCGACCTCGCGCGCATCGGGAACCGCCTCGACGGTTCGCGGCACGGCGGCGAGCGCAGGACGGTCCTCGGCCGCACGTGGCAAGGGCTGCTCATGCCCTGTCCGCTTGCCGAGCACGCTATAGAGTCGCATCGCCAAGAAGCCTGCAACCATCGCGAGAAGAACTACGTAAAACAACCGTGCCTCCGATCTTCGCTTCAACATAGGGCAAACCCGCAGCTATTCAAACCCGCGCCCGTTGAAACGCCCCTTCGGCACTGCTACTCGCACCACCTCGATCGAACAGAACGCGCAAGCGGTCCGCTTCGGTCCCAATTTTCCGCTTATTCTCTAAGGACACGACGAATGGATGATCAGGACAACGGCTTCACCATGCCCGACCAGGCTCTCGCGAACGGTGAAGACACGGTCCCCGCTGCCGGGCTGATCTCGCAATACGTCAAGGACCTGTCGTTCGAGAACCCGAACGCACCGGCCGTCTACCAGAACCAGACCCCGCCGGCGATCGACGTGCAGTTCAACATCGGCGCGGCGCAGGTCGGCGACGAAGTGCATGAGGTCGTGTTGAAGATCGACGTCCGCGCCGAGAGCGAGGGCCAAGTCGCGTTCATCGTCGACCTTTCGTACGCGGGCCTGTTCGGGCTGCGCAACATCCCGGCCGAGCATGTCCAGCCGTTCCTGCTGGGCGAGGCCCCACGCCTGCTGTTCCCGTTCGCACGCCGGGTGCTGTCGGATGCGGTCCGTGACGGTGGTTTCCCGCCGCTGCTGCTCGAGCCGATCGATTTCTCGCAGCTGTACCTCCAGCAGTCCGAGCAGCAGGGCATCCAGCCCAACGTCGGCGATTTCGGCCAGGCCTGAACGACACGGGGGCGGAGCGCGCTTAGATGAATCTCACCAAGGCGCTGGGATCGGTCGGCGGGCTGACGCTTGCCAGCCGGGTCCTGGGGCTGGTGCGCGACTCGCTGTTCGCGCGGTTCGTCGGCGCGGGGTTCGCGTCGGACGCGTTCCTGATTGCGTTCCGCCTCCCCAACATGTTCCGCGCGCTCTTCGCGGAGGGCGCGTTCTCCGCCGCGTTCATCCCGATGTTCAACCGGAAGGTCGGCGATAAGGATGGCCGCGGCCTGCCGGACGGGATCGCGTTCGCCGAGGACGCGCTGTCGGTGCTGCTGCCGACGCTGATCCTGATGACTGCGATCTTCGAACTCGCGGCGTGGCCGATGACGTGGCTGCTGACCTTCGGGTTCAACGGCGCGAGCGCGGAGCGGTTCGACTATGTCGTTCACCTCTCGCGGATCACCCTGCCCTATCTGCTGCTGATCAGCCTCGTGTCGCTGCTCGGCGGCATCCTCAATTCACTGCACAAATTCTGGATCAACGCGGCAGCGCCGATCCTGCTGAACGCGACGTTGATCGCCGCGCTGCTGCTGTTCCACGAGCACCAGCCACTACTGACCGCGCGCAACCAGGCGATCGCGGTAACGGTGTCGGGGGCGTTGCAGCTCGGATGGCTGATCTGGGCATGCCGGGCGTCGGGCGTGAGGCTTCGGCTGAAGCGTCCTCAGCTCAATCCCGACGTAAAGAAGCTCATGTCGCTGATCTGGCCCGCCGCCGCCGGCGCGGGCGCGGTGCAGATCAACCTCGTCGTCTCGACCGCACTCGCCGCTGCGTTGCTGCCGGCGGGTTCGGTCTCGTACATCTATTTCGCGGACCGGCTGAACCAGCTCCCACTCGGGTTGATCGGGATCGGCCTTGGTACCGTCCTGCTTCCCACCATCTCGCGCCAGCTCGGTCGCGGTGAAGATGCCGAGGCGATGGCGACGCAGAACCGGGGCATGGAACTTGCGCTGTTTCTCACGCTGCCCGCGACGGTCGCGTTGATCGTCTGCGGCGTGCCGATCGTCGGGGCGCTGTTCCAGCACGGCAAGTTCGCGCTCGAGGACAGCGTACTGACCGCGCAGGCCTTGGCCGCGTTCTCGATCGGGTTGCCGTCGTACATCCTCGTGAAGGTCCTCACGCCCGGCTATTACGCGCGCTCCGACACGCGTACGCCGGTGCGGTATGCGACGATGTCGATGGTCGTGAACCTCGTCCTCAACCTCGCCTTCATCAAGCCGCTCGGCCATATGGGCCCGCCGCTAGCGACCGCGATCGCCAGCACCGTCAACGTCGCGATGCTGTACCGGACGCTGGTCCGTCGCGGACACTTCACCCCCGATGCGCGGCTGCGACGGCGGACATGGCGGCTGCTGGTCGCCGCGCTGATCATGGGCGTCGTTATGTATTTCCTCAACGACCTGTTCCAGCCGTTCGTGACGGGTGCCAGCGTCGAGCGCTGGGGGGCGATGCTCGTGCTGGTCGCGACCGGCGGCGTCGTCTATGCGATCGCGACATTGCTCACCGGCGCGTTCCGACTGGGCGACATCTCCACGCTTCTGCGTCGTTCCAAGTAAGGTTTTTCCATGCGCGTCGTCTCCGGCATCAAGCCCACCGGTAATCTCCATCTCGGCAATTACCTGGGGGCGGTGAAGCAGTGGGTGACGCTGCAGGACGACGTCGCCGCACAGGGCGGCGAGTCGATGTTCTTCATCGCCGATCTGCACGCGCCGACCGAATGGATCGCGCCCGCCGAGCTCTCGTCGCACACGATCGAGGTCGCCGCGACGATGATTGCGGCGGGGATCGATCCGGCGAAGTCGATCCTGTTCAACCAGGCGCGGGTTCCGGCGCATAGCGAGATGGCGTGGCTGCTCAACACCGTCGCGCGCGTCGGCTGGCTGAACCGGATGACGCAGTTCAAGGACAAGGCGGGCAAGAACCGCGAGGGCGCGAGCGTCGGGCTGTACGACTATCCGGTGCTGATGGCGGCCGACGTGCTGCTCTACAACGCGACACACGTGCCGGTCGGCGAGGACCAGAAGCAGCATCTGGAGCTCGCGCGCGACATCGCCACCAAGTTCAACGGCGACTACGGCGTCGACCTGTTCACGCTCCCCGCCCCGCTGATCAGCAAAGCCGCGCCGCGGATCATGAGCTTGCGCGACGCGTCGGCGAAGATGTCGAAGTCGAACCCGTCCGAGCAATCGGTGGTCAAGCTGATCGACAGCGACGACACCATCGCCGACAAGTTCCGCAAGGCGAAGACCGATCCCGACGTGCTGCCGGCGACGGTCGAGGAGCTGGGCGACCGGGCGGAAGCACGCAACCTGCTGACGATCTACGCGGCATTGGCGGATAGCGACGTGGCGACGGTGCTCGGCGAGTTCGGCGGCAGGGGCTTCGGCGCGTTCAAGCCTGCGCTGGCGGATCTCGCGGTGGCGAAGCTCGGGCCGATCCGTGACGAGATGGTGCGGCTGCTCGATGATCGCAGCGCGGTGACGGCGGTGTTGCAGGCAGGCGCGGAGAAGGCACGGGCGCTGGCGGCACCGGTGCTCAAGCAGACGCAGGACGCGATGGGGTTGCAGGTTTAACCCCTGTTCCGTCATCCTGACGAAAGTCAGGATCCAGAGCGATAAAGCGCGGCGTCCATAACTCTGGATCCTGACTTTCGTCAGGATGACGGGGGAAATACGGGCGATACGGCTACGTGTCGGAATACCCCATGCAGCTTGTTCCCCCGCGAAGGCGGGGGTCCAGTCTGGGCTCCCGCCTTCGCGGGAGCACACGGAGGGGAAGGCTAGCCTTCGAGCTCGCGCATCAGCACACGGACCGCCGCGTCGATGTCCCGGTCCGAATCGCGCAGTTCCTCGATCTTCCGCACCGCATGGATCACCGTCGAGTGATCGCGCCCGCCGAATTTCCGGCCGATCTCGGGGAGCGAACGAGTTGTCAGGCGCTTCGCCAGATACATCGCGATCTGCCGCGGCCGCGCCACCGCGCGTGCGCGCCGCGCCGAAATCAGATCGAGCGGCTTCAGTTCGAAATGCGCGGACACCAGCTTCTGGATCTCGTCGATCGTCACGCGCTTCTGTGCGCCTCGCAGAACCTCCCCCAACGTCGCGACCGCGAAGTCGAGATCGATCGTGTCGCCGGTCAGCTGCGCATACGCGACGACGCGGTTGAGTGCGCCCTCCAGCTCGCGGATGTTGGCATGGATGCGGCTGGCGAGCAGGTCGAGCACGTCGGTTGGCACGCGCATGTCGGGCAGGTCGACCAGCTTCCGGTCGAGGATCGTCCGGCGCAGCACCAGATCGGGCGCCTTGATGTCTGCGACCAGCCCGACCGACATCCGGCTGACGATCCGCGCCTCGACGCCTTCCAATGCCTGCGGGCAGCGATCGGCGGAGATGACCAGCCGCTTGCCCGCCGCCATGATCTCGTTGACCGTGTGGAAGAATTCTTCCTGCGTCGCATCCTTGCCGGCGATGAACTGGAGGTCGTCGATCAGCAACAGGTCGGCACCGCGCAGGCGCTGCTTGAAGGCATGCGTGTCGCGCGCGCGCATCGACGCGACGAAATCGTACATGAACCGCTCTGCGGACATGCACAGCACGATCGCGTGCGGATTGTGCTCGAGGAATGCGTGGCCGATCGCGTGCATGAGGTGGGTCTTGCCCTGCCCCGTACCGCTGTGGAGGAACAACGGGCTGAACCGCACCGGACCGGGCTCGGCGAGCACCTTGGCGGCGTTGAACGCGACCTTGTTGGACGGATCGACGACGAATCGCGCAAATGTATAGCGCGGATCGAGCGGCGGACGTTCAGCGGGCACGCCGACCGGGGCCAACGTCACGACGGGCGCCGGCGCTGGCTTCAGCGACGGATCGACGCCGAACTTCATCGTTGCCTGCACAGGGTCAGCGACCGGCTTAGGAGCCGGCTTGGCTTCGACCGGTAGCGGATCGGCAACGGGCTTCGCGGGAATGGCGTCGGCCACCGGCTCGATCGCCAGCACGACGGGTGCGCGACCCGGCGCCCTGGTCTCGATCTGGACGGTGCGGACGTTGGGCAGGATCTGCTTGAATTCGAGCACCAGCCGGTCGGCATAGTGATTGCGGACCCAGTTGGTCATGAACGCCGACGGCAGCGCGAGCCGGATCGTGTCGCGGTCCTCGCCCGGGATCAGCTCGATCGGCTTCAACCACTGTTCGAACAACCGCGCCCCCGCCGACTCGCGCAAGGACGTACGAACGCGAGCCCAGGCCCTTTCGGCCTCGCTCGCATGCGTCACAGATCCTTGCCACTTCGTCACGCGCACACTTCTCCGACCCCGCGAGATTGCTCGCGCGGGTGATATAGTCCCGACAGAAAATGGTCCCCCTGACGACCCCAAGGGTCATCCGGCATCTTCGCCCTGTTTGTTGATGCAGCGGTGGAAACCACCGTCGCTGTGAGCCCCGTTATGAAGCGATCGACGATCCTAGCAAGGCCCCGAGGCGTCACATTTTCGAAATAAAGCGGGTTGACTTGATCAAGCCGCGGAAATGCGTCGATATTTTTATAAGTCGCTGTCTTTACGCATTTTTTGCAATTTCCGCGATTGCGTGACGTGATTCTCGATCACACGAATCGTGGCGAATCCTAGGGTTATGCGGACTCCCCGGCGGTTCCCTTCGCATACGCAAAAAACCCGCCGGGAATGTCCCGACGGGTGATCAGCTTCGACAATGATCGGTCGCTTAGGCGAGCCCGGTCACGGCCTTGGTCAGACGCGCGAACTTGCGGCTCGCGGTGTTCTTGTGCAGCACGCCCTTGGCGACGCCACGCTGAAGCTCAGGCTGTGCCGCTGCGAGTGCGGTGGTCGCTGCGCCCTTGTCGCCCGAAGCCAATGCAGCCTCGACCTTCTTGATGAAGGTACGGATACGGCCGACGCGGTTGCCGTTCACTTCCGCGCGACGGTCGTTGCGACGGATACGCTTTTTCGCCTGCGGCGTGTTCGCCATGAAGCCCTCTGGATGTTCGAATGAATAAAAAGGGGCGCCGGATTGCTCCTACGCCCTCTCGAAGCCGCGGCCCTACCCACTTTGTCCTAGATCGTCAACCGCGTTGGCACTTCGCACACCAGAACGTCGAGCGCCCGCCTTCGGTGCGGCGCTGCACGGTAGCACCGCATTCGCACGCCTCGCCCTCGCGCCCATAGACGCGCCATTGCTTGGAGAAATAGCCGAGCTCGCCGTCCGGCCGGACGTAATCCCGGAGCGACGAACCGCCAGCCAGGATCGCGGCGGTCAGCACCGTCCGAATTGCCTGGACGAGTCGCTCGAGTCGAAACAGCGAGATCCGCCCCGCCGCGCGTGACGGCGCGATCTTCGCCATGTGCAGCGCCTCGCACACATAGATGTTGCCGAGACCCGCGACGATTCGCTGGTCGAGCAGCATCGCCTTGATCGACGCCCCTCGCCCTTCGAGCGCTTCCAGCAGATACGCGGCGGTTAGATCGAGCCCGAGCGGCTCCGGCCCCATGCTGAGGAACGGCGGGTAGTTCGCGATGTCGTCCGTCGCCCACAGATCGAGAAAGCCGAATCGTCGCGGATCGTTGAGCGCCACCGTCCGCCCCGCCGCGGTGCCGATCAGCAGATGGTCGTGCGCGAGGAGTTCACTCGGATCGACTCGCCATCGCCCCGACATGCCAAGATGGAAGACGAGTGTGTCGCCGCGATCGGTATCGATCAGCCCGTATTTGGCGCGGCGGCCCAAGTGCGTCACGGTCGCGCCCGTCATCCGCTGGCGCAGATCGACCGGGATCGCTTTGCGCAGGTCGGCGCGGCGCGGCTCGACCGAGGTCAGGCGCTGGCCCTTCAGCACGGGCTCCAGCCCGCGCACGGTGGTTTCGACTTCTGGTAATTCTGGCACGGTTTGCAGCTAGGTTGCGTTTGCTCGCGCCACAAGGCGCGGCTAGAGCGCAGGATATGAACGACTTGATCGCGCCCGCGCCCGCACTCACGCCCGATACCGTCTCCTTCGGCTACGAAGACATCCCCGCCACCGAGAAGACCGCCCGCGTCGGCGGCGTCTTCTCGAACGTCGCAGGCAAATACGACCTGATGAACGATGCGATGTCGGGCGGCATGCACCGGCTGTGGAAGGACCGCTTCGTCCGCCGCGTGAAACCGCGCGAAGGCGAGCAGATCCTCGACATGGCCGGCGGCACGGGCGACATCGCATTCCGCATGGAGCCGTCGGGCGCGTCGATCACGGTCGCCGACATCAACCCGCAGATGCTCGAAGTCGGCATGCAGCGCGCCCAGAAACGCGGCATCGACGGACTCGTGTGGACCGAAGCCAATGCCGAAACGCTGACCTTCCCCGACAAGTTCTTCGACGCCTACACGATCGCGTTCGGCATCCGTAACGTGACGGATATCCCGAAAGCTCTCCGCGAGGCGCACCGCGTCCTGCGCCGTGGCGGGCGGTTCTACTGCCTGGAATTCTCGACTACCGTGTGGCCCGGGTTCGCCGAGGTGTACGACGCCTATTCGCACAAGATGGTCCCGAAGCTTGGTCAGCTTCTGGCGCAGGATGCGGACAGCTATCGCTACCTGATCGAATCGATCCGCCGCTTCCCGGACATGCCCAAGTTCAAGGGCATGATCGCGGATGCCGGCTTCGTGCAGACCAAGGTCGAGCCGTTGCTGGGCGGGCTCGTTGCGATCCACAGCGGCTGGAAGATTTGATCCAACTGTGACGGCTTCAACCACGCACGTCTGGCGCCTCCTCAAATGGGGTCGCATTCTCGCACGCCACGGCGCGCTGCGCGGGATCGAACGCGACCCGAACACCCCAGCCCCGGTCCGTCGCCTCGCACGGATCGCGCGGTTCGGTGCGCGCGTCCCCGCCGTGCCGCGCTACGCCGATGCATTCCAGGCGATCGGGCCTGCGGCGATCAAACTCGGGCAGACGCTCGCCACGCGGCCGGATCTCGTCGGCGAAGACGCTGCGCATGACTTGCTGAGGTTGCAGGACCAGCTCTCCCCCGTCCCCTACGAGACGATCGAGGCGGCGATGCTGGCGAGCTTCGGCAAGCCGCTGGAGACGTTGTTCTCGCGGATCGAACCGATCCCGGTCGGCGCCGCGTCGATCGCGCAGGTCCACCGCGCGGTCACCACCGATGGCCGCCAGGTCGCGGTGAAAGTCCTACGCCCCGGCGTCGAGGACGATTTCGCGCGCGCGATCGACACGTACAGCTGGGCCGCTGCGCAACTCGAGGCGCTCAGCCCCGAAGCCATGCGCCTCCGCCCCCGCCTCACGATCGAGACGTTCAAGCGCTGGACCCTGCGCGAACTCAACTTCCGCCGCGAAGCCGCGTCCGCCTCGGAACTCGCGGAAGGCATGACCGCCGAGCCCGATTTCGTCATCCCCGCGATCGACTGGGCGCGCTCGACAGCCAAGGTCATGACGATCGAGTGGATCGACGGCATCAAGCTGTCCGACCGCGCGGCGCTGGTCGTCGCCGGCTACGACCTCCCCGCGCTCGCGCAGACATTGGTCCGCGCGTTCCTGCGTCAGGCGATCGCCGACGGGTTCTTCCACGCCGACATGCACCAGGGAAACCTGTTCGCGCTCCCCGGCAACCGCATCGCCGCGATCGACTTCGGCATCATGGGCCGAATCGACCGCCGCGCGCGCGTCTGGCTCGCGGAAATTCTCTATGGGCTGATCACCGGCAACTACAAACGCGTCGCCGAGATCCATTTCGAGGCGGGCTACGTCCCCGCGCACCACGACGTCGCCGAATTCGCCACCGCACTCAGGGCCGTCGGCGAGCCGATGCGCGGGTTGCCGGTCAAGGACATGTCGATCGGCATGATGCTCGACAGCCTGTTCTCGATCACGCGCGATTTCGACATGGTGACGCAGCCGCACCTGCTGCTGCTCCAGAAGACGATGGTGATGGTCGAGGGCGTCGCGACCAGTCTCAACCCCGACATCAACCTGTGGGAAGCCGCCGAGCCGTTCGTCCGCGACTGGATCCGCGGCGAGCTCGGACCAGAGGCGATGATCGCCGACCGCCTGATCGAGGATTTCCGCACGCTGACCCGGCTTCCCGAACTGGTCCGCCGGATCGAGGCGCATTACCCCGCCCCCGGTGGGGCTCCACCAACGATGCCGTTGCGCGAGATCGAAGTGATCCGGATCGGTGGGGGCTGGCGGTACGGTCTGGTCGCGGTGCTCGCGGCCGCCGCCGGGGTCGTGACGACGCTGCTGTTTGGTTGAGGGCATGAAGACGCGTCGCGGCGCTCCGTTATGGACGACCCGCGCGACCCGGTTCGCGGGCATGCCGTCGGCGCAGGCGCGGATCGGGCTCGTGCTGTTCCTGGTATTCCTGGCGGCCTGCCTCAGCGCGATGGTCTCGCCCGGCCCGCGGCCTAGCGTCGACGTGGGCGCCTCAACCTCCATTGCATACGATGCCCCGCCACCTGGACGGACGGACCTGCTGCTGTACGATACGATCGTCGCCGGCGTGCGCGGCGGTTCGCCCTATTACGCCGTCGCCGCCGAGACGCAGCGTATGGGGCATTATCCGCTGAAGCCGTTCTTTGCGGTTCGGCTGCCGACCTTAGCGGTCGTTCAAGCAGCGTTGCCCTCGATACTGGTGAACCTGCTGCTGTTGGCGTTGTGCGTCGGAACGATCCTTGCCTGGGTCGCGCGGCTTCGTCCGGAAATGACCGGCCTGGTGCCGCTCGGTGTGGCTGGCTTGCTGGCCGTCGCCGGGCTTTCCGTGAACCTCGATCCCAGCTTTGTGGTGTTCCACGAGGTCTGGGCGGGGCCGTTGATCGCGCTATCGCTGGCGTTGCGCCGCCCCGGCCATTGGCTGCCAGCGGTCGCGTTCGGGCTGTCGGCGATGCTGATCCGTGAGACCGCGCTGCTGTACGTCGCGATCATGGCGGTGTTCGCGTGGGTCGAGGGCGAGCGGCGCGAGACGCTGGGGTGGCTCGGGGCGATAGGGGTCTTCGCCGTGGTGCTTGCCGCCCATGCGCACGCGGTGTCGCTGGTCAGCGGTCCGCTCGACCGCGTGTCGCAAGGGTGGAGCGGTCTCGAGGGGTTCGGCTTCTACGTCAAGCTTGCGACGATCTCGTCGGGGCTCGACATCCTACCGCAATGGCTCGCCTCGCTTGTTCTTGGCACAGCGCTGTTCGGCTGGCTCGCGTGGCGCGATGCGATCGCGACGCGCGCGCTGGTCGTGTTCGCTGCCTATGCCGCGCTGATCTCGCTATTCGCGCGGAGCGACAATTTCTACTGGGCGCTGATGACCACGCCGGTGTTGCTGGTCGGGCTGGTGTTCGCGGTCGACGGCCTGCGCGACATGATCGCCGCCGCCAGCGATACGCGGCGCATTACGGTCACGCGCGTTATCCGCTAGAGCTGCGCGGATGAAACGCATCCTCCTGATCGTCGGTGGCGGGATCGCCGCCTACAAGGCCGCCGAACTGATCCGCCTGCTGAAGACGCGCGGGTACGCGGTGCGGTGCGTGATGACCGAGGCGGCGCATCATTTCGTCACGCCGATGACGCTCGCCGCGCTCAGCGAAGACAAGGTCTATACGACGCTCTGGGATCTCAAGGACGAGGCCGAGATGGGCCATATCCAGCTCAGCCGCGAAGCCGACCTGATCGTCGTCGCGCCCGCCACCGCCGACCTGATGGCGCGGATGACGGCGGGGCTCGCGAACGACCTCGCAACCACGCTGCTGCTCGCGACTAACACACCGGTGCTGGTTGCACCGGCGATGAACGTCCGCATGTGGGGTCACGCTGCAACCGTCCGAAACGTCGTACAGCTTCGCGCCGATGGCGTCACGGTAATGACGCCGGACGAGGGCATCATGGCCTGCGGCGAATACGGCCCCGGCCGCCTACCAGAGCCGCCCGCGATCGTCGCCGCGATCGAGGCGATGCTCGCCCCTGCACCGCCGAAGCGCCTCGCGGATCGCCACGTCCTCGTTACCGCCGGGCCGACGCACGAACCCATTGATCCAGTGCGCTACATCGCCAACCGTTCGTCGGGCAAACAAGGCTTCGCGATCGCTGCAGCACTGGCACGGCTCGGCGCACGCGTAACGCTCGTCGCCGGCCCCGTGACGCTGCCGACTCCGCATGGCGTCGACCGGATCGATGTCGAGACGGCGCGCGAAATGGCGGACGCGGTCGATCGTGCGCTGCCCGCCGACGCCGCCGTCATGGTGGCCGCGGTGGCGGACTGGCACGTCGAGTCGGCGCCGCAGAAGATCAAGAAAGGCGACGCAACGCCGACGCTGACGCTTGCGGAAAATCCGGATATTCTCGCGACGTTGGCGCGCAGCCCGGACCGCCCTCGCCTACTGGTCGGCTTCGCGGCCGAGACCGAGCGGATGATCGAGCACGCCGTCGCCAAGCGTATTCGCAAGACCGCGGACTGGATCGTCGCCAACGACGTATCGGGCGACGTGATGGGCGGCGCCGACAACAGCGTTCACCTCGTCACCGAAGCCGGCGTCGAGACCTGGGAGCGCCTGCCCAAGGACGCGGTCGCCGCACGACTGGCGGACCGCATCGCCGATGCGCTAGAAGCCGCATCATGATCCGTATCGAACTGAAGCGCCTGCCGCACGGCGAGGGCCTGCCGTTGCCTGCCTATGCTACCGAAGGTGCCGCCGGGATGGACGTCGTCGCCGCCGAAACCTTGACGCTCGCCCCCGGCGCGCGCGCCGCCGTCGCGACCGGCTTTGCGATCGCCATTCCCGCCGGCCATGAGGTCCAGGTCCGACCGCGCTCCGGCCTCGCGCTCAAGCACGGCGTCACCTGCCTCAACACGCCGGGCACGATCGACAGCGACTATCGGGGCGAAGTGAAGGTGATCCTCGCCAACCTAGGCCAGGAACCGTTCGCGATCGCGCGCGGCGACCGGATCGCGCAACTCGTCCCCGCAGTCGTCCTGCGCGCGTCGCTCGACGAAGTCGCGGTGCTCGACGACACCTCCCGCGGCGCAGGCGGCTTCGGATCGACCGGCCGATGATCGCCGCCCTCCTTCTACTGCTTCAGACCGCGGCAGCGCCGGTCCTGGCTCCTGCCGCACCGGCCACCCCAATGGCCAGCGCGATGCCGCCTCAGGATTGGAGCACGCTTCCGATCCTACGCATCCGGGGGCAGGCGACGACGCTCGCCAACACTTCCGCCTATGTGCACGGCGAAGTCGTCGCCGGTCGCTGCGCGCGTGTCGTGCGCACGTCTCAGGGTTGGGCCCTAACCGTCGACCTTGCCGTGCTCGTTGCCCCCGACGGCAGGGTCCGCCGTGTGACGCCGCGCGCGATCGACTGTCCGACGGTCGAGCAATATGCCGCCGGCGTGATCCTGGGCGCGCGCGACTCGATCGACGTTGCGGGTGAGGACGCGGACACCTGGTACCGCACCAGCCTCACGTTTACCTGGGGCGTATGACTCTCTCAGACGACGAACTCGCCCGGTATGCACGTCATATCGTCCTCAAGGAATTCGGCGGCACGGGACAGGCGCGGTTGAAGGCGGCGACCGTCGCGATCGTCGGCGCAGGCGGGATCGGCTCGCCCGCGATCCAGTATCTGGGTGCAGCCGGCGTCGGCCGGCTGATCCTGATCGACGACGACAGCGTCGAACCCTCCAATCTTCAGCGCCAGACGATCTTCACGACCGCGGATACCGGTATCGCCAAGGTCGACGCCGCAGCGGCCGCCGTGAAGCGGATCAACCCGCATGTCGCCGTCGAGACCCACCGTATGCGCATCGACGTTTCGAACGTGGCGGACCTGCTCGTGGATGCCGATGTCGTGCTCGACGGCTGCGACAATTTCGCGACGCGCTTCTGTGTCGCCGATGCCGCGCATGCCATGAGGATTCCGCTCGTCTCGGCCGCAGTAGGCCAGTTCGAGGGGCAGCTCGCCACCTATCGCGGCTGGGAAGCGGATAAGCCGTGCTACCGTTGCTTCGTCGGCGAAGACCCTGAGCGCGCAGAGACCAGTTGCGCGGAGGACGGCGTTCTTGGCCCCGTCACCGGGGTGATCGGCAGCCTGGCTGCGCTTGAGGTACTACGGACGATCGCGCCGTTCGGCGACGATCCGGCCGGCAAATTGCTGCTGATCGACCTGCTTGCACTGCGTTTTCGCGCAATCCGCCTATCCAAGGATCCAGGGTGTACGACTTGCGCCAAAAAGCGGGACTTCGCGGTGAGTTAACCGCAAGCTTTTATTTCCTCGCCCGCAAAATTGGAAAAATAACAACTAAACTTTCGCGATCGACGAACAGTAGTTCTTTTGCATTGCGGCATTTCGCGGTATCGCTTTGCGCAGGGGGGACTGCGCGTGCGTCCGACAAGTTCATGAATGTAGAGAGCGGCGTTTTGAGCCGCGCTATGGCGCCGTCGCGCGGGAAAAAACCTGCGCGGACTTGGCGCCCAAGCGCGTCCTCGCTGCGCGTTCGGCTGATCCTCGGCATGCTGACGGTAGATACCACGTGCATTATTGCCAGTTACCTCGCAGCGGCCGGTTTGCGCGGCGTATTCGCGAACGACACCGCCTGGATCGTAATCCTCGCGATGCTGATCCCGGTCTTCATTATTACGACGCTGAATAACGACAGCTATGCAGCCGCAAATTTGCGTGATCCTTTTCGATCAGTAGCGCGTGGATTACAGGCCTATGCGCTCGCCATCTGCGCAGTCGTGTTCATCGCTTTCTGCCTAAAGGCGAGCGATACGTTCCCGCGTCTTGTCGTTGCAATTGGTTCGGCATTTGCCATTGCTTCCTTGGCATTAGGACGGTTCCTATTCGTCCGGCACATGCCTGCGATCATTGGTGGAAACCCCTTCAGTATCGTCCTTTTGTACGATTCCGGCCAGCCCATCCCGCGCGGGGACTTCTCCGTCGTCATCGCCGCGGACTCGTATTTCGACCCCGATCACCATGATCCCGTGATGTACGACCGCCTCGCGCAGTCGCTGTCGGGTGCGGACCGGGTCATCGTCGCGTGCAGCCCGGAGCGGCGGCTCGCTTGGGCACAGGCGTTGAAGGGCGCGAATATCCAGAGCGAGATCTTCATGCCGGAGCTGAACGCGCTCGCGCCGCTCGGCATCAGCGCGCACGGCGATACCCCGACGGTCATTATCGCCAACGGTCCGTTGGTCCTGTTCGACCGTTTCGTAAAACGCAGCTTCGACGTGATGCTGGCAAGCTGTGCGCTGGTGACGCTGATGCCGATCTGGATCCTGATCGCACTATCGGTGAAGATCGATTCACGCGGACCGATCTTCTTCAGCCAGATTCGGATCGGTCGCAGTAACCAGATGTTCCGCCTGATGAAGTTCCGGAGCATGCGAGTCGATCACAGCGATGGCGCAGGCGCACGCTCGACGTCACGCGACGACGACCGGATCACGCGCGTGGGCAAGTTCATCCGCAGCACCAGCATCGACGAACTGCCGCAGCTGCTGAACGTCCTGAAGGGCGACATGAGCATCGTCGGCCCACGTCCGCACGCACTCGGCTCGCGCGCCGCGGACAAATTATTCTGGGAAGTCGACCAGCGATACTGGCATCGCCATGCGGCCAAGCCCGGCCTGACCGGTCTGGCGCAGGTTCGCGGCTATCGTGGCGCGACGCTGTACGAGGACGATCTGCGTAACCGGCTCCAGGCGGATCTGGAGTATCTCGAGCATTGGTCGATCTGGCGCGATATCAAGATCATCCTCCTGACCTTCCGCGTCCTGCTACACCGGAACGCCTTCTGACGTTCCGGTGAGCGGGCTGATCGTTTAGTCCGCCAGCAAGCCCTTCGCGAACTCGCGAACCGCTGGCCCGATGTCGTCGCGCGCCAATGCGATCGCCAGATTGGCCTGAATGTAACCAGCCTTGTCGCCGCAATCATAGCGCTGGCCGTCGAAGGTAAAGCCGTGGAACGGCTGGTTGCCGATCAACTGCGCCATTGCGTCCGTCAGCTGGATCTCGTCGCCCGCGCCCTTTTCCTGCGTCTCCAGGATCCGCATCACCTCTGGCTGGAGGATGTAGCGCCCCGGGATCATCAGGTTCGACGGTGCGGTGCCCCGCTTGGGTTTTTCGACGAGCGCGGTCACTTCGGTCAGCCGACCGTCGATCGCACCTGGCGAGATGATGCCGTATTTGTCGGTTTCCGAATCGGGCACTTCAAGCGCGCCGATCACATTGCCGCCGACCTGGTTATATGCCTCGACCATCTGCTTCATGAAGCCGGGCTGGCCGACCATCAGTTCATCGGGGAGCAGGACCGCGAACGGTTCGTCGCCGACGATCTCTCGCGCGCACCAGACCGCATGGCCCAGCCCGAGCGGCTCCTGCTGGCGAACATAAACCGGCGAGCCGGGCTTCATCCGGATATTGCTGATCGCGTCCAGCGACTTGCCCCGCGACCGCATCGTATCCTCAAGCTCGTACGAGATATCGAAATGATCCTCGAGCGCGCCCTTGCCGCGCCCGGTCACGAAGATGATCTGCTCGATCCCAGCCTCGAGTGCTTCCTCGACCGCATATTGAATCAGCGGCTTGTCGACGACGGTGAGCATTTCCTTCGGCATGGCCTTGGTGGCCGGAAGGAAGCGCGTACCCAGTCCTGCGACCGGAAACACGGCCTTGCGCAGCGGCTTTATGGTCATTCGATGCTCCCTTTGATCTCGCGGGACCGTCTACCGATCGTTACGCCTGCGCGCAAATTGTCGCATTGAATTAGCGCGTCGTTAAAGACGTTGATCTAGGGACTGCATCATGCCCAAAGTTCTCGTCATCTTCGGCACGCGGCCCGAAGCGATCAAACTCTTCCCGGTGATCCGGGCGTTGGCGGTGGTCCCCGGCCTGACCGTCCGCACCTGCGTCACCGCGCAGCACCGCGGGTTGCTCGATCAGGTCCTCGCAATCGCCGATCTCGCGCCGGATATCGATCTCGACCTGATGGAGCCGGGACAAACGCTCGATCGCCTCACTGCAAGGCTGCTGGTCGGGCTCGGCGACGTGATGGATGCGGAGCAGCCCGACCTCGTCATCGTGCAGGGCGATACCGCCACCGCGATGACGGGTGCGCTTGCCGCTTATTACCGCAAGGTGCCGGTGGCGCATGTCGAGGCGGGGCTGCGGTCAGGCGATATCTACCATCCCTGGCCCGAGGAGGTGAACCGTCGCATCGTCGCGCCGATCGCCACGCTGCATTTCGCACCGACCGACACCGCCGCGGAGGCGTTGCGACGCGAGACGATCGCCGAGGACACGATCCACGTCACCGGCAACACGGTGATCGACGCTTTGTACTGGACCGCGGACCGCGTCGCGGCTGACCCGTCGCTCGCTGCCGGGCTCGACGCGATCGCCGCACGCTTTGCCGGCAAGCGGATTATCCTCGTCACGACGCATCGCCGCGAGAATTTCGGCGACGGCATGGCCGCGATCGCGCGCGCGATCGGACGTATTGCGGAGCGCGATGACGTCGCGGTGCTGTTCCCGGTGCATCCGAACCCGAACGTCGTATCGGTGATGAACGACATCCTCGGCACCCGCGCCAACGTCGCGCGGATCGAACCGCTCGATTACCCGCACTTCGTCCGCGCGCTAGGCATGGCGGACATCGTCCTGACCGATTCGGGCGGCGTGCAGGAGGAGGCACCTGCGCTCGGCAAGCCGGTCCTCGTGATGCGCGAGACGACCGAGCGTCCGGAGGGCGTCGCGGCCGGCACCGCGAGGCTGATCGGCACCGACGAGGACCGCATCGTTTCCGAAATCTTCACCCTGCTCGACGACACGTCGCGCTACTCCGCGATGGCTCGCGCCCATAACCCGTTCGGGGATGGCCATGCCGCCGCCAAAATCGCAAAGGTCGTTGCGCATGCTGTCGGACTCTAACCTCACCGTCGTCGTCCTCGGGCTCGGCTATATCGGCCTTCCGACGGCAGCGATCATCGCGCGGACGGGGGCGCAGGTGCTTGGTGTCGACGTGACCGAATCGGTCGTGGAGACGGTCAATTCCGGCCGCGTGCACATCGAGGAGGTCGATCTGGACGGCCTCGTCTCGGGCGTCGTCGCGCGCGGCACGTTGCGCGCCTCGACCGCGATCGAGCCTGCCGACGTGTTCGTGATCGCGGTACCGACTCCGTTCGACGCCGATCACGCACCCAACATCCGCTACGTCCTCGACGCCGCGACGACGATCGCGAGCGTGCTGAAGGCAGGTGATACGATCATCCTCGAATCGACCTCGCCGGTCGGTACGACGGAGAAGGTTCGCGACCTGCTGGCAGGCCTGCGCCCCGATCTGCGCGTACCGGGCAAGACCGGCGACCAAGCGGATATCGCGATCGCCTATTGCCCGGAGCGCGTATTGCCCGGCCGCATCCTGGTCGAGCTGATCGACAACGACCGGGTCATCGGCGGCATCACGCCGCGGTGTGCGCGTAAGGCGCTGACCTTCTACCGTCGCTTCGTCCGCGGCGCCTGCGTGACCACGACCGCGCGCGCGGCGGAAATGACGAAGCTTACCGAGAATGCGTTTCGCGACGTCAACATCGCGTTCGCCAACGAACTGTCGCTGATCGCCGACACGATGGGCGTCGACGTGTGGGAGGTGATCCGCCTCGCCAACCGCCATCCGCGCGTCAACATCCTGCAGCCCGGCCCCGGCGTCGGCGGGCATTGCATCGCGGTCGATCCGTGGTTCCTGGTGCACGCAGCCCCGGATCAGACTCCGCTGATCCGGACCGCGCGCGAGGTCAACGACGGCAAGACCGACCACGTCATCGCGCGGGTCGCCGCTCTCGTCGAGGCATCACCGGGCGCGACGGTCGCGTGCCTTGGCCTCGCGTTCAAAGCGAACATTGACGACTTCCGCGAGAGCCCTGCCCTCAAGGTTGCCGAAGCCGTGGCGCGTCAGTTCGGCGACCGGGTGCGGATCGTCGAGCCCTACGCGCAGACGCTGCCGGCCGTGCTGGCGGATACCGGCGCGACGCTGATCGACGTCGATACCGCGATCGAGACGTGTTCGATCATGATCGTGCTGGTCGACCACGACGTGTTCAAGTCGATCCCGCTCGAGGAGCGCGCCGACAAGGCGGTGCTCGACACGCGCGGTATCTGGCCGGATCAGCCGCGTGCGGCGCTGCCCGCAGTCAGCGCAACGGCACGTTTCGAGTCGCAACGACTGGCGGGATGATCGGCCGCGTCGAGGTCGCCGCGATGTCGCGCGCGGCGGCCTCCAGCGCCTCGGCGCGCACCTTCGACGAGGCGTGCGTGCGGCTGCGGAACAGCCCGCCGTCGATCGCGCCGCCCTTGCTCCGCCAGAATTTCGGGGCCGACATCGGGTCGTAACCGGTGTTCGCAAGCAGGTAGATGCCGAGCAGATCCGCCTGATCCTCGGTCTCGCGGATCAGGCGGCCGTTGCGACCGAGTTCCGCCAGCAGGCCCCGATTGATCTTCGCCGCATCCAGCCGGGCGCGGTGACGCAGGATGTTGTGCGAGAGTTCATGCGCGACGACGACGGCGATCTCCTCGTCGGTATAGCCTTCGAAGAACCGCTCACCGAGTTGCACGATCGCCCCGTCCGCGCTCGCATCCAGGCCACTGCCCAGCAGAATCTCGAACCGCGACCGGCATCCGGTGACCGGAGTGATCGAGATCGGCAAGCGTTTGCCGTCGCGCAGCACCGTCACTCGCAACGGCTTTCCGACCGGCGCCTCGGTGATGACCGCTTCCGCGGCATCGCGTGCCGCCGCGCTTTCGGGCGCATCGGCGGACGGCAGGTCGGGTTGTGGTCGATCGTCGATCGCTATTATCGAGTCGTTGGGACGAACCCCCGCGCGGTCGGCTGGACCGCCGGCGACGACCGCCTCGACACCGATCGTGGATTCGAACCCGAAGGTGGCCGCAGCGGCCTTGCGCGCACCGGGGCCATATTGCGTCAGCGCATGGATCGGCATGCCGATCTGCGGCTGGAGGCGGTCGCACAATGCGGCGTTCGCGGTGGTCAACCGATACGCGATCGTCGCCAGCCGGAGATCGGCAGCGCGCAACGTGTCGAAGAACGCAGCCGAGGGCGCCGTATCGGCCACGGGCATCGGTTCGGCAGGCAAAGCTGTTGGCGCCGCGGCCGTGAGCATCAGGAACGGCGCGAGGCGGGAGATCATCGACATGGCGTTCCCATAGCCGTCCTGCGCCCCTGCGTCATGCTGCACGACCGCAAGCCCCGCGCGCCCTGTCGCGGCAATGCGTCACACCCCGTCGCGGCGATGCGTTGCGACGCCCGCCGGAACATCCTATGCGATCGCCTGCGCCCGCGCGTTCGAGTGACGCGTTCGATCAGGTCCCGTACATCTTCCTCCCCACATCGATTGCAGCATGATTTCAAAGCTTTTCAAGTCCCGTAGCGTTGCCAAGCCGACTCAACCGCAGGTTCCTCCCGGTCGCCGCGTCTATGCCGTGGGCGACATTCACGGCCGCGCCGATCTGCTCGACGAACTGATCGGGTTGATCGAGGCGGACGAACGCGACCGCAGTGCAGCGGAAACGACCTTGATATTCCTCGGCGACATCGTCGACCGGGGGCCTGCTTCGGCGGCAGTGATCGATCGGTTGCGCGCGCTGGCGCATGCCCGCCCCGACCGCCCCGACGTCCGCTTCCTGCTCGGTAATCACGAAGAGATCTTCCTCGGTGCGCTCGACGGCGAACCCAAGGCGCTCCGGTTGTTCTGCCGCATCGGCGGGCGCGAGACGGTGCTGAGCTACGGCATGGAAGCTGCGGAATATGAGCGACTCGACTATGAAGAGCTGGTGCAACGGCTCGAAACGCTCGTGCCGGACGAACACCGCGAGTTCTTGCGCAAGTTCGAGGACATGATCGTGATCGGCGACTACGCGTTCGTCCACGCCGGCGTACGCCCTGACACGCCGCTCGATCTCCAGCGCACGTCGGACCTGCGGTGGATTCGCGATCCCTTCCTCGATCATCGCTCGGCGTTGGAAAAGACGATCGTTCACGGCCACACCATGACCGACGAGATCGAACGACGCGGGCACCGAATCGGCATCGACACCGGCGCCTACGCGTCGGGCCGCCTGACCGCGCTGGGGATGGAAGGCGCGGAAACCTGGGCGCTCCAGACCGGCACCGCCATAGCGCCAAAGACGAACTGAAGCGTCTCACCGCGAATATCATGCGGTTTGCACGCGAACGCTTTCTTCGTGGCGCACCTCGGCTATAGAGAAACAGCGGAAGTGTGTGTTGCACTGCCGCAACAGTGCGATCCTCTTCGCGTTGTTACAAAGGGCCTTAGTTGCGTTGGGTAAGGTTTTATGCCATTGCCTGCCGCGACGAGCACAAAGGGAGTTCATCATGCGTCTTGGGAAGTATCTCCTGACCGCAGCAGCAGCCACGATGGCAGTTGCTCCGGCCATGGCAGCACCGGCAAATCTGTCGGTTGCACATTCGGTCCGTTCGGGTTCGGTTTCGGCTGACAAGAACGAGCTCGCTGGCGGCGGCATCATCGTTGCGGTTCTCGCAGCAGCTGCAGTTATCGCCGGTATCGTTATCGTTGCAGACAACGACGACGATTCGGACAGCAACTAAGTCTTACGACTTTAGTTCGAGAAATAGCGGTCTTCGGGCCGCTATTTTTTTGCCTGCCGTTCTTTGGACAGGCCGTCCAGTGCATGCCGAAGCACAATGTGCTGCCGTGTCACGCTTAGAACTCAGCCCCCGATCTGCTCCATACCGTCGATGGCCAAAGGCATCCGGTAGGCTCCGGCTGCGCTATTCCGTGCAGAGCGGACTAGAACCCGCACTTGCTCAGGATGGCTGAGCATGAGGTGGCATCAGCCTTAGCGCCGGAAGCCGAAACAATACCTGCGACGACGTATCGCCGCGTTGCTCATCCGAACGACGTCTGAACTTACTGACCTCGCAGCACCCGACTGCCATACAGGTCAGCCTAATGCCCTCTACGCCATCCTCCGCTGCGAATGGATTGCACGCCGATCCTCTACCGGATCAGGTCAACCTTCTACCGGGTAGCCCACTTGTCCGCCGACCGAACGAGCAAGCTCATCACAGGCTCGCGCATAACGGCACGACGCCTGGCCTGAACGCAGAACGCGCCCCGCAATGAAGCGAGACGCGTTGCAAATCCGATATTCTATCGCGGTACGGGTTCAGACCCATACCCCCACCATCACTTACTGAGACGGCGGCGTCTGCGCGCCACCGGGCATGCCGCCCGGCGCACCGCCTGGCATACCACCAGGAGCGCCGCGACCCATCTGCGCCTGCGCCTGCATCTGCTGGACCACGCTCTGTGGCAGGAAGTCGAGCAACTCGACGTCGAACACGAGCGTCGAATTCGCCGGAATCGGACCGTTAGCCTTGTCGCCATAGCCAAGCACCGGCTTCATCCAGAAGCGGTACTTCGCCCCCTTCGGCATCAGCTTCAGCGCCTCGGAGAAACCGGGGACCACGCCGGTGACGGGCATCGGCGCCGGCTGCTGCGACTTGTCGAAGGTGGTGCCGTTGAGCAGCTTACCCTCGTAATTCACCAGCGCGACGTCGGCGTCGGTAGGCTTGGCCGCACCGGGCTTGCCGGGCGCGATGACCTTGTACTGCAGGCCGGATGCGGTAACGACCACGCCCCGCGCGCGCGCATTGCGGGCCAGGGGATCGTCACCCTGACGCGCCAGCGCAACCGCGGCGATCAGCGCAAGCGCGATACCAACCCAGAGATAGACGAGGTAGCTGCGCTTGGTTGGCTGCAGCGGCACTGCGGTGACGGTCGACATCGGATCAGGCCCCGGTCATCTGGTCACGCCGGAGCGCCGCGCGTGCCGTTGGAAAGCAATTGGGGTGCCGATCACGACACCCCGAACTATCGACCCACCCGCTCGCCGGGTACGGCCGACAAAATCTTAGCGTGCGCCGTCGCGCTCTGCGCGCTTGCGGTCGAGCTTGCGCGAGCGACGGATCGCTGCTGCACGCTCACGTGCGCGCTTCTCGGACGGCTTTTCGTAATGCCGGCGCAGCTTCATCTCGCGATACACGCCCTCGCGCTGCAGCTTCTTCTTAAGCGCGCGAAGGGCCTGGTCGACGTTGTTGTCGCGTACGATGATCTGCATAAACCCGATAAGCTCCGGACGAATAGATTTTTGCCGTCGCGAACAGGTCCGCGCCGCATGAACTGGGCCCCCTATCAGCGGAGCACCGTCGTTTCAAGCCAAACCACTTATTTTGGCGGGTCTGCCCGGCATGTCAGCGCCTTTGCGGGAGGGCGCATGCAGCGCTAAGAGCAGGCCATGACCCGCATCCCCCTGACACTGTACAACAGCCTCTCGCGCCAGCTCGAGACCTTCCAGCCGATCGATCCAACCAATGTCGGGCTCTACACCTGCGGGCCGACCGTCTATAATTACCAGCATATCGGCAACATGCGCGCGTTCCTGTTCGCGGATACGCTGGGTCGCGTGCTGCGGTGGAAGGGGTGGCCGACGACCCACATCATCAACATCACCGATGTCGGCCACCTGACCTCCGACGCCGATGTCGGCGACGACAAGATGGAGAAGGCCGCCGCCGCACAAGGACGCTCGATCTGGGAGATCGCGGCCTATTATACCGACGTGTTCAAACGCGACGTCGCGCGCCTCAACGTCGTGCCGCCGGCCCGCTGGGCGGTCGCGACGGATCACATCGCCGAGATGATCGCGTTCGCCGAGCAGATCGCGCCGAAGCATTGCTACACGCTCGACAGCGGGCTGTATTTCGACGTGACGACTGTCCCGGACTATGGTCGCCTCGCACGGGCTGCGACCGATGATGTCGAAAGTCGGATCGAGCCGGTCGCCGGCAAGCGCAACCCGCAGGACTTCGCGATCTGGCGTACGTCCACGCCCGGCGAGAACCGCCAGATGGAATGGGATTCGCCTTGGGGTCGCGGGGCGCCCGGCTGGCATCTCGAATGCTCGGTGATGAGCAAACATTACCTCGGCGCGCATTTCGACATCCACACCGGCGGGATCGACCACCGCGAGATCCACCACCCCAACGAGATCGCGCAGAACCAGGCGCATTGTGATTGCGCGGATACCGGCGCGAGCGTCTGGATGCACAACAACTTCCTCGTCGAGCGCGCGGGCAAGATGTCGAAGTCGACCGGCCAGTTCACGACCATGCAGACGATCGTCGACCGCGGCTTCCACCCCCTCGCCTACCGACTGATGTGCCTCCAGGCGCATTATCGAAGCGAGCTGGAATTCTCCTGGGAGAATCTGGCCGCGGCGGCGATCCGCCTGAAGCGCATGGTGCAAGCGGTCGAGACGTTGCGCGCTCGCGAGCCCGGCGGCCCGTCGGGTAGCGCGCATGCCTATGCCGACCGACTGGAGGAGGCCGTCTCGGACGATCTCGCCACGCCGCGCGCGCTGCCGATTCTCGACGAACTGCTTGCGGACAAGCGGGTCGCGCCTGCGGACCGTGTCGCTGCGCTGGACGATTTCGACGCGGTACTGGGGCTGGACCTGGCGACGATCCGCCGCGAGGACCTGCGGATCCGGCCAATCACGGCGACGATCGACGAGGATGCGATCGCCGCACGGCTGGCGGATCGCCGCGATGCGCGCGCTGCGAAAGACTTCGGGCGATCGGACGCGATCCGCGACGAACTCGCCGCCGCAGGTGTCGAGGTGATGGATGGCGATTCGCTAGGTTGGGACTGGAAGATCGTGGTGGTGTGAGCACGTCGGGTAGGTCCAGGAACTAAGGCCACAGGGAAAATCTGATCGTCATTCCCGCGCAGGCGGGAACCCATACTGGCAAGCCTCACGGTTAAATCGCGAGCCCTTGAGCATCGTCATCCCCGCCTGCGCGGGGATGACGAGACCATTATGGCAGCGTGTTACTGCAGGGGAACGCGGGACCGATCCGTCGCAGAGCGCGGCATAACTTGACATGCCCCGCCGCACGCCGATGTTCCCCGGATGAAAGCCGTCCTCCCAGCCGCCGCCCGCCCGCTCCTCGAACCGCACCTGCCGGGGGACCTAGACGTCGCTTGGTTCGCCAAGCCGGACGAAGCCAACGCGATGATCGCAGACGCGGAGATCGCCTGGGTGGATATGCAGCCGACCGAACTCGTCGCCGACGCGATCCGCCATGCCGGGCCGAACCTCAAATGGGTCTCGACGATCTATTCCGGGCTTGACGCGTTCCCGCTCGACACTCTGCGGGAGAACGCCGTTACTTTGACCAATGGTGCCGGCATCAACGCCGTCGCGGTCGCTGAATATGCGGTGATGGCGGTGCTCGTCGCCGCCAAGCGCTTCGATACCGTCGTCCGCGCGCAGGACCGTCATGAGTGGTTGAAGGACGCGCCCGGCAAGATCGAACTCGCCGGAACCAAGGCACTTGTCATTGGCTATGGCACGATCGGCAAGATGATCGGCGACCGATTGAGCGCGTTCGGGGTCGAGGTCACCGGCGTAACGCGCACCGGCCGCGATGGCACGGTCACGCCCGACGCTTGGCGCGATCGGCTCGACGCGTTCGACTGGGTAATCCTCGCCGCGCCCTCGACCGACGCGACGCACGCGATGATCGGTCGCGAAGAGTTACACCGGATGAAGCCGTCCGCCTGGCTGATCAACATCGCGCGCGGCGACATGATCGACGACGATGCGCTGATCGCGGCACTAACCGATGGGACGATTGCCGGGGCCGTGCTCGATCCGACCAGCCCGGAGCCCCTGCCCGCGGATCATCCGCTTTGGTCGACGCCTAACGCGATCGTCACGATGCACCTGTCTGGCCGTAGCCAGACGACGATGTTCGCTCGCGGGGCGACACTGTTCCTCGACAACCTCGCGGCGTTCCTCGCCGGTCGGCCGATGAAGAACGTCGCCGATCTCGACGCGGGTTACTGACCGGTCTGGGTCGTGGCCGGGCGGGGGCTGCGATTGTAGCTCTTGATTCCGCGGCGACGAAGTTTGTCGGCGCGGCGGCGGCGCGAGTACATGATCAGGATCGGTACGCCGACCAAAATACCCCCGCCGATGATCGAAAGTGCGATGATGATACGCATTGGCATGTCCATGTGGCGACCATGCCAATTGGACAGCGAAGACGCCATATATTTTTTAATCCAGGATGAATGGATTTAGCACTCACATCCGGTCGAACGACCTGCGCAGCATTTCGCCGCTGTCGGCCAAGCTTTACTTCGTTGCGCAAAATGGCGTTTTCGCGCATTGCCACCGTCACAATTCATCAATCGGACGACATGATATGGCCGCGAACTGGGCCCCCGACAGCTGGACGCGTCACGAGGCACGGCAGCTTCCCACTTATCCCGACGCCGCAGCGCTGACCGCCGCGACCGATCAGCTGGCGACCTTCCCGCCGCTCGTCTTCGCCGGTGAGGCGCGCAACCTGACCGCATCGCTCGCCGAAGTCGCGGCCGGCAAGGCGTTCCTGCTGCAGGGCGGCGACTGCGCCGAGTCCTTTGCCGAGCATAGCGCGAACAACATCCGCGACACGTTTCGCGTCATTCTGCAGATGGCGGTCGTCCTGACGTTCGCGTCGAAGCTCCCAGTGGTGAAGCTCGGTCGCATGGCGGGCCAGTTCGCCAAGCCGCGCTCGACCGATACCGAGACGATCGGCGGCGTAGAGCTGCCCTCGTACCGCGGCGACAACGTCAACGACATTGCCTTCACCGCGGAATCGCGCGCGCCCGATCCCCAGCGGATGATCCGCGCCTATTCGCAGTCGGCCGCCACGCTCAACCTGCTGCGCGCGTTCGCACAGGGAGGATACGCGAACCTGCACCAGGTCCACCGCTGGACGCACGACTTCATGGGCCGCAGCCCGTGGTCGAAAAAATATGCCGAGACCGCGGACCGGATCGGCGAAGCGCTCGAGTTCATGGCGGCCTGCGGAATCGACCCCGAGACCGTGCCGCAGCTCGCGCAGACCCATTTCTACACCAGCCACGAGGCGCTGCTGCTCCAGTACGAGCAGGCGCTGACCCGGCAGGATTCGCTGACCGGCGACTGGTACGACACCAGCGCGCATTTCCTGTGGATCGGCGATCGCACGCGGTTCGAGGGCTCGAGCCACGTCGAATACCTGCGCGGCATCGGCAACCCGATCGGTATCAAGTGCGGCCCGAGCCTCGAGCCCGACGCGCTGCTGCGGATGCTCGACACGCTCAACCCCGGCCGCGTACCCGGTCGGATGACGCTGATCACGCGCTATGGCTACGACAAGATCGAGGCGAACCTGCCCCGCCTAGTCCGTGCCGTCACGCGCGAGGGCCATCCGGTTGTCTGGAGCTGCGACCCGATGCACGGCAACGTCGTCAAGGCCGCCAATGGCTACAAGACGCGTCCGTTCGACCGCATCCTCGCCGAAGTCCGCGGCTTCTTCGCGGTCCACCGCGCGGAAGGCACGCACGCTGGCGGCATCCACGCCGAGATGACCGGCCAGAACGTGACCGAGTGCACCGGCGGCGCGGTCGACGTGACCGAGCAGAGCCTCGCCGATCGCTACCACACGCACTGCGACCCGCGCCTCAACGCCAGCCAGAGCCTCGAGCTCGCCTTCCTGCTGGCCGAGATGCTCAATGAGGAAATGGCCGAGCGGAAGAAGGTCGCCGCCTGAAGAAAATGCTGCGGGCGTTCAAGAATGTTCGGCAACTGTCTTGACGCCTGCCACCCCATTCCGTAGACGCCCGCTTCTGCTAACGGCCCCTTCGTCTAGCGGTTAGGACGACGCCCTCTCACGGCGTAAGCACGAGTTCGATTCTCGTAGGGGTCACCAGCTTCCGCTTCGTGACGGAAGCGATCAGCGACATTCATTTTCCGCGCGAGCATCAGGGTTTGCCCCTTTCCCGTTGATACTTGTCGACGCGCATTTCCAAACGAAACGTTTTCGTGTCGAGTGGGGAAACCGATCGATCGATGGCTCGCGTCTCACCGCTGCAACAGTCTAGACCGGCCGCCTGCTCGCCATCATTGAACGCTTCACCGCTGCGGTGATCGAAGGCGACGTCGGACCCGCGCGGTGTGTCATTCAGGGCATGGCAAACGGCTAAGCAAAGCCGACCCAGATCGATGCCGCAGCAGGCATCGATCTGGGTCGCTCTGATTGCGTCGCGAAAGCGGTGACCAGGTAACGACCGCTCAGTGCCTTGAGCGAAGCGTCACCTTGTTGCGCCGTCAGCCGCTGCGGCGTCGAGCTTATCCTGCGTCCGCGTATCGAAATCGCCGGCGTCGTGGCGCTCAGGGAGCTGACTGGAAGGATCACCCATCACGCGGTTGACCATCCGCCCACGCGCCACTGCGGGCCGCGCGGCGATCAGATCGGTCCAGCGCAAGACGTTCTTGTAGTCGTTGACCTGAAGGAACTCTGCGGCCTCATAGACCAGCCCCTTCACCAGAGCACCGTACCAAGGCCACACCGCCATGTCGGCGATCGAATACTCGTCGCTGCCAAGATACTCGCTCTCGCCCAAGCGCCGGTCGAGAACGTCGAGCTGCCGCTTCACCTCCATCGCGAATCGGTCGATCGCATATTCGATCTTTACCGGCGCGTACGCGTAGAAATGCCCGAACCCACCGCCGAGCATCGGCCCCGCCCCCATCTGCCAGAACAGCCACGAGAGCACCTCGGCGCGCTTGGCGACTTCGGTGGGCAGGAACGCACCGAACTTCTCGGCGAGATAGACCAGGATCGAGCCAGACTCGAAGACCCGGATCGGGCTTTCACCACTGCGATCGACCAGTGCCGGAATTTTCGAGTTCGGGTTGGCCTCGACGAAGCCGCTGCCGAACTGGTCGCCGTCCATGATCTTGATGAGCCAGGCGTCATATTCGGCACCCGTGTGACCAGCAGCGAGAAGCTCCTCGAGCATCACCGTCACCTTCACCCCGTTGGGCGTCGCCAGCGAATAGAGCTGCAGCGGATGTTTGCCCACCGGCAGTTCCTTGTCGTGCGTAGCGCCGGCGATCGGGCGGTTGATGCTGGCGAACCGGCCTCCGCTCTCCTTGTTCCAAGTCCAGATCTTCGGCGGCGTGTAATCGGCGGTCTTGGTCATTAGGATTCTCCGCGTGGGGTTATTCCTTGTCGGCGCCGTGAGCCGTTGCGGAATATGACGCAAGCGCGGAGTACATCTGGTGAACTGGTTTGCACGTGATCAGACGTGCGCCGCAGTGCCGCCACCACACCGCCATGCCGCGCCGCGGACGCAACAAGGGGCGCCCCGTACGATCGGGACGCCCCAAACGATTATATCAAGCCGACCAGACCAGCCGGCCAGCTATCGCCTTACTTGATCGCGACGCGGATCGAGAAGGTGAAGCGGCGATCGTTGATGAACCAGTTGCGTGGCCGGGTCAGCAGGTCATCGTTGATGACGTACGACGTCCGCGTCACCGAGTTCGTCAGGTTCACGCCCTGGAAGCCCATCCGCACCGCCGGCGTGATCGCATAGAAGACCGACGCATCGAGCTGCCCGTACGACTCTGCATAGACCGGCGCGAACGGCGTGATCACATCGCGGATCGTCAACAGGTTCCGTGACCGCCAGTTATACGCGGCGCGCAGTTCCAGGCCATTGCGCTGATAGAACGGCCCGATATTGAACTGGTACTTCGACAACCCCTGCAACGGCAGCTTCCCGGTATCGACGGAGGAGATGATCCCCGCCGTTACGTTCGGATCGTTCGGGTCCAGCTGTTGCTGCGACACACCCGTCGAATGCACATAGGTGAAGTTCGCCGAGAGCCCGAGACCGCCTAGCACCGACGGCAGGAAGCCATAGGTCTGCTGGTACCCGACCTCGAACCCGCGCACCTTGCCCGTATCCCCCGAGTTCAGCGGCGTCGTGACGATGGCATCGAACGTCGAGCCATTGTTGGTGAACGACAAGCGCTGCGTCCCGACGGACTGTACGCCGTACAGGTTCTTCGCGAACGCCGAGAAGGTCAGCTGACCGACGCTCGAGAAATACCATTCCGCAGTCAGATCGTAATTGTCGGCACGGACCGGCTTGAGGTTCGGGTTGCCGACGTCGAAGATCGCCACCGGTCCGCCGTTGAACAGGATCGTCTGGTCGCTGGTCGTCAGCCCGATATTGTAGAACGACCGGGTCTGCCCGAAATCGGGCGGTGCGACGCTTTTGTTGAACGCGGCGCGGAACTGCAGGCCACCCCCTACCGCCAGCTTCACGTTGAAGCTCGGCAGGAAGTAGTCATAGGTCAGCTTGGTATTGTTCGGCACGAGATTGCCGTTTTGGAACGCCAATGCAGCTGCGCGGGTCGCGTCCGGCAGCGCACAGAACCGCGAGATTGCAGTGCCGTTGGCGGGTGGAACGCAACTGAACGATTGGTTCGGGAACGAGAAGAAGCCCGACGAGATACGCCGTGTCTTGGTGTAGCGCACGCCGACATTGCCGCTCAGATTCCACCCGTTCGACAAATCGTTGCCGAAGCGGACTGCGAGATAGGCGGCGTTGTTACGCTCGCTGACCGGATTTACCTCGCCCGGACGGAACGGCGTTCCAGCAATCACGCCCGAACGCTGCGCCAGCGGCACCCAGCCATCCGCGCCCGAATTGGTCGACGTAAAATTACGCCATTCGTGCGCGATCTGGCTGATCTGCTGGACCGCGGCGCCGTAATCCTGAAGCTGGCTACCCGGATAGAATACACGGCCACCGTTGGACGCATCATTGGCCTGCCCACGGAAGAAATTATCGTAGGTGAAGGCCTGTTGCGGCCCCGGCGCGCCCGCGTCGCGGGTCGTCGGATTGCCATCGATCGGGCGGTCGAACCATACCGGTCCGCCGGTCGACCCCGGTGCGGTCATGCTGCCATCGCCGCCGCCCCAGATCTCGCTCAACACGCCCCAGTTATACGCGGTCGACCGCGCTTCGTTCTGACGATCGGAGAAGCGATAGCCGGCGCGGATCGACGTCAGCCAGCTTTCCTCCGGGAACGAATAGTCCAGATCGATGCGCGCGGCGTCTTCGTTGCCCTTGCTGTCCTCGATATGGTCCATCGCCGACCGGTAGAAGCTGTTATACGGGTCCGCGTAGCTCGGATGCGCCGCATTCTGGTAGTTGTTGGCGCCGTTGGTAACGGGAATGAAGTTCACATAGGCCGGGTCGCTGCCGTTCAATCGAATGTCGGCATTCTGGTAGGTCGTCCCCCAGACGGTGAGATCGCTAACGTTTACCTTCGACCAGACGTGCTGGTAGTCGACGGTCACGCCCAGACGCGTCGTCGGCTGCCACTTGAAGTTGAAGCTGGCGTCGTTGGTGATGTAACGTGCCGTGTTGCCGCGCGCGATGTTGTTGCTCTGCAAGCCATTGGTCGGCGTACGCATGTCGCTACCCTGATCGGCGCGATAGCCGTTCGGACCGGTGATGAGACCGCTGGTGAACGCATTGTCGTCGTCATACGCGAAGCTCGTGCCGGGGAATGGCTGGGAGTCCCCCGCGGTCAAAACGTTGTCGGTAGCGACTTCGATCGAGTTCTCGGTCCAGGCCTCGCGCGAATCCGCGCGCAGGAACTGCGCGGTCGCGGTCATCTTCTCGTCGTTGCTGCGCCACTGGCCAGCCGCCGAATACCCGTAGCGCGTACGGTTGAATTCCTGGCTGCGGATCGCCGCACCGCGCGGCACGTACACCGTCGTCCCGACGTTCGGAAGGTTGTTGGCGCCGAGCGGCTGTAGCAGGTCGCCCCCGCTCGTGAGTACGCGTTCGCCCCAGTTCGAGATCTGGACGCTGTCCGCGCGTGAGCGAACCTGCGATCGCACGAAGCTGCCAAGCAGGCCGAACTGGCCGATGCCGGTGTGCCAGCGATCGCTGGCGAGGACAGAAACGGTCGGCGAAGACTTCTTGACGAAATCTCCGTAGTTGTTCTCCAGCGTGCCGCCCAGCGAAAGCCCGGTGGAATCGAACGGCAGGCGAGTCCGCAAATTGACCGTACCGGCAATGCCCCCTTCGATCATGTCGGCCGACGGGCTCTTGAACACGTCGACGCCGCCCAGCAATTCCGAAGGAACATCGGCGAACGACAGGCCACGACCGTTGTTCGCACTGAACGAATCGCGGCCGTTGATCTCGGAGCGCGTGTAGGTGAGACCGCGAACGACGACACCCGACCCTTCCGTCGAGAAGTGGTCCGGATCGACGCCAGCGGAGAAGTGGCTAATCGACACGCCCGGAACGCGCTGCAATGCTTCGGTGACCGAACGGTCCGGCAATGCACCGATATCCTCAGCCGAAATCGAGTCTACGACGACTTCGGAATTCTTCTTGATCGCCTGCGCGCTCTGCAGACTGCGACGAATGCCGGTGACCACGATGTCCTGGTTGGCGGCCTCACTCTGCGGTGTCGCAGTCGATTGCTCGGCCTGAGTCGGCCTAGCACCGCCCGAGGGAACCTGCGCGTTTGCGGAAGGCTGCGCCTGCCCCGAAACGGACGTATCCGCACTGGCCGCCGCCGCCCGATCTGAAGGTGCGGTACGGTCAAGCGCCGCCGCCGTCGGCGTGCTCTGCGTGGGAACCGGCTCAGCTTGCTGGGCCTGCAACGCTTGCGGTGCGGCGGCCAAGCAGAGCGCGATCAACGATGCCCCGCCTTTCAACGCACCAACACGACGAGACGCAACTAGGATATTCGCAGTGGTCATGACGTTTGGCATCCCCTTTACAGATAGCGCTATCATTTGTTGGCGCGCTTTATCTGCCGGGCGAGGTAGCGTCACACGAATGTAACAGCTACATAAAAGGTTAAGAACGTTCGGAAATGAGCGCGCAGTTGCTAAGATACAACACAGAGAGGATGACGATTGGCCATGAGCGCCCGCATACAAGTCGTGATCATTGGTGGCGGTACCGCCGGTTGGATGACTGCCGCAACACTGGCGATGAGTTTCGCCGGGCGACTTGCCGACGTGACCCTGGTCGAGTCGGAAGACATCGGAACGGTCGGCGTCGGCGAAGCGACGGTTCCGCACATCCGATTCTTCAATCAAAAATTGGGTATCGACGAAGCCGACTTTATTCGTCGTACAAATGCGACGTTCAAGCTTGGCATCGAATTTCGCGATTGGGGCCGTATCGGCGACAGCTACATCCATCCCTTTGGCGATTTCGGGCACGACATCGATGGCCTGCCTTTCCACCAGTATTGGGCGCACGCGACGCGCGGTGGCGCTGACGGCTTACCGAAGCTGGAAGACTGCTCGCTGCCGATCGTCGCCGCGCGCGACAATCGTTTTACGCCGCCGCTTGAGGATCCGCGCTCGATCGGGTCGACCTATTCCTACGCCTATCAGTTCGATGCGACGCTCTACGCTGCCTATCTGCGCGACTATTCCGAAGCGCGCGGCGTCGTCCGGATCGAAGGACGCGTCGATGCGGTCGAGCAAAGCGCGGGCGGTATAGACGCGGTTCGCCTTGCCGATGGTCGACGGATCGCGGGTGACCTGTTCATCGACTGTTCGGGCTTTCGCGCACTCCTAATCGATGGCGCACTAAAAGTCGGACATGAGGATTGGTCGCACTGGCTGCCGTGCAATGCTGCTTGGGCGGTCCCGACCGCCAATGCCGGTGCGTTGACGCCGTACACGCGGGCGACTGCGCGCGAAGCTGGATGGCAATGGCGCATTCCACTCCAGCATCGCACGGGGAACGGTCACGTCTTCTCGACACGGTTCACCGATCCGGAAACCGCACGTGCGGTGTTGATGGATAACCTGGAGGGCGAGGCGCTTGCCGAACCGCGCATGCTGCGCTTTCGGACGGGCCGGCGAGATCGGCAATGGGTTGGGAACTGCGTCGCGATCGGCTTGTCCGCGGGGTTTCTCGAACCACTCGAATCGACCAGCATCCACCTGATCCAGCTCGCGATTGGCAAGCTCATCGAACTGTTTCCATCCGGTGGCGTGTTCGACCCAGCGGATGCGGCGGAGTTCAACCGCGCGATGGCATTGGAATATGACCGGGTCCGTGACTTCCTGGTGCTGCACTACTGCGCCACGGAACGCGACGACACGCCATTCTGGCGCTACATGCGAACCATGACCCTGCCCTCGTCGCTGACCGAGAAGATCGCCGAATTCCGCGAGCGGGGCATCGTCGCATCCTATCGAGAGGGCATGTTCCTGCCGGCGAGTTGGCTTGCCGTCTATTACGGCCAACGCATCATGCCGGATCGCGTGAACCCGTTGATAGCGGATATCACGATGGCAACATCGCGGGCCCATGTCACCAGGGTCGCCGCCGCCTGTGCGAGTGCAGCCAAAGCGATGCCCTTGCACGAAGACTATATAGGACGGATCAAGGCCGCGGCATGAGCCAGACCGTTGCAATCCTAGGCGCGAACCTGTGCGGCTGGATGACCGCCGCCGCGCTTGCCCGTCGCCTGCCTCGTGACGCCTATCATGTCGTCGTGATCGACGATGGCACGACTGGCGACGGGCTAGGCGATTTTGCGCCGGTGATAGCGGTGCCGCCAGCGCTTGGCGGGTTTCACGCCGATCTTGGTATCGAACCGACGGCGCTTGTCCGCGCAACCGGCGGAGGCCATGCGCTCGGCGTCGCGTTCGGTGGCTGGCGCAAGGACGGCACCGCGGCGTTCCTGTCCTACGGCGAAACGGGCATGCCGCTTCAGGGGATTGCGTTTCACCAGCTTGCCGGGCGGCTGCGCAAGGACGGGGCCCATGTGCGTCTGGCCGACTATGCCTTGTCTGCGGTTGCCGCACAGGCCGGCCGGTTCGCTCTCGAAGCCCCGATCGCGCATGCGTTGCATCTGCCGGTCGAACGCTACACCGCGGTGCTACGCGCGGCCGCGATGAACTTCGGTGCGTCGTGCGCGAACGCACCGTTGGCCGACCCACGGATCGACGCGAACGGCATCGTCGAGATGTTGAAATTGGCGGACGGCACCGATATCGCACCGTTGCTCGTGCTGGACTGTTCCGGCAGCAGCGCGCGCATCGCGAGCCGGACGGCGCCGGCATTCGACGATTGGTCGGCTTGGCTGCCGTGTGACCGGACGCATACGCAAACGCTGTCGGCAGCAGGCGCACCGCCACCCTACACGCAAATCGATGTGCAGGGTTCGGGCTGGACCGCAACCTGGCCCCTCGGTGGCGCCGACGTGCGTTTGACCTGTACCGCGGGTGGCGAGGGCACGCCGTTCCGTGCCGGCCGCCGCGTCGAGGCCTGGCACGGCAACTGTATCGCACTCGGCGCCGCTGCAGGTCTTATCGAGCCACTGCACCCAACCGCGCTGACGGTGCTGCTGCGGTCGCTGGCGCAGCTCATCCAGCTTTGGCCCGCAGAATGCCGCGCACCCGTCGAAGCCACGGCGTTCAATAGATTTACGGCAAACGCCATGACGGGCGCCCGCAACTTCGTCATCGCACAGAAGGCCGCAGCCCGCGGTTCAAACGCGATCGGGGACGAGCGCAGCGAACCGGTGCTTCCCGATGCCGTCGAGGCGAAACGCACTCTATTTGCTGCCCGCGGACGTCTGCCGATGTTCGACGACGAACCGTTCGAAGAGGAGGACTGGGCCGCGATGTTCGACGCGATGGGTCTTGTGCCACGGCGGTACGACGCGCGCGCCGATGCGCTGCCCCTGGCGACGATCCAGCAGCATTTCGCCGATCATCGCGCGCGGATCATTGCGCAGGTCCGTGCGCTTCCGCCTTACGCGCACGCCATGGCCGAACTGGCTGCCGCATGACGCTGGGTTCGCCTGTCCGCCGCATCGTCATCGTCGGCGGCGGCACCGCGGGCTGGATGGCGGCCGCCGCGCTGGCACGACTGATCCCGACGGGCGCCAGCGTCACCCTGATCGAGTCCGATACGATCGGCACCGTCGGTGTCGGCGAAGCAACGATCCCGCCGATCCGGGCCTTCAACGCGATGCTCGGCATCGACGAAGCGGCGTTTCTGGCGGCGACCGCAGGCAGCTTCAAGCTCGGCATCGAGTTCGTCGACTGGGGTGCGATCGGCGAACGCTATCTCCACCCGTTTGGCGGGTTCGGCTTCGATATCGAGGGCGTCCGCTTCCACCAACATTGGCGACGTCGCCGAGCCGCAGGCGTGGTCGAGAACATCGACGCCTACTCGCTGTGCGCGGTAGCCGCGCGGGCCGGGCGGTTCGCCCCCCCCTCGCCCGACCCGGCATCGATATTGTCACAGATGGCGCATGCCTATCATTTCGACGCCGGCCTTTACGCTCGGTTCCTACGAGGTCGTGCGGAACGCGACGGCGTCACTAGGATCGAGGGCGAGATCGGCGATGTCGCGCTTGACGGCCATACCGGACACGTCCGTCATGTCACGCTCGCCGGCGACCGCCGGATCGAAGGCGACCTGTTCCTCGACTGCTCCGGCTTCCGCGGGTTGCTGATCGAGCAGGCGCTCGGTGCCGGTTACGAGGACTGGACGCGCTGGTTGCCCTGCGACCGCGCCGTCGCGATGCCGACCGCCAATACCGGCACCGCGATCACGCCATACACCCGGTCGACCGCGCGCGAAGCCGGATGGCAATGGCGCATTCCGCTGCAACACCGCACCGGCAACGGCTATGTCTACAGCAGCGCGCATTGCTCGGACGACGAGGCCGCCACGACCTTGCTCGACGGTGTAGATGGGCCGCCGCTTGCCGACCCTCGCATCCTGCGTTTCACGGCAGGGCGACGCCGAAAACAGTGGATAGGCAACGTCGTCGCGCTCGGCCTAGCCTCCGGCTTCACCGAGCCGCTCGAATCCACCAGTATCCACATGGTGCAGACCGGTATCTCGAAGCTGCTGGCGTTGTTCCCCGACCAAGGTTTCTCGCCGGTCGAGATCGATACCTATAATCGTCTTGCCGAAACGCAGTTCGACCAGGTTCGCGACTTCCTGGCGCTTCACTATCACGCGACCCGCCGGACCGATTCCCCGTTCTGGCGCGAGGCCGGGGCGCGGGCGATCCCCGATAGTCTGGCCGAGAAGATTGCCCTGTGGCGACGTCGCGGACGACTGTTCCGATGGGAGGACGATCTGTTCGCCGAAGCAAGCTGGGTCGCAGTGTTGCTGGGGCAAGGCATCGTTCCCGAGGGCTGGGACCGTCTTGCCGATACGGTCGACGCCCGCGACGTAGACCCCCGGTTTGATCGGTTGCGCGCGATGTTCGCAGACGCCGCAGCCCGGATGCCGCGCCACGAAGACTATCTCGCCCGTACCAGCCCGACGCGTGTGCGCGCATGACCGACGCGCTACGATCTGTAACGATCGTCGGTGGCGGCACCGCGGGCTGGATGGCCGCGGTCGCGTTCGGGCGACTGCTTGGCCCTGCCGGCACACGCGTGACGTTGATCGAATCGGACGATATCCCCACGGTCGGCGTGGGCGAAGCAACGATCCCGCCGATCCGTACTTTCCACGCGATGCTCGGGATCGACGAGGACGCCTTCCTCCGCGCGACCGGCGGCAGCTACAAGCTCGGCATCCGGTTCGAAGGCTGGACGCGTCCGGGCGAGTCCTATGTCCATCCGTTTGGCCAGATCGGGACCGACATCGCTGGCGTATCGTTCGCGGCGCAATGGTTGCGCGCACGGCATGCGGGCCTCGCAGCCCCGCTGGGTGCCTATTCACTCGAGGCGCGCGCGGCGGAGACCGGCCGTTTCTCACGCCCGATTGCCAATGGCGACTCACCCCTCTCGCGGATCGGCTATGCCTATCATTTCGACGCCGGGCGCTACGCCGCGTTCTTGCGCACGCAGGCCGAGGCATACGGCGTCGTCCGCCACGAAGGGCTGGTCGAACGCGTCGAACGCGGCCCGGCGGGTATCGCGGCCGTCCATCTCGCCGACGGCAGCCGCATCGCCGGCGACATGTTCCTCGACTGCTCCGGCTTTCGCGCCCTCTTGATCGAAGGCGGGATGGAGGCAGGATGGACCGACTGGGCCGAATGGCTGCCCTGCGACCGTGCCGTCGCAGTGCCTTCGGTTGCCGACGCCGCACCGCTGCCGCTCACCCGGGCGATTGCCGAGCGTGCCGGCTGGCGCTGGCGTATCCCGTTGCAGCACCGCACCGGCAACGGCCATGTCTTCTCCAGCCGCCATATTAGCGAGGACGAGGCGACCGCTACGTTGCTGGCCGGGGTGGAAGGCGAGACGCTTGCCGACCCTCGTGTGATCCGTTTTGCAACTGGCCATCGCAATTACTTCTGGAGCGGCAACTGCATCGCCCTGGGTCTGGCGGCCGGGTTCATGGAGCCGCTTGAATCCACCAGCATTCATCTGGTGCAAAGCGGATTGCAGCATCTGCTCAGGATGTTGCCGACGGGCGCGCGTCCCGCCCCGGCCGTGGTCGAGCGCTACAACCGCATCATGACCGCGGAATTCAGTCGCATCCGAGACTTCCTCGTCGCACATTACCATTTGAATGCGCGCGCCGAACCCTTCTGGCGCGACCGCGCAGCAGCAGCGATCCCGGAAGGCTTGGCCGAAAAGCTTGCATTGTTTTGCGCCGGCGGCCGCATCTTTCGAGAGGCCGACGAACTGTTCAACGAAACCAGCTGGCTCGCTGTGTTGACCGGACAGAACGCCCCCGTCTCAGGCTACGATCCGATCTGCGACGGCATACCGATCGAGACCGCCGCCAATCGGTTGGCGCAGATCGAACGCGTAGTCGCTACTTCACTGACGCATATGCCATCCCATGCCCATGCGCTCGCAAGGTTGGCGTGAACCGTATCGGCTGATGCTCGAGCCGCTCACCGTCGTTGCGGCTGCGACTAAACTCGACCGACACGGCTTACGTTTCGATGGTCGCAAACGTGTACGCAAGACGTCCGGTCGTCCCGGGCATCGTCGATGATGGCGGCAAGGCGACCAAATGCAACCCGCCGCCTGCCTAAGCCGGCTTCATCGACGGCACCCGGTCAGCGTCGCTGTAGCGCTTTCAACAGATAGCCGCGGATCCGCTCGGTACGATCTGGCGAGGCTGGGCCGAGCACGCCACGCGCTGCCGTGGGCAGATGATCGCCAGCCGCCGCCGCATCGTCGTCGAACACGTAATGCTCGAACCAGGCTCGCCACCCCGCCTTCTCCGCCGGCGGGCGATCGCGCACCGCCATCATGGCATGGACCATCGCGTGAAACGCCGAAACCGTCGGATCGAACGCCCACCAGTAATTGCACAACACATTGAGCGTCCCGAACGCCTGGACATGATGCCACCAGATCGCCGGGATGAACAACGCATCACCCGGCCCTAAATCGGCGACCAGTGCATGACGCAGCGCCTCGGCATATCGCGGAAACTGGTGCAGGTCCGGCGCCAACGGATCGACCATGCTGGACGGCGGCCCTGCCAGCGTCCGGTCGAGTGGTCCGATATACAGATTGCCGACCTGGTTCGGCGGGAACAGCGTGAAGCGGCGTCGGCCGGCGACTACGCAGGCAAGGTTCGTCGAGCCGTCATAATGTGTCGCGGTCTGCGATCCGTTGCCGATCCACAGCCTTGGCGTCGCTCCGCCCAGCGGCAGGTTGATCGGATTGGCTGCCAACCACCCCGGCAAATGCTCAGGCGCGGTTGCCGCGTTGGCATACAGGAAATGCCGCTTTTCCTCGGGCATGCTGGACAACCGCAACAATTCGCTGAGCAAGACCGCTAATGGGGCCTTCTCGCGGTGAAAGTTGAAACCTTCCAGATTATCGCCGCGATAGAAGAATCGGCCACCGAATTCGGGACCGCCGATCAGCACGTCCATCGGCTTGCCGCCATCACCGAGGCCGGCCAGATACGTTGCGGTCGCGTCGTCGCCACCTTCCGCCGCCCGCACGCTGGCCCAGTGGGCAACCTGCCCTCGCAACACCACCGGGGTAGAGCGTCCCGCTACTTCGGTAGCAAAGGTCTGAGCGTCGACGACGGCACGCTCTTCGACGCGAACGTCCGTTACGGCGGAATGAATACTCTCCATAGTCCTGCAATAGCAGTAAGATGCGCCTCACCAAATCCTGTTTGACGCATAGATCGGCAAATCGAATTCACCGTATTTTCCGTGGTGCTGCAGAACCACGGCGATCGTCGACATGGCCCATTGGTCGCGGTTTTATCCAGCAGCAGCGCGTGTGCCGACCAGAGATCCCGCGCAACCAACCCCCGCCCCACCCGTTCTCAGTGGCAATCCAAGCCAATAGGAGAATGACGATGGCCGACAAGGATACCCCGCAGGAAGTCGCAGCGAAGTTCATCGACAAGCTGAAGGCCAGCCCGTTCGTGATGATCGGCCTCAACGACGTCCAGCATTCCGAGCCGATGACCGCGCAGATCGACGACGATCAGCCCAACACGTTGTTCTTCTTCGCCGGCCGCGACAACCGTATAGCCAAGGGCGGCGCGGCGATGGCGCAGTTCGTCGGCAAGGGCCATGATTTCTTCGCGTGCATGGCCGGCGACGTGTCGACGTCGAACGACCGTACGCAGATCGACAAGCTCTGGAACAACCAGGTCGAGGCATGGTTTCCGGGCGGCAAGGAAGACCCCAACCTGACGCTGCTGCGCTTCGACATCGACAGCGCCGAGCTGTGGGAAACCGATATCTCGGTCGGTGGCCGCCTCAAGATGCTGTTCGGCGGCACGATCCGCTCGGACGAGTCGAGCAGCCACGCGGTGGTAAACTCGATCGCCTGAACCAATTATGGGCGGCCCGTAAAAGGCCGCCCATTTCTCTTACCCGTTCGCGGTGATGAACTCTTCCACAACGGGCGCGATCTTGTCGCGCCAGCGCGACCCGTTGAAAATGCCGTAATGACCGGCCCCGTCCGCAATCAGATAGCGCTTCTTCTCGTCGGGTAGCGCAGTCGCCAGCGTCAGCGCCGCCTTGGTCTGCCCCAAGCCCGAAATGTCGTCGCGCTCTCCCTCGACGGCGAGCAACCCGATATCGGTGATTGCCGCTGGATCGACCAGCCGACCGCGATGCGTCATGATCCCCCGCGGCAGCGCATGGTTCTGGAACACGACGTCGATCGTCTGGAGATAGAATTCCGCGGTCATGTCGCAGACCGACCGGTATTCCTCGTAGAAATCCTGGCTTTGCGAGGCGCTCTCGCCGTCGCCCTGGACGAGATGCTTATACATCTCCCAATGCGAGACCATGTGGTTGCCTAGATTCATCGACATGAACCCGGCGAGTTGCAGAAAGCCCGGGTAAACCTTGCGCCCCGCGCCCGAATAGTTGCTTGGCACCGTCGCGATCACGTTCTGCTCGAACCACGCATGCGGCCGCTCGGTCGCCAGCGTGTTCACCGCGGTCGGCGCCTCGCGCGTGTCGACAGGGCCGCCCATCATCGTTAGCGTCTTCGGCCGGCACGGGTTCTTGTCCGCACTCATCAACGCGACGGCCGCATAACACGGCACCGAGGGCTGGCAGACGGCGAGCATGTGCGTGCCCCCCTGCCCTTCGTTCGCGCCGATCGTCTCCAGATATTCGATCAGATAGTCGATGTAATCGTCGAGATCGAACCGCCCTGCCGACAGCGGCACGCTGCGCGCATCGCGCCAGTCGGTGATGTAGACGTCCGCGAACGGCAGCATGCGCTCGACCGTACCGCGCAACAGCGTCGCGTAATGGCCCGACATCGGCGCGACGATCAGCAGCTTCGGACCACCGTCGATGCCGTCACGAACAAAGCGCTTCAATTGACCGAAATCCTTCCGCAGCACGATCTCCTCGCGGACCGCGACCTCGCGGCCGTCGATCGTCGTCGTGTCGAGACCAAAGGCAGGCTTTCCCCGCGTCGCATTCGCGTGTGCGAACACTTCGAGCGCCGACGCGACCACCGTGCCGCCGCCCAAATAGGCGAACGGGTTTGCCGGATTGTTGAGCATATCCGCACCGAAGCTGGCCATCTTGCTGGCGCCGGCCATCATCGAACGCTGGAATTCATAGGCATCGTAGAGCATGCGGTATCCTCTCGCCTCATCGGGCTTTGCACGGTGGTAACGCAATTTTGCCGCAGTGCAACGCGCGATCGACGGCCGCTCCGTCCCGCGCGACCGGATCACCGCCCTCTGCGACGCCCGGTTCTCGTTGAGCGCCACCCCCGCCACTGCTAGGCACCGCGCATGGCCAAGCCGATACCCGAAGAGAAGACGTCCCGCCGGATCGGCGATCTCGCGATGGTGTGGCGTCACGCCTCCCAATATCCTCGCCAGATCGCGTTCGCGGGGCTCGCGCTGATGATGACCTCGGCCGCGACGATCGGCATTCCTTACGGGTTCAAGCGCGTTATCGACCGCGGCTTTGGCCCCGGCGCGGGCGGGTCGGTCGCCAACTCGTTCCACTATCTGCTGATGATCGTCGTCGTACTCGCGCTCGCGACCGCTGTGCGCTTCTATTACGTGTCGTGGCTAGGCGAGCGCGTTGTCGCGGACATCCGCACCAACGTGCAGCGCCACCTCCTCCGCCTGACGCCGCGCTTCTTTGAGGAGAACCGCCCGTCCGAAATCGCCTCGCGTCTCACGTCGGATACGGCGCTGATCGAACAGGTCGTCGGCAGCACCGTGTCGATCGCGCTGCGCAACACGTTCACCGGAATCGGCGGGCTGATCTACCTGTTCGCGATCTCGCCGAAGCTTGCGGGCATGCTGATGATCGGCATCCCGTTGATCATCCTGCCGATCGCCCTGCTCGGCAAACGCGTCCGTAATTACTCACGCACCTCGCAGGACCGCGTCGCCGACGTCGGTTCGATCGCCACCGAAACGCTCGGCGCGATGAAGGTCGTGCAGGCGTTCGGCCAGGAAGACCGCGAGGCGATCCGCTTCTCTGACGCGGTCAGCGCGACCTTCGCTGCGGCTCGCGCGCGGATCATGCTCCGCGCCGTGATGACCGCGATCGTCATCGGCCTCGTCTTCGGATCGATCACATTGGTCCTGTGGGAAGGCGCAATCGACGTCGCGGCGGGCCGCATCAGCGGCGGCGCGATCGCCGCGTTCGTGCTGACCGGAGGCATCGTCGCAGGCGCGTTCGGCGCGCTCACCGAAGTCTATGGCGACCTGTTGCGCGGCGCCGGCGCGGCCGGGCGCTTGTCGGAACTGTTGCGCGAGAAGCCCGAGATCGCCGCGCCTGCCAACCCGGTCGCCCTGCCCCAGCCGCCACGAGGTGCGCTCGCGTTCGAGGGCGTGCAATTCCACTACCCGACGCGGCGCGACGTCGCCGCGCTCAACGGCTTCTCGCTCGACGTGAAGCCGGGCGAGACGGTCGCCGTCGTCGGCCCCTCAGGCGCGGGCAAGACGACGCTCTTCCAGCTGGTCCAGCGCTTCTACGACCCCGACGCCGGCCGCGTGACGCTCGACGGCATCGACCTCCGCGACGCCGATCCGGCCGAGGTTCGCGCCCGCATCGCGATGGTGCCGCAGGAGACGATCATCTTCGGCGCCTCGGCCCGCGACAACCTCCGCTACGGCGACTGGTCGGCGACCGATGATCAGCTCTGGGCCGCCGCGGAAGCCGCCAATGCCGCCGAGTTCCTGCGCAAACTCCCTGAAGGCCTCGACACGTTCCTAGGTGAAGGCGGCGCGCGGCTGTCGGGCGGCCAGCGCCAGCGCGTTACGATCGCTCGCGCGCTGCTCCGCGATGCGCCGATCCTGCTGCTCGACGAGGCCACCAGTGCGCTCGATGCCGAGAGCGAGCGGCTCGTGCAGGAAGCGCTTGAGCGGCTCATGGCGAACCGCACCACGCTGGTTATCGCGCACCGCCTCGCTACCGTGCGCGCGGCCGAGCGGATCATCGTGATGAGCGACGGTCAGATCGTCGAAGAAGGCTCGCACGGGTCATTGATGACCAACAGCGGGCTCTACGCGCGGCTCGCTAGCCTGCAGTTCAACGAGGCCGCCTGAATCTACTTGGGCTTGGGCTGTTTCGGCATCGGCAGTTCGGCGGTCGAGATGCGGACGAGTTCGGCCAGCCACTCGGCATCGTCCCAGCGGTCGGCATCGACCAACAGGCACGGTTTCGCGCCCGGATAAGGCGGCGCCTCGTCGAGCGCCCCAGCGAACGCGCGGCCGCCCGGTGTCGGTTTGACGAAGAGCTGCTCGCCACAGATCAGCGCGACCATCCTGCCGTCGCAATAGACGCCGTATTCGCCGAACATCGGCTTTGCGGAGACCTCCCCCGCCGCAGTGAGCTGATCGACGATGAACGCGACGGTCTTGCGGTCGGATGCCATCGGGTGATCCTCGCAGATCGGCGCGGCCTTGGCGAGGCATGCCGACGATGGCGTTCCACTTGCGATGCCATGCCCGCGCGCGCAAACTCGGCGAAAGAGGAGATGGGTATGCGCGACTTCGACATCGTCATCTACGGCGCGACTGGGTTCACCGGACGGCTGGTGGCGGAGTATCTCGTCCAGACCTATCCCACTGGCGTTCGGTGGGCGATGGCCGGGCGCTCGCTGTCGAAGCTACAAGAGGTCCGCGACCTGATCGGCGCGCCTGCCGAGACGGCGCTGATCGCTGCCGACTCCGACGATCCCGCCAGCCTCCGCGCGATGGCCGAACGCGCCACCGTCGTCATCTCGACCGTCGGACCGTATCAGCTCTACGGCACCGCACTCGTCGCCGCCTGCGCCGCAACCGGCACCGGTTATGTCGACCTGTGCGGCGAGCCAGCCTGGATGCGCCACATGATCGATGCGCATGAAGGCGAAGCGACGCGGACCGGCGCGCGCATCGTGTTCTCCTGCGGCTTCGACTCGATCCCGTTCGATCTCGGCGTGCTGACGTTGCAAGAGGCGGCAAAGGCCAAATACGGAGTCCCGGCACCGCGCGTGAAAGGCCGCGTGCGCAAAATGCAGGGGACGTTCTCGGGCGGCACCGCGGCGAGCCTAAAGGCGACGCTCGCCGCCGCCGCACGCGATCCCGGCATCGTCAAGCTGCTGTCCAGCCCGTTCGCGCTGACCCCCGGCTTCCACGGACCGCACCAGCCGACCGGGTTGCTCCCCGAATACGATACGACCATCTCGGCCTGGGTCGCGCCGTTCGTGATGGCGCCGATCAACACCAAGAACGTCCACCGCACCAATTTCCTGCTCGGCGAGGCGTATGGCGCAGACTTCGTCTATGACGAGATGATGGTCGCAGGGCTGGGCGATCTCGGCAAGGTGGCGGCCGAGGCGATCGCCAAGTTCAATCCGTTCTCGGGCGACAAGGGGCCGAAACCCGGCGAAGGCCCGTCGAAGGAGGAGCGCGATGCGGGGCATTACGACCTACTGTTCGCGGGCATCATGCCCGATGGCGAGCGGATCGACGCGGTCGTCATTGGCGACCGCGATCCGGGCTATGGCTCGACCAGCAAGATGATCGCCGAGGCGGCATTGTGCCTCGTCCAGGACGTGGAAGGCGATGGCGGGATCTGGACGCCGGGTGCGCTGATGGGGACGAAACTGCGCGATCGGCTGGTGGCGAAGGCCGGGCTGACCTTCACGGTCGGCTGATCAACCGCGAAAGAACCGCGTGGCGATCCAAGCAATCAGCACCGACACGATGATCGCGATCGGCACGGCGAGACGTCGGCGTCGCTCGCCGGCAGCATAATGCGCGTCGAGATCGAAATAGAAGTGGCTTGGTGCGGTTTCGCGGACGATGCCGTTGGCGCGCAGCCGATCGAACGTCGCCTGCTCCCGAGCGTCGCGAGGTAGGAAGGCGATCGCATCGTCGGGTGCGATCGCGTGTCGCGCCAGGAACAGCGCCGGGATGACCCCGCGAATCCGATGCGGCCGCAACGCCATCGGCATGCCGGCTGGGCTTGGCCTTTCCGGCGAGAGCTTATTCGGCAAGCGTAAAGACCGTCGCCGCAGCCGCAACGCTTGCAGCGACGCCCGATACCCCGACGATCGCTGCGGCTCGAAGTCGCACCGAAGCGCGAAATGCGCCGAGCTTTCGCGCATCGAGATGATAGCGCCCGGCTCCGTCGTCGACGATCGCGCCATAGACTCGAAGTTGGCGGAATATCCGCGCGTCCTTCGCTACATAAGCGATCGCACGATCAGCCGACGTGGCCCGTGCCGCGACGAAATCCTTGACGATCCGTCGGCGCGATCGGCCTAGAATAAGTCCCCGCATACTCTTCCCCCCGCGCCGATCTCGCATAACGCGGGGGGTTTGTGCAATTCCTAACGCCGCTTGCCCTGATGGCGGATGTTCGTTGGGCGACCGCGTCGCTTGATCTCGCGCACCGGCTTGCGTCCGCCACGGGGAGGCTGGGCCGCGCCCTTCCCCTCGGGCATCTCGAAGCGTAGCGCGCCCGACACCGGGTTCGCTTCCGCCAGCCGCAGCTCCAGCGTCTGACCCTGCGCGAAGACATCGCCGCTATGCTCGCCGGTCAGCGTGCGCGCACCCTCGTCGAAGCGGAAATATTCGCCGCCGAGATCACGCACCGGCATCAGGCCGTCGCCGCCGATCCCCTCGACCGTCGCGAAGAAGCCGAAATTGGTCACGCCGGTGATCCGCACGTCCATCACCTGGCCGACGCGCTCCGACAGGAACGCCGCGACATAGCGATCGGTGGTGTCGCGCTCGGCCTCCATCGCGCGGCGTTCGAGCCGGCTGATGATCTCGCCGACTGACTCCATGTTGGCCGCATCGTCCGCCGGCAACCCGCCTTCGCCAAGGCCGTAGGCGGACACCAGCGAGCGATGGACGAGCAGATCGGCATAGCGCCGGATCGGCGAGGTGAAATGCGCGTAGCTGCCCAGACTGAGGCCGAAATGCCCGTGGTTGCCGGGCGCATAATAGGCTTGCGTCTGCGTACGGAGGATCTGCTCCATGACCTGAGGGCGGAAGTCCGCATCGCCGATCCGCTCGATGATATGGTTGAACGTTGCTGGCCGCACGACCTGCCCGAGCGCGAACGGCACGTCGAACGTCTTGAGATATTCCTTCAGCGCCGCGAGCTTCTCGCGGCTCGGCGGCTCGTGGATGCGGTACATGACCGGCGCCTTCTTCGCTTCCAGCGCCTTGGCGGCGGCGACGTTGGCGGCGATCATGTAATCTTCGATCAGCCGGTGCGCGTCGAGGCGTTCACGCGGCGACACCGACATGATCCGCCCCTGCTCGTCGAGCACCACACGCCGTTCGGGGAGGTCCAGATCGAGCGGTGCACGTGCGTCACGCGCCTTCGCCAGCGTGTGCCAGCAGGCCCAGAGCGGCTGTAGCACGCTCAGCATGTCTCCCCTCTCGTCTTCGGGATGGGTCGGGGGAAGGACTTCCTGACTTACGACCGGATCGAATGAGGCACCGCCCTCCCCCGACCCCTCCCGCAAGACGGGAGGGGAGGAGGCGTCGATGATCGCCTGCGCCTCCTCATACGCCAGGTTCGCCACGATCCGCACCACCGCGCGCGTGAATCGCCACGACTTGAGCGAGCCGTCCTTGCCGATCCGCAGATGGCACGCGAGCGCTGCACGGTCCGCGCCTTCCTTCAGCGAGCACACCTCCGCGGAGAGAATCTCCGGCAGCATCGGCACCACGCGGTCGGGGAAATACACCGAGTTCCCGCGCCGCCGAGCCTCGCGATCGACCTCGGACTTCGGTCGGACATAGAAGCTGACGTCCGCGATCGCGACGATCGCCTTCCATCCGCCGGCATTCGACGGATCATCGTCCGCCTCAGACCACACCGCGTCGTCATGATCGCGCGCATCCTCGGGATCGATCGCGACGATCGGCAGGTCGCGCAGATCCTCACGGCCCTCACCAAGCGGTAACTTGGACACGCGCTCCGCTTCGTCGAGCGCCTCCTGCGAGAACACATCCGGAATGCCGAGCTTGTGGATGGCGATCAGCGAGAAACTACGCGCCGCGAACGGATCACCCAGCTTCTGCACGACACGGGCGGCGATCTTGGGCGGCTTCCCCGCCAATTCCGCCAACACCAGATCGCCCGGCGCCGCGCCACCTGCGTCCGCAACCGCGAACTCACGCCGCTCGCGCTTGTCGACACCCGTCAGCCAGAGGCGTCCGGCCTCCTCGCGCAACACGCCCAGCACCTGCTCAGACGCCGGCGCGAGCACCTTCATCGGATGCGCGATCCAGCCGTTCCCGGCCTCGTCGGTCCGCGCGAGGATTCGCTCGCCGACGCCGAGCGCACCACGCTTCCGCTCGCGCACGCGCAACCGCGGCGGTGGCGCACCTTCCGCCTCCCAGCGCTCGGGAACCGCCCAGACGTTGCCGCCGTCGTCGACGTCCGCGATCCGCAGCACCGTCACCTTCGGAATGCCGCCCATCTTGTGGAACGCGCGGCCTGGAGCGCTGTCGATCAGCCCCTCGTCGGCCATGTCTTTCAGGAGCGCTTTCAGCCCGATCTTGTCTTGCGCGCTGAGCCCGAAGCCCTTGGCGATCTCGCGTTTGCCCGCGGGCACGTCGGAAGTGGTGATGAAGTCGAGGATCTGCTCGCGCGTCGGAAGACCGGCTTTTGGTTTGTACATGGTACAGAGATAGTCGGTAGGCCCGCCATTACCAAACGGCTAAGCTACGGGCATGACGCAAAGTTACGACATCCTCATCGTCGGCGGCGGCATCAACGGCGCCGCGATCGCCCGCGAGGCGGCACTGAACGGCCTGTCGGTCCTGCTCGTCGAAAAGGGCGACCTCGCCGGCGCGACCTCGTCCGCCTCGACCAAGCTGATCCATGGCGGCTTACGCTATCTCGAATATTACGACTTCAAGCTGGTCGCCGAGGCGCTGCGCGAACGCGAACGCCTGGTGAAGGCCGCGCCGCACATCATCCGCCCGATGCGCTTCGTCCTGCCGCACGAGAATGCGGTGCGGCCCTGGTGGATGGTCCGGCTCGGGCTGTACCTGTACGACTGGCTCGGCGGCCGCATGACGCTGAAACGATCGCGTGGCCTGCGCAGGAGCGACACCGCGTACACCGCGCCACTGAAGAACGGCGCGCGCGGCTTTGTCTATTCCGATGCTTTCGTCGATGACTCCCGCCTTACCGTGCTGAACGCGATGGACGCGCACGCCAACGGCGCAGAGATCGCGGTCCGCACCCAACTCGTCACTGCTCGCCGTGACGGCGGAGTATGGTGCGCGACGCTGTCGGACGGCCGCGACGTCACTGCGCGCGCGCTCGTCAACGCCGCCGGCCCGTGGGTCGCCGAATTGCTCGGGCGGCTCGGCATCAACGCCAGCGCCGGCGTCCGGCTGGTCAAGGGCAGCCATATCGTCGTGCCCCGACTGTACGAAGGCGACCACGCCTATATCCTGCAACTTGCCGACCGCCGCATCGTCTTCGCGATCCCGTATCAGGGCCAGACCGAGATCGGCACGACCGACATTCCCGTCGACCGGCCCGAAGACGCGGTGATCGACGCGGGCGAGATCGCGTATCTCTGCGATGCCGCGAACCAGCATTTCACGCGTCAGATCGCGCCAGCCGACGTCACCTCGACGTGGTCCGGCGTGCGCCCGCTCTACGACGACGGCGCCAGCGAGGCGAAGGCGGTCACGCGCGACTATGTCCTCGAACTCGACACGCTCGGCGATACGGGCGCGGCGCCTCTGCTGTCCGTGTTCGGGGGGAAGATCACGACTGCACGCCATCTCGCCGAGGAAGCGCTCGCGAAGATCGCCCCCGCGCTGGGTACGGCCGTCCGCCAGATGACTCGCGACCGCGCTTTCCCCGGGGGCGCCATCCCACCTTTTGCGACCTATCTCGCGCAGGTTCGCGGGCGATGGCCGTTTCTGGGGGATACCCGTAGCGAACGGATGGCGCACGCTTACGGTGCCTTGCTCGACGGCATGCTCGCGAACGTCACCGACGCAGCCGGGCTCGGCGCCGACCTTGGCGGCGGCCTGACCGAAATCGAAGCGCGCTGGATGCACGATCGCGAATGGGCGAGGATACCCGAAGATGCATTAATGCGCCGCAGCAAGATCGGGCTGACCTTGGATAAGGCGGAGACGGACGCGTTCGGTACGTGGTGGAGCGCGGCATTCCCCTAGTAAGTGTTGGGGCTTGCATGTTTTACGATTGAGCATATCCTCGACGCATATCTATCGAGGAGACCTCCAATGGCCACATACCCGGAACTCCAAGTCGATCCCGAGGACAAGAATCTCGTGATCCTGCAGAGCCTGATCTGCCTGTTGCGCGAAAAGAACATACTGTCGCGCGCCGATATCGAAGAGCTGTGCGACACTGTGAAGCGCCGCGCTAGCGACCATGCGAGCGATCCGCTCCCCTGCCAGATGAACGGCGCGCGTGCAGCCGCCACCGAAGTCGCGCAGATTGGCGATTACATCGGCCGCAAATACGGTGGAAAGCACCGCCGCTCGATCTGAGCGTACGCGTGCGAGCACGCGTTGGCGCATTGAAGGATAGTCGTCTTAGGCGGCTTGCGCTGGATCAAGTGCGCGCCTGCTTCGAGCAGGTCCGGACGTGATACCCGCGAGGTCGAGCAAATATCGTGGTGGACGCTTCTGTGACCTGGGGTTTTGGCTGGTCGTGTAGAGCGATGCGGGAAGTTTATGGACGCCATGCTCGCCGTCCTCGATCATAGTGTCAGCAGGCCCGCACTAATGCATCGGCTACTAAATAGCCGCTAGACGTCGTCTTTTACCGTTGTGCGCACATATTTCGAAATGCAGTTGATACACTCACCATCCTCGGTTTCCACCCGAGCGCCGGTCACCAACGTGGTGTTATCTGCGCGATAGCGAACCGCCGAAGCGTGGTCTTCAAGAATTCACCATGTGTCGTACCAAATGGCTGACTTAGTCTTGGACGTGCTCTCGTGAGCACTGATCTCTCGGGTTGCTCCCCCGATATACAAGGTCGCGAAGCGTGTAAGTAGCCGACCGGCTCGTCGGCAACCCAAGCCTCAACGATGAGCAAAGCAGCTGGGCAAGCGCGAGCGCTAATGCTGCGCGCCTCGGCTTCGCTCTACCATTTCACGCGATCAGCTCGCGACGAAGCACGTCTCGCCGGCGACGCGCAACCGGCCGCAGATGTCCGCCGCCTGATTCGCGCTGCCTGCGTTCACGCGCAGGCGATACAGGGTGCGGCCACCGGCGGCGACCGGCTGGACCGACTTGCCAAGTGCGCCGACATACGCAAACCGCTTCGAAAAGTTCGCCCACGCCGCGTTGGCGACCGCCTCGCTCGGATACGCACCAAGCTGGACCAGCGATCCACCGGTAGCCGTGCCAGCACCATTGGGCTTCGATGGCGCCAGGGGTGCCGCAGCAACCAGTCGACCACCCGAGGCCGGAACCTGCGCGACCGCATTGCGACCCGCGGCGTCATCGGGCTTGGCCGCAACCGCACGCTTGCCCGCGACCGGTGCTTCCGGCACGCCGCGCAGGTCGATCGCGCCGTTGCCCGACTTGCCCGCGCTGGTCGCGATCGCCGAGTCGCCCTCGCCCTTGACCTTCAGGCCGCCAGCGTCGTCTGGCTTGACCTTGTAGTCGCCCTCCTGCGCGGCGATCATCTGGCCGTCGCCTGTAGGCGCGCGCTGTTGCAGCTTGTAGATGCCGAAGATGATCGCCGCGAGGATGGCCAGGCCGAGTACGACGAGCGCGATCACGCGGCCGATACCGACGGTTTGCTGCTCGTCCGGCTCGACGGTTTCGAGCCAGGGGAGCCGGTCTTCCTCGCGCAGATCCATATCTTCGGCCATCACTTCATCTCCGAAACCGCTTCGACACCCATGATGGCGAGGCCGTTATGAATAATCTGCCCTATAGCGGACGCCAGGAAAAGCCTTGCCGCGGTCGCCTGGGGATCCTCTATCACCAGGAAACGACGGTCGGGCCGGTCGTTTCCGACATTCCATAGCGCGTGGAACGCTGCCGCCAAGTCATAGAGATAGAACGCAATTCTATGTGGTTCGCGCGCGGTCGAGGCGATCTCGACGAGCCGCGGAAACTGCGCTGCAAGCTGTACCAGCGCCAGTTCGTCCGTATCAAGCCGGGACAGGTCGGCAGAAATCGGCGTAATCCCCGCCTCCTCCGCACGCCGATGCAGCGATGCGATCCGGGCATGCGCATACTGGACGTAGAACACCGGATTGTCCTTCGATGCCTCTACGACCTTCGCAAAGTCGAAATCCATCTGTGCATCCGACCGTCGCGTCAACATCGTGAAACGCACGACATCCTTGCCCACTTCGCGCACGACATCGGCGAGCGTGACGAAATTGCCCGAGCGCTTCGACATCTTGACCGGCTCGCCGTTGCGCAGCAGCCGGACCATCTGGACGAGCTTGACGTCGAACCGCGTCTTGCCGCCGGTCAGCGCCGCTACGCCTGCCACGATCCGCTTGACCGTGCCGCCATGATCCGCACCCCAGATGTCGATCAGCTGATCGGCGCCCTGGCTCTTCTGGAAATGATAGGCGAGATCGGCGCCGAAATAGGTCCACGACCCGTTCGACTTCTTGATCGGGCGATCCTGGTCGTCGCCGAACTGCGACGAGCGGAACAGCGGCAGCTCAACCGGCTCCCAATCGTCGGGCGTCTCGCCCTTCGGTGCTTCGAGCACGCCGTCATAGACGAGATCGCGCGAGCGCAGTTCCGCCTCTGCCGCTTCCGGCTTCTTCGCGGCCTGGAGTTCGGCTTCGGACGCGAACACCTCGTGCTCGATCCCGAGCAGCGCGAGATCGGCGCGGATCATCACCATCATCGCGGCCACCGCCTGCGTGCGGAAGATGACCAGCCATTCGCTCTCGGGTGCGCCGACATAGCGGTCGCCGAATTCCTTTGCGAGCGACTGGCCGACGGGGACGAGATAGTCGCCAGGATACAGGCCCTCGGGGATCTCGATGGTCTCGCCGAGCGCCTCGCGGTAGCGAAGGTGGACCGAGCGCGCGAGCACGTCGACCTGCCCGCCGGCATCGTTGACGTAATATTCGCGGATCACCTTGTGGCCGGCGAATTCGAGCAGGCTGGCGAGCGCATCGCCGACGACCGCGCCGCGGCAATGCCCCATGTGCATCGGGCCGGTCGGGTTGGCCGAGACATACTCGATGTTGACCGTGATCCCGTCGCCCTGCTTCGAGCGGCCATAGTCGGCACCGGCCTCGGGAATTGCGGCGAGTTCGGCGCGCCAAGCGTCGTCGGTCAGCTTCAGGTTGATGAAGCCGGGGCCTGCTACGCTCGCAGAGGCGACGTCCTCGAGCATCGACAGTTCGGCGACCAGCGCATCGGCGAGGACGCGCGGATTGGTCTTGGCGGGCTTGGCGAGGACCATCGCGGCGTTGGTCGCGAGATCGCCGTGGCTGGTGTCGCGCGGCGGCTCGACCGTGACGTTCTTGCGGTCGAGACCGGCCGGCAGCGTGCCCGCCGCGGTCAGCGTGTCGAGCGCCGCATCGATATGCGCGGCGAAACGGGTGTAGAGCGTCATGGCAGTCCCGGTACGTCAAGGAAACGCGCGCTCTAGACCATCGCGGCGCGGCGCTCAATTTTAATCCCGTCGGAGGGGGCGGCCGCCAGCACCGCCCGGCTAGATCCGCCACATCGGAAAGCCATCCCCGTTCCCCCGCGGACGCGGGGGCCCAGCTAAACCACATGCACCGCCCGAGATCCTGGCCCCCCGCGTTCGCGAGGGAACAGAAGTGTATCTGGGCCGTACGCGTGCAAAGCGAAGATCAGCGTCAAACCCGCACCAGCCCCTCGATCGCCGCAGTCTTCGCGCTCGCAGGAAACAGCGCGGCCATCGCCCGATCCGGCTCGACGCCAAAATGCGAGGACACCGCGCCGCCGATGAACGCGTCGAGCTGCATCGTCGGTTTCAGATCGCGGGCCTCGTACAGAGCGGCAGGCGCGAGGCCTGGCCAGTCCGATACCACCCTGCCCCCCTTCACGCCGCCGCCGAACAGCATCGCAGACGTGCCCGTGCCATGATCCGTCCCCCCGGTGCCGTTGACCGCGACGGTCCGCCCGAACTCGGTCGCGACCAGCACCATCGTGTCGGACCATAACGGCCCCAGCCCCGCCTGTAGCGATGCGACCATCGCGTCGAGACCCTTCAACTGCGCGGTAAGTCGGCCGCGTTGGCCGGTATGCGTATCCCAACCGCCCATCTCGATCATCGCGATCCGCGCGCCGGTGTCGGGCTTGAGCAACCGCGCAGCGAGCGCACCCGTGGCGGCGGCATTGCGCCCGCCGTCCTGCGCGAGATCGCGGGTGAGTTGCCGCGTGGCCATCGCTTCGCTCCACAGGCCGTGGAGTTGCTGGTCGCCGTCGTACAGCATCGCGACGCGTTGCAGCAGATCGTCGGACGCGTCGGGGAGGCTCGACGGTGCATAGGATGCCACCTCGCGCCGCCCCCGCAGCGCCATCGGCACGGTCGCCGCTACCGCGATCGCGCGCGCCTCGTCCGCGGGCAGCACGCCGAGCAGCCGGTTGAGCCAGCCGTCGCGGACCTGGTACGCGCTGACGCCCCCCGTCTCGAGCACGTTCTGGCCGTCGAAATGCGAGCGATCGCGGTAGGGCGAGGCGATCGCGTGTGCGAACAGGGCTTGGCCTTGCTTGTAGAGCCCGGCACTCGCGGTCATCGCGGGGTGGAGCGTGAACATGCCGTCGAGCTTGGCGCCCGTCGCGAAATCCGCCGCGAGATCGCCGCGTACGCCTGCAAAGGCCGGATCGCCGACCGCGCCGATCGTGCCGAGACCATCGGCGGCCCCGCGCTGGATGATGAACACGAACCTTTTGTCGGTCGCCGCGCGCGCGAAGGCGATGCGGGGGGCGAAGGCGGAGGCCAGCACGCCGAGCGTACCGGTCGAGAGGAAGGAACGGCGGTCGAGCATGACTATCTCCGCAGCGATTCGGGGGCGACGAGCAACAACGCGAGTGCCTGTGCAGGGCTTTCCGCGCGCGACAGGCCCTGCGCGGTGGTGGGGCTGAGCGAGGCGGGGAACAGTGTCGGCGCCAACGCCCGTGCATCGACCGGCCCGGCGCGTGCCGCGAACCGCTCCGCCGCCTCGACCCGCCGCATGATCGCGTCGGGTCCGGCCCAGGCTGCGGCGACGTCGTCGTAGCCGATCGGCTGCCCCGGTTGCCATATCGGCTGGCCGAGCTGGTTCATCATCCCCACCGTGACGCCGGGCTGGACCGTCGTCGTGCCGAGCGCGCGCTGGGTCGAGACATACCATTCCCATGGCGACTTGAACTTCACGGGTTTCGCCACCCATGCCTCGGGCGAGGCGACCAGCGCGCGATAGACCGTCGGCAGGTCGCCGCCCGATTTCAGGAACGCCGTCTTCAGCCGTGCAACCATCGCCGGCGGTGGCGTATCGCCGGCGAAGTGTCGCGCGAGCTTGGTCGCGATGTGCGTCGCGGTCGCAGGGTGGACGGCCAGGTCGGAGAGCACCGCCTGTGCCTGCGCCTCCCCCGCCGCGGGATACAGCTTGCCCATCACGGTGCGATCACCGGGCTGATGAACGTCGTCGAGGAACAGGAACGCGCCCGCGCGCGAATCGTCCTGGATGCGCGCACCGGGGCCGCGCCCGATACCCGCGACCGTCCAGCCGGTCATCGCGCGCGCGAACTCGGTGACGTCGGCCTGGCTGTAGCCGCTGCGGACGCCGAGCGTGTGCAACTCCATGATTTCGCGCGCGAGATTTTCGTTCAGGCCGGTGCGACGGCGGGTTTTCCGCACGGCGAACGGGCTGTCGGGGCCGATCGACACGGCCTGGTCGAGATACAGCAGCATCGCCGGATGCCGCTCGACCGCGTTCAGCATGTCGGCGAAAGTGCCGAGCACATGCGGGCGGATCGCCTCGAACTCCATCGGTCCGGCGAGCGCCATTACCTCGAACTTCTCGGTCGAGACCGCGAAATGGTTCGCCCAGAAATGCACGAGACGCTCGACGAACGGCGCATCGCCGGTGAGCGCGGCCATCGTCCGTGCCGCGACCGCCGCGCCGTAATCATTGCGGCTCTGCTTGCCGATGACTTGTCGCGCTTCCTGTCGTGCGGCCGCGCCTGGATCGATCGGCCCCGGCGCCATGGGGGCCTGAGCCATGCCGGAAGGTGCAACGCCCGAAGACACGGGTGGTGGGCTCATCGCGCCGGACATCGTTGGAGCGGCGACCGCGGGTTTCCCGTCCATGCCGAGCGCGGCTTTCGGCGTGCGCGGACCGAATTGCGCCCTGATCGCCTTTTCCTGAACATAATAGGCGACGAGACCTGCCGAAATGCCCGCCGTCGCGGGCGCGCTCGCGATGACCGGTGGCCGCGGCTCGAACCGGTCGCACTGCGCCAGCACCCACTTGACCGGATCGCCGACGATAGCATCACCCGGCCTTGCGCCAAGGCCGAACCGATTGAGCGCAATACTGGAAGCAGACACGACACTTCTCCTTCGCGTGCGAATGTACGCGGCAAATGTCGTGGAAGTATGTCACCGGCCGCGCTGATCGCATGCAGGGGGCCGTTCATCGTTGCAGTTGATGCAATCGCGACGGATCGGTTTGCAATTGCAACTCATGCTGCGCCGCAATATTTCTCTGGTTCGAGAGTTGGGTGAACACCTGATCCGGCTCGACGCACTTCGGGAGACACGATCATGCGCACGACCATCAAGATCATCGCAGCAGCAGCGGCCGCACTCACCTCGACGATCGGCATGGCCGCCGACGGCAAGCAGAGCTTCGTCCATGAGGGCAGCACGTACGTCTATACCTCGACGCAGGACCATGGCCGCCAGGTCATCGACGGCCGTCGCTATCCGTCGGGCCAGAAGTTCCACCTGATCGTCCGCGGCGACCACGTGTCGGGCGTATCGGGCGGCGTCCCGGTCGCGTTCAAGACCAACGAAGCCAATGGCGCGGCTGGCGGCATTGCTTCGGTTACGCGTTGAGCTAGTTAGCTTTTGAAAATTGCAGCGGCGGTCGGACCTCGGTCCGGCCGCCGTTTTGCGTTGTGAGGTAATCCTCCCCCGCAAGGGGGAGGTGGCGCCGAAGGTGACGGAGGGGGAGGAAGCACAACGGCGGTTTCGCGTCCTCCCCCTCCGTCTGGCAAATGCCAGCCACCTCCCCCTGGCGGGGGAGGATCAGTCGCTCAGAATCCTTCGGGCAGATCGATCGGGCCGACCAGGTCGCGATAGCGCGATACAGCGTACCGGTCCGTCATCCCGGCGATGAAATCCGCGATGTGGCGGCTGCGATGGGGGTCTTCGGTCGGCAGCCGCTCGCGCCATTCCTCGGGGATCGTCAGCGGGTCGTCACGGTAGACCGCGAACAGGCCCGAGACGATCCCGTGCGCAGCATCTGCCGCCGCGAGTTGCCGCGGGTGGTGATAGAGATTGGCGTACATGAAGCGCTTCAAGTCGCGCTCCGCCTCGCGCATCTCGGGCGAGAAGCCGACTAGGCATTGCCCCGCATCGCGGACGTCGTCGACGCTGGTGACGCCGCTCGCCGCGATCCGCTGGCGCGTCTCGGCGATCAGGTCGTTGACCATCGTCCCGATCTGCGTGCGGACGAGCTCGCCGACCAGGCGCTTCGGGTCAATATCGGGGAAGCGCCGCCGCACGTCGTCCCAGCCGCCCGCGACCAGAGGTACGGCCAGCATCTGGTCGAGCGTCAGCAACCCCGCGCGCAGGCCGTCGTCGATGTCGTGATTGTCGTAGGCGATATCGTCGGCGATCGCCGCGACCTGCGCTTCGAGGCTTGAGAAACTGGTCAGAGCGAGTGGGTATTTCGCGTCCGCCGTCGCCAGCGCCCAGCCCGGATGCCGCACCGGTCCATTATGCTTGGCCAGCCCTTCGAGCGTTTCCCATGTCAGGTTCAGCCCGTTCCACAACGGATACGGCCGCTCGATCGTCATCAGCGTGCGGAGCGTGTGGCCGTTGTGATCGAACCCGCCCTGCCCCTTGAGCGCCGCCTTCAGCGCATCTTCGCCGGCGTGACCGAACGGCGGATGACCGATGTCGTGCGCTAGACAGAGCGCCTCGGTCAGGTCCTCGTTAAGCGCCAAGGTCCGAGCGATCGTCCGGCCGATCTGCGCGACCTCGAGGCTGTGTGTCAGGCGAACGCGGAAATGATCGCCGTCGGGCGCCATGAACACCTGCGTCTTGTGACGCAGGCGACGGAAGCTGATCGAGTGGATGATCCGGTCGCGGTCGCGTTGGAAGGCGTCGCGCGGACCACGCGTGGACCCGTTCTGTTCCTCGTGAAGCCGTCCTTTGCTGCGCGCCGGGTCCGATGCCCACGGCGCGCGGTAACTCACTTGGCCGGCAACTTGGTGATGATCTCGCCGGGATCGCTGGTGAAGGTGAACGTCGGGACGCCTTCCTTGGCGAGCTGATTGACGAACGTGCGTGCCTCGGCATCGGTCTTGAACGGGCCGGCGAGCACGCGGTTGGTCGCCTTCCACGGCGCAGTCCAGCCGCCGCGAGCGCCGAACACGGTCGGTGCCTTGGCCTTCGCCTTCTTCCACGCCTTGGGCAGGTCGCCCTCGGTCGCGCCGGTCGACACCTGAACCCAGGTCCGCGCAGGATTGGCACGCGCAATCCGCTTTTCCTCGGCCGCAGCCTTGTCGGCGGCGAGCTTCTCGGCGGCGGCGGCCTTCTTCTCGGCAAGCGCCTTCTTGTCGGCGATCGCCTTTTTCGCCGCGGCCTTCTTGTCGAGCGCGGCCTTCTTGTCGGCGGCGAGCTTGTCCGCAGCCAGCGTCTTGGCGGCGATCGCCTTCGCCGCAGCGTCGCGCTCGGTCTTGGCCTTCGCCTCGGCCAGCACGCGCTCGGAATCATCCGGGACGGGGATGGCGGCGGCGGTCACGACCGGCGCGGGATGCATCGGCGCGACGTCGAGCTCCGACGCGGGGATCGACAGGCCCGCGACGATCCGCGCGAGGATCGAGTCCTCGCTCGCGGCGACCGCGTGGGTGCGTGGTGAGGATGTTGCGGTTACCGGCGCGGGCGTGGACGAACTAGTGAAGCCGGGCGTCGGCGTCTCGGCGCTGGCACTCTGCGTTGGGGCGACCTGCTGAACGGGCGCCTGCTGTATCGGAGTCTGTAGCGGCGAAACCGAGGGCGCCGCCGTCGCCGACGCTGCGAGCGCATTCGCCGCGCGGGTCGGATCGGGTTTTGCCTGTCCCAGCGGGATCGCCGCCATCTGCGTGGCTACGCTCTGCGGAAGCGTTCCCAGCGTCGATGGCGCTGGGACTGTGCGGGCAACCGGCGACGGGCTCGGCTGGATGGTGGCAGAGACGACGGAGTTCGTTTCCGCGGCTGGGTTGATACGAGTGCCCTGAGCGGCAACGTTAGGTGCTGAATAGCTTGGTTGCGAAGACTGAACGGTACGCGCCGGAAGCGGCTGGACCGTCTGCATCGGCGCCGCTGCGAGTTGGACGGGGGCGGCGTACGGGGTCCGAGCCGGAACCGTCGTCAGCGTACGTGGCGCGGTGGTGGTCGTCGGGACCGGTACCGACGTCGTCACGGGCACTGGTGTTGACGACGGTCGCGTTGCCGCTGCCATCTGGACACGGTCGCGGCTCGAGCGGCGATCGCGTTTGTCCTTCTTGCCGGTTGTCGCAGCGACTGCGGGTTGCGGTGTTACGGCTGCCAGCATTACCGGCGCGGTCGGATCTGCGGCGAGAATACCCAAGGGTGGCGCCATCCGAGCATCCGCGAGGCGGGCGGGCGTCGCGTGGACCTCGCCGAAATGTACTGCGAAAGCGCGGTCGCTTGCGGGCAGGTTCGGCAGGCGCTGAAAGAAGGGTTGCAGGCCTTGCGCGGTACCTGCGGGCATCATCGTCGTGGCGATCTTCTCGGCGCCGGCGACGTCCCCGTTCATCGCGAGGATGAACGCGCGGGAGCGCCATGCGCCGCGATCGCTCTTGAGCAGGAGCGGATTGAGCTGCTGGATCGCGAGATCGGGCTTGCCCGAGATGCCGAGCGACAACGCATAGCGCCGCGTCGTCTCGTCGTCGGGCGCATCGCGGAGTGCCACGCGGTAATCGCGTTGCGCCCGGTCCTGCTGGCCGATCAGGTCGTAGGCGAGCCCGCGATCGGCAGCGAAGTTACGCGGATCGAGGCCGAGACCCTCCGCCTGCGCATAATAGCGGAGCGCTTCGCCGGGACGCTCGGACCGTACGAGGATCGATGCCATCCCCGCCTTTGCGCGACCGTCGCGCGGGTTCACCTTTTCAGCGCGCGCGAACAGTGCGGCCGCACCGCTGAGATCGCCGAGACCCATCGACAGGTCGCCCGCCTTGATCAGCGCGTCGATGTTGCGCGGGTTGCTCGCGAGTTGGCGCATCACGTCGCCGAGCTTGTCCGCGTCGGTGGTGCCGGGGATCGCCTGGACGACGGCTTGCGCAGACGCGGCGGCTGGCACGGCCGCGAGCACGAGAGCCAGCGCGGCGGTCAGGAGATGATGGGAGGACCGGGTCATGAGGATCATCTGTCTAGACGCCAGCCCGACCGAACCGGCAATGTCTCGCACGCATGCGCGCGGCGAACTGGGCTGGGGCGGCGACGAATGCAGGGTTTTGGGTACGCAAGCGCTGTAGCCCTGCTTGGCGTGCCCTCACCCTTCGCCGCCTTTGGCGTCTCTCCCTCTCCCGGTGGGAGAGGGATTTGAGTCGCGACCGTATGGCCGTGAGGACGAACTTCCAGCAAAGTATTGAGAAGCTTCAGCTATTCCCGGCTTACTGGTTGTTCTGGCGATGCAGGAAGCGGGGGATGTCGAGCGGGTCCTGGGGAGCCGCCTCGCCGTCTTCCTTCGCTGCGCCGCGTGCCGCGTTGGACATGCGCTCGAACAGCGTACCGCCGAGCTTCACGCGCGGCGCGGCGGGAACCGCCTCGGGGGCAGCCTCGGCACCCGGAGCGAGCCAGCGGCGACGTGCACCACCCTCGTCCGCAGCCGGCGTCGGCACCGGAACAGCCGGCGCGATCGGTGCGCGAGCGGGCGGCACCGACGATGCCGACGCCGGACGCGCGATCGGACCACGACCGTAAGGCTCGTCGCCATACGTACGCGGTGCGGGAGCAGGCTGAGGAGCAGGAGCAACCGGCGCAGGCGCGGCCTGCGGTACCATCGTCTCGGCACCGAGCACCAGCTCGTCATCCGACTTCGACGCCGACGGCTCGACTTCCGACGACGCGTTCAGGTCGAGCGGCTCTTCGTCAGCGGACGACGCAGCAGGCGCGGCCGACGAAGCGGCGGGCTCGCTCGGACGGAACGACGTATTCTCGTCGGTCTTGCGCGATCCGAAGCTGAACGAGCGGGTCGGCTCGGGTGCAACTTCCGGAGGACGCGCATCGGCGTCGATCCCGGTCGCGACGACCGAGACGCGGATCTTGCCTTCGAGCTCTTGGTTGAACGCCGAACCCCAGATGATGTTCGCATCGGGATCGACCAGGTCGCGGATGTGATTCGCGGCTTCGTCGACTTCGAGCAGGCGCATGTCGTCGCCGCCGGTGATCGAGATGATGACGCCCTTCGCGCCGCGCATGCTGACGCCTTCGAGCAGCGGGTTCGAGATCGCCTTCTGTGCGGCTTCGAGCGCACGGTTGTCGCCGCTGGCCTCGCCGGTGCCCATCATCGCCTTGCCCATCTCCTGCATCACCGAGCGGACGTCGGCGAAATCGAGGTTGATGAGGCCCGGCATCACCATCAGGTCGGTGATGCTGCGGACGCCCTGCTGGAGCACCTCGTCCGCCATCGTGAACGCTTCCTTGAAGGTCGTGTTCGCGTTGGCGATGAGGAACAGATTCTGGTTCGGGATGACGATCAGCGTGTCGACGTACTTCTGCAGCTCGTCGATGCCGCCTTCGGCCGACTTGGCGCGACGGTTGCCCTCGAACGCGAACGGCTTGGTCACGACGCCGACGGTGAGGATGCCCATGTCGCGCGCCGCCTTGGCGATGACCGGCGCTGCGCCCGTGCCCGTACCGCCGCCCATGCCGGCGGTGATGAAGCACATGTGCGCGCCTTCGAGCATCTTGGCGAGCTGGTCGATCGTCTCTTCCGCCGCCGCGCGGCCGATCTCGGGACGCGAACCGGCGCCGAGACCTTGCGTGATCTTGGTACCCAGCTGGATCCGCTGCGGTGCGGTGGACTGCTTCAACGCCTGCGCGTCGGTGTTCGCCACGAGGAAGTCGACGCCCTGGACGTCGGCCCGCATCATGTTGGCGATCGCGTTGCCACCCGCGCCGCCGACGCCGATCACCGCGATGCGGGGGGCCAGATCGTCCACTTCGGGACTAAGGAATTCGATGCTCATCGCCGTTCTCCGCACAACCCGGTAGATACGCTACGGCCGGGCCCCTGATTAATCTGTGTGCACCAACGTCACGGCCTGTTCCAGCCGAAATAACGCCAGCGCCCTCGAAACTCTTAATAATTCGCGCGTGCCGCCTGAATCAACTTGCGCATCATGCCCATACCCTTTGGCCGATGCACCGTCGTCCGCTGCGGCGCGAGCCCGCGAAGGTCGATCGGGTTGGTCGCCGCATAGAAGGCCAACCCCGCTAGCGTCGCGAACGCCGGTCCGCCATGCGCTTCCGGCAGCGCGGTCAGACCACGCGGTCGACCGATCCGCACCGACCGCCCGAGCGCCTGTTGCGCATAGTCGGCGATGCCCTTCAGCTCGGCACCACCGCCGGTCAGCACGACCTGACGCCCGACCGGCCCCTCGAACTTCAGCTTGGTGAGCGCGTTGCGCACTTCGCCCATCTGATGCTCGAGCCGCTGGCGGATCACGCCGATCAGCTGCGCCTTGGTGATCTGCGCGCCCTCGCCCGCGCCGTCCTCCGCGGAGATCGGCATGACCGGGATCATGTCGTGATTGTCGCGGGGGCTGGCGTTGGCCGATCCGTGGAAGCACTTCATCCGCTCGGCATTCTGCCGCCGCGTGCCGAATGCGCTGGCGATGTCGTCGGTAATGTCCTGCGCGCCGATCGGGATCGAGGTCAGCCCGACCAGCATGCCCCCGGCGAACAGCGACACGTTGGTGATCCCCGCCCCCATCTCGACCAGCGCGACGCCAAGCTCGCGCTCCTCGTCGCTGAGGCAGGCGAGCCCCGTCGCGACCGGCGAAGCGATGATCGACTTTACTTCGAGATGCGCCGACCGCACGCACAGATCGAGGTTGCGTACCGGCGAACCATCAGCGGCGACGACATGGATATGCACGCCAAGCCGATCGGCATGCAGACCAAGCGGCGTCTTCACGCCCGTCAGCCCATCGAGCGTATAAAGCGCCGGTTGCGCGTGCAGCACCATGCGGCCCTGCGGATCGATCGAGTTGCGCCCCGCGGCGAGCAACGCATCGATATCCTGCTGTTCGACGCGGTGGCCGCCAAGCTCGAACTCGACCTCGGCGACGTCGGACACGAGCCCGCCGGCCGAGAACCCGACCCAGACATTCTCGATGTTGATCCCGGCGATCCGCTCGGCCTGCTCGACCGCCTCGCGCACTGCCGCTTCGGTCGTCGCCATGTCGGCGATATAGCCGCGCTTGACGCCCCGGCTCTCGCGCTGGCCGGTGCCGAGCACGATCAACTCGCCGCCGTCCCCCTTCTGCGCGATCATCGCCGAAACCTTCGACGACCCGATATCGAGCGCCGTGATCAGCCCTTCCGGTGCCACCTTCGCCATGTCATCCCTCCCCGCCCGTTACGTTCGCGCCCGCCGTTTGCGACGGAGTATTGGTAGTCTCGCCCGTTGCCGGCACGCTTGCCCCCGCGCTGGCAGGTGCCGGCACGTCGACGCTGTGCGCCAGGCTCGCGCCCGGCTTGCGCGCGACCAGCTTGGTCGGATCGCGCATGTCGAACCGGATCCAACCGCGCCCCAGCAGCGGCCTCGCCCCATCCAGTTCGGCGAACTTCACCAGCGCACGCGGCGCACCGTCTTCCGGCAGCGCCAACGTCTCGCCGCTCTCGAACGTCAGGTCCCAGCGTCGATTGCCGACCCAGGTCGCGGCCTTCACGCGCGGCTTCAGCGCGGGCGCGGCGGCGAGCAACGTCTGGTACGACGCTTCCTGCCGATCCGCGCCCGGCCCGATCACCAGCGGCAGGTTCGGGATGGCATCGGGCTGGACCGGCTCCAGCAAAACGCCCGACGAATCGATCAGCGTAAGTTGCCCATTGTCCTGCCACACCGCGGCGGGCGTGCGCTCGACGATATCGACCAGCATCGTGTTGGGCAGCCGCCGCGAGACATGCGCGTCCGCGATCCAGCCATAGCGCAGCAGTTTTTGGCGCACCGCTTCCAGGTCGACCGACAGCATCGACGTCTGGTTCTGCTTGTCCTCCAGCGCGACCGCATAGACCGACATCCGGTCCATCCGCTTGAGGCCGGTCACCTCGATCTGCTCGACCTTGAAGCCCGCGCGCCCGGCACCCTCGGCGACCGCCGCGCCGATCATCCCCGGGATGCCGACCCACGTCGCCGCCGCGATCGCCACAGCCCCGCCCGCGCCGAGAATCGACCACGTCGCGATTTTCCGCAGCGTGTCCTCGCTGACCGGAAGCATCCCGACCAGCCGGTCCATCACCGACACCTTCTTGACCACGACTTTCCGTCGCGGGGCGGGCCGCTTGGGCGGCGGACCGCGCTTGATCGTGCGGCTCATGGGGAAGGATGATCCTGAAGCGCCTCATCGACGATCGCCTGGACCAGCTCGGCATAGCTCATGCCGATATGCCGCGCCTGTTCGGGCACGAGGCTCAGCGGCGTCATCCCCGGCTGCGTGTTCACCTCGAGCAGGAACAGCCCGTCGACGCCGCGCTCGTCATCCCAACGGAAGTCCGACCGCGACGCGCCCTTGCAGCCGAGCAACCGGTGCGCTTCGAGCGCGAGGCTCTTGCACGCGTCGGTGATCTCGTCGGGAATCTCCGCCGGGCAGACGTGAACGGTCATTCCGTCGGTGTATTTCGCGTCGTAATCGTACCAGCCGCTCTTGGGCTTCAACTCGGTCACGCCCAGTGCCTTGCCGCCGAGCACCGCGGTCGTCAGCTCACGCCCACGAATATACGGCTCGGCGAGCAATTCCTCGAACTCTCCCCACGGCCCGACGCTGTCGCGCGAAATCGGATTGCCGTAATTGCCGCTGTCGGTGACGATCGCCACGCCAACCGAGGAGCCCTCGTTGACCGGCTTCAGCACGTAGGGCCGCGCCATCGGATCGCTCTCGAACAAATCCGCCGACTTGACGATCCGCCCACCCGGCATCGGCACGCCCGCGGGCACGAGCAGCAGCTTGGTCAGCACCTTGTCGATCGCAATCACCGACGTAGCGAGGCCGGAGTGCGTGTATCGCAGCCCCATCAGGTCGAGCAGCCCCTGTACCGAACCGTCCTCGCCGGGGGTGCCGTGTAGTGCGTTGAACACGAGGTCGGGCTGCGCCTCGGCGAGTTTAGCGGCAACATCCCGCCCCATATCGATCCGCGTAACCCGGTGCCCAAGCGACTCAAGTGCGTCCGCACAGCCATTGCCGGACATCAGCGAAACCTCACGCTCCGCCGACCAGCCGCCCATGAGCACCGCGATGTGAAGAGCCGCACTCACTGCTCCCCTCCCGCATGCGAGAGGGGTCGGGGGAGGGGTTGATGCGAGATGCCGGTATCCAGACCGCCCTCCCCCGACCTCTCCCGCGAGCGGGAGGGGAGGTACTCACCAACCCGCTGGATTTCCCATTCCAACGTCACCCCCGAATGCGCCTTCACCTTGTCGCGTACCTCTTCACCCAGCGCCTCGATCTCCGCGCTCGACGCGGACCCGAGGTTCAGCAGGAAATTGCAATGCTTCTCGCTGACCTGCGCATCACCGCGAGTCAGCCCCCGACACCCGGCCGCGTCGATCAACGCCCACGCCTTGTGCCCCTCGGGGTTCTTGAATGTAGAGCCCCCGGTGCGCGACCGCAAAGGCTGCGATGCCTCGCGCTCGGCCGCGATCCGGTCCATCTCGGCACCGATCACGGCTGGTTCGCCGGGCGTGCCGGAGAACACTGCCTCGACTACAACCGCACCAGCGGGTAGATCCGAATGGCGATAGGTGAAGCCGAGCTTCTCGGCGGACCAGGTCTCGACCAAACCCTCACGCGTGACCACGGTAGCCTCGACCAGAATATCGCTGACATCGCGACCGTAAGCACCCGCGTTCATCCGAACCGCACCGCCGACGGTGCCCGGGATTCCACGCAGAAACTCGAGCCCGGCAATCCCAGCATCCCGCGCGGCACTGGCAACGGTGATCCCCATCGCCCCCGCGCCCGCACGAACGCGACCGTCCTCAACCGAAACCTTAGCCATAGCTTTGGGAAGCCGCACGACGACCCCCGGCACGCCGCCATCGCGCACGATCAGGTTCGAGCCTACACCAACCGGCAGCACTGGCGTGGAAGGGTCGAGGTCACGCAAATATGCGGCCAGAGCGTTCGCCGTATCGGGTCGCACTAGGGTCTCCGCCGGCCCACCAGTCCGAAACCATATGAAAGCCGCCAGCGAAGCCCCTGCCTCGACCTTGATTCCCCTCCCGCTTGCAGGAGGGGTTAGGGGAGGGAGTGACATAGCCGCGCCCGTGCCGTCGGAGGAGGCCGAAGCCCCTCCCCCGACCCCTCCCGCAAGCGGGAGGGGAGCAGAAGCGCGAGCGTTCACGCCAGCACCTTCGCGCGCTCGGCCGCGATCGCATCGGCCAACCCGGCCGCCCATTTCGTGATGTCGCCAGCCCCCAGACAAACAACCATGTCGTCAGCCTCGATCGTCGCCGCCAGTTCCACCGCCAGCGCATCAGCGTCCGCGACCACACCCGCGAACCGGTGCCCGCGCCGCTTCAACCCCTCGACCAGAGCAGCCGCGTCGACGCCCTCCACAGGCGCCTCGCCCGCCGCATAAACCGGCGTCACCAGCACGCGATCCGCGTCGTTGAACGCAGTCTGGAAATCCTCCATCAGATTGCCCAGACGCGAATACCGATGCGGCTGGACGACCGCGATTACGCGACCCTTCACGCCCTCACGTGCCGCCGCCAAGACGGCGCGGATTTCGACCGGGTGATGGCCATAGTCGTCGATGATCGTGACACCGGCCACTTCGCCGACCTTGGTGAACCGCCGCTTCACGCCACCGAACTTGGCGAACCCCTGCTGGATCGTCGCGTCCGCGATGCCGAGTTCCAGCGCCACGCCGATCGCCGCCAGCGCGTTCTGCACGTTGTGCCGACCCGGCATCGGCATCTCGATTCCCGCGATCGTCCGCGTCGCGCCATCACGCTCGCGCACCACGCAATCGAAGCGGTTGCCGCCCGGGATCGGCGTAACCTCGACGCCGCGCACATCCGCCTGCGCCGAGAAACCGTACGTCACCACCCGACGATCGCGCACCCGCGGCAGGATCCCCTGCACTTCCGGATGATCGAGACACAGCAGCGCCGCACCATAGAACGGCACGTTCTCGACGAACTCGACGAACGCATCCTTCACCGCGTCGAACGATCCGTAATGGTCGAGATGCTCGGGATCGATGTTAGTCACCACCGCGATCGTACCATCGAGCCGCAGGAAACTGCCGTCGCTCTCGTCCGCCTCGACGACCATCCAGTCGCTCGCACCCAGCCGCGCGTTCGAGCCGTAGGAGTTGATGATCCCGCCATTGATGACCGTCGGATCGACCCCGCCCGCATCGAGCAACGCCGCGACCATCGACGTCGTCGTTGTCTTCCCGTGCGTGCCCGCCACCGCGACGGTCGACTTCAACCGCATAAGTTCCGCCAGCATTTCCGCCCGCCGCACCACCGGTACGCGCGCATTGAGCGCCGCCTCGACCTCCGGGTTCGAGCGGACGATCGCGGTCGACACGACCACCACCGCGGCGTCGCCGATGTTCGACGCGGCATGACCGATCGCGACCGGAATGCCCTTGTCGCGCAATCCCTGCACGACATAGCCCTCGGCGACGTCCGAGCCCTGCACGCGGTAGCCAAGATTCTTCATCACCTCGGCGATGCCCGACATGCCGATCCCGCCGATCCCGACGAAATGGATCGTGCCGATATCCGTTGCGACACCCTTCATGCGAACTGCGCCTTGGGCTTGGAGGGCGCGCCGACCGGAATCCGCGACAATGGCGCGTCAAGGCTCTCGACCAGATCGGCCAGATCGCTTGCGGCGTTCGGCCGCCCGCAACTCCGCGCACGCCCCGCCGCGTTCTGCAACGCCGCCGGATCGAGCCCGAGTTTCTGCATCTGCTTGGCCAGTTCCACTGCGGTAAAGTCTCCCTGCGCGATCGTCCGCGCGCCGCCCGCCCGCGTGATCTCGCGCGCGTTCACGGTCTGGTGATCGTCGGTCGCACCCGGCAGCGGCACCAGGATCGCCGGACGCCCCGCCGCGGTCAGTTCCGAAATCGTCGAAGCGCCCGCGCGTGCGATCACCAGATGCGCCCAGGCCAGCTGCTCGGGCATGTCGGGCAGATACGTCGCCAGCTCGGCCGGAATATGATGCTCGGCGTACTTTGCGCGGACCGCATCGATATCCTCGATCCGCGCCTGATGCGTTACCTGCAACCGCCGACGGAAGGTCACCGGCAGCATCGCCAGGCCGTCGGGCACGACCTGCGACAGGATGCTCGCCCCCTGGCTGCCACCAGTCACGAGCACGCGAAAAATCCCATCCTCCTCCAGCAACGGATACGGCCGCGAGCGTAGCGCCAGCACCGCCTCGCGCACCGGGTTGCCGACCAGATGCGCCTTGCCCAGCAGCTTCGGCGCGAGGCGCTCGGTCGGCTCGGACGAGGTCGCGATCGCGTCCACGCGGCCCGCGACGAAACGGTTCACGCGCCCCAGCACCGCGTTCTGCTCATGCACCGCAGTCGGGATCTTGTCCGCGAACGCCGCCAGCAATGCCGGCAACGCAGGATAGCCGCCGAAGCCGATCACCGCGGCGGGCTTGAACGTCCGGTACAGTTCGCGCGCCATCGCCCGCCCGCGCCACATCTCCCGCGTGGCCCGAGCCCAGCCGAGCGGCCCGCCGGTAAAGCGTCCAGCCGGCAGGACATGCGTCTGAATGTCCTCGAACAGCCCCGGAAACCGCACGCCACGCGCATCGCTGACCAGCGCAACGCGGTGGCCACGCTTCGTCAGTTCGGCCGCGAGCGCCGCCGCCGGGACCATGTGTCCGCCCGTTCCACCGGCTGCGAGGACGTAATGCTTACTCATTCACCACTCCAGCGGACGACATAGGGGCTCCGCGTGAGAAACGGATTGCGCCGGGTAAACGCCAGCAGCAACCCCATGCCGACCGACAACGCGATCATCGACGACCCGCCATAGCTGATGAACGGCAGCGTCATACCCTTCGACGGCGCGAGGCCGGTGTTGACCGCCATGCTCACCAGCGCCTGCGCGCCGAACTGTGTCGCAAGGCCCGCGGAGGCCAGCAGCTTGAATTCATCCTGCTCGTCCAGCAGCTTGACGAACACGCGCACCACGATCGCCAAGAAGATCACCGCGATCACCGAACATGCGATCAGCCCGAACTCCTCGCCGATCACCGAGAAGATATAGTCGGTATGCGCCTCGGGCAGCCCGAATTTCGCCGCACCAGCGCCGGGGCCTGTTCCGGTCCAGCCACCCGCGGTCAGCGTGTTATGCGCCGCATTCGTCTGGAAATGGTCGCCTGCGCCCTCGCCCTCGACACCCGGAAACAGGAACGCATCGATCCGCGACCGCGCCACGCCATAGAACACATACGCGGCGATCAGCCCCGCCGGCGCCATCGCGACGAGGCCGAGCATCACCTTGGCCGGCGTCCCCGCGATCATCAGCAACGCCATCCAGACCGAGCAGAAGATGATCGTCTGGCCGAAATCGGGTTGCAGCATCAGCAGCACCGCCACGCCCGCGGTCATCGCGCCGGTGATCAGCACGGTCGGCAGCTCGGCATCCTTCGCACGCAGCGACAACAGCCACGCGACCGTGACGATGAACAGCGGTTTCAGGAACTCCGACGGCTGGAACTGCGCGAACCCGACGCCGAGCCAGCGCCGTGCGCCATTCGCCTCGACCCCGATGAACGGCGTCACCATCAGCATCAGCACGAACAGCGCGCAGCCGCCGATCGCCATCCGCCGCGCCATCGACACGGGCATCATCGACACGCCGAACAGCACGGGTAGCGACACGCCGACCCACATCAACTGTCGCCAGAAATAATAGAGCGGCGCGATCTTGTGATGCTCGCCCGAATAGCGAACCGCGCTGGCCGGCGACGCCGCTGCGACCGCGATCAGCCCGATCGCGATCAGGAACAGCGTCAGCAGCAGCAACATCCGGTCGATATCCCAGAACCACGTGCCGAGCGGCGACTGATCGCCACGCCCGCCGCGTCGCTTCATCTTGGCGACGATGCTGGTCTTCGGTGTGCCCATGTCAATGGTTCCAGCGCGGATATCGGTCATGCCAGCGAGTCCACCGCGGCGCGGAACGCAGCCCCGCGCGCTTCGTAATCGCGAAACTGGTCGAAGCTAGCACAGGCGGGGGATAACAAAACAGTGTCGCCGGGTTTGGCGTTTGCGGCGGCGGCTCGGACCGCTGCATCGAGCGTGCCGACGTTATCGACGGGCATCGAGTCCTTCAGAATTTCAGCGAATTTCGGGCCAGCCTCACCGATCGTGTAGGCGTGGACAACGTGGCCAAAGGCGGGCTTGCAGGCGTCGAGGTCATCACCCTTCGCGCGGCCGCCGACGATCCAGTGGACCCGGTCGAACGCGGCAAGCGCGGGCGCGGTGCTCTCGGGATTGGTCGCCTTGCTGTCGTCGACATAGGCAACTCCGCCATACGCGGCGATCTGCTCCATCCGGTGCGGCAGGCCCGTGAAACTCGTGAGGCCGCGGTCGATGTCGACCTCGCTTACGCCCAGCGCCTTGACCACGGCGATCGCAGCGAGTGCGTTCTGGGCGTTGTGCGGGCCCTGGAGCGTCGGCCAGCTGCTCTGATCCATGCACACGCCGGGCGCGATCTTGGTGAGGTGCTCGCCCTTCGCCGACAGTCCGCGCGCGATCTCGGCGGACGGCGTATCGCCGATGCCGATCACGGCGTCATGCTCGGCCGACTGCATCGCGAACAGCCGCGCCTTGGAGGCCGCATAGCCTTCGAACCCGTCATACCGGTCGAGATGATCCGGCGTGATGTTGAGCAGCACCGCGACGTCGCAATCGAGCGTCTGCGTCAGGTCGATCTGATAGCTCGACAGTTCGAGCACATAGACGCCGCCCTCGGGGAGCGCTTCCTGCTCGAGGATCGGCAGGCCGATATTGCCGCCCATCAGCGTGGGGATGCCGGCGGTCTTGAGGATGTGGTGGACGAGCGCGGTGGTGGTCGACTTGCCGTTGGTGCCGGTGATGCCGACGACTCTGTGCGGAGGGAGGTCGGCTCGGGCTTGGGCGAAGAGTTCGATGTCGCCGATGACGGGGACGCCTGCCGCACGCGCGGCGGCGGCGAGAGGATGCGTGTTGAGGGGCACCCCCGGCGACACGACCCAAGCGTCGAACCTCGAAAGGTCCTCCAACGGCGCGACGATCAAATCCTCCCCGGCACGGGGAGGGGGACCGCCAGCCGTAGGCTGGTGGTGGAGGGGGGCATCCGCAAGCGAAACGCCTGGAACAGCCCCCCCTCCACCAGCAGAGCTGGTCCCCCTCCCCGTACCGGGGAGGATTGCGTCACGCCGAGCCTCGTCCGAGTCCCAAGCGACGACCTGCGCACCGCCAGCCACCAACGCCCGCACAGTCGCAGCGCCCGACCGCGCCAGCCCCAGCACCGCATAGCGTTTCCCGCGCCAAGCCTGCGCGACAATCACCGCAGCTTCAACGTCGACAGACCGACCAGCGCCAGCACCAACGCAATGATCCAGAACCGGATCACCACCGTCGCCTCGGCCCAGCCGAGCTGTTCAAAATGATGGTGGATCGGCGCCATCCGGAACACGCGCTTGCCGGTGCGCTTGTAGAAGAACACCTGGATGATCACCGACAGCGCCTCGATCACGAACAGCCCGCCGATGATCCCCAGCACGATCTCGTGATGCGCAACGACCGCGATCGTCCCCAGCGCACCACCGAGCGCTAGGCTCCCGGTATCGCCCATGAACACCGCGGCGGGCGGCGCATTGAACCACAGGAACGCAAGCCCCGCGCCGACGATCGCCCCGCAGAAGATCGCCAGTTCACCCGCGCGAGGGACATGCGGAATGCCGAGGTAATCGGCGAACTTAACGTTTCCGACCAGATACACGATCACCATGAACGCCACACTGGCGATGATCACCGGCATCGTCGCCAGCCCGTCGAGCCCATCGGTCAGGTTCACCGCATTGCCGAACGACACGATCGTGAACGCGGCGAACACCGGGAAGAACCAGCCGAGATCGAGGTACATGCGCGAGGTGAACGGCAAATACAGATGCGGCCCGTTCTGCGACATGATGATCGTCGCGGCGACACCGGCGATGATGAACTCGAGCAACAACCGCGTGCGCCCGCTGATCCCCGCGGTGCTCGCCTTGCGCACCTTGTCATAGTCGTCGAGGAACCCGATCGTCCCGAAGCCGAGCGTCACGAACAGGCACGCCCAGACATACGGGTTGCTCAGGTCCATCCACAGGAAGATCGCGAGGCACATCGAGGTGAGGATCATCAGCCCGCCCATCGTCGGCGTGCCGCGCTTCGACAGATGCGACTGCGGGCCGTCGGCGCGGATCGGCTGGCCCTTGCCCTGCCGCACGCGCAACCAGCCGATGAACTTCGGCCCGATGATCAGGCCGATGATCAGCGCGGTCGCGACCGCGCCACCGGTCCGCACCGTCTGATAGCGGATGAGGTTCAGCAGGCCGGGAAACCCCAGATGCTCGGCGAGCCAGTACAACATTCAGTTAATCCCGCCTTTGAGGCCAGCCTGGAGACCCGCTACGACGCGCGCGAGGCCTACCCCGTTCGATCCCTTGACGAGCACGACATCGCCCGGCGCCAGGATCGTCCGTAACGACGCGAGCGCGGCCGCAGCGTCGCCCACATGGACGGTTTCGATCTGTCCCTCAAGCACCTGCGCTAACGGCGCCATCGCTTCACCGACGAGCAGCGCCATTTCGACGCGCGCGGCGAGGATGGGCTCGGCCAGGGCGGCGTGATAGTCGTCCGAGCCCTCGCCCAGTTCGCGCATCTCGCCAAGCACCGCGATGTGGCGGCCCGGCTCGTGGCTGAGGACGCTTAACGTCGCGCGCATCGAGGCGGGGTTGGCGTTGTAGCTCTCGTCGATCACCAGCGCCTGGCCTTCGCCGACGGTCACCAGCGACCGCGCACCACGGCCTTGCAGCCCACCAAGCTCAGCCAGCGCGAGTCCAGCCAGCCCGAGATCACCCCCGGCCGCTTGCACGCACGCAAGAACGCCAAGCGCATTAGACACCCAGTGCGCGCCTGGCTGCGCGATCGTGAAGCTCAGCTCGTGCTCCGCCCCCTGCCCCATCCGCGCGGTGACGAACGTCCCGCCGGTCGGCAGCCGCATCGCCTCGATCGCGCGGACATCGGCGCCCTTCTCGCTGCCGAACGTCACGATGTGCGCAGCATGGGGCGCGGCGTGTCCGAGCAGCCGGTCGCGGTGCGGGCTGTCATAGGGGACGATCGCGGTCCCGTCCGGTTCGAGCCCGGCAAAGATTTCCCCCTTGGCATCGGCGATCGCGCGCTCGTCGGGAAAGAACGCGGTATGCGCAGGCGCAATCGCGGTAATCATCGCGATGTGCGGGCGGACCAGCTGGGTCAGGTCGGCAAGTTCGCCAGCATGGTTCATCCCCATCTCAAACACGCCGAACTTCGCATCGCGCGGCATGCGGGCGAGGCTGAGCGGGACGCCGGTGTGGTTATTGTAGCTCTTGACCGAGCGATGCACCTCGCCGGGCGCCGCGCGGTCGAGGCAGGCGAACAGCGCCTCCTTCGCGCTGGTCTTGCCGACGGAACCGGTGACACCGATGATCGTGGCGGTGGAGCGCGCGCGGCTGGCGCGGCCGAGGGCCTGGAGCGCCACGAAGCTGTCCGCCACGAGCACGTGCGGGTGGTCGCAAGGCTCCGACACGATCGCCCCCGCCGCGCCTTGGGCGAAGGCTTGATCGAGGAACAGGTGCCCGTCGCTGGTTTCCCCCTTCATCGCCACGAACAAGTCGCCCGGGCCAACCTCGCGCGAATCGAACGCAACGCCGCTGACTGCGAAGTTGCCAGACGCCACACCACCGGTAGCGGCAGCGATCTCGGCTGAAGTCCACAGACTCACTGCTCCCCTCCCGCCTGCGGGAGGGGTCGGGGGAGGGGCTGACGAAACGGGCCGGACGCCAGTACGTACGTCGCGCCCTCCCCTAGCCCCTCCCGCAGGCGGGAGGGGAAAGAAGACATCGCCGTCCTCACGCCGCGCACTCCCGCGCCACCGTCACGTCGTCGAACGGCAAGACCATGTCGCCAACAATCTGTCCCTGCTCATGCCCCTTGCCGGCGATCAGCACGATATCCTCGGGCCCAGCCTCGCGCACAGCAGCCCCGATCGCCGCACGCCGGTCGCCGATTTCCTCAGCCCCCCGCGCGCCCTTCAGGACGTCGCAGCGGATCGCGCGCGCGTCCTCGGTCCGGGGGTTGTCGTCGGTGACGATCACGCGGTCGGCGTGTTGCACCGCGACCTGCCCCATCGTTTCGCGCTTGCCGGTATCGCGATCACCGCCGGCGCCAAACACCACGATCAGCTTGCCGCCGGCATGTGGCTTAAGCGCAGCGATTGCTGCTTCGAGAGCATCGGGAGTGTGGGCGTAATCCACGTACACCGGGGCACCCGACTTCGCGATCACCGCGCGCTCCAGCCGCCCACGCACCGGCTGCAATCGCGCAAGATTGGCGATCGTTGCCGCCACATCGCCCCCGGTCGCGATCACCAGCCCAGCAGATACCAGCGCATTCGCCGCCTGGTAGGCACCGATCAGCGGCAAGGTGACCTTATACGTCTGGCCCTCGGCCTCGATCGTCAACCCCTGCCCGAGCAACGTCGGATCGCGCCCCACCAGCCGCAGCGTCTCTCCCTGCGTGCCGACCGTCACCAAGCGATTGCCACGCTCGCGCGCCAGATCGATCACCCGCGCCGACTGCGGATCATCCGCCCAGACAACCGCGGCGCCGTCGGTCGACAACACCTCAGAAAACAGCCGGATCTTGGCGGTAAAATACGCCGCCATGTCGCCGTGATAGTCGAGATGATCGCGACTGAGGTTCGTGAACGCCGCGGCAGCCACCTTTAGACCCTCGGTCCGGTACTGCGTCAGGCCGTGGCTCGACGCCTCGAACGCGAGATGCGTGACGCCCTCACGCGCGAGCCCCGCCACGTTCGACAGGAACGTCACCACGTCCGGCGTCGTCAGCCCGGTCGTCACTCGCTCGTCCGCCGTCGTAACCCCCAGCGTCCCGATCGAAGCCGCATGAAACCCCGCCATCCGCCAGAGTTGCCGAGTCATCTCGACACACGACGTCTTCCCGTTCGTCCCGGTAATCGCCACAGAAACCTCGGGAAACGGCGCGAAGAACTTCGCGGCCAGTTGCGCGAACCGCTCGCGGGGATTGTCATCGGCAATGTAGGTGGCGCCCTCGACCGTCAGGCCCGGCCGCGCGACCACCGCGATCGCGCCGGACCGGATCGCGTCCTCGATATAATCCTCGCCATTCACGCGCGCACCTTCGAACGCGCCGAACACCGTGCCCGGCGCGACCTTGCGGTGATCGATCGCGAACCCCGTCACCTGCGCCTCTTCCGTCCCGTCGGTCAGCGCTGCGAGTTTCATGCAATAGTCCTCATTGCCCGGTCGGCTGTGTACGCGACGGGTCCTGCCACAAAGTCGGCAGGATGTCAGACACGTCGATGTCGCGGTGCGCGTCGGGCACCACGCCCAGGATCGCACCGACGCGCGAGATCGTCCGGCCGACCACCGGCGCGGTATTCCACGCCGCGGTCTTCCACCCGGCGGTTTCCTTCGTGCCGAGCGGCGAATCGAGCATCGCCAGCACGACATAGCGCGGCGCATCCATCGGGAATGCCGCGGCAAACGTCGCCACGTTGCGCGAGTGATCGTAGCCGCCGGACACCGCGGCCTCGGCCGTCCCGGTTTTGCCACCGACGCGGTAGCCCGGCGCATCGCCCTTGCGCCCCGTACCGCGCTGCACGATCAGTCGCAGCATCTGCCGCATCCGCGCGCTCGTCTGCTCGCTGATGACGCGACGACCGGCAACCGCATGACCCGGTGCGACCTTCAACAACGTCGCCGGCCGCCAGATACCGCCATTGACCAGCGCCGCATACGCGCTCGCCAGATGCAGCGGGGTCACCGCGATGCCGTGGCCGTAGGCGGTGGTCATCGTCGTCGTGCGCGCCCAGTATTTCGGCCACAACGGACGGCCCTTCTCGCGCAGTTCGATATCGGGCTTGGTATCGAAGCCCAATTTCTTGAACATCGCCTGCATCTTCGCAGGCCCGACCTCGTCGGCCACACGTGCGGTGGCGATGTTGGACGAGTAGATCAGCGTCTCGGCCATGTTCAGCCAGCGCTTCGGATCGCCGCGCTCGTCGTGGATCGTGAAGCGCCCGACCTGCAGCGGATGGGTCGCATCGAAACGCCGCGCGAACGATGTGACGACACCCGTATCCATCGCGGTCGCCATCGTGATCGGCTTGAACGTCGAACCAAGCTCGAACACGCTCTGCGTCGTGATGTTGCGGAGCTGTTCGCTGCCCGACATGCCGACGCGATTGGGGTTGAAGGTCGGCAGCGAGACCATCGCGATCACTTCGCCGGTCGCCACGTCGAGGACAATGCCGCCCGCCCCCCGCGCGGAAAACGTCGTCATCGCGCGGCCGAGTTCGCTCTCCATCGCCGCCTGGACGCGGTTGTCGAGCGATAGCGCGACCGGCGTGCCGTTGAGCGCAGGGTTGGTCAGCCGCTCGTCGAGCACGCGCTCCATACCGCTCATGCCGTGGCCCGCGGTCGACAGGAAGCCGAGCGCGTGCGCTGCCATCGTCGACTGCGGGTACAGCCGCTGCGTGTCGCGGTCGAACACGATCGCGGGCTCGCCGATCGCGTTGACCTGCTCGACCAGCGCCGGCGACGCGCGCCGCTGGAGATAGATGAAGCTCTTGCCGGACGTCAGCAGCGCATAATAATGCGCCTGGTCGCCCGCCTCGGGCATCAGCGCGGCGAGCTTGCTGGCGATCTCGGTCGGATCGCCGATCAGCTTCTTCGGGTGGACCGCGATCGTCCACGCATCGATCGTCCGCGCGAGCGGCGCGCCGTTACGATCGACGATGTCGCCGCGTGCCGCAATCGCCGCCGAGCGCGCCTGTGGATCGGCGAGCGACGCCTGCACCGCCAGCATCCCGAGTCGACCGACCACCACCAGCACCGCTGCTCCGAACAGGAACATCAGCATCATCAGGCGCGTGTGCGCCGTCGCCACCAGTGCATGACGCTGGTTGGCGCTACGTTGCTGCGAGACGGGCCGGGCGACCAAGGCGGTCACCGCCGCTTACGGCTCTCGGAGCGGGCGCCGCTCATGATGTCACCCAGCGTCGTGTCGGACAGCAGCTTCCGGTCGAGCATCGCGACCGCCTGCGGACGGACCTTAGCGACGGCGGCGAGGCGCTCGGTCTTGGCGGCACGGACGAGCGCGGCCTCGGCGGAGCGTGGCGTGGAGACCGACGCGCGGATCACGACCGGCTTGAGCGCGGTCTTCGACGCCGCCTGGATCGCGACGTTCATCGCGCGGGGTGCGGTAACCTGCGCCATCTGGACCGGGGCAAGCTTCACGACTGCGGGCGCGGCGGTGGCCGGGAAGATCGGCACCGTGACGGCCGAGCCGGCACCCGACGGCACCAGCAGCGCGGCGGTCTGGACCCCGTCCGCGCGCAGGCTGTTGACGTCGAGCGCCGCGAGCGCGGCCTCGCTCACAACGAACTGGCCCGCGGTCGGTGCCGACAGCGCCAGCGTGTCGCCATTCCAGCGCTCAAGCTGGGCCAAGTTGCCCCGCGTGTCGAACTCGGTTTCCAGCGCACGGATGTCGCGCTGCGCCGAGCGGATCTGACCATTGACCGCCTCCAGCTTCTTGCGCTCGGCGGCGACCTGCAGCGACACGAGGTAGAAACCGAGCACGACGGCCACGCAGCCCCCGAACCAGCCCACACCCTTCATCCGATACGCCGCCGTCATGTCGTCACCTCTTCCGTCCAGGGTAAAGCGGCTGTCCGCCGCGCCGTCCGTAATGTCGCCGAGCGCGCGCGCGGGTTGCGCGCGATCTCGGCCTCGCCGGCGCGAACACCGCGGCCGACATGAGAAAAACTAGGTTCCGCAACGGCTTTCACCTGCGGAAGATGACGCGAACCTGAAGGCGACCCACCGGACCGCGTGCGCAGGAAGCGCTTCACCATCCGGTCCTCGAGGCTGTGGAACGTCACGATCGCGAGCCGGCCACCGGGCTTCAGCACGCGCTCGGCCGCCAGCAACCCGTCGGCGAGTTCGCCGAGTTCGCGGTTCACGTGGATCCGGATCGCCTGGAACGCGCGGGTCGCCGGGTCCTTCTTGTCGTGCGCCTTGTAGCCGAGCGCGCGGCGGACGATGTGCGCCAGCTCGCCGGTGCGCGTCAGCGGGCGCGCGGCGACGATCGCGCGCGCGACACGCCGCGACTTGGGCTCGTCGCCATATTGATAGAGCACGTCGGCGATCTCGTTCTCGTCCGCCTCGTTGACGAAATCCGCCGCCGACATGCCGGCCTGCGCCATCCGCATGTCGAGCGGGCCATCGGACTGGAACGAGAAGCCGCGCTCGGCCTGGTCGAGCTGCATCGACGACACGCCGATATCGAGCGTCACGCCGTCGACCGGCGCAAGGCCGCGCGCTTCAAGTTCGGACGCCATCGCCGAGAAGTCCGCGGCGATCAGCGTCAGGCCTTCTTCGGCTTCTTCCATCGCGCGACCATTGGCGATCGCGTCGGGATCGCGGTCGAACGCCACGATCCGCGCACCCGACTTGAGCAGCGCCAGCGTGTAGCCACCAGCGCCGAACGTGCCGTCGACCATCGTCTCGCCGGGCTCAGGAGAAAGCGCGGCCAGGACTTCGTCGAGCAGGACGGGGATATGCGGAGCGTCCGGGTTGCTCACAGCTGAACCCCCTTCTCGGCCATGTAGAAGCGCGCCATCTCCTTGACGACGGGGGGCATGCCGTCGGTGGCGATCAGCGTCGCGGGGTCCCAGATCTCGATATAATCGAGCACGCCGTAGAAGAACGCATGACCCTTGATGCCGGCATAGAAGCGCGGGAACGCGGGCATGATGAAGCGACCGGAGCCGTCGAACGGCACCGCTTCGCCGGACGCGGCGGCGCGCTTGATGTTGTAGTCATACTCGCCGTTCTCGGACGTGTTCTCGGATTCGCGGCGGTCGAGGCGCTCGGCGAGAATGTCGACGTAACCGGGATCATACGCGACCAGGCAGCGATTCTTCTGATGCGCGCCGATGATGATGGTGCCGCCGTCCTTGCCGTTCGCCTTGGGAGCATTCACCGAAAGCGTGGTGCGGAGTGCCGAAGGGATGGCTACCCGGCCCTTGTCGTCGACAAGGCCGATACCGTCTCCTTGATAGCGACCCCGTACCGACACGCCAAAACCCTTCGAACTGGCGCGCACGCTTCACCGCTTCGAAAAGCAGCCATCGCTACGTTTCGACCGCGTTTTCAGCGAACGATGAAAATGCCCCTGTATTAACCTCCATCTACCATAGCGCTTCGGGGACGCAACGGGATTTTTGGGGATTGGACGGATTCTATGCTGGTCTCAACGCTCAGCTTGGCGGATTTCGCGTGTGTATTGGATGTGACCAGCGGCGAGCGGCGGTCAGGGCTGGGGAAATTCGGGGATCTTATGGAGCGCTACGACCTTGAAAATCAAAGACAGACGGTCTGAATCATCGCCCTGCCGGGGGTCATTTTGGACGGGGTAATGCGCTAAAAAGCCACGCCAACGGTCGTCACCACACCGGCGAAGGCCGGAGCCCAGTTGGGGACATTGATAATTTGGGGCGCCGCGCCGTTACTGCGACCGTTCCAACTGGGCATCGGCCTTCGCCGGGGTGGTGTGTATTGACGGAAGCCAGCGCCTGCCCAGAGCACAATGTCGCAGATTACTGCGCAGGTGCCTGTACATTGGCGCTTGGCGCCACGCCCATCTCCGCGAGCGGCTCGCCCGCTCCGGCGGCTTCGGTAACGTTCGAGACGCCCATGTTCGCCACTACGTCCGCCTGCGCAGCACCCGCCGTCGCGACCGGCCGCTCGCGATTCGTCGAGCCGATGATCGCGCTCGCGAGACCGATCAGCAGCACGACCGCGGCGAGGCCGATCATGCCGACCTTGATGCGCTGCATGGTCTGGGAAGGTTCGTGGGGTAACTTCATCTTGCCCTACCTCGATACCCGACTACCGCGCTTCTGTCGATTCTCGGGAACCATACCGCTCAAGCCAAGCCCTTCGCCTGACGCCATTCGGGATCGTACAACGTCGAGAGATAGCGGAATCCGGTGTCGCACAGGATCGTCGCGATCCGCTTGCCGGGTCCCAGGTGCTTCGCCAGCGCCACCGCACCTGCGACGTTGATCCCGGACGACAACCCGAGGCAGAGCCCTTCCTCGTCGAGTAACCGTCGGACCCACGCATAACCCTCCTGATCCGAAATCCGGAACTGCGTATCGATCGGCGCCCCTTCCAGATTGGCAGTAATGCGCCCCTGCCCGATCCCCTCGGCGGCCGAAGAGCCCTCCGCTTTCAGTTCGCCGTGTGCGTAATAGTTATATAGCGCCGCGCCATGCGGATCGCTGAGCGCGATGCAGACCGCCTCGTCCTTCGCCTTCAGTCCCAGCCCAACTCCGGCGATCGTCCCACCGGTGCCCGCAGCGCAGGTGAAACCGTCGATCCGCCCGTCCATTTGTGCCCAGATCTCCTCTGCGGTCCCGACAATATGCGCGCGGCGATTGGCTGTGTTGTCGAACTGGTTCGCCCAGATCGCGCCCGGCGTCTCGTCGGCGATCCGGCGCGAGGTATGGACGAAATGGCATGGCGACGAAAATGCCGCAGCGGGGACCAATACCAGTTCGGCACCTAGAGCCCGCAACGTGTCCATCTTTTCCCGGCTCTGCGTCTCGGGCATGACGATGATCGTCTTGTAGCCCTTCGCATTGGCGACCAACGCGAGACCGATCCCGGTATTGCCCGCCGTGCCCTCGACGATCGTGCCGCCGGGCTGCAGCATTCCGCGCTGCTCGGCATCCTCGACGATGAACAGCGCTGCGCGATCCTTCACCGACGCGCCGGGGTTCGTGTATTCGCACTTGCCGAAGATATCGCAGCCGGTGGCCTCGCTGGGACCTCTCAGACGAACAAGCGGCGTGTTGCCAATCAGAGCGAGCGTGTCGGGTGTCGTATGCATGCGCGCTATGTGGCGTGGTGCCCCGCCCAGAGCAAGCGAGCGAAAGTTTGCACGATTAAACGCCGCCAACGCGAACATCCCAAGCGGATGACATGCTTTTCATGTCGTGTTCATTACAACCAATATATGATCTATGTTAGGAAGTTCGAAACTGGCGGGAGCGGGATGATGGAACAGTATCGGCAGGCTCTGGCCTTGTTGTCGGAAGCGTCAGACCTGATGGAAGGGCTCGGCGACACCCTGATCGCCGCGCATATCGCGACTCCGCTGGCGATGGTCGAAGAACGACTTCAGTCGCAGGATGACGTAGCCAAGCAGGACCGTCCGCTGCACGAGTGAGCGCGGACATCTTACCCGTCATACATACTGCCCTATTCGCCGCTATGCGATGGTACCGCAAACCATAGCCCTTGACGCTCCATGCTGCATGCGCGAAGCGAGGTCCCGCTATGAAAATCCTCCCCATGACCGCCGTCGCCGCGCTGCTCGTGCTGGCAGCCTGCAACTCCAAGCCCGCCTCGCCAGAGGTGCTGGACAGCAATCCCGATCCGATGGCGAACACGCTCGCCAACGCCGCGCCGGTCGAGCTGCCGCCTGCGATCAAGTCCGAGAAGACGCTGCGCTGCAAGGACAACAGCCTGCTCTACGTGACGTTCTTCCAGGGCGACAAGCAGGCGGTCGTCAAGACCAAGAAGGACGGCCCCGCGACGACGCTGAAGTCGGACGTTGCCGGTTCGCCGAAGACCGCCGAGGGCGGCTGGTCGATGACCGGCGACGAATCGAGCGTCACGCTGACCGCGCCCGGCAAGTCGGCGCAGACCTGCCACGCGTAAGTTTCTACGTTTACGAATGACGAAACGGCCGGCGGATCATCCGCCGGCCGTTTTTCTTTGCGCTGCACACCCTTGCCCTCACCGCCTTGGACCGGCACGCTAGTCTGATGGCAACCGTTGCGATCTACAGCCTCAAGGGTGGCGTTGGGAAGACGACGCTTTCGGTGAACCTGGCGTGGTGCGCCGCGACATTGTCGGCGCGCCGCACGCTGCTCTGGGATCTCGACCCGCAGGCGGCGTCGACCTGGGTGCTCGGCGGACCGGGTAAAGTGGATCAGGCGCAGGCGATGTTCTCGAAGGATGTCGCGGTCGCCAAGCAGGCGCGGCCGACCGCCTACCCGCATCTCGACCTGATCGCGGCCGACGCGTCGCTGCGGGGTCTCGACCAGCTATTCCACGAGATGGACAAGAAGAAGCGGCTCGCCAAGCTCCTGTCCGAACTTGCCGCCTATGACCGCGTGATCCTCGACTGTCCGCCGGGGCTGACCGAGACCGCGGACCAAGTGATGCGCGCGGCCGATCTTATTGTGATCCCGGTCATCCCCTCGCCGCTGTCGACCCGCGCATACGACGCGGTGGTCCAACATCTGGGTGGCCGGACGCCGTTGCTCCCGGTCCATGTGATGGTCGACAAGCGTCGCGCGCTGCATGCCGAGGCGCTGGCCCGCCACCCCGACTGGCCGGTGATCCCAATGGCGAGCAACATCGAATTGATGGCGGTCAAGCGTGCACCGGTCGGAGTATTCGCGCCGAAGTCCGCTGCCGCGCAGGCGTTTGCGGACCTCTGGCGCCGGATCGAACACCGGCTCACCGCATGAGCGACGTGTTAGACCCTCAACTTGTGCTCGGCGCCTATTCGGTCGGCGTGTTCCCGATGGCGGACAGCCGCGACGCCGCAAGCGTGTACTGGGTCGAGCCACGCCGCCGCGCTGTCCTGCCGCTCGACGGGTTCCAGCTCTCGCGCTCGCTGAGGAAGACGATCGCCGCGGACCGGTTCCAGGTCACCGTCGACACCGCGTTCGAACGCATCGTCCAGCTTTGTGCCGAAAGCGTCGAGGGCCGCCCCGAGACGTGGATCAACGACGGCATCGAGCGCGTCTTCCAGACGCTGCATGCAATGGGGTTCGCGCATTCGGTCGAGTGCTGGGACGGCGGCAAGCTGGTGGGTGGCCTCTACGGGCTTTCGCTCGGCCGCGCGTTCTTCGGCGAGAGCATGGTCAGCCGCGCGACCGACGCGTCGAAGGTCGCGCTCGCGCACCTCGTCGCGCGGCTGAGGGTGGGCGGGTTCACGCTGCTCGATTGCCAGTTCCAGACCTCGCACCTCGCCTCGCTCGGCGCGATCGAGATCGAGCGCGCGGACTATGTCGCGTTGCTGGGTGCGGCACTCGAGGGAGCGCTCAAGCCATCCTCCGGCGCCGGGGTATCCTCGGCAGCCGGCGACTTTCGTGCGCTCGATCGCTTGGCCGGCAAGGCTTCGGCGGGCGGCGCAGTATCGGGGCCGGTCTCCGGGAAGGTCATCGCGCAGCTCTTGGTCCAGACGTCGTAGACCGGATGCTGGACCGCGTTCAGCGCGGGGCGCTCCTTGTACAGCCAGCCCGAGAACGTCCGCCGCCAATGCGTGTCTACGCCGCGCACCAGCACCTGTACGAACGCGCCGGTCAGCTGCTCCTGCTCCCACGGAGCGGTCTGTTCGCACGCCCGCAACCGCAGCACGACGTCGCCCATGCGCGTCGCCTGACCGGGCTTGAGCGTTACTTCGCGGGTTTCGCCGTTACGCTTGTTAAGCAGCCCGAGCACCGCGACGCGCTGCGCCATGGGCGTGCCGCCATTAGCGATCGCTACGGCACCGGTATCGATCGTCTCTATCGAGGAATTGCCCTGCTCGTCAGCGCCCGGCAGGTCCTGCTGGACCGCGGCCACTTTCGTCGCGTGCGTGGTGAGCGCGCGGTATCCGAACCAGCCGCCGACCGCCAACGCCACGACCAACACGGCCGCGGCGAGCCAGCGCATGATCACCCTTCGGGCGTCCAGGCTTCGTAATCGCCCGTCGCGGCGGCACGGTGGCCACCTTTTTCGAGCGCACCGGCGGGGCGATAGGCCAGCGCGGTACCCGTCAGGTTCGGCACCGCAGGCTTCTGCCACGCACGGATCGGCGGCAATGCGCGATCGGGCACGTCGTCGACCTGATGATGGAGCCAGCTGAACCACGCCGGCGGCACGCGGCTCGCGTCGGTCGCGCCTTGATAGATCACCCAGCGGCGCGGGTTGCCCGCGGTGTCCTTGCCACCTTCGTAATAGACGTTGCCAAGCGCGTCCTCGCCCTTCTTCGCCATGCTGCGCAAGCCGAATTTGGTGCCGAGGGTGGCGCCATTCCACCACGTGAAAGTCGATGCGAGAAAGCCCATGGTTGGCGCTTACCGCGAGTGGGGGCGGGCTTCAACCTCGATGATGGGGAAGGTGTTGAGCGACCCTCTAAACGATCCTTCCCCTGGCGGGGGACGATCGTGGAGTTCGCCGTTTAACGCTTCTGCCTGCAACGGTTCCGCTTCCTTGTTCTCCCGCGAAGGCGGGAGCCCAGACTGGGTCCCCGCCTTCGCGGGGAAACACTTGGCTGGAGACGTCGGCTAGTCACATATCCCACCCCGGCGAAGGCCGGGGCCCAATTGGGTAACGTCGCTAACGAAGCGCTGTTCGCCGTTACAGCGACCTTCCCAATTGGGCCCCGGCCTTCGCCGGGGTGGTGCCATTGATCGAACGGTTCGCGCGCCTACTTCGCGCCCTTGTCCCACGTCACCAGATCGCCCTCGGCAATTCCCAGTTCCGAAGCGCGGCCGCCCACCAATTCCAGCACCGCGCCGACCGGCTCGCCCGACGGGATCGGCTGTTCCGAAAACGGCACGGTATTCTCGGCGATCCGCGCGATCGTGCCGTCGGCGCGTATATAGAGGATGTCGAGCGGGCTCGGCGTGTTCTTCATCCAGAAGTTCGCCACCACCGGCTCGCCACCCTTGGCGGGATACGGCCAGAACAGCATGCCGCCATCGGGCGTCAGGTCGGTACGAAACATCAATCCGCGCGCCTGTTCCGCCTCCGTCTTCGCGCTCTCGACCTTGAACGCATGCGTCCCGTTCGCGCTCTTGATCGTCAGCGGCAGCGTAACGACTGAGGCCACGTCCGAGTCGGCGCGGCTATTCATGTACGCGACACCCCCGGCGCCGACGCCCAGCGCCAGCACTCCGGCCAACACGGCCTTCGTAACGAACATCATCCGAGATCCTCTTCGACCGCGACGGCAAGCGGCCCCTTACGTCCTTCGACGACGCGCGCGCGGAGCGGCTGGTCGGGTTCGACCGTCTCGATCCCGGCGCGGCGCAGCGTTTCCATGTGGACGAAGATGTCGCTGCCATCGGCCCCCCGTACCAGAAAGCCATAGCCCTTCAACCGGTTGAACCATTTCACCGACGCTGCCTCGAACGGTCCCGCCGCGTCGATCATCGCGATCGGGTCGATCCGATCGGGCGATATCGGTGCCCGAACCTGCTCCTCGACCGCGTTAGTCAGATCGATCGAGAGAATCTCGCGCGCTTGGAACCCGCGGCCGCGCTGGACCGACAGCGTCTCGACGCGCGCACCTTCGGGAAGGCTGCGGCGGCCGTGCGCCTGCAGGACGGAAAAGTGCACGAGGATATCGCCGACGGTCTCGTCGTCCGCGACCGCGAAGCCGAACCCGCGCGTAACGTCGAACCATTTGATGACGCCGCCGATCGCACGCGTTTCGGCCGCGCCAACACCCTCAAGCGTCGTCGTTCCCGCTTCCACTGGCCCCACCTCTACCGGCATGTCAGCACCTGCTGCGTGTCGTTACGCATTGTTACACCCCTGGACGCCTTGCTAGCACGGTTCGTCGCAGTCGCAATGAATCCGTTGCGACCCTCAGTCGAAATCCATCGATTCGGGGCTGTCGGACGGCGGTGCAGCAACAATTTTGCGTGCGAGATCGAACCGGTGCCCCGCCCGCAGCATCGCCGCGAGCTGTTTTTCGTGGAGTTTTCGGTCGCCGTCCCCGGTGCCGTAGGGGCCGATTCGCTTGCGTCGTGCGAAGGCGAGTGCCGATTCGACTGCGCGATCGGCGATAGCGGGCGCGACCGACTGCGCGTCGCCTTCGTCGATGCCAGCCTCTCGGAACGCCCCTGCGACACGCCGCGCCCCGAGGCCGCGTCGCTGCATCGCAGCAGCGCGTTGCTCGGCAAAGGCGCGGTCGTCGACATAACCGAGATCGGCCATCCGCTGCGCCAGTTCGCCGGGCTCGGCCAGCGCCGCGCCGGTGCCCCCGTCCCAGCCCCGTTCGCGGATCTTCCGCATCAAATAATCGGTCAGGCGGCCCCGCGTGGTCGCGAACCGCTCGACGTAGCGCAGCGCCATCTGTTCGAGCGCCGCCGCGTCGAGCGGTTTTAGCGCAGGACGCTCGCGCGCCCGGTCCTTGCCGCCGCCTTTGCCCCAGCTCTTGCCGCCGCGCCGCTTCGTACCGCTGCTATCGTCGAACGCGCCGTTTTCTTGGTCGCCGGCATCCAGCGACGAGGGAAACGCGTTGCTTTCGCTGTGGCTATCATCGGTCACGCCATCATTGTGCCACACTGGCACCCGAAGTTGAACGGCTAGACTGAAGATAGGCGTGGTGTGTTCAAACACCGCGACGAACCAAGGCAGGAACTGCGATGACGACCGACACGGCTAACAAGGACGGCATGACCGTAGCGGCAATCGTTGCGACGCCGACCCAAGACGCCCTGCCACGCCGTTTCGCCGATTTCGGCACGCTGGGCGAAGCGCTCGATTATGCCGCTAGCGGTAACCGCGGGCTTAATTTCCACGACGCTCGCGGCAGTTTGTCGCAGCCTTACCCTTATTCGCAGCTCCGGGACGACGCGCGTGCGATGGCGGATCGCATGATCGCCGCCGGTGTCGCCCCTGCCGACCGCATCGCGCTGGTCGCCGAGACCGGTCCCGAGTTCGCCGCGCTGTTCTTCGGTGTCGTCTATGCCGGCGCGTGGCCCGTGCCGCTGCCCCTGCCGACTTCGTTCGGCGGCCGCGATTCGTACATCGAACAGCTCCGCGTCCAGCTGTCGAGCTGCGACCCGAAGATGCTGATCTTCCCGCCCGAACTCGCACAGATGGCCGGCGAGGCCGCGCGCCTGTCGGGCACCGTCGGGATCGACTGGTCCGAGTTCGCCGTGCGCGAGGCACCGGCCGCAACGCTGCCCGAGGCCAAGCCAGACGACATCGCGTATCTGCAATATTCAAGCGGCTCGACGCGCTTCCCGCACGGCGTCGTCATCACGCACGCCGCGCTGCTCAACAACCTCGCCGCGCACAGCCACGGCATGGAGATCTGCGGCACCGATCGCTGCGTCTCGTGGCTGCCCTGGTATCACGACATGGGTCTGGTCGGCTGCTTCCTGTCGCCGATCGCCAACCAAGTCTCGACCGATTACCTCAAGACCGAGGATTTCGCGCGCCGTCCGCTTGCGTGGCTCGATCTCATCAGCCGCAACGAAGGCACGACGCTCAGCTATTCGCCGACCTTCGGCTACGATATCTGCGCGCGCCGCATGTCGTCGCAGACCAAGGCGAGCGATCGGTTCGACCTGTCGCGCTGGCGGGTCGCCGGCAACGGCGCGGACATGATCCGTCCCGACGTGATGCAGTCGTTCGTCGACGCGTTCGCCGATGCGGGCTTCAAGGCGAGCGCGTTCCTGCCGAGCTATGGCCTTGCCGAGGCGACTCTCGCCGTGTCGCTGATGCCGCCGGGCGAAGGCATCCGGGTCGAACTGGTCGAGGAAACGCAGCTTTCGGGTGGCTCGCGCGGCGGGGACCGTCCGCAGCGCTACCGGGCGATCGTCAACTGCGGCAAGCCGGTCCGCGACATGCGAATCGAGATCCGCGAAGAGGACGGCACGCCGCTCCCCGATCGCGCGATCGGCAAGGTCTGGTGCAGCGGCAAGTCGGTGATGGTCGGCTATTTCCGTGACGACGTCGCGACCGAGGCGTGCATGGCCGACGGTTGGCTCGATACCGGCGACATGGGCTATATGTCGGACGGCTACATCTACATCGTCGGCCGCGCCAAGGACATGATCATCGTCAACGGCAAGAACCACTGGCCGCAGGATATCGAGTGGGCGGTGGAACAGCTTCCGGGCTTCAAGGCCGGCGACATCGCCGCGTTCGCGATCACCACGCCTGGCGGCGAGGAAACCCCCGCCGTGCTGGTCCAGTGCCGCAGCTCGGACGAGGCCGAACGCCTGCGCCTGCGTGATGAGATCCGCGAGCGCGTGCGGTCGGTGACGGGCATGAACTGCCTGATCGAACTGATCCCGCCGCGTACCCTGCCCCGCACCTCGTCGGGCAAGCTCAGCCGTGCGAAGGCGCGCAACCTGTACCTGAGTGGCGACATCAAGCCGTACGACATCGCAGCCTGAGACCGTCCTGCCTATGAGCAGGCGGCGAAAGCCCGGCCACGGCTGACATATGGATCGAGCTGTGGCAGGAGCCTGCGCGATCATGCGCATTGGCCCCAAACCGAACTTAATTACACTCACCGCGGGCAATGCGAACCATCTGCTAACCAAGCTGATCTATGACTGACGCCGTGAGTCTCGCACCGCCTTCTCCGTCACGCCGCGTGACCGTCGACATTCCCACGTTGCTGGGGGTTCGCGGCGGCGGGGCGGATCATGTCGAGTGGAGCCGAATCCGCGCCGCACAGCTGTTCGCGGGGCGCAAGATGGCGCTGGTCCTGCTGGCTGCGAATATCGCGGCGGTGCTGGCGACCGGGTTCCTCGTCCGCGACACCGTCCCCGCATGGCAGATCGCTACATGGTCCGCGCTGGTCGTCGCAGTCGCTGCTGCGGTTGGCTTCCGTCGTCTAGCCGTCCACCACAATGGTGAAAGCCAGGCAAGCGTTCGCGATCTGCGCAAGACCGGGTGGGAAGGGCTGGCGCTTGGCCTCGGCTGGTCGTGCGTGCCGATCCTGTTCTGTACGCACGCGCCATCGGGGACGACCGCGGGGCTCGGGATCACGCTGACCGTCTTGATGACTGCCGCGGCGTTTGCGATGGCGCCGCTGGCGCTCGCGACGCTGGTATTCCTGGGGTATCTCGGCGCGGCGATGGTCATCCAGCTGCTGATCGCCGGCACGACCTCGGCGGCATTCGGGATCCTGGGCTTTACCCTTTTGCTGATGGCGGGATGTATCAGTCGCGCCCGCGCGCTCGTGCTGATCCGCGCCAACGAGATCACGCTGAACGAGCGCGACGAGACCGTCAGCCTGCTCCTGCGCGAGTTCGAGGATACCGGGGCGGACTGGCTGTGGGAGACCGATGCCATGCGTCGCATCGTCCGCGCGTCGCCGCGGTTCGCGGTCGCGTGCGGTCTAGAACCCGGCGCCATCGACGGCATGCCGTTACTCCAGTTGTTGGCGGGGCCGAGCTGGGACAGCGGCGAATTCGCACCCGAGTTGCGAACGCTGGCGGAAAAGCTGCGGCGACGCGAGAGTTTCCGCGACGTCAGCCTGCCGGTGACGATCGGCGGCCAGGGTCGTTGGTGGGACATTGCCGCCTCGCCGCGATTTGGCGACGATGGCGAGTTCTACGGATTCCGCGGTGTCATTTCCGACATTACCGAGCTTCGCGCATCGGAAGACCGGATCAACCGGATGGCCCGGTTCGACGTGCTCACCGGATTGCCCAACCGATTGATGATCAACGAGACGCTCGTCAGGACGATGGGTGAGGCCGACCGATGGGGCGGCCGGTATGCATTCATGATGCTCGACCTCGATCGGTTCAAGGCCGTCAACGATACGCTCGGCCACCCGATCGGTGATCGCCTGCTGGGACGCGTGTCCGAGCGACTCGAGGGCTTGATGGCGGACGGTAATTTGTGCGGACGCCTCGGAGGCGACGAATTCGCCGTGATCGTGCGCGATGCGACCGACGCCGGTGCGATAGACGACTTGGCGCGGCGCATCATCGAGACCCTCTCGCAGCCCTACGACATCGACGCACATACGCTGTACATCGGTGCCAGCGTCGGCATCGCGATCGGCCCGCGCGACGGACGCACGGCGGAAATGCTCGTCCGCTCAGCCGATCTCGCGCTTTACCGTGCCAAAGACGCAGGCCGGGGAGTGTATCGCAGCTACGAGCCCGAACTGCATGTGAAGGCCGAGGAGCGACGTATTCTTGAAATGGCGCTGCGCACGGCGCTTGAGAATGGCGAGATGCACCTCGAGTATCAGCCGGTCGTCGATGCACGCGGCGAAAGGCTGGTCGCGTTCGAGGCGCTGTTGCGCTGGACCAGTCCGCGGTTCGGCGTCATCGCCCCCGAAAAGTTCATTCCGCTCGCCGAGGACGCGCGCCTGATCGCGCCGATCGGGGCGTGGGCGCTTCGCACGGCGTGCGAGGAGGCCGCGAAATGGCCGTCCGACATCCGTGTCGCAGTCAACGTCTCTGCCGACCAGCTCCAGAACCCCAATTTCGTGACGACAGTCACCTCCGCGCTGGCGAACACAGGCCTTTCCGCGGATCGCCTCGAACTCGAGGTTACCGAGAGCGTGTTCCTGACCGAGGCGCTTGGCGCGACCAAGGTCCTGGAGCGGCTGCTCGACATGGGCGTGCGGCTTAGTCTCGATGATTTCGGCGTCGGCCATTCCTCGCTCGGCTATCTCAGCCGTACGCGGTTTTCGTCGATCAAGATCGACCGAAGCTTCGTCCGCGACGCCGCCGCCGGGACGCGCGAAGCGGTTGCGATTGTCCATGCGGTGATCGCGCTCGCCCGGAGCCTCGACATCGACACGACGGCGGAGGGCGTCGAAACCGAAGCCGAGCATCGCATGGCGCAGGCGTTCGGTTGCACCAACGTCCAGGGCTTCTATTTCGGTCGCCCGATGCCCGTCGAACAGGCGCGTGCGTTGGCACATGGTCGCTGGAAAGCATCGGCCGCCGCCTAGGCGACCGATGGGCGGTTACCGGGTCGGTCGGCGGTCGCGTCCGGCGAAACTGACGAGGCTTTCCGCGCCGGTTGCCGAAAGTGCGGACACGCCGACGAAATTGTCGTCCACCGGCACCTGCGTCAGGACCGTCCCGGTCCCGGTAACGTCGCGGGTCTCCGCCCAGTTCTGCGCATCGTTGCGCCGCCACCGCACGCGGTAGCCGGCAGCGCCCGGTACCGCAGTCCACTTCACCGTCGTGTCGCGGGACAATGCCCCGGCGATCGACACGTCTTCGGGTGCCGCGGGGGCGCTGGCGATCCGCGACAGCGTGGCGACGTTTATCGCGGTCACCTTCGCCAGATACGGAAAGTCCATGCCCTCGATCGTGTCGCCGTAGACCACGCCCTTCTCGGTGCGCAGGTCCTGGTGCTGGCGGTCCCAATTCTCCGCCGCGACCGAGAACCGTACCGCGGGATAGCCGAGCTTCAGGAACGGTTCGTGATCGCCGCCACGGCCGAATCGATCCGGCCGACGGTCGATCATCACGTCGAGGCCGCCGGGAATGTCCCGCGCAATACCGTCGATCGCCTTGGCGAGCGCGCGGCTGGGCCCGTCATCCTCGCCGCCCTCGGCCCGGCGGCCCTGCTGCGCCACCAGATCCTCCGACGCGCGAATGCCTTCGGAGAACACCCGGACCTTATCGGCGACACGTACCCCGCCCTGCCCGACCGTGTTGCCGACGATATCGTTGTTGAGCATCGCCGACACCTGCCAGCCGCGCGCCTTCGCGGTATCGGCGAGTAATTCGGCGCCCCACAGGCCCTGCTCCTCCCCGGAGAACACCGCGTAAACGATCGTCGCGTCGAACTGGCGCTGCGACAGCAACCGTGCAGCCTCCAGCACTAGCGCGACGCCCGACGCATTGTCGTTGGCGCCGGGCGCGTCGGAGGTGACGTTCATCACGTCGGTGACGCGGCTGTCGATATGCGCGCCTACGATCACGACGCGATTGGGATCACGCCCTTTCTGGATGCCGAGTACGTCCTCCACGATGACGCCGGTCGGTGCGCGTGGTCCGGTAAAGCGGCGCGAGACGCGATCAACGGTGATGCAGCCGCCACACGTCGCGGCGATTTCCTGGAAACGGCTGGCGGCCCAGTTCCGGGCGGCACCGATACCGCGTTTCGGGTCGGTGGTGATCGACGCAGTGTGACGCGTACCGAAGCCAACCATCGCGGTGACGTCCGCCTTCAGGCGAACCGAAGACGGAGCAGGGTAAGGGGCGGCGGCGGCAAGTAGCAGCGGGACGGCAAAAATAGGCATGAGCGGATCGTGGCCTGATCTCGCGCCACGCTCAAGAGGGTAGCGTCACAATCGTTCGCGGCGGGCAATTTTGTGTGCCGACAAGATGTTATGCAAAATGGACCGATCAAATGTTTGAGACTTTTTAAGCCGACTGCTATTATATGGTCAAGAGTGCGAGGACCTAAGATGATCATTGGCCATTCTGTTTCAGACGGCGACGGCGTTATCCTCGCGATAGACGAACCGGTCGCGGCGGTGTTGCAACGCACGCAGAAACAGCTTGTGGGCCTTTCCTACCTATCGATAACGCACCCCGACGACGTCGCGCGTAACCTGAGCCACGTTGCGGCATTGCAACCCAATGGCAATTCAGCCAGAATCCGGAAACGTTACATCGGCGGCGAAGGCGATATCATCACGATGGAAGTCCAGGTTTCGCGACTGGGCAACGGCAAGCCGGGCAGACTAATCGGCACCCTGTGCACCGCTCCTACGCTCGCCGACACAATCAGTGGCGATGCCATGCCGCATCATCTTTGGCGCCGGGCCAAGGACTTGCTGGGAATTATCCGTGCGCGCGACGCGGTACTCGGGTCCGATCTTTTCGCCGATCATGCGTGGACGACGCTGCTGATCGTATACGTCGCAGAAGCCGAGAGCCGAATCGCAAGCGTCGACATGGTTGCCGACCAGCTACGCCTGTCACGGTCGACGCTCGGTCGCTGGGTTCGCGTGCTCCAGGCGAAGTCCCTAATTGAACCGCCAGACAGCAATCTCGATGCGTTGCAACTCACGCAGACTGGCATCAACAGCGTGGAGCGCCTGCTGGCCACGCATTCGGCAATGGCTGTCAGTTGACGTACGCCCCACTCAACTGAGCCGGTCGATCGCCTCTCGCGTGAGCGATCCGGGAATGATCATGACCGGCACCGGCAGCGAACCCGCGTCGGTCCCCGCGAAATGCGCGATCAGTTTGCCTGGAGCACCAGTCGCCGCGGCGCCGAGGACAAGCGCCGCGATATCGGGATTTGCCGCGATCATCTCGCGGATGATCTTGGCGCTTTCCCCCTCGCGCACCGTGATCGACGGACGCAAGCCGGACTCCTCCAGCAACGTACCTGCCGCGCCCGCGACCAGCCCCTCGGCATGCAAGCGCGCCTCTTCCTCGATCGTCGCCTGGACGCCGCCGAACGCGATGAACTCCTGTGGTGGGATCACCGTCAGGATTTCGACGCCGCCGCCGGTCTTGACCGCGCGTCGTGCGGCAAAGCGCAGGGCGATGCCTGCTTCCGGACTGTCGTCGATAACCACCAGATAAATGCGCATTTTCGCCCCCGTTATGTGCCGTAGGTGGCCCGAAGCCGCGCACGACGCAAGACCACGCACCTGTGTCGACGGGGTTGACCCGAGCGGACGAGGGCGCGAGTAGGCATGCCGTTACGTCACGCCCTGGGGAAATCCATGTCGATCGAGATCAAGATGCCTGCGCTGTCCCCGACCATGGAGGAGGGTACCCTCGCCAAATGGTTGATCAAGGAGGGCGACGTCGTGAAATCCGGCGACCTGATGGCCGAGATCGAGACCGACAAGGCGACGATGGAATTCGAAGCCGTCGATGAGGGCACCGTGGTCAAGATCCTCGTCGCCGAGGGTACCGACAACGTGAAGGTCGGCACGGTCATCGCGATCATCGCCGAAGAGGGCGAGGACGCCGCGTCGGTCTCGTCTACGCCCACCAAGAGTGAGACGCCCGAGCCCGCCGCGAAGGAATCGGAAGCCGAGCCGGACCCCAAGGATCCGAACGACACCGGCAGCGAGGCCAAGCCGGTCGAGCGGACCGAGGCTTCGGCCGAGGATCATGGTCGTCCCGACGATGCCGGTGCGGCCAAGCCCGCCGCCAGCGGTGACCGCGTGAAGGCGAGCCCCCTCGCGCGCCGTCTTGCCGCCGACAAGGGCATCGATCTCGGCGCCGTGTCGGGTTCGGGGCCGAAGGGTCGCATCGTCAAGGCCGACGTCGAGAGCGCGAAGCCGGGTGCCGCACCCGCTGCTGCGAAGACCGACACTGCTGCGCCGACGGCTGCCGCTACTCCGGCCCCTGCCGCAAAGCCTACGACCGTGCCGGACATTCCGCACGAGGCGACCAAACTCAGCAACGTGCGGAAGACGATCGCACGTCGCCTGACCGAGTCGAAGCAGACCGTTCCGCACATCTACCTGACCGTGAACGTCCGCCTCGACGCGCTGCTCAAGCTGCGTGGCGAGCTGAACAAGAGCCTCGAATCGCGCGGCGTAAAGCTGTCGGTCAACGACCTGCTGATCAAGGCTCAGGCCGTCGCGCTCATGCAGGTTCCGACCTGCAACGTGATGTTCACGCCCGACCAGCTCATCACCTTCCAGCGTGCCGACATCTCGGTTGCGGTGAGCACGCCTTCGGGTCTGATCACGCCGATCATCGTCGGTGCGGACACCGCCTCGCTGTCGTCGATCTCGACGCAGATGAAGGATCTTGCGGGCCGTGCACGCGACGGCAAGCTAAAGCCCGAGGAATATCAGGGCGGCACCGCCTCGATCAGCAACATGGGCATGTTCGGCATCACGCAGTTCGATGCGGTCATCAATCCGCCGCAGGCGATGATCCTCGCGGTCGGTGCGGGCGAGAAGCGCCCGGTCGTGATCGGTGACGAGCTGGCGGTGGCGACGGTCATGTCGGCCACCGGCAGCTTCGATCACCGCGCAATCGATGGGGCCGACGGCGCGCAGTTCATGAAGGCGTTCAAGCACCTCGTCGAGAACCCGCTGGGCATGCTCGCCTGAGATGGGCCTGGTGTCGTCGTTCAGGTCGCTTTCGGGCACCACCATCGAGATCCTGCACATCCTCGGCGGGCTCGTGGCGGCGGTGGCGATGACCTGGGCGGCGGCATGGTCCTACCCGCTTGGGCAAGACGTGATCTGGTCTTGCGGGGCCGCAGCGATGGTCGCGACCGTGCTGATGGGCGTGGGACCGTTGCGCCGTGCCCGGCGTCTCGACCGAACGACCCGCAGGAGTGAAGCGTGACCGACCTGCCCCCCAACACCGCACCGACGATCCGCGTCACTGCGATGCCCGCCGACGCGAATCCGTATGGCGACATTTTCGGCGGCTGGCTGATGGGCCAGATGGATTTGGCCGCCGGCTCTGTCGCCTCGCGGCGTAGCGGCGGCCGTGCCGTCACGATTGCGGCGGATGCGATGAAGTTCCACATGCCGGTCGTCGTCGGCGACGAAGTCTCGGTCTACGCGCACCTGATCGCGGTCGGCCGGACCTCGATGACGATCGAAGTCGAGGCCTGGCGTCGTGCGCGCCATAGCAACGACAGCTGCAAGGTAACCCAGGCTCGCTTCATCTTCGTGGCGGTCGGCGACGATCGCAAACCGCGGCCCGTGCCGCCCGAAACCAACTGATCCAAAGGATTTTCCGTGGCTGATACCTATGATCTCGTCATCCTCGGCTCGGGCCCCGGCGGCTACGTCGCCGCGATCCGCGCGTCGCAACTCGGCCTGAAGGTCGCGATCGTCGAGCGCGAGCGCCTGGGCGGCATCTGCCTCAACTGGGGCTGCATCCCGACCAAGGCACTGCTCCGCACGTCGGAAATCTATCACTACATGCAGAACGCCGAGAGCTACGGCCTCAAGGCGGACAATGTCGGCTTCGACCTCGCCAAGATCGTCGATCGTTCGCGGAAAGTTGCGGGTCAGCTGAACGCAGGCGTCAAGGGCCTGATGAAGAAGAACAAGGTGACCGTCGTCGAGGGCGTCGGCACCGTCACGGCCAAGGGCAAGTTGAGCGTCAAGCAGGGCGACAGGACCGTCGAGCTCGAAGCCAAGAACATCATCGTCGCGACCGGCGCCCGCGCCCGCGACCTGCCGTTCGCCAAGGCTGACGGCGAGCGGATCTGGACCTATCGTCATGCGATGGTGCCGACCGAGATGCCGACCAAGCTGCTGGTCATCGGATCGGGCGCGATCGGCGTCGAGTTCGCCAGCTTCTACAATGACATGGGCGCCGACGTGACGATCGTCGAGATGCTCCCGCGGATCCTTCCCGTCGAGGACGAGGAAGTCTCCGCGTTCATGGACAAGGCCCTGACCAAGCAGGGCATCAAGCTGCTGACCCAGACCGGGCTCGAGGGTCTTGCACCGTCCGCGAACGGCGTCACCGCCAAGATCAAGGCTAAGGACGGCAAGGTTTCCGAAGAGACGTTCAGCCACGCGATCATCGCGATCGGCATCGTCCCCAACACCGAGAACATCGGGCTGGAAGCGCTCGGCGTCGAAACCGACCGCGGCCACATCAAGACCGACGGCTATGGCCGCACCAATGTCGACGGCATCTGGGCGATCGGCGACGTCACCGGCGCGCCGTGGCTCGCACACAAGGCCAGCCATGAGGGCATCATCGCGGTCGAGAAGATCGCGGGCGGTTCGCCGCACCAGATGGACAAGGCCAACATCCCCGGCTGCACCTATTCGCGCCCACAGGTCGCCAGCGTCGGCATGACCGAGGCGAAGGCGAAGGAAGCCGGTTACGAGCTGAAAGTCGGCAAATTCCCCTTCATCGGCAACGGCAAGGCGATCGCGCTGGGCGAGGCCGAGGGCTTCGTGAAGACGGTGTTCGACGCGAAGACCGGCGAGTTGCTCGGCGCACACATGGTCGGCGCGGAAGTGACCGAGCTGATCCAGGGCTATGTCGTCGCGCGCCAGCTCGAGACGACCGAGGCCGAGCTGATGGAAACGGTGTTCGCGCATCCGACGCTATCCGAGATGATGCACGAGAGCGTGCTGGCCGCGTACGGCCGGGCGATCCACTACTGACCTTGCGATCCTCCCCCGCCAGGGGGAGGTGGCGCCGAAGGCGTCGGAGGGGGAGGTTACGAAGCAGGCGTGGTCGCTTACCTCCCCCTCCGTCTGGCAAGCGCCAGTCACCTCCCCCTGGCGGGGAGGATTTGACGTTGGTACGCCGCGCTTTTCCGTCATCCTGACTAAAGGCAGGATCCAAGATACCGCCCGCAGCCCGTTGTAACTCTGGATCCTGACTTTCGTCAGAATGACGACGTGTAATGGCAGGCATGCTAGCGGCCCTGTACCAGCGATATCCGGCCGACCGACCGATCCGGGCAAACTATGCCGTTTCGGCCCTATCTTTCTTGACTGTTGCGTGTGACGCACCGAAAGGTCGCGCCAGCCATCAGGTCCGGCTGGAAGGATCTCGCGGCTAAGACTTCAACGTGCAGGACCCACGAATGTCGATCGAACCTGCCGCTCGCCCCCAACAGCGCTACATCGCCATAGCCGCAACCGGGCTGTGCATCGCATCGCTCGCGCTGTTCTGGCCGGGCACGGCGATGTACGACACCGTTGCGCAATACCGGCAAGTCCTGTCGGGCGTGTACGACGACTGGCATCCGCCGGCGATGGCGCGCGTCTGGGCGCTGCTCGCGGCGTTCGGCCCCGGTGCGACGCCGATGCTGGTCCTGCAACTCGTCACCTATTGGCTGGGCCTAGGGCTGATCGCAGCCGCGCTAGCCCGGTTCGGGCGCTCGCGGAGCGCTGTGGTCATCTTCGCGATCGGCCTGCTCCCGCCTTTCCTCGGCTGGCAGGGCGTCGTTCTCAAGGACGCGCAACTCGCCGGTGCGCTGCTCGCTGCAGTCGGAATTGTCGGCTGGTGGCGGCTTGCGCGCCGTCCGCTGCCCGGCGTGATGTTGGTTCCGATCGCGGTGCTGCTGGCCTACGCCGTGCTGATCCGCGCCAACGCCGTCTTCATCGTCGTCCCCCTGCTCGTCACGCTCGCCCCGCGCCCGACCCACCCTGTAGCAAAGCTTGCAACCGGCCTTATCGCGGTGGTGCTCGTGCTCGGCGTTGCGCCCGTCGTGAACCACCGGCTGCTCGGCGCGCAACCCAGCGGGGTCGAGTCGACACAGGCGCTCTACGACCTCGCCGGCATAGCCGCGCGCGTCCCGACCAGCGACACCACCGGCCTTACGCAGTCGGAGGCTGCGACCGTGATCGCCCGGGGTTGTGCGAAACCGTTCTTCTGGGATCCGCTAGGCGACGAGGCGCATTGCGGGACGACGATGGCACGGCTGCGCGCGCTGCCGACCGGGGCGCTGTACGTCACGTTGGCGTCGGCGGCGCTGCATCATCCGATCGCCTATGCCGGACACCGCCTCGCGCACCTGAACTCGACCGACCGCTGGTTGGTCCCATTCCATTGGCCGAGCGCAGCACCGCCTGCCGCGTCCGAGCCGAACACGCTCGGGCTCGCCAATCCGGGTGCCGCAGCCCATGCTTGGGAGGCGCTGACCGCCGTGGTGGTCGAGACGCCGCTCGGCTGGCCGATCGCGTGGATCGTCGTCGCGATCACCGCGATTGCCGCGAGCGTGTCACGAGCGCGCGATCCGGCCCGCGATCTTGCCACTGCGCTGCTCGTGTCCGCGCTGGCGCTCGAGGCGAGCTTTGCGGTGCTGAGCATCGCGTCCGACCTGCGCTATCACCTGTGGCCGATGATGGCGACCGCGGTGGCGACCGTGCTGCTCGCCGATCGCGCGCCGCCGCGAAGAATACTCGCGGTCGGCGCAGGCGTCCTCATTCTGGTCGTCGGCTGCGGGATCGCCGCACGCGTCCTGCTGCCCCAACCGCCGCAGACTTATGCGGGCATGCTCGGCTGAGTTACCGGCGGCGGCGCAGCTTTTTCCGCGGATAGAGCACCGTGTCGTAATATTCGGTCGTGGTGGTGGTCGTCGTCACCGGCACGGACTGCACGACCACCGTCGTCGAGCCGGTCGGGTACGCTTGGCCGCTGGTCGTCGTCACCGTGGTGAGACCATCCGGCGATGTCCAGCTGCCCCCTGGTGCCACAACATGGCTACGGGGTTGCGGGTACCCAGCGTCATAGGAGGGCGGCGGCGGCGAGTAGTCGTTCACGTAGGACGGAGCTGCATAGCCGGCGCCATATCCTGGAACCGGCGGCGGCGGTGCCGGACGACCGCGATCCTCGGCCTTGTCGATCGCATAGCCGGCCGCGGCTCCGAGCCCCGTCCCGATCAATGTCCCGCCGAGTCGATTGCCACGACCGCCGATGACGTTGCCGGCGACGCCGCCTGCGACCGCGCCAATCGCGGCGCCACCCAGACCGGTGTCGCGGCGGGGTGCTGGGCGATCCGCGTAGGGCGTGACGTACCCGCGATCGCTCGGGGCCGAATAGACCTCGTCGTTCCGTGCATAGGCGCGCGGGTCGGCTGCGACATAGCCGCTGCCGCCGGCACGATCCCAGTCTATGTCGCTTGTCGTATCGTAGACCGACCCGCGCGCGTCGATCAGCACGGCGTCGTCGTAGTAGCGCGTCCAATTATAGCCCTGCGGCGGCTGCGCGAGACCGTAATTCGACCAGTCGCCGACGTAGAAGCGCGGTGCGTTCCAATAGGCGGGTACGGCCCAGCCGCGATGCGGACGGCGATAGCCGGCCCAGCCACCGGGGGCGTTGGCACCTGCCCACCAGCGCCCGCCGATCTTGCTGCCCCAGCGTGCAGACCGCGGCGCAACGACCGGTCGGATCGGCGCCTGCACGACAGGCGTCTGCGCGGCAATCGGCCCGGGACGGCCGGGACGGGCCATCGGCGCCTGCATCCCAGCGCCGGGGGCGGTCCCAGGCGCGGGATAGCTTGCGCCGGGACGTTGCGCGTCCGCGACACCGCCTGCCAACACCAGCCCCGCGCTCGCGATCAAAAGCCTCCGCATGTCCGTCTCCCTGGTTTGCCACCCGATCCAGCGCAAACGCCGGATATCTTAACGCGTTGCTTACCAAGTGTGAGGGGGAGTCGCCAGAAGGCGTGCTGTCCCGAAACGGGGCGCGTCAGTACGTGCTAGGCAAGCCGCTCGGCCAGCAATGCCGCCAGCGCCTCGCACCCCGCCGCATCCTCGACATCGAATCGCGCGGGTTCGGGGCTGTCGAGGTCGAGCACTGCGATCAGTGTGCCGTTGCGGGTCACTGGTACCACCAGTTCCGACCGGCTTGCCGCGTCGCAGGCTATGTGCCCCGGGAAAGCATGGACGTCCTCGACCAACTGCGTCTTCAGCGTCGCGGCGGCGGCCCCGCAGACGCCCTTGCCCACCGGGATGCGGATGCAGGCGACCTTGCCCTGGAACGGGCCGAGCACGAGTTCGCCCCCCTGCGCATCGGGTAGGAGGCGGTAGAACCCCGCCCAGTTCAGGTCGGGGAGATATTCCCACACCAGCGCCGCCGCATTCGCCATGTTGGCGATCGGATCGGTCTCGTCCGCTGTCAGCGCGTCGAGTGCGGCGAGCAGGTCGCGGTAGAGATCGGCCTTGGTGCCGGCGGAGATATCAAACTGGTACATCTGTCTTCCTTGATTGAGAGGCAGCTAACGCTCCCCCAAATCCGTCACCCAGCGAAAGCTGGGGTGACGCAGCGGCAATGTGGCGATCCTCCCCCGCCAGGGGGAGGTGGCGCCGAAGGCGTCGGAGGGGGAGGACACGGAACATCCGGCATCGCGTGCCTCCCCCTCCGTCTGGCTAGCGCCAGCCACCTCCCCCTGGCGGGGGAGGATTGCGAGGTCGTGCGCTAGGCTGGCCGACGGACGTTAGCGAGACGGCCATAGGTGGCGCCCTCAGTCGTCGCGGACCTTGCCCCGCCCCGCCTTGACCCCGCTGCGCACCTTCTTCGTATCGACCCGCCGTGCCTTCGCCGCCTTGGACGGCTTGGTCGCACGGCGTGCCTTGGGGACGATCGTCGCTTCCTTGATCAGCGCGACGAGGCGTTCGCGGACTTCTTGGCGGTTGAGCAGTTGCGAGCGTGACCCTTCGCTGCGCAGCACCAGCACGCCGTCACGCGTGAGGCGAGACCCGGCCAGCACGGCGATGCGGTTCTTCACGGCCAGCGGCAGGCCGGGCGAGAGGCCGACGTCGAAGCGTAGGATGACCGCGCTGTCGGTGGTGTTGACGTGCTGACCGCCAGGACCGCCTGACCGCGTGGTGCTCTCGATCAGCTCGCTGTCGTCGATCGAGATCGATCGGGTGATCGGGATCGCGACCATCAGCCCCTGCCCTCAGCCCACTCAGTCGTCGGTAGAGTCGGGCGTCGTAACTTCGGCAACCGGTGCGGCATTGGCAACCGGAGTCGCCTCGTCAGCGAAACCGGCCTTGGCGAACCGCTCGGGCAGCGGCGCTTCGGCGAGCACGTCGGGCTTGCCCGGGCGCGGCACGATCAGGCGTTGCGCGTGGAGCATCATGCCGAGCCCGTCCGCCTTGCCATAAACGCCGTCGCCGACCACCGGCGCACCAAGGCCGCTCGCGGCGTGGACGCGGATCTGGTGCGTGCGGCCGGTCTCGGGCAGGAACTCGACTAGCGAGCGGCCGTCCCTGATCTCGAGCACGCGCCATTTGGTGCGCGACTTCTTGCCCTCGGGGTCCTCGACCATCCGCCAGCCGGTCTCGGCGGTGCTGACCTTGCCGAGCGCCATCTCGATCAGGCCGGACGTGCCCTCGACCACGCCATCGAGCAGCGCGACGTAGCGTTTCGAGACGAGGCCCTGCTCGAACGCCTGCTGCAACCGGGCATGCGCCTTGGGGTTGCGCGACAGGAGCAGGCAACCGCTCGTGTCGCGGTCGAGCCGGTGCACCGCCTTCGGCCAGCGCTGGAAGCCGAACTTCAGGCTTTCGAGATGATTTTCGAGGCTAAGCGAGCCATCGCGGGGCGGATCGACCGGCAGCCCTGCGGGCTTGTCGATCACCAGGGCCTCGCCGTCGAGGAAAAGTACGCGTTCACCATGCATGGCGCCGCCCTTGCCATCATTAGCGCCTGCGTGCCAGAGCCCGCGTCGATGTTGCACCGCACGCTGGCCCTCGCGCTCCTGTTCGCCCCCACAATCGCGGAAGCACAATTGTGCGAGGGACAGAGCGCGGCGATCGCGCCAGACGGTCGCGCGTTCGGGCATTTGCCGTACGGCGACGCGCCCGAGAGCGAACTGGTGACGCTGCCGTCGGAGTATTCGGTGGGCAATCCTTGCGTGGTACGCGCCGACATATTGCCCGACCTCCTGCGGCTGTTCGCGGCGGCGCAGGGTGATCCTTCGGTGATGGGCCAGCTCCGCGCGCTGTCGTGCCAGCGGTCGATCGCCCGCCAGCGCAGCGTGTTCTGCCGCGGCGAGACGAGCAGCCCGGCCGACCGAGCGATCTCGGTCGCGCCGCCGGGGTATAGCGAGCACTCCACCGGCTATGCGCTGGATTTCGCGGTGCGTCCGGCGAACGGGTGTCCCGATGCGGAGGCTTGCATGGCCGCTACCCCTGCCGCGCGCTGGCTGCGACTGAACGCCCCGCGGTTCGGGTTCGAGCAGAGCTTTCCCGGTGGGAACAAGCAGCATGTGAAGTGGGAGCCGTGGCACTGGCGCTGGGTCGGGGCGAGCGAGAGTGCGCCCGGGGCGGCGAAGGCCCGGTTCGTGTTTGCGCGGGCTCGGCGGGAGTATCCGGCGGATCCGGGGGTGTTGCCGCTGGTGGTGAAGGTAACGGCGCAACCGCCGGTGCCGGTGGCGCCGGTGGTGGTTGTGCCTTCGAAGAAGAAGCGGCGGTAGGCGATGTCAACGTTTCGCTAGCGACGCACATTGCCCGCGACGGCACCACCCCGGCGAAGGCCGGGGCCCAATTGGGGGACGGCAATGACGTAGCGCGGTGCTTCGTTACTACCACCTTACCAATTGGGCCCCGGCCTTCGCCGGGGTGGTAGCTTTTTCGGGGGTGCGGTTGGAGCAACGATCCGACTGGCTGCCCCGCCACCACTCAATGCAGCACGAGCCCACCAGGGCGCACGACGCCGTCGCGCAACGCGTGGTCGTACAGCAGTTCCGTCTCCAGCTTCACCTGATGCGACAAGCGATCGAGCATCGACTCCGCCTGCACGCCGAACGCGGCCCAGTCCTTCGGCGAAATCGTCGGCAGCCAGCGACCGATGAACGCCTTCCAATCCGAGCGGAGGATGTCGAGGTCCTCTTCCATCATCGCGATGGTATCAGCCGAGCAGTGCGCTTCCATCGCCACGACGGTGCGATCGATCACCTCGTCCTCGACGCCGAGATGATCGGCGACGGTCACGGCCAATTCGATCAGCTTGCGCGAGGCGAGCGCGCTCTGGGTACTCGGCTGCCGCGCGAGCAGGACGAGGTCGGCGCACTGCCCCGCGATCTTCTCGTGATCATCGATCAGCCGTGTCCAGTTCGCGCGATCCTGGTCGGATACTGTCCGCACTGCGATCCTGTCGTTCATGACGCCGCCTACTCCTTGCGAGGGCCACCCGGTGATACTGGAAATACGCGTTACATCGTGTCAGGGATGCAGATAGCGTCGGCCAGCGCCTAGTAGCTATAGTATTTCCGGCAGCCGGACCGTGTCGAAACGACCGTTTGACGCCGGCCCTTTGACATCACGCCGTGCCACGCCTATATCCGCATCTCACCACAGCATCCGGGAAATGACATGCCGTCGCGCAGCGTGTCGATCGTATTGGATACCGAGGTTTCATACGCTGAGAGCCGCCGCACCTGATGCGCGCGGCCTTTTTGCGTGAACGTGCGTCCCGCTCGGGGGTTCCCGAGCACGAATTTTCGGCTGACGAGGCAAAATAAACCTATGGCATCCAAGGCGATCGAACACGGCACTGCAAAGCGCCGTATCCGCAAGGTTTTCGGCAACATCCACGAAGTCGTGCAGATGCCGAACCTGATCGAAGTCCAGCGCGAGAGCTACGAGCAGTTCCTGCGCTCCGACAAGTCGATCGGCCACGTCTCGGGTCTCGAGAAGACGCTGCGCAGCGTGTTCCCGATCCAGGACTTCGCCGGCACCGCCTATCTCGATTTCGACGACTACGTCCTTGAGCCGCCGAAGTTCGACGTCGAGGAATGCCGCCAGCGCGGGATCACCTACGCCGCGCCGATGCGCGTCACGCTGCGTCTGACCGCGTTCGAGGTCGACCCCGATACCGAGGCCAAGTCGGTCATCGATATCAAGGAGCAGGACGTGTACATGGGCGACATGCCGCTCATGACCGAGAACGGCACGTTCTTCATCAACGGTACCGAGCGCGTCATCGTCAGCCAGATGCACCGTTCGCCGGGCGTGCTGTTCGATCACGATCGCGGCAAGACGCACGCATCGGGCAAGTACCTGTTCGCGGCACGCGTGATCCCGTATCGCGGTTCGTGGCTCGATTTCGAGTTCGACGCGAAGGACATCGTCAACGTCCGCATCGATCGCAAGCGCAAGCTGCCCGTCACGGCGCTGCTCTACGCGCTCGGCATGACGTCGGAAGAGATCCTCAACTATTTCTACAACCGCGTGACGTTCGTCCGCGGCCAGGGTGGCTGGATCGTTCCGTTCCAGGTCGAGAACTGGCGTGGCCAGAAGCCGATGTTCGACATCGTCGATGCGAAGACCGGCGAAGTCGTGTTCCCGAACGGCCAGAAGATCAGCCCCCGCGCTGCGAACAAGGCGTTCAAGGACGGTCTCACCGACCTGCTGATCCCGACCGAGGAAATCTTCGGGCGTTATTCGGCCTACGATCTGATCGACGAGTCGACCGGCCGCATCTACATCGAAGCCGGTGACGAAGTGACCGCCGAGAACCTCGAACTGCTCGACCAGGCAGGCATCGAGCGTCTCGACCTGCTCGACATCGATCACGTCGCGACCGGTCCGTGGATCCGCAACACGCTCAAGGTCGACAAGGCCGAAGAGCGCGAGCAGGCTCTCAGCGACATCTACCGTGTGATGCGTCCCGGCGAGCCGCCGACGCTGGAGACGGCCGAGGCGTTGTTCTCGGGTCTGTTCTTCGATCCGGACCGCTACGACCTGTCGGCCGTCGGTCGCGTGAAGCTCAACATGCGTCTCGACCTCGACGTCGAGGACACCGTGACGACGCTGCGTACCGAGGACATTCTCGAGGTCATCAAGACGCTCGTGAACCTCAAGGACGGCAAGGGCGAAATCGACGATATCGACAACCTCGGTAACCGTCGTGTCCGCTCGGTCGGCGAGCTGCTCGAGAATCAGTACCGCGTCGGCCTGCTCCGCATGGAGCGCGCCGTGAAGGAGCGCATGTCGTCGGTCGATGTCTCGACGGTCATGCCGAACGATCTGATCAACGCGAAGCCTGCGGTTGCCGCGGTCCGCGAATTCTTCGGCTCGTCGCAGCTGTCGCAGTTCATGGATCAGACCAACCCGCTGTCGGAAGTCACCCACAAGCGTCGCGTGTCGGCACTAGGACCAGGTGGTCTGACGCGTGAGCGCGCCGGCTTCGAAGTCCGCGACGTTCATCCGACGCACTATGGCCGCATCTGCCCGATCGAGACGCCGGAAGGCCCGAACATCGGTCTGATCAACAGCCTCGCGTCGTTCTCGCGCGTCAACAAGTACGGCTTCATCGAGACTCCGTACCGCAAGGTCGTCGACCACAAGGTTACCGACGACGTCGTGTACCTGTCGGCGATGGAAGAGGCCAAGCACACGATCGCGCAGGCCAACGCCGAGCTCGACTCGTCGAACGGCTTCGTCGAGGAGTTGGTGTCGTCGCGTCAGGCTGGCGAATTCCTGATGGCGCTGCCGGACAACATCACGTTGATGGACGTCAGCCCCAAGCAGCTCGTCTCGGTCGCCGCATCGCTCATTCCGTTCCTGGAAAACGATGACGCCAACCGCGCACTGATGGGCTCGAACATGCAGCGTCAGGCCGTGCCGCTCGTCCAGGCCGAGGCGCCGTTCGTCGGCACCGGCATGGAAGAGACGGTTGCGCGTGACTCTGGTGCAGCAATTTCGGCAAAGCGTGCGGGCATCGTCGACCAGGTCGACGCGGCGCGTATCGTGATCCGGGCGACCGGCGAGATCGATGCCGGCAAGTCGGGCGTCGACATCTACACGCTGATGAAGTTCCAGCGCTCGAACCAGTCGACCTGCATCAACCAGCGTCCGCTGGTGAAGGTGGGCGATGCGGTTCGTGCCGGCGACGTGCTCGCCGACGGCCCGTCGACCGAGTTCGGCGAGCTGGCGCTGGGTCGCAACAGCCTCGTCGCGTTCATGCCGTGGAACGGCTACAACTACGAGGATTCGATCCTGATCTCCGAGCGGATCGTGAAGGACGACGTGTTCACGTCGATCCATATCGACGAGTTCGAGGTGATGGCTCGCGATACCAAGCTTGGGCCTGAGGACATCACGCGCGACATCCCGAACGTCGGCGAGGAAGCGCTTCGCAACCTCGACGAAGCGGGCATCGTCTACATCGGTGCAGAGGTGGAGCCGGGCGATATTCTCGCCGGCAAGATCACGCCGAAGGGTGAATCGCCGATGACGCCGGAGGAGAAGCTTCTCCGCGCGATCTTCGGCGAGAAGGCCAGCGACGTGCGCGACACGTCGCTTCGCCTGCCCCCGGGCGTGTCGGGTACGGTCGTCGACGTTCGCGTCTTCAACCGTCACGGCATCGACAAGGACGAGCGCGCGATGGCGATCGAGCGCGAGGAGATCGAGCGCCTGAAGAAGGATTCGGACGACGAGCGTTCGATCCTGAACCGTGCGACCTGGTCGCGTCTTCGCGAGATGCTGCTCGATCAGACCGCCACCTCGGCGCCGAAGGGCGTCAAGAAGGGCGTCGTGATCGACATGGATCTGCTCGACAGCGTCGACCGCCACGAGTGGTGGAAGTTCGCGGTCGCCGACGACAAGGTCCAGAGCGATCTGGAAGCGGTCAAGATCCAGTATGACGATGCCGCCAAGCTGATCACGGACAAGTTCCACGATCGTCGCGAGAAGCTGGAGCGTGGTGACGAGCTGTCGCCGGGCGTGCTGAAGATGGTCAAGGTGTTCGTCGCGGTGAAGCGCAAGCTGCAGCCGGGCGACAAGATGGCCGGCCGTCACGGCAACAAGGGCGTCATCAGCCGCATCCTGCCGGCGGAGGACATGCCGTTCCTCGCCGACGGTACGCCGGTCGATATCGTCCTCAACCCGCTGGGCGTGCCGTCGCGCATGAACGTCGGGCAGATCTTCGAGACGCATCTGGGCTGGGCGGCACGTGGCCTGGGTCAGTCGATCACCGCGGCTCTCGAGACGTGGCGCGAAGAGAACCCGGACGCCAAGCCGGGTGCGATGCCCGAGGCGGTCCGCGATCGCCTCAAGACGGTGTACGGCGAGCAGTATCATGCCGAGATCGACGCCCGCACGGGTGACGAGATCGTCGAGCTGGCCAAGAACCTGAAGGGCGGCGTGCCGATGGCGACGCCGGTGTTCGATGGTGCCCGCGAAGCCGACGTCTCGGCGATGCTGGCGCTGGCGGGCCTCGACACGTCGGGTCAGTCGGATCTGTTCGACGGCCGCACCGGCGATCAGTTCGATCGCAAGGTGACGGTGGGCTACATCTACATGCTGAAGCTCCACCATCTGGTCGACGACAAGATCCACGCACGGTCGATCGGGCCGTACAGCCTCGTCACGCAGCAGCCGCTGGGTGGTAAGGCGCAGTTCGGTGGGCAGCGCTTCGGCGAGATGGAGGTCTGGGCTCTCCAGGCCTACGGCGCGGCGTATACCTTGCAGGAAATGCTGACGGTGAAGTCGGACGACGTGGTCGGCCGCACCAAGGTCTACGAGGCGATCGTCAAGGGCGACGACACGTTCGAGGCCGGCATCCCGGAGAGCTTCAACGTGCTCGTCAAGGAAATGCGCTCGCTCGGCCTGAATGTGGACCTGAAGCAGTCGGAGCCCGGCTTCGACAGCGACGGCATCCAGATCGCGGCGGAGTGAATTTACGGCTAGCGTGGCGGAAATGGTAGACGCACGACGGAGTGGTCGAGGATGCAGGTTCGAAACCTGCCGCTAGCCAACGTAAATTTCGCTGGAAATTTTCTCCCAAACGGGAACTAAAATATGAACGAGATGACCCCCTTCGCCAATCCGGTCGCCAAGACCGAGACGTTCGACCAGATCCAGATCGGCATCGCGTCCCCGGACAAGATCCGTTCGTGGTCGTTCGGCGAGATCAAGAAGCCCGAGACCATCAACTACCGCACGTTCAAGCCCGAGCGTGACGGCCTGTTCTGCGCGCGCATCTTCGGTCCGATCAAGGACTACGAGTGCCTGTGCGGCAAGTACAAGCGCATGAAGTACAAGGGCATCGTCTGCGAGAAGTGCGGCGTCGAGGTTACCGTCTCGAAGGTTCGCCGCGAGCGGATGGGCCATATCGAGCTCGCCGCCCCGGTCGCGCACATCTGGTTCCTGAAGTCGCTGCCGTCGCGCATCGGCCTGCTGCTCGACATGCAGCTGAAGCAGCTCGAGCGCGTGCTGTACTTCGAGGCGTACATCGTGATCGAGCCGGGCCTGACGCCGCTCGAGAAGTACCAGCTGATGACCGAGGACGAGCTCCTCGACGCGCAGGACCAGTATGGCGAGGACGCGTTCTCGGCCGGTATCGGTGCCGAAGCGGTTCGCATCATGCTCGAATCGCTCGATCTCGTCGGTGAGCGTACCGCGCTGCTCGAAGAGCTCGCGGTCACCAAGTCCGAGCTGAAGCCCAAGAAGATCATCAAGCGCCTGAAGGTCGTCGAGAGCTTCATCGATTCGGGCAACCGCCCCGAGTGGATGATCCTCGAGGTCGTTCCGGTCATCCCGCCCGAGCTGCGCCCGCTGGTGCCACTGGACGGTGGTCGTTTCGCGACGTCGGATCTGAACGATCTGTATCGCCGCGTGATCAACCGCAACAACCGTCTCAAGCGCCTGATGGAGCTTCGTGCGCCGGACATCATCGTCCGCAACGAGAAGCGCATGCTCCAGGAGGCCGTCGACGCATTGTTCGACAACGGTCGCCGCGGTCGCACGATCACGGGCGCCAACAAGCGTCCGCTGAAGTCGCTGTCCGACATGCTCAAGGGCAAGCAGGGCCGCTTCCGTCAGAATCTGCTCGGCAAGCGCGTCGACTATTCGGGTCGTTCGGTCATCGTGACGGGGCCTGAGCTGAAGCTGCACCAGTGCGGCCTGCCGAAGAAGATGGCGCTCGAGCTGTTCAAGCCGTTCATCTACGCACGTCTCGATGCCAAGGGTCTGTCGATGACCCTGAAGCAGGCTAAAAAGTGGGTCGAGAAGGAGCGCAAGGAGGTCTGGGATATCCTGGACGAGGTGATCCGCGAGCATCCGGTCATGCTGAACCGTGCGCCGACGCTTCACCGTCTCGGCATCCAAGCATTCGAGCCGGTTCTGATCGAGGGCAAGGCGATCCAGCTTCACCCGCTGGTCTGCTCCGCGTTCAACGCCGATTTCGACGGCGATCAGATGGCCGTGCACGTCCCGCTGAGCCTCGAGGCCCAGCTCGAAGCACGCGTCCTGATGATGTCGACGAACAACATCCTGTCGCCCGCCAACGGCAAGCCGATCATCGTTCCGTCGCAGGACATGGTCCTCGGTCTCTATTATCTGTCGATGATGAAGGAGAACGAGCCGGGCCAGGGGATGCTGCTCGGTGACATGGCCGAAGTGCACCAGGCGCTGAACGCTCAGGCGGTCACGCTGCACACCAAGGTCATCAGCCGCGTTCCGCAGACCGACGAGAAGGGCAAGCAGTACCTCAAGCGGTACGAGACGACCCCGGGCCGCATGCTGCTGGGCGAGTGCCTGCCGCACAGCCACAAGGTGCCGTTCGACACCGTCAACCGCCTCCTCACCAAGAAGGACGTGGGCGACGTGATCGACGAGGTCTATCGTCACACCGGCCAGAAGGAGACCGTGCTGTTCGCCGACGCGATCATGTCGCTCGGCTTCCGCCACGCGTTCCGCGCCGGCATCTCGTTCGGCAAGGACGACATGATCATTCCGGACGCCAAGGTTGGTCTGGTCGACGATACCAAGGCGCTCGTGAAGGACTTCGAGCAGCAGTATCAGGACGGTCTGATCACGCAGCAGGAGAAGTACAACAAGGTGATCGACGCCTGGAGCCGTTGCGGCGACCAGGTCGCGAACGCCATGATGGACGAGATCCGTGCGGTGAAGGTCGATGAGGAGACCGGCCGTGAAAAGCCGATCAACTCGATCTACATGATGGCTCACTCGGGTGCTCGTGGTTCGCAGGCGCAGATCAAGCAGCTTGCCGGTATGCGTGGCCTGATGGCCAAGCCGTCGGGCGAGATCATCGAAACGCCGATCATCTCGAACTTCAAGGAGGGCCTGACCGTCCTCGAATACTTCAACTCGACCCACGGCGCTCGCAAGGGCCTCGCGGATACGGCGTTGAAGACGGCGAACTCGGGCTACCTGACGCGTCGTCTGGTCGACGTGTCGCAGGATTGCGTCATCATCGAACCGGATTGCGGCACGACCCGCGCGCTGGAGATGAAGGCCATTCTCCAGGGTGGTTCGACGATCGCAAGCCTCGGCGAGCGCATCCTCGGTCGTACGACCGCGGAGGACATCGTCGATCCGAAGACCGGCAAGGTCGTCATCCCGTCGGGCACGCTGCTCGACGAGCCGATGATCACGACGATCGAAGGCCTGGGTACGCAGTCGTGCAAGATCCGCAGCCCGCTGGTCTGCGAGTCGAAGATCGGCGTCTGCGGCAAGTGCTACGGGCGCGATCTCGCCCGCGGTACGCCGGTGAACATCGGTGAAGCTGTCGGCGTCATCGCCGCGCAGTCGATCGGTGAGCCGGGCACGCAGCTGACGATGCGTACGTTCCATATCGGTGGCGCGGCGCAGCTCAACGAAACGTCGAACCTCGAAGCTCACGCTGACGGTACGGTGCAGTTCCGCGATCTGCGTATCATCGTCGACCAGCGTGGCCGTCGCGTGGTGCTCAGCCGCTCGGGCGAAATCGCGATCGTCGACATGGACGGCCGCGAGCTCTCGGTCGATCGCATCCCCTACGGTGCGTACGTGCTGTTCGACGATGGTCACATCGTGTCGCGCGGCGATCGGATGGCCGAGTGGGATCCGTTCACCATGCCGGTGATCACGGAGAACCCTGGCACGATCAAGTATGTCGACCTGATCGAGGGCAAGACGCTCACCGAGCAGACCGACGAAGCCACGGGCATCGCCCAGCGCGTCGTGATCGAATATCGTGCGGCGACCAAGTCGAAGGAGGATCTGCGTCCGCGCATGACCCTGCTCGACGAGACGTCGGGCGAGACCGGTCGTTACATGCTGGCGATCGGCGCTACGCTGTCGGTCGAGGATGGCGCACAGGTGTTCGGCGGCGACGTCGTGGCCCGCGTCAGCCGCGAGAGCGCCAAGACGCGCGACATCACCGGTGGTCTGCCGCGTGTTGCCGAGCTGTTCGAGGCGCGCATCCCCAAGGACTCGGCGATCATCGCCAAGATCTCGGGCCGCGTCGTGTTCGGCAAGGACTATAAGGCGAAGCGCAAGATCGGCATCCAGCCTGAGGATGGCGGCGACGTCGTCGAGTATCTGGTGCCGAAGTCGAAGGTCATCGACGTCCAGGAAGGCGATTACGTCAAGCGCGGCGATAACCTGATCGGCGGCTCGCCTGATCCGCACGACATTCTCGAGACGATGGGCATCGAACCCCTCGCCGAATATCTCGTGTCGGAAATCCAGGAGGTTTACCGTCTCCAGGGCGTGAAGATCAACGACAAGCACATCGAGACGATCGTTCGTCAGATGCTGCAGAAGGTCGAGATCACCGACGGCGGCGACACGACGCTGCTGAAGGGCGAACAGGTCGATCGCGAGGAAATGGACGCGACCAACGAGAAGCTGGAGAAGAAGCAGACCCGCGCACAGGGCAAGCCCATCCTGCTCGGCATCACCAAGGCGTCGCTGCAGACCCGCAGCTTCATCTCGGCGGCGTCGTTCCAGGAGACCACCCGCGTCCTCACCGAGGCAGCGGTCCAGGGTAAGCAGGACATGCTGATGGGCCTGAAGGAGAACGTGATCGTCGGCCGGCTCATCCCGGCAGGCACCGGTGCAGGCCTCAACCGCCTGCGTGTCGTGGCCAACAGCCGCGACGCCGCGATGCGCGTCCAGCAGCGCAAGATGGCGGAGGTGTCGATCGTGGCACCGATGTCGGCTGCCGACGAGCACGCCGCCGAACTCGCGCGCTCGCCGCGTGATGCAGGCGGCACGGGTGAGGATCCGCTCGCAGCGGTCGTCACCTCGGGCACCGGCACCGACGCGGATGCCGGCGAGTATCTGAACGAGACCGAGTAATCGGTTTCGTCAGACGCCTCGGCGCTGACTAAGGAAAAGGCCGCCGTCCGGGACACCGGGCGGCGGCCTTTTTTGTTGGCTGGCGCAGATGCAGAGGAGGACTGATCGACCTTCAAAGCTTTGGAAGGGCTTCAGTCCAAAGTTTTCCGGTCGGTTTGATGGGTTCGAAGGGTACAGCTGTCAGGCAAGCTGTTTCCCCGCGAAGGCGGGGATCCAGACTGGGCTCCCGCCTTCGCGGGAGAACAAGAGTGTGCCGCCGTCAAATTGCAAGTCGCTCCCTACTCAAGAGGGATATCGACGCGATCCGGCGTCCCCCGTTCTACAAGACAAGTCTTTCGATTTGCGCCACCGTGGATGCCGCAGCTTGTCCGGCATGACGGGGAAGATGCCGATCTGGCGGCTGTAACTGACCGTTGATCAGCCCTACCCCCAGCGCATGTGGCTTCATGCCGCTCACCACGGCGCCGGCAATTGCGCCGCAATAAATGAGTCGCATTCCCGCTGTACGGCTGCAGCGGGTGCCGCCGAAACTAGCGGCCCGGAAGGACCACATGGAGCCGATGCGAAAGATCGTCCTCGCCACGGTCGGCTCGCTTGGCGACCTGCATCCCTTCATCGCGATCGGCCTTGCGCTCAAGGCGAGACGGTTCGCGGTTGTGCTGGCGGTACCGGCTGACCACGTCGCCAAGGTCGAAGCCGCAGGCCTCACCGGCGTGGCCATCGTCGGCGGGTTCGACGCGCTGACGGAGACCTTGGGCATGCCGCCCGACCAAGTCGCAAAGCGGATCATGTCGAATCAGACCTATCTGATGAACCGGATCCTGATGCCGTGGCTAGCCGACAGCACGACGGCGCTCGACGACGCGATGGAGGGCGCAGTCGCGCTGGTCGCCTCACTGTTCGTGTTCGCCGCGCCGATCGTCGCGGAAGCGCGCGGCGTGCCGCTGGTCAACGTCCGGCTCCAGCCGATGGCGACCTTCTCCGCCTATGCACCACCCCGCACGCCCGACTTCGCGATGATGGCCCACGCACCGACCGGACCGATCGGCCGCGCCTGGAACCGGTCTGTGTACCGGGTCATGCGCGGCGTGCTGCGACATCGGTATGGACGCCCCGTCGATGCGGTTCGCAAGATACGCGGCCTGCCGCCGTCACGCCAGGCGTTGCTGCTCGAGACGCCCGAGAGCGCCGACCTGACCTTATGCTGCTATTCGCCGGCCATCGCGCCGCGCCAGCCTGACCTCCCCGACAATGCGCGCGTCACTGGCTTTGCGATCTTCGACAGCGATACCGGCGCCCCCGAAACACTCGATCCCGCGCTTGAGGCGTTCCTCCCGCCGGTCCACCGCCGCTGGTCTTCACACTGGGATCCTTTGCGACGTTTGCGCCTGGCGACTTCTACGACGCTGCAGCCTCGACCGCGCGAACGCTCGGGCTGCGCGCGGTACTGCTGACCGGTAGCGACGATCTGGCAGCAGCGAGCGAACACGTCCATGTCTGCCGCTATGCGCCGCACTCGCTGCTGTTCCCGCTAGCTTGCGCGATCGTCCATCACGGCGGCGCGGGCTCGACCGGGCAAGCGCTACGCGCCGGCAAACCGCAACTCGTCGTCCCGCACATGGGCGATACGACAACGGGCACCGCATTCAATCGATCGGCGTCGGCAAGACGCTGTCGTCGAAACACTTCACGACCGCGCACGCCGGCGCTGCGATCACCGCCATCCTGACCGACCGGATGCGCGAGAAGGCCGCGCAGGTCGGCGCGCAGGTTGCGCGGGCGAACGGCGCGGAGGCCGCCGCGGACGCGATCGCGGCGCTCGTCGTTGTGCGCGGCTGACTTGGTCGACAGTTTTCAGGGATCATGGTGACAAAAAGATCATCGACGCCGGGCGTTGCCGTCGCGCGCTCGCAGGTCTAGGCGGACTGCCGATGCGGTCGGCGTACCATCCTTCGTCGATCGAGACGCGCGGTTCGACCCGACGGCGCAGCGGCGCGTTCGTGCTGACCGTCATCGCGCATGTCCTTATTCTCCTGCTGCTGTTGCGACTGGCGCCCTCGGTTACCTCGAAGCCCGAGGAGCGTCGCGAGCCGGTCACGTTCCAGATCGCCCCCGATCAGACTGCCCCCACGCCTCAAAAGCGCACGCCGTCACCGACCAAGGCAAAGCGTGCGAGCGGCGGTTCGCCGCAGCGGGCCGCCCCCAGGGTCCCGTCCGCACAGGCGCCCCCTGCCCCGCCGACATCGCCGCCACCGCTGCCGATCAAGATGCTCGGCGGGATGGAGATGTTCGAAGCCGCGGATATCTCGAAGATGCCGTCGCATCCCGACGACCAGCTTGCCGGCGGTGACGGTGGCAGCGGGTCGGGCAAGGGCAAGGACAGCGGTTCGGCCTACGGTCCCGGCGAAGGCCCGGGTGGCGAGCGGCTGTACAAGGTCGAATGGTATCGCCGACCGACCGATGCCGAACTCAACGGCTATCTGAAAAGCCCGCCGCCGCCGAACAGCTGGGCGAAGATCGCCTGCCGCATGATCGCGAATTACCAGGTCGAGAATTGCCGAGCGCTCAGCGAGTCGCCGGTAGGATCGGGTCTAGCGCGCGCGATGCGCCAAGCTGCGTGGCAGTTCCGCGTCCGTCCCCCGCGTGTCGGCGGGAAGCAGATCCTCGGCGGCTGGGTCGAGATCGATATTGAGTTCAATTCCGGCAGAACGCCGGACTAGGCAAGCTTCTTATTCTCCCCCGCCAAGGAGGTGGCTGGCGCTTGCCAGACGGAGGGGGAGGTCAGGGACAACGTTAGTTGCATGTTTCTCCCCCTCCATCGCTTCGCGCCACCCTCCCCTTGCAGGGGAGGAACGAAACTCTCGTCAGACTTCACTCGTAATCGAGTGCTTCGCTTCGTCAGACAGCGTTCTGGCCAACGTCTCAAACTTCCCACCTTCGACACGGATCTCGTTGAACGCAGGCGGGCTACCCCTCGTACGCTTCGACAGCGTGCCGGCACCGATCATGCGGATGATCCGCCCTGCCCGCTCGACCGGCACATCGAACGGATCGTGGACGTGCCCCGACAACACCGCATGTGCCCCAGCCTCGGCCAGTGCCGTCAACGCCTTGTCGCCGTTGCGCGTCTTGGCGGTCCCGGTGGTGCCGCCTTCGATCAGCGGGTGATGCGCGCCGATGAAGATCAGATTGCCCTTCGGCACGTCCGCGATCATTGCCAGCGCGCGCTTGAGCGAACCGGGGCTCACACGCCCCTTCGACCAGTTCCACCTCCACTGCGCTCGCGCCGTCGTCTTCAGCGGGACGACGGTGACGCCGGGAAGCTCCAACGGCTTCTCAATCATCTGCTCGACGGCCGCGTAGCGCTGGTACGGCGCGAGCAGCCGGCGGAACGGGTCCCAATAATAGGGGATGTCATGATTGCCGACTTCCAGCGTCACCGGCACGCCGAGCGAACGCAGCCAGTCGCCGCCCTGCTGGAACTCGTCCTTGGTGGCGCGCATCGTCAGGTCGCCGGTCATGATGACTGCGTCCGGCTTCTCCTCGGCAACGCGTTCGGAGAACCAGGCGATTGCCGCCGGGTCCTCCGCGCCGAAATGCACGTCGCTGACGTGGAACAGTTTCAGCGTGCGGGCCTCAGGCAATTTCGGACAGCTTCGTCGGCTCGTGCATCGGGCACCCATTGAACTTTCCACGGAAGTTCGCCGACTGCTTGTACGTTTCGTTGCGGGCGCGATTGACGCCGCCGAGCGGCTGGTGGGCAGTGATACCGTGCCAGATGCTGTACGACAGCGCATCGTCGGTATGATCGGTGACGCCCTGCTCCCAAGAAAGCTGAGGTGGAATTTCAAGCGTTGCTACGGTCACAAACGGACTCTCTTTCTCGTCCCACACCGCCGAGGCATCTTCGATCGGCATTTTTTCGAGATCGGTGTTTAGCTGCACGCGGAATTCCCAGGTGCCGCCATGCTCGATCATCTCGTCGCGTACGACCTCGCGCAACGCATCCGGGCGCGCGGTGATATCGACGGTATCGCCGGTGAGCCGGGTAAGGCCCGGCGAGACCGGGAACAGTGCGACCTTCGCGATATAGTCGCCGTGACGAAAGGGCGTTTGCGAATAATAGGTCTCGCCGAGCGGATGGACGGGCTTGGCACCGCCCAGCGTCTGCAACGTGGCGGACTGGCCACCGACTGCTTCCAGCGCGGATTCGACGACGCGGAACGTAGCGGACATCGCCTTCTTCACGCCCTCGAACCGGTCGGTCGTCTTGGCCAGCAACTTGAGGTTCTTCGAGAACGCCTTGGCGTCGGGCGCCGAGAAGGCCGGGCCGTTGACCATGATGAAGTCCTGCGTCGTGTCGCCTTCCGAGCCCGGCAGGCGTGCGCCTTCAACGTCGAGGATCTTGAGCGCTAGGCCACGTGGCAGGCTGATGCTGTCGTCGAGGATGTCGCCGGCGTTGGTAGAGATGCGGATCACCGCTTCATGCGTACCCGGCCGGGCGAAAATGCCCTGGGCGAGTTCGGCAGGGAGGTTGTCGGCTACCGTGAACGTCCCGCGCGCGATCCCGTGAGCCTTGGCATGGACCGAGCGTACCGCATGACCATAATCCTGCGACGTCGTCTCCAGAATTTCCTGGAAGGATCCCTCCAGCGTCTTCAACGTCTCCTGCTCGTCGGGCGCGATCGTTTCGACCGAGGGATCGAAACGGACGGGTTGTTTGCTGGGCATGGGGGTATCTCCTTTGGTACCTAGCCGTAACCGCTTGAGCAGAAAGACGTTCCGCTCCCGTTGCAAACCCAGTGCGTTGCAAACCAAACGCGCGCGGCCGAAGGAGAACGGCGAAGGAGCCATCATGCACATCCCACACGTCACCGCGCCGACTGTCGCCATCGCTGGCACGTCCGACCGCTTCCCCGTCCGCCGTATCTTCTGCGTCGGCCAGAACTATGCCGATCACGCGCGCGAAATGGGCTCCGATCCAGATCGCCAAGAGCCGTTCTTCTTCTCGAAGCCCGCCGATGCGGTCGTCGCCAGCGGCAGCGCGATCCCCTTCCCGCCGCAGACCGAAGACTTGCACCACGAAGTCGAGTTGGTGATCGCGCTCAGTAAGGGCGGCAAAAATATCGCAGTCGAGGATGCCGCTGCGACGATCTTCGGCGCAGGCGTCGGCATCGACCTGACCCGCCGCGATCTTCAGGCGACGGCAAAGAAGGCCGGGCGGCCATGGGACATGGCGAAGGGCTTCGATCGCTCCGCCCCCGTCGGCGCGCTCACGTTAGGTGTGCCCGCGACCAAGGGCAGCATCGCGCTCGCGATCGACGGCGAGACACGCCAATCCGGCGACCTGTCGATGATGATCTGGAGCGTGCCCGAGATCATCGCGACGCTGTCGACCTTCGTCGAGCTGGCACCGGGCGACCTGATCTTCACCGGCACGCCCGCTGGAGTCGGCCCGATCCAGCGCGGACAGACCCTGCGCGCGACTATCGACGGTTTCGAAACACTGGAGGTGACATTCGCCGCATGATCGCCCATCGTCCGGCACATAAACAAAACTAAACAGGGGGTTGCATGCCGGACACGAGAGACCTGGGCGCGGACGGCTTTCTCAGCAGGGCACGCACCGTCGCCGCACCCGGCTTCAACCGCTGGCTCGTGCCGCCCTGTGCGCTCGCGATCCACCTGTGCATCGGCATGGCGTACGGGTTCAGCGTGTTCTGGCTGCCGCTGTCGCGCGCGATCGGGATCACCGATCCGGTCGCCTGCCCCAACCTCTCGCTGCTCGGCGCGCTGACCACCACGACCTGCGACTGGCGTGTGAGCGACCTCGTCTGGACGTACACGCTGTTCTTCGTCGTGCTGGGTGCCGCCGCCGCGATCTGGGGCGGCTGGCTCGAACGCGCTGGCCCGCGGAAAGCTGGCGTCGTCGCAGCATTCTGCTGGTGCGGCGGCATGGGCATCGCGGCGATCGGCATCTCGACGCATCAGCTCTGGTTGATCTGGCTCGGGTCGGGCGTGATCGGCGGGATCGGGCTTGGCCTTGGCTACATCTCGCCCGTTTCGACGTTGATCAAATGGTTTCCCGATCGCCGCGGGATGGCGACCGGGATGGCGATCATGGGCTTTGGCGGCGGCGCGATGATCGGCGGACCGCTCGCCGACCTGTTGATGAAGCACTTCGCGAGCCCCGCAGGCGTCGGCGTCTGGCAGACGTTCCTCGTCCTGGCCTGCGTCTATTTCGTGTTCATGATGGCCGGCGCGATCGGCTACCGCGTCCCCGCCGAGGGCTGGGCGCCCGCCGGCTGGACTGCACCGACGAGTGCCAGGGCATCGATCAGTCGCTTCAACGTCGCACTGTCGGACGCGCATCGCACGCCGCAGTTCTGGCTGGTGTGGCTGGTTTTGTTCTTCAACGTCTCCGCCTCGATCGGGATCATCGGTATCGCCTCGCCGATGCTGCAGGAGCTGTTCGGCGGCCGCCTGATCGACGCCCCCTCGGTGTTGTTCACCGCGTTCGACGATGACCAGAAGAAGGCGGCGGCGGCGGTCGGCGCGGGCTTTGTCGGCGCGATCAGCCTGTTCAACATCGGCGGGCGATTCTTCTGGGCATGGCTGTCGGATCGGATCGGCCGCAAACCCTTGTTCGCGACGATCCTCGCGGCGGGTGCCGTGCTCTACGGTTTCGCCGCGCCGGCGCTGGCGGGCACGACGCTCGGCCTGTTCATCCTGGTATTCTGCATCCTCGCCTCGATGTACGGCGGCGGGTTCGCGACCGCGCCAGCGTATCTCGCCGACCTGTTCGGGACGAAATACGTCGGCGCGATCCATGGGCGGTTGCTGACCGCCTGGTCGACTGCGGGCGTGGTCGGGCCGTTGCTCGTCGCCAACATGCGTGACCGCGCGATTGCGGCGGGTGTCCCTCGCAGCGACATCTACCCGCCGATCTTCCTGGTGCTGGCGGCGATGCTGGTCGCCGGGTTCGTCGCGAACCTGTTCGTCCGGCCGGTAGCTGCCAAGTTCCACATGGCGTCGGATGACCGGCCGATCGCGGTCGAAACGGTGGCCGGCGGTACGGCTGCTGCGGCAACCGGGACGTCGCCGATCGTCGTGTTCGCATGGCTGGCAGTCGGGCTGCCGATCCTCTGGGGGATCTACATGACGCTGTCGAAGGCGTTGATCCTGCTCAAATAGGACGCAACCTATCCGCGCCGACATGGGTTGCTCCTGCTCAAACTTCACAGGAGCACCCCATGGCCGACCGGCTCACGATGCAGGATCCGCGCACGCAATATCCGCAGCCCCCCTTCCCGCAACAGCCGCAGGAAGCCCCGGGGATTGCGTCGAAGATGGACCCGAAGCCCGATCACGGCGAGACGAGCTACAAGGGCTCGGGCAAGCTCGCGGGGCGCAAGGCGCTTATCACCGGCGGCGATAGCGGCATCGGCCGCGCCGCCGCGATCGCCTATGCGCGTGAAGGGGCCGATGTCGCGATCGTCTACCTCCCTGCCGAAGAAGCGGATGCGAAGGAAGTCGTCGCGCTGATCGAAGCTGAGGGCCGCAAGGTCCTCGCGCTGCCGGGCGACGTGAAGGACGAGTTGTTCTGTCGTAACGCGGTGCAGCAGACGGTCGATGCGTTTGGCGGCCTCGACGTGCTGGTGGTCAACGCCGGGCGCCAGCAGACGCGGCCGACGGTGGCCGATATCTCGACCGACGATTTCGATCAGACGATGAAGACCAACGTCTATGCGCTGCACTGGTTTGTGCAGGCAGCCGTCCCGCATCTGCCGGTCGGCGCGGCGGTGGTCACGACCGCTTCCGTGCAGGGCTATGATCCGTCGGACAATCTGCTCGACTATGCGACCACCAAGGCGGCGATCGTCGCGTATACCAAGGGTCTCGCCAAGCAGCTGATCGAGAAGGGCATCCGCGCCAACGTCGTCGCTCCGGGGCCGTTCTGGACGGTGTTGCAGCCAAGCGGTGGCCAGCCGCAGGAGATGGTCGAGACGTTCGGGTCTAAGAGCCATTTCGGCCGTCCGGGCCAGCCGGTGGAGATCGCGCCGGTGTATGTGCTGCTGGCCTCGCAGGAGGGGAGCTACATTACGGGTGAGGTTTACGGCGTGACCGGCGGTGCGGGGGTGGCCTAGCCCTTAATCCTCCTCGCAAGGGGGAGGTGGCACCGGAGGTGACGGAGGGGGAGGAACACGCAACAGCGGTTACCCTTTCCTCCCCCTCCGTCTGGCAAGCGCCAGCCACCTCCCCCTGGCGGGGGAGGATCAGTTGGTAAGCCATCCGCGCTAACGTCGCTATTGCACATCGTTATCAAATCTGTACCTGTGTGGCGGTGAGCGCCCGACAGATCATACCCCTCATCGAAACCGCCCTCCGCGCATGACCCGCGGCACGATCAAGACCTGGTATCTCGTCCACAAATGGACGAGTTTGATCTGCACCGCGTTCCTGCTGATGCTGTGCGTGACCGGCCTGCCGCTGATATTCGACGAGGAGATCGACGGCTGGCTCGACCCGCCCGCGCCCATGGTGACGCTGCCCGCGGATACGCCGTCACTATCGCTCGATACCATTCTGGCGCGCGCGGCGAAAACTGCCCCCGGCGAGATCCCTCTCTACATCAGCTTCGACGAAGAGCGCCCGATCGTCTACGTCACGACCGGCCCGACTCCCGACGCAGCCCCCGCAGCGATGCATTTCCTCGCGTTCGACGCGCGCACCGGGACGAAGATGCCGCCTTACGTCCCCGGCGTGATGGCGTTCATCCTGAAGCTCCACACCGACATGTTCCTCGGCTTCTGGGCGGAGATCTTCCTCGGCGTGATGGGCCTGCTCTTCTTTGCAGCGATCGTGTCCGGCGTCGTGCTCTACGCCCCGTTCATGGCCAAACTCGACTTCGGCACGTTACGGCGCGGCCGCAGCAAGCGGCTCGGCTGGCTCGATCGCCACAATCTGCTCGGGATCGTCACGCTCGCCTGGGCGAGCGTCGTCGGCGTGACGGGGACGATCAACACTTTCGTCGTGCCGATCACTGCTATCTGGAAGTCGAACGGCCTCGCCGAGATCAGCGCTAGCGAGACGCGCACGCCGCTCGGGCCCCAGCGCGCCTCGGTTCAGGCCGCGCTCGACGCGGTGCAGCGCAAGGCGCCCGAGATGAAGCCGCAGTTCATCGCCTTCCCCGGCGTCGTCTTCAGCAGCAAGCATCACTACGCCGTCTTCCTGAAGGGCGCGACGCCGCTCAGGTCGAAGATGTTGCTGCCCGGCTTCGTCGATGCCGCGACCGGAAGGCTCGACGCGGTCGTGCCGATGCCGTGGTACATGCAGGCGATGCTGCTCGCACAGCCGCTGCATTTCGGAAATTACGGCGGCCTCGCGATGAAAATCGTCTGGGCGCTCTTCGACATAGTGACGATCATCGTGCTCGGCAGCGGGCTGTATCTTTGGCTGCGTCGTCGCGGCGGTCCGAGCGACCAGCGCGTCCGCGAAGTCGTGATGGCGGGAGAAATCGCATGACCCACAAGACCAACGGCCAGATCTTCGCACTGCCGATCCTGCTCGGCGTGTCGACCGTCGCGGGGCTCGCGGCAGGCCTGATCGGTGACGGCGTCTGGGATGTCGGCGCAGGCCTGCTGCTCGCGCTGCCGCTGGTCGTGACCGGCCGCTACTGGGTGCGCCCGCCCGAACCAGTGCTGCGCCGCCAACACCTGCAAACGGCACCGATACGCCGATAACGCGGAGCCGGCATGATACCGGCTCCGCGCTAATTTCGCGACCGTCAGGCGGACGGCATCAGGTCGCCGGGGTCGCCTGCCGGGTCGGTGCGGTAGTCGGCGCCCCGATCGGAGGAGCAACAGGTGCGGGCGCGACTGCACCGTTAGCCATTGGCGGCGGCGGCGGTGCCATACCCGCCGGCGGCGGCGGAGGAGCACCCGGACCGCCGGGAGCCCCAGGACCTTGCGGCCCACCCGGACCACCCGGACCACCAGGGCCATCACGCCCCGGACCGTCGCGTCCCGGGCCACCAGGACCATGCGGGCCACGCGGCGGGCCGCCGACCGGGCCCAGCGCCGTCACCTTGCCACCGGGTGCCACCAGGAACGAGGCGTGGACGAAGCCGTCTTCGAACCGGCCCTGGATCGTCACGGGCTGACCGGTCGCGACTAGATTGCTGCCCTCGCCTTCACGGCCCAGATCCACCAGCGCACGGCCGGTGCGGTCGGCCATCACGAACTTGTTGCCGTAGGTCTCCGCGACGGTGCCGCGGATCGTGACGATGCCGTCGGACTGGAGCGAACGGATCGCGGTTGGCGTGGCGGGCACCATCGTCACGCTCGGGCGGGTCGCGGCGATGGTGACGGCACCGGCGGCACCACCGACGATCAGCAGACTAGCCGCGGCGAGTGCCAGGCGGTTGCGGCGGAGATTGAAGCTCTTGCTGGGCGCGGCGTGGGAATGTTCGGTCATTTCGTCGTTCCTCTCATTGGTTGACGAATCACCGTCTAGGCGCACGCTGCCGACGCCCGCTGAACCAAGCCGTTCAGATTCCGTTGTGGCATCGGGCATAGGGACAGTCGCATGCGGGTATTATTGGTCGAGGACGATGCGGCGATCGCCGACGGGTTGGCGCGGGCGTTGCGCGCGGAGCATTTCGCGGTCGACGTCGCGAGTAACGGCGAGGACGGCGGCCATCTAGGCGCCACCGAACTGTACGACGCGGCGGTGCTCGACCTTGGCCTGCCCAAGCGCGACGGACTGTCGGTCTTGCGCGACTGGCGCGCGGCGGGACGCGACCTGCCCGTCCTGATCCTTACCGCGCGGGACGGCTGGTCGGAGAAGGTCGAGGGCTTCAAGGCCGGCGCCGACGATTATGTCGTGAAGCCGTTCCGCGTCGAGGAAGTGGTCATGCGCCTCCGCGCGCTGGTCCGTCGCGCCGCCGGCCATGCCGCATCGCGCGTCACATGCGGGCCGCTGACGTTCGACGCGCAACTCGGTACGTTCGAGTTGAACGGCTTGCCGCTGAAACTCACCGCGTTCGAATGGCGCGTCCTCTCCGCCCTGATACTCCGTCGTGAAGTCGTCATCGAACGCGCCGACCTGATCGAGCGCGTCTACGAAGGTGACGTGGACGTGGATTCGAACTCGATCGAGGTCATCATCGGCCGGCTGCGGCGGAAGATCGGTGCGGAGATGATCGAAACGGTGCGCGGCCGCGGGTATCGGCTGACGGCGGATGGGTCAAGATGATGGTTCTGCAAACCACATCCACCACACTGGCGAAGGCCGGGGCCCAATTGGGGGACGTCGCTAACGGAGCGATGACCGTCATTATAAAAACCTTTCCAATTGGGCCCCGGCCTTCGCCGGGGTGGGGTTTGGTGGCAGGATCGCTCTGGCCCCAGGCAAGTCTGCGATGATCCGATTCCGCATCGTCCCACGCTCCCTCTTCGGCCGCATGCTAGCGATCGCCGCGCTGTCGACCGGGATCGCGCTCCTGTTTGCCGGCGTCACGATCGGCCACATCCTCGAACGCTTCGTCACGCGCGGGCTCGATGAGCGGCTCGATGCGCAGGTCGCGGTGTTGGCGCGGGCTGTCCGCCCGGATGGTTCGCTCGACCGGATGCGCGCGATCGACCTACCCGAGTTCGGCGAACCCGAGTCCGACTGGTCATGGCAGGTCGAAGGTCCCGCCGGGCGCTTCGATAGCGGCACTACCCCGCCCCCAAGCATTTCAAAGGCAGCCTTAACCATTCCACCGCCGCCGCCCGGTCGACCTCGCAATGGCGAGCGCCCGCTTCCACTCGGCCTCGGCGGGCAGCAAGACCAACAGATCCACCCTGGCGAAGCGCGCGACCGGCGCGGCGAGCGGCTCCACTCGCGAACCATGGACGTCGCCACGCCGCGCGGCACGGTGACGATCACAGCGATCGGCCCACGCCGGATCGTCGAGGAGCCGTTGCGCGAGGCGATGATCCCGCTGCTCGGCTCGCTCGCCTTGCTTGGCGCCGGACTCGCGCTGGCGACGCTCGTGCAACTGCGCTTCGGCCTGCGCCCCCTGCGCGATCTCCGCACCTCGCTCGCCGCCGTTCGCGCTGGAACCGAGCGCCACGTCCCCGATGACCAGCCCGGGGAATTGCAACCGCTCGTCGCGGAACTCAATGCACTGATCGACCAGAACGCGGCTGGGCTCGCGCACGCCCGCCAACACGTCGCCAACCTGGCGCACGGGCTGAAGACCCCCCTCGCCGCGCTCTCGCTCAAGCTCGCCGAAGCGAACGCCGACGCAGACATCCGCGACATGGTCGACCAGATCGACCGCCGGGTCCGCCATCACCTTGGCCGAGCCCGCGCCGATGCGACCGGCGGCGCACGCACTCGAACGTCGATAGCCCCAGCCGTCGCCGATCTCGTCGGGGTGTTGCGTCGGATCCACGCCGATCGCCCGATGACGGTCGACATCGCGATTCCCGGCAACCTTGCCGTCGCAATCGACCCGCAGGATCTCGACGAGATGATCGGCAACCTCCTCGACAACGCGTGGCGTCACGCGCGCGGCGCGCTTTCGATCACTGCGAACCCGATCGACGGCACGGTCAGGCTGGAGATTGCCGATGACGGCCAAGGTCTCGACGACACGGCGATGGCGCAAGCCGTCCTGCCCGGCCGTCGTGTCGACGAACGCGGCGACGGTCACGGCTTCGGCCTGTCGATCACCCACGAGCTCGCCGAACTAAATGGGGGCACGGTGACGCTCGACCGTTCCACCGTCCTCGGCGGCTTGTTAGTCCGCCTGACGCTACCTCAGCGCGGCTGATTTCACAGTGCGCGGACGACGACCGGCGACGGCGACGCCTTGGCCAGCGTGTTGCGCAACGGCAGCGTGAACGGCGCCGCCTCGATTTCGAAAACGTCGCCCTCCCGGGTCGTCACGCCTTCGCTGAACGACAACGTCGCCGTCCCGAAGAAATGGACGTGGACGTCGCCGGGCTGGCGAAACAGGTCGTATTTGAAGTGATGCGCCTCGAGGTTGGCGATCGTGTGCGACATGTTCGCCTCCCCCGAGAGGAACGGCTTTTCCCAAAGCAACGCACCGTTGCGGTGGATGCGGCTCATGCCCTCGACATGGTCGGGAATTGGGCCGGTCAGCAATTCCGGACCTAGCGCCGCCTGACGCAGCTTGGAATGCGCGAGCCAGAGGTAATTGTGTCGCTCGGTCACGTGATCGCTGAACTCGTTGGCAAGACAGAGGCCAAGGCGGAACGGCGTACCGTCCGGGCCGATCAGGTAGATGCCGGCGAGTTCGGGCTCCTCGCCGCCGTCCTGCGCGAAGGCCGGGCTAATGAGTGCGCCGCCGGGCCCGACCAAACCCGATCCATCACCCTTGTAGAACCATTCGGGCTGCTGGCCCGTCTCGCCCACCGCCGGCTTGCCGCCCGCGACTCCGTCGAGAAACATGCGCATAGAATCCGTCAGCGTTTCGGCCGCCGCGGCAGCGCGGTGCATCTTGTCGCGCCCTTCCGCAGAGCCGAGATGCGTCAGTCCGGTGCCGGTCATGATGAGATGTGCGGGATCGCCATGATCGATCGGCGAGAGCAGGCGGCCGGCGGCAAGTTCGGCGGCGATGTCAACCGTCGCGCCGGTCCCGCACGCCCGAACCGCCGTCCCAAGATCGGTGCCCGCTGCGATCGCGCGCGTCGCAAGTTCACGGACGCTGTCCACGCCCAGGACAAGGCTCGCCCCCTTGTCGGAAGCGGCGATCACCGACCGCGTGCCGTCCGCTGCGCGATGCTGCAATAGGCGCAAACTGCTCACTTCTACTTCTCCTGCTAACGAGCCAAGACATACCTGATTACTCGGACTGATTACAGCCACTAGCGATGCCGATCGTGCTACTTTCAACCTCGCTCAACTACGCAAGAGGCGCTAACCGGTCGGCTAATTGTCAGACCACGAAAATCTGAGAGTTTGGCCCTTTAGCGCGCCGCTTGTTCCGGCAACGCGTTGGTCGTCCGCGATCCCCACACCGCGTAGAACAACACGTAAAGTTCGCACGCGGCGGTCAGCAGGAACGAGTTCTGGAGACCGTAGGTATCTGCGAGCCAGCCCTGGACGATGACTAGCGCGCCGCCTGCGATCGCCATGATCAGCAGGCCCGACCCTTCCTCAGTCAGCGGTCCAAGCCCCTTGATCCCGAGCGTGAAGATCGTCGGGAACATGATCGAGTGGAACAGACCGACGGAGATCAGCGCCCACATCGCGACATGCCCTGTGGTGAAGGTGGCGATGAGCATCACGACGCAGGCGCCGATGCTCGCAAATGCCAGCACGCGCTCGGCAGGGATCGTGCGCATCACGACGCTGCCGATCAGCCGGCCGACCATCATCCCGCCCCACAGGATGAACAGGTAATGCGATGCCTGTTCGTGCGTCAGGTTGCCGATATTCGGCTGGCTGACGAAGTTGATGAAAAGGTTGGCGACACCAATTTCGGCTATCAGATAAATGAAGATCGCCGGGATACCGAACACGAGGTTGCGGTGCGACCAGAGCGACTGGCCCTTGCGGTCGGCCTTGGCAGAACGCTGCGTCGAGGACCCCATCGCCGGGAGCGGGAAGCGCGCGATCACGATCGCCAGCACGACCAGCACGGCCGCGACAATCAGATAAGGCAGCACCACTGACTGCGCGTCGGCAATCCGCTCGGCCTGCGTCAGCACCGCGGTTGAACCGGCGGCGGCCGTGCCGGAGGTCGAACGACCCAGGATCAGATACCCACCGAACAGCGGCGCGAGCGTCGCACCGGCGGAATTGAACGCCTGCACTAGGTTCAGGCGCGACGACGCTGTCTCGGGCGGACCGACGACGGCGACGTAGGGATTCGCCGCAACCTGCAGCAGCGTGATGCCACTCGCGATCACGAACAGCGCGACCAGCGTGACGCCGTAAGAGGGCAGCCGCGCGGCGGGCACCATCATCAATGCGCCGACCGCCATCAGACCGAGCCCCAATACCATCGCGCGTTGATAGCCGACCCGCTCGATCAGCTTGGCCGACGGGATCGAGGCGAAGAAATAAGCGATAAACCAGACGCTCTCGATCAGTGTCGTCTGCGTATAGCTGAGGTCGAACACGCTGCGCAGGTGCGGCAGCAGCGTGTTGTTGATGACCGTGATGAAGCCCCACATGAAGAACAGGCTGGCGAGCAACGTGAGCGCGGATCGATAGCTCGGCGCGCCTCCCGCGGCATGCACCGCTCCAGCGTCAACGGGCTTTTGCGTCTGTATCGGCATCGCCATAGTCGTTTCATCCTCCGTGCCCTGTCGGTGACTGCAACAGTCTTTTCCCGCAAGGCTTGCCCAGAAATATATTGTCCGACTATATAGCCATACAAGGCGCGTCAACGGCGTCGGACGAATAAGGACGGGAACCGGAATGCGCGCAATCACAAAGTCGGGGATCATCGTGGCAACCTTGCTGGCAGCGCTTTCCGCGCACGCAGCCGACGCGGCAGAGGCGAAGCGCACGCCTGCCGGTACGCTCAAGGACGGTACCGCGATCGAGGCCGTGACGCTCAGCAACGCGCATGGCGTCTCCGCGCGCATCCTGTCGTACGGCGCCACGCTGCAATCGCTGATGGGCCCGGACCGCAACGGCAAGATCGCCGACGTGATGCTCGGCTATGACGATCTCGCCTCCTACGTCGATCATCCCAATTTCTTCGGCGTGACGGTCGGCCGTTTCGCCAATCGCATCGCCGGTGGCCGCTTCACGCTGGACGGCAAGGCGTACCAGTTGCCGCTCAACGACAAGGTCAATTCGCTGCACGGCGGCGGGAAGGGCTTCGACAAGGTCGCCTGGAAGATCGTCTCGGCGACGAACGGCCCGACCGCGACGCTCGTGCTGGGCTACCGCAGCCCGGACGGCGATTCCGGCTATCCCGGCAACCTGGACGTCACCGTTACCTATACGCTCGATGAAGCCGGCAACCTCGGCATCGCGTATGATGCGAAGACCGACAAGCCGACGATCGTGAACATGACCAATCACGGCATCTTCGATCTCGGCGGCGAAGGCTCGGCGATGGGCGCGTACGGCCACCGGCTGACGATCCCCGCCAAAGCGATCACGCCGGTCGACGACAAGCTGATCCCGACCGGTACGCTGCAGCCCGTCGCCGGCACGGTGTTCGATTTCCGAAACGGCCGCATCGTCGGCGAGGGCATCCGCGATGGTCACGACCAGCAGATCCGCTACGGCCATGGCTACGACCATAATTTCGCGCTCGACAAGGGTCTGACCGCCAAGCCCGAACTGGCCGCGCGGCTGGAGGATCCTGTCTCGGGCCGCGTGCTCGAAGTGCTGACGACCGAGCCTGGCGTGCAGTTCTATACCGGCAATTTCCTCGACGGCACGTTCATCGGCAAGAAGGGTCATCTGTACCGGATGGGCGACGGCATCGCGCTGGAGCCGCAGAAATTCCCCGATGCGCCGAACAAGTCGAATTTCGTCTCCGCACGCGTCGATCCGGGTAAGCCGTATCACCACGCGATGATCTACCGCCTTTCCGTCGCCCGCTGATATTCGATCTCCAGAAAGCTCCTCATGACCGACATGCCTAAGCTCCGCTCGCGCGCGTGGTTCGACAACCCCGAGAATATCGACATGACCGCGCTCTACCTCGAGCGCTATCTGAACTTCGGGCTGAGCCTGGAGGAACTGCGCTCGGGCAAGCCGATCATCGGCATCGCGCAGACCGGCAGCGACCTTTCCCCCTGCAACCGCCACCATCTCGTGCTCGCCGAACGCCTGCGCGAGGGCATCCGTGAAGCCGGTGGCATCGCGCTCGAATTCCCGGTCCATCCGATCCAGGAAACCGGCAAGCGCCCTACCGCCGGCCTCGACCGCAACCTCGCTTACCTGGCGCTGGTAGAGGTGCTCTACGGCTATCCGCTCGACGGGGTCGTGCTGACGATCGGTTGCGACAAGACCACGCCAGCCTGCCTGATGGCGGCGGCGACCGTCAACATCCCCGCGATCGCGCTGTCGGTGGGGCCGATGCTCAACGGCTGGCACAAGGGCGAGCGGACCGGTTCGGGGACGATCGTCTGGAAGGCGCGCGAACTGCTCGCAACCGGCGCGATCGACGACGAGGGCTTCATCAAGCTCGTCGCGTCGTCGGCGCCGTCGACTGGGTACTGCAATACGATGGGCACCGCGACGACGATGAACTCGCTTGCCGAAGCGCTCGGCATGCAGCTCCCCGGCTCTGCCGCGATCCCCGCGCCGTACCGTGATCGTCAGGAAGTCGCGTATCGCACCGGCAAGCGGATCGTCGACATGGTCGCCGAGGATCTGAAGCCCTCCGACATCCTGACCAAGGAGGCGTTCCACAACGCGATCGTCGTCAATTCGGCGATCGGTGGCTCGACCAACGCACCGATCCACTTGGCCGCGATCGCGCGCCATATCGGTGTCGACCTGCCGATCGACGACTGGCAGACGCACGGACACAAGGTGCCATTGATGGTCAACCTCCAGCCAGCGGGCGAATATCTCGGCGAGGATTATTACCATGCCGGCGGCGTCCCCGCGGTGGTCGCCGAGCTGATGAAGCAGGGCCTGATCCACGAAGACGCGATGACCGCGAACGGCAAGTCGATCGGCGACAATTGCCGGACCGCGACGATCGAGGACGAGCGCGTCATCCGCCCGTTCGCGACGCCGTTGCTTGAGGATGCCGGGTTCATCGTGTTGCGCGGCAATCTGTTCGACTCGGCGATCATGAAGACCAGCGTGATTTCGCCAGAGTTCCGTGAGCGCTATCTGTCCAACCCGGACGATCTCGAGGCGTTCGAGGGGCCCGCGGTCGTGTTCGACGGGCCGGAGGATTATCACCACCGGATCGACGATCCCTCGCTTGGGATCACCACCGATACGTTGCTGTTCATGCGTGGCGCGGGGCCGATCGGTTATCCGGGTGCGGCCGAGGTCGTGAACATGCGGCCGCCGGCGTATCTGATCCGTGAGGGCGTCCATGCCCTTCCCTGCATTGGTGACGGGCGCCAGTCGGGGACCTCGGGGTCGCCCTCGATCCTCAACGCCTCGCCTGAGGCGGCGGCGATGGGTGGGCTTGCGCTGATCCGGACCGGCGACCGGGTTCGCATCGATCTCGCCAAGGGCAGCGCCAACGTGCTGATCTCCGACGAGGACCTCGCCGAGCGCCGCCGTGCGCTGACCGAGGCGGGCGGCTATGCCTATCCGCGTTCGCAGACGCCGTGGCAGGAAATTCAGCGCGCCACCGTCGGCCAGATGGAAACCGGTGCGATCCTCGAAGGTGCCGAGAAGTACCAGCGGATCGCGCAGACGATGGGCCTACCGCGCGACAATCACTGAGGCGGACTTGCGCGCCGCTCGATCAGGGCGGTGCGCAGGCATTGGCAGACGATCTCGTCGCGCTGGTTGATCAGGCGGTGCGTGAAGGTGACGATGCCTGCGTTGGGGCGCGACTTACTGGGCTTGAGGTCGGTCACTTCGGTTTCGCAGCGCATCGTGTCGCCGATGAAGACGGGCTTCGGGTGCACCAGCTTGTCGTAGCCGAGGTTCGCGACGAGCGTGCCGAGCGTCGTCTCGCCGACCGACAGCCCGACCATCAGCGCGAAGGTGAAGGTGCCGTTGACGAGGATCCGGCCGAACTCGCTCGCCTTCGCCGCCTCAATATCGAGATGGAGCGGCTGCGGGTTGTGCGTCATCGTCGAGAACAGCAGGTTGTCCGTCTCGGTCACCGTGCGGCGGATCTCGTGCTCGATCCGGTCGCCGATACTCCAATCGTCGAAATAGCGGCCGGCCATCAGTTATCCTTCTCGATGCGGACGAGCATGGTACCCTCGGTCACCTGCCCGCCCTCGATTGCGTTGAGGTCCGCGACGATGCCGTCGAACGGCGCGGTCAGGGAGTGCTCCATCTTCATCGCCTCGAGCGTGACGAGCTTCTGGCCCTTGGTGACGGTGTCGCCGGCCGAAACGTCGACCGCGATGATCCGGCCGGGCATCGGCGACAGGATCGCGCCGTCCGCCGCTCCGCCCGCAGCGACACCCGACGCACGCCAAGGCTTGAGCTGCCAGGTCTGGCCGGCTTCGGAGATCAGGACGTCTTCGAACGCCGACGTAGTTCCGGCCTGTCCGTCGAGATCGACCTCGACCGGTTCGCCGTCGAGCAGGAACGTCGCGCTACGACGCGGCGCGGCGTTGAGACGGAAGCCGGCGATCGGATCGGCGGATACGAGCGCGCCTGCGGCATCGGCCAACGCCTCTTCGGTCGGGTGCGTCGGCGGCATGAGCGCGTCGCCTTCGCGCGCGATCAGACCGGTGTCGAGCGTGCCCGCCACGAAGTCGGGATGGTCGAGCGCCTCGACGAGGAACCCCGCGTTGGAGCGTACCGGCCAGACGACCGCACCGTCTAGCGCATATGCCAAGGCCTCGCGCGCAGTCTCTCTGTCTTCGCCCCAGGCGATGACCTTGGCGATCATCGGGTCGTAGAAGGGCGAGATTTCAGAGCCCTGCTCTACCCCGGTATCGACGCGGGCGGTGGTGCCGAGGTCGAAGCGTTCGAGCGTTCCGATCGACGGCAAGAAACCCTTGGCGGGATCTTCCGCATAGAGCCGCGCTTCCATCGCCCAGCCGTCGATCGCCAGTTCGTCCTGCCGCTTGGGCAAAGGCTCGCCGGACGCAACGCGGAGTTGCCATTCGACGAGGTCCTGGCCGGTTATCTCTTCGGTGACCGGATGCTCGACCTGCAACCGGGTGTTCATTTCCATGAACCAGATGCGGTCGGCGCGGAGGCCTTCGCTGGCGTCGGCGATGAACTCGATCGTGCCGGCGCCGACGTAATCGACCGCCTTGGCGGCCTTTACCGCGGCGGCGCAGATCGCTTCGCGGGTGGCGGCGTCCATGCCGGGTGCGGGCGCTTCCTCGATCACTTTCTGGTGGCGGCGCTGGAGCGAGCAGTCGCGTTCGAACAGATGGACGACGTTGCCTTGTCTGTCGCCGAAGACCTGCACCTCGATATGGCGCGGCGAGAGAATGTATTTCTCGATCAGCACGTCGGTGTTGCCGAACGAGGATGCTGCTTCGCGCTGGCACGAGACTAGGGAGTCGGCGAACTCTGCGGCCGTATCGACGCGGCGCATTCCCTTGCCGCCGCCGCCGGCGACCGCCTTGATCAGGACGGGGTAGCCGATCACGTCGGCCTCCGCCTTCAGACGTTCGGGGGACTGGTCATCGCCGAGATAGCCGGGGGTGACGGGCACGCCGGCGGCGATCATGCGCTGTTTGGCGGCATCCTTGAGGCCCATCGCGCGGATGCTGTCGGGGTTGGGGCCGACCCAGATCAGTCCGGCGTCGAGCACGGCCTGGGCGAAGTCGGCGTTCTCGGACAGGAAGCCGTAGCCGGGGTGGATCGCTTCGGCGCCGGTCTGCTTCGCGGCGGCGATGATGCGGTCGCCGACGAGATAGCTTTCGCGCGCCGACGATGCACCGATATGCACAGCTTCGTCGGCCTGGCGGACGTGGAGCGCGTTCGCGTCGGCGTCCGAATAGACCGCGATCGTGCGGATGCCGAGCGCCCTTGCGGTGCGGATGATGCGGCAGGCGATCTCGCCGCGATTGGCAATCAGGAGGGACTCGATCATCGATTCGCTCCGCGGAAGTGCACAAAGTGCAGACGCTCCAGCGATGTGCACATCGGGCTCGAAAGCCCCGCAATGGCAGGAAGATCGGCGGAGAGGATCGACTGTTTCGTCATGGTGATCCCGGCATAAGCCGATGCGGGCGGTGTAGGACAGGCCATGTCAGTTCGCGCAACCGGTGGTGCGCTTCGACCAAGTGAGGTTGGCGATCTTCCAGCGGCCGGCTTCGCGGACCATGTCGAAATGATCGGTGCCGCAGTGGGCGACCTTGCCGTCGATCGTGAAGACGTAGGGCGACCAGACCATCGCGATGTCGCCGTCGATGTCGACCGCGGGATCGGTGAGGCGCTCGGCATAGCGCTCCGGGCCGGGCTTGATCGATGCGGCGAACTCGGGCCAGCTGGTGCGGCGGACCAAGCGCGTGCCGTCGGGCTTTTCCTCGACCGCGGTGGCGCCGCCGTCGGATCGGACCTGGGCGAGGATAGCCTGCCCGTCGCGCGCGGCGAGCGCGGCAAATAGCGCATCGATCGGGACCATGACGCCGGCCTCTTCGGTCATGGCCGCGGGCGGCAGGCCGGTGCCTCTGACGATCGGCTGGACCGGGGTGATCTGACCAGCGGCGAGGAGAAGTGACAGCAGGATCATCGGGTTACATCCTGAACACGCCGAACGCGGGGCGTTCGGGGATGGGAGCGTTGAGCGTCGCGGCGAAGGCCAGGCCGAGCACGTCGCGCGTTTGGGCGGGATCGATGATGCCGTCGTCCCAGAGACGCGCGGTCGCGTACCAGGGGTTGCCTTCGTCCTCGTATTTCTGGCGGACCGGTGCCTTGAAGGCTTCGGCCTGTTCGGGGGTCCAGCTGTCCGCGTCGCGGTGGACGGTGGCGAGGACCGACGCTGCCTGCTCGCCGCCCATCACGCTGATCCGGCTGTTGGGCCAGGTGAACAGGAAGCGCGGCGAATAGGCGCGGCCGCACATCCCGTAATTGCCAGCGCCGAAGCTGCCGCCGATCAATACCGTGATCTTCGGGACGGTCGCGGTGGCGACGGCCGTGACGAGCTTTGCGCCATGTTTCGCAATGCCTTCCGCCTCGTACTTGCCGCCGACCATGAAGCCGGAAATGTTCTGGAGGAACAGCAGCGGGATCCTGCGCTGGCAAGCGAGTTCGATGAAATGCGCGCCCTTCTGTGCGCTTTCGCTGAACAGTACCCCGTTGTTGGCTAGGATCGCGACGGGGATGCCCCAGATGTGCGCGAACCCGCAGACGAGCGAGGTGCCGTAGAGCGCCTTGAACTCGTGGAACTCGCTGCCGTCGACCAGCCGCGCGATCACTTCGTGGACGTCGTAGGGCGCGCGGACGTCGCTCGGGACGATGCCGTACAGTTCTTCGGGGGCGAACTTGGGCGGCCTGGGCTGCTGGAGGTTCACCGCGGTCTGCGCCTGTGGTTGCAGCGTCGAGACGATATCGCGGACGATCGTCAGCGCGTGCTCGTCGTTCTCGGCAACGTGATCGACTACGCCCGAGCGGCGGCCATGCGTGTCGGCACCGCCCAGTTCCTCCGCCGAGATGACCTCCCCGGTCGCGGCCTTCACCAGCGGTGGGCCGGCGAGGAAGATCGTCCCCTGCCCGCGGACGATGATCGTCTCGTCGGACATCGCGGGAACGTACGCGCCGCCGGCGGTGCAGCTGCCCATGACGCAAGCGATCTGCGGGATGCCGAGCGCGGACATCTGCGCCTGGTTGAAGAAGATGCGGCCGAAGTGATCGCGGTCCGGGAAGACCTCCGCCTGGTGCGGCAGGTTCGCGCCACCGCTGTCGACGAGGTAGATGCAGGGAAGCCGGTTTTCCTGCGCGATCTCCTGCGCGCGGAGGTGTTTCTTGACGGTGAGCGGGTAGTAGGTGCCGCCCTTCACCGTCGCGTCGTTGCAGACGATCATGCACTGGCGACCGGAGACGCGGCCGATGCCGATGATCAGGCCGGCGCCGGGGACCTCGTCTTCGTAGAGGCCGTTGGCGACGAGCTGGCCGATTTCGAGGAAGGGCGAGCCGGGGTCGAGCAGGCGTTCGACGCGGTCGCGCGGGAGGAGCTTGCCGCGCGACGTGTGGCGCTCGCGGGACTTGGCGTTGCCGCCGAGCGCTGTGCGGGCGACGTCTTCGCGGAGGGTTTCGGCGAGTGCGCGGTTGTGGGTCGCGTTGGCGCGAAAGGTTTCGCTGTCGGGGGATAGTGCGGAGGTAAGGACGGGCGCGGTCACTTGATTCCCCTCCCGCTTGCGGGAGGGGTTAGGGGAGGGAATGCGGCCAGGAAGGACGCTTGTGGCAGGCCCTCCCCCGACCCCTCCCGCAAGCGGGAGGGGAGCAGTAGGCGCCTCACTGTGCCACCTTCGGGGCGGCACCTATCAACTCACGCCCGATCAGCATCCGACGAATCTCGTTCGTGCCCGCGCCGATGTCGAGCAACTTCGCATCCCGCATGAACCGCTCGACGGGCCAGTCCTTGGTATACCCGGCCCCACCGAGCGCCTGGATCGATTCGAGCGACACCTTTACCGCACTCTCGCTCGCCAGCAGGATCGCGCCCGCCGCATCGAACCGCGTGGTCTTGCCCGCATCGCACGATTTCGCCACCGCATAGACGTACGCGCGCGCCGAACTGAGCGCGACGTACATGTCGGCGACCTTCGCCTGGATCAACTGGAACTGGCCGATCGCCGTCCCGAACTGCTTCCGCTCGCGCACATAGGGGATCACGACGTCGAGGCACGCCTGCATGATGCCGAGCTGGATCCCGGCCAGCACTGCGCGCTCATAATCGAGGCCCGACATCAACACGCCGACGCCGCCATTCTCGGGGCCCATGACGTTCTCGAACGGGACCTCGCAATCGGTGAAGACGAGTTCCGCCGTGGGTGACCCACGCATACCCATCTTGTCGATCTTCTGGCCGATCGCGAAGCCGGGCATGTCCTTCTCGATCAGGAATGCGGTGATCCCGCGAGAGCCCTCGCCGGTCTTCGCATAGACGACCAGCGTGTCGGCATAGGCCGCGTTGGTGATCCAGAACTTGGTGCCGTTGAGGACGTAGCCGGTGTCGGTCTTCACCGCTTTCAGCTTCATCGAGACGACGTCGGAGCCGGCGCCGGCTTCGGACATGGCGAGGCTGCCGACATGCTCGCCGGACACGAGCTTGGGCAGGTACTTGGCCTTCTGCTCGGGATTGCCCCAGCGGCGGATCTGGTTGACGCACAGGTTCGAGTGCGCGCCGTAGCTGAGCCCGATGGACGCGGACGCGCGCGAGACTTCCTCGACTGCGACGACGTGTTCGAGATAGCCGAGGCCGAGGCCGCCAAACTCTTCCTCGACGGTGATGCCGTGCAGCCCGAGTTCGCCCATTGCCGGCCACAGTTCGCGCGGGAACCAGTCGTCGGCGTCGATCTTCGCGGCCAGCGGCGCGATCTTGTCGGTGGCAAAGCGGTGCGTGCTCTCGCGGATCATGTCCGCGGATTCGCCGAGCGCGAAATCGAAATCGGGTATCATGCAGCCTCTCCAGACCTTGTGTTGTGGCCTTGATACTCGGTCGTGGTCGCCAAGAGAAATTGATACGACCGAACACATGCGATAGACGCCGTCTATGGCTCGCCCCGCTATGGTCAGACGCGCATGATCGAACGCTATGTGTTGCGCTATTTCCTGGCGGTCGTCGATCAGGGCAATTTCACGCGCGCCGCCGCGCAGTGCCGGATCTCGCAGCCGACGTTGTCGGTCGGGATCGCCAAGCTCGAGGCGTCGCTCGGACAGACGCTGTTCCTGCGGACCAACCGGCGGATCGAACTTACCCCCTCCGGCACGCGGTTCGCGGTGCATGCACGCCGGATCGAAGCCGAGTTCGCGGCTGCCGAACGGGATTTACAGGACACGGCTCCGACCAAGCTCGTCCGCCTCGGGATCGCAACGACGCTACCACCGTCCTGGATCGCCGCCGCCCTAGGCCAGGCGCGACGCGCGTCCTCCACAGAACGCCTCGAAGTCGTCGAGGGACGGAGCAGCGAACTCGTCGCGCTGCTCGATCGCGGGCGGATCGACGTGATGCTCGGCGCGATCGGCGACGATCCGCGCGGCCGCGTGCTGTTCGAGGAAGGATTCGCGGTCGCGGTGGCGGGCGACCACCGACTGGCCGGACGCGCCACGCTCGCGGTCGCCGACGTGGCGGAGGAAACGATGATCGTCCGCCGCCACTGCGAAGCACTGGCCGAGACGAGCCGCTTCTTCACCGCGCGCGGCGTGCGCCCGTTCATGGCCGCCCGCACCGTCAGCGACGACCGCGCGCTGACCTATGTCCGTGCGGGGCTCGGGATGACGGTCATGCCGCTGAGCTTTGCCAGCGAGGGCATTGCGATGATTCGGTTGACGGGCTTCGATCCGACGCGGCGCGTAGGCGTGCTGGTAGCGAACGATTCCGCCTCGCGGATCGAGGGAAGCGTCATGGTCGCAGCGATCGAGGAGACGTTCAGGGATCTGCACGCGGCGGGAGCCGGTGCCGACGATCTCGTCTGACGCTATGTGAAAAGCTGTCCCGGCGGACCGGTCATCAACGGAAATGGTGGAGCCGAGGGGGATCGAACCCCTGACCTTTCGCATGCCATGCGAACGCTCTCCCAGCTGAGCTACGGCCCCATTCCCGTTGGGAGGCGGGTCACTAACCGGACCCGCCCGGGTTGGCAAGCGGCGTATATGCCGCCTGCCAAATTTATTGCACTTAACGCTCGTGCTCGTCCTGCGGCGTCTCGACGCCGAGGTCGTCGTCGCCGCCGAGATCGACTTCGTCGTCCGCCGAAGGCTCTTCGTCCTCGCCGGTGATCGAGGCGATGTCCTCTTCCTCGTCACCCTCGAGATCCGCGTCGGGCTTCTTGGTGTCGGGCTTGGCGACCTCGAACGGCAGCGGCTGCTTCGACTTCAGGATGGGCTCGGGCTCCCACGCATACCCGCATTCGATGCAGGTCACGGGGTCGGCTTTTTCGAGGTCGTAGAAACGCGTCGCGCATTTCGGGCACGAACGCTTCGTGCCCCATTCCGGCTTGATCATGCCGATAGAACCTTTCGGATGAATGGATTGCGGGGGGATACCCTCGCAAAGTGGGCGCGCCTTGCCATAGCGCAAGGCCACTGTCAAAAGCCCGGCCCCATGGCACACCCCTTCCCCACTTCGATGGACGTCGTCGCGCGCGGTCCTTTGACCGGTTCGATCGCGGTCCCCGGCGACAAGTCGATCAGCCACCGCGCCTTGATGTTCGCAAGCCTTGCGGTTGGCACCAGCCGGATCGAGGGTCTGCTGGAGGGCGAGGACGTGCTCGCCACGGCGGCGGCGATGCGCGCGATGGGCGCGACGATCGAGCGTGGGGAGGACGGCATCTGGACCGTAGACGGCGTCGGCGTGGGCGGATTGCTCCAGCCCGAGACCGCGCTGGAGATGGGCAATTCGGGCACGTCAACGCGGTTGCTTATGGGGCTGGTCTCGAGCCATCCGATCACCTGCACCTTTACCGGCGACGCGTCGCTGTCGGGGCGACCGATGGGGCGCGTGATCGAGCCGCTGTCGCAGATGGGGGCGGACATCACGTCCTCGCCCGGTGGCCGCTTGCCGCTCATGGTGCGCGGCATGTGCCCGGCGGTGCCGATCGAATACACGCTGCCGGTCGCGTCGGCGCAGGTGAAGTCGGCGATCCTGCTCGCGGGGCTCAACACGCCGGGGATCACGCGGGTCATCGAGCCGGTCGCGACGCGCGATCATAGCGAGCGGATGCTCACCGGGTTCGGCGCGAAGCTGACCGTCGAGGAGACGAACCAGGGTCGCATCATATCGATCACGGGCGAAGCGGACCTGAAGCCGCAGGATATCGTCGTGCCGGGCGATCCTTCGTCGTCGGCGTTCTGGCTCGTCGCGGCGTCGATCGTGCCGGGGTCGGATATCGTCGTGCGCAATGTCGGGCTGAACCCGACGCGGATCGGGATCGTCACGGCTTTGCGGATGATGGGCGCGGATATTACCGAGCTCGACCCGCGCATCGTCGGTGGCGAGCCGGTCGCCGACCTGCGCGTCCGGCATGCCCCGCTGACCGCGATCGAGGTGCCGGCCGATCTCGCGCCGAGCATGATCGATGAATATCCCGTGCTGTTCGTCGCCGCGGCTTTCGCGACCGGCACGACCGTGGCTCGCGGCGCACACGAGTTGCGCGTCAAGGAATCGGACCGGATCACGACGATGCGGATCGCGCTCGAAGCATGCGGCGTGGCTTGCGAGGAGTATGAGGACGGCATGGCGATCACCGGGTCGGGCGGCGCGGCGATTCGCGGTGGCGCTCGGATCGCCTCGAAACTCGACCACCGCATCGCAATGAGCATGGTCGTGGCTGGACTTGGGAGCCGCGAGCCCGTCACGATCGATGATGTATCGCCGGTGGCGACGAGCTATCCCGTGTTCTTCCGGTCGCTCGATGCGCTTACCGGCCGGGGGAATTAAGATGATCATCGCAGTCGACGGTCCGGCGGCATCGGGCAAGGGCACCATCGCGCGTGCCTTGGCCAAGCATTACAAGCTGCCATATCTCGATACCGGGCTGCTGTACCGGGCCGTGGCGCTGAGCGTGGCGCGGATGGGGCTCGATCCGGAGACCGAGGCCGACGCGGTTGCCGCGTGCGATTTCAGCGATGCGCTGCTGAGCGATCCGGCGTTGCGTGATGACGATATCGGCGCGCTGGCGTCGGTGGTGTCGGCGCATCCGCTGGTGCGCGCGGCACTGCTGCACCGGCAGAAGCGGTTCGCGGCGCAGGAGGGTGGCGCGATCCTCGACGGGCGCGATATCGGGACGGTGATCGCGCCGGATGCGGATGCGAAGCTGTTCGTGAAGGCTACGCCGAATATCCGGGCGCAGCGGCGGCATGCTGAGTTGCAGGCTCGGGGCGGGACTGCGAGCAAGGATCGGGTGCTGGCGGATATTCGGGCTCGGGATGCTCGGGATAGCGGGCGTTCTACTGCGCCGCTGGTGATGGCGGCGGATGCTGCTTTGCTGGATACGAGCTTTTTGTCGATCGAGGCTTCGGTGCAGCGGGCTGTTGCGCTGGTGGAGGCGCAGCGGGCGAAGAAGGCGGCTTCGGTTTAGGCCACTCCCCTCTTGGCAGCGGCGACCACCCCGGCGAAGGCCGAGGTCCAATTGGAACGTCCGCGGTAACGAAGCACCGTCCTCAGTTAGTACCGTCCCCCAATTGGGCCCCGGCCTTCGCCGGGGTGGTTGCTCTGTTGGGTAACGGAAGCGCATCTTCTTCTCGCTCCCCTCCCTGGAAGGGAGGGGTTGGGGGTGGGTCGGCCAGCTTGCGCCACCCCAAATCGTCTATGCGGAAGCCGACCCACCCCCTGCCCCTCCCTTCCAGGGAGGGGGGATTGGCGGCACTCTCCTCCAAGGGGGATCAGTGGACCTAAAGCGCAGTAACCAACGCCACCGCCCCAAACACCACCCCCGGGAAATTAGCCACGACGATCGGCCAATCCCGCTTGTCCTTCAAAAACCCATATCCCACCCACAGCGCGCAATTCACCATCGTCGCGAACGGCTGGACCACCGATCCCTTCTGACCCGAAAGGTTCAGCATGATCTGGTCGATGTACGACAGGTACATCACGATCGCCGTCACGGTGGCGACCCAGCCCAGCACGAGAATGCCGCGTTCGTTCAAATCTTCGCTCCTGTTGTGAGCGGCCCCTAACGAAGCAGCGGCGAACTTGCTCCGAGACGGGGTTTCGGCTATACGGAACCGTCCGGCGAGCGATGCTCGTGGAGGAAGGCGCGGAGACCCTCGAGTCTCACGCGCCGTTTTCGCATTCAGCGTCTACGTCCTCCGCGCCTCGTGCCGTCCGGATGCCGCGTTCGACGTTCGGTCGTCGCGGCAACGAAGGCCAAGACCAGCGGACCCAACCGCTTGGCCGGAAACAGACTAGGATTACTGAATTCTATGGCAACCCAGGTAATGCCGACCCGCGACGATTTCGCGGCGATGCTGAACGAAACGCTCGGCGACGCCGACAGCTTCGAGGGCCGCGTGGTGCATGGCACCGTGACCGGCATCGAGAACGACATGGCCGTCATCGACGTCGGTCTGAAGTCGGAAGGCCGCGTGCCGCTTCGCGAATTCGCAGCGCCGGGCCAGAAGGCTGACCTCAAGGTCGGCGACGAAGTCGAAGTCTATGTCGACCGCGTCGAGAACGTCCACGGCGAAGCAATGCTCAGCCGCGATCGCGCCCGTCGCGAAGCCGCATGGGACAAGCTGGAAACCGAATTCTCCAAGACGACCCGCGTCGAAGGCGTCATCTTCGGCCGCGTGAAGGGTGGCTTCACCGTCGACCTGAACGGCGCCGTCGCGTTCCTGCCCGGCTCGCAGGTCGATATCCGCCCCGTGCGCGATGTCACCCCGCTGATGGACATCCCCCAGCCGTTCCAGATCCTGAAGATGGACCGCAAGCGCGGCAACATCGTCGTGTCGCGTCGCGCCGTTCTCGAAGAGACGCGCGCAGAGCAGCGTTCGGGCCTGATCCTCAGCCTGGCCGAGGGTCAGATCATCGACGGCGTCGTCAAGAACATCACCGATTACGGTGCGTTCGTTGATCTCGGCGGCATCGATGGCCTGCTGCACGTCACCGATCTCAGCTACAAGCGCGTCGGTCACCCGAGCGAAGTCCTGAACATCGGCGACACCGTCAAGGTGCAGATCATCCGCATCAACAAGGACACCCAGCGCATCAGCCTCGGCATGAAGCAGCTGGAGAGCGATCCCTGGGATGGCGCGATGGTCAAGTATCCGGTCGGCGCGAAGCTCACCGGTCGCGTCACGAACATCACCGAATATGGTGCGTTCGTCGAGCTGGAAGCGGGCATCGAAGGCCTCGTCCACGTGTCGGAAATGTCCTGGACCAAGAAGAACGTCCATCCGGGCAAGATCGTGTCGACCTCGCAGGAAGTCGACGTCATGGTCCTCGAAGTCGATTCCGAGAAGCGTCGCATCTCGCTCGGCCTCAAGCAGGCTCAGGCCAATCCTTGGGAGGCCTTCGCTGCCGCTCATCCGATCGGTTCGACCGTCGAAGGCGAAGTCAAGAACGCGACCGAGTTCGGTCTGTTCATCGGCCTCGACAACGACGTCGACGGCATGGTCCACATGTCCGACATCGCATGGGGTGTTTCGGGTGAGGACGCGCTCAACCTGCATCGCAAGGGTGAGACCGTCGAGGCCGTCGTGCTCGACATCGACGCCGAGAAGGAGCGTATCTCGCTCGGCATGAAGCAGCTCGAGCGCGGCGGGCCATCGGCCGGCGGCATCGCAGCAGCAGGCGACAAGCTGAACAAGAACGCGATCGTCACCGTGACCGTTCTCGAAGTCCGCGACGCGGGCCTCGAAGTGCAGCAGGGCGACGATGGCGCGACCGGCTTCATCAAGCGCACGGATCTGGGTCGCGATCGCGACGAGCAGCGTCCGGAGCGTTTCCAGGTCGGCCAGAAGTTCGACGCGATGGTCACCGGCTTCGATCGTTCGAAGAAGCCGACCTTCTCGATCAAGGCCATGCAGATCTCGGAAGAGAAGCAGGCTGTCGCTCAGTACGGTTCGTCGGACTCGGGCGCGACCCTCGGCAACATCCTGGGCGAGGCTCTCAAGGCTCGTACGGACGCCGAGAAGAAGTAAGTGTTAAGAAAAGCCTAACGGCTTATCGATGAAAACGCCCGGCATGTCTCGAACATGTCGGGCTTTTTATTGTCATATCCACTTTGGTTTTTGACTGTTCGGTAATAAGTGCTAATGCCTCGCAGGTTGACCTGTATCAATCTGTACGCGTTTTTTTAGATGGGCGGGGGCTCGAATGATCCGATCTGAACTGGTCCTTAAGATCGCCGAGGCGCATCCGGACCTACAGCCTAACGAAGTGGAGCTGATCGTCAGCACCTTCTTCGACGAGATATCCAAGCGACTGGCCGCCGACGGTCGAGTCGAACTGCGCGGTTTCGGTGCATTCTCCACGCGTGCGCGCGATGCGCGGACCGGCCGCAACCCGCGTACCGGCGAAGTCGTCGAGGTCGAGGCCAAGCGCGTGCCGTATTTCAAGCCGGGCAAGGAAATGCGCTCACGCCTGAACGTGTGAGCGGTACCACTGCGCGGGACCGTAGACAGTCGAAGAATATGCTGCCGGCCTGGCAAGGTGGGTTGACGCTGCGCGCGACCTCGTCTTGTTGGGCGCGTGTGCGGACGTGGCGAAACCGGTAGACGCAGGAGACTTAAAATCTCCCTCCCTAGGAGTGCGGGTTCGAGTCCCGCCGTCCGCACCAATCCTGTCTATCTCACCGGACCTGCCTGACCACTCAACGGTCGACGCCGCTGGGTCGCCGGCAGTCCAGCGTGGCGATGTTGAAGCCAGGAACGCCGATCGCCAGCGTTCCGGCCTTTACGCCCTCGACGGCCAGCATCGCGGCGCGACGGCCTGCCGACCAGCGCTGTTCGATCGTGGGGCCTGAGAAATCCAGCGCCTTGCCGGCGACTTCATCGGCCTGCTCGGTATAGGCGAGGCGGACCAGCGACAGCACGAAGTCCTGGCGGCCGGCGTGCGCGGCTTGCCACCGTTCGATCGCGCGGCGGGATTGCGCGGCGAAGATCAGGTCCTGCATGCGGCTCGTCGCCTCGCCCAGTGTCGTCGGACGTGGACCGTGGAGCGGCAAGAGGTCGACCGCGATGCAGAGTGTCGGTCGCGGTGGCGGTTCGCTGAGGATCGGGTCGAGCGGCAGATTTGCGGACAGGCCGCCGTCGACCAGCCAGCGGCCGTCGATCTCGACCGGCGGGAAGGCAACCGGCAGCGCCGCGCTGGCGCGTATGTGATCGGGTCCGATCTGCATCGCGGCGCTGTCGAATACGACATCGTCGCCGGTTTCGAGATCGACCGCAGTCGCGGTGTAGCGGCATGCGCCTGTGTTGAGGCGATCGAAGTCGACCAGCGTTTCCAGCGTCGTGGCGAGCTGGTTGGTTTCGAAGATCGACGGCTGGTTGTCGGTCCATGGCGTCAGGGCGGATAGCATGGGGCCGAAGATGCCGGGACGACCCAGCGTTGCGGACCAGCCGACTGCATTCGTGCGGCGGATGGTTTCGAGGCCACCTAGCCACGGAAGCGCCGGGGCGCCGGACGGTGCGGGTCGCCAGAACGTTCGCAACGTCTCGATGCGGCGATCGGGAGCGGAACCGGCAATCAACGCCCCGTTGATCGCGCCGATCGATGCGCCGATGACCCAGTCGGGTTGGAGGCCGTGCGTGTGCAGCGCTTCGTAGACGCCGGCCTCAAATGCGCCGAGCGCGTTGCCGCCGCTGAGGACGAGCACGACGTCGAAGTCGCGCAAGGCCCCTGCCCGTTCGGCGTCCGGTGTCACCGGCTGGTATCCTTCGGCCGGCTGAGGGCAACCGCGATCCCGGCTCCGACGACACCGAGCACCAAGATGGCGGGATGGAGTTTCTGCGCCTGCAACACGGTGCTCGATTTCCGCGCGTGGACGTCCTGGCTGCCGCGCAGCGCATCGACGCGCGGCTCATAAAGGTTGTCGCGGCGCGCCGGGTCGCCGGGATCTTCCGGCTTCTGCTGCGCGACGGTGCCGACCAGTTCCATGATCTTGTCGCTCAACCGCGGCGCGGCGCGCGAAAGGAGCGAGGACAGCAGCCCCCCGCCCCCGGCATACAGCGTGCGCCGCGGTGTTCCGCAGGCGAACAGCACCGCGTCGGCGACGACCGACGGTGCGTAGAGCGGCGGCGGCAGGCGGGGCGGCTGGTCCATGAAGTTGCGCGCATGCTCGGGAAACGGCGTGTCGATCGCGCCCGGCTTGATGAGGGTGACGGAAATGTTGGCCCCCTCCTGCTCCAACTCCATCCGCAGCGTGTCGGTCAGCGCCTGCACAGCATGCTTGGTCGCGCAATACGGCCCCTGCTCGACGATCGCGCGGTCGCTGAGGATCGACCCGACGTTGATGATGGCCCCACCACGCCCGCGCAGATGTCGCGCGGCGACGAGCGAGCCGTGCAGCACGCCGAAATAATTGACGTCGAACACGCGGCGATGATCGGCGACCGGGACCTGCTCGAGCGTGCCGTAGGTGCCGGTGCCGGCGTTGTTGACCCAGCTGTCGAACCCGCCGAACGCCTCGACCGCGACGGCGGCGACACGCTCGACCGCGGCCATGTCGCTGACGTCCGCGGCGCAGATCGCGATGCGTCCGCCGTCGGCCGACAGGCGATCGCGGAGTGCCTCGAGCGCCACTTCGTTCCGCGCGGTCGCGACGACGGCCGCACCGCGGCGCGCGGCTTCCTCGACTATGGCGAGACCGTTGCCGCTGGTTGCGCCGGTGACGACGATGACCTGATCGCGGAGGGGTTTCAGGGTGATGGCCATGTCGATCAGCGTCCCAGCGGCGAGGTTGCGTAGTCGGCAAGCAAGGCCGCGACGTCGTCGTAGATCGCGATCGCGCCTGCCGACTGGAGTTGCCTGTCCTCGAACTTGCCCGATCGGACGGCGACCGCGGCGATTCCACATTTGGCGGCGGCCTCGATGTCGTAGGGCGTGTCGCCGACGACGATCACCTCGGTGGGGTCGATCCCCGGCAGTTTCTTGAGCGCGGTCGCGAAGATGTCGGGCGCGGGCTTGGTCTTCTCGACGTCGTCGCTGCTCGTCGTCGCGGCGATCAGGTCGCGTGCGTCGAGCAGGTCTATGTAATGGTCGAGTTCTGCCTCGGAGGCGGACGATGCCAGTACGACCTGCTGCCCGAGACCATGCGCGTGGGCCAACAGGTCGTGCGCCTGCGCGAACGGCTTGGCGGTCTCCAGGTATTTCGCCTTGAAGATCGCGCCGTGCGTGTCGCCGAGCTTTTCCTGCTGATCTTCGTCCGCGTCCGGCAGCAGCGTCGGCACGAGCATGTCAGTCCCCTTGCCGATCTGGTCGTGGATCACCTGGCGGTCGAACGATGCGCCGACGGTCGCGAACGCCTCCTCCCAGGCGAGGACGTGCATGTCGTTGGTGTCGACCAGCGTACCGTCGATATCGAAGAGAATGGCTTTGATCTGCATGAGGCTATCCCGGATCTGAAATCGTGCACCCGCCCGTCGGAACGCCGCAGCGCCGTGCAAGGCGTGGCGGGCGAACGGCGTCGGCAGACTGCGATAGCGTCCTAACGGTCCACACTCCGAATTGGCCCCGGCGTCTGCAAACTTGGTAGGGCAATCGCCGTTGCGCAGAGGAAGCCGCAGCATCAATGTCGCAGAGCGATCAAGCTCGACAAGTCCTTACGATCTATGGACTTTCATTGTGGTATCTCGATTTAGTTTAAGTTCATCGATATTGATCACAATCAACATGAAATTTTAACTGCGGATATTGGCGTGACGCAGGAACGATGACGCTACTTTGATCGCTATACTCCCCGGGATACGTTCACGCTGACGGCGACGACGCGGAAACGTCGCGGCCGGGACTTCGTGGCGACAGTGCATAGTGTTGATGATGGTCAGGCGGCGTTTGCGCCATCGCCGAGTCATATCTGATGCGATGTTGTGTCGTGCGTGAGCACTAGTCTGCAATTCTATGACGGAGATCTTCTGATGCGCGCACTTGTTTGGCATGGAAAAGGCGATGTTCGGGTCGATACTGTTGCAGATCCCGAGATCAAGCATCCGCGCGATGCGATCATCAAGGTGTCGGCCTGCGCGATCTGCGGGTCCGATCTTCATCTGCTCGACGGATACCAGCCGACGATGCAGGCGGGCGACATCCTCGGTCATGAGAACATGGGCGTCGTCGTCGCGCTCGGTTCCGAAGTCACCAACCTGAAGATCGGCGACCGCGTCGTCGTGCCGTTCACGATCAGCTGCGGCGATTGCTTCTTCTGCCGCAAGGGACTGTTCTCGGCTTGCGAGCGGACCAATCCGAATGCGGAGATGGCGATCAAGGCGATGGGCCATTCGCCCGCCGGCCTGTTCGGGTTCAGCCACATGCTGGGTGGTTATTGCGGTGGCCAAGCCGAGTATCTGCGCGTGCCGATGGCCGATATCGGTCCGATCAAGGTTCCCGACAGCGTTACCGACGAGCAGGCGCTGTTCCTCTCCGACATCTTCCCGACCGGCTACATGGCCGCGGAGAATGCGCAGATCGAGCCGGGCGATACCGTGGCGATCTGGGGTTGCGGTCCGGTCGGCCAGTTCGCGATCCGATCGGCGCTGATGCTGGGCGCGGGCCGCGTGATCGCAATCGACGAGGTGCCCGAGCGTCTGGCGATGGCCGAGGCCGGCGGCGCGGAGACGATCAACTTCGCCGAGGTCGACAGCGTCTATGACGAGCTGCAGTTCCGCACCAAGGGCCGCGGTCCCGACAGCTGCATCGACGCGGTCGGTGCCGAGGCTTCGGGTCATGGCGCGATGGATGCGGTGATCGACAAGGTAAAGGCGGCGACGTTCCTCGCCACCGACCGCGTCCATGTGCTGCGCGAGGCGATCATGAGCTGCCGGATGGGCGGCACGGTGTCGATCCCCGGCGTCTATGTCGGGATGGGCGACAAGATCCCGATCGGCGCGATGATGAACAAGGGGCTGACAATCAAGACCGGCCAGACCCACGTCCAGGCCTATACCAAGCCGCTGCTCGCTCGGATCGAGGCGGGCGACATCGATCCGAGCTTCGTCGTGACGCACCCGGCCAGCCTCGAGGATGCGCCTGAAATGTACCAGAAGTTCCGCGACAAGCAGGACGGCGTCATCAAGGTCGTGCTGCGGCCGTAACCCCTCCCCGGCCCGGTCCGCTCCTGACGAGCGGATCGGGTCGATTTGTTTTGACCCGCTACATTCAGAAGGACGTACCGATGAGTGACAAGGTTCATGCCCCCGTTTCCGGCAATCCCGCCAGCAAGGGCGCACCGGACGGCGTGTCGGACTCGCACCGCGGCAACGATGATGTTCACGGCCGCAGCGAGGGCGGCGAAAGTGGCGGCGGGTCCTATCCCAACCCGCATGCCGGCAAGACCGAGACCAACACCGGTTTCATGGCGCATGGCGGCCAGACCGACATCGCCTATCACGGCAGCGGCCAGGCCGGCGAAGACGGCGGCACTGCCGGAAACGGTGTCGCAGGCTCGGACGGCGGTGACCGTACGACGATCGCCGCCGACCCGGATGCCGACCGCGAACCCCATGCGATCGCTGCCGAAGGTAGGACGATCGAAGTGGTCGAGACATCGGGCATCGCCGAGGCCGAGGCCAACGGCAAGATCGGTACCGATGCCGACTATGAGGACGAGCAGAAGCAGCCCGGCGCCGGTTGAGGTCGCCGCGCTTCGATCCGCATTTCCCAAGTTTCAAAACCAGTCGCCGCGCATTCCGCCGGTGAGCCCATAAGGATGATCCCATGTCCGCACCCGAAGATCTCCAGGAAATCTACACCGACGAGCTGAAGGACCTCTGGTCCGCGAACGACCAGATGAAGAAGGTCCTGAAGAAGATCACGTCGAAGGCGAGCGACGCATCGCTGAAGGATATGCTGACCAAGTCGCAGGCGGATATCGAGACGCATACCGACCTGCTCAAGGACCTGATCGCGTCGAACGACGAGAAAGTCTCGAAGGAGCATTGCAAGGGCATGGAAGGCCTCGTCGCCGAAGCCACCAAGCATGTCCTCGAGGAAGGGCCAGAGAAGGGTCCGCTGCTCGATGTGATGATCATCGCGCAGTACCAACGGATGACGCATTACGGGATCGCCGGGTTCGGCACGGCGACGGCGTACGCCAAGGCGCTGGGTCTCAAGGACGATCACAAGAAGCTGAGTGCGGCCACCAAGGACATCTATGGCGGCGACGAATATATGACGAAGCTTGCCGAGACGACCGTCAATATCGACGCAGAAGACGAATGACGTCGAATGCCCGCCGGCATGCAGTCGGCGGGCATCCGCATCCCATACAGTGCCGGACGGAAGAGACGAGATCCATGACGACCTATCCGCTGAGTGAGCCAGCCACGATCTACCGCACCGACACATCGGGTGGGGAGCGGAGGAGCGTTGCGCGCGGGTCTTTGGCCGACTGTGCCGACATCCTGGCCGGCTGGTCGCCGGAGGATCGCGCTATGGTCGAGATCGAGGTGGACGACATGGCACTGCGCTATGGATCGGACGAGATTGAGGAGCTTCTTCAGTTCCTGCGCGAGGAAGACGCCGATCGGAAGTCTCCCGCCGGATGACGCGTTTGCGGTTGTGCGGTCGTATCGGCCTCGGTGGACCGACCAGGTCTACGCGTTGGCGCCAGGCGAAAATGGATCGCTACACGTGATCCGGCCTGGCGCATCGACGCGGCCGGACACGCGACGCCGAAATCGGGGAGCCGTCGCGGTGGATACCGTGACGTCGTACCAGCCGAAATTGTCGCGGAGAGGCCAGCGATAGCGTGTTTCGGCCAATGGTATCACCTTGGGCGGCATGCCGATCGCCGCAACGCTCGCCACCAGACCATGATTGCGCTGGCTGCCAAGCAGTCGCAGAACAAGATCGTCCGCGGTAGTGATCCACTGCATCCGGTACAGGTGTGCCGGATCGTTTCCGCTGCCGGCGAAATGGCGGTGGAAGCCGTTCGGGCCGAGCACCCACAGATCGTAAAGGCTCGCGTCGTCGAACGGCCACCGCCCGTCCAACGCGTGTCCGGGCTCGACGGTGAAGCGGCGCGGCGCTTGGGCCAGGGCGGTGCGGTCGTAGACGTGGAACACCGCCGCCTGTGTCCCTTCCGTTCCGAAGCGTAGATGGAGCGCGCGATCGGCGATCCTCTCGCTGACGGCCAAGGCATAGGGCAGCGGACGAGCGCGGCGGATGCCGGGTTCCTGCCATGGGTGCAGCGACCCGGCTGGTGCCTGGGGGCTTATCTGCTTGGGGATCGCCGCGGCCCGGACGGCATCGGGCCGTGGATCGGGCATCGCGGCGAACGGCGCAGGGTCGGCCGCGGTGAAGTCGAACGCGGACGTCAGGTCGCCGCAGACCGCGCGGCGCCACGGCGCGATGTTGGGCTCGTGGAAGTCGAACCGGCGTTCGAGGAAGCGGATTACCGAAGTGTGATCGAATACCTGCGAGTTGACCCACCCGCCCCGGCTCCACGGCGAGACGACGTACATCGGCACGCGCGGGCCCAGCCCATACGCCCGGCCGCGATAGGCGGGCAGATCGAGCGCCGCATCGCTTTTGCTTGGGTGGCGGTGATAGCTGCCATCGAGATCGACCGTCGATCCGCCGAGCAGCGTGCCGTCGGCGGCGTGCGAGGGTGGCGCCGGCGGCGGGACGTGATCGAAGAAGCCGTCATTCTCGTCGAACATCACGAGCAGCACGGTTCGCGCCCAGACCTTGGGGTCCGCGGTCAGCGCGTCGAGTACGTCGGCGGTATAGGCGGCGCCTTGCGCGGGGCTCGAAGGGCCGGGATGCTCGGAGCCTTTCGCGGTGGCGATGACGTACGACACTTGTGGCAGCCGCCCGCCGAGCACGTCCGCGCGCAAGACGTCGAGCCCGCGGGTCGTCAGCGCGCGCTCTCGTAAGGCAGGATCCCCATCACCCCGGTGCGCGTCCCGGAACGCGGCGAAGCCGACCAGCGGGTTGTCGGTGAAATTGTCGGCCATGTCCTGGTAGATGCGCCAGTCGACACGCTTCGCCTGCAACCGCTCGACCACCGTCGTCCAGCGATACGGATCGGCAGCGCCGCCGTCCGCGGGAAAACTGTCGTGCGAATTGCCGATCGCCGGACCGCCCAGCGTGCCGCCGGGATCGTTGGTGCCGCTCCACAGGAACAGGCGGTTGGTGTTCGTGCCGGTCTGGACCGAGCAATGATAGGCGTCGCATACCGTGAACGCCTCTGCGAGCGCGAACTGGAACGGGATGTCCTCGCGACGATAATGCCCCATCGCGCGCTGGCTCTTGGCTTCGGGCCAGTGCGCCATCCGCCCCTCGTCCCATCCGCGCTGCGCATCGGGCCAGCTATGCGGCGTGCCCTCCATCCGCATCAGGTCGAAATTCCTGCGCGTCGCGAGGTGGAACGGCAGGACCGTCCGCGCGCCGCCGGGGGCGGTTCGATCGCTCTGGTACCAGACCGGCGCCGGTTTCGTCGCGTCGGCCTCGGACGGGACGGGGATCGGCAACCGGTCCGCAAACCCGCGGACGCCGCGCAGCGACCCGAAATAATGATCGAAGCCGCGATTTTCCTGCATCAGGATGACGACGTGCTCGACATCCATGATCGAGCCCGTCTTCACGTCGGGTGCGATCGCCGCCGCGCGCGCAATCGCCGCGGGAAACGCGGACAGCGTCGCACCGGACAGGCCGGCGGCGAGCAGTGTGCGACGAGAAACTTCTGTCATGGCTACGATCCGAATGATGAACGCGCACGATCCGCAAACGCGTGGGATCGCACAAGATACTGTGCGCCTGCTCCGTATTCCCGATGCGTGTCATGTACGTGACACGAGGCGTCGCGCGGGGCCGGGCCTCCGCACCGATGATAGGCGCGACGATCGCATCGCTCCGGTTGAGCCTGTGGACCCGCTGCCATATGCTGCGGTCGCCGTGCCGGGCGATCCCGGCATTTCGCTCGATCGATCCGGCGATTGCCACGTACGATCCCTCGATTACGCCTTGGGTCTTACCGCGGCGACGATCGACGACGACATGACGGTTCAGCCGAACGCGACGCCAACAACGGAGACGATTATGACCACCGCCTATGACACCAAGCTCGGGCTCTACATCGCCGGCGAATGGCTGAGCGGCGACGGTCGCGACACGCGCGACGTGCTGAACCCGGCGACCGGTGCCGGACAGGCGGCGTTGCCGCTCGCCAACGCTGCGGACCTCGATCGTGCGCTGGAGGCGACGCAGCGCGGCTTTATCGCATGGCGTGCGACCCCGCCGGAAAAGCGCGCCGCGATCCTGGTCCGGACCGCGCAACTGCTGCGCGAGCGCGGCGATCACATCGCGCGTATCGCAACGCTCGAGCAGGGCAAGATCCAGGCCGAGGCGAAGGGCGAGGTCGCGTTTGCCGCCGCGTTGCTCGATTTCCACGCCGCCGAGGGCCTGCGCGTCTATGGCCGCGTCCTGCCCCGCCCATCGGGTACGCGCAGCCTGGTCCTGCACCAGCCGGTCGGCCCGGTGGCGGCGTTCTGCGCGTGGAACTTCCCGATCATGAACGTCGTGCGGAAGATCGCGCCGGCGGTTGCGGCCGGCTGCTCGATCATCATCAAGCCATCCGAGGAAACTGCGGGTAGCGCGGTCGAGGTCATGCGCTGCTTCCAGGACGCGGGGTTGCCCGGTGACGTCGCGCAGTGCGTGTTCGGCGTGCCGGACATGGTGTCGCGCCATCTGCTCGCCTCGCCGATCACGCGAAAACTGAGCTTCACGGGGTCGGTGCCGGTCGGCAAGGCGCTGATGAAGCTGGCCGCCGATACGATGATGCGGACAACGATGGAACTGGGCGGGCACGGCCCGGTGCTGGTGTTCGACGATTGCGACCTGGAGAAGACGCTCGATACGCTGGTCGCGCACAAGTTTCGCAACGCCGGCCAGGTCTGCGTCGCGCCGACGCGCTTCCACGTGCAGGACGGCATCTATGACCGGTTTGCCGCCGGTTTTGCCGAGCGGACGCGCGCGCTGAAGATCGGCGACGGCATGGATGCGGCGAGCCAGATGGGCCCGATGGCCAACGCCCGCCGTCCCGATGCGATCGCCGAGCTGGTCGGCGACGCGACGGGGCACGGCGCCAAGCTGCTCGCGGGTGGCGACTATGGCGGCCAGGGCGGGTTCTTTTTCCAGCCGACCGTGCTGGCCGACGTGCCGCTGTCGGCGCGCGCGATGAACGAGGAGCCGTTCGGCCCGGTCGCCCTGCTGAGCCGGTTCGCGACGGACGAGGACGCGGTGACCGAAGCCAACCGCCTGCCGTTCGGGCTGGCGGCGTATTGCTTCACCGAGAATGGCCGTCGCCAGAACATGCTCGGCGACGCGATCGAGGCGGGGATGATCGCGATCAACAATGTCCGGCTCAGTTATCCCGACAGCCCGTTCGGCGGCGTGAAGGAGAGCGGGCATGGTTCCGAGGACGGCCCCGAGGGCATTGCCGCGCATCTCGTCACGAAGGCCGTGCATATCAGCTGACCGGGCAGTGCAAGGCCTTCCGCAGACGGTCGGCCTTGCACGCCGTCGCACTGGATATCGGGGCACGCTGCCCGTCCGTACGATCAAGGCTATCCGTTGTCGGCACCGTCTACCGTTCATGTTCGGCGCGCTAGTCAGGGCGCGGCTTACGGTGACGGGGAGGTGACGATGACGACGATCAAGGGAAGCATGCTGGTGTCGATGCTTGGGCTTGCGTGCCTCGGAGCCTGCGCCTCGACCGGCACGAACGACCGGGCGAGGACGGGACTATGCCGCCCCGATGCCGCCGCGGCGCTCGCCGGGCAGACCGCGCCTGACGACACGGATATTCTTCGACGGACGGGGAGCGCCATGGTCCGTCGGCTCGCACCCGGCGATCCGATGACGCGCGATTACCGGCAGGAGCGCGTGACCGTCATCGTCGCGGACGGCCGGGTGGTCTCCGCGTCCTGTGGTTGAGCGCGCAGTCTTGATGCGGGCGGCTATCTGCGCATTGGCCGGGACGTTCATCACGGGTTGTACGGCGCATCTCCCGGTCGAAGGTCCGATAGCGCTTGGCCAGACCGCGTTCGTCAACGGACCGAAAGTGCGCGCGGACCGGGTCATCGAAGATAGTCGCTGCCCCGTCGATGTGCAGTGCGTCTGGGCGGGGCGGCTCGTGGTGCGCGCGACCGTCATGGGCGGCGGCTGGTCCAGGCAGATCGATCTGACGCTCGGCATGCCCGTCAACGTCGCGGACGGCGCGCTGACCTTGGTTACGGCCAGCCCGGTGCGGCGAGTGGATGCTCGTCCCGCAAAGGACAGCGCCTATCGCTTCACCTTCGAATTTCGAGGCGGCCGGTAACGTTGCGAGGCGTTTATCGGGTGGTACGCGGTGCCCTCTGCGTTGCCCCGCGGGACGTCCGGGCCTACACCGTCGACGATGCTGACGTCGACGATCCACCAGATTCTTGTGCTGCGATCGAATTCAGGCGGTCGACCCGGTTTGCGACCGGGCGCTGAACGCAGACGACGCATGCGGCTTGCGGCGAGCGTCGCGCTATTCGCCGGGTGCGCGGTGCTGGCCGCGTGCGATCGGCGGCCAGATACCGGCGCGGTGGTCGTCAGTGCGATCGGCGGGGTCCCGCATGTCGCCGATGCGAGCCGCGTCGCGCTCGATACCCCTGCCCGCCTGCTGATGGACTCGACCGCGCAGGGGCTGGTGCGGTTCGATGCCGCGGGGCAGATCGAGCCCGGAATCGCCGAGCGCTGGATCGTGATCGACGGCGGGATGAGCTACATCTTCCGCCTGCGCGAGGGCGACTGGGGCGACGGTACGCCCGTCACCGCCGAACAGGTGGTGGCGATGCTAAGGCGACAGATCGGCGGCCCCGATACCGCACGGGCGGCGGTGGGCGCACGCAATCCGCTCGCGCCGTTCCTCACCGCGATCGACGAGATCGTCGTGATGACGCCGCAGGTGATCGAGGTGCGGCTCTCACGGCCAAGACCCGACCTGCTGAAGCTGTTCGCGCAACCCGAACTCGCGTTGCTGCGGCTGCGTCCGACGGGTGGGACGGGACCGTTCCGCGTGGCACATCGCGGTCGTGCATCGTTGCTGCGCCCGGCGTTCGATCCCGGCCAGGCCGATCCCGACGACCAGCGCGAGGCGAAGCCACAGGAGGATGTCCGGCTGATCGGCGAGCGTGCGGCGCGGGCGATCGCGCGGTTCGCCAATCGCGACTCCGATCTGGTGAGCGGCGGCAGCTTCGTCGACTGGCCGTTACTGGCGGTGACCAGTATCGCGCCGGCGAACATCCGCGTCGATCCGGCGGTCGGACTGTTCGGCCTGGCGATCGTCCGGCGCGACGGGTTCCTGGCCGATGCCGTCAACCGCGCCGCCGTGTCGCAGGCGATCGATCGGTCGGCCGTGACCGGGGCGGTCGCGCCGAACTGGGACCCGGCGGATCGCATCCTGCCCGATATCCTCGACTCCGCCTCGCTGCCGCAGGTGCCGGCATGGACGCTGTTGACGCAGGACGAACGTCGCGCCGCCGCGCGCCAGCGGGTCGCGAGCTGGAAGCAGCAGAGTCCGGGACCGATCGAATTGCGGATCGCGCTGCCCACCGGGCCGGGGGCGACGTTGCTGTATGCGCAGGTCGCGGCGTCGCTGATGGCGATCGGTATCGTCCCCCGGCGAGTCGGGATCGACGACGCCGCCGAGCTGAAGCTGGTCGATGCGGTCGCGCCCTATGACAGCGCGCGCTGGTATCTGGCGGCGGCCTGCGTCGCATGCGGGGATGCGGCGCGGACGGCGCTGGAGGCGGCACGCGAGGCGCCGACGCTGGCCGAACGCGGCGCCAGGATCGCCGCCGCCGATGCTGCGATGAACGAGGACGTGGCGTTCATCCCGCTGGCGCGGCCCTTGCGCTGGTCGCTGGTCTCTACTCGCCTCAGCCAGTGGCAGGCGAACACCCGCGCGTGGCACCCGTTGAACCGGTTGCGCGCCGATACCAACTAGGGTTCATGAACCCGCGCACCACCCGCATCGCCCCCGGCGAAATCTTCCAGACGCTGCCGCTCGGCAAGGACGCGCTGTCGGTGCGCCGCCGCGTCGAGGCGATGGAGCGCGTGATGGAGGGGTTGTTCGTCATCCCCGGCACCAACCGCAAGGTCGGTATGGACGTCGTACTGGACCTCATCCCGTTCGCCGGCAGCACGATAGCAGCGGCGGTCGGCGCGTGGATGGCATGGGAAGCGCGCAACATCGGCATGTCGAAGATCCAGATGGCGCGGATGTTCGGCAATGTCGGGCTGGACTGGGCATTCGGGATGATCCCGTTCGTCGGCGCGATCCCCGACTTTTTCTTCCGCTCGAACACGCGCAATTTGCGGATCATCAAGCGCCATCTCGACAAGCATTATCCGTCGACGACGACGCTTCAGGGGTAAGTCACCATCCAACCGTCATTCCCGCCTGCGCGGGGATAGCCGAACAGAATATTGGCTGGACCGATCGGCAGTGAGTTTGGCCCGCCAAATCCACTCTTTTCTCCGTCATGCCGGACTGGTTCTGGCATCCACGGCGCCGCAAAATCGATAGAATTTGGCTTGCGGAACGGTGAACCCCGGAACCAGTCCGGGGTGACAGGGCAATTTTGGCAATGCTGCGCCCCCACCAAACTGAATGTCGATAGGCCTAGATCAGCCCGTTACGGCCCGACATCCGCGTCCCGTGCCGCCGGCTTGTAGCTCGCACTAGTTCCAAGCCCCAGCGCGACCGCGACGCGGTCGTTCCAGCCATAGGGATCGGCGCGGATGACGGGCTCGCCGGCGTCGTCGAACAGCACGGTCTGGTACAACAGCCGCACCGGTATTTCCTTCGGCAACTTGACGAACGTCTCCTTGCCGGTCGCGCGGGCGGCGTGCCACTGATCGGTCACGCCCTCGTCCTTTGCGAGCAGCTCGGCGAACCCAAGCGCATCCTCGACGCGGACGCAGCCATGACTGCGCTGGCGCTGGATCTCGGCGAACAGCTGTTTCGCGGGTGTGTCGTGCAGATAGATCGCGTGATCGTTGGACATGTCGAACTTGACGAGGCCCAGCGAGTTCTTCGGCCCCGATTGCTGAACCAGCCAGCCATTCTTCCACGCCAGGTTATTGGCGCGCAGATATCCGGCGCCCTTACCCGCCATCTCCTTCTTCTCGACCGAGCGCGGCACCGTCCAGGTCGGATTGGCGACAAGGCGGAAGATCGGGGATCCGAGCTGTGGCGTTTCCTTGTCGGGCTCGCCGACCACGACCTTGCGGCTGTCGACCAGCTTGCCGTCTCGCCAATAGCTCAGCCGGGCCGCGGCGAGATTGACGTCGATCCGCGTGGTCGGCGCATTGCGATCGAGCCAGCGTAGCCGCTCCATGTTGACCGCGATCGCGCGTGCGCGGTCCGCGTCGGATAGGTTGAGAATGCCGAGCGCTGCGCTGCCGATCATGCCGTCCGGCTTGATGCCGTAATCCGCCTGCATCTTCTTGATCGCGAGAATCATCGCGGGGGTCAGGCGATCGCCCTGCGCCGCCGCCTTGTCGAGATAATCGAACACGACCAACTGGTGCGCGATCGCAGGGACGCGCGGATCGGCTTCGCCCGGCTTGATCGGCTTGCCGGTGTCTGGAATCGCGGACGCCGGAGTCTGCTCCCATTTCGGCGTCGCGAGATAGGCCTTCGATAGGCGCGCGTAATTCTCGTCCTGCGGCGCCAGCCCGGCGAGCCACTTGCCGACGTCGCCGGCCTGAAGCGCCGCGGCAAGGCCACGGCCGAGATCGACCTGCGGGCGCGGCACGGTATAGACGTCGAACAACTTGGTCGGATCGGTCGCGCCCTGCGACAGCGCCTTGCCATATGCCAACGCAGCCTTGGTCAACGCGTCGTCGCCGGCACCGGGCTGCGCGCTCGCATCGAAGCTCATCCGGTCGAGACCGTGGGCGCCGCGCGCCGCGATCGCCTTGCGCAACTGCCCGGCGGTGGTGGTGGTCCACCCGGTCGACTCAGCCGCCGGAGCCGCCGCCGCCGCGGGCTGCTGCGTATTCGAGGCGGTCGTCGTCTTCACCTCGCACGCCGAGAGCGCACACGTCATCGCCATCAGCGATGCACCGATCAAACCAAGACGCATCAGCATTCCCCCACAATCTGGACGCACAACGCTCGGACGCGGGTCTCCGCTCCACGACTGCGCACCGGCAACGCAATTCTTCCAGGCAATCGACTGCGCGCGTTTTCATTCTGCAACCCGGATCGCGCCCGTCGCGTTATAGGGCCCACGCATGATCAAGGTCGCCAGCTACAATATCCACAAGGGCATCGGGCTCGACCGTCGGCGCAACCCCGAACGCGTGGTCGAGGTGCTGCGCGAGATCAATGCGGACGTGATCGCGCTCCAGGAGGCAGACCGACGCTTCGGGGCGAAGGCCTGCGTGCTGCCGCATCACCTGTTGGAGGAGCATAGCGACTGGAAGCCGGTCGACTTCGGCTTGCGCGCGCTCAGCATGGGCTGGCACGGCAATGTCATCCTGGTGCGCAAGTCGGCGCGGGTGGTCGACAGCGAGCCGCTCCACCTCCCCTCGCTCGAGCCGCGCGGGGCGGTGATGGCCGACGTCCAGTTCGCGGGCGGCATGTTGCGCGTGCTCGGCATGCATCTCGATTTGTCCGGCCTGTGGCGGCGCAAGCAGGCCGCCGCGATCATGAACCATGTCGATACCTGCGCGCAGGCGCATCCGACGGTGATGATGGGCGATCTCAACGAATGGAGCGCTGGCGCCGGCTGCCTGCGCGATTTCGGCCGCGATTATGCATTTGCGGAGACCGGGGCGAGCTTCCATTCGCGGCGCGCGGTCGCTCGGCTCGACCGGATCATGGTGTCGTCGGACTTGAACGTGGTCGAGTGTGGCGTCCATGCCAGCCCGGCGGCACGGAAAGCCTCGGATCACTTGCCGATCTGGGCTATTCTGGAGCCAAGGACACCGACGAACCGAACCGGGGCCACCGGATAAAACCCCGAGCGATACCGTCGGCATGAGGATGTAGAATGCGCGAGAAGGAACTGCGACTGGCGCTCGTCTGCTATGGCGGGATCAGCCTTGCGGTCTACATGCACGGCATCACCAAGGAGATCTGGCGCCTCGTTTGCGCCAGCCGCGCGTTCCACGACGGCGACACGCCGAAGGGCGGCAGCGAAGGTGTGTATCACGCGCTGCTCCAGGAGATTGAGGCGCATGGCGCGATCCGCGTCCGCGTCCTCGCCGATATCATCGCGGGCGCCAGCGCGGGCGGGATCAACGGCATCTTCCTCGCGCAGGCGATCGCCACCGGGCAGAGCCTCGACCCGCTCACCGACCTGTGGATGACGTCGGCGGATGTCGAGGCGCTGATCGATACCGAGGCAGCGCCGAAATCGCGGTTCTCCAAGGCGTGGGCGATGCCACTCGCGTGGATGGCGGCGGGGCGCAGCACCGACAAGGTCGACGCGCTCGACGATCCCACGCGGGAGGAGGTGCGGACCAAGCTGTCGCATTTCATCCGCTCGCGCTGGTTCGAGCCGCCGTTCGGGGGGAAGACCTTCACCAACCTGCTGCTCGATGCGTTCGACGCGATGGCGGCAAGCGAGCGCGGGGCCCGCCTGTTGCCGCCGGGTCAGCCGCTCGACCTGTTCGTGACGGTCACCGACTTTTCGGGGCATCCGGAGCGGTTGCAGCTCAATTCACCGGCGGAAGTGGTCGAGACCGAGCATCGCCTGGTGGTCGACTTCACCGACAATGGCGGCGCGTGCGATACGCTCGCGCCACCGGCGGAACTGGCGTTCGCGGCGCGCGCGACGTCGAGCTTTCCGGGTGCGTTCCCGCCGTTTACCGTGGCCGAATTGGACGGCGTGCTGAAGGATCGCGCGATCGTCTGGCCGGAGCGTCCTGCGTTCCTCGCGCGCGTGCTGCCACGGCATACGGCCGCCAACGCCGCGGAGAGTGCGGTGCTGATCGACGGCTCGGTGCTCGCCAATGCGCCATTCCGGCCTGCGCTCGATGCGCTCAAGGAGCGGCCGGCGCGGCGTCAGATCGACCGGCGCTTCATCTATATCGACCCCTCGCCCGACATTAAGCTGCGGCTCAATCGCGGTGGCGGGACGCCCGGCTTCTTCCAGACGATCATCGGCGCGATCAGCGATATTCCGCGACAGCAGCCGATCCGCGACAATCTGGAAGCGATCGCCGAACGCTCGGCAAGGATCGACCGGATGCGCGGTATCCTCACCGCGATCCGTCCGGAGGTGGAGGCCGACGTCGAATCGCTGTTCGGCCACACGCTGTTTCTCGACCGGCCGACCGCGCCGCGGCTGATCGCGTGGCGGCGGCGTGCGCAAAAGGCGGCGGCGGCGAGCTCGGGCTATGGCTTCGTCGCGTACGGCCATCTGAAGCGCAGCGCGGTGATCGAGACGCTGGCGTTGCTGTTGTTCGACGCCGGGGAGCACCACCGGCCGCGGCGACTGGCGCAGATCCGGGCGGCGATCGTCGCGCATGTCGCCGCCTCGGGTGCGGACTTACTTGGGTCGGGGCATGCGGGCGGGGCCAGTGCGGCGTCGATTGCGTTCCTGCGGACCTTCGACATCGGCTTCCGTATCCGTCGGCTGCGGTTGATGGCGCGGCGTTTGTCGGAGGTGGAGACCGCCGCCGACGAGCCCGAGCTGGGGCCGATGCGTGATGCGATCTACGAATCGCTGTCGCCGTATCTCGATCGGTTGCGCGCCGAAATGCATGCCGGGTTGCACGATGCGGTGCGGGCGATGCGCGGCGATGCGACCGCAGTGCTGGAGACGCTCGGTCGGACGTTCGACCTAGAGCGCCTCGACGCGGAGACCGATCAGCGGTTGGCGGAGGCGTTCGCCGCGCTCGCCAAGCCGACGCGGCGGACGCTGTTGCTGGCGTATCTCGGCTTTCCGTATTTCGACACCGCGACGCTGCCGCTGTTGCAGGGCGAGGGCCTCGACGAGTTCGATCCGATCAAGGTCGACCGGATCGCACCCGACGATGCCACCTCGATCCGCTCCGGGGGTGCGGAGGCGACGTTGAAGGGGATCCAGTTCGGCACGTTCGGCGCGTTCTTCAGCCGCGCCTACCGTGAGAACGACTATCTGTGGGGGCGGCTGCACGGGTCGGAGCGGATGATCGACATCACCGTCTCGACGCTGCCGTCGACGGTCCGGATGAAGCCGGGTCGCGTCGCGGCGATCAAGCGCGCTGCGTTCCTCGCGATCCTCGACGAGGAGGAACCACGGCTCACCGCGATCCTGCCGCTGATCGCGCAGCTGCGGATGGAAATCGGCTAAAGCTGGCCAAAAGGCGGATGTGGCGGTAGCTCTGCGTTTCCAACCGCGTTTCGGCGCGATGGGGGTATGATAAAGGGTCGCCGCATGCAGTTCCTGAAAATCCTGTTCTGGTGCCTGCTGGCGTTCATCGCCGCGGTCTTCACCATCAGCAACTGGAACGCCGTCCAGATCCAGCTCTGGGGCGGGCTGATCGCGGACGTGAACCTGCCGCTGCTGCTGTTCGTGACGTTCCTGATCGGGTTCGTGCCGACGATGCTCTACAATCATGCGATCCGATGGCGGCTGCGCCAGCGGCTGTCGACGTGCGAGCGCGAGCTGCTGGACCTGCGCACGCCGCGGCCGGAGCCGGTGGCGTTCGTACCCGCCGAGCCGTCGGCAACGATCGCACCGATTGGCGCGCCGACCGCTACGCCGCCGGGGTCGCTCCTGTGAGCAACCGTATCTACGTCGCACTCGACACGCCCGACCTCGCTCGCGCGAAGGCGATGGCGACGCGCGTTCGGCACCATGTCGGCGGGATCAAGCTGGGGCTCGAATTCTTCTGCGCGCACGGTCAGTCCGGCGTGCATGCGATGGCGGAGCTCGGCCTGCCGATCTTCCTCGACCTGAAGCTTCACGACATTCCGAACACGGTTGCCAAGGCGGTGCAGGCATTGGGCGCCCTGAAGCCGGCGATCCTGACCGTGCATGCTAGTGGCGGGCGGGCGATGCTGGAGGACGCGAAGGCCGCGGCCCCGCTCGGCACAAAGGTGATTGCGGTGACGATGCTGACCAGCCTCGACGCGACCGATCTCGCCGCGACCGGCGTCATCGGCAACGCGCACGACCAGGTTTCGCGGCTCACCGAACTCGCCTGCGAGGCGGGGGTCGACGGGATCGTGTGTTCGGGCGCGGAAGTTGCCGTGGCGAAGGCGATCTGGCCAAAGGGGTTCTTCGTGGTGCCGGGCGTACGCCTTCCCGACGGCCAGATCGGCGACCAGAAGCGCGTCGTCACGCCGCGCCAGGCAATGGACGCCGGCGCCTCGATCCTGGTGGTCGGTCGCCCAATCACGCAGGCCGAAGACCCAGACATCGCGGCCCGCGCGATCGGCGCGACGCTATAAGCCTGCTCCGTCACCCTGATTTTCATCAGGATGACGGGACGTGTTGCTCCCCCAAGGAACCCGAATGACCACCGCCAAGATCTGCGGCCTGTCCACTCCCGCCACGCTCGACACCGCGATCAAGCACGGGGCGAGCCATGTGGGATTCGTGTTCTTCCCCGCTTCGCCGCGCCACGTGACGTTCGCGAAAGCCGCCGAGCTTGCCGCCCGCGTACCGCGGCATGTGGCGAAGGTCGGCGTGTTCGTCGATCCTGAGGACGACATGCTCGAACAGGCGGTCGGCTCGGCCGCGCTCGACGTGCTGCAACTCCACAAGGTGTCTCCGCCACGCGTCGCCGCGATCCGCGCGAAGTTCGGGATCGAGATCTGGGTCGCGGTCGCGGTTCGCACGCGCGGCGATCTCGACGCGGCGCACGGGTTCGTCGGAGTCGCCGACCGCATCCTCTACGACGCGAAGACGCCGGACTCGGCCGCGCTGCCCGGCGGGATGGGCCTGCGGTTCGACTGGGATCTGCTCGACGGCTTCAGGCATCCACTGCCCTGGGCACTCTCGGGCGGGCTCGATCCGGCCAATGTGGCAGAGGCGATCCAGCGGACTTGTGCGGAACTGGTCGACGTGTCGTCGGGCGTGGAAAACGAACCCGGCACCAAGGACGAGGCCAAGATAGCGGCGTTCTTGAGGGCGGTCGACGCGCGCTAGCACCACCCCGGCGAAGGCCGCGGTCCAAGTGGGAACGGCCATTTGGCAAGCGCCGTGCTCCGTTACCGCGACCTTTCCAATTGGGCCCCCGCCTCCGCCGGGGTGGTGCCCGATAGAACGGAAGGGGTGACAGCGATTTACGAAGTGCTAAACGCCCAGTCATGAACGCTCCAACCCTCGCCCCCAACTCCTACCGCGCCCAGCCCGACGAGCGCGGCCATTTCGGCGACTTCGGCGGCCGCTATGTCGCCGAGACGCTGATGCCGCTCGTCCTCGAACTCGACGAGGCCTATCGCGCCGCCAAGGCCGACCCTGCGTTCAAGGCGCAGTTCGACGATTTACTCGAACATTATGTCGGCCGCCCGAGCCCGCTTTATTACGCCGAACGGCTGACCGAAGCGCTGCGCGAGTCCGCTCCGGAAGGCATGGGCGCGCAAGTCTGGTTCAAGCGCGACGAACTCAACCACACCGGCGCGCACAAGATCAACAACTGCATCGGCCAGATCCTGCTCGCGATGCGGATGGGCAAGACGCGGATCATCGCCGAGACCGGCGCGGGCCAGCACGGCGTCGCCACCGCCACGGTCTGCGCGCGCTTTGGCCTGCCGTGCGTGATCTACATGGGCGCGAAGGACGTCGAGCGGCAGGCGCCCAACGTGTTCCGCATGAAGCTGCTCGGCGCCGAAGTCCGCCCCGTGACGAGCGGCGCGCACACGCTGAAGGATGCGATGAACGAGGGCATGCGCGACTGGGTCGCGAACGTCCACGACACCTTCTACATCATCGGCACCGCCGCTGGCCCGCATCCGTATCCGGAGATGGTCCGCGATTTCCAGAGCGTGATCGGCACCGAGGCACGCGCGCAGATGCTGGAGCGGGTCGGTCGCCTCCCCGACATGCTGGTCGCGGCGATCGGTGGCGGCTCGAACGCGATCGGGCTGTTCCATCCGTTCCTCGACGATGCCGACGTGCAGATGCTCGGCGTCGAGGCAGCAGGCCACGGGCTCGACAAGCAGCACGCGGCGAGCCTTGCGGGCGGTTTCCCGGGCGTGCTCCACGGCAACAAGACGTACCTGTTGCAGGACGAGGACGGCCAGATCACCGAGGCGCATTCGATCTCGGCGGGTCTCGATTATCCCGGCATCGGGCCGGAGCATGCCTGGCTGCGCGATATCGGCCGCGTCCAGTATGACAGCGCGACCGACACCGAAGCGCTCGACGCGTTCCAGTTGCTGTGCCGGACCGAGGGCATCATCCCCGCACTCGAACCAAGCCACGCGATTGCGACTGTGACGAAGAAGGCGCGCGAGATGCGGCAGGACCAGATCATCCTCGCCAACCTCTGCGGCCGCGGCGACAAGGATATCTTCACGGTGGCCGAAGCGCTCGGGGTGGCGATATGATCGCACTTCTGCTCCCCTCCCGCCTGCGGGAGGGGTCGGGGGAGGGCCTGTTCGCTCCCCCGACTTTGGATGTGCGGCTATGTCAGCCCCTCCCCCAACCCCTCCCGCAAGCGGGAGGGGAGCTGTGAGCCGCCTCGCCGCCACCTTCGCGCGCACCGCCGCCGCCGGCCGCGCCGCGCTCGTCGCGTTCGTTACTGCGGGCGATCCGACCACCGAGGCGACCGGCCCGATCCTCGACGCGCTCGTCGCGGGCGGCGCGGATGCGATCGAACTCGGCATGCCGTTCACCGATCCCATGGCCGACGGCCCCGCGATCCAGGCCGCGAACATCCGCAGCCTCGCGCAGGGGACCCGCACTGCGGACATCCTCGCCACCGCCACCGCGTTCCGCGCGCGGCATCCGGACGTGCCGCTGGTACTGATGGGTTACGGCAACCCGATGCTCCGGCGCGGCGCGGACTGGTTCGCCGAGGCGGCTGCCAACGCTGGCGTCGACGGCGTGATCTGCGTCGACGTGCCGCCCGAAGAGGACGATACGCTCGGCCCGCAGTTGCGCGCCGCGGGGATCGACCTGATCCGCCTCGCCACGCCCACCACCGACGCCGCCCGCCTGCCGACCGTGCTCGATGGTGCGAGCGGGTTTCTGTATTACGTCTCGGTCGCCGGCATCACCGGGCTCCAGCAGGCGCAGCAATCCTCGATCGAGGATGCCGTCGCCCGCCTGAAGGCACAGACCGACATCCCGATCGCGGTCGGCTTTGGGATCCGCACGCCCGAGCAGGCGGCGAACGTCGCGCGCGTCGCGGACGGCGTCGTCGTCGGTTCGGCGATCGTCGAACTGGTCGCGCAGCACGGTGCCGCTGCGGCCGAGCCGGTCCGCGCCTATATCAAGTCTCTCGCCGATGCCGTCGCGAGCGCAAGGAAAGTAACCGCATGAGCTGGCTCAACAGCGTCCGCAACGTCCTGCCCTTCGTCGCGAAGCGCGAGACGCCCGAGAATCTCTGGCACAAGTGCAAGGGCTGCGGGCAGATGGTCTTCACCAAGGAGCTCGAGGACAACCTCTACGTCTGCCCGAAATGCGACCACCACGACCGCATCGGGCCGAAGATCCGCTTTGCGCAGCTCTTCGACGAGGGTAGCTGTTCGGAACTGCCGGCGCCGAAGGTCCCCGAGGATCCGCTCAAGTTCCGCGACCAGAAGCGCTACACCGATCGCCTCAAGGCGGCACGGACCGACAACAGCGAGCAGGACGCGCTGATCAACGCACGCGGCGCTATCGACGGCCACCGTGTCGTCGTCGGCGTGCAGGATTTCGGCTTCATGGGCGGCTCGATGGGCCTGGCGGTCGGCGAGGCGTTCGTGCGCGGCGTCGAGGCGGCGATCGAGGACCGCGTGCCCTACGTGATCTTCACCGCGAGCGGCGGCGCGCGGATGCAGGAGGGCATCCTCAGCCTGATGCAGATGCCGCGCAGCACGGTTGCGATCCAGATGCTGCATGATGCCGGACTGCCATATATCGTCGTGCTCACCGACCCAACGTCGGGCGGCGTGATGGCGGCCTATGCTATGCTCGGCGACGTCCAGATTGCGGAGCCGAAGGCGACGCTGGCGTTTACCGGTCGCCGCGTGATCGAGAGCACCATCCGCGAGAAGCTGCCCGAGGATTTCCAGACGTCGGAATATTATCTTGAGCATGGGCTGATCGACATGGTCGTCCACCGCAAGGACCTGCGCGAGCAGCTCGGTACGGTGATCGGGTATCTCAGCGCGCGCGAGGCCGCGTAACGAACCTACTCCCTCTCCCCTTCGGGGAGAGGGTCGGGGTGAGGGGCGGCCAAGCAACGCTGCGCCCGGAATTGCCCCTCACCCCAGCCCTCTCCCCGGAGGGGAGAGGGAGCCCAGAAGAATGCCCGACCACGCCGTTTCTTCCTCGCCCGCAGTTCAGGCGCAGCTCGACCGGCTGACCGCGCTGTCACCCGGTGCGGATATTCTCGGACTGGAGCGCATCACCGCGCTCCTGAACCGCCTCGGCGACCCCCACCTCAACCTCCCCCCGGTGTTCCACGTCGCCGGCACCAACGGCAAGGGCTCGACCTGCGCGTTCCTGCGCGCCGCGATCGAGGCTGCCGGGCACAGCGTCCACGTCTATTCCTCGCCGCACCTCGTCCGCTTCAACGAACGCATCCGCCTCGCCGGATCGCTGATCGAAGACGACCTGCTCGCCGCCTTGCTGTCGGAAGTGCTCGACCAAGCCGCCGATCTCCAGGCGAGCTTCTTCGAAGTCACCACCGCCGCCGCATTCCTCGCCTTCGCCCGCACGCCCGCCGCCGCGACGATCGTCGAAGTCGGCCTCGGCGGCAGGCTCGATGCGACCAACGTCATTCCCAACCCGGTCGTTACCGGCATCGCCGCGCTCGGCATCGACCACCAGTCGTTCCTCGGCGACACGCTTTCGGAGATCGCCGGCGAGAAGGCTGGCATCGCCAAGCCTGGCGTGCCGCTCGTTACGATGGACTATCCCAAGGCCCTCCGTGCAAAGATCGCCGCGGTCGCCGATGCCGCCGGCGCACCGGTGTTCGCCCGCGGCACTGCCTGGAGCAGCGAAACCGCGCGATCGACCGTCCGCTACGAGGACACCGGCTTTTCGGTCGTCACCAACCGCCCGCGCCTCGTCGGTGCGCACCAGTCACGCAACCTCGCGCTCGCGATCGCCATGCTCCGTCACCAGGGCGTGCTCCACATTCCCGAAGCCGCGATGCGCGCCGCCGCCGACTGGGCGCACTGGCCCGCGCGGATGCAGCGATTGTCGGATGGCCCGCTGCTCGCGCGATTGCCCGAGGGCAGCGAATTGTGGCTCGACGGCGCCCATAATCCCAACGCCGCGCAACCGGTCGCGCGCGCGCTACGGACGATTGCGAAGGGACGGCCGGTGACACTGATCCTCGGCATGCTCGCGAATAAGGATGCGGACGCCGTGATTCGCATCCTGTCGCCATCGGTCGGCCACGTCATCGCCATCCCCGTCCCCGGCCACGCCCATCACGCGCCCGAGGCACTTGCGACGCTCGCCCGATCGTTCGGAAAGACCGCCGGAACAGCCGCCAAACCCAGTGAAGCGCTCGCCTCGATCGCCGCACAAACCGACCAGCCGCAACTCGTGCTGATCGCCGGTTCGCTCTACCTTGCCGGTGAAGTGCTCGCCGCAAACGACCAACCGCCGGACTGAGTTCTTATTGCTATTGACTATCAATAACCAACAGGCGACGTTGTGGGCACCACCACGGAGTCGCGTGAATGACCGATACCCGCCCCAATTCGACGACCAACTCGACGGCCGCCTCGACACAGACCATCGCCAGCGCGACCTCGCTGCTGCCCCATGCGTTACCGCCTTGTGAAAACGCGCGAATCGCCTTGTTCGCGATGCGGCGCATGGGCGCGCACGGCCTTGCCGACGCCCGTGCGTCGCACACGATGTTCACTGCGTTCGGGCAAGGCTTCCGTCGCCCGCTGGTGCTGCTCAGGGCGCTGATGGCGGACCTTGCCGGCACGTCGGCCGGTACGATCGCGATCGCTCCCTGCTGCTGCGCACGGATGACGCCGGCGGAGTCGGCGATGCTGTCGGTCCTCGCGCGCGTCGAGACCGCGCCCGAGACCGCGCGCTATCTGATGGCCGACCTGCTCGGCGTCCGTCGCATCGACGGCGTCCTCGCCAGCGCCGCCGCGGTCGCAGCAGCCTTCGCCGACGAGGGTCGCCCGATCACGCTTTAGACCGGATCGCCGGCGCGCGCGTCGCCTTCACCCTCGACGCCCGCGCTGCCGATCGAACGGTCGATCATCCCCGACCGGCTCATCCACCAGAACAGGACGATGCCCGGCAGCGCGAGGGCGGTCGTCAGTAGATAGAAATCGACATAGCCGAACGCCTCGATCAGCGCGCCGGCGGTGGTGCCGGTGACGATCCGTCCGACGATGCTTGCTGCTGCCGAGATCAGCGCGAACTGCGCCGCGGTGAAGCGCAGATCGCACAGCGCGGAGAAATACGCGATCACGACGACACCGCCAAAGCCGCTGGAGGCATTCTCGAAGCCGATCGCCGCCGCCATGCCGAGGTTCGAGTGCCCGGCCGCCGCCAGCGCCGCGAACGACAGGTTCGAGACGCCCATCAGCACCAGCGACAGCAGAACCGATCGCTTCATCCCCATCCGCGCGTACAGGATGCCACCGATGAAGATGCCCACCAGATAGGCGATGAAGCCGATCCCGACATCGTAGAACGCGATCTCGTCGCCGGTGAAGCCGAGGTCGTCGAACAGCAACCGCAGCGTCAGATTGGCGAGCGTGTCGCCGACTTTGAAGATCAGGATGAAGGCGAGGACGATGAACGCCCCTTCGCGCGAAAAGAACTGGATGAACGGCCCCCAGATTGCGCGAAAGCCTTCCGCGAGACCGCGACGTTCGATCGGCGGACGGCGGCGTTCGGGCTCGCCCAGCGCCAGGCCGGCCAGGACCGCGGGCAATGCAAAGACAACGCACGCCAGATAGGCCGCGTTCCAGCCGGCGCGTTCGGCGACCACCAGCGCCAACGCACCCGAACCCGCCGAGCCGATCCGCCAGCCATATTGGCTCATTCCCGACCCGACGCCCAACTGGCGCGGTTCGAGCGTCTCGATCCGGAATGCGTCGATCACGACGTCGAAAGTTGCGCCAGCCGCGCCGACGAGGATCGCTGCGGTCGCTGTCGCTGCAATGCTCGCGGCAGGATCGACCAAGGCAAGATTGATCACCGCCGCGACGACAAGCGCGGCGGTCACGATCAGCCACGAAACGCGTTGGCCCAGTCTCCCGATGATCGGAAGCCGGACGCCATCGACCACCCACGCCCACAGGAACTTCAGGTTGTAGACGAGGAATGCGAGACTGAACGCCGTCACCGTCTTCTTGTCGATACCGCTGGCTGCCAGCCGCGTCGTCAGCGTCGCGCCGATCATCGCATACGGAAAGCCTGAGGATATGCCGAGCGCCAATGCTCCCAGCGGCGCCTTCTCCGCATACGGCCGGAAGCCGTCGCTCCAGCGCTTGCCTACGGTTCCGTTCATCGCACTTACGCTCCCCACTCGCTCGCGCGAACCCTAACGGGAAATCGCGAACGCGCTACCCGTCAGGCGATGGAACGTGGGGAAACGTCACGCCGTCCGCGGAAACAACGTGAAGCCAGACGGCACGCGCGTCGGCTTGCCGCCACCGAGCATCGCCTCGATCGCCTCGATCGCGGCGATCAGGTCGCGCGGCATGTACGGCTTGGCCATACAGCCGGCGGCGAGCGTGGTCGCCTCCACTGGGCAGCTCCCCGTCACGAACATCACCGGCACGCCGCGGGCCTGTGCCGCGCGCGCTACGTCGATGCCTGAACCGTCCGCCAGGTTCACGTCGACGAGCACCAGGTCGATCACCGTGTCGCTAGCCAGAATCGGCAAGGCCTCAGCGACCCGGTCGATCGTTGCGACAATCGTGAACTTAGCGTCGGTCAGGAAATATTCGGTATCGAACGCGACCAGCGGTTCGTCTTCGACCACCAAAAGCCGGACGATCTGCCGCTTCTTCTTCCCGAACAACATTGCCGACAGGCCCCCGGACGCGAACGAAAGGTCGTTACGCTCGCGAGTTCTAACGCACCGCCGCACGAACGGTCGCAAATATTTTCGCGCTGAGCGCCGATCCATAGTATCAGCCGCGCCATGACGACTTCAAAAGACGATAACCCGACTGCCAGCCCGTCGATCGACGCGCCCGCAGCCTCCCCCGAAACGCCGGCGGCACCGATCAAGGGCGACCGTATCGCAAAGCTGCTCGCCCGCGCCGGGATCGCCTCGCGCCGCGATATCGAGCGGATGATCGCCGAGGGCCGCGTCGCGCTCAACGGCAGCATTCTCGACACGCCAGCGACGATCCTGCGCAACCTCAACGGCGTGACGGTCGATGGCGACCCGGTCGAGGCTCCGAGTTCGGCTCGGCTGTTCCTGTATCACAAGCCGACCGGGCTGCTCGTCACCGAGCGCGATCCGGCCGGGCGCACGACGATCTACGACCGCCTGCCGCGCGAACTGCCGCGGCTGGTGCCGGTCGGCCGCCTCGATCTCAACACCGAGGGGCTGTTGCTGATGACCACCGATGGCGGCCTCAAGCGCCAACTCGAACTGCCCGCGACGGGTGTCGAGCGTGCCTATCGTGCGCGCGCCTACGGCAACATCACGCAGCCGCAGCTCGAGGAACTGATCGAGGGGATCGAGATCGAAGGCGTCCGCTATGGATCGATCAACGCGAACATCGAGCGTCGGACGGGTGCCAACGTGTGGATCGAGATGATCCTGACCGAGGGCAAGAACCGCGAAGTCCGCCGCGTGCTGGAGCATCTCGGGTTGCAGGTCTCCCGTTTGATCCGGACGCGTTATGGCCCGTTCGTACTCGGCGACCTGCCGCCGGGGCAGATCGGCGAGGTGCTCCAACACGACGTCGTTGCGTTCCAGAAGGAACTCGCGAAGGGGCGCCCCGAGGGTCCGGGCGCGCGTGCGAACATCGGGATCAGCGCGAGTGCCGGTGCGGGTGCCGGGATCGGCGCGCGGTCTAGCCAACGGGGTAGCAATGCGCCGCGGCCTGCTCCGACGGCACGGCCAGCGCCGGGTGCGCGTCCAGTTTCGGGCGCGCGGCCGGCTGCTGGCGTGCGTGCGCCGGTTCGCAGTCCGTATGCGGCGCCTGCAAGCTCGGGCTTTTCGAGCGGCGCGATACCGACCGACCGGCCTTCGCGACCGGCACGTCCGGAGCGGATCCGTCCGACCGCGGCGATGCAGCGCGGCGACGTCAACGATCCCTGGGCGCGGCCTGATGTGCGGAACGCCGCTCGGCCGACGGGAACGCATCACGCCCGGCCGACGAGTGGCGAGACGTCCAAGCCGTATGTGCGGCAGGAGCGTGCGGATCGCGGCGAGGAGTTGAGCACGAGCCCCAAGATCAAGCATTTCCGCGCCGCCAAGCCACCGCGGGAGCGCGCTGCGCCATCGCGCGTCGGCGCGGGCGCTACGGTGCAGCGTCAGGAGCAACCGCGGGGCTTCCGTCCGCAGGCGGACGATTCGCGGGGGCGCAGTTCGCTCGACAAGCGCGCGGCGCGGAGTGCCAGCGGACGTCCGGGTGCCGAGCCGCGGCCCGTGCGATCGGAGGGTCCGGCGCGGCCTGAACGAGGCAGTCGTCCTGCGGCACCGGGCAAGGGTCCGTCGGGAGGGCGCGGTCATCCGCCCCGTGCACCACGTGGAGGGAAGCGCTGATGCGGATCATCGCAGGACTGTACCGCGGCCGTCAGATCGCCGCACCGAAGGGTGACACCACCCGTCCCACCGCCGACCGGATGCGCGAGACGTTGTTCTCGATGCTGACCAGTCGCGTCGGAAGCTTCGAGGGGTTGGCGGTTGCCGATCTGTTCGCAGGCTCGGGCGCGCTCGGCATCGAGGCGCTCTCGCGGGGTGCCGCGACGTGCATGTTCGTCGAATCGGACAAGCTGGCGGTCGACGCGCTGAAGGCCAACCTTGCCAAGCTGGAGATCCGCGGTGATGTCCGCGCAACGTCGGTGATGGCGCTCGGGCCCGCTCCGGCGCCGCTCGACGTGATCCTGATGGATCCGCCCTACAACACCGGCGCCGGACTGGTCGCGCTCGACAAGCTGTCGCGACTGGGTTGGGTCGGGCCGGCGACGTGGATCAGCCTGGAGACGGCAAAGGCCGAGGTCGTCGAACTCGCCGGCTTCGAGGTCGATGCCACGCGCGTGCACGGCAAGGCGCGGCTGACGCTCCTGCGGCCAGTGCCCGCATAATAGCGTGCTCTCCCGCCGAGGCGGGAGAGCATTCTACCTGTCGGTCGTGCGGCCGAGGATCAGCAGCCCGCCAAGGCTCAGCACCCCGGCCGCCATCAGATACCCGCCGACCAGCCACAACCCATGCGGCGCCAGTGCCTCCGCGACGATCGGCGCCAGCGCACCACCGAGCACGCCGCCAAGGTTGAACGTCATCGACACGCCGGTGTAGCGCACCCCCGCCGGAAACAGGCTCGGCAGCCAACCGCCCAGCGGCCCGTACGCGAACCCCATCACGAACAGCGCGCCCGACAACCACAGCCACACCGTGAACAGCGATCCCGAGCCCAGCATCGGCCCCATCAGTGCGCCGACGCCGATGCAGCCGGCAAACCCGATTGCGAGCATCCGTGCTGCTGAATGCCGGTCCGCCAGCACGCTCGCGACGATCACGCCGCCTGCCAAGAACCAGATCGCGACCAGTTCGACCGAAAGGAATGCCTCGCGCGAATAGCCGAGCGTCTTCGTGCCGTAGCCAAGTGCGAAGGCGGTCGCGAGGTAGAACAGCGCGAAGCACGCGATGACGCCGAACGTGCCCGCCAGCGTCGCACGAAGATGCTGTGTGAGAAGCGTCGCGATCGGCACCTTAGGAAGCGCCTCGGTAGCCTCCGCTTCCAGGAAGGCGGGCGTCTCGGTCAGCTTGAGCCGCACCCAAAGGCCAAGCCCGACCAGGATCGCGCTGAGCAGGAACGGGATGCGCCAGCCCCAGGCGATGAACTGCGCTTCGTCGAGCACGAGCCCAATGACCAGGAACAGTCCGTTGGCGGCGAGGAAGCCGACCGGGGCACCAAGCGGCGGAAACATGCCCCAGGTGTTCTTGCGGTGCGGCGGCGCGTTCTCGACCGCCAGCAACGCCGCCCCGCCCCATTCGCCGCCAAGCCCGAGCCCCTGCCCGAGACGCATGAGGCACAGCAGCGCCGGAGCGATCCAGCCGACCTGCGCATAAGTGGGGAGGAACGCGATGCCGACGGTCGATCCGCCCATCAACAACAGCGATGCGACGAGGGTGGACTTGCGCCCGATCCGGTCGCCGAAATGCCCGAACACGATCGCGCCGACCGGGCGTGCAACGAAGGCCAGGCCGAACGTCGCATAGCTTAGGAGCAACTGCGCAGACGCGGACTGGCCCGAAAAGAACAGCGGCCCGAACACCAGCGCCGCGGCGGTCGCGTAGATGTAGAAATCGTAGAACTCGACCGCGGTGCCGACCAGGCTGGCGGCGAGGATGCGGCGGTGGGAGGCTAGCGTCGTCATGGACACGGTCTCGCCGCGGTCGTCCTCGGGGTCAACCGATTGCCACTGCTAATCCTCCCCCGCCAGGGGGAGGTGGCCCGTAGCGACGGAGGGGGAGGACACGCAACCGAGGTTAGCCTTTCCTCCCCCTCCGTCTGGCAAGCGCCAGCCACCTCCCCCTTGCGGGGGAGGATCAGACTGGGAGGACGATCCGCGCGACAAGGCCGGGGGCGTTGTCGGCGAGTTCGAAGTGGCCATCGTGGAGCCGCGCCACCGCCTCGATCAGCGCCATGCCGAGGCCCGCACCGGGGGTGGACCGCGCACTGTCGAGGCGGCCGAAGCGCTTCAACGCCTGTGCACGGTCGGAGGCGGCGATGCCGGGGCCGCGGTCCTCGACCTGGATCGCGACGCCGTCGGTGCGGTGGACGATCCGCAGCGTCACTTCGCCTCCCCCGGCGCCGTGGCGGAGCGCGTTGTCAATCAGGTTGGTGATCGCTTGGCTTATCAACTCGCGGTGGAGTTTCATCGGCGGCGGGCGGTCGTCGATCGCGATCGTGAAGACGAGCCCGGCGTCCTCCGCCACCGGCGCGTAGAGTTCGCCGATCTCCTCCAGTAGGTTCGCAGGCGAGACCTCGATGAAGCGATCGCGCGAGACCGAGCCGGAGCGGCTGATCTCGATCACCATCGTCAGCATCCGCATCACCAGGTCGGTTTCGACCAGGAGACCGCCCAGCGCCGCTTCCCGAGCGTCGGGATCGGCGATCAGGACCGCCTGCTCGGTCTTGGTGCGCAAGCGCGCAAGCGGCGAGCGGAGGTCGTGTGCGAGGCTGTCGGTGACGATCCGCAGTTCGGCCATCACGCCTTCGAGCTTGCCCAGCATGACGTTGAGCCGTGCGGCAAGGCGGTCGAACGCATCGCCGCCGCCCGCGATCATGTCGACCCGGCGCGACAGATCGCCCTCGCCGGCCGCCTCGATCGCCTTGGCGATGCCGTCGAGCCGGCGGCTGACGTAGCGCGTGAGGACTAACCCTCCGACCACACCGAGCGCCAGCGACAGGAACACGGCAACCGCGAGTGCGCGTTCGATCGCGCGTTCCTCCGCGGCGATCAGGTCGAGATTGCGGCCGGTCAGGAGCCAGTAGCTGCCGAGCGGGTGGAGCGCGTACCCGGTCTCGCGCGCCGACCAGAGTTCGTCGGCGCCGAGTCGCGCGATCCGGAACTGCGTGATGCGAAGCGGGACCGCGAGCCGTTCGGGCGCGATGCCAACGACTGCCCTGCCCTTCGGGTCGACCACCGCAAGCACGAGCGAAACGTCGCCAGGGACGACTGCACTGTCGATCGCTTGGCGGATCGCGGGGAGGCCACCGTTACGCCAGACCGCGCGCAGGGCTTCGGATTGTTCGGTGGTCTCGCGCCGGATTGCGTCGATCGCGTCCGCGCTGGTGGTCTTCCAGACGAAGCCGACCAGCGCGAGATTGGAGATCAGCGCCAGCGCGATTGAGAGCAGCGCAATTCGGGCTGTTACCGAAAGGCGAATCACCCTTCTACGGCGAGCCGATAGCCTGCGCCGCGGACCGTGTGGAGGATCGGCGTCGGGAAGCCTTCCTCAAGCTTGCGGCGGAGACGACCGATATGGACGTCGACCACGTTCGAGCCCGGGTCGAAGTGATAGTTCCAGATCTTCTCGAGCATCATCGTACGCGTCACGACCTGTCCGGCATGCCGGGCGAGGAACTCGAGCAGGTTGAACTCGCGGGCGCCGAGCGGGATCGAACGACCGGCGCGGGAGACGGCGCGGGCAAGCAGGTCGATTTCAAGGTCACCGACGGAGAGCTTGGTCTTCTGCGGCTCCGTCGCGGCACGGTCGGAGCGGCGCAGCATGGCCTCGATCCGTGCGGACAGTTCGGCGAACGAGAAGGGCTTGCACAGATAGTCGTCGGCGCCGGCCTTTAGCCCATCGACGCGGTCGTCGACGGCGGCGAGTGCCGACAGGATCAGGACCGGCGTGGCGATACCCGCGGCGCGAATCGCGCTGACCATCGACAGCCCGTCGAGACCCGGCAGCATGCGATCCGCGATGATGAGATCGAAGATGCCCTCGCTTGCCAGGAACAGGCCGTCGCGGCCGTCTGCGCAGGCTTCGATTGCATGGCCGGCCTCAGCCAGGCCCTTGGCAAGATAGGCGGATGTCGAGGCGTCGTCCTCGACGATCAGGATCTTGCGGCTCAACGCGGTATCACCTTCCCTGCCACCGATTTCGGTCACCATCTCCTGCCCTTATAAACGGAAAGGCCGGCGGAAAGAACCCTTCCCGCCGGCCCCCACGGTACCCCCGGGAGTGACGGGCACCGATCTCTGGAAACTCATGCGACCGTTGCTGGCCACGTGTTCGTTCTAGGATCGGGCGGGGGTCAGGGCGATGACCGAGGGGTGACAATTTCGTCATGTTGATGGTTGTTCGATAAAGCACTTCAAGACGCGGACACTATGCCCCCCCGTCATCCCGGCGAACGCCGGGACCCATGGTTGCGGATTGGGTGGTGGTCACACGCCATCGCATGGTCCGCCGTATCCGTGGGTCCCGGCGTTCGCCGGGATGACGGGGGGGGGGTGCGACTAATCCATGCGCGATCCGCCACACCCGGTGTCATGTCCCCCCGGGGGGTACCTTTACTTCTGGCCTAGAATCGCAGCGATCGCCGAGCCCACGTGCGCAATGTCGGCCATGCCGTCGACGCGGTGGACCAGGCCTCGTGCGTCGTAGATCGGCAGGATCGGTGCCGTCTTCGCGCGGTATTCGGCCATGCGGTTGTGAACCGTTTCCGCGTTGTCATCGGGACGGCGCTTGAACTCCGTCGAGCCACAGACGTCGCAGACGCCTGCCACGACCGGCTTCTTGTAGCGATCGTGATAGCCCGTGCCGCACTTGGCGCAGGTGTAGCGGCCGACGACGCGGTCGATCAACGCGGCCTCGTCGACGCCGAGTTCGATGACGTAGTCGAGCGTGCGACCACGATCGGCCAGCAGACCGTCCAGCGCTTCCGCCTGCGCCGCAGTTCGCGGATAGCCGTCGAAGATGACGCCGTTCGCCGTGTCCGGCTGGTCGAGGCGCTCACCGATGATGCCCGACACGATCTCGTCCGAGACGAGACCACCGGATTCCATCACGGACTTCGCCTGGAGGCCAACCGGCGTTCCGGCGGCGACCGCTGCGCGCAGCATGTCGCCGGTCGAAAGCTGCACCATGCCGCGCTCGCTGACGAGCGTGGCGGCTTGCGTGCCCTTGCCCGCGCCGGGCGGTCCAAGAAGGATGATATTCACGAAACGCACTCCCCTCGTTCGTGCAGGAATTAAACCGGGTTAGCCCCGCAACTTAACGAAGTCGATTGCCCTTGAGCTTCGCCTTCTTGATCAGGTCGCCATACTGGTGCGCCAACAGGTGCGACTGGATCTGTGTCACCGTGTCCATCGTCACGTTGACGACGATCAGCAAGCTGGTGCCACCAAGGTAGAACGGGATCTGCAACGCGGTCACCAGATATTCCGGCAAAAGGCAGATGATCGTCAGATACGCCGCACCGATCACAGTGATGCGCGTCAGCACGTAATCGAAGTAATTCTCGGTATTCTTGCCCGGGCGGATGCCGGGAATGAACCCGCCATTGCGCTTCAGATTGTCGGCGGTTTCCTCGGGGTTGAAGACGACCGCGGTGTAGAAGAACGAGAAGAAGATGATGCCGGCGCCGTACAGCAGCATGTACACAGGGCTGCCGTGCTGCAGATACTGGTTGAGCGTGATGATGAAGTCACCCCACTTCGACTCACCGGCAACGCGCTGGCCGGCGAACTGCGAGATCGTCAGCGGCATCAGCAGCAGCGACGAGGCGAAGATCGGCGGGATGACGCCGGCAGTGTTGATCTTGAGCGGCAGATGGCTGCGATCGGCCTGCATGCCGCGCTGCGTCTGACGCTTGGGATACTGGATCAGGATGCGGCGCTGCGCGCGCTCCATGAAGCAGATGAAGAGGATCAGCACGACCACCGCGACGACGATGCCGATCAGCTTGATCGGGTCGAGCGAGCCCGAGCGACCACCTTCGAGCAGGTTGACCAGCGTGACAGGGAGATGGGCGACGATGCCGGCCATGATGATCAGCGAGACGCCGTTGCCGATGCCGCGGCTGGTGATCTGCTCGCCGAGCCACATCAGGAACATCGTACCGCCGATCAGCGAGATCACCGCGGCGACGCGGAACATCATGCCGGGCTCGATGACCGCCTGGATGCCCTGAGCGGCGCCGAGCGTCTCAAGGCCGACGGCGATGAAATAGCCCTGCACCGCGGTCAGGCCGACGGTGCCGTAGCGCGTGTATTGGTTGAGCCGCTTGCGACCCGATTCGCCGTCCTTCTTGATGGCGGCGAGCGTTGGCGACAGCGAGGTCGCGAGCTGCACCACGATCGAGGCGGTGATGTAGGGCATCACGCCGAGCGCGATCAGCGACATGCGGCTGAGCGAGCCACCCGAGAAGGTGTTGAAAAAGTCGAGCACGCCACCCTGGGTCTGCTGCGAGAGCAGGCCGAGCGCGGTCGGGTCGACACCCGGCAGCGGGACATAGCTGAGCAGGCGGAAAATGATCAGCGCACCGATCGTGAACCACAACCGCTTCTTGAGGTCGGTCGCCTTCGCGAATTTCGAAAGGCTGATGCTTTGCGCCATCTGGTCGGCTGCGGATGCCATGCGTGTGATCGTCCTGGAAACAAAGAAGGCGGGATGCGTTGTGACCGCCCCCGCCGCTCATATAGGCGCACGAGCGCGCTTGTCTAATGGCTAAGGCTACTTCCGGTCGCCCCATGCCCCGTTCGTCCTGAGCGAAGTCGAAGGACATTGCCCCAAGTGACGTACCCTTCGACTTCGCTCAGGGCGAACGGAGGAAGGGAAGTCCCTGAACGGGAACAGATCGGAAGTAGGCGACGGCAGACGCCAAGTCAGGCAAATAAAAAGGGGGCCGGCGCTTTCGCACCCGCCCCCTTTGTTCGGCTTAAGCCTTGAACGACGCCTTGTGCGCCGCACGCTCCTTGTACTTCACGCCCTTCTTGGCGGCAGCCTTCTCGGCTGCGGGGACGAAGTGGATCACCTCGACCTTGCCGCCGATCTTCTCGACCGCTTCGATCGCGCCCTTCGACGCGCCGTCGACGGTGAACGAGAGGACCGTGGTCAGCTCGCCCTTGGCGAGGAGGCGGACGCCGTCCTTGCCGCCACGTGCCAGGCCAGCGGCCTTCAGCGCGTCGTGGTCGAGCGTGGCGTTCGCCTCGATCTTGCCGGCATCGACCGCGAGCTGGATCGCGCCGAGGTTGACCTCTGCGAAGTCCTTGCGGAAGATGTTGTTGAAGCCGCGCTTAGGCAGACGCATGTGCAGTGGCATCTGGCCGCCTTCGAAGCCGGCGATGGACACGCCCTCGCGGCTCTTCTGGCCCTTCTGGCCGCGGCCTGCGGTCTTGCCCTTGCCCGAGCCGATGCCGCGTCCGACGCGCATCTTGGACTTACGGGCACCTTCGTTATCGCGGAGTTCGTTGAGCTTCATGGTAATGCACTCGCTTTCGCTTGTTACGCGCTGGTTAAAAACCGGGTTGAAAACTGGAATAAGAAAGGGGGCCGTTAGCCCCCTTCCCCGTATTTGTCACTAGGTAGCGTGAAGACTCAGCCTTCGACCGACACCATGTGCTGCACCTTGCGGATCATGCCGCGGACCTCTGGGCTGTCTTCCAGCTCGCGGGTCTTGTGCATCTTGTTGAGACCGAGACCGATCAGCGTTGCGCGCTGGTCCTTCTCGCGGCGGATCGGCGAACCGGTCTGCGTGATCTTGATGGTTGCCATGATCGCTTACTCCGTGATCGCAGCTGCATCGGCCTCGGCGGTCTTAGACCCACCATGGCCGAGCAGGTCGGCGATCTTCTTGCCGCGACGCTGTGCGACGGCCTTGGGCGAGGTCTGCTCGCCAAGGGCCTCGAACGTGGCGCGGATCATGTTGTAGGGGTTCGACGTGCCGACCGACTTGGTCACAACGTCCGCAACGCCCAGCGATTCGAAGACTGCGCGCATCGGGCCACCGGCGATGATGCCCGTACCCTGAGGCGCAGACCGCAGCGTGACCTTGCCGGCACCGAAGTGACCGTTGCCGTCATGATGCAGCGTGCGACCGTCCTTCAACGGAACGCGAACCATCTTCTTCTTGGCAGCAGCCGTCGCCTTCGAGATGGCTTCCGGCACTTCGCGTGCCTTGCCATGACCGAAGCCTGCACGACCCTTGCCGTCGCCGACGACGACGAGAGCCGCGAAGCCGAAGCGCTTACCGCCCTTGACCGTCTTCGAGACGCGGTTGATGTGCACCAGCTTCTCGATCAGCTCTTCGCCGCCATCGTCCGCACCGGGACGACCGCCACGATTGTCGCGACCGCGACCGCCGTCGCGACCACCGCGGTTGCCGCCTGGGCCACCGCTGCGGTTGCCGCCGGGGCCACCACGACCACCGCCGCCGCCGCCGCCGCCACCGGGACCGCCGCGACCGCGACCGCCACCGTTGTTGCCCTGGTAGCCAGTGCTCTGCGGGACATTCTGGGCCGTGACGTCCTGTGCGGTCGTCTCGGGAGCGATTACTGCCGGCGTGTTGTTTTCGTCAGCCATGTCTTAGAACTCCAATCCGGCTTCGCGCGCGGCATCGGCAAGAGCCTTCACGCGACCGTGGTAGAGGAAGCCGCCGCGATCGAACACGACCTGGGTCACGCCCGCTGCCTTGGCAGCCTCGGCGACGCGCTTGCCGACCGAAGTCGCCGCGTCGATGTTGGCGCCGGACGTGCCGCGCACGTCCTTCTCCACCGTCGAGGCCGATGCGACCGTCGTGCCGGCGGCATCGTCGATCACCTGGGCATAGATGTGCTTGCCCGAGCGATGCACCGACAACCGCGGACGGGTACCTGCACGTGCGCGGAGCGCGGTACGGTTGCGGCGACGCCGCTTGGCGAAAAGAGAAAGTCCCTTGGTCATTACTTCTTCTTCCCTTCCTTGCGGAAGATGAACTCGCCGTCGTACTTGATACCCTTGCCCTTGTAAGGCTCAGGCTTGCGCCACTGACGAATTTCCGCGGCCAGCTGACCGACCATCTGCTTGTCCGAACCCGAGATCTCGATCGTCGTGTTGTCGGGGGTCTTGACTTCGATCCCCTCCGGCACGTCGATGTTGACGTCGTGGCTGTAGCCAAGCTGCAGCTTGAGGTTGCGACCCTGCGCTGCGGCACGATAGCCGACGCCGGTGATCAGCAGCTTCTTGGTGAAGCCTTCCGACACGCCGGTGACCAGGTTCTGCACCATGGTCCGCTGCATGCCCCAGAACGCGCGAGCGCGCTTGGTGTCGTTGGCCGGCTGCACCGAAATGCCGCCGTCTTCGATCGTGTAGCTGATCTCGTCGCGAAGCGGCATCTTGAGGGTACCCTTGGGGCCCTTCATGGTCAGCTGCTTGTTCTCGATGGTCGGCGTGATGCCTGCCGGTACGGTGACCGGCTTCTTACCAATGCGGCTCATCAGAACACCTCCGCGAGGACTTCGCCGCCGACGTTCTGCTCGCGTGCTTCGGAATCCGACAGCACGCCCCGGGGCGTCGAGACGATGGTGATGCCGAGGCCGTTACGGACGCGCGGGAGTTCCTGCGAGCCGGAATAGACGCGACGGCCGGGCTTCGAGACGCGTGCGACATGCTTGATCGCAGGCTGGCCCTCGAAATACTTCAGCTCGATGCGAAGGCCGGCCGCGGGGCCCATCTGCTCTTCGCTATAGCCACGGATATAGCCTTCGCGCTGCAGAACGTCGAGCACGCGGACGCGCAGCTTCGACGCCGGCGTGAGGACGGAGTCCTTCTTCGCGCGCTGGCCATTACGGATACGGGTGAGCAAATCACCCAGGGGATCGGTCACTGCCATGATTTAGTCCTTACCAGCTCGACTTCGTGACGCCGGGGATGAGGCCCTTGTTAGCCAGATCGCGCAGCTGAATACGGCAGAGCCGGAACTTGCGGTAATAGGCGCGCGGGCGACCGGTCAGCTCGCACCGGTTACGGATGCGGGTCGGGTTCGCATTGCGCGGCAGTGCCGCCATCTTGAGGCGAGCGATCAGACGCTCACCGTCGTCGAGCGTCTTGTCCGCTGCGATTGCCTTCAGTGCCGCGTACTTCGGGGCATACTGCTTGACCATGCGCTTGCGGCGCTCGTTCTTGTTGACTGAACTCAGTTTCGCCATCGACTTAAGTTCTTTCTTTGCTAGCCCCCTTCCCGCTTGCGGGAGGGGTTGGGGGAGGGAAGGACCAACGCCTGTTAGGCGCGAGGCCCCTCCCCTGACCCCTCCCGCAAGCGGGAGGGGGACTTAGATTAAGCTGCCTTCTTCTCGTCGGCAGCGTCGTCTTCGATCGGGAACGGGAAACCGAACAGACGGAGAAGCTCGCGAGCCTCGTCGTCGGTCTTTGCGGTCGTCGTCACGATCACATCCATGCCGCGGACCTTGTCGACCCGGTCATAGCTGATTTCTGGGAACACGATCTGCTCCTTGATACCGCAGGCATAGTTGCCACGGCCATCGAAGCTCTTCGGGTTAAGCCCACGGAAATCGCGGACGCGGGGAAGAGCGATCGTGATGAAGCGGTCGAGGAACTCGTACATGCGCTCGCGGCGAAGGGTAACCTTCACGCCGATCGGCATGCCTTCACGCAGCTTGAACTGCGCGATCGACTTCTTGGCCTTCGTCACGACAGGCTTCTGGCCGGCGATCAGCTCCATTTCGGAAGCAGCCTGGTCGACCTTCTTCTTGTCCTGCGTGGCTTCGCCGACGCCCATGTTCAGCACGATCTTGTCGAGCCGGGGGATCTCCATGACGTTCTTGTAACCGAACTTCTCGGTCATCGCCTTGATGATCGTCTCGTCGTACAGCTTGCGCATGCGCGCGACGTAGACGGCCTCGGTGCCGGTGTTCTCAGCGCCAGTGTTCTGATCAACCATTGATCTTCTCCCCGGTCTTGACGGCAACGCGGACCTTCTTGCCGTCCTGCTCCTCGAAGCGGACGCGGGTCGGCTTGCCGTCGGCGGTCACGTGCGCGACCTTCGAAACATGCATCGGTGCTTCCTTGCGGATCAGGCCACCCTGCGGGTCACCCTGAGTCGGCTTGGTGTGGCGCACGGCGATGTTGACGCCCGATACGACGACCTTGTCGGTCTTCGGCATGGAGACGGTGACTTCACCCGTCTTGCCCTTGTCCTTGCCGGACAGGACGATGACCTTGTCACCCTTCTTGATACGCTGCGACGCCATTACAGCACCTCCGGCGCAAGGCTGATGATCTTCATGTGCTTCTTGCCGCGCAGCTCGCGAACGACTGGGCCGAAGATACGGGTGCCGATCGGCTCCTCGTTCTTGTTAACCAGCACCGCGGCGTTGCCGTCGAAGCGGATGACCGTACCGTCTGCACGGCGGATATCCTTGGCGGTACGCACGATCACCGCGCGGTGAACATCGCCCTTCTTCACACGGCCACGTGGCTGCGCTTCCTTGATGCTGACGACGATGATGTCGCCAACGCCTGCAACACGACGCTTGGAACCCCCAAGCACCTTGATGCACTGCACCCGCTTCGCGCCGCTGTTGTCAGCGACGTCGAGATTGGACTGCATCTGGATCATGGATCCGTATCCCTTCTCTGTCTCTGGGGTCGATACCGACCGAACCCCGCCTAAAAAATCACCCCGCCACGGACGAACCGCAGCGGGGAGGAGCGGCCGCTTAGCCGTTCCCGTTTACGAAAACAAGAGCGCAGGGAGTTGCCCCCCTGCCCTCGTGTTTGCTTCAGCCCTCGGCCGAAGCCCGCTCTGGCGTCGCGTGGGTGTTGACCCGCTCGATCACCTTCCAGGTCTTCAGCTTGGAGATGGGTGCGGTCTCTTCGATCCGCACGGTCTCGCCCTGCTTGAACTCGTTGCTCTCGTCATGAGCATGATACTTCTTCGAGCGACGGATGATCTTCCCGTAGAGCGGGTGCTTCACCTTACGCTCGACGTTCACGACCACCGTCTTGTCGCCCTTGTCGGACACGACCAGACCGGTCAGCACGCGCTTCGGCATGATACGTTCCTTACTTCGCGGCTTCAGCGCTGGTGCGCTGAGCCTGCAGGGTCTTGATGCGAGCGATGTCGCGGCGGACCTCACGAACGCGGCTCGGCTTTTCGAGCTGGTTCGTGGCGGCCTGGAAGCGCAGGTTGAACTGCTCGCGCTTCAGTTCGCCGAGCGACTCCGACAGCTGGTCGTCGCTCTTGGTCTTCATGTCGTCGATACGAGCCATGATCTTACTCGCCTCCCAGATGCGAGGTGTCGCCCAGGCGGGCAACGACCTTTACCTTGATCGGCAGCTTCATGGCCGCCCGCTCGAACGCCTCGGCGGCGATCTTGCCGTCGACGCCATCGAGCTCGAACAGGATCCGACCCGGCTTGACGCGAGCGGCCCAGTATTCCGGCGCGCCCTTGCCTTTACCCATGCGGACTTCGGCTGGCTTTCCCGAGACCGGAAGATCCGGGAAAATGCGGATCCACAAACGCCCCTGGCGCTTCATGTGACGCGTGATCGCGCGGCGAGCCGCCTCGATCTGGCGTGCGGTGATCCGGTCGGGTTCCATCGCCTTGAGGCCGTAGGAGCCGAAATTGAGCGAGAAGCCACTCTTGGCGTCGCCCGAAATCTTGCCCTTGAAGGCCTTCCGGAACTTGGTCTTTTTTGGTTGCAGCATGTCTGTTCCTGCCCCTTAGCGACGATCGTCGCGCTGCGGCCGCACGCCGGAGGTCTGAGCCTCCATCATGATGCGGTCGTACGACGTCGGATCGTTGCCGAGAATCTCGCCCTTGAAGACCCAGACCTTCACGCCGCAAACGCCGTAGGACGTGTGCGCCGTAGCCTCGGCATAATCGATGTTCGCGCGCAGCGTGTGCAACGGAACCCGACCCTCACGATAGCTCTCCGACCGTGCGATCTCGGCGCCGCCAAGACGGCCACCGCAGTTCACCCGGATGCCCTCGGCACCGAGACGCATCGCCGACTGGACCGCACGCTTCATGGCGCGACGGAAGGCGATACGACGCTCGAGCTGATCGGCGATGCCCTGCGCGACGAGACGCGCATCGACTTCCGGCTTGCGGATCTCGACGATGTTCAGCGACACGGTCGACGACGTCATCTTGCCGATCGTCGAACGCAGCTTCTCGATGTCCGCACCCTTCTTGCCGATGATCACGCCGGGGCGTGCAGCGAAGATGGAGATGCGGGCCAGCTTTGCCGGACGCTCGATGACCACCTTGGAGATCGCGGCCTGCGGCAGCGTCTTCATGATGAATGCACGGATCTTGAGATCCTCGAGCAGGAGCCGACCATAGTCGGCGCCTTCGGCGTACCAGCGGCTATCCCAGGTACGGTTGATCTGCAGACGCAGACCGATGGGGTTGCTCTTCTGACCCATTATGCTTCTTCCTGCTCGCGCACGACGATGCGCAGACGGCTGAATGGCTTGAGAATGCGGGTCGACTTGCCGCGGCCGCGGGTAGCGAAGCGCTTCATCGTGATCGACTTGCCGACCGAAGCCTCGGCGACGACGAGGGCGTCGACGTCGAGGTTATGGTTGTTCTCGGCGTTGGCGATGGCCGAGGCCAGCACCTTGCGCGCTTCGATCGCCATGCCCTTGGTCGAGAAGGCGAGGATGTTCATGGCATCGCCGACCTTCTTGCCACGGATCAGCGCAGCCACGAGGCCGAGCTTCTGCGCGGAACCACGGATCTGCGTACCGACCGAAAGCGCCTCGTTGTCCGCGACCTTGCGCGGGCTGACTTGCTTAGACATCAGCGCTTGCCCTTCTTGTCGGCGGAGTGGCCGGGGAAGTAGCGCGTGGGCGCGAACTCACCGAGCTTCATGCCGACCATGTCTTCGTTGACCGAGACGGGCACGAACTTGCGGCCGTTATAGACGTTGAACGTGAGACCCACGAACGACGGCAGGATCGTCGAGCGACGCGACCAGGTCTTGATCGGCGAACGCGCGTTGGTGTCCTGGGCGGTTTCTGCCTTCTTGAGCAGATGAAGGTCCACGAAGGGGCCCTTCCAGACTGAACGAGCCATGTTAGCCCTTCCTCTTCGTCGAATGACGCGACCGGATGATCATCTTGTCGGTCGACTTGTTATGACGCGTGCGCGCACCCTTCGTCGGCTTGCCCCAAGGCGTAACCGGATGACGGCCACCCGAGGTACGGCCTTCACCACCGCCGTGCGGATGGTCGACCGGGTTCTTGGCGACGCCGCGCGTCAGAGGACGGATACCCATCCAGCGCGAACGGCCTGCCTTGCCCAGGTTCTGGTTCTGGTTGTCGGGGTTCGAGACCGCGCCAACCGTCGCCATGCAATCGCTGCGGATGTAGCGCTGCTCGCCCGAGTTCAGGCGGACCATCACCATGCCCTTGTCGCGACCGACGACCTGCACGTACGTGCCGGCCGAACGGGCGATCTGGCCACCCTTCATCGGCTTCATCTCCACGTTGTGGACGATGGTGCCGACCGGCATCTGACCGAGTTCCATGGCATTGCCTGGCTTCACGTCGGTCTTCTTGGCCGCGAGGACCTTGTCGCCGACGGCCAGACGCTGTGGCGCCAGGATGTAGGCGAGTTCCTCGTCCGGGTACTTGACCAGGGCGATGAACGCGGTGCGGTTGGGATCATACTCGATCCGCTCGACGGTGCCCTCGACGTCCCACTTGCGACGCTTGAAGTCGATGTAGCGGTACTTCTGCTTGTGACCGCCGGCGATGCCGCGCGATGTCACATGGCCCTTGTTGTTACGACCGCCGGTCTTGTGCTTACCTTCGGTCAGCGCCTTGACGGGGCGACCCTTCCAGAGCGACGACTTGTCGACCAGGATGAGACCGCGGCGTGCCGGCGATGTCGGATTATAATGCTTGAGTGCCATGGCCTCAGATCCCCGTCGTCACGTCGATGGACTGACCGTCCTTCAACGTCACGATTGCCTTTTTCATGTCGGAGCGCGAGTAGTTCGTGCCCTTCCACTTCTTGGTCTTGCCCTTCTGGACGAGCGTGTTCACGCCGACGACGTTCACGTCGAACAGCGCCTCTACGGCCGCCTTGATCTCGGGCTTCGTGGCATCGTTCGATACCTTGAACACAACCGCGTTGAACTCCGACAGGGTCGTCGTCTTCTCGGTGATGTGCGGTGCCAGGATAACGTCGTAATGACGATTATCGATGCCCGCCTTCTGCTTCTTAGCCATGGAAGCGCGCCTCCAGCTTTTCGACAGCGGCGCGCGTCAGCACCAGCGTGTCATGCTTCAGGATGTCGTAAACGTTCGCGCCGGCAGCCGGCATCACGTTCACTTCGTACAGGTTGCCCGCAGCGAATGCGAAGCTGGTGTCGACCATGTCGCCGTCGATGACGAGCGCACGCTTGCCGAAGCCGAGCTTTGCGAGATCGCCCTGCAGCGTCTTGGTCTTGCCACCCTCGACAGCCAGGCTGTCCATGATGACCAGCGAACCCGCCTTGGCGTGGCTGCTGAGAGCCATCCGCAGGCCGAGCGAGCGAACCTTCTTGTTCAGCGACGGGTTGAAGTCACGGACGCGTGCGCCGTGAGCCTTACCACCACCGATGAACACAGGTGCGCGACGATCGCCGTGACGAGCCGTACCGCCGCCCTTCTGGCGACCGAACTTCTTGCCGGTGCGTGCGACGTCTGCGCGCTCACGGGTGCCACGAGCCGTCTCGCGACGCTTCTCGAGCTGCCAGGTGACGACGCGGTGCAGGATGTCGGCACGCGGATCGAGGCCGAAGACCTCGTCGTTGAGCTCGATGTCCGCTGCGTCAGTGCCGGCGAAAGATGAAACCTTGATCTTCACGCTCAGCCCTCCTGGCCGTCGGCTGCAGGTGCGTCGGTCGTTTCGGCCGGCGTGTCTGCTGCGGTGTTGCTGTTTGCGGTCTTGAGACCGGCGGGGAACGGTGCGTCGGCGTGGCGCGCGACCTTCACCGAGTCCTTGACGAAGAGCCAGCCGCCCTTGGAGCCAGGAACCGAACCCTTGACGAACAGGAGACCACGCTCGACGTCCGTCGATACGATCTCGAGGTTCTGCTGGGTGCGATACTTGTCGCCCATGTGGCCGGCCATCTTCTTGTTCTTGAAGACCTTGCCCGGATCCTGGCGCTGACCGGTCGAACCGAGCGAACGGTGCGAGACCGACACGCCGTGGGTTGCCCGCAGACCGCCGAAGCCCCAACGCTTCATGCCGCCCTGGAAGCCCTTACCCTGGGTCTTGCCCTGGATATCGACGATCTGGCCTGCGACGTAGTGGTCGGCCGAGATCTCGGCGCCGACGTCGAGCAAGCCGTCTGCGTTCACGCGGAACTCATGGACGACAGCCTTGGGCTCCACTTCGGCCTTGCCGAAATGGCCGCGCTGCGGCTTTGCGACATTCTTCGACTTGGCGACACCTGCACCAAGCTGGACGGCAGTGTAGCCGTCACGATCCATTTCGCGAACGGAAACGACCTGATTGCCTTCGAGTGCCAGAACGGTGACCGGCACGTGCCGACCATCTTCCTGGAACAGGCGGGTCATCCCCATCTTCTTCGCGATCACGCCAGTACGCATGATCTTGTCCCTTCCTAGACAGAGGCCCCGTCGGACTATTCCTCGGGGGCTTGCGGACCATGTCCGGAGCGAACTCCATGATGCGTCCACCTGACCCCATCCCCGGCAAATGCCCTGAATGGAGTCGGTTCAACCCGGTAAATACGAAACGTGCCCCCGTCCCGGGCTGGTGCTCCTGCAAGTGCGGAAGCGTGACGGGGGACGCTGCCCCGTCGGTTTTCACCGACGGCGGTATCCCAATGTCGAACGGCGCGGGACCGTTACCGGTCGACCGCGCCGCGCCAGCCCTTAGGCGAGCTTGATCTCGACGTCAACGCCAGCGGCGAGGTCCAGCTTCATCAGCGCATCGACCGTCTGCGGCGTCGGCTGGACGATATCCAGCATACGCTTGTACGTACGCACCTCGAACTGCTCGCGCGACTTCTTGTCGATGTGCGGGCCACGGTTCACGGTGAACTTTTCGATGCGCGTCGGAAGGGGAATCGGACCGCGGATGAGCGCGCCGGTGCGGCGTGCGGTGTCGGCGATGTCGCCAGTGGCCTGATCGAGCACACGGTGATCGAACGCCTTCAGACGAATGCGGATATTGCTGTCCATAGTCCCTACCGATGCGAAAGAGCGGGCCCGTTTCCGGGCTCTTGCTGGTTGATGTTTAAACCGAAGGCGGGCCATTACTGGAGAGTCGCCGAAAACGCAACTGGTGGGAGCGGATTTTCCGGGAAGCGGGCGACATCGAAGCGCGCCCCGCCCTCCCCCTCCGTCACCTTCGGCGCCACCTCCCCCTTGCGGGGGAGGATTGAAGATGTTGACGCTCCGCAGCTAAGATCGCCACGCTACTCGATCCTCCCCCGCCAGGGGGAGGTGGCACGCGAAGCGTGACGGAGGGGGAGGAAAGCGATGCGGCTCGAAGAGTCCCTGCAAGGCCGCAACAACGCCAAGCGCCTGCGGAAACAGATGACTCCGCCAGAGATCGCTCTCTGGCTGGCGCTCCGAGGCAATGAAGAAGGCCTCCGCTTCCGAAAGCAATACGCAGCAGGCCCCTACGTCCTGGACTTCTACTGCGCCCCAGCCCGACTCGCGATCGAAGTCGACGGCGAAGCCCACAACCACGGCAACCGCCCCGAACGAGACGTAGCGCGAGACGCGTGGCTAGTCAGCCAGAACATCCAAGTCCTCCGCTACCCAGCCCGAGAAATGCTGGCGAACCTCGACGACGTCGTCCGCCAGATCACGTCCATCACACTCCAACGCTGAACCACCATCGAGAGCTAATCGCCCCCTCCCCCTCCGACGCCTACGGCGCCACCTCCCCCTAGCGGGGGAGAATGGAGAGGTTGGCGGACAACGCTCTTATGATCTGGCTGCTTGCTGACGCTAACCGATTGACCTCAAGAATGGCGGGCCAAGCGTTAGCAGGCCGATCACGGCTGCGGCCAGCGAGGCGGCGAGCACCGCGCCTGCGGCTAAATCCTTCACCCGCCCAATGGCTTCGTCAAATTGTGGGCTGAGCCGATCGCAAAGCTCCTCGACAGCGGTGTTCATTGCTTCGGTTACCCAGACGAACGCGATCGCTGACACAAGCCACCGCCAATCATCCAGCGATATATCTAGCGCAAACCCGGCGACAATGACCGTCGCCGACGCCGCCAGATGGAGCCAAGCATTATGCTCATCTTGCGCCAACCAACGCATTCCGCGGCCTGCATACACGAAGCTTTTCAAACGAGCACGTATACTGAAGCGCGGTTTTGCGGACGGCAGGTTGTGACTATCTGGCATGGACACGATGTCGCACTGACTTCGACCGATAACAATCGGGATCAAAGGCGGGTGCCCGAATGTCCAAAAATGCGCGATAACGGACTACGTTAATCGATCTTGCCGCCACGCCTTTTGTGCGCGCCAAACAAACACGAAAAAGCCCGGCCTCTCTCGCGAGAAGCCGGGCTCTTCGATCACCTCCCGAAGGAGAGGATGCTTACTTGTCGATCTGGCTCACGACGCCTGCACCGACGGTACGGCCGCCTTCGCGGATCGTGAAGCGCTGGCCCACGTCCATGGCGATTGGTGCGATCAGCTTGATGCCGAGCGACACGTTGTCACCTGGCATGACCATCTCGGTGCCCTCAGGCAGCTCGACGGTGCCGGTCACGTCCGTCGTACGGAAGTAGAACTGCGGGCGGTAGTTGGCGAAGAACGGCGTGTGACGGCCACCCTCTTCCTTCGACAGCACGTACACTTCCGAGTTGAAGTCGGTGTGCGGCTTGATCGTGCCTGGCTTGCAGAGCACCTGGCCACGCTCGACTTCGTCACGTGCAACGCCGCGGATCAGTGCGCCGACGTTATCGCCAGCCTGGCCCTGGTCGAGCAGCTTGCGGAACATCTCGACGCCCGTGACCGTGGTCTTGCGGACGGTCGGGTGGATGCCGACGATCTCGACTTCCTCGCCAACCTTGACGATGCCGGTCTCGACGCGACCGGTGACGACCGTACCACGACCCGAGATCGAGAACACGTCCTCGATCGGCATCATGAACGGCTTGTCGAGCGGACGCTCGGGCTGCGGAATGTAGTCGTCGACAGCCTGCATCAGCTCGGTGACGGCGTCGGCACCCAGCTTCTGGTTCGAACCCGACAGTGCGCAGGTAGCCGAACCCTTGATGACGGGGATGTCGTCGCCCGGGAAGTCGTACGAGCTGAGCAGCTCGCGGATTTCCATCTCGACCAGCTCGAGGATTTCCTCGTCGTCGACCAGATCGACCTTGTTCATGAACACAACCATTGCGGGCACGCCGACCTGGCGTGCGAGCAGGATGTGCTCACGGGTCTGTGGCATCGGGCCATCGGTCGCCGAAACGACGAGGATCGCGCCGTCCATCTGGGCTGCGCCGGTGATCATGTTCTTCACATAATCGGCGTGGCCCGGGCAATCGACGTGCGCGTAGTGACGGTTGGCCGTCTCGTACTCGACGTGTGCGGTCGAGATCGTGATGCCGCGCTCGCGCTCCTCGGGAGCCTTGTCGATGTTGGCGAAGTCGACAGCGGTACCGCCGGTCGTCTCTGCCAGAACCTTCGTGATCGCAGCGGTGAGCGACGTCTTGCCATGATCGACGTGACCGATGGTGCCGATGTTGAGATGCGGCTTGTTCCGCTCAAATTTTGCCTTGGCCATTGTTTCCTACCTTCTGATTCGTATTCCGGTGCCACCCCGGGAACCGCGCGAACGCGGCCCAATAGCGGCTGTTAAAGCGTTGCGCCAGCCCCTGCTTGGGGAGAGGCCGACGCGGAAGTAAATTCCGCGTCGTCGAACTTCGGTCGCTGACCGAAGCCGGCCGGCCTTTCGGCGTCTCCGAGCCAGGAAAACCCGGCTCGGTGCGCCTCGGGCTTACGCCAGCTTAGCCTTCACCTCGTCAGCAACGTTCTGCGGCACTTCGTCATAGTGCGAGAACTGCATCGAGTACTGCGCGCGGCCCTGCGTGAACGAACGGAGCGAGTTCACGTAGCCGAACATGTTGGCCAGCGGGACCATCGCCTCGACCGTCTGCGCGTTGCCGCGGCTGTCGGTGCCCTGGATCTGGCCACGACGGCTGTTCATGTCGCCGATGACGTCGCCCAGGTAATCCTCCGGGGTAACGACTTCGACCTTCATGACCGGCTCGAGCAGCGTGATGCCCGACTTCTGTGCGACTTCGCGCATTGCGCCACGTGCACAGATTTCGAACGCCAGTGCCGACGAGTCGACGTCGTGATACGCGCCGTCATACAGCACGATCTCGAAATCGATGATCGGGAAGCCGACCAGCGAACCCGAAGCAGCGGTCTCGCGGAAGCCCTTCTCGATCGCCGGCAGATATTCCTTCGGAATGTTGCCGCCCTTGATCTCGTCCTTGAACGTGATGCCCGAACCGCGCTCGCCCGGCGTGACCTTGACCTTCACGCGACCGAACTGGCCGGTACCACCCGACTGCTTCTTGTGCGTGTAGTCGACGTCGACCGGCTTCTTCAGATACTCGCGGTATGCGACCTGAGGAGCGCCGACGTTCGCCTCGACCTTGAACTCACGCTTCATGCGATCGACCAGGATCTCGAGATGGAGCTCGCCCATGCCCTTGATGATGGTCTGGCCCGACTCAGGGTCGGAAGAAACGCGGAACGAAGGATCTTCACGTGCGAGACGATTGAGGGCGACGCCCATCTTCTCCTGGTCGGCCTTGGTCTTCGGCTCCACCGACAGCTCGATCACGGGCTCGGGGAATTCCATCCGCTCGAGAATGATCGGTGCGTTCATCGCGCAGAGCGTGTCACCGGTCGTGGTATCCTTGAGACCCGCGAGAGCGACGATGTCGCCAGCGAAAGCCTCCTGGATGTCCTCACGGCTGTTCGCATGCATCAGCAGCATGCGACCGACCTTTTCCTTCTTGTCCTTGACCGAGTTGGTGACCTGCGATGCGGTCTCCAGCTTGCCCGAGTAGATGCGAGCAAAGGTCAGCGTGCCGACGAACGGATCGTTCATGATCTTGAACGCCAGCGCCGAGAACGGAACCTCGTCCGACGAAGGACGCTCGTCCGGCGTCACGCCGTCGAGCTTCAGACCCTGGATCGCGGGAACGTCGAGCGGCGAAGGCAGATAATCGACGACGGCGTCGAGCAGGGGCTGAACGCCCTTGTTCTTGAACGCCGAACCGCAAACGACGGGGACGAACGCCATGCTCAGCGTACCCTTGCGGATCAGCTTCTTGAGGTCGGCGACGCTCGGCTCGTTACCCTCGAGATACGCCTCCATGAGGGCGTCGTCCTGCTCGACGGCCATCTCGATCAGCTCGCTGCGATACTTCGCGGCCTTCTCGACCAGATCCTCAGGGATCTCGGCATATTCGAACTTCGCGCCCAGGCTCTCTTCGAGCCAGATGATCGCGCGGTTCTCGACGAGATCGACGAGGCCCTTGAAGCCGCCTTCCATGCCGATCGGGAGATACAGCACCGCCGGACGCGCGCCGAGACGATCGATGATCGAGTTGACGCAGAAGTAGAAATCAGCGCCGGTGCGATCGAGCTTGTTGACGAAGCACATGCGCGGCACGCCGTACTTGTCGGCCTGACGCCACACCGTCTCGGACTGCGGCTCGACGCCGGCAACGCCGTCGAAGCAGGCAACCGCGCCATCGAGCACGCGGAGCGAACGCTCGACTTCGATCGTGAAGTCGACGTGGCCCGGGGTATCGATGATGTTGATAAGGTGCTCTTCGCCCTTACCTTCTTCGGCGCGCCACTTGCAGGTGGTCGCAGCCGACGTGATCGTGATCCCGCGCTCCTGCTCCTGCTCCATCCAATCCATCGTCGCGGTGCCTTCGTGCACTTCGCCGATCTTGTAGGACTTGCCGGTGTAATAGAGGATGCGCTCGGTCGTCGTCGTCTTACCGGCGTCGATGTGCGCCATGATGCCGATGTTGCGGTAACGGTCGAGCGGATGGCTGCGGGCCATGATCGTGCTTCCTTAAGGATATGGGGAGCCGAACGTGCCGGCTCCCCAATATATAGGTGTTTGCGTGACAGGCGAAAGACCGCCCGTCACACGGATAGCAATGCTAGGCCTCAAAGCCCGCTGTTACCAGCGGCAGGAAGCCCGCTGTTACCAGCGGTAGTGCGAGAATGCACGGTTGGCTTCCGCCATCCGGTGCGTATCTTCACGCTTCTTGACCGCGTTGCCACGGTTGTTGGCGGCATCCATCAGCTCACCCGACAGCCGTGCGGCCATCGTGTTCTCGCTGCGCGAACGCGCCGCACCGATCAGCCAGCGAATAGCCAGCGCCTGTGCGCGCTCGGGACGAACCTCGACCGGCACCTGGTACGTTGCACCACCGACGCGGCGCGAACGGACTTCGATGCCCGGCTTCACGTTGTTCAGCGCATCGTGGAAAACGCCGATCGGATCGCGCTTGGCGCGGCTCTCGACGGTTTCGAATGCACCGTACACGATCAGCTCTGCGACGGACTTCTTGCCGTCCAGCATGACGCTGTTCATGAACTTCGACAGAACCTCATCCCCGAACTTGGGATCAGGCAGGATGACCCGCTTTTCGGGACGACGACGACGTGCCATTTTGTATTCCTTCTAAACTTCAGCCTTGATGATCAGATACCTGACCGGCTTACTTCGGACGCTTGGCGCCGTACTTGGAACGCGACTGACGCCGGTCCTTCACACCCTGTGTATCGAGCACGCCGCGCAGGACGTGGTAGCGAACACCGGGAAGATCGCGGACACGACCGCCACGGATCAGGACAACCGAATGCTCCTGAAGATTGTGGCCCTCGCCCGGGATGTAGCTGATGACTTCGCGCTGGTTGGTCAGGCGAACCTTGGCCACCTTGCGCAGAGCCGAGTTCGGCTTCTTCGGGGTCGTCGTGTAGACGCGCGTGCAAACGCCACGCTTCTGCGGATTTGCTTCCATCGCAGGGACCTTCGACTTGGCCTTCTGCGGATCGCGGCCCTTGCGGACCAGCTGGTTGATCGTCGGCATTGAAGCCTTCACCTTTCAAGTGGTTACTTTGCTGGAGCCATGAGGCGCCTGAGAATACAAAAAGGACCATAGGAACGCGGGAGCGCCCCTCAGGTCCTGGAATGCATCCAGCAATGTTCAAGCATGCCCGGCGGGAAACACTCCCGAAGAACAGGCCGCGCCTATAGGTCAGGACGGGGGTGGGGTCAACGGGGCGGAATCGGTTTGGGTGCGGTAGGTGATTGGTTTCGTGGGCGGAGACAATGGCTGACGCGAGTCCGCCGACGACACCTCTCTCATCCTCCCCCGCCAGGGGGAGGTGGCACCGCAGGTGACGGAGGGGGAGGAACACGTAACGATCGTTACCCCTTCCTCCCCCTCCGTCTGGCAAGAGCCAGCCACCTCCCCCTGGCGGGGGAGGATCGCCCCTCTTCCTACCGCGATCGTGTTCCAAGCACCGCGAGCAAAGTCTTCTCGAATCGCGCAGGGTCTTCGACCTGCGGCGAGTGACCCAGCCCTTCAAGCATCACCAGGTTCGCATTCGGCATCTGCTTCACCGCCCGCGGCGCAACCATCGGCACCGGCTCGAGAAACTTCCGCAGATTCGCCGGCGCCTGCGCGCGGCCAAACGCGGTCTTGTCCAACGTCCCGACGATTAGGGTGGTCGACGGCGTGATCCGGTACAGCTCGTGTGCGACCGACTGCGTCTTGATCATCTCGCTGGTCTTGGCCTGCGCGAGCGCCACGGTGTCGCGCCCTGCCCCCTGGTACATGCCCGCCTGCATCCAGACCCAGCGATCATAGGACGGCTTCCATACACCGTGGTAATAGTTCTCGAGCTGATACGCCTTGATCGACGCGTAGCTCGTCTTCTTCTCGTTCGCCCAGAGCGTGTCGACGTCGGTATAGGGCACGCCCTCCTCGCCGCGATCCTTCAGGCCGAGCGGATTGACGAGCACCAGCTTCTCGACCGACGCCGGGTAGAGAATGGCGTAGCGCATCGCGAGCATGCCGCCCATCGAATGCCCGACGATCGTCGCCCGCGTGATGCCACGCGACTCGAGCAGCCGCTTGGTGAACGTCGCCAGCATCTCGAAGCTATACTGTGCCGCGCGGGGCTTGGACGACTTGCAGAAGCCGATCTGGTCGGGAACGATCACCCGGTAGCCGACCTCGCTCAGCGCGCGTGCCGTACTGCCCCAGGTCGCGCCGCAGAAGTTCTTGCCGTGGAGCAGCACGACCGTGCGACCATTGGGACGCCGTGGTGCGATATCCATGAACGCCATCTGCGCAGGACTGCCGACGATATCGACTTCCATCGTCTGGACCGGCCACGGATAGGTGAAGCGTTCGAGCTGTGGCCCGAGGTCCGACACCTGCGGAACTGGCCCCGCCCCCATGAGCAACAGCGCGACCGGCAGCGCCAGCATCATCAATCCCGCCTTCATAGTAATACGCTTCCCACATCCAACGAGACGGCTTTACGGTTAACGAGCAAATAACGGATCGTCCAACGCGTGATCGTCGCGATCATGGTTCCCGAACGAATTGCACGCGAGACGCTTGCCCTTCGCGAAAACGCTGGGTAAGGGGCGCGTCCGTGTAGGAGTGTAGCTCAGTTGGTTAGAGCGTCGGTCTCCAAAACCGAAGGCCCTCGGTTCGAATCCGAGCACTCCTGCCACCCCCTTCAAATTCCCTGCAAAAATCGCGGCGGTTGCCCCGCCGCTTTCGCGTGCCCATCGCGATTGCAGAAACTGCATTCCATAATGCAATTTTCGCAATTGATCTATGATGTGCTGCGATGCACAACGATCAGGCCTTTCAGGCATCCTCTCCTAAAAACTTTTATGGCCGGTCTCGTACCGGCCTTTTTTTTCGCCTGCGTTCGGCGTACACCTCGGGTGCCGTCGTCAAGCCGAACGATAAATAGAAACCGTGGGAGCGGAGCCGCCGGTCAAACCGGCACCGGCAAGACGATCGTGCGGGGGATAAGAGCGACCCAAGCGCTCTCCCCCGCCACTTCTCCCGGCCACCGCTGTGTCGCTTTCGATACGACGCCCACCCCTCTCCTGCCGCGCACTTGCTTTCACGACGAGTGGAAGCTATCTGCCGCGCTTCCGACAGCGAGAACGGACCTGTCGCCGCGGCCCTTCACAGGGAGCGGCTAGTGGGTCTATGTCTCGCATCTCAGTTTCTCAATCAGCGGGTTCGAAGAACATCGTGGCGAAGACGTCCCCCCTCGAATTCATCCAGCAGGTCCGCAACGAGACCGCGAAGGTCACGTGGCCGACGCGTCGCGAGACGGTCATGACCGGCGTGATGGTGGTGATCATGACGACGATCCTCGCGGTCTTCTTCTTCGGCGTCGACTCGATCCTGCAAGCGATCGTTTCCCTGCTCCTCAAACTCGCTCAGTAAGCAAGGTTCCGTCATGGCGCGCTGGTACATCATTCACGCCTATTCGGGCTTCGAGGGCAAGGTCCGCGACTCGATCATGGCCGAGGCGACCCGGATGGGTCTCGAACAGCTCGTCGAGCAGATCGAAGTCCCGACCGAAACCACCACCGAGGCCCGTCGCGGCAAGAAGATCGCGGTCGAACGCAAGTTCATGCCGGGCTACGTGCTCGCCAAGCTGAACATGAACGACGACGTGTATCACCTCGTGAAGAACACGCCGAAGGTCACCGGCTTCCTCGGCAGCATGGGCAAGCCGCAGGCGATCAGCGAGGCGGAAGCCACGCGGATGCTGAACAGCAAGGAAGAAGCCGCCGCTGCGCCCAAGCAGAAGGTCAAGGTCGACTACGAGATCGGCGACCAGGTCAAGGTCCTCGACGGCCCGTTCGCGACCTTCAACGGGCTTGTGGAAGAACTCGACTTCGACCGCAGCCGCGTCAAGGTTTCGGTGTCGATCTTCGGGCGTGCGACGCCGGTCGAGTTGGAATTCGAGCAGGTCGAGCGTAGTAAGTAAGCCGCAGAGCGGCGCTTACGGCCGCACGTGATTAGCTAACGGCTAATCACGAGACGGTCTCGACCGGCCGGCGGGCCACCGGCCCGGCCGACGACGCGGGATTTACTCCCGCGTCGCGCCTTTGAGAACGCAAACCACTCCTCACATCCCGCTCCGCATCCTGACGAAAGTCAGGATCCAGAGTTAAGGAACGCTGCGCTGCTTGGCTCTGGGTTCTGACTTTCGTCAGGATGACGGAGTAAGGCGACCGCCCCGCTCCGAGGAGCGCACTTCGGCAAGGCGATGCCCAGCCAAATCCAAGCGCCTCAAAACCGAACGCTATCCGCCACCATCCGAGCCGCCGCCGCGCTACGGTCGTAGTAATACAAGCTCGGCGCCTCGTACGTCACCAGATACAGCTTTCCCCCAATCACCGCGCCGCGTGCTTCGCCACGCCGCTGCAACGTCTCGTTCTGTTTCGCGAAGGTGTAGGTGAAGCGCACGCCCTTGCTCCCGGCGAACTCGATAGGCGCGATCGTGTCGATCGCCATCGACGATGCGTCGCGCGCGATGCGGTAGCTGTTTTCGAGCAGCACCGGGATGTCGGTGATCAGCATCGTCGCCGAGACCTTCGGCAACGGCCTGTTCTTCTTGTCGACTTCGCGAAACAGCGGCCTGCCGGACTCGATGCCGCCATAGAAGCTGAGATCGTTCAGTTCGTCGCCGTCCTGCGTCCAGGTTTCGGCGTTGCGACCGGGGCGCTCGGACAGCTTGTTCCATTCCGTGCCCGACTGCACCGTCATCGCCGACTTGGCGACGGCGATGCGCTGGCCGGCGGGGATGAGCTTGTTGCCGGCCGCGACGGGGGCTGCGCACGCGAGAATTGCGACTGCGGCAAGCAGGGCGAGTTTCCTGGACATGGTCGTCCTCCTTACGAGATCAGCGTGGCGATGAGCGCGGCGTCGGTCGCGGCCGGCTTGAGGCGGAGATACGTCGCGAGCGCGGCCTGGCCTTCGGCGACTTGCTGGCTGCGGAGCAACGCCAGGCCCAGGCCGCGATACGCTTCGGGCGGCGCGTCACCCTTGCCGATCGCCTCCTGGTAGAATTGCGCGGCACTGACGAGATCGCGCGGATTGCCGCGCTCGCGGTACAGGTCGCCGCGGGCGCACAGCAGCGGCGTCGTCCAGCCGGTACCGTCCGCCAGATTGGCAAGCAGATACTCGCTACCGCCGAAATCGTTGAGCTTGATCTGGTCGTTGAGGAAGACCGGCAGCCATTTCGCCATCGCCGCCTGATGCGTGTCGACGACAGGAGGCTTGACGCCATGCGCTTCGATCGACGCGGCGCGGAGATAGGTGGCGCGTGCGAGGTCGGTCGGATGGGTGGCGAAAACGCCGGCGACGTATTTGTGTTGCGCGCTGCCCCTGCGACCGATCGCGGTCGCATCGGCCTCGCCCATGACGTGCTCCCAGACGTCCGCGGCGGCCGAAGACGGATATTGCGAGCGCGCGAGATACTGGAAGCCGGTCATGTCGGCCTCGCGTTCCTGGTCGCGGCTGAAGGCGTACATCTGGCCCACCACGGAGTATTGGATGTTCGCACTGTTGCGGATGAGAATCGACGCCCACGCCATGACGTCGGTGCCGGTGCGGTGGCTCTTGAAGTCCTTGAGCGAATGCCGGAGCTCGAAATGGCCGAACTCGTGGCCAAGGATCGCCCCCAACTCGGCTTCGCTCCGGACACGAAGCAACAGTCCGGTCCACACTACCATCGCGCCGTTTGGTGTCATGTATGCGTTGAACGCCGGCACCTCGTCGATATAGAGCCGGACAGATCGGCACCGGTCCTCGCCGACGGTCCGGCACAGCACGCCGCGGACATAGGCATTGAGCGCCGGATCCTTGACCAGCGACCGGGAGTCGCGCTGCACCCGCTCGCGTTCGTCCGCCTCCATCCATATCCCGCGCTCGTCGACCGTCGTTGGGGTATAGGCCTGGGTGTAAGTCGGTAGCGGCGGGCGTTTGTCGGCGGCGAGCGCGGACGTACCGATCGCGGTCGCGAGCAAAAGCCCCACCATCGGAATCCGCATGTCAGTGCGCCGAGGCGATGGCGGGAGCGGCTGCAACGGCAGCCACCGTCGCCGGAGCCTCGACCGGCTTCCCGGGGAAGCCCTCGAGCAACTGCCTCACGCGCTTGCCGGCGCCCTCCGCGTCGCGGACATCGCCGCCCATCTGCATGTCGGCGTTCAGCCAGACCAGTTCTCCGGTGCGAAGATCGACGAGTCCGGCAAAGCCCTTGTGGACGCCCGCAGTGATCGGAACGCGTGCCATCGCCGCAAAGACTTGCAGCATCTTTCGCCCGGTCGAGCCGAAATGATCCTCGGTGGTGATGAACAGCGCATAGTCCGCTTTATCGAGCCCAGGCAGCGTGCGGACGTCGGGGCCAAGCCCCCATTCGAACTGGTCCTTGCGCTTCTTGGTCGGCAAGCGGTTGCCCTTGAAGAACTGATACTCGATCACCGACGACGCAACCGCGCCGAACAATTCCTGATACTCCGCGACCTTGGCCGAACCCGCACCGACCGGATCGACATACCCGACGACACTGTTGCCGAGCCCGGTCTGCGCCTTCGCAAGCGCGGTGGCGATGTTCTCCTTCGCCTGATCCGTCCAGTCGGCGTTCGGCTCGTACATCCCGCCCGTCGACTGCGCGCCGACCCGGATCGACGGCCGCATGAGGACGATCCGCGCGGTGCCGGGCGCAAGGACAAAACCAGGTTTTAGTCCCGTCTTCTCCTGCGCATACGCAGGCGCGATCGCCGAAACCGCCAGCATCAGCGCGACCAGCGTCGCACGGCACAAAGTGATCATATCCACCCCTGTTATCGGATGCCCCCATCCGATTCCCGGTGATACTAGAGTTGGAAGCGTCAATCGGCCGAGAATTATTCGGTTCAAAATGAGTGCTTTCAAGTCCCCGCTCCGTCGCGCTCATCCATACGCATGATCTGCACGTCACACCCATCCCGGCCATTCGATAAGGTCTTGGCCGATATGATCGCTGGATAGAAAGCGATGCCCCGAACATGACCCGCGTTGCTTCGATCGTTTTACTTGCGCCGCAATATCAGTCGACAACGAAAATATATTTCAATCGTAATATGCCGGGCGGGTCACTCCAACTGTCATAGATTTGTTCATTATCATTGAGTTGTCTTACGTCCTCGTTGTCGACCCAAACCGCATGATTCGCATTAAGGCTCGATTAACCATCATCAATCATATAGCGCTAACACTTGTAGGACAGTCCACGTATAAGACGTTGCATAGTTGCCAGTACGCTTTCGTATATGATGACCGGCGTATTCGGCAAACTCTATGTACCCCATGACCAGCTTGACTCGCATGCAACCGTATTCAGCGATCCGCCTACAGGAAATGACTGATGCCCTTGACGAACACGGCCCTGAAAACATCGTCCTTGCGTGGCGATCACTTACGCTCGGCCAGTGCGGGGAGTCGTCTTTCCCCGGATTTACCCGGGGCCGGTCATCGCGTCTTGTTTCTCGATCTTGAAAATGCGGCGCACAATGGCGTTCATCGTGAACTCGAAGAGATGGGCCACAAAACCGCGTGGATCGGCATGGCCAGCGAAGAACGTGCCGGGCTGGCGTTTCAACCGGATCTGATCGTGATGAACCCGGATGCCTCGATCGGCAATCGTCACGCGTTCATCGCCTTATTGGATAAAGAACAGTTTTCCGGGACGCTGACGCTGTTACGGCCAAGCGTGCATTTCCCCGACGCTATCGCCCTCGCAGAACAGTCCGGCATCGGTCATGTCGACTGGCTCGACACGCCCTATTCCGCGCAGGACATCGTCGACCGCCTGGCCCATATCGTCCGGCAACCGCATGACGGCGACACCGGCGACCGTCATTTCCTCTCGTGGCTGATCCAGCAAGGCCGGTTGCTGCCCAATCTCACGCATGAATTCCATGAGAAACGCAACCTGCACGACGACGGCATCGCCGGCTACGAAACACTCACGCGGTTGCGCAATCGACCGTCGCTCAACCCGGAGCATATCTTCGCACCGTCGACGATCCTCTCGCTGGAGGTCGCGGCGACGTCGCTTGCGATAGAAGCGGCGGCCCGCCTGCTCGCGGCGCTGGAGGCCGAGGGCAGGCCTGTGCCTATCGCGGTGAACTGCAGCGCCGCAGTGCTCGCGCATCCGGATTTCCTCGCCGCGATGCCGATCCTGCTGCGACGCCATCATGTCGCCCCCGGCATGCTCGGGATCGAACTCACCGAGATCAGTTATTCAGGACTCGACGGTCGCCTGCTGGAAAACATGCGCGAGCTTGGCACGATGGGCATACCCATCTCGCTCGACGATTTCGGCAAGGGCGCGACCAACTTTGATCGCATTTCCGACCTGCCGGTGTCCGAGGTCAAGATCGACCGGAAGATCTTCCAGAAGTGCCGCAAGGGCGAGTTCCCGCCGTCGCTGCTGAAGGAAATCATCGATTATTGCCGAAGCCGGTCGATCGGAACGGTCATCGAGGGCATCGAGACCGCCGACGACCTCGTCCTGGCGAAATCGCTCGGTGCCGATTGTGGGCAAGGCTTTTACTGGGGAAAACCCGTGCCGATTGAATCGATCGTACCCCATCATGGTGCCTGACAACAGGTTCGGCCGCTTTATAGGCCGGACACTCGACGAGGCTGAGTCCGTCCCCACGAACCCGGTCGAAGGTGAGCGGCCCTCGATGCGGCTCGAACTCCGTGAGGTCGAGGGGCTCGACCTTTCGCCACCCCTCGTGCTCGCAGGTGCCTGGGCCTGGTTGTTGTTTCACGAGGCTGGCGGGCTGATCAGCTATTCCGATGGATACGCCACGCGGTCGGCCTGTTACGCCGCAGCCAAGCAGATCGCCTGGCCAGTCGACGTCTTCGAATAAACCGCGGTCGATCGCGCAGCCTCCTCGGCCTCCGCGCGACGACGCGAACGCCGGTTGCCGCGCCCCGCGTTTTCGGCTATGCGCGCCGGCTTCCACCTTCATTGATGGAATTTGCGGGAGGCTGTTGCGAGACGGCCGCCATCACCGCTAGGCTCACATAAAGAGAGTGACATGGCTAAAAAGATTACCGGATACATCAAGCTGCAGGTGCCTGCAGGCGAGGCAAAGCCCGCGCCGCCGATCGGGCCTGCGCTGGGTCAGCGCGGCGTGAACATCATGGAGTTCTGCAAGGCGTTCAACGCCGGCACGAGCGAACTGAAGAAGGGCATGCCGATCCCGACCGTCATCACGGTCTATGCGGATCGCTCGTTCTCGTTCGAGACCAAGACCCCGCCAGCATCGTACCTGATCAAGGAGGCCGCTGGTCTCAAGTCGGGTTCGAAGGAGCCGGGCAAGGTCGTCGCCGGCACGATCAAGCGCAGCCAGCTGAGCGAGATCGCCACGACGAAGATGAAGGACCTCAACGCCAACGATATCGACGCTGCGACGAAGATCATCGAAGGCAGCGCCCGCGCAATGGGCCTCGAAGTGGTGGAGGGCTGAGATCATGGCTAAGCTGAGCAAGAAGCAGAAGGCCGTCACGGTCGACCTCGTCAAGCTGCACGGCATCGACGAGGCCATCGGTCTCGCACGGTCGGGCGCCACGTCGAAGTTCGACGAGACGATCGAAGTCGCGCTGAACCTGGGCGTCGATCCGCGTCACGCAGACCAGATGGTCCGCGGCGTCGTCACGCTGCCCAAGGGCACCGGCAAGACCGTCCGCGTCGGCGTGTTCGCCCGCGGCGCGAAGGCTGAAGAGGCCCTCGCAGCAGGCGCAGACGTCGTCGGCGCCGAAGACCTGATGGAAATCATCCAGGGTGGCACGATCGATTTCGATCGCTGCATCGCGACCCCGGACATGATGGGCATCGTCGGTCGCCTCGGTAAGGTGCTGGGTCCGAAGGGCCTGATGCCGAACCCGAAGCTCGGCACGGTGACGATGAACGTCGCGGCCGCCGTCCAGGCAGCCAAGGGCGGCCAGATCGAATACCGCGTCGAGAAGGCCGGCATCATCCACTCGGGCATCGGCAAGGCGTCGTTCCCGGCGGAAGACCTGCGCGCGAACTTCGACGCACTGGTCGACGCAGTGGTCAAGGCCAAGCCGACCGGCGCCAAGGGCAAGTACGTCCAGAAGGTCGCGATCTCGTCGACCATGGGTGCAGGCATCAAGGTCGACACGACCGAGGTTGCTGGCGCGTAAGCCGCACGTGGCTAGCGAAAGCTGGCCACGAGACGGCGAGCGCCCGGCCGGCGCGGGCAACCGCGACCGACGAGGACGGGATTTACTCCCGTCTCGCCGCTAAAAGTTAAGAAGGGCTGGGAGCGATCCCGGCCCTTTTTGCGCGCGCGCCATATCGGCCGTTCGATGAAGATCGCCGCCCCTACCCCCCGCTTCCGTCATCCTGACGAAAGTCAGGATCCAGGGTTACAGACGTTACTCCTAATGGCTCTGGATCCTGACTTTCGTCAGGATGACGGGATTTGCAAAAACGCGTGAATGCCCCGCAATTCTGAGCCACAGATCAATTCATGATCGAAGCTTCCTGCCACTGTGGCGCGGTAACGCTGTCCGCCGACCTACCGCCTGAATGGGTAGCCGACTGCAACTGCTCGATCTGTCGGCGTTATGGAGTCCTGTGGGCTTATTACCGGGCCAGCGAAGTACGCGTCGCAGCATCCGTTCCGATCGACATCTATAGTTGGGGTGCCAAGACATTACGCTTCCATCGCTGCAGCGAATGCGGATGCGTGACGCATTGGACCAAGGTCGACCCCGCGATCGACCGGATCGGCATCAACGCCCGCCTGATGCCGCCCGACATCCTGGCGGCGGCCCGCATGCGCCGGCTCGATGGCGCGGATACCGGGCTATACCTCGACGCCTGACCCTCTCGGCAATTGACTCCCCCGCCAATTCCGCTAAGGCGCGGCTTCGTTCGGCGGGCTTGCTCGTCGAACTCCGTCCGAGACAGTGGGTGCAGCGGGTTTGCCGGTGCTTAATCTCCCACCTAGACGGGGAATGAGATTTTGCGGAGCGCCTCGTGCGCCTGCCCTCTCCCATGCCCCATCGACGAGACACCCGGAAGCGCGGGCTTGTCTGCGCCTCCGGTAGTAACCGGGTCGTTCGTTTCGGCGGACAGCCCGATAAAACGTGGAGAATGGCATGGATCGTGATCAAAAGACCGCGGCCGTAGCCGAGCTGAACCGTACCTTTTCCGAGGTCGGCGTCGTCGTTGTCACGCGCAACCTCGGCCTGACCGTCGCACAGTCCACTGTGCTGCGGAACAAGATGCGCGACGCCGGCGCGACCTACAAGGTCTCGAAGAACAAGCTTGCCAAGATCGCAATGGACGGCACCGACTACAGCTCGCTGGGCGACATGCTCACGGGTCCGGTCGGTCTGGCCAGCTCCATCGATCCCGTCGCGGCCGCCAAGGTGGTCGTGGAATTCGCGAAGACGAACGACAAGTTCGAAATCGTGGGTGGGGCGATGGGCGCGACGACCCTCGACGTCGACGGTGTGAAGGCGCTCGCAACGCTGCCCTCGCTGGATGAACTGCGTGCCAAGATCGTTGGCCTCATCGTGGCACCCGCCACGAAGCTGGCAACGATCACGCAGGCTCCGGCAGCGCAGCTCGCGCGCGTGCTTTCCGCCTACGCGGAGAAGGAAGCCGCCTGATCTTGCAGGCCTTTCGTTACCTTTTTGAACTGATGGGGCACGAGCCCCGAGATGGAGATTTATCATGGCAGACCTGAACGCGCTCGTTGAGAGCCTGAGCGAACTGACCGTTCTCGAAGCAGCTGAGCTTTCGAAGCTGCTCGAAGAGAAGTGGGGCGTTTCGGCCGCAGCAGCGGTCGCAGCACCGGCAGCAGGCGGCGGCGCCGCTGCTCCTGCAGCAGAAGAGCAGACCGAATTCGACGTCATCCTGACCGGCGACGGTGGCAAGAAGATCAACGTCATCAAGGAAGTCCGTGCGATCACCGCGCTCGGCCTGACCGAAGCCAAGACGCTGGTCGAGTCGGCTCCCAAGGCCGTCAAGGAAGGCGTGTCGAAGGACGAGGCAGCCAAGATCAAGGCTCAGCTCGAAGCAGCTGGCGCGACCGTCGAGGTCAAGTAAGCCGCAGCTGGAGAGACGATTTAGCGCAGGCTAAATCGTCTCTCCGCAAGGCCGGCCGGCGGCATTCATGCCGGCCGACGAAGCAGGGGCTTTGCCCCTGCTGGCCGCAGCTAAAAAAGGGCGGCCCCAGCGATGGGGTCGCCCTTTTTTGTTGTGCGGGAATATCGCGTTGCTCATTCCAGCAGGGCTCGCTTCACGCCGGTTCCGATGCGCATCCAAGGTTCCGCAACCAGTCGCGCGCGTAGTGATGGGCGTCGGACCAAAGCAGTCAGCCTTTTGCGGCATAGCTGCACTGTCCAGCCTCCGCCGCAACCGCGGCATTGCTCTCCCGCGAAGGCGGGAGCCCAGTCTGGGTCCCCGCCTTCGCGGGGAAACAAGTTTTACGTGTACGCCCGGTGTTACCGCTCGAAGCAAGGACATGACCGGGTGTCGAAGGTCAGCACGCCGCGCGAGCCCCTCACCTACCGATCGAACGTTACCGCATGCGGCCGCGCGGCAACCGTCGTGTACATCCGTGCAGGCGCATCGAGCCAGAACGGCGCCAGCTTGGCGGAGTCCACGCGCTCGATGCCAACCACCCACGCGCGCGCCGCCTGCGCCTCGTCGCCAGCCGTCACGTACAGGATGTTGGTCGCGACGACGGGCACGAACATCGGGCGGTTGGCCGCGGTCATCGTGCGGATCACCTCGCGCGCGATCGCCGTCACGGTACGGATCGTCCGCGTTTCGCCCGGCGCCAGCGTGAACGGCGGGGCGACGGGCCGCATGACGGGCGCCGCGTTGAACTGCGCAAGGTCCTGATCCTGATCGGCGTGCGCGGTGAGCAACGCGACGCCGGTACGGATCGCTTCGGCCGATGCGGTGCCCGTGTTGGTCACGACAAGCTCGCACTCGACGGTCGCGCTCAGCAGGTTGAGACCCGCGCGCAACGGACGCAGTTCGCAGGTCAGTCGGGCACGCGCGGCGACTGGCGGCGTGGGCGGCACCTTGCCCTTGGGCTCGAGAAATTTGGGCGCGGCCATTGGCACGGCAGCCACGGGTGCGACCGCAGATGCTGTGGCAGGGGTGACGGCCGCCGGGGTTTCGGCCGGTTCGGAGACGACCGGCCTGGGGGCGACTGGCTGGGGAGCAATAGGCTGGGCAACGACCGGCTTCGCGGCAACGGGCGGCGGAGTCGGCTCGACATAGGCTTTGGGTTCGACGCTGTCGTACCGGTGGCTGCGCGGCTTGCGGCGGAGCGCCCACAGCGCGCCGAGAACCACGACAATCGCCGTCAGCGAAAGCCACAACGGCATCGCGCTGCCCTTTTCCGGCGTCGAGAGGGTGGATTCCGGGGTTGAGGCCGGCGTCGTTGCTGGCACCGACGCGGTGGGTTGCGGTGCGGAGGATTGCGGCGCCACCTCGGTGGTCGGGGTCTGCAATGGCGACGATTGGAGAGCGGGGTCGGACGTGGGCGTGGCGACGGGCGCCGGTTCGGCCGATGTCGGCGGACGCGTCGACTCGTCGTCCGGGGCGCGCGGTCGGGTCGTTTGTTCCGGCGTCGTCCGGGTGGTTACTCGTTCGCGCGCCGACGCTTCGGTCGTCGGGCGATCCACCCCTTCGCGTTTCGTAGTCGCACGATCCGTGGCTGGCTTTGCCACAGCACTCGATCGCGGGGTGCGACGTGGAGCGGGCGTGGTGTTCGGCAGGACGATCGTCGGCGCGGCGGGCACTGGAATCGCGGTGGCGTCGGGGTTCGCCTGCGTGCCGGGGGTTTGGAGGCGCTCCAGGCCGCGCACGGGTGCGGCCGACTCGGTTTGCGCGGCCGCCGGGGTCGCTGTGGCCAGGACGGTCATGGTGGCGAGCAGGGCGGCCAGCGCCCCGCGGTCGGTCGTCATCGTCGAAATCCCCTGCGCGCGGTCGTCGCGGCGTTGTGGTCGGGGGAGGCTGAACGTGACCCGACGGCAACCCGTGATGCGACGAGCTGCTTCTGGGTAGCGGTGAAACGTTGGTGGCGTGTGAGCGGCCGGGCGTCGGTTGACTGCACCCTACCTTGCCAGCGGTCGGTGTCGCCGCGGGTGTCGGAGGGGACAGGACACGGAGCAGGGCGCGTCCCTTACCTCCCCCTCCGTCTGGCAAGTGCCAGCCACCTCCCCCTTGCGGGGGAGGATTAGGAGGCCTCTTTTACTTCGGCAATACGACCACTGCGCCGCCCTTCATCACGAAGACGGGGTGTTCCAACTGGCGGACATCGGCGAGCGGATCGCCGTCGATCGCGACGAGATCGCCGAACCTGCCCGGCTGGATCGCGCCGACGTCCGTCGTTCTGGCCAACGCGATCGCGGCACTGGAGGTGGCGGCCTGGATCGCCTCCATCGGCGTCATGCCCCATTCGACCATCTTGGCGAACTGGAGCGCGTTGTTGCCGTTGGGGTAGACCCCGCCGTCGGTGCCGAACAGCATCTTGACCCCAGCGGCATGCGCGGCGCGGAAAGTCTGGCGCTGCTTCAGACCGACCTGACGCTCCTTCTCCAGGCTTTCGGGGAAGACGCCATTCTTTGCACCTTCGGCGAGGATATAGTCGTCGTCGTAGATATCCATGTCGAACCACGCCCCGCTCGCCTTGGCCAACCGGAACGATTCGGCGTCGGCGAGGCTGGCGTGTTCGATCGTGTCGACGCCCGCGCGCAGTGCGTCGTTGATGCCCTCCGCGCCGTGCGCATGGACCGCGACCTTCATGCCGAGCATATGCGCTTCCTCGACGATCGCCTTGATCTCGGCGAGGCTGATCTGTTGCGCGCCGACGGCGTCGGTCTTCGAGAGGACGCCGCCGGTCATGCAGACCTTCACCACCTCGGCGCCGTATTTGCGGATCGTCCGCACGGCACCGCGAAACTCGTCGGGCGTGTTGGCGATCTGCGGGTGCGGCACCTGGACCGAGGGCGGGAACTCGGTCGCGTCGCAGTGCCCGCCGGTCGCGCCGAGCGCGTAGGTGGCGGGGACGATGCGTGGGCCGGGAACATAGTCGCGCTCGATCCCCTGTTTCAGCGCGACGTCGTCATAATTGGCCGAGCCGACGTTGCGCACGGTGGTGAAGCCTGCGTCGAGCGTCTTGCGCGCATTGGCGACGCCGACGACGGTCCAGAAATTGTCGGTGAATTCGAGCTGGCGGTAACCGCTGAGCGTCGGATCGCTGGTCAGGTGGACGTGCATGTCGATCAGGCCGGGGAGCAGCGTCCGCTCGCCCAGATCGACGCGTTCGGCACCGGCGGGCACGGCATCGCCTTTGCGCCCGACCGCGGTGATACGGCCGTCGACGATCGTCACCTGCGGGTTGTCGACGCGCTTGCCGGCAAGGACGTCGATCATGTGCGCTGCGGTAACGACGACGGTCTTCGCATCGGCATTGGCGGTGGTCGTCGCGAGTAGCGTCGCGATGAGAATGCGCGCGATCATGTAGGTCCCCTTCCCCGTGTTACGCGCTGTGTGCGGTACCGCGGCCGATCGGGCAAGTGCCGCATCTTGCCCTATTATCGACACCGGTACAGGCCATCTGTGATGCTTCCGACGACGAGATCGCCCGTGATGATGCTTCGATTTCTTCCGTTCTGCGCGCTGGCTGCTGCGCTGGTGCCCTTGGCTGCGCGCGCCGATCCGGCACCGTTCGACCTGACCGGGCCCAGCCTGCGCGTCGGCGTGACGCATGGGACGACGACGTTGCCGATCGCGCAGGTGCCGAGGCTCGCGACCGGCGACCGCGTGTCGATCGCGGCGGACCTTGCCGTCGGCAAGAAGGACGACGGCGCGCGCTATCTGCTGGTCGCGGCGTTCCTGCGCGGCGCGACCGAGCCGCCGCCGAAATCGTGGTTCTTCAAGGCCGAGACGTGGAAGGCGAAGAAGAACGCGCTGGCGTTGGCGGTACCGGAGGGCGCGCGGCAACTGGTGGTGTTCCTGGTGCCCGAAAGCGGCGGGTTCGATGCCGTCGTGTCGGCGGTACGCAAGCAGCCGGGGGCGTTCGTGCGCGCGGTGCAGGATCTCGACCAGGCGTCGCTGGATCGCGCGCGGCTCGATGCGTTCCTCGATGGGATCCATGCGCTGGAGCGGACGCGGCCGGAGCGGATCGAGGCGGTCTCGCCATTGTTGTCGCGGAGCCTGGCGATCAAGCTGAAGGCGGAATGCCTCGATCTCGCGGCGGACCTGCAAGCCTCCTGCCTGACGCAGAGCCGTGATTCGCTGGTGCTGGCGGATGGTCAGAGTTCGACGCTGGCGGATACCTTGGTGGGGGCGCCGACCGATCTGGCGCTACAACTGAGCGCGACGCCGGAGGGCGGGCTTGGCTATTACAGCCCGTATATCGGCGTGGTCCGCGATCTGGCGAAGATCTTCGGCGCGTTCCAGACGACGCAGTTCCGGTATATTCCGGCACTGGCGCGGGCGCACGACGATCGGCTGGCGCTGTTGCTGAACGCGGCGCCGTCGTTCGCCAGCCCCAAGTCGGTGATGGTCGTGGCGATGCCGGTGATCGAGACGGGCGCACCGCAGACGCCGACGATGCGGCGGGCGGAGGCCGACCGGCTTGCGTGTGCGGCCAAGCCCGATCTGGTGTTGCCGGTCGAGGGCGCGCCGCTGATCTATGCGACCAAGTTCGCGCATGACATGAGCTTGCGGGTGACGACGCCGCAGGGGGGCGTGGTCGAACTACCGGTGCAGGCGGATGCGGAGCGCGGCGGATATGTGCTCGACCAGGTCGGAATGCAGACCGCGGGGTTGAGCAGCGTGACCGATGCGACGTTGCACGGCCGCTGGGGCTTCACGCCGTTCGACGGGCCACGGTTTCGGTTGCAGGTGCCGCGCGCCGGTGGGTGGCAGATGGTCGATACCGACCCCGAGAGTCTCGTGGTCGGGCGCGACAATCCGGTCTCGCTGGCGGGGCCGACGCCGAGTTGCGTGGAGTCGGTGACATTGGTCAGTGCTGCGGGCGACGTGCCGCTCGCGTGGACGTCGACCGGCGAGCGTATCGGGTTGACCTTGCCGTTGGCTAAGGCTGCGCCGGGGAAATTGTCGCTCCTTGTGAAGCAATACGGGGTCGAGGCGCCGGACAAGATCGCGTTGACCGCACTCGCCGAGGCAGGGCGGATCGATGGTCTGACGCTGTATGCCGGCGATGCGTCTGGGACGTTGAGTGGGACGCGGCTCGATCTGGTGGCGTCGATGACGATCGACGGGGTCGCGTTCAAGCCGGGCGACGTTGTGCGGGCGGACAAGGCGGATCGACTGGCGCTGGCGGCGGGTACGGTGCCGACGTTCGCTGCTGGCCAGACGAAGACGGCGCTCGTGACGCTGACCGATGGACGGAAGCGGTCGGTGAAGTTCACCGTCGCCGCGGCGCGGCCCAAGGCTACGCTGATCGCCAAGAGCGTGGTGGCGCCCCCCTCCCCTGGCCTGCCGGTCGTGCTGGCCGGTGATACGGCTATCGCGCAGGATGCCCGCCTGACCTTCTCGCTGCGTGCGGAGGGAACACGATTTTCTGCCGGCGACAGTGTCGAGATCGCGACGGCGGATGGCGCGATGACGACCAGTGTCACGTCGGGGCGCGGGCTGACGGTGCAGGACGACCGGATCGCAGTAGTGTCGGTGGAGCCAGGCAAGGCGCTCGGAGTTTCCGCGCATGGGCCGCTCAAATGGCGACTGGTGCAAGGCGGCGTTGCGGGGGATTGGGTGCCGCTCACGACGCTGGTGCGGACGCCGGCATTGGCGGGGGTCGCGTGCAAGGAGACCTGTACGCTGACCGGGAGCGACCTGTTCCTGATCGAGTCGATCGCGGCGAATGCTGGGTTTGCCGACGCGGTTCGCGTGCCGAACGGGTTCACCGGGGCTTCGCTCGCGGTGCCGAAGCCGGTCGGCGGAACGCTGTTCCTGCGGCTGCGGGACGATCCGGGCGTGACGGCGTCGATCGCGGTCGGTTCTTAGCGTTTCCCGCTTGGTACGCGATCAGTAGTCACCATCGCTGGCCCGTTTGCGGTGGCGGCGGGCGGGCGATTGTCGCTATGGGGCGCGGATGACCGCATCGGATCTCCAGAGCCTGTTCGTCACCAACCTCGTCCGGTACAATAGCGGCGACCGGCGGCGGTGGCGGCTGATCGTCGGCGACGTGAAGGTCTACAGCCTCGCGACGCACGCGCATTGCAACTGGGCGGTGACCCCGTCGGGCAGCGCGAGCGAGGTCGACGCGGTCGAGCGGCTGGCGGACCGGCTGCGCGAGGATCACCCTATCATCACCGCCGGCTGACGGCGTCTCATATACCCCGGCTGACGGCCTTTCATCTACGCAGGAGCATCACATGGCGAAGCAATATTGGGCGCAGATCATCGAACTCGATGAAGAAATGACCGCCGCGACGATCCCCGGCGCGACCGATCACGAGGATGCGGCGGATTCGCTGGTCGCGGATTTCGTCGGCGCAATGGGCGGCGAGATCACGTCTGGCGCGGTGCGCGTCTGGGTGCAGGGCGGGGTCGAGAAGGTCTATGACTGGAAGGCCGACTTCACGATGCCCGACATGGACGAAATGGGCGACGAGGACGAGATGGAAGTCGAGGGCGAGATCGAGCTGACCGAGCGGGTTTGAGCACGAATCGCATATGAATAAAAATACCACCCCGGCGAAGGCCGGGGCCCAATTGGCAAAGTCGGCATAACGGAGCGCAGCCCCTCGTTAGCGACGTTCCCCAATTGGGCCCCGGCCTTCGCCGGGGTGGCGCCTAACTAGCGGTTAGGTGTTACGGGACGGTCTGGCCCGCGGGGGCGAGTTCGTGCCAGGTGTGGTCGTCGTGTGCGAGCAGTGCATCCGCCGCGGCAGGTCCGAGCGTGCCCGCCTCGTACGGTTCCGGCATGGCGGCGTCATGCGCCCAGAGGTCGAGGAACGGCTGCACCGCGGCCCAGCCCGCCTCGATCGCGTCCGCCCGCTGGAACAGCGTCTGGTCGCCGACGAACAGGTCGTAGATCAGCGACTCGTACCCGGTCAGGTGACCGATATCGAATTCATCGGCATACCGGAAATCGAGCGCGATCGGCGCGGTTGCGACTTCGAGGCCGGGTCGCTTGATGTTGATGTCCATGCTCAGCCCCTCGTCGGGCTGGATCTGGATGATCAGGCGGTTGGGCGGCAGCATGTCGGCGGCGGCACCGGGGAACGACGCGAACGGGACCGGCTTGAAGGTGATCGCGATCTCGGTATCGCGACACGTCATCGCCTTGCCGGTGCGTAGGTAGAACGGCACGCCTGCCCAGCGCCACGTGTCGACCATCAGCTTCAGCGCGACATAGGTTTCGGTCCGGCTGTCCGGCGCGACGTCGGGCGAGGCGGTGTAGGCGGGGACATCCACCCCCTTCACCTTGCCAGCGGTATACTGGCCGCGGACGCCGTTGCGCTTCGCCTTGCCGGGCGAATAGACGCGGACGGCCTTGAGGACCTTGCCCTTTTCGTTGCGGATCGCCTCGGCATCGAAGCTCGCGGGCGGCTCCATCGCGACCATCGCGAGCAGCTGGAACAGGTGGTTGGGGACCATGTCGCGCAGCGCGCCGGTGCCGTCGTAGAATTTGCCGCGCGTGCCGACGTCGACCGTCTCGGCGGCGGTGATCTGGACGTGTGCGATGCAGTCCGAGTTCCAGACGCGCTCGATCATCATGTTCGCGAACCGCGCGGTCATGATGTTCTGGACGGTTTCCTTGCCGAGGAAATGATCGATCCGGTAGATTTGTGCCTCGGACACGCGGGCGAGGATGCGTGCGTTGAGATCGCGGGCGGAGGCGAGGTCGTGGCCGAACGGCTTTTCGATCGCGATCCGGCGGAAGCCATGCGGCGTCTCTGCCATCAGGCCGTGGTCGGCGAGCTTGTCGACGATCGTGCCGAAGAACTTGGCGGGCACCGCGAAGTAAAACGCGACGTTGCCGTTCACCCGGGCCTTGAGTTGCTCGAAGACGTCGTCCTTGGTGAAATCGCCCTGGAGATAGCCAACCCGGTCCTTGAGCCGCGCCCAGGCGTCGCCCTTCTCGCCATCGCCCTCGCCCTTCGCATCGAAGCTGCCAAGCGCCTCGCGCAACGACTGGTCGTTTCCTTCGTCGATGCCGACGCCGAGCACATGGAAATCATTACCGACCAGCCCGAGCCGGGTCATGTTGATCAGTGCCGGCATCAGCAAGCGGCGGGTCAGGTCACCAAAGGCGCCGAAGATCACGAGCGTCTTCGGCGGGGCGGGCTTCACGGACTTGCTCACGAATTCGCCTCGGACATGCATCGACCCTTTCTGCGGTGGTTCTCTCAAACAGCGTAGCGCATGCCGATGTTCCGCGCGCGCCCTCAGGTCGCCGTGAGGATGTTGTCCCCGAACGCGCGCGCGTCGACCTCGGCCCAGTCGAGTTCCTCCTGCAAGCGGCGATAGACGTCCTCAGCCACTTCGCCCTTGTCGCGCATCTCGTGCAGCACGACGCGCTGGCAGGCGATCATCTCGAGGTGGAGTTCGTCAAATTCCGAGGTTGCCTGCGGATCTTCGGCCTCAGCGGTGACCTTGCCTGCCGCGCCGTAGCGAAAGCGCAGCGCGTCCGCCGCCTTGCCTTCGCGCGCCGGCAGTACTGCGAGGCCGGCATCGATCAGTCGCTTGCGCGCGGGGGCGATCTCGTCGGCGAGGCCGGTATCCGCGCCCAGTTCTAGACGCCGGATCAGCGGGCCGAGCGTGAGCCCTTGTAGCACCAGCGTGCCGATCACGACGCCGAACGCCGCCAGCACGATCAGGTCTCGACCCGGCACCGACCGCGGCAACGCGAATGCGGTCGCCAGTGTCAGGAGGCCACGCATACCCGACCAGGACAGGATGATCGACGCATTCCACGGCGGTGGCTTGGGCAACCAGGACGGCGCATATCGGTTGGCGATCACGCCCTCAACGAACCGTACGAAGAACACCCACGCGATGCGCGTGACGAGCACGGTTGCCAGCACCGCGGCGGCGAACCCGATCGCGGGCCAGCGCTCGGCGGCGGGCAGGCCGACCAGCACGTCGCGCGATTGCAGCCCCATCAGCGCGAACGCGATGATGTTGAGGACGAGGACCGCCGCCGACCATACCGCCGCGCCCTGCAACCGATCGCGCGCGGGCTGGCCGATCGGGCGGCGCTGCGACACGATCATCCCGAACGTGACGACCGCGAGCACCGGCGAGATATGCAGCCGCTCGGCGAGCAGCCATATCCCGAACGTCACCGCGAAATCGGCGAGGCTCGCGCCGAGCGTCCGCGCAAACAGCGGCGTCACGCGGAGATACAGCCACGAGGCGATAACGCCAAGGACGATCCCGCCGGGCACCGCCGCGGCGAGCGCGAGCGGCGTCACCGGCGTGTCGGAATGCGTCGCGAAGGCCACCGCGAGCCCGAACAACAACAGCGCCGTGGCGTCGTTGAGAAGGCTCTCGCCCTGGAGGAGCAACAGGCCGCGGCGCGGGATGCCGACTTTACCGAGCACCGCTTCCGATGCAGCTGCATCGGGCGGTGCGACGATCGCACCCAAGGCGAACGCGGCGGCGAGCGGTAAACCACCTAGCGTCACGCCGACCAGTGCAACCGCCGCGGCGGTGACGAGTACCGCGAACACGGCGAGGCTCAGCAGTGGAAACCAGTGTCGCCGCAAGGCGCGCGGGCTCGTGTGATACGCAGCGTGGAGCAGCGCGGGTGCGATGAACAAGGCCAGCGCCAGATGCGGCTCGACCGTGATCTTCGGGGCGAACGGCAATGCGGCAAAGGCGATCCCGGCCACCGCCAGCAAGGTGGGATACGGCACGTTCAACTTGCGCGCGAGGACCAGCAGGACCAGCGCGGCGAGCAGGATGACGTCGAGGCTTTCGAATAATTCCACGGGCACGCAACGGGTGGGAGGAGCGGACGGGCCCGGCGCATCGCGGAGGCCAAAAAAAACCACCCCGTGCATGTCGCACGGAGTGGCCTAGGTTCAGGGAGGAGGGACGCTAGAAGCGTCCCGTACGGCGCCGCGAAAGGGGGGGACACGATGCCGTACAGGATCTAAATGGGTGAGCGCCGTTTTGGTTCAACCCCTGCTGCACCGCACCCCAAATAATTTTCGCGACCTCCCGGCTTCGCTATCAGACGTTGAACTGCGCCGGTGCCGGCATCTGCTGCTGCGGGGTCATGCCGAGCTGCGCCTGGCGCGCGAAGATGTCGCGCATCAACGACAGCGAGAACAGGTGTGCGTACAGCAGCGGGAGCATGCCCGACTTGCTCATCTTGCGCAGCGCGTCGCCGCGCAGGTCGATCAGCTTCTCTTCGTTGATCATCTGGAAGCCGCGATAGACGAACGGCTGCTCGGCGCCATCGGGCTGGATCGTGACTTCGCCGTCCATCAGCAGTTCGAGTTCGCGCAGCTCGTTCATGAAGTTCTGCGTGCGGGCGCCAGCCTGTTCGAACGACTCGTTGAAGCCGAGGATGTTCTTGGTCAGCTCGGTCGGCTGGCCGTTCTCGAACAGCGCATCGCCGTCCTCGAAATCACCGATCGCCTGCGAAGTCGGGTCGAAGCAGAGCGACAGTTCCTGTGCTTCCGGGTGCAGGCGCGCGAGCATGTATGGGTAACGGCGGACATAGGCGGGTACGTAGAACGTGTTCTCGGTCAGCTTGCCGTCTTCGCCGACGAACACGTTGACGCCCTCGTTCAGGCCCATCAGCGCGAGCGGGATCGCGTCGTCGCCGACCGAGAAGACGATCGGCATGTGGCGCTGGACCAGCGGAAACTCGTCGACGGTGATCGGGATCGCGTGCTGGCCGACCAGGAACGGCGCGCTGTCCTGCGGGCGGACCTTGTAGTTCGCGTGCGTGTCGCTCGAAAGCGGCTCGAGGCCATTATAGAAAAGCGGAAGCTGGGCGGTGCTGGCCATGTTACTCTCCGGATCGGTCGGTCGAAATGCCGGTGGCTCATGCCACCGATTGGGGCGAGGCTCTATGGTGCGCCGGGCGGGCGTGCAAGTGTGACGAGCTTACCGGGGTTGAGGATGCCGAGCGGATCGAGCGCGGATTTGATCGCCCTGAGCGCCATCATGCGTGCGGGCGACGAGAGTCGTTCGAGTTCGTCGCGCTTCATCTGGCCGATGCCGTGCTCCGCCGAGATCGAGCCCCCGGCCGCGGTCACGAGATCGCCGACGAAACGGGTCACCACCGGCGCGTCCTCGGCATACCAGTGCGCGGGGTCGGTGCCGGGGGCGGCGCGGACGTGGAAATGGACGTTGCCGTCGCCGAGATGGCCGAAGCCGCTCGCATGCGTGCCGGGGAAGCGCGCGTCGCACGCCCCCGCCGCCTCGATCATGAAGCGCGGCATCGTCTCGACGGGGATCGAGATGTCGTGCTGCGTTGCGGGGCCGAGCGCGCGTTCGGCGGCGGAGAGCGAGTCGCGGAGCAGCCAGAACGCCTGCGACTGGGCTTCGCTGGTGGCGATCGTCGCGTCTTCGATCGCGCCGTCTTCGAGGGCTTTGCCGAGCAGGCGTTCGAGCAGCGCGGTTGGGGATTCGCCTTCGGTGGTGGCCGAGGTCGCCTCGATCAGGAGGTGCCAGGGGTGGCGGCCGGCGAGCGGTGCGCGGGCGTTCGGGAGGTGCGCGATGGCGGCGTCGAGCGACTCGGCGGGGAGAATCTCGAAGCTTTCGATCGCGTCGGTCTTCGCCTGCATCGTCCGCAGGAGTTTCAGCGCGGCCTGAGGCGAGCCGATACCAACCCAGGCCGTGCCACGCGCTGCGATTGCGGGGGCGAGGCGAAGGGTGGCGGCGGTGACGATCGCCAACGTGCCTTCCGCGCCGATGAAAAGCTGGTCGAGATCGTAACCGCGGTTGTCCTTCTTGAGTGCGGACAGGCCGTCGTAGATGCTGCCATCGGCGAGCACCGCCTCGACGCCTGCGACGAGGCCGCGCATCGTACCGAACTTGAGGACCTGCGTGCCACCGGCGTTGGTCGAGACGAGGCCGCCGATCGTCGCCGTGCCACGCGCGCCGAGCGTCAGCGGGAAGCGCCAGCCCTCCCCTTGCGCAGCGCCGTCTAGGTCGGCGAGGATTACGCCGGCCTCAGCGATGGCGAGCCCGGCGTCGGCATCAAGGCTGCGGATGCGGTTCAGGCGACGCAGCGACAGAATCAGCGCACTGCCGTCGGCGGGGGCGGTCGCGCCGCCGACCATTGAGGTGTTGCCGCCTTGCGCGACCAGCGGCACGCGGTGCTTGGCGGCCGCCGCGACGATCAGCGCGACCTCGGCGGTCGAGGTCGGCGCGAGCATTGCGGGCGCGGCGCCGTGGAAGCGGCCGCGCCAATCGTGCAGCCAGGGATCGATATCGGCGGGGTCGGTGACGATCGCCTTCGCGTCGAGATGCGAGGAGAGCGATTCGAGCATTGCCGCCTGCGAAGGCGTCAGGATTGCTGACTGAATTTCGGCCATGTACGCGGCGCTAGACAAAATTCATCGCGCGTTCAACGATAGGCGCTAACGATTACGTCAGCATGATCCAGACACCATGATTCACCCCGCGATACCCGCCACCCTGCTCGCGCTCGCGGGTCCCTTTGCTGTGGCATTGCGCGACGTACCGTCGTCCGGGCAGTCTTCGGGATTCGAGCTTGATGGCATGCAGATCGCGCAGGTCTCGATCCACGAACGCATCATCATCCGCGTCCCCCGGATGAGCCGGCCCCCCGTTCGTACCTACGCGCCGCCGACCTATTGGAAGGAGCATAAGGGCCCCAAATGCATCGCTGTCGACGAGATCGCTGGCGCCATGCTCAACAAGGATGGCGCGGTCGACCTGGTGATGGACGACACGACGCGGCTGCGCGCCCGGCTGGACGGCGACTGCAAGCCGCTCGATTATTATTCGGGATTCTATCTGAGGCCGGGCGCGGACGGGATGATCTGCAAGGACCGCGATGCGATCCGCATGCGATCCGGTGCACGCTGCGAGATCGAGGGGTTCAAGAGCTTGCGGGCGAAGAAGTAGCGGGGGGCCGACCAGTCACTCGCGTGGCGAACGCAGTCTCACCTCGCTCCGTCATCCTGACGAAAGTCAGGATCCAGAGTAACTGACGGTATGCTGCTCGGCTCTGGATCCTGACTTTCGTCAGGATGACGGGAGTTTTTGCGGAAATACCCGCTCGCAGCCCCCTCCCCGCCCTCCATTCACCGCGTTTCCTTGACATTTGTCGCCAAATCGGCGAGCGCCGGAACGCTTGAGGGCAGTGCATTTCACCCTCCATTTACCGGACATTTGCATGAGTTTTGCCGATCTCGGCCTCTCCGACGAACTGCTCAAGGCAGTCACCGACTCCGGCTATACCGAGCCGACCCCGATCCAGGCCGGTGCGATCCCGTCCGTGCTTATGATGCGCGACATCATCGGCATCGCCCAGACGGGCACCGGCAAGACCGCGTCGTTCGTGCTGCCGATGATCGACATCCTGGCGCATGGCCGAAGCCGCGCGCGGATGCCGCGCTCGCTGATCCTCGAACCGACGCGCGAACTCGCCGCGCAGGTGGCGGAGAATTTCGAGAAATACGGCGTCAATTCGAACCTCTCGATGGCGCTGCTGATCGGTGGCGTGTCGATGGGTGACCAGCTCGCCGCGCTGGAAAAGGGCGTCGACGTGCTGATCGCGACGCCGGGCCGGCTCATGGACCTGTTCGGGCGCGGCAAGATCATGCTCAACGGCTGTTCAATGCTGGTGATCGACGAGGCGGATCGGATGCTCGACATGGGCTTCATTCCGGACATCGAGGAAATCTGCACCAAGCTGCCGAAGCAGCGCCAGACGCTGCTGTTCTCGGCGACGATGCCGCCGCCGATCAAGAAGCTAGCGGACAAGTTCCTGACCAATCCCAAGACGATCGAGGTATCGCGCCCGGCGTCGACCAACCTCAACATCAAGCAGTATCTGGTGCCGGTGCCAAGCCAGACCGCCAAGCGCGACACGCTGCGCCGCATCCTCGCGCAGGAAGAGGTGACCAACGCGATCATCTTCTGCAACCGCAAGACGACGGTGCGCGACCTGAACAAGGTGCTGAAGCAGGCGGGCTACAAGTCGGGCGAGATCCACGGCGATATGGAACAGCCGCAGCGGCTGGCCGAGCTCGAGCTCTTCAAGACGGGCGCGGTGACTATCCTGGTCGCGTCGGACGTCGCGGCGCGCGGGCTCGACATCAAGGGCGTGTCGACGGTGTTCAACTATGACGCGCCGTGGCATCCGGACGACTATGTTCACCGGATCGGTCGGACGGGTCGCGCCGGGGCAACGGGAACGGCGTACACGTTCGTCGCGCCGGACGATGCCGAGAACATCGTCAACATCGAGAAGCTTACCGGGCAGACGATCGAGCGGCTGAAGGTTGCCGAGCCGAAGACGGCGGCAGTTACTGCTGCGGCCGAAGACGATGGCACAACGCGGCGCGCACGGCCGCGTCGCGGCGCGCGGTCCGAGACGTTTACGCCAGTGCCGGTTGCGGCGGCGGCTGCCGAGGAGTCGGATCGGCCACGTACGCGGCGGGTTCCACGGGCGGATACGGTGGCCCCGGCGATCGTCGCCGAGGTGCTGGCTGCGGCCGAGCCGGTTGCGGTGGCCAAGCGTCCGCGCTGGGAGCGGACGCCGATCGACGAGCCCGTGCCTGCGGTAAAGCCGCGCGTTGCGGAGCCGGCACGGGTCGAACCGGCGTATGTCGAACCGGCGTATGTCGAACCGGTTCGCGCGGCGCCCGTTCGGTCGGAGCCCGTTCGGTCGGAGCCTGCGCGGTCGGAGCCTGCGAGGTCGGAACCAGTTCGCACGCAAGCTGTTCGTTCGGAAGCCGCGAAGGTCGAGCCGCCACGGACGGAGCGCATCCCTGCGGATCCAACCGGTGGTCGCCGCCAACCGATCGCCGAAACGCCGGTGGATGGCTGGAACGGACCATTCCCGAGCTTCCTGAATGCCGTGATCGGAGGATATGAATGATGTCGATGCGCCGTCTCGCCGCGCTTGCCTTGCTCGCAACTGCCGTGGCCGCCCCCGCCGCTCCACGCGCGAAAGTCGTGGCGCCGCACGTCAACACGACGAGCTTCGACAAGCTGCCGCAGCCCTTGCCGCTGCCGTATAATGAATCGGCGAACGCCAATGCGCAGGTTGCAGCCGCCCGTGCGCGGGCGTTGAAGACGCATAAGCGGTTGCTGATCGATCTCGGCGGCAACTGGTGCCTCGACTGCCGTCTGCTCGCGGGGACGATCGACCTGCCGGAGATGAAGCGGTTCGTGGACAGCAAGTTCGTGGTGGTGACGGTTGACGTCGGCCGCTTCGACAAGAACGGCCAGATTGCAGCGGGTTACGGGATCAAGGGCCGCCTGAAGGGCGTGCCAGCGGTTCTGATCGTCGATCCGCGCAGCAACAAGTTGCTGAACGCCGGGCATGAGACCGAACTGGCGGATGCCCGGTCGATGGGTCCGCAGGCCTTGGCCGACTGGCTGGCGAAGTGGGCGGCCTGATCGGAATTTGAGAGTCGGCGTGCGCTGATTGACGCCTGGCGACTGACGCCGAGATCCTTGGCTGATCTGGGTCGTGGTGGGCGTTGCCTCGCCGAGGCCGGCTCGATTGGGTTTCGATCGACGATCGACGATCGGTGCCACGTCGTGGGGGAGTGGTTCCTGCCTGCCAGAACCGGGGTCGATAGACGGTATTAGCTGGCCGGTAGCCTTCTGGCCACGGCGGCGGTCACGCGGTCCGGGTCGCAAGCGTGTTTCCCCGCGAAGGCGGGGACCCAGTCTGGGCTCCCGCCTTCGCGGGAGAACAACGGGGCGGTAGCGATGCTGTTGGTCCGCAGGTACGGAGCCTGTCGGATCATGGCCGGGCCAATCCCGGGTGGTGGAACGAGTTTGCAACCTTCGAACTCGCAATACGCAATACGCAATACGCAATACGCAATACGCAATACGCAATACGCAATACGCAATACGCAATACGCAATCGGTTCTCCCAGAAATCCAATTGCAACACGCCCCGTGCGGGCCAATACCAACGTCATCCTGGCGAAAGTCAGGACCCAGGATACCAAAAGTTAGCGCCTGTGGCTCTGGATCCTGACTTTCGTCAGGATGACGGGTTGAGTGGCTGGTTGCGCACCGTCGGCCGACCCTAGGCTGCAGCAGCGATCAGGGCGTCGTCCAGATCTCCAGCCCGCTTGTACGCCGGACGCTCAATCAAACGGGCGGCATAGTCGGTGAAGGTCGGGCGCTTGGGCAGCCAGCCGAACTGCATCCCCCAGATCACTTGCGATCCGACATAGACGTCGGCGGCAGTGACACGGTCGCCGGCGATGTACGAGTGCGCGGCAACCGCCTGTTCGAGCACGTCGATGACGCGGTCGAGGCTGCCATAGCCGATCATCCGCTGTTGCGCGGCGTCCGGCACTACACCGAGTGCGCGATTACCGACGGCCGCTTCGACGGGGCCGGCTGCGTACAACAGCCAGCGATAATAGTCGGCGCGTTCGTCATCGCGTGGCGCGAGGCCGGCTTCGGGGAATGCTTCGGCGAGATAGGCGCAGATCGCAGCGCATTCAGTGATGGTCTTGCCGTTGTGGACCAGCGCGGGGACCTTGGCCATCGGGTTGATCGCGCGATACGCGTCGGCCTTCATCGTCGTGTCATAGCCGAGCACGACCGTCTCGTACTCGGCACCGACCTCTTCGAGCATCCAACGCGCGATGCGACCGCGCGACATCGGGTTGGTGTATAAGGTCAGGGCCATGCGACTCTCCTTGAGAACGGATCGTGAACGATGGTCTCATGGAGCACGGGTACGGTCAAGGGCGTGCAGAATGTTTCCCCGCGAAGGCGGGGATCCAGACTGGGCTCCCGCCTTCGCGGGAGTACAAGGGGAAGGCGGGGCCTACAATTAAGCCCCCGCGCCCTTATACCAACGCCTTGTCGAACAACGCCAACATCCGTGCCCAAGCCTTGTCCGCCTGGACCGGATTGTACACCTTCGAGTCGGGCGGGCACCAGCCGTGCATGGTGCCTGCGTAGACCTCGATCTCGGCTGGGAGTTTCGCGGTGGCAAACGCGGTGCGGAGCGTATCATTCTCCGTCGGCGCGCGGGCATCGTCGTTGGCGGCGATCGCGATGAGGTATTGCGCTTTCATCTGCGGGATCAGGAGGTGCGGGCTGTCGGGCTTGTCGGTGACGAAGCCGCCGCCGTGGAAGGTCGCGCCTGCGCGGATGCGGTTCGCCACGGCAGCAGCGGTGCGCATGACCATCGGGCCGCCCATGCAATAGCCGGTGGTGGCCAGCCCACGCTTGCGGTCGACCTGAGGTTGCGCGTCGAGGAAGGCGGTGAAGGCTTTCGCGTCGCGAACCGTCCCTTCGGACGTGAGGGCTTCCCGGAATGGGGCGATGCGGCTCTTGACTTCGGGTTGGTCGTAGGACTCGCCGGGCTTCAGGAACGGCGCCTTGGTCGAGCGGTAGAACTGGTTGACGACGAGCACCGCATAGCCCGATTGCGCGAGGCGGTCGGCCATCTGGCGGAAAGCGGGGCGGAGGCCCATGATGTCGGGCCAGATCAGCACGCCGGGATGCTTGCCGGTGGCGGGCGCGACGAAATAGGCGTCGGCCTTGCCGTCGGGCGTTGCGATCGACACGTCGCGGCCCTTGATGACGGCGGCGTTCGCGGGCGCTGGCAGCAGCATCGTCAGCCCCATCGCGCCGGTCATCATGCCGAACTGGCGGCGCGAGACGCCGGCCAGATAGGCTTCGTTATCGTCTGCGGTATGCTCGTCGCACATGGGCCTATCCTCTTGAATTCGGCCGCATGCTAACTCAGGCCACGCGCCACCACCATACGCCATCGTGCGTGTCGAGGGTCGCCCGGCCTTCGACTTCGAGGCGGCGGAGATGCGCGAGCGCTTCGCCGGTCGCCATGCCGAGCACGTCGGGCCCGATCGCGCGGCGGAACAGGCGGCCGAAGCAATCGACCGCTCGGCGGGGCTCGGCGAGGAAGACGGCGAGTTCGTCGAGTCGTTCGCGGTGTTCGCGGTCCATGGCGTCGAGGCGGGTGTGGAGGCCGGTGAACGGGTCGCCGTGGCCGGGGAGGACGAGCAGGTCGGCGGGCAGCGTCTTGAGCTTGGCGATCGAGGCGAACCATTCGCCCAAGGGATCGGCGTTCGGTTCGGTCACACCTAGCGAGACGTTGGGGCTGATGCGGGGGAGGACCTGGTCGCCGGCGATGAGGATGCCGCCGGCTTCGTCGTACAGGCACGCGTGTTCGGGGGAGTGGCCGGAGCCGGTAACGATCCGCCAGTCGCGCGTACCGATGGTGAGCGTGTCGCCGTCTTCGATGCGGGTGTAGCTGAGCGGGAGCGGCGTGATGATTTTGCGGAAGCCGGCCCAGCCCTTGGCGGTAGCGTGGTCGATCTGTTCTGGGTCCCAGCCTGCGCTGCGCCAGAAGGCGAGCATTTCGTGCGGGACCGAGTCGCGCGCGTCGGCGGCGAGCATGCGCGCGGTGAGCCACTCGGCGCGGGTCATGATCAGGGGGGCGGCGTGGTAGTCGCACATCCAGCCGGCGAGACCGACATGGTCCGGGTGGAAGTGGGTGCCGATTATTTTAGTGATGCGGGTGTTGGCTTTGGGGCCTTTGAAGATGGCTTTCCAGGCGTCGCGTGCGGCCGCGGTGTTCATGCCGGTGTCGACCAGCGCTTCGCCGTCGGTGTCGGTGAGGAGCCAGCAGTTTACGTGGCGTAAGGGGCCAGGGATGTGGAGGCGGACCCAGTCTATGCCGGGGGCGACCTGCATCGTTTCGCCCGATGCGGGCTCCGCGCCGCCGAAGGGGTAGGTCAGGCCCTTGTGGCTGGCGGGCACGAAATCTGTGTCGGGTGCGGTTACCATCCGTTGCAGTTAGCAACGGAGTGTTCGGGGGGATAGTGTTGGCGAATGTGACGAACTTCACTCCGTCATCCTGACGAAAGTCAGGATCCAGAGCCAAGAACGTCGGCCCGACTTACCCTGGATCCTGACTTTCGTCAGGATGACGGACGAAGGGTTTGCGCTTGCCTCCCCCTTCCGTCGGGCGAGGGCCAGCCGCCCCGCTTGACAGGAAATTAGTTGGGCTCGCGAGAATTCGCGTGCGCCCCATTACCCGGACTGGATCGGCACGTTTCAGTTTAGACGAAGGAAGCTTGTTTCCCCGCGAAGGCGGGGACCCAGACTGGGCTCCCGCCTTCACGGGAGAACATGGAGGCGCGGACTGTTCGACATCACTGCCGCCGCCTTGTGCGTCGGCTAATCTCGCTAGCCGTATCGTATGCGGAGAACGCGGGGCCGCCCCCCTGCCCCCCTCCCGCTTGCGGGAGGGGAAGTGCGGTCAACGCTTGAAGGGGTCGTCGAAGAGCGGCTTGACGGGCAACACGCCGCCGTCTGCCACGAACTGTGCGTCCGCAGCCGCCTGGGTGCGCTCGGCGCGGAGCTGCTGGAGGAGCACTTCGCGGTCGCCTTCGAGGCGCGTGTCGGTCGGGGCTTCCATGCCGGCTGCCTTTGCCGCCTTCGCCACCGCGGCGTCGAGTTCGCGCTGCGAGGTCAGGCCGAGCGTGACCGGGTCCTTGGGCGTGATGTTGGCGATGTTCCAGTGGCTGCGATCGCGGATCGCGGCGATCGTCGTGCGGGTGGTGCCGATCAGCAGCGAGATCGCGCCGTCCGTGATCTCGGGGTGGTTGCGGATGATCCACGAGATGCCGTCGGGCTTGTCCTGGCGCTTCGAGACCGGCGTGTAGCGCGGCCCCTTGGTGCGGCGGACCTGCTCGGGGCCCTTGATCATCTTGAGCTGGTAATCGGGATCGGCAGCACCCTTGTCGATCTCTTCCTGCGTCACTTCGTGCGCGCGGACCGGATCGCGACCGGTGAGCTTGGTCGAGGTCGTGTCGTCGGCGATCGCCTGGATCTCGAGGATGTGCAGGCCGCAGAAGTCCGCGATCTGCTCGAAGCTGAGCGCGGTATTGTCGACCATCCAGGCGGCGGTCGCGTGGGGCATGAGCGGCTGGGCCACGGCGGAAACTCCGTAAAAATAGAAAGGGCCGCCCCTTTCGGAGCGGCCTGACATGAGAGAGACTTAGTGCGCGCGGGGGCAACAGGCAAGCGAACAAGCTCAGGCGGCCATGAGCTTTCCTTCGAGGGGGACGAGCGCGTGAAGGAACTGGCGCGCGCTGGCGGGCCAGCTGTAGCGCGCGGCATAGGCGGCGCAGGTGACGCTGTCGCGGGTCAGCGCGGTGGCGATCGCGGTGTCGAGGTCTTCGTGCATTGCGCCGACGCGGTCGTCGAGGACGTCTATCGGGCCAGTTACAGGGTACGCCGCGACTGGGGTGCCGCACGCGAGCGCTTCGATCATGACGAGGCCGAATGTGTCGGTGCGGCTCGGGAAGACGAGGACGTCGGCGGTGCGGTACGCGGCAGCGAGGTCGAGGCCGGAGCGCTGGCCGAGGAAGACGGCGTCGGGGAAGCGGCGGGCGAGCGTGGCGCGGGCGGGGCCGTCGCCGACGACGACCTTGGTGCCTGGATGCGCGGAGGACAGGAACGCCTCGATGTTCTTCTCCACCGCGACGCGCCCGACATAGAGGAGGATTGGGCCGGGCAGCGCCGCCATCTCGGGATCGCGGGCGCCGTCTAATCCGAACTGCGCGAAGTCGACGCCCCGGCCCCATTCGCGGACCTGATGCAGGCCTTGGGCTGCGAGCGTTGCCGCGACCGAGGGCGTGGAGACCAGGATCGACTGGGCGGGGCGGTGGAACCAGCGGATGTAGCGCCAGATCCAGTCCGGGTTCGCGCCGGTGCGGGCGGCGATATAGTCGGGGAACTGCGTGTGATACGCGCTGGTGAACGGGAGCGCGCGGGCGAGACACCAGTTGCGGGCGGCGAGGCACACCGGTCCTTCGGTGGCGAGGTGGATCGCGTCGGCGCCGAACGCGGCGAGCATGCGGCCGACGGCGCCCGAGCGCGCGAAGGCGAGGCGGATCTCGGGGTAGGTCGGGCATGGCATCGAGGCGAAACGTTCGGGAGAGACTACCAGGACCTCGTGGCCGATCGATTCGAGTTCGCGCTGCACCGACTGGAGAGTGCGGACAACGCCGTTGACTTGCGGGCTCCAGGCGTCCGTGACGATTGCGATACGCATCCGCTTATCCTTTCTTACCCTCTCCCGTCGGGAGAGGGAGGGGCCCGGCCGGCGCAGCCGGGTGGGAGGGTGAGGGCACGCTTCAACTGGCGTTGCGGACTTGCCCTCACCCGCGCCGCTGACGCGGCTTGCCCTCTCCCCGACGGGGAGGGGGTTAAGTCAGGCGGCCAGGGCTATGACCTTGTCGCGTTCGCGGGCGGCGATTTCGTCGCCCCAGTGGAGGAGCTCCATGCGGCCATCGAAATGCTCGACCAAGGCCGTGCAGCCTTCGACCCAGTCGCCGTCGTTGTAGTAAGCGATGCCCGCGATCTCGCGCATTTCGGCGGTGTGGATGTGGCCGCAGACCACGCCTTCGACACCGCGGACGCCGGCGGCGTGCGCGACGACTTCCTCGAAGTGCGAGATGAAGGCGACCGCGTTCTTGACCTTGGCCTTGGCGTGCTTCGACAGCGACCAATAAGGCATGCCCATGCGGCGGCGGGCGCCGTTGACCCAGCGGTTGAGGCCCATCAGCATCGTGTAGGCGGCGTCGCCGATATGCGCGACCCATCGGTGTGCGAGCGTGATCGCATCGAACTCGTCGCCGTGGAGGACCAGCAGGCGGCGACCGTCAGCCGTCTCGTGGATCGCGTTGTGGCGGATCGAGATGCCCCCCAGGTCGAGGCCGGAATATTGCCGGAACACTTCGTCGTGGTTGCCGGGGATGTAGACGACGCGGGTGCCGCGCTTGGCGCGCTTGAGCAGGCGCCAGATCACGTCGTTGTGCGCGGCGGGCCAGTAAAATTTCTTCTTGAGCCGCCAGCCGTCGATCATGTCGCCGACCAGGTACATCGTCTCGCTGTCGACGTGATCGAGGAAGTCGTTGAGCATCCCGGCATTGCAGCCGCGGGTGCCGAGATGGACGTCGGAGATCCAGATCGTGCGATACTGGCGCCGCTCGACGACCGGCTCGGGTACGGCGGGCCGGGAGTGGATGAAGTCGGCGATATCGGTGATGTCGGCGCCAACGAAGCTAGATGGCGAAAACGTCGTGATGGCGTTCATGAGCCTGCCCCCGCAAAACTATCCTTGTCGCGAGTATTAGGCGAGTATTGTTACAGGGTGGTCGCAGTCCGGTGACTGTTCCAAGTCATGGGCGAGGATAGATTGTTTTCCCGCGAAGGCGGGAATCCAGACTGGGCTCCCGCCTTCGCGGGAGAACGAGATACAATTCCACCCCGGCGAAGGCCGGGGCCCAAATGGGGATGCTGAGTAAGGACCCGGTGTGCTTCATCACAACGACCTTCCCACTTGGGCCCCGGCCTTCGCCGGGGTGGCGGCATTAGTGGCGTACCCCTCACTCCATCGTCAGCACGATCTTCCCGACGTGGTCGCCCGCTTCCATCCGCGTGTGTGCCGCCGGTGCGTCCGCAAACGCGAAGGTGCGGTCGATCACGGGCTTCAGCTTCCCGGCCTCGACATGTGGCCAAACCGTCCGCGACAATTCGTCCGCCACCAGCGACTTGAACGCCGTGTCGCGCGGGCGGAGCGTCGAGCCGGTCAGCGTCAGGCGGCGGCGCATGATCTCGAACAGGGGGACGGTCGCCGTCGCGCCACCCATGACCGCGATCGACACATGCCGGCCGTCTTCCGCGAGGCATTGCAGGTTGCGCGGGACGTAGTCGCCACCGACCATGTCGAGCACCGCCGCGACGCCCTTGCCGCCGGTGATCTCCTTCACGCGCTCGACGAAATCCTCGGACTTGTAGTCGATCGCGTGCGTCGCGCCGAGGCTCAGCGCAGCTTCGCACTTGGCCTTCGAGCCGGCCGTCACGATGATGTCGATGCCGAAGACGTTGCACAGCCCGATCGCCATCGTGCCAATGCCCGAAGTGCCGCCGTGGACAAGGACCGTATCGCCCTCCATCGCGTAGGCGCGCTCGAACAGGTTGGTCCAGACGGTGAAGAGCGTCTCGGGCATCGCCGCCGCCTCGACCATCGTCAGCGCCTCGGGGACGGGGAGGCACTGGCCGAACGGCGCGACCGCATATTCCGCATACGCGCCGCCCGAGATCAGCGCGCAGACGAGCTGGCCGATCTGTTCGTCGCCGACGCCTTCGCCGACTGCGACGATCGTGCCGGAGATTTCCATGCCGAGAATCGAGGGGGCACCCGGCGGCGGCGGATACTTGCCCTGGCGCTGCATCACCTCCGGTCGGTTGACCCCGGCGGCTGCCACCTTGACCAGCACCTCGCCCTGCCCCGGCTTGGGCACGGGACGGTCGACGAGGACCAGCACTTCGGGACCGCCGGGCTGTTCCGGATCGATCGCCTTCATCACCTCGGGTACACGTAAGTTACTGGATTGGTTTTCGGGTATCGCGGTCATTGCTCGTCACGTCCCTTTAGATTTCCGCGCCTTATTGACATCACTCGGGTGCGGGTCAACGTTACAGAAACTATGGAACCGGACGACACCCCCTCCCGTCCCGACGATCTGCTCGACGCGCTCGTGCGACAGGACCTCGATCCGTTGTCGGTCGCCGAGCTCGATGCGCGGATCACCGTGCTGCAGGGCGAGATCGCGCGCTGCCAGCTGAAGAAGGACCGCGCGGTCAGTCACCGCGCCAGCGCCGACGACCTCTTCAGGCGGTGATCGCGCTGCCCGCCTCCACAAGCGTCGCATTTAGGCAGCGCAGGAACGGACGGGGCCGGGTTCAAGTGCTTGATGCGACCGATATCAGTTCCGACATAGTGGCAAAGGGCTCGCGTTCTCGCGGCCCGACAGGAGTATTGTAAATGCCATCATTTGCACCCGCCCTCGAGACCACGCTGCACAAGGCGCTCGAGGCGGCATCGTCCCGGCGCCACGAATATGCGACGCTGGAGCATCTGCTGCTCGCGCTGATCGACGACGAACATGCGTCGAAGGTCATGACCGCGTGCAACGTCGAGATCGGCGATCTGAAGAACACCGTCTCGCACTACCTCGACAGCGAACTCGATGCGCTGAAGGTCGATGCGGCGACCGATCCCTCCCCCACCAGCGGGTTCCAGCGCGTCGTCCAGCGCGCGATCCTGCACGTCCAGTCCTCGGGCCGCGACGAAGTGACCGGCGCCAACGTGCTCGTCGCCTTGTTCAGCGAGCGCGAGAGCTATGCCGTCTATTTCTTGCAACAGCAGGACATGAGCCGCCTCGATGCGGTCAGCTTCATCAGCCACGGTGTCGGCAAGGGCGGACAGCATGCGACCGAAGCATCCACGCCAAAGGGTGCGGACGACGAGAAGCCGGCCAAGGGACAGGAGAAGGGCAAGACGGAAAGCGCGCTCAAGCAATTCACGGTCGACCTCAACGAGAAGGCCAAGAACGGCAAGGTCGATCCCCTGATCGGGCGCGGGCCGGAAGTGGATCGCACGATCCAGATCCTGTGCCGCCGGTCGAAGAACAACCCGCTCTATGTCGGTGATCCCGGCGTTGGCAAGACCGCGATCGCGGAAGGCCTGGCGCGGAAGATCGTCGAGGGCGACGTGCCCGACGTGCTGTTGCCAGCGGTGATCTATTCTCTCGATATGGGCGCATTGCTGGCCGGTACGCGGTATCGTGGCGACTTCGAGGAGCGACTGAAGGCGGTCGTCAACGAACTCGAGAAGCTGCCTGACGCGGTGCTGTTCATCGACGAGATCCACACCGTGATCGGTGCGGGTGCGACGAGTGGCGGCGCTATGGATGCGTCGAACCTGCTCAAGCCGGCTTTGTCGGGCGGTACGATCCGGTGCATCGGCTCGACGACGTACAAGGAGTTCCGCAATCACTTCGAGAAGGATCGCGCGTTGCTGCGGCGCTTCCAGAAGATCGATGTCAACGAGCCGACGATCGAGGACACCATCAAGATCCTCGCGGGCCTGCGCTCGGCGTTCGAGGATCACCACAACGTCAAGTACACCCCCGATGCGATCAAGTCGGCGGTCGAGCTGTCGGCGCGGTACATCAACGACCGCAAGCTGCCGGACAAGGCGATCGACGTGATCGACGAGGTCGGCGCGATGCAGATGCTGGTGCCGCCGAACAAGCGGAAGAAGACGATCACCCCCAAGGAGATCGAACAGGTCATCGCGACGATGGCACGGATCCCGCCGAAGTCGGTCTCGACCGATGACAAGCTGGCATTGGCCACGCTTGAGACGGATCTGAAGCGCGTAGTGTTCGGGCAGAATGCGGCGATCGAGAAGCTGTCGTCGGCGATCAAGCTGGCGCGGGCGGGTCTGCGCGAGCCGGAGAAGCCGATCGGCAATTATCTGTTCACCGGGCCTACCGGTGTCGGCAAGACCGAAGTCGCCAAGCAGCTGTCGACGATCCTCGGCATTCCGCTCCAGCGGTTCGACATGTCCGAATATATGGAGCGGCATTCGGTCAGCCGTCTGATCGGTGCGCCTCCGGGCTATGTCGGGTTCGACCAGGGTGGTCTGCTGACCGATGCGATCGATCAGAACCCGCACTGCGTCCTGTTGCTTGACGAGATCGAGAAGGCGCATCCGGACCTGTTCAACATCTTGTTGCAGGTGATGGATAACGGGCGGCTAACCGACCAGCATGGCAAGTCGGTCGATTTCCGCAACGTCATCCTGATCATGACGACCAATGCGGGTGCCAGCGACATGGCACGCGAGACGGTCGGCTTCGGCAACCTGTCGCGTGAGGGCGAGGACGAGGTGGCCGTGACGAAGATGTTCACGCCGGAATTCCGCAATCGTCTCGATGCGGTGGTGCCGTTCGGGTACCTGCCGACCGAAGTGGTGGCGCGGGTAGTGGACAAGTTCATCCTCCAGCTCGAGCTCCAGCTGGCGGATCGCGGCGTGCACATCGTCCTCGACGACGAGTCGAAGGCGTGGCTCACGACCAAGGGCTACGACAAGCTGTACGGTGCACGGCCGATGGGTCGCCTGATCCAGGAGAAGATCAAGCAGCCGCTCGCCGAGGAACTGCTGTTCGGCAAGCTGGTCCATGGCGGCGAGGTGACGGTGAAGATGAAGGACGGCGCGCTGTCGTTCGCGATCGAGCCTGCCGCGCCCAAGAAGCCCAAGAAGAAGGGCAAGACCGAGACGGTCGACGCCAGCTAACGATTATCAACCTGGTTCAGCGAGAGCTGGACCAGGTTTGATTTGAGGTGGCTGGATGAACAGCACTCTCAGTTCTACCAATCCTCTTTCGGTTCGCGCCCTGTTCTGTCGCTAGGACTGGATCGGCGGTGAGGACGAAGCGACGTCACGAAGCCAATAGCGCGGTTCGAATTGCGAGCCAAATCGGCATAAATCGATCCAGTATGGTCGAAATCCGATTGATTACGCCATCGTACGGGCGCCTCTTTACCATTAATTGGCGAAGGCGGCTTAGACGGTGTCTGCATGACGTTCGGGTTTCGTATCACTTGGCTCATCGGCATCGTTGCGACGGCGTTGGCGATGCTCGGTGCTGCACCGGCCGAGGCCCGGACCGGGCAACTGCTCGATGTCTGTATTATGCGGGCTACTCCAGCAATTTCCGTCCCTGCCTTGTTTCGAACGCCTTCACGGTTCGACTGCACCACGCCCCAGTCGGCCTATGGGTCCGGCGATTTCTGGGTTCTGTCGCAGGTTTTGCCGACGAACCTGACGCACATCCCTGATCTGCGTGCCCTGACCGCGAGCGTCTGGCAGGATCGCGTCACGCTCTTCGTTCTTTATGCAGACGGCGCAATCCGCCGTACCGGGTTCACCAGTCGCACGTCCGGCCGCCATCTCATGATCGGCGCAACCCTATCTCTGACGCTGCCGCCGCACGTTGCGCCCCCCGTCCGCCTGCTTTGGCACGTCGAGGGTTCGGCGAATTTGCGGGGCGTCGTACTCGGGCCGACACTCGCAACGGCCGCAGAAGCCGCAGAGAGCGAGATCATCCTGTCGGCGCTGTATGCAAGCTTCGGCGGGATGGCGATCGCGTTGATCGTCTACAATCTGGCGTTGTGGGGTGCGCTTCGACAGTCGTTCCAGCCGGTCTACTGCCTTCTGGTACTGTGCTTGCTCGGGTACGCCTTTTCGTCGTCAGCCGCGCTGGGCCAGCTTGTGCCGTCGCTCGACAACAACGTCCGCTTGAAACTCAACGTATGTTTGCTGGCGATCTGTGCGGGCATGGTCCTGGTCTTCGCACGCGCTTTTTTCGAGCGTGCGGTGTTCGATGGTTGGCCGCGCCCCGCCAGCAACGTGGCGCTCGCGACGCTCGCCACGTCCGGAATTGCGTTCGCGATCCTGGCGCCGTGGCAGATCTACTGGCTCGATCGGTTGCTGACGCTCAGTTACATTCCGCTGATCGCGTTGGTGCCGCCTGTGCTGTACCGAGCCTGGCGGGTCCGCAGCAGCTACCTCTGGATGTTCACGCTCGCCTGGGGTGCGCCCATCGTCTTTGCCAGCCTGCGGATCGCCGGTGCGCTGGGGCTGATGTCGTGGAGTTTCTGGATCGATAATTCGACGATGATCTCCATGATGCTGGAGGCGCTGCTGTCCAGCCTGGCGATCGCGTACCGGATTCGCCTGCTCAGCGTCGAACGCGACGACGCGCGCGAACAGGAGATCGCGGCGCGGTTGCTGGCGGATACCGAGCCGCTGACAGGGTTGCTCAATCGCCGTGCATTCCTGGATCGCGCGATCGGACGGTCGGGCGATCAGATGCTGCTGATCGCGGATGTCGATCACTTCAAGCACGTTAACGAGACGATCGGCCATGATGGCGGCGACGAAGTCCTGCGGGTCGTGGCGCGAGTGTTGCGCAACGCGGTGCCGCCCGACGCTCTGGTCGCGAGGATCGGCGGTGAGGAGTTCGCCATTCTCATCGATGCGACGACGCCGGTCCTGCCCGACACGATCCTCGAGCGATTACGCAGCCAGCGCATGCCGTTCGACATGGCAATAACCGCCAGCATCGGCTGCTGTACGGGGCCGTTGCAGCGCGAATCCGACTGGAAGGCGCTGTATCGCAGCGCCGATCGCGCGCTGTTCGCGGCCAAGGGCGCCGGGCGCGATCGGTCGCGCGACGCAGGCATACTGCCGATTGCCGCTTGAAGCCGGTTCGCTTGCGAAACGGCAACGCGTGAGCCATGATCGCACGTCTGGGAGATCGACGATGCGGAACCGGAAACTTGTGTTGGCGGTGGCGGGGCTTGCGCTCGTGACGCTCGCCGTGCGCCATCCGACCGCAGACTTCCGGCTGATCACGCACGACAAGAGCGACCCCTCGCCACACCGGATGCAGGCCGTCGTCGATTTCGGACTGGTCGGTGTCTCGGTCTTGTACACCTGGACCGTCAACCGCCTGCGGTAAGCGCGTGCCGCATATCCGGCGCCCTCTCGCGCGTCCTTGACCCTCGTCGCGTGCCTGCGCCATAGCGACGGACATGGACACGCCGATCGAAGACCTCGCGTTCGAGGATGCACTGAAGGAACTCGAGCTTATCGTCGGGAAGCTGGAAAGTGGCGACACGCCGCTTCAGCAGGCGATCGAGCTGTACGAGCGCGGCAATAAGCTGCGTCAGCGTTGTGCCGACCGGCTCGATGCGGCGCAGGCACGGATCGAGGCGATCCGGCTCGACGGCGACGGCAAGCCTGCCGGCGTCCGCCCGTTCGCGGCGGGCTGACGCGGTGAGCGGGATGCCCGTCACGCTTGATGCCGCGCTTGCCGAAGTCTCCGCGGAGATCGACCGGCAATTCGACCAGCTGCTGACCATTCCGGACGATCCGCGCGGCGACCTGTACCGCGCGATGCGGCATGCCGCGATCGGCGGCGGTAAGCGACTGCGTCCCTTGCTCGTGTTCGCGACCGCCAATCTGTTCGACGTGGCACGCGGATGTTCGGCACGGGCGGCGACGGCGATCGAGGCGATCCACGTCTATTCGCTGATCCACGACGATCTGCCGTCGATGGACGACGACGACATGCGCCGCGGCAAGCCGACCGTGCACAAGCTGTTCGACGAGGCGACCGCGATCCTGGCGGGCGATTGCCTGCACGCGATGGCGTTCGAGATCCTGGCCGATCCGGCGACGCATGCCGATCCGTTCGTGCGGATCGAACTGGTCATGGATCTCGCGCGGGCTTCCGGGCCGAACGGCATGGCCGGCGGCCAGAAGATGGACATCGAGGCGGAGAACACGCGCTTCGACCTCAACACCGTGACCAGGTTGCAGCAGATGAAGACGGGCGCGCTGATCTCGGCGTCGGTCGAGGCTGGCGCGATCCTCGGACGGCTGCCACCGGAAGGTCGCGTGGGCCTGCGTGGCTACGCGCACGACCTTGGGCTGGCGTTCCAGATCGCCGACGACCTGCTCGATGCCGAGGGCGACGAGGCGGTCGTCGGCAAGTCGCTGCGCAAGGACGAGGTCGCCGGCAAGGAGACGTTCCTGTCGCTGCTCGGACCCGAGCGTGCGCGCGAACAGGCGCGGATGCTCGTCGATCAGGCGGTCGCGCATCTCCATAGCTACGGCAAGGAAGCCGACCTGTTGCGAGATATCGCCCGTTTCGTGCTCGAACGCGACCGCTAAGTCTATCACCGGGGAGTTCAACATGACCGCACGGATTGGCGTTTACCCCGGGACCTTCGATCCGGTCACGTTGGGTCATATGGACATCATCCGGCGCGGCGCGAAGCTGGTCGACCGGCTGGTGATCGGCGTCACGACCAATCCGTCGAAGTCGCCGATGTTCACGATCGAGGAACGAATGGCGACGGTGCGCCGCGAGGTCGCGGACGTCGATGGCGATATCGAAGTGGTCGCGTTCGATTCGCTGCTGATGGACTTTGCCGAGCGGCAGGGGGCGAAGGTGATCGTCCGCGGCCTGCGCGCCGTCGCCGATTTCGAGTACGAATATCAGATGGCGGGGATGAACCAGCAGATCAATCCGCGCGTCGAGACGGTGTTCCTGATGGCCGACGTCGCGTTGCAGCCGATCGCGAGCCGACTGGTGAAGGAGATCGCACTGTACGGCGGGAATATCGCCAAGTTCGTGCCGGAATCGGTGCGCGAAGAAGTGGTCGCTCGCGTCGAGAAGATCGGCCGCAAGGGGAGCTGACCTTCTTCGCCCCTCCCTGGAAGGGAGGGGTTGGGGTGGGTCAGGTTCCGCTTGGTCGAACGTTTGAGGCTCAAGCGGGCCTACCCACCCCCGGCCCCTCCCTTCCAGGGAGGGGAGCAGCGATCCCCCTCACGTTCAGATTGGCGCAAGCGGGGATTTGCTCTAAGTGGCGGCAGCCTGGTTGCGCCGGGCCTCTTTCGAGTGGGAATTTGATGCGCTTTTTCGTCGGAATGTTCGCGTTGCTCGGGTGCCTGGTCACGGTACCGGCTGGTGCAGCGCAGAAGAAGGAAGTCGTGGCGCCTGCCGTTCGCGCGACCCCGCCCCTGACCACGGATACGCAGAACCTGCTGCTGCTCGACCTGTCGACCGGCGGGCGCGTGACGATCTGGCTGCGCCCGGACGTCGCGCCGCTGATGGTCGAGCGGATCAAGACGCTCACCCGCCAGCATTTCTATGACGGCCTCGCGTTCCACCGCGTGATCGATGGCTTCATGGCGCAGGGCGGCGATCCCAAGGGCGACGGCACCGGTGGCTCGACGCTCCCCGACGTGAAGGCGGAGTTCAATTACCTGCCGCATGTTCGTGGTGCCGTCTCGGCGGCACGCTCGGACAAGGAGGACAGCGCGAACAGCCAGTTCTTCATCGTCTTCCAGCCGCGACTGAGCCTCGACAAGAAATATACCGTGTTCGGTCGCGTGCTCGACGGAATGCAGTATGTTGACGCGATCGAGCGCGGCGAGCCGCCGGCGAACCCGTCGCGGATCGTCCATGCGTATATCGCGGCCGACAATCCTCCGGCGTACATGGCTGGGCCGCCTGCCCCCGCGCTCGGTGCACCGGTGACGTTGCCGGGCACGGCTTCGGGGCCGAACGCGGCCAAGCCAAAGCTCGCGCCGGCCGCTCGCAAGGCGCCGGTAAAGAAGGCTCCTGCAAAGAAGTGATTCCACGTTGAACGTCGACCTTTTCGACTTCGACCTGCCGACCGACAACATCGCGCTCCGCCCTGCGGCGCCGCGCGATGCTGCGCGGATGCTGGTGCTCGAAGGTGACGCCACCAGGGATGCGAGCGTTGTGGACCTGCCGTCGTTGCTGCGGCGTGGCGACATGCTCGTGTTCAACGATACGCGCGTGATCCCCGCGCAGCTCGACGGGCGAAGAGGCGATGCGAAGATCGGCGCGACGCTGCACAAGCGCGAGGGGCCGCGGCGGTGGCGCGCGTTCATTCGCAACGCGCGGCGGCTGCGCGATGGCGACGTGATCGAGTTCGGCAACGGCGTCAGCGCGGCGGCGGTCGATCGCGAGGATGACGGCAGCTACGCGCTGGTCTTCGCGGGCGACGAGCCGGTCGAGTTGTTGCTGGAGCGCGCGGGCCACATGCCCCTGCCCCCGTATATCGCCGGCAAGCGGCCGACCGACGAACGCGATGCGGACGATTACCAGACGATGTTCGCGTCCGAGCCGGGTGCGGTCGCAGCGCCGACCGCGGCACTGCACTTCACACCAGGGTTGATGGCGGCGCTCGAGGCGGCGGGGATCGAGCATGCGACGCTGACGCTGCATGTCGGCGCAGGGACGTTCCTTCCCGTAAAGGCGACCGACACGACCGAGCACAAGATGCACGCCGAGTGGGGCCGGATCGACGCCGCCACCGCCGATCGGCTTAATGCGGTTCGCGCGAACAATGGTCGCGTGATCGCGGTCGGGACGACGTCGCTGCGGCTGATCGAGAGCGCGACCGGCGAGGACGACGTGATCCGCCCGTTCGACGGCGACACCGCGATCTTCATCACGCCGGGATACCGGTTCCGCGGGATCGACGGCTTGATGACCAATTTCCATCTGCCGCGCTCGACGTTGTTCATGCTCGTGTCGGCGCTGATGGGGCGCGAGCGGATGCAGGCGGCGTATGCGCATGCGATCGCCGGGAAGTATCGCTTTTACAGCTATGGCGACGCCTCGCTTCTGCTGCCATGACGGGCGGCATGCTGCTCGCTCTTGCTCTACTCCAGGCCATAGTTGCCGCGCCGCCGCCCGCTGGCACGCCGCAACCGCCCGCGACGATATTCGCCGAGCCCGCCGCGCTGTTCATCGCCGCGTGCGATGCGAACGGTGATGGTCGCGTGACGCAGGCCGAACTGACCGCGGGCATCGTGCGGAGTTACGCCACGGCTGAAGGCGCCGCGTCGGGCTCCATCGGCTACATTGCCTTTGCCGACTGGGCGCAGGCGTGGCTCGGCGATCGCAACGCATTGCCGAGCCCGTTCGAGGTCGATCGCGATGGCGACAACCGGATCACGCTGGTCGAACTCCAGGCGCGGTTCTCGCAGTTCTTCGCGCGGTTCGACCGCGACAAGGATGGCGTGCTGACCCGCGCCGAACTCATCACCATCCGCGGCGCGCCGGCCGGCGATCGCTACGGCATTCGCAAGAAAAAGTAACATGACCACCCGTCCCCGCTTCGACTTCACCATCTCCGCCACCGACGGCAAGGCGCGCACGGGCGTCATCGCGATGCAGCGCGGCGACATCCGCACACCCGCGTTCATGCCGGTCGGCACCGCCGCCACCGTCAAGGGGATGAAGCCCGCCGACGTGGTCGGCGCGGGTGCCGACATCATCCTCGGCAACACCTATCATTTGATGTTGCGGCCGGGCGCCGAGCGAGTCGCGCGGCTTGGTGGGCTGCACGCGTTCTCGGGCTGGTCGAAGCCGATCCTGACTGACTCCGGCGGCTATCAGGTAATGAGCCTCGCGGACCTGACCAAGCGGTCCGAGGAGGGCGTGTCGTTCAAGTCGCATCTCGACGGCACGCGGCATCTGCTGAGCCCCGAGCGGTCGATCGAGATCCAGCGGCTGCTCGGTTCGAACATCGTCATGGCGTTCGACGAACTGGTGCCGACGACGTCCACGCGGGAAGTCCAAGCGGCGGCGATGGAGCGATCGATGCGCTGGGCGAAGCGGTCGCGCGCCGCGTTCGATGCAGGCGAAGAGCATGCCGAGAACAATGCGATCTTCGGGATCCAGCAGGGCGCGCTGAACGAGGGCTTCCGGAAGTCTTCCGCGGATGCGCTGATCGATATCGGCTTCGACGGGTATGCGGTCGGCGGGCTGGCGGTCGGCGAAGGCCAGGAGGCGATGTTCGGCTGCCTCGATTTCGCGCCGGACCAGTTGCCGGTCGACAAGCCGCGCTATCTGATGGGGGTCGGCAAGCCCGACGACATCGTCGGTGCGGTCGAGCGCGGGATCGACATGTTCGATTGCGTAATGCCGACCAGGTCGGGGCGCACCGGCCAGGCCTTCACGCGAACCGGCCCGATCAACATCCGCAACGCGAAGTTCGCCGAGGATATGGGGCCACTCGATCCCGCCTGCCCCTGCCCGGTCTGCGCGACCTGGGGCCGCGCGTATCTGCATCATCTGGTACGGTCGGGCGAAATGCTTGGCGCAATGCTGATGACGGAGCATAACATCTGGTTCTACGAAACGCTGATGGCGGATCTGCGGGCGGCGATCGCCTCGGGCACGCTGACGCAGTTCGCGAATGATTTCCGGGCGATGTATGCCCGGAAGAGTGAAGGAGAGCCCAAGTGACCATCAAGATCGACAGCGATACCCCGAACGAAATCCTCGCCGCCGCGAAGGAGGCGAAGCTGCAGGCCGAAGCCGCCGCGCACAACGCCGCGGAGAAGGCCAAAAGCTGGCCGCTCGCGAAGATCGGCCTGGGCGTCGGCATCGGCTCGGCGGCGATCGCGGGCGCGGTGCTGTTCGCGAACCGCAACAAGTAAGGATTTCCATGCGCCTCCTCCGCTCCGCTTTGCTGCTGACCGCAGCTTCTTTCCCGGTAGCGGTGGGGGCGCAGACCGCACCTGCCCCGACGCAGGTTTCGGTGAAGCCGATCGCCTATACCGAACGCACCTTGCCGAATGGCCTGCGCGTGTATGCGATCCGCGACACCGGCACGCCGAACGTGTCGGTGCAGGTCTGGTACGACGTCGGCTCGAAGGACGACCCCAAGGGCAAGTCCGGGTTCGCGCACATGTTCGAGCACCTCATGTTCAAGTCGACGCGTAACCTGGTGTCGGAGCAGATGGACCGGCTGACCGAGGATGTCGGCGGCTACAACAATGCGTCGACCAACGACGACTATACCAATTATTACGAGGTGATCCCGGCGAACCACCTCCAGCGGCTGCTGTTCGCGGAAGCCGACCGGATGGCGAGCCTCGTCGTCGAGCCCAAGAGCTTCGGCTCTGAGCGCGACGTGGTGAAGGAGGAACTGCGCCAGAGCACGCTATCGCGGCCGTACGGCAAGCTGTTCTCGCTCTATTATCCGGCACTTGCCTATACGACGCACCCCTATGCCCGCGGGACGATCGGCAGCCTGGAAAATCTGGAAGCCGCCGGGATCGACGACGTCCGGGCGTTCCATGCGACCTATTATCGGCCGGACAACGCGATCCTAGTCGTGTCGGGCAACTTCGATCCGGCGCAGTTGAACGGCTGGGTCGACCAGTATTTCGCAGGCATCAAGAAGCCGAGCGCAGCGATCCCGCGCGTGACGGTGCCCGAGCCTGCGCGAACCCAAGCCGTGACGCGCACGGTGTACGAGCCGAACACGCCGCTGCCTGCGGTGCTGGTCAGCTATCATGTGCCGGCGGACCGCGATGCGGATATCGCCGCGTTGACGGTGCTGAAGGCGGTGCTGGCGACCGGCGAGAGTTCGCGGCTGTACGAGAGCGTCGTGTACCGTGACCAGCTTGCGCAGTCGGCCGAGGCGTTCCTCGATACCAAGCAGGCGACCGGCAACATGGTCGTCTATGCGATCCTGGCGGGCGGCAAGACAGTCGAGGCGGGCGAGGCTGCACTGAAGCGCGAGGTCGCCCGGTTCCGCGATGCGCCGGTGACCACCGCCGAACTGGCGGAGGCGAAGAACGAGATTCTGACCCAGTCGATCCAGTCGCGCGAGACTGCCGAGGGCAAGGCGAGCACGCTGGCGTCGGCGGTGCTGGTCGACGGCGACCCGCAGGCGGCTGACAAGCAATTGGCGGCCATCGCGCGGGTGACGGCGGCGGATATCCAGCGGGTTGCGCGGAAATACCTCGGCGACACCCAGTCGGCGACGATCCGGTACATGCCGCTTTCGGCCAAGCCTGCGGGCGGTGTCGCGGATACGATCACGGTTGCGCCGACGGTGCAGGTTGCCGACCTGAAGGCGCCGGCGAATATCGAGATCGTAACGCCTGCGCCGGAAGGGCAGCGGGTCCAGCCACCTGCGCCGAGCGCACCGGTATCGCCGACGATCCCTCAGCCGGTCGAAACGCGTCTAGCGAACGGCATGCGACTGGTGACGGCGGAGCGGCACGACCTGCCGATCGTCACGGCGTATCTGGTGACCGCCGGTGGTGCAGCGACCGATCCGGCAAATCGTGCGGGTGTCAGCAGCCTGTCGGCGGACCTGCTCACCAAGGGCACGAAAACGCGGTCGGCGACACAGATCGCGCGCGCGGTCGAGGGGCTCGGCGGGTCGATCGGCAGCTCGGCTGGCAGCGATGGCGCAGCGGTCGATGTGACGGTGAAGTCGGACCAGCTCGCGCCGGCGATGGCGATCCTCGCGGATGTCGCGATCAACCCGGCGTTTGCGCCCGAGGAGATCGAGCGCGCGCGAACGCAGCAGGTCGACGCGGTGACGCTGGCGTTGAAGGATCCGGCGCAGGTCGCAGGTCTAGTTGCGGATCGCGCGGTGCTGGGGGCATCGCCCTATGGTGCGCCTAACGGGGGCACGCCGCTGTCGTTGAAGGCGATCACGCGCGCCGATATCACGGCGGCGTATGCGCGGAGTTTCCAGCCGGGCCAGGCAACGCTGATCATGGTCGGCGACGTCACCGCGGCGCGTGCCAAGGCTTTGGCGGAGGCGCAGTTCGGTTCTTGGAAATCGACCAGCACGGCAACCGCGAGCGCGCCGCAGGTCACGTACCCGAAACCTCGTGTCATCGTCGTCGACATGCCGGAAGCGGGTCAGGCGGGCGTCGTGGTTGCACGTCCTGCGATCGCGCGGTCGGATGCACGCTATTATCCGTTAGCAGTTGGCAATACCGTCCTTGGCGGCGGCTTCTCGTCGCGGTTGAACCAGGAAATTCGGATCAAGCGCGGGCTTGCGTACGGCGCGGGCAGCGGGCTCGACGCGGGGAAGACGCAGGGCACGGTCGCGGCGCGGACGCAGACCAAGAACCCGACCGCTGCCGAGGTGGTTACGCTGATCGCTGCCGAGATGACGCGGATGGGGGCGTCACCCGTGCCCGCCGCGGAACTCGACACGCGCAAGGCCGTACTCGTCGGCAATTTCGGGCGCGGGATCGAGACGACGTCGGGGGTTGCCGGGATTTTGGGCGCCTATGTCCAGAACGGCGTGCCGCTCGGCGAACTCCAGCGCTACACCGGCGCGGTGGGTGCCGTCGATCCGGCGGCGGTACAAGCCGCGGCGGTCGCGCTGCTCGACCCGAAGGCAGCGAGCATCGTCGTGGTCGGCGATGCCAAGCAGTTCATCGAACCGCTGCGCAAAGCCTATCCGAACGTCGAGGTCATCCCCGAAGCCGCGCTCAAGCTCGACACCGCAACCTTACGGTAAGCGCTTGCTGCTACGGTGACCGTCCGTCCCGCGGTGGGACGGACTGAATCCGTGCGCGATCGGTCCGGCCAAATCGGCTATGCCCGGCTCGACAGGCAAGTACGAGGAAAGCGATTGCGCGTTCGGTTGCAGACGGTTCGGTTGATGAAACGCATCTGGGCGGCGATGGTCGTCACGTTGTTGATCATAGGTGCCGGAATCTCTGCCCACGCCGCACTCCGGGCGATATCGGCCCGGAACGCGGCGAACGACCGCGCCAGCGTCGCCTCTCCGGTACAGGTCACGGCCCCCGCCGCTACGCTGGCCGAGCAGGAGATCGCCGCTCCTGCGGCTGGTGTTACGGGGACCATCGACCTCCCGGATTTGCCAATCCCGGCCGGTGCGACGCTCGACGCGGGCATCGTCCCCGCACGGCCTTTCTCGATGGCAGGCGCATCGGCGCTGGACCGCGACCGCGCGCTGCAATGCCTCACCGCGGCGATCTATTACGAAGCGGCGTCGGAACCCGATGTGGGCCAGCAGGCGGTCGCGCAAGTCGTCCTCAATCGTGCGCGGCATCCTGCCTTCCCGGGAACGGTGTGCGGCGTGGTTTACCAAGGCTCCGAACACGCAGGGTGCCAGTTTAGCTTCGCGTGCGACGGCGCGATGACTCGGGTGCCGGCGCGCGGGGCGTGGGTCCGCGCAGCGCGCGCGGCAGGTATGGCGCTGGCCGGCTATGTCTACGCACCGATTGGGTTGGCGACGCACTATCATACCTATGCTGTGACGCCTGCGTGGAACCGGAGCATGGTGATGACCGATGTCGTCGGTGCGCATTTCTTTCATCGGTGGAAGGGGTATTGGGGTACTTCGGCCGCGTTTAGCCAGCGTTACGCCGGTGGTGAACCGGTGCCTGGGCCACATATGTCAGTGCAACCGATTGCGCCGCCCACACCGCAGATGATCGCAGCTGCCACGGCTGGAGCTGTCTCCGTCCCAGTGCCGGCTACGGTGGTAGCGACTGTTGCGCAGGCCAAGCCTGCTACTCAGACACCCGCAATACCGGCTGCTTCCGACATGCTACCGCCAGAGTCGCAGATCCTCGACCGGTGGAAGGATTCGGGTAAGCCACTGAAGTAAGTTGCGGCAACCTTCCACGGTGCTGCGTAAGCGGCCTCGGAGTTGACGTTCCTCAGAAGTTGTTTCGCACAAAGACACAAAGAAAAACCCGGGTGCATCGCTGCATCTGGATTTTCTTCAAACAAATCGAACCTCGGAGATCCGGCCTATTCGGCGGGGACCATCGACGGGGTGCCGATCATCATGCGTTCGCCGCCGGGAGGGGCGGCTTCGCGGGCGGCGCGGAGGATCTGGGTGCGTTCGGCGCGTGAGGCCATGTCGTCCCAGGCCTTTTCGGCGCGGCGGCAGCGATCGCGGACGTTGTCGAGGAGGGCGGCATCGCCATTGCGACGCTCTTCATCAGCGCGGGCCCGGTAAAATTCTGGATTATCGGCCATGCTGGTGCGCTCCTGCGGGAAATTTCAAAGGGGTGATGCGGCGACCATGATGGCCGCCGCATCGCAACCGAGATCAGGTTGGCGGACCGTAATCCGCCAGCGAGATCAATCGGCTGGCTGGAGGTTCACGGCCGACTGCTTGCCACGCTTGTCGGGCTCGAGCTCGTAGGTGACGCGCTGGTTCTGGTTCAGCGTCGGCATGCCGGCGCGCTCAACCGCGGTGATGTGCACGAATGCATCGTTGCCGCCGCCATCCGGCGCGATGAAGCCATAGCCCTTGTCGGCGTTGAAAAACTTGACGGTTCCGGTGATAGCCATGAAGTGGCTCCTTCTTAGTAGAGAGTAACCCGACGTTCGGGCGACCCGTGCCGCGGAGCAGGGAAAGAAGGAGAAAGGTGCCGCAAAGCGCCAAGAACCGTCGATATGCGACTGTAGCTGAGCGCTATATGGGCCAAGACCGCCCGAATTGCAAATCTTGCCGGTAAAATGGGTCAAGAACTGCGTCGATTTACGCAGATTTTATTTTCGCGCGGCCCGCCATCCACGACGATGATTTAAAACGACCGGCGCCGATATTTCGACGCCGGTCGAGGGATTTAACGGCAGCGCGTGTCGTTGCTGGAGCGATCTACCGCACGCCCTGCGAGCGCGCCGCCGGCCGCACCGAGGACGGTACCGAGCAGGCCCGAGCCGCCTGGGGCGATGACGTTGCCGAGCACGCCGCCAGCGACTCCGCCAACGATCAGGCCGGTGGTGCCGTCGTTGCGGCGGCAATAATATCGGCCGTCATTGCCACGATAGACGCGGTCGTTGCGCGACAGGCGACGCTCGCGATACCGCGCATCGTCGCGGTAATAGCGACCGGCATCGTAGCCGCCGTATGCGGGATCGACGCGGTTATAGTCGTAGGAACGATAGCGCGGGTCGACGCCGTAGCGGCTGCCCCCGTCGCCAACGCAACCGGCGACCATGGTGGAGGCGGCCAACAGGCCCAGCATCGCAACGCGCATTTCGTGTCCTTTCAGTGGGTTGATACTGAAGGCGTAATGATCGGCGCCGACATTTGGTTGCCGGCGCCTATCTTACATCAATCCTTGAGGTTGGCGGGCACGGTGCCGCCGTTCTTCTCAAGCTCGCGCATCACGGCCTTGATCAGCCACATGTTCATCTCCGCGCTGCCGTCCTTCGCACCGGTATAGCCGAGCTCGGTGGCAAGCTCCTTGCGGTTGTCGAGGCTCGAATCGAGGTCGAGCAGCTTCATCAGGTCGACGATCGAGGTGCGCCAGTTGAGGTCGGAACCCTTCTTCGACGCGATGCCCGAGAGGACGGCCTCGACATCGACGGCCTGGGCGGGCGCGGCAGGCGCGGCCTGCGGAGTCGGGGCGGCGGGCGTCGGTGCGGGCTGGGCGGTCGTGGTCTGCGGCGCGGGCACCGGGGCGGGCGCAGCCTTGGGCGTGCCGAAATGGCCGCTGCCGAGCGGGCCGTGCTCACCGAAGATGGCGGACTTGATCTTGCTGAAGATGCTCATGGGGGTACTCCGTTGATTATGCGTATGGCGGGAGAACGCCCGGTGGCGGATTTGGGTGCAGCGTCCGCAGGCGTCGGCGCCGGATTGGGTGCTGCGTGCGATTGGCCGGGTGGCTGGCCGGGCGACTGGCCGGGCGACTGGCCGGGACCGGCGCCGGACGAAGCGGCGTTACCGGGTTCGGGGTCAGGCTTTCTCGGGCGATCCGGATCGAAATCACGGGCCAGCGCAGCGACGCGCGCGATATCGGTCGCGGCGACCGCATCGACCGCGTCATCCTCGATAAGCCCGCAGCTCACCGCATAGCCGATGAACCAGCTGTCGCGGTCGGCGCCCTCGACGACGACGCGCTCGGCGGTCTCGCGGTCGTACGGCGCATCGAGGATGATCGCCTCCTCCCGGGAACATTCGCGGCTGTAACCGTCGTCGCCGAAAGTGCCGCCATTGCCTTCGTCGAAGTCGCTCAGCGGCGGGAAGCGGGTGCGCCAGGCACTGGTGAACTCGTCCCACCAGACCGGGCATTCGCCGTCGGGTCCGCCCGGTTTGACGGCCGGAAGTGCAGAAAGTGCAGACGCTGGCGCAGGATTTGCGGGCGCAGGTTTCGGGGGCACGGGCTTCGGGGCGGGTTCGGGTGCGAGACTGAGCAGCCCGGCGGCCTCGGCGCGCGCCCATTGCTCGGCGGTCCAGCCTGCGCGGGCGGCGGGATCGAGATCGGCAACGTCGATCTCCGACGCGAGGCCGGCGTTGCTGCGAAGCCAGCGGTCCGCGCGGGCCAGCGCCACGATCGGCGCCATCCCCTCCCCTGCGTCGGAAGATCGGACACGCTCGCCGAGGAACAGGCCGGCGCGCGCCGGGCCGGCATCGCGCTCGACGAGGTCGAGGAATGCGTCGAACTCGGTCGCGATCAGGCGCGCGGCGGCGTTGGTGGTCTCGCTTTCCTCGGCATGGCGATCGAGCCGGGCGAGCAGCGACATGGCGAGGCGGTTGTCGAAGCGGTGGCGTTCGATCACGTCGCCGTCGGGCTTCGTGAGACGCTCGATCTGTCCGACCATCGCGCGACAGAACAGCGCCTCGGCGACGATCGGCCGCGCGACGAGCTTGGCGGCGTCCCAGCCGAGCGCGAACGCCGCGCCCGCTGCGCGGCGGCGCAGGCTGTACGCGGCGCGGGGCGACAGGCCGACGCTGGCGGTCGCCTCGTCGACGGTGGCACCCTCGGCGATGCGTTCGAGAAAACCGCGTTGGCGCTCGGGGGACCAGCCGTCGATGCGCTGGCGATTTTGCTGCGTTAAGGAGTCGATGGGCCGCGCCTCGACATCCTGTTCATGGAGAGCGGCGGTCACTTGCGCATGGTCCGGGCGAGCGCGGTCCAGCGATCGCGGTTGGCGGCGATGTCTGGCGAGACGGGGATGCGGGTGCCGATCCGGCCGGCGTCGACATGCGCTTGCCAGGCCATGACGTGGCGGACCGCGTCGGGGAGATGATCGGGGATCGGCGGTTCGTAGCGCGGCCTGGGGGCGGGGAGAGCGCGCGTTGCGATGTAGCACGGGGGCGGGTCGGCCGGGGTGGGTGCGTTCGCCATGATCGATCCTCGTTGCGGAGAGGACCGATCAGGTATGCCGGATCGGGGTGTGTAGGACAGCGGTTTTATGGGGTGGGTGCGGGATGACGTGGCGGGTTGGAGCTGCTGCCTTGTTCCCCCCCGCACGCGGGGGTCCAGGAGCCACGAGTGCTGTCCTGCCTGGTCCTGGGCTCCTGCGTCCGCAGGAGAACACTTGGGAAATGATGGCCCCTCTCCCGTCATACCGGACTTGTTCCGGTATCCACCGTTCCGCACACCGCCGCTATCGAGTTCGTGGGACCGTGGACCCCGGAACCGGTCCGGGGTGACGGAGCGGGGGTGGCACCGTCGGATCAGCATCGATCGTCAAGCTTTTTGATCCTCCCCGCCAGGGGGAGGTGGCACGGTAGGTGACGGAGGGGGAGGACACGCAACAGGGGTAATCGCCCCCTCCCCCTCCGTCTGGCAAGCGCCAGCCACCTCCCCCTAGCGGGGGAGGATCAGGAAGGCGCGTCAGCCGAGCGTCGAACCGCGATCCGCGGCGAACGACGGGGCCGGGCCGGTGGCGGGGCGGAGCGACTCGCGCTCGGCCTTGGTGGGGACCGCGGTGGGATCGGGGCGGAAGGCGTCTGGCGCGCGATCGGTCGCGCCCGGGCGGGGCTTGTCGAGCGCGAGATCGGGCGCGGCATGCTCGGCGGGGTTGGCCTTCGATCGCAGGAACACGGCCAGCAACGCACCCCCGAGACCGATCGCCGCGGCCCCGATCGACAGCGCGTTGATGCCGAACGTTTTGGGCTTGGCTGGCTTATGCGGGCGGTGGTCGGGTTTGGTCATAACAATCGTCCAATGCTGTTGATTTGCACAGTTGAACGAATTGGCCTGCTGCCATGTTCCAGCTTTGAGGAGATCGCTACAATTCGGACAGCGACCCCCTTGCTTTGCATCATCCATTTGAGCCAGCATAAATTTAGTCGGAGACGAAGATGAATAATGAGACTTTCTTGGCACTAGTGAATAATGATCGCATTTCATCGCGACAGATAGACGAGTTGATCGGCATCACGCGTGGCATCGCCGCTGATGGCACGCTCAATCAAAGCGAAGTCGAATTTTTGCAAAAGTGGCTGGCTGCCAGCGTGGGCATCAGTGGTCAGCCAGTTATCCAAACACTGTACGATCGCGTGAACGCGGTGTTGGCAGACGGCATAGCCGACGAGGAGGAATGCCGTGACCTGCTGGAAACTCTAAATGCATTTTCAAGCCGTGACTTTGAGCTAGGCGAGGTACTCAAGGCAACTACGTTGCCGCTATGTGACCCCGCGCCGAATCTAACCTTCGGTGGCCGCAGCTATTGCTTCACGGGCACGTTTAATTTCGGACAGCGCAAAGCCTGCGAAGCCGCCGTAAGCGAGCGCGGGGGCCGGTGCGGCAGCTTGACGCAGAAGACCGACGTACTGGTCATCGGTTTGTACGCGACTGAATCCTGGAAGCATTCTTCGTTCGGCAACAAAATCCTCAAAGCAGCCGATATGCGAGCCGAAGGCGTACCGATCACGATCGTGTCGGAAGAGCATTGGGTCGGGCACCTGCAATGATTCTCCCAGCATATCCATCAAGGGAACCGAATGTCGATTGACACCATCGCCCTCAGGAAAGCGCTACATCTGTTCTATTTGAAGGATTCGATCCGTTCTACCAAACTAAAGCGTGAGGCGAAGGACGAACTTGCAAGGCGATCCGGGCAGAAGTCACTAGCCCGGCATTTTCACTACCCGTTCTGGGCGGATGCAAAAAGTCATACGGCAGGAAAGAGCGATCTCACCGAGTCGACCGACCGGCAAATCGAACGAGATTGGCATCGGAAAAACCTGTACCCTAAACTGCGTGACGGATTTCTACACTGGTGGAACGAAACACGGCGCTGGATCAATGAGGATATTGAGGAGTTCCCGAATTCGATCAGCGGGACGTGCGGTTTTGCAGACATCGAAGGAATAGTCCGGGTCGACAATCTCATGTCGTTAAAAGTCGGAACCGACAAGACGCGGCTGATCTATCCCTATTTTTCCGACAGACCTACCTTGTCCGAGGAAGCTGCGCGGATAGGCCTGTGGGCTATGAGTAGAGCACTGCCAAATCACGGCATCGATGACATGCGAATTCTCGATGTCATTCGAGGAGAAACCTTTTCTGTCGATCGGCATCCTCTACAAGGAGACGAGGAAGCGATTTTCCGTCACCGCTATTCAAGCGTCCTACGAGAATGGCGCCTGTTGCTCAGCGAATTCGGCTGACAGTTACCAAGAGCCACCAACATTCTCAATCGCAGCGAGCAACGCGATCTTGCTGTCCGTACGGCGTAGACCGGAATTGCGCGGCATCGCGATATCACCGAGCATCTCGCGCCGACGTGCCACGCTCTGCCCAAAACTGGCGAGCGACATGCCTCGAGGGCTATTGGAGGTCTGCAACGCCATATTTGGTATCGGTTTCCTCGCGAATCCTACGATCCAGATAGCTACTATCTTCGCCTTGATAAAGGCTGAATAACACTTGTGCCTGTCCCAGCATGTCAGGGGCTGACCCAGAAGCATATTGCCCCATCCGATCGGCAATCAAGTCCTCAACCGAAATCACGGCGAACTGATCGCCTGCTGAGGTGTCGATAAGCTTCACGCGATCCCGTTCCGCCCTGCCATCCATCAGAACCGAGCCAACGACCTCGAAGCCAAGCTTCAACTCGGGATGTATCCAGCCGCGCGTCAGCTTACCGGGACCAGGTGGCTTGACGAAACCATTAGCCTGTAATGCCTGCTCAAAAATATCCTGCCGAGCGGTGACAAGGTCAAAATCGCCCGTCGCGATGTCACTGGCCGAGTAGAGTTCCACTGCTGCGCCACCCACTAGGACAGGCCGCAAGAACCCTCTCCGCTCCACAACCTCGCTGACGATAGCGAAAAGCTCCAGAGCGGCGATAAATTCCGGGCGATAGGGGCTCACCCCGCCGAAGCCTTTTGCACCTTTTCGGGCACCCGCTTCTCCAGCAACGGCGCCAAATACTTCCCCGTGAAGCTGCCCTTGGCCTTCGCGACCTTCTCCGGCGTGCCTTCGGCGACGATCTCGCCGCCCTTGACCCCGCCCTCTGGCCCCAGGTCGAGCACCCAGTCGGCGGTCTTGATGACGTCCAGATTGTGTTCGATCACGACGACCGTGTTGCCTTGCTCGACCAGCGCGTGGAGGACTTCCAACAATTTCCGCACGTCCTCGAAATGGAGGCCGGTGGTGGGTTCGTCTAGAATATACAGCGTGTTGCCGGTGGCGCGGCGCGAGAGTTCCTTGGCGAGCTTGACGCGTTGCGCTTCGCCGCCCGAGAGCGTCGTCGCCTGCTGGCCGACCTTGACGTAGCCGAGGCCGACCTCGACCAGCATCGCCATCTTGTCGCGGATCGGGGGGACCGCCTTGAAGAACTCGGCGGCGTCCTCGACCGTCATGTCGAGCACGTCGGCGATCGAATGGCCCTTGAACTTCACCTCGAGCGTCTCGCGATTGTAGCGCGCGCCGTGGCAGACGTCGCAGGTGACGTAGACGTCGGGGAGGAAGTGCATCTCGATCTTGAGCACGCCGTCGCCCTGGCACGCCTCGCAGCGGCCGCCCTTGACGTTGAAGCTGAAGCGGCCAGGCTTGTAGCCGCGCGCCTGCGATTCCGGCAGGCCGGCGAACCAGTCGCGGATCTGCGTGAAGCTGCCGGTGTAGGTGGCGGGGTTGCTGCGCGGGGTGCGGCCGATCGGCGACTGGTCGATGTCGATGACCTTGTCGAGATACTGGAGGCCGGTGATCTTGTCGTGCTTGCCCTGGACGATGCGCGCGCCGTTCAGCTCGCGTGCGGCGGCGGCGTAGAGCGTGTCGATCGTGAAGCTCGACTTGCCCGAGCCGGAGACGCCGGTGATGCAGGTGAAGGTGCCGAGCGGGAGGCTGGCGGTGACGCCGCGCAGATTGTTGGCGACCGCGTTGTGGACGGTGAGCTTCTTGCCGTTGCCTTTCCGTCGCGTGGTTGGGACCGGCACCTCGCGCGTGCCGTTGAGATAGTCGGCGGTGATGCTGCCCTTCGACTTGAGGATCTGCTTCAGCGTGCCCTGCGCGACGACCTGACCGCCGCGGACGCCGGCGCCGGGGCCCATGTCGATGATGTAGTCGGCGGTGCGGATCGCGTCCTCGTCATGCTCGACGACGAGCACGGTGTTGCCGAGATCGCGCAGACGGCGGAGCGTCTTGAGGAGCATGTCGTTGTCGCGCTGGTGCAGGCCGATCGAGGGCTCGTCGAGGACGTAGAGCACGCCGGACAGGCCGCTGCCGATCTGCGACGCGAGGCGGATGCGCTGGCTTTCGCCGCCGCTGAGCGTGCCGCTGGTGCGGTCGAGGTTGAGGTAGTCGAGGCCGACATTGTTGAGGAAGCCCAACCGCTCGACGATCTCCTTGAGGATGCGTTCGGCGATCGCGTTCTGCTGGTCGCCGAGATGCTGCGGCATGTCGGTGAAGAACTGGAGCGCGTCGACCACCGAGAGATGCGTGGCGTAGGAGATGTCCTTCATCGCGATCTTGACCGCGAGCGCCTCGGGCTTCAGGCGCGCGCCGCCGCAGACTTCGCAGGGGGCGGCGGACTGGTACTTGCTCAGCTCCTCGCGCATCCAGGCGGAATCGGTCTGGAGCATGCGGCGGTTGAGGTTGCCGATGACGCCCTCGAACGGCTTGGAGACGTCGTATTTCTTCTTGCCGTCGATGAAGGTGAGCGTGACGGGCTTGCCCTTCGAGCCGTGCAGGATGGTGCTCTGGACCTCCGGCGGGAGGTCGGACCAGGGGGTCTCGATGTCGAACTTGAATTCGCGCGCGAGGCTGCCGAGGACCTGCATGTAATAGGGCGACGGCGGGTTGGATTTCGCCCAGGGGACGACCGCGCCCTTCTTGATGCTGAGCATGTGGTTGGGGACGACGAGGTCTTCGTCGAACAGCAGTTTCTCGCCGAGGCCGTCGCAGGCCGGGCATGCGCCTTGCGGGGCGTTGAACGAGAACAGGCGTGGCTCGATCTCGGAGATGGTGAAGCCGCTGACCGGGCAGGCGAATTTCTCGGAGAAGACGATGCGACCATCGGGGGCGTTGTTGCCGAGGATCTCCGACTTGGGGGTGTGCGGCTCGACCGGGTCGGCGGGGTCGACATAGGCGAGGCCGTCGGCGAGTTTCAGCGCGGTTTCGAACGACTCCGCGAGGCGCGTGGCGATCTCGCCGCCTACCACCAAACGGTCGACGACGACTTCGATGTCGTGCTTGTACTTCTTGTCGAGCGCGGGGGCTTCGTCGATGTCGTGGATCGTGCCGTCGATGCGCACGCGCGCGAAGCCGGCCTTCTGCCACTCGGCGAGTTCCTTGCGGTACTCACCCTTGCGGCCGCGGACGACGGGGGCGAGCAGGTACAGGCGCGTACCCTCGGGGAGCGCCATGACGCGGTCGACCATCTGGCTGACGGTCTGCGCCGCAATGGGCTCGCCGGTCGCGGGCGAGTACGGGATGCCGACGCGCGCCCAAAGCAGGCGCATGTAATCGTAGATCTCGGTGACGGTGGCGACGGTCGAGCGCGGGTTGCGCGACGTCGTCTTCTGCTCGATCGAGATTGCGGGGCTGAGGCCCTCGATGTGGTCGACGTCGGGCTTCTGCATCAGTTCGAGGAACTGGCGGGCGTAGGCGGACAGGCTCTCGACGTAGCGGCGCTGGCCCTCGGCGTAGATCGTGTCGAACGCCAAGCTCGACTTGCCCGAGCCGGAGAGGCCGGTGATCACCGTGAGCGTGTCGCGGGGGATGTCGATGTCGACGTCCTTGAGGTTGTGCTCGCGCGCGCCGCGTACGGAAATCTTTGTCAGCATGAGGCTGGTTCTACTTCTGTTCTGATCGGGAGACTAGTGGGAGAGATAGGAATGCATGAGGCCGGGTGCCAGTTCATCGGCGATGATCGATTGCGCGACCGATTGCGCGACGGGCGATCGAGGCGTCGACGCGGCTTGCAACCCGGCGGCGTATTTTGGAGAACCGGCGGACGTGACGGGGTGCAAGGGGATGGTGCGATGACGAGTATTTTTGGATGCCGCTGATGCTGGCGCTGGCCGCCGCCGCGGCGCTGGCCGAGCCGACCGCGGCCGCGCCGCTGACGCCGGCGGGCAAGTGGAACGTCGATTATGGCGCGACCGCCTGCATGCTCGGCCGCACCTATGGCACCGGCAAGGCGGAGACGATTCTCGCGCTGCGTCGGCTGCCGCTGGCGTCGACGCTCGAGCTGATGGTCTACACCAATGATCGTAGCGTAACGATGCGGCTGGGGCAGGCGAAGATCGGCATAGTCGGAGGGGGATCGGATGACAGCCGGTACGAGAGTTATCCGACGCAGGCTTCGGACAAGCGGATGACGCGCATGCAGGTCGATGCCACGCTGTTCGAAACGCTGCCCGCCGATGCCGTGCTGCGCATCACCCCGGACAAGATGTCGGGCTGGGCGTTCGCGATGCCGAATGCCAAGGCGGCGTTCGAGGCCCTGGCCAAATGCAATGATTCGACGGCCAAGCAGTGGGGGATCGACCCGACCGAGCGCGCGAAGATCGCCCAGCCTGCCAAGGCGACGACGCGGCCCGAATACTGGATCGGGCCCGACGATTACCCGAGGACGATCGTCGGCAAGGGTGCGCAAGGGACGTCGACGGTCCTGTGGACGATCGGCCTCGATGGGCGGGTTGCCGATTGCCGGCCCGTGATGACGAGCGGTGAGGTCGAACTCGACAAGGCGGCCTGCAGCGCGATCATGCGGCATGCACGCTATACGCCCGCGCTTGGCTTCGACGGCAAGCCGATGGTCAGCCACGCGACGCAAAAGGTGACGTGGCGATTGCCGGGCGCGTGGTCCGGCAGCTGAGCGACCGTCACGGCTGGACGGGGCGAAGGCGCCGGGGTTGCACTCCGGTATCGGTGTATTATCTTGTTCGTACACACAGACGCGGAATGGCACAGAGGACGACATGGGCAAGAAGAAGGACGAGCGGAAGCGGCGCGAGCGCGAGGCCGAGATGGCGGCGGCTCAGGGGCACTCGGGTGATCGGCATGAGGGCCATGAGGGCCATGCGCATGACGCGCACAAGCATGACGCGCACAGGCATGAGGGCCGGAAGCACGAGGGTCGCAGGCATGAAGGCGGCGCGCCGTTCGCGGGGATCGCTGCTACCATCGCGCGGCAGATGGGGACGCCGGTCGGGCGGCAGATGATCGCGGCGGGGCTGATGGCCGCGGCGACGGCGATCTCGAAGCATGACGCGAAGTCGAGCGCCCGGCCTACGCCGCCGACGCCCCCTGCCCCGCCTTCCCCTGCCTCGTCCTCGGCGCAGGCTGAGCCTGCAGCGTCGAAGGTCGAGCCGGACGTGGCGACGGAGTCGACCAAGCCGCACGGCAAGGGTCCGTTTGCCGGGGAGACGCCGGAGCCACCGCGGAGCGAGACGAACGCGCTGCCGCCGGAGTTCGCGAAGGTGCTGGACTCGGTCACGGTAGGGCTGGAGCGGTTGTTCGTAGGGTTCGGCAAGCCGACCGCGAAGAAGGACCCGCCTGCCGCTTAAGTGTGCAGGGCCGCGACGCCGTGCGTGGCGTTGCGGTCCTGCGGCTCAGGCTGCCTTTATGTAGATGGCCGGTTGGCGGCGGTCGCCCTTTGCGAGGTACATCGCGCGGTCGGCGCCGGCGATGAGGTCGACGATCGGCGTGTCGGGGTCGCCCTCGACGACACCGATGCTGACGCCGAGCGTGCCATGCGTGGCCATGCGCGGTTCCATGGCCTGCGCGAACCGGGTGGCGATACGGTTGCCGATCATGCTGGCCTGCGCCGCCGGGATGTCGGGCAGCACGCAGACGAACTCGTCGCCGCCCCAACGGATCAGGTGACCTTGTCGGCCGACGGCGTCGTGGGCGATCTCTGCAAAGCTGCGGAGTGCGGCGTCGCCGGCGGCGTGGCCGAGCGTGTCGTTGAGCGTCTTGAAGCGATCGAGATCGAGCATCATCACCGTCAGCGTGCGCGGCGCATGGCGACCGGCGAAGGTCTGCGCGATGCGGTCCAGGCCAGCGCGGTTGAACGCGCCGGTGAGCCAGTCGCGCTCCATCTGATCTAGCAGCAGGTTCTGGCCACGCTCGGCCTGGAGGATCAGCAGCGAGAAGGCGCGGAAGATGATGAAGGCGATCTGGCCGGCCGCGAGCCATGCGCCGAAGTCGTCGTGACGACCGGTCAGCTGCGTGCCGATGCGGTCGCCGTAAGCGAGCCAGGCGCGGCCGAGGAACATCGGTATGGTGACCGCGAACAGCGCGGCGACGATCCAGCCGGTCTGTAGCGAGTCACGGCGCGCGAGACGAATGGCGACGATCACCACGACGAGGTCGAACCCGGCGCGGATGACGCTGAGATAGGCGACGCGGAGGTGGAAATGCGCCGGGTCGTGCGTGAACCAGAGGGGCAGGCCAAGGATCGCGGCGATCGCGAGCAACGACGTCAGGCGCGCGTCGGGACGGCTGAACTTCACGACCGCGCCGGCGATCAGCGCATAGCCCATCACCACCGCGGGGTTGCCGATGCTGGGCGCCCAGGGGAGGCCGATCCGATCGTTGAGCACCGCCATCAGCGCGCCGCAACCCGCGATCAGGTGGCCGGCGCCCCATAGCCCTGCCCATGATCCGAACCGGCCGGTCGCGAGGGGGATAAGGTGGATGAACCCGGCGACCAGCATGCCGAGGCCTGCGACGACGTAAAGAGTGGAGAGATCGAGCGCCACGGAGACCTGCTTGTTCGTTCGTTGCGCCGACTAATAGGTTGGCTTTGCTAAGGATTGGTTCCGGTTGGGGGGGGCGGGCTGAAGTTTGCGGGTTTTGGGTTTGGGGTGGGTTTGCCTTGACGGGCCTCGCCGCGCGTTGCGCGCCACTCTGATCGCGCTCGGTTATTGCGTTCCTCTTCCCCGTCATCCCGGCGGACGCCGGGACCCATGGTCGCGGACCGGGCGATGGTGGGGCGATATCGCTGGGTCCGCCGTAACCGTGGGTCCCGGCGTTCGCCGGGATGACGGAAGGGGGTGTAGGTGGGTGAGTTTTAAAGGAAACCGGAGCTTAGGGCCTGGTGTGGGTGATGCCGTCAAAGACCTTGCAGATCGTGAGCTTGCGGCGGTTAACGTTGCCACTTGATCGCGCCCCTGCCCCCTAACCTCCTTCCCCTACCCCTCCTACCCCCCGTCATCCCGGCGGACGCCGGGACCCATGGTCGCGGACCGGATAGTGATGGGGGGATATCATTGGGTCCACCGTAACCGTGGGTCCCGGCGTTCGCCGGGATGACGGGAGGGGGTGAGTTGGGGTTTGCGGGTGGACGGGGCGTGGGCGAACTGGCGAACTGGCGAACTGGCGAACTGGCGAACTGGCGAACTGGCGAACTGGCGAACTGGCGAACTGCGGCAACATCCATCCCCCCGATCGAACTCAACCTTTGCCCCCTTGCCTTCGCCTTCGCCGCCCTCGCGCTGCACCTTCAACTCTCGCGCTGCAAACGCAGAGAGGGCGCCGGTGGATTGCCACCGACGCCCTCTCGAACTTACTTCACTCGCGGAAGCTGCGCCTTGCTTGGCCGGACAGGGGCAAAGCCCCTGTCGTCGGACGGCGCTGGAGCGCCGCCGGCCGGGCAAGCCCTTTCGATCCATATCTAGCAATTGCTAGATATGGATGGGCTTGCCTTGCACCGCCATCGCGGCTTCCTTGATCGCCTCGGCATGCGTGGGATGCGCATGGCAGGTGTAGGCGATGTCCTCGCTGGTCGCGCCGAATTCCATTGCAATGGCGGCTTCGGCGATCAGCGTTCCCGCCAGCGAAGAAACGATCCAGACGCCGAGGACGCGGTCGGTCTTGGCGTCGGCGATGATCTTCACGAAGCCGTCGGTGTCGCGGTTGGTCTTGGCGCGGCTGTTCGCGGCGAACGGGAACTTGCCGACCTTGATCTCGGTCTTGTCGCGCGCCGCCTCTTCCGTGAGGCCGACGCCGGCGATCTCGGGCATCGTGTAGACGACGCTCGGGATGACGTCCTCGTTGACGATACCGGTCTGGCCGGCGATGTTTTCCGCGACCGCGACGCCCTCGTCCTCGGCCTTGTGCGCGAGCATCAGGCCGGGGATGCAGTCGCCGATCGCCCAGACGCCGTCGACCTTGGTGCGGAACGAGTGGTCGGTTTCGATCTGGCCGCGCTTGTTGAGCTCAAGGCCGATGGCTTCGAGGTTGAGGCCGTCGACGTTCGCTTTCCGCCCGATCGAGACGAGCACCGCATCGGCGGTCAGCGTCTCGGATGCGCCACCCGCGGCGGGCTCGACGGTGACGGTCGCGACGCCGTCGGCAACCGTCACGCCGGTGACCTTGGTCGAGAGCTTCAGCTCCATGCCCTGCTTCTTGAAGAGCTTGGCGGTCTCGCGGCGGACTTCGCCGTCGAAGCCGGGGAGGATCTGGTCGACGAACTCGACGACCGTGACCTTCGCACCGAGACGACGCCAGACGGAGCCGAGTTCGAGGCCGATCACGCCGCCGCCGATGACGACCATGTGCTCGGGGACCTTCGGCAATGCGAGCGCGCCGGTGCTGTCGACGACGGTCTTCTGGTCGACCTCGACGCCGGGGAGCGGCATCACCGACGAGCCGGTGGCGATGACGATGTTCTTCGCGGTGACCTTCTGGCCCGCTACGTCGACCGTGTGCGCGTCCTGGAACGCGGCCTTGCCCTTGAGCCAGGTCACCTTGTTCTTCTTGAACAGGAATTCGACGCCGCCGGTCAGTTCCTTGACGGCCTTGGCCTTCTCGGCGTGCATCTGGTCGAGGTTCAGGGTGACGCCCTGGAAGTCGATGCCGAACTTGGTGAGGTGACCGCCCTTGGCCTCCTCGTAGATTTCCGACGCATGGAGCAGCGCCTTCGACGGGATGCAGCCGACGTTGAGGCAGGTGCCGCCGAGCGTCTCGCGGGACTCGGCGCAAGCGGTGCGCAGGCCGAGCTGCGCTGCACGGATTGCCGCGACGTAACCGCCGGGGCCCGCACCGATCACGAGGACGTCATAGTCGTAGTCAGCCATGTTATGCTCCAGCGGGGAACGGCTTACTGCGTTCGCCGTCCTTGGTTATGGTTGTGATGTGGCCTTCGAAGCCACCACCGGCCAATACTGCGATCAGGCGGTCGGCGATGGCATCCGGATGCACGCGGTTCAGTCGGTTATATAGTATCGCGCGGGGCGCGGGGTAACCACGGTTGAAGATCAGGTCGACGAAGTCACGGTCGTCGGTGACCAATATCAGTGCCCCGATGTCGTCGCGCGCCAGTATCTCCGGGTCCTTGGCGCCGCGCGATGTTTCCCGGATCCATTCGACGGCGTGACCAGCACTGCGCAACCGCGCGACGACAACCGGATGCTGGTTTTCGTCGGCGAGCAGATGCACCCGTCAGGCCCCTTTGCGCTGCGCCGCGACCGTCGAGTCGACCAGCAGGTCTCGCGCGAACGCGATTGCCGCACGGACATCTTCCTCGGTGATATGGTCAAAGGCGGCGAGAACATCGGTGATGCTCGCACCGTCTTCGAAATATTCGAGGATCAGCTCGACCGATATCCGCGTACCCTTCACCACGGGCTTGCCGCCCAGAATTTCAGGGTCCGAATGAATATGGTCGCGCCAGTCCATTGCTACCTCACAGGTCGATAAGAATCCGCGTCGGATCCTCGATAGCATTTTTCAGCGCCACCAGGAACGTCACGGCTTCGCGGCCGTCGATCAGGCGGTGGTCGTAGCTGAGCGCGAGGTACATCATCGGGCGGATGACGATCTGGCCGTTGACGACGACCGGGCGTTCCTCGATGCGGTGAAGACCGAGCACGGCGGACTGCGGCGGGTTGATGATCGGGGTCGACATCAGCGAGCCGAACACGCCGCCGTTCGAGATCGTGAAGGTGCCGCCCTTCATCTCGTCCATCTTGAGCGCGCCTTCCTTGGCACGCTTGCCGAAGTCGCCGATCGTCTTCTCGATCGTCGCGACGGACATCTGGTCGGCATCGCGGATCACGGGGACGACGAGGCCGCCCGGCGACGAGACCGCGACCGAGATGTCGGCATAGTCGTGATAGACGATGTCGTCGCCGTCGATCGATGCGTTGACCGACGGGATGTCGCGCAATGCCATCGTCGCGGCCTTCACGAAGAAGCCCATGAAGCCCAACCGGACGCCGTGCTTCTTCTCGAACAGGTCCTTGTACTTGGCGCGTGCCTCGATCACCGCGGTCATGTCGACGTCGTTGAACGTCGTCAGCATCGCGGCGGTGTTCTGTGCTTCCTTGAGGCGCTTGGCGATCGTCTGGCGGAGGCGCGTCATGCGCACGCGCTCCTCGCCGCGACCCGAAGCGGCGGCGGGGGCTGCGGCCGGAGCGGGCGCTGCGGCGGGCGCAGGCGCTGGCTTGCTCGACGCGGCGGCGGTCACGTCTTCCTTGGTGATGCGACCGTCGCGGCCAGTGCCCTTGACGGTGCCGGGATCGACGCCGTGCTCGAGTACCGCGCGGCGGACCGACGGGGAGAGCGCGGCGGGGGAATCGCTGGTGCCGGCACCGGGCTGGTCGCCATAGCCTGCGCCAGACTCGTCCTTGGCGGGTGCGGACGGCGTTGCGGTCGCGGCGGGCTCGGGAGCCTTGGCCGGAGCAGCGGCGGCGCCGTCACCCGAGTCGATCGTGGCGAGCATCGCGCCGACCTGCACGGTGTCGCCGACGGCGACGGCGTGCTGGCCCATGACGCCGGCGACCGGCGACGGGACCTCGACCGAGACCTTGTCGGTCTCGAGGCTGGCGATCGGCTCGTCGACCGCGACGGGGTCGCCGGGCTGCTTCAGCCACTCGCCGAGGGTGGCTTCGGTGATCGATTCACCCAGGACGGGGACGGTGACTTCGGTTGCCATGTTTGCTTCTACCTTTTGTGCTCCTGCGGACGCAGGGGCCTAGGGTTACTCTGCCGGACCCTGGCTTCCTGCTTTCGCAGGAAAACAGGGAGCGGGTTCAATCAGTTTGCGCGGGTGCGGCGGATTTCGTCGCGGACGGAGTGGCCGAGCGCGTCGGCGACGAGCGCGCCCTGTTCGGCCTGGTGACGCTTCATCAGGCCGGTCGCGGGCGATGCCGAGGCGTTGCGGCCCGCATAGCGCGCGCGCTTCACGCGGGAATCGACCGTTGCCAGCGCCTCCTCGATCAGCGGCTCGACGAAGAACCAATAGCCGTTGTTCTTCGGCTCTTCCTGCGCCCAGACGATCTCTTCCAGGTTCGGCATCCGCGCGACGCGCTCGGCGATCGGGTTGCCGGGGAAGGGATAGAGCTGTTCGACGCGGACGATCTGCGTGTCGGTGTCGCCCGCCGCGTCGCGTGCCTCGATCAGGTCGTACGCGACCTTGCCAGTGCACAGGACCAGACGCTTCGTGTCGACGTCGGCGGCCGGATTGGTATCCGACAGCAGGCGGCGGAAGTGGCTGTCGCCCTGGAAATCCTCGGCGTTCGACACCGCCAGCTTGTGCCGCAGCAACGACTTCGGCGTCATCACGATCAACGGCTTGCGGAAGTTGCGGTGCATCTGCCGGCGCAACAGGTGGAAATAGTTCGCCGGGCTGGTGCAGTTCGCGACCTGGATGTTGTCGTCCGCGCACGATTGCAGGAAGCGCTCGGGACGTGCCGAGCTATGCTCAGGCCCCTGCCCTTCGTAACCATGCGGGAGCAGCATCACGAGGCCGTTGGCGCGAAGCCACTTCGACTCGCCCGACGTAATGAACTGATCGATCATGATCTGCGCGCCGTTGACGAAATCGCCGAACTGCGCCTCCCAGAGGACCAAAGTCTTCGGGTCGGCGAGCGCGTAGCCATATTCGAACCCGAGCACGCCGTATTCGCTGAGCGGGCTGTCGAGCACTTCAAAGCGGCCGTGTTCGATTTCCTGCAACGGCACGTACTTGTGCTCGTCGGTCTGGTCGACCCAGACGGCGTGGCGCTGCGAGAAGGTGCCGCGGCCCGAATCCTGGCCGGACAGGCGGACGCCATAGCCTTCCGAGAGCAGGCCGCCGAACGCTAGCGCTTCGCCGGTCGCCCAGTCGAAGCCCTTGCCCGACTTGAACATCTCGCGCTTGGCATCGATCACGCGGTTGAGCGTCTTGTGGATCTTCACGCTGTCCGGGATCGTCGTCAGCGTGCGGCCGAGCGAATCGAACAGCTTCGTGCTGAGACCCGTCTCGACGTTGCGACGGGCGGAACCGCCATCCGTCGGCGCGCTGAGGCCGGTCCAGCGACCACCGAACCAGTCGGCCTTGTTCGGCTTGTACGACGACCCGGCTTCGAACTCACCCTCGAGACGGAGCGTGAACTGCTTCACGTTCTCGTCGATCCAGGGCTGGTCGATCACGCCTTCCTGGATCAGGCGATCGCCGTACACCGACGAGACGCCGGGGTGCTTGCGGATGATGTCGTACATCAGCGGCTGCGTGAAGGACGGCTCGTCGCCTTCGTTGTGACCGAAGCGGCGATAGCACCACATGTCGATGACGATGTCGCGGTGGAACTTCTGGCGGAATTCCATCGCCATCTTGGTGGCGAAGGTGACCGCCTCGGGATCGTCGCCATTGACGTGGAAGACCGGCGCCTGGACGCCCTTGGCGACGTCAGACGGGTAAGGCGACGAGCGCGCGAACTGCGGCGAGGTCGTGAAGCCGACCTGGTTGTTGATGATGAAGTGGACGCAGCCGCCGGTGTTGTAGCCGCGGATGCCGGAGAAGCCGAGACACTCCCAGACGATCCCCTGCCCCGCGAACGCCGCGTCGCCGTGGATCAGCACGGGGAGCGAGGCGACGTGGTCCTTGAGATCGTTGTTGAGCGTCTGGATCGCGCGCGTCTTGCCGAGCACGACCGGATCGGCCGCTTCGAGATGCGACGGGTTGGCGACGAGGCTCATGTGAACCTTGTGGCCGTCGAACTCGCGATCGGTGCTGGTGCCGAGGTGATACTTCACATCGCCCGAACCGCCGATGTCGTCGGGGTTGGCCGAACCGCCGGCGAATTCGTGGAAGATGACGCGCAACGGCTTCGCCATCACGTTCGCCAGCACGTTGAGACGACCACGATGCGCCATGCCGATGACGAGCTCGCGCACGCCCATCTGGCCGCCATATTTGATGACGCTCTCAAGCGCGGGGATCATCGATTCGCCGCCGTCGAGCCCGAAGCGCTTCGTGCCGACATACTTCTTGCCGAGGAATTTCTCCCACTGCTCGGCCTGGATCACCTTGGTAAGGATCGCCTTCTTGCCGTCGGTGGAGAATTCGATCGCCTTGTCCTGGCCCTCCATGCGCTCCTGGAGGAAGCGGCGCTCCTCGACGTCGGAGATGTGCATGTATTCGAGGCCGACATTGCCGCAGTAATTCTTGCGCAACGTGTCGACGAGCTCGCGGATCGAGACCCATTCGAAGCCCATCGTGCCACCGAGATAGACCTTCCGGTCGATGTCGCCGTCGGAGAAGCCGTGATATTCGGTCTTCAGGTCCTCGGGCATCTCGCGCTTCGACAGGCCGAGCGGATCGAGGTTCGCGGCGAGGTGACCGCGGACGCGGTAGGTGCGGACGAGCAGCTGCGCGCGGATCGCGTCGGCGGCGGCCTTGGCGATCTCTTCCTTCGAGACGGGGGCGGGCGCTGCTGCGGCGGGGGCGGGCTTGCCGCCCTTGGCGGGCTTGGGCGCGGGCTCCATCTGGGTCGGATCGAGCGCTGCGGTCAGGTCGTCCGTGGTGGTGAGCGGCCAGCGGGCGCTCTCCCAGCTCGGGCCCTGCGCGGAGCCTTCGAGACCCTCGAAGAACGCACGCCAACCGGACTCGACCGAAGCCGGGTCCGCGTTGAACTTGGCGTAGAGCGTCTCCACGAACGCCGGGCTGACGCCGGCTGCGATATCGCTGAAATCCTGGCCTTCGTAGCCCATCGTTCTCGTCCTCAGTGTCCCTCTCCCCGCGAGGGAGAGGGAGGGGCCCGCCCGCACTTGCGGGTGGGAGGGTGAGGGCACGGGCGGTCACGTGCCCTCACCCTTCCGCTGCCAAGAGGCAGCTCCTTCCCTCTCCCCGAAGGGAGAGGGGTAGTTCGTTCAACCCTTCAACACGCTCAGCAGCGTCTCGCCGAGCAGGCTGGGGCTTTCCGAAACGCGGATCCCGGCAGCTTCCATCGCCGCGATCTTGCTCTCCGCGTCGCCCTTGCCGCCCGACACGATCGCGCCGGCATGGCCCATGCGACGGCCCGGAGGCGCCGTACGACCGGCGATGAAGCCTGCCATAGGCTTCGACCGACCGCGCTTGGCTTCGTCGCGGAGGAACTGTGCCGCCTGCTCCTCGGCGTCGCCGCCGATTTCGCCGATCATGATGATCGACTGGGTCTCGTCGTCGGCGAGGAACAGCTCGAGCACGTCGATGAAGTTCGTGCCGTTGACCGGATCGCCACCGATGCCGACCGCGGTCGTCTGACCAAGGCCTGCGTTCGACGTCTGGAACACCGCCTCATAGGTGAGCGTGCCTGAACGGCTGACAACGCCGACCGAGCCCTTCTTGAAGATCGAGCCGGGCATAATGCCGATCTTGCACTCGCCGGGGGTCAGCACGCCGGGGCAGTTCGGGCCGATCAGGCGCGACTTGGAGCCCGACAGCGCGCGCTTGACCTTGACCATGTCGAGCACGGGAATGCCCTCGGTGATCGCGACGATAAGCTCGATCTCGGCATCGATCGCCTCGAGGATCGAATCGGCGGCGAAGGGGGGCGGCACGTAGATGACCGACGCGGTCGCGCCGGTCATCGCCTTGGCTTCGGCGACGGTGTTGTAGACGGGCAGGTCGAGGTGGGTCGTACCACCCTTGCCGGGCGTGACGCCGCCAACCATCTGCGTGCCGTATTCCAGCGCCATCTTGGTGTGGAAGCTGCCGGTTTCGCCGGTCATGCCCTGGGTGATGACCTTGGTGTTCTTGTCGACGAGGATGCTCATCTTGTCTCGTTCCTTACCACCCCGGCGAAGGCCGGGGCCCAATTGGGAAAGCGGTCATGGTCGTGCGATGCGATCGTAAAGGTCGTCCCAAGGGGGATTGAAACCGTTGATCTCACGCAGTTTCCAGCCTCGCTTCCACTCCTTCATGTGCAGCTCGCGCTGCCGGGCGGCTTCCCAACTACCGGCTAACTCATACCAGACGAGCAGCTTGCAGTCGTATTTCTTCGTGAACCCGGCGACGACGGCGTTGCGGTGTTCCCACACGCGCTTCGCCAGGTTCAGCGTCGAGCCGAGGTAGATCGTACCGTTAAACCCACTTGCCATGATGTAGACGAACGCTTGTTCTTCCATCAGCGGGGCCTTCCCAATGGGCCCCGGCCTTCGCCGGGGTGGTGCGATCCTTACCTCACCTCAAATCAGCTCAGCGAACCGTCGATGCCCTTGCAGGCCACGATCAACTCCTTCACCGCATCGACCGACACGGTGAGGTTCTGCTTGGCTTCGTCGTCCAGCTTGATCTCGACGATCTTCTCGACGCCGCCAGCCCCGATCACCACCGGCACGCCGACGTACAGATCGGTAAGGCCGTACTCGCCCGAAACATACGCCGCCGCCGGCAGCACGCGCTTCTGGTCGTACAGATACGCCTCGGCCATCGCGATGCCGCTGGTCGCCGGCGCGTAGTATGCCGAGCCGGTCTTCAGCAGCGCGACGATCTCGCCGCCGCCGCCGCGCGTGCGCTTGACGATCGCGTCGATCTTTTCCTGGCTCGACATGCCCATCGCGATGAGGTCGGGAACCGGGATGCCCGACACGGTCGAGTAGCTGATGACCGGGACCATCGTGTCGCCGTGGCCGCCGAGCACGAAGCTGGTGACGTCCTTGACCGAGACCTTGAACTCGTCGGCAAGGAAGTGGCTGAAGCGTGCCGAGTCGAGTACGCCGGCCATGCCGACGACCATGTGGTGCGGCAGGCCCGAGAATTCGCGGAGCGCCCACACCATGGCGTCGAGCGGGTTGGTGATGCAGATCACGAATGCGTCGGGGGCGTTGGCCTTGATGCCCTCGCCAACGGCCTTCATGACCTTCAGGTTGATGCCGAGCAGGTCGTCGCGGCTCATGCCGGGCTTGCGCGCGACACCGGCGGTGACGATGATGACGTCCGCGCCGGCGATGTCGGCATAGTCGTTCGAGCCGGTGATCTGCGAGTCGAAGCCTTCGACCGGGCCGCACTGCGACAGGTCAAGTGCCTTGCCCTGGGGGATGCCCTCGGCGACGTCGAACAGGACGATATCGCCAAGGCCCTTGAGTGCTGCGAGGTGCGCGAGCGTACCGCCGATGTTACCGGCGCCGATCAGCGCGATCTTCTTGCGAGCCATTCCAATCCGTCTCCGTCTGATGTGCGGGGTGATTGGTGACGCCGGTTACGCGCATTATCCCGCTACGGCAACCGCTAAAAGGACAAAAGCGGGTTGTTATTGCGAGTGGTTCGCATGCGCAATAAGGTGTGGTCACTTAAACCGAACCACCCCGGCGAAGGCCGGGGCCCAATTGGGGAACGCTGCTAACTGAGCACTGGACGCTGTTACTGCGACCTTTCCAATTGGGCCCCGGCCTTCGCCGGCGTGGTATTTTGGACGGTCAAAGGTGACCCTCGGCGAGATAGTCCTCGGACCGCATCTCTTCGAGGCGGCTGATCGTGCGGTCGAATTCGAACCTGCCGTCGCCGCTTTCGTAGAGGTCACTCGGCTGCGCATCGGCGGCGGCGAGGAGCTTCACCTTGTGCTCGTACAGCGCGTCGATCAGCGCGACGAAGCGCGCCGCCTCGTTGCGGTTCTCGGGGCCGAGCTTGGGGATGCCGACGAGGATGACGGTGTGAAATTTCCGCGCGATGGCGAGGTAGTCGGCCACGCCCCTCGCCTCTCCGCACAGCTTCTTGAAGCTGAACACGGCGACGCCCTTGAGCGATTTGGGCACCCGCAGCGTGCGGCCCTGGACGATCAGGTCTTCGGCGGGAACGTGCTCGCTGTCGTCGGTCGAGAAGTCGGTGAGGCGGAAGAATGCGGCCGACAATTGAGCGGTGGCCTCGGGGCCGTTGGGGACGAGCCACGTATCCTGGCTGCCGAGCCGGTCGCGGCGATAGTCGACCGGGCCGTTGAGCGGGAGGACGTCAAGGCGGTGCTCGATGGTCGCGATGAAGGGCAGGAAATGCTCGCGGTTGAGGCCGTTCTTGTAGAGATCGGCGGGCGGGCGGTTCGAGGTGGTGACGATCGTCACGCCGGAATCGAGCAGCGAGGTCACCAGCCGCGACAGGATCATCGCGTCGGGGCTGTTGGTGACCATCATCTCGTCGAACGCGAGCAACCGCGTCTCGTCGGCGATCGCGGTGGCGACGGGGACGATCGGGTCGCCGACTTCCTTGCGACGCTCGGCGGCGATGCGCGCGTGGACCTCGAGCATGAACTCGCCGAAGTGGACGCGGCGTTTTTTGTCGACTGGGGCGTTGGCGAAGAACAGGTCCATCAGCATCGACTTGCCGCGGCCGACACCGCCCCAGAGGTAGACGCCGCGGGGGTCCGGTTTCTTGGAGAAGCGGGCGAAGAAGCCGGTGGATTTGGGGGTGGCGAGTTCGGTGGCGAGGGTGTTGAGGCGCGCGGCGGCGGCGGCCTGTTCGTGGTCGTGTCGGAGTTCGCCGGATGCGACCAGCGCCTCATAGGCCTTGAGGACGGTCACGCCGCCACCTCTCCGCCACCCCGGCAGAGGCCGGAGCCGAATATGAAAGGTTTCGATAACGGAGCGGGGCGCTTCAACACTGATCGTTTCCCAATTGGGCCCCGGCCTTCGCCGGGGTGGTGATAGCGGCCGGGGTCAGCCCTTTGGCGGCTTAGGCGACGGCTTGCGGATCGTGGCCGAGAAGGCGGCGATCTTGGTTTCGTCGTCCCCTTGCACCACGAGGCCCCGCAGGAACAAGAGGCGGCCGGTTTCCTTGAGGACTTCGACCTGCGCCTCGATCGGCTCGCCAACGCGGCCGCCGCCGATGAACTGCGTGTTGAGATCGAGCGTCACCGCGGTGCCGGCGGTGATCAGACCGAAGCCTCTGGCGGCTGCGAACAGCGCGACGTCGATGAACGCGAGGAGCGCGCCGCCGTGGACGTTGTTCTGGAGGTTGGAGTGGCGATGCTCGGGGGTGATGCGGACGCGGACGGTGTGGCCGTCGACGCGGTAGAGCATGGGGCCGAGCAGGGTGTTGAAGCGGGTAGGGTCGGAGAGTGACCAGCTGCGCCAGCCTGGGTTGGAGGGGTCTTCGGCTTCGATGAAATGGGGGGTAGTCAACAACCTGTCCTTCGATACGCCGCTTCGACAAGCTCAGCAGCTACTCAGGACGAACGGAAATTTATACCCCCCGTTCGTGCTGAGTAGGGACTGAGCGAAGTCGAAGGCCCGTATCGAAGGGATCAGACGATCCGTTCGGCTTCCATTTTCTTGATCTCGGCGATCGCCTTGGCGGGGTTCAAGCCCTTCGGGCACGCGTTCGCGCAGTTCATGATGGTGTGGCAGCGGTACAGGCGGAACGGATCCTCGAGTTCGTCGAGACGCTCGCCGGTCATCTCGTCGCGGCTGTCGGCGAGCCAGCGATAGGCCTGCAACAGGATTGCGGGGCCGAGGAACTTGTCCGCGTTCCACCAGTAGCTCGGGCACGAGGTCGAGCAGCAGGCGCACAGGATGCACTCGTACAGGCCGTCGAGCTTCGAGCGGTCTTCCGGCGACTGGAGGCGCTCCTTGCCCGAGGGCGGCGGGGTGACGGTCTGCAGCCACGGCTTGATCGACGAATATTGCGCGTAGAAATGCGTGAAGTCGGGGACCAGGTCCTTGATCACGTCCATGTGCGGCAGCGGCGTGATCTGGACCTCGCCCTTGCAATCCTCGATCGCGGTCGTGCATGCGAGGCCGTTCTTGCCGTTGATGTTCATCGAGCACGAGCCGCAAATGCCCTCGCGGCACGAGCGGCGGAAGGTGAGCGAGGAATCCTGCTCGCTCTTCATCTTGATCAGCGCGTCGAGCACCATCGGGCCGGTGTCGTCGAGATCGAGCGCAAACGTGTCGTAGCGCGGGTTCTCGCCGCTGTCGGGATCGTAGCGGTAGACCTTGAACGATTTCAGACGCTTGCTGTCCCCCGAACCCTGGCTGGTCGAGGCGTGCTTGACGCCCTTCTTGACGACGCTGTTTTTCGGGAGCGAGAATTCGGCCATTGCGAGCGGTCCGTCCGTGGTGTGATTATAGGTTGTCAGAGCCGATACATGACAGGGGCCCTCCCCGCAAATCCTTAGCTTCGCGGGTGCAACATGCGTCACACCCGCTGTCGCGTTAGCGGCAGGTGCCGGGTCAGATGATGTCGAGGACGAGCCCCAGGTCGCGCGCTTCCTCGGCTTCGATGTACCAGTTGGAGGGCGCCCTCTTCTTCAACTCATCGAGCGATACTTTCGAACCCTCGACGATCGCGCGGAAGCCTTCCTCCTGGATCTTGATCGAGTCCTCGATCTCGTGGAGCTTCGCCTTCAGCGTATAGGAGAGCGTGTTGAGCGGGCCGTTGAGTTCGATCGTGCTCTGCATCTGGCGCTCGTGGATCATGATGCGGCTGTTGCGCGTGAGGAAGCGGCTGTCGACCGGGAAGGCGGACATGAAGGTCGCGCCGGCTGAGTAGACCGCGACCTTGCCGAGGAAGAGCGTCTCGCGGCCGGTATATTCGCGGAGGAGGCGGATGTTGTCGCCCATCGCACGCGCGACTTCGGGGTCGCCGCCGAGCGTGGTGATGGAGACGACCAGCGGGCCTTCGGTGGGGGCTGCGACGAGTTGCGACTTGAAATTGTCGTACATCGCGTCGTCGACGGGGCCATGGAGGTGGATATGGGGGGCGGCCAGCAAGGGGTAGTTGCGGGCGTTCGAGGCGGGGGATGTGTCGGTCATGCCGCGGCAAACTTTTTCGGGAGGAGTGGGTTCCGGATGGGTTGCGGCATATCAGCATACTCGCGGTTTCGTGGTAACATTGTTAGTACACATCATCGGTGGTATCGGTGTGGCGAAGAGGATGTGCGATGCGGACGTCGTTACGGAAAATGGGCAATTCGACGGGGATGATCGTACCGCGGTCGATCCTGGGGGCGATCGGCGTGACCACCGGCGCGGCAATGGATCTGCGCGTAGAAGATGGGAAGCTGATCGCGACTCCAGCCGAGCGTGTCCCTCGGGGCGGTTGGGCGGAGGCTGCGGCGGGGCTTGCCATGACAGGTGAGGAACAAGAGTGGCTTGGCGCGGGCGTGGCTGATGACGCGACACTGACGTGGTGAGGGACGCATGAAGCGGGGTGAGATCTGGCTGGCGGCGCTCGATCCCACGGTGGGGAGCGAGATCCAGAAGACACGACCGTGCCTTGTCGTTTCACCGGACGAGATGAACGATCATCTGCGGACCGCGATCGTCGCGCCGTTGACGACGGGGAGCCATCCGGCGCTGTTTCGGGTCGCGGTGACGTTCAAGGGGACGAGCGGGCTGGTACTTCCGGATCAGATGCGGACGATCGATCGGGGGCGGTTGATCAAGCGGATGGGGCGGATCGATGCGCAGACTCTGCGCGCGGTGCTGGAGGTGCTTGGGGAGATGTTCGCGGTCTGAAGTGTCCACGCCCGTTCTCCTGCGAACGCAGGAGTCCAGGGTTACGGAACGCGGCATTTGTGATCCTGGACTCCTGCGTTCGCAGGAGAACGGGCGTGGGTTCAACTAGCGTTAGTCGAGCGCTTGTACTGGAGGATCCAGCCTACCAAGCCGCCGGGGACGCCGCCTACTAGCGAGAAGAGCGCGTAGAAGGTGATCGCTATCTTCTGGGGTTCTTCGCCCACGCCACGGGGCTCGATGGCGAAGACGTAGATCGCGGTCAGTAGCGCGACGACCACCGGCCACAGGAAGCCGGCGATCATCGGTTGGAAGCGCGTCAGCAGCCCCACCGCGACGGGCACCAGGAACCCGATCGCGATGATGGCCCAGGTCATTAGTATACCCGCTTCTTGGGCTTGATGTAGTCGATGTCGTCGGTGAGCGTGTAGTCGTGGACCGGGCGGAAATCGATCTTGGTCTCGCCGCCCTTGCCGCCCCAGCCGTTGAAGGTGGTGATGGTGTGCTTCATCCAGTTCGCGTCGTCGCGCTCGGGGAAATCCTCGTGCATGTGTGCGCCACGCGACTCGGTGCGGTTCGCCGCCGAGTTCATCGTCACGACCGCCTGGCCGATCAAATTGTCGAGCTCCATCGTCTCGACCAGATCGGTGTTCCAGATCATGCTGCGATCCTTCACGGCGACGTCGGTCATCCGGCTATAGATCCCGGCCATCTTCTCGACGCCCTGGTTCAGCAGCTCGGTGTCGCGGAACACCGCGCAATGCTTCTGCATGGTCTGCTGCATGTCGAGACGGATCTGCGCGGTCGGCGAACCGCCGCTTGCGTTGCGGAAATGGTCGAGACGCGTGAGGGCCAAGTCTTCCGAACCCTTGGGCAGCGGCGCGTGTGCGGTGCCAGGCTTCAGCGTGTCCTTGATCCGCAGGCCGGTCGCGCGGCCGAACACCACGAGATCGATCAGGCTGTTCGAGCCGAGGCGGTTGGCGCCGTGGACCGAGACGCACGCAGCCTCGCCGACCGCGAACAGGCCGGGGACGACCGCATCGGGGTTGCCGTCGACGAGGTTGACGACCTCGCCGTGGAAGTTGGTCGGGATGCCGCCCATGTTGTAGTGCACGGTCGGCGTGACGGGCAGCGGCTGGCGCGTGAGGTCGACGCCGGCGAAGACCTTGCCGGTCTCGGTGATGCCCGGCAGGCGCTCGGCCAGCACCTTCGGATCGATGTGATCGAGATGCAGGAAGATGTGGTCGCCGTTCTTGCCGACGCCGCGACCTTCGCGCATTTCGAGCGCCATCGAGCGGCTGACGACGTCGCGCGAGGCGAGGTCCTTCGCCGACGGGGCATAGCGCTCCATGAAGCGCTCGCCCTCGGAGTTGGTCAGATACCCGCCCTCACCGCGTGCGCCCTCGGTGATGAGAACGCCCGCGCCGTAGATGCCGGTCGGGTGGAACTGGACGAACTCCATGTCCTGGAGCGGCAGGCCGGCGCGGAGCACCATCGCGTTACCGTCACCGGTGCAGGTGTGCGCCGAGGTCGCCGAGAAATAGACACGGCCATAGCCGCCGGTGGCGAGCACGGTCTGGTGGCTGCGGAAGCGGTGGATCGAGCCGTCTTCCATGCACAGCGCGATGACGCCGCGGCAGACGCCGTTCTCCATGATCAGGTCGAGCGCGAAATACTCGACGAAGAAGTCCGTGTTGTACTTCAGGCTCTGCTGATACAGCGCGTGGAGCATCGCGTGGCCGGTGCGGTCGGCGGCGGCGGCGGTGCGCTGGACCGGAGGCCCCTCGCCCATGTTCTGCATGTGGCCGCCGAACGGACGCTGATAGATCGTGCCGTTCTCGTTACGGCTGAACGGCATGCCGGCATGTTCGAGCTCGTAGACCGCCTGCGGGGCCTCGCGGCAGAGATACTCGATCGCGTCCTGGTCGCCGAGCCAGTCGGAGCCCTTGACGGTGTCGAACATGTGCCAGGTCCAGTGATCCGGCGAGTTGTTGCCAAGGCTGGCGGCGATGCCGCCCTGTGCGGCGACGGTGTGGCTGCGGGTCGGGAAGACCTTGGTAATGCACGCAGTCTTCAGGCCGCTCTCGGCGATGCCCATCGTAGCACGCAGGCCGGAGCCGCCGGCACCGACGACGACCGCATCATAGGTATGATCGATGATCTTGTAGGCAGCTGACATTACGCAGGGGCTCCGGAGAAGGCGACCTTCAGGATCGCGAACAGGGCGATGCCGCCCAGCGTGAAGGTGAACAGGTTGAGGAGGATCATCGTCACGACACGGCTCTCGCCATGCTGGTAATCCTCGATCACGACCTGAAGACCGAGACGGAAGTGATAGAACACCGACAGGATCAGCAGCGCCATCGGCACCGCGACCCAGGCCGATTGCAGCCACAGATGGACCGCGGCGTAATCATAGCCGGGCATCCGCGCGACCGAGATCATCAGCCACAGCATGAGGAACAGGTTCGAGCCCGCCGTCAGGCGCTGCTGCCACCAATGATGCGCGCCGTGCTTGGCGCTGCCCAGGCCGCGGACGCGACCGATTGCCGTACCCGAACCCATTACTTGATCCCCATGTAGAGCCAGAACACGATCGTCAGCGCGACGGAGGCGACCATCGTCGCGATCGCACCTATCTTGTTCCGCTTCAGTTCGTAGCCGGCGCCGATATCGAGCACCATGTGGCGGATGCCAGTCATCATGTGCTGGAACAGCGACAGCGTCAGCCCGACCGCGACGATGTAGCCGAGGATGTTGAGACGGCCGGTGCTGGTCGTGAACACGTCGACGAAGGTCGCATAGGCCTGATCGCCCGCGGCGATCGCGGCGAGCCACCAGACGAGCAGGATGCTGCCGACGGTCGCCATCCCGCTGCCGGTCACGCGGTGCAGGATCGAGACCAGCATGTGCGGGCCCCATTTATAGACCTGCAGATGGGGAGAAAGCGGGCGTGCCGGGTTGCGCGATGCCAAGGGCGGAGTCCTCGAACCAGAAGATGACGAACCAAGAACAGCTTGGTCCAGAATATAGAGATTGGGCGACCTATTAGCCACCGCGTGCTGCGATGCAACCCATTGGGGCCGGTCCGATAACCCATGACACCGCGCGCGTGATGCCGTGCGGGACACGATGGCCACGCACGTGACGTGACGTCGATCCCTAACCAGCCCTTAAGACATGGCGTGTAGCGATGGCGTCGTACATTCGATCCGGAGTTCACCGTCTTGACCACCAACGACCTGCCGGCCCCCGGCTCGATCGCGGCTTCCGTCGACCTGATGGCGCGGCTGCGGGTGTTCGACTTCGACGGATCGCTGACCGGCGCGAGCCGCGAAGTCTGGGCCGCGCTGGCGCCCGAGATCACGCATGTATCCAGGGCGTTCTGGGAACAATGGCTGCAGTGTTTTTCCGACGAACGGATATGGGCGCCGCACGAAACCGACCAGATGATCGAGATCGGCTGCACATTCCTGCGCAATCGCTTCCTGGACACGAGTGGACGCGCCTGGATCGAATCGATCGAGCGGTCGGTCGCGACAGCCTATGTCGCCGACGTATCGCCGATGGCGCTGCTGTCGATGATCAGCGCGAGCGACCGCGCCGCACTGGACGTGCTGATGCGGCGGGTCGATCGGTCGGATCCGAAGCTGCCGGTATTCATCGACACGCTGATGCGGCTGTCGGCGCTGGAGGGCGAGATCACGGTCGCGATCTATAACCGCTACCAGATGCATACCGCGCAGGTCGCGCGCGATACGCTGGCGGCTGAGTTCCGCGACGGCATCGCGGCGATGGTCGAGACCGCGACCGACGAGGGGCATATGCTGCGCGAACAGGCGCTGCGGAGTTCCGCCTCGACCCGCGCGGTGCTTGGCAAGGCGAGCGAAGTCGCGGCCGCCGCAGAGCAGTCCGCGGTGGCGATGCGCGAAGCCGCACAGACCGCCGCCGGCCTGATCCGCGCGATCGAGGACGCACGGACCGAGGTGGAGGCTGCGGCCGAGATCGCCAATCGGGCATCGGCGCAGGCTGGCCAGGCGGTCGGCATGTCGGAAACGCTGAGCGATCATGCGAAGTCGATCGAGTCGATCCTGGGGCTGATCCGCGACATTGCCGGGCAGACCAACCTGCTCGCGCTGAACGCGACGATCGAGGCGGCGCGCGCGGGCGATGCCGGGCGCGGCTTCGCGGTGGTGGCACAGGAGGTGAAGAGCCTCGCCAACCAGACCGCACGCGCGACCGACGACATCGCCGCGAAAATCGCCGCGATCCAGTCGGCGACGCGCTCGACCGTGGAGACGAATGCGTCGATCAAGTCGACGGTGGCGGAGGTGCAGGAAAGCGCCGACCGCATCCGCTATGCGATGGAAGCGCAGGCGCAGACGGTGACCGCGATCACCGCGGCGGTGGACGAGACCGCGCTGGCGGCGGATTCGATGTCCAACACGATCGCCGCGATCCGCGAGGATACCGAGACGGTCGCGACCGAGATCGACGGGGTGGGTCGCGGGTTCGACGTGCTCGACGGGCGGCTCAGCAATTTGAAGAACAGCGCGGGCGATTTCGTCGCCAAAGTCGCCGCATAGGCGATCGAGCGATGACGAGTGTGACTAACGTTGTGGCCATGCCTGCGCGGGGCCGAACGCTGCGCGACCGGGTTCGCGATTATGACTGGGATGGGTTGATCGAGCCGGCGTGCGCGACGCTGAGCGCGCTGTTGGACGAAGACGATCACCGGCGGATCGGCGAGATGTTCTGGCGACACTATCTGTCTCTGGACGCGGTCCGCCACATTGCATCGCAGGTCACGCCCGAGCGGCTCGAACGTCGGATCGCCCAGAGCGCTACCTATGCGCGGATGCGGTACCTGTCGCCCTACGACCAGACGTGGGAAGCGATGGCGATCGCCTATGCCGACGAATCGCGACGGTCGGGAATACCGTTGCCTGCGCTGCTGTCGGCGGCGGCGTTCGCGCATAGCGCGACGCTCCACCTGATCGTCGATCGCGCCGGCACCGATGCCGCGACGATGCGGATTGTTGCCGACGTGGTGCAGCGGATCGCGCTGATCGAGGCGGACATCATGGTCTCGCACCTGAGCGCGACCGATGCGGCGGCGGCGCAGGCGGAGCGCCGAACGCGCGCATCGGACTTTCGCGGCAGTATTGCCGAGTCGATCGAGCATACCGCGCTCTTGGGTGCGCGCATCCACGTCCAGGCGGCGAGTGCAGGGTCCTCGACCCGCGGTATCCTCTGCAAGGCGAGCGAGGTCGCGGCGGCGGCGGAACAGTCCGCACTGGCGATGCGCGAGGCGGCACAGACCTCCGCGGGCCTGATCCACGCCATCGAAACCGCTCGCAGCGAAGTCGAGGTGGCGGCCGGGATCGCCGATCGCGCCTGTGCACAAACCGGTGAGGCGGTCGGCATGTCGGCGGCGCTCAGCGAGCATGCGAAGTCGATCGAGTCGATCCTTGGGCTTATCCGCAGCATCGCCGGGCAGACCAACCTTCTGGCACTGAACGCGACGATCGAAGCGGCGCGCGCGGGCGATGCCGGGCGCGGGTTTGCGGTGGTGGCGCAGGAGGTGAAGTCGCTCGCTAGCCAGACCGCGCGGGCGACCGACGACATTGCGGCGAAGATCGCCGCGATCCAGGCGGCAACGGCGGCGACGGTCGCGACCAATGCGGGGATCAAGGCGACCGTCGGCGAGGTAAGGGACAGCGCAGACCGCATACGCCATGCGATGGAGGCACAGGCGCACACCGTGACCGCGATCACCGCGGCCGTCGACGAGACCGCGCTGGCAGCGGACACGATGTCGTCCACGATCGCGACGATCCGGGCTGATACGGAGGCGGTGGCGATCGAGATCGACCGGCTGGGTCACGCGTTCGGCGAGGTGGACGACCAGCTGGGCGTGCTGCGCGGTGCGGCGGACGGGTTTTCGGCTAGCGTGGCTTGAGGGCGGTCTAAGGAGAAAGCGTAGGGTGGTTCACGCGGAGGCGCGGAGACGCGGAGGGTCTGGTGGAACCGTAGGTTCTTCAAAACTTTCGTTGGGGAGCGCTTCGCCTGATCGACACGCACTCTCTCCGCGCCTCCGCGTCTCCGCGTGAACCAATCCTTCTTCGGCTTGGTGACGGATACGGCCTGCGGCGCTAGAGCGCTGACATGACTATTCTTCTAACCGGCTCCAGTCGCGGTATCGGCGCAGCTATTCATGCGGCGCTGACCGACGCGGGCGCCTCCGTGATCGGGCATGGGACCGCCAGCGGTATCCCGGCTGACTTTAGCGATCTTAAGGGACCGACTGCGTTGTGGAACGCTGCGTTGGAGCAGGCTGGCGGCGCGATCGATGTGCTGATCAACAATGCTGGCGTGTTCGAGGCGGCACCGCTCGCCGATAACGACTGGACCGCGCAGTGGGAGCGGACGATGCGGATCAACCTGACCGCTTCGGCAGAGCTTTGCCGGTTGGCGGTGCTGCATTGGCAATCGCGCGGTGTCGGTGGGCGGATCGTCAATATCGCCAGCCGGGCGGCGTATCGCGGGGATTCGCCGGCGCACTGGCATTATGCCGCGTCGAAGGCGGGGATGGTGGCGATGACCAAGACGATCGCCCGGGGGTATGCTCGGGAGAGAATTCTCGCATTCGCGGTGTGCCCCGGGTTCACGATGACCGGGATGGCGGAGGAGTATCTGTCGAGCCGTGGCGGCGATGCTTTGCTGGCGGATATTCCGCTTGGGCGGGTTGCTGCACCGGAAGAGATCGCGGCGGCGGCGAAGTTTCTGGCGCTGGAGGCGCCGGCTTCGATGACGGGGTCGGTGATCGACGTGAACGGGGCAAGCTATGTCCGATAGTTGGAAGCTCACCCTCCCCTGCACGCGCGCGGAGGCGGAGGCGATCGATGCGAGCGACGATCTGACGATCGACGGCGTGTTGATGACCACCGAGGAGATCGAGGACGACGTCGAATCGTGGCGGCTTGATGCGTATTTCGAGCATGAGCCGGCGGCCGACACGGTCGCGGCGGTGCGCGCGCTGGTGCCGAGTGCGGCGGGGGCCGAGATCGCGGTCGAGCGGTTGGGCGATGCGGACTGGGTGACGATGAGCCAGGCCGGGCTCGAGCCTTTGTCGGTCGGGCGATTCTTCGTGCATACCGGGGCGCATGCGGGCGCGGTGCCGGCGGATAAGCGGGCGTTCCTGATCGAGGCTAGCCGGGCGTTCGGGACGGGGCATCACGAGACGACCAGCGGGTGTCTGGCGATGCTCGACGGGTTGGCGGATGCTTCGTTTGCCAACGTGATCGATATCGGGACGGGGACCGGGTTGCTGGCGTTTGCGGCGGCGCATCTTTGGCCTGGGGCCAAGGTGATGGGGACGGATATCGATCCGGTCTCGATCGATGTGACGGCGGAGAATACGGCGCTCAACGGGGTCGAGGGGATCGATCTGGTTGTAGCGGACGGTACGCTGGACGATGCGATCGTGGCTCGCGCGCCGTATGATCTGGTGATCGCGAATATTCTGGCGGGGCCGCTGGTGTCGATGGCGCCGGAGATTGCTTCGATTTCGGATGTCGGGGCGACGATTGTTCTTGCCGGGTTGCTGGAGACGCAGCGCGCCGGGGTTGTCGCGGCGTATGAGGCTTGCGGGTGTTCGCTCGAGGCGGTCGACCGGCGGGGGGATTGGAGTGTGCTTCGGTTGCGCGCTGGGGCGGAGAGGTTTGTGGCGGAGGGGCCGTTTGATCCCAAGGGGCGTGATGGGTGGGCGTTGGATATTTGAGCGCTGCGGATTTCTGAGGGCTGCCCTGCCCCAGCAGGTTGTTCCCCCGCGAAGGCGGGGGTCCAGTCTGGGCCCCCGCCTTCGCGGGGGAACAAGAGGGTGCCGCCCTCACCTCACTTCTGGCTCCACCCCGGCGGAGGCCGGGGCCCAATTGGGCGAACCTTCGAGATGAATCGCTCCGCCATCCCAATTGGGCCCCGGCCTTCGCCGGGGTGGTGGCTTCTAGAGGATGCTTAAGCGGTCTCAACGGACGCCTTCGCGTTCGCGTAGTCCTGCGTACCCTCGGTCAGCACCACATCCCCCGGCTCGATCCGCGCGACGGGAATATCCGGAAGCGCCTTCAGTTCCTCGTACAACGGCGCGAAGTCTGTCTCTACCGTCAGCCGCAGCAACTCCTCGAAGCTCGGGATGACGAAGTAGTTCTGCTGGAAATCGTCGATCCGGTATTCGGTCCGCATGACCCGGGCGAGATCGAGCGCGATGCGGTTGGGGCTTGGGTCGTCCAAGGCAAACCGCGTTTCCGCATAGCTGGAGACGATCCCCGAGCCGTAGATGCGCAGGCCTTCGGGTTCGGCGATCAGGCCGAACTCGACCGTGTACCAGTAGAGCCGGCCTAGATACTTCAGCGCGTCGAGCCCCAGCGCGCGCTGGCCGCCGCGGCCGTAGGCGGCGAGATAGTCCGCGAAGACCGGGTCGGCGAGCATCGGGACGTGGCCGAACACGTCGTGGAAGACGTCGGGTTCCTGAAGGTAGTCGAGCTGGTCGGGGCGGCGGATGAAGTTGCCCGCGACGAAGCGGCGGTTCGCCATGTGGTCGAAGAACACATCGTCGGGGACGAGGCCGGGCACCGCGACGACCGACCAGCCGGTGAGCTTGGTCAGGCGCTCGGACAGTTCCTCGAAATCGGGGATGCCGGGCTTCGACAGCTTCAGCACGTCGAGCCCGCGCAGCCAGGCGTTCGAGGCGCGGCCGGGGAGCAGCTTCGACTGGCGCGCGAACAGCGTGTCCCAGGTCGCGTGATCCTCCGCGGTGTAATCCGCCCAGTTCTGCGGGATCGTCCAGTCGGGCGCGCCTTCGGGCGGTGTGCTCAGCACATGTGTGTCATTGGCCATGCGGCTGGTCTAGCATGACGGAATGAAGACGGAAACGCGTTGGGTTACATGGATTTTACGGGCGATCGCGGCGGTGTTTGGGGTGATTGCGAGCTATACGGTGGCGGGGCTGGTCGGCGGGTCGATCCCGAGCAATAGCGACTGGCGGGCGCCGGCCGAGGGGGTTCATATCTTCGTCGAGAGCAACGGCGTGCATACCGGGATCATCGTGCCGAAGTTGGCCGCCGGGGTGGACTGGCGCGGGGTGGCGCGGGCGGAGGATCTGCGCGATCCGCGGTATGGGGCGTTCGATCATGTGGCGTTCGGGTGGGGGGAGAAGACGTTTTATCTGGAGACGCCGACCTGGGCTGACGTGAAGCTGCGGACCGTGGTCGGCGCGGCGTTCGGCAGTACGCGAACGTTGATGCATGTCGATCATATGCCGAGGCCGCGGGCGGGGGATGGGGCTCGGGAGATCGTGGTGACGCCCGCGCAGTATCGGCGGTTGGCGGTGTATATCCGGGCTAGCTTTCGCGACGGGGGTGCGCGGTATCCGGGGTATGCAGGGTATGATGCGTTTTATGATGCCAACGGGCGCTATAGCGCGGTGCGGACGTGTAACAGCTGGACGGGTGATGCGCTTCGGTTTGCGGGGGTGAAGGTTGGAGCTTGGACGCCGTTTCCGGTTACTGTGATGGGGTGGTTTTGAAGCCGCCGTCAAAAGCGCTTTGGGCGGCAGAGTTGCCGCGCGCGGCGTGGACGGTTGTAACATGGTGGCGCCATCGTCCGGCGCTGGCTGCGGTGCCTCCCGGTGACGGGAGCGCGGTGATGGTGCTTCCCGGGCTGTTCAACACCGACCGCTCGAACTTCGTGATGCGGGGCTATTTGAAACGGCTCGGCTACCGCGCGACCGGCTGGGGATTGGGGCGCAATCTCGGCGTCCGGACGGTCGGCGTGGAGGCCGAGCATTTGATAGCGCGGATCGAGGCGTTGGCAGCGCAAGCCGGGCCGGTCACGCTCGTCGGTGTGAGCCTTGGAGGGATCATGGCGCGGCTGGTCGCGCACCGGCGTCCCGATCTGGTTCGGGCCGTGATCACGGTCAGCTCGCCTTTTGCGGGCTCTGCCAAGGCGACCAACGTCTGGCGAGCGTTTGAATGGGTGACGGGCGAGCGGCTCGATGATCCGGCGGTAATCGCCCGCAGTGCAGCGATTGCCGCGCCGCTGCCGATACGGTCGACCGCGATCTGGAGCAGGTCGGACGGGTTGGTCAACGGTTTCATATGCCACGACGCGGCGGGGCGTGCCGTGGAGGTTCGGAGCGGGCATCTCGGCGTGCAGCTGAAACCGGCGATGCTGATCGCGGTGGCGAAGGCTTTGGCGGACTAGGCCACCTCCCCAGCAGAGGCAGGGGTCCAGTTGGGGAACGTTGCTGACAGGGGGCAGCGCGACGTTACTTCGGTTCGCCCAACTGGGCCCCGGCCTTCGCCCGGGTGGTGCTTGGGGCGCGCTCAGTTCCCCGCGCGATAGCCCTGGTACTGCCCGCATTCCGAACGCTGCGGATCGCGCTTGCAGCGCTTCGCGAGTTCCTTGCGCTGTTTGCCTTCTTCGGCTTCCTGCTTGCGCATCTTCTTGCCGTAGTTGCGGTCCGACTCTTCTTGGCTGGTGGTGGTCCAGTCGACCGCCTTGCCGGCGACCTGGAAGGGTGCCTTCACGATCGAGGTTGCGGTGCTGATGCAGCCACTTACGAGGAACGGCAGCACCGCGAGTACGGGAAGAACCTTACGCATTTACTTTACTCCTGCACGCGCGGTTCCCTGGGCTCGGTCGCGCGCTTGGGCTCCGTATAGCGGAAAGTCGGTGAAGAAACCGTCGATACCTTGTGCAAGGCCGGCGTCGATCTCCGCGGCGATGTCGCCGTGCGCGGCGGGGTCGGTGCCGCGGCGGAAGCGGGTCGGTTCGAAATAGTTTTCGGCGCGGTAGGTCCAGGGGTGGACGCGCAGCCCCGCGGCGTGCGCGTCGGCGACCAGCGTGGTGGGGGTCGCGTCGGTCCAGAGCATGCTCTTGTTCGGGCCGATGCCGTAGGCGTAGGCGGCGACCGCCTTCAAACCCTCGGGCGTGATCATCGCCTTGTAGCTCGGCTGGGCGCCGTCGGCGGGACCGCCCTCCCCGTCCATGAGCTGGATCAGGCGGACCTTCGTCATCTTGTGGAGGCGCTGGAGGTTGGCGACCTCGAACGACTGGATGAAGACCGGCGCTTTGGCCGAATCCCAGCCGGCCTCGCGCAGTTCGGCGACCAGCTTCGCGTCGGTCGGGTGGCCGATCTCGGCGAAATAGGTCGGATGCTTGGTCTCGGGATAGATGCCGATCGTCCGGCCCGTCTCGGCCGTACGGCGTTTGGCGAGCGCGATGATCTCGGCGAGCGTCGGGATCTGGAACTGGCCGTCATACGCCGTGTTCGCGGGGCGGAGCTTTGGCAGGCGCTCCTTCGCGCGCAGCGTCTTCAGTTCGGCGAGCGTGAAGTCCTCGACGAACCAGCCGGTCATCGTCTGGCCGTCGATCGTCTTGGTGGTTTTCCGGCTGGCGAACTCGGGGTGATCGGCGACGTTGGTCGTCTCGGCGATATTGTTCTCGTGGCGCGCGACGAGGACGTCGTCCTTGGTCGGCACCAGATCGGGCTCGATGAAATCCGCGCCCTGGTCGATCGCGAGCGAATAGGCCGCTAGCGTATGCTCGGGCCGGAGCCCGCTCGCGCCACGGTGGGCGATCACGATAAGGGGCGATAATCGGGGAGAAGCTGGCGTCATCGCCGCAGCTTGCCCGCTTGCCGCGACGAGCGCCAGCGCGCCGATGTGTGAGAGCTTGTCGCAATAGGAAACGATCGGTCGCATCGGCGTTGAGTCCTCGAAATCCGTACATTCCCGGCACATTCAACCAGGGGCACCGCCATGCATTTCACGATCAATGGTCAATCATATGACGCCGAGCCCGATATTCGTACGTCGGTGCTCGACCTGTGCCGCGAGCATCTCGGGCTGACGGGCTCGAAGAAGGGCTGCGACCATGGCCAGTGCGGCGCGTGCACGGTGCTGATCAACGGGCGTCGGGTCAATTCCTGCCTGACGCTCGCGGTGATGCACCAGGACGACGAGATCACGACGATCGAGGGCATCGGCCAGCCGGGTAACCTCCATGCGCTGCAGGACGCGTTCGTGCGGCATGACGGGTATCAGTGCGGCTACTGCACGCCCGGGCAGATCTGTTCGGCGGTAGGCATGCTCGACGAGGTCAAGAAGGGCTGGGCCAGCCATGCGTCGGGCGACCTGACCGATCCGAAGTTCGACGATGCCGAGATTTCCGAGCGGATGAGCGGCAATCTGTGCCGGTGCGCCGCGTATCCGAACATCGTCGATGCGATCCGCGAAGTCGGTGGCGCCGAGCCTGCGGGCCGGACCGCGGACGAGAAGGACGCCGCGATGGAAGCCAATGCGCGCGGGGAGCTGGTGGCATGAAGACCTTCACCTATGAGAAGGCCGCGACGCCCGAGGCCGCGGTCAAGGATATCGATACCGTTGGTGCGAAGTTCATCGCGGGCGGCACCAACCTGCTCGACCTGATGAAGTTGCAGGTCGAGACGCCGGACAAGCTGGTCGACATCTCGCGGCTCGATCTCGCGAAGATCGAGGAGCGTGAGGATGGCGGGCTGACGATCGGTGCGCTGGTGCCGAACAGCGATCTCGCCGCAGACCGTCGCGTCGTCGCCAAATACGAGGTACTGAGCCGCGCATTGCTCGCCGGCGCATCGGGGCAGCTGCGCAACAAGGCGTCGACCGGGGGCAATCTGCTCCAGCGCACGCGGTGCTATTATTTCTACGACACCGCAGCAGCGTGCAACAAGCGCGAGCCGGGCAGCGGCTGTTCGGCGATCGGCGGGTTCAACCGCATCCTCGCCGTGCTGGGGACGAGCGAGCATTGCATCGCGACGCACCCAAGCGACATGGCGGTGGCGATGCGTGCGCTCGACGCGACGATCGTGACGCTGAAGGCGGATGGCGATCGTCGGCGGATCTCGATCCACGACTTCTATCGCCTGCCGGGCGATACGCCGCATATCGAGAACGCGCTCGAAGCGGGTGAACTCATCACACACATCGAGCTGCCGGCACCGGTCAAGGGCAAGCAGGAATACCGCAAGGTCCGCGATCGTGCGTCCTATGCCTTCGCGCTCGTCTCGGTGGCGGCGATCGTCGACGTGCAGGACGGCGTGATCGCGTCGGCCTCGCTCGCGTTCGGTGGCCTTGGGCCGATGCCGTGGCGCAACCCGGCGGTCGAGGCGGCACTGGTCGGCAAGGCGCCGTCCGATGCCGTGTTCGAGGCTGCGGCGACCGCGCTGCTGGCCGATGCCAAGGGCTATGGCTCGAACGACTTCAAGATTCCCCTCGCCCGTCGCACGCTGATCGCGACGCTGCGCAACGTCACGGGAGCATAAGCATGTTTGGTCTTGGCACTACGAATAGCCTGACGATGGACAAGCCGCATCCGGACAGTCTTCTGGATACGGGCGTCCAGGGCGTCATCGGCAAGCCGCTCAACCGGATCGACGGGCCGCTGAAGGTCACCGGAACGGCAACCTATGCCGCGGAATACCAGTTCGCGAACATGGCGTATGGCGTGCTGGTCGGCACGAAGATCTCGGCGGGCAAGGTCGTCTCGATCGACGTCGATGCGGTGAAGGCGATCCCCGGTGTGATCGACGTTGTTACCGACTTCGACCAGTTCATCCGCGTCTCGGCGCAGGGCGGCGCGACCGATGCACCGACGCAGGGCGTGAAGGACATCGCGTTCTTCGGCCAGATCGTCGCGATCGTGCTCGCCGAGAGCTTCGAGGTCGCGCGCGATGCCGCCGCTCGCCTGCCGATCGAATATGACGAGGCCGAGGGTCAGTACGACTTCGCCGCGCACCGCGACGAAACGCGGACGCCGCCGGACGACGCGACGCCCGCGCATTTCAAGCAGGGCGACGTCGACAAGGCGATGGCCGAGGCGGCGGTGACGATCGATTCGACCTATGTCACGCCGAGCCAGAATTCGGCGGCGATGGAGCCGCATGCTTCGACCGCGGTGTGGGAAGAGGACGGGTCGCTGTCGCTGTACGGCGCGTACCAGATGCCGACCTCGGATGCGCAGCAGCTGGCGAAGTCGCTGGGGCTGTCGGAGAAGAAGGTACGGATCATCGCGCGCTATATCGGCGGCGGGTTCGGGTCGAAGCTCGGCATCGCGCCCGAGAGCGTCGCGGCAGCGATCGCGGCGAAGCAGCTTGGCCGTCCGGTCAAGGCGGTGATGTCGCGGCCGCAGGTGTTCGAGGCGACCGTGCGGCGGTCGAATACCGAGCAGCGCGTGCGGCTGGCGGCGGATACGGACGGCAAGCTGTCGGCGATCGGTCATGAGACGCTGACGTCGAACCAGTCGACCGAGGATTATTTCGAGCCGGCGGGGATCGGCACGCACATGCTGTATGGCGGCGAGAACCGGCTGATCACGCATGAGGTGGTCGATCTGAACTTCGTGCTGTCGGGCTCGATGCGCGCGCCGGGCGAGGCCGTCGGGATGCTCGCGCTGGAAGGCGCGATGGACGAGCTTGCCGAGAAGCTCGAGATGGATCCGATCGAGCTGCGCAAGCGCAACGATCCGAAGATCGATCCCGAGAAGGACGTGCCCTATTCGTCGCGCAATCTGACGCGTGCGCTCGACGAGGGTGCGAAGAAGTTCGGTTGGGACAAGCGGCAGAAGGCCGGCACGCGCCGCGAGGGCGAGTGGCTGATCGGCATGGGCGTCGCCTCGGCGGTGCGCGGCAACATGATGATGGAATCGTCCGCCAAGGTCGAGATCCACCCGGACGGCTCGGCGACGGTGTCGTCGGCGATGACCGATATCGGCACCGGAAGCTACACGATCCTGGCGCAGATCGCGTCGGAGATTCTCGGCATTCCGGTCGAGAACATCACGATGTCGCTGGGCGATACCAACGATCCTCCGGCGGCGGGTTCGGGCGGTTCGTGGGGTGCGGCGTCTTCGGGGACCGCGGTGTATCTCGCGTGCGAAATGTTGCGCGGGAAGCTGGCCAAGGCGGCTGGCGTCGACGAGGACGGTTTGACGCTGAAGGACGGCAAGGCGATCGGCGACAATCGCTCGACGCCGATCGGCGAGCTGGTCGGCAAGGGTCTCGAGGCTACCGGGCATATCAAGCCGGGCAAGCAGGAGAAGGAGACGACGCAGGCCGGGTTCGGTGCGCACTTTGCCGAGGTCGCGGTCAATGTGGTTACCGGCGAGACGCGGGTGCGGCGGATGCTCGGGTCGTTCGCGGCGGGGCGTGTGCTCAACGCGAAGACCGCGCGGTCGCAGTGCCTGGGCGGGATGACCTTCGGGATCGGCGCGGCGCTGACCGAGGACCTGATCCACGACACGCGGACCGGCAAGCTGGTGAACCACGATCTGGCGGAATATCACGTGCCGGCCAATGCGGATATTCCGCAGATGGACGTCCACTTCGTCGACGAGCGCGACATCCATGCGAACCCGATCCACGCGAAGGGGATCGGCGAGCTGGGGATTTCGGGCGCGGGTGCTGCGGTGTCGAACGCGGTGTTTAATGCGACGGGGATTCGGGTGCGCGAGTTCCCGATTACGCTGGACAAGTTGCTGGATCAGTTGCCGGCTGTTTGAGGGGGAAGCTGAGTAAAGCTCGCCTCCTGTAACAATTACCCCCCCCCCCCGGCGGAGGCCGGGGCCCAATTGGGAAGGCTTTGATAACGGAAGATTGTCCTCCGTTACTTTCGTTCCCCAATTGGGCCCCGGCCTTCGCCGGGGGGGTATTGGGGGATGCGTGGCGCCTCGTCAAACGCCCCCGCCCTCCCCATATCCTTCCCTCCACCCGAGGACCGCAGAATGAACGAACACGTGATGGATGCGGCGTTTCGGCCGGGTGGTCTCGACCGCGCGAAGCAGGGCGTTCTCGGGCTCGGGCTCGACCGGATCGAGGGGCCGGCTAAGGTCACCGGCGTTGCGGACTATGCGTATGAGGGCACGCCCGACGGCATCGCCTACGCCGCGATCGTCGGCACGCCGGTTGGTAGCGGGCGCATCCTCGGCATCGACGTGAGCGCCGCCGAAGCTCTCCCCGGTGTCATCGCCGTGATTCACAACGACGCGCGCATGCCGGCCGGCGAGTCGAACTCCCGGGCGATGCCGCTGTTCGATACCGACGTCATTCTCCACCTGGGACAGCCGGTCGCGATCGTCGTCGCAGAGGACCAGGCCATCGCGCGCGACGCCGCGGCGCTGGTCGTGGTCCACACCCAGGCGGGCGAGGACCGGTTCGACGTCGAGGCGCAGCCAGTCGACACCGCGCCGAAAATCGGCTTCCTGCCGCCGATCGACAATGGCGATCTCGACGCGGTGATGGCGGATGCGGCGGTGACGTTCGACCGGACCTACACGACGCCCGTGCACTTCCCCGCCGCGCTGGAGCCGCACGCGACCACCGCGTGGTGGGAGGGCGGCAAGCTCACCGTGCGCACCAGCAACCAGGTGATCGGCGGCGCGCGCAAGACGATCGCCAAGGCGCTGAAGATCGATGTGGACAAGGTGCGTGTGCTGGCGCCGTACGTCGGCGGCGGGTTCGGCGGCAAGACCGGCGTCGGCGCGGAGGCGATCCTCGCGGCGATCGCGGCGGAGGTCGTCGGCCGGCCGGTGAAGGTCGCGCTGCCCCGTCGCCAGACTGCGTATATGGTGCATCACCGCTCGCACACGACGCAGCGTATCCGGATCGCGGCCGACGCGAACGGCGTGATCCTGGGCATGGGGCATGAGAGCGTCGTCGCGCAGAACGACGATGGCGAGTTTCTCGAACCGGTGCCGTTCGGGACGCTGCCGCTGTACCGGGGCGACGCGCGGCGGTTCAAGACCGACTTGGTGCGCGTCGACCTGCCTGCGAGCGGTGCGGTCCGTGCGCCGGGCGAGGCGGTCGGGACGTTCGGGGTCGAGTGCGCGATGGACGAACTGGCCGAGCAGCTCGGGATCGACCCGATCGAACTGCGGCGGCGCAACGAGCCCGAGACCGATCCGGTGAGCGGCAAGCCGTTCTCCACGCGGCGGATGCTCGATTGTTATACGCAAGGCGCCGAGCGGTTCGGCTGGCCTGCCAAGGTGCCGGCGCCGGGCTCCGTCCGCAAGGGCGAATGGCTGGTCGGGATCGGCATGGCGGCGAGCCTGCGCGGAAACTTCACCGTCGAGGCGCAGGCGCGCGTGCGACTGGAGGCGGATGGCCGCGCGACGGTCGAATGCGACATGACGGATATCGGTACGGGGACGTACACCATCCTGGCGCAGACCGCGGGCGAGATGCTTGGGCTCCCGGTCGCCGAGGTGAATGTGCGGCTCGGCGATACCGACTTCCCGCCGAGTGCTGGGTCGGGCGGGTCGTTCGGCGCTGGCAGCGCGTGTTCGGCGGTGGTGCTGGCGTGCGAGGATATCCTCGGCGAACTGGCGTTGCGGATGAACGCTGCGCCCGAGGATCTGAGCCTGCACGATGGCTGCATTAGCGCTGGTGGTCGGTCGGTGAAGCTCGCCGATCTGGTCCGCGGCGAACCGATCGTGGCGATGGGCAAGACCGGGCCGGGTGCCGAAAGCAAGCGCACCAGCCAGGCGAGTCACGGCGCGCACTTCGTCGAAGTCGCGGTGAACGCGGTGACGGGCGAGACGCGCGTGCGGCGGATGCTCGGCGTGTTTGACGTCGGGCGGGTGCTAAATCGCAAGACCGCGACGAGCCAGATCACCGGCGGGATGGCGTGGGGGATCGCCTATGCCCTCAGCGAAGAGGGCATCGTCGATACGCGGACGGGGGCGTTCGTGAACCCCGATTTCGGCGAATATCACGTCGCGGTGAATGCCGATATTCCGCAGCTTGAGGTGCATTTCATCGAGGAGATCGACGATTCCGCGAATCCGGTTGGGGCGAAGGGCGTTGGGGAGCTTGGGATCTCCGGCGCGGGGGCTGCGGTGGCGAATGCCATCTACAACGCGACGGGGGTGAGGGTTCGGGACTTTCCGGTGACGCTCGACAAGCTGCTCGAGGGTTTGCCGGCGGTCTGATCCTCCCCGGCACGGGGAGGGGGACCGTGCCCCTCGGCGTGGTGGAGGGGGGCGACCCCAAGCGTAACGTCTGCGGCTGGCCCCCTCCACCAGCTGCGCTGGTCCCCCTCCCCGCGTGCGGGGAGGATTAGAAAGAGAACGAGACATGGCCGAAAACGATAGCGTGCTCGCTGCTGCGAAAACCTGGAAGGGCGAGAAGATGGCGATCGCCACGGTCGTCTCGACTTGGGGATCCGCGCCGCGACCCAAGGGAAGCCATATGCTCGTCCATGCGGATGGGCGGTTCGAGGGATCGGTGTCGGGCGGGTGCGTCGAGAGCGACATCCTGGCCACCGCCGCAGAGGTGATCGCCGGGGCGCCGTTCCAGGTGCGCAACTACGGCGTGGCGGATGCGGCGGCGTGGGAAGTCGGGCTGCCGTGCGGCGGCGAGATCGCAGTGATGGTGCAGCCGGTGTCCGCCGAAGGGTTCGATCCCGAGCTGTTCGACCGGATCGCCGATGCGCGCGACCAGGGCGATGCGCTGACCGTGACCACCGACCTTGCGACCGGGCACAGCGATGCGCGGCCGCTGGAGACGGGCGAGGTGTTCGTCAACCGCTACGATCCGCCACGCCGGCTGCTGATCGTCGGCGCGGTGCAGATCGCGCAGGCCTTGGCCGGGCTCGCGCGCGAACTCGGGATCGAGACGATCGTGATCGACCCCCGCGCGCGCTTCCTGACCGAGGAGCGGTTTCCGGGCGTGACGCTCGACGATCGCTGGCCCGACGAGGCGATCGCCGCGCTCCGCCCCGGCCCTTCGACCGCGGTCGTGACGCTGAGCCACGACATCAAGATCGACGACCCTGCGCTGATCGCGGCGCTCGCGTCCGATGCCGCCTATGTCGGTGCGCTTGGCAGCCGCAAGAGCCATGCGGCGCGGCGCGAGCGGCTTGCTTCGGAGGGCGTTACGGCGGAGAACATCGACCGGATCGATGCGCCAGTCGGGCTCGATATCGGCGCGATCGGACCATCGGAAATCGCGCTGTCGGTCGCGGCGGCGATGATAGGAGCGTTCAATGATCGCCGCTGAAAACGTCTTCCTCATCCTCCTCGCGGCCGGGCGCTCGGAGCGGTTCGGCATTCCCAACAAGCTCGAGGTGCCGTTCCTCAACAAACCACTCGGGATGCATGTCGTCACCGCATTCGAGAACATTCCGTTCAAGCGCCGGCTGGTGGTCACCGACGGCTGCAAGCTCGACTTCATCAGCCACCATTTCGAGGTGGTGCATAACGACGATCCGTCGTCCGGCATGTCGCAATCCGTGAAGCTCGGCGTGCAGTGCGCGAAGGACGAGGGCGCGGAGGCGGTGCTGATCGCGCTCGCCGACATGCCGCGCGTGACTGCGGCGCATATCTACCGGATGCTCGATGCCGCCGACAGCGCGGATGCGGTGGTCGCGTCGAGCGATGGCGAGAAGCCGAGCCCCCCTGCCCTGTTCGGGCGCGAGCGGTTCGACTTCCTGCTGACGCTGGACGGCGATGCGGGCGCTCGTGACCTGGTGAAGGCGGGGCGGCATGTCGTGACTGCGCCCGCCGAGCTGATCGACATCGATACGCCCGAGGATCTCGACCGGCTGCAAGCGCTGGTCCGCGATCCCAAGGCCGCGATCACTCGTGCCTTAACGCGTCGATAGGGTTCATCGCCGCGGCGCGCCGTGCCGGGAAATAGCCGAAGACGACGCCGATCACCGCGGAGATCGCGAACGCGAAGATGTTGATCTCGGGCACGAACAGCCACTGAACCTTGATCAGCGGCGCGATGATCGCGATCGCCGCCTGTGCGACGATCAGCCCGGTGACGCCGCCGAGGCACGATAGCGCGATCGCCTCGACGAGGAACTGCAACAGCACCTCGCGCGCGACCGCGCCGATCGCGAGACGGATGCCGATCTCGCGCGTGCGCTCGGTCACCGACACCAGCATGATGTTCATGATGCCGATCCCGCCGACCACCAGGCTGATCCCGGCGACCGCGGCGACGATGCCGGTGAGCAGCGTCGTGGTGCCGGTCAGCGTGTCCGAAATCTGCTTGGTGTCGAAGATGTTGAAGTCGTCGGGCTTGTCGCCGGTGATGGTACGGCGTTCGCGGAGCAGGTCGGTGATCCCGGCCTGCACCGTGCTGGTGGAGAAGCGCTCGTCGACGCCGACCAGCATCAGGCGGATATCGCGGTTGCCCGTGAAGCGCCGCTGGACCGCCTTGATCGGCATGACCACGGTGTCGTCCTGATCGCCGCCGAACCCGGCCTGGCCGCGCGTGGTCAGCACGCCGATCACGTCGCAGCTGATCGGTCCGATACGGAAACGGTGGCCGACCGGATCGCCGCCGGGGAACAGGTTTTTAGAGACGGTATTGCCGATGATGCAGACCGCGGCACCGGCGCTTTCCTCGACCGGCGTCCAGCGGCGGCCCGAGGCGAGCGGCCATGGCTGGACCTGGAAGATGGCGTCGGTGGTGCCGTTGATCGTGGTCGACCAGTTGGCGCCTTCGTAGATCGCGGTGGCGGTGGCGCTGGCTTGCGGCGCGACCGCGGTGACGCCGGCGATCTGGTTGGCGATCGCGGCGACGTCCTCGGGCTTGAAGTCGGGCGGGCGCGGGCCGCCGCCGCCGCGACCGAAGCCCTGGCCGGGGCGGACCTGGAGGATGTTGGTGCCGAGCGCGGAGATCGACTGCTGCACGGCGGCGGTGGTGGCCTTGCCGAGCGTGACCATCGTCACGACCGCGCCGACACCGATGACGATGCCGAGGATGGTGAGGAACGACCGCAGGAGGTGGCGGCGGATCGAGCGGAGCGCGAGGACGAGGGTTGTGCCGAACATTACTTTTCTGCCCCCCCGCCCGCTTGCGGGAGGGGGTTGGGGGGTGGGCTCGCGCTACTGATGGTTGCTGCCGTCGCGATGCGCGCTGGAGCTACGGCTGGCGTTGCGTTCGAGGTGAGCGCGTGCCCACCCCCGGCCCCTCCCGCTTGCGGGAGGGGGGAAGAAAGGGCGCTCACGAGTCCACCTTTTCACCTTGGCGGTGCTGGCTTTCGATGCGTTCCACGAGGCCGTCCTTGAAGTGGACCACCGTCCTGGCGAAGGCGGCCATGTCGGGTTCGTGCGTGACCATCAATACCGTGATGTTCTTTTCCGCGTTCAGCCGCGTGAGGAGTTGCATGATCTCGACGGAGCGTTCGCTGTCGAGGTTGCCGGTGGGTTCGTCGGCGAGCAGCACGTCGGGACTCGTGACCAGCGCGCGGGCGATGGCGACGCGCTGTTGCTGGCCGCCGGACAGTTCCGCCGGGGTGTGATCCCACCAGTCCGCGAGTCCGACCGTGTCGAGGCTCGCCATCGCTGCGTCCCGGCGCGCGCGCTTTTCGTCGCCGCGGTAGAGCAAGGGGAGTTCGACATTCTCCAGCGCAGATGTGCGCGAGAGGAGATTGAAGCCCTGGAACACGAAGCCGAGATATTTTCGCCGCAGCAGCGCGCGCTGGTCCCGGTCGAGCGTTTCGACGTGGTGGCCGCGGAACAGGAAGGTGCCGTCGCTCGGCACGTCGAGACAGCCGAGGATGTTCATCGTCGTCGATTTGCCCGAGCCCGACGGCCCCATCACCGCGACGAAATCGCCCGCCGCGATGTCGAGGTCGACGCCCTTGAGCGCCTGGAACATCGTCGCGCCCTGCCCGTACGTCTTGGTGACGCCGCGCAAGGAGATGAGCGGCTCGGCGATGAGCGGCGCGTTACTGGCCACCGCCCCCACCCTTGCTGGCGCTCCCTGCGCGACGTGCACCGCCGCTGCGCTTGGCGTCGTCGCCGCCGCGCGCCAACTGGCCGGTGATGACCTGCGCACCGGGCTGAAGATTGCCCGACAGCACTTCGGTCATCGTGCCGTTGGTGTCGCCGGTGGTGATCTGCACCGGCTGCGGCGTGCCGTCCGCGCCCTTGACGTAGATCGTCTGCTGCGCGCCGCGAGCGACCGTCGCGGTGCGCTCCGCACCACCGCCACGACGCGGACGGAAGGTCAGCGAGCCGGCGATGCCACCGCCTGCATCGCCGGACGCCGCGGTCGGCTTGAAACGCAGTGCGGCGTTGGGAACGAGCAGGACGTTGCGCTTGTCCGAGGTCACGATGTCCGCGGTCGCGGTCATGCCGGGGCGCAGCGTCAGCGACTGATTACCCACCGTCAGGTCGGCCGCGTACGAGACGACCTGCCCGGTGGTCGAGGTCGCGGTGGTCGAGGTCGACGAGGTGGCCGAGCTGACGGTCAGGTTCGAGCCGAGATCGACCCGGCTGATCGTCGCCGGAAAGGTCTGGCCGGGGAACGCATCCACGGTGAAGCTGGCCTTCTGGCCGATCTTGACCTCGCCGACGTCGGCCTCGTCGATCGCGACCTCGAGCTTCATCTTGGTGAGGTCTTCGGCGATCACGAACAGCGTCGGGGTGTTGAACGACGAGGCGACGGTCTGACCCGGATCGATCTGGCGCGCGAGCACCACCCCCGTCACCGGCGAGCGGATGATCGCGCGGGCACGCTGAGTCTGGTTCTGCGCGAGGAGCGCGCGGCTGGCGACGACGTTGGCTTCGGCGACCTTCTGCGCCGCGACCGCACGCGCGTAATCGGCGCGGCCGGTCTGGAGCTCGGTCTTCGACGGCACGCGACCACCCGAGAGGCGCGAGACCTCTTCGAGGCGGTTCAGCTGCGCGCGCGATTCGGCGACGGTGGCCTGTGCCTGCGCGACCTGCGCCTGGTTTGCCGCGAGCTGCGCGCTGGTCTGGCGGATCTGGTCGTCGAGCTGTTCGGGATCGATCAGCGCGAGCGGCTGGCCCGCCGTGACGCGGTCGTTGACGTCGACGACGACCTTGGTGACGAGGCCCGACAGCTGCGAGCCGACCGTGACCTGCGTGGTCGGGGCGAGCTTGCCGGTTGCCGAGACGCTGACAGTCAGGTTGCCGCGCTGCGCGGCCTGCGTCGAATATTGCGTCTGTTCCTTCGCGCCGAAGCATTTGGCGAGCAGCAGGCACAGCAGGACCACGCCGACCGCGATCACGACCCACTTTACGTAGCGTTTCCAGGGGGCCTGCGGCTTTACGCCGAGGAAGTCGTCGATCGATGCGTCGGCCATCAGCGTGCCTCTGGATTGGATATGGGCGCTTGCAGGATCACGGTGGAGTCCCAGCCGCCGCCGAGCGCGGCATAGAGTGCGATCAACGCGGTCGCGGCGTCGGCGCGCGCCTGCGTGGCGCCGTTGCGCGCGGACAGGAGCGCGGTTTCCTGCTGGTTGAGCGTCGTGAAATCTGTGAGGCCGGTGCGGTATTGGCTGCGGCTGAGGATCGCGGAATTGTTCGACGCGTCGAGCGCGATCGCGAACTGCCGCTCGCGTTCCTGCGCGGCCTGCAAGGCGACGACGGCGTTCTCGACATCCTCCAGCGCGGTGAGGATTGTGGATTTATAGAGCGCCAGCGCACCGTCGGCGGCGGCTTCGCTGGTGCGGACCTGGCTGCGCAGACGCCCGCCGTTGAAGATCGCTTGGGTCAGGCCGGCGAACAGGCTGCCGGTGATCGCGTCGCCGATGTTGCCGATTGAGGTCGCGTTGGTGTTCAGGTTGCCGGTGATCGCGAGCGCGGGATAAAGCTGCGCCTTGGCGACGCCGATCCGCGCGGTAGCGGCAGCGAGCGCGCGTTCGGCGGAGCGGATGTCGGGTCGCTGGCGCAGCGTGTCGCCGGGGATGCCGACGCCGACCGCGGCGGGGCCGGTCGGGATTGCCTTTGCGGGCGCCATCAGTGGACGGAGCGCGCCGGGTGCCTGGCCGGTCAGCACGCCGATCCGGGCGACGGCGGCGGCATATTGCTGATCGAGGCTGGGGATGGTCGCGGCGGTCTGCGCGCGCTGGGCGCGGGCCTGTTCGGCGTCGACGCTGGAGACGAGCCCCGCCCGGACGCGGAAGCCGGCGATTTCGAGATTGTCGTCCTGGATCGCGAGCGACGCGCGGGCGTTGGCGAGTTGCTGCTGATACAGGCGAGCGAGCACGTAGTTGCGCGCGACCTCGCTTTCGACGGAAATGAGCACGGTGGCATAGTCGTAGCCCGACGCGGCGTAGTCAGCGCGGCTCGCCTCGACGGTGCGGCGGATCTCGCCGAAGACGCCGACCTGATAGCTGGCGCTGGCGCCGACCGTGAAGCTGTTGGCGCCGCCGCCGCCGGTATCGATGACGGTGCCGTCGGGCAGCGTGAACGACCGGCCGCCGCCGCGGACGTTCTCGTTGCGCTGGTAGCCGGCCGAGCCGTTGACCGTCGGGAGCAGCGACGCGCGGTTCTGGAGCAGGCTTTCGCGGGCCTGGCGGAGGCGGGCGACGGACTGTGCGAGGTCGAGGTTGGCGGCGGCGGCCTGCTCGACGAGCTGGCCAAGGACGGGGTCGTCGAACCTCTGCCACCAGCGGGTGAGGTCTTCGGGGCTGGTGACGGGGGTGACCGAGTAGGCGTCGGGGACGCCCAGCTCTGCCGCGGCCTTGGGGTGGTAGTCCGGGCCGACGGTGCAGCCGGCTAGCAGGACGGCCGCGGAGACGGGTGCGATGAGGAGGGCGCGGACGCGGGACATGGGCGGCAGGCATGACCAAGCGGCTGGGGCTAGTCCAGCGGTTTTGTGTCGCGAGGTGTCGCAGGTGGGGTGGATTGGAGGGGGGCTCAACGAGCGCCGGCACCGCGGACTTGCCTGGCAGCCAACCAGAAGGGACGTTGATGCGCTGTTTAACGTGGACCACTCCCCGCTGCCTTGTTCTCCCGCGAAGGCGGGAGTCCAGTCTGGGTCCCCGCCTTCGCGGGGAAACAAGGTTTGCAGGCCTGAAAGGGAGTGAGATGCGCATCCTTTAGCACCTCCCCGGCGAAGGCCGGGGCCCAGTTGGAACGTCTGAGGTGATATCGCGCAACATGCTTCATTGCCGTCCCCCAACTGGGCCCCGGCCTTCGCCGGGGTGGTGGGATGGGGTAGGAAATCAGGGTCCGCCTCCTCCTTGTTCCCCCGCGGAGGCGGGGGGCCAGGGTTACGGGTGCTGAGCTGCTGGGTCCTGGGCTCCCGCGTTCGCGGGAGAACACGAATGCGCCGTTCCGCAGCCGCGCGCCCCCCTCCCCACCCCCAAAAATCGAACCGCACCCGTTCCAATTTTGCAGTGCAGCGGAACGGAGCGGTGGCGCTAGGGGTTCAGGGATGATGCTAGCCGAACGCCAGCCCGCGACTGATGTCCTCGCGCCGCCTCTTGCCGTGCCCGACGCCGTGAGCCTTTTCTTCGATTTCGACGGGACGCTCGTCGACTTAGCCGCCACGCCGGATGCGGTTGTGGTGAGCCAGATGCTGCTCGATACGCTCGATACGCTCGCCGAGCGCTTTCCCGGTCGCGTCGCGATCATCAGCGGGCGGTCGATCGCGCAGCTCGATGCGATGCTCGGTCGCCACGCGCATCTGTTCGCGGTCGCGGGCAGCCACGGGGCCGAGACCCGTACGCCCGACGACGGCCATGTCGCCGCCGAGCGCCCCGCCTCGCTCGAAGCTGCTGCCGGTGCGTTCCGGGACTTCGCCGATGCCAATGGCCTCGTCTACGAAGCCAAGAGCCTCGGCGCCGGGCTGCATTATCGGATGGCGCCGGAGTTCGAACCCGCCGCCGTCCGCCTCGCCGAAGACCTAGCCGTCACGCACGGCCTCACACTTCAGCGCGGGAAGATGATGGTCGAACTGCGCACCCCCGGTGACAAGGGCGCCGCGCTCCGCGACCTGATCGCCGCGCCGGCGATGGCGGGCAGCGTGCCGTATTTCTTCGGCGACGACGTCACCGACGAGGACGGGTTCGAAGCCGCGCGCGACCTTGGCGGGGCGGGCGTGCTGATCGGCGAGCAACGGCCTACCGCCGCCACCTACCGCCTGAACGACGTTGCCGCACTTCGCGACTGGATTGCTGCCATATTGGAAACACCCATGTTGGAAACACGATGACCGCACCTACCCAAAAAGCCGACATGAACCTGTGGCCGATCGGCAATTGCCAGGTCTCCGCGCTGATCGACAAGACCGGCACGTTCGTCTGGGGCTGCGTGCCCCGCGTCGATGGCGACCCGGCGTTCTGCGCGCTGCTCGGTGGCGATGCGCCCAAGACCGGGTTCTGGGCGATCGAACTCGAGGGCGGTGCGAAAACCACGCAGGCCTATATCCGCAACACGCCGATCCTGGTGACGCGCCACGAGGACGAGGCCGGCAACGCGGTCGAGGTGATCGATTTCTGCCCGCGCTTCGTGCGCGAGGGGCGGACCTATCGCCCGACCAGCTTCGTCCGGATCGTCAAGCCGGTCGCGGGCTCGCCGCGGATTCGCATCCGGATGCGCGTCGCGACGAACTGGGGGAAGCCGACCGAGCACACGCAGGGTTCGAACCACATCCGCTTCCTGATGGACGACCAGACGCTGCGGCTGACCACCGATGCGCCGGTCGGGCATATCGTCGGCGAGAACTGGTTCCGGCTCGAACGCCAGATGCACCTGTTCCTCGGCCCCGACGAGAGTTTCGCGGGCGTGCTCCACGAGGCCGCGGAGGCGATGCTGTCGCGGACCAAGGACGAGTGGCGGCACTGGGTCCGCGGGCTGGCGACGCCGGTCGAGTGGCAGGACGTCGTCATCCGCGCCGCGATCACGCTGAAGCTGTGCCAGCACGAGGAGACCGGCGCGATCGTCGCCGCGCTCACCACCTCGATCCCCGAGCATGAGGGCTCGGAGCGCAACTGGGACTATCGCTACTGCTGGATTCGCGATGCCTATTATACCGTGCAGGCGCTGAACCGCTTGGGTGCGCTCGACGTGCTCGAAGGCTATCTCGAATATCTGCGCAACATCGTCGATGCGTCGAAGGGTGGCCATGTCCAGCCGCTCTACGGCGTCGGCGGCGAGGCGACGCTGATCGAGCGGATCGAGAGCGACTTGCCCGGCTATCGCGGGATGGGTCCGGTGCGCGTCGGCAACCAGGCGTACGAGCAGATCCAGCACGACGCATACGGCCAGATCATCCTGTCCGACGTGCAGGCGTTCTTCGACAAGCGGCTGTTCCGGATGTCGAGCGAGGAGGATTTCAAGAGCCTCGAACTGGTCGGCGACCGCGCGTGGGAGACGTACGACAAGCCCGACGCAGGGCTGTGGGAGCTGCGCACCAAGGCGCACGTCCACACCTATTCGGCGGCGATGTGCTGGGCGGCGTGCGACCGGCTGGCCAACGCGGCGGAGGTTCTCGGGCTCGAGGATCGCCGTACGTTCTGGGAGGAGCGTGCCAACACGATCCGCACGACGATCGAGCAGTCCGCGTGGCGCGAGGATACGCAGCGTATCTCGGCGACGTTCGGTGGCGACGATCTCGACGCGAGCCTGATCCAGTTGCTCGACCTGCGCTTCTTCGCGCCCGACGATCCGCGGTTCCAGTCGACGCTGAAGGCGGTCGAGGAGGGTCTGCGGCGTGGCAGCCACATGCTGCGTTATGCGACCGAGGATGATTTCGGCCTGCCGCACACCGCGTTCAACGTCTGCACCTTCTGGCTGATCGAGGCGCTGCACGCGACCGGCCGGACCGCAGACGCTCGTGCGCTGTTCTGCGAGATGGTTGCGCGGCGGACGCCGGCCGGGCTGCTGTCGGAGGATATCGACCCGAATACCGGCGAGTTGTGGGGCAATTATCCGCAAACCTATTCGCTGGTGGGGCTGATCAACTGCGCGGTCCTGCTCAGCAAGCCGTGGAGTGCCGTCCGATGAGCCGCCTCGTCGTCATCTCGAACCGCGTCCAGTCGGTCGATGCGCCTTCGGGCAACCAGGGTGGCCTCGCGGTCGCGTTGCTCGCGGCACTGCGTGAAAAGGGCGGCGTGTGGTTCGGCTGGTCGGGATCGACCACCGAGACCTTCACGGGCCACATCAATTTCCAGCAGGGCAAGGGCGTCACCACTGCGACGATCGACCTCGAAGAGCAGGATTTCGACGAATATTACAACGGCTATGCGAACCGCACGTTGTGGCCGCTGTTCCATTACCGGATAGACCTGACCGAGTTCGAGCGCGATTTCTCCAGCGGCTATGCTCGCGTAAACAAGCGGTTCGCCGAGACGGTGCTGCCGTTGATCGAGCCCGAGGATCTGGTGTGGGTCCACGATTACCACCATGTCCCGCTCGGGCAGGAACTGCGCAAGCTCGGCGTCGAGAACAAGATCGGGTTCTTCCTCCACATTCCGTGGCCGCCGATGGCGATGCTGCTGTCGCTGCCAAGTCACCGCGCGCTGGTCGAATCGATGTTCGCGTACGACGTGATCGGCTTCCAGACGCAGGACTGGCTCGACAGCTTCCTGCATTACGTGACGAGCCAGCTCGACGGCGTGGTTGGCGAGGATGGCTGGGTGACGGTCGGCGATCGCACGATCAAGGCGATCACGACGCCGATCGGGATCGAGACCGCGGACTTCGAAAAGTCGGCGAACAGTGACGCGGCGCGGCATGCCAAGGAGCGGATGTACATGTCCGCGACCGGACGCAGCCTGATCGTCGGGGTGGACCGGCTCGATTATTCGAAGGGGCTCGCCGAGCGGTTCGCGGGCTACGAGCGGTTCCTGGGATCGCATCCGGACCGGCGTGGGCTGGTCTACATGCTCCAGATCGCGCCGCCCTCGCGCGAGAAGGTCGATACGTACCAGGAGATCCGCGCGAACCTCGATTCGATGTCGGGGCGGATCAACGGCGAGTATTCGGACATCGACTGGACGCCGATCCGTTACGTCAACCAGGGCTTTCCGCGTGACGTGCTGGCCGGGATTTATCGCGCGGCGCGTGTCGGGTTGGTGACGCCGTTGCGCGACGGGATGAACCTGGTCGCGAAGGAATATGTCGCGGCGCAGGATCCCGAGGATCCTGGCGTGCTGGTGCTGTCGCACTTTGCGGGCGCGGCGACGCAGCTGAAGGACGCGGTGCTGGTCAATCCGTACAGCCCCGAGGAGATGTCGGACGCGATCGACCGCGCGCTGAAGATGCCGCTGGCGGAGCGGAAGGCGCGGTGGGAGAAGCTGATCGACAACGTCCGCAAGGAGGACGTTATGTGGTGGTGCGAGCTGTTCATCACCGCGCTCGAGGCGGTGCCGGAGCACGTCGAGGCCTGACCTCTTGCCCCCCTCCCTGGAAGGGAGGGGTTGGGGGTGGGTTGGCCAGTTTGTGTCAATGCGCCCTGGGCTATGCGGAAGCCGACCCACCCCCGGCCCCTCCCTTCCAGGGAGAGGGGAATTTAGGGGCGGCCTACCGGATCCGGCGCCATCAGTAGGCGGTCGCGTGGGATAGCTTCGGGCATTTCCTCGCGGATATACTTCAGCAACGCTTCCCGCACGTCGCAGCGCAGGTCGAACGCGATCGCCGCATCCTTGGCGGTCATCAGGCCACGCAGTTCGATGCAGTCGGTCTTCACGTCGGTCACCTGGAGGTTGTAGAACCTCTTGTCCCAGCGCGGGTTGGACGTGACGATCTCGCCCAGCTTCTCACGCAACCGCGGCACGTCTGCGGACGGATCGAGATACCAGAACACCGAGCCCATCAGCTGGCTCGTCTCGCGCGTCCAGTTCTGGAAGCTCTGTTCGAGGAACTTCGACACCGGCACGACGAGGCGGCGTTCGTCCCAGATCTTGATCACCACGAACGTCAGGTTGATCTGCTCGACCCGCCCCCATTCGCCGTCGACGATCAGCACGTCGTCGATCCGGATCGGCTCGGTGAACGCCATCTGCACGCCGGCGATCAGGTTCTTCAGCGCCGGTTGCGCGGCGGCACCGACGACGAGGCCGGCGATACCCGCCGATGCCATCAGCGTGACGCCGATCGAGCGGATGCCGGGGACGCTCAGCAGCATCAGGCAGACGCTGACGAAGATGATGAAGAACGTGCCTATCCGCCCGAGGATCGCCGCCCGCGTGCGCTTGCGGCGGGCGCGGAGATTGTCCTCGACCGAGATGTCTGCGCGGATCTCGATGACGTCCTGGAACGCGCGCAGCGCCGCGACCGCGAGCCAGCCCAGCAACCCGGGGACGAGGAAGCCGAGCAACTGCTTCCACAGATCCTCGATGTCGTTGTCCATCGGCAGGATTCGCGAGACGAACGCGACGGCGACCGAGACGAACACCGCGCGCAACGGGCGGCGGACGCGCGCGAGGACGAGGCCATCGGTCTTGGCGGTCGAGCGCCGCTGGGCATGGCCGCCGATCCGCATCGTCAGCCAATGCGCGACCAGCGCGACGAGGACGGCCGCCGAGACGACGGCGACGCTCTCCAGCCAGACCCATTCGGGGGGTATGTGGAGCGATCTGAACATGCGCATCTTAGCGCAACGGTGCGCGACGGCGGATGTTCCGCTGCAGTGCAGCATAATCACGCGATACATGACAGCTTTTTTCCTGCCACACTTCGTGCGTAAGTCCGCGCCCATGAAGGCCATCATCCTTGCTGCCGGTCACGGATCGCGGCTGTTGCCGTTGACGCTGACGACGCCGAAATGCCTCGTGCAGGTCGGTGGCCGCGCGATCTTGGATCATCAGCTCGACGCGGTGGCGGAGGCCGGGTTCGAAGGCGCGGTGATCGTCGGCGGCTACCGGATCGAGCAGGTCGCGGCGCATCTGGCGGCGCGCGAAGGCGGCGTACCCACCGAACTCGTGTTCAACCCGTTCTGGGCGATCGCCAACAGCATCGGTAGCGTGTGGGCATCGCGCGGATTTCTCGAAGAGCCGTTTGCGTTGATGAACGGCGACACGCTGTTCGATGCCGCGATTTTGCGCGCGGCGCTTGCCGATGAAGCATCCGGCGTGAAGCTGGTCATTGAGCGGCTGGCGGTGCCGGGGCTCGACGACATGCTGGTCGAAGCGGACGGCGACGCTGTCGTCGCGGTCGGCAAGCATCTGGTCGGGCATCAGGCGACCGATCGCTCGCTCGGCCTGATCGTCTCGACCGGCGGCGCCGCCTATGCCGAGGCGTTGCGCGCGGTAATCGGCGAGGAGGATGGTATCCACGCCTATCATCACGCCGTCGTCCGCCGCGTCGCGGAGACCGTCGGCGTCCGCGCGGTGCGGATCGCAGGGAATGTCCGCTGGCAGGAGATCGATCGCCCGGAGGACATCGCGCTGTGGCAGCACGACCATGACGCACCTGCGGACGGCGCTTCGGGGTCATGACGCGGAAGGTTGCGTTCCTGTTTCTCGGCGAGACGCTGCTGATCCCGCATCTGTATCCGATCGTCGAGGCGCTCGCTGCCAAGTCGGACGTGCCGATCGAGCTTTGGGTGAGCACGTCGGTGCACGAGACGTTGCTGACGCGGTGGACGGCGCCCTTCCCTAATGTGCGGATCCGGCGAGCACCGGGGTTTCGCGCGGTTGCGGACGATGGGACCGGGCGCAATCCGGTGCTGCCGGCGAAGATGCCGATGCTGCTGCGGCTGCTACCGTATCTGCGCAGCGCGGCGGTCGTCGTGTGTGCCGAGCAGACGAGCCTGTGGCTGCCGCGGCTGTTTCCGATGCGCGCGAAGTTCGTGAAGACGTCGCACGGAGTCGGCTCGATGAGCGCGCGCGACGATCCGCGGCGGCGGGCGGCGGCGCTGACCTTGGTGCCGAGCGAGTTGGAGCGGCGGACCTATCTCGACCGCGGGTTCGCGCCCGAGAAGTTCGTCGCGACCGGCTATGTGAAGGCCGACTTCACACACCGGACGCACGCCGCGCCGCCGTTCGCGGATACGCGGCCGGTCGTGCTGTACACGCCGCATTGGCAGCAGCATCGCTCGTCCTGGTGGCGGTGGGGGGCGGAGGTGGTGCGGTGCATCGTCGCGGACGGGCGCTACAATCTGATCTTCGCGCCGCACCAGCGACTGGTCGAGCGCGCGCCCGAGGTGGCGGATCTGATGCGCGAGATTTGTGACTTGGCGCATGTGCATTGCGACATCGATGGGTTCGCGATGGTCGACGGGAGCTACACCGGCGTGGCGGACGTGTATCTGGGCGATACGTCGAGCCAGGTGATCGAGTTTCTCATGCGGCCGCGGCCTTGCGTGTTTCTCAACGCGGGGGGGGCTGCTTGGGCGGGCGATCCGAATTACGCGATGTGGGCTTGTGGGGAGGTTGTTGGCGACGTTGCGGATGTGGTGGCGGCGGTGGATCGGTCGGCGTTGAGGCATGCGGGGTTTGTGGCGGTTCAGGCTGAGTTTGCCGGGCGGTCGCTGGGGGCTGTTGAAGGTGGCGCGGCGCGTGCTGCGGAGGAAGTCCTTCGATTGCTGGAGGCCACGCCCGCCCGCTAAACCTCCACCACCCCGGCGAAGGCCGGGGCCCAATTGGGGGACGTTGCCAACGAAGGACTGCGCGAGGTTACGCCGGTCATTCCAATTGGGCCCCGGCCTTCGCCGGGGTGGTGGCTCTGGGGGAGTGTCCTTCACTTACCCCACCCCCTCTCGCTTTCACGACCAGATCGGGTAACGGGTGCGGCATGGTAGATTCGACAGCCCCTACGCCAGCGCTCCGGACCGTCCGGGCGAACGACACGATGCTCTGGGGCATGACCAATGCCGAGCGGATCCGGCGGATCGGCGTCGCGCAAGGGTTGCTGGCCGACGGCGACGGCGACACCGGCCCGGTGATCCTCGCCAACCTCGCCTATGCGTTCGACCCGATGTGGATCGCGTATCTAAAGACGCGGCCGGGCACCGTCGTGACTCGCACCGGCGTGCCCGTGCTCGCGCATGTCCGGGATGCCGACGAGCGCGCGCGGATGACTGCGGCGATGCTCGGCGAGGCGCCGCTCGTGACCGGGCTGACGGTGATCGCCGCCGAGGCCGAGGAAGGCATCTTCAACGAGGCGTTGCGCAAGCGCGAACGCCCGTTCGCGGAATTGCTGACCCCCGCGGCGGTGCCGGCGATCGAGCGGGCGAGCTATGTCGGTGCGTACAAGGGCGTCACCGACCTGCTGACGAAATATCTGTGGCCCGAATGGGCGCTGGCGATCACGCGGGTCTGCGCGCGCGCCGGAATCACGCCGAACCAAGTGACCGCGCTCGGATCGGTGCTGTGCATCGTTGCGACCGTGGCGTTCTGGTATGGCTGGTTCTGGACCGGGCTGGCTACGGGTCTGTTCTTCATGGTACTCGATACCGTCGACGGGAAGCTGGCGCGGTGCACGATCACCTCGTCGAAGCTCGGCAATGCGTGGGATCACGGGGTGGACCTGGTGCACCCGCCGTTCTGGTGGTGGGCCTGGGCGGCGGGGTGCGCGCCGTATGGGCGGCCGCTCGAGGACGGCGTGTTCTGGGCGGTGATCGGGACGATGTTGTTCGGCTATGTCGCGCAGCGGCTGATCGAGGGGGCGTTCATCGTCCGGTTCGGGATGCACATCCATGTGTGGGAGCGGTTCGACAGCTGGTTCCGGCTGATCACCGCGCGGCGCAATCCGAACATGGTGATTTTGTTTGCGGGGTTGCTGGTGACGCGGCCGGATTGGGGGATCGTCGGGGTGGCGGCGTGGACCGCGATCTCGTTGGTCGTGCATCTGGTAAGGCTGGTGCAGGCGATGGTGCGCAAGGCCAAGGGTGAGGTGTTGGTGAGTTGGCTGGCTTGAGCGCTTCGCGGAATCGGATACCCGCTAACGCCGACTTCCCTCCCTTCCGTTCGTCCTGAGTAGCCATCGAGTAGCTGCTCTTGCAGCGTATCGAGAGGGCGTATCGAAGGACAGGTTGGCGCGCGGGACCTATGCTTCGATACGCGCCCTCGATACGCTTCTGACGAAGCTACTCGGTCGCTACTCAGCACGAACGGAAAGGGGGATGGCAGCTTGGTAGCGCGCGGATCAGGTTACTCGGCGCGCAAAGGCTTGGGTCGTCCGATCCACCAGAGGCAGTAGATCGCCAGCGCGTACAGGAAGCGGCTGTAATCCCGCTTGCCCGCGCGGTGATCGGCGAACACCTTGTCGACCGCGCCGGCGCGCCAGATGCCTTGCTCGCGGACGCCGCTGTCGCGCCAGAGCTGCTCGGCATACGCACCGAAATCGCCGGCGAACCACGCCGCCAGCGGCATCTGGAAGCCCTGTTTCCGTCGGTCGAGGATTCCTTCGGGCAACCACGGCGCGATGGCCTGGCGGATGACGTATTTGCCGATTTTGCTGTGCAGCTTCATGTCGGCGGGCATCGACAGCGCGAGGTCGACCATCCCCTGCCCCAGCAATGGCACGCGAACTTCGAGCGAATGCGCCATGCTCGCGCGGTCGACCTTGGTCAGCATCGCGCCGGGGAGATTGAGCGCGAGGTCGGCGAGGCCGAACTGCTCGAGCGTATCGGTCGAGATCGCGTCGGGATCGGGGAAATATTCCGCGACCAGTGCGGCGATCCCGCCCTCCTCCTCGGCGATGAACTCGGCCGAAAATATCTCGCGGCGGAAGGCTTCGTTGGTGATCTGCGTCTTGGCGAAAAACCGCGCGATGCCGTTCGGGAGTGCGGCGCTGCCGGTGGTCTTCCGCCAGCGCTGCAATACCGCGTTCGCATGCCTCGAGGGCAAGGTCGGCACCGCGTCGAGCGCCCGCGCCAGTCGACGCAACGGCGCCGGCAACGACCCGATCCGGCGTTCGGTCGCGTGGCGCTTGTAGCCGAAAAACAGCTCGTCGCCGCCATCGCCCGACAGCGCGACCTTCACCTCCTGCGCGGCGATCTGGCTGACGTACCAAGTCGGCACCGCGGAGGGATCGGCGAACGGCTCGTCATAGCAATGCTGGACCTCGGGCAGCATCGCCTGCGCATCCGCGAGTTCCAGGGTGCGCGTGACGTGGTTGCAGCCGAGATGCCGCGCGATCGCCTCGGCATGCGGCGATTCGTCGAAACGCGGGTCGGGGAAGCCGATCGTGAAGGTGCGCACGGGCCGATCCGAGACCCGCGCCATCGCCGCGACCACCGCCGACGAGTCTACGCCGCCCGACAGGAATGCGCCGACATCGACGTCCGCGACCATCTGCTTGCCGATCGTGTCGAGCCACTCGTCGCGGAAGCGCTCGATCCACGCCGCCTCGGACCGGGGTTCAGAAGGACGATAGGCCGGCGTCCAGTAGGCGCGCATCGTCGGCGTGCCGCTCGCCTCGACGGTCATCACATGGCCCGGTGGGAGCGTTCGGACCTGCGCGTAAATCGAGCGCGGGGTGCGGACATGGCCGAAGCTGAAATAATCGTGGAGCGCGCGGCGATCGACGTCGAACGCCATGCCGGGCAGCAACGTCAGCGTCTTCAGTTCGGAGCCGAACGCGAACCCGGCGGCCTGATCGGTATAATAGAGCGGCTTGATCCCGATCGGATCGCGCGCTAGCGTCAGGCGACGGGCGTGCGTATCCCACACCGCGACCGCGAACATCCCGTCGAGCCTTGCCCAGACGTCATCGCCCCAGCGTTCGTAGCCGGCGAGGATGACCTCGGTATCGCCCGCACTCTCGAACACGCGACCGAGCGCCTGCAACTCGCGCCGCAATTCGCGGAAATTGTAGATCTCGCCGTTGAAGACGAGCGCATAGCGGTGGTCGGGCGAATGGAACGGCTGGTGCCCGCCCTCGATGTCGATGATGCTCAGCCGACGCATCCCGAAGCCGAAATTGCCATCGGTCATGACGCCCTGGTCGTCGGGTCCGCGGTGCAGGATCGTGTCGCACTGCGCGGTAATGAGGCGGGGCGAGACGACACCGCCACCTCGTGCGTAAAGGCCGGCAATTCCGCAGATGACGAACGATCCCTCGCATGACGGCAGCACCGCCGCCCGATCGCGCGGTCTAGGAGCCGACCGCCGCTTTGTCACCTCTGAGGCACCCTAGTACCGCCGGGCATCTTGCCGCCCTCGCCATCGCGCTCTAGGGGCCGGTCGCAGATGGTTCAGGACCCTGCGCCCATTCCGGTTACCACCGGCTCGACCGGGATTTTCCGGGCGGCGGCGCGCAACCTCGGCTGGCTGCTCGCCAGTCGCAGCGTGCTGGCGATCCTGTCGCTGTTCTATCTCGGCTTTGCGACACGCACGCTGGGGGTGGTCGATTTCGGCCGATTCGCGCTGATCTCGGGCGCCGCGCAGGCGCTGGCGACCTTCGTCGGCTTCCAGACGTGGCAGATCATCGTCCAATACGGCGTCGAGCCGATCCAGCACGGCGACACGCCACGGCTCGCGCGGCTGCTCCGCCTGTCGGCGATCCTCGACATGTGCAGCGCGCTGGTCGGCGCCGCGCTGACCGTGGCGATCCTGTTCGCGTGGAGCGACGGGTTCGGCATTCCGCCCGACCTGATGCGCGACACGCTGATGTTCGCGGTGGTGCAGCTGATCACGATCCGCTCGACCCCGCTCGGCATCCTCCGGCTGCGCGACAAATTCTCGTTGTCGGCGGTGGCGGACAGCATGACGCCGATCATGCGCTTCGTCGGCGCGGGCGCGGCGATGCTCTTCGAACCGACGATCCGCGGCTTCATGCTCGCCTGGGCGCTCGCCGAGATCGTCACCGCCGCGACCTATTGGATCATGGTTGCGAAAAGCGGTGACCTGCGCCTGCTCGCGAGCGGCCGGGGCAGCTGGCAGCAGGTCCGCGATGAAAATCCGGGCATCGTCCGCTTCTCGCTGAGCACCAACGCGAGCGCAACGCTGGGCCTGTCGAGCAAGCAGATCCCGCTGCTGCTGGTCGGCGCGTCGATCGGCCCGGCGGCGGCGGGTGCGTTCCGGCTGGCGACGCAGTTGGCGCAGGCGCTGGCGAAACTGTCGCAGATGCTGTCGCGCGCCGCCTTCCCCGAGATCGTCCGCGCGGTGCGCACTGCCGAACCGTCGCGCCTGCGCCGCATCCTGATCCGGACGATGCTCGCCAGCACGGCGGCTGCACTCGTCATCCTCGCCATCGTCGCGCTGGTCGGCGAGCCGATCCTGAAGGTCGTCGGCGGCAAGTCGTTCGTCGGCGCGTACCCGGTGCTGTTGTGGCTCGCCGCCGCCGGGTGCTTCGACCTCGCCACCGTCAGCCTCGACACGGTGATGACCGCGCTGCACCGTGCCGGCACGGTGTTCGCGATTCGCGCGGTCGGGGTGCTGTTGCTGTTCGTCACCGCGTTCGCGCTGATGCCGACCTATGATTCGACCGGAGTCGCGGCCGCGGTCGCGGTCGGTTCGGTCGCGGTGGCGATCCTGCTCGGGTTCGCCGCCGCGCGGATGACGCGTACGCCCTCCGGTCCGCAGGTGATCGACGGAGCGTAGCGCGCGAACGACGAACGCCCCGTTCGCGTCGCAAATGTCATCTGTGCGCCGCGCTCCGGCCATCTTTTCCGCGCTTAAGTCCTGCCATGAAGACTGTGGTTTCCCTTAGCCTGGGCGCGGCGGCGCTGCTGATGCCCGTCTCTGCGCAGGCTGCCGAGGCGTGCGAGGGCACGCCCGGCGGCGGCAACGCCAAGCTGATCGTCGAGGCGACGGCGATGCACAACGCCGTCGGCGAGGTCGCGTTCACCGTCTATCCCGATGACGAGAAACGGTTTTTGGCGAAGGGCGGCAAGCTGGTACGGGCGCGCGTGGCGGCAAGCAGCCCAAGGGCGTGCTTCTGGCTGAAGCCCGGCCACTATGCGGTCGCGCAATATCACGACGAGAATAGCGACCATGATTTCAACCGGACGCTGTTCGCGCCGAAAGAGGGATTCGGCTTTTCCAACGATGCGCCGACCTCAATCGGGTTGCCGTCTTTCGATGCGGCGCGCACGGCCTTGGCCCCATCCGGGACCGTCGTGCGTATGAAAATGCGGTATCGCCGGTGATCCAAAATCCGCTGGTTGCAGCGGAACGGAAATCTTCCTGACACAAATTTGTAGCGGTTATGTACCGCGACGGGTATCTTATATCGTGGCCGATGCTGTTTCGAACTTCCATGCCTTTGGCGGGCACCCTCTTTCGCCACCGGCGCCGCCGGCGTGGCTGCCCGAAGGCGTGTTCGATCCGTCGGCATCCGAGCGGTACGGCGTGAGCCCCCGCGACGCGGCGGCGAAGATCCGTACCGGCATCATCTGCAACCCGAAAAGTCACCGCAACCGCAGCAGCGTCGAGGCGACCAAGCCGTTCCTGTCGGGCACCGTGCTTGCCGTGACGCCGCGCACGCAGGCCGAACTCGCCGAAGTGCTGACCGATTTTGCGCGCCACGGCATCGAACTGCTGGTGATCGACGGCGGCGACGGCACGATCCGTGACGTGATGACCGCCGCGGCGCGCGTGTGGACCGGTGCAGCCCCCCGCGTGGCGATCGTGCCCTCGGGCAAGACCAACGCGCTCGCGCTCGATCTCGGCATCCCCGATAGCTGGACGCTCGATCAGGCGCTGACCGCCGCGCGCGCCGGCAACGTCAAGATCCGCAGCCCGATCGAGGTCGTCCGCAAGGATACCGGTGCGCGTCTGCACGGCTTCCTGCTGGGCGCAGGCGCGTTCGTCGATGCGACCGCGCTGGCGCAGCGCACCCACCGCGCAGGCGCCTTCAACGGTGTCGCCGTAGGCCTCGCGCTGTGCTGGGCGATCCTCCAGACCCTGTTCGGGGGCGCGAACAGTTCCTGGCGCGCGGGCAACCGGATGCGGATCCGTTTCGAATCGCGCGGCGACGAAGGCGTTCATGCCGCGGGTCGGAATACGGACAGCGATCGCGCGCGCTACATCCTTCTCGCGTCGACTCTCAAGCGGATGCCGATCGGGATTCGTCCGTTCGGCGTGCCGCGCGCGGGACTGAAGACCTTGCTGGTCGATGCGCCGCCGCGCTGGCTCGCCGCCGCGACGCCGCTGATCGTCGCCGGTTCGCCGGCCGCGTGGCTCGATCGCGCGGGGTATCACCGAATCGATTCGCCGAGCTTCGACCTGTCGATGGACTCGGGTTTCATCCTCGATGGCGAAGTCTATCCGGGCGGCGACCTGACCATCCGCGAGGCACGCGCGCTGCGTTTCGTCGTTCCGTGATCACGCTCGGCGACGTCGTCCGCCGCCAGTTGCACGTCCCGACCATCGCCGCCGTCCGTGACGTCGCGGCGATACTTGCAGGGGACGCGCCCGAGACCGCGGCGGTGCTGTTCTACGGTTCCAACCTGCGCACTGGCGAGACCGAGGGCGTGCTCGACTTCTACGTCCTGACCGCCGGCCCGCCCGAGCGGGGCCTGTGGCCGACCGTCAGCTACCGCGAGTTCGACCTGCACGGCGAGACGTTGCGCGCGAAGATCGCGACGATGCGGATGGCGACGTTCGCCAAGGCCGCCGCCGCGCAGACGCTCGACACGACGATCTGGACGCGTTTCGTCCAACCCTCCGCGCTCGTCTGGGTGCGCGATCCGGCAACCGCGAACCAAGTGGCTACGGCGATCGGCGATGCGGCGAAGTCCGCCGCCCGCTTTGCCGCCGCGCTCGGCCCTGAGACGGGCACGGCGGACGATTATTGGCGGGCGCTGTTCCGCCAGACCTATGCCGCCGAACTCCGCGTCGAGCGCAAGGGCCGCGAGGGCCAGATCCTCGGTTTCGATCCGGGTCGCTATGCCGAACTCCTGCCGCTTGCCTGGACCGCGGACGGTATCGCCTACCGCGACGAAGCCGGCATGCTGAAGCCCGACCTGTCGCCAGCGCGTCGAAACGCGTTGCTGCGCGCGTGGAACCGGCGCCGTCGTGCGGGCAAGCCGCTCAACGTCGCACGATTGGTGCGGGCGGCGTTCACCTTCGAAGGGGCCGCGCGCTACGGTGTGTGGAAGGTCGAGCGGCATACCGGCGTCGCGGTGCCGCTGACCCCGTGGCGCGAAAAGCACCCGATCCTGGCCGCGCCGGGCGTGTTCTGGCGGGTGTGGCGGGCGCGTGCGCAAACCGGGCCGAAGACGGTATGAGCGCCGGTGTTCGCGGCTTTAACGCGCTGATCCTCGCCGGCTCGCGCGGCGGCGTCGATCCGGTCGCGGCCTATGCGGGCGTGTCGCACAAGGCGCTGATCGTGCTCGACGGCGACACGTTGCTGGCCCGCGTCGCGCAGGCTTTGCGCGAGGCCGGCGCGCTCACGATCGCGGTATCGGTGTCGGACGACGCGGTCCGCGCCGCGGCAAGTGCGCTCGGCCTCATCGTGCTCGACGCGGCATCCGGTCCGAGCCGCAGCGTCCGCGACGGAATCGAAGCGCTCGGCGCCCCCCTGCTGGTCACGACCGCCGATCACGCGCTGTTGCAGCCCGAATGGGTGACGCGCTTCCTCGCCGACGTCCCCGCACAGGCCGATGTCGGCGCGCTCCTAGCACGCCAGGACATCATCGAGGCCGCCGCGCCGGGCACGCGCCGCACTTATTTGCGCTTTGCCGACGGCGCGTGGTCGGGGTGCAACCTGTTCTACTTCGCCACGCCGCGCTCGGTTGCCGCACTCGATCTCTGGGCGCAGGTCGAGGCGGACCGCAAGCGGCCGTGGCGGATCGTCCGCCGGCTCGGGATCGGCACGCTGCTCCGGTATCTGTCAGGTCGCCTGACGCTGGTCGCGGCGATCGCGCATCTCGGTCGCCTCGCCGGCCTCGACGCAGCCGCCATCGCCAGCCCGTTCGGCCTGGCCGCGGTCGACGTCGACAAGCCCGCCGATCTCGACCTGGTCCGGGCGCTCGTCGACAAGGCTTGAGCCGCCGACCGCCTACGCCAATTCCGCGAAGAAATAACTCGGCCTGCCGTTCGCCCCTGTCCCCAAAGGCCGGGTTGGTGCAAAGCGCCGCGCATGCAAACGCTCGCGCCCCAACCCGCCCCATCCGCCATCACGACGACCTCGATCGGCATTTATGGTAGCGCAGGACGCATGGGCCGCGCGATCGTCGAGGCGATCGAGGCGGCGGGCGCATCGCTCGCCGGCGGCGTCGATGCGCGCGAGGACCCGAACCCGCTCGCCCGGACCGCCGATGTGCTGGTCGATTTCTCGACGCCCTCCGCGGTCGAGGCGCACCTCGCCGCCGCGCGTGCCGCTGGTACCGCTATCGTCATCGGTACGACCGGCCTGTCGCCCCAGCACCAGTCGATGATCGACGAGGCGGCCAAGGACATCGCGATCCTGCAGACCGGCAACACCTCGCTCGGCGTCACGCTGCTCGGCATTCTCGTCCGCGAGGCCGCCGCGCGGCTCGGCTCCGACTGGGACGTCGAGATCGTCGAGATGCACCACAAGCACAAGGTCGACGCGCCATCGGGCACCGCGCTCCTGCTCGGCGACGCGGCGGCGAAGGGCCGCGGCACGACGCTCGCCGAACTCCGCGTCGACAGCCGCGCGGGGCTCGTCGGCGCGCGGACCGAAGGCACGATCGGCTTTGCGTCACTGCGCGGCGGATCGGTGATCGGCGACCACAGCGTGATCTTCGCGGGCGAAGGCGAGCGGATCGAACTCAACCACCGCGGCGACGATCGCTCGATTTTCGCGCGCGGTGCGGTGCGTGCGGCGATCTGGCTCGCCGGGCAGCCCGCCGGACGCTACCGGATGGGCGACGTGCTCGGGCTGTGAAGAAGGCTGACGTCATCGAGTTCTACGCGCGTCTGGCGGAAGCCGACCCGCACCCCGAGACCGAGCTGGAATTCGTCAATCCCTACACGCTGGTCGTCGCGGTCGCGTTGTCGGCGCAGGCGACCGACGTCTGCGTGAACAAGGCGACGCGTGCGCTGTTCCGCGAGGTCGACACGCCCGAAAAGATGGTCGCGCTCGGGCTCGAAGACCTGAAGCGCCACATCAAGACGATCGGGCTCTACAACACCAAGGCGAAGAACGTCATCGCGCTCTCGCAGATGCTGATCGACGACTATGGCGGCGAGGTGCCCAACGACCGCGCCGCACTCGAGCGCCTGCCCGGCGTGGGTCGCAAGACCGCGAATGTGGTCCTCAACGTCGCGTTCGGCGCGGAGACGTTCGCGGTCGACACGCACATCTTCCGCGTCGGCAACCGCACCGGCCTCGCCCGCGGCAAGACCCCGCTCGCGGTCGAACTGAAGCTCGACAAGGCGACCCCGCAACCGTTTCGCTTGCACGCGCATCACTGGCTGATCCTGCACGGCCGCTACGTCTGCAAGGCGCGGACGCCCGAATGCTGGCGCTGCATCGTCAGCGATCTGTGCGCGTACAAACCCAAGACCCCGGCGCCGAAGGGTAGATCGCTTGCGAGTCCGTCACCGGAGCCGGACATCGATCCGGCAACCGGCGAGGCCTGATCGCGAAAACGTCTGGCGCACCCCGGTTTGCTTTGCTAGGCGGACCGTCCGGCACCCGTAGCTCAGCTGGATAGAGCGCTGCCCTCCGAAGGCAGAGGCCACTGGTTCGAATCCAGTCGGGTGCACCAAACTTCAATTCAGGTTAGCTAAAAGACCTGTCGCTGCGATGTCGGCAGGCGTGCGCTGGTCGACTGCCGCGCGGTGTACCGCGCAACCTCGCTTTAGGTCATATGCGCGGTCCACGCGTTGATCTCTCGGTTCAAACAACCGGTCTCTATGAATCGTCGTGCAGCGGCTTTTCGAGACCTGCTAGCGGAACTCCGTCTCGACGAAGATCGGGCCGGCCGTGGGGGTCGCGAGGATCGGCTCTGCCAGACCCGGCGCTTGCGCTGGCACAGGTCGCCGGATCATGCGGTGGCCTAGGCGCATCATCGGCTCTTCGACGGCATGATAGACGACTGCCGCGATGAGTATCGTCGCGCTCAGCACGACCGCGACGTAGCGTAATGCCGAACCCGGATCGCCCGCGATCAGGATCGTGCCGCACGCCAGGATCACCGGTCCGTGAAACAGGTAGACGGAATACGAGATGGTCCCGAACCACATTGCCACACGCCGGTAAACCGAACTGCCGTCGACCGCGCGGCCGGTATCCGAAGCAGCGCCGACGACGCCGACGAACAGCAGCAGCGCACCAATATAGCCTAAAGCCGGTGCCAGGTTGAAACCTGGGGCGCCGACCGGCGGGACCGTCATGAACTGGACGACCGGCACGATCGCCAGGAAAAGCCCGCAGAGCATCCCCGCCAGCCGCACCGCGATCGCGTTACGCTCGAGCATCGCCAGTCGCAGCATCGTTCCCAGCAACATCAGCCCCAAATTCAGCGGCAGGTCGGCAGGCAGCCGCTTGTCGACCAGATGCGACGCCAGTGCGAGCAACAGCGCTGCACCGAACAGCGCGACGATTCCTCCGGCCAAGACGAACGGCGCACGCAGCATCCCCCAGGCAACGAGGCAGGCCGCCAGCACGTAGAAGGCCAGCTCCGTTGCGAGCGTCCAATAGGCGACGACGATATCGGGCTGACCGACATAATGCTGGACCATGGCCACATTGGCCACGATCGTCACCGGCGCAGGGGCAGGCGCGCCTGTAATATGCAGCACCAGCAGCGCGACGCCCAGCGACAGCCAATAGGCGGGATACAGGCGAAATGCGCGGCTGATCGCGAATCCGCGGACCGGACGATCGGTGCGAAAACTGAACGGGATGACGAACCCGCTGATCAGAAAGAACAGCGCGACGCCAAACCGCCCGAAGTGGAAGATGCCGTCGAACAGCAGCACGCCGGCCTGTTCGATCGGGAGGGGAAGCGCGTGCGTCGCTATGATGGTCTCGGCAAGGTGCTGAAACAGAACGAGCACCGCGGCAAATCCGCGGAGCATATCAAGCGTTTCGATCCGGCCTGAGCGAGGAAGGCGCAAGCCGTCGACGGGGATTTGCCCCATGGCAAATACTGTCATTGACCCCCGCCTCCGAGACACTTGTACGCGACAAAGCTATTCTTGCGAACCTGATATTTTACAATGCTCCCGTAACAGATCGATTAGTTAAGGTTGCGCTATCATCTGTTTCATTTGGGGGTCTTTACGTACTTACAAGCCATCGCCGCTCGCGTGGTTCGCCTGAACCGACTTACGTGCCGCGTCGATATCGTCATATTTTGGGAAGACTTGGTCGATCGCTGCAACGTTGGCGAGTTGCACAACGAAGTCGCTGGCCTCGCGCTGGGAGCGCAGCGACGGGCCTGCCGCCCTGCGATGCCTTTGCGTCGCCTTGGTTAGTTGCGCTTCAGCCGGACCAGCGCTGCATCTAGCGCGGAGAGGAAGCTCGACCGGTCGGTCTTGGAGAAGGGCGCGGGGCCGCCGATGATATCGCCGCCCGCGCGCAGGTCGGCCATGATCGCGCGCGTGGCGATCGCGCCACCGATCGAGCTGGTGGTGAACGGCTTGCCGGTGTTGGCGAGCACGGTCGCGCCGGCCTTCACGCAGCGGTCGGCGAGCAGGATATCGGCGGTGATGACGACCGACTTCGCATCGGCCTGTTCGGCGATCCAGTCGTCGGCGGCGTCGAACCCGTCGCTGACGACTACGCGCGAGATCAGCGGATGGACGGGGATGCGGAAATGGCTGTTGGCGACGATCGTCACGGGGACTTCGTGGCGCCACGCGACCTTGTAGATCTCGTCTTTGACGGGACATGCGTCGGCGTCGACGAGGATGCGGATTGCGCTGGAAGATACGTTCGTCATCGTACACATCCCAAACCGCCCCACTCACTCCCGTCATCCTGACGAAAGTCAGGATCCAGGATCAAGCAGGGCGGCGTTCGTTACTCTGGATCCTGACTTTCGTCAGGATGACGGAGTTCTTGAGGGCGACGCGCCCTCCCCCATTGGAAAGGACGCGCCGAGGTCCTTAGCTGCGCTCGCGGTTGCCGCGGTACGGAGGCTTCCGTGCGGGAGCCGGACCGCCACGGGGAGCCGCACGGTGCAGCGTCGAGCGGGGGCCGCTCGCGTTGCTGCGACCGCCGCCGCCGCCGTCATGCCGCGCACCGCTCTCGGGCGCACCCTGCATCGCCTCGATCGCAACGCCGCTCTCTTCTTCGCCAGCCTGCGCCGTACGCTGGATCGCCGCCGAGAATCGCGACGCCACAGCGCGGGGAATCTCGAACGCGGTCTCGTTCGGACCGATGCGAATAGCACCGATCTCGGACTTGGTGATGTGCCCGCGACGGCAGATCAGCGGCAGGATCCAGCGCGGATCGGCGTTCTGGCGACGACCGATGTCCATGCGGAACCAGACGGTGTCCTCGAAGCCCGCGCGCGGACCCTGCGAACGCTCGTCCTGGGTCGGCTGCTTGCTCTGGTCGATCAAATCCTCGGCCTGCGGCATCGTCGCGCGGTGCATGTGTACCAGCGCCGCGGCGATATCCTCCGGGGTCTTCTCGGCCATCAGGCGGACGGCGAGTGCGCGATCCTCCTCCTCGACCTCGACCGGCTGCAACAGCATGCCGATCAGGCGCTCGTGGTCGTTCTTGCGGATGTCCTCGGCGGTCGGGGCGTTGACCCACTCCGCGTTGATCTTCGCACCACGGAGCATCATCTCGACGCGACGGCGACGCGGGAACGGCACGATCAGGACGGCGGTGCCCTTCTTGCCCGCACGACCGGTACGACCCGAGCGATGCTGGAGCGTCTCGGCATCGCGTGGCAGCTCGACGTGTACGACGAGGCTCAGCGTCGGGAGATCGATGCCGCGAGCCGCAACGTCGGTCGCGACGCAGACGCGCGCACGACGATCACGCAGAGCCTGGAGCGCAGCGTTACGCTCGTTCTGCGAATGCTCGCCGGACAAAGCGACGGCGGCAAAGCCACGCTCGACCAGGCTGGCATGCAGATGCCGCACGTTATCGCGAGTCGCGCAGAACAGCATCGCCGTCTCCGCCTCGTGGAAGCGCAGCAGGTTGATCACCGCATGCTCGATCTCGGACGGCGAGACCGTGACGGCCTGGTACGAGATGTCGCCATGACCGCGATCCTCGCCGACGGTCGAGATCCGCAGCGCATCCTTCTGGTAGCGCTTGGCGAGCGCGACGATCGGTCGCGGCATCGTCGCCGAGAACAACAGCGTGCGGCGCGCTTCGGGCGACGCGTCGAGGATCTGCTCGAGGTCATCGCGGAAGCCCATGTCGAGCATCTCGTCGGCTTCGTCGAGCACCGCGACCTTCAGCGCCGACAGGTCGAGCGCGCCACGCTCGAGGTGATCGCGCAAACGACCCGGCGTGCCGACGACGATGTGCGCGCCGTGCGCGAGCGAACGACGCTCCTTCGAGGCGTCCATACCACCGACGCAGGTCGAAATACGCGCACCGGCCTTGGCATAGAGCCACATCAGCTCGCGGCTGACCTGGAGTGCCAACTCGCGAGTCGGCGCGATGCAGAGCACGAGCGGCTTGTGCGGCGCGGGCAGGCGCTGGACGCCGTCCTCGCCGGCTTCACCGAGCAGCTCACCGGCCATCGCCAGGCCGAACGCCACGGTCTTGCCCGAGCCGGTCTGCGCCGACACGACGAGATCGCGACCGATCGCGTTGTCCTCGATCACATGAGCCTGGACGGGGGTGAGCGCGGTATAGCCGCGCGCTTCGAGCGCCTCGGAAAGAAGCGACGGAATATTTGTAAAAGGCATGTACGTCCTAATTGGTGGCCGGCTTACGCAACGGCAAGGCACTGGCGTGGTGGTCCCTACAGGACTTGACCCGCGGCCCACCCGCTCGCCCATGCCCATTGGAAGTTGTAGCCGCCGAGCCACCCTGTGACATCGACCGCTTCGCCGACTGCATACAGCATTGGTACGCGTTTGGCTTGCATTGTTTGCGATGACAGTTCCGCGGTACTGATTCCACCCGCGGTGACCTCGGCCTTGGCATAGCCTTCAGAGCCGTTTGGCGTGAATTGCCAATGGCTTAGCGCGCGCTCGGCGTCCTGGAGTTTCCGGTCGGTGAGCGTGGAAATCTCGCTCGTCATCCCCAAACGGTCGCTCAAAGTCTCGGCGAGTCGGTCCGGGAGCGTGCTGCCGAGCAGTTTTCGGAGAGTCGCGCGCGGCGTGGTACGCTTGGCCGCGGGGAGCCAGCCGGACTCGCGATCGGGGAGGAAATCGATCCCGACGGGCTGGCCGTTGCGCCAATAGGACGACACTTGCAGGATCGCGGGGCCGGACAGGCCGCGATGCGTGAACAGCGCGGCTTCGCGGAAGGCGGTCTTGCCGGCGCTGGCGACGACTTCGGCGGCGACTCCGGACAGTTCGCGGAACAGCGTCTCGTCGCCGCCGAGCGTCAGCGGGACGAGCGCGGGGCGTGGTTCGACGACCTTCAGGCCGAACTGCCGCGCAAGATCATAAGCGAACCCGGTCGCGCCCATTTTCGGGATGGAAGGCCCACCGGTGGCGATGACGAGCGCCGGTGCAGTGACAGTGCGGCCATCAAGCGAGACACGGTAGCGGCCGTCTGCGTGATCCACGCCGGTGACCGCGCGTCCGAGCGACAGGTCGACCCGCCCCTTGTCGCATTCGTCGAGCAGCATCTCGACGATCTGCTTCGCGGAGCCGTCGCAGAAGAGTTGGCCCAGCGTCTTCTCGTGCCACGCGATGCCGTAGGACTCGACGAGCGCGAGGAAATCCTGTGCGGTGTAGCGGCCGAGCGCGGACTTGGCGAAATGGGGGTTGGCGGAGATGTAGCGGTCGGCGGCGGTGTGGACGTTGGTGAAATTGCACCGCCCGCCGCCGGAGATCAGGATCTTCTTGCCCACCTGGTCGGCGTGATCGACGAGCAGGATCTTCCGCCCGCGCTGGCCGGCGACGGCGGCGCACATGAGGCCGGCGGCGCCTGCCCCGAGGATTATCGCGTCGTATTCGGACAAGTGTGGCTCCGTGCGGCGTGGTTGGGCGAGCCGCTAGTCAAGAATGTTTCCCCGCGAAGGCGGGGACCCAGACTGGGCTCCCGCCTTCGCGGGAGAACAAGGGGTGGCCGCTGTAGCGTGTTCGGGCGGGGCCACATAGGTGGTGCCCCGCATAACTGTGGGCCACCCCAGCACACCAATACCACCCCGGCGAAGGCCGGGGCCCAATTGGAAAGGTTGGGGTAACGGTGCGCAACCTGCGTAACTATTGTCCCCCAATTGGGCCCCGGCCTTCGCCGGGGTGGTGCCATATGGGCGGCAGGACTCTCCGAGAGCATGGCGAGGATTGCTGCAGCCCCTCACCCAACCCTCTCCCCGGGGGAGAGGGCTCTGCCACGCCTGAGCCGTACTCCGTCATCCTGACGAAAGTCAGGATCCAGAGCCAGATACCATGCCGTCCGTGGCTCTGGATCCTGGATCAAGTCCAGGATGACGACGGTTTGACGCGCCGTGACTACCGCAGCTTGGCGATATTCAGCGAGTCCTCCTTCGCCCGAACCTTCACCGACTCCTCGCTCCGAGTCAGCGCCTTCGCGATCGCCTTCAACGCCATGCCCTTCTTCGCGAGCGTGTGCAGCTTCTGGATCTCGTCCTGCGTCCACGCCTGACGATGCCGTTCGAATTTCGCTTCAGCCATCAGCCGTCATCCTTGTCGATCGCCAGAACCTCGATCGCGTCCGGCTTATCCGCAAACGCGACCGTCTCGCCAACCGCAGCCCCCATCAGCGCGCGCGCCAAGGGTGCCGAGAACGCCAGGCGGTCCTCGCCGGGCTCGGCCTCGTCACCACCGACGATCGCGATCACGCGCTCAACCCCGTTCATCCGAACACGGACGCGCGACCCGATCCCGACTTCATCATCCTCCGGCGAAGGCGCGAGTTCGGCGGTCGTCTGGCGCGTGTGCCAATAGCGCAGGTCGCGCAGAAGCAGTTTCCGCGCTTCCTCGTCCGTCTCCGCCGCAACCGCAGCCTCGATCTCGGTCACCCGCTCGCCGAGCAACCGGAGCCCGCGCGCCGTAACCAGATTAGGCCCCGGCGCGATCGGCTGTTCGAACTTGGGTTCGAGATGTTCCTCGTCACTCTCGCGACGGAAGGCGACGCTCATGCCCTTACTTCAGGCACGCGACGATCCCTGCGATCGCCGCCAGCGTACCGTCGACGTTCTTGACCTTCACGACGTCGAGCCCAAGCTGCTCCGCCGGATAGTCGTTCCCGCCCGGGAAGATCGCGTCGCCGATGAACATCATCTTGTCGAGCGCGATGCCGCTCGCCTCGTTGAGCTTCTTCAGCCCGTACGCCTTGTCGACACCCTCACGCGTGATGTCGATCGAGGTCGCGCCGCCCATGTTGATCGACAGCCCCGGCAGGCGCTTCTGCAGATCGGCCTGGATCACCTTGCGCTTGGCGAAATCAGGGTCCCAGCTGTGCTTGGCATCGATCGGCGCTTCCTGGCCAAGCGCGGAGAACGTGATCTGGCTGCCACGATCCTCGATCCGCTCACCCCAGGTCTTTTCCGGCACGAACCCGGTGGCTTCCAACGACTCGTCGAACGCCTTGAGGATCTTCTGCTTCTCGTCGTCCTCGAACAGCTCGGCATACACCGCGCGCCATTCGCCATCGAACCGGTACAGCTTGGTCCCGGTCGTCGGCATCAGCCACAGCTTGGTGCGATCGGCCCGCTCGGGTAGCCGCGACGCGACCTGCTTTTCGAACTGCGGCCAGTCGCCGCCCGAGATCACCGCGACATGCGCGACGTCGAGCAGGTTCGCCAACGCCTCGCCCATCGGCTCCTGCAGGGGCTGCTTGCTCTCGGCCAGCGTTCCATCGAGGTCGAAGGCAACCAACTCTTTCATGCGGAAACTCCAGTAAGGATAAACGTGTCGATCGCGTGTGCGACGCCGTCGGCATCGTTCGCGCTGGTAATCTCGTGCGCGACGTCGCGGACGGCTTGCGGTGCGTTGCCCATCGCGATCGCCAGTTTGGCGCGCTTGAGCATCGCGATGTCGTTGGCCTGATCGCCGATCGCCGCGGTCTCGGTCAGCGAGATCCCGAACGCGTCCGCCAGTTCCTCGATCCCGCTGCCCTTGTTGCCGGCCACCGGCGTAATGTCGAGATAATAGGTCTGCGACTGGACGATCGTCGCCTTGGTATCGAACTTGGCTGCGACCTTCGCGTGCAGGTCGCGCAACAAATCCTCGTCATCGCTGACGAACGTCACCTTGTCGGCCTTGGCTAGCAGGTCGGTGAAGTCGGAGACGATCACCGGGTCCTGCGCGGAGGCCTTCTTCTCGCTGCCAACATGCCCGCCCTGGTCGGTGCTGGCATACCAGACGTCGCCTGCGAAGAACCACGTGTCGACCGGCGCGTCACCGATGATCTCCATCGCGCCGCGGACGACGTCGACGTCGATCATGTGGTGCTCGATTACGGTGCCGTCGCGCTTGAAGACGATCCCGCCGTTGAACGCGCCCATCGGCTCGTCGATGCCGAGCAACTCGGCGATCGGCATCATTCCCGAGCGCGGCCGCGCGCTGATGATCGTGAAGCCAAGACCCGCCGCCTTCAGTCGCTTAACCGCATCGACGGTCGCGGGTGTGACCTTCTTCTCCTTGTCGACGAGCGTGCCGTCGACATCGGAGACCAGCAGCTTGATACCAGAACTCACTGGGGCATCTCGACATGACCGCCAAAGCCATAGCGCATCGCCGACAACAGCTTGTCGCCGAACGTATGGTCCACACGGCTGCGATAGCGCGCATACAGCGCCGCGCTCAGCACGTTCGCCGGCACCTTCTCTTCCATCGCCGCGTCGATCGTCCACTGGCCCTCGCCCGAGTCCGCGACGCTGCCGCTGAAGCCTTCGAGCGTGCCGTCCTTCGCCAGCGCGATCGCCGACAGGTCGAGCAACCACGACGAGATCACGCTGCCGCGACGCCAGACTTCGGCCACGTCGGTCAGGTTGATGTCGAAGCGTTCCTCCTCGACGACATGCTCGCCCGACTTGCCCTTGAGGATGTCGAAGCCCTCGGCATAGGCCTGCATCAGGCCGTATTCGATGCCGTTATGGACCATCTTGACGAAGTGCCCCGCGCCCGAGGGGCCTGCGTGGATATAGCCCTTCTCGGCGCGCGGATCGGCTTGCCCTTCGACGCGGCCCGGCGTGCGGACGATCGTTCCCATGCCCGGCGCCAACGTCTCGAAGATCGGATCGAGCAAGTCGACCGTTTCCTTGTCGCCACCGATCATCATGCAATAGCCGCGCTCGAGACCCCACACGCCGCCCGACGTGCCGACGTCGACATAGTGGATGCCCTTCTCGGCCAGTTCCTTCGCGCGGCGGACGTCGTCCTTGTAGAAGCTGTTGCCGCCATCGATGATGATGTCGCCCGCATTCGACTTCGCGGCGATCGCCTGGACGGTGCTCTCGGTCGGCTCGCCCGCGGGGACCATGACCCACCAGATCGCCGGGGTGTCGAGCTTTGCGTGCATGTCGTCGAGCGAGTCCGCGCCGATCGCACCGTCGGCGGCGAGCTTCTTTACGGCTTCGGCATCGCGGTCGAACGCGACGACCTCATGGCCGTTCTTCATCAACCGGCGCGCGATGTTGCCGCCCATCCGGCCGAGGCCGATCAGTCCGATCTTCATGGGGAATTCCTTGCTTACCCCCTCTCCCCGCCGGGGAGAGGGTTGGGGTGAGGGGCAGTTGGGGAGGGCAGCGCTCGCGGCGCCCCTCACCCCGGCCCTCTCCCCAACGGGGAGAGGGAGCAGATGTTTACGCCGTCGCGGGCTGCTTCTTGGCGATCGAGCCGAGCAGGTCGTCGAACGCCTTCACGAACGAAGCGACGCCCTCCTCGACCAGCTTGCCGGTCACGCCATTGAGGTCGAGACCCAAGCGCTCGGCTTCGGCGAGCGTGTGCTTGGCGCCCTCGACGTCCTGCGTGATCGTCTCCGCCGCGGTGCCGTGGTCGCGGAACGCGTCCATCGTCTTGGGCGGCATCGTGTTGACCGTGTCCTTGCCAATCAGCGTGTCGATGTAGAGCGTGTCGGGATAGCTCGGATCCTTAACGCCGGTCGACGCCCACAGCAGGCGCTGCGGCTGCGCACCCTTGGCGGCGAGCGCCTGCCAGCGATCCGACTTCAGGAAGTCGAGATACCATTGATACGCCATCTTCGCGTTGGCGATCGCAACCTTGCCGCGGACCGCCTTCAGCGCGTCGGCCTCGGCATCACCCTTCTCCAGACGCGCATCGATCTCCTTGTCGATCGACGAATCGATCCGGCTGACGAAGAAGCTCGCGACGCTGGCGATCTTGTCGATCGGCTGCCCCTGCTTGACGCGCTCCTCGAGCCCAGCCGCATAAGCCTCGGCCACGCGAATATACGCGTCGAGCGCGAACAGCAGCGTGACGTTGACGTTGATCCCGCTAGCGATCGTCGACGAGATCGCCGGACCGCCCGCGAGCGTCCCCGGGATCTTGATCATTAGGTTCGGCCGGTCGACCATCCCCCACAGCTTCTTCGCCTCGGCGATCGTCGCATCGGTATCGTCCGAAATATACGGCGACACCTCCAGGCTGACATAGCCGTCCTTCGCGTCGAGCTTGTCGTAGACCGGCTTCAACGTTTCCGCCGCCGCCTTGATGTCCTGGATCGCGAGATGCTCGTAGCGGTCGATCGTCGCCGCGCCGGCATGCTGCTTGTCGTATTCGGCCAGCGTCGAATCATAGGCATCGCCATGACCCATCGCCTTTTCGAAGATCGACGGGTTCGACGTGACGCCGGTCAGGCCGTCCTCGTCGACCAGCTTCTGGAGGCCACCGGCCTCCAAGAACTTCCGGTCGACGAAATCGAGCCATACCGCCTGGCCGAAGCCTTCGAGATCGTTGAGCGCACCCATCACTTGGTCTCCATCACTTGGCGGGCGACCTTGACGACATTGTCGACGGTGAACCCGAACTTGTCCTGCAGCTTGGCGAGCGGTGCCGAAGCCCCGAAGGTCGACATCGTCACGGTCGCGCCGTCGAGCCCGACATAGCGGTCCCAACCGATCGACCCGGCCATCTCGACCGCAACGCGCGCGCGCACTTCGCGCGGCAGCACGCTTTCCTTGTACGCGGCGTCCTGCAGTTCGTAGCGATACCAGCTCGGCATCGACACGACCCGGCTCTTCACGCCGTCTGCGGTCAGCTTCTCGTGCGCCTCGACGACCAGCGACACTTCGCTGCCGGTCGCGATCAGGATCACGTCGGGCGTGCCGTCACTATCCGCGAGGACATAGCCGCCCTTCTCGAGCCCATCGGCACTCGCATACTTGGTCCGGTCGAGCGTCGGCAGAGCCTGGCGCGACATGATCAGCGCGGCCGGCGTGCTGGCGTCCTTGAGGACCGCCTTCCATGCCGCGACGACTTCGTTCGCGTCGCTCGGACGGATCGTGTCGAGGCCGGGGATCGCGCGCAGCGTGGCGAGATGCTCGATCGGCTGGTGCGTCGGGCCGTCCTCGCCGACACCGATCGAGTCGTGCGTGAACACCCAGATCGCGCCGACTTCCATGATCGCCGACAGGCGCACCGGCGCGCGCATGTAGTCGGCGAACACCAGGAAGGTGGAGCCGTACGAACGCAGGTGCGACAGCGCCATGCCGTTGACGATCGCGCCCATGCCGTGTTCGCGGATGCCGAAGTGGAAGTTCCGGCCGGCGTAGTTCTCCGCCTCGAACGAGGGCTGGCCCTTGATGTCGGTCTTGGTCGACGGCGCGAGATCGGCCGAACCGCCGATCAGCCACGGCACCTTGGCGGCGATCGCGTTGAGCACCTTGCCGCCCGAGTCCCGGCTGGCGACGCCCTTGGCATCCGCCTCGAAGGTCGGGATGTCGGCATCCCAGCCCTCGGGCAGCTCGTCCTTGAGCAACAGGTCCAGCTCGGCGGACAGCTCGGGATAGGCACCACGATACTTGTCGGTCAGCGCGACCCACTCGTCACGCAGCTTGGCGCCACGCTCGGCGATCGCGCCGTTGAAATGCTCGATCACGCCGTCGGGCACGTAGAACGACTTGTCCTCGGGCCAGCCATAAGCCTGCTTGGTGAGGCGGATATTCTCCTCGCCGAGCGGCTCGCCGTGCGCCTTTTCGCTACCCGCCTTGGGGCTGCCGTAGCCGATCACCGAATGCACGACGATGAAGGTCGGCTTGTCGGTGGTCGCCTTGAACGTCTCGATCGCGCGGCTCAGCGCGGCGGTGTCGTTCGCGTCGTCGATGTGGATGACGTTCCAGCCATAGGCGTCGAAGCGAAGCCCGACATCCTCGTCGAACGCGAGATCGGTCGCGCCCTCGATCGAGATGTGGTTGCTGTCATAGATCCAGCACAAATTGCTGAGCTTCAGATGCCCGGCAAGGCTCGCCGCCTCGGCCGAAACGCCCTCCATCATGTCGCCGTCGCCACAGATCGTGTAGACGTCATGGTCGAACAGCGTGAAGCCGTCCTTGTTGTAGCGCGCCGCGAGCCAGCGCTCGGCGATCGCCATGCCGACCGAGTTGCCGCAACCCTGGCCGAGCGGCCCCGTCGTGGTCTCGACGCCTGTCGTGTGGCGATATTCGGGGTGGCCCGGGGTCTTCGACGACAGCTGGCGGAACTGCTCGATATCGGCGAGGCTGACGGCCTCCTTGCCGGTCTTGTTACCGTCGGCGTCGATCTCTTCGATCTTGGCGAGGTGGATCAGCGAATAGAGCAGCATCGACGCATGGCCGACCGACAGCACGAAGCGGTCGCGGTTGGGCCAGTCGGCGTGCTTGGGATCATAGCGCAGGAACTTCGACCAGAGCGTGTAGCCGACCGGCGCGAGCGCCATCGGCGTGCCGGGATGGCCCGAATTGGCCTTCTGCACCGCGTCCATCGACAGCGTACGGATGGTATCGATCGCCAGACGCTCGGGGGAGCCGTCCTCGTGCAACTTGGGGTCCGCCTTGGTGGGGGCGGTTGCGGTATCGGTCATGGAAGAAGCCTCGCTCTAGACGGTGACCGAACGCCGCGCATCCGATCTGGTTGCCAACATAGGATGCCTTTAGTCGGATGCACCCATCCGTTCCAGTCGCGTAACGACGCCGTTCGTTGCAATATACGCGGCATCGACCTCGTCGAGGAACAGCCCGTGGCCGAGAATGCCTGGGATCCCGGCGAGCGTGGCGGCTGTTGCGCGGGGATCTTCGAGGTCGGCGAAGTGGCAGTCGATGACGAGATTGCCTTGGTCCGTCCGGTAGTTGTCGCGGACCATAGGCGCGGCACCCATGTCCATGAGAACGCGCATGACGTAGGCGATGGCGAACGGTAGCACCTCGACCGGGAGCTTGGCGGCACCGATCCGGTCGACGCGCTTGGAGCCGTCGGCGATCACGACCATCCGTGCCGAGGCTGCGGCGACGATCTTTTCGCGCAGCATCGCCCCGCCTGCGCCCTTGATGGCGAAACAGCGCGAGTCGATCTCGTCTGCGCCGTCGATCGTTAGGTCGACTTGGGCGATGGTGGCGAAGTCGAGGATTGCGATGCCGAGTTCGCGGGCGAGTTTGCCGGAGGCTTCGGAGGTGACGACTGCGCAGATTTGCAGGCCTTGGGCCACGCGATCGCCGAGCGCCTGGATTGCGAGCGCCGCAGTGGATCCGGTGCCGAGTCCGACAAGCATCCCGTCCTGCACCTCGGCCACAGCCGCACTGGCAGCCGCCTTCTTGTCATCATCGATCGACGCCATCAGCCCACCCCATCCGTCATGCCGGGCTCGTTCCGGCAACCACTGCTCAACGCCCTCGCGACAATTTGGTTTGAAGGACTCCCGCACAAAGCACCACCCCGGCGGAGGCCGGGGCCCAATTGGGGGACGTTGCTAACGAAGCGCAGTCCCTCGTTACCACGACCTCTCCAATTGGGCCCCGGCCTCCGCCGGGGTGGTGCAGTGGCTCTGGGGTGGTGCGATGGCTGCATGGTCGTGCGTGTGGATACGGGAGTGCGCCCCTTCCTTGTTTCCCCGCGAAGGCGGGAGCCCAGTCTGGGTCCCCGCCTTCGCGGGGAAACAATCTTCGGCATCGAAGCGCAACGAACGCGAAAAACACCGCTAAACAATCAAACAGGTTACTCTTTCTTCCCTATTTCTCACCCGCGCTTTTCAACTGACATACTTCTGGTACATCCTCGTGGTTTAGGCCGACCAACAGCTGCCACCACCGATCGCGAGCGGATACCAAACTTGATAGCCACACGATTTTCTGCGCGGCAGTGCGCCATCCTGCTGGTGCCCGCACTGGCGCTCGCGGCCTGCTCCGGCGGCGACGACAAGGCCCAGGGCAAGGCAGGCCGTGGCGGCCAGCCGGGCCAGGGCACGCCGACCGTCGGCTATGTCGTCGTTCAGCCGACCAGCGTCGCGATGACCACCGAACTCAGCGGCCGCACTACCGCGTTCGAAAGCTCGGACGTCCGGCCCCAGGTCACCGGCATCATCCGCCGCCGCTTCTTCACCGAGGGCACGCTCGTCAAGAAGGGACAGCCGCTCTACGAGATCGACCCCCGCCTCTATCGCGCCGCCGCCAACGAGGCGCAGGCCAACCTCCAGAGCGCGCGCGCCAACCAGCAGGCGCAGACCATCCTCGCCCAGCGCTACAAGCCGCTCGCCGAGATGGAGGCGATCAGCAAGCAGGACTACACCAACGCGGTCGCCACCTCGCGACAGGCCACCGCCTCGGTCGCGCAGACCCGCGCCGCGCTGGAGACCGCGCAGATCAACCTCAAGTTCACGACCGTCCCCGCACCGATCACCGGCCGCATCGGCCGGTCGCTGTTCACCGTCGGCGCGCTCGTCTCGGCGACGCAGACCGATCCGCTCGCGCAGATCCAGCGACTCGACCCGATGTTCGTCGACATCCAGCAATCCTCCGGCGACCTGCTCGCCCTACGCCGTTCGCTCGGCCAGAACGGCATCGTCGCCACCCGCGCCGAAGTCCGCCTGACGCTCGAGGACGGCAGCGAATATGGCGCGACCGGCACCGTCGAGTTCGCCGAAGCGCTGGTCAACACCGAGACCGGCACCGTGACGCTGCGCGCGCGCTTCCCCAATCCGCAGGGGCTGCTGCTGCCCGGCATGTTCGTCCAGGCGAAGTTCGCGCAGGCGATCAACCAGCGCGCGTTCCTCGTGCCGCAGGCGGGCGTGTCGCGCGATGCGAAGGGCAATGCGACGGTCTATGTCGTCAATGCGAACAACAAGGCGGTGCAGAAGAAGATCAAGGCGGACCGCACGCAGGGCGCGTTCTGGGTGGTCACCAGCGGGCTCAACCCCGGCGACAGGATCATCACGCAGGGCCTGTCGAAGATCGCGCCGAACCAGGGCGTGAAGCCGGTGCCGGAAAACACCGCGCAGAAGATCGAAGCGCCCAAGGGTGACTCCTCCGGTGGCGACTCCAGCCAGAAAAAGGCCGGCTAAGCCCTTATGTTATCCCGTGTCTTCATCGATCGCCCGATCTTCGCCTGGGTGCTCGCGATCATCGTGATGCTTGGCGGCATCGGCGCGATCATGAGCCTGCCGATCGCGCAGTACCCCGACGTCGCACCGCCACAGGTGACCGTCCGCGCGACCTTCCCGGGTGCCAACGCGCAGACCATCCAGAACAGCGTCACGCAGGTCGTAGAGCAATCGCTGACCGGCATCGACGGGCTGATCTATTTCAGCTCGTCGTCGTCGTCGCGCGGCTCGGTGAATATCACCGTGACGTTCGAGAAGGGCACCGATCCCGACATCGCGCAGGTCCAGGTCCAGAACCAGGTCCAGCAGACGCTGTCCCGCCTGCCGCAACAGGTCCAGCAGCAGGGCCTCGTTGTCCGCAAATCGAACCCGGACAATTTGCTGATCGTCGGCGTCTATGACGAGACCGACAAGCTGACCAACCAGGACGTCTCCGACTATCTCGTCTCGAACCTGCAGGACCCGCTCGGCCGTATTCCCGGCATCGGCGACAGCAACGTGTTCGGCGCGCAATACGCGATGCGAATCTGGCTGAACCCGAACAAGCTCGCCAGCTACCAGCTGATCCCGAGCGACGTGACGACCGCGATCCAGGCGCAGAACACCGAAGTCGCCGCCGGCGAACTCGGCGGGCAACCCCAGCCCGACACGCAGATGCTGAACGCGACCGTCACCGCACAGTCGCGCCTCCAGACGCCCGAGCAGTTCGCCAACATCATCCTGAAGACCACCAACGACAGCGCGGTGGTCAAGCTGCGCGACGTCGCCCGGATCGAGCTGGGCGCGGAGAACTACAACGCACGCAGCCGCGTCAACGCGCATCCCGGCGCCGGTATCGCGGTGCTGCTCGCGCCCGGCGCCGACGCGCTCAAGACCGCCGAACTGGTCAAGGCGTTCGTCGCCAAGTCCGCCAAGAGCTTCCCGCCCGGCCTGAAATTCGCCTACGCCAACGACACGACGGACTTCATCAAGCTGTCGATCGACGAGGTCGTGAAGACGCTGATCGAGGCCGTCATCCTCGTCGTCATTGTCATGTTCGTGTTCCTGCAAAGCTGGCGCGCGACGCTGATCCCGACGATCGCCGTGCCCGTCGTGCTGCTCGGCACGTTCGGCGTGTTCTATCTCGCTGGCTTCTCGATCAACACGTTGACGCTGTTCGGACTCGTGCTCGCGATCGGCTTGCTGGTCGACGACGCGATCGTCGTGGTCGAGAACGTCGAGCGCCTGATGGAGGAAAATCCCGAGATGACGCCTCGGGAGGCGACGATCGAGTCGATGAACGAGATCACCGTCGCGCTGGTCGCGATCGCGCTCGTCCTGTCGGCGGTGTTCCTGCCGATGGCGTTCTTCGGCGGCTCCACCGGCGTGATCTACCGCCAGTTCTCGCTGACGATGGTCTCGGCGATGGTCCTGTCGGTGCTCGTCGCGCTGATCCTCTCCCCTGCCCTCACCGCGACGTTGCTCAAGCAGAAGAAGAAGGACGCTGACGGCAACACCGAGAAGAGTTGGGGCGAACGTAAATTCCCGAAAGTAGCGCACTTTTTCACGCGCGCTGGCGACAAGTTCAACAGCGGGTTCGAGAAGGGCACGCAGAAATACACCAGTGCGGTGCAGTCGGTGATCGACCGCAAGTGGCTGTTTCTGCTGATCTACGCGGTGATCGTCGCGGTGCTCGCGGTACTGTTCCTGCGGCTGCCGACGGGCTTCCTGCCGACCGAGGACCAGGGCTCGGGCATCGTCCAGTTCCAGCTTCCCGCGGGCGCCACGCAAGGCCGCACCTTCGCGCTGCAGAAGCAGATCGAGCAATATTACTACACCAACGAGAAGGCCAACGTCCGCACGATGTTCACCGTCAGCGGTGGCGGCGGCGGCGGCGCGAGCGGCCAGAACACGGGGCAAGGCTTCATCGCGTTCGCGCCGTGGGACGATCGCAAGGGCAAGGAAAACACCGCGGAGGCGATCACCGGTCGCGCGTCGAAGGCGTTTGCAGGCTTCCGCGACGCGCAGGTCTACTCGCTGGTGCCACCGGCGGTCCGTGGTCTCGGCTCGTCGAACGGCTTCACGATGGAGTTGCAGAACGCCGGCGGGCTCAGCCAGGTCGAGTTCAACGCCGCGCGCGACAAGCTGCTCGCGCTCGCCCGCGCCGACTCGTCGCTGACCGCGATCCGCCTGACCGAACTGCCCGACGTCGCCACGTTGCGCGTCGACGCCGACCAGCAGAAGCTGTCCACGCTCGGCCTCACGCAAGCCAATGTGAACTCGACGCTGTCGACCGCCTGGGGTGGTCAGTACGTCAACGACTTCATCGATCGCGGCCGCGTCAAGCGCGTCTATGTCCAGGGCGACGCACAGTTCCGCGCGCAGCCATCCGACCTCAGCCAGTGGTTCGTGCGCGGCTCGAACGGCCAGATGGCGCCATTCTCGTCGTTCGCGAAGACCAGTTGGGGCCAGGCACCGACGACGCTGTCGCGCTTCAACGGCATTGCCTCGTACGAGATCCAGGGGTCGGGCGCGCCGGGTGTCAGCTCGGGCGACGCGATGAACCGGATTGCCGAGCTTGCGGGGCAGATCCCTGGCACCTCGGTCGCATGGTCGGGCCTGTCGTATCAAGAACGCCTGTCCTCGGGTCAGGCGCCGATCCTATACGGGTTGTCGCTGCTGGTCGTGTTCCTGTGCCTGGCCGCGCTGTACGAGAGCTGGTCGATCCCGATCGCTGTGCTCCTCGTCATCCCGCTCGGCCTCGTCGGCGCGATCCTCGCGGTGACGCTGCGTGGCCTCATCAACGACGTGTATCTCCAGATCGGCCTGCTGACGACGATGGGCCTGGCCGCGAAGAACGCGATCCTGATGATCGAGTTCGCCGAGCAGGAGGAGAAGAAGGGCAAGCGCGTCATCGAGGCGGCGCTGTCCGCGGCGAAGATCCGGTTGCGCCCGATCCTGATGACGTCGTTCGCGTTCATCCTCGGCGTGTTGCCGCTTGCGCTGTCGACCGGTGCCGGCGCGAACAGCCGTATCGCGATCGGGACGGCAGTGGTCGGCGGCATGCTGACCGCGACGATCCTTGCGATCTTCTATATCCCGCTGTTCTTCGTCCTCGTCCGCCGCGGCGCGCGCGACGGCATCGCCAAGCTGCGTGGCAAGCCGACCGGCTTCCAGGGCCATGACGACCACGACCATGATGGCCACGGATCCGATAGCGATCACAACGAACCGCTCGGACCACCCGAACCACAGGGCCCTCACCGGCCGGAGCCCGCATGATGCGCTCGCTAGTCCTGATCCTCGCCGCCTCGACCGCGCTCGCCGGCTGCTCGCTCGCGCCAAAATACGCGCGGACCGAACTCCCCGTGCCGCCGTCTCTCCCGGTCGGCGACGCGTACCTGCGCCAGTCCGAGGCGGCGCTGCCGGCGATCACCTACCGAGACGTCTTCAAGGACCCGCGACTCCAGCAGATCATCGTCCAGGCGCTCGCGAACAACCGCGATCTCCGCGTCGCCGCCGCCAACATCGCGTCGACCCGCGCGCAGTACCGCATCCAGCGCGCCGACCTGTTGCCGCAGGTCGATGCCAGCGGCCGCTACACCTATTCGGGCGGTGGCAACGGCACGCGCAACACCGTTACGAGCGGAACGGGCGGTAATACCGGGACCGGAACGGGCACCGGGAATACGGGAACCGGGACTGGCACGGGCACCGGGACCGGTACAGGCACCGGGACCGGTACAGGCGGGACCGGCACCGGCACCGGATCGGTAGTCAGCTCATCTAGCTCGAACAGCGCCTTCTCGGTCGATCTCGGCACCACCGCGTTCGAGCTCGACCTGTTCGGCCGCATCCGCTCGCTCACCAGCGCCGCGCTCGATCGCTATTTCGCGACCGAAGCCGCCGCGCGCGCGACCCGTCTGACGCTCGTCGGCGACATCGCCGATGCGTGGCTCACCTACGCGTCGGACCAGAGCCTGCTCAAGATCGCGCAGGACACCGTCACGAGTTCGCAGCGCAGCGTCACGCTGACCAACGCGCGGCTGCGCGGCGGCGTCGCCCCGCGCACCGATCTCCGCCAGGCGCAGCAGATCCTGTTCACCGCGCAGTCCGACCTTGCGCAGCAACGCACCGCGCTCGCGCAGGACGTCAACGCGCTGCAACTGCTGGTCGGCGCGCCTGTCGATGCCAGCCTGTTGCCCGCCTCGATCGAGCAGGCTTTGCCGACCGTCGCGACGCTGCCGGCCGGGCTCGACAGCAGCATCCTCCTGCGCCGCCCCGACGTCGTCGAATCCGAATACGAACTCCGCGCCACCAATGCCGAGATCGGCGCAGCCCGCGCGGAACTGTTCCCGAAGATTTCGCTCACCGGGATCCTCGGGTTCGCCAGCACGTCGCTCACCTCGCTGTTCAGCGGCGGCGCGTTCAACTATTCGGTCGCGCCCTCGGTCAGCTACCCGATCTTCCGCGCCGGTGCCGGGATCGCCGGCGTCGCCTATTCGAAGGCGCAACGCGACGCCGCGCTCGCGACCTACGAGAAGACGATCCAGACCGCGTTCCAGGAAACCGCCGACGCGCTCGCACGCCAGGGCACGATCGCCGACCAGTTGAAGGCGAACCAGAACTTCTCCGAAGCGGCGCTGGACACGTATCGCCTGTCCGACGCGCGCTATCGCGGCGGCATCGACACCTTCCTCAACTCGCTCGACGCGCAACGCTCGCTCTACACCGCGCAACGCAACCTCGTCGCGACGCAGCTCGTCGGCGCGAGCAACCGCGTGACGCTGTACCGCGTGCTGGGCGGTGACTCGACGCTCGAAGCCACTGCCGGCGGGCCACAACCGGTGACCATGAGCGGCGCACCGCGACCGGAAACGGACTGAAACGTCGGAGGGAACGGAATAGCCAGACGCAACTCCGTTCCCTTCGCCTTTATAACGCACTGAGCGGACGAAGTTTTTTTCGCGTCCCGCCAATCTTACCGTATCAGCAAGATATTCCAGTCAGAACGGTTGGATGTACGCTCCCCTCCCCGTCGCGGATCGCCGCGCGCGCGATCGATCGCCAGCCCCCGCCGTGTTCGGGCTCGGCGAGGATTCGCGCGAACAGGTTGCCGAACTCCTCGATCGCAAGCTCGCGCAGGTCGCGGAAACATGGCCGATCGCGGTTGCCACGCAGATGGTCGGCTGTGCCCTCCTCGTCGCGCTTGCGCTGATCGCACCGCCTGCCGCCGGTCTTGGCACTATCGTCCCGTCGATCGGCATCCATGCCGCGATCCTGGCGGCGCTATCGGCAGGCGTGTTCGGCGTGCTGCGCCTGCCGGGATTGCGAGAATGGCCTGCCTATAAGCGCAACCGCGCGCTTACCGTCGGGGTCGCGGGGGTCGCCGCGCTGTCCCTGTCACTATTGTGGACCGTCGCGCGCGCACCGTCGGGGTCGCTGCAACTCGCCTGCTGCGTCGCGGTGCTGGGGATGATCGCGGTCACCGCGGTCAGCGTCCACGCAGTCCGCGCCGCGACGCTCGGGCTCGGCGTCGGGATCGTCGTGATGCTCGCGGTCTGCGCGGGAATCGGCGCGCCGCTAGCGGTCGCGATCGTGTTCCTCGGCAGCTTGGGGATCGTCGCGCACCGCCTCGCGCGGATCGACGTCGCGCAGGAGCTGCACCGCGCCGAGAACGCGAACGAAGGCCGCCTCGCGATCCGGATGGTCGCAGAATTCGAGGACCAGGGTACCGGCTGGTTCTGGGAAGCCGACCGCCAGGGCCGCCTGACCTATCTGTCCGCCAAGGTGACCGACGAACTCGGCCTTGCCGACGACGCGGTCGGGCAACCGGTCACCGACCTGTTCCGCATGGACAACGACGCGCCCGGCACCGAGCGGACGCTCGCCTTCCACATCGCCTCGCGCACGTCGTTCTCGGACTATTCGGTGTGCGCCGCGACCTCGCCCGATTGCGAACGCTGGTGGTCGATCTCGGGAAGGCCGGTGGTCGACGATCTCGGGCGCTTCCAGGGTTTCATCGGCTCGGGCCGCGATCTGACCGAACAACGCAAGTCGGAAGCCGAGATCACGCGGCTGGCGCTGTTCGACGGGCTCACCGGGCTTGCGAACCGCCAGCGGATGCGCTCGTCGCTCGACAAGACGCTCGCGCAGAAGACCGGGCCTTACCGCGCGACGTCGCTGTTCCTGATGGATCTCGATCGGTTCAAGGCGGTCAACGATACGCTGGGTCACCAGGCGGGCGACACGCTATTGAAACAGGTCGCGCAACGACTCCAGCGCGGCATCGCGGACGCAGGGCTGGTCGGGCGGCTTGGCGGCGACGAGTTCCAGGTCGTGCTGCCCGGCATCGCCGACCGCGATACGCTCGCCGCGTTGTCCCGCGAAGTCATCGCCTCGCTGTCCGAACCCTATTTCATCAGCGGGACGTCGGTCACGATCGGCTGCTCGATCGGCATCGCAATCGCACCCGACGATGGCGACGACGCCGAGACGCTCGTCCGTAACGCCGATCTCGCGCTGTACGCCGCCAAGGCCGATGGCCGCGGCGTCCACCGCTTCTATTCGGACGACATGCTGACCGGCGCGCGCACGCGGAAACTACTCGAGGATGACCTGCGCGCGGCGATCTCAGATGGCGCGTTCCACCTCTGCTACCAGCCGATCGTCAGCACGAAGTCGGCGCAGATCGTCGGCTACGAAGCACTGATCCGTTGGAACCACCCGACGCGGGGACTCGTCTCGCCCGCCGACTTCATCCCGGTCGCGGAGGAATGCGGGCTGATCGAGGCGATCGGAGAGTGGGTGCTGCGGACCGCGTGCCTGGAGGCGGCGCGCTGGCCGGGCTCGGTGCGCGTCGCGGTCAACGTCTCGCCGATCCAGTTCGCCAACCCTGCTTTGCCTTCGCTCGTCACCAGTGCGCTCGCGCAGTCGGGGATCGCCGCAGGCAGACTCGAACTGGAGATCACCGAAGGCGTATTCCTCGACGAGACGCGCTCTTCGGAACAGATGTTCAAGGCGCTGAAGGGGATCGGCGTGCGGCTTGCGTTGGACGATTTCGGCACCGGTTATTCGTCGCTCGGCTATCTGCGCAACGCGCCGTTCGACAAGATCAAGATTGATCAGTCGTTCGTGCGTGGCGCCGCCGAGCCGGGCAATCGCAACGCCGCGATCATCAAGGCGATCGTCACGCTCGCCGACACGCTCGGCATGGAGACGACCGCCGAGGGGGTCGAGGTGCAGGACGAGATCGACCTGATCCGCGACCTCGGGTGCAGCCATATCCAGGGCTATGTCTATGGCCGCCCGGTCCGCGCGGACGAGGCTTTGCGGCAATTGGGCGTCGAGAACGGCACCGCCGCCGCGAGCGGCTTCAAGGTGAGTCGCGCGCCGCGCACCAAGATGCTGCGCTCCGCCCGGATCGCGATCGACGGGGTTCGCGGCGACGTCCGCATCCGCGACATCTCGACCACGGGCGCGATGCTCGACGGGCTGCGGATCGACGGCAACCCCGATGGCGTCGAGATGCAGATCGAACTGGTCGAGGACCAGATGTTCGGCGCCCGCATCCGCTGGGCCCGCGCCGGCAAGGCGGGAATCGAGTTCCACGAGGCGTTCAATCTGGAACGGCTGAACCAGGGCCACTCCGCGCGTCTTCGCCGGACTGGGTGAGTTAGGCGGCCGAGCGGCAGTCAGTCCGACTTTGCGGGAGACCGGTAAAAGGCCACCACCCCGGCGGAGGCCGGGGCCCAATTGGAGAGGTCGTCGTAACAGCGGACGGCGTTCGCCAATCCACGTTTCCCAATTGGGCCCCGGCCTCCGCCGGGGTGGTGGGTAATCACCTAGGATGGCGGGATAAATTGCCGAGTTCCCCGCTCAACGGCGGCCGACACAAAGGCCCGGAACTCCCCCGCTCCCGGGAACCAACCGCCGCCTCCCACCGTCTTTCCCCCATGGTACATCGCGCCCCGATCAAAGCCCTCGCGTTCGACGTGTTCGGCACCGTGGTCGACTGGCGCTCGGGCATCGCGCGCGACGCCGCGCCCGTGCTCGCGCGCCTCGGCCGCACCGATATCGACCCGCACCGCTTCGCCGACGGCTGGCGCAAACGCTATCAACCGGCGCTCGAGGAGGTCCGCAGCGGACGGCGGCCGTTCGTCATTCTCGACACGCTCCACCGCGAGGCGCTCGAAGACCTGCTCCGTCACCACGGCATCGACCCCGCCGCGCTGGACGAGGCCACGCTCGTCGACCTGACTCACGCCTGGCACCGGCTCGATCCCTGGCCCGACTCGGTCGAGGGCCTGACCCGCCTCAAGGTCCGCTATCCGATCGTCACGCTCAGCAACGGCAACATCGCACTGATGCTGGAAATGGCCCGCCGCGCCCACCTCCCTTGGGACGCGATCCTCGGGGCCGAAGTCAGCCGCGTCTACAAGCCGCTCGCCGAATCCTACCTCGCCACCGCGCGCATGCTGGCGATCGATCCGGCCGAACTCTGTCTCGTCGCCGCACACCATAGCGACCTCGCCGCCGCCCGTGCCGCAGGCCTGCAGACCGCATACGTTGCTCGCCCGCTCGAATATGGCGGTCGCGCGGCGCCCGATGCAGACGCGGCACAGGATTGGGACTTTAGTGCCGATACGCTCACGCAATTGGCCACAGAACTATGTTCGTGACTAACCTATGATAGTCCGAACAATGGATAATGCCGCGATCAACGGGTATCGGGTTTGCCGGACTGTCGCCGACACATGCCCCAAGGACCTGAGATGAAGACCGATATCCCGGCGGACGCGGATTTCCTGACCGGCGGCGGCGAGATTGCCGCGATGATCCGCGCCCACGACTGGTCGTCGTCGCCGCTCGGCCCGATCGAAGGCTGGCCGCAGTCGCTTCGCTCGATCGTCTCGCTGATGCTCGCGTCGGAATTTGCGATGTTCGCCGCCTGGGGCCCGGAGTTGGGTTTCCTCTACAACGATCACTATGCGCGCCTGCTGCACGACAAGCATCCGCACGCATTGGGTCGACGGTTCAACGACATCTGGGGCGACGTGTGGGCGGACATCAGCCCGCTCGTCAACAAGGCGCTGGCGGGGGAAGCCTCGTTCTTCGAGAACCTGCCTCTCGTCACCAATCGCAAGGGATATGACGAACAAGCGTGGTTCACTTTCTCCTACTCGCCGGTGCGGGACGAGAGCGGCGCCGTCGCGGGCATGTTCTGCTCGACCTACGAAAGCACCGAACGGGTCCTGGCAGAGCGCGCGCTGCGTGACGAACGCGAACGGATGGGCCAGATGTTCGCGCAGGCGCCGACCTTCATGGCGATGTTGCGTGGGCCCGAGCACCGGTTCGAGCTGACCAACCCCGGCTACGACAAGCTGGTCGGTCACCGAAAGATGCTGGGTCGAACCGTTGCCGAAGCGTTGCCCGACGCGGTCGAACAGGGGTTTCTCGATCTGCTCGACGGCGTGTTCGCGAGCGGCGATGCCTTTACCGCGCGCGACATGCTCTATGCGGTACAGGCCGAACCCGGCGGCGCGATCGACGATCGCTATCTCGATTTCGTCTATCAACCGATTCGCGACGCGACCGGCGCGGTCGTCGGCATCTTCGTCGAGGGGGCGGACGTCACCGATCGCAAGCGGCTCGAACGCGACCTGCAATCGCTCAACGCCGACCTCGAACAACGCGTCCGCGATCGTACGCAGGAGCTGGTCGAGGCGCAGGAGGCACTTCGCCAGGCACAGAAGATGGAGGCGGTCGGCCAGCTGACAGGCGGCATCGCGCATGACTTCAACAACCTGCTCCAGGGCATCACCGGCAGCCTGGAGATCGTCCAGCGCCGCATCACGCAAGGTCGGGTAAGCGAACTCGATCGCTTCATCACCGGCGCGACCACCGCCGCGAACCGCGCCGCGTCGCTCACCCACCGCCTGCTGGCGTTTTCGCGTCGCCAGCCGCTCGATCCGCGCCCGGTCAAGGTCAACCCGCTCGTCACCTCGCTCGAGGACCTGCTCCGCCGCACGACTGGCGAGCAGATCGAACTCGAGACGGTGCTCGGCGCCGGCCTGTGGACGACATTGTGCGATCCCAACCAGCTCGAGAACTCGTTGCTCAACCTCGTCATCAACGCGCGCGACGCGATGCCGCATGGGGGCAAGCTGACGATCGAGACGTGCAACGCGCATCTCGACGACCATTTCGCGGCCAGCCAGCGCGACGTCCGGCCCGGCCATTACGTGTGCATCTGCGTGTCCGATACCGGCACCGGCATGTCCGCCGACACGATCGCCAAGGCGTTCGAGCCGTTCTTCACCACCAAGCCGATCGGCCAGGGTACCGGCCTCGGCCTGTCGATGATCTACGGCTTCGCGCGCCAGTCCGAAGGCTATGCGAGGATTTATAGCGAGCTCGGCCAGGGCACGACGATCAAGCTGTATCTGCCGCGCCATTACGGCGAAGCGGAGCAGGACGAGGCGCTGCCCGGCCTGACGCAGGACCACGTCACCGATGCGGGCGAGATCGTGCTGGTGGTCGAGGACGATTCGGTCGTCCGCGCGCTGATCGTCGAGGTGCTGGGCGAATTGGGCTATCAAGCGATCGAGGCGCATGACGGCCCTGCCGGGCTTGAGCGCCTGCGTACGATGGAGCGCGTCGACCTGCTCGTCACCGACATCGGCCTGCCCGGACTGAACGGTCGCCAAGTCGCCGACGCGGGTCGTGCGCTGCGTCCGGGGCTCCGCGTGCTGTTCATGACGGGCTATGCGGAGAATGCCGCGCTGGCGTCGGGCTTCCTTGAGCCGGGGATGTCGATGATCACCAAGCCGTTCGCGATGGAGGCGCTGGCAACGCAGATCCGGACGATGATCGAGGGCTGAGGCAGACCGGGCGCGCCAACCAATCGCCGCCATTCCCGCCAATCACCACCACCCCGGCGGAGGCCGGGGCCCAGTTGGAAAGGTCGCAGTAACGACACGCATCGCTCAGTTGGCAACCTCCCCCAACTGGGGCCCGGCCTTCGCCGGGGTGGTGTGATTTGAGGTTATCTTCGCATCACCACGGTTCCCCCGCGAAGGCGGGGGTCTAGGAATCAAGCAGGACGACGTTCGTGCTCCTGGGCCCCCGCGTTCGCGGGGGAACTAGAGGGCGGTCCCCCCATATCCAGTGCCTGCTTCCACTCGCTCTTCTCGAAGCAACATTTGCCACCTTCCGCGCTTAAATAATTTTTCGTTCCCGCTTCGCCCCCTTGCGCTTCACGAACCCCGCAGAAGTCCACGCGTCGCGAATATGCCGCTCGGCCAACCCGCACCCGAACGCGACGAACCGAGCCCTCGACCACCCCCGCACCCCCTTGCGTCTCTTCGCGCTTTGGCACAATCTCTTGGGGTTGCGTTCGGGGGCGGACCCAATCGCTGGTAGAACAACCCTCGCATAGCCATATGCGATATGACCGTAAGCGCGCCTTCCACCGCCGCGATGGTCACTTTTTGTTCTCCCGTTTGAGCTCGCCCGATGGTAGCATGGCGACATGACGCCGATTCGAACGAATACAGAACACTAGGAGCGGTTTCGATGGATTTCAGAGACAGCAGCCGGGATAGCGACATGACCACAGACACGATCGAACAAGCAGCCCCCACCATCGAAGCCGAGGCTCCGAAGGCACCCCGCCAGGCGCAGGACAGCCACTCCGTGCGCGCGCAGATCTACCCGGTCGAGGTCGATCATAGCCGCGACGCGCTGCTGACCGAATTCGGCAAGGACACGCTCAAGGATCGCTACCTGCTCCCGGGCGAGAGCTACCAGGACCTGTTCGTCCGCGTTGCGTCGGCCTACGCCGACGACGCCGGCCACGCGCAGCGGCTGTACGACGCGATCTCGAAGCTCTGGTTCATGCCCGCCACCCCCGTTCTCTCGAACGGCGGCACCGGCCGCGGCCTGCCGATCTCGTGCTACCTCAACTCGGTCCCCGACAGCCTCGGCGGGATCGTCGACACCTGGAACGAGAATGTCTGGCTCGCCTCGCGCGGCGGCGGCATCGGCACCTATTGGGGCAACGTCCGCGGCATCGGCGAGCCGGTCGGCCTCAACGGCAAGACCAGCGGCATCATTCCGTTCGTCCGCGTCATGGATTCACTGACGCTCGCGATCAGCCAGGGCTCGCTGCGTCGCGGTTCGGCCGCGGTCTATCTCGACGTCTCGCATCCCGAGATCGAGGAATTCCTCGAAATCCGCAAACCCTCGGGCGATTTCAACCGCAAGGCGCTCAACCTCCACCACGGCGTGCTGATCACCGACGACTTCATGGAAGCCGTCCGCAACGGCGAGGAATGGCACCTCCGCTCGCCGAAGGACCAGGCGATCCGCGCCACCGTCGACGCGCGCTCGCTGTTCCAGAAGCTCGTCGAGACCCGCCTCCAGACCGGCGAGCCGTACATCGTCTTCGCCGATCACGTGAACAAGGCGATGCCCAAGCATCACCGCGAGTTGGGCCTTAAGGTCTCGACCTCGAACCTGTGCTCCGAGATCACGCTGCCGACCGGCAAGGATCATCTCGGCAACGAGCGTACCGCCGTGTGCTGCCTGTCGTCGCTGAACCTCGAGACGTGGGATCAGTGGAAGGACGAGAAGGGCCTGATCGAGGACGTCATGCGCTTCCTCGACAACGTGCTGCAGGATTACATCGACCGCCACGAACCCGGCATGGAACGCGCCGCCTACTCCGCGGGCCGCGAGCGCTCGGTCGGGCTCGGCGTCATGGGCTTCCACAGCTTCCTCCAGGCCCGCGGTATCCCGTTCGAGGGTGCGATGGCGAAGTCGTGGAACCTGCGGATGTTCAAGCACATCAGCAGCCAGGCCAACGAAGCCTCGATGCAGCTCGCGATCGAGCGCGGCCCCTGCCCCGATGCCGCCGATGTCGGCGCGATGGAGCGGTTCAGCTGCAAGATGGCGATCGCACCGACCGCGTCGATCTCGATCATCTGCGGCGGCACGTCGGCGTGCATCGAGCCGATCCCGGCGAACATCTACACGCACAAGACGCTCTCGGGCAGCTTCTCGATCAAGAACCCGTATCTCGAAAAGATGCTGAGCGAGAAGTCGAAGAACTCGGACGCGGTCTGGAACTCGATCCTCGAACAGGGCGGTTCGGTCCAGCATCTCGACTTCCTCTCGGTTGAGGAAAAGGACTGCTACAAGACGTCGTTCGAGATCGACCAGCGCTGGCTGCTCGAACTCGCCGCCGATCGCACGCCGTACATCGACCAGGCGCAGTCGCTGAACCTGTTCATCCCCGCCGACGTCGAGAAGTGGGACCTGCTGATGCTCCACTTCCGCGCATGGGAGCTCGGCATCAAGTCGCTCTATTACCTCCGCTCGAAGTCGGTCCAGCGCGCGGGCTTCGCCGGCGGCGTCGAGGCGGACAACACCATCGACCTGCGCCAGATCGACGTCGAGTCGAAGGATTACGATGAGTGCCTTGCCTGCCAGTAAGGCCTCTCGGCGTTCAAGCGTGACCCCGGCCCGTCAATCGCGGACCGGGGGGCGCCTGACGCAAAAAACCCCGGCCCGCGCGAAGCAGACCGGGGTTCGGACTGGCTATGCGGCGCGTTCGATACGCACCGCGTTCGCGTCAGGCCTCTTCTTCGAACGTCACCGCCACGTCGGCGTTGGCGGAAAGCCGGACCTTGCCGTCCTCGATATCCGCGACCAGCCCGAGCGAGATGAAGTGATGATGCCCTTCATGGCTGCCCGTGCCCTCGACGACCTGCGCGCCCGAGTCCTTCTTGGTCAGCTTGATGCGGTTGCCTTCGACCTTGTCGACGGTACCGACATGGACGCCGTCAGCGCCGATGACTTCGGCATGTTCCTGGATCTTGGTTGCATCGACCATGGTCGTTCTCCTGTGTTGGGTTCGGGTGCTGAACGCGCGCCGGGCGAGTTGGTCGCATGACGTATGGTTCAGCTATCATGTTCGTGGTCGCAGGCGTGCTCGGAATCGTCGGCACCGCGATGCTGCTCCGTTTGCGCAGCCCGAGCATCACCGAGCAGCAGACCTACGCGTTCCGCATGATCGGCATCATGCTGACCTCGGCCGCGATCGTTCTCGCGATGTCCGCCGCCGCGATGTGGCAGTGGAGCCTGGAAACATGACGCCGCCCTCCTGATTTCCCCAGTTTCCCGATTTAAAACCAATTCCCCGAAAGGCTTACCCCATGTCCCTCCTTCACGCCTCCAAGCAGTACAAGCCGTTCGAATACCCCTGGGCGTTCGAGTTCTGGAAGCGCCAGCAGCAGCTCCACTGGCTCCCCGAGGAAGTGCCCTTGGGCGAGGATTGCCGCGATTGGGCGCAGAAGCTCAGCGATCACGAGCGCAACCTGCTCACGCAGATCTTCCGCTTCTTCACGCAGGCCGACGTCGAGGTGCAGGATTGCTACCACGAAAAGTATGGCCGCGTATTCAAGCCGACCGAGATCAAGATGATGCTGACCTCGTTCAGCAACATGGAGACGGTCCACATCGCCGCCTACAGCCATCTGCTCGACACTATCGGCATGCCCGAGAGCGAGTACGGCGCCTTCCTCGAATATGCCGAGATGAAGGAAAAGCATGACTACATGCAGCAGTTCACCGTCGACAACGACGAGGACATCGCGCGCACGCTGGCCATGTTCGGCGGCTTCACCGAGGGCGTCCAGCTGTTCGCGTCGTTCGCGATGCTGATGAACTTCCCGCGCTTCAACAAGATGAAGGGCATGGGCCAGATCGTCACCTGGTCGATCCGCGACGAGAGCCTCCACTGCGAGGGCATCATCAAGATGTTCCACACCTTCTGTCAGGAGCGCCAGTGCCTGACCAAGGCGGTCAAGGACGACATCGCCGACGTCTGCCAGACGACGATCCGCCTCGAGGACAATTTCATCGACCTCGCCTTCGAGATGGGCCCGGTCAACGGCATGACCCCCAAGGAGATCAAGAAGTACATCCGCTTCATCGCCGACTGGCGCATGACGCAGCTCGGCCTGAAGCCGATCTACATGATCGACGAGCACCCGCTGCCCTGGCTCGCCCCGATGCTCAACGGCGTCGAGCACGCCAACTTCTTCGAACAGCGCGCCACCGAGTATTCGAAAGCCGCGACCAAGGGCCAGTGGAACGACGTCTGGGACTCGTTCGACAAGCGCCAGACCGCGAAGAAGGGGCCGATCGCGAATGTGGACCTGAGCGAAGTTCGAGATATGTTCTCCACGGCTGACGTGGCGGCTGAATAGTGAGCAAAAATGCCTCATATTCTCCTAGTATAAGTTTAATTCACCTTCGCGACGGGAGTAGTATTTCGCTGAATAGCGGCTCTACTACTTTCGTAGTCGGGCCGAATAACGGCGGAAAGTCAACTTTCCTTCGGGAGATAATTGTTGATTATCATGTTTCAGAAGTCAACAAGAGCAAATGGATTGACAAGGTAGAATGTAATCTTGGATCGAAGCAGGATTTTACAGGGTTTTTGTCAGATAGATTTATAGACGAAAATAGTTCTTTTGCAAAAGATGTAGTTACTGGCGCCACCGTACTAAAACAATACACTACTGATTTCTACGAAAGCTACAGACTCGGTCACCCCGATTACCTAATTAAAATTCTGAACGCTGAAAATAGAATTCAACTATCAAATCAAACGATTTCACCTGACGTTATCAAAGGCTCCGTACTTCATCCGTATCATGTTTTCTTTTTTGATCCGGATATGGAGTATAACTTCTCGGACAAGGTTAATGCCGCGTTTGGTAAAAACGTTCGGATTAATCGAACCGGTAGTCATACAACTGCATACTTAGGAAATATATCCAGTCATCCAAGGCTTTCAGCAGAGTATGAACAGCACATAATTCAAAATATGCTGCCAATATCGACCTTTGGTGATGGAATACGTTCTTACGTTGGAATCTTGTTGAATTTTTCAGCCGATCCCCGCCCAGTTACCGTGATTGACGAGCCAGAAGCATTTCTTCACCCTCCGCAAGCTTTCCGGTTGGGCAAAGAAATAGCAGAACTTGCCACCTCCCAAAACAGACAGGCCATTATTGCCACGCACAGTTCGGATCTTATTAAGGGAGCACTGTCCGCCGAGGCGGCCAACGTTCAGTTCGTTTATCTTGACCATTCCAGACCGAAAAAATATCATGTCGTTGATAGCTCAGCCGTAGCGGCATTCGGTCGAGAACCCTTTTTAGTTCACACAGATGCACTAGATGCTCTTTTTTATAGCACAACTGTAATTTGCGAAGCCGATGCGGATATAATGTTTTTCAAATGGGCACTCAGCAAAAGCCCAACATTATCTTTGGACGAGATATTCTGGATACCAAGCTACGGAAAGAGCGCGGTGCCAGGAATATTAAGAAGCATGATTGCGTTAGGCGTCAGCGCAAAATGCGTATTCGATATAGACGTTCTACTGAGTAGAAATATTATAGATGAGGTCTGCTCCCTTCTTAAAATAGATATTTCAGGATATAAGTCATTTTTGGATCGCCTTCCGACAACCATAAAAATTCCGCCAGTCACCGAAACTCTCACAAAGATTAGTGACGCGGTTAATTTAGTTCAAGAAGATGACGACGATCAATCACGGTCGAATATAATAAGAACGGTGAAGAAAATATCCGAGGGCTTAAGTAAATCATGGTCATTAAAAGCCACCGGACTGAGACTTTTGCCAAAAGGCCATGACCAATCACAAGCTCGCTCGCTTATCGATCATTTAGCAAAGAATGGCGTCCTCATACTTCAGGAGGGCGAGATTGAGAATTACGCTCCTGAAATAGGTGGACATGGTCGATCTTGGGTAAAACAGCTAATAGATCAAGACACGCTGGATGAACAAATGAGCGGATCGCTTAAAAAGCAGTTTTCATTGTTGCTACATTCCCAAAGTTGACCAATTAATAGGCCTATGCCGCCGCAATTTTATTTGCCGGGTTAGTGCATCTCCGAAGGCTAATTCATTCCACACCGGGGCGAACGCTTGCCGCCGCCATAGTGCCGCGCGAGTCCGTGACGGACCGGTACCGCGCCCAGTGACACCCCGTCGCGCTCGACGATGCGGAGTTTGCGGCCTTAGCGGTCGACGTCGCGCTTGATCGGGGTCAGCGTGAAGGGGCCGGCGTTGAGCAGCGGCTGCATCTTCAGCGTTTCCGCCTGCCCCAGCCGTGCTTCGCGCGCGGAGCGCGGCGGGTGGGTCTTCGGGGTGTCGATGTCGGCGATGCTGATCTTGGTGCCCGCCAGACCGGGTGGCCGTCGACCATGCAGTCGATGCGCTTGGTGTGGCCGCATATCGTGATGCGTGCGGAGACCGCCTTGCCGCTCGACAGTGCGGAGGTGATCGCAACTGTGGACGCCGCACGGGCAACACTTGCCGCGACTGAAGTTCGTCGCCGATCGCACGTACGAACTCCACACGACCGTACATTATCCCGCACTCTCAACCGCCGCGTAGCAGGCGCATCACCAGTGTTCGAATACGCCCGTAAGTCTCCTTCGACGCGCCGAGCACGCCGTGGCGTTCGGGCGGGAGGAACGCGAGCGGGTGGCCGTCGGGACGGAACACGTAGTGATCGAACCACGCGCGCCACGCTGCGCGCTCGGCCGGCGGGCGTTCGGCGATCGTCAGCAGCGACAGCAGCATCGCGGTGTAGGGCTGGTCCGGTCCTGCGCTGAACCCGTCCCACCAGAAATTGACCAGGACGTTGACGTCGCCGACCGCCTCGACCTGATGCCACCAGAGTTTCGGCACGTAGAGCGCGTCGCCGGGCTCCAGCTCGACCACCAGCGCGCGGTCGCGGGCGTTCTCGAAGCGGGGGAAGCGCGGGTCGCCGGGCTCGCTGCCGACCGCGAGGCTGATCGGCTGGCCGGCGAGCGTGTGGTCGATCGGTCCGACATACAGGTCGCGGATCGCGTCGGGCGGGAACAGCGTGAAGCGCCGCCGCCCCGCCGCGACGCACGCGACATTGTCCATCGTGTCGTAATGGCAGGCGACGGTCGAGGCGTGCCCGACCCAGAACCGGGGGCGCACCGCGGGCGGTACGAACGGCAGGCGGGTGGTCTCCTCGATACCGGGGAAATACGTCTCCACGGTCATCGACCCCATGTACATGCTGGTCCGGCCGGGGTCCGCCGCGCTGTCGAGGATTCGCGTCAGCGCCTCGCCGAACGGCACCGAACTGCGGTCGAAATTGAACCCGGCGAGCGTCGCGTCGTAATTATAGCGTGCGCCGATCTCGGGCTTGCCGACGAACACTTCCGCGAGCTTGCCGCTATCGAAGCGGCGAAGCTGCGCCACCACGCCGTCGAGCGCCGCACCCGGCGTCGTCGCGCCCGACAGCATCGGCCAATCCCGCGCCGCGCCGCGCAGCACCGCGGGCTCGCACCGCGCCATCACCTCGACCTGGAAAATTTCCGGATCGCGCAATGCGTCTGCGGGCGGCTCATGCAGCATCAGCCGATGTCCGCCAGCCGGTTGTTCCGGATCCGGCCGAGCGTCCGCAGATGGCGGATCGATCCGGCCTGCGCATAGGCGAGTTGCAGGTCGCCGCGGCGAAACAGGTCGAGCACTGCGGCGTCGGGCAATGCGTGCAGCGCGTCGAGGCTGATCGTGTAGAGCCCTTCGAGCGTCAAATGTTCGCCGTCGTCGAAGCTCATCGTCACGTCGATCGGCTCGAGCAAGCGATGCGCGAGGAAACGCCCGATCAGCGCGTCGGTCTCGGGAATGCCCGACTGGAGGACGTGCAGCGCCTGCTGGATGCGCTTGAGTGGTAGCGCTGCCTCACCGTTCATGTCGAACAAAAGCTGGCCGTCCGGCGCCGCAAAGACACCGTGTTCGCGGTCGACGACCAGTTGCCCGTCGGTGATGTAGAAGCCCTGGCGTTCGAGGTCGGCGGGTCGATAGTCGAGCAACGCCCCCTTCACCGCCATCAGGTTGCGGCCCGGCTCCAGGCCCATCACGACGCCTGCGTAGAAGGCACCGGTTTCCGGGTGTTTCGTGAACAAAATCGCATAATACGGGGCGGCTTGGAGAAATTCGTCCGCGACGATCTGCGCGAATTGCCGCTCGCCATCGTGCGCGCGCGACACGCGCAACGCCGCGTGCTGCGCATGGCTCAGCATCTCCCAGATCGGCATCCATCTCTCTCCGTACAGTCTTCTTGGCTAAGAGATCGCACATGGCGCCCCGGTTGCAAAGCCTCGCCGCGACCACTCATACAAATGCTTGCATTGATTGTTAGCCTGAGTATTGTGAGCGCTACCGTAGATGATCGAGACGGTGCGGAAACGCGCATGATTCGATCGTCGAAGCAGTTTTGTCGTGAACGCCTCTCACAAGAAGGGCGGTGCGGCGCCGCATGAGGGGATGTTTGACCGTGACCACCACTACGCGCGCTTTCGGCTTTCGAGGACTGGCCCACCCATCGAGCGCACTCGCCTGCGCGACCAGCGTACTGGCGATGATGTGGTCGATCCCGGCAATGGCGCAGGATCAGGGCAATCTTCAGAACAGCACGACCACGCAGCCGTCCGCGCCGCAGCCAGCCGTGCCGACGACCGCGAACACCACGACCGCGTCGGAGGCCGGACAGCCGCAGGACGCAGCGACCGCGCCAGACGTGTCGCAGGGTAACACTGTGCAGGGCGGTACAGCGCAGAGCGACGACATCATCGTCACCGGCCTGCGCGGATCGCTCCAGCGCAACCTCGACCTGAAGCGCACCTCGTCGGGCGTCGTCGACGTCATCTCGGCGGAAGACATCGGCAAGTTCCCGGATTCCAACATCGCGGCGTCGCTGCAGCGCCTACCGGGCGTGACGATCCAGCGCTCCGGCTCGCGCGGTGAGCCCAATGGCATCACGGTTCGCGGTTTCGCCGGCGATTTCAACACCACGTTGTACGATGGTCGCCGCATCTCGACCGCAACCGGCAATCGCCAGATCGATTTCAGCGCCGTCGGCGTCGATTTCATCGGCCAGTTGAGCGTCTTCAAGACGCCCGACGTCACGGTCGCATCGAGCTCGATTGGCGCGACGGTCGATATCGCGTTCCCCAAGCCGTTCGACCATCCCGGTTTCCGCCTTGCCGCGACCGGATCGGGTTCGATCCAGGATCGTGCAGGCAAGATCGTGCCGACCGCCGGCCTGCTCATCAGCAGCACGAACAATGACGAGACGTTCGGCGTGCTGGCCGACGCGATCTACACGCGCCGCGATACCGAGACCAATCGCGTCTACGTATCGGGTTGGCCGGGCGGCAATTTCGCGCCGTGCCAGCTGACCGGTAACGCCGGGGCGGCAAACTGTGCGCCGACGAGCGATCCGAAGTCGGCAAACTACGCCAATCCCAACAACCGCCAGAACCTGCCCGGCTGGTTCCCGCAGCAATATGGCGCGGAACAGCAGCGCGTGAAGGACGAGCGCGTCGATGCGCGCGTCGCGTTCCAATATCATCCGACCGACGACCTGATGGTCACGCTGGACAACAATTTCTCGCGCCAGACCATCAACCAGGACAATTACGCGTTCGGCGTGTGGTTCAGCCAAGGCGACCTGCGCAACGTCACGCTCGACAAGAACGGCACGGCGGTCGACTTCACGCAGGCCGGCAGCCCGACCGATTTCACGGCTGCGGAAAACAAGCAGATCCTGCAGACCAATCAGACCGGCCTGAACGTCAAGTATGACGTGACGGAAAATCTGACGCTGGAAGCAGACGGCTCGTATGCGAAAAGCTGGCTGAACCCCGGCAACGTGATCGGCAGCAAGAACGGTGACATCGGGTACGGCAACGCGCTCGGCAACGTCCTACGCTTCAAGGTCGACGGCAAGAGCAGCGACGCCTTCCCGACGATCAGCAACTTCGGTCCCGCCGGCGATGGCGCACGCTGGGCCGATCAGTCGGTGATCGGTACGCACGTCACGGTCAACCAGACGCAGCACAATACCGATGAACTCGCCCAGTTCCGCGGCAACGCCACCTGGAAGCAGGACAATTTGACGCTCAAGGCCGGTGGCCAATATTATCAGGACACGTTCAACTTCCGCAACCAGAGCACGTTCACCAACAATTTCTGGCAGGCCTATGCCGGTTATGGCGGACCATCGGGACGGACGACGGGCGTTTCGCCGGTCCCCGCGAATATCTACCAAGGCTCGGTCAGCCTCGACAACTTCATTCCCGGTTTCAACGGCAGCCTGCCACCGTCGGTGTTCGTGTTCAGCCCGACCGCGTATCAGAACTACCTGACCAGCCTCGGCAATCCGTACGCCAAGAACATCCCGGGCTTCAATTACCCGAGCCCGACGAGCGGCGATGGACTGCTTGGCTTCCGCGGTAATTTCGACGAAGCGGTCGATCCGGGCAGCGTCCTGAACGTTCGCGAGCGGACCTGGTCGCTCTACTTCAGCGCGAACTTCAAGGCGGACGTCGGCGGCATGCCGTTCACGATGAACGCGGGCGTTCGCAACGAAACGACGAACCTGCGCGCGACTGGGCAAGGTCGCCTGCCGACCTCGATCACGACGAGCACCGCCGATCCGTCGTTGCTCGGCATCCCGACCTACACCGCAATCGTGCCGAACACGACCAACAGCTCGTATTCCTACCTGTTGCCCAGCCTTGATGCGAAGCTGGAAATCACCAACACGCTGCTGGTGCGCTTCGACGCGTCACGTACGCTGACCCGCCCGAGCCTCAGCGTACTCAACCCGGTGCTGAACGTCGGCAACGGCCAGCGCGTCGGCGCCCTGACGGCCAGCGGCGGCAACCCGAATTTGAAGCCGTATCTCGCGGACAATTTCGACGTCGCCGCCGAATGGTATTATCAGCGCAACTCGTATTTGTCGGTCGACTTCTTCCTGAAGAACGTCAGCAACTTCATCATCGGCGGCGTGACGCGGCAGTCGATCAACGGGCTGATCGATCCGACGACGGGCATTCTGGCGAGCTTCGCCGTATCGCAGCAGGTCAATGGACCCAACGCGACCGTCCGTGGCGTCGAACTGGCGTGGCAGCAGGTGTTCGGTAACTCGGGCTTCGGGTTCCAGGCCAACGCAACCTTCGTCAACACCAACCGGCCCTATGACGACAAGAACATCTCGCAGACCGGCTTCGCGGTCACCGGGTTGGCAAATTCGGCGAACTTCGTCGGCTTCTATGACAAGGGTGGGTTCCAGTTCCGCACCGCGCTCAACTGGCGCGACAAGTATCTGCTTCAGTTCGGCCAGAACCAGAATACCGGCGCGTTCGGGTCGGAGCCGACCTTCGTCGACCAGAGCTTCCAGGTCGATCTGTCGACGAGCTACGACGTCAACAAGCAGGTCAGCGTCTTCGCCGAAGCGTTGAACGTCAACAACAACCAGCAGAGCACGCACGGGCGCTACGACAACCAGTTGCTCGACGTGTTCGATTACGGCCGCCGCTACACCGCGGGCGTCCGCTTCCACTTCTGATCCCCCTCCCACTGGCGGAGCACGACCTGTTCGTGCTCCGCCTTTTTTCGATTACGCTGCACCATGCACGAAATTCAGAACATCGTTATCGTCGGCGGCGGCACCGCAGGGTGGCTGACCGCGGGCGTGATCGCGGCCAAGCACCAGGCGCGGCGCCAGCACGGATTCACCGTCACTTTGGTCGAATCGCCCAACGTGCCGACGATCGGCGTCGGCGAAGGGACGTGGCCGACGCTGCGTTCGACGCTCAAGAAGATGGGCGTGTCAGAAACCGAGCTGTTCCGGCAGTGCGACGCGTCGTTCAAGCAGGGCGCGCGGTTCAATCGGTGGACCACCGGTGCGCCGGACGACGGCTATTACCACCCGCTGATGCTCCCGCAGCACTTCGGCCAGGTGAACCTTGCGCCGCACTGGCTGGCGGACGAGGGCAGCGCGACGTTCTGCGACACGGTCACGCCGCAGGGCCGGATCTGCGACGAAGGGCTCGGCCCCAAGACGATCGCGACGCCCGAGTATGACGGCCATGCGAACTACGCGTATCATCTCGACGCAGGGAAGTTCTCGCACTTTCTCCAGCGGCATTGCTGCGACACGCTCGGCGTCCGCCATGTGAAGGCCGACGTCACCGAGGTGCATCTCGACGAGAGCGGCGACATCGCCACCCTCGATACCGAACAGGGCGTTTCGATCGCGGGTGACCTGTTCATCGATTGCACCGGGTTCGCCGCGCTGCTGATCGGCGGCGCGATGAAGGTGCCGTTCCGCAGTTGCACCGACATATTGTTCTGCGACACCGCGCTGGCGATGCAGGTGCCCTATGACGTGCCCGACGCACCGATCGCGAGCCACACGATCTCGACCGCGCAGTCGGCCGGCTGGATCTGGGACATCGGCCTGCCGACGCGGCGCGGGGTCGGCCATGTCTTCTCCAGCAGCCACATCAGCGCGGACGCCGCAGAGCAGGAATTGCGCGATTATATCGGTCCCGCGGCGCGCGACCTGACCGCGCGCCGGCTGGCGATCCGTGCCGGCCACCGCGAACAATTCTGGGTGCGCAACTGCGTCGCGGTCGGGCTCGCCGCGGGGTTCCTCGAACCGCTGGAGGCCTCCGCGATCGTCCTGATCGAGCTGTCGGCGAAGATGATCGCCGAGCAGATGCCCGCGTGTCGCGAAGTGATGGACGTCGTCGCGCACCGCTTCAACGACACGGCGCACTATCGCTGGGGCCGGATCATCGATTTCCTCAAGCTGCATTATGCGCTGACCAAGCGGACCGACACCGCGTTCTGGCGCGACAATGTCCGGCCGGAGTCGATTCCCGACCGGCTGGCAGGCCTGATGGAGCTGTGGCGGTTCCAGTCGCCCTGGGTCCATGACGAATTCGACCGCGCCGAGGAGGTCTTCCCGTCGGCGAGCTATCAGTACGTGCTGTACGGCATGGGGGCGCGGACCGCGGTGATGCCGGGGTCGATCGACGACGATGTCGCGCTGGCTCGGCGCGCGCGGCACGACAATCAGGTGCAGACGCAGCGGCTGGTGAGCAGCCTGCCCGGCCACCGCGATCTCATCGACCGTATCAAACGCCACGGCCTCCAGCCGATCTAGCCGTCAGGGGAATAGTATGCGGACCGTCACAGCGTGCCTGGCCATCGGCGCGATCCTCACCATCGGCGCGACCGCCGCGTCGGCGTCTCCGCGCCTCGACGGCGTCATGGGCGATCACGCGGTGATCCAGCGCGGCCAGCCCATCGTCCTGACCGGGCAGGCCGCGGCCGGCGAGACCGTGATGATCACGCTGGCCGGGCGCAGCGTCACCGCCAAGGCCGCGCGCGACGGCAGCTTTTCGGCGAGCCTCCCCGCCCTCCCCGCCGGCGGTCCGTACGACCTGACGATCGCCGCCCCCAGCGGTGCGGCGGTCCTACGCGATATCTTGGTCGGCGACGTGTTCCTGTGTTCGGGCCAGAGCAACATGGAACTCCGCGTCGAGCAGGGACAGGGTCTGTTTCCGGACGCGCACCCGGAAGTCGACGACAAGCTCCGCCTGCTGACGATCGCCAAGGTCTCCGCCGCCGCACCGGTCGCGCGGTTTGCCGAACAGCCCCGCTGGGCGGTGTCCGGCCCGACCACCGCGCCAAGCTTCTCCGCCGCGTGTTTCTACATGGTCCAGGCGCTGCGCCGTACGCCCGGCGTACCGATCGGTGCAGTGCATTCGAGCTGGGGCGGGTCGCGGATCAGCGCGTGGATGAGCGATACCGCGCTGCGCCAGGCCGGGCTTGGCGCCCCCGCCGACCTGCTCGCGCTCTATGCCCGTGATCCCGCCGCCGCCAACCGGCAGGCATCGACGATCTGGGAAAGCTGGTGGCGCGACGGCTCGGGCGACGCCGCCGGCCGCGAGCCGTGGCAGCCGGATGCCGCGCTTGACTGGCATCCGGTGCCCGCAATGACCAATTTCGAGACCTGGGGCGTGCCCGCACTCGCCGATTACAACGGCATGATCTGGTACCAGCACGAGGTCCAGCTCACCGCCGAGCAGGCACGCGGCCCGGCGGCATTGGTGTTGGGCATGGTCGACGACGCGGACCGCACCTGGGTCAACGGCGTAGGCGTCGGTGGCAGCAGCCTCGCGTCGCAATCGCGCGTCTACGCGCTGCCCGCGGGCAGCCTGAAGGCCGGGCGCAACGTGATCACCGTCAACGACGACGACGTCTATGCCTATGGCGGGATGACCGGCCCTGCGGATTCGATGCGGCTGTCGTTCGCCGACGGGACCAGCGTGCCGCTCGGCACCGGCTGGCGCTATGCGATCGCCAAGCGGCTCGCCGGTGCCGCACCGCGCGTGCCGTGGGACGACATCAACGGCGCCGGCACGCTCTACAACGCGATGATAGCGCCGCTGGGCAGCACGAAGTTCGCCGGGATGGCTTGGTACCAGGGCGAGTCCGACACAGGCATCCCCGGTTACGACCGCCGGATGACCGCATTGATCGCCGACTGGCGCCACCGCTTCGGCACACCCGCAACCGGGTTCGGCATCGTCCAGCTCGCCAATTACGGCAGCCCGGCGATCGCGCCGAGCGAGAGCGGCTGGGGTGACGTCCGCGATGCACAGCGACGCGTCGCGGCGGCGGACCAGCATGCCGGTATCGCCGTCGCACTCGACCTTGGCGATACGCTCGACATCCATCCCGGCGAGAAACACGAGGTCGGGCAAAGGCTCGCGCGCGTGATGCGCGCCGCGGTCTACGGCGAGAAAATCGCGCCGTCCGGCCCTGCCGTCGCGGATGCGCGGCGTAGTGCGGATGGCGGCGTCACGGTGCGGTTCAGCGGCGTGACGGGCGCGCTGCATGCCCGCAGTGCCGCGCAGGCGATCGGCTTCGAACTGTGCGGCGCGGCGGTCGGCACCTGCCGCTACGTTGCGGGCAAGGTCGCGGGGTCCGAGGTAACGCTGCCCGGCGATGGCCAACCCGTCACACGCGTCCGCTATGCCTGGGCCGACGCCCCGGCGACCAACCTTGCCGACGACGCACCGCTGCCCGTCGGCACGTTCGAAGTACCGGTCTTGCCGGCGCGATAAGCCCCGAACGGGTGCGAAGAACAAGAACGGCCGCCAACGCGCGCCGCAACGGGAGAGACTGACGATGCGCATGACCATAAAGGCGAAAGCCCTGGCGACGGCCGGGCTCGCGCTCGCATTCTCCCCGGCGATAGCGCGCGAGCCGTCCGCTGCACCGAGCCAGCGGACGACGCCCGACCCCGCCGAGCAGATGGCGCGGACGATGGTGTCGCGGATGACGCTCGACGAGAAATTGCCGCAGTTGCTCAACGTCGCGCCCGCGATCCCGCGGCTCGGCGTGCCCGCGTACAACTGGTGGACCGAGTCGCTGCACGGCGCGCTGGGGCCGCTCGCGACCACCAATTTCCCCGAGCCGATCGGCCTCGCCGCAAGCTTCGACGCGCCGATCGTCCATGACGTCGCGGGCGCAATCAGCGCGGAGGTGCGCGGGTTGCACACGCTCGGCCGCGAGACCGGCAGGAACGGGCATATCGGCACCGGGCTCGACACATGGTCGCCCAACATCAACATCTTCCGCGACCCGCGCTGGGGCCGCGGGCAGGAGACCTATGGCGAGGATCCGTTCCTGACCGCGACGATGGGCGTTGCGTTCGTGACCGGGATGCAGGGCCCCAATCCCGATCGCCCGCAGGTGATCGCCACGCCCAAGCACTTCGCGGTCCACAGCGGCCCCGAGGGCACGCGCCATCAGGCCAACGTCTACATCTCCGCGCACGATCTGGAGGACACCTACCTCCCCGCGTTCCGCGCGGCGCTTGTCGACGGGCACGCAGGCTCGGTGATGTGCGCGTACAACCGCATCGACGGCCAGCCGGCCTGCGCCAGCGACCTGTTGCTCAAGGAGCATCTGCGCGGGGCATGGGGCTTCAAGGGCTATGTCGTGTCCGATTGCGACGCGGTGAAGGACATCGCCGACAACCATAAATACGCCCCCGACAGCGCCGCCGCGGTCGCCGCCGCGATGCGCGCGGGCGTCGACAACGAGTGCAATGGCGAGACGCTGGGCGATACCGCGAGCCTGGAGACCCGGTACCGCGAAGCGCTGAACCGCGACCTGATCACAGAGGCTGACGTCGACCAAAGCCTCGTCCGCCTGTTCGCCGCGCGGTACCGCAACGGCGACCTGCGCGGACTTGCCGGCGCCCCCAAAGCGTTGCCAACCAGCGTGGTCGGTGCGCCCGAACATCGGCGACTGGCGCTGGCGGCGGCCGAGCGATCGATGGTGCTGCTGAAGAACGACGGCATCCTGCCGCTCAAGCCCGGCGTAAAGCTCGCCGTGATCGGCCCGCTCGGCGATGCCACGCGGGTGCTGCGCGGCAATTATTCGTCGCCGCTTTCGGGCGCGCCGGTATCGGTGCTGGAGGGGCTGCGGACCGCGCTCGGTGCGAGCCAGGTCACGCTCGTGCCGTTCGGCGAGTCCGTCACGGACGGCGACCGCGTGCCGACGTCCGCGCTGCTTACACCCGACGGCAAGCCCGGCCTGCTCGCGCGCTACTATAATCCGACGACGCCGATGCCCGCGCAATATGCCCGCGGCACGCGCGAGAAGCTCGTCGCCGCCGCCAAGTATCAGGCGCAGCCGGTGGTGACCCGCATCGAGCCCGACGTCGGCGATCGCAACCTCGATCTGGCGCGTGTCACCGACGTCCACCGCACCGAATGGACCGGCTTCCTGGTGCCCCCCGAAAGCGGCACCTACCGCGTCGGCCTGTCGGGGTCGGGCGGTACGCTGACGCTCGACGGCAAGATGATCTCCGACCGGCGCAAGGCACGCTGGAACGACCTGCCCGGCATGACGACGCTGAAACTCGAACGCGGCAGGCGTTATGCGATCCGCGCCGAGGGCAGCGGGATCGACCTGGTGTGGAAGCGCGTGTCGGATGCACCGTCCGCCGAGCTTCGTCGCGCCGCCGCCGCGGCCGACGTGCTGGTCGCGGTGGTCGGCCTCACCTCCGACCTCGAGGCGGAAGAAACCGGCGTGACGGTGCCGGGCTTCTCGGGCGGCGACAAGACGACGCTCGACCTGCCCGCGGACCAGATCGCTATGCTCGAACAGGCCAAGGCCACCGGCAAGCCGATCGTGCTGGTCACGATGAACGGCAGCGCGATCAACCTCGCCTGGGCGAAGGACAACGCCGCGGCCGTGCTGGAGGCCTGGTATCCGGGCGAGACCGGCGGCACCGCTGCGGCCAACATCCTGACCGGACGCACCAACCCGTCGGGCCGCCTGCCGCTCACCTTCTATCGCAGCGTCGGCGACCTGCCGCCGTTCGGCGATTACGCGATGAAGGGCCGCACCTATCGCTATTTCGCGGGCACGCCGGTCTATCCGTTCGGCCACGGGCTCAGCTACACCAAGTTCGGCTATGCGCCGCTGACCGTCACGCCCTCCCGCGGCGGCGCGGAGAACGGCCTGCGCGTTACCACGCGACTGACCAACCAAGGCGATCGGCCGGGCGAGGAGGTCGCGCAACTCTATCTCGACTTCCCCGACCGGCCCGGCACCCCGCGGATCGCGCTGCGCGGGTTCCAGCGCGTCGCACTCCGCCCCGGCGAAGCGCGCAGTTTGACGTTCGACCTGTCGCCGCGCGATCTGAGCTCGGTCGCGCTGGACGGCGCGCGCTCGGTGGCCGCCGGCACCTACCGCGTGACGGTCGGCGCGGGACAGCCCGGCACGGGGGCCGCAGGGCAGACCGCCAGCTTCACCGCGCGCCAGTCGGCGGAGCTGCCGAAGTGAGCCGCGTCCGGACACTCGCGACGCTCGGCACCGCGCTGGTCGCGCTCTGCACGCCGATCGCGGCACTGGCGGATCCGCTGACCCCGACCGGCAAATGGAGCGCCAACACCGACGGCTCGGCAGCCGTGCCGCCGATGGGCTGGAGTTCGTGGAACGCCTTCAACAGCGACGTCGACGAGGAGAAGGTGCTCGCCTCGGCGCAGGCGCTGATCGACACCAAGTTGCGCGACATCGGCTATCGCTACGTCAATATCGACGATGGCTGGTGGCTGAAGCGTCGCCAACCCGACGGCCGGCTGCTGATCCGTACCAGCCACTTCCCGTCCGCCGCGATCGGCGCGGACACCAGCTTCCGCCCGTTCACCGACCGCCTCCACGCGATGGGTCTCAAGGTCGGCATCTATTCGGACATCGGCCGCAACACCTGCGGCCAGATCTACACCCCCGATTTCAAGAACCAGCCCGAGGGCAGCGTCGCCGAGCGCGAGGTCGGGCTGTACGGTCATGTCGACCAGGACATCGCGCTGTTCTTCGCCGAATGGAACTTCGATTTCCTGAAGGTCGACGGCTGCGGTGCGCGCGGCCTCCCGGTGGACGCACCGCGCGTGAAGTCCGGCCTGTACCGAGCCCTCACGCCCCTCGTCGACATGCAGTCGCTCGGCGGATCAGACATCGCCGGCATCCGCCGCCTCTACGAACAGGTTCACGCCGCGCTGCACACGCACGCCGGCGACCGCCCGTATATCTATTCGCTGTGCCTGTGGGGCGCGGGCGACGTGCGCGCCTGGGGCAAGGACGTCGGCAACACATCGCGCACCAGCGACGACATCCAGCCGGTCTGGCCACGAATGCTGACCAACCTCGACACCGTCACGCACCGCGCGCTCTATGCGCATCCGGGATCGTGGAACGACCCCGACATGCTGTTCGTCGGCACCGGCGATTTCGACGCGGTACACAGCGCGGAGGCACGCTCGCACTTCGCATTGTGGGCGATGCTCAACGCGCCGCTGATCATCGGCTACGATCTCCGGAAACTGACACCGGACCTGCTCGCGATCTTCGGCAACGCGGACATCGTTGCGCTGAACCAGGATTCGGCGGGCAACCAGGCGGTGCTGGCCTATGACTCGTCGGAGGTGCAGACCTTCGTCAAGACGCTCGCGGACGGCAGCAAGGGCGTCGCACTGTCCAACCGCACCGCGTCGCCCGCCAAGGCCGTGCTGACCGCCGAGCAGCTCAAGATGCTGCCGACCGCCGATGTGCGCCTGAAGGACCTCTGGACCAAGAAGGAGCAGAGCTTCCGCAAGGAGATCGCGGTGACGCTCGCGCCGCACGAGACGCTGATCTTCCGCGCGACCGGCAAGCGGCGGTTGCCGGGCGGGCTGTACCTTTCGGAGCAGACCGGCCGCGTCAATCCGGCGACCGACGGCGTGGTCGTGCCGCAGCCGGATCCGACGATCTACCAGTCGATCACGCCGTGGACGGGCACGCGCGGCGGCGGCGAGCACCCGCAATATGGCGGCTGGGGCGGCGCCGAAGCCGACCGCGCGCCGTATGGCAAGCTGTTGCGCGTGGCCGGCACCGACTTCGACACGGGGATCGGCGTGCTCGCAAACTCCCGCCTCGAAGTGCGCAACCAGGGCTATGCGCGGTTCGCCGCCAAGGTCGGCATCAACGATTCCGGCCAGCCGCGCTCGGGCACGACGGTGTTCGAAATCTGGGGCGACGGTCGCCTGCTCGCCAAGTCCCGGCCGATGGGGTTTGGTGAGGCGGCGGTACCGCTGGAGGCGAAGCTCGCGGGTGTTCGGATCGTCGAACTTGTGGCGCGGGGGAGTGGTGCGGCGGCGAATGCTGGCGCGCCCCAACCTGCAATCTGGGCGGACGCTGCGCTCTACAAATAGCGATGGGAGAGGCCCCCTCTCCCGTTCGCCCTGAGCGCAGTCGAAGGGTATTTTTCCACAGGCGTGAACGCCCGTTGAGAGCAGTGCTGCGACTTCGCTCAGCACGAACGGAGAGGTGTGGACAGTCCAAATGCCAGCACACCTTAACCAGCAGCTTCGGCGGACGTCACGCTCAGCAAACAGGGATGAGAAGCCCCCCTCCCGTTCGCCCTGAGCATAGTCGAAGGGTCCCTTTCCACAGGCGTAACACCCGTTGAGGGCAGTGCTTCGACTTCGCTCAGCACGAACGGGAGGGTGTGAAAGGACCCTAACGCACCCGCTCCGGCTTGCCCGGCGGTAACGCAGAAAGCGTGAACCGGTCGACATCCAGCCACCCCCGGCTTGCCGTCGGCGCATAGCAGAACACCGCAATCTGCTCCCCCTGGAACGTCCCCGTCCGCCACGCAAACGCGAGCGGGAAGTCGCCGCCCAGCCCGGTCCAGCGCCGTCCATCCACGCTATACGCCACACGCGCACGGTCGGTCGTAAAGTCCATGTCGGTCCGCAACCACAGCGCTTCCGTCCGCGGCAAAGGCGCGGTGGCGCGAACCTCGGTCCGGGCACCGGCGACCGTGTCCTCGGTCACCTCCATCGCCAGCGTCGCCTTGCCGCCCGCCGCGCCCTGCACCGTGATATTCCCGCTGAACTGCCCGAACGTCCCAAACCCGCAGCGATCCCCCGGTGCCAGATGGCGGATGTCGAGCTTCACCTCGCCTCGGCTCGCCGGCCCCTGTCCCTTCTGCACCAGCGTATTGCGCGCGCTCCAGAACCCGGTCGCGATCGTCGGCTTCAACCGCAGCCACCCCGGCCGCTCGGACAAGGACCAGCGCGAAGGCTCAGGATTGTGGTTCCACTGCCACTGCAACCCGAGCTTCGGCTTCCCGAAATCGTCCGACGTCGCCGGCTCCGCGAAGGCCCCACCCAGGATCGGTTTCGCCGCACGCCGCGGCACGCGACCGGGCGCCTCGCGCGTCCCCCATACCGGCCAGTCGTCCTGCCAGAACACCGGGCTGAGGTTCGTCATCCGCCCGATCGCGCCGCTATCCTCCATCACGAAGCCGAACCAGCGGCCATCGGGCAGGTCGACCAGCGCACCCTGGTGCCCACCGGTCTTGTCGTCGATCTGGTCGCGCGTTTCCCACGGCCCGAACAGGCTACGCGACCGCGACACGGTCAGCCCCAGCCGTGGCGGCAGCGCGTTGAAGAGGTAGTAATACGCACCGCGCCGGATGATCTTCGACCCCTCCGCGCCCTTGATATAATGCACTTTCTGCGACGCGGTGACGTGCGCCAAGTCCTTGTCGAGCGTCAGCAGCGTGATCGTGCCGTCCGCGGTGCTCGCGGTCGCCAGGTACGCGCGCCCGTCCGGCTCGATGAACAGCCCCGGATCGAACGCCTCGCGCTCCAGTTCGTGATAGCGCCACGGCCCGCGCACGTCCTTGGCGTACCAGATCCGCGTCTTCTGCCCGACCGGCGTATTGGCGAGATAATAGGTGCCGGCGTGATAGCGCAAGGACGAGGCATAGAGCCCGTGCCGGTACGCGTTGCCGCCCTTCAGGTCGTATTCGGGCTTGCCCTCCAGCCGCTCGACGAGGTGCGAGGCGAGCGTCCAGTTGACCAGATCGCGGCTGTGCAGGATCGTGATGCCGGGCGTGTTCGCGAACGTCGTCGTCGCGAAATAATAGTCGCTGCCGACGCGGATGATATCGGGATCGGGATAGTCCGCGAACAGCACCGGATTGCGGAAGCTCCCGTCGCCCTGGTCCGATCGCCACACCTGCGCCGACGCGGCGGTCGCCAGCAGCCCCAGCGCAACCGCCACCGCGATCCTCATTTGCCGAACGCCAGCGCGCGCGAGAAGAACGGCATCATCGTGTCCTGCACGCGCCCCGCGACGCCGCTGGTATGATCGCCCGGATACACCTCGAAGCTGTTCGCGATCCCGTAGCTGTCGAGCGCGGCGTGGAGCTTGCCGGCATCGTCCTTCAGCCCGTCGCGGTCGCCTACGTCGATCCCGATCGCGGCGTAGCGCCGCAGATTGCCGACATATTGGTCGAGCATCGCCAGCGGCGCATTGGCGGCCCAGCGCGCGAGCACGTCGGGCTGCGCCACGCCGTCCTTGACCGGCAGGTCGAGATACAGCGGCGGCGCCTTGGGGTTGGGCGACCATGCCGCGGCCGTCGCGAGTTGCGCGCGCTGCCCCCATGACAGGGTCGCGCTGTCCGCCGGCGAACGCAGCGCGCGGATCGCCGTCTCGGTCGCCGCATCGGGTGTGCCGAGCGCGCGCGTCGAGAGGCAGCACGGGCTCATCATGTAGAGCGCGCCGAACGTTTCGGGATGCTTCATGCCGATCCGCGCGGTCCCGTAGCCGCCCATCGAATGCCCCGCGAGCCCGCGGCTGCGGCGGTCCGCGATCGTCCGGTAATGGCCGTCGACATAGCCGACCAGATCGCGCGCGACGAACGTCTCGAAATCGCCGACCGTCACCGAACTCGAATAGAAGGAGCCGTTATGCGCGGTCTTGCTGTCGGGAATCACGACGATCATCTCACGCGCGCCTTCCGCGAACGCGCCCTCGATCGTCTGCGGCACGTGGATCTCGCCGATCCACTGCTCCGCGCCGATCGAATAGCCGTGGAGGGCATAGACCACCGGAAAGCGCCGCGTCGGGTTGGCGCGATAGCTCGGCGGCAGGACCACGAGCACCGCGCGGTCCGGGCTCTCGCCTTCGAGATTGCCCTCGACCGCGGGTGAGTGGACGGTGATCCGCTCGATAGTCACCGGTTTCGCACCAGCAACCGGCGGCGGCCCGGGCGTCTTGACCTGCGCCGAAGCGGGGCCGGTCGACAGCATCAACGCAGTGCCGAGTGCAACGAGAAGCGCTTTCACGGAAATCCCCTTTTGCTTGTTCACACGTGCACGAGGCCGTTGCCGCGAAGCCTCACCGCTTTCCCCGGGGTCAGCACGACCTCGACCCGCCGCGTGCCGAGCCGGATCAAGCGACGCCCCGGTATCTCGCTACGAACCACCGCCTCGACCAGTTCGCCCTCCCGCCAGCGCAGATCGACCGAACACCGCCCCCGCGCGCGCAGCCCCGTAACTGACCCCGCGGGCCAAGCGCTCGGCAGCGCCGGCAGCAGCAGGATCTCGTCGCCACGGCTCTGCATCAGCATTTCTGCGATCGCGCGCGTACCGCCGAAATTGCCGTCGATCTGGAACGGCGGATGCGCGTCGAACAGATTGGGATAGGTCCGCTCGGGACCGAGCAGGAACGCGAGGATGCGATGCGCGTGATCGCCGTCGCGCAGCCGCGCCCACAGGTTCGCACGCCACGCGGTCGCCCAGCCGGTCGATTCATCGCCGCGCAGTTCGAGCGACCGCCGCGCCGCCTGTGCCAGCGCAGGCGTGCGGTCGAGATCGATCTGGTCGCTCGGGAACAGGCCGTAGAGATGAGAGACATGGCGGTGGTGCGGCTCGGGCGCCGCCGCGTCCCAGTCGCGCTGCCATTCTTGAAGCTGGCCCTGTGCACCGATATGATCGGGCGCCAAACGCGCGCGCGCCGCCGCCACTTCGGCCGCAAACGGCGCGTCGATCTTGAGCAACGCCGCCGCCTGGCCGACCTGATCGAACAGATCGCGCAGGATCTGCATGTCCATCGCCGGCCCCGCGCAGATCGATGCGCCCGCCGGATGGATGTTCTCGGGCGACAGCGACGGGTTGGTCACCAGCGCGCCGGTCGCCGGATCGGTCTGCAGCGTATCGAGGAAGAACAACGCCGCCCCGCGCATCAGCGGATAGACCGACCGCAGATAATCGAGGTCGCGCCCGTAATCGTAGCGATCCCATAAATGCGTGCACAACCACGCGCCGCCGGTCGGCCACAGCCCCCATTGCGCCCCGTCGATCGGCGCCGTCGCGCGCCACAGATCGGTGTTGTGATGACACACCCACCCGCGCGCACCGTACATCGTCCGCGCGGTGCGCTCACCCGTGATGGCCAGTTCGCGCACCATCTGCACCAGCGGCGCGGTGCACTCGGCCAGCGCGGTCGCCTCCGCCGGCCAATAGTTCATCTCGGTATTGATATTGACGGTGTATTTGGATTCCCACGGCGGCTTGATCGCGTCGTTCCAGATACCCTGGAGGTTCGCCGGCTGCGTCCCCGGTCGCGACGACGCGATCAGCAGATAGCGGCCATAGTCGAAATACAGCGTCGCCAGCGCCGGATCGGCGGCGGCGCGATTGGCACGGACGCGCTCGTCGGTCGGCTTGTCCGCCGCCGCCGTGCGTCCGAGATCGAGCGTCACGCGACGGAACAGCGCACGGTGCGCGGCGCTCGTCTCCGCGCGGATCCGCTCGACACCGCGACGGCTGGCACGATCGAGCGTGGCAAGCGTCGCGGCGTCCGGATTGCCGCTAACATCGTCGAACCGGCGATAGCTGGTCGCCATCGCCACCAGCACCGTGACCGTGCGTGCTCCCGTGATGCGAACCCGGTTGCCATCGTTCGAGACGACACCGCCCACCGTCGAAACGCGCGCCCGCGCCACGAACCGCAACCGCCCCGCAATCCCCGCCCGCTCGCCATTATGGCCGGCGAGCGTCACCGTCGCACCGTCGATCGAGACGCTCGCGCCAAGCTGCGGCGACTGGAGCCCCACCAGCAGGTCGAACGGCCGATCACCGACCAAGTGCACCGCGATCACCTGATCCTCGGGCGACGCGAACACATCGCGCCGAAACCGCGTGCCGCCCATCGTGAAACTGGTGGTCGCGACCGCCGCATCGAGATCGAGCTGCCGGACATAGTCGCCGACAGCCCCCGACCCGCCGGGCATCTCCAGCATCAGGTCGCCGACCGGCTGGTACGCCATCTGAGTCTTGGGCAGGCCCATGACCTGCGCATTGGCGAGCGCCTGCGCCTCGGCGAACTTGCCCGCGTCGATCAACCGCCGCACCTCGGGCAGCGCCGCGTGCGCCGCCGGGTTGACCGGATCATACGGCCCCCCGGTCCACAGCGTATCCTCGTTCAGCTGCAACCGCTCGCTGGCGGTCCCGCCGAACACCATCGCGCCGAGCCGGCCATTGCCAACCGGCAACGCCTCGGTCCAGGCGACTGCGGGCTGCCGATACCAGAGCCGCGGACCATCTGCCGGTGCCGCCGCCCAAGCCTGACTCGGTCCGGCACCGGGCCCGGCAAGCGCAGCGACGGCGACCGCCGCTGCGCCTTCCAGCATGTCGCGACGCGTGGGTTCGACGGTCATCGCCCGATCAGCGCAGGTCGAGGACCAGCACCGACTTCGCCGGTACGGTGAGCGTCAGATTGCCGCCCGTCACCTGCGCACCCGTGAACGGCTGCGGCACGACCGTGTCGGGCGCGTCGAAGCTGTTATGCGCGTCCATCGCGGTGCCGGTGATGATCCGCCCGCTCGCCTGCGTCGCCTGCAATCCGGCGAGCGACACCGACACCGGCATCGCGCGATTCGGATCTAGGTTGACCAGCGCGACATGCACCTGCCCCGCCGCATCGCGCACCGCGGACGCGCTGACGGCCGGTACCGCCACCTCGTCCTTGTGGTACCAGGGCGAGGTCACCTGGATCGGCAACGACGTCGCGCCCTGCCACGGCTTGTAGAGGTCGAACACCCAATAGGTCGGCGTCTTCACCATCTTTGCGCCGTCGGTGAGCAGCATCGCCTGCAACACGTTCACCATCTGCGCGATCGCCGCCATCCGGACACGATCGGCATGATGCGCGAAGATGTTGAGGTTGAGCCCGGCGACCACCGCATCGCGCAACGAATTCTGCTGCTCGAGGAAACCGGGATTGCTGCCCGGCGTCGGATCGTACCACGTGCCCCATTCGTCGACCGCGAGCATCACGCGCTTGGCCGGATCGTACTTGTCCATGATCGCCGAATGCTTGGTGATGAACTCCTCCATCTCCAGCGTGTGCGACATGGTAGTCGCCCATTCGCGCTCGGGAAAGCCGATCGCCGCGCCCTTGTCCTTCCAGTCCTTGTCGCGCGGCCGCGTGTAGTAATGCAGCCCCAGCCCATCGATGTTCTTGCCGGCGATCCGCATCATCGCCTCGGTCCACTCATAGTTCGAGTCGCTCGGGCCGCTCGCGATCTTGAGCATCGGTCCGTTCGCGGACTTGGCGAACTGCGCATAGCGGTTGGTCAGGTCGGCGGCATATTCGGCGCGCATGTTGCCGCCGCAGCCCCACAGCTCGTTGCCGATGCCGAGATACTGGATCTTCCACGGTGCGGCGTGACCGTTGCGCTCGCGCTCCTTGGCCAGCACGGTCGTGCCTTTCGCGGCGGTCATGTACTCGACCCATTGCGCGGTCTCGGACGGCGGTGCGCTGCCGACGTTGGCGGAGACGTAGGTGCTCGCGCCAAGGCGGTCCATCAACCCGAAATATTCGTGCGTGCCGAACGCGTTGTCCTCGTTGACGCCGCCCCAGTTGGTGTTGACCTTGGTCGGGCGCGCCTTGGTCGCACCGATCCCGTCACGCCAATGATATTCGTCGCCAAAACAGCCGCCGGGCCAGCGCACCATCGGCACGTTGATCGCCTTCAACGCGTCCAGCACGTCGCGACGATAGCCGCCGTCATTGGGGATGCGCGAGCCCTTGCCGACCCAGATCCCGCCATAGATGCCGTGGCCGAGATGCTCGGCGAACTGCCCGAACACATCGCGGTGGACGACCGCACCCGGCTTGTCCGCCTGCAGCGTCGCCGTCACGGTCGGTGCCGCGGCGTCCTGCGCCACCGCGGGCATCGCGATACTTGCGCCCGCTAGCATCAGCGGCGCGAACGTCAGCGCGGCGATCGCGCGCTTGAACCCGCGCGTCTGGCCGGAACCCAACTGTGAAGTGCGTTGCGTCAACAGGTCCATACTCTCCCTTTCGGCCACCATTCGGCAGCCCGATCGTTTCGATACTTGTAGGAGTAGTTCAATTTCGGCCGGCGTCAACGTCGGCCGGGATCGGCTACGGTCGCTTGAAGCTCCAGCGCCCGGCGGGGCTGGCCGGATCGAACTTGGCCAGCGTCGGGGTACTCGCGCCGATCGCGACGAGTGCCAGACCCGCACGACCACCAGCGGCAGTCTTCGGCATGATCCGGTAGGTGCCGTCCGTGAGTTGATCGATCCGCCACAACTGCTCGGTCGCGCCAGTGAATGCGGGCACCGTCTCGACCTCGCCCTGCCCGGTCGCCGCGAGGACGCGCGCGGTCCCGGCGATCGTGATCGTGTAATAGGGCGCACCAAAATACCCGCCGCCCCCCGCCGCCGGCGCGATCGTCCACAATTGATGCGGGCGGTTCATATAGTCGGCAAGATCGACGCGGATGCGGCCCTGCGGCCAACCCGCTGAATCCTGCGCTAACGTCTGGTCGGGGATCGGGCTGACCGGATCGGTCGGCTTGGCCATGAAGGCGCGGCGCGGGTCGAACGCGATCCTGACGACATCGGTGGCGAGGCCGAGCGCGTAGCCGCTGCGTTCGGAGGCGACTTCATAGGTGCCGGGGACGACATTCTCCCCCGCGACCGGCCAGCCGTCGGTCCAGCGGAGCGGCTCTATCCCCAGCACGCTGCGGCCGCTGCGATCCATGTCCGCTTCGTAATGCATCGAGAATTTCTCGACGCCGCCGTCGAGTTCGATCAGCCCGAAATGACCGGGGCCGATAGTGCGACCGCGTGCGCTGACGACCAGCTTGCCGCCGCCGCGTAGCAGCGGCGTCCCCATGTGATCGACATACGGCCCGAGCGGGCTACGCGATCGGCCGACGCGGATGTGATAGGTCGAATTGGGCCCGTCGCAGCACGTCCCGTGCGTGCCGAGCAAATAATACCAGCCGTCGCGGTGCATCATCGCGGTGGCTTCCATGTCGATCGCGACGTCGACCGGCTGATTGCCTGCGACGCGCAGGCCCGTCTTGGGATCGAGCTCGACGATGCGGATCGGCCCGAAATAGGTGCCGTAAGTCAGCCACAAATGGCCGTCGACGTACAGGAATGCGGGGTCGATCGCGTCGGCGGTCTCCACCCCGTCGCTCGACGCGACCACGCCGACGTCGTGATGTTTGAACCGCGGCGATTTCGGATCGAGCGACAGCGTCCACATGATCTTGACCTGGCTCGCATGCCCGCCGGACATACCGCCGCCACCGACCGCATAGGCGACGTAATAGCGGTCGCCGATCTTGATCACGTCGGGCGCGACGCCGCCGCCGGGACGCTCGGGGCCGCTGCGCCACGTCCAGCCGTCGTCGGAGACCAGGCCACCGCCACGCGTGCCGAACGTGTAGTATTTGCCGTCGGACTCGGTCACCGTCGACGGATCGTGGATGAACGTCTCGCCCTGCAACTGCGCGGCGGCGGGCGACGCCCCGGCGGCCAGGATCGCGGACAGCCCGAGAGCGGCGGCGGCAAGACGCGTCATGAGGGTCTCCATGCTAGCGGACATCGGTCTTGAGGTCGGTGATCGGCCGACCGGTCTCGTGGACGAAGCGGACGCAGAAGTCGCTCAGGCCGGGGCCGTTGATCACCGCGCCGCGCAGGACGTTGCGGCCCTTGCGCAGCGTCACGCGGTCCGACAGCACGTCGTCCATCACCATGCGGCGATCGTTGAACAGCCCGGCCGCCTCCTTGCCGTTCAGCCACCAGATCGACGCCGAGTTCGACCCGACCGCCAGCCGCACGTCGCGCATCTCGCGCGGGCTGTCGACGATCGTCACCGCCCAGAAGATCACGCCGTAGGTCGGCTTGCCGAGACCCTTGGCGAAGCTGAACAGCTTGACGTCGAACGCGCCGGAATCGAGCGCGTGCCAGCGTAGCGGCTGGGCCGCTTTCACGACCTGGCCGTCGCGCGGGATCTCCGTGAACTGGCCGGGAAAATACTGCGTGGTCAGCGCCTGCCGGACATAGGTGGCGGTGAAGCCCGTATTGCTGCGGTTGGGCTTGTCGATCGGCTCGAGCAACAGCCAGCGACGCAGGAACCCGTCGCTGTCGGGCGTCGTGGGCCCTTGCGTCACCGGCTGGAAATACGGCGCGAGACCGGTCGCCAGTGCCGGCGCCGTATCCTGTCCGTTCGCGCCGGACGACATCCCGGCCAGCGCACCCAGCGCCAACAGCGGCGCAGCGCGCAGCCCGATCGCACGCCCCCTCGTGAAGCGCGTCATATCCGTCTCCCCCTGCATCGTGTCATCGCCGTACGAGCATGCCGTTGGCGTCGAGCCAGTGCATGAAATCCTCGAACCAGCCGGTGCTGGTCGTGCCTTTCTTGCCCAGCCCGAAGCCGTGCCCACCTGCCTGGTAAAGGTGGAACTCGACCGGCTTCCCCGCCTTCTGCCAGGATTCGATCAGGCCGAATCCCTTGTTGGCGAACAGCGGGTCGTTGGCGGCGAGCACCGCGAACAGCGGCGGGGCGTCGGCCGGCACCTTCACCGCCTCCATCGATCCATAGATCGGCGCGATGAAGGCGAGATGCGTGTCGGGTGCAGCCAGCGCGGTCGCCATCGTCGTCATCGCCCCCGCCGAAAAGCCGACCATGCCGACGCGGGCGGGGTCGATTTTCCACTCGGTCGCGCGCGTCCGCACCAGCGCGACCGCAGCGCGCGCATCGGCGATCTGGTCGCTGAGCCCGGCGATCGCCTCGTCCGGGCTCATCCGCCGCTGCGGTTGCGCGGCACCGGCGAACATGGCCGTGACCGATTGCTCGAACCCGCCCATGTCCGCCGGTGTCGGCTTCAACCGGTACTTAAGCACGAACGCCGCGATGCCCCGGCCGGCGAGCGCCTTCGCCACGCGCCAGCCCTCGTTCTCCATCGACAGCATCAGGAAGCCGCCGCCCGGCGCGACGATCACCGCCGCTCCGGTCGCCTTGGCGGGATCGGGCAGGAACGGCGTCAGCGTCGCGGACGTGACGTTGCGCGTCATCGCCACGCCGTACTGCTGGAACCAAGCTTCGGGCGCGGCCTGCCCCTTCACGCCGCCGGTATTAAGCGGGATGGCCGTCGGCTCGGCCGGCGCCGCCGTCGCGGTCATCCGCGCGTCCTGCGCCAGCACCGGCGTCGCCAATGCCAGCGCGCTGGCAAACAGCCCAAATCCGATCAACCAACGCATCGCCTTCTCTCCCAAAGTGGACATCAAACCACGGTCACGACAGCAGGATACGCCGCGCGGCGCCCTCGGGATCGTCGACCATGCGGCTCGTGGTATCGAACACCATCGTCTGGCAGCGCTGCGGATCAGTCGGCGTCCAGCTCAAGCCCGGCTGGCTCGGATTGCCCGTCCGCGCGAAATTCGCCCACGCGGTCGACATGGTCCGCGCGACGCGCTGCGCTTCGGGCGTATTGCCGGTGCCCTGGTCGCAGAGCGCGGTGTTGTCGAAGCAGAAGGCTAGGTCGGCGGTGTGCCATGCGCCCGCGACGCCACCGAGCTGCGGCGACTGCCACTGGAACAGATATTGGTACACCGGCGCGCCGCGCTGCGCGTGTTTCAGGCGGACCATGTCCTGCACGCGGTTGCGGTTCTGCAGGCCTTGCACGCCGTACGCCAGCGTCCGCACCGCCTTTTCCGGGTGCGCCTGTTTCATCGCCGCGATCAGCCGCCCGGCCTTGTCGCCGCCCATCTGCGTGGTGAGATCGGTCCGCCACTGCGCCTCGCTAGGATCATAGCCCCAGCGCATCCCCTCCTCGCTGACGTTGCCGATCATCACCGGCACGTCGCGCAACACCTCCGGCGCGATGTCCGAGTAGGAGCGGACGTCGATCACCTTGCCGTCGAGCGTCGGGTTCCAGCCTACGCGCGGCGTCAGCGAAGGCCCCATCGGCCCGCGCGGACCGTTGATCTCGTTCGCGACCTTGTTGCCCGCCTCGAACAACGGCTTCCACGCGATCCGCTGGAGCGCGCCCAGATCCTTCGACCCGATGTTCAGTTCGCGCAGCACGCGCCGCGAGAAATCGTGCGACTGTTCTGCGGTCGGCAGCGACCCGCCGCCGCCCGACTGCACTGCCGCACGATGGATCAGGCCCTTGCCGGTCGCCATGCCGAGCAACGTCGTCACCTTCGATCCGCCGCCCGACTGGCCGTAGATCATCACCGTGTCGGGATCGCCGCCGAACCGCGCGATGTTCTCCTGCACCCAGCGCAGCGCCGCGACGCAATCGGTCATGCTGACGTTGACCGACGTGTCGTACGCCGCGCCGCCGACCTCGGTCAGGTCGAGGAACCCGAGCACGTTCAGCCGGTGGTTGATCGATACCTGCACGACGTCGTGATGCCGCGCCATCTGTGCGCCGTCATGCGAGGCGAGTTCGTATGACGATCCGAACGCGAACCCGCCGCCGTGGAAATACACCATCACCGGCCGCTTGCCAGACAACGACGGCGTCCAGACGTTCAGCTTCAGCATGTCCTCGCCAATGAACCCGTCGGTCCATTGCTGCAGAAACGTATGCTCTACCGCGCTGAAATCATGCAGCGTCTGCGGGCAGTTCGCGCCGTAGGACAGCGTGTCGCGCGCTTCGGTCCAGCGCTGCGGCGGCTTGGCGGGCAGCCAGCGGTTTTCGCCGCCGGTATCCGCCCCGTAAGGCACGCCCTTGAAGGTGTAGACGCCGTCCGAGACATAGCCGCGAACCGGACCGTATTGCGTCCGCGCGATCGCCGATTGCGGCGTGGAACAGGTCCCGGCGCGCGATGCGGAGGGTCCAGGCGCAGCGCGCGCGCGCCCGACCGCGGGCAGCATCAGCCCCGCCCCTGTGGCGATCGATGCAAGCATCGCGCGACGACGATCGACGGTTGGCCCGGTCATCCTCTTCTCCCTATCAATTGCGTGCAGGCTGTTCTCCGACGTCCCGAAACCGGAACCGTCGCGTGCCCTTTGCAACCTTGTATGAGTATTAGGGTGATACCGCTATCCTGTCCATATGGGAACAGCGACAGCGGGTGGCGTATGCGTTTGTTAGCGCTATAGTCGCGGGAATAGCAGGCGAATCCAACGCCGCACGACGATACCGGAGAGGAAAAACCATGGCGGCCAAATCCGCATTCTGCCTGATCGCGACTCTGCTCGCGAGCGCCGCGCCCGCAATCGCTCAGACAAGCCCGCGCGTCGCATCGACCGACCTGACGCTCAACGCCGCCGGTTATTACGAGGCGCCGGCCGCCAACGTGCTCGTCTTCTCCAACTGGTATGACGGCCTGTTCGCGGACTCGAAGATTAGTGGCGTCGAGATCATCCAGCAGGGCGAACGGATCGCCACCAACGGCGACGTCCGCCTGTCGTCGACGCCCGGCCAATGGGACGCGATCGGACGCCTGGTCGACCGCAAGATCGACGCGGCGACCGGCGCGATTACCGTTACGCTCGAATATCCCGACTATAAGTGGCGCTACCGCGTGCGCTCAGAAAAGCGCGGCGGCGCGGTCGCCGTGTCGGTTATCCTCGACCAGCCCGTGCCAGCCGCGCTCGCGGGCAAGGCCGGGTTCAACCTCGAATTCCTCCCCGCCGCCTATTTCCACCACAGCTACATGGCGGACGGAGTCAGCGGCGCGTTCCCGGTCTACCCGGCCGATGCGATGATCCAGACGCCGCAGCGCAACGCGGCAAGCGGACGCGCAGAAGGTCCCGGCGCGGAACCGACCGCGATCGCCAAAGGCAGTCGCTTCGTGCTCGCACCCGAGGATCCGGCACGCCGCGTGACGATCCGATCGACCGCCGAGGTGCAGCTGTTCGACGGCCGCAACCAGGCGCAGAATGGCTGGTTCGTGCTCCGGTCGCTGCTCCCGGCCGGGCGCACCGGCACCGTGCTCGACTGGATGATCCAGCCCAACAGCGTACCGGGCTGGCTGCGCGCGCCGGTGATCGCGCATTCGCAGCTCGGCTATACGCCCGACGCGCGGAAGGTCGCGACGATCGAGCTCGACCGCAACGATCGCCGCCTGCTCCCCGCGCGCCTGCTCCGCGTCGGCGAGGATGGCAGCATGACACCCGTGCCGACCGCGCCCGCCAAGCGCTGGGGCGAGTATCTCCGCTACAGCTATCTGCAACTCGATTTCAGCGCGGTCCGACAGCCCGGCACCTATGTGCTCGACTACGGCACCACGCGCACCGCACCGTTCCGGATCGCCGCCGATGCCTATGCCGGCGCATGGCATCCGACGCTCGACGTCTATTTTCCGGTCGCGATGGACCATATGTTCGTCAACGAAGGCTACCGCGTCTGGCACGGCGACGCGCACCGCGACGACGCGCGGCAGGCGCCGACCGGCCACGAGCATATCGACCTCTACGCGCAGGGGCCAACGACCGACACGAGGTTCAAGTCGGGCGAGCACATCCCCGGCCTCGCGGTCGGCGGATGGTTCGACGCGGGCGACTACGACATCCGCACCCAGTCGCAATATCAGGTGATCCGTTCGCTGGTCGACAGCTGGGAGCGCTGGCACCCGATGCGCGATACGACCGCGATCGACTGGACGCGGCGCAAGACCGAGATCCACGTTCCCGACGGCACGCCTGATCTCGTCCAGCAGATCCGCCACGGCACGCTGCAACTCGTCGCGCAGTTCGATGCGGTCGGCCACGCGATCCACGGCATCGTCGAACCCAATGTGGCGCAATATACGCATCTCGGCGATGCCTCGACCAAGACCGACGGGCTGGTCTACGATCCCACGCTAAAGCTCGGGGAGGAGAAGGGTGGCCGCAGCGGGACGCCCGACGATCGCTGGGCGTTCACGACCAAGGCCTCGGCGCTGAACTACGGCTCGATCGCAGGCCTCGCCGCCGCTTCGCGCGCGCTCGCCGAAGTCGATCCCGCGCTGTCCAAGAAGGCGCTCGGGATCGCGACGCGGACCTGGGCGGAGGAACAATCGCACGCGCCCGATCTGTACCAGCACGGCAACACCACCGGCGGTCCGCTCGATGCCGAGCGCTTCTCCGCCGCGGTCGAGCTGCTCCACACGACGCGCGATCCGCGCTATGCCGCCGCGGTCCAGTCGCTGTGGCCCACGATGGAAAAGACGTTCGCCTTCACTCTGCGCGATGCGGTGGCGGCGATTCCGTTCATGCCGCCGGCCTATCGCGCGGCAATGATCCCGACGGTGCGCGCCTATGCCGCCGCCACCGAGACCGCGGCCAAGGCCAACCCGTTCGGCGTGCCGATCACCACCGGCGGATGGGCGGGCAGCGGCACCGTGCTCGGCTATGCGATGAACGCGTACACGCTGCACAAGGCGTTCCCGGAGATCATGCCCGCCGACGCCGTGTTCCGCGGGCTCGAGTTCCTGGTCGGCAACCACCCCGCGTCCGACGTGTCGTTCGTCTCCGCGGTCGGCACCGTCTCGAAGGAAGTCGCCTACGGCAACAACCGCGCCGACTTCTCGTTCATCGCCGGCGGCGTGGTGCCGGGCGTGCTCATCATCAAGCCGGACTTCCCCGAGAACCATGAAGACTGGCCGTTCTTCTGGGGCGAGAACGAATACGTCATCCCCGAAGGCGCGATGTGGATCGAACTCGCGCAAGCCGCGCAGGAACTTGCCGCGGCGCCTGCATCGAAACCAGCGCAGACAGCCAGCGCACCCAAGTGAGAACCGCCATGCAAATCCAGAAATTCGCACTCCTCGCCGGTATCGCCCTCGGAACGCCCGCCTTCGCGAGCGACGCACCACGGTTCAGCACCTTCAGCTATGACGGCCACACGCAGGAGAAGGTCAGCGTCGGGCCCAATCAATATCGCAACCCGATCCTGTCGGGCTATTATCCCGATCCGTCGGTGACGCGCGTCGGCGACGACTATTACCTCGTCCTCTCCTCGTTCGCGCACTACCCCGGCCTGCCGATCTTCAAGTCGAAGGACCTGGTGAACTGGACTCAGATCGGCAATGCGATCGACCGGCCGGAGCAACTCGACTTCACCGGGATGCGCACGTCGCAGGCGGTGTTCGCGCCCGACATCTCGTACCACGACGGCGTCTTCTACATCGTCAACACGTGCGTCGAGTGCAAAGGCAATTTCGTCATCACCGCGAAGGACCCCGCGGGGCCGTGGTCGAACCCGATCTGGCTGCCGTTCGAAGGCATCGACCCGTCGATCTACTGGGAAGGCGACAAGGCGTATATCGTCAACAACCGCGCCCCCGCAGAGCCGGCGCGCTACGATGGCCACCGCGCGATCTGGATCCAGGAATATGACTGGCGCGCGGGAAAAATGGTCGGCGACAGCACGCAGCTGATCAACGGCGGCGTCGACATCTCCAAGAAGCCCGTGTGGATCGAAGGACCGCACATCTTCCGCAAGGACGGCTATTATTATCTGACCGCGGCCGAGGGCGGCACCAGCGTAAACCACTCGCAGGTCGCGCTGCGCTCTAAGTCGCTCCGCGGGCCCTATGTGCCGTTCGCAGGCAACCCGATCCTGACCCAGCGCGATCTCGACCCGGCGCGGCCCAACCCGGTCACGTCGACTGGCCATGCCAAGCTCGTCGAGACACAGAACGGCGACTGGTACGCGACCTTCCTCGGCGTGCGGCCGTACGAGGGCGACTATTACAATATCGGCCGCGAGACGTTCTTGTTACCGGTAACATGGAAGGACGGCTGGCCGATCATCCTGCCGAAGGGCCAGCCGGTCCCGTTCGTCGGCACCAAGCCCAGGCTGCCAGCAAGCCCGCCCAGCCGCATCCCGACCAGCGGTGACTTCGCCTATGTCGACAGCTTCGACGGTAGCAAGCTGGCGATGCAATGGGTCGGCGTACGCACGCCCAAGACACCCTTCTACCGGCTCGACCACGGCGACCTGATCCTCGACCGCGGCGGACGCATCGGCGATCTTTCGAAGGTGCCGTCGTTCGTCGGACGCCGCCAGCAGCATCACGTCGCGACGATGTCGACGACGGTCCGCTTCACGCCCGACACCGATGGCGATCGCGCCGGCCTGGTCGCGATGCAGAGCGACGCGAATTATGTGTTCTTCGGCATCACCCGGATCGCCGGCAAGCCCGTCGTCGCGCTCTACACCACCGACAAGGGCACGGAACAACTGGTCGCCTCCGCACCCGTCACCGCCACGGGCCTCGTCACGCTGACGATCCGCGCGAACGGCGGCACGATGGCGTTCGACTATGACGGTGCCGGCGGCCAGAAGACCCTCGCGCGCGACGTCGATGCGCGCGTTCTCAGCACCAAGACCGCAGGCGGCTTCGTCGGCACGCTGGTCGGTCCCTATGCGTGGAGGAAGTGAGCCGCGTAGGCCCACATGCGACCTAGGTCGTGTCGACAGTCGTCCGCTCGGCATGCTAAGAGTTGACACGTTTCGTGCGGTAGCGCTACCCAAACACATCGAAGCTCGACACCACATCAGATGGTGAACATTAGGAAGGACCACGGACCGATGCGTTTCAGCCTCGCGCCTACGCTCGTCATTGCCGCACTTGCCGCAACGGGGACGATCGCCCTCGCCCAGACCAATGGCGCCAACGCCCCGTCTAAGCCCGCATCCGCCGGCAAGGAACCGCGCAGCCCCGACGGCAAGCGCTATCTGTCACAGCCCCTGGTCACCAGCATCTACACCGCAGACCCTTCGGCGCATGTCTTCAACGGCAAGATCTACGTCTATCCGAGCCACGACATCGACGTGAAGATCCCGGACGACGATCTCGGCAACCAATATGCGATGCGCGACTACCGCGTCCTGAGCATGGACCGCATCGGCGGCCCGGTGAAGGTCAACGGCGTCGCGCTCGACGTGAAGGACGTGCCCTGGGCGTCGCAGCAGATGTGGGCCCCTGATGCCGCCTACAAGAACGGCACCTATTACCTGTACTTCCCGGCGCGCGACAAACAGCTCGACAAGAACGGCCTCGGCACGTTCCGCATCGGCGTCGCCACCTCGAAGAGCCCGGTCGGCCCGTTCAAGGCCGATCCCAAGCCGATCGCCGGCAGCTTCTCGATGGACCCCGCAGTGTTCACCGACGCGAACGGCGCGAGCTACATGTATTTCGGCGGCATCTGGGGCGGTCAGCTCCAGCGCTGGAAGGATGGCAAGTTCGACGCCAACGGCTCCGACACCGATCTCGGCAAGGACGACCAGCCTGCGCTCTCGGGCAAGATCGCCAAGCTCAACCCCGACATGAAGAGTTTTGCCGAGACCCCGCGCGACGTCCAGATCCTCGACGAATCCGGCAAGCCCGTGCTCGGCGGCGACCATGAACGCCGCTTTTTCGAGGCGTCCTGGGTCTTCACGCGCGGCGGCAAATATTACTACACCTACTCAACCGGCGACACGCACTTCCTGAACTACGCGACCGGCGACAACCCGTACGGCCCGTTCACCTACCGCGGCCATATCCTGAAGCCGGTACAGGGCTGGACGAGCCACCATTCGATCGTCGAATGGAACAAGAAATGGTGGCTGTTCTATGCGGATACGCAGATGAGCAACAAGAACCACCTGCGCAACGTCAAGGTGACCGAACTGAAGTTCGCGCCCGACGGCTCGATCCCGACCATCGATCCGTTCGTCAACTGATGTTCCTCGGAATCGATATCGGCACCTCGGGTGTCAAGGCCGTGGTGCTCGACCAGCATGGCAGCGTGGTAGGCCAGGGCACTGCCGCGCTGACCGTGCAGCGGCCGCATCCGCTGTGGTCCGAACAGGATCCGGATGCGTGGTGGAAGGCGACCATCGCCGCGGTGCAGGCGATCGACCCCAGCGTCCGCCGCTCGGTGCGCGGCGTCGGGCTCGCTGGCCAGATGCACGGCGCGACGTTGCTCGACGCCGACGACAAGCCGTTGCGCCCCGCGATCCTGTGGAACGACGGACGTTGCTTTGCCGAATGCGAGGCACTGGAACGCGCCGTTCCCAACCTGCGCAAAATCTCGGGCAACATCGCGATGCCGGGCTTCACCGCGCCGAAGCTGCTCTGGGTCCGCAAACATGAGCCGGAGGTCTTCGCGAAGATCGCGACGGTGTTGCTGCCCAAGGACTATGTCCGGCTGCTGATGACCGGCGACAAGGCGTCCGACCTTTCCGACAGCGCGGGTACCTTGTGGCTCGACGTCGGCGGCCGCTGCTGGAGCGACGAGATCCTCGCCGCCTGCGGGCTGACGCAGGCGCAGATGCCGGCCTTGTTCGAAGGGTCGGCGATCACCGGCACGCTGACTGCCGAGGTCGCAGAACTCTGGGGCATGCCGCAGGTGCCGGTCGCGGCAGGCGGCAGCGACAATGCAGCAGGCGCGGTCGGCGTCGGGGTGGTCAAGGACGGCGATGCGTTGCTGTCGCTCGGCACGTCGGGCGTGATCTTCGTCGCGACCAAGGATTTCCGCCCCAATCCTGCGCGCGCGGTCCACGCCTTCTGTCACGCGCTACCCGGCATGTGGCACCAGATGTCGGTCCACCTGTCGGCCGCGTCCTGCATCGACTGGGTCGCGCGCATTACCGGTGCCGCCGGTGCCGCCGACCTGTTCGCGCGCGCCGAGGCCGCTGGTCCGGCCAGTGGCCCAGAGATCTTCCTCCCTTACCTCTCGGGCGAGCGCACGCCGCACAACGATCCGGAGGTGCGTGGCGCGTTCCTGCGCCTCGACAACGACACCGACGCCGGCCGCCTGTCGCAGGCGGTGCTGGAAGGCGTGGCATTCGCGCTCGCCGACGGTCTCGACGTGTTGCGTGAGGCCGGCACGACGGTCGAGCGCCTCGCGGTGATCGGCGGCGGTGCCCGCTCGCGCTACTGGGGCCAGGTGATCGCCGCGGCGATGGAGGTGGAACTCGTCTACCTTCAGGGCGGCGAGGTCGGCCCCGCGCTCGGTGCCGCCCGCCTTGCCCAGCTCGGCGTCGACGGCGGCGATCCCGCGGAGATCTGCGTCGCGCCCCCCGTTTCGCACACCATCGTCCCCGACCCTGCCCTCGTCTCGGCGCTCGCCGAGAAGAAGGCCGCGTTCCGCCAAGCCTATTCCCGCATCACCCCCAAATCGTAGGAAGCTTTGATGTCCGACTTCTTCGCCGATATCCCCCAGATCAAATATGAGGGCCCCGACAGCACCAACGAGCTGGCGTACCGCTTCTACGACAAGGACAAGATTGTCCTCGGCAAGCGCATGGAGGATCACCTCCGCTTCGCCGCGTGCTTCTGGCACACCTTCTGCTGGCCCGGCTCCGACGTGTTCGGCGGCGGCACGTTCGATCGCCCGTGGCACCGCGGCGCGAACGACAGCGCAGCGGCTGCGATGAAGCGCGAGGTCGCGTTCGAGTTCTTCAAGACGCTCGACGTGCCCTATTACTGCTTCCACGACGTCGACGTGATGGCCGACGCCGCCAACATCACCGAGCACCGCAAGTTCTTCGCCGAAGCCGTCGACCATCTCGAACAGCTCCAGGCCGCGTCGGGGCGGAAACTCCTGTGGGGCACCGCAAACCTGTTCAGCCACCCGCGCTTTGCCGCCGGCGGCGCGACCAACCCCGATCCGGAAGTGTTCGCGTTCGGCGCGATGCAGGTCCGCGATGCACTCGAGGCGACGCATCGTCTCGGTGGCCAGAACTACGTGCTGTGGGGCGGTCGCGAGGGCTACGAAACGCTGCTCAACACCGACATGAAGCGTGAGCTCGACAATTTCGGTCGTTTCCTGAGCCTCGTCGTTGAGCACAAGCACAAGATCGGCTTCACCGGCACGATCCTGATCGAGCCGAAGCCGTTCGAGCCGACCAAGCACCAGTACGACTTCGACACCGCGACGGTGTATGGCTTCCTCAAGCGCTATGGCCTGGAGAACGAGGTCAAGGTCAACATCGAGGCGAACCACGCGACGCTCGCCAGCCACACGTTCGAGCACGAGATCGCGACCGCGGCGGCGCTCGGCATCTTCGGCTCGATCGACGCCAATCGCGGCGATCCGCAGAATGGCTGGGATACCGATCAATTCCCGAATTCGGTCGAGGAACTGACGCTCGCCAATCTCGAGATCATCCGCGCCGGCGGGTTCACCACCGGCGGCTTCAACTTCGACGCCAAGGTGCGGCGCCAGAGCATGGACCCGGCCGACCTGTTCTACGGTCATGTCGGCGCGATCGACGTCGTCGCCAAGGGTCTGCTCAATGCCGCCAAGCTGATCGAAGACGGCCGTATCGATGCGATCAAGACCAAGCGCTATGCCGGCTGGGACGGTGAGTTCGGTGGCGCGATCGGTGGGCTAGACCTCGCCGGCATCGCCGACCTCGCGATCGAGCGCGGCATCGATCCGAAGCCGGTCTCGGGCCAGCAGGAGCGGATCGAGAACCTCATCAACCGCGTCCTCTGATCGACGACCGCCCGATCCTGCGCTCTGGCGTGGGATCGGGCATGTCCCGAGAGGGCGGAAATGCGCGTCGGCTGCCGGCGCTCGCGGCACGATGTATCATTCGCCGACCGATCCGGGTCCGCTGATCGACCGCAACTATGTTGCGGATGTCAAATGCGCGGCAGGATTAAGATCCCGAAATCTTCAGGGATTATAGGTCGACTGTCTGAACAGCCGATCGGTCGATTATATCGAGAACGATGACTGGCCAGCCGCGCGTCATCGAACGCAGGGGCATCCAGCCGACCTACCAGCGGCCCCGACGACCGCAGCACGCCCGACTCGCGTACCGTATGCAGCCTGTATCAGGGCGTTCCGACCCCCAAGACAGAAAATCTCTTATCGTCTCGCGATTGTCACGCGGCTATCACCCCGGTGATGGGAGCTTACCAATGACGAACTTCAATCCCGATCAGACGAGCCCGTCGTCGGATACGCCAATCGTGTCCGATGCGGCGATACCGTCGGAAAGCGCTACGCCGCCACGCCCGCCCCGCGGTACAGGACGGCGGCTGCACGGCGCGATCGCGCACAAGCTGGGCACCGCGATCCTGTCGGGCGAGTATCTCCCGGGCGATACATTGTCGGGCGAAGTCGCGTTTTCAGAGGCCCTGGACGTGTCGCGCAGTGCCTACCGCGAGGCGGTCCAGGTGCTGATGGCGAAGGGATTGGTCGAAAGTCGACCCAAAACCGGCACCCGCGTGTTGCCGCGCAGTCGCTGGAACCTGCTCGATCCCGACGTGCTCGCCTGGGCCTTTGCGGGCGAACCCGACATCGACTTCGTCCGCGGGCTGTTCGAGTTGCGCGCGATCGTCGAGCCTGCCGCTGCCGCGCTGGCCGCCGAGCGACGCGATCGTGCCGACCTCGCCGTGATGAAGGAGTCGCTCGCCGCGATGCGACGCCACACGCTGGCCACCGAAGCCGGCCGCGCTGCCGACCGCGAGTTCCACAACGCGGTGTTGCAGGCGACCCGCAACGACGCGCTCGTCGTGCTCAGCGCGAGCATCGGCGCGGCGGTAAGCTGGACGACGCAGTTCAAGCAGCGCACCCGCTCGCTGCCGCGCAACCCGATCCCCGATCACGTCCGCGTGTACGAGGCGATCGCCGCGAGTGACCCCGCCGCCGCCAACGCCGCGATGCGCAAGCTGGTCGACCTGGCGCTCGACGATACGCAGCTGGCGATGACGCGGTAGGCTCTGTTCCTACGCGGCGCCTCGGCCATGCGCGATACCCGTTTCCAGCCCGCGCAGTTCCGCCAGCCCGCGCAACCGCCCGATCAGTGAATAGCCGGGGTTGGTCCGCTTGTTGAGGTCGTCCACCATCTGGTGCCCGTGATCGGGGCGCATCGGCAGCGACCGCCCGGTGCGTGCCTGCAACGCGACCAGTTCGGTCATGATCGCGGGCATGTTCGCATCGCCCTCCAGATGCGCCGCCTCGTGAAACGCGCCACCGGGTTCACGCTGCACCGATCGCAGATGCACGAAGCCGATGCGCTCGCCGAGACGCCGGACCATCCCCGGCAGGTCGTTGTCCGCACGAACACCGAACGATCCGCTGCAGAAACACAGCCCGTTGGCGGCCGACGGCACCGCCGCGAACAGCGCGCTGACGTCCGCCTCGGTGCTCACCACACGCGGCAAGCCGAAGATCGGGAACGGCGGATCGTCGGGATGCACCACCAGCCGGATGCCCTCCGCCTCGGCGACTGGACACACCGCCTCCAGGAACGCGACGTGGTTCTCGCGCAGCCGCGACGCGTCGATGTCGGCATAGGTCTCGATCTGTTCGAGCAACTGCGGCGAACTGAAGCTCTCCTCGCTACCCGGCAGCCCGGCGATGATCGTCCGCTCCAGCGTCGCACGCGCCGCACCGTCCATCGCCGCAAACCGCTTGGCGGCGATGGCGACGACATCGGTTGCGTAGTCCTGCTTGGCGCCCGGGCGGCGCAGGATGTGGATGTCGTAGGCGGCCAGCGCGTGCAGCTCGAACCGCAACGCGCGTGCGCCGTCCGGCAACGCCCAACTCAGGTCGGTCCGCGTCCAGTCGAGCAACGGCATGAAATTATAGGTCACGACCTCGATGCCCTGCCCCGCCAGATTCCGCAGGCTGGTAACATAGGCCTCGATCAGCCGATCCCAGTCGCCCGAGCGCCGCTTCAGATCCTCGACGACGGGCAGGCTCTCGACCACTTTCCAGTCGAGCCCGGCGTCCTCGATCATGACGCGACGCGCGGCGATGGCGTCGACGGTCCACACGTCGCCATTGGCGACCTCGTGCAGTGCCGTGACGATCCCGGTCGCGCCGGCCTGGCGGATGGCGTCGAGCGGCACCGGGTCGTTCGGGCCAAACCAGCGCATGGTCTGGGTCATCTTCATCGGCCGCTCATCCCCGTTTTTCCATGGCGGTGCAGCCACATGCTCTCAATATCGATAGCAACGATCGAATTGGTCTGACAACCTATAAGCGCTTGGTCACCATATGGATCAAATGGTCGGAACGCCGCCGTAACGCTGGCGAGTCGTCGCGAGCGCCAGTCGAGCCTGTTCCATTGCCATCTCTTCGGTCTGGAACAGGAGGTGGTCCATCACCGACGTCAGGTGTGCGCGCATCGCGCCACGCGCCGCCGCCGCGTCGCGCGCGCGCAAAGCATCAACGATTGCAGCATGTTCGGCGACGACCGGCCGCACTTTGGCGTTGCGCGCCTTGGCATGGAGAAGCGCGCATTCGGGCGACGTCGAGCGTAAATGCCACAGATCCTCGATCGTCCGAACCACGCCCGAATTCCGCGTCGCCTGGGCGATCGCCATGTGGAAATCGCGATCGGCGATCTCGGTGACTTCGGTCAGCAAATTCTCGGTCGTCATGGCCTCGACCAGTCCGTCGAGCAGGTCGATCTCCGCATCGGTGATCTGGACCGCTGCGAGCGCTGCCGCCTCACCCTCGAACATGATCCGCGCTTCGGTCAGTTCGAACGCGGTAATCGCGAAACCCGGCTCTTCGCCCTGCCCCGGCAGCCGGCAGACATACGCCCCGGAGCCGACACGGACTTCGATAAAACCCTGCACTTCCAGCGCGATGAGGGCTTCACGCACCGCCGGGCGACTGGCGCCGTAGTCGATCGCCAGCTCGCGTTCGGCGGGCAGCCGATCGCCGATCGCGTAGGTGCCTGCGACCAATTCCTCGAACAGCCGCCGCGCCAGACGCTGGTACAAGCGGTCGTTCGCGGGAGCGTCGTATTTTCCGACCGCGAACAGCGCGTTCTGGGAGGCGGGCTTTGCCACTGGACTTACCAATCTAATGTCTGCGTATTGATGCTACTACGTCGCCCTTCCCAAGGAAACTGGCATCGTCGAATACCCTAAGGGATAGGCGCGCGGCGCGTTCCGTCAGGCGACGGGAACCGCACCTAGATAGGACACCGGTACCGGGGTGGTCGCAAGTACCAGCTTCTGGAGCACCATATTGTCGTCCAGCCGCCAGATCTTGATCGTATGACGGCCGCTTGCGACGTCACCAAGGCCTGTCGACAATCGTACGCCATTGTCACGCACCGCATCCGCCCAGCGCGCCTTGGCAATATTGTCCGTATCGCCTCCGGTAGGCTCGAGTACCGCACGCAGGATCTGAACCGCACCGCCGTCGATCGACACGCCGATCCGCGACCCGTCATGAACGAACGTGTCGAGCGTCGGCACGAGGTACAGCGTCACCGTCGCCGGTCCCGCCTTCGCCACGGTGACGTCGTATTCCAGGCAGACGCCGTCACTCGCCAGCGTTGCCGGTCGACCCTGCGGCATCGCGATCACTGCACCTGCCGTACGACCCAAATGCGGGATCGTCGTCCAGCGCAGCCCCTTGCCGTCGCGCGCGCGACTGAACGCGGGTGCTTCGAGGGCGACGATACCGGCCTGCGTCGCGGGCGTCGGAACGAAGACCGGCTGCTGCCGACGCTTTGCCTCGGGCGTATCGGCGCCGACCCGGACGATGCTCGGCATGGTCTGTTTGGTGGGATCGTTCCAGATAACATAGCTCATATGGACCTGCGCCATCATGCCGTCCCACTTGCCGCCGTTGATCGCGTGATACCGCTGCGTCAGTTCGCCGTCGCGCCGGAAAGCGGTTTCGACCTGATCGGCAAAATAATTGGCACGGGCGTCGTTCTTCGACGCCAGCAGCCGGTTCCACGCGGTGCCGTAATACATCCGGTACAGGTTCGCGACGGCTGCCACGGGAAACTCGACCAACTGGTAATAGGCGTCGCGCTGATCCGGCCGCAGCGTGGCGCGAACCGTAAGCATCCGTGCCTCCAGCGCGTCCCACTGCGCAACCATCGCGCCGAACTCGCCGCCATCGAGGCCCTTGGGATTGACTCCGCCTAGCGGGAAGCTGTCCTGGTCGATCAGTTCGGGCTTTCGGCGTGCGACATACTGGCTGTACTGAGTAACGATCTCGCCGATCGCGCGCGCCTGGTCCGGGCCGAACGTCGCCGTCGCCCATGCGCGCGGATAGTCGGCAACCGCGGCTGGGGTCATCGCATCCGGGTTCCAGGCCTGCGCCAGGAAGAACCCCAGCGGATATTCCATCGGCTTGATATCGCCGACGTTGACGATCCAGATCTGCGCCGCACCACGCCGGTACGCCAGGTCCATCTGCTGCCAAGTCTTCTCGATCTGGTTGGTGTTGATCCACTTGTAGTTGCGCGGACCGCCGACGTAATCGAAGTGATAATAGATGCCGTACCCACCTTTTCGCGGTGGTGCGGCGGGATCGGGCAGGCGACGGATCTGGCCCCAATTATCGTCCGAGAACAGCAACGTGACGTCGTCCGGCACCTTCATGCCGTGATCGTAATAGTCCTGCACTTCCTTGTAGAGCGCCCAGACCTGCGGCGTCTCAGTCGCCGGTTTGCCGGTGACGTCGGCGATGATCTTGCGCTGGTCGGCGACGACGCGTTCGAGCAGCCCGGTTGCGGTGCCCTCGGCCATCGCCTCGTCGCCGTCTCCGCGCATGCCGACGGTCACGACGGAGTCGTAATGCTGGCCGCCGCCCTTCGCCATCATGCGCTCGATCCCGCCGCGCCAGAATTTCCGCAGGTTGGCGCCGTTCCTGTCGTAATCCCATGCGCCGCCGGTCACGCCCTTGTCCTCGTGACGATGCCATTCGGCCTGCGCGCGCAGCATCGGCTCGTGGTGCGAATTGCCCATCATCACGCCCATCGCGTCGGCCAGCACCATGCTCGCGGGGTCGTCATCCGCGAACGCCTTGCCCCACATGGCGGGCCACAGATAATTGCCCTTCATCCGTAGCAGCAGTTCCAAGACGTGCACGTACATCGCCGCGTTCACGCCACCGAACGCCTTCTTCGCCCAGCCGCTGAGGCAAGGATCCTCGTCGTTGATGAAGAACCCGCGATAGCGGACCTTGGGCTGGTCGCACCTGGAGCCGGCAGGGATCAGCACGTCGCGCCGACGACGGACGGGCACGTCCGCGAACCAGTGCCACGGCGAAACGCCGATCCGCTCGGATACGTCGTAGGTACCGTACACCGCGCCGCGCCGGTCGGACCCGACGATCACTAGCGCACGCGACACGCCCGGCATCGGGTCGTCGACGACGATTTGCCGAAACGCTTCCCATTCGCCGTGCAGGTCGGCGGCCGCGATCTTGCCCGCCGCTACGAGACGATCGATGACGGCGCTGTGGCCGAGAACGCCAATGATAACCGCCGGCCCCTGCACAACGCCGCTCGCGCCATCGGTCAGGCGCGCAGCGGTACCGCTGACCCTCTCCAAATCGGCCGCAAAATTGCTGGCGACATGCCGGACCGCACTGTCGGCGTCGGCGTCGATCATGACTGCCGCCGGAATGCCCTTTTCGATCAAGGCAAACGCGGTCCGCGGGTTGGGCGTCGCATGTGCCTCGACAGCGAGCAAGGGCAGCGTCGCGAGCGCAGCGCCACATGCGGCACCACCCATCAGCGTACGGCGTGATACGGCCTGTGACATCGTCGTCTCTCCTGTCGTGAGCAGGCGGACAGCCCCATGTGAAACCCGCTGACTGCGCTTGGCGGACCTCGCATCGGCTATCCGTAGCCCGACCGCGCGCCCGTCGGGTCTTACCTGCGAAATCTCGCCGGCTGCGCTAGTATCGTCGAACCGATCTTGTCGATCATAGGTGCGATCGTAGACCCGGTCGCGACCACGTCTTGAGGTAGATACCGACGGTGCGGTCGCATCACGACCGCACCGTCTGGTCTACTAGAAGGTCCCGCGCAGACCGACCAGGAACTGACGACCCGGCTTGTACTGCGTGAAGGTCGCATTCTCGAACTGGAAGTACGACCGCAGCGTAGCGTTCGTGAAGTTCGCGACGTTGACCGTCAACTGCGGCGCCCCGGCAAAACCGAAGATCTTGTCTAGGTCGAACGACGACGAGAAGTCGTAGGTCGTATAGTCCGTGCCGAACAATGCCGCTGCCGGAATGCCGTTCTGCGCCGCGCCGCTGTTCTGCGAGCCCTCGCGCGAGGTCGTCGACACCCGCAGCATCACGCCGTGCTTTTCGTAATAGCCCGTGATGTTGTAGGTGAACGGCGCCACGCCGAACGCGGTTGCCGCACCCTTGCTGGTCTGGTCGACGACCGTCGCATTGGCGTTGAAGCCGAACCCGGTGATGCCGATATTCTTGGTCAGGAAGTCGAGCGGCTGGACCCACTGGAATTCGAGCCCGTTGATGGTCAGCTTGTCCGCCACGTTGACCTGCGACGTGACCTGGACCTGCGCGGTGCCGGGGCCGCCACGCGAGTTGATCGCGATCTGCTGCGTCGGGTTCAGCGTGTCGTAGGTGATCCCGTATTGCGACAGGTTCGAGAACGGAACCGTGCTGATCGCGGTGTTCGTGAAGCCCTTGATCGACTTGCGGAACGCATTGAAGCTGACCACGCCTTCGCGGCCGGTATAATATTCGAAGCCCAGATCGATGTTCGTCGACATGTACGGCTCGAGCGCCGGGTTGCCGATCGAGGCCTGATCCGCCGACGGCGCGCCGAAGTTCACGCCCGGCAGCTGCGCCGACGGATCGGGACGCGTCATGGTACGCGATCCGGCGACGCGGACCACCGCGTGCTCGCTGACGTCGTAGGCGAAGGTCGCGGCGGGCAGCCACTTCGAATAAACGTTGCGCGTCGACACGATGCTGACGAGGTTCGGATAGCGGCTACCGTCCGGCAACGCGACGCCGGTCGCGGTCGTATTGCGCGGATCGGGCAACGAGACGCGACCCGTGATCGTCTGGATCGTGTTGACGTAGCGCACGCCGACGTTGAACCGCAGCATGTTGCCGCCAAGGTCCTGCTCGCCGTTCACCGTGGCGAACGCGGACTTCACCACTTCGCGAATGCCGCCGCCGCTTGCGCCCGTGGTGGACGCGCCACTTTCCGGCGAGTTGTCGTGGTAGAAGTCATAGTTGGTCGCAGCCGCGAACTTCGGCCAGTCGACCGTCACGAAACCGGCCGGCCCTGGTGTCAGGTAGCTTGGGGCCGCCGAGTTGGGAACGAGCGAGCCACCATAGGTCACCGGGCCGGTCATGCCCGCGGTCGATCCGGTGCCGAAGCCCGGATAGGTCGGGTAGCCGGCTGGGATCACCCCCGGCGCATTCAGGCCTTCGCAGGGCGGCTGCGAATTCGGCGAGGCGACGAACACGCTGGGATTATTGCCGCAAACCGCGTTCTGGTAGGCCTGGCTGTTGTCGTTGCTGCTGATCCGGCGCGACACGTCGTCGAACGCGCCGCCGATCTTCAGGTTGAGGGCCGGCTTGCCCCAGGTCAGGTCGCCGCGCGCGCCCTTGCTCTTGTTGAGCCGGCGTTCGTCGGAGATGTTGACGCGGCTGCCGGGATTCCAGCCGAAATTCGCCGGATCGTTCAGGTCCAGCGCGCTCTGGATCGTCGGGATGCCGCTGCCGTCGTTCGAATAGGTCACGGTGTTGCCGACACCCAGCGGGGTCGTCAGGCCGACCGACGGGTTCTCGCGGTGGAAGGTCGAGCGCGCGTAATTGCCCTGCAGGTTCAGCTTGAGCGTGTCGGAGATTTCCCACTCGCCGCCGGGGTTGATGCTGAAGAGCTTCGTCGTCTCGGTGTACGGGCGGAATTCGTTGAAGAACTGCGCGTTGGCGAACGTCCCGCCGGTGACGACGCAGCCGATCGTGCAGTCGGCCTTGTCGAACGTCAGGTTGGTCGGGATGATCGCGCCGTTGCGGACGATCCACGCCATGTTCTCGCGCGTCAGGTCGTTCTTCTTGTAGCCGTACAGGCCATCGACGTAGAAATGCAGTGTGTCGGTCGGCTGCCACTCGGCGCTGACGATCGCGTTGATACGGTCACGCGGACCGCGAATGCTGGTCGAACGCCCGAGCCGCGGCAGCAATGCGTTGTCGATCTGCTGGATCGTCGCACCCGGGTTGTTCGCGAGCAGGAACGCGCTGGTGATCGGCGTACCGGCTACCAGCCCCGCACCGGCACCGACAGGCACCACGGCTGGGATCGTCCAGTTGCCGCCACCCGTCGTGTTGCAGCCCGAAGCAGCGCCGCACTGCGCCGCAGACAGCGCCGGATTGGTATAGCCAATCGTCTCGAACCCGCGCGTGTCGGTGAACAGGCGCTGGGCGGACACGCCTGCGAGGATACCGACCTTGTCACCGCGCCAACTACCGATCAGCGAGCCGCGGGCACCGATGCGGTCCTCGGGCGACTGCTTCGTCCCCTGTACGTTGTAGGCGAGGAACGAGGTCGCGCGATCGAACGGCCGCGCCGAACGAAGGTCGATGTTACCCGCTGCTCCGCCTTCGAGCAGGTCCGCGGTATAGCTCTTGTTGACGGTCAGCTTGGTGAACAGGTCGGTCGGGAAGAAGCTGAGATCGACCGAGCGATCGGTACCCTGCGCATCGGTCGCGCCCGACGACGCCACCGCGATCGTCGCGCCGTTGAGCGTGACGTTCGTGAAGTTCGATCCGAGGCCACGGATCGCGACGTTCGTGCCTTCACCGGTCACGTCGCGCGTGATGGTGATGCCGGGGATGCGGTTGAAGGATTCGGCGATGTTGGTGTCGGGGAACTTGCCGATGTCTTCGGCGAAGATCGAATCCGTGAAGCCTGTCGCTGCGCGCTTGGCGTTGGTCGACTTGGCGAGGCTCGAACGATAGCCGGTGACGACGATGTCGCCGCTATCGGCCGCATCGATCGTGCCGGGGGTCTGGTCGGAGTCCGGCAGGGCCGCGGCTGGCGACGCGGCAGGCGCGGTCGGCCCGGCGGTGGCGGGCGCGGCACCTTGCGACGCGGCTGGTGCCGGGTCCTGCGTCGGCGGAATGGTCTGCGCCGCCGCAACGGTCGACGACAGCGCTACCATCGTCGTCGCACACAGGAGCGCTGCGCGCGTAAGACGAGGGGCCATTTTGAAAGGCGTCATGTTCAGGATCCTCTTCGAACCTCGCTGTCCGACTGGCGGCAGGAAGCGTCTCGTTGTTATGAAAGCTTGAAAAACGTCAGGTGCCGGGCGCTAGGTACTGCGCGACGTACTCCACCGGCTCGACCAACTGGTCGACGGGCATGCGACATCAATAGCGTTAAAAGCCATCCCCATTCCTCGTCACGCCCGTCTATGCGGGTCCGTTGATAGCGCTATCTCACCGCTATTGGTCGACGAGTCAAGATAGTTCGGTTAGGCCAATATTACGTGGTCGGCTCTACCGGTTCGGGATCTAGGATGGTCTCATCGACTTTTCAGCGAGTTGAGCAGTATTATGGCCGCCGAACGCGCATCGTCATCCCGTAGCAAATTCATAAATCGCTTCTGTCGGCGGGTTACGGACGAAGCGTCGTAGAGAACGGCTCAGTCAGATCAGGGCACACCCGTCAGACAGCCGTCGTTCAATAGCGAGATCACGCGATCGCTACCGGTACACAAGGCGCTGGACCCTCAGTCGGAGGCAGACAGAACCCGCTGGAACAATGCGAACATCCACCCGGTCGCCTGCGCGAACAGTGCCGCGTCGTACCGGGGCCCCTCGTCGCGCAGGAACGCGTGCGCGGCGTTGACCTCATGCCATTCATAGCGCGCACCGACCTCTTCCAGGCGCGCACGGATGAGTGCCCGGCCGGCAAACGGCACATGCGGATCGGCGCGACCGAAGACGAGCAGCGTTTCGGCCTTCAGGTCCGCCATCCGCGCGAGGCTGTCGTCATCCTTGCCGAGCCCGAGCGATCCCGCATGGATATCGGTCGGATAAAAACACGCCGCCGCCAGCACGCGCGGATCTAGCGCGGCACGGTACGCCAGATGCCCGCCCAGGCACACGCCCACCGTCGCAAGCCGCCCCGTACAGGCCGCGTGCCCGGCGAGAAAATCCAGCCCGGCGGTCGCATCGGCATCGAACGCCGCAACCGGCTTGGCGATCTTCAACGCGTTGCCGCGATCCGTACCGGCGGTGTCGTACGCCAGCACGGTCCCTGGCGCTTCATACTCGTGATACACCTCGGGGACCGCGACACAGTAGCCGTGCCCCGCGATATACGCCGCCAGCCGCCGGATCGGCGCGGTCACCTGATAGATTTCCGAGAACAGCAAAACCCCGGGAAACCGCCCCTCGATTGCCGGGCGAAACATGTGAACCCGCATCACGCCACCATCCGCCGAGGGCAGGTCGACGATTTCGTCGCTGGAGATGATCATGGCGCGGTATCCCAATAGAGCTGCCCAGCCGCGCTACCGCATCGCCGAGGCTCGTTCACGGGAAATTCGGCGTATGCCGCCAATGCACGCGGCCAGTGTCGATGGTTCGATCGGAACTTGGCGAGATGGGGCCGGTCGATACCCGCCATGCCACGCATCTCGTGTCCAGGCGTGACGCCTGCTCCGCCACCGCTTTACCACGATGCCCGTTACAGTAGCGCGAGCATCTGCTATTCGGTCGGCGATGCGTAGGCTCCTGCCCTTCCTTGCCTGTCTGATGCTCGTGCTGACCACTTGGGTCGGCGTGGCGCATGCGGCCGAGGTTGGCGGTTGCATCGAGACCAGCCAGTACGAAGCTGCCCTGCATATCGATAGCGATGGCGATCAGGTCGCGGCCGATGCCGACAAGGGCTATCCGCATCATCACGGCAGTTGCCACGCGCACCATATGAGCGCGCCGGACTCCGACGCATTGGACGGCATAACCGGTCCAACCGGCGCCACGCTCGCGTCCTTCGACGGCGCGGCGCTGGTCGGGCGGAACGCCGACACTGCGCTGAGACCGCCCCGGGCCTGACACGTCGATCGGGTGCGCCGAGCGCGCCTGCGTCTACTTCGTCAGGAGCATTCCCATGCATCGTATTTTCGCGGCTATCGTGGCCGCAGGCGCCTGCGCATCGTCGCTGCAGGCCCAGACCCGTCCGCCGGTTTTGGCGGAACCGGTCCTTACGCTCGCAGAAGCGCTTGGCCGCGCCGTCGCGTCGTCGCCCTTCCAGGATGCCGCGTCCGCCGGCGTTCGCGCGGCCGAGGCCCAGCGCCGGGTCGCGGCGCTTCGGTCGAACCCGTCGATCGTCGCCGAGACCGAGAACGTCGCCGGGTCCGGGATCTATCGCGGCCTGCGCTCGTCCGAAACGACGCTGGGGTTGGCGCTGCCCCTGGAACGCGGCGGCAAGCGGCAGGCCCGGGTGGCGCTCGCCGACGCGCAGATCGGCCGCGCAGGTATCGCAGCAGAGATTGCGCGCGCCGACCTCCGACTGCGGGTCACGCAGGCATACGTCGTCGGGGTGGCCGCGCAACGTCGTGCAGCGGTCGCGCGCGATCAGGTCGGGATTGCCGCCGAAGTGCTCCGCGCCGCCAAGATTCGGGTGCAGGCGGGACGCGCCTCACCGCTTGAGGAACAGCGTGCAGACGTTGCGCGTCTTGCGGCCGAGGGCGCCTTGGAACGTGCGGACCGTTCAGCCGCCGTCGCCGCGACGAACCTTGCCCGGCTTATTGGAATGCCGGTCGGCGCGCTCGATGATTCCTGGTTCCAGCTAGTGGACGCGCTCGGCCCCCTCCAGCCATCCCATTCAACGGGGACACTCATCGCCGCAGCAGCCCGCGCGGATCTAGACACCGCGACCGCGCAGGTGCGGCTAGCGCGAAGCCAGCGCGTGCCCGACTTGACGCTCAGTGCCAGCGCACGACGGCTCGAGCAGACCAACGATACCGCGGCGGTGTTCGGCGTCTCGATCCCGCTGAACGTCTTCAACGGCGGTCGATCGGCGGTTGCCGTCGCCGATGCGCAGCGCGACCAGTCGGACGCGTTGCGCCGCATGGCCTTGCTCGATGCCGAGCAAGACATCGCAACCACGCAGGCTGAGGCAGCGAATGCCGCGACCACGGCACGCAACGCGACCGGGCCGGCGCTCACAGCCGCCGTGGAGGCGGCGCGGATCGCGCGCATCGGCTACCGCGAAGGCAAGTTCGGGCAGCTCGACCTGCTCGATGCGGAGCGGACGCTTCTCGACACACGGACGGCCGCGATCGACGCGCTTGCCGCCTATCACGACGCACGTGCGCGCCTCGAACGGCTGACTGCCGAAGCGCCGATTGCCAGGGACACCGACCGATGAACCGCACGATCTTGCGCACGATCGCGCCTGCCGCTGCCGCCTTGGCATTCGCAGGCTGTGGCCCCTCCCCCGACCCGACGCCCGCTGCCAACGCGGTGGCGAACGAGGACCCCGAGAAGGCTTCCGGCGATCCCACGGTCGCGACCCTGTCGGCACAGCAGATCGCCGACGCCGGTATCGAGGTCACGCGCCCGACCGTCGGCGGCGTCGCCGGCGCGATCGAACTGCCCGCGACGATCGAGGGCGATCCACAGGGCGTCCAGGTCGTGGCCGCGCCGATCGGCGGCCGGCTGGTCTCGCTCACCCGCAACCTCGGCCAGTCCATCGGCCGCGGCGAGACGCTGGCGATCATCGAAAGCCGCGAGGCAGCGTCGCTCAACGCCGAGGTCGAGGCCGCCGGTGCGCGGTCCGCGCTCGCGCAGTCGAACCTGCGCCGCGAACAGCGGCTGTTCGCCGAGCGCGTATCGCCCGAACAGGATCTTGTCGCAGCCCGAACTGCTGCGACCGAGGCCGGCATCGCGCTCCGACTCGCGAGGCAGCAGCTGTCGGCCACGGGTGGCGGAGGCGGTGCGCTCAACCGCATCGCGGTACGCTCGCCCATTGCCGGCCAGGTGATCGCCCGGTCGGCCACGCTGGGACAACAGGTCGCCGCCGATGCCGAAATCTTCCGCGTCGCCAACCTCGCCAAGGTGTCGGTGACGATGTCGCTCGTTCCCGCGGATGCTGGCCGCGTGAAGCCGGGTGCCCGCGTGGAAGTCACGTCCTCCGACCGCCGCCAGGAAGGCCGCGTGACCTTCGTCTCGCCGATCCTCGACGAAACCACGCGCCTCGTCCCCGTGATCGCGACGATCGACAACGCGGGCGGCGTCTGGCGCGTCGGCGAGAATGTCGGCGTGTCGGTGCTTCTCCCCTCCAGCGGGGACCGCAGCGTCGCCGTGCCCTCGGCCGCCGTGCAGATGATCGGTGACCGGCCGCACGTGTTCGTCCGCACCGCGACCGGCTTCCGGGCGACGCCGGTGACTCTTGGTCGCACCAATGGCGGCGCTGTTACCGTGACCGCGGGCCTCACCGGCGAGGAGCGCATCGCCTCGACCAACTCGTTCACGCTCAAGGCCGAACTCGGCAAGGGCGCGGCGCAGGACGGGGACTAGGCCATGCTCTCGCGTATCGTAACCTTTGCCGTAGAGAAGCGCTGGCTCGTCCTGCTGCTCACGCTCGCCGCGGCGCTTGCCGGGGTGTTCGCCATCCAGCGGCTGCCGATCGACGCCGTCCCCGACATCACCAACAACCAGGTCCAGATCAACGTCCGCGCGCCCGCGCTGTCGCCCGACCAGATCGAGAAGCAGGTCGCCTTCACCGTCGAGACCGCGCTCGCCGGCATCCCCGGCCTAGACTACACGCGGTCGCTCAGCCGCAACGGCTTCGCGCAGGTCACTGCGGTGTTCGACGAGAAGACCGATATCTACTTCGCGCGGTCGCAGGTGGCGGAGCGGCTGCGGACCGCCGAGGGGGATCTGCCCGACGGCGTGGTGCCCGAGATGGGGCCTATCGCTACCGGGCTCGGCGACATCTTCATGTGGACGGTCGAATATCGCGAGCTCGACCAGGTCCGCCACCGCAACGGCGAGCCCGGCCTGCAGAAGGACGGCAGCTACATAACGCCGGAAGGCGAGCACCTCGTCAGCGAACCCGACAAGGCGACCTATCTGCGCACGGTGCAGGACTGGATCGTCACGCCGCAGCTCAAGAGCAGCGCGGGCCTCGCGGGGGTCGACAGCCTTGGCGGTTACACCAAGCAATATCTCGTCGTCCCCGATATCCAGCGAATGGCGGCGATGAAGATCACGCTCCAGGACCTCGCCACCGCGCTCGAACGCAATAACACCAGCGCGGGTGCGGGGATCGTCGACCGTAACGGCGAGGGTCTCGCAGTCCGCGCCGACGGCCGGATCCGCAACGCCGACGAGCTCGCGCGCACCGTGGTCGCGACGCGTGAAAGTGTGCCGATCCTGCTCAGCCAGATCGCCACCGTCCGCACCGGCCAGGCATTGCGGATGGGCTCGGCGTCGGAGAACGGCCACGAGGTCGTCGTCGGCACCGCAGTTATGCGGATCGGGGAGAACAGCCGCACCGTCTCGACCGGAGTCGGCACGCGGCTTGAGGAGATCGGCCACGCACTTCCCGTCGACGTGGTGGTGAAGCCGGTGCTCAACCGCACTGAACTCGTCAATTCGACGATCGCGACCGTCGCCCGCAACCTCGCCGAGGGCGCGGTGCTGGTCATCGTCGTGCTGTTCGTGCTGCTCGGCAATTTTCGCGGGGCGCTGATCGCCGCACTGGTGATTCCGATCACGATGCTGCTGACAAGCATCGGCATGCTGAAGGCCGGCGTGTCCGCGAACCTGATGAGTCTGGGCGCGCTCGATTTCGGGCTGATCGTGGACGGCGCCGTCATCATCGTCGAGAACGCACTCCGCCGTTTGGGCGACGCGCAGCACGGCCGCAGCGAGCCACTGCCTCTGCCTCTGCGACAAAGGCTCGATCTGGTCGCGGCATCGGCGCGCGAGATGATCCGCCCCTCGGTCTACGGGCAGGCGATCATCATTCTGGTCTACGCGCCGCTGCTCACCTTCACCGGCGTCGAGGGCAAGATGTTCGAGCCGATGGCGCTGACCGTCATCATCGCGCTTGTCTTCGCCTTCGTCCTGTCGATGACGTTCGTCCCGGCGGCCATCGCGATCGCTCTCAGCCGAACCGTCGACGAGAAAGAGAGCCGGATCATCGGCTGGCTGCGTCGCCGCTACGAACCGGGTCTCGGCAAGGCGATGCGCCGCCCGAGCATCACGCTGGGCATCGCCGTCGGCGCACTCGCGCTGGCGGGCGTTGCCTTCACTACGCTCGGGCAGGAGTTCCTGCCGCAGCTCGATGAGGGCAACATCCTCGTCCAGGCGGTCCGCATCCCCGGCACCTCGGTCGATCAGAGCCAAGCGATGCAGTTCCAGGTCGAGAAGGTCCTTGCCCGCCAACCCGAGGTCCGTTTCGCCTTCTCGCGCACCGGCACGTCCGAGATCGCGAGCGATCCGATGCCGCCGAACGCCACCGACACCTTTGTTATCCTGAAGCCGAAGGCCGAGTGGCCCGACCCGAGCCTTTCGAAGGAAAAGCTGGTCGCGCGGATGGAGCAGCAACTGTCGACGCTGCCCGGCAACGCGTACGAGATCACCCAACCGATCCAGATGCGCTTTAACGAACTGATCGCCGGCGTGCGCGGCGACATCGCGGTCAAAATCTTCGGCGACGATTTCGGTGGCATGAACGCCGCCGCCGACCGCATCGCCGAGGTCCTGCCAGCGACGCGCGGCGCCGTCGACGTCCGCGTCGAACAGACAGAAGGTTTACCGATGCTCGACATCCGCCCGAACCGCATGGCGATGTCGCGCATCGGCGTCACCGCGGGCGACGTGCAGGACACCGTCGCCGCCGCGATCGGTGGACGTGAGGCCGGCATGATCTTCGAGGGCGACCGGCGCTTCCCCGTCGTGATCCGCCTGTCCGAAGCGTCGCGATCGGACCTCACTCAAGTCGCGCAAATCCCCGTCCCGACGTCGGCAGGTGGGTTCGTGCCGCTGTCTACCGTCGCCGACGTCGCGGTCGTCGATGGCCCCAACCAGATCAGCCGCGAAAACGGAAAGCGCCGCGTGGTCATCCAGGCCAACGTCCGCGACCGCGACGTCGCGGGCGTGGTCGCCGACGCGCGTGCGGCGATCGATACGCAGGTGACGATGCCACCCGGAACCTATGTCGAATGGGGCGGGCAGTTCGAGAACCTCGCCTCCGCGCGCGACCGCCTGATGCTCGTCGTACCGGTCTGCTTTGCGGTCATCATGCTGCTGCTCTACGGCGCGCTCGGCTCCGTCCGCGACGCGGCGATCGTGTTCACCGGCGTGCCGCTCGCACTCGTCGGCGGCGTCCTCGCGCTCGTGGCTCGAGGGATGCCGTTCTCCGTCTCGGCTGCGGTCGGGTTCATCGCGCTCTCGGGTATCGCCGTGCTCAACGGGCTGGTGATGGTCTCGTCGATCCACGACCTGATGGCTCGCGGCATGGACAGGACACGCGCCGCGCACGACGGCGCGTTGGCGCGACTGCGACCGGTCGCGATGACGGCACTGGTCGCCAGCCTCGGCTTCGTACCGATGGCACTCGGCCACGGCGCCGGCGCCGAAGTGCAGAGACCGCTCGCGACCGTCGTGATCGGCGGGCTGATCTCGGCCACGCTGCTGACGCTGTTCGTCCTGCCGACGCTCTATGCCCGCTTCGGCGGATGGACGGCGAGATTAGAAGGTTCGGATGCTCCGACGGTGCGAACGCAGACATCATCGGGATAGCTCTGCTCGCAATCTAGTCGCCGAGTTGCGGGATGAGGTCGGGCTCGGCGGCGACGAGATCGCGGTAGACGCCGAACTGCGCCTGTTCCCGACACTGGCACGACGTCACTGCCGCGCTCCAGCGTGTAAAGTACTGTCCGCCCTCGCGCGCCTGGCCAACGCACAATGCCTGCGCAATTCTCGGCGGACAAAGTCTTCTTACGGTCTGATCCAGACCAAATGGAAGGCGTTCGATGAAAATCTCATACCTGGTCACGAGCATATGCGCGGCGATATCTCTACCTGCCACGGCGCAAGTCCAGCAGCACGCACCGGAACCAACACAGATGGAGTCCCAGGACACGCCTGCTGAGCCGACATTCAGCGGCTTCAAGATCGGTGCTGATACCGACTGGAGACGAACGACGGTTCACTATGACCTGCCACGCCTATCCTCTGTCATCGATCGCAGAAAAGACGGCATTGGGTATAGCCTACATTTGGGATACGATAACCAATTGGGCCAAAGCTTCGTCATAGGGTCCGAAGTTGCGATTGGACGCAGCGATACCAATCTCTCGGCCGACGAGGCATTGGGCGTCTACACGCTGAAACCGCGCTGGTCGCTCGATGTTTCGAGCCGTGCAGGATTCCTCGTCGAACCACAGATACTGCTGTACGGCCGCGTGGGCTATAGTTTGCTCCAGGTTCGCGAAAAGACCGATTTTCGCGCCGTCACGACCAGCGACGTGAAAGCCAAAGTTACCGAGAATGGCTTCCTGTTTGGCGGCGGCATCGAGACGGCCGTGTATTCCGGACTGTTCTTGCGGGCCGAATATAACAAGATCGACTATGGAAATGGTCTGACGACATCGAAGGTCTTGTTCGGCATCAACGCCGGCTTCTGATCCTCGTGCAACTACCCGTCGGCCATTGGTGACGCTGTTTCAATCACCAATGGCCAACGGAAGAGGCTCATCGTGGCGGATCAGGCACACGTCCTTCGTTGCGCGCCGGGGCGGTCATGCTTCCGCTGACGCTCGCAGTTCCGGATCCGGCTGTCGGTCATGTCCTGCATCGTCTTGTTGATCTCGTGGCGAGGCGAGCCCGTTCCAAGGCCTCGACACCCTGCGCGTCACGGCGTTGCTGTTGAGTCAGCATGCACCCCGTATAGTCCGGCGACCCATACGCCGCGCCAAAGCTGGCACAGGTATCGATATCCTGCGCCAGAGATACACGGCGCCGCTCCTCGAGCGTGGCACAACCGTTCAAGCCGACGACCAGTAAAATGCTGGTCACGATCGGCACCACTATGCGCAGGATTGGCGTCAGAAAATACAATGTCATCATAGATACCCCGGATGTCTGCCGACGGCGTGTCCAGATCAGGTCTGATCTTGCCGATGCGGTCAGATGCGGGGCGAACATTGCGTGTGTATGGTTCGGCCAAGCACCGTTATCGATCGAGAAACTCGACCCGCACCACCGTGCCGTTCACCGGTGCCGCGAGGATCGACACGCGTCCGCCGTGCAGTTCGACCACCTGCCGCACCAGGTTCAGGCCGAGGCCGGCGCCCGTGGATCTCGGCTTCAGGCGGTGGAAGGGCTCGAACACGCGCTCGCGCTCCTCGATCGGTATGCCGATGCCGTCGTCCTCGACTTCGAACCCATGGCCCAGCACGCGGACGATCACGTGACGGCCACCATGCTCGATCGCATTCTGCACCAAATTCGTCAGCACGCGCTCGATCGGCCCCGCGTCGCCGCAGATCGTGCACGGTTCGACGACGACCACTTCGATCGTGCTATCGGCGGCGATCAGTAGCGGCGCGAGTTCGGCGGCGACTCGTCTCACCAGGGATACGAGATCGACATCGGCCTGCTCGCGGGCGACATCCAGCCGCTGGAGATCGAGCAGTTGCTCGGCAAGATTGGCGAGCCGGTGCACATCGCTGCCAAGGCTGCGCGTCGCCGCCTCGTCCGCGCCGTCGACCTTGATCCGCAGGATGGCGATCGGCGTGCGCAACTCGTGCGCGGCCGAGGCGATGAAGCGTCGTTGTCGCTCATATCCCTCGTCGAGGCGCCGCAGAACGTCGTTGACCGCGCGAACCAGCGGCAGGATCTCGATCGGCACCTGATCTTCCCCCAGCCGCCAGCCGCGGCGATGGGCATCGATCCGTCCCGCCTCCTCTGCGATCCGGTTCACCCCCGCGAGCGATCGCCTGACGATCCACGGCGTGACCACCAGCGAGACCAGCGCCAGCAGGACGATGACCAGGATGCTGAAGAGATTGAACGCGACGAGTAGCGAGACCGTCAGCTCGGTCAGCTTGCCGTGCGCAAGGATCGTCAGCTTGCCCGCCGGCGAAACCTCCTGTCGAATGACCGCGGACAACCCATAGGGTGGCGCCCGGTCCCGGATCTGCATGTAGGAAAGCCGGTGCAGCGCACCACCGAAATGCGCGTATGGCGGCGGTACCTGGCCAAGCGTGACGTTGCGCCCGCGATCGTCTTCAGCGACGAACCAGAGACCGGGCGTTTCCGCGCGCAATCGCGCCAGTTCCGGTGTCGGGCGCACCGTCAGTCGGCCATCGGCGTGGCGAACGATCGACTGCGCGATGACGCCGGTGATCGTCTCCTCGGTATACGCGACGTTGCTGCTCATCCGCACGAACACGAGGAGGATCACTGAGAGCATGGTGGTCAGCGTCGCGAACTGGATCAGCATCGGTTTGACGATCAGTGCGCGCTTCAGCGACGGTGGCCGCGCGCTCACGACGACGCTTTCAACAAATAGCCGACGCCTCTGATCGCGTGGATCTCGATTCCCGCACCCGCTTCGGCCAGCTTTCGACGGAGACGCGATATGTGGGAGTCGAGCGTGTTCGACTGTACCTCGTCATCGAACCCGTACACCGCGTGCTCCAGCGACTCCCGCAGCACCGTTCTGCCGCGACGCTTGACCAAGGTCGCAAGGACGCGAAGTTCGCGCCGGACGAGGTCGAGCTTGACGCCTGCAACGACGGCCTCGTCGTTGGCGACATCGAAGACGAGCGCGCCCACCCGGATTTGCTCGACGGCCAAGTCCGCGGGGCGACGCCTGACCGCGCGAATGCGGGCGAACATTTCCTCAAGCGCGAACGGCTTGATGAGGTAGTCGTCGGCGCCCTCGTCCAGTCCGGCAACGCGGTCCGATATTTCCCCGCGCGCGCTCAGCACGATAATGGGAAGTCCGGAATTGCCGGCTCGCAGCGACGGGACCAGCGAGAGCCCGTCGCCGTCCGGCAGGGTCCTGTCCAGCAGGACGAGATCATAGGCCACCGACCGCGCCGCCTCCCGGGCCATCGTCAACCGATCGACGTGATCGACGACAAAGCGTTCTCGGGTGAGAGAACGATACAATGCCGCAGCGAATTCGACTTCGTCTTCGACGATCAGGATTCTCACCAAGGGACCTTATGAAGACGGGCTGCGACGCCGAACCGCCGCTCTACGCGTTCCCACCAGAAGATCGCGTATCAACCTCCGATATGGTCCTGGTGTATTGCAGCAACATTGCGCTCGCCGTGACGGGCCGGTTCAAACAACATCAGGCAACAAACCTGTTTCAAGAGGTCTCGACATACCCCTTGCGCGTCTTTTCCAGCGTCAGCTTGTTCGCTTCTCGGGCGGCGCGTTCGGGCGTCTCGTAGGTCTTGACGACGGAACTGCCCTTGGTGCCGCGACGACCATAGACGACGGTGACGTCGGCCCCGTTCACCGCGATCTTCCAGAACTTGTCGGACGCCCCTTGCGTGAACTCGAACGTGGTGAAGCCTTTCGCAGACGTCTCTGTTGCAGGCGCTTCCGGGACAGGGGACGGTACGGGTACGACGGGTAGCGGCAATACCGACCCCGGCTCGAACGGATCGTCGTCGACGGCGTTCTCGTCGCCGCGCAACGCCGCCTCGATCTGCGCGATCACCGCCTCGGGTTGGCGGAGCCAGGCATGCGAGGGAATATCGATCACCCGCCAGCCGAAGCGCCGCAGGATCGTCGGCTGGAACACGTAGCGATCGGCGATCGCATCGCCGGCGTCTCCATCGAGCAGGATGGCGAGCGCGTGGCTCCTGCCGTCGGGCGCGACGATCGCGAGATCGCAGCGGAAGCTGGCGCTGCCGACATATTCCTGGACGACATGGCCACGCGCGCGCAGCGCCGCGGCAAGGGCATCGCGCAGTGGGTCCGGTGCCGGCGCGCGGGAAAAAACGCGCTGCGCTTCGGGATTGAGCGTGGCGAGAATGGCCTGGCCGTGCGGTCCGTCGCCGCGCGCCTGCGCTTCGGCGAACGACAGGAACGTGCGGAGCGCACGCGCACCGTCGTTGTGCGTGTTCGTGATCGCCTCGGCGCGGATGGTGGACACGATCGCCATGTGATGCCGCGCGCGACTGAAGATCACGTTGAGGCGCTTTTCGCCGCCGCGCTGGTTGATCGGGCCGAAATTCATCGCCATCCGCCCAGCGCGATCGGGCGCGTAGCAGATGCTCAGCAGGATCACGTCGCGCTCGTCGCCCTGGACGTTTTCCAGATTCTTCACGAACAGCCCGTTCACCTGGCCGTCGTCTTCCCGGACATATTCCGCCTCGATCAGCGCGGCGAACGCCGGATCCTCCGCGGCAAGCGCATCGAGCGCGTTTTCGATTTCGGTCTGCTGCGCCTCGGAAAACGCGACGATGCCGATGCTCAGTCCGGTTTCGCGGCCGAGCAGGTCACGGACCATCGCCGCGATCAAGCGCGCCTCGGGAAGGTTCGCGCGCTTGTCGTACAGTCCGTCGGCGACCGGGTGATAACTGATCGCACGCGCCAGCAGTCGATCGACGCTTTCGATCGGCGCGCTCTCGTCATCCGATCGCACCGCCGTCGGCGACGCGCCGGTCTCGGCGATCGTCCGGTCGGGAATGGTGACCAGCCGGCCATCGTAGAACGCCGCATTGGAGAAGCTGATCAGCGCCTCGGACCGGCTGCGATAATGCCAGGCAAGCAACGTCGCGGGCAGGCTTCGCGCCGCCTGGGCGAGCAGGCTGGCGGCATCGAGCAGGATCGCCATCGTCTGGCCGTCTTCTTCCGCCGTGACCTGCATCTCGTCCTCGTCGCGCGCGGCGGCGAAGAAGCTGGTGGGCGGCAGCTGCATCTCGTCGCCGACGACGACGATCTGCGGCGCGCGACTGAGCGCCGGCACCGCCTCCTCGATCGGGATCTGGCTGGCTTCGTCGAAGATCACGACGTCGAACAGGTCCGCCTGGAGCGGCAGCGTGTCCGATACCGACAGCGGACTCATCAGCCATACCGGCTTCAGGTCGTTGACCACCACGCCGGTTTCGTCATCGGACAGGTCGCGGATCGAACGATAGCGCATGGTCTTGCCGAATTCGTGTTCCAGCTCGCGCCGCCCGGTCGCGTATATCTTCTTGGCCTCGCGCGCGGCGCCATCGAGCTGCGTCACCGACAGCGTCGATTGGCGGACATGATCGCGGAACTTGCGCTGCGCGGTGGCGCGGATGCAGGCGGCGTTGTCGTCCTGGAGGATCTCGCCGGCACGCGCGGCCCGGCGCGCGCTCGACGCGAGTTGCGTGGCATCGAACCGGTGCAGAGCCGGCTCCGCCCGCAACGCGCGGCTGATCGCCTCGTCGAGCACGAGTGCTTCGATACGCGCCGGATCGAGCGTCATCGTTCGCAAGGCAAAGGCCACCCGCGGCCCCGCCTGGTCCGCCGCCCGCAGCAGTGGCAACAGGTCCGGCAGGTCGTCGAGGCCCTCGCGCATGTCGCGCATCGCCTCGGCCAGCGCGCTCAACGTCATGGCCTGGCCATCGACGAGATGACGATCGCATAGCGCGGCGAGCGCTTCGATGGCGGCGCTAGCGCGCGCTTCCCGTAAGAGAGTTGCGGCCGGATCCGCGGAAGCCTGCGCATTAGCGACCAGGCGGCGGACGAGCACCGGCGCCGCATCGTCGGACCACCTGTCACGCAGTGCGGCCAGCGCATCGGCATCGTCGGTTGCGAACCGCGCGTTCAGCGTAGCGCGCGCGGCGGTGTCCTCCGCCGCCGCGGCTTGGCGTGCCACCAGCCGTTCGAGCACGACGGTGATGCTGGGTTCGACGGCGTGCGCCGAGAAATCGTAGCGATCGTGGATCGTGCGCTTGAGGCGGTTCCAGCTTCCGCTCAGGAACTTGAAAAAGCCCGGCTCCTGTCGACGCGCCTGATCCAGCGCGGCTTGGGCATCTTCGGGCGATAGCGGATCGGTCCAATGCCCTGCCGCGTCCTCCGCCGCGGCGTGTTTCGACGCAGTTGCGGCACACGCTGCGTTGGCGTCGCGAAACTCGCGCGACGCGACCGAGGTCGGGTCGAGCAGATCGATGTTGCCCGCAAGGTTCGTCTGCACCGCCGCCGATGCCGATCGCACCACGACGAGCGCATCCGCCAGGCTGGTATCCCCCGACACCAGGGTGCCATCGTCCTCCAGCATCGGATCGATCCGGTCGAACAGCTGCTCGCCGTCTGCGACCATCACCGATACCTGCGCATAGCATCGCTCGTCGGCGATCGTCGCCGAGGACAGTCTGGCGAAAGGGTGTTCGGCCAGGCTGTCGAGACCAAACGCGTCGCTGACCGTCCGGTGGATGCGATCCGCCAACGCACGATGCGCGTCCCATTCCGCCAGTGTCGGCAGGCGCTCGCGGGTCACGGGATCGGCCTCGGTCGGCTCGGGCAGCGCGAGCATTCGTCGGATCATCGCCCGCAGCGTGACCGTCGAGTCCGTCGGCAGATGCGCCATCGCCCGATCGAACGCCGCAATCCGGCCGAGATGCTTCGACAGCGCCGCGACCGTCCGATCGCGGGTGGCGCGATGATGGTCGATCGCATCGTCGGCCTTGTTCCAGCTTTCGTAGCAATCCTTCAGATCGAGGACGAAGCTCTTCTTGTCCTCCTGCGAATCATGGATCAGGCACGCCAATCGATCGAGCTCGGCCTGTTTCAGCCGGTTGAACACCACGTCGAGCGCGGCGCGCTTCTCGCACACGAACAGCACGCGTTTGCCGCGCGCGGCATAGTCCGCGATCAGGTTGGTGATGGTCTGAGACTTGCCGGTGCCGGGCGGCCCCTGGATGATGAAGCTGCGCCCGGTCCGCGCCATCGAGACCGCCGCCTCCTGCGTCGCATCGGCGGGCACCACGCTCCACAGATCGGACGGTGCGAGCGGCGGCGGTGGCGAGGCCTCGATCGGGCGCGGCTCGATCGAGAACACCGTGTCGAACGACGGCGGCGTGACCCGGTCGTCGATCAGCTGGGTATAGTCGCGCACCAGCGACATCTTTTTATAATTGAAGTTCGCCAGCGTGACCTGCGTCAGGTCGATCTCCCACGAGAACCGGTGACCTTCGCCACCGGCCAGCGCGAAGGACGTCGCTTCGGCCTCCGCCGCCATGCGATCGGGCCGTGGCGGCATCGCCGCACCCACTGCAATCCGCTGGGGCAGCGGGCTCGGCTTCACGTATTTCTCGAACAAGGCGAGCCCGAGCGGGCGGTAGTCGTCGCGATCGTAGCTGAACTCGGGTCGCGTAATCCCCGGGCTGCCGGCCGTCGCGCCGCGACGACGCTGGAACACACGCAACCGCTGGACGGCCTTTTGGTGGATCAGCTGGATTTCCGGCTTGGTCTTCAACGCGAGCGCCACGCCGGGCTCGGTGCGCTGGATCTGCGCGAGCAGGTCCGCCTGGATTTCCGCAATCGACGTCTGCGACAGGTCGACCCGCTCGGGCAGCTGGATATCGTAGAGTTGCCGTAGGTAATGGCGAAGCGCCGGGTTGAACTCCGCCTCGGTGTCGGCAATCTGCAACGAATATTGATCGCGCACGCCCTTCTGCTTGGCGACCTCGACCGGCAGCCACAGCAACGGCGACTGGATGCGCTCGTCCGGCGACTCCTTCAGATTGTGCCAATGCAGATAGGCGACGACGAGCCTAAGATGGCTGAAACCATATTCGGCGCGGTCGCGTCGCGTCTCCTGAATGACTCGGTCGAACGCCGACGGAAGATAGGGCTGGTCCTCGAACCGCAACCATTTCGCGAGACTTATCTTGCCGCCGCCCAGCACCTCGGCGGCGAACTTGCCATCCCAGGTGCAGAGCTGTTCGGCACGGATCGATTCGAGACGCATCACCATCGGTACGCTGGCGACGGTCAGGTTCACCGTCGCCTGGGTCGGGCGAAAATGGATCAGGCGGTTGCGGCGCGACAGGTCGAACAGCCGATCGCGCAGATGCGCGAGGACAGCCGCGCGGCGGCTCGGCACGCCGGTCGCCCCCGCCAGAACGCGGTTCACATCCAGCCCGACCGGCTGATCGCGATAGTCTTCCAGCCGGCTTGCCGCCGCCATCAGGTCGCTGGCGCGTTCGTGCCGGTTTAGCGCGGTCATCTCGCCGATCAGCGACGCGATCACCGGATGCAACGCACCGTTGAGCCTGAACAGATTGCCTTGATCGGCGGAGAAGCGCCTGACGTCGGTTTCGTCGTTGAAGTCGAGCCCGCACGCGAGGCTGGCGAGAATCAGTCCGATCGAGAAGATATCGGTCTGCTCGTCGTGATGGCCGACCTGCTCCTCCCAACTCCGATAGCCGATCAGGTATGCGGGGTTCACCGCGTCCGACGGTTCCGCACCAGATCCTTCCCCATCCGGGCTGCCGGCGCGCAGATCGTCGACTTGCGATCCCGTCTCGATGTCGGTTGTGACGCGGTATTCACCGATCACCCGCAACGCCGACGAGACGCGCGGCTGCGCAGCACGGATGCCCGCTTTGTTCAATTGCGGCGGGCGCCCATTGGGGCGGGCGAGCGCGAGTTCGCCATCGCGATCGACCACCGCCTCGTCGCCAAGCTCCGCGACCAGTCCGCGCGCGTGCAGCGCGTCGACCTCGCGCATCAACGGCAGCACCGCGCGCAACAGATCCTCGGACGGCACGCTACCGCCATCGGCCGCCAGACGCTGGCGCAGCGTAACGACGGGCTGCGTGAAGACGGGTTGGGTCATGCGGAAACCTTGTCGAGCGGCGCGAGCAGGCGGGTGATCGCTTGCCGGTTCATCTTGAGATCGCGCTTGAGCGCCTCGCGAAACGCAGCGAGCCCGTCATAGTCCTGGGCGAGCCGGGCACCGGCCACGAGCATCGCATCGCGGTCGTCGGGATCGGCCATCGCCAGATCGAAGCTGAGCGCGATCAGATACTCGCGCGTTGCCGCATCGATCCTGGCCGGAGCTAGCGCGGCGGCGTCGATCGGTGTCTCGTCGGGTCCCCAATCTGGGAAATAGCGCCGCAGCTGCGCCGCCACCGCCTCGCCCCCCGCCGCCGGGTCCTTGGCAAGCTTGGCAAGAACGGCGCGCGTCATCGCGGTCATGTCCTGCTGTCGCAGTAGGTCCAGCGTCGCGATCGACAGCGGCCCGCGGATGCGTTCGGCCAGCCATTCCTCCAGATCGACGTCCGCCCGCCACCATTTGTCGAGCGCCTGCGCGCGCAGGAATATCTCCGGATGCGTGACGCCCTCCGCCACCGGCTTGGTCGCCTCGAGTTCGGCCGCCTGTCGCAGATACGCCTCGGCGTCGACGCTCAGCAAGCCGGTCATCGTCTTGACCAACGTCGCGATCGCCGGCGCTGTGGCGTTTGCCGCGACCGCTCCGCCGCGATCGGCATAGAGCTCGGTGGTCAGCCGGTAGATTCGCGCTGTCTCCGCATGGCTGGGGGCCGCGTTCGGATAGGCCAGTACATGATCGAGAACCGTGGTGGCGACATGATAGATCCCGCCCTCGATCGACCAGAGCTTGTAGTGCGCCAGTTCGTGACCGAACAACGCGACACGCTCCGCGCGCGACAGTTTTTCGAGCACGGGGCCGTACAGCACGAGGTGGATTTCACCGGGCACATACCAGAGCGCCGCGTTCATCGTGCTGTCGGGTGCCTGATAGATCGTCACCGGCGCCTCGACCGCCAGCGCCACCAGCACGGCGCGACAATCCTCGTAGATCTCTGGATGCACCGCGGCGTCGAGCCGGTAATTCTGTCGCAACAGCGTCGCCCGCACCTCTTCGACCTGCTCCCCACGCGTCTCCTGCGCCATCGCCCATGCCCAGATCTCAGGCTCCAACGTGGTCAGGTATCCGACGACCGCCCGATGATACGCAAGCGGCTCGAGTGTTGGTACAACGGTCAAATTCAGTCCCCCGGCTGCCGCCACCCTAGGTTCCTGCCAACGTTCGTCCAGCCACGTCTTTCCCGGAACGGACGTTTCCGGTGAGTAAGGGATCTGCGGGAGCTACCGATTTTATCTTCGGCTAGATTTAGCGCGCTGATTTGCCGCCTCAGCGTCGTTCCTCACAACGATGCATGGTTCGAAGAAATCTGCATCTGGAACCGTCCGGCAGTGCCAATCCCTCGACGAGGCAGCATCGCCAACGAATGGCGCGAAAACGTTCAAAAGAGCGAGTCAGCCAATAGCCGCCGTCTGGTCACAAACACTATAAGCATGCTTGAACGACATCCGTCATCAGTCCGCGGCAATCGGCCGATGCAGTTACACACATCCAACGGCAGTTATTAGCCGTCCGCTAAATGTCGCCTCATAGCAGTTTTCGGATGCCGGTTTGGTACCGTCACACTATCTACGAGCACGGTAATCTCGAGGACGGCATCGACCGCCCCAGTATGCGGCCCCGCACCTTAACTCCGTCCAGTGCTCGTAACCCCCGCTTCAAGCCCAGGCTCTCGAAGCAACATCAGAAAACGGAAGGGACCAGAGTAGGCGTACGCCGCAAAACGATCACAGCGCTGCAACACGTGGGCATTACCAATAGCAGTCACCGCGGCACTAGAAGCTCGGCGAGATCGCCAGCTGGCAGGGTCGATGAGTTGGCGAAAATGGCGGAGACGGAGGCCGCCACTCTATGATCCAGTAAGGTCCGAATAATTCCATCTATGCTATAGATTTCAAATAGTTATACGGACTCGATGTCCGAAGCGTTCCGATTGATTCCGACCTATTCCCAATCTTTATGTTGGGCTCTATGTGGGACAGATGAGCGGCATCAAACCTACCGGACGGCATTTAGAGAAGCGCCTATCGGCAGCAACCGTCCGGGCGATTAAGACGCCCGGCCTCCACGGTGACGGCAACGGGCTTTACTTAAAGATCGACACGTCTGGCGCTAAGCGCTGGATACAGCGATTGATGATCGAAGGTAAGCGGCGAGACATTGGCTTAGGCTCTGCCTCCCTTGTCGGCCTCGCAGAAGCCCGAGACAAGGCCCTAGAGAACCGAAAGCTCGCTAGAGCGGGTGGCGATCCCTTGGCGGCTAAAAAGCGTTCTATGGAGGTCCTGTCGTTCAAGGCTGCCGCCGAAAAGGTTCACGAACTATCGAAGCCTACGTGGCGCAACGACAAGCACGGCGACCAGTGGATCAACACGATGACGACACATGTCTTTCCTGTCTTCGGCTCGAAGCGGATCGACACCGTCGCCAGCGCGGACGTACTCGCCGCCCTGTCCCCAATTTGGAATTCGCGTCCCGAGACAGCCCGCAGAGTAAAGCAACGCGTAGGTTCGGTTTTTAAATGGGCAATGGCGAACGGCTGGCGAACCGACAACCCGGCAGAGACTATCGGCAGCGCCTTACCGAAACATGACCGATCAAAGGTTAAGCATCGCGAAGCCTTACCGTATGGAGCCGTCAAAGCGGCAATAGCATCTGTCAGCGCTAGCGAAGCCGGAACCGCTACGAAGCTGGCCTTCGAGTACCTTGTCCTCACGGCGACACGTTCGGGAGAGACACGCGAGGCCCTGTGGAGTGAGATCGACCTAGAGAGTGCCATTTGGACGATACCGGCGGCGCGAATGAAGGCGAAGAAGCCTCACCGCGTCCCGCTGCCGCCCCGCTGCCTTGCGATCCTCACGGAAGCGAAGACATTGAAGCGCGACGACGATCTAGTCTTTCCCGGCACCAAGAACAAAAAGCCCCTGTCCGACATGACGCTATCTAAGCTTATGAAGGACCTTGGCATCGCTGCCGTGCCTCACGGCTTCCGGTCGTCGTTTCGAGACTGGGCTGGAGAACAGACCAGTCACCCCCGCGAGGTGATCGAGTTCGCGCTTGCACACGTCATCAAGGACAAGGCCGAGGCTGCATACGCTCGGTCGGACCTGTTCGAGAAGCGGCGAGCCCTTATGGACGACTGGGCAGCGTATTTAAAATGATGCCTAATAACTTGCTATTAGCCTCGCCTTCAAGAAACTGCCTTCGTTAGGACAACCACGGACTCTAACAAGCAGATTTGCGGACAAGTCCGCCAACTAAGCCCTGCAACTAAGTATGTGACTAAGTAACTAGACAGTTCTCTAAGCAAGTCGCCTATTAGCAAGGGTTTGTGACTGACTCCAATTCGTCTAACGCCTCCATCATCGCCGGTGAAACGCAATTCCGCGCTGCCTGCGACCATGAGGAGTAAACAATGACGAATTTATTACGCCGACCCGAGGTTTTGAGCCGGGTCGGTCTATCCCGATCGACAATCTATAACGAGATGGCACTAGGCAACTTCCCGCGCCCCATTAAAATTGGGCGCCGCGCAGTAGCTTGGCACGCATCGGCTATAGATAACTGGATTTCAAGTCGACCCGCCTCCACCGGGGGGATGATCTAATGTACGATATCTTGACACCGGATTTACTTACTAAACACAGTGATGCCGACCTCATTGCAGCTATCCACCGCAACCTCCCCGATGACGATCGGAAGCCCCCGTTAGTCCTCTCTGTAGAGCTTGTGTGGGAGCGAAAGCTCGGGGCGATAGCCAGCACCGGCACCCTCATCGTTACCACCGCTAGGCAACTGACGACTAACGGCGGCAACGGCTGGACGGGCTTCGACGGCGGGGACGCCGACATGCTTGAAGCAGCCATCAGCAGCGCTGTTGATGAAGTCGGAGCCTGCATGATCGACCGGTTCATCGTCCGCGCCGCCGACCAAGGCAAAGCAACTAACGACGAAGTGAAAGCCTTAGCTTGATAATCTAACGCACCACCATCGCCAGCCCCGCCGAGCCCTATCACGGACGGCGGGGCGTCGTTGGTGCGAGCCTACGTTAAAATCAGCTCGGATTCGCAGACACCAGCCCTACGAACCATCCATTTAGTATTGTTTCGCCCTCCTATAGGCAGGCCCGTCGAACATTAGGTTTAATCGGCTCTAAACATACCTTGCGTGCGCCGCCTATTTAAACGCGATACCTCTCATCTGGGTTAACATCCCTTATAGTTAGCTAAACGTTCCGTCGGTTCGTCGCCAATTGTCTTCTACTATGGACAACCCCCACCCCCAACCCCCTCCATTCCAACTATAGATGTATATGAACAATAATACCAATCATGACGATAAGACTCTATTCGAAAATGAGAATCTAAGTAACAAAATAACGACAAGAAAGGATGCGGCCCATGAACGGTATCTATCCCTTGATGCCGAGCCGATGTCGCTCGAGGCTGTCGGCCTTACGGACGAAATAGTACATCGCGTTTATTTCACAGCAGGACGGAAGTACAAGGCCACTGAACGCTTATTCACAGCAGTAGGCGCAACGGTATCGGATTTACTTGCTATCGCGGCGGGAGGACCTGACAGATACGGATACCGTTCAATGGCAACGACCAGCTTTACCGGAATGCATGTCGGCCATGCCTCCTTCAAGCAAGTCGTAGACGCTATGGCGATCGACGGCTTCGTTGAAGTCATCGCCGGGGAGGCATATCGAGCCGACCGCGCAGGACGACCGGGAGTCGCCACGCGCTTTAGGGCAACGAATGCCTTGCTAGAAATGGCTTTAGGGTTCGGCGTGACACCGTGTTCATGGGCCAAGCACTTTCAGCCGCTGCCGCGATTGGGAAGGATAACGAATCCCATCCTCCTGCGGTCATCCAGCGAACACTTCAAAGGCAAAAAGCTTCCGGGCAAGGCCGTAGCGATACCCAAGGGCCTCTCAACGGTTCAAGCGTTGGGGGAAACCGTTAACGACATCAATGCCTTCCTCGCTCGACAGGACTTGGATCTAGGGCCGTACCAGCATCGGTTCTTCCAGCGCATATTCAGCCAAGGCGATTGCTTGCCGATCTACGGATGGGACAAGGGTGGGCGGTTATACAGCGCCGGCAAGGACAATTACCAGCAAGCCCCCGGAGACGAACGATCGGCCTTCCGGTTTAATGGGGAAGCCACCGTCGAAATCGATATCGGGTCCAGCTTCCTTACGATCTACCGCAAGCTGTCAGGAGTTGAGTTCGATCCCGTTGCAGACCCCTATGATATTCCCGGTCTTTCGCGGTTCGCCTCTAAGAGTTGGGTCGTGATGACCTTCGGTCACGATCGCCATCATGTGCGATGGCCTTCGGACGTGAAAAGGAAGTATCAAGATGGGTATGAGAAGCATGGAGCGTCCGAATGGGGGACTGGCGACCTACAGTTAGACCATCCCTATCGAGACACGCACGCCCTCATGCTAAAAGCGCTACCCGAGCTGTCTGAATGGGCGACTAGCCCTATCCGATGGGGTGATCTCCAATACAGGGAAAGCTGCGCTGTCGTAGAAGTGGTGCATACTCTGGCGGTGCGCTATGGCATTCCCGCCCTGCCAGTACACGATTCAATACGAGTACAAGTTTCCGCACGGGGGGTGGCAACTCGGGCTCTATCCGACGCGTTTCAGAAGCACGTTGGAATTATACCAATCATGAATGCCAAGTAAGACGGTAGGACCAACGACGTTACGTCGCCAAAACCCAAGGCACGCAATATTCAATTTAGACGGGCAGCCGCACACCATGAGGCCCAGATCGGGACGGGAGATAGGTAGACCTACCAGTCCCGTCCTCTAGCACTGTAACGGGTCTAAACAGGAGCGCGCATGAGGTCGGTCAAAGAGATGCGCCGTTATCCCAATCCTCACACCCAGGTAAATTCGAGCATTTTACTGTGAGTCCATTAGTAACGGTAGGGTCGCAGCTCTCTAGGACTTCGGTATCTAGTCAACTTACCATTGAAGGACGGTACTGATTATCGCCGTCTAACGCTCGGACCGATACTTACGGACTAAATATCGCGATCCTCACCAGCCTTCACCAAAGCCTTTACGATTGTTACAGCGTCTTCGGGGGTAAGCGTTGACTCTTTCGTAGCCTCGATGACGAATAAGTGCTCGTTCGGCGACACTGGGATAACCCTTGATAAGTGAAATGCATCAAGGCCGTCCAGTTCGGTTTCAACCTCGTCAGCAATCTTCTGGCTCATTTTCCCCGTCACCCTAATATAGCGGTGGTTTTGCTCCCACTGCTTCAGAGATCGTACGGTACGTGAACCACCAACATCCCCACCTCTCTCGATTCTTCGTGCTATCGAGGCGAGCTCATCAATGCGCTCTTTCAAAAAGTCTTCAGAACTTACCGTAATGGTCCCGGGTGTAACCAGTTCGAACCGATAGTTTTCAACAAATGATATATAAGAACCCTTATCGAAAGCCTCGCTAACCTCCTTAATGCGTTTAGCCAGCCTTTCAATAAAGCCTTCTATAGCATTATATTCAAGATCACGCTGGTATTCGATGTACGCCATAGTTCCTATGTCAAAGGGTGGCTTCACGTCAAGATCGGTTATAATTACCGTTGGGCGCTTTGTAGATAGGCGCAGTCCAGTTTCTAACATGACGTTAGGATTAAGACCGCTTACGTCACAGATTATTACGTCGTTTTCGTATATATTCCGAAGGATCTTAGACTGGATGATATCAGCGTCAGTGTTTTCCCAAACTAATTGAGGTTTAAACCCCGCCCGGGCAATCGCCCTCTCCAATATCTTGCGCACACGCGACCAGTGCTCGGCTGTGTAAGCGTCGGGCTCAGAAGGCATCGCTGATATCGGCATAATTATGCCACAAGTCCGCCGGCTGTCCGCTACGACGGGAGCCGAGCTGGTGTCAATCTCATCTATGGGGGCACCGTTTTCACCTGAACCGGACATTTAAATTCCTCTGATCGTGGCATACGAAAGCAACGCAGCCCGCTTCTATACATCGCCTCATTACTAAGCGGACGGATATCCCTACTTTAGCAGAGCTGCTACTCAAGACAGCGGTAGACACTTGCCCGTCCGATCCCAAGGCGCTTGGCGATTTCGCTGGGACCAACCCCCTCATTACGTAGCGACCGTACGGCTACCACGTCCACAGAAGGCTTACGGCCCTTGTAGACACCGTTAGCCTTCGCCTTTGCGATGCCTTCCAGCTGGCGCTCCTTACGTATCGCGGTTTCGAACTGCGCAAAGACACCAAGCATTTGCAGGAAGGCCAGGCCAGCGGGGGTGGAGGTATCGATCGGCTGTTCGGTAGCGCGGAGGAACGCTCCCTTAACCTTCAAAGCCGCTACGATCTTCTCCAAGTCCGCCACGGAACGAGCAAGGCGATCTATGCGCGTCACCATAAGCGTATCGCCCGTCCGGACGAAGGACAGCAGAGTATCGAGTTCGTGCCGCCCGTCCGTGGTCGCGCCGCTCTTCTTCTCTGATCGGATCAACGTGCAACCAGCAGCACGAAGGGCATCCTCTTGTACCGAGCAATCCTGATCGTCGCTGCTAACGCGGGCGTAGCCAATGATCGTGGTCATGGGAGTTTGTCTCAATAGCCTCTAGAGAGTCGCTTCTAGGTGTCTCATAGCCCTTGAGTCAACCCTATTGGTACGAGTCCGTTGTATCACGCCGTTGTCTCGCAGGAGTTTACCCTAACAGACCAACAATCTCTACAAAGCGCAGGTGATCCACAGGCGCGGACCCTGCGCATCTTCCTTACCTGTGCATCGTATTAGAACGTAAGGCCTTGCCAACTGCTGTGATAGCTTACGCCTTAAGTGCCGAAGGTCTGCTGCCACCATCCCCGGCTAGCGCTAATGTGCTCGGGATAACGGGGATCATCATCACCAACGTAAACGTGGTCACCTGCGACGGGGCAGGTGCTCCAACGGGCGAGCGCAACGCTTTGAAAGAAGGCATAGTCCGCACCTAGCGGGCAGGTGAGGCGAATTGATACGCCGGCCAACCTCTCCTGCGTGCTGGGATATAAGGAAACTGCGTGTTCCAAACGAAGACCCGTCAACCGAGTATAAGCCGCCCCAACAAACTGGTCGCTGAGGGTAGTTACGAAGGCATCGACAGCGGCCATATACCTTCGTGTCTTCGCTACTTCCGTTTTAGGCATTCGCTTCAAGGCGCGAAGTGAGGACATTAGCAGAAGGCGCTTGCATCGACTGTGAAATAGGATCGGCGTCTGACTGATCTGCATGGGCTTTATTCCGAGTTACGAAGGCGGATGCCCGATAGCTAAGAAGTTTCCACGCGTAAAGCGTCCCGAGCAAACCCCCGAAACATTATTAATTAAAACCATCTTATTAAAGAAGCTATTAGATAAGCTTTTATTCGTCGTTAGCTCGTCAAATATTAGAAGTAAAAGTCCGGTTTCAAGTTAATTAACGTCAGGGCATTTCTGTTATTCTCTCCTCTACTCTTGAGATGGCAGCGATAGACGTCGTATTTACCAGCTAACGTGCCCCAGGAGACGCCCTTCAACCCATCAGCTACATTTCCTCTTGAGCTGTCATGGTAGGACGCTGCTGCCTTCCTAGGGCCATACCAGCGGCTTTCGCTCTGCTTGCGTCCGTACGATCAGAAGATCGTGCACACTCGGCAGCGGCGGCAGCCACGCCCATCGTGATCCGACCCGCGGCACTGGGCACTTTGATGCCACCTAGGGCGAGGCAGCGGACGCGAGCCCCTTGGAGTGCAAGCATTTCGACGGTGCTGCAGAGGACGATCGCGCTACGCCTCAAGCGGTCTAGCTTCAAGATGGCCAATGCGTCCTAACTTTCGAGCCTGTTGACCAGCTCCGTAAAACCCTTGCGCTCCCGAGCTGCTATCTACCCGGACACCGTCTCCGCGACGATGCGCTTAGCGGCGACCGCGAACCCAGCTCCTTCAACCTCGCATACCAGATTATCCGTCGTCTGATCGGCAGTGCTGACACAGCAATAAGCAAAGGTTCGCGGCATAGGGCGGCTCCCGTAACGGATCAGTGCGTCGTTAGTCGCCGTTTCGGAACCCGTATGGCATAATCTAGATACGCTCAGCGGTGGGGACTCGAAACCAACCGATTTCGATAGCTCGACCAAAGCTTCGAGGCGGGTACCACCCCGCAGTTCGCACGACGTTAGCTTAGCCAACCTACGGGAGCCCCGGACAATCAAACTTGGGCTGCGCCGTGATTCAATGAACGGCACAGTAAGAGATCCTAGGCGGATCACTTCGTTGAACGTCTCAATCGCTGTTCGAGTCGAAAGTCCCCTGCCTAACCCGCCTAATAGAAGGTACTATCTGATTGGTTATCGGTATATTTTCTTCAGAGCGGTCGAGAAGACGCGGTTGTAGCTTCTAAATATTCCACCTATTACTTGCTTTATTGGGTCGGATACCGCTGCTAATACCAATACGTTGCATATCAATCCGTACGCCGCGATACCTGGTAGGTACTTTACGACGCCGTCGCTAGCTTTTGCGTATGCGACAGCTAACAACCCAACAGATATGTACATCGAGAAAGCCGCAATCATCACGCCGCCAAGTCGAGTTTCAGGACTCTTGAGCGTAACGGAGCTAAAATCTGCAGGCGAGAGAGTCCGTAGGCGATCATACAAGGTGATTCCTGGAATGAGCTTCGAAATTACCGCGAAACAGTGTCGAGAAAATAGTGACGAACTGTCGGGAACTTTACCCTGAATGTATGATCGGGTGGCATCGATATCGAAAGGGATCGCTCCTAAATAATCGACGCGAAGCAAAGAGCTCGCCGTCATAGCAAGACTAGTAGGATCATCAAGGACCTTATTCAGTACGAAACCGGCAATCTTGTCCTTGATACCGAAGGATAAGAATTCGTCAGCTAAGTGCTGGGAAGCGCGAACTGATGTCGTATCTGTTTCAACAACCACTAGTACTTCATCAACCATCATAGAAACTGCGATAGACTGCTTGTCAATCCCGCCACGGCAATCAACAATAACAACGTCAGCGATACGCTTTGCCTCTTCTAACGCCTTTCGAAACGCGGACATCATGCCTTCGCTGACTTCATCCACTGGAATTCTGTGATCGCCAATAGGCACCAGTCGCACTTCATCTAACCATCTCTCATCCCCGGCTTGGGGATTGCCGACCCCTGCCCAAGAGGTCATATTAGACACGGCGTCTGGTTTCGATATTAAGTCGAATAAGCCAAACTTTGCTTTAGAAAATGCTCGGAATGTCAGATAGTACGTCAGTCCTGCAGTAGCGAAGTCCGTGTCGATGAGCACAACGCTCTTACCTGCAAGAGCAGCGCCTTGCGCTAATGCGACCGCTAGCATCGTTTTGCCGCTGCCCCCCTTCCCGCTGACAAGAGCAATGGCAGTTGACGCCCTGGACGCTTCGGCAATCGACACCGAGGGGATTGTGTTCACATTAACTTCCCTTCAACCTATCATTGGTCTCGTCCCGATCCTTCTCTGACACGATCGGATTACCTCTAAACAGAGGGGCAATCACTAGAATCATAGTCGCCATAGATAACGAAACTATACTAGCGACACTGCATAGAGAACTCCATACTCCGATACTTAGACCGACGTTAGACTCTATGTAAGCCTCAAGAGCTTTTCCACCAATTACCGAGCAACATCCCAGACTGAGGAGAAACGATATGAACCCTGCAGTCACCTCATCTCCTCTTGCTTCGATGCGGAATATGATAAGAGGGACTTTGAAAAAAGCGTCATCACCTAAGCCGATGGGAAGACGCTTAGCTATTAGCTTTCCGGATATTATGATTGATATCGCTGAAAGCACAATCCAGGATAGCAACGCCGTCAGAACAGCCTGAACGGCACCAACTGCTACATCGACTTTGTCTTGCATTACCCGACCTCGCAGACGCGAGCATCCAGGTCAACGAGACTTGACGCGGATTGGCCATCCGGCAGAACGAACGTTGACGCACATGAACAACACGCATGGCGACCGGCAAGCACGTAACGTAATACAGGGTTGGCACAGCTAGCACAGTCGCAGCGGCCTTGGCCTCGAAGCACGCAGCTTGCAGTTCGCGCTTTCCTGAACGGCGGATCGTAGGACCTTGCAGGGGAAGTCGTTGACGTCGAATCCGACAAGCGCTTGGACAATCGTCCGGAGCTATAAGAAGCATTGCGCCTGTGTCGGGCTATTGGCGCAACCTTTATCGTCGCGAAGCTTGACCGACTGTCGCGTGACGCTGCCTTCCTTAAGCAGTTCCAGAACTCCGGGACTTTGTTCGTTGCCGTAGCTATGCCCGGTGCCAACTCTCTCGCGGTCGGCGTGATGGCACTGGTGGCGTAACGGGTGCGCGAAGCGAATCTTCCCGAACTAAGGCAGCGCTGGCAGCAGCAAAGGCTAGAGGAGTATCGCAGCGCGAGCTTGCACGAAGGCTCTCCAAGCCACCGTCGTTCGTGAACAAAATAGAGCAACTAGAGCGAAGGCTCGACGTACTCGAGTTTATAGCGATAGCCGAGGCATTGGGAACGGCGGGCGAGGCACTCATGGGAAGGCTTCGTGCGGCCCTGCCTGACGAATTCAACTTGTAGTCGAACCCCGGCCCCGTGGCGCAGCGCCGCGCCGCGCCGCGCATAACGGGGACGGAGCCGAGCCTTTAACGGGGAGGGGCGCATTTCCGAGCCACCTCCTACACGCCCTCTCGGCAAGTCTGAAATGCGTCACTTTTAAACGTCAGAAGTTGAGTTACCTGTCAATAGCATTGGCATGAGGGTAGATCGGCATCGCGCGCTTAAGGCATGTGCATTTAGGCTTCGACAACACCGTGCCTTGTCCGGCCACTTTTGCTCCCGTAGAGCATGGCAAGACTGACATGACCGAGTACCCGCACTCACAACCGCGTCATCGACGATCGATTAAGCAACTTAAACTGACAGCAACAGGTGAATCGCTGACACCCTAGTCGTATCGTGAAAAGGTTCGAACGTAGCATGGGCATTGTTTACATAGTAACTAATCCGGTCATGCCAGACTTAATAAAAATTGGACGCACTGAAGGAGCTATAGAAGAGCGTGTCAGAAGTTTAAGTTCGGCGTCCGGAGTTCCTTTGCCTTTTGAGGTATTTTATGCCGCAGAAGTGGAAGATGCTATAGGTTGGGAGAAAGCACTTCACGAAGCATTTGATGATCGACGAGTTAATCCAAGGCGAGAATTCTTCAGGTTATCTCCAGACAAACCTCTAGCGATTCTCAAGATGGCTCACGCGACGAATGTCACACCACAGTTCGATATAGCCGATTCAAAGGAAGAGCTGGACGCTCTGGATCGAGAACGCCGACGCGATATCAATTTCAGCTTCAATGGGCTACCGATACCGGAAGGTTCGGTACTTCAGTCCGTATTCAACGACGACGTTACTTGTCAGGTAGTAACGTCGCGCGACGTTCTCTTTAGGGGCGAGATTTGTTCATTGTCCGGCTCCGCTCTAGCTGTGGCGCGCGAAGCAGGGTACCATTGGAAGTCGATCCGAGGGCCACAGTACTGGAAATTTGAGGGCCGAACACTCCTAGAGCTTAAAGAAGCTGCCGATTGATCCCCAACAGTACGCCGAGACACTTGGTCTACGACAAGTATGATATCGTCATCAGTTAAGTTCTGCTAATAATAATCAAGCCGACAATCTAATCTCGATACGAATTGTTGGCGATTAATTAGATACTAATGCTTGCTTGCAACCCTTACGTTATCAACAACGTCAATCACCTGCTCTACTCGAGCGGATGCCAAATTTCCACGCCTCCAAGTTTCTTGAACCTTAGCAATGATTGGCTTCTTCTCCCACTCTCCTCGACGAATCAAAGCCCTATCCTCTTCGGATACCAAGGCGTCACGGAGTGAAGCGAATACGAGTTGATTGGTCTTAGTGTTCTTCAGGCGCACTCGAAAGCCGTCTGGAACATCGGTATCGACGCGAAGAACGTCATACTCAGCGACAACCATCTTCTTTACCGGCGCGCTCGGTGCCGCCCGTGCCATTCTACGGGCAACCTCAGGCGGTAACATCTTGCCGCCGATCTCGGTATTTTGGACCTTAGCTGCGGCCCTAACGATACCCTTTTTACCCTCATCGCTGGCCTCTATCAGAGCATGGCTACCGTGAGCCGCGGTCAACGCATCAGCTAGTATCCGCATTCTCTTTAGGTCAGTTTCGTCAGCAAACTTCTGCGCGGCAAGTACATCCTTCATGGATTGGCTAGCTGTCTCAGCCTTAGCTACTTCGTTTTGGTGCTCGAGGTAGGTGTTCCATCCCGAATAGCCCGCAAACAAAACAGCAAAGGCGATTACCATCACGGTAATCTGCTTGCCACTAAGCTTGCCGACAGCTTTCTCCATAAACTTTTCGATTAACTCCTGCGCATTAAAACTAAGGTCAGTACTTCCGCGCTTAACAGCGAACACGACCTCAAATTCTTTCCTCTCCTCCTCCGAGAGCCCGGTCAGAACCGGAGTATTTTCCAGCAATAGCATGAACGCGCGGTTCACGCTTGTCTGGTAATCTACCATCGCCTGCATCACAGGTTGAGTCAAAACTAACTGACTACCTGCTATCCAAAACTTGAAGTGGAAGCGAGGCCATTGCGTGATGACGGGCAACCTGCTGTCGTCCGAGAAATCTCGACTGTGCAGGTCCTCTAATAGCGCCCAGGCCTCATCCTCGTTATGGATCGGCACCGGCTGCATACCCGGCACCCTTGGTCTTCGAGCCATCAATCGCCACTCCGCTAAGCTTCTTTGCTTCTTCGCTGATACCGGACGTAGGGCATCGGCGGCTTTGCCTAAACTGGGTGGCTACTGCTTCCTACACTCTTCTAGCAGCTTCTCTCGCGCCGTATCGTATTCAGTCAGACCAGGGCCTCCACCACGTTGCCACTGCTCGACCGACATTCGACTCGTGCCCTTATTGCTAGCCTCTCCTAAACGGTATGGGTCCATATGATCCCACTCGTGCTCGACATAGAACTCCGCCGATTCCGGATCGTAGCAAAGCCACCACCAATCCTCTCGCTCGGCTAACGAACCCTTCGCGCTGAAATGTAGCTGCGTCCTGCAAGCTGGCATAGTTTCTCGCCCTTACCCGGGCGGTGCGCCGGGTTGCAGTCACAGCATTCCACAGTGATGGAGTGTCAGCAAGCTCGGTGTGGACGCGGACATAGCGCTCGTCCGAGGGCGGCTATGTTCGTAAAACTGCTATCCTAAGCTAGCTCGCATCCTCGAGCCACTTCACGAAACGATCGAGGTCGTGAGACCAAAACACCTCTACTTCGCTGGATAACATCCTCGCGACGTCCTTATACAAGACGACCCCTTGAAACAGGGCGGCTGTCTGTATGAACGATGCCCAGGTGTCATTCCACGACTTAACCTTGTCCATGACATCGTTAACTCGTTTCACCGAATTAGTAGCGTCGTTAGATACCTTGCATTCCATGGCAAGAATAAGCTTAGAGTCTACACCGCAAGCAATATCGACCTCTTTTGTCGCGGTCTTGCTTGATCTACACCTCGTCTTACGCATGTAAGATTTTGCTGGTACGTCACTTGGAGACTCGAGAGTGGTAGACATTACCCTACCCCAGCCGGAAGCTTGTAATACTTGCTCTACCGCCAATTCTTGTTCGTCAGATAACCGGTTGCGACGAACCGTATTAAAAATCTGCGAACTAATCATCGGCGTTACCGTATCGAGTAGACGCTTGACTTGTTGGCGCGTTGGCATGGCGTTCGAGTTCAGCCAAGGTGTTAGAAACTTATCCCGCCTATTTGAAAACTGTTCAGCAAACTGCTGCGCCGCCGCTTGTGACAACCGACTGCCTTGTTTCTCAGCACCCTTAGGGTAAAGTGGCGCGACTAGCTTTAGCTGATCTTGACTGATCGGCGGCGCGAACAGATGCCGCAGAACTAAGATATGTTTACCGGTTTGTGTCAGAGTTCCGTAAACGTCTCGCAGCCCATTAGTATCAATAATAGTCCGTAATATTGCCTTCCGGACAGTCCGCGTTACCTGCCGCCATTCGAGAGCAAGTGGCTCTGGCGCCATACCAGATACGTATATTTCCGTAGCCCGCTTAGATTGCTGCAGATGGTACGCCGCGACTTCTGGATCAATGGCGTTCATGCAGTCACACGCTGGACGCGGCGAACCGGAGCTGCCTTTCGAGAAGCGCCGTTACGACGCTCTTCCCTCATCGTATATTCGATAGCTTGGCGCAACTTGTCTGGCAGGGGGGCTAATGTCTTGGCGCACAGCTCTTCAGCGACTGATTGCTGGCAGGTACCCAGCAGAAGGGCTTCACCCACTGCTCGAGCGAGGCGTGGCGGTACGGCATTGCCAACCAAGCGATAACTGTCCGCGCGATTACCCTTAACAATCCAACCGTCGGGAAACGTCTGCAAGGTAGCGCATTCTCTCGGGGTCAGACGTCGTAGTCCTAGTTTTGGATCACGTATCCAGTCCTGCTGGGCATTCGCTGTTACAGTCCTCGCCGGACGTGCCAGGTCGGCAACAAACGCGCCTTGCTTATACCCCCAATGTCCGCCGGGCCGGGTTGACTCCTTCTTACCCGGACTCTTCACGCCTGAACCAGGCTGAATGGACGCTAGCTCGGCGGCAAGCTTACCACTTGGACGTATCACCTCATCATCGCGGCAAGCGGCAAGCTTGCACAATGCTTCGTCCATCGTTTGCCAGCTGCGTGTTCCAAGTGCGCGTTCCTTGGAATGTGTAGGCGCTGGACGTATCGGCGCATCGCCATCTCGATAGCCAAGGACAACGATACGAACTCGCCGCTGTGGCACCCCAAAATCGGCAGCATTGAGTAGTTCAACGCTCGTATGATACCCAAGGTCTAATAGGCGGTCACGCAGATGGGCTAACGCCGACCCCGGCACACCATCTGCCCCCCTCGCAGTTACCAAGCCTCGGACGTTCTCGAAAAGTATGTAACGGCAATCAAGCTCCCCTGCGAGCCGCAGGTACTCGTTGATGAGCATACCACGAGGGTCGCTGAACCCGAGTTGATGTCCCGCGCTACTCCAAGATTGGCACGGGGGCCCCCCAGCAAGGAGCTCGACATCACCTCTCCGACGCCCGAGCTGGTCGAGTAACGCTTTACCGTTAAGCGCACAAACGTCAGCCTGCTCGACCTGTGCGTGCTCCAGAAACTTGACACCTTCCGAGAGTTTGAAGCCTTGGTTCGCCTTCAGACTCTCAACCGCACGCGGATCGATGTCGCTAGCATGCAAGCAACGCCATCCGGCCTCTTCAAGCCCGACATCCAGCCCCCCTAACCCGCTGAAAAGAGATATCATTTCACGCATTAGGAACCTTCACTACGTTTAGTTAGTACGCGGATCGACTAGAATAAGAATCGTAGACACCGCTACTTTGGTCCGCAATGCCGAACTGAAAGTTCGGATCGCTCTAGATCGGACGCACGATGCGTTTCTCTTTTGTTCTTATTGTACACAAGTGACAATCAAATTCACGTTCAACCGACCAATTCGCGATGTTGGTTAGAATGTTGGCTAGACCGCATAAGCTCAAATAAAGTGGAGCGTTTTCAGTCACTTGCGACAGCCACTGGCGGAGACGGAGGGATTCGAACCCTCGGTACCAGTAAACCCGGTACGGCGGTTTAGCAAACCGCTGGTTTCAGCCACTCACCCACGTCTCCGGCTGCAGCAGATGCGGGGCTATAGCGAGGGTGGGCGGAAGGGGCAACGCCTGTAATGGCGTCCAGCGCGTTATTCGTCATTCTCTGGATTCAGGCAGCTCATTCGTCCGGCCTACCCGACCATTCACTCGAATTAGCTCGAATTCGACAGGCTCGCGCCCATCGTTCATTGCACGGCAAGCCCTGCGCTGGTTAACTCGTCGCTTAGGGGTTAACCCGTGGCGCGGCGGTTGACGGCCCTGCTTCGGGGCGCCTTCTGTGTTTGCGATGGGTTTGGGGATCGACATGCGTAGCTTCTGGCTTGGCCTTGGTGCCATTGCGACGGCCGTTTGCGGGAGTGCCGTGGGTGGCGCGGCGAGCGCGTCCGCGCAGGTCCGCACGATCGATCCCAACCAGGCGATTGACGGCGATCTCGCGCCGCGCGCCTATCAGCCCCCCTCGCGTTCGCAGGCGACCACGCAGCCGTCGCGCCCGGCCGCGCCTGACCCCGCGTATCCGGAGACCCCGGTCCAGGACTCCGCGCCGCCCGTCACGACGGCCACCACACGCCCCCCGGAGACGCGCGCCGAGGCGACGATGCAGGCTGCCGACACCTATGAACGCGACGATCTGCTCGCGGCAGGCGAAGGCGTGTTCGGCAAGGGCGCCGCCGGGCTGGGCGGCCTCCTCGAAAAGATCCTCAAGGACCAGGGCCGGCCCAACGCGTACATCGCCGGACGAGAGGCGTCGGGCGCGTTCATCCTCGGCGTCCGCTATGGTTCGGGGATCATGAGCCACAAGGTCGAGGGGCAGCAGCCGGTCTACTGGACCGGTCCTTCGGTCGGCTTCGACGTCGGCGGCGACGCGAACAAGGTCTTCGTGCTGGTCTACAACCTCTACGACACCGAAGAACTCTACAAACGCTTCCCAGCAGTCGAAGGCCGCCTGTACCTAGTCGGTGGTTTCGCCGCGACGTACTTGAGGCGCGGCAACGTCGTCTTGATCCCGATCCGCCTCGGCGTCGGCTGGCGCGCGGGCGTCAACGTCGGGTATATGAACATCACGCACAAGAGCAGGTGGCTGCCGTTTTAGGCGCAGTCGGGCAGCCGGTCACGCCCGGCTGACTCCGACAAGCCCGGCCGGCGGGGCAAGGCCCCGTCCGACGACGTGGGCTTTGCCCACGGCGCGCGCCCAAACAACGACATCGCTCGTGGCACAACGCCAAAGCCAAGCCCAAAAGTTGACGCCCCCACCAGGCACGCTACCCCCGGCAAATGGCAAAACCCGACCGCCTCGCCCGTCTAGACGCCCAGCGCGAAGACCTCGAAACCGACTACCGCGATACCCTCCTCGCAGCGCTCGAGAAGACCGCCGCCGGTTCGCTGGGCCTGTTCGACCGCACCCCGGATCGCCGCGTCCGCGCCGCAATCGCCCCAACGATCGACACCCTCACCGAGATGGGCACCGATATCGATTCGATGCGCGAACGCTTGATGCTCGAACCCTTCGCACTCCACCGCGACTTCTTCGCCGCGCGAGGCCCGGTCAGCGCCAGCGCAGTCGGCGAGCAGAAGGAAGCGCGGCTGTGGCTCGATCGGCTCACGGCAGACCCACGACCATAAATCTCAACCGTCCGTCATCCTGACGAAAGTCAGGATCCAGAGCCAAATCAACCTGTACTCATGGCTCTGGATCCTGGGTCGAGCCCAAGATGACGGATCTAGGCGCGCTCTACCCCTCGAACCGCCACCCGACATTGGTTCCGGCCAGGAACGGCACGACCGCCGTATCCCCCGCGCCGATCGAAGCCGGCACCTCGGCGTCGCCGCGCACCAGGGTCACCGTCCCCTCGTTCAGCGGCAATCCGTAGAATCGCGCGCCATGTTCCGACGCGAACCCCTCGAACTTGTCGAGTGCGCCCTCCTCGTCGAACACGCGCAGATACGCCTCCAGCGCGAACGGTGCGTTGAAGATCCCCGCGCAGCCGCACCCGGATTCCTTTGCCCCGACGACATGCGGCGCGCTGTCCGTCCCAAGGAAGAAGCGCGGCGACCCCGACACCGCCGCCCGCCGCACGGCCAACCGATGCGTCTCGCGCTTCAGCACCGGCAGGCAATACGCGTGGGGACGAAGCCCGCCGTCGAACAGCGCGTTGCGATTGATCAACAGATGCTGCGGCGTGATCGTCGCCGCGATCGGATGATCCGCCTCGGCCACGAACGCCGCCGCCTCCGCGGTCGTGATATGCTCCAGCACGATCTTCAGCCCCGGATAGTCGCGCACCAGCGGCGTCAGCACGCGCTCGACGAACACCGCCTCGCGGTCGAAGATGTCGATCGACTTGTCAGTCACCTCGCCGTGGATCAGCAGCGGCATGCCAATCCGCTGCAGCGTCTCGAGCACCCCGGTCAGCGCGCGAATGTCGGTAACCCCGTGCGCGGAGTTGGTCGTGGCGTGCGCGGGGTACAGCTTGCACGCGGTGAACACGCCCTCGACGTAGCCACGTTCGAGCTCGGCCGGATCGGTGCCGTCGGTGAGGTAGCACGTCATCAGCGGCGTGAAATCGACGCCCCCATCTTTGCCGCCAGCCAACGCCGCCAAGATCCGCCCCCGATACGCCTTCGCGGCCTCGATCGAGGTCACCGGCGGGGTCAGGTTCGGCATGATGATCGCCCGCGCGAACTGCCGCGCGGTATGCGCCGCGACCGCCTCCAGCATCGCGCCATCGCGCAGGTGGACGTGCCAGTCATCGGGGCGGCGGATCGTGAGGCGGTCGGTCATGCCGCCTTCCTATCGGCGCACGTGCCCCGACGCCAGACGGACGAACGCGGGTTTTCGTCGCATGGGCGGATGCGGCCTTCGGTCGGGATCATACCTTGGTTGGAATTCGCCCCGCACGCACTAGGTGGTACGGATGGACACTGATCTTCCCGGAACGATGCTCGCCGACCGCAGCGTGATCCGCGTCGCCGGCGAAGACGTACGCGGCTTCCTGCAGGGGCTGGTCACGGCCGACACGGCGCTGCTCACGCCCGACGCACCCGCCTGGGCGGCATTGCTGTCGCCACAAGGCAAGGTGCTGTTCGACTTCATTCTGTGGGCCGACGGCGCCGACGTACTGATCGACGTCGAGGCTGCGCAAGCCGACGCGTTGACGAAGCGCCTCTCGCTCTACCGCCTGCGCCGCGTGATCACACTCGTTCCCGACGAGCTTGCAGTCCATTGGGCACCAGAAGGCGAACGCGGCGTTCCCGATCCCAGGCTTGCGGACCTTGGTCGCCGCTGGCTCGAACCACCGGCCGAGCCGGCAATCGGCTGGCATGCCCACCGCCTGTCGCTTGGCGTGACCGAGGGCGTCGGCGAACTCGGCGCGGGCGAGACGTTATGGCTCGAATGCAACGCGCGTGAGTTGAACGGCGTCAGCTTCACCAAGGGATGTTACGTCGGCCAAGAGAACACCGCGCGGATGCACCACCGCTCGAAGGTCAACCGCCGGCTGATCGTCGCGCCGTTCACCGAACCGAGCGGACGGACACGCGTGACCTATCCCGAACTCGGTCTGATGGTAGAGCATCGCCGCGTCGAGGCACTTGGCGACGCCATCGTTCCGCTCTGGCTGGCCACGGCGCTAGCGGAAACGCCCATCGACTGACTCGCTCACGGATGCGCGCGAGCCCAGTCCGCAGCGTCCGTTACCTGAGCCGGTGACGGCGTCACGCCCGTATACAGCACGAACTGCTGCAACGCCTGGAGCGTGGCCACCTCCGCCCCGGTGATGCAACGCTTGCCCGCCTCGCCCGCAGCTTTCAGAAACGGCGTCACGACCGGATATTGCACAACATCGAACGCTACGGTGCAGGCCGCGATCATCGCCGGTGGAAAGGCCAGTACGTCGGCATCCGGCCCGGTCATCCCGCGCGGCGTGGCATTGACGAGCAACGCCGCCTCGCCAATCGGTTCGGCCGCCCAGCTGAACCCGTAACGATCCGCGATCGCGCGTCCGGCCGCTTCGTTCCGCGCGACGATGGTGCCACCCCGGAAACCGCTGTCGCCGAGCGCAGCCGCGACTGCCTTGGCCATCCCGCCGGATCCCCGCACCACGAACGGCATAGCCCGATCGAGATCCACAACCAGATCGACGACCGCGCCATAATCGGTGTTGTGGCCGGTGAGCACGCCGTCATCGTTGACGATCGTATTCACGCTGTCGATCGCGCTCGCCGACTGCGCCAACCCGTCAAGCAGCGGGATCACCGCCTCCTTGAACGGCATCGAGATCGCACACCCGCGAATATCGAGCGCCCTGATCCCGCCGACTGCAGCATCGAGGTCGGTGGTCGAGAACGACTTGTAGACGAAATCAAGCCCGACCAGCTCATAGAGCCGGTTATGAAACCGCGACCCGAAATTCCCCGGCCGCGCCGACAACGACATGCACAGCCGCGTGTCGCGTCCAATCAGCGGTTTCATCTGCATCTCCTCGCTAAGTCCGCTCTCACTATAGTCGCGAGCCGCCACGGTGAAGCGTCGATAGATGTGTTCACGCGAAGGCGCGAAGGCGCAAAGATGTCGGCCCCAGCCAAGCGCTCCGCCTCCCGCACCCGCGGCAGCACTGAAGATTACGCGAGAGAGCGATCAACGCCGCTACACGCGAACCCTCTTTGCGCCTTCGCGTGAACACATCGACGTTTCGTCAAATGCCGCCGTAGCGAAAGATCGGAGCGTCGATTTTGTTCGCGTGGAGGCGCGGAGCCGCGGAGAGTAGAAGCAGGTTTAGGCAGCGCTTTGTGTCATCGCCGCGCCTTGGCGAAGCCGATCATCGAAAGCCGCTTTCGCGGACGATCTTAGCCCCCGCACGATCCATCTCCGCCCTTACTCTCCGCGTCTCCGCGTCTCCGCGTGAACCAAATCAACGCCGGCCGAAGCCGCCGCCCTCGCGACCGGCCACCCCCGCGCGAAGCACAAAAGAAAAGGGAGGCCGGCTTGCGCCGACCTCCCCGATCTTCATTCCGTAACCGACCCGAGAGCCGGTTGGCGAAAGTCTTACTGGCCCGAACCCGGACCGTAGGTGACTTCCACGCGACGGTTCTGCACTTCGCGAACGCCATCGGCGGTCTCGACGCGCGGACGGCTCTCGCCGAATGCTTCCGTCGAGATGACGCTGTCCGGGATGGCATGCGAAGACAGGTATGCCTTCACGCCATCTGCGCGGCGCTGCGACAGACCGACGTTGTACGATGCCGAACCCGACTTATCGGCGTGACCTGCCAGCATGACCTGTGCGTTACCGCACGACTGGTACTGCGTGACGGCGTTGTCGAGGATCGACGCTGCCTCAGGCGTGATGTCCGACTTGTCCCATTCGAAGAACACGATGAACGGACCAGGCGAGCAGACGACTTCGACCGGCGCAGGCGGCGGAGGAGGAGCGACTGGCTCAGGCGGCGGCGGCGGCGGCGGCGGCGGCGGAGCAGCAGGCTCGCCGAAGTTGTACGTCACACCACCAAGGATGCTGTGCGAACGATAGCGACCGTCGAACACGCGGTTCGAAACGTCGACCAGCTTGACGTTCTCGGCGTTGAAGAAACGATACTTCAGCGTCGCGTCGATGTGGTCGGTCAGCGGTGCGCGGATACCGGCCAGGCCCTGATACGCGAACACGGTGTCCGAATCGTTCAGGAAGTCGCCGTTGTTGTTGAGAGCGTACTGCGCCTTGACGCGAGCAACACCAACACCGCCGCCGACGAAGCCCTGGATGCCATCGTCCGGACCGAAGTCCAGAAGGCCGTTCAGCATGAAGCTGAGAGCCGACGACGAACCACCAGCGTAGTCGTAGCTGTTTGCGCCGGCGTTGCCGCGAACGCCGGTTGCACCGAACACAGGCGTGGTCGTCGACGACGAGTAGCCATCCACGGTTGCCTTACGGTAGCCGACTTCGGTTTCCAGACGGAAACCACCAAAGTCGTAACCCATGACCGCGTCGACGTCATAACCATAGTCATGATCGACCGAACCGGCCTTATTCAGGTTGCCGATATCATAATCGATATCTTCAACGATCATCGCACCGCCTTCGACGCCAACGTACCACGACTTGTCGCGGGCGAGGGCGGGAGTGGCAAGTGCGGTGGAGGCGAGTGCCAGAACGACGGCAAGCTTCCGCATATAAATCCCCTTTCATGAGTGTCACACGGACATCGCAAACTCCCTATCCTCGGGCTTGTTTCCACGCAAGCTGACAAAAGTTAGAAGTGTTGCTGGAACGACACAGTTTTCAGGGTGTTCTAGACGGAAATCAATCCGTGCCCCCGCAATGCTGCCAATATGGCACCAATCGTCGCTCTCGCCTGGGCATCCACCACGGTTCCTCCGACCGGATCCGGAACAGCCGCGCGCCGTGCGCCGACCACATCGACTCCACCGATTGAGACTCGGCCACCGGCCAGCACCCCCAGCGTCCACGCGCCCGCATCGAACCGCGCCGACTGTCCATCGGCAATGCTCCACACCGTCATGCCCTCGCGCGGCACCAGGAAACGCCACCCGCTTGCCGTCCACCCGGCGATCGCTCGCGCCTGCCCCGCCCAGCCACCGGTGGGCGCGGTCCCGACGATCCACGCGCTGCCCGCGGCCGGCGCGGCGGGCGGCACGTTGGTTCCCACTGCCGTCACGCTCGCCTGCACCGCGAGATCCAATAATGTCAGCGCCTCGTTATGCGTCGCTTCCTTTTGCGCCTGGCCAGGCTGCAACAATGGCAATGCCAGACGCGCTGTGCGGTCGTCGCTCATAATTCGTTCCCCCGTTGGTGAATCACGCCGGTACGATCAGTTCCGGTACGATTAGGTTGGCAGCGAGCGACTCCCCGAACACGCCGCGCTGCCGGACTGCGATGCTCACTGAACCGACACGTTCCGCCGCCGTGATCGAGACAAAGGGTTCCGCCACATCGACATCGCGCGAGGTTCCGCCCGCCGTTACGGTCACCCGGTACGCCTCGACCTCCTCGGCCAGCGGAACATCGACCCCGTCGATCCAGCGCCATCCCGCCCTGCTCCGCCGCGTCCAGCGCACCGTCGCACTGCCGTCGGCCTCACTCGCAAATCGCAGATGCACCGGCGAGGGCGGCACCACCGAAGCCCCGCGCATCACGCACCGCGTCTCGACCGCCGCATCATCGCCGACTCCGGACGCGATCACACGAACCTCACGCCCCAGCACCGACACTGGCAAGTCAAACGCCCGAGCCGCCCCCGTCTCGAGCAACACGAACCGCTCCCCAACCTTCTGCACGCCAGTCGCAGCCTCGGTTCCGCGCCGCCCACGCAGCAACTGGCTCAACCGCCACCGCGCGCCGCCCAGCGGCTCCGCCCGCCCGAACTGCACCAGCTCGTCGCCCAGCAGTGCCAGGTTCACCCCCCGATCGAGCGCCGCCGCATCGGCTTCGCCCAGCTCCATCTCCGCGTGCGCAAGAACGACCTCGAACGCTCCCCGCAGATCGACCAGCGTCGCCGGCGCGCTTGGAGCCGCCACCACAATCGTCCCGATCACCGCCGGCGCCGCCGTCGCCCCGGCCGCTACCCAGCTCACCCCATCATTGACGGAGTAGAGCAAGGCCGCCTGCCGCCACGCCGCACCCGAGCCCGCCGCAACCACCGTCATCCGCGGCGCCGACAACGGAGCCTCCTCCAGCCCCGGCACCTCGATCGCCCGCAGGATCGTCGCCCCCACGACCGCATCCACCGCCCCCGACACCCGCCCGCTAGTCGCAGTCGCAGGCAGCGACGCCGTCACCAGCGGCACCAGCCCCAGCGTGGTCACCATCCCCTCGATACTCACGTCCGCCACCCGCCAGACGCCGCCGCCCTCTCCCGCAATCGTCACGCAAGCCCCCGGCGCGAGTCCCATCGCCCCGAACCCCGCCGCCACGGTCCGCCGAACCCGCCCAGCCTCGGCCCGCGCGAGCATAGCCTCCGCCACCGTCTTCGCCGCCCCCGCCTCCAGCACCGCCGGCACCTCTACCGACAAGTCGCGCACGCCAGCCCCGGGCCGCCGCGCTCGCTGCAAACCCGCCTGGTAATCCCGCGCCGCATCATAATACCCGACCGTCACCGTCCGCGGCACGGTCTCGATCGCCGCCAGAGCCCGAGCCCGCCGCACGCCCTTGCCGCCAACCGCAAACCCTTCATCAGCCACGACGACGGTCGCCCCCGCCGCATCCCGCATTACCAACCCGCAACCGACAGGAGCAAACCACGCGCCCCCAGCCTGCCCCAACATCTCCAGCACCGCCCGAACGCTCCCGCCAGACGCCGCAAACCCGCCCACCGCTAGCGCAGTCGTCCCCGAAACCTCCCCCGCCAGCGCCTTCGCGATCGTCGACACCAACACCGAACCCTCGTCCGCAATCACCTCGAACGTCAGTGAAGGAATCCGATTCCCGAAATCCGCCAGCTGCAACATCTCGAACACGGCATAAGCCGCCCCCCGATACGCCGGCGTCGCCACCCCCTCCGCGGACGCGATCAACGGATCCACAGCCTGATCCTCACCCCCAAGGTGCAACCGAAACCCGGTCGCCGTTTTGAAGTCCCCCGCCGCTCCCCGCAGCAGCTTCCCCTCAGCCCAGATCCGCCCCACGCCGCGGATAGCCCGAGCCGACAACAGCACCGCAAAAGACGCCGCATAGGAGTAGGTGGACGTACTCGGCTGCCCCTTGCCCGCGCGAGACGAAGCCCGACTCTCGATCAGGTCGGTCGCCCAGATCACCGTCCCCGCCACGCGCATCGTCCCGAACAGCTTCGGGATCTGCGCCCCATAAGACGACGTCTGCACCGCGAGTTCGACCAGCCGCGGCCCCTCCCGCCGCTTCGGCCCGAACAGCGCATGATCCACCGACTGCCCGATCAAGGCGCCGATCGCGCCCCCGATCGGCCCGCCCACCGCGCTCCCCACGGCGGTCAATACCAAGGTCGCCATGTCATCCCCCCATCCGCCAAACCCCAAGGATCGGCCAAGGCGGCGTCCCCGGTCGCTCCACCACGCGCCGCAACCCCGCGTCCGCATGCACGAACCCGCCCACCGTCCTGATCCCCAGATGAATCTGCCCCGGCCCCGCCGCCATCAGCAGCACGTCGCCCGCCTCGGCCTCGGCAACCCGCACCAGTACCCTATCAAGCAACCCCCAATCGCCACCCCGCAGCGCATACCCGCTCGGGACTTCGCCGAGATACCCCCCAGCCCGAAGCGCCAGCGCGACCAGCCCGACGCAATCGAGCCCATCCGCCCCCCGCCCATGCAACCGAAACCGCGTCCCCACCGCCGCAACGGCAGCCGCCGCGATCCGGCTCAAGCCCCAGGATACCGGGTGAGCAGATCGATTCCCGGCAGATACGGCTCCCCCCGAAAGTTCACCGCATTCCCGAACCGCCCCGCACACGTGGCCAGACTCTTGTCACACCCCTCGACGACCTCGACCAACACCCCCGCCTCCACGACGAACGAAGGCACCGCCCGCAATGTAACCGCCACCCCGACACCCCGAGCGACAGCACCCTCCAACCCACAATTCGCGCCCCCGAACCACCGCAACAGCCCACCCCCAAGCCCCTCCGCGCTGGAGTCCAGCGTCACCACCGCCTCCTCACACGCAACCACCCGAGCAAACCGCCGCCGCCCCGCCATCGCCACCCGGCACCGCCGATCCCCCAACTCCGCCCGACACTCCGGCGAAGTCTCCTCCACCACCGCCCGATCCAGCGCAGCACTCGCCCCCCGCAACTCGGCCGTGAACCCGCCGTCTCCTAGTTCGACAGCGCCGATAATCCCCTCGCCCAGCTCGACCCGAGAAGCCGGATCGGTCCAGTCCACCGCAAACAGCACCACCCGAGCCCCATCCCAGCGCCCCGCCAACAAATCCCGCTCGCCGATAGCAGCAGACGTCAAAGCCCCCGCCACATCCATCGTATCCGCCTCCAGCCCCTCACTCCGCTGGATCGCAGACGGCGTCATTCCCGGCGCAGCCCGGTGCACCAGCCCATCCACGACCAGATCCTGATCATGCGCGGTCAAGCCCACCGCCACCCCATCCCGCCGCTCGATCCGCCAGCAAAGCGCGATCGTTGCCAGCTCAGAAACCAGAAACATGAGCGTCTCCTCTGAAAGCATACCCTCGCCCCTCCGGGGAGAGGGAGGGGCCCGCGCGCCCTTGCGCGTGGGAGGGAGAGGGGAGTGAGGCTAGGGACACAAATCCCAACCACCCCTCACCCTTCCGTCGCCAAGCGGCTCCTCCCTCCCTCTCCCCACAGGGGAGAGGGAAAAATCACGCCTCCCGAACCTCGACCAGCGGCACACTCGCCGCCACCCCAGCCAGAAACGTAGCCCGCGCCACACTCAACCGATCCTCCGCAAACCGAACCGGCACATCGAACGCAAACCCCGCCGTCACCGTCACCCCGAGAGCAGGCGCCGCATCCAGCACCACCCACCCCCCAGCCTCGACGGAAAACGCCAAAGTCCCAACGCCCCCCGCAGCCACCGAAACACTGCCAGCAACAGGCCGAGTAATCCGCCGCTCCATCGCCCCATACGACTTCACCAAGGCAAACCGCCGCAAGACCCCATCGCCAACCCCCAAGACCTCCCCGACAGCATCGAAATCGAAAGGATCCCGCAACCGAAACCCCCGCGCCGCCCCCATCCGCGCCCGAAAGAACGCAAGCAGCACCGCGATGTCCGCCTCGCTTCGCAACCCCGGCCCGACATCATACGACGTCCGAGCCTCCGCCCACGCCGCGTTCCGAGCCTCCCGCCCCCCCGCACTCGTCAAAATCGCGGTAGAAAACCCAGGCGCCACCTCGGCCTCTCGCCCCGGACTAGCCCACCCCAAAGGCATGTTCGCCCGCTTGGCCTCCGGCGCCTTCGCCTCCAGCACGGTCGGCAAATACGTCAGCAGATGCGACACGCATCCCCCCGCTCCCAACGAAAGCGCGGCCCCTTTCACAGCCGCCACCAGCGCCGCAGTAGACGCCGCCAGGCAAACCCCCGCCGCATCCAGCGTCGCGATCTGCGCAGGCGTCTTCGACCTACGAATGCTCGCCATCTCGACCGGCGCAAACGCCGCCACCGCACTCGCATCGTAGAAGCACGGCCGCCCGTCCGGCATCACCCACCACCAGGGCTCGCCCACCTGGAACTTCGGCGCCAACCCCGCCGCCACCGCAATCCCCATAAAAGCGCGCGCGACCGCCTGGAGATACCCCATCGCCCCGCCATGCGCCGGCGACAGCAACGTCGAAGGCGGCTCCCACCCCGTCAACGCCGGCGCGCCATCCGCCGCCCGCTGCTTCCAGTCATTCCAGCAATGCGCGTCGAACAGCTCGTAACTCAGCGACCAGATCACATCGAACCCCAGCGCCTTCGCCCGCGCTGCAAAGTCCCGATGCCAAGCCGCACAGGCAACGTTCAAAACGCCCCCAACCGCCGACACGTAGAGCCCGCCGCCTGCCCCCTCGAGCCGGAAATAATGGCTCATCCCGACATAATGCGTGATGCTCTCCCGGTACCCGAGATGCAGCGCATTCCGCAGCAGCCGCGCCGGCGTCAAATTATAGCTGTCGTCATACCCCCCCGCGATCCGAACCCCGTGCTCCGGCACGACGGCATCGCCGATCGCCAACACCGACCCCGGCCCCTCGCAGACGAGATCGGTCCACTCGACCCACCCCTCGCGCGGCGCGGCCAGCGGCGCATCGACCTCGCTATACTCCGGCGGCACCACCGACACGAACATCCGGTCGATATCCCCCGCCCACACCGGATCCGCGTCCTCGGGCAGTTCATACCCGCCAACCATCGCCGCGAAATCCAGCGAAACGACCGCATCCTCCGGCGTCCCGACCGCATAATTCCACAACCGCACATACCAGGACCGAGCGCGCCCCGCCGCATCCCGCCCCTCGATCGTCAAGGTCGGGCCATTGATGGCATCCAACGCCATCACCCCCGAAGACCGCCACCGAAACCGCAACCGACAGTCCCGAAAATCCCGCGAAGTCTCGTACTTGAGCAAAGGATGATCGAAGCGATCCACCGCCTCCCAGATCACCCCCGCCAGATCGTCAGCCTTATAAAACACCGCATCCACCCGCAGCGCGTCAGGACCGACAGTCACCACCGACGCCATCATCGGCCGCGGAAAATCCACCGTCCAGAACCGAGGATCGAACCGAGAAACAAGCCCCTCGACCTGCACAGTCCGCCCCGAGCAAAGCCAATGCGCCATAAGATCCTCCTCACTATCCCTCGCCCCTACGGGGAGAGGGAGGGGCCCGCGCGCCCTTGCGCGTGGGAGGGAGAGGGGAGTGAGGCTAAGGACACCAATCCCAACCACCCCTCACCCTCCCGTCGCAAGCGCTCCTCCTTCCCTCTCCCCCAAGGGGAGAGGGTAAGCCATTACTCCACCGCCAAAGCCGCCTTCACCGCTCTCGCCACCTGCCGGCTCGACTGCGCCAACACCCCAGGCACACTCCCACCAGCCGCATTGACGGTAATAGCCAACCGCAAGCCCATCATCAGATTGTCCCAGGTCGCATCGCCGTAGCGCCACTTCGCCAGTTCGTCGCACCACGCCCAGCCATGCTCGGGCCCACGCAACGCTTCCGGCGCCTCCGCCGAATACGCATAGGCCTTCGCACCATTGCCGAAATGCACTTCGCCGACCGCACTGCGCCACGTCAGCGCCTCGTTGTCGTGCGCCACCGCGATCAAGCCGCTCTCGCCCTGCACCATCACGCGCCGCACATCGTCAATCGTCGCCCCGACCAGCGCGATCCGCGCGGTCGGATCGTCGCGCGCGATCTGGCTCACCCACTCCGCGCCCGCCCGAGTCTTGCCGAATCCGCGCCCCGCCCGGATCAGCCAGATCCGCCAGTCGCCCTCGGGTGGATATTGCCCGTCATGCGCCCAATGCCGCCACCGATCGCGCAACTCGTTGCGTTGACCGACCGACAGCTTCCGCATGATCCCGGCACGGTGCACCACCGGCAGGTCGGCCAGCTCCGCCACCAGGTCGCGTTCGACCGTGGCTACCGGCGCCGGGCCGATCGCCCCCGGATCGCCTTCGCCGCTTCCCGAGCGCGTCAAGAGGCGAGCGCCTGGCGCCGCGCCAGCGAGTCCAGCAGCTTCAGCAATGCGGCATCGGTCTCCACCGATGTCGCCCGACAGGTCTGGCTGGACTGGCGCCCCCGTGCCTCGCGCGCGCGATGCTGGTTCAGCATCGCCAGCGCGAACTGGATCGCCGTCACGCTCGACAGCTTGATCAGCCCCGCACCGGGCACCGCAGCCCCGCCCCGGAGCTTTTCACCGCCGCCTTCTTCGACGGCACCCGCGTCTTCGACGGCATCAGCCTCCCCGACGGCACCAGCGTCGCCGACCGCCACCGTCTCGTTGCGGGGCGCCTCCACACCCCCATCGCTCGGGTCGTCGTCGCCCTGCCCGCCAAGACGCCCGTCATCGCGATTCAGAGAGGCGAGCGACGTCGCCAACAGCAGTTCCTCCAACCGGTCATATCCGCGCGACAACGCCGCCTGCCACGCTGCGGCAAACGCAGGATCGTGCGAGCGGCGGTGATAGGCTCCGCCAAGCGACATCCCCACCACGACGACAGACGTGGTCACGTTGCCGGTCATCGCCAATTCCTCGAGAAACGTGGCTTGCCGCTCGAGTGTCCATTCCTTCGCCCGGGGTTTCCGGGCCACAAGAACCCGGTTCTTCCCACCCGTGATGACCATCCTGCCGACCTTCGCGTTCCCGGCCGCCTTGCTCTTGATCCCCATGCCGCGCCCCCGCTTGCCTGCACCGCACCGCCAAACGCAGAAAGCCGGCGACGATTAAGGCTCCCGCCCCGATCGTCCCGGCTTCCAGAGCCAGACCGCCCGGCCCGACTCGCTAGTTTTCGATGTTCCCGTTATGTGCCAGACGAGCGTGACGATGTCAAGGTAATTAACCCGTTTGGTTACTCGCCAGCGGGTGGCTCGACTAGAGGCGCGACACGATCGACCGCGGCCGCCCCCCATTCACCCAGCACGCCCTGATCGCCCTCGTCCGCCAACCGACGCCCGCGCTCGCTGCCCCAGCGCACGCTATCCAGTCTCCGCAATGCCCATATCGCCGCACCCCGAACGACCGGCGAGTCGTCGCTCAACAGTTCGACGACGGCCTCGACGAGGCCAGGATCGCTACTGTTCCCCGCCGCCATCAAGGCATTGCGGATCATCTTGGCACGACCGATGCGCTTGATCGGCGAGCCCGCGAACACCGTGCGGAAGCTCGCATCGTCCAGCGCCAGGATGTCGGCAAGTTCCGGCGCAACCAACTCCGCACGAGGATGAAACGCCAGGTTCGCGTTGGCCGCGGCAGCGAACTTGTTCCAGGGGCAGACGGCCAGGCAATCGTCGCAGCCATAGATGCGGTTGCCGATCGCGGCGCGGAATTCGTGCGGGATCGGGCCGGCATGCTCGATCGTCAGGTAGGAGATGCAGCGACGCGCATCGAGCTGGTACGGCCGCGGGAACGCCGCGGTCGGGCATGCGGTCTGGCACGCGTCGCAACTGCCGCAGGTGTCGACGCCGCCCTTGTCGGGTTCAAGATCGAGCGTCGTGTAGATCGCGCCGAGGAACAGCCAGCTGCCATGCTCGCGACTGACGAGATTGGTGTGCTTGCCCTGCCAGCCGAGCCCGGCGGCTTCGGCGAGCGGCTTTTCCATCACCGGCGCAGTGTCGACGAAGACTTTCAAATCGAACGGCGGCAAGTCGCGCCCCGCTTCCGCCGCCAGCCACCGCCCGAGCGCCTTCAACTGCCGCTTCACGACGTCGTGATAATCCGGCCCCTGCGCATAGACCGAGATCCGGCCCACCCCGCCCTCCTCCGCGAGCCGCAACGGACCGTCCTTTGGCGCATAGCTCATGCCGAGCGCGATGACGCTGCGCACTTCGGGCCAGAGGCCGGCGGGGCTTTCGCGGTGGTGCTTGCGCTCCTCCATCCAGATCATGTCGCCGTGGCGCCCGTCGGCGAGCCACTGGTGGAGCCGTTCGCCCGCGCGCGGCGCCGCGCCTGCATGCGCGATCCCGCACGCGACGAAGCCCAGTTCCGCCGCTTTGGCCTTGAGCCTGTGTTCCAGCTTGTCTTGCGCCACGTCCGCCCGCTACCACGACGCCACCCTCGGGAGGAAGATTGCGCGTGAACGATGAATGGGCGGTCACCGCGAACGGGATCGTGAAGCGGTTCGGCGATCGGCGCGTGGTCGACGGGGTGGACATGATGGTGCCACGCGGCTCGGTGTACGGCGTGCTCGGGCCGAACGGCGCGGGCAAGACGACGACGCTGCGCATGCTGCTCGGGATCATCGAGCCCGACGAGGGTAGCCGCACGCTGCTCGGCTACGACAATCCGCGCGATGCGAGCGACCGGGTCGGCTATCTCCCCGAGGAGCGCGGGCTGTATCCAGCGATGAAGGCGCGCGAGGCGATCGCGTTCCTGGGAGCGTTGCGCGGGCTCGACTGGAAGACCGGGCGCGAGCGGGCGGTGGTGCTGATGGAGGCGGCAGGACTTGGCCATGCGGTCGACGAGAAGATCCGGAAGCTGTCGAAGGGCATGGCACAGCTGGTGCAGTTGCTCGGCTCGGTCGTGCACCAGCCCGACCTGCTGGTGCTCGACGAGCCGTTTTCGGGGCTCGATCCGGTCAACCAGGAGCGGCTGGAGAAGCTGATCCTCAACGAACGCGACCGCGGCGCGACGATCCTGTTCTCGACGCATATCATGAGCCATGCCGAGCGGCTGTGCGACCGGCTGGCGATCATCGCCGGCGGCAAGCGGCGCTTCGAAGGTACCGTGGCCGATGCGCGGGGGATATTGCCGCAACGGGTGCATTATACGCCGCATCGGCCTGATCCGGCGGTTCGCGGTGTGTTGCCAGCGGATGCGGTGGCGGACGGGGATAGCTGGCGGTTCGAGCTGCCGAACGAAGGAATCGAGAGCTTGCTCGTGAGACTGATCGACGCGGGATACGGGATTTCGGGACTGTCGATCGAGCGGCCCGGCTTGCACGAGGCGTTCGTCCGGATCGTCGGTCAGCATGCGGACGTCGCGAAGGAGAATGCGGCATGAGCCGTTTTCGCCGGACTCTCCGCCAGACGTTCACGATCGCGCGCCGCGACTTCATCGCCACGGTGTTCACCCCGATATTCCTGCTGTTCCTGTTCGCGCCGGTCATCATGGGATCGTTCGGCGCGATCGGTGGACTGGGCGCGGCGAGCGTCAGCGGCGGCGCACAGGACAAGACGCGGATCATCGCGATCGTCTCCGCCGCCACCGCGCGGCCGATCGACGACGCCGACGAGCGCCTGCGCGGCATGTTCCGCGACGAGGAAGCCCCGCCCGAACTGTCGATCGTCGCGCCCAAAGCCGACCCCGCGGCGCAGGCGCGCGCGGCGTTCGAGACGAAGGATGTCGACGCGTCCGCGGTGCTGTACGGGCCGCTGAATGCGCCGCAGATCCTGTACGGGCCGCGCGGGCGTCGCTCGGCGGATTATCTCGGGCTGCTCGCACAGACGACGCTGGCCGCGCAGAAACTCGGCGGCACGCTGCCGACGATCGCCGCGACCAAGACGCAGGTCACGCGCTCGACCACCTCGGTCGGTGGCCAGCACCAGTCGGCGTTCTTCGCGGTGTTCGGGATCTTCTTCCTGACGCTGTTCCTGTCGGGCCAGGTCGTCGGAACGATGGCCGAGGAGCGCAACAACAAGGTGATCGAGGTGCTCGCCGCCGCGGTGCCGCTCGAGTCGGTGTTCTTCGGCAAGCTGATCGGGATGTTCGGCGTCGCGGTGCTGTTCGTCGCGTTCTGGGGCACCGTCGTCACGCAGATCACGTCGCTGATGCCCGCCGCCGCCGCGGTCGCGCTGGGCGACCTGACACCTGCGGTGGGCGCGCCGATGTTCGCGCTGCTGTTCGCGGCGTATTTCAGCATGGCGTATCTGCTGCTCGGGTCGGTGTTCCTCGGCGTCGGCGCGCAGGCCACGACGATGCGCGAAATCCAGATGCTGTCGCTGCCGATTACGATCCTGCAGGTCGCGATGTTCGGACTGTCCTCCGCGGCGGTCTCCCACCCCGGAAGCTGGCTCGCCACCGCCGCCGAACTGTTCCCCCTCTCCTCGCCATTCGCAATGGCCGGCCGCGCGGCAAACTCGCCCGAACTGTGGCCACACGTCGCCGCACTCGGGTGGCAGGCCCTGTGGGTGACGATCTTTATAACGGTGGGGGCGCGTCTGTTCCGCCGCGGCGTGCTGCAATCGGGAAGTGCTAGGCCGTTCTGGCGGCGCAAAGCCAAGGCAGTCGCTTAATTGTTCTCCTGCGAACGCAGGAGCCCAGGGTAACGAACGCCATCCCTCGCGGTCCTGGACTCCTGCGTTCGCAGGAGAACGGAGCCTATTGACATAAGTGTCAGCAAAGCCTCTCCTGCGGCAAAACACGGGAGAGAAACGATGGCGACTCTGGTAAGAGACGTGGCGCAACAGACGGTCGATCCACTCGACGTGAGCCGCGCCGAACTCTACCGCGACGACCTCTGGCAGGCGCCGTTCGCGCAACTCCGCGCCGAGGCCCCCGTCCACTATGTCGAGCAGTCCGACTACGGCCCCTATTGGTCGGTCTCCACCTACAAGGGCATCGTCGAGGTCGAATCGCTCCCCGACCTCTACTCCTCCGAAGCGGGCGGGATCACGATCGCCGATTTCGTCGCCGAGCGCGACGTCCGCATGCCGATGTTCATCGCGCGCGATCGCCCCGTGCATACCGGCCAGCGCCGCACCGTCGCACCCGCCTTCACCCCCAGCGAGATGACGCGAATGTCGGGCGATATCCGCAGGCGTACCGCAGACATGCTCGACAGCCTGCCGTGGAACACGCCGTTCGACTGGGTCGATACCGTCGCGATCGAACTCACCACGCAGATGCTCGCGATCCTGTTCGACTTCCCTTGGGCGGACCGACGGAAGCTGACCCTATGGTCGGACTGGGCAGGCGATATCGAGATCGTCAAGAACGAGGAGCTACGCGGCCAGCGGCTCGCGTACATGTTCGAATGTGGATCGTATTTCAAAGGCTTGTGGGACGCGAAGATCGACAAGGAGCCGACGCCCGACCTGATCTCGATGATGATCCACTCGGACGCGATGAGCCACATGGATCACAACGAGTTCATCGGGAACCTCATCCTGCTGATCGTCGGCGGCAACGACACGACGCGCAATTCGATGTCCGCGCTCGCCTACGGCCTCGACAAGTTCCCCGAGTCGCGCACAAAGCTGGAAGCGGACCCGACGCTGATCCCCAACGCGGTGAGCGAGATTCTGCGCTGGCAGACGCCACTCGCACACATGCGCCGCACCGCGACCGCCGATGCGGAATTGATGGGCCAGCGGATCAAGGCGGGCGACAAGCTCGCGCTCTGGTACATCTCGGCGAACCGCGACGAGAGCGTGTTCGGCGACGATGCGGACGCGATCGTGGTGGATCGCCCGAACGCGCGGCGGCATCTGGCGTTCGGCCACGGCATCCACCGCTGCGTCGGTGCGCGTCTCGCCGAAATGCAGATCGCGATCCTGCTGGAGGAAATGGCGACCCGCCGCATGCGCATCAACGTGCTGGCCGAACCGACGCGGGTCGCCGCGTGCTTCGTCCACGGCTATCGCACGCTACCAGTGGAAATCAGCAAATACTGAGGCTTGGCGTAACCTTATCGGGTGGTTCGACCGTACCTATATCCGAACCATGGAGACGAACATGACCCAGGACCGCCGCGCTTTCCTCACGCTTGCCGGAGCAGGCGTCGCCGGCTTCGCGCTCTGGGGATGCACGTCGCAACCCGCGCAGGCTGCCGAGCGGTTCGAGGTGACGCTGACCGACGCGCAGTGGCGCAAGAAGCTGTCGCCCGACGCGTACAACACGCTGCGCAAGGAAGCGACGGAAGTGCCCTATTCCAGTCCGCTCAACGGCGAGCATCGCGCGGGGATCTTCTCGTGCGGCGGGTGTGCGTTGCCGAACTTCTCGTCGAAGACCAAGTTCGAGAGCGGCACAGGCTGGCCGAGCTTCTGGCAGCCACTGCCGAATGCGGTCCGGACGCGGGTGGATTCGACAATGGGGATGGGGCGGACCGAGGTGCATTGTCGGCGGTGCGGCGGGCATCTCGGGCACGTGTTCGACGATGGTCCGAAGCCGACGGGGAAACGCTATTGCATGAATGGCGACGCGCTGACGTTCAAGGCGGCTTGAGGGCGCTCATTGAACGTATGCGGCGCGTAACACTGCTGAGCAAATAGAGTGTTCCCCCGCGAAGGCGGGGGTCCAGACTAGGCTCCCGCCTTCGCGGGAGAACAAGAAGGTGGCAGAGCAGTGATCGCCCTCAGAAGACACCACCCCGGCGAACGCCGGGGTCCAGTTGGGGGACGTGGCTAACGAAGGTGGCGGTCTGTTACCGCGACCTTTCCAACTGGGCCCCGGCCTTCGCCGGGGAGGTGGCCTTTGGGGAAAGGTGGAGGCGCCTAACTGTCAGGGGGCGGTCAGTAGCTAAACGCTAGACTAACGACGTAGAAAACAAGTGCCGTGGATGCCGGACCGAGCCCCGCACTTCACCGCACGGAAAAACCTCAGTTCGCCTCGTTTACCAGCGTAAAGATCCCGCGCGGATCGGTCGGGCCGTGCTGGATCGTCGCAAGCTGCGCAGCATTGGCGCGCTGCGTTGCAGAAACGGTGTGGCTCGCACTCGCCATCTGGTACGAAGGCTGGGCATCGAGCGTATCGCCAGCAGGCGCGTGGCCCGAATAGATGAAACCCTTGGTCGGATAGGCCGAGGTACCGAGGTCGCCCTGCGGGCCGTACCAGACCTTGACCATGCTCCAGTCACCGGCGGGCGAGACGTCGATCGCGCGGACGTTGGTCTCGATCGCACCGGGGCGCGACCAGTTGGCATGCGTAAGGAGGACTTCGCGGTCGCTGACGACCTTCGAGACCATCGCGACATGGCCGACGCGCATCCGCGAGGTCGGCGAGAAGGCGAGGACCGAGCCGGCCTTCGGGGTGTGGCCACGCTCGTAACGACCCTCGGCCTGGCTCCACCAGGTGTTCGCGTTGCCGCGGATTTCGATCCCCGAAACCGAGCGGGCGAACGTCACGCACTGCCAGAACTGAGCCGCAGCAGGGGTGGCCGTCATCAGGCCGCACGATACCACCAGCGCAAAACGCGCTGCTAACGCCTTGAAATTCATCGAGACCCCCCGGCCAAAACCCGTTTGTCGCAGTCTGGCTACGGGAGGTTCGATTTAATTGGAACCCGTGCGGGAACCATATCCGACGAAGCGTGTTACCGCGCCGACCAACGCCCCGAATGGCCAGCCAGACTGGCTCAGTTCATGAGTTTCCAACCGGTTATGCGGTCCACGGTGACCTGCGTGACCGCATGATAGCCCGGTCGCGCCTTGCCGTAGATGTCCATCGCGAGCTTGTGACCCCAGTCGCCCGCATCCATCAGCTGCTGGAACAGCGGCGCGACGAACTTCCGCCGGCCCTGCGAGGTCAAGAATTGCTCGACCGAGGCGTCGGCGGGCGCATAGTGATTGGCAAGCGCGAGTTGCAGCCAGGCGAAGCGGATCTCGGCGTTGCCCGTCGTGTTCCAACCGAACGCGGTATCGAGCGTCTTCAACCGCTCGGCCGGGAGTTTCCGCGGGAGCTGCGTGATGAACCGCGTGATCTCCTGCGTTGTAGCCTTGCCGGGCACGCCCGAGACGGGACCACCCGCGGCATACGCCTTCGCCGCCGCATCGACCGCGGGGAACGCCGCGGATGTGACATGCACCGCGTTCGCCGGGATACCGGGGCTGTAGACCCAGGTGTCGACGCCGATCGTCCTGGCTTCGGCGGGAGTCAGCAGCTTCGACTTGAGGTCGGTCAGGAAGCCCGCGCTAGTCTGCGGCTGGAAGGCGTGGCGGTCGAAATAGCTGCGGAGATACGCGTCCCACCGTGCGCGGCCGACCTGCTTCTCGATCGTGCGGAGGAAGGCCGCGCCCTTGTCGTAGGCGATCTGCGTCATGCCGTCGTCGGGATCGCGCGCGGCGTCGAGGTCTAGGTGGAGTTGCGTGTCCTTCGCGGCGGGGCCGCCGGCGTCCTTCACCGCGGCAAGCATGTCGGTCCAGGCGAGGTCGGCCTCCATGTCGGCGCGGCGCTTGCCGTAGAGCGCTTCCATGATCCGGTTCTCGAAATAGCTGGTAAAGCCTTCGTTGAGCCAGAAATCGTCCCAGGTCGCGTTGGTGACGAGGTTGCCCGACCAGCTGTGCGCGAGTTCGTGCGCGATCAGCGAGACGAGGCTGCGGTCACCGGCGATCGCGGTCGGCGTCGCGAAGGTGAGCGTCGGGTTCTCCATGCCGCCGAACGGGAACGACGGCGGCAGGACCAGCACGTCGTAGCGGCCCCAGCGATACGGGCCGTACAGCCCCTCGGCGGCGGCGACGAACTTCTCGAGCTCGCCGAACTCGTACGCGGCCTTGGGGAGCGTCGCGGGTTCGGCCCAGATCCCGGTGCGCGGGCCGGTCGACTTGAACGCGATGTCGCCGACGGCGAGCGCGATCAGGTACGGCGCGACGGGCTTGTCCATCTTGTATTCGAAGGTGCAGCGATCCGCGACACAGGTGGGCTTGCCGGTCGCGAGCCCGCTCATCACCGCGGTGAGTTGCTTGGGAACGGCGATCTTGGCCTCCCAGGTCTGGCGGATGCCGGGGGAGTCCTGCGTCGGGATCCAGCTGCGGTTGAGGATCGCCTCGCCCTGGCTGAACAGGAAGGGCTGTTTCTTGCCGGCGGTCTGCGCGGGGGTGAGCCATTGCAGCGCCTTCGCGTCGGGAGACGAGGCGTAGGCGATGCGGATCTTCTTGGCGCCGTTGAGCGTGACGGTCAGTGGCGCGCCGTGGATCTTGTCGACTGTGCCGACCGAGTAGGGGAGCGGCTTGCCGGCGGCGTCGGTGATGTTGACGATCTTGAGGCCGTTGTCGTCGAGCACGACCTGCTTCGCGCCGGGGGCCGCGAGGATGTCGAGCGTGGCGATGCCGCGGATCACGTGGGTGTCGAAGTCGGCGGCGAGATCGAGCGCGACGTGCGTGACGCGCGCCTCGGCGGGGCGGGCGTAGCTGTGCGGGTCGTGCGCGTCGGGGGTGGTGAAGATGGGGGCGATCGTCTGCGCGACGGCGGGGGATGCGAGGACGAGACCGAGGGCGGTGGCTATAGCGGGGACGCGCATGGGAACTCCGATGTCGCCGTTCCAAGGGGGAAGGCCAAGCGTCGGTCCTACCGCCCTGCCACTCTCGCTGGAAGAGCGGCGGTCATCGTCCTGCTCCCCTCCCTGAAAGGGAGGGGTTGGGGGTGGGTCGGCCTGTTGGCCGACGGAGCGATCGACAAGCGGCCGACCCACCCCCGGCCCCTCCCTTTCAGGGAGGGGGGAAGATTAGGGTTCTCGTGGGGCTGCGTCGACGATGGGCGCGCCGGCCAGTCGCGCCAACCGCGCCTCGTGCTCCACCCGCCCGAACGGAAAGCGGGAGAAGAAGAACGCCGAGACGCACGCCAGCACGATATAAAGACCGGCGTAGATCAACGTCAGCCGATCGATCGTCTCCACCGGCACGGTCCCGGGCGTCGCCTTAGCCGGGAACCCCGCCACCGCGAGGATCATCCCCGCGAAGAAAATCCCGATCCCGCTCGTGCATTTCTGGACGAAGAACGAGCCTGCGAAGAACACGCCTTCCGACCGCCTACCTGTCTTCGCCTCCGAATCCTCGACCACGTCGGCCATCATCGACGCGCCGAGAATGAACCCGGTGACGTTCGACGCGGTGCCGAGGATGAAGAACCCGAACAGCATCGGCAGTAGCGCGGACTCGCCGACCTCCGGAAACACGCCAAGCATCCGCAGCCAATAGGGCGACGTGTTGAGCGCCGCACCCAGCAGCACTGCGCCCATCGCCGCCTTGGGCTTGCTCCCCGTCCTACCAAGCCGGGGCGCAGCGAGGAACGCGAGGAACACGCCCGAGAACAGAGCGATCGTCAAATAGACGAACACCGGACCCTTGAAGCCCCAGACATAGGTGTAGAGGTAGTTCGACATCGCATAGCTGATGCCCTGGATCGTGTACGCGCACACCCCCGCCGCCATCAGGATCGCGAACGCGCGGTTCTTCACGGTCTGGCGCAGTTCGGCGAAGGACTCGCGCAAGGTCTGCTTGGCGATCGGCGGGTTTGGCAGGTGCCTGATCTCGTGATGCGTGCCGAGCGCGGAAACGAGGATCGCGACGCCGATGAAGATCGCCCCCGCCAATGCGAAGCCGCCATAGCCGGCGCGATTGAGCAGGCCGTTCGGGAACGCCGCGGTGGGCGCGAGGAAATACTGGTACGCCGACAACAGCATCAGCAACCCGCCGACCCAGCCGAACAGATAGCGATACGCCATGATCCGCGTGCGCTCGTCATACCCCGACGTGAGCTCGGGCGTCAGCGCGACCGAGGGGACCTCGTAGCAACTCACCGCGCTGCGCACGATCACCGCCATGACGAACAGCCAGACGAGCGTCTGCGGCTCCGACATTATCGCAGGCGGATTCCACAGCAGCAGCCAGCCGATCATGATCGGTAGCGCGGATGCATACATCCACGGGTGCCGCCGGCCCCATTTCGTCCGCGTGCGATCGGAGAAGAAGCCCACCGCCGGATCGACGAACGCATCGATCAGCAGCGCCAGCATGATGACGAGCCCGACGGTGGCGGACGGGAGCCCGACAACCTGGTTGTAGAACAGCAGCAGGAACGTGCCGAACCCGGCGTCCTTCACCCCGTACGCGACCGCGCCGAAGCCGTAGCTCGCCATCGTGCCGTTGGAGAGGCGGCGGGCGGGTGCACTCATGACGCGGCGGTCACTTCAATTTGTCGAGCATGGCGAACAGCGAGGGTTGCGCAGGGTCCCAACTCGGCCGCGTGCCGATCGTCATGCCGCCATCCACGAGGATTTGCGTGCCGGTGATGAAGCTCGCGTCGTCGCTGGCGAGAAACGCGACCGCGGCGGCGATGTCCTCGCTGGTGCCGGGGCGGCGGATCGGCTGTGCGTCGGCGGCGATATGCGCGATCATCGCATCGGCCTGCGACGTCTTGGCGGCGTCGAGTTCGAGCGTGCGCGTGAAGATGTTGGTGACGATGAAGCCGGGCACGACCGCGTTCACGCGGATCTTGTGCTGCGCGAGATCGGCGGCGGCTTGCTTGGTGAGGTGGAGTACGCCGGCCTTGGCGGTGGAATAGGCGGTCGGCGCGTAGCCGGTGCCGAGCGCGGACACCGACGAGGTGTTGACGATCGCGCCGCCGCCGCGCTTCGCCATCAGCGGTGCTGCGTAGCGGATGCCGAGCGCGACCGAGCGCAGCAGCAGCGCCTGCGTCCGGTCCCAATCCTCGGGCGAAATCTCACCGATCGGATCGCGCGAGCCGCCCGCGCCGGCGTTGTTGAACAGGATATCAAGCCCGCCCGCATCGTCGGCGGTCTGCATCAGCGCCTCGATATCACCGGCCTCCAGCACGTCGGTGCGCTGGAACAGGATGCGGCCGCCCGATGCGTCGGCGATCGCGCGGCCGCCGGTCTCGTCGATGTCGCCGATCAGGACGGTCGCGCCTTCGTCGGCGAGTCGAAGCGCGGTCGCTCGGCCGATACCCGACGCACCGCCGGTCACGACGGCCCGCTTGCCTGAAAACCTCACACGCTCTCTCCTGCTCTTTTGGCGAGCATAGTACGGGCTTCGCACTCGTCAATGACGCCTCGTTCGAAAGACGGGTTTGCGGCGGGCGGCGCTCGGCGATACCAAGCGGGCAAACATTCGGAGGATGCGTGATGGATACGACCAACCTGTTCCGGCTCGACGGCCGCGTCGCGCTGATCACCGGCGGCAGCCGCGGGATCGGCAAGATGATCGCCGCCGGCTTCATCGCGCAGGGGGCGAAGGTGTATATCTCGTCACGCAAGGCCGATGTGTGCGAGGCGGCGGCCGCGGAACTCGGGCCGAACTGCATCGCGTTGCCACAAGATGTCTCGACGGTGGCGGGGTGCAAGGCGCTGGCCGCGCAGTTCGCCGAGCACGAGACGAAGCTCGACATCCTGGTGAACAATGCGGGCGCGGCGTGGGGCGTGCCGTTCGAGGAGTTTTCCGAGGTCGGCTGGGACAAGGTCATGGACCTGAACGTCAAGTCGCCGTTCTTCCTGACGCAGGCGCTGCATGCAGCGCTGAAGGCGTCGGGCTCGCGCGAGAAGCCTGCGAAGGTGATCAACATCACCTCGATCGACGGACAGCGGCTGAACCCTTGGGAGACGTACAGCTATCATGCGTCGAAGTCGGCGCTGATCTACCTGACGAAGCGGATGGCGGCGCGGCTGGTGACGGATTCAATCAACGTGACGTCGATCGCGCCGGGGGCGTTTGCGAGCGACATGAACAAGGCGGCGCGCGATCACGGCGATGCGGTGGCGCAGGGGATCCCGGCGAAGCGGGTCGGGGTGGACGAGGATATGGCTGGGGCGGCGATCTACCTGGCCAGCCGCGCGGGGGATTATGTGATCGGGGAGACGATCACGGTGGATGGCGGCCTGGTGCACGCTTCGCTGGGCACAAGCATCGACGCCTGAGGTTCTGCGTCCCTCGCCCCTCCGGGGAGAGGGAGGGAGGAGCACTTGCGACGGAAGGGAGAGGGGCCGTTGGGATCAACCGTCCCGAGCCTCACGCCCCTCTCCCTTCCCACGGCAAGTGCCGCGGGCCCCTTCCCTCTCCCCGTAGGGGCGAGGGACTTTTAGTTAGCGCGCTATGCCGCCGGCAGCGAGAACGGCCAGCGTAACCAGTTCGCTCGCCGTGCTCGTCATCGGCGCAACCTGAACCGGCTTTTCCATCCCGATGAGCATCGGCCCGATCACCGAATCCCCACCCAGTTCCCGCAACAACTTCGCCGAGATATGCGCGGACTGGAGGCCGGGCATGATCAGGACGTTCGCCGGCCCCGACAGTCGCGCAAACGGATAGTTCGCCAGCTGCTTCGGGTTCAGCGCGACATCCGGCGCCATCTCGCCCTCATACTCGAACCCGACCTTCCGCCCGTCGAGCACCGTCACCGCATCGCGGATGTTGTCGAGCCACTCCCCCTTCGGATTGCCGAAGTTCGAATAGCTTAGGAACGCCACGCGAGGCTCATGCCCCATCCGCCGCGCGACTGCCGCCGTCTGTTCGGCGAAGTCGGCCAGCTGCTCGGCGGTCGGGCGTTCGTTGACGGTGGTATCGGCGATGAACACCGTGTGGCTCTGCCCGACCAGCAAATGGATGCCGAACGGCGTCTTCCCCGCAGCCGGATCGATCACGCGGTAGATCTGGCGCATCGTCTCGCCGTAGGTGCGGGTGATGCCGGTAATCATCGCGTCGCCTTCGCCGAGCTGGAGCAGCAGCGCGCCGAAGATATTGCGGTCCTGGTTGACCATCCGTTCGCAATCGCGGCGCAGGTACCCGCGACGCTGGAGCCGCGAATACAGGAAGTCGACCATCCGCGGAACGAGCGGCGAGACGCGGCTGTTGTGGAGTTCGAAGCTCTCGGGATCGGTGACGCCGAGTGCGCGCAACCGGTCAGGCACGTCGTCGCGGCCGACCAGGACGGGCGTGCCATAGCCGCCTTCCTTGAACGCGATCGCGGCGCGGAGGACGACCTCTTCCTCCCCCTCCGCGAAGATCACGCGCTTGGGATGCGCGCGGGCGCCTTCGTAGGCCATCGACAGGACCGAGGTGGTCGGGTTGAGGCGGGCACGGAGCGAATGGCGGTAGGCTTCAATGTCGAGGATCGGCTTGGTCGCGACGCCCGAAGCCATCGCCGCCTTGGCCACCGCGACGGGGACGACCTCCATCAGGCGGGGATCGAACGGCGCGGGGATGATGTACGTCGGGCCGAAGCTGTGGCTGACGCCGTACGCGGCGGCGACTTCCTCGGGCACGCGTTCGCGCGCGAGTTCGGCGATCGCGTTGGCCGCGGCGATCTTCATCGCGTCGTTGATGCCGGTCGCGCGGACGTCCAAGGCACCGCGGAAGATGAACGGGAAGCCGAGCACGTTGTTGACCTGGTTCGGATAATCCGAGCGCCCGGTCGCGACGATGGCATCGGGGCGCGCGGCCATCGCCAGTTCGGGGCGGATCTCCGGCTCGGGGTTGGCCATAGCGAAGATGATCGGCGCGGGGGCCATGTCCTTGACCATCTCGGGCGTCAGCGATCCCGCCGCGGAGAGCCCCAGGAACACGTCGGCGCCGACCAACGCCTCGGTCAGCGTGCGCGTTTCGGTCACCGCCGCGTGCGCCGACTTCCACTGGTCGACGCCCTCGCGCCCCTGGTAGATCACGCCTTTCCGGTCGCAGAGGATGACGTTGTCGCTGCGCACGCCCATCGCCTTGACGAGCTCGGTGCAGGCGATCGCCGCCGCGCCGGCGCCGTTGACGACGATCTTGACCTCGGACAGTTTCCGCCCCGTCAACAAACACGCGTTGATCAGGCCGGCGGCGGTGATGATCGCGGTGCCGTGCTGGTCGTCATGGAAGACCGGGATGTTCATCCGTTCGCGCAGGGCCTGCTCGATGATGAAGCATTCGGGCGCCTTGATGTCCTCGAGGTTGATCCCGCCGAACGTCGGCTCCATCAGCTCGACCGCGTCGATGAAGCGGTTCACGTCCTCGGTCTTCAGCTCGATGTCGATCGCGTCGACGTCGGCGAAGCGCTTGAAGAGCACCGCCTTGCCTTCCATCACCGGCTTGCTGGCGAGCGGCCCGAGATTGCCCATGCCGAGGATCGCGGTGCCGTTCGAGATGACCGCGACGAGGTTACCCTTCGCGGTATAGTCGTAGACGGTCGCGGGATCGTCGTAGATCGCCTGCACCGGCACCGCGACGCCGGGCGAATAGGCGAGCGCGAGATCACGCTGCGTCGCCATCGGCTTCGACGCGATGATCTCGATCTTCCCCGGGCGGCCTTCCGAATGGAAGAGCAAGGCTTCGCGTTCGGAAAATTGCAGCGTTTCGTCGGACATGGGCGGGCCTCGCGCGGTCGTTGGGATTTAAGGCACCTTCTAGGCAGGCGATCTACATCCGTCACCCCGGACACTTCGCCCATCCCCTCACAGCACCACCCCGGCGAAGGCCGGGGTCCAAATGGAAAGGTAGTCGTAACAGCGCGCTGCGCTCCGTTATTACCGTCCCCCAATTGGGCCCCGGCCTTCGCCGGGGTGGTACCAGGACAAGGAAGCCGTCCAATCGGATGACGAACCCGCAAACTCCCGCTAGATCGACGCCGATGTCGCACCCCGCCCCTACCCCCATGATGACGCAGTATCTCGGCCTGAAGGCGGAGGCGCAGGATTGCCTGTTGTTCTACCGGATGGGCGATTTCTTCGAATTGTTCATGGACGATGCGCGGGTCGCGGCGGGGGTGCTCGACATCGCGCTGACCGCACGCGGCGAGCATGAGGGCAAGCCGATCCCGATGTGCGGCGTGCCGGTGCATGCGGCGACGGTGTACCTCCAGCGGCTGATCAAGGCCGGGCACCGCGTCGCGATCGCAGAGCAGGTCGAGAGCCCGGCGGAAGCCAAAGCCCGCGGTGGATCGAAGGCGCTCGTCGCACGCGCGATCGTCCGGGTGGTGACGGCGGGGACACTGACCGAGGAGGCATTGCTCGACGCGCGCTCGGATAACTGGTGCGTGGCGATCGGCGAGGCGGGCGGGTCGGTGGCGATCGCCGCGGCGGACGTGTCGACCGGGCGGTTCGAGATCGTCGAAGTTGCGGGCGATGCGGTCGAGGCGGAACTCGCGCGGCTCGGTGCGGCCGAAGTTGTTGCATCGGAGGCTAGCGCGTTCGAGGAGGCGGCTACCACGCTGCGGCCGAAGATCGACTTCGACAGCGGCGCGGGCGAGGCTCGGCTGAAGCGACTATACGGCGTAGCCACGCTCGACGGGTTCGGACAGTTCGGACGCGCGGGGCTGGCCGCAGCCGGAGGCTTGGTCGCGTATCTGGAGCATAATGCGAAGGGCACGATGCCCTTCCTGCGCCCCCCGCGGATCGGCCGAGCGGCGGAGACGATGGCGATCGACGCCGCGACCCGCGAGAGCCTGGAGTTGACCTGCACCACCGGTGGCGTGCGAAAGGGCAGCCTGCTCGACGCGGTCGACCGGACCGTGACGGGGGCCGGCGCGCGGTTGCTCGGCGCGGATCTCGGTGCGCCGTTGATGGACAAGGCGGCGATCGATGCGCGGCTCGATCTGGTGCGGCTGTTCCATGACGACCAGGCGGTGCGCGAGCGGTTGCGGTCGACGTTGCGGGCTTTGCCTGACATCGGGCGCGCGCTCGGGCGGCTGGCGGCGGGACGTGGCGGTCCGCGCGATCTGGGGCAGTTGCGCGACGGGCTCGACGGCGCGTGGAGCCTTGGCGAGCGGATGGATGCGATCGTCGACCCGCCGGTGCTGCTCCGGGACATCGCGCCGAGATTGCGCGGACATGGCGCGCTGATCGACCTGCTCAAGCGCGCGCTGGTGCCGTCGCCGCCGATCGAGGCATCGGACGGCGGGTATATCGCGGCGGGCTATGATGCCGCGCTCGACGACCTGCGCGATACAGGCGCTGGCGGACGGCGGGCGATCGCCGCGCTGGAGGCGGAGTTCCGCACCGCGACCGGCGTCACCGCGCTGAAGATCCGCCACAACGGCGTGCTCGGCTATCATGTCGAGGTCCCCGCGCGCGCGGCGGACCCGTTGATGAAGCCCGAGAGCGGTTTCACGCATCGCCAGACGCTCGCGGGCGTGGTGCGGTTCAATACGCCTGCGCTGCACGAGGTCGCGGCGAAGGTGTCGCAGTCGGGCGCGCATGCACTGGCCGCGGAGGCGGCGCATCTGGAGGAACTGACCGCGCAGGCGTTGGCCGTGCGCGAGGCGATTGCGGCAACGGCCGATGCGCTCGCGCGGCTCGACGTCGCGGCGGGACTGGCGGAGCGCGCGGCGGAAGGCGCCTGGGCGCGGCCTTCGCTGGTCGATCACGCGTGTTTCGAGATCGAGGGCGGCCGGCATCCGGTGGTCGAGGCGGCGGTGGCCAAGTCGGGCGACCGGTTCGTCGCCAACGACTGCAATCTGTCGGAGGCGTCGCGGCTGTGGCTCGTCACCGGCCCGAACATGGGCGGTAAATCGACGTTCCTCCGCCAGAACGCACTGATCGCGGTGCTCGCGCAGGCCGGGTCCTACGTGCCTGCGACCAAGGCCACCCTGGGCCTGGTCGACCGCCTGTTCAGCCGCGTCGGTGCGTCGGACAATCTCGCCCGCGGCCGCTCCACCTTCATGGTCGAGATGGTCGAGACCGCGGCGATCCTCGCGCAGGCGACGCCGCGCTCATTCGTGATCCTCGACGAGGTCGGGCGCGGCACCTCGACCTATGACGGCCTCGCGATCGCCTGGGCAGTGGTCGAGGCGATCCACGAAGACAACCGGTGCAGGTGTCTGTTCGCAACGCATTATCACGAGCTGACGCGGTTGGCGGAGCGCTGCGAGGCGCTGTCACTGCATCACGTCCGCGCGCGCGAGTGGAAGGGGGAGCTGGTGCTGCTCCACGAGCTCGCCGACGGGCCGGCGGATCGGAGCTATGGCCTCGCGGTCGCGCGGCTGGCGGGGATGTCGCCGATCACGGTGGCGCGCGCGAAGGCGGTGCTGGCAAAGCTCGAGGCCGGGCGTGCGAAGACGGGGGGGCTGGCGGCTGGGCTGGACGACCTGCCGTTGTTCGCCGCCGCCGCGCAGGTCGAGGAGGCGGCGTGCGACGTGTTGCGCGAGGATCTGGCGAAACTCGACATCGACGCGATGAGTCCACGGGATGCGCTGGACGCACTGTACCGGTTGAAGGCACTTGCGAACGAGGGCTGACTGCTCCCACCGTCATGCCGGACTCGTTCCGGCATCCACCGTTCCGCATGGTCGAGAGAATTGAATGCGCGAGACGGTGGGCCCCGGCCTCCGCCGGGGTGACGGAGTGAGTTGGTGGCAAGGTAAGCTGCTCCCCTCCCTGGAAGGGAGGAGTTGAGGGTGGGTCGGGTCCCGCATGTCCTTACGGTTGCGGCAAAAACGCGCCAACCCACCCCCTGCCCCTCCCTTCCGGGAGGGGGGACTGCTGCGTGATTGGCGACGTGCGAGAATGTCTCTCACGTCCTAGTATCTCACGATACGTCGATGCTAGGCGGCGGCCGAATTTAGCGGAGCGCGGGCTTTGGGCGGACATCATCACGGGCACGACCATTCGCATGGTCACTCACACAGCCACGGCGGGGGCCACTCGCACGGCGGCCACAGCCACGCCCCGGCGTCGTTCGACCGCGCCTTCGCGATCGGTATCGGGCTCAACATCGTCTTCGTCGTGGTCGAAGCGATCGTCGGCCTGCGCATCGACTCGGTCGCGTTGCTCGCCGACGCGGGCCATAACCTGTGCGACGTGCTCGGCCTCGTCGTCGCCTGGGGCGGCACGATGCTCGCGCGCACCGCACCGACCAAGCGCTACACCTACGGGCTGAAGGGCTCGACGATCCTCGCCGCGTTGGCCAACGCGCTGCTGCTGCTGGTAGCACTCGGCGCGATCGTGCTCGAGGCGTCGCAGCGCTTCTCCGATCCTGCACCCACCGCCGGCCTCACCGTGTCGATGGTCGCGGGCATCGGCATCGCCGTCAACGCGTTCACCGCGTGGATGTTCGCGCATGGCCGCAAGGGCGACGTCAACATCCGCGGCGCGTACCTCCACATGGCCGCGGACGCGCTCGTGTCCGCGGGCGTGGTGATCGCCGGCTTCGTGATCTGGCGCACCGGCCTCACCTGGATCGACCCCGCGGTGAGCATCGTCATCGCGGTCCTGATCTTCTGGCAGACCTGGGGCCTGCTCCGCGAAACCGTCGAGATGTCGCTGTCCGCCGTCCCCCGCGGAATCGAGTTCGACCATGTCGACGAGGCGCTGTGCGGCCTGCCCGGCGTCACCGAGATCCACGATCTCCACATCTGGCCGATGAGCACCACCGAACCCGTCCTCACCGCGCACCTCGTGATGCCCGGCGGCCACCCCGGCGACCAATTCCTCAGCAACGCCAGGACGATGCTCCACGACAAATTCGGCATCGGCCACGCTACGTTGCAGGTCGAGACGGGGAGCGGCCACGACTGCTCGATGGCCAGCCCCGACAAGGTCTGACGCACGTTAGATGAAGTGGAAGTCCGCCTTCGCGCGGCTGGTTTCGCCTTCCAGCGCCTGGTCGCGGCAAGGCCCGTCACGGTCGACCCAGTGCAGGAAGAGATGCGCCGACCAGCCGTTAGGGTTTGGCGTCATCCGGCCGTGGCGGTGATGCACGCCCTGGTACAGGACCGCATCGCCGACCTCCATCGCGATTCCCGCATATGGTTCCGCGCCGAAGTCGTCGGTAACGCGCGCACTCGGCTCGGTCCGCTCCGTGCCGACCTCCAGATCCCAGGGCGCGCCGTCGCTGTAATCGAGCGTCAGCGACAGGCTGTGCTCGCATGCCTGGCGGTCCGAATGCACCATGCAGACGTCGCCCTCGCGGTAGATCCGGAAATAATCATAGGTCGGCAACAGGTCGCGCCCGACGAGCTGACTCACGATCGGCGTCAGTCCCCAGAGGAATTGCAACATCGGCGGATATTGCCGGCCGTAAACCTCGAACGCGGCACGCTTCAGCAGATTGGGATGCTGCGTGACCTTGCTCAGATCCACCCGGTCCAGCGCCAGATCCTGCTTCAACCGGCGGAGGAAAGCATCGGTCACCTCGACCGGTATCAGTCCGCGAAGATGTGCGAACCCGTCGTCACGATAGTTGCCGTCGACCTTCATCGCTCGATTGCTATCGGCCGGTGCAAACCGGTGCAAGCCCTCGGCCACCCGCATGGATGTCGAAGAATGAACTTTTACGGAGCGGCGCAAGTTACACCGGCATAGATCAGGAGATTATCCCATGAAGAAGCATCTTATCGCAGCGTTGATGTCGGTCGCCGTCGCAGCGCCGGCCATGCTGCCGACCGCCGCGACGGCACAGCGTTACGACGATCGCCGCGACAATAACGACCGTCGGGATCGTGACGACCGCCGTTTCAACAACGACCGCCGCGGCAACGATCGCAACTGGCGTGGCGACGACCGCAACTGGGATCCGTCGAACAGCTATCGTGACGGCAAGTACCGTGAGCGCCGCCTCGGCCGCAACGACCGGATCTATCGTGGTCGCGACGGCCGCGCCTATTGCAAGCGCAACGACGGTACGACCGGCCTCGTGATCGGCGCACTCGGCGGCGGCGCGCTGGCCAACCTGATCGGTGGCGGCACGCTCGGCACGCTGGCAGGTGCCGGTGGCGGCGCACTGCTCGGCCGTTCGGTCGACCGCGGCAACGTGAAGTGCCGTTAAGCTTCAGTCCAAGCTAGCCAATGACGAAACGGCGGCCGAGCGATCGGCCGCCGTTTTCGTGTTTAGAGCATTCCGTACAGCAGCGTGCCGTTCAGCCCGATGATCACCGCGGCGATCACCCAGGCGAGGATTTTCAGCCACCCCGGGCTGACCAGATCACCCATGATCGTGCGGTCGCCGGTGAACTTGACCAGTGGCACCACCGCGAACGGGAGTTGCAGGCTGAGCACGACCTGACTCAGCACCAGCAGCTTCGTCGCTCCGGCATCACCCGAAGCACCGACCACGAACACCGCGGGCACGATCGCGAGCAGCCGCGTCACCAGCCGCCGCGCCCAGACCGGCATGCGCAGGTTGAGGAACCCCTCCATCACGATCTGCCCCGCAAGCGTGCCCGTGACCGTCGAGTTCTGTCCCGACGCCAGCAACGCGACCGCGAACAACACGCTCGCCGCCCCCATCCCGAGCATGGGTGCAAGTAGCTGGTACGCCTGGTCGATCTCGGCAACGTCGGTGCGCCCGGCAACGTGGAAGGTCGCCGCCGCAAGGATCAGGATCGCCGCATTGATGAAGAAGGCGAGACCCAGCGCGACGGTGCCGTCGATCGTCGCCATCGTGATCGCGTCACGCTTGCCCGCGGTGTCCTTGGCAAAGGCGCGCGTCTGGACGATCGACGAGTGGAGATACAGGTTGTGCGGCATCACGGTCGCGCCGAGGATGCCGATCGCGATGTAGAGCATCGCCGGGTTGGTGACGATCTGCGTCGTCGGAACGAGCCCGCCAAGCACGCCCGCCCACTCGGGTCGCGCCAGGAACAGCTCGAAGATGAAGCACCCCGCGATGATCACGAGCAACGCGACGACGAACGCCTCGAGCTTGCGGAAGCCGAAGCGTTGCAGCGCGAGGATCAGGAACACGTCGAGCGCGGTGAGGACGACGCCGTAGACCAACGGCAGCCCGAACAGCAGTTTCAGCGCGATCGCGGTGCCGAGCACTTCGGCGAGGTCGCAGGCGATGATCGCGATCTCGCAGAGGAACCAAAGCGCGACGGAGACCGGCTTCGAATAATGCGCGCGGCAGGCCTGGGCGAGGTCGAGCCCGGCGACGATGCCGAGGCGCGCGGAGAGCGCTTGGAGCACCATCGCCATCAGGTTCGACAGCAGCACGACCGACAGCAACGTGTACCCGAACGCCGAGCCACCGGCGATGTCGGTCGCCCAGTTGCCCGGGTCCATATAGCCGACCGCGACGAGGTAGCCCGGCCCTACGAACGCGAACAGGCGGCGCCAGAACGACGCGCCTTCGGGGACGACGACGGTGCGGTGGCTCTCGGCGAGCGAGTTGGCGAAGCCGGACGCGGGGAGATTGGGGGCTGACATCGGGGGGTGCTTTGCCGGAACGAGGGGAAGGGGACAAGGCGTGGCTGGCGAGTCGGGCGACAACGCGTTCACCTCCGTTCCGTCACTCCATTGATAACTGGGGTGTTCCGGTTGGCGGGTGTAGCCATTCGAATGGAGAGATGCCGGCTTTCGCTGGGCCGACGTGTGCGCGGGTACGCAACGAATATATGGGAAGCGTCTCCCCTCCCTGGAAGGGAGGGGCTGGGGGTGGGTAGGCCCGCTCGAGCCCCAACCCGGCGAACATGCGAAAACCGACCCACCCCCGCCCCCTCCCTTCCAGGGAGGGGAGTAGAAAGTCAGATGACCTTCATGTCCGCCTGGTAATGATGCCACGCGAAGATCGCCGCCGCGCCGCGGTGCGGGCGCCAGGCCTCCGCCACCTCTCGCGTCAGTTTCTCGCTCGGGCGTGTCTCGTGGCCAAGGATACGCCCGACTTCGATCTGGATCGCGAGGTCGCCCGCCGGCCAGATGTCCGTCCGCCCTTCCGCAAACAGCAGGTAGATCTCCGCCGACCAGCGACCGATCCCCTTCACGCGGACCAGCGCCGCGATCGCCTCCTCGTCGTCCTCGGGCAGGTTGGTGAGGTCGAGCCGCCCGCTCGTCACCTCGTCGGCGAGGCTGCGGGCATAGCCGAGCTTCTGGCGGGAGAGGCCTGCGCTCTTCAGCAACTCGTCGCTGGCAGCGGCGATCTTCACCGGGTCGCCCGCTCCGCCGACCACCGCATCGAGCTTGTTCCACACCGCCGCCGCGGAGGCGACGCTCACCTGCTGGCCGACGATCGTCCGCAGCAACGTCGCGAAGCCGCGCTCGCTGATCCGCGGTGCGGGGTGGCCCGCATTGCCCACCGCGACCGCGAACGCCGGCTCGATTTCGCACAATGCCGCCATCGCGGTTTCGAGTTGCTCTGCGCTCAGGCCCATGATGCTTGATCCTTGGCTCGCGCAACGGCATGAACGCACGAAGATTTTTCGGAGAATGACATGCCCAAGCTTATCGTCGTGACGCGCGAAGGGGAAGAACGCGAGATCATTGGCGAGGCGGGCCTTTCGGTGATGGAAGTCATCCGCGACGCAGGGATCGACGAGATCCTGGCGCTGTGCGGCGGCTGCTGCTCGTGTGCCACCTGCCACGTCCATGTCGACCCGGACTTTGCGGCCAAACTGAAGCCGATGGGGCCGGACGAGGATGATTTGCTCGATTCGACGAGTGATCGTGATGAGTTTTCACGCCTGTCGTGCCAGATCGAACTGACTGAAGGGCTCGATGGCCTGAAGGTAAGAATCGCCGAAGAGGACTGATTTCCCGAGTCCCTCGCCCCTACGGGGAGAGGGAGGGAGAAGCCGCAGGCGACGGAAGGGAGAGGGGCGTTGGGATCCAAGTCCCGAGCCTCACTCCCCTCTCCCTTCCCACCGCAAGTGCGCCGGGCCCCTTCCCTCTCCCCGTAGGGGCGAGGGAGTTCGGGTCACCGCGTCGTTATCGCGTACAACGCAATCGCTGCCGCGTTCGAGACGTTCAGGCTTTCCACCTTCTCCGAGATCGGCAGTTTCGCCAGCTCGTCGCAATGCTGCTCGGTATTCTGGCGCATGCCCTCGCCCTCGGCGCCGAGCACGATCGCGATCCGCTGCGTCCCCATCGCTTCCGACAGCGTCTGCGTCGCGTGGCCCGTAAGCCCGATCCGCCAGAACCCCGCCGCCGCAATCTCTTCCAGAGCGCGCGCCAGGTTCACCACGCGAATCCAAGGCACCGACTCAAGCGCCCCGGACGCAGCCCGAGCGATCGTCCCCGACTCCGGCGGTGCATTCCGGTCCGGCGTAATGATTCCCAACGCATCGAACGCCGCCGCCGAGCGCAGAATCGCGCCGACGTTATGCGGATCGGTCACGCCGTCGAGGATCACCAGCGGGCGGTTGTCGTCCTTGCCGTGCTCGAGCAGGTCGGCGAGCCACATGTCCTCGAGCGGCTCGACCTCGATCACCACGCCCTGGTGCGGCGCATCACCCGGCACCAGCCGCGCCAGGTCCATCGCCTCGGCATAGGTCACCGGCACGTCGGCCGGCAGGTCGAACCCGGCCAGCGCCTCGCGCGTGCCGAGGATCTTGCGCACCGTGCGCTCCGGATTGGCGAGCGCAGCGCCCACCGCGTGCTTGCCCCAGAAGCGGGGGCGGCCTGCCGGTGCCTTGCTCGGCCTGTGTCCCTTGCGTGCCATATTCGCTCTCTATCGTGTCTGTGTATGCCGCGTCCTTGTCGGCATTCCGCTCCCGCGGCAACTATGAACCACGAAACTTCGCAAAACCTGCGTTGACACACCGAGCGCGCTTCGCCATTGAGCCGCCTCGCTTGAAAGAGCGGCGCTTGCAAAAGCGGCCTGGACAGGTGGCCGAGTGGTTAAAGGCAGCAGACTGTAAATCTGCCGGAGTTTCTCCTACGTAGGTTCGAACCCTACCCTGTCCACCACCGCCCCAGCGCGGTGATGGATCATCCCAAATTCAAAGCATTGATCGGCAACATTCTTTTCCATCACGGGAAGGAAGTCCGCGTGACATCGGCTCGCGGACGGCTAGGATCGCCGCGACCGTAACGATTTCGGAAACCGCGTGACCTCAGATCCTGCCGTACAGCCGCCCGTTCAAGCACCCGTCATCCAGGATCTGGCCGACTCGATCCTCGACACGCTCGTCCACCGCATCGGCAAGGATGCGCAGGCCGCACGCCCGCACGACTGGCTTGCCGCGACGATCCTGACCGTCCGCAACGACATCGTCGAACGCTGGATGGCCTCGACCAAGGCGGCGCACGCGGCCGGCGCCAAGCGCGTCTATTATCTCAGCCTCGAATTCCTGATCGGCCGGCTGCTGCGCGACGCGGTGACCAACCTCCAGCGCAACGACGAGGTCACGCAGGCGCTGAAGCTCCACGGCGTCGACCTCGCCGAACTCGAAGAGATCGAGCCCGATGCGGCGCTCGGCAATGGCGGTCTCGGCCGGCTCGCCGCGTGCTTCATGGAGAGCATGGCGAGCCTCGCGCTGCCCGCCTATGGCTACGGCATCCGCTATGTGAACGGCATGTTCCGCCAGCGGATCGACGATGGCTGGCAGGTCGAGATGCCCGAGAACTGGCTCGCGCACGGCAACCCCTGGGAATTCGAACGCCGCGAGAGCGCCTATTTCGTCGGCTTCGGCGGCGAAGTGACGGTCGCAGACAACGGTCAGGTTCACTGGAGCCCGTCCGAGGCGGTCGAGGCCACCGCTGTCGACACCCCCGTCGTCGGCTGGCGCGGCAAGCACGTCAACACGCTCCGCCTCTGGACCGCCAGCGCGTTCGATCCGATCAAGCTCGACCGTTTCAACGCCGGCGATTTCTCGGGCGCCCTCGCCGACCAGACGCGCGCCGAAACGCTCACCCGCGTCCTCTACCCCAACGACTCCACCGCTGCCGGCCAGGAACTCCGCCTTCGCCAGGAGTATTTCTTCTCGTCCGCGTCGATCCAGGACATCGTCCGCCGCCACATCCAGTATTTCGGCGACATCCGCACGCTGCCCGACAAGGCCGCGATCCAGCTCAACGACACGCACCCCGCGGTGTCGGTCGCCGAACTCATGCGGCTGCTGATCGACCACCACGAATTCGCGTTCGACGAGGCGTGGAAGATCACGCGCGCGACATTCGGCTACACCAACCACACGCTGCTGCCCGAAGCGCTGGAGAGTTGGCCGCTGCCGCTGTTCGAACGGCTGCTCCCGCGCCACATGCAGATCGTCTACGCGATCAACGCCAAGCTGCTGCGTGAGGCGCGCGGCACAGACGGCATAGACGACCGCGCGATCTCGGCGATCAGCCTGATCGACGAGGGTGGCGAGCGGCGCGTGCGGATGGCGAACCTCGCCTTTGCCGGTTCGCACAGCGTCAACGGCGTCGCCGCGCTGCATACGCAGCTGATGAAGAAGACGGTCTTCGCCGATCTCCACAAGCTCTACCCGACGCGGATCAACAACAAGACCAACGGCATCACGCCGCGTCGCTGGCTCCAGCAATGCAACCCCGGCCTGACCGCGCTGATCCGCGATGCGATCGGCGACGGCTTCCTCGACGACGCCGAAAAGCTCGTCGATCTGGATGTTTTCGCGGACGACTCCGGTTTCAGGGAGCGCTTTTCGAGCGTGAAGCGTTCGAACAAGGTGGCACTGGCTAATCACATCAAGGAGACGATGGGGCTCCGCGTCGACCCGGACGCGATGTTCGACGTCCAGATCAAGCGCATCCACGAGTATAAGCGCCAGCTGCTCAACATCATCGAGACGGTCGCGCTCTACGATCAGATCCGCAGCCATCCCGAGCGGGACTGGACGCCCCGCGTGAAGCTGTTCGCGGGCAAGGCGGCGTCGAGCTATCACAACGCCAAACTCGTCATCAAGCTGGCGAACGACGTCGCGCGCCGGATCAACGCCGATCCGTCCGTCGGTGGCCTGCTCAAGGTCGCGTTCCTGCCCAATTACAACGTGTCGCTGGCGGAGAAGATCATCCCCGCCGCCGATCTCAGCGAACAGATCTCGACCGCCGGGCTCGAGGCGTCGGGCACCGGCAACATGAAGTTCGCGATGAACGGCGCGCTCACGATCGGCACGCTCGACGGCGCGAACATCGAGATCAAGGACCGTGTCGGCGACGACAACATCTTCATCTTCGGCATGACCGCGGACGAGGTCGAGGCGAAGCGCGCCAACGGCTATGATCCGCGCAGTGTCATCGATGGTTCGAACGAACTCCGTCAGGCGGTCTCCGCGATCGCGTCCGGCGTATTCTCGCCCGACGACAAGACGCGCTACGCCGGGCTGATGGGCGGGTTGTACGAGGGCGATTGGTTTATGCTCGCCGCCGATTTCGACAGCTATGCAACCGCGCAGCGCGCGGTCGACACACGCTGGAACGATCGCGACGCGTGGGTCGCCTCGACCGTCCGCAACGTCGCCCGCGTCGGCTGGTTTTCGTCCGACCGCACGATCCGCGAATACGCGCGGGAAATCTGGACGGTGATGTGAAGCCACCCGAAGGCGCCATCGTTGCCCTGCTGGAAGGGCGTCACGACGATCCGTTCTCGCTGCTCGGCGTCCACAGCGGCCCGACCGGCGTGTTCGCGCGCGTCTGGCTGCCCGGCGCGGACAAGGCCGAGGCGCACGCACTCGACGGCACCGCGCTCGGCACGCTCCCCCGCATCGACGATCGCGGCCTGTTCGAGGGCCCGATTGACGGCACGCAACAGCCGGTGAAGTATCATGCGGAGGCGGGCGACATCTCGTGGTGGGTCACCGACCCCTATAGCTTCGGCCCCGTACTCGGCCCGATCGACGACCTGCTGATGGCGGAGGGAACGCACCGCCGCCTTCACGACAAGATGGGCGCGCACCTCATCGAGCACGAAGGCGCGCACGGCGTCCACTTCGCGCTCTGGGCCCCCAATGCGCAGCGCGTGTCGGTGGTCGGCGACTTCAACGACTGGGACGGCCGCCGCCACGCGATGCGCAAGCGCGGCGACGTCGGCGTATGGGAGATCTTCATCCCCGACATCGCCGAATACCGCGCGTACAAGTTCGAGATCGTCGGCCCGGACGGCCAGCTGCAACCACTCAAGGCCGACCCGTTCGCGTTCGCGGCCGAACTCCGCCCCGCCAACGCCTCGATCACACGGAAACTCGCGCACGACTGGGCCGACACCGATCACCGCAAGCACTGGGCCTCGGTCGATCCGCGCCGTGTGCCAATCAGCATTTATGAGGTCCACGCCGGATCGTGGGACCGCGATGCCGACGGCTGGTTCCTCACCTGGGACGCGCTCGCCGACCGCCTGATCCCGTATGTGGTCGAGATGGGCTTCACGCACATCGAATTCCTACCGATCAGCGAACACCCGTACGACCCGAGCTGGGGCTACCAGACCACCGGCCTCTACGCGCCGTCCGCGCGCTTCGGCGACGTCGAAGGGTTCGCGCGGTTCGTCGATGGCGCGCATCTCGCCGGGATCGGCGTGTTGCTCGACTGGGTGCCTGCGCATTTCCCGACCGACGCGTTCGGCCTCGCGAAGTTCGACGGCACTGCGCTGTACGAGCACGAGGACCCGCGGCTCGGCTTCCACCCCGACTGGAACACCGCGATCTACAATTTCGGGCGCCGCGAAGTGACGTCGTTCCTCGTCAATAACGCGCTGTTCTGGGCCGAGCGCTATCATATCGACGGCCTGCGCGTGGATGCGGTCGCGTCGATGCTGTACCGCGATTATTCGCGCAAGGCCGGCGAATGGATCCCCAACGAGCAGGGCGGCCGCGAGAACTGGGAGGCCGTCGCGTTCCTCCGCGACATGAACCGCGAGATCTACGGCCAGCACCCCGGCGTCTTCACGATCGCCGAGGAATCGACCTCGTGGCCGGGCGTCTCCGCACCTGTGAGCGACGACGGCAAGAGCGGTGGGCTCGGGTTCGGGTTCAAGTGGAACATGGGCTTCATGCACGACACGCTCCAGTACATGGCGCGCGATCCGCTGCACCGGAAACACCATCATGGCGAGATCAATTTCGGCCTCGTCTACGCGTTCAGCGAGAATTTCGTCCTGCCGCTCAGCCATGACGAGGTCGTCCACGGCAAGGGCTCGCTGCTGACCAAGATGCCCGGCGACGACTGGCAGCAATTCGCCAATCTGCGCGCCTATTACGCGTTCATGTGGGGCTATCCGGGCAAGAAGCTGCTCTTCATGGGGCAGGAATTCGCGCAGCGTCGCGAATGGTCGGAAGCGCGCGCGCTCGACTGGGATCTGCGCAACGCGCGCAGCCATGAGGGCATCCGCAACCTCGTCCGCGACCTCAACACCGTCTACCGCGAGAAGCCGGCGCTGCACGCGCGCGATTGCGAGGCGGAGGGCTTCGAATGGCTGGTCGCCGACGATGCCGCCAATTCGGTGTTCGCGTGGTTGCGCAAGGCCCCCGGCGCGAAGCCGATCGCGATCGTCGCCAACATGACGCCGATCGCGCGCGCGCCCTACCGCGTACCGCTGCCGCTCGACGGCCGCTGGTGCGAGATCATCAACAGCGACGCGCACGACTATTGGGGCAGCGGGCTCGGCAATCTCGGCGGCGTCGTCGCGAAGGACGGCGCGGCCTGGGTCACGCTGCCGCCGCTCGCGACGATCATGCTCGAATACGAAGGCTGATCGAGTTCGAAGACCGATCTAGCGCAACGACGGAACAAGCCCCGGGTAACAGGGCGTTATACAACCGAACTTAGGGAGAGACTGACATGGTGGAACGGCGGGGACAGCCATTGGCGCGCGACGCGATGGCGTATGTGCTGGCCGGCGGCCGCGGCAGTCGCCTGATGGAGCTGACCGATACGCGCGCGAAACCCGCGGTGTATTTCGGCGGCAAGGCGCGCATCATCGATTTCGCGCTGTCCAACGCGATCAACTCGGGCATCCGCCGGATCGGCGTCGCGACGCAGTACAAGGCACATTCGCTGATCCGCCATCTCCAGAGCGGCTGGAACTTCCTCCGCTCGGAACGCAACGAGAGCTTCGACATCCTGCCCGCGTCGCAGCGGATCAGCGAGTTCCAATGGTACGAGGGCACCGCCGACGCGGTCTACCAGAACATCGACATCATCGAGAGCCACGCGCCCGAATACATGGTCATCCTGGCGGGCGATCACATCTACAAGATGGATTACGAACTGATCCTGCAACAGCATTGCGAGACCGGCGCGGACGTCACCATCGCCTGCCTCGAAGTGCCACGGATGGAGGCGGTCGGCTTCGGCGTGATGGCCGTGGACGAGCACGACAACGTCACCGCGTTCGTTGAGAAGCCCGCCGATCCGCCCGCAATCCCCGGCAATCCGGACATCGCGCTGGCGTCGATGGGGATCTACGTCTTCACGACCAAGCTGCTGTTCGAGGAGCTTCGTCGCGACGCCGCAACCCCCGGATCGTCGCGCGATTTCGGCAAGGACATCATCCCGTACCTCGTTAAAAACGGCAAGGCGGTCGCGCATCGCTTCTCGGACAGCTGCGTCCGCTCGGGGCTCGAGGTCGAGGCCTATTGGCGCGACGTCGGCACGGTCGACGCGTATTGGGAGGCGAATATCGATCTCACCGACGTGGTGCCCAAGCTCGACCTCTACGACCGCAGCTGGCCGCTCTGGACCTATTCGGAGGTCACGCCACCCGCGAAGTTCGTCCACGCCGACGACGGCCGCCGCGGCGAGGCTGTGTCGAGCCTCGTGTCGGGCGATTGCATCATCTCCGGCTCCTCGATCCACCGCAGCCTGATCTTCACCGGCACGCGCGCGCACAGCTATTCGATGCTGGATCAAGCGGTGATCCTCCCGCACTGCGTGATCGGCCGCGGCGCGCGCCTGTCGAAGGTGGTGGTCGATCGCGGCGTCGAAATCCCCGACGGCCTGATCGTAGGCGAGGACGCAGAATCCGACGCCCAACGCTTCCGCCGCACCGACAACGGCGTGGTGCTGGTAACCAAATCCATGATCGACCGGCTCACCGCGTGATGCGCTTGGCGATACCTGCCCCCCTCCCTGAAAGGGAGGGGTTGGGGGTGGGTCGGCCCGTTGGCAGTCGGCTCGCACGCCCCACACCGACCCACCCCCGGCCCCTCCCTTCCAGGGAGGGGTGCAGCCGCCCCATACCAACCGGAGCGCCAAGATAATGCGCGTCCTGTCCGTCGCCTCCGAAGCCTACCCCCTCATAAAAACCGGCGGTCTCGCAGACGTCGTCGGCGCGCTCCCGGCCGCGCTCGCGCCGCATGACGTCGCCCTCACCACCTTCCTCCCCGGCTACCCAGCCCTCGCCGCCGTCACCAAGCGCGCAAAAGTCGTCCACCGCTACACCGATCTGCTCGGCACCGAAGCCTGCATCCTCAAGACGAAGATCGGCGACCACGCGCTGCTGGTCCTCGACGCCCCCGCGCTGTTCGCCCGAGGCGGCGGCCCCTACGGCGACGCGACCGGCGCGGACTGGCCCGACAACTGGCGCCGCTTCGCCGCGTTCAGCCGCGCCGCCGCCGACCTCGCCTCGGGCGCGGTCCCCGGCTACGCGTTCGACATCCTCCACGCGCACGACTGGCAGGCGGCGATCGCCCCCGCGTACCTCCGCTACGCCCCAGGCCCCGGCGTCCCCGCCAAGACGGTCGTCACGATCCACAACATCGCGTTCCAGGGCCGCTACGGCCACGACATATTCGCCGACCTAGCGCTCCCAGACGAAGCCTTCGCGCTCGATGGCGTCGAATATTACGGCGGCGTCGGCTTCCTGAAAGCTGGCCTCGAAGCCGCCGACGCGATCACCACCGTCAGCCCGACCTACGCCGCCGAGATCCGCCGCGGCGAGTTCGGCATGGGTCTCGAAGGCCTCATCAACGACCGCGCCGGCCGCGTCACCGGGATCGTCAATGGCATCGACCCCGCCGTCTGGAACCCGGAAACCGATGCGTCCCTTCCCGCCCGCTACACGGCGCGCACGCTCGCCCGCCGCCGCACCAACAAGCGCACGATCGAAACCCTGTTCGGCCTCGACACCGGCGACGGCCCGATCTTCACCGTCATCAGCCGCCTCACCTGGCAGAAGGGCATGGACGTCCTCGCCGGCGCACTCGACGAACTCGTCGCGCTCGGCGGCCGTCTCGCGCTGCTCGGCTCCGGCGACACCGAACTCGAACTCGCCTTCCTCGCCGCCGCCGAACGCCACCCCGGCCGGATCGGCGTCCGCATTGGCTATGACGAACCCGTCTCGCACCTGCTGCAAGGCGGTGCCGACGCGATCCTGATCCCGTCGCGGTTCGAACCCTGCGGCCTGACGCAGCTCTACGGCCTCGCCTACGGCTGCATTCCGGTCGTCGCACGCACCGGCGGCCTCGCCGACACCGTGATCGACGCCAACGAAGCCGCGATCGCCGCGGGCGTCGCCACCGGCATCCAGCACGACGGCGTCACGCCCGAAGCGCTAAGCCACGCGCTGCGCCGAACGATGGCCCTCTATGCACGCCCCGATCGCTGGTCCATGTTGCAGCGCAACGCGATGCGCGCGGACTTCTCGTGGGACGAGAGCGGCCGTCGCTACGCAGACCTTTACGCAAGCCTGACGGGGACCGCATGATCCGCACCGTACCGACCACGCCTTATACCGATCAGAAGCCCGGCACCTCGGGCCTGCGCAAGAAGGTGAAGGTCTTCCAGCAGCCGAACTACGCCGAGAATTTCGTCCAAAGCGTATTCGACGTCGTCGCGGACAAGGCCGGCGCGACGCTGGTCATCGGCGGCGACGGCCGCTTCTTCAACCGCGAGGTCATCCAGGTCGCGATCCGCATGGCGGCGGCCAACGGCTTCGGCCGCGTCATCGTCGGCCGCGGCGGCATTCTCTCCACCCCCGCCGCCAGCCACATGATCCGCAAGCGTGGCGCCATCGGTGGCCTCGTCCTCTCGGCAAGCCACAACCCCGGCGGTCCCGACGAGGATTTCGGGATCAAGTACAACATCGCCAATGGCGGCCCCGCCCCTGAGTCCGTGACCGACGCGATCAACGCGCGCACGCTCGAGATCGACCGCTGGCTGACCGTAGACGCCGACGACATCGACCTCGACACCGACGGCGAAGTCACGGTCGGCGATATGCCGGTCGAGGTCGTCGACCCGGTCGAGGACTACGCCGCGCTCATGGAAACGCTCTTCGACTTCGACGCGATCCGCAGCGCCAAGCTGACGATGGCGTTCGACGCGATGAGCGCGGTCACTGGGCCCTACGCCACCGAGATCCTAGAACGGCGCCTTGGCTTCGCGCCCGGCACCGTCCGCAATGGCGAGCCCCTGCCCGATTTCGGCGGCCACCACCCCGATCCCAACCTCGTCCACGCGCACGCCTTGTACGAGACGATGATGGCCCCCGACGCACCCGATTTCGGCGCGGCGTCGGACGGCGACGGCGATCGCAACCTGATCATCGGCAAGCACCGCTTCGTCACCCCCTCCGACAGCCTCGCGATGCTGGCCGCCAACGCACACCTCGCGCCCGGCTACGCAGGCGGCCTCAAGGGCATCGCCCGCTCGATGCCGACCAGCGCCGCCGCAGACCGCGTCGCTGAAGCGCTCGGCATCCCCGCCTACGAGACCCCAACCGGCTGGAAGTTCTTTGGCAATCTGCTCGACGCCGGCATGGCGACGATCTGCGGCGAGGAGAGCGCCGGTACCGGCTCCGACCATGTCCGCGAGAAGGACGGCCTGTGGGCGGTCCTCCTGTGGCTCAACATCCTCGCCGTCCGAGGCGAGAGCGTCGACACGATCGCCCGCGATCACTGGGCGAAGTTCGGCCGTAACTACTATGCCCGCCACGATTACGAAGGCGTCGAGACCCCACGCGCCGACGCGCTGATGGCCGCCCTACGCGCCAGCCTCGCCACCCTCCCCGGCCAGCAGTTCGGCGACCTCACCGTCGAGACCGCGGACGAGTTCGCCTACACCGACCCGACCGACGGCTCGATCAGCCGCAACCAGGGCGTCCGCATCCTGTTCGAAGGCGGCAGCCGCGTCGTGTTCCGCTTGTCGGGCACCGGCACCACCGGCGCGACGCTGCGCGTATACCTCGAACGCTACGAGCCCGTCGGCGGCAACCTCGACCGCGACACCGGCGAGATGCTCGCCAGCATCGTCGCCGCCGCGGAGTCGATAGCCGGCATCGCGCAGCACACCGGCCGCACCGCGCCCGACGTCGTCACCTGATCCACAACGGCCGCTAGCATGACGACCAGACGCCGCCGCAGCGCGCTCTACATGCCCGCCTCGAACGCTCGCGCGATCGCCAAGGCGCGGACGCTCGATTGCGACGTCGTCATCCTCGACCTGGAAGACGCCGTCGCGCCCGACGAGAAGGCCGCAGCCCGTGACCGCGTGGTCGAGGCGGTCCGCGAAGGCGGCTTCGGCGAGCGAGAACTGGTAGTCAGGGTCAATGGCCTCGACACCCCCTGGTATGCCGACGACATCGCCGCGATCCGCGCGATCGGCGTGGATGCGGTACTCCTCCCCAAGGTCTCGTCGGTCGCCGACCTGCTCGCGGTCCGCGTGTCACTAGGCGAAGACGGCCCGCCGGTCTGGGCGATGATCGAGACCTGCGCCGCAATCCTTGCCCTCCCCGCCCTATCCGCAGCAGCAGCCGAAACGCGCCTCACCGCACTGGTCGCCGGCACCAACGATCTCGCCAAGGAGATGCGTTGCCGGCTCGGGGCCGATCGCATGCCGCTGATCCCTGCTCTCACGGCAACGATGATGGCCGCCCGCGCTGCCGGGATCGTGGCGCTAGACGGCGTCTGCAACACCCTCGACGACCCGCCCCGCTTCGTCGCCGAATGCACGCAAGGGGCAACACTCGGGTTCGACGGCAAGACGCTGATCCACCCGTCCCAGATCGATGCGGCCAACGCCGGTTTTGGCCCCAGCGAGGAAGAATTGGCATGGGCCCGCAACGTCGTGGCGGCGTTCGCGAAACCGGAGAATGCCGATAAGGGTGCTATCCGCCTCGATGGCCAGATGGTCGAGCGTCTCCATCTGGTCGAGGCGGAAGCGATTCTCGCCCTCTAAACCCTCTCCCTTCGAGGAAGAGCGGCGGGCCCCGACTGCATCTTACCGAGGCGGACACGTCCTTCGCAGGCTGAAGCGCCGCCGAGAACTGCACGCAAACACCGTTCGTCATCCTGACGAAAGTCAGGATCCAGAGCCATGAAGCGCACCGCAAGTAACTCTGGATCCTGACTTTTGCCAGGATGACAGATCGCTTCGAGGGTGCGCTCCAGCCTTACCCAGCCTTCTTCCGCCGGGTCTCCCAACCCTTCTTCGCAGCCGCAGACTTCACCGCCGCGCTACGCCCAGCCGCCTGCTTCCCGCCCTCATGCGAAGACGCATGCGTATCGGGCTTGCCACGGCCCGAGCCGGACAGGTTGCCCCCGCCAGAATCCTTGTTCACCGCAGCCCAGGCCCGAGCCTCGGCTTCCTTCTCGGGAACGCCGCGCTCTTCATAGCCGTCCGCGATATGCGCGGCCTTGCGCTTCTGCTTGTCGGTGTACGCGCTCTTGTCGCCCTGTGGCATCGTCGCTCTCCTCGTCAGAGAGCGTCAACGCTCAGGCCGACGCCGCGTTCAAAACGAAGGGCCGTTCACCGACCGATCCAGTCCGCCACCTGCGTCGCCACCTGGTTCGCCGCCTGGTTGATCCCGGCCGCGGCCGAGGGTGCATCGATCGCCGAGACCGGTACGCGTGCTTCGAAGCGATGCTTCTCGACCGTCGTCTTGCCGACGCGGGTCAGCGACGCATCGAACGTCACGACCGCCTCGCGCGTCGTCGCGTCTAGGCCGAACGACCGCAGCTCGCCACCGAGCAACCCACCAGGATCGCCGACCGACTGCGCCGTCGACAGCACCACCAGCCCGGTGCGCGCCGCAACCGTATCCGACACCAGCCGCGCGAACAGCCGCGCCGGGGGCTCGGCCCACTGCGCGTCCGTCACGTACGCGATCGAGGTCGGCGTCGCCTGCACCGGCACGCGCGCGGTCGCGAGCGACTGCGGCACGACCGGAACCTGGATCGTGATCGACTTCGCGGTCGCCGAATCCTGGTTCTGGCCGACCGGCACCGACGATGCGCTCGTCAGCGTCAGCAGCGTGGGGGGCGGTTTCGCGCCGAAGCTGATGCACCCGGCGAGTGGCAGCATCGCGATCAGGATGAGCGGTGTCTTCATGGCGTGCCTCACTTACCCTTGTAATCCGGGAGCTTCTGCTGCCCGATCAGCGAACTTGCACCCTGCTGGTCGACCTTCTCGGCGACCGACGACAGCGCCGCGGCGGTCGTGCGGAGGTCGCGGACCAGACGGTTGGCCTCGGGGATCGTCGTCTTGGAGAAGGCCTGCAAGCCTGGCCGTGCATCGCCGATCGCGGCGTTGAGCGTTTCGGCGCTCTGCTGTGCAGACGTAATCGCCTTGTTCAGGTTCGCCATCGCCGGCTTCACGTCCTCGGACAGCACGCCGTTGGTGGTCTTGGCGAGCACACCGAACTGCTGCGCGGCATCGCCGGCCTGCTGGATCGCGACACGCGTCTGCGCGAGCGTCGCGGCGATCTCAGGCCCGCGATCCGCGAGTGCATCCGTCAGGCGGTTGGTGTTCTCGAGGATACCCGCGATCGACGCCTGGTTACGGTCGGTCAGCAAGCCGGTCAGGCGCTCGGTCAGAGTCGACAGACGCTCGAGCAACTGCGGTGCCGAGTTCAGGATCGCGCCCAGGCCACCGAGCTTGGTCGGGATCACCGGCACGCCGTACGGGCATTCGGTCGGCGTCTTCGTGTCGGGGCAGCCGATCGCCGGCGCACCCTTGCGCGCGCCATCGAGCGAGATCTGGCTGACGCCCGTGAAGCCGACGCCCGAGATCGACGCGGTCGTGCCCTGCAGCACCGGCGTCTCGTCGTTGACGCTGATCCGGACGCGGACGAACTGCGGATCGTTCTTCCACAGCGAGATCGTCTTCACCTGACCCGACGGCACGCCTGAGAACACGACGGCAGAGCCGCGCGCGAGCCCATCGACCGACTGGCGGAAGAAGATGTCGTATTCCTTCTCTTCCTTGCCGCCGATCCGCGCGATCCACACGGTGAACAGCGCCAGCAGGGCCAGCAGGATCAGCACGACGGCGCCGACTAGGACGTGGTTCGAACGGGTTTCCATCAGCGCGTCCTTGCTTCTTTCTCGGCGTATGTCGCGTCGGCGTCGTCCGGCGCGGACTGCTTGGACTGGACTTCGGTAGGGTGTCGGGCTGCTTGCTCGTCGGCGCGCTCGTGCGCCTCCTGAGTCGCGACCGCGGCACGGCCGCGTGGCCCCTTGAAATACTCTTCGATCCACGGATGATCGAGCGCGATCAGTTCGTCGATCGTGCCGACCGCGATAACCTTCTTGTCGGCCAGCACCGCGACCCGGTCGCAGATCGCATACAGCGTATCGAGATCGTGCGTGATCAGGAACACCGTCAGCCCGAGCGTCTTCTGCAACGATTGCGTCAGCCCGTCGAACGCCGCCGCCCCGATCGGATCGAGCCCCGCGGTCGGCTCGTCGAGGAACAGCAATTCGGGATCGAGCGCCAGCGCACGCGCCAAGCCGGCGCGCTTCTTCATGCCGCCCGACAGTTCGGCGGGAAACTTGTTCGCAGCATCGGCGGGCAGGCCCGTCATCACCACCTTGTACGAGGCGATCTCCGCGAGCAGCGCCGGCGACAAATCCGGATAGAATTCGCGCAACGGCACTTCGACGTTCTCGGCCACCGTCAGCGTCGAGAACAGCGCGCCGCCCTGGAACAGCACGCCCCAGCGCTTGCGAATCTCGGTCGCCTCGGTTTCCTCGCGGCCGATATTGGGCTCGCCGAACACCGTGATCTCACCCGCGACCGGCGTCTGCAGGCCGATGATCGAGCGCATCAGCACCGACTTGCCGGTCCCCGACCCGCCGACCACGCCGAGAATCTCGCCGCGCCGCACGTCGAGGTCGAGCCCCTCGTGCACCACCGAATCGCCGAACGCGTTCTTCAGCCCCTTCACGGAGATGATGAAATCGTCTGTCTTGTTGTCCGTCTTGCGGGGCATCAGTCCCAACCCAACCAGGTGAAGAACACCGCGAAGAACGCGTCGAGCACGATCACCAGGAAGATCCCCTGGACCACCGCCGACGTGGTGCGCAGGCCGACCTGCTCGGCGTCCGACTCGACCTGCATGCCCTGGAAACAGCCCGCGATCGCGATGATCGCGCCAAACACCGGTGCCTTGATCAGCGAAATATAGAGATCGGTGATCGGCACGACTTCGCGGATCCGCGCGATGAACGTCACCGGCGGAATGCCGAGCTGGACCCAGCACAGCAGCCCGCCGCCAATGATCGCGATGATCGACGCATAGAAACCGAGCAACGGCATCATCACGATCGCCGCGAGTACGCGGGGCAGCACCAGCGCTTCCATCGGCGACACGCCGATCGTCCGCATCGCGTCGATCTCTTCGGTGAGCTTCATCGTGCCCAACTGCGCCGCAAACGCCGAGCCCGAGCGGCCGGCGACCATGATCGCGGTCATCAGCAGGCCGAGTTCGCGGATCGTCAGGCGACCGACGAGGTTGATCGTGAAGACCTCCGCGCCGAACTGCCGCAACTGGACCGCGCCCTGTTGCGCGATGACCATGCCGATCAGGAAGCTCATCAACCCGACGATGCCGAGCGCGGCGACGCCGACGACCTCGAACCGCTGGACCACGGCGTTGAACCGGAAGCGGCGCGGGTGGCGGATGACGCTGCCGAACGCGATCGTCGTCGCGCCGAGAAACCCGAGCAGGCCGAGCATCGTCTTGCCCGACAGTACGACCGCGTCGCCGATCTCGCCGACCACGCGGGACAGCGCACCGACCTTGGCGGGCCGCGCGGCGATCGGCTGGTCGGAGGCGACGACCTGGTCGAACAGCGCCTGGTCGTTCTCGTCGAGCCCGTCGATCGTCGCATCGTTGCGCGCCGCGAACCGGTGGACGACCCATGCGCCGATCGTGTCGATCCGGTCGACGCCGCTCAGGTCGACATGCTTCACCGAAGCCGCGTCGATCGCCTCGAGCCGATCGGGCAGATTGCCGATCTTTGCGAGCGACAGATCGCCGGTAAAGCGAAGCGTGCCGGTATCGGCACCGTCCTGCTGGAAATCGGCCATCGCGCTCATCGGGGGCACCTTTGCGGCAAAGTGACTGGATCGGCAAGATGAATGCGGCGTAAGCGACGACGATGATCGAAATGCCTTCCGCCTCCCCGTCCGTCCGTCTCGCGATCTACGACATGGACAAGACGATCACGCACGCGCCGACCTGGACGCCGTTCCTGCTGCACACCGCGAAGAAAGGCGGCGCACCGTGGCGGCTGGCGCTCGTCCCGTTCGCCGGAGTCGCCGCGCTCGGCTATGTCGGCAAGCTGATCAGCCGCGGCCGGCTCAAATACCTGATGCAGCGCATGATGCTCGGCAAGCGCATGACGCCCGCCGAAGAACGCCGCGCCGCCGAAGCCTTCGCCGACCGCGTCATGCGCGACGGCGTCTTCACCAGCGCCCGCGCGCAGATCGAGGCCGACCGCGCCGCCGGCTACCGGCTGGTCATGGCGACCGCGTCATACCGGTTCTACGTCGAGGCGATCGCGCGGCGACTGGGCTTCGACGCGGTGATCGGCACCGAGAGCCTGCGCGACCGCGACGGCGTCCTGCTCGCCGGCATCGAAGGCGAGAATTGCTATGGCCCGGCCAAACTACGGATGATCCAGGCCTGGATGGACCGCGAAGGCATCGCCCGAGACCACGCCCACGTCCGCTTCTATTCCGACCATGTTTCGGATGCCCCAACCTTCGAATGGTCCGACGAACCCTTCGCGGTGAATGCGCATGGTCCATTGCGGTTGTTGGCGAAGGCGAAGGGCTGGGCAATGCCGGATTGGGAGCGGTAGCTCCGTTGCGCCATCGGTGACGGCAGCCGAAACCTATTTAATCACTATCGCTCAAAATAGGACCGCATCGTTGAAGTGCTGAAGTCTTTGATTTGACGCACTCAGGCCCACCGTCGGACGAGCATCATCGTCAATGCAAGCACCGAGAGAGACAGGATCAAACTCGTGCTCACATAGACAAGTGACTCGACGTATTGCCCACGCTCCCGAAGCGTCACCGAGTCCAGAGAGAAGGTAGAGAATGTTGTGTAACCTCCCAGTATACCCGTAGTAGGGAAAAGACGGAGGTCATTACTTTGAATATTCCGGGCCTCGAAAACGCCAATTACGAGACCCATTATGGCAGATCCAGTCACATTGATTAGCAGCGTGCCGTACGGAAAATCTGGCCCGAGCGCTTTCGTGACAGTCGATCCTAAAGCTTGCCGAAAGACCCCTCCCACTCCAGCCCCGAAGAACACAATTAGGTAGCCCATGTAGTTGTCATCCGCAGCTAGTGATGCGCATGATACGGATCGGTAACGCGGATGACATCATACTTCGGTATGGATCATCTCGTGAACGACCGCTTTCCACCCATCCCAGCTATTCAACCTACGCCCAAAATGGCGGCAGTAACTTCAGCTTTAGCGATGTCCGAAATCGGCCGCTGCTTCATGTGCGATTTTAACGGTCGATCTAAGGCAAATTAATTTTGCGGGGTTAGGTTGGCACGATGCTCCGCGGCTTTGAGCCATTTGGCGATCTCAGACTCAAACCACTCGTGATTGCCCCAACAATTCACCGGTATAAAAGCATCAACGCGGGAGAGCAGCGCCCTCGTGTCAGTATCATAAACGTGCAGCTCCCCATTGCCTAAATAATCGAGCTGGAACCGCCGTAGGTCGGCGATGTTGCGCGCGGAGTGCGCGGACCCGTCGTCCCGAATTGTCAGTCCAGAGTCGAGGTCGAACACAAGCCGTTCATTGTCAAAGTGCAGCTCAAACTCGAAGTCGATGAGGTTGTCAGGTGAACGATAGAGCAGCTTCAACGTTGCTTCCGCGATGTCGACGGCAACGGGGAGCATACCGCGCAGCGCCGAGAACGGCTCACTCCGGCGCAACTCGATATCGAGCAGCGGTACATCGATTGTGCCGCTGATACCTTCCCATGGTCCCTCCATGATTTGTGTCATGAGGTCCGGCGGCATGATGAGGCGAAATCCGGCCAACTCGTAGAGGTGTGCCCGGTAAATCGACGACGGTGTCGGAATGCCAAAGATTTCCTCAATCGCCCGTTCGGCCAGTCCCTGGATGAGGGGCCGCTCTTCATAAAGTTCGTGCACGACGCTGTAGTCGTCAGGATCCATAATCGGCTGCTTGGCGGCATGCGCAATCGCCTGCCGCCGGGCGCGCTGGATATGTACGCCGACATCATTAATGCCGCGCGCCCTGACCTTGGACAGCGCCTCTTTGGCTTGCCCCTCTAGTTTATCGAGCGCATCAGTGATCCAGGCGCCTCGCGCCTGACCCTGGGGCAATGCCGCTTCCAGCACGCGGTAGAAGGTCAGAAACGAATAAGCCGAATGGTCAAGTCCGCGGGCCTCTCGCATGAGAGCGAGTGCGAGCTGACCAGACGCATCCGGTTCCGGCAGGTCGCGCACAACAAAGTCGGCTGTGAGCGTGTGACCGCCCGTTCCTCTACCCGAGGACAGGAACGGCATACTCCCGCCGCCGAAACCGCTGACCCTGACCCCGTATCCCTGCGCCCAGGACAGCGCACTCAGAAACCGCATCATCTTCGTTCGATGATCGCTGGTCGCATCGCGCTCCATACGCATAGCGACTGCAGGACTTGTATTCTGCGTCGGGGGAATGATCCAAAAATCCTGCCCCAGATATACGACTTTGTGCGTCTTTACCGGCCATGGTATGCCGGTCGCCAACGTGGCGACGATCCAGTGTCCCCGTTTCGCCAGCTCACCGACCATGATCGACGCGCGATCGGGCAGCTCGAGTTGCCACGGTGGCCGCGCGGTCGTGTCTGCCGATTCACTCATGGCCAGATGATAGCGGACGATACCTGGCGCTACCACTGAACGAACGGCTTCTTACGGGCCGTCGCCTATCAAAGGCGGCCTGTCGGCCTTCCCTTCCCAACCCAGACATTCGATGTCGGCAAGCGCCATCGCATCTCGATCTGTTTTCGAACCCAACCCCTCCAGGTCTTGCTCAACCCACACAGCCACAAACGACCGGACGATACCTGTAAAACTGCCGTTCCGCGTGCGATCTAAAAGATCCTATGCTCTACCCATCACAACAGCACATCGACGCTGTGGATCACCAGCCCAACCAGGCCGCCGACGATCGTCCCGTTCACGCGGATGTATTGCAGGTCGCGGCCGACGGCGTTTTCCAGGCGGCGGGTGATCGTGTCGGCGTCCCAGCTGCGGACCGTTTCCGAGACCAGCTTGACGATGCCGTCGCCATAGTCCGCCGCCGCGCCGACCGCCGCACGCCGCACGAACCGGTTGATCGTCCGCGACATGCGTGGGTCGTGCTGCAACGTCTCGCCGAGCTGGCGGAGGATGTCGCCGAGCTTGCCGGCCATCGCCCGCTCGGGATCGCGCGCGATCGCCAGCAGCGCGCCGCGCGCCTGCTCCCACAGGCCGTCGAGCCAGCGCTGCATCGCCGGGTTGTCGAGCAGGTCGTTCTTCATCGTCTCGACGCGCTCGCGCATCCGGCGGTCATATTGCAGGTCCCAGGCGAGCCGATCGAGCCCCTCCTCCGCCTTCAGGCGCAGCGGATGCTCGGGGTCCTCCGCCATCTCCGCGAGCAGCTTGTCGAAGCCGCTGATGAGCTTGTCCGCGACGGTCGTGTCGAGTCCGGTCCAGCGCAGGATCGAGCCGGCCTTGTCGTGGACCATCGCGCGGACGAGGTGGTCGTTCGCCGCCAGCGTCTTCGCCGCCCAGCGGATCGCGCTTTCGAGCAGCGGCGCGTGGCGGCGCTCGGCGATCGCGGCCTTCAGCAACTGGCCGAGGATCGGCGACACCTCCGTCGCGCGCAGGCGGGCGCCGATCCCGGCCTTGACCATCCCGCCGAGCCGCGCCGGATCGAGACCCTCCAGCACCTGCGCGACCAGCTTCGACGCGCCCTGGCGAAAGCGCCCCCCTGCCCCCTCGGGCGGATCGGTCAGCCAGCGGGCGATCGCACCCGCCACGTCGAGCCGGCGAGTACGCCGGGCGATGACGACGGGGATCAGGAAGTTCGCGCGGAGGAACTGCGCGAGCGTGTCGCCGATACGGTCCTTGTTGCGCGGCACGATCGCTGTGTGCGGGATCGGCAGGCCGAGCGGATGGCGGAACAGCGCGGTCACCGCGAACCAGTCCGCGAGGCCGCCGACCATCGCCGCCTCGGCGAACGCACGGACGAACGCGAAGGCGGGGTGGACGGGGACGAGCGCGCGGCTGACGAAGAAGGTCGCGGCCATGAACACGAGCAGGCCGGTCGCGACGATCCGCATGCGGACGAGGGCGGGCGGCGTTGCTTCGCTCGCCGGGCGCGTGCGGATTGAAACTGTCATGCCCGAAACAATCCCCCAGCGCGGGGATAGTTCACGAGCGCCGCCGACGATCCGGCTTTCGCCCGGCGAGCGCTCGATTCAGGTGCGCTCGGCTGGTGGAATTTGGCCACCCCCGCGCGTGATTGGCTGGGCCCCGAGCGGTCCGCGCTCGACTGCCAGCCTGCTTCCAACCGATGCCGGCATGACCGGCCCACGCTCAACCGCCGCGTGTTTGATTCGCCCGTGCTCGACCAGACGGCTCGCGCTGGTGACGTTCGTGCTGCGTTCGTCGAGGTGAGGCCGGCGCACGATGCTCTTGACCGGCCCGCGCTCGACTGGCCCATGCTCGACCGGCCCGCACTCAACCGACCCATGCTCGACCGCCCGGCTTTTGACCGACTCCGGCATATCCGGCCTACGCTCGACCGGCACACGCTCGACCTCCCCATGCTCGACTCGACGACCCGTGCAGGCGCCGTTCGTGCCGTATTACGCGACGCCACGCCATCGCGCGGAGCTTCAACGTCGCTCAACACGAGGGGCGCGATGGCGTCACTCGGCTGGCTGTGCGCCATCGCCGAGCTTGGGGGTTGCCGGTCCGAGCCGTGGGCCCGACGGTCCGGCGAGCCCGATCACTTCGCTGCCGTCGTCGCCGGGGCGATAGGTGAGCAGGCTGCGGCCGAGGCGTGGGCCGATATACCGCTCGATCCCGACCGCGAGGCTGAACGCCGCGGGGACGATCAACAGGGTCAGGATGGTCGACAGGACGAGCCCGCCGATCACGACGATGCCCATCGGCGCGCGCCACGATCCGTCGCCGCCCAGCGACAGCGCGGTCGGGATCATGCCCGCGACCATCGCCACCGTGGTCATCACGATCGGCTGCGCGCGCTTGTGGCCGGCATCGACCACCGCGGTCCAGACGTCGACGCCCTTGCCCATCTCCTCCAGCGCGAAATCGATCAGCAGGATCGAGTTCTTCGCGACGATGCCGAGCAGCATCAGGATGCCGATGAACACCGGCATCGATACCGGATTGCCCGTCGCCCACAACGCGATCAACCCGCCCAGCGGCGCCAGCAACAGCGACCCCATGTTGACGAACGGCGGCAGCGCACGGCGATACAGCAGCACCAGCACCGCGAACACCAGGAATGTCCCCGCGATCACCGCCAGGATGAAGTTGTTGATCATCTCCGCCTGGAACTTCGACTGCCCCAGCACGAGTTTGTTCACGCCGGTCGGCAGGTTCGCCATCGTCGGCAGCGCATCGATCTGCTTCTGCGCGACGCCGGAGACTATCCCCGGCGCGAGATCGGCGCCGATCGTCAGCTGACGCTGCTGATTGACGCGGTCGATCTTGGTCGGACCGGAGCCGAGCGTGATCTCCGCCACCAGGTTGAGCGGCACCGAACCACCCGAGGCGGTCGAGACCGGCAGGTTCTGGATCGTCGACAGCTCGCTACGCGCGCCCTGGTCGAGCGCGACGCGGATCGGGATCTGGCGATCGGAGAGCGAGAAGCGCGCCGAGTTCTGGTCGATGTCGCCGAGCGTCGCGATCCGGATCGCCGACGACAGCGCCTGCGTCGTCACGCCGAGATTGGCGGCAAGATCGAAGCGCGGCTTGATGACGATTTCCGGGCGCTGCATGTTGCCGGCGACGCGCGGCGCGACCAGCGTCGGCAGGCGCGACATTTCGGTCACGATCTTCTGCGCGGTCGCATCGAGCAGCTTGGGATCGTCGCCACCCAGCGTCACGCTCATGTCGCGCGTGCTGCCGCCCCAGCCATTCTGAGATCGGAACGAGACGCGTGCGTCGGGGATCGCCGCGAGCTGGGGTGCGAGGCTGCGCTCGAACTCCGTGCTCTTCATCTTGCGGTCGTCTTTCAGCGTCGCGGTGACGCGGCCGGCATTGACCGAACCGTTGGCACCGCTGCGCGCGTAGATGGACTGGACGTCGGGCTGCGATCCGATCAGCGCCGCGACCTTGGTCACCACCGCTTCGGTCTGCGCCAGCGTCGTGCCCGGCACCATGTCGATGACCGCCATCGAGGTGTCGTTGTCCTGCGCAGGCTGGAACGTCATCGGCAGGACCGCGAACATCACGATCGTCATCAGGAACGCGAACAGGCCGAGCCCGAGCACCCAGAACCGGTGATCGCGGAAACGGCTGGTCAAGCGGTGGAAGCCGCCACGGGCGGCCGAGGCCTTCGCCTTGCCGGTCTCCAGCGTCCACTTCAGCGTTGCCATATAGCCGTCCATCAGGACGCCCTCGCCGTGCACAGCGGGGCCGGCGGACTTGAGGAAATACGCGGCGAGCATCGGCGTGACGAGACGCGCGACCGCGAGGCTCATAAGTACCGAGGCGACCACCGTCAGGCCGAAATTCTTGAAGAACTGCCCCGAGATACCCGGCATCAGGCCGACCGGCAGGAACACGGCGACGATCGCCATCGTCGTGGCCAGCACGGCGAGACCGATCTCGTCGGCGGCGTCGATCGAGGCCTGATAGGCGGACTTGCCCATCCGCATGTGCCGGACGATGTTCTCGATCTCGACAATCGCGTCGTCGACCAGCACGCCCGCGACGAGACTGAGCGCAAGCAACGTCATCTGGTTCAGGTTGAAGCCGAGCAGGTCCATGAACCAGAAGGCCGGGATCGCCGACAGCGGAATCGCGAGCGACGAGATCACTGTCGCGCGCCAGTCGCGAAGGAACAGGAACACCACGATCACCGCGAGCACTGCGCCCTCGATCATCGCGTGGATCGCGCTCTCATACTGCATCTCGGTGTATTTGACGCTGTTCGAGCGCAGCACGAAATGCACGTTCGGATTGCGTTTTTCCATCGCCGCGAGCTTCTTCACCGCCTCGTTAAAGACGGTGACGTCGGACGATCCCTTGGAGCGCTGGAAGTCGAAGCTGATCGTCTGGCGGCCGTCGATCGCGGCACGGCTGCGCTGTTCGGCGTAGAGATCGCGAACCTGTGCGATGTCGGCCAATCGCACGGTACGGCCGTTACCGACACTGATCTGGGTCTGGGCGAGTGCGACCGCGTCCTTCGCGTTGCCGAGCACGCGGACCGACTGTTCGGACCCGGCGATCTCGGCGCGACCACCCGCCGCATTCAAGTTGACCTGACGGAGCTGGGCGTTGACCTGGCTTGCGGTGAGCCCTTGGCTTTGCAGCTTGAGCGGATCGAGGATGATGCGGATTTCGCGACTGACGCCGCCGTTGCGGTTGACCGCGGCCATGCCGGGGACCGACAGCAATTCCTTCGCGACGTTGTTGTCGATGTACCAGCTCAGCTGTTCGACCGTCATGTCCTTGGCGATCACGGAATAGCTGGCGAGATCGTTGTCGGTGGTGTTCGCGCGGAACACCTGCGGCTCGAGGATACCCTCGGGCAGGTCGCTGCGGATCTGTGCGATAGCGTCGCGGACGTCGGTGACGGCGCGGTCGATCGGCGTGCCGATGCTGAGCTGAACGACGGTCTGCGACTGGCCCTCGGTGACGGTCGAGGTGATCTCGTCGATGCCCTGGAGCGAGCGCACCGCGGCCTCGACGCGCTGCGTGACCTGCGTCTCGAGCTCGGTCGGCGCGGCACCCGGCTGGTTGATGACGACGATCGCGATCGGGAAATCGATGTCCGGATCGTTGTTCACGTCCATCCGCATGAAACTGACGATGCCCGCCAGGGTCAGCGCGATGAACAGCACGATCGGCGGCACCGGGTTGCGGATCGCCCAGGCCGAGATGTTGCGAAAGTTCATGAGCTCAGCTCGCTTTCTTCGTGACCGGCTTCACCTTCTGCCCGGGCGCCAGGAACCCGCCCGCAGACAACACTACCCGTTCGGTTCCGTCGAGTCCGCTCAAGATCGTTACGCCCGCGTCGGAGACCTGGCCGATCTTAATATCGCGGCGTACCGCCTTGTCGTCGGCACCGATGATATAGACGAAGCTGCCCTTCTCATCGCTCTGCAGCGCGGAGTCAGGGAGCAACGGTGCCTGGGTCGCGCCCCCGACGATCGTCGCCGCGGCGAATCCGCCTGGCCGCAGCGCGGGGTCATAGGCGACCGCGATCCGCGCGATGCCCTGGCGGCTCTGCGGGTCGATGACCGGCGAGACCTGCCACACCTGGCCCGGGAAGCCCTGAGTCGTGCCGACCGGAACGACCGTCGCGCGGGCGCCGGCATGGAGCCCGGCTAGATCCGCTTCGCTCAACTGCGCGCGCATTTCCATCTGGCCGTCCGCGGCCATGCGGAACAGCACGCCGGTACCCGCGCCGACGACCTGGCCCGATTCGACGCCGCGCGTCAGCACGAGGCCGGCGGCGGGCGCGCGAATATCGAGCCGGCCGTTGCGCGCGCGCGCCTCGCCGAGCGTGGCCTGCGCGACCTTCACGCGCGCCGCGGCGGCGTCGCGCGTCGCGGCCTTGCGCTGGAGATCGGCCTTCGAGATGAAGCCGCGATCGACGAGCTGCTTGGCGCGATCGAGTTCGGCCTGCGCGATCGTCTCGTCGGAACGCGCGACGCTGACCGAGGCGGCGAGCGAGGCGGCCGTCTCGGTCTGGACCGAGCGATCGACCGTCGCCAGCACCTGGCCCGCCGCGACCCACTGGCCCGGCTCGACCAGCACGCGCGTGATCATCCCGCCCTCGCCCGCGACGCCGACCGGCATTTCGCGACGTGCGGCGATCGTGCCGGTCGCAGAAATCGTGCGGTCGACGGTCTTGCGCCCCGGCACCATGACCGAAACGGTCGGCACCTGTTCGACGACCGGACCGGCGGCGGCGTCCTTCTTGCCGCCCTTGAACGCGAAGACGGCGCCGATGATCGCCAGCACGACGACGACCGCGATGATGATGTTGCGGCGGCGGTGCGACGGTGCGGTGTAATCGGGGAGCACCAGCTGATCTTCGTGCTCGCCACCGTCAATCTGGCCGACGGTCTTCGTCTCGTAGTTCATGCGCGTCACAATCCCAATTTCGACCGGTCTTGTCTCGACCCGCTTCGCCATTCACCGGCTGTGTTATATGAATAGGTCACCGCGCTCAAGCCCTTTGGCTCATGCGGACCGCAGACATGCTTCGATTCCGATCTATCCGCAATGCCGTTCAGCTTGCGTTGAACTGTGTAGGACGACAGGCAGGTCGTGTTCTACCGGAGAGAAACAATGAAGACAGCATCGTTCCTGAGCGCCCTCGCTACCGTCGCGATCAGCTTGCCTGCCGTCGCTGCCAACGCCCAGGCCGCGCCGACGACCGTCGAGCCCATGGTGCCTGCCGCCGGGACCGTTCTGGACGTGACCGCCGAGGGGCGGACAACTCGAGTGCCCGATCTGGCGACAATCCGCGCCGGCGTCGTATCCCAGTCGACGACCGCGGCGGCTGCGCTCACCGACAATGCGCAGCGGATGGCGAAGGTGCTGGCATCGCTCAGGCGCGCAGGCGTTGTGCCGCGCGACATCGCTACCTCGACCGTCCAGCTTGCGCCGCAATATCGCTATGCGGACAACCAGCCGCCGGTCATCACCGGGTATCAGGCGACCAACACCGTCTCGATCCGCTTCCGCGACGTCGCGAAGTCGGGGACGGTCCTCGATGCGCTGGTGGCTGAGGGTGCGAACCAGATCGACGGGCCGAACCTGACGATCGACAAGCCCGACGCGGCGCTGGACGAGGCACGGACCGACGCGATCGCGCAGGCCAAGCGCCGCGCGGATCTGTATGCCAAGGCCGCGGGGCTGCGCGTGTCGCGGATCGTCTCGATCGCGGAATCGGGCCAGGATACGGGTGGTCCGGCACAACCGATGTTCATGGCGCGCGCGGCGATGGCCAAGGACAGCACGCAGATCGCACCCGGCGAGAAGGACGTGACGGTCACGCTGTCGGTCCGCTTCCTGCTGAACTGACGCTTCGTTGCCCCCCTCCCTGGCAAGGGAGGGGTTGGGGGTGGGTAGGCTCGTTTGTGCCGCGACGTTTCGACACAGAGAACCGACCCACCCCCGCCCCCTCCCTTCCAGGGAGGGGAGACCGTCGGAATTGGCCCGCATGCTCGGGCACATAGAAAAAGGGCCGCCCGGTTGCCCGGACGGCCCTTCTTCAACTTCGCGTGACGAAGCGAACTCTTAGCGGACGCTACCGCGACGCACGAGATTCACGATCGCGAGCAGGACGATGGCGCCCAGCAGCGACACGATGAACGAGGTCAGCGTGAGCGGTGCGTTGTTGATCGAACCACCCGACAGGATCAGGCCACCGATGAACGCGCCGACGATGCCGACGATGATGTTCAGGAAGATGCCCTGCTGCGCATCGGTGCGCATGATCATGCTAGCGATCCAGCCGATGACGCCGCCAATGATCAGCCAAAGAATGAGACCCATGATATTTTCCCTCCGTTGAACCCGTATCCGGGCGATGGCGGAAAGACGTGCGAACGGCGTTTTTTGTTCCGCTCGCGTTTTGAGTTTTGCGGCTCAATACTTTTGTTGGCGCTCGTACAACAACTTATAGTGCTGGATCCGCGTCACGCGCAGTCCGGGCATTCCCGACCGATCGATCGCCCGCTGCCACCCGGCGAACTCCTCGACCGTCAGGCCGTAGCGCGCACAGACATCGTCGACGCTCAACAGTCCGCCATTCACCGCGGCGACGACTTCGGCCTTGCGCCGCACGACCCAGCGCGTGGTGCTGGGCGGTGGCAGGCTGTCCAGCGTCAACTGCTCGCCCAAGGGCCCGATGACCTTGCCGGGACGGATTTTCTGGTTCTCGATCATTTGAAACCTCTGATCGGGGCGGGGGGCCCCCTCTCGATACGCACACACGACCTGTAATCGCAGGTCTTGAAGATCGGCTGAAACGCCGCGGTAAACAGCATCTTCATTCCTCCTTCCAACGGGTCAACGCCGCGGCCATCGGCCCGTTGAACGCACCGTGGAGCGGCGCAAACAACTTCGGATCGATCGTGGCGCGAGCAAATCCCGCCTGCACCGCCGCTGTCGGGCTCGCCGCCTGTCGGGCGGCGATACCGACGATCAGGACGGCCAGGTCACCCGGAAGAACGGTGACCTCTGCGTCGCGATCGAAACGGGGAAAACTCAGGTCCAACGGGATACTCGCTTCATTCTCGGAAGCCCCTGTCTAGGCCAAGGGGATGAAGACTGCGTAAAACACCCGCCACGCAGTGGCCGATTTGTTGCATTGCGACGTTCGCCGGTCGCATTTTTCACTCGCTTTGGCCTGATCGAGGTTAATCGACGCATCTTTTTGCAACGGAGTGCCTCCGCGCTTATGTAGCGCCGCATGGATCAGACCGATTTTCAGCTCGGGGCCAGCGCGGATACGGGCATGGCCGGTAAGCGCATCGTCGTGGCGATGTCGGGCGGCGTCGACAGCTCGGTCGTCGCCGCGCTCGCGCATGCTACCGGCGCCGAGACGATCGGCGTGACGCTCCAGCTCTACGATCACGGCGAGGCGGTCGGCCGCGCAGGTTCGTGCTGCGCGGGCCGCGATATCCGCGACGCCCGCGCGGTCTGCGACCGACTCGGCATCGCGCATTACGTGTTCGATCACGAAACCAGCTTCCGTGAGCAGGTCGTCGACAAGTTCGCCGACGAGTATCTGGCCGGTCGCACGCCGATCCCGTGTGTCCAGTGCAACATGGGGCCGAAGTTCACCGACCTGTTGAAGCTCGCGCGCGATCTCGGTGCGGATTGCCTGGCGACCGGCCATTATGTCCGCCGGGTCGAAGGCGCACACGGTGCCGAGCTCCACCGCGGCGCCGATCCCGCACGCGACCAGAGCTATTTCCTGTTCGCGACCACGCAGACGCAGCTCGATTACCTCCGCTTTCCTCTTGGTGGCCTACCTAAGGCGCGCGTCCGCGAGATTGCTGCCGAACTCGGCCTCGGCGTCGCGGCCAAGCCGGACAGCCAGGACATCTGCTTCGTGCCGGATGGCGACTACGCCGGCCTCGTCAAAAAACTGCGTCCCGAAGCGGCGGAGACGGCGGGAGACATCGTCGACCTTGGCGGCGCAAAGCTCGGCGAACATCGTGGGCTGATCCACTTCACCGTCGGCCAACGCCGCGGGCTGGAGATCGGCGGCAGTCCCGAGCCGCTCTACGTCGTGCGAGTCGAGCCTGAGACGAAGCGCGTCGTCGTCGGCCCCCGTCGCGCGCTCGCGGTCGAGGCGGCGCGGATGACCGACATCAACTGGTTGGGCGGCGATTTCACCGGGCCGCTGACGGCCAAGGTGCGGTCGATGGCTAAACCCGTCCCTGCCCGTCTGGTCGGCGACCGCGTGGTGTTCGATGCGCCCGAATATGGCGTCGCGCCCGGTCAGGCGGCAGTGCTCTATGCGGGCGAGCGCGTGCTCGGCGGCGGCTGGATCGCGGACACCGAAGCGGCACTCGTCGCCGCCTGACGCGTTGAGCGCGGATGGATATCGAAGATCTACGCCACCAGATGGAAACCGCCGCCGCGGCGATGGATTTCGAAACCGCGGGCAAGTTGCGTGATCAGATCAGCGTGCTGCGCGGTGGCGGCGAGGTGGCGGACACCGCAGGGCTGACGCGGCAACAGCCGGGCGCGATGGGGCTCGGCACCAGCCAGCAACGCATGACGCCGCCGCCCGGCTGGGTGAAGCCGAAGAAGCCCGATCCGATGACCAAGGGGCGTAAGCGGTAGATTCTTCCCCCCTCCCTGGCAGGGAGGGGTTGGGGGTGGGTCGCTCACCGGACCAGCGCCGCGCTCGCCAAGCAGCCTACCCACCCCCGGCCCCTTCCTTCCAGGGAGGGGTGAAGAAGCCTGTGCCGTCCTTACGGATCAAGGCAGCAAGAACGTCCCCTCGATCGTCGTCACGCATGATCCGCCCAGCACCACCCGGTCGCCCTCAAGGCGACACGTCAGTTTTCCCCCGCGCGCACTCGCCTGATAGGCGGTGAAGCTGTTCCCCAAGGTCGGCTCCCAATACGGCACCATCACCGCATGCGCCGAGCCCGTCACCGGATCTTCGTCGATCGTGTAATAGGGCGTGAAGACGCGGCTGACGATATCCGTAGCCTCGCCTCGAGCCGCGACAATCGCGACGATCGGGAATTCAGCCAACGCTGCGTAATTTGGCTTCAGATTGCGGACCACGGCCTCGTCTTTGACGATCACGAGCGCATAGCCCTTGTCATGCCACAAGGTCTCGACGGTCTCGGCGACGTTCAACGCCGCGACGATCTCCGGGATCGCCTTCGGGCTCGGTCCCCAGGCCGGCAGCTCCAGCGTATACCCGCTATCCGCCCGAGCAACCTCGAGCATGCCCGCCTGCCGCGTCCGGAACCGCACCCGATCGAGCGCGGTATCCGACGACAGCACGAAATGCCCACTCGCCAGCGTCGCGTGGCCGCACAGCGCCACCTCCGCCCCCGGCGTGAACCAGCGAAGATCGAAATCGACACCCTCGTCGTCCGAAGCGACGATGAACGCGGTCTCGCTCAGGTTGTTCTCCTGCGCGATGTTGAGGAGCACGTCGTCGTCGAGCCATGCGGACAGCGGCATCACCGCAGCCTGGTTGCCGCCGAACGGCGTGTCGGAAAACGCATCGATCTGCGCGAACGGTATTCTCATACTTAAGTCCTCAAACCCGCTTGCCGAACCAATGCGGCGTCACGTCCGCCTCGACCAGCGGATTGTCGGTGTCGACATGCCCCTCCGGATCGAGATGAATCAGCACCTCGACCTTCGGAAACGCGGAGCGCAGGTTGCGCTCGACCGCCTCGACGATGTCGTGCGCGTGTTCGACGGTCAGGTCGCGCGCGACCTCCATGTGGAACTGCGCGAAGTCGTGGCTCCCCGAGCGGCGCGTGCGGAAATCATGGATTCCCCGAATACCGGGCTGGCGTGCGGCGACATCGAGGAATTGCGCCCGGAAGTCCTCCGGCCATTCCTTGTCCATCAGCTGGTCGATCGCATTCGACGACGCCTGGAACGCGCCCCAGGCGAGCCACAACGCGATGACGATGCCGAAGATCGGATCCGCGCCGCTCCACCCGACATATTGATCGAGCACCAGCGCGACGATCACCGACCCGTTGAGCAGCACGTCCGACTGGTAGTGCACGTTGTCCGCGAGGATCGCGACCGAGCCGGTCTGGCGGATGATGCGACGCTGATAGGACAGCAGGAACACCGTAGCGACGATCGCGACGACCGACACGCCGATGCCGAAATCCGCCCCGGTGGTCGGCTGCGGATCGCCGAACGCCAGGATCGCGCGCCACGCGATGCCGACCGCCGACGCAGTGATCAGCATGACCTGGAACAGCGCCGCGAGCGCCTCCGCCTTGCCGTGGCCGAAGCGGTGATCGTGATCCGCCGGCGTCGCCGCCAGCCGCACGCCGTACAGCGTGACCAGCGACGCGAGCAGGTCGAGCGCGGTATCGGCAAGGGACCCAAGCATCGCCACCGAGCCCGTCGACCACGCCGCAAAGCCTTTCAACAGCAGCAGGAAACACGCCATCGCGACGCTGGCCAGCGCCGCGCGGGTTGCGAGGGGTATGACCCTGCGCCGTTCGTCCTGCGTCATGGGAACAGCAGCCCTTCGCTCCAGTTGCCGTCTTCGCGAACGAACAACCGCCGTTCGTGGAGCCGGTGCGCACGGTCCTGCCAGAACTCGATCCGCGTTGGCTTGACGCGGTAGCCACCCCAATGCGGCGGCCTCGGCACGTCCTGGCCTTCGAACTTCGCGGTCATTTCGGCAAAGCGCTGCTCGAACGTCTCGCGGCTGTCGAGCGGCCGGGACTGCTCCGAAGCCCAGGCACCAAGCTGCGAATCACGACCACGCGAGGCGAAATAGGCGTCCGACTCTTCGTCGCTGGCCCACGATACCGGCCCCTCGATCCGGATCTGGCGGCGCAGCGACTTCCAGTGGAACAGCAGCGCACCCTGCGGATTGGCGGCCAGCTCGCCTGCCTTGCGGCTTTCGCGGTTGGTGTAGATCACGAAGCCGTCGGGGCCATGCCCCTTCAACAGCACCATGCGCACCGACGGCCGCCCCTCGGCATCGGCCGTCGCGAGCGCGACCGCGTTCGGGTCGTTCGGCTCGGACTGCTTGGCTTCGGCGTACCAGCTATCGAACAGCGTGAAGGGATCGTCTGACATGCCGCGCGCCATAGCGGGATTTGGGCCGGAACGAAACTTGGGAACGACTCTACCGTGCCGATGATTGACCCAGGTAATCGAATCGTTTCCGCAACGAAGGAACACGCAGGGTGGCAGCGCGAGCATATTGGCAGGGGCAGATCCGGCTGGCCCTCGTCTCGATCCCGGTCGAGATCTATTCCGCGACGAAATCCGGCGCGGCGGTATCGTTCAAGCAGATCCACGAACCCTCGGGCCAGCCGATCCACTACGACAAGGTCGTCACCGGCGTCGGCCCGGTGGATGCCGACGAGATCATGAAGGGCTATGAGGTCTCGAAGGGCGAATACGTCCTGTTGGAGCAGGACGAGATCGACGCGGTGAAGCTCGAATCGAAGAAGACGCTGGAACTGACGCAGTTCGTCGATGCGAGCGAGATCGACGTGCTCTATTACGAAAAGCCGTATTTCGTTGTGCCCGCGGACGATCTCGCGGAGGAGGCGTTCATCGTTCTGCGCGAGGCGTTGAAGCGGACGAAGAAGGTCGGGCTCGGCCAGCTTGCGATGCGCGGGCGCGAATACGTCGTCAGCCTGAAGCCGTGCGGGCGCGGCATGGTGCTGGAGACGCTGCGCTACGCCGACGAGGTGCACAAGGCGCAGGGGTATTTCCGCGAGATCCCCGATGACAAGCCGTCCGAGGAACTGCTGGAACTGGCCGAGGCGCTGATCGAGAAGCGTAGCGCGGACTTCCACCCGCAGGAGTTCCACGATCGCTATGTCGACGCGCTGAAGGACCTGATCGAGCGCAAGCGCAAGTCGAACGGGAAGAAGATCATCGAGGACAAGGACACGGGGGCGAAGTCGGGCTCGAACGTGGTCGACCTGATGGCGGCGTTGAAGAAGTCGATGGAGAAGAGTGGGGGTGCGGCGGAGAAGGCGCCTGCAAAGAAAGCTCCCGCCAAACGCGCGCCGGCGAAAACGGCGGCCAAAGCGCCAGCCAAAAAGCGTGCATAAGCTCCCATCCTTGGAAGGGAGGGGTTGGGGGTGGGTTACTCACCGAACCAGCGCTACGCCCGCCAAGCGGCCGACCCACCCCCGACCCCTCCCTTCCAGGGAGGGGTGAAGATGGTCGACGATCCCCTCGCGCTCTACAATGCCAAGCGGAACTTCACCAAGACCGCCGAACCCGCGGGCACGCTGGACCCCGGCAACGGCAACAGCTTCATGGTCCAGAAGCACGACGCCACCCGCCTCCACTGGGATTTCCGCCTCGAAATCGACGGCGTCCTAAAAAGCTGGGCGGTCACCCGCGGCCCCAGCCTCGACCCCAACGAAAAACGCCTCGCCGTCCGCACCGAGGACCACCCGCTCAGCTACGCCACCTTCGAAGGCACGATCCCCGCGGGCGAATATGGCGGCGGCACGGTGATGCTGTGGGACCGCGGCACATGGTCGCCGATCAAGGGCAAGTCGGCCAAGGATCTCGACAAGGGCCACCTCCACTTCGTCCTCGATGGCGAACGGATGAAGGGCGAATGGCTGCTGATCCGCCTGAAGCCCCGCGCGAAGGAGAAGCGCGAGAACTGGCTCCTCCGCAAGATCGACGACGCAGCAGCGGGCGGCACCGACACACTGGTAGAAGAAGCGCTGACCAGCGTCTCGACCGGCCGCACGATGGTCGAGATCGAGGAGGGAAAGAAACCGGCACGTTCGAGCCAGCCAACGTCCACCCCGTCATCCCGGCGAAAGCCGGGACCCAGAGCCAAGAGCGATGCAAATGGTACCCTGGGTCCTGGCGTTCGCCAGGATGACGGAAAACTACCCGAATTCGTTGAGCTACAACTCTGCACCCTCGTCGACGCCGTCCCCACCGGCTCCGCCTGGCTCCACGAAGTCAAATACGACGGCTACCGCGCGCTGATTTCCGTCGCCAACGGCAAGGCCAAGGTCTTCACCCGCACCGGCCTCGACTGGACCGACAAGTTCACCGCGATCGCCGAGGCCGCCGCGAAGCTCCCCGTAAAATCCGCGTTGATCGACGGCGAGATCGTCGCGTTCAAGGACGGCCACCCCGATTTCTCGACGCTGAAGGACGCGATCTCCTCCGGCGGCGACATGACGCTGTTCGCGTTCGACCTGCTCGCGCTCGACGGCGAAGACCTGACCGGCCTCTCCAACCTCGACCGCAAAGCGCGCCTGCAGCCCCTGATCCCCGAGGATGAAGACCGTCTCCGCTACTCCGACCACGTCATCGGCGCAGGCGAGCAGTTGTTCGAGACGATGTGCCGCGAAGGCCTCGAAGGCATCGTCTCGAAACGCGCCGACGCGCCGTATTCGGGCAAGCGGACCAAGACGTGGCTCAAGGTCAAATGCACGCACCGCCAGGAGTTCGTGATCGTCGGCTGGCTGCCCTCCGACAAGAAACGCGGCTTCAAGTCGCTTCTGCTCGGCGTCCGCGAGGGCAAAGGCTTTCGCTATGCGGGGAAGGTCGGCACCGGGTTCGACCAGGCGTTGATGGACGACATCCGCGACAAACTGGACGCGCTCGACCGCAAGATGCCGACGGTCGAGGCCCCCAAGGCAGCGGTCCGCGGCGCGAAATGGGTGACGCCGAAACTCGTCGCGGAGGTCGCCTTCGCCGAGATCACCCCCGACGGCGTGCTGCGCCATTCGAGCTTCATCGGTCTGCGCGAGGACAAGGCGGCAAAGGACGTCGTCGCCGAGACGCCCGCGCCTTTGCCCGATGCCGCCCCCGAGACGAGCATAAAGGTCAGCAGCCGGGACCGCGTGATCTTCGACAAGTCGGACGTCACCAAGGGCGATCTCGCCGACTATTACGTCGCAGTCTCGGGCATAATGCTCCCGGTAGCGGGCAATCGCCCGATTAGCCTCGTGCGCTGCCCCCAGGGTCGATCGCGCGCGTGCTTCTTCCAGAAACACGATGCCGGGAGCTTCGGCGACGCTGTCCACAAAGTGCCGATCCGCGAAAAGGACGGCTCGACCGAGGACTATCTGTATGTCGACGATGCGGACGGGCTGGTCGCGTGCGTGCAGATGGGGACGATCGAGTTCCACGGCTGGGGATCGTCGAACGCCGCGCTGGAGAAGCCCGACCGCCTCGTGTTCGATCTCGATCCCGACGAGGGGCTCGATTTCGGCGACACCAAGAAGGCGGCGGAGCATCTGAAGAACCAGTTGGCCGAACTGGGGCTGGTCAGCTTCCCGATGCTGTCTGGGGGCAAGGGCGTGCACGTAGTGGTGCCGCTGACTCCGGAGGCGGAATGGCCGGCGGTGAAGGACTTCGCCGACCGCTTCGCGCGGGCGATGGCGGGGGCCGATCCCGAGCGCTTCGTTGCGACAATGGCCAAGGCGAAGCGGAAGGGGCGGATCTTTATCGACTGGCTGCGCAACCAGCGCGGGGCGACGGCGGTGATGCCGTATTCGGCGCGGGCGAGAGCGGGCGCGCCGGTGGCGGCACCGGTGTCGTGGACCGAGTTACGCGATATCGAGACGGCGGCATGCTGGGGAGTGAAGGATGGGACCGAGTTGATCGCCCGGGCCGGGTCACGGGCGTTGGCGGGATGGGGTGTAGCGGATCAGGTTCTGCCGGATTTGTGAGCCATTCCCCCTCCCCACAACCACAACCACAACCACAACCACAACCATAACCACCCCGGCAAAGGCCGGGGCCCAATTGGAAAGGTGGCGGTAACGGCGCGATGCCCGTCATTAGCGCCGTCCCCCAATTGGGCCCCGGCCTCCGCCGGGGTGGTGGTTTGTGGAGGCGACAGCTCGCCCCCCTTACTGTTCCCTCGCGAACGCGGGGGGCCAGGGTAACTGCACGCAGCGCTTGGAATTCCGGGACCCCGCGTTCGCGATGGAACAGGAGTAACGCGCGGCCCCCGCGACAATTTATGTTGCACCGCCGCGTCGAAAGGTGAAACACCGCCGCCTGTATTCGGGGGCTTGAGGCATTGGACACGGCGACGCAAACCGCGCCCCTTTTCGACGCGATGATCCATGCCGAGCGCTGGATCGCCGACTATTGCGCGCGCACCACCGGTGCCGACGTGCTCTGCAAGGATGCCGACCCGGCCTGGGCAGCGATGTTTGCCGAGCTGGCGATGGTCGCCTCGGACGACCTTGGCCACATTCGCGAACGCGTCCAGCGGCATGCGGTCGACATCGGCACCGGCTTCCGGATCGCCGACGAGCCCGACGAGCGCCCCTGGCCCGTCTCACCCGTCCCGCTGCTGATCGAGGCCGGCGAATGGGCGGGGATCGAGCGCGGCGTGATCCAGCGCGCGACGTTGATGGAGACGGTGATCGCCGACCTCTACGGCGAGGGAAAGCTGGTCGCGGACGGCCACATCCCCGCCGCGCTCGTCACCGGCAGTCCGTTCTTCCTGCGACCGATGGTCGGGCTCGACCCGCCCGGCGGCCGCCATCTCGATTTCATCGCGATCGACCTCGGTCGCGGGCCGACCGGCGAATGGCGCGTGCTCGCCGATCACCTCCGCGCGCCCGCCGGCGCCGGATACGCGCTGGAGAACCGCATCGCCGTCAGCCGCACGCTCGGCGGGTTGCAGGATCGGCTCAACGTGCAGCGCCACGCGCCGTTCTTTGCAGCCTTCCGCGCCGGGATCGCGGCGATGTGCAAGCGGACCGACCCGCGGATCGGGCTGCTCACGCCTGGTCGGTTCAACCCGAGCTACCCGGAGCAAGCGCATCTCGCGCGCTATCTCGGGCTGCTGCTAGTCGAGGGCGCCGATCTCGCCGCACTTGAGGACAAGGTGTATGTCCGCACGATCGGCGGGCTCAAGCGGATCGACGCGCTGTGGCGACGGCTCGACCCGCGGCTGCTCGATCCGCTGGCGTTCGACACGCATTCGCAGATCGGCGTGCCCGGGCTGATCGACGCGTACGCCGCCGGCAACGTCGTGCTGTCGAACGCGCCGGGGTCCGCCGTGCTGGAAGCGCCGGCGTTCTCGGCGTTCCTGCCGCAGCTCGCGAAGTCGCTGCTCGGCGAAGATCTGCTGCTCCCCAACATCGCGACATGGTGGTGTGGGCAGGACGGCGCGCGGGCCCAGGTCGAGGCGAATTTCGATCGCCTGCTGATCGGTCCGGCATTCCATTCGCGGCCTCTCGGCATGACCGGCGGCCCGGTCACGGGTGCCGACATCGCTGGCGAAGACCGGACGCGCCTGCTCGCCGACATGGCAAATCGGCCGCAGGATTATGTCGGGCAGGAACTCGTCCAGCTCTCGACCATGCCGGTCGTGGTCGGCGATGCGCTCGTCCCCCGCCCCTTCACCCTGCGCGTCTTCGCGGCGCGTAACGGCGACGGCGAATGGACCGTCCTACCCGGCGGGTTCGCGCGGATCGGCGAGCATCCCGACGCGCGGGCGGCGGTGATGGGCGAAGGCATCTGGTCCGCCGACGTTTGTATCTACGGCGCCGATCCGGTCGCGCCGGTGTCGCTGCTGACCGCCGCGGACTCGCTTCAGGTCCGCCGCAATCCGGGGACGTTGCCGAGCCGGGTGGCGGACAATTTCTACTGGCTCGGGCGCTATCTGGAGCGCGGTGAGGCGCTGCTCGGCGCGATCCGCGTGATGCTCGGCAATTCGATCGACGTCGATGGGGGGGCTGTCCTGTCGCCCACTACGGTCGGCAAGCTGGTCGGGCTGATCGTCGGGGCGGGCAGCGCGCCGCACCCCCCGTCGCTGCGCCGCGCCGACCTGACCGCGCTCGCTCGGACCGCGATGGAGGATGAGCGCGGGCAGTCGATCCTGACGCTCAACCGTCATGCGCGCGAGATCGGCGAAGGCTCGCGCGATCGGTTGTCGGCGGACATGGTGCGGTTGCTCGAAGCGCCCTTCCCGACGCATCGCGGGATGCTGGAGCGTGCCGGGTCGCTGCAACGGCGGTATGCGGCGATCGCGGGGCTGTCGGCGGAGCATATGGGGCGGACCGCGGCGTGGCGCTTTCACGATCTCGGGCGGCGGATCGAGCGGGCGATGGCGATGGCGCGCGCGATCCGCTTGTTCGGGATGCCGGGCGCGTCGCCCGACGATCTGTCGGTGCTGCTCGACCTCGCGGACAGCCAGATCAGTTATCGGCAGCGCTATCCGACCGGAATCGCGCGCGTGCCGGTGATGGATCTGGTCGCACTCGATCCGGGCAATCCTCGGTCGCTGGCGTTTTCGGCGGAGCGGATCGCGGCGCGGTTGGCGGAATTGCCGGTGCTGAGCGACGACGAGATGGCGGAGCCGCAACAGGCGCAAGCGACCGGGTTGCAGGCGATCGTGATGACCGCGACGGCCGCGGAGCTGGATGCGGAGACGCTGGGGGATATCGAGCGGCGGCTTGGCGCGGTGTCGGATGCGCTGGCGCGGCGGTATTTCCTGCAGGGGGCCGAGCCGTTGCGGACTAGCGGGCTGACGTTGGCGTGAGGGTGGGCGTGGCCGTGCGCAACCTACTCCCTCTCCCCTATGGGGAGAGGGTCGGGGTGAGGGGCAGCCAAGCAATGCTGCGCCCGGAACAGCCCCTCACCCCAGCCCTCTCCCCGGAGGGAAGAGGGAGCAAGAAGATAACAGCTCTCCCCCTGCGGCGGCCGGAACTTTCATGATCTACGATATCCGCCACGTCACGACGTTCGATTACGGCGCGAGCGTGAAGTTCGCGCGGTGCAATCTGCGGTTGAAGCCGATCGACTGGCCGGGTCAGCGGCTGGATAGCTACGCGCTTTCGGTGCATCCGGCGGGGCGGACCAGCGCCGCGCGCGCCGAAGCCGGGCTCGCCAATGTCACGCGGCTGGTGGTCGACAGTCCGGTCCGGCACCTAACGATCGAGAGCCGGTCGCGGATGACGGTCGACCGACTCGTGCCCGTCCCCGACGCGAGCGACCCTACCCTCGCAGAGATCGCGACGATGGCGCGGGCCAGCACCGACCTCTCCGCGGCGAGCCCGGCGAATTATATCTATCCCTCGCCGCTGATCCCGCTCGACCAGGCGATCGCGGACTATTGCGCGGTCGATCTCGACCCTTCGCGGGGAGCGCTGGAGGCCGGGATCGCGCTCGCGCGGCGGATCCAAGTGGAGTTCGAATTCGATGCCGACGCGACTTTGGTCGATACGCCGCCGCACGAGGCGTTCCTCCAGCGCAAGGGCGTGTGCCAGGATTTCGCGCAGATCATGATCACCGGCTTGCGCGCGGCTGGCCTGCCCGCCGCGTATGCGTCGGGGTATATCCGGACGATCCCGCCCGAGGGCCAGCCGCGGCTGGTCGGCGCGGATGCGACGCATGCGTGGGTGCTGCTGTGGTGCGGGCCGGTGCGCGGCTGGGTCGGGGTCGATCCGACCAACGGGATCTGGATGGCGAGCGATCACATCGTGATGGCGGTCGGGCGGGACTATGCCGAGATCGCGCCGGTCGACGGAGTGGTACTCGGGTCGGGGGCGCAGAACATGGATGTCAGTGTCGACGTTGCGCCTTTGGAGTCCGCATAGGAGCGATGCGATTCTCCCCTGCAAGGGGAGGTGGCTGGCACTTGCCAGACGGAGGAGTGACGCCCTCTCGATGGCGGGTCACCCCTCCGTCAGCCCAAGCGGGCTACCACCTCCCCTGATAGGGGAGGATGAAGGCGTTACTTCTCGTCGTGCGGGTTAGGATACGACCCGCCGCCACTCTCGCCGCCTTTATCCTTGTCCGGCGCGTCGTTCACGCCGTCCTTCTCCTTCGCGCCGTCGTCGTTCTTCGGCACGCCCTGCATCGGTTGTTTGGTCATGATCGTTCCTCTCGTGCAACCAAACACCCCGCGCGCAATTGCGTTGCGAGGGCGATCCCCCCACATAGACGCGCAAGGTATAATGGGGACGTAAGTGGCCGATCCGTACAAGACTCTGGGTGTAGCGCGCGACGCGACCGAAGCCGACATCAAGAAGGCGTACCGCAAGCTCGCAAAGGAGCTTCATCCCGATCGCAACAAGGACAATCCGAAGGCGTCGGAGCGGTTCAGCACCGTCACCAATGCGTACGACCTGTTGAACGACAAGGACAAGCGCGCCCGGTTCGATCGCGGCGAGATCGACGGCGACGGCAATCCCGCATCGCCGTTCGGCTTTGGCGGTGGTGGCGGCGGACGGCCGCAGCCCGGCGGCGGCTTCCGCAGCGAAGGCTATGAGAGCGGCGCCGGCGGGGCCGACATGAGCGACATCTTCGAAGGGCTGTTCGGTGGCGCGCAACGTGGCGGTGGCGGCGGGTTCTCCGGCGGCTTCGGTCGCCGTCCTCAGCCCAAGGGCGAGAATGCCGCGTATCGCCTGCAGGTCCCGTTCGTCGAAGCTGCGACGCTGGAGCCCCAACGCGTGACGCTGGCCGACGGCAAGACGCTTGACCTCAAGCTCCCCGCCGGGGTCGAGACCGGCACGCAGATGAAGCTGGCCGGCAAGGGCGAGCAAGGTCCGGGCGGCGCAGGCGATGCGATCCTCACGATCGAGGTCCAGCCACACAAGTTCTTCACGCGCGACGGCGACGATGTCCGCCTCGACCTGCCGATCACGCTCGCCGAGGCCGTGCTGGGCGGCTCGGTCAAGGCGCCGACGGTCGACAAGCCGGTGATGCTGACGATTCCCAAGGGTACGACATCGGGCAAGACGCTGCGCCTGAAAGGCAAGGGTTTCCACAAGAAGGGCGGCACGCGGGGCGACCAGTTGGTCACCCTCATGATCGACATTCCCGCCAGCGATGCGGCGCTGACCGCGTTCATCGAAAGCTGGGATGGGCGCGAAGCGGGGAACCCGCGGGGGGCCATGGGCGTCTGAACGCCTTGTGAATGATAATACCTTAACGCCCGAAGCGCGCGCGCACGATCATGGTGCGACGCGCGCCCGTCTCACTCGTGGCATGGCGAAGGTCAGGCCAGGCAGCTACGCGTTCGAGATCGTCAAGCGGGCAGCCGTCGGCGTGTTCAACGACGGCTTCATCCACGCAGGGAACCTCGCCTATCTCGCACTGATGACGGTGTTCCCGTTCTTCATCGTTGCGGCGGCAATCCTGTCGATCTTCGGCCAGAGCGTCGAGACTGTGCGCGCGGTCGAATCGTTCCTCAACGTCCTGCCGCCCAACGTCGGCGACCTGTTGCGCAAACCGATCGCCGACGTGCTCGCCGCGCGGACCGGGTCGCTATTGTGGCTCGGCGCGCTCGTCGGGTTGTGGACGGTCGGCAGCTTCGTCGAGACGATCCGCGACATCTTCCACCGCGCTTACGGGATCAAGGCGACCGCACCGTTCTGGAAATCACGGCTTGGATCATCGTTCGTAATCATCCTGTCGGTGGTGATCGCGCTGCTCTCGTTCCTGGTGCAAGGCATCCTCACGGCGGCGGAGCAGTTCATCTACCGCCTCGTCCCCTTCGCGCAGGACGCAGCCGGCTGGGTCGGGCTCTCTCGTCTCATCCCCGGCCTGCTCATGTTCGGCGCGCTGTACCTGCTGTTCTACTCGGTCACCCCGTCGCGCTATCGCTATTCGAAGTGCCGCAAATGGCCGGGCGCGCTATTTACCACCGCCTGGTGGGTCAGCGCGACCGCGCTGCTGCCGGTGATCCTGTCGCGTCTCGGTGGTTACGACCTCACCTATGGCAGCCTGGCGGGCGTCGTCATCATGCTGTTATTTTTCTATGTCATCGGGCTCGGGCTGGTATTCGGTGCGCATCTCAACGCAGCACTGGCGGAACCCCCCGAAACAACGCTAGAGCAGCCTGCTACGGATATGCAGGTATAGGCGGGGACGGCGTGAACGGTTTGATGGCGGGCAAGCGTGGGCTGATCATGGGCTTGGCGAACGACAAGTCGCTGGCCTGGGGGATTGCCAAGAAGCTGTCCGAGGCGGGCGCGGACCTCGCGTTCAGCTACCAGGGCGAGACGATGGAGAAGCGCGTCCGCCCGCTCGCCGAGCAACTGGGCGTGGCGCGGCTGTTCGATTGCGACGTGTCGGACATGGGCGCGCTCGATGCGACCTTCGACAAGCTCGCCGAGGAATGGCCGACGATCGACTTCGTCGTCCACGCGATCGGATTTTCGGACAAGAACGAACTGCGCGGGCGGTTCGTCGATACCAGCCTCGACAATTTCCTGATGACGATGAACATCTCGGTCTATTCGTTCGTCGCGGTGGCGCAGCGCGCGGCCAAGATGATGACCGAGGGCGGCGCGATGCTGACGCTCAGCTATTACGGCGCGGAGAAGGTCATCCCGCATTACAATGTGATGGGGGTCGCGAAGGCGGCGCTGGAGACGAGCGTGCAGTATCTCGCGGTCGATCTCGGCCGCGACAATATTCGCGTGAACGCGATCTCGGCGGGGCCGATTAAGACGCTGGCCGCAAGCGGCATCGGCGATTTCCGCCTGATCCTTAAGTGGAACGAGCTGAACTCGCCGCTCAAGCGCAACGTCACGATCGACGACGTCGGCGGCGCTGGGCTGTACCTGCTGAGCGACCTGGCTTCGGGCGTGACGGGCGAGACGCACCACGTCGACGCCGGCTACAACGTGATCGGCATGAAGGCCGAGGACGCGCCCGATATCGCACTGGCATAACCCCTCTCCCCCTCCGGGGAGAGGGAGGGGCCCATGCAAGGCATGGGAGGGTGAGGGCAAGGTGAGGCAACACGACGGTACCGAAGCACTGGACCGAGCCCGAAAGCTGAGGCGCAACGCGACCGAAGCAGAAGACCGGCTGTGGTATCAACTCCGCAGCCGTCGTCTCGGCAACTTTAAATTCCGCCGCCAGGTCTGGATCGGCCCCTTCATCACCGACTTTCTCTGCATGGACGCGATGCTGGTCGTCGAGGTAGACGGCAGCCAACACCTCGATGGCGCCGCTTACGACGACAATCGAACCGCCTTCCTCGCGACCAAGGGATATCGTGTGATCCGTGTCTGGAACAACGACGTGATGCAGCGGATGGACGGTGTGCTCGCCGCGATCCTTGATGGACTTACGTGCCCGCCCTCACCCTCCCATGCTTCGCACGGGCCCCTCCCTCTCCCCGTCCGGGAGAGGGGCCAGTGAGCTTCAATACGTTTGGACGGCTGTTCCGCTTCACCACTTGGGGCGAATCCCACGGCCCTGCGCTAGGCGCGATCGTCGACGGTTGCCCGCCTGGCATCCCGATGACCGAGGCCGATATCCAACCCTGGCTCGACAAGCGTCGCCCCGGCACGTCGCGCTTCACCACGCAGCGGCGCGAGCCGGATACGGTTCGCATCCTCTCGGGCGTGTTCGAGGGGCGGACGACGGGCACGCCGATCAGCCTGATGATCGAGAATGTCGACCAGCGATCGAAGGACTACTCGGACGTCGCCAAGGCCTATCGCCCCGGCCACGCCGACTATGCCTATGACGCGAAGTACGGTTTTCGCGATTTCCGAGGCGGCGGGCGCTCGTCCGCGCGCGAGACAGCCGCACGCGTCGCAGCGGGGGCAGTCGCGCGCCTCGTCGTGCCGCAGGTCCGAGTCCGCGCCTGGGTCGAGGCGATCGGTGGCGATGCGATCGACCATGCGAACTTCGACGATGCGCAGATCGACCAGAACCCGTTCTTCTGCCCCGACGCCGAGGCCGCACTCCGTTGGGAGGCGCTCGTCGACGCGGCACGGAAGTCGGGCTCGTCACTCGGCGCGGTGATCGCGTGCGAGGCGACCGGTGTGCCGGCCGGCTGGGGCGCGCCGCTCTACGCCAAGCTCGATTCCGAACTCGCCTCCGCCTGCATGAGCATAAACGCGGTCAAGGGCATCGAGATCGGCGACGGGTTCGCCGCTGCCGCGCTGTCAGGCGAAGCGAATTCCGACCCGATGCGTCCCGGTGTCGATGGCCCGGAGTTCCTCGCCAACCATGCCGGAGGCATCGCTGGGGGCATCGCAACCGGCCAGCCGATCCGGTTGCGCGTTGCCTTCAAGCCGACCAGCTCGATCCTCACCCCGGTCGAGACGATCAGCCCGACCGGCGAGGCCGCGACGATCGCTACCAAAGGCCGTCACGACCCGTGCGTGGGCATCCGCGGAGTCCCCGTGGTCGAGGCGATGGTGGCGCTCGTACTCGCCGACCAGGCGTTACTGCATCGGGGCCAGTGCGGCTGACGCTGGAACATAAGCCGGACTTAAGCGCTTGCCCTTCAATAACATAGGAGAGCGAAATGCGTATTCTAACTTCGATCGCAGCAGCAGCGTTGATCATTCCGGGCGTGGCACTGGCACAGACGGGCACCGGCGGCTCGATGGGCGGCACCACGGGTGGCACGATGAGCGGCAGCACCATGGGCGGTTCGACCGCAGGCAGCACGACCGGCGGCATGTCGACCGGTACGATGGATCAGGCCAACCCCTCGACCAGCACCCGTTCGACCACAACGCGCACGCAGCGTGGCACCAAGGCTCGCAGCCGTACGCGCGGTACGACGTCGGGCACCATGAGCGGCACCGGCACGACGGGCAGCACGATGTCCGGCACGACCGGTAGCACGATGGGCGCCGACACGATGGGCGGCACGACTGGTACGATGGGCACCACCGGCACGATGGCCGGACCGATGGGCGGCTCGACCGGAACCACGGGCACGATGGGTGGCACGACCACCGGCACGATGGGTTCGACCACGGGCGGGACGACCGGCACGACCACCCCGCGCTGATCCGAAGTCGCTACAGTAAATGAAAAGCCGGGCGAGCGATCGCCCGGCTTTTTGCGTATCAGTCCGAGAACGGATCGCGAACGAGGATCGTGTCGGCACGCTGCGGGCTGGTCGACACCAAAGTCACCGGGCAGCGGATCAGCTCCTCGATCCGGCGGATATACTTGATCGCCTGCGCCGGCAGGTCGGCCCAGCTACGTGCACCCGCAGTCGTCTCCTGCCAGCCTTCCATTGTCTCGTAGATCGGCTCGACCAGCGCCTGGTCCGCCGCATGCGCCGGGAAATAATCGAGCGTCTCGCCGCGCAGCTTGTAGCCGGTGCAAATCGATACCGTCTCGAACCCGTCGAGCACATCGATCTTGGTCAGCGCGATCCCGGTGATGCCGCCAACCGCTGCCGCCTGCCGCACCAGCACCGCGTCGAACCAGCCGCAGCGACGCTTCCGCCCCGTGACGGTGCCGAACTCATGACCACGGACGCCCAAGCGCTCGCCCGTCTCGTTCTCGAGCTCGGTCGGGAAAGGTCCCGAGCCGACGCGCGTCGTATACGCCTTGGCGATGCCGAGCACGAAGCCGACCGCGGATGGCCCGAGGCCCGATCCGCCGGCCGCCGCGCCTGCGATCGTGTTCGACGAGGTGACGAACGGATAGGTGCCGTGGTCGACGTCGAGCAGCACGCCCTGCGCGCCCTCGAACAGGATCCGCTTGCCGGCCGAGCGCGCGGCGTTGAGATCGCGCCATACAGGCTTGGCGAACGGAAGGACGAAACCGGCGATCTCGCGCAATTCCTCGATCAAGCGCGCGCGATCGATTGGCGGCTCGCCGAAGCCGGCGCGGAGTGCGTCGTGATGCGCGGTGAGGCGATCGAGCTGCGGCCCGAGATCGTCGAGATGCGCGAGGTCGCACACGCGGATCGCACGGCGACCGACCTTGTCCTCATACGCAGGCCCGATGCCGCGACGGGTCGTACCGATCTTGCCCGCGCCGCTCGCGTCTTCGCGCAGACCGTCGAGATCGCGGTGGAACGGCAGGATCAGCGCGCAGGTATCGGCAATCCGCAGCGTCTCCGGCGTGGCGACAACGCCCTGTGCGCCCAACCGCGCGATCTCATCCTTCAGCGCCCAGGGATCGAGCACCACGCCGTTGCCGATGAACGACGGCGTGCCGCGGACGATACCCGACGGCAGCAGCGACAACTTGTACACGTTGTCGCCGACGACCAGCGTGTGGCCGGCATTGTGGCCGCCCTGGAACCGCACGACCATGTCGGCACGCTCGGCGAGCCAGTCGACGATCTTGCCCTTGCCTTCGTCGCCCCATTGCGCGCCGATGACTGCTACGTTGGCCAAACTCTATCTCCTGAGGATTACGCGCAGCGCCTACAGCGCGCGGGGCTCGCCCGCCACCCATAGATGCGTGCAGACTTGTGCTTCGGGGGTGTCGCCGGCGTCGAGAGCGGCGACGGTGACCCAGCCTTGCGCGCGCATCGCGGCGCCTTCGCTGGCTGGCGTGCCGAACGGGAGGAAGAGGCGGCGACGGTCGACGGTGGCGACACGCTCGACGAGCGCATCGGCGAACAACGAGAAGCCGGTCGCAGCTTCCTCGGCGCCGGTTTCGTGGACGACGGTGTAGGTGCCACCGCGGCCGACTTCGCGTGCGCTACCGTCCGCGAAGAGGGAGAAGCCGAGCCACGTCTGGTATTCGAAGCCATGCCGCTCGGTCGGGTCGAGCGTCAGCGCAACGCGGCCACCAATCGCTTCAGCAATGCGCGCGAGACCGTCGAGGCGCGAAGCCAGCGCACCGGTCGTGTCGAACGCACGGAGGCGGTCCATCGCTTGGTCAAACGGCCCGGCGGCTTCGATCAGCGGGAGGTAGGCGGGGGCGAGCGCGGCGACGGCACCGGCATCTTTCGCATCGAGCCGGTCGCGCAAGGTAGCGATCTGCTCAGGTGCGACGGGGAGCGGGCCGGCAGCGAGCGTCGGCACTAGGTCGGGGAGCGTGAAGTCGATCGACGCGCCGGTGACATCAGCGGCGGCGATCATGTCGACCGCGACCGCGACCAATTCTTGCGCGGCGGCAACCGAATCGAGCCCGATCAACTCGCAGCCGATCTGCCGAGTCTCACGCGCGGGCGCGAGCTGCGACGCGCGCAGTTTCAACACGGAGCCAGCATAGCTCAGCCGAACCGGCCGAGGGTGATGCCCCATCCGAGTGGCGGCGATCCGCGCGACCTGTGCAGTGATGTCCGGCCGGATCGCGAGCGTCCGCTGCGACACCGGATCGACGAAGCGCACTGCGTCGTGAAGGCCGCCGGCTTTGAGGCGCATCTCAAGCCCATCGGCAAATTCGGCGAGCGGCGGATCGACGCGCTCATAGCCGTGGAGACGCGCTGCTTCGAGCACGCGGGCTTCCAGCGCCGCGGCCGAATCGGCGAACGGGGGGAGGCGATCTCGGAAGCCTTCGGGGAGGAGTGCGGTCATCGTGTCAGGTCCACGCGTGTGACAAGTGCATCGCCCAACACCTGCAAAACGCCTTCGAGGTTGGTCATCACATCGGTATTGGCGAAACGGATCACCCGATATCCCTGCTCTTCCAGCCACGCCGTCCTGCGGGCGTCGCGTGCTTGGTCGGTGTGCGTATCGCCGTCAAGCTCGACGACCAGCATGTGCGAACGCGCGACGAAATCAGCGATAAACGCGCCGATCACGACCTGGCGGGTGAACTTCACGCCTTGGAAGCGCTTGGCGCGAACTTCGTACCAAAACCGCATTTCCGGCCCGGTCTGCCCGGACCGCATCGCCTTCGCCCGGCCCAACATGCTGTCATCGGTTTTGGGCACGACTCCCTCTCCCCTATGGGGAGAGGGCCGGGGAGAGGGGCCGCCCCAAACGCCACCTCCTGGTACTGCCCCTCTCCCCTACCCTCTCCCCAAGGGGAGAGGGAGTCTTGTTAGAAGTTGAGGCCCATTGCGGTCTTCACGCCGGGGAGCGCGCGAACCTTCGTCAGCAAGTCCGGCGTCACGGCTTCGTCGACCGACAGCAGCAACACCGCTTCGCCACCGGCAGACCGGCGCCCAAGATGGAACGTCCCGATATTCACCCCAGCCTCGCCAAGCGCAGTCCCGAGACGCCCGATGAACCCCGGCGCATCCTCGTTGACGACGTACAGCATTGGCCCCGCCAGATCGGCCTCGATCTTGATCCCCAGCAGTTCCACCAGACGCGGCGCCGAATCGCCAAACAACGTGCCGGCAACAGACCGCTCGCCATCCTCGGTCTTCACCGAGACGCGCAGCAGCGTGTGGTAATCCGCCTCACGCTCGGTGCGAACTTCACGCACCTCGAGGCCACGCTCGCGCGCCAGCACCGGCGCGTTGACCATGTTGACGGTCGCGGTCTGCGTCTGGAGATACCCGGCGAGCACCGCGCTCACGATCGGCTTCGCGTTCAGGTCTGCCGCCGCGCCCTCGGTATGCACCGAAATCCGCGACACCGCGCCCGTCGTCAACTGGCCGACCAGCGACCCCAGCTTCTCCGCCAGCGCCATGTACGGCTTCAGCTTCGGGGCTTCCTCCGCCGACAGCGACGGCATGTTGAGCGCATTCGTGACGCCGCCCGACATCAGGAAATCGGCCATCTGCTCGGCGACCTGGATCGCGACGTTGACCTGCGCCTCCGTGGTCGACGCGCCGAGATGCGGCGTGCTGACGAAGTTCGGCGTGTTGAACAACGGCGATGCCTTGGCGGGCTCCTCGACGAACACGTCGAGCGCGGCGCCGCCGACCTGCCCCGAATCGAGCGCCGCCTTCAGCGCGACCTCGTCGATCAGGCCGCCGCGCGCGCAGTTGATGATGCGCACGCCCTTCTTGGTCTTGGCGAGCGCCTCGGCCGAAAGGATGTTGCGCGTCTGGTCGGTCAGCGGCGTGTGCAGCGTGATGAAGTCGGCGCGCGCGAGCAGTTCGTCGAGCGTGACCTTCTCGACGCCGATCTCGATCGCGCGCTCGGGCGTCAGGAACGGATCGAACGCGACGACCTTCATCTTCAGGCCACGCGCACGGTCGGCGACGATCGAGCCGATATTGCCCGCACCGATCAGGCCGAGCGTCTTCGACGTCAGCTCGACGCCCATGAAGCGGTTCTTCTCCCACTTGCCGGCCTGCGTCGAGGCGTCCGCCTCGGGCAGCTGGCGGGCGAGCGCGAACATCAGCGCGATCGCGTGCTCGGCGGTGGTGATCGAGTTGCCGAACGGGGTGTTCATCACGACCACGCCCTTCGCCGACGCGGCGGGGATATCGACGTTGTCGACGCCGATCCCGGCTCGGCCGACGACCTTCAGGTTGGTGGCGTGCTCGAGGATTTCCTTGGTCACCTTGGTCGAGCTGCGGATCGCGAGGCCGTCATACTCGCCGATGATCGCGATCAGCTCGGCTGGCGTCTTGCCGGTGATCTCATCGACCTCGACGCCGCGCTCGCGGAAGATCTGCGCCGCACGGGGATCCATTTTGTCGGAAATGAGGACTTTTGGCATGGGATTGCTCCTGGGAATTCGGTGAATTGGCGGCGCGCCTTCCGTTCCGTTCCATCCACCTCCGTCATCCCGGCGTGCGCCGGGATGACGGAATGGGGGTGGTTGTTGGAAGGAAGGCTAAAGGAAGCGGTAACGGTAGGTTGGTTTAGGCCGCCTTGGCGGTCGCGTAGGCCCAGTCGAGCCAAGGGCCGAGCGCTTCGATATCGGCGGTGTCGACGGTCGCGCCGCACCAGATACGCAAGCCCGGAGGCGCATCGCGGTACCCGGCGACGTCATACGCAGCCCCCGCCTTCTCCAGCGCCGAGGCCATCGCCTTGATCAACGCCTCGTCCGCACCCTCGACCGTAAGGCACACGCTGGTCTTCGACCGCGTCGCCGGATCGACCGCCAGATGCCCCAGCCAATCGCGCTCCGCGACGATCTTGTCCAACGCCGCCGCATTCGCATCCGACCGCTTGATCAAGCCATCTTCGCCCAGCGACTTCGCCCATTCCAGGCTGAAGATCGCATCCTCGACCGCCAGCATCGACGGCGTATTGATCGTCTCGCCCTTGAACACGCCCTCGGTGAGCTTGCCCTTCGAGACCAAGCGGAACACCTTCGGCAGCGGCCAAGCCGGCGTATACGTCTCAAGCCGCTCGACCGCGCGCGGCCCGAGGATCAGTACGCCGTGCGCGCCCTCGCCGCCGAGCACCTTCTGCCACGAGAAGGTCGCCACATCGATCTTCGTCCAGTCGATATCGTACGCGAACACGCCAGAAGTCGCATCGGCGAACGAGAGACCCTCGCGGTCGGCCGGGATCCAGTCCGCGTTCGGCACGCGCACGCCGCTGGTGGTGCCGTTCCAGGTGAACAGCACGTCGTTCGACCAGTCGACCGCGTCCAGGTCGGGCAGCTGGCCGTAATCGGCGCGCACCACCGTGGGGTCGATCTTGAGCTGCTTCACGGCATCCGTGACCCAGCCCTCGCCGAAGCTCTCCCACGCGAGCGCGGTGACGGGCTTTGCGCCGAGCATCGTCCACATCGCCATCTCGTACGCGCCGGTGTCGGAGCCGGGGACGATGCCGATGCGGTGCGTGTCAGGGAGCTTCAGCAGTTCGCGCATCAGGTCGATGCTGTACTGGAGACGGGTCTTGCCGATCTTCGAGCGATGCGACCTACCCAGCGAGTCGGTGGCAAGCTTGTCCGCGGACCAACCCGGAGGTTTCGCGCAGGGACCGGAGCTGAAAAAGGGACGTGCCGGCTTCGTAGCGGGCAGTGCAGGCGCATCTGTAGCGGGTGCGTAGGTCGTATCAGTCATTTATCTCTCCTCACAGAGAGCACGCGCGGCGTTGGGACCGCGTGGCCCGTCGCCGGCCCTAACGGCGTTCGCGGGAGTGTCAACCTTCGCTTCTCCGTTCGCCCTGAGCGAAGTCGAAGGGTACCATCCCGCGCTACCAGGTGCTTCGACTGCGCTCAGCACGAACGGAGAAAGGATGACAAGCAGGGCCAAGGCAGTGATTATACGGGCATGTATCGCGTATTTTATCCCCTTCTCGTCATCCTCGCGCTTGCCGCCTGCGGACGCGCCGATCGCCCCGCGGCGCCAACCAAGACCCGCCCCAATCTCTCCGTCCCGAGCAACCGCGAAACCGCGCAGTGCCTCGCCGACCTGCGCGAGTTGCACGTCTCGTTCCAGGTCCTGCCCGACCGCGAAACCGGTCCCGGCTGCGGGCTCGCCGGCACCGTCAAGTTGGTAGATATCGGTGTGCCGGTCGCCAACCTCACCGCGGTCCGCTGCGGGGCGGCGCGCGCGTTGATCGGCTGGACGCGCAACGCGGTCGCACCGGCCGCGTACCAAATGCTCGGCAGCGAACTCGCGCGGGTCGACAGCATGGGGAGCTACGCGTGTCGCAACGTCGTCGGCTCCACGCGCGGTCCCACCCGGCGATCGGGCCACGCGATCGCCAACGCGATCGATATCGGCGGGTTCGTGCTGAAGGATGGGCGGCGAATCACCGTGCTGAACGACTGGAACTCGTCCGACCCGCAGGTCCGGCAATTCCTCCAGACGATCCGCGGGTCGGCGTGCAAACGATTCGGGACCGTTCTCAGCCCCGACTACAACGCCGCGCATCGCAACCACCTCCATCTCGAAGACGACCGCGCCAATTTCTGCCGCTAGCGCACCGCTCTAGCCCTCCCCTCGCGTTTCCTCTAATCGCGCCTGAATGACCGATACACGAGTACCATCGCGCGTTTTTCCGAACGCCAGCCAGGATGCCGAGTCCGCCCGCGACTCCGTTTCCACACCCCAGACGCAGCACCCGCATTACCGGCTCGCCTTCCAGGACATGGATTTCCTGTTGCGCGAAGACCTGCGGCCGGTGCGGTTCCAGCTCGAACTGCTGAAGACCGAACTCGTCCTCGACGAGGCGAAGATCGGTTCGACGTTCGTGTTCTACGGCTCCGCGCGCATTCCCGAGCCGTCGAAGGCGCAAGCGCTACTGAAGCTCGCTACGGATGAGAAGTCGAAGAAGATCGCCGAGCGACTGGTCGAGAAGTCGAAATATTACGACGTCGCGCGCGAGCTGGCGGCCAAGGTCAGCGTCCTGCCGCGCGACGAGCGTGGCTGGCGGCAGTTCGTGGTGTGCTCAGGGGGCGGTCCGTCGATCATGGAAGCCGCCAATCGCGGCGCGGACGACGTCGGCGCCGAGTCGATCGGCCTGAACATCGTCCTGCCGCACGAGCAGGCGCCGAACCCGTACGTCACGCCGTCGCTGTCGGTACAGTTCCACTATTTCGCGCTGCGAAAAATGCACTTCCTGCTGCACGCACGCGCGCTCGCAGCGTTTCCGGGCGGGTTCGGGACGTTCGACGAGCTGTTCGAACTGCTGACGCTGATCCAGACGGGCAAGATCCAGCCGATTCCCGTTCTGCTGTTCGGGCGTCAGTTCTGGGAGCGGGTCGTGAACTTCGACGCGCTGGTCGAGGAAGGCGTCGTCAGCGAGAAGGATCTGGGGATCTTCCGCTACGTCGAGACGGCGGACGAGGCTTGGGACGCGGTGCAGTCGTTCTATCGCGAGCGGGCGGAGAAGGAAGCCGCCGAGGGCTAAGCTTTCTCGCGGTTCCAACTACCACCCATTCCGTCATCCCGGCGCACGCCGGGACCCATGGACACGAAGCGTCCGTTTATGACGCTGACCGCAACCGTGGGTCCCGGCTTCCGCCGGGATGACGGAATGGAGCGGGATCGGACCGTACACGGTGCCCCTAATCTTGGAACAACCCTCCCGCGCTAGTGGCAGGGTGAATCCAGGCCGATCATTCCGGCCTGGAACCATTACTTCTCCGAGCGGGCGCCCTTGCGGGCTGCTTCCGGATCGACCGACGGCGCACCCGAGGCCGGCGTTCCGGTATTCGCGATATCCGCAGTCGGCGCGCCCTTCGTAGCCGCAGCTTCCGCCGCATTCGCCGTCGCCGGTTGATCCTTAGCCGCCGCATCCTTGCCAGCCGCCGGAGCAACGCCAACCGCAGGTGCCGCCGGCAACGGCAGGTTCGAACCCTGCTGGTTCAGATACAGGATCACGTTCGCGCGGTCCTGCGCATTGCCGAGCCCCGCAAACGTCATCTTCGTCCCCGGCGCGAACTTGCGCGGCGAGGTCAGCCAAGCGTTCAGCTTGTCAAAGTCCCACTTGCCGCCGATCCCGGCCAGCGCCGACGAGAAGGCGTACCCGGCCTTGCCCTTGGCGATTTCCTCACCGACCGTGCCGTACAGGTTCGGGCCGACGCCGTTCGCGCCGCCCTGGTTGATGGTATGGCAGGCGGCGCACTTCTTGAACACTTCGGCGCCCTTGGCGGCGTCGGCGGTCGGCAGCAACGAGGCGATCGGCACTTCGGCGGCCGCACCCTCGCCGCCCTCGGCAACGACGCCCTCGATCGCATAGCCCATCTTCTCGGGGCGCTCGCCGTGGAACATCATCCCGCCGACGATCGACAGCCCAAGCGCCGCACCACAGCCTGCGAGCACCCAGCCGGCGATCGTATTGGTCCGATTGTCCATCTTGTGCATCCGCCCTGTTCTGTTTGGGATAGCCATAGAAAACGCGAGCGCGCACCGCAAGCCGCGCTTGAAGGGCGGGTGTATGGCGGGCGGCGGCGCTTTACGCGGCTTGAACAGGCAGGCAGCGCGCTTTAGGCGCTCGGCGCATGGAAAACTTCGCCGCACCCGCCCGCCCGATCGTCGCGCGGATGACCGACGCCGCCGCCGCCGAGCCCGCGCGCGCCGTCGCGTTCCAGGGTGCACCGGGCGCGAACAGCCATGTCGCCGCGGTCGAGGCGTTCCCGGACGGCCTGCCCCTGCCCTGTTTCGATTTCTCCGACGCAATCGACGCGGTGAAGGACGGCCGCGCCGATTGCGCGATCATCCCGATCGAGAATTCGCTGCACGGCCGCGTCGCCGACATCCATTTCCTGCTCCCCGAATCGGGGCTGGTGATCACCGGCGAGCATTTCCTGCCGATCCGCCATGCGCTGATGGCATGCGGCCCGCGCGACGGCATCCGCAAGGCGATGAGCCATCCGCAGGCGCTGGGCCAATGCCGGCACTGGCTGAAAGCACACGGGATCGAGCCAGTCAGTTATCCCGACACCGCAGGCGCGGCGGCAGTGGTGGCGGAGTTGGGCGACCCGGCGATCGCCGCACTCGCGCCGCCTGCCGCGGCCGCGCTATATGGTCTCGATCTGCTCGCGACCGACATCGCCGATGCGGACCACAATATGACGCGGTTCGTCGTACTGGCCCGCGGTGGCAAGCCTCCCGCGGCGCAGGAGCCGGTCGGTGGCGAATGGATGACGACGCTGATCTTCGAGGTCAGGAACGTCCCCGCCGCGTTGTACAAGGCGGTCGGCGGCTTCGCGACCAACGGCGTAAACATCACCAAGCTGGAGAGCTACCAGCGCAACGGCAGCTTCTCCGCGACGGAATTCTATGCGGACGTGGTCGGCAAGCCGGGCGACGCGAACCTCGGCCATGCGCTGGAGGAACTGGGGTTCCATTCGAAATGGCTGCGCGTGCTGGGCACGTACCGCCAGGCGCGATCGCGGGGGTAGTCCGTGCCGTTCTCCTGCGGACGCAGGAGCCCAGGGTCACAAGCGCCGTCGCTCTCGACCCTGGATTCCTGCGTTCGCAGGAAAACGGGACTAAGTGCTAGTTCGCTGCCGGCAACCTCAACCGCACCAGCAAGCCACCAAGATCCTCGCTCTCCTCCAGCGCAACCGTCCCCTCGTAGATCTCCGCCACATCGCGCACGATCGCCAGCCCGAGCCCCGTCCCCGGCTTCCCCGTATCCAGCCGCACGCCGCGATCGAAGATACGCACCCGCTCCTCCTCCGGAATACCGATGCCGTCATCCTCGACCAGGAACTCGACGAAGCCCGCCTGCGCACCGACCGTCACGAACACGCTGCCGCCACCATATTTCGCGGCGTTCTCGATCAGATTGCCGAGCATCTCGTCGAGATCCTGCCGCTCGACATGCACCTGCAACCCGCGAGGCCCGGTCACGTCGATCCGGACATGCCGGTACAGCCGGCCGACAGCCCGCTCGACCGACTCCAGGCTCGGCCAAACATCCGCACGACTATGCGCAGATCCACGCCGCCCGACGGCCCGCGCCCGCGCGAGGTGGTGGTCGACCTGCCGCCGCATCGTCCGCGCCTCGCGGATGACCGTGTCGGCGAGGTCGTCCGACTGCGCCGTCGCCGCGTTCATGATCACCGTCAGCGGCGTCTTCAGCGCGTGCGCGAGGTTGCCGGCATGCCGCCGCGCTTCCTCCGCCTGGCGCTCGTTATGCTCGATCAGCGCGTTCAGTTCCTCGACCATCGGCGCGACCTCGACCGGCATCGCACTCGACACGCGGTTCGACTGGCCGGCGCGCATCCGCGCGATCTCCTCGCGCACCCGCCGCAACGGCCACAGGCCGTAGAAGGTCTGCAGCGCCGCCATCACGATCAGCCCGAGCGCGAGCAGCGCGAAGCTCCGCACCAGCGTCCGCCGCAACGTCGTGATCTGCGCATCGAGCCCGTCGCGGCTCTGCGCCACCTGGAACCGCCAATGCACCTTCGACCCGGGGATCACCGCGTCCCGCTCGACGACGCGAAGCTTCTCGTCCGGAAACTGCGTGCTGTCGTAGAAATGCGCGTTGCGGTCGTCATGCGTCCCGCCGAACGCGAGCCGCCGATCCCATAGCGAACGCGACGGGAAATCCTCGCGCCCCTTGCCCGATACCTGCCAGTACAGCCCTGAATACGGCTCGACGAACCGCTGGTCGGCCGCAGCCTCGCGCGAGAAGATCACTTCGCCGTCAGGGCCGATCTCGGATGAATTGAGCAGCGACCGCAGCACATATTCGAGCTGGTCGTCGAAATTGCGCGTCACCGCCGCGGACAGCACCCGGTCGAGCGCGAACCCGCCGCCGCTGAGCAGCACGCCGATCCACACTGCCGCGATCAGAATCATCCGCCGCGACAGCGATCCCTTGACCGCGGCAGCCACCCGGATCGGCCCGTCCGCTATCGGCGTGTCTGTGACCGGCGCGCTGTCCATCGTCAGCCGATCAGGCGTCCGGATCTTCGAGGCTGTAGCCAAGCCCGCGGATCGTCGTGATCACGTCCTGGCCGAGCTTCTTGCGGATGCGCGTGACGAACACTTCGATCGTGTTCGAATCGCGATCGAAATCCTGGTCGTAGATATGCTCGATCAGCTCGGTGCGGCTGACGACCTTGCCCTTGTGGTGCAGCAGATAGCTCAGCAGCTTGTACTCCTGCGCCGTCAGCTTCACCGGCTCGCCGGCGCGCGTCACCTTGCCGCTGCGCGTGTCGAGGCGGATGTCGCCCGCGGTCAGCTCGGACGAGGCATTGCCCGACGCGCGGCGGATCAGCGCCCGCAGACGCGCGATCAGTTCCTCGCTCTGAAACGGCTTGGCGACGTAATCGTCCGCGCCCGCATCAAGGCCCGCGACCTTGTCCGACCAGCTGTCACGCGCGGTGAGCACCAGCACGGGCATCGTCTTGCCCTCCTTGCGCCAGCGATCAAGCACCGTCAGCCCGTCGATCTCCGGCAGGCCCAGATCGAGCACGACCGCGTCGTAATTCTCGGTCGAGCCTAGGAAATGCCCTTCCTCGCCATCGACCGCGAGGTCGATCGCATAGCCGGCCCCTTCCAGGGTATTCTTCAATTGCTGGCCGAGATTCGGTTCGTCCTCGACGATCAGAACGCGCATGACAATCCTCTCGATTACAGTGTTCAGCGACCCGTGCGGCCGACGATCTGGCCGTTACGGCCATCCACGTCGACCCAGATGACGGTTCCATCGCGCAGGAATTTCAGCGTGTAAATGGCGCTGCCCGAATCGTAGTCCGAGCCGAGATACTGCGCGCCCCGCATCGTCGGGATCACGCGCGACTCGATCTCGCGCAAAGACGGCGCTCCGGTCTTGCGCGCCTGCAACGCCGACATCTGGTCGCTGCGGCGCTGCGGAGGCTCGCCCGCCAGCATGGGGGCGGCACCCGTCAGAAACGGCGCAGCGGCCAGGGTTGCAAGGAAAAGCAGCATCTTCATGGCGGTGGCATAGGCCTCCCGCATTGAACAGCCTGTGAATGATCGCGACAGGCCGCCGACAGCACGAAGCCCACGCGGTGTAACTTGCCTGCATCACTTCGCCCCCCTACGTGGCGCGAACATGGCAGCACCAATCTTAGCATTCGAAGGCCTCGGCCTCGTCCAGGGCTCGGGATGGCTCTTTCGCAATCTCGACATCCATATCGGACCGCGCGACCGGCTCGCGTTGATCGGCCGCAACGGCGCCGGCAAGACGACCTTGCTCAAACTGCTCGGCGGCAGCGTCCAGGCGGACGAGGGACGCAGGACGATCGTCCCCGGCACCCGCGTCGTCATTCTCGATCAGGAGCCAGATCTGCGCGGTTTCGCGACGCTGCGCGACTATGTGATGGCGGGCGACGATGCGCCGGTGAACTACGAGGCGGATTCGATCGCCGACCAGCTCGGCATCGACCTGTCGCGCGAGGCGGCTTCCGCCTCGGGTGGCGAGCGGCGTCGCGCGGCGATCGTCCGCGCGCTGTCGCAGGACCCTGATGTGCTGCTGCTAGACGAGCCGACCAACCATCTCGACATCGGTGCGATCGAATGGATCGAGGACTGGCTCAAGCGCTTCCGCGGCGCGTTCGTCGTCATCAGCCATGACCGTACCTTCCTGACGCGGCTCACCAAGCAGACGCTGTGGCTCGATCGCGGCGCGATTCGGCGTGCCGAGATCGGCTTCGGCGGGTTCGAGGCGTGGACCGAACAGGTCTATGCCGAGGAACAGCGCCAGGCCGAGAAGCTCGATGCGCGGCTGAAGCTTGAGGAGCATTGGCTGCTGCGCGGCGTAACCGGGCGGCGCAAGCGCAACCAGGGGCGTCTCACCAAGCTGCACGAGATGCGCGCCGAACGCGCCTCGATGATCGGACCGCAGGGCTCGGCGAACCTGACGACCGCCAGCGACGACACGAAGTCGAAGGTCGTGATCGACGCCAAGAACGTCACGAAGGTCTACGGCGACCGCACGATCATCGGCGACCTTACGTTGAGGGTCACGCGCGGCGACCGCATCGGCATCGTCGGTCGCAACGGCGCAGGCAAGTCGACGCTGTTGAAGCTGCTGACCGGCGAAATCCAGCCCGACAGCGGCACGATCAAGCTGGCGCAGACTCTCGACGCTGTGGTGATCGACCAGCAGCGCAGCCTGATGGCGCCCGAGAAGACGGTGCGCGAAGTCGTCGTCGACGGCGGCGAGTGGATCGACGTGCTCGGCGTGCGCAAGCACATCCACGGTTACCTCAAGGACTTCCTGTTCGACCCGAACATGGTCGATGCGAAGATCGGCTCACTGTCGGGTGGCGAACGCTCGCGACTCCTGTTGGCGCGCGAGTTCGCCAAGCCATCCAACCTGCTAGTGCTCGACGAGCCGACCAACGATCTCGATCTCGAGACGCTTGACCTGTTGCAGGAGGTGATCGGCGATTACGACGGCACCGTGCTGATCGTCAGCCACGACCGTGACTTTCTCGACCGCACCGTGACGATCACGCTCGGCCTCGATGGCTCGGGCACGGTAGATGTCGTTGCGGGCGGCTACGAGGATTGGGAAAAGCGTCGCGTGTCGACGACGACCGGCAAGCGTGCTTCGAAGAAGGTCGCGGCGACCGCCCCCGTCGCTGCGGCGCCCCGCGCGAAACTGACCTACAAGGACCAGCGCGACTACGAGATGCTGCCCAAGCGAATCGAGGAACTCGACGCGCAGATGGCAGCCGATGCGGTCAAGCTGGCGAAGCCCGACCTCTACATGCGCGACAATGCGACGTTCGCGAAGCTGACCAAGGCGATGGATGCTGCCCGCGCCGAAAAGGAGGCCGCCGAGCTGCGTTGGCTCGAGCTTGCAGAAATGGTTGAGGGAACTTCTTGAACTAGATTTAGCTGGACGTTTCCATCTTCGGTCAATACGGGAACCACGGTGTGATTGCTGCGTTGCGGCAGTTCTGTTTGTTTAATGCGGAGATGTATATGAAGCTCAAGGCCCTTACCGGCGGCGCACTTGCCGTTGCAATGATGACCACCTCGGTTGCAGCGTCGGCTGCTCCTGCCAGCCTGTCGGTTGCGAACGCACGCGTTGGCTCGGCAACGTCCGGCAAGAACGAGCTCGCAGGCGGCGGCGGCATCTTCGCCCTCCTGATCGTAGCTGGCGTTGCAGCGATCGGCGTTATCGCCATCGTCAACGACAACAACGACGATTCGGACAGCAACTGATGTTGCCGGGCCGGTGCTTCGGCACCGGCCCGCCGTTTTGAGATTACAACGCCTTGCCAGCGCGACCGGCTAGATCGACCATATATTGCCACGCGACGCGGCCCGAGCGGCTGCCCCGACGTGTAGCCCAACCGATGGCCTCGCCCGGTTCGAACTCCAGATCATGTGTCGCCGCATAGGCCGCAACGATCGCAAGATACCCTTCCTGATCAAGTGCATGAAAGCCAAGGCTGAGGCCAAAGCGATCCGATAGCGCCAGATGATCGTCCGCCGAGTCGCGCGGATTGATCGCGCTTTCCTGTTCGGCGATGTCCCGCGGCGCCAGATGTCGGCGATTGGCGGTCACCAGCAATCGGACATTGGCAGGCCGGGGTTCCGCCCCACCCTCCAGCATCGACCGGAGCGCACGCGCCTCGGCCGGAACATCGAACCCGAGATCGTCGACGAATACGACGAATGCGCGCCTTACCTGCGCCAACGCCGCGAACAGCGTCGGCAGCCCGGCAAGCTCGGTGACCTCGACCAGCGCAATGTCGCCGCCCGAACCCTGCACGTCCGCCACCGCACTTTTGACGAGCGCCGACTTGCCGGTTCCCCGTGCGCCCCACAGCAGGACGTCCTGCGCGGCATGCCCCGCCGCGAGATGGCGCAGATTGGCGAGCAGCGACGCCTTCTGGCGATCGACACCGATCAGCATATCCAGCGGCAACGGCGCAAACCCGCGCGCGGGCTGGAGCACTCCACCACGCCAGACATACGCAGGATGCGCGCGCGGATCGGCGGCCGGCGGCGGGGGTGGCGACAGGCGCTCGAGTGCGGCGGCGATGCGGTCCAGCGGATCGGTCATGCGCGGCTTCTGACGACACGCCTTCCCAGAGGCAAGGGTTCCGAGGGCAAGACCGGTAGCGTTCAGCCAAGCTGGCGGCGATGGCCTGCAATCACCGCATCGCCCGGCGCGAGTCGGACCGCCTTGTCGAGTAGTTGCCGGGCACCTTCACTATTCCCGCTCGCCGCCAAGGCGATACCGTAGGCGTCCGCCGCGGCCGCGTTCATCGGCGCGAGGCTATACGCAGCCTTGCCATAGCGCACCGCGATGGCGCCATCGTCGCTGCCCGCGTAGGCCACAGCCAAGTCGATCAAGACGCCACCATCGCGATTGCCGACCCGACGCCGCACCCCCTCAAGCGTCTCGATCGCCTTGTCCCAATCCCTCGACGCGACCTGCCAATGCCCCAACAGGCGCAATCCGGTCAAGCTTTGCGGGTTCTGCGACAGATACAGCGCCAGCGAGGCCGCTGCGTCCTGCGCGCGCCCAGCCCGGCCAAGCGCATCGACCAGACGCAGCATCGTCGGTTCGTCGAACGATAGATCCGCCACCCGCGCATAGACCCCGGCCGCCTCGGGATAGCGCCCGGCAACACCCAGTGCGTCCCCAAGCGCCAGTTGCGCGGCAGGTGCGCCGGGGCTCGCCGTGACGAGCGCACGCGCCCGAGCAATTGCGCCGACAGTATCCCCACGCGCGATCTGGCCGCGGATCAACCCCAGCACATAGGTCGGGTCGTTCGACGCAGCATCGGCAACGGCCAACAACGCACCGGTCGAATCGTCCGTACCGAAGATCGCAGCAGGCGCCGTCCGTCCCCCCGCCGCACGATCGATGAACTGCGCCGCTGTTGACGTATCCCCGGTCGCCTCGAACGCCCGAGCGATCGTCGTCAGCGCATAGCCGTCCGCATCGGCGCGCAGCCCGATCGGCCGCAGCACGCCCAACGCCGCCTGCGCATCCCCCGACCGGAGCAACGCCGCCCCCAGCAATCGGCGCGCGGTAACGTTGAGCGGCTGGATCGCGACCAGCTGTCGCCACGTGACCGCCGCCTGTTCGAACTTGCCTTCCGCATAATCGAGACTGCCCGACAGCAGCATCGCACCCGGCAAGCCGGCAACCGCGCCCTCGGTTCGTTGCAGCAGTCCGCGCGCCAGATCGCTGCGTCCTGCGCGCGCGGCCAATACAGCCTGGAGATACAACGCCTGCGGGCTGCCCGGCCGCGCCAACAGCGCGCGACGCGTCGCCGCCAGCATGTCGGCATTCCGCCCCGCCTCGCCCAGCGTTGCCGCATATTCGATCAGCGCGGGGTGATAATAGGCGTCGCGCTGCAACGCTGCCTCGAACCACGGTAGCGCGGCGACGAGCCCGTAGCGGCTGCGAACGACCTCCCCCTGCAACGTCAGCGCCGCCGGTTCGCCCCGCGCCAGCGTAACAGCGCGCGCCGCCGCGACCGACGCGCCGCCGACATCGCCCGCCGTCAACCGGATGCGGCCAAGATCCGTCCACGCCGCGCCGTCGTTCGGCACCCGATCGAGCAGCGTCCGAAGCACCGCCTGCGCCTCTACCGGCTTGCCTTGCGACGCCAGCGCCCGTGCCTGGATTCGCGCAGCGTACCCGGCATACCGCGGTTGCGCCTGCGCAGCCTCGTCGATCGCGTCATCGGGGTCGCCCTGCAGCAATCGCGCATGTGCCTGAAGCTGATGCAGGCGATCCGCCGGCAACCCCGCGTCGGTCGCCCGCGCCAGTTCCGCCTCCGCCGCAAGCCCGTCGCCGAGTTCGAGATACGCGCGCGCCAGCACCGCATGCGCGATCCCCAACGTCGGGGCAGCCTTGATCGCGGCCTGCGCGTTGGTCCGCGCGGCACTGTAGTTCCCTGCTCCCAACGTCGTCAGGCTGTCGACCAGCGACCGGCGCGCATCTGGCCGTGGCGGACGGGTCGCGAGGGCGATCGCGATACCGACGATCAGCAGACACAGGACGCCGATCGTAATCAAGCGTGTATATCTCGCGGTAACGACGCCGCGCATTTTCAGGCGCCGACGCCGGCCCCGGCTCAGCAACGGATAACGATGCGTGTGCGTCGCCGCGGATCCGGTCTCAGGCATGGAGATCATAGCTTTTCAGGAGGTCGTACAAGGTCGGACGGCTGATCCCGAGCAACCGCGATGCGCCCGAGATATTGCCGTCGGCACGCGCCAGCGCCTGGCGGATCGCTTTCCGGTCGGCGAGTTCGCGAGCCGCGCGCAGGTTGAGCGCGGCGGCCTCCTCGCCCTTGCCGTCGAGGTCGAGATCGGTCGCCGTGACGAGCTTGCCGTCGGCCATGATGACCGCGCGCTTGATCCGGTTCTCCAGCTCGCGGACGTTGCCGGGCCAGCCCCAGCCGTCGATCGCGGCGCGCGCATCAGGGGCCAAGCCGGTGACGACGGGGTTCATCGTGCGAGCATAGCGCGTGACGAAGTGCCGCGCGAGCAGCACCGCATCGCCGGTCCGCGCGGCCAGTGCCGGTATCCGTACGACGATCTCCGCGAGCCGGTAATACAGATCCTCGCGGAACCGCCCATCCGCAACCATCGCATCGACGTTCTGGTGAGTCGCGCAGACGATGCGCGTGTCGACCGGGATCGCCTTGCGCCCGCCGACCCGCTCGATCACGCGCTCCTGGAGGAACCGCAACAGCTTCACCTGGAGCGCGAGCGGCACGTCGCCGATCTCGTCGAGGAACAGCGTACCGCCCGCGGCCTGTTCGATCTTGCCCTCGGTGGTCTTCACCGCGCCGGTGAACGCACCCTTCTCGTGACCGAACAGCTCGCTTTCGAGCAACGTTTCGGGGATCGCCGCGCAGTTGATCGCAACAAAATTCCCCCGTGACCGCGGCGAAGCATCGTGCAGCCCGCGTGCGAGCAGTTCCTTGCCGGTGCCGCTCGCCCCGAGCAGCATCACCGAGACATTGGCCGGCGCGACTCGCTCCAGCGTTCGGGTTACCACCGCCATCTCGGGCGAAGCGCTGATCAACCCGCCGAACCCGCCCGCGTCGATCCGCGCGGCAAGCCTGCGATTCTCGGCCTCCAGCGCATGGACGTGAAAGGCACGGCTGACGATCATGCCGAGCGCATCGATGTCGATCGGCTTGGCGTAGAAGTCCCAGGCGCCATCCGCGATCGCCTGCAACGCACTGTCGCGCGCGCCGTGCCCTGAGGCGACGATCACCTTGGTATCCGGCTTCATCGCGAGGATATCGCGCAGCGTGGCAAACCCTTCGGTGACGCCGTCGGGGTCGGGCGGCAGGCCAAGGTCGAGCGTGACGACCGCGGGCTCATGCGCGCGCACCGCATCGAGCGCCTGCGCCCGATCGCTCGCGACGACGATCTCATACCCCTCATACGCCCAGCGCAATTGCCGCTGCAGCCCGAGGTCGTCCTCGACGATCAGCAGGACGGGCCGCTCGTTTCCACTCACGCCGCCACCTCCAGCGCCGCAACTGCGGGCAGGAGAATGCGGAAGCGCGTGCCCTCACCCTCCCGGCTCGCGACGTCGAGCGCGCCACCCATCGCGTGCACCAGTTGCCGCGCCTCGAACGCGCCGATCCCGAACCCCGCGGGCTTGGACGACACGAACGGCTTGAACAGCTGGTCGCGGACGAAGCCCGGCGTCATGCCGCAGCCATGGTCGATCACGTCGATCGCGACCTGTTCGCCGATCGTCTCGACCGCCAACAGGACAGGCGCATCCGCAGCGCTAGCCTCGACCGCGTTCTGGACAAGCTGTCCCAGCACCTGTTCGAGTCGGGCCGCGTGCCCCAGCGCGCAGGCGGGACCGCCGCGCGCGACGATCGGATGCTGCGCCTTGCGATCGGCCGCGACTCGCTCGACGATGGTGGCGACGTCGATCGGCTGAAGCGGTTCGCCGCGGACGGGTCCGTGCTGCGAAAGTCGGGCGAGCAGCGCGTTCATGCGATCGGACGAATCCTTGAGGGTGGCGACCATGTCGACGCGAAAATCGGGGTTATCGGCGTGCCGTTCGGCGTTGCGCGCGACCAGCGTCAACTGGCTGACGAGGTTCTTGATGTCGTGCAGGATGAACGCGAACCGGCGGTTGAACTCATCGAACCGGGCGGCATCGGCGAGTGCCGCATGCGCGCGATCCTCCGCCAGATAACTCGCCGCCTGCCGCCCGGCGACCCGGAGCAGGTCGAAATCCTCCCAGTCGAGTGCACGGTCGACCGGCGGACGGGCCAGGACGATCGCGCCGACCAGCGTGCCCCCGTGGACCAGCGGCACGATCGCCCATGCCTCGGGACATTCGCGGAGCCAGTCGGGAACGCTCGCCATGTCATCGCCCGGCGCGGTGCCGGCGCGGACCCGGTCCAGTTCGACGATCCGCGCGTCCTGCGCGAGATACCTCGCCAGAGTTTCGTCGCGCGGACCATCGGCCGCTCCCGCCCAGTTCCACGTCGCGCCCGGCCCCAACGACGCCCCATCGGGCACCAGCAACAGCCCCCCGGGCGAGTCGGTCAGGTCGGCGATCGACTTCACCACGCGACAATCGAGCGACTCCGCACGCGAATCAGGTCGACCCAGCGTATCGGTGAAGCGCTGCCACTCGGCACGATAGTCATAGCGATGGCGAAACAGATGCTTGGCCACCTTCACCTTCGCCCATGCCCGCAGCCAGGGCGTCAACAGCAGCGCCACCACCATCGCGGTCGCGCCGAACACGATCGCCGTCTGCGCCACCCGCGCATACGGTCCGGCGAGGCTGGCGACGACGGCGGTCGCGAACGCGGTGATGCCGACGTAGAGGACCAGCGCGATCGCCGACAACGCACGCACCGCGATCGGTCGCGACAAAGCGAGCGTCCACTCACCGCTGCGATGCACACCGACGACCAGCAGCGCGGCGACGCCGATCATCGCGATGCCCCGCGCGACGATGACGATCGGCGCTGCCACCGTAGAAGTATAGTCCGAGGCGGACACCAGCAGGTCGACGCCCCACATCGCGGCAAGCGCCAGCATGACCAGTCGGACGCCGCCCCGCGACGCCGGCGCCGCCTGATACAGGTGATGGGTGAGGACCAGCGCGCTCACCGCCCCCATCATGCCGAGCATTTCGCGCGCGGCCGCAACCGCGGCGAACGCCTCATCATGCACGACGGCAACTTCCAGGAAGGCAAGCAGCGCACCCGTCACGGCGAGCGTCATCACCACCAGATACACCGCGTTCAGCGCCCGGTTACCCGTACGATCGCGTCGCACCAGAGCCAGCATGAACCCAAGCCATGCAATATCGCGACCGCTCGCCGCGACGCGGGTCGCCATGTCCTGCGCGCCGATCCCCGCGACCGCGAGCGCCCACAGGCTCGTCGCGATCAACGCCACCAGCAACGCCCGATGCGGCCAATGCCCACTCGGTCGCCGCATCTGCCCGAGCGCGGTTGCGCCGAACAGCAAAGCGGCCAGCGCATGGCTCCACAGGACCAGGGTCCCCATCATGCGCGGTGCGACGCGACGATCACCGCGCGCCCGCCGGCCACAAAACCACGCGGAGAGTCTGCAACAGGATCAGCATGTCGAGGAACGGCGAATAATTCTTCGCGTAATACAAATCATATTCGAGCTTGTGGCGCGCATCCTCGATCGACGCGCCATAGGGATAATTGATCTGCGCCCAGCCGGTGATCCCGGGCTTCACCATATGCCGCTCGGCGTAGAACGGCAGCTGCTCCTCGAGCTGCTGGACGAACTGCGGCCGTTCCGGACGCGGGCCGACGAAGCTCATCTCGCCCTTCAGCACGGTCCAGGTCTGCGGCAGTTCGTCGATCCGCACTTTCCGGATGAAGCGACCGATCCGCGTGATCCGTGGATCATCCTCCGCCGCCCAGACCGCCTTGCCCGCGACCTCGGCGTCCTGCCGCATCGACCGCAGCTTCAGGATGTCGAACCCCTCGTTGTACAGCCCGACGCGACGCTGGCGATAGAAAGCGGGACCCTTCGACTCGAGCTTGATCGCGATCGCGGTGAGCAGGATGATCGGCAGCGTGACGACCAGCAGCAGTCCGCTGGCGACGATATCGAACGCGCGCTTGAACACGCTCGACAGCATCCGGCTGGAGGCGAACCCGTCGGAGAAAATCAGCCAGGACGGGTTGACGCTCTTCAGGTCGATGCGTCCCGTCTCGCGTTCGAGAAAGCTCGATATCTCGCTGACCTGCACGCCGGTGGTGCGGACGCGGAGCAAATCCTTCATCGGCAGGGCGTTGCGGCGTTCGTCGAGCGCCAGCACGACCTCGCTCGCATTCTGGTCGACGATATGCGCGGCGAGATTGGGGATGTCGGCGCGCGGCATCGCGCCCTGGACCACCGGGTCCGCCTCGCCCATCAGGACGAAGCCCGCGACGACGAAGTTGACGCCGGGTTGCGCAGCAAGCGTCTCGATCCGCGCGGCGCGCGTCCCGGCGCCGAGCACGACGATCCGCCGCTTGAACGTCTCGCCCCCGAGCGTCTTCCCCAGCACCGCGCGGACCGTGACGAGCAGGACGGTCGCGATCACCGTCGCGTAGAGCAGGTTCGATCGCCACAGCGCGAGCGGGGGCACGAGGAAGAAGATCAGTGACAGGAACATTACGCCCAGCGACAGCGCGACAGCCAGCCGCGCGGCAGCAAAACGCAGCGACAGGAACGACGCGACGCCGTACGCCCCTACCGCGACCAGCGAGACCTGCAGTGCGAGCGCGAACGTCAGCAACTGCGCGATCCGGGTATGGATCGGGCCGACCTCCATGCCGATCTGATGCGCACGGACGATCCAGCCGATCTCCGCCGACGCGATCAACAACACCGCATCGACAAGGCCGAGCAGGAGGACCGCATAGGGTACGTAATGCTTGAAGAGCCGTATCATCGTCCGCTATCCCGACGCACCAGTGTAAACGCTTCCGACACCTGAACGCCACGTTTCGCAGTAAAACACCAAAAAAGCCTGAAGACTGCATGCCAATCCGATCATTCGGCGATTGGCGCGCGAAATTGCCACGTTATAGCTCGGCGCCAGCAGGAGGCTTCATGACCGCACGTAAGATCGTTCCCGTTATTCTTTCAGGCGGTTCGGGCACGCGCCTCTGGCCTATGTCGCGCCCTGAGATGCCCAAGCAGATGCTGGCGCTGACCGCGGACGAGACGATGCTGCAGCTGACCGCGGGCCGCGCGTTCGGCGATCGCTTCGCCGCACCGATCGTCGTCGCCAATGCGCGTCATGCAGACCTCGTCGAACAGCAGCTGGCCGAGGCCGGTGCAACCCCGCAGGCGTTGATCCTGGAGCCGATCGGCCGCAACACCGCGCCCGCCATCGCGCTCGCCGCGATTGCCGCAGGTGGCGGCGGCGACGCGTTGCTGGTGATGCCGTCGGACCACGTTATCGGCGATGTTGCGGCATTCCACGCAGCGATCGAAGCAGCGATGCCGCTCGTCACCCAAGGGTGGCTGGTCACATTCGGGATCGCACCAGACGCGCCCGAGATCGGCTATGGCTGGATCCAGATCGGCGACGAGCTTCAGCCCGGCGTCAACCGCGTCGCGCGGTTCGTCGAGAAGCCGCCGCTCGACAAGGCACAGTCGATGCTCGCCAGCGGCGACCATGCCTGGAACGGCGGCATCTTCCTGTTCCTCGCCGACGCCTATCTCGAGGCGCTCGCACAGTTCGATCCGGGCATCCTGACCGCCACGCAGGAGGCGATGGACAAGGCGCGTACCCAGGGCTCGCGGATCTACCCCGACGCCGTCGCGTTCGCCGCCTCGCCCGACGACTCGATCGATTACGCGGTCATGGAAAAGGCCGACCGGGTCGCGGTCGTGCCGGTCGCGATGGGGTGGAACGACGTCGGCAGCTGGGACGCGCTGCACGCGATCAGCGACACCGACGGCGACGGTAACGCGCACCGCAGCCACGGCGACGGCGATGTGCTGGCGATCGATACGAAGAACTGCTTCGTCCGCAGCGACGGCGTCCGCGTCTCGCTGGTCGGCGTCGAGGACCTGATCGTGGTCGCGAGCGGCAACGACGTACTGATCATGCCGCGCGGCCGCAGCCAGGAAGTAAAGAAGCTCATCGAGGCGATGAAAGACGCTGCGAAGAACACCGCGCCGACCAGCTGAGGTCAGGACATAGAATCGGTCCGGCCGCGCGCCGGACCGATCGAATTACGGTTTCTTGCGGGTCTTCGGCACCTGCGACAGGCGCGTGAGCAGCGTCGGGATGTCCTCGGTGATCATCGTGTCCGTGGGAGTCTGCCAGGACGAGCGCAATCTCTCGCCGACATCATGCAATCGTGCGCCGGCTTCACGCCTGCCGGCTTCACGCCTGGATGTCTCGTCTCGCACGTCTACCTCACCTACGCATACACCCGACGGCATCCTTCGGGGGGGTAAGGACACCGCCGGGCTCTCGGGTCAAACCGACGATATCCGCGCTTGTTCCGGCAGTTTCCCGCGGTTTCGCCATATGCGCATGTTTCGCGCCGGTTCCGGCCGCAGACGCGTCGAAATTCCAGTTTCCGAAGCGCTGGCGATCCGGACCGAGATCGGCTTAGATGCGCCAAAGTTCACGGGAGAATTCGTCATGGATCGTCGCCAGTTCCTCGCATCGGGAGGCGTCGCCGCGCTCGCCACAACGCTGCTGCCGTCGTCGGCCTTCGCGCAGTCGAGCGGCGACACCGCGCTCAACGCCGATTTCGAGCGGATCTTCCAGGCGAGCGTCGCGCGGTCGCCCGAGCTCGCGACGTCGCTTGGCCTCGACAAGGGGCCGCTAGCATCGCTGAAGGGGCAATTGTCGCCACGCACACCCGACAAGCGCGCGCGCGACGTCGCCGAGACCAAGGCCGCGCTCGCCACTCTCGCTCGCTACGACGGCGCAGGCCTGTCACCCGCCGCCAAGCTCAACCTCGAAGTCGTGCGCTACTCGCTCGCCACGCAGATCGCAGCGCCCGAGAAGTTCGGCATGGACAGCCCGATCCGTCCCTACCGGATCTTCCAGCAGGGCGGCGCCTATTTCCAGGTGCCCGACTTCCTCAACACCGCGCACACGATCAACGCCACCCCGGATGCCGAGGCGTATCTGTCGCGGCTCGACCAGTTCGGCACGGTGCTCGACCAGGAAAGCGCAATGCAGCAAGCGGAGGCGGCACGCGGCCTGCTCGCACCCGGCTGGTCGCTCGACCTGACGCTCGGCCAGATGCGGAAACTGCGCGGCCAGCCGGCGGCGACGTCGAGCATCGTCCAGTCATTGGTCAAGCGCGCCGCGGCGAAGGGCCTGACCGACGACTGGCAAGCGCGCGCTTCGAAGATCGTCGAGGGCAAGGTCTATCCCGCGCTCGACCGCCAGATCGCGCTGATCGAGCGGCTGAAACCGACCACCAAGCCCGGCGACGGCATCTGGCGCGTGCCCAATGGCGACGCGATCTACGCGATGGCGCTGAACCAGGCGACCACCACGACGATGAGCCCCGACGAGGTCCACCGCATCGGCCTGGCGCAGGTCGCGGAGATCACCGCGCAGCTCGATACGATCCTGAAATCGCAGGGCTTCACGACCGGCACGGTCGGCGAGCGGCTGGCGAAACTGAACGTCACGCCGGACCAGCTCTACGCGAACACCCCGGAAGGCCGCACCGAACTGATCGCCGGCCTGAACGACGGCATCAAGGCGATGTATGCAAAGCTGCCACAAGCGTTCTCCGAAGTGCCGACGCAGCCGCTCGAGATCCGCGCGGTCCCGGTCGAGATCCAGGACGGCGCATCGAACGGCTATTACAACCGCGCCTCGCTGGATGGCAGCCGCCCGGCGATTTACTTCGTCAATCTGAAGGACGTCGGCGACTGGCCGAAATACACGCTGCCGTCGCTCACCTATCACGAGGGCGTGCCGGGGCATCACCTCCAGATCAGCCTCGCGCAGGAATCGAAGGACATTCCGACGCTGCGCAAGATCGGCTTCTTCTCGGCCTATTCGGAAGGCTGGGCGCTGTACGCGGAGCAACTCGCCGACGAACTCGGTGCCTATGCGTCGCCGCTGGAGCGCGCCGGGTATCTCCAGTCGTTCCTCTTCCGCGCGACGCGACTGGTGGTCGATACCGGCATCCATGCGAAGCGCTGGAGCCGCGAGAAGGCGACCGACTACATGGTCGCGACGACCGGCTTCGCCCGGCCGCGCACGCAGCGCGAAGTGGAGCGCTACTGCACGCAGGCAGGCCAGGCCTGCAGCTACAAGGTCGGCCACATGGCATGGACGCGCGCACGGATGAAGGCGAAGGCGGCGCTAGGCGACAAGTTCGACCTGAAGCAATTCCACGACATACTGAAGGAAGGCGCAATGCCGCTCACGATCCTGGAACGCCGCGTCGACGAGCGGATCGCGGCGATGAAGGCGCGGGGTTGAGCCAAGCCGCCTAATCCTCCCCCGGCAGGGGGAGGTGGCACCGAAGGTGACGGAGGGAGACACGGAACGCCGGTGTCACCTACCTCCCCCTCCGTCACCTTCGGTGGATATCCCTTTTGAGCAAGTGAGATTTGTTTCCCCGCGAAGGCGGGGATCCAGCCTGGCTCCCGCCTTCGCGGGAGAACAAGGAAGGGTATCGTGCCGCGCAACCGCCGACACGTACTTGCTCGAAGGGCATAGGCACCATTACCTTCGGCGCCACTTACCCCAGGTGGGAGAGGATTAGGGGCGGAACTTGATCGCCCCTTCCAGTTGGCAGGTCTCTTCTCTTGCTCTTATTGAGGAGGGACCTGGTCAAGCCCTCGCCCCCAACCCCGTTCGTGCCGAGTAAAGACCGAGTAGCCTTTTGGCGTATCGAGGGCTCACATCGAGGTACAGGTTCCGCGCGGAAACCCGTCCCTCGATACGCCGTCTCGATACGCTCCTACGAAGCTGCTCGCCGCCTACTCGGGACGAACGGACGAACCCTCACTTCCCCCCACGATCCAGCGTCTGCGCCGCAATCCGCACCGTCACCGTCTGCACGACATCCGCCGCCGACGTCGCCAGCATCACCTTGTAGTCGCCGCCAGCGATCTTCCACCCGCCGCTCGCGACATCGAACGTCGCCAACAACCGCGGGTCCACCGTCACCGAAACAGCCTGCTCGGCCCCCGGCGCGAGATCGACCTTGCGGAAAGCCCCGAGCCGCTTGGGCGCCTCCCAGCCCGCACCCGACACATAGACCTGCGCGACCGCCTTGCCCTGCACCGCACCGGTGTTCTTCACCGAGAAACCGGCCTTGATCCCCTTGCCCTCAGGCGCCGCGGTCAAACCATCCATCGCGAAGCTCGTATAGGAAAGCCCATAGCCGAACGGAAACAGCGGCTTCGCGCCGGTCTTGTCGAACCACTTATAACCGACTGCCGCACCCTCGATGTCGTAATTGCCCATTGGATGCGAATCGCGGTCGAGCTTCGGGTCACCCTCAAGCTTCGGGCGCGGGATCTGTGCAAGCGACGCCGGGAAGGTCGCAGGCAGATGCCCCGACGGATTGATCTCACCGGTCAGCACGCGCGCGATCGCCTCGCCGCCAGCCGTACCCGGATACCACGCCTCCAGCACCGCCCCGACCTTGCCGAGCCACGGCATCACCACCGGGCCACCGGTTTCGAGCACGACCACCGTCTTCGCGTTCGCCCCCGCGACCGCGTCGATCAGCGCGTTCTGGCCAGCCGGCAGGTTCAGGTCGGGCACGTCGAACGACTCGCCCGTCCATTGCTCGCCGAACGCGACGACGACGTCCGCTTTCCGCGCCGCCGCGGCCGCCGCCTTGACGTCCTTGCCGTCGAGATACGTCACGGTCGCGCCGGTCCGCGCCTGCAACGCCTTCATCGGCGACGACGCGTGATAGGTCTTCGGCCCCGGGAACCCGCTCGGGAACTCGTCCGCCACGATCAGGCCATTGGCCGGGGCATTATGCGAATAGACCTGGCTCGAGCCACCGCCCGACAGCACGCCGACATCGGCATGCGCGCCGATCAGCAGGATCGACTTCGCCGTCTTGGCGATCGGCAACAGCCCCGCGGTGTTCTTCAGCAGGACGATGCCCTCTTCCGCGTCCGCGCGCGTCACCGCGGCATGGCCGGCGTAATCGATCGTCGTGGCGCGATCACCCGCCACGACCTTGTCGAACGCTCCTACGGAAAACATCCCCCACAGTACGCGCCGCGCCATGTCGGTCGCGCGCGCTTCGCTGACATGGCCGTTGTTGACCGCCTCACGCAGTGCATCGGCGAAATACGCCGAGCGATCGAACGCCCAGCCGGACTGCTGGTCGAGCCCGGCATTGGCCGCCTCGCTGGTCGAATGCGTCGCGCCCCAGTCGGACATTACATAGCCCTTGAAGCCCCAGTCGCGCTTTAGGACGGTGTTGAGCAGCCAGTCGTTCTCGCACGCATAATGACCATTCACGCGGTTGTACGAGCACATCACCGAGCCGGGCTGACCGACCTCATTGGCGATCTCGAACGCGAGCAGGTCGGACTGGCGCGCAGCCTGTTCGCCGATCTTGTGATCGATGTTGTTGCGGTTCGTCTCCTGCCCGTTGAACGCGTAATGCTTCATCGTCGAGACGACGTGCTGCGACTGGATCCCCTTGATCTCGTGCCCGGTGATGACGCCTGCCAGCAACGGATCCTCACCGCCATATTCGAAATTGCGGCCGTTGCGCGGCTCGCGCGTCAGGTTCATCCCGCCCGCAAGCTGCACGTTGAAGCCCGACAGGAATGCCTCGTTGCCAATCATCGCGCCGCCGGCCTGAGCCAGCTCGGGGTTCCAGGTCGACGCGGTAGCGATCCCGGAGGGCAGCGAGGTGCGTAAGCGAGGCGTCGGCCCACGCTGGCTAGCGACACCGACGCCAGCATCGGTCTGCCACTGGCTCGGGATACCGAGCCGCGGAATGCCGGGCACGATCCCAGCGGACGCAGCCAGCCCGTCCTTGGGATAGACCCAGTTCTTGACCGGCGTCTTCAGCCAGTCGGCATTGGTCGCAAAGTAACCGAAGGTGAGCTGCAGCTTCTCGTCGAGCGTCATCTCCTTGAGGAGCAGATCGACGCGCGCATCGGCGCTCAGCGCGGTGTTCATCCACGGCCGCGCCTTGGGGGCCTCGGTCCGCGCCGCCGCCGCACCGGGTGCATTGTTGGTCGTCTGCGCCACGGCGGGCGCGGCGATCGCCAGCACCGATCCCGCGAGCAAACGGACGAACAGGGCGCGGGAACGGGATGCGGTCATGGGCTTCACTTTCAGACTGATCGAATGCCGTGTGTGCCGCGTTCGTCGCGTTACCGCAACCAGCCGTCGCAAGGGCTCCCCTCCCTGAAAGGGAGGGGTTGGGGGTGGGTCGGTTTCCAGATCGTGGAACGTCGACGACCCAAGCCGGCCTACCCACCCCCGCCCCTCCCTTTCGGGGAGGGGGCAGAAGGAGGCGCAATGCTCTACCGAACGTCGGCAATCGCCTCCGCCATCAGCCGAAAGTCCTTCCCCGCGTGGCGCGGGTGCGATCAGGCCTGACCGAAGCCACCCCCGCCGGGCGTCTCGATCACGAACACGTCGCCGGCGTGCATGTCGACCTTGGCGGTCGAGCCAAGCCGTTCGACGCCGCCATCCGCGCGCTCGACCGATGCCGAGCCGAGCCCGCCACTGTCACCGCCGGCCATCCCAAACGGCGGGATGCGGCGGCGGTTGGCGAGGATGCAGGCAGTCATGTCCTTGAGAAACCGGACGCGACGCGTCGCACCGTCGCCGCCGTGGTGCGCGCCTGCCCCGCCCGAGCCGCGGCGGATCGAGAATTCCTCCAGCAACACGGGGAAGCGCGTCTCGAAGATTTCCGGATCGGTCAGCCGGCTGTTGGTCATGTGCGTCTGGATCACCGACGCGCCGTCGAAGCCGGGACCCGCACCTGCTCCCCCCGCGATCGTCTCGTAATATTGGTGCGTGTCGTTGCCGAAGGTGAAGTTGTTCATCGTCCCCTGGCTCGCGGCCATCGCGCCGAGTGCGCCGAACAGCGCGTCGGTGACGACCTGACTCGTCTCGACGTTGCCGGCGACGACGGCCGCCGGATAGCGCGGGTTGAGCATCGAGCCTTCGGGCACGCGGATCGTCACGCCGCGCAGGCAGCCGTCGTTGAGCGGCACGGCCTCGTCGATCAGCGCACGGACGACGTAGAGTACGGCGGCACGGACGATCGAGACCGGGGCGTTGAAGTTGGTTGGGCGCTGGTCGCTGGTGCCGGCGAAGTCGACCTCCATCGTCGCGGCCGCGCGATCGATGCGGACCGCCACGCGGACCACTGCGCCGTCGTCCATTTCGTAGGCGAACGCGCCGTCGTCGAGTGCCGCGATCAGGCGGCGGACGGCGGCGTCGGCGTTGGCCTGGACATGCTCCATATACGCAGTGACGACGTCCGTGCCGTATTCGTCGGCCAGCCGCGTGAGACCGGTCGCGCCGCGCGTACAGGCGGCCAACTGCGCGGCGAGATCGGCGATGTTCTGGTCGATGTTGCGCGCTGGATAGGGGCCGCCGGCGAACACGGCGCGGAGTTCGGTTTCGAGGAAGCGGCCTTCATCGACAACCAGAAGATCGTCGAGCAGCACGCCCTCTTCCTCGACCGAGCGGCTTTCGGGCGGCATCGATCCGGGGGTGATCCCGCCGACGTCTGCGTGATGACCGCGAGCGGCTACGAAGAAGGCAGGCGTGTCGTCGTGTCCTGCAAAGACCGGCATGATCACTGTGATGTCGGGGAGGTGCGTGCCGCCACGATACGGCGCGTTGAGCGCGTAGGCGTCGCCGCGGCGGATACCGCGGCCGTCTGCGCGGCAGCCTCGTGCGTCGATGATCGTGCGGATGCTCTCGCCCATCGAGCCGAGGTGGACCGGGATGTGCGGGGCGTTGGCGACGAGGTTGCCGTGCGCGTCGAAGAGCGCGCAGCTGAAGTCGAGCCGCTCGCGGATGTTGACCGAGGCGGCGGAGCGCTGGAGTGCGGCGCCCATCTCCTCGGCGATACTCATGAACAGACCGGCGAAGATGGCGAGGCGCACCGGGTCGGATTCGGTGCCGACGCTGGCGCCGATACGGGGGGCGATCCGGTCGAGGATCAAATTGCCGATCGGATCGACGCGCGCGCGCCAGCCGGGCTCGACGATGGTGGTCGAGACGCTGTCGAGGATCAGCGCGGGGCCGTCGATGGCGTGGCCGGAGGGCAGGCCTTCGCGGGCCAGGACGGGCGTGTCGTGCCACGCACCAGCCATGTAGACGGGGGCGACGGACAGGGGCGGGGCTGGCTCGTCGGGGAACATGACGAGCGCGGCGTCGATCGGCGGACTCTCGGCGATGGCTTCCGCAACAATTCGGTCGGCGATCAGCAGCGCTTCGCTGGCAAAACCGAACTGCGCGATGTGTGCCGCGTCGAACGCGGCGATCATTGCGGCCGGTTCGTCGAGATCGAGTTCGATGGTGTGGTCGGTCTGGCCTCGGCGCAGATGCACTCGGCGTTCGATCCTAACCTCGTCCGCCGTGACACCCTGCGCGACCAGTGCTTCACGGGCAGCCTCCGCCAGCTCGTCCAACGCAGCGGCGATCTCAGCATAATTCGCGAACGCAGCACCCGAGGTCGCCTCCCGAAGGACCCGACGATCGGCCAGCCCCATCCCGTACGCCGACAGCACCCCGGCCAGCGGGTGGATCATCACCCGGTCCATCGCCAGCGCATCGGCGACGAGGCACGCATGCTGCCCTCCGGCTCCACCGAAGCACGCCAGCGTATAGCGCGTCACGTCATGCCCGCGAGCAACGGAAATAGTCCGGATCGCGTTCGCCATGTTCGCCACCGCGACCGCGACGAACCCTTCCGCCGCGACCTGCGGATCGAGCGGCAGTTCCGCGAACCGGGCAGCCACCGCCTCGGCGTCGAGCGGCCGGTCGCCCGCCGGTCCGAACAGCGCCGGGAAGAATTCGGGGCGCACTTTGCCGAGCATCACGTTGCAGTCGGTCACCGTCAGCGGCCCGCCTCGACGATAACATGCCGGCCCCGGCACAGCGCCCGCGCTCTCGGGCCCCACGATCAACCGCTCGCCATCGAACCGACAGATCGAACCGCCGCCCGCCGCGACGGTATGGATCCGCAGCATCGGCGCGCGGATGCGGGCACCGGCGATCAGCGTCTCGGTGTCGCGTTCGTAAGTGCCGGCGTAGTGCGAGACATCGGTCGAGGTGCCGCCCATGTCGAAGCCGATGATGTGCTCGAACCCGGCCTCACGCGCGGTCGCGGCCATGCCGACGATGCCGCCCGCCGGCCCCGACAGGATCGCGTCCTTGCCGCGAAAGCCTGCGCCGTCGACCAGCCCGCCCGACGACTGCATGAACAACGCGCCCTGCCCCAGCGCCTCGCTCAGGCCCGCGACATAGCGATCGACGACCGGCGACAGATACGCATCGACGACGGTCGTATCGCCGCGCCCGATCAGCTTGATCAACGGCGCGACGCGGTGGCTGACCGAAATTTGCGTGAAGCCGATCTCGGTTGCGATTGCCGCCAGGGCCTCCTCATGCGCGGTGAAGCGATATCCGTGCATGAGGACGATCGCGATGGCGCGCAGGCCGCTGTCGAATGCCGCCTGTAAACCTGCGCGCGCCGCATCGGTATCAAGCGGACGGAGAACATCGCCCTCCGCCCCGACCCGCTCGTCGATCTCCACGACATGCGCGAACAGCGGCGGCGGGCGGTTCACGTCGCGCGCGAAGATGTCGGACCGTTCCTGGTGGCCGATCAGCAAAGCATCACCGAACCCGCGCGTGATCGCGAGGCAGGTCGGCTCGCCCTTGCGCTCGAGCAGAGCGTTGGTCGCGACCGTCGTGCCGATCCGCAGTTCGAGCGGGACTTCCGCCCCGCCCGTCAGTCGCCGGATCGCCTCGACCGCGGCGTCACCGTAGCGCTCGGGATCTTCCGAGAGCAGCTTGGCGGTAACAATCCGCCCATCCGGTTGCCGTGCGACGACGTCGGTGAACGTGCCGCCGCGATCGATCCAGAACTGCCATGTGGTCATCGGTTACTCAGCCCAGAAATTGCGTCATCCGCGCCGCCGCCCCGGTCCACGCGACCCCGCGATCGTCGAGCCATGAATCGTCGTAATAGGTGCAGCCATAGCGGTCGCCGCCATCGCACAACAGCGTGACGATGCTCCCCGTCTCGCCCGCCGCCGCCATCTCCTCGACGATCTGCGCGCACGCCCAGAGGTTGGTCCCGGTCGAGCCGCCGACGCGCCGGCCGAGTCGGTCGGACAGCGCGCGCATTGCGCCGATGCTGTCGGCATCCTCGACCGCGATCATCCGATCGATAACGCTCGGCACGAAGCTCGGCTCGACGCGCGGCCGCCCGATCCCCTCGATCCGCGACGCGCATCCTTCGGGCAACGCGACAACAGAGCGGTCCTCGAAATGCCGGTGGAACACCGAGTGCACCGGGTCCGCGACGCACAATTTCGTGTCGTGCCGGCAGTACCGGATGAACCGCCCGATCGTCGCCGACGTGCCGCCGGTCCCCGCGCCGCAGACGATCCAGGACGGGCACGGATGCTCCTCCTCGGCCATCTGCGCGAAGATGCTCTCGGCGATGTTGTTGTTGCCGCGCCAGTCGGTCGCGCGCTCGGCATAGGTGAACTGGTCGAGATAATGCCCGCCGGTCTCGGCCGCCAAGCGGTGCGAGACCGCGTAGACGGTGCGCGGATCGTCGACCATATGGATCTCGCCCCCGTGAAAGCGGATCGCGTCGAGCTTGGGCTTGGCGGTCGTCGCGGGCACTACGGCAATGAACCGCAGCCCGAGCATCCTAGCAAAATACGCCTCCGACACCGCAGTCGATCCCGACGAGGATTCGATCACCGTCGTCTCCGGCCCGATCCATTCGTTGCACAGCGCGTACAGGAACAGCGACCGCGCGAGCCGGTGCTTGAGGCTGCCGGTCGGGTGCGAACTCTCGTCCTTCAGGTACAGCACGATACCGGGGTATCGCGGCAGGTCGACGCGGATCAGATGCGTGTCGGCGGACCGGTTATAGTCCGCCTCGATCCGCCGCACCGCCTCCGACAACCAGCGCCGGTCGACGCGTTTTGTCACCCTTGCAGCCCGTGACGGACCAGCATCGCGGTCGGCTCGGGATCACGCCCGCGGAATGCACGGAAGCTCTCCGCCGCAGGTCGCGTGGCACCGCTCGCGAGAACTTCCTCACGGAACCGGTCGCCGGTCTTGCGATCGACCAGGCCAGCCTCCGCGAACGCCTCGAAGCCATCCGCCGCGAGCAATTCCGCGTAGAGATAGCTGTAATAGCCCGACGCGTAGCCGCCTGCGAAAATATGGCTGAACGCGTGCGGGAAGCGGTGCCATGCAGGCGGCCGGATCACCGCCACTTCGTCGCGCACCGCCTCGATCACCTCGATCGGATCGCTGCCCATCGTGCCGAGATGCAGCAGCAAGTCGAACAGCGCGAACTCGACCTGGCGCAGGATGAACATCCCCGCCTGGAAATGCCGCGCCTTCACCATCCGCTCGAACAGGTCTGCGGGGAGCTTCTCACCGGTCTTGTGGCCAGACATGCCGGTCAGCACGTCCTTGTCCCAGGCGAAATCCTCCATCAGCTGGCTCGGCAGCTCGATCGCGTCCCACTCGAAGCCATTGGTGCCGGCGATGCTCGGCCGGTTCACCTTGGTGAAGAGCAGGTGGATGCAGTGGCCGGTCTCGTGCAGCAGCGTCGTCACGTCGTTGTGCGACAGCAAAGACGGCGTCTCGCCCCCATCCGGCGCGAAATTGCAGACAAGATACGCGACCGGCACCGTCACCGTATTGCCGTCGTGCAGCCGAGGCCGCGCCTGCGCCATCCACGCGCCGCCACGCTTGCCGGTGCGTGCGTGCAGGTCGAGGTACAGCCCCGCGAACACCGTCCCGCTCTCGTCCACCACGTCGAAGAACCGCGCGTCCTCGTGGTACAGCGAGACGTCGTCGCGCTCGACGAGCTTGATGCCGAACAGCCGCTGCATCAGCGTCTGCCAGCCCTCCATCACGCGCTCGACGGGGAAATACGCCTTCACCACCTGCGCATCGACCGCATAGCGATCCTGCCGCAACCGGTTCGACACGAACCCCGCATCCCAGGGCTCAAAATCGGCGATCCCGAGTTGCTCGACGGCAAACGTCTTCAGCTCGGCAAGGTCGCGCTCCGCCGCCGGCTTCGCGCGCCGCGCCAGATCGCGCAGGAACGCGATCACCTCGGCGCCGTTCGGAGCCATCTTGGTCTCCAGCGACCACGCGACCGGATCGGTGAAGCCGAGCAGCTTGGCACCCTCGTGCCGCAGTTCGAGGATACGCGCGATCCGCGCGCTGTTGTCGAACTCGCCCGCGTTGGGCCCCTGGTCCGACGCGCGCGTCGCGAACGCGCGATACATGCGGGCGCGCAACTCGCGGTTCTCGGCGAAGGTCAGCACCGCGTTGACGCTCGGCTGTTGCAGCGTGACCAGCCAGCCCGCCTGCCCCTTCGCCTTGGCGGCATCCGCGAACATCGCCTTGTCCGCGTCCGAGATCCCCGCGAGATCGGCCTCGTCCGTCACTAGTTCCGACCACGCATCGGTCGCATCGAGCACCGCGCTGCCGAACTCGTTCGACAACCCCGACAGCTCGACCGAAATCTCGCTGAACCGGTCGCGTGCCTCGGGCTCCAGCGCCACGCCCGACAGCGTGAAGTCGCGGATCGCCTGCTCGACCGCAACCCGGTCCTCAACGGGCAAGTCGGCGAACTCGGGCGACACGCTCAGCGCCACGAACACCTCGTACAAATCGCGGTTCTGCCCGACCTTCATGTCGTTCTCGACAAGCCGCTTCTGCCCCTCCGAATACGCCGCGCGCAGTTCGGGCGTGTCCGCGACGCCGTGCAGATGCGACACCGCCGACCAGATCGCGCCGATCTCGGTATTCGCGCGCTCGTATGGCAGCCATGCCCCCGCGAAATCGGTCGGCCGCGCAGTCGTCAGCGCCTCGACCATTGCCTCATGCCGCGCGATCGCCTCGTCGAGCGCAGGCGCGATCTGGTCGGGCGACAGTTCCGCGAAACGGGGCAGCGACAGCGTATCGAGAAGCGGGTTCGTCGGGGCAGTCATGGGAAATCCTTCAGCATTCGACGACGTTGACGGCCAGGCCACCAAGCGACGTCTCCTTATATTGCGAGCGCATGTCCTCACCGGTCTGGCGCATCGTCTCGATCACCGCATCGAGGCTGACGATATGGCGACCGTCCCCCCGCAGCGCCAGATACGCGGCGTTGATCGCCTTGATCGCACCCATCGTGTTGCGCTCGATGCACGGGATCTGGACCAGCCCGCCGATCGGATCGCAGGTGAGCCCGAGGTTGTGCTCCATGCCGATCTCGGCCGCATTCTCGATCTGTTCGTTGGTCCCGCCGAGCGCCGCGACCAGCGCCCCCGCCGCCATCGAGCACGCGACGCCGACCTCGCCCTGGCAGCCCATTTCGGCGGCCGAAATCGACGCGCGCTTCTTGTAGAGAAACCCGATCGCCGCCGCCGTCAGCAGGAAGTCGTGCGCGCCCTTCGCCGTCGGGTCCTTGGTGAACGTCTCGTAGAAGCGCAGCACCGCCGGCAACACGCCCGCCGCGCCATTGGTCGGCGCGGTCACGACGCGGCCACCCGCAGCATTCTCTTCGTTCACCGCGAGCGCATACAGGCTCACCCATTCGAAGACCGCAGACGGATCCGCCGCAGTATCGCGCGCCTGCAACCCCTCGAACAACGCCTTCGCCCGACGCGGCACCTTCAGCCCGCCCGGCAATATGCCCCCCTGCCGACACCCACGATCGATCGACGCGAACATGGCGCCCCGCACCGCATCGAGGAACGCATCGGTCTCGCTCTCCGGCCGCCACGCAATCTCGTTCTCACGGACGATATCGGCGATCGTCATCCCCGTCGCGTCCCCGGTCGCGAGCAGTTCCGCGCCCGACGAAAACGGCCGCGGCAACAGGATGTTGGCCTTGACCGGCCCAGACCCCGCCTCGACGATCGCGCCGCCACCGATCGAGAAATAGGTCCGCTCGACCTCGCGCCCGTCGCCGAACGAGGCGGTGAAGGTCACCGCATTGGGATGCCCCGGCAGGAAGATCTTAGAATGAAACAGGAGGTGCTGGCTTTCCTCGAACCCGATCTCCACCCGCTCGGCCAGCATCAGCCGTCCGCTAGACCGGATCGCCGCAAGCCGCACCGGGATCAAGTCGGGATCGATCGTCTCCGGCTGCGCACCGCTCAGGCCCAGCATCACCGCGCTGTCGGTCGCATGCCCCCGCCCGGTCAGCGCCAGCGAACCAAAGAGGTCTACGCGCACCGCCACCGGCTTCTCGTCCGCAACCAGATCGGCGAACAACCACGCCGCGCGCATTGGCCCGACGGTATGCGAACTCGACGGGCCGATGCCGATCGTGAACAGGTCGAGGATGCTGATCGCCTGGTGGCAATCGGGGCGAGCGCGAGTCTGCTCGTCCGGGCGATCAAAGGTCAGCGGAGTCATGCATCGCCGTTACGAGACTATACCCCGCGCCGTCCATCCGAAGCTGACGCAGCGCCTATTCCCCCGCCCATTCCTTGAGCAGCGTATACGCGATCGCATAAGGCGGCGGCGCCACGAACGGCCCCTCCTCCCCGCGCAACACCGCACGCACCATCTCGCGCGGCACCCACATCGCATCCTCGAGCTCGTTCACATCGAGCGTGATCGCATCGTCCTCGGCCTCCGCGACGCACGCCATCATCAGCGATGATGGAAACGGCCAAGGCTGGCTGGCGACGTACCGGACCTTGCCGACCCGCACGCCCGACTCCTCGAGAATCTCACGCGCGACCGCCTCCTCGATCGACTCGGCCGGCTCCACAAAGCCGGCAAGCGCGGAATACCGTCCCGGCGGCCATCCCTTGCCGCGCCCGAGCAGCGCCCGCCCGTCATGCTCGGCGATCATGATCACCACCGGATCGACCCGCGGGAAATGCTCGGTCCCGCAGTTCGGGCACTTCCGCGCCCACCCCGCCCGGAACATTTCGGTCGGCGATCCGCACTTCGCGCAGAAACCATGCCGGACATGCCAGTCGATGACACTCCGCGCACCCGCATACGTCGCTGCCTCACCCGGCGCGAGCGCGGCCAGCACCGCCATCAGCGCGGGCGAGCGCATCGCCGGCGCGTTGTCGACGCGCATGCCCGCCAGCAGCGCCGCGAAATGCGGCCGCCCGGTCTCGTCGAGCCCAAGCAGAATCGGCTCGGCATCGTCGGGCATGTCCGCCATCGACGTCCATGCCAGATGACCGTCGTCGGTCGTGCTAGGCAGCAACCCGTCGAGCACCAGCAACCGCGCACGCCAATCGCGCTGCGCCGCCGCCAACCCTTCCGGATCGTGCCGCAGCGCATCGGACCGGTCGAGCGTCCCGCCCGTGAACCCAGGTGCCTCCATCACGCTCATCGGCGCAACCTCGCCGCATCCTGGAGCAACGCCGCGACGACCTGCTGGCGGAGCGGTATCCGGTCCGCCGGGAAGTAATTGACCATCACGTTGCCGCGCGAATGCTTCGCCGGATCGACCCATGCGATCGTGCCCGCCGCACCACCCCAGGCATAGGTGCCCTTGCCCGGCCCGTTCGGCGTATCCGCGAGCACGACGGAACCGCCCGCGCCGAAACCCATGTTGCTCCCCTGCGTACCCCCGGTGCCGCCACCGACTCCGCCGAACATGACGCCCGCCGGCAACAGGTTCGACGTCGCCAGCGCGATCGTCTCGGGCTTCATCACGCGCACGCCGTCGAGCGTGCCGCCGTCCTGGATCATGTGCAGGAACCGGTCGTAGTCACGCGCCGACATCACCAGGCCGGCGCCGCCATACGGAAAGCTTGGCTTCTGCAGGAACACCGAGTTTGCTGCCGGATCGAGCGGCGTCCGCGTGTCGCCGACGAACGCATAGTTGGTCGCCAGCCGCCCGACCTCGCTCTGCGGCACCTGCCAGAAGCTCGACCTCATCTTCAGCGGATCGAACAGCCGCGTCTGGACGAACCGCTCGAAGCTCATGCCGCTCGCGACCTCGATCACGCGGCCCATCACGTCGAGCCCGATCGAGTAGCTCCACTTGGTCCCCGGCTCGGCGATCAGCGGCAGCGTTGCGACGCGGTTGGCGAACTCCTCGAGCGATTTCGGCCGGACGGGCCGCATCTTCTCTTCCATCGCCGCACTGACCGACAGCGGCAGGATCCCGAGCCGCTCATATTCCTTGAGCAGCGGCCCCTTTGTGACGATCGTGTAGCCGAGCCCCGCGGTGTGCGTCAGCAGGTTGCGGATCGTGATCGGCCGCGTTGCCGGCCGCGTCGCGAGCGACGTGTCGGGGCTGGTCGCAACCTTCATGTCCTTGAACGCCGGGATATATTTGCTGACCGGATCGTCGAGGTTGAGCTTGCCGTCCTCGACCAGCATCATCGCCGACATCCCCGTGATCGGCTTGGACATCGAATAGACGCGCCACAGCGAATCGGGGCCGGCGGCGGGTGCGTTCGGATCGTCGCTGATCTTCCCGGCAGCGGGGAACAAGGTCGGGCCTTCGCCCACGCCGAATGCGCCGACGATCCCCGGCATCTTGTTCTGCGCAACGAGGCTATCGAACAACTTAGTGGTGGCGGGTAGCAACGCGCTCACCGGGATCGTCATCCGCGGCGTAGGACGAGCCTGCGGACTAACCTGCGGACGCGGTTGCGCCTGTTGTGCATAGGCCGTGGCAGCAGCCAGCGCAGCAAGTCCGCCCGTCGAAATCCAGTGCACCAGTTTCATGCAACTCTCCGTATGGCCTTACCGGCCTTGGCGAAAACGGTCGGGAGGCCGGCGGTATCCAGCTCGTCGATCGGCCACCATTCGCTCGCCGTTGGAACGCGCGGTTGATGCGCCTCGACCGTCGCCACCGCAAGCGTCAGTTGCAGATCGAAATGCGTAAATCCGTGCGCGACGGTCGTGTCCAGCATCCGCCAATCCGCCTGCGCCGGCGCGTCCTCGAAACCGGGTGCGGCCTCACCCCAGGGCCCGGTCGGAAACGCCCGCATCCCGCCGAGCAAACCCTTGTCCGGCCGCCGCACCAGCAACACCTGCCCGTCGCGTTCCAGCCAGAATATCGTCCCGTACCGCTGAGGCTTGGCCGTCTTCTTCGCTTTCACCGGCAACCGCTCCGGCGCGCCCTGCTTGAAGCCTTCGCAGAACTCACGGATCGGACACAGCAGGCATTTCGGCGCGCGCGACGTGCAGATCCCCGACCCGAGATCCATCATCGCCTGCGCAAAGTCGCCCGCCCGAGTATCCGGCGTGATCGAGTCCGCTGCCACCCGAATCGCAGGCCGCGCCGCCGGCAAGGGAGTCTGAATCGCAAACACCCGCGCGACCACCCGCTCGACATTCGCATCGACCACCACCGCGCGCTCGCCAAACGCGATCGCCGCTACCGCCGCCGCGGTATACGCACCCAGCCCCGGCAGCGCGCGCAGCTCCACCTCGGTCCCCGGAAATACGCCGCCATGCTCAGCGACCACGGCCTTCGCTGCCTTCACCAGATTACGCGCCCGAGCGTAATACCCAAGCCCCGCCCACGCCGCCATGACATCGGCGTCATCCGCCACCGCCAGACTCGCGAAATCCGGCCACCGCGCGGTCCACGCCAGGAACCGCGGTGTCACCGCCGCCACCGTCGTCTGCTGCAACATCACTTCCGACAGCCACACCCGGTACGGATCGACCGCCTCGCCCGACTTCGCGCGCCACGGCAGGTCGCGACGGTGCGCGTCATACCAGTCGAGCAGGGCACCGGAGACCGAAGAGCGCTTGGCGTTCACGCGTCGCCTATGGCATGGGATTGCGGATGAGCAAGCCGCCCGTTTCCACGGCCAAACCCGCGACGCCCAAGCCGGCGACGAAGCGCGTGAAAGGCAGGACCGACCCAGACGCCCCGCGTGAGAATCGCTCGCGCGCGGTCGCCGAGCTGTTGCCCGCGATCGGCGGCGCGGCATTCCGGCGATTCGGCTTCGTCCAGTCCTCGATCGTCAGCCGCTGGCCCGAGATCGTCGGCGCGAAACTGGCCGGCGCGAGCATCCCCGAATCGATCCGCTTCCCGGTCGGCAAGAAGCAGGACGGCGTCCTGACCCTTACCGTCCGCGGCGCACACGCACCGATGATGCAGCACATCGCGCCCGAGATCATCGAGCGCGTGAACCGCTTCTTCGGCTATGCCGCGATCGTGAAGGTCGCGATCCGCCAGGGCGAGGTCGCCGCACCCGTTCCACGCAAGGCGCCGCCATCGATCCGCCCGGTCCCCGTCGATCTCGGTATGAGCCTGAAGGGCATCGCCGATCCGGAACTGCGCGCCGTCCTCGAATCCCTCGCCGCCGGCGTCGCCTCGACGCACGGCCTTCCCAGGATCAACTGATGCGCATCCTAATTGCCGTCTTCGCCCTCTTCCTGCTGACCGGCGCCGCGCCCAAACGCGACTGGTCGCAGACCGCGCGCATTCTCCCCTCGGGCGCCTACCTGATCGGCAACCCCGCCGCCCGCGTGAAGCTCGTCGAATACGCCAGCTACACCTGTTCGCACTGTGCCGACTTCTCGGTGAAGTCCGAGCCCGTGCTCAAGCGCCAGATGATCGCGTCGGGCTCGACCAGCCTCGAAGTCCGCAGCTTCATCCGCGACCGGCTCGACCTGGCCGCAGCGATCCTCGCCCGCTGCACCGGCCCGAAAGGCTTCTCCGCCACCTCGTCCGCGATCTTCGCCGCGCAGCCGCAATGGCTCGAGCGCGGGATCGAATACCAGCAGGGCAACGCCGCGCGCCTGAACATGTACCCGGCCGCGGCCCAGATCCGCGCCAACGCCGACGGCTCCGGCCTGACCGCGTTCGTCAAGGCACGCGGGCTGTCGGACGCCGCGATAAACGCGTGTTTCGCCAACCAGCCCGAGATCGACCGCATCGTCAAACTGACCGCCGACGCGCCCAAGGAGATCGACTCCACGCCGACCTTCTACCTCAACGGCAGACTCGTCCCGCACGTCGGCTGGGAACAGCTCGAACCCGCGCTCCGCAAGGCAGGCGCCCGTTAATTCACGTGATCCACTGGAGTAACCCGATGAAGTTCCTGACCACGCTCGCCGTCCTGCCGCTCGCGCTCGCCGCCTGCTCGAAGAACGATTCGACCGGTAACGTCGACCAGCCCGCCGCCGCGCCGGTAGCAGCCGCCGCAGCCCCCGCCGGCCAGAACTGGACCGAGACGGTCGTGAAGACCCCCGAGGGTTACCTGATGGGTAACCCGAACGCGCCGATCAAGCTCGTCGAATACGGCGCGCGCTCGTGCCCGACCTGCGGCGCGTTCGGCCGTGAGGCGTACAAGCCACTGACGGAAAAGTACGTCTCGACCGGGAAGGTCAGCTTCGAATTCCGCGACTTCCTCGTCCACGGCGCACCCGACGTGGCGCTGACCCTGCTCGGCCAGTGCGGCGGCGTCGCGCCGTTCTTCCCGATCCTCGAGCAGATGTACGGCAACCAGATCGCCTTCCTCGACAAGCTCCAGGCGATGACCCCCGACCAGCAAAAGGCGCTCGCCAACCAGCCGCCGACGGTCGTCGCGACCAAGCTCGCCGAACAGATGGGCGCGATCGATTTCGTCAAGCAGCGCGGGATCCCGGAAACGAAGGCGCGCGCATGCCTCGCGGATCAGAAGCAGCTCGAAGTGATGGCCAAGCCGACCGAGAACGCGATGCAGGCCGGCACCGTCACGGGCACGCCGACGTTCCTGATCAACGACAAGAAGCTCGATCAGGTCGTGAGCTGGGATCAGATGGAGAAGGCGCTGAAGGCGGCTGGGGCGTAAGCTAACCCCACCACCAGTAACTACCACCCCGGCGAAGGCCGGGGCCCAATTGGGGGACGTTGCTAACGGAGATCAGCGCTTCGTTACCGCGACCTCTCCAATTGGGCCCCGGCCTTCGCCGGGGTGGAGGCAAGGGCAGTACGCTTGCCCATGGGCAGCTCCTTCTTGTTCTCCCGCGGAGGCGGGAGCCCAAACTGTGTCCCCGCCTTCGCGGGGACACAAGCTTTACGGTTCGGCATAAAATCACAGTCGTCGGGGGGCGCAAGAATGCAGATCAAGCGCCTCCGCATCACCGGCTTCAAGAGTTTCGTCGATCCCGCCGACCTCCGCATCGAACCCGGCCTGACCGGCGTCGTCGGCCCCAATGGCTGCGGCAAATCGAACCTCCTCGAAGCCCTCCGCTGGACGATGGGCGAGGCCAGCGCCAAGTCCCTTCGCGGCGCCGGTATGGAAGACGTGATCTTCGCCGGCACCGCCACCCGCCCCCCGCGCGATTTCGCCGAAGTCTCGATCCTCGCGGAAATAGCAGGCGACGAGCGCGAGATCGTCCGCCGGATCGAACGCGGCGCCGGCTCCGCCTACCGGATCGACGGCCGCGACGTCCGCGCAAAAGACGTCGGCCTACTCTTCGCCGACGCCGCCACCGGCGCGCATTCCCCCGCGCTCGTCAGCCAAGGCAAGATCGGCGCGGTCATCGCCGCCAAGCCCGCCGACCGCCGCGCGATGCTGGAGGAAGCCGCCGGGATCGCCGGCCTCCACGTCCGCCGCAAAGACGCCGAGGGGAAGCTCCGCGCCACCGAAGCCAATCTCGCCAAGCTCGACGAGATCATCTCCGACCAGGACGCGCGCGCTGCCACACTGAAACGCCAGGCCCGCGCCGCCGAACGCTACCGCCTTATCTCCGCGCAGATCCGCGTCGCCGAAGCGCGCACATTATTCGCCCGATGGCGCGAAGCCGCCACCGCAGCCGATGCCGCCAAAGCCGAAGCCAGCGCCGCAGAAACCCGCGTCCACGCCACCGCCGAAGCAGAACGCGCAGCCGCCGCCAACCAGCATCGCGCGATCGAAGCCGTCTCCACCGCCCGCACCGCAGCACTCGCCGCGCGCGACCTCGTCGGCGATCTCGCCCACCGCCTCGCCGCGCTCAAGACCGAAAAGGCTAGCGTCGAGCGCAGGATCGCCGACCTCACCGACGCCCGCGCCCGGATCGCCGACGACCGTGCCCGCGAAGGATCGCTCGCCAGCGACGCCGCCGCTGCGCTCGCCCGCCTCGCCGACGAGGCCAAGGCGCTCGACGCCGCGATCGCCGATGCCACCGCCGCGATCCCCGATCTCGACGCCGCACTCGCAGAAACCGAACGTCGCGCGCGAGACGCCGAAGTCGCGCTGGCCCAAGCACTCGCCACGCAAGCCCGCGACGCCGCCGAAGTCCGTGTCGCCAGCGCAGCCCTCGCCGCCGCCCGCACCCGCGCCGACCGCGCCGATCGCGACGCCGCGCAGATCGCCGCCGCCCTTCGCGCCCTCGGCGACCCCGCCCCGCTAGCCGCAGAGCGCGAGACCGCCGCCGAAGCCCGACGCGCTGCAACCGCCGCAGCAGAGTCCGCCCGCCAGGCCATCGCCCAGGCAGACACCGACGAAGCCACCGCGACCAGCGCGCGAGACGCCGCCGAAACCACCCGCGCCACCGCCCGCGCAGACCTCGCCGCGATCGACAGCGAAGTGACCGCGCTCACCAAGGCAACGCAGCGCAGCGGCCGCGATCGGCTGCTCGACCATGTCTCGGCCAACACCGGCTACGAACGCGCGCTCGCCGCCGCGCTCGGCGACGATCTCGACACCGGCCTTGATGCATGGGCAGGCGCCGAGCCCCGCGAAGACGACCCCGCCGCGCCCGCCGGTGCCGAACCGCTGGCAAAGCATGTCGACGCGCCCCCCGCCCTCGCCCGCAGGCTGGCGCAGGTCTTCGTCGTCGACACCGACGGCCAGCAACACCTCGCCGTCGGTCAGCGCATCGTCACCCGAGACGGCCAACTCCGCCGCTGGGACGGCTTCACCGCAACCGGCACCGGCGCGGCCGCCGCCGAACGCCTCGTCCGCCGCAACCGCCTCGCCGCGCTCCAGGCCGCCCGCCCCGCTGCGGCCAAAGCGCTGGACGACGCCGAACGAACGCGCGCCGCGATCGACGAGCGCATCGCCCAGGCTAGAGGCCAGTTGCAAACCGCCCGCGCCGCCCTCCAACGCGCCGAAACCGCCGCGCGCGACGCTATCCGCCAAGAGGACCGCGCCGCCGCCGCGCTCGAACGCCTCGCCACCCAGCGGGCAGACCTCGACGTCCGCGCGCACCGCATCGCCGACGACGTCGCCGACTCCCACGCCGACCGCACCCGCGCCGAGGCCGCGATGGCGGCAGTCCCCGACGGCACCGCCAACGCCCGCCAGGTCGCCACGCTCCAGTACGACGCCGAACGCGCCCGCACCGCCGTCGCACAGGCCCGTGCCGATCGCACCACGCTCGACCGCAGCATCGCCACCCACCGCGAACGCCTGTCCGCGGCGCAAGCCGACACCCGAAGCTGGCGCGCGCGCGCGGGTGAAGCCGCCAAGCGCATCGCCGCCATGGACTCGCGCGAAACGACGCTGGGCGCCGACCTCGCCGCGATCGCCGCTCGCCCCACCACCCTCGACGCTGAAATCGAGACGCTCGACGCCGAACACCAAGACGCGCGCGCAACCGCCGACACGCTCCTCGCCACCGAACGCACCGCGGAGACCGCCGCCCGCACCGCCGACGACGCCCACCGCGCCGCCACCGAAGCGCTCGCCGTCGCCCGCGAAGCCCGCGCCGGCGCGATCGCCCGTGTCGAGAACCACGAAGCGCGCCGCCTCGATCTCGGCCGCCTCTCGGGCGAGCGCTTCCAATGCCCCGCCCCGGTGCTCCCCGAACGCCTCGGCTTCGCGGTCGCCGACGTACGCGCGCCAGCCGAGGAGTCCGCCACGCACGACCGCCTCACCACCGACCGCGAGCGGATCGGCCCGGTCAACCTCGTCGCCGAGGCCGAACTCGCCGAACTCGAAGAGTCCGCGCGCGGCAACGCGGTCGAGCGTGACGAACTCGGCCAGGCGGTCAATCGTCTGCGCGGCTCGATCGGCACGCTCAACCGCGAAGGTCGCCAACGCCTGCTCGCGGCATTCGAAGCGGTCAACGGCCATTTCCAGCGCTTGTTCACCACGCTCTTCGACGGCGGCGCCGCGCACTTGGAACTGATCGATTCCAACGACCCGCTCGAAGCCGGACTCGAAATCATGGCACAACCACCCGGCAAACGCCTCCAGTCGCTAACGCTGCTGTCGGGCGGCGAACAGGCACTCACCGCGGTCGCGCTGATCTTCGGCCTGTTCCTTACCAACCCCGCGCCGATCTGCGTCCTCGACGAGGTCGACGCGCCGCTCGACGATGCGAATATCGAGCGCTTCTGCGACCTGCTCGACCGGATGTCGCGCGACACCGACACGCGCTACCTCGTCGTCACGCACAACGCCGTCACGATGAGCCGCATGCACCGCCTGTTCGGCGTGACGATGATCGAACGCGGTGTCAGCCGCCTCGTCTCGGTCGACCTGCAAGCCGCGACCGGACTCATTGCAACCGCGTAGGGAGACAATCCCCGTGCGCGACGTTGACCCTCGATGTTCCTCGACGAATCCAGCATCTGGCCGCGCAAGGAGGACCTGCCTCCGCGCAAGCCCGTGTATCGGCACGAGAAGGCGCTCACCCGCCTGATCTTCGTCTATCTCTTCCTGTTGCTGCTCCTGCCCGTCAGCCTCGGCGGCATGGTCGACCTGATCCGCTATCTGTTCGGCTGACTTTCGGGTGTCCTACACAACCCGATCCTGCCACCGTCGTGAATCCGCAATCGTCCACGTCGGGGCCTAAGTGCAGACATCGGAAAAATGCTCCCAGCGTCTGCACTTTGTGCACTTCCGGCATCGGGGCCGACCCGAAAGGCGGCCAGTACAACGACATAGCGACAAGTTGATCTCCATCACTCGACACCCCTTTTCGCGGAACGTAAGACGAACGAATGGCCCAACTCGACACCCGTGAAAAGCTCGAGATCCTCGCCGATGCGGCCAAATACGATGCGTCCTGCGCATCGTCGGGCACGACCAAGCGCAATTCGAAGGACGGCAAGGGGCTCGGCTCGACCGAAGGCATGGGCATCTGCCACGCCTATGCGCCCGACGGCCGCTGCATCTCGCTGCTGAAGATCCTGCTGACCAACAGCTGCATCTTCGACTGCCATTACTGCATCAACCGCAAGAGCTCGAACGTACGGCGTGCGCGGTTCACGGCGAAGGAAGTCGTCGATCTCACCATCGCCTTCTACAAGCGCAATTATATCGAGGGCCTGTTCCTCTCGTCCGGCATCATCGCGTCGTCGAACTACACGATGGAGCAGATGGTCGAGGTGGCGCGGAGTTTGCGCGAGGATCACCATTTTCGCGGCTACATCCACCTCAAGACGATCCCCGACGCCGATCCCGAACTCGTCCATCAGGCCGGGCTGTACGCCGACCGCGTCTCGATCAACGTCGAACTCCCGACCGCGAACGGCCTGAAACGCCTCGCTCCCGAGAAGGACGGCGTCCGCATCGAAACCGCGATGGCGGAGGTGAAGGCGTCGATCATCGACGGCAAGGACGCCAAGGCCAAGTACAAGTCCGCGCCCCGCTACGCCCCCGCCGGCCAGTCGACCCAGATGATCGTCGGGGCCGACGCTGCAACGGACGGCGACATCGTCCGGAAGGCATCGACCCTGTACGACCGCTTCGGCCTGCGCCGCGTCTATTATTCTGCGTTCAGCCCGATCCCCGATGCAAGCGCCGTCCTCCCGCTGCAACGCCCGCCCTTGATGCGCGAGCACCGGCTGTACCAGTCCGACTGGCTGATGCGCTTCTACGAGTTCCAGCCGCACGAGGTGGTCGCCGCCGCCGACGACGCGACCGGGATGCTGCCGCTCGACATCGACCCCAAGCTCGCCTGGGCACTCAAATTTCGCGGATCGTTCCCGGTAGATGTCAACCGCGCCCCCCGCGAAATGCTCCTCCGCGTCCCCGGACTCGGCGTAAAAGCAGTCAACGGCATCCTCACCAGCCGCCGCTGGCGCCGCCTGCATCTGGCGGACATCGGAAGGTTGACGGTATCCGTGGCCAAGCTCCGCCCCTTCATCATCGCCGAGGATTGGCGCCCGGTAGCTCTGGCGGACAAAGCCGAGCTCCGCCCCATCATCGCCCCAAAACCCAAGCAGATGGAAATGTTCGCGTGAGCCCCGCGCGCACCCTGCCCCCCTCCCTGAAAGGGAGGGGTTGGGGGTGGGTCGGCCCGAGGCTCACGCGGCATTCCCTCGAAAGCAACCAGCCCCCTCCCTTCCAGGGAAGAAGGTAAAGATGCGCGTCGTAACCCTAACCGAACCCGACGATTTCGACGGCTGGCGCGACGCCGCGCGTGGCCTGATCGCCGAGGACATCCCCCCCGACGACGTCGTCTGGCAAGTCGGCGACGAACCCGTCGACCTGTTCGCAACCGTCGCCGAACCCGCCCCTGCCCCGCCCCCCGGGGCGTTCTCCGTCCCCCGCGCCTTCATCGACCTAGCCCGCAGCGCCATCCTCGGCAGCGACCCAGAACGGTTCGCCCTGCTCTACACGCTACTTTTCCGCCTCCGCCGCGAGCAAAAACTGATCGAGGACCGCGCCGATCCGCTCGTCCGCCGCCTCGACCGGATCGCCAAGGACGTCCGCCGCGACATCCACAAGATGCGCGCGTTCCTCCGTTTCCGCGAAGTCGAGGAGAACGGCGGAACCCGCTTCGTCGCGTGGTTCGAACCCGACCATCACATCGTCCGCGCCAACGCCGCGTTCTTCGTCAACCGCTTCGCCAGCATGCGCTGGTCGATCCTGACGCCCGAGGTCTCGATCCACTGGGACGGCAAGGCGCTTAGCGAAGGCCCTGGCGCGAGCAAGGCCGACGCGCCCGACGGCGACCCGACCGAGGAAGTCTGGAAAACCTATTACGCCAGCATCTTCAACCCGGCGCGCGTGAAAATCGGCGCGATGCTGAAGGAGATGCCGAAGAAATACTGGAAGAACATGCCCGAAACCGCGCTGGTGCCGGGCTTGCTGGCGGCGGCGCAAGCAAGGGAGAGCGGAATGATCGCGAGGGCGCGCGACACGGTAGGTGGTAACAGCCTGATCGCGTGGGAAGCACTGCGCGACGAGGCCGCCGGCTGCACCCGCTGCCCGCTCTACAAACCCGCGACGCAAACCGTGTTCGGCGAAGGCCCAATCGATGCGCCACTGATGTTCGTCGGCGAGCAGCCAGGCGACCAGGAGGATATCGCCGGACGCCCGTTCGTCGGCCCGGCCGGCCAGATGTTCGACAAGGCAATGGCGGAGGCGGGAGTCGACCGCTCCCGCGCGTACGTCACCAACGCGGTCAAACACTTCAAGTTCGAACAACGCGGCAAACGCCGCATTCACGCCAAACCGGGCGCGGGCGAAATTGACGCCTGCCGCTGGTGGATCGAGCAGGAACAGATGCTCATCAAGCCAAAAGTAACCGTGGCGCTAGGCGCGACGGCGGCGAGATCGCTGTTCGGGAAGGTGATCACGATCGGCCGTGAGCGTGGCCGGGCGCTGCAATTGCCGGATGGCGGCGAGGCCTGGATCACGGTTCATCCAAGCTATCTGCTAAGGCTACCCGATCCAGCGCAGGCGGCGGAAGAGTATGCGCGGTTCGTCGAGGACTTGCGGACGGTCGGCGGCCGGATTGCTTGATCACCGAACGAGCAAACTTCACGCTCCCTATCTCCGTCATCCTGACGAAAGTCAGGATCCAGAGGCGAATAGCGCAACGCCCGTTACCCTGGTTCCTGACTTTCGTCAGGATGACGAGCTTCTCAGTCGAGCGCCTCTTCACCGTCATTACATGCTGTTCGGTTCTGGTCCCAGCCGGCCCGCAGGATCGTCGAGCGCTTCGATCGCGGCCATGTCCTCGTCATCCAGCGTCAGATCCAACGCCGCAAAATTGTCCGCGAGATGCTCGGCATCCGACGCCTTCGGGATTACCGAAAAACCGTTCGCCAAATGCCACGCCAAGATGACCTGCGCCGCACTTCGACCATGCTTGTCCGCGATTCGGACGATCGCGCCATCCTGCAACAGCGTCTTGCCCTGCCCCAACGGGCTCCAGCTCTGCGTCATGATGCCGTGCGCCTCATGATACGCGCGCTGCTCGCGCTGCTGGAAATTCGGGTGGAGTTCGATCTGGTTGACCGCGGGTGTCACGCCGGTCGCCGCCACGATCGCGTCGATATGCTCGGGCAGGAAGTTCGACACGCCGATTGACTTGGCTTGTCCGGCATCGCGCAGCGCAATCATCGCCTTCCAGGCTTCGACATACTCGTCCTGCTTCGGCACCGGCCAGTGCATCAGGTACAGGTCGACCGATTCGACACCGAGCAATGCAAGGCTCTCGTCCATCGCCGCCTCGGCGTCGCCCTGGCGATCGTTCCAAAGCTTGGTCGTCAGGAACGCGTCCGCTCCCTTGTACCCATCGCCGACGCCGCGTTCGTTCTCGTAGACCGCCGCGGTGTCGACCAGCCGGAAGCCGATATCGAGCCCGGAGCGGACGATCGCCGCGGCCTGGCTGTCGGGGATCTGCCACGTGCCCATTCCGAGCTGGGGCATTGTGCGACCGTCGTTGAGTGTAAGATCTGTCATGCCGCAAACAGCGCACGACACGGCCGGCGGTTCCGATTGGCTCTTCCCTTCCGCGCCCGGTTCGCGCAATCGACCGACCCATGTTCGAAAAGATCCTGGCCGTGCTGGCCACCTTCACGATCGGCGTCATCTCGTCGGGTGGCTATGTCGGCATCGCGTTGCTGATGGCGATCGAGAGCGCATGCATCCCGCTGCCGTCCGAGATCATAATGCCGTTCGCCGGCTACCTCGTCTCGACCGGGCGATTCGACCTATACCTCGCCGCAACTGCGGGCGCGATCGGGTGCAATCTGGGCTCGATCGTCGCGTATGAAATCGGCAAGCGTGGCGGGCGGCCGATGGCCGAGCGCTGGGGCAAATACCTGCTGATAGGACCGGGCGAGCTTGACGCAGCCGACCGGTTCTTCGCACGCTGGGGCTCGATGGCGGTGCTGATCGGCCGCCTGCTTCCCGTCATCCGCTCGTTCATCGCCTTCCCCGCCGGCGTCGCGCGGATGAAGCTGGTACCGTTCCACGTCTACACGTTCATCGGATCATGGCCGTGGTGCTTCGGGCTGGCGTGGGTCGGCATGAAGCTCGGCGACAAATGGGACAGCGATCCGCGCGTGAAGGCCGCGTTCCACAGCGCCGACCTGCTGATCGGCGTCGTCCTGATAGCCCTCGTCGGCTTCTACATCTGGCACCGGGTACGCGGACTGAAGCGTCACCCGTAACCACGGAGCTTTGCTAACGCGCGCAGATCGTCGTCGCGCGTGGGAACGATCGACTGCATGCGGCGCTGATACGCCGCGACGATCTCGGGACCGGCCTTGGCGGGTGAACCGCTCTCGAATGGCGGCGCGGGGTCATATTCCAGACCGAGTTGCACTGCCCGAGCGTGAGCCTCGCCGCGGATCATCGCGGTCAGCGTCAGCGCGAAGTCGATCCCTGCGGTGACGCCGCCGCCTGTCACGCGGTTGCGATCGACCACGGTCCGCGCATCGACTGGAATCGCATTGAACAGAGTCAGCATCTCGCGTTGCGCCCAGTGGCAGCCGGCGCGGTAGCCGTCCAGCAACCCCGCCGCGCCGAGAATCAGCGATCCGGTGCACACGCTCGTCACCCACGTCGCCTCAGCGCCGACCGTCTGGACCCACGCCATCGCCTCGTCGTCGGCGATCACGCCGTTTATGCCGAAACCGCCGGGCACGCCTAGAATATCGGCATACGGCACGTCCGCAAAGGTCGCGGTCGGCAGGATCGAGAAACCCGCGTCGGTCGACACCGGATCGAGCGTCTTCCAGACAAGATCGAGGCGAGCGTTGCCGAGCCGCGACAGAACCTGCGCGGGGCCGGTCAGGTCAAGCTGCGTCACGTTCGGGAACAGCAGGAAGGCGATGCTCAGCGGTTTGGTCATGTGATTGCTCCTTGCGATAGGTTCTTACGATCAAGAATCGCGACATCGCTCGGAATCGCCTTAACTCGCTGAAAAACAGCGCGAGTCCGGCAACGTGCAATGACCACGCTCGCCCGAAGTGCAGAAAGTGCAGACGCTGGCGCAGCATTTTCCCCTGTGCCCGACGCACCGTAGGAGGCGGTTTGAGCGAACGCGCTTCGGATGGCTGCCGACCTCATTCGCGCATCATGCCACTCCATCCGCCTGTAGGACAGTTACGTCTAAAACAGCACGCGCGGGTGTCAGGCGAACAGCCACGTCCCGAGCATCAGCGCGGTCATGACGGCGGCAAGAAGAATCGCAGAGTAGGCGAGAAGTCTTTTTCGTAACCATCGACGCGGATCGGGCGCGGACGGTTTTCAATTTCCGGATGTTAGCCCATCCGTTTGCCCCCTTTTGTGCGCCAGGGGACGGTAAGCGGTGCGAAAAGCCGACCCACCCCTGCCCCTCCCTTTTAGGGAGGGGGGAAGTAGAGGCGCTGCCGCTTACGACCGCTTTATGGGAGGACGGGGACTTCTGCCGCGCGCGTCTTGTTCTCCAGGCGCGATTCCTTGACGCGCTGGTTGAAGCAGCCGGAGGCGCCGCCGGGGCCGACCGCGGAGCAGCTGCCGATCGTGTTGACGCCGACGCCTGCGTCGAGCGTTCCCTGTGCCTTAGTCGCCCAGCTGGCATTTTCGGGAGTCACGACAAATTCGCGGAGTTCCTTGGGGACGCGGTATTGCTCCTGCGCGCTGCGACGGACGCAGACGACGATCTCTTCGCCGTTCTGGTTGGTCGGGCAGCGTTCGTTGCCGAACAGCGTCAGGACGCCGTTGACAGGCGCACTACGCGAGACTTCGCCGGGGGCCGAAATCGGCTTCGACTTGCCGGTGGCGCCGGGCAGAGCCGGCGCCAGCGTCGGTCCCTTGGCGGGTAATTGCGCCAGCGTTGGCGGCGCTACAGGGCGAGCAGGTTGCGCCGTCTGCGCCGCAACGGGTCCGGCGACGAGCAACGCCGTCGCAAAAAGCATTTTCATACGCATCACTCCCACAATCCGTACTTCAGTCGCTGGCCGTATCTCATTGTATCGGCCGCATCTCAGATCCGCTTGGCAGTCGCGATCGCAACCTTGCAGCCGAGCCGGATCACGGCACTCAATACCGGATAACCCGGCGTCTCTTCCGCCCCCGCAGCAATCGCGGTGGCCTTGTGCTCGAGTTCCTCGGCTTGGAAATCGAGAATGGCTGCCGATAGCTCGGGGTCGCTGGCGCCAAGCTGAACGAGCTGTTCCTCGTAATGCTTGTCGATCTCGGTCTCGACCGCCGCCGTACACGCCATGGCAGCCCGGGGGCTGATTGCGGCCGTCACGGCGCCTAGCGCGAAGCCCGCGACTTTCCAGATCGGCTGCAGCACCGTCGGGCGCACGCGTCGATCGACGATCATCTTGTCGAAGAACGCGCGATGCCGCTCTTCCTGTTGCGCCATGTGATGGATCGAGCGTGATGCCGGGTGACGATCGCCGAGTACGGCAAGCTGGCCCGCATAGATACGGATCGCGCCGTATTCGCCGGCCTGGTCGACGCGGATCATCGAATCGGTGGCGCGCTTGGCGTCGCCTGGCTTCCAGCCACTCATCTCGTCTTCCTCATCAGTGCGAATATGGTGAACGCACCGAGGAGGGAAAAGATCGCGTTGAAGCCGGCGAGCGAAATCCCGAGTAGCTTCCATTGCGGCGAATCACAGCGCACCATCGGCGCGTTCATGATCGCCGCGAGCCGCTCGGCGGCGGTCGTGCCGGCCATCGACACGGTCGTGGTGCAGGCGGTGAAGCCGTTCCACCAATGATATTCGACACCGGCATGCGCTACGCCGATCAGCCCGCTGAGCCCGATCAACAGCCCGGCAATGATCACCAGCGACGCCCTCAGCGACCGACCAGGGACGAAAAACGCCGCACCCGCGATCAGAACCGCGGAATAATGCGGCCAGCGCTGCCAATGGCACATCTCGCACGGGTACAGCCCGCCGAGATATTGCGACCCCAGCGCACCGAGCAGCAGGAACGCCGGCAGTAGAAGCGCGATGGCGCGCGCGATCTCTTCGTTCTTCGTCATGCCAAGCCCACGACGCACGCTCACTTGGTGGGCGCCTTGGTGGTTTCCGTGGGATCAGGCTTGATCGGACGCGGCTTGGTCGCGGCGGCAACTTGGGTCGGGCCGCCGAGACGCGCGACGGTCTTCAGCGCGTAATAGAGCTGGAAGTCGTCGATACCCTGCTTCTTCAACTGCTCGGGCGTCTGCGAGAAGCGCGGATCGGTCTTGGTATCCTCCTCGAGCACCGCGTTGTCGGCCTTGACCTCGTTGATCAGGTGTTTACGCAGGTCGGCCTCGCGGAACACCGGGCGGGACTTGTAGTCGGGGTCGGTGAGCTGCGGCACCTTGATATCGGGCTCGATCCCGCCCTCCTGCACCGACCGGCCTGACGGCGTGAAATAACGGGCGGTGGTCAGGCGGAGCGCGGTCTGGGGCCCAAGTGGGAGCACGGTCTGGACCGAGCCCTTGCCGAAGCTGCGCTCGCCCATGATCAGCGCGCGGTGATGATCCTGGAGCGCGCCGGCGACGATCTCCGACGCGGACGCAGTGCCGGGATCGGTGAGGACGACGACCGGCAGGCCGTGCGCGTCGTCGCCGGGCTTGGCATAATAGCGCTCGATATCGGTCTTCTCGCGGCCGCGCTGCGAGACGATCTCGCCGTGATCAAGGAACGCGTCGCTGACTTCGATCGCCTGGGTCAGCAGCCCGCCGCCATTCTCACGCAGGTCGACGACATAGCCGAGCGGACGGTGGCCGAGCGACTTGTCGATCGCCATGATCGCCGCGCGCGTGTCGGCGCCGGTGTTCTCGCTGAAGGTGTTGATGTTGATATAGCCGACGTCGCCGCGGACTTCCCACTTCACCGGCTTCTGGACGATGATCTCCCGCATCATCGTCACCTCGAGCGGCTTGTCGCGGCCGGGACGGACGAGGCCGAGCGTGATCTTGCTGCCGGGCTTGCCGCGCATCTTTCCGACCGCCTCGTCGAGCGAATCGCCGTAGATCAGCTTGCCATCGATGTGCGTGATGTAGTCGCCGGACTTTACGCCCGCGCGGGCGGCGGGGGAGTCTTCCTGCGGGGCGACGACCTTGATCGCACCGTCCTCCATCTGCACCGTCAGCCCGAGACCGCCGTAATTGCCTTCGGTCATGATCCGGAGGTTTTCGTAGTCGAGCGCGTCGACATACGAGCTGTGGGGATCGAGGCTGGCGAGCATGCCCTGGATCGCGCCCTTGATCAGCGTCTTGTCATCGACCTTGTCGACATATTCCGCCTTCACGCGGTTGAACACGTCGAGGAACTGGTCGAACTCGCGGTAGGTGTCGGTGTCGACTGCCGCCATCGCGGAGGTGGCCAATGGGATCAGCGTCAGCGCGCCGACGATCGCAGTCGCGGCAAGGAACGGGGTACGCAGTATAGGACGAGGCATCGATGGTCCTGCAACCTGAGAAATGACGTGTCGTACGGTCGTGACGGCGTAGCGTAGCGGAACGCTGGCGGCAACGCGCGCGCGGAGTGAAGGCGCGTGGGGGTTAATGGGGACTGACTGGAGGCCTTTCGATCCTCCCCCGCCAGGGGGATCGAAAGGCGGCGTCCATCAGGTTTGGTTGATCAGCGCGATCCTATCAGTGAAGCGACATCGACGGGCCGCCCCCGGCGGCGGAGCTCGACGGTTATGAGGGGGTCTACGCTGGGTGCGGTGCTGAGCGGGGCCCCCATCGCGATGCGGTCACCGGGTTTAGCGGTGGTGGCGGTCAACCCGGTGATCAGACTCGTCCAGCCGTCCGCGTGGTCGATGATGACGATAATGCCGTAGTCGCGGAAACGGCGAGCGTAGCGGACCGTGCCCGCCGCGGGTGCGACGACGCGTGCGCGGGGGGCGGTGGCGAAAGTCAGCCCACGCGATCGGACGCCTGAGTCAGAGGCTTCGTCGAAGCCGGTGACGAGCTTGCCCGCTACCGGTGTGCGGTACACGCCGCGCGGTGGCGCCGGGGGCGTGGTGCCGGGTGCGATCGGGCGGGGGATCGGGCCGGCGAGCGCGATCAGGCTGGCTGCGGTCGCCTTGGCGTTCGTGGTGGCGGTCATGCCGTCGACCAGATCGCGCGCGCGTTCGCCGAGCGCCAGTGCGCGATCGGACTCGCTTAGCGCGCCGCGGCCGAGCGCCTGGCTACGCTGGCGATGGCGCGCTTCGAGGGTGGCCAGGGCGATGCGGTCGCTCTCCAGGCGCGCTCGGCCGTCTGAAAGCGCCTTGGCGGCGAGCGTGGCGCTGGCTTGCAGGCGACGGGTCTCCGCGAGTTCGATGCGGACGGCTTCGGTGCGCTGGCGGACGACGGGAAGCGCGCTGCCGAGGACGGCCCGGACGTGGACGAGGTCGTCGACCGATCCCGGCTGCGCGACGGCGACGATCGTCGGGCGACGGGCGAGGGATTCCAACGCTGCAAGGAGCCGGGCGACGGGGGCTTGCGCGCGGCCAAGCTTGGCGCGTTGATCGGACAGCAGGCGCTCGACCAGCGTTACGCGGGCACTAGCAGTGGCGAGGTTCGCTTCGGCGGCCGTTACGCGAGCAGCTAAAGCCTGTTCTTCACGCCGCGCCTTGTCGGCGGCGTTGCGCTCCTGGGTAGCCGCTGCGGTCAGTTTAGCGGCACGACGCGCGGCGATCGCGGCATCGCGCTTGGCCGCAACCAGACGCGCCTGCTCGCTCCCGACCTCGGCCGTGTCGTTGGTCTGCGCGGTCACGCCGCCCGCCACCGCGAGCAGCGCCGCGACGACGAGGCCCCTCCCCATCCTCATGCATCACCCTTCGCGGTGATAGGGGTGGTTGGCAAGGATGCTGGTGGCGCGGAAAAGCTGTTCGGCGAGCATCGCGCGAGCGAGCAGATGCGGCCAGGTCGCGCGGCCAAACGAGAACAGCAGATCCGCCTCGTCGCGCGCCGCGTCGTCGAAGCCGTCGGCGGCCCCGATCATGAACCGCGCCTCGCGCACGCCGTCGTCGCGCCACCGCTCGAGCTTTTGCGCGAACTGCGTCGAGGAGAGCGTTTCGCCCTTCTCGTCGAGCAGGATGCGCTTGGTCTGTTCCCCGACCAGCGGAATCTTGCCGCCGGTGTCGGGAAGCTCGCTGACCTTGGTCGGCCAGACGATCCGCTTAAGATAGCGGTCGACCAGGTCGGCCTCTGGCGAGCGCCCGATCCGACCGCGGGCGACGATGTGGAGCAGCATCGCCGCCTCTAGGTCGGTTTAGTCTTCGTCGGTGAAGGTCGGTACGGGCGGCGGCGCCGGTGCATCGCCGAACGCCCACATCCGCTCCAGATTGTAGAAGCTGCGGACTTCGGGGCGGAACAGGTGGACGATGACGTCGGTCGCGTCGATCAGCACCCAGTCAGCCGTGGGGAGCCCCTCGATCTTCACCGGACGCTTGAACTCGGCCTTGATCCGCTCGGCCAGCTTCTGCGCCATCGAGGCGACCTGGCGGGTCGAACGACCGCTGGCGATCACCATGTAATCGGCGATGCTGGTCTTGCCCGCGAGCGGGATCGAGATGGTCTCGACCGCCTGGTCGTCGTCGAGCGACGCGAGGATCAGGCGATGCAGCGCCTCAACCTCTTCGGGGTCGGTCGCGCGAGGGGCAGTAGGGGAAGTGGCCAAGTCAGCTCCTGAGTAAGACTACCGAGCCAGCAACGTGCTGGGCCCAGTCGGGATTTTCGGCACGCAGGCCGGTTGCGGAGGTCGGGTCGGGTCGGAAGCGCAACAGCACGAGGGCCGGCAATCTCCACGTCGTCCAGCTCTTCGCATGGTCTGTGCGCCGTTGGAAGCGCCGCAGCCAACCCATCGCGGGGGCCGCGAGGGCGCGCCCGTCATATCCCGGACGCGCGATTACCGCAATCGGAACCTCGCGGGCGATCTGCCGCCAGTTCTTCCAGCGGTGGAAGTCGGCGAGATTGTCCGCCCCCATCAACCAGATGAACCGCATTTTGGGATAACGCCGCTTGAGCTTGCGGATCGTGTCGAGCGTGTAGCGCGTGTGGAGCCGCGTCTCGATATCGGTTGCGCGGATCGGCGCACGGCGCGCCATTTTCCGCGCGGAGGCGAGGCGCGTAGCGAGCAGAGCCATGTCGTTGGCTGCATCCTTGAGCGGGTTGCCAGGGGATACCAGCCACCACGCCTCGTCGAGCGCGAGCGCGTCGATCGCCGCCAACGTGATGCCACGATGCCCGCGGTGCGCAGGATTGAACGACCCGCCGAGGATACCGACGTGGGTCATAGGAACTGCTGTCGGTCACGCGCGACATGAATGACGCGGACGATGAACAGGTCATCGTCCGCCAACCGATAGAGCAAGATGTAAGGCGTACCTGCGACGCGCCATTTACGCAGTCGGGTATTTGGCACCGCTGGCCCCGCGCCCGGGTAATCCGCCAGAAATCTGGCTGCGTTGACCGCCGAGGTGCCAACCCGGCTCGCGGTATTCGGATCGATCTTGTCGAACTCGTCATCGATCGTCGCAACATCGGCCTGCGCGTCGCGCGACCATCTTACGCCCCTCATGCAGCGTTGGCGGTCTTATGCCGTTGCGCAAACCAGGCTTCCATTTCCTCCTGGGTCAGATAATCGCCTCGCGCGATCGAATCCTCGCCGGCCTGAATGAAGTCCAGAAATTCGAGTTCTTCGTCGACGCGACGCGCGATCGCTTCGGCAGCGATGGTACTAGCGTCGACACCGCGGCGCTGCGCCAGTGTCGCGAGTTTGTCGGCAACGCCGGGCTCGATCGCGATCATCAAGGTCGATGCGTTCGTCATGTCGCGAACATGCGCTTTCCACCTCTTACAATCAACCGCGCACCTGGCCGGTGCCGCGGCCGATCCATTTGTAGGTGGTGAGGCCTTCGAGCGCTACCGGGCCGCGGGCGTGGAGGCGGCCGGTGGCGATGCCGATCTCCGCGCCGAGGCCGAACTCGCCACCGTCGGCGAACTGGGTAGAGGCGTTCCAGAGGACGATCGCGCTGTCGACGGTGGTCAGGAAACGCTCGGCGATCGCGGCATCTTCGGCGACAATAGCGTCGGTGTGGTGCGAGCCGTGGCGGGCGATGTGCGCAATCGCACCGCCGATGCCGTCGACGATCGCGACCGAGGCAATCGCGTCGAGATATTCGGTGTCCCAGTCGACCGCTCCGGCGGGAACAATCTCGGGAACTAGGGCGCGCGCGCTTGCATCGCCGCGGACTTCGCAGCCCGTTGCAGCGAGTCTTCGGATCAGGGCGGGTGCGTCCACATAGTCACGGTCGACCAGCAGCGTTTCCATCGACCCGCAGACGCCGGTGCGGCGCATCTTCGCGTCGACGACGACTGCTTCGGCCATCGCCGGATTGGCCGACGTATGCACGAAGACGTGATTGATGCCGTCGAGATGCGCGAGGACGGGCACGCGCGCTTCGGCCTGGACGCGCGCCACGAGACTCTTGCCGCCACGGGGGATGATCAGGTCGATCACCCCGCCCGCTTTCAGCATCGCGCCGACTGCTGCGCGATCGGTGGTGGGCACGAGTTGGACCGCGCCAACTGGCACCCCGCCCGCCTTCAGCCCCGCGACCAGTGCTGCGTGGATCGCGCGATTGCTCTTTACCGCTTCGGACCCGCCGCGCAGGATCGCCGCGTTGCCGGCCATCACGCATAGCGCTGCGGCATCCGCCGTGACGTTGGGACGGCTCTCGTAGATGATGCCGATGACGCCGATCGGCACGCGGACGCGTGAGAGCTTCAGGCCGTTCGGACGCTTGCTGGAATCGATCACCTGCCCGACTGGATCGGTGAGCGCTGCCACGGCCGCGACACCGTCAGCCATCGCCGCGACACGCGCTTCGTCAAGCCGCAGCCGATCGAGCAGCGCACCCGACAGACCCGCCTCGTCCGCGAGGGTCATGTCCTCGGCGTTCGCCGCAACGATCTCAACAGATGCTGCCCGGATCGACTCCGCCGCCAATACAAGCGCCGCGGCTTTAAGCGCCGACGGCATCGCTGCTAGAACCAGCGCGTCAGAACGCGCGCGTGCGCCCATTTCTGCGATCATTTCGGTCGGTTTTTCTGCGTCGGCCATAGTCCGGCCGGTACCATGCGAAGCCGCTCGCGCCAACGTCAGGAACTCGTTACGCTGCCGATATTGCAGGGGGACGCATGACTGGGGATATCGGGGCAGCGGCGGATATCGCCACAGGTACGGTCATTGGGCGCCCGTTCGAACCGAGCGCGGGCGAAGCGCATGGCGCGCCTACGGGCCATGGTACGGACGGTGCGTTGTGCCTGAATTGCGGGACGCGGTTGTTGGGCGAGCACTGCCATGCTTGCGGCCAATCAGCACACGTCCACCGCTCGCTCGGCGGGATCGGGCATGAGATCGCGCACGGGGTTTTCCATTTCGAAGGCAAGATATGGCGGACTTTGCCGCTGCTGGTGCTGCATCCGGGTGCGCTCACGCGGCGGTATGTCAATGGCGAGCGGGCGCGGTTCGTGTCGCCGCTGGCGCTGTTCCTGTTCACCGTCTTCCTGATGTTCGCGACGATCGGCGCGGTCGGCGGGGAAATGACGAAGGACTTCATCCGGAACGAGCGTACCGGCAAGACGTCCGACTATGCGCGCGAGGCCGCCAGGGCTCGCCTCGCGCTGAACAAAGTCGAGGCGCAGCAGGAGGTTGCGAAGCGCGCGCCCGCCAAATATTCGGGGGAACAACTTGCCACTCTCGATCGGCAGGCGAGCGCGCTGCGTACCACTGTCCGTGCACTGAGGGTCGCCGCCGATATGCAGAATGGGGGCGCCAACGGGACGCTTTTCGACCTCGGCGACTTCAGGACCGGCTGGAAGCGGCTGGACCACGGTATCGGCAAGGCGAACGGCAATCCGGGCCTGATGTTCTACAAGCTGCAGACCAGCGCGTATAAATACAGCTGGGGGCTAATTCCATTATCCGTGCCGTTCATGGCGCTTCTTTTCCTCTGGCGACGCCAACATCACCTCTACGACCACGCGATCTTCGTGACCTATTCGCTGGCGTTCATGATGCTCCTGACGATCGTGTTGATCGTCGCGGGCGTCATAGGCGTCGCGGAGGGCTGGATCGTGATGGCGGCGATGTGCGTGCCGCCAGTCCACATGTTCGCGCAGCTTCGTGGGGCTTATGAGTTGCGGAAGTGGTCGGCGGCTTGGCGGACGATGGCGCTGTTGACGTTCGCGTTCACGGTTTTGCTGGCGTTTATCGTACTGCTGTTGCTGCATGGGTTGACGGACTGATCGCATCTGGCGGGTTCTGCAAACTCCCGTTCGTGCTGAGCGAAGTCGAAGCACCTTCGCGCGGGGCATGCCCTTCGACTTCGCTCAGGACGAACGGCGACAAGAGGACACCCTCAACACCTCCCCCAGACATCTCACCGGCAGGGGTAGAGGTTCGCCAGGACGCGGGCGTAGCCGTCCTTGAGGGAGCGCTTCTGGTAACTGGCGGGGAGCTCGTTCAGCCCGTCGAGCATGTCCATGATGCCGACGGACTCGCCTTCCGGAACGCAGGCGATCGGGGGCTTGCCGGCGGCGGCGCGGGCGGCGCGTTCCGCCTTCAATTGATTGGTTGCGGCCTTGGCTTCGGCCTTCAGGGCGGGGAGGTCGGGGGACATGAGCGCCATCGGGCCCTGGTCGCGCAGCGCGTTGGCGCGGGCCAGGAAGGTGCCGACGGTCATTGCCGCGCTTGCCGGCATTGCCGCGCCGACCATCAGTAGCGCTGCGACTACAGCCTTGGAACGCGAATACGGCATGGGCGGCCTTTCCGAGAAAAGACCGCCCATAGAGCTACTTAAGTGACTGTCCGGTGAACCGGATCACGCCCCCAAAGGGGTTGGCGTTCCGAAAGGTCCCGACGGACGGCGGGTCTTGGGGATCGACGTGCCCGCACGCGGGACGGTCGACGCCTTCGCACCCGGATCCGGACGATCGAGATCCTCGCCCGCGATCAGCTTCTTGATCTCGTCACCGGTCAGCGTCTCGAATTCGAGCAACGCGCCGGCCACGGTGTGAAGCTGGTCGACGTGATCGCTCAGCACCTGCTTGGCGCGGTCGAGACCACCTTCGACGATCCGCTTGATCTCGTCGTCGATCAACTGCGCGGTCTGGTTCGACATCCGCGACGGACGGCTCGACGAGTAGCCGAGGAACGACTCACCCTCGGGCTCCCCGTACTCAAGCGGACCAACCTTGTCCGACATGCCCCAGCGCGTGACCATGTCGCGTGCCAGACCCGTGGCGTACTGGATGTCGCCCGAGGCGCCGCTCGACACCTTGTCGTAGCCGAAGATGACTTCCTCGGCGACGCGGCCGCCCATCGAGACCGCGAGGTTCGCGTACATCTTGTCGCGGTGATAGCTGTACGAGTCGCGCTCGGGCAGGCGCATGACCATGCCCAGCGCACGACCACGCGGAATGATCGTCGCCTTGTGGATCGGATCCGACGCAGCCTCATGCATCGCGACGACGGCATGGCCGGCCTCGTGATACGCAGTCATCCGCTTCTCGTCGTCGGTCATGACCATGCTGCGGCGCTCTGCGCCCATCATGACCTTGTCCTTGGCCTCCTCAAACTCGGCCATCGCCACCAAGCGCTTGCCCTTGCGCGCGGCATGCAGCGCCGCCTCGTTGACGAGGTTGGCGAGATCGGCACCGGAGAACCCAGGCGTTCCGCGTGCGATGACGCGAGCATCGACGTCGGGCGCGAGCGGCACCTTCTTCATGTGCACTTCAAGGATCTTGATGCGACCCTCGATATCCGGACGCGGCACCGTGACCTGCCGATCGAAACGGCCCGGACGCAGCAGCGCCGGATCGAGCACGTCGGGACGGTTGGTCGCGGCGATGATGATGATGCCTTCGTTCGCCTCGAAGCCGTCCATCTCGACGAGCAGCTGGTTCAGCGTCTGCTCGCGCTCGTCGTTACCGTTGCCGAGACCGGCACCGCGATGACGACCCACAGCATCGATTTCGTCGATGAAGACGATGCAAGGTGCGGACTTCTTCGCCTGCTCGAACATGTCGCGGACACGGCTCGCGCCGACGCCGACAAACATCTCGACGAAATCGGAACCCGAGATCGTGAAGAACGGCACACCAGCCTCACCTGCGATGGCGCGGGCGAGCAACGTCTTGCCGGTACCGGGGGAGCCGACCAGCAGCGCGCCCTTGGGGATCTTGCCGCCGAGGCGTGCAAACTTGGTCGGATCCTTCAGGAACTCGACGATCTCTTCCAGCTCTTCGCGCGCCTCGTCGATGCCGGCGACATCCTGGAAGGTGACCTTACCCTCCTTCTGCGTCAGCATCTTCGCGCGGCTCTTGCCGAAACCCATCGCGCCCGAGCCAGAGTTCTTCTGCATCTGCTTCAGCACGAAGAACGCGATGCCGAGGAACAGCAGGAACGGCAGCGACTGATACAGCAAAAGCGCCAACATCGACGGGCCCTCTTCGGGCTTCGCGCTGATCGAGACGCCCTTCTCGCGCAGCTTTGGCACGAGCGTTGAGTCCGGGATCGGATACGACTTGAACTTCTCGCCCGAGGACAACGTCCCCGAGATGATATCGCGCGAGATGTTGACGTCCTTGACGGTTCCCTCGTCGACCTTGTCGAGGAACGCCGAATACGCGATCGTGTTGCCACCCGACGCCGCCGTGCGGCCGTCGAACATGGTCACGAACAGCGCCAGCGCGAGCAGGATGCCGACCCAGATCAACAGGCTCTTCATCCAAGGATTGCCGCCGCCATTCTCGGGGCCACCGTTTCCGGGGCCCTGGGGCTTCTGACCGCGGTTGTCGTTGTCGCTCATGGGTGCACGATACCTTTCACCGCACAAGATAAGCGTGCGCAGGTTAATGGCAATGGAACAACGCGCGACTTGCGTTGATCAGTGTGAACGGACGGGCGCGCTAAGCGGTTCTGCGCGGTGGTGCCTCGCGGAAGCGCCAGACGTCGCCGCGAACGCTGGCGATGATCCCGGCTTGGGTGGTGCGCTTGCCGGTCATCAGCGAGTCGAGCAGGCTTTCGATGTTGGCAGCCTCGGTCCATTCGGGCGCGACGATGCCGGCGTCGGTGCGGACCGTACCGATCGCGCGGCGCGCGAGGCGGCGGAGGATCTCGCGGGGCAGCTTCTCGACCGCGAGCTTCACCTCGCCGCCGCCGACCTTGGCGCGTTCGGTCCAGATCCAGTCGACCATCGCGCGGACGTCGGTGTCGGTCTCGGCGAGTGCCGCTGCGGCGCGGGCGAGGTTGGGCGTGCCGAGCCATTCGTTCTCGTCGAGCAACCGGCGGAAGCGGGTGCGATCGTGACGGTCGTCGTGGTTTGAGGGATCGTCGAAGAACGGCACTTCGGCGCGGCGGACAATCGCACGGAGCTCGGCGCGGCGCCAGTCGAGCAGCGGGCGGATAACCGTGACGCCGTGGACTTCGGTGCGGGCGCGGACTCCGGCGAGGCCGGCAAGGCCGGAGCCGCGGGCGGCGCGCATGAGGAAGGTTTCTGCCTGGTCGTCGGCGTGATGGCCGGTGACGAGCGCCCCTGCCCCGATCGCGCGGGCGTGATCGGTCAGGAGGGCGTAGCGCGTGGTGCGGGCCTGCGCCTGGATGCTGGCACCGGTGATCGGTTCGCTGGGGGCGAGCGTGGCGTGGGCGATGCCGAGCGTTGCGCAATGCGCGGCGACCATGGCGGACTCTTCCACCGCTTCGGGGCGGAGGCGGTGGTCGATGCTGGCGACCGTGAAGCCGGGGGAGAGGGCTTCGTGCGCTAGGGTGAGCATCGCCATGCTGTCCGGGCCGCCGGAGACGGCGAACAGCGGATTGGTGATGTCGCTGGCGAGCCGCGCGAAGTCGGCGGCGAAGCGGCGTCCTTCTTCGGTCATGCGGAGACAGTCCCGACGGTCGAGCAGTCACCACCCCGGCGGAGGCCGGGACCCAATTGGGGGACGGTGATGACTAAGCGTAGCCCTTCGTTACGACGACCTTGCCAATTAGGCCCCGGCCTCCGCCGGGGGGGTGGTAAAGTGCGACGTGAGGTCACGGACAGGCAGGTACGCATGCGCACTGGAAGATGCCTTACTTGCACTTCGCCGCGCTGCGCCCGGCGGCAACCTGCCCCTTCATCGCCGACGCCATCTTGGCGCCGTAGACGTCGTTCAGCTCGTCATACACCTTGCACGCATCCGCCGGCTTGTTGAGCTTGGTCAGCGCCTGACCGAGATACAGCAGGCTGTCCGGCGCGCGCTCGCCTTCGGGCATCTTCTTGTAATTATCGTAGAACGCCATCGAGGCGAGGCTCGGCTTGCCCTCGTCGAGATACGACCGGCCGAGCAGATTCTGCGCGTAACTGGCACGCTTGCTCTTCGGGTATTCGGCGACGACCTTCTTCAGCTGCGCCTCGGCTTGCGGATACTGCTTGGCCGCCCAGAGACGGTAGCCGTACATATACTCGTCCTCAGCCGGATCGCCGGTCGACGGCTTCTCGACCGAGACCTTCGTCGGTGTCGCCGCGCCAGGCTTGCTCGCGATTTCGGGGCGTGTGGTCGGGCGTGATGGACCACTCGACTGATCATCGGATTCGATCGGGCCACCAGCCCCCGCCCCCGTCGCGATCGGCGCGGGACCGGTCTCGAGCGTCTTCAGCCGCGCATCGTTCGAACGGCGGTAATTGTCGAACGCGTCCTGCAACTGGCGGGTGCGGTTCTGGTTCTGCTCGATCTGCTCGGTGAGCGAGGTCATCTGCTGTTCGAGCGACGTGACGCGCTGGTTCACGTCCGCAAGCGCGCTGGTCGCGGGCGAGCCCGGCCCCGGCCCCTGCTCGCTCTGCGGCGCGCGGACTTCGGGCTGGAGCATCTGGCCCGCACCACCCGGGAAAACCTTCCGCTGGACCGCGCGCATTTCGCTTTCGAGCTTGCCGACGCGGCCCTCGACGTTTTGTGCCTGTACGGCAGCGGGCGACAGCGCCGCGAGGCAGATGCCGACCAGAATTGACTTACGCATGGGCCACACCCCCCGGTGGATTGGTTAATCGTCCGGGTATAGCTGCACTACCCATCCTGTCGCCAGCCTTAAGACCCTGGCGCCGGTCTGCCGCCGTTACGGATTGGGCGTTGCCGTAGCGGCGGGTGGTGGATTCGCGGCCGCATCCAGATTGGCACGCTGCGTTTCGCTCAATGGACGACGCGGCGTGCGGGGACGGTTGGCGGTGCGTGACCGCTCGGACGACCGCGTCGGCGTCGCTTCGGTCGCGGTCGGCGTGGCCTGAGGCTCGGGCGTGCCGGCAATCCGCGCCGCGATCGCCGGCGCACCCACGGACACGTCCTTGATCGCGCGTTCACCCGTGCCGAGCGCAGGCGCCGCGGCGCCGTTGAGCGTCACCGCCAGCTTGTCGGCGCGACCGATGTTGATCTTCGGATCCTTGGCATCCTTCGGCACATCGAACTTCTCGCCGGGCTTCATAGTGCCGAGGTACAGCGTCTTGTTGTCGGCATCGTAGACGCGCATCCACACCTCGTCCGAGGCAGTCAGCGTGACCTGCCCGTTGGCCGGCGTGGCCGGCGCAGGAACCGGTTGCGCGGTCTGCGCGGCGGGGTTCGGCGCGGTCTCGGCGATCGGCGTCGTGGTCGAGGCGTTGTTCGAACCACGGAACATGTCGGTGCCGTACCACAGCCCGACCAGCACCAGCACCGCGATCGCGATGCCCAGCGCGACGATCGCCAGCCCGCGCGAAGGCACGCGCGACGGATCGGTCATCTCGTACGGTTCGTATTCGGGCTTCTTGCTGCCCAACTTCGCGACGTCACTCCGGACGATGTTGGCGATCTGCACCTCGTCGATGCCCATCGCGCGCGCATAGGCACGGCTGAAACCGACTGCGTAGGTCGAGGACGGCAGCGTCGAATAATCGGATGCCTCGATCGCTTCGAGGTGGCGCAGCGGCACGCGGGTACGCGTCGCGATATCCGCGACGGTCAGGCCCTGCGCCTCGCGTGCCTTGCGGAGAATGTCGCCAGCACGCTCTGGTTGAGCGGGTGCTGCGTTCTGGCCGGTTTCGACCTCGTCCATTCTTGTCTCCGAACACGGGTGCGTAGCGTTTCCCGCCATGTCACCCGTCTTTCAGAGGGCCCCAGCCGTGTCAACGCACCGCGCGTCTTAACCGCAGCTTTCCGCCGATCAGACGATTTCGACGCCGTTCTCGGTTGCCCAGGTCGTCAGCGCACCGCGCATGTCGCGCGGCGGGTTGGCCAGCAGCCCTGCCATGTATGCGGTCAGCGCAGCGCGATCGAGCGAGCGCGTCATCGCCTTGATAGGACCGACGGCCGCGGGAGTTATCGACAGCCGCTCGATGCCGAGCCCGATCAGCGCCATAGCCTCAAGCGGACGCCCACCCATCTCGCCGCAGACCGCCAGGTCGACACCCGCCGCGCGGACCGGTGCGACCAGCCGCGCGATGAAGCGGAGGATCGACGGACTGAGCCAGTCGTAGCGCTCGGCGAGCTTCGGATTGGCGCGATCGGCGGCGAACAGGAACTGCGTGAGGTCGTTGGTGCCGATCGACAGAAACTCGATCTTCGGCAGCAGGATGTCGAGCATCTCGGCGAGCGCCGGCACCTCCAGCATCGCACCGTAGCGGATCGCGAGCGGCATCTTCCGCCCGCGCCCTTCGAGCCACGTCCGCTGTGCCTCGAACAGCGCACGCGCCTCGTCGAATTCCCACGGCTCGCTGACCATCGGGAACATCACGTTGAGCGTGCGACCCGCGGCGGCTTCGAGAAGCGCGCGCGCCTGCACCTTCATCAACCCGTCGCGCTCGAGGCCAAGGCGCAGCGCTCGCCAGCCCATCGCCGGATTCTCCTCGTCGGCGTCTTCCTTGTTGAGATACGGCAGCGCCTTGTCGCCGCCGATATCCACGGTGCGGAAGATCACCGGGCGATCGCCGGCCGCGTCGAGCACTTCGCGGTAGAGCCGCTGCTGGCGCTCGCGCTGTGGCAGCGTGGCGGAGACGAGGAACTGGAACTCGGTGCGGAACAGGCCAATGCCGTCGGCGCCGGTCACGTCGAGCGCGGCGACATCGTCGCGTAGACCGGCGTTGACCATCAGCGTCAGTCGGTGGCCGTCCTTGGTGATCGGCGGCACGTCGCGCAGCGCCGCGAACGCAGCCTTGCGCTTCTGGCGCATTGCGAGGCGCGCCTCGAACGCCTCCTCCATCGCCGCGGACGGCCGCGCGAAGACGTTGCTCTCGGCGCTGTCGAGCAACAGCATGTCGCCCTCTGCGACCAACCGGCGGATGTCGCGGACGCGGCCAAGCACGGGGACGCCCATCGCGCGGGCGACGATCGTGACGTGCGCGGTGAGCGAGCCTTCTTCGAGGATCACACCCTTCAGCCGGCGCTTGTCGTATTCAAGCAGTTCGGCGGGGCCTAGATTGCGCGCAATGAGAATAGTGTCCTGGCGCAGGCCCATCTGCGCGGCGGTACCCATCTGGCCCGAGACGATGCGGAGCAGCCGGTTCGACAAGTCCTCCAGGTCGTGCATCCGGTCGGCGAGCAGCGGATCGTCGATCTGGCGCATGCGCTGGCGGGTGCGCTGCTGGACGCGCTCGATCGCGGCTTCGGCGGTGAGGCCGGAGTCGATCGCTTCGTTGATGCGCCGCGCCCAGCCCTCGTCATAGGCGAACATCTTGTAGGTCTGGAGCACTTCGACATGCTCGCCGCCGACGCCGAATTCGGCCTCGCGCGTCATCCGGTCGATGCCTTCGCGCATCTTGTCGAACGCCGCGTAGACGCGGTGGCGCTCGGCGTCGGTGTCCTCGGCGACGGTGTGCTCGATATGGATACGCGGCTGGTGATAGACCGCGAAGCCCGCGCCCATGCCGTCGACGAGCTTTTGTCCGGGAATCCGCATCGCCGCGGTCGACTGCGGCCGGTCCGCGCCGCCGCCGGTGGTGTCGATCAGGCCGGCATTGGCGATCAGTTCGGAGAGCACCATCGCCACCGTCTGCAGCGCCTCGATCTCGACGTCGGCATATTTGCGACGGTCGGTGTGCTGGACGGCCAGGACGCCCACCGAGCGCTCGCGACGGATGATTGGCACGCCGGCAAAGCTGTGGAACCGGTCCTCGCCCGTCTCGGGCTTGTAGGCGAAATCGGGGTGGCTGGCGGCTTCGTCGAGATTGAGAACCTCGACGTCCTCGGCGATCGTGCCGACCAGACCTTCGCCGAGCGCAAGCTTGGTGACGTGGACAGCCGCCTGGTCGAGGCCGCGGGTCGCGAACAGTTCGAGCACGCCTTCGCGCAGCAGGTAGATCGAGCAGACCTCACTGTCGATCGCGGTGGCGATGATGCCGACGACGGCGTTCAGCTTGGCTTGCGCGGACGTGCGCGACGCCATCACGTCGTGAAGGCTGGTGAGGATTTCGCGGGCGGAGGCGGCGGCCGAAAGGGGCATTCGCGTTGGCTATCAGATGAAGCGCTTGGGTGCCACGCAACAAAAGCAGTGTCGCACCCAAGTTCGATCGATCTCTGGGAGTGGATTCTTACAAAGGAGTTTCGGGGTCCCAGGCCTCATGGCCGTCATCCCAGCGAAAGCTGGGATATTCCCGTGGGAATCGCCACCCCCCGGCGCCCTCCAATTGGGCGACCCCAGTTTTCGCTGGGGTGACGATATGAGGCCAAAACGATCACGAGTCCGATGACGACCTTATGCGTCGAACAGCCCGTCCTGGCTCCCCGCCGGCGGGTTCAGGCCGAGGTGCTTCCACCCTCCCGCATTCAGGAACCGACCGCGAGCGGTGCGCGCGATCAGGCCGAGCTGGATCAGATAGGGCTCGATCACTTCCTCGATCGTGTCGCGCGGTTCGCTGAGACCTGCCGCTAGAGTCTCCACACCGACCGGGCCACCGCGGTAGATGTCGGCGATCATCATCAGATACCGCCGATCCATCGCGTCGAGCCCGAGCGAATCGACTTCAAGCCGGTTGAGCGCCGCATCCGCCGCCCGCGCGTCGACCGTCTCGTGCCCTGCGACATTCGCGAAATCGCGCACCCTTCGCAGCAACCGTCCGGCAATACGTGGCGTCCCCCGCGCACGCCGCGCGATCTCCATCGCGCCGTCCTTGGCGATGCCCAGTCCGAGCAACCCCGCCGCGCGCGTGACGACGCGCTCCAGTTCCTCGACCGTGTAGAATTGCAGCCGCACCGGGATGCCGAAGCGATCGCGCAACGGCGTCGTCAGCAACCCCTGCCGCGTGGTCGCCCCGATCAGCGTGAACCGCGGCAGGTCGATCCGCACCGACCGAGCGCTCGGCCCCTCGCCGATCATCAGATCGAGCGCGCGATCCTCCATCGCCGGATACAGCACTTCCTCGACCGCGGGCTGCAACCGGTGGATCTCGTCGATGAACAGCACGTCGCCATCCTCGAGATTGGTCAACAGAGCGGCAAGATCGCCCGACTTGGCGATCACCGGGCCGGAGGTGGCGCGGAACCCCACTCCCATTTCGCGTGCCACGATCTGCGCGAGCGTGGTCTTGCCGAGCCCCGGCGGCCCGAAGAACAGCACGTGATCGAGCGCATCGCCACGCGACTTCGCCGCCTGGATGAAGATGCGAAGGTTCTCGCGCGCGGCCTTTTGCCCGACGAATTCGTCGAGCGTCTTCGGGCGCAGCGCGGCGTCGACGTCTTCGGGACGCTTGGCGGCAGTCAGGATGCGGTCTGTATCGGTCACATCCCCGCGATAGCGCGCTCGCGGTAAAGGGGGCAAGGCGGCTATGGGGGTGGGATGACCAACAACACCTCGCACCCCGATTTGTATCTGCTGGGCGGAGTCTCGCCCGCGTTGGAGGCGACGCTTGCCGAGCGCTTCACGTTGCACCGCAAGGATCCGCCCGCGACGACGCGCGCGATCGTCGGTGGCGGGAGCAGCGTGGTCGATGCCGTGCTGCTCGATCGCCTACCTGCGCTGGAGATCATCGCGATTCACGGCGTCGGATATGACGGAATCGACCTTGCCGCGACCAAAGCGCGCGGCATCGCGGTGACGACGACGCCCGACGTGCTGACCGACGACGTCGCGGACCTCGCGATCGGGCTCATGCTGGCGGTGCAGCGGCGGATCGTCGCGAACGACCGTGTGGTGCGGGACGGCGGGTGGCAGGTCGACCTCGCGCGCCGGGCGAGCGGGCGACGGATCGGGATCTTCGGGCTGGGGCGGATCGGCAAGGCCATCGCCCAGCGCGCTGCGCCGTTCGCGAGTGAACTCCATTATACGGCGCGCTCCGCTAAGCCGGATTTGGCGGGCGTGTTCCATGCCGATATCGCTTCGCTTGCGGCGGCGTGCGACGTGCTGATCATTGCCGCGCCTGGGGGCGACGCGACGTCGCATATCGTGGATGCGGGTGTTCTCGCGGCGCTTGGCGAGGACGGTATCTTGGTCAATATCGCTCGGGGGAGTCTGGTGGACGAACCGGCGCTGGTGGCGGCGCTCCAGGACGGGACGATCGCCGGGGCGGGGCTCGATGTGTTCGCCGACGAACCTGCGGTTCCCGACGCGCTCAAGGCGATGGATCGGGTGGTACTGTCACCGCATCAGGGTAGCGCGACCGTCGACGGGCGGGCGGCGATGGGGGCGTTGGTGGTTGCGAACCTCGACGCGCATTTCGGGGGGAAAGCGCTGCTCACCCCGCTCTGAGGACGAGGCGACCGTAGTACGCATACCGCCCGAGTCATCTCCGTCATCCTGACGAAAGTCAGGATCCAGGGTTATTGGCACTGCCGATCGCGGCTCTGGATCCTGACTTTCGTCAGGATGACGGACTATTGGCGGTCGATAGCGTTCTCCTGCGCACGCAGGAGCCCAGGGCAACAGAGCGCGAGGATTGTGATCCTGGACTCCTGCGTGCGCAGGAGAACGGCGATCGTCCTAACCCTAAGACTTCGACGCCTTGCGCAACGCCAGCCTGACCAGCGCGTCAAGCGAAGCCGCCGGCCCCAGTTCCTCGTCCGCCGCGGCCACGGCGACGCTCGCCTCGTTCGGGCGGAACCCGAGGTTGAGTAGCGCCGATACCGCATCCGCGGACGCGCCGGGCGCAGCGTTGACTACCGCCGGCCCGAGACCGAGCGCGATGCCGCCGACCTTGTCCTTCAATTCCATCACGATGCGCTGGGCGAGCTTGGGGCCGACACCGTTGGCGCGCGCGACCATCGCCTTGTCGCCGCTCGCGATCGCGCGTGACAGGTCGACCGGCTCAAGCGCCGACAGGATCGCGAGCGCAACGCGGGCGCCGACCCCCTGCACGCCCGTCAGCAACCGAAACCAATCGCGCTCGTCTGCGCTGGAAAACCCGACAAGCCGCTGGAAATCCTCGCCTACCAGCAGTTCGGTGAACACCGTGCAGGCCTCGCCGATTGGGCCGAGCGCCGACAGCGTGCGCGCCGATGCGCCGACGAGATAGCCGACGCCGCCGACGTCGATCACGGCATGGTCGATGCCGGTCGAGTCCAGCCGTCCTTTGAGATGCACGATCATTGGATCAGGCGGTAGAACATCGACGGCGCGGCGTCATCCCGTCAAAATACCCGCTTCCCTGCTCGATCGACGCGCATGCCGGTCAGGCGTTAGGCTGCGGACGATCCTGCTCGCCCGTCGGTCGGTTCTGGACGGTCGCGGTAGCCTTCGCGGCTTCGTGCAGCGCCTGAGTCGGCGCGCCGATCACCATCGCGCGGGCACGCAGGCTGGCGCGCAGGAATACGGTGTCGGACGCGATGAAGCGGCGCGGGGTCGTGCCGAGGAACGTGCCGGCATCGCGGAGGAAATGCGAGGCGTCGAAATAGCTGCTGTCGATCTTCGAATAGTCCGCCATGCCGTCCGTCCTGATCAGGCTGATGAACGATCGCAGGAACCGTGCGCGCCTTAGCAACAGCTTTGGCGGCATGCCGAAATGGCGCGTCGCCATGCGTCGCAGTTCATGCGTCGGGATGTCGAGGCGGTCCGCGACGTCCTTCATCTCGATCACGCCGTCGGTGACGGTCAACGCCGTGAACGCGCGGATCAGATCCTCGCGCGGATGCGGGCGAGTGAAAAACGCAGCGAACACCGCATCGAGCAGCGGCTTGATCATCGTGTCGTCGTCTAGCGCGTCGAGCCCTTCGACCAGCCGCGCGGAAAGATCTGACCCTAGCGCCGAACTGAGCGGCACGACGCGGTTGTGGAATTCGCCCGCCGACCGCGCGGTGAGCCGCGACCAGCCGAGCGCGCTGAGGCCGATGCCGACGGCGATCCCGCCACGCGTCTCGGTCCGGAAGGCGCGGCTGGTCGGGCCGTAGAAGCTTGCGCGGTCGAGCGGGCCGAAGCGGTGGTTGCCGACCGAGACGGTCAGTGGCCCGGCATCGACCAGTACGGAGATCATCGCCGGTGCCGGCAGATACCAGTTGAGCATCGGGGTGCGGTCGTTCGAGGCGTAGATCGCGTACCCCGTCAAATACTCGGACAGCGCGAGATCGGGGAGGTCGTACCGCATCGTCATGCCCGCGGGCATTGCGAACGCCGAGGCCGGAACATTGTTGCTGTTCGTCCCACCTCGTACGTGTTCGACAAGCATCGCGCCGCCCTTAATCTAAATTAAAAAATCACGGGCGGCGCTGCCACAGCAATGCAGGCTTGGCTATTAAAACTTGATTGAGGTGTAATTATAGCGCTCAGGCGCTGATCTCATTCAAAATGAACCAGGTTTTGTCCGAGCGGATATTGGCTACGGTTGATATTTGTGATGCGGCTAGCCGTGGCGCGCGTCGTCGGATGCTACGCCGGGGACGGCGTTACCCCGCGTTGGTCGGATCGCCGAAGAGGTCAGGCGCCTATGCCGCTGCGTCGTGCCAGGGCGGCGGCACTGGCAACGTGATGCGCATGCGTAATCGCGACCGCGAGCGCGTCGGCGGCGTCGGGGCCGGCGAGTTTCGCTCCGGGCAACAACACGGCCATCATCGCCTGGATCTGCTTCTTGTCTGCGCCGCCGGTGCCGACGACGCCCTTCTTGACGGTCGACGGGTGGTATTCGCCGATATGCAGCCCTGCGCCCGCCGCGGCGAGCAGGACGACGCCGCGCGCTTGCCCGAGCTTCAGCGTCGACTGCGCGTTGGTGTTGCCGAGCACTTCCTCGACCGCGGCGCCGTCGGGGCGCTCGGTGCGGATGACGTCGATCAGCGCGTTGTAGAGCGCGGTGAGGCGGCGGGGGAGCGCCATCGACGGATCGGTCTTGATCTGGCCGTTGGCGATATGGCTCAAGCGGTTGCCGTCGGCGCGGATGACGCCCCAGCCGGTGGTGCCGAGGCCGGGGTCTAGTCCGAGGATGATCATGCGCAGGTAGAAGGAGAAAGTTGGTTCGCGCGGAGGCGCGGAGACGCGGAGAGGGTGCGTTCTTGGCGATCGTCTTGCGTTAGCGGGACTTTCAGTTCTCCGGGCCGGCCGGCAGAGATGAGGCCGCTGACGCGGAGGAGGTCGCCACGAAACACAACTCTCCGCGTCTCCGCGTCTCCGCGTGAACCAACCTTCTTCATCTCAGCCGAGCGTTTCCATGATCTCGTCGGATATTTCGTAATTGCCCCACACCGTCTGCACGTCGTCGTCGTCGTCGAGCGCGTCGATCAGCTTGAACAGCGTCGCCGCATCATCCGCACCCACCGCGACCATCACCTGCGGACGCCAGGCGAGCTTTGCGCCTTCCGCCTCGCCGAGCTTGGCTTCCAACGCCTTGGCCACCTCGTGCAGGTCGCCCTGCGCGGTCCAGACCTCATGGCCGTCCTCGCTCGACGTGACGTCTTCCGCGCCCGCTTCGAGTGCCGCTTCGAACACCGTGTCGGCATCGCCCGCGCTTGCCGGATACGAGATCAGCCCGACGCGGTCGAATGCGTGGCTGACCGAACCGCCCGCCCCGAGGTTGCCGCCGTTCTTGCCGACCGCGACGCGCACGTTGGTCGCGGTGCGGTTGCGGTTGTCGGTCAGCGCCTCGATGATCAGCGACACGCCGCCGGGGCCGAAGCCCTCGTAGCGGATTTCCTCATAATTCTCGGCATCGCCGCGGCTCGCCTTGTCGATCGAGCGCTGGATGTTCTCCTTGGGCAGCGACGCCGCCTTGGCCGCGTTGACCGCCGCGCGCAGGCGCGGGTTCATGTCGACGTCGGGCAGGCCCATCTTGGCCGCGACCGTGATTTCCCGGCTGAGCTTGCTGAACGCCGACGAGCGCTTCTTGTCCTGCGCGCCCTTGCGGTACATGATATTCTTGTATTTGGAATGGCCTGCCATCGGTGCCTCTTTAGCTGATGGCCCCGCTCTTAGGCGTCAGGCGCGGATTTCGCCAGACCGTCGATTTTCCGCTCGATCGCTTCGAGCCGGGCGAGCACGAGATGATCGATCTTGTGATGCACGCGCAGGATGTCGAGTTCGGCGCGCAGGTTGGTCTCGTAGTCGAGGCTCGCCGCCAGGCGGTCCTTCGCCGATTGTCGGTTCTGGCTCATCATGATCACCGGCGCCTGGATCGCCGCGACGGTCGACAGCAGCAGGTTGAGGAAGATGTAGGGATACGGATCGAACGCGCGGCCGAAATGCGCGAGGATGTCCGAATTCAGCAGCATCCAGCCGATCAGCACCGCACTGAACGCGATGATGAACCCCCATGACCCACCGATCGCCGCGACGCGGTCCGACAGCCGTTCACCGAACGTCGATCGCTCGTCCGACACGTCGGCGGCGTCGCGGCTGACGGTGGTACCCGATTCGATCCCCGCGAGGACGCGGCGCTCCTCGTCGTCGAGATCGCCCGGCGCCTTGCCGAGCAGTCGCTGCGAAAGGTCGGCGAGCAGGGATTGTTTCGTAGCCATGGTTTGCGCCCTAGCCCGGAATGCGGATTATGCCAGCGCGCAAAGCCCGGCTTGCGACGGAAGCGACAAAGACTCCTTGCTCCCATGCGCCCGCACCTGCCAAACGCGCGGCATGACGGTTAGCGTGAATATGGGCACCGACGGCAATGGTACTGCCGTCGGCGTCGACCTGGAGGAATTACTCGCCACCCGCCTGTTGGTGCAGGGCAATTCGGGCTCGGGAAAATCGCATCTGCTGCGCCGGCTGCTCGAGCGATCGGCGGGCCACGTCCAGCAGATCGTGATCGATCCGGAAGGCGATTTCGTGACGCTCGCCGGCCCGCATGGTCACGTCGTGATCGAGGCCGGCGACTATAGCGAGCGCGAAATCTCGCGCATCGCGACGCGGTTGCGCGAACATCGGACGTCCGCCGTGCTGAGCCTCGAAGGACTCGAGGTCGAGGGCCAGATGCGCTGTGCGGCGTCGTTCCTCTCAGCGCTGTTCGATGCGCCGCGCGAGCATTGGTATCCGGTGCTGGTGGTGGTCGACGAGGCGCAGATGTTCGCGCCGGTGACCGGCGGCGAAGTGTCAGAGGAAGTCCGCCGCGCATCGCTGGCGGCAATGACCAACCTGATGTGCCGCGGCCGTAAGCGCGGCCTCGCCGGGGTGATCGCGACGCAGCGGCTGGCCAAGCTCGCGAAGAACGTTGCCGCGGAAGCGTCGAACTTCCTGATGGGGCGCACCTTCCTCGACATCGACATGGCGCGCGCGGCGGATCTGCTCGGCATGGAGCGACGCCAGGCCGAAGCGATTCGCGATCTCCAGCGGGGCACGTTCATGGCGCTCGGGCCGGCGGTTTCGCGGCGACCGATCACGGTGAAGATCGGCGATGTAGCGACCTCCGCGCGCAGCGGAAGCCCGAAGCTCACTCCCCTCCCCAGCGCTGCGCCGATGGACCTGCAGGACCTGTTGTCCGAGCCGGTGGTCGACGCGCCCGAACTCGGCCTGATGTTCGATTCGCGCCCGCGTCGCGTGCCGGCGGAGGAACTGCTCGACGGCATCGCCCGCCCGCCCGAACCGCGCACCGCCGCACCGCCGCCGCCCGAGAAGACCGACGACGAGGTCGAGGCGGTCTACGCCGACGTGTTCCGCGCGATCGTCGAGGATCCTGAGTCGACGCTGCGGCCTCCGTCGGTGCTGTTCCAGGATTTCCAGGTGCGCTGCCGGATGGGGGGCCTCGCCAAGCCGCCGCTCGACCTGCCCGGCTTCGTGCGGCGGCTGAGCTGCGCCCGCGCCGGTATTTTCGACATGACGGACGAGGCGTGGACGGCGGCGCTGGACGTGGCGAGCGGCCTGCCCGACGACATGCTCGGCGCGTTCCTTTTGGTGGCCCGCGCGGCACGTGAAGGCGAGCCCTGCCCGTCTGACGCGCGCATCGCAGCGACGTATGGTACGAGTTCGCTTGGCCGTGTGAAGCGCCTGATCGGCTACATAGAGAGCCGCGAACTGATCGTGTGCCGCACCGATCTCGCCGGCAAACGCTCGATCACGATCCCAGGGCTGGGCTGGACGACGCTGCCGGCGGAGGCGGCTTAGGTCGTCATCCGCGGATCGGGGTGAACTGCAACGACACGAACTGCCAGTCGCCCTTGATCCGTCGCGCGACGAAGCCGGCCCGCAGCGCGCGCGTCTGCATCTGACCGTCCTTGCCGGGCATGGTGTAGGCGATCCGCATCGTGACGACACCGATCGTGCCAACAGGCCGCGCGACGGTCTCGGTGATCGTCATCGGCGGTGCGGCCGATTTCTTGTCGGCTGCGTAGAACCCGATCACGCGCTCGCGGGAATCGACCTCGCCAACGGGCGACACCTCCCGGTACTCGGGCGCCATCATCGCGATCATCGCCGCCTGATCGAACTGGTTGCGGACCCGGACGAACGCCTCGGCCCGCTGACCGAGTTTTTGGGTGTCGACCTCAACCGATTGCGCCGCGACGGGAGCACTAACCAATGATGCCGCCGCAATCCCCAGAAATACCCGCATGCTTGCCCCCCGATGCAATGTAGCATTACAGCAATACACCTATTTTTCCAGGTGCAGCAATGACGCTGCCGGTCGCCGAACCTAGAATGCGAACGCGATGGCGAGACCTGCGACGACGCCAACTTGTACCATCGCGATGAGCTGGAGCCGACCGACGAATGGTTGCTTCCGTGTCTTGTGCCGGTAGCGATTGCGCGCCCAGAACGCGCCCGGGCTGCCGCCAAGTGCGGCGAGCCAGAGCAAGCGGGATTCAGGAATGCGCCACGCGCCAGTCGATGATCGCCGCTTGTCGAGCGCGAACGCGGCGACCGTGATGACGTTGACCAGCACCAGCAAGAGGACGGCTGTGACGACAGCAAGCGCAATATTCGGCGCGGTCAACGGTCCTCGCATCGGATGCGCATCTTTACCATGCTGACCTGTGCACGCTCGCCTGCATTCGCGCGCATCTTGACCATGTGGTCTTTCACGCCAATCTGGAATTCCGCCGGCCCGGTGACCGTGCATACCATTCCGCTGGCGACGCTGGCACACGCATCGACATATTGGCGTGCGTTAGTGATGACCGAGTCTTCAGCCGGACCGAGCCCCATCGAAACATAGCTCGATCCACCGAACAGCGCGGTACCCAGGCCACCGAGCGTCTTCAGCTCCCATGCGGCGTGGCCGTCAGACGGTTTCGCCGTCTTCATACCGAGCTCGGTTGCGATCCGCTGGCAGAAGCTGGCGTTGGCCGCCCCCTCATCCGACTGGGCGGGGGCGGCCATAGTAGCCAGCGCGAGGGCGGCGAGAAAACGGATGTTCATAGCCGGACACTAAGCCGCAACCGATGACAGTTTTGTTAAACACGTCAAAATCGACGCGTTTGGCCGTCTCACCGCCCTGGCGATCCTCAGATCATCCCCAACGCCTGGAGATACACTTCGAGGATCGCTTCCTCCTCCTGATACTCTTCCTTCTTCTTCTTCCGGATCGACAGGATTTTCCGGATCGCTTTGGGGTCGTAACCGCGGCCCTTGGCTTCGGCCATCACGTCCTTGATGTCGTCCGAGATACCCTTCTTCTCTTCTTCGAGACGCTCGGCGCGCTCGATCAGCAGGCGCAGTTCGTCCGCTGCGACCGCGCCGCCGCCCATGCCGTGTTGCCGTTCGTCAGACATCGAAAATTCCCCACTCGCCAGCGCCCACGCGCCGGTCAAAAGCCAATCAAGATACAAGCCCGCACCGGTGATCGTCGTCCGGAGACGTCCTGAATCATGCCGAATTGGGTGCGGGCCAGCGTCTAGGCGTTTACCGTGGCCGGCTCAAGCGACCCTGCGGGGGATCGTCGCGAATCAATGGCAGCCGTTCTCAGACCACCGCGTTCTTCGCGACGCTCGCCTTCATCCGTTCGAGTTGCTCGGGCGTCGCGTCGCCCTGGTGGTGCGCCTTCCACTCCGAATACGGCATCCCGTAAACCGTCTCGCGTGCGGCATCCTTCGACAGGCCGCTCGCTTCCTCGACCCAGTCGGACAGGCAATTGCGACAGAAACCGGCGAGCCCCATCAGGTCGACGTTCTGCGCGTCCTCGCGGTGGCGGAGATGACGGATCAGGCGGCGAAAGGCCTGTGCCGCTACGGCATCGTCCAAAGTATCGAGGCGATCGGGATTCATTACTATGCTCCGTGGTTGATCCCGCGGAGATAGGGTTTAAGGCCCGTCGCGGCAAAGACCTCCCCCAGGAAACGCCGAGGAAGACGCACCGCATGACCAAGGCCATCGCACCCCGTTCGCGCAAAGTCCGCATTCTAGCGACGCTCGGCCCTGCCAGCAGCACCCCCGAGATGATCGCTACCCTCTTCCGCACGGGCGCAGACGCGTTCCGGATCAACATGAGCCACGGCGACCAGCAGTCGAAGATCGCCGTGATCCAGGCGATTCGCGCGCTGGAGAAGGAATTCGGCCGCCCCTCGACGATCCTCGCCGATCTCCAGGGGCCGAAGCTGCGCGTCGGCAAGTTCGACGGCGGCCGCACCGTGCTCGAAACCGGCTCGACCTTCGTGCTCGATCGCGACCCGACGCCGGGCGACGCAACGCGGGTGGAACTGCCACACGACGAGATCTTCGCGGCGATCGAGCCGGGCGCGCGCCTGCTGCTCGACGACGGCAAGCTCGTGCTGCGCGTCGTGTCGCATAGCCCGCGCGAGATCACAACGCGGGTCGAGGTTGGCGGCGCACTGTCGAACAGCAAGGGTCTGAACGTCCCCGACGTGGTGCTGCCGATGGCCGCGCTGACCGAGAAGGATCGCAGCGATCTCGACTTCGCGGTCGACCAGGGCGTCGACTGGATCGCGCTGTCGTTCGTCCAGCGCCCGGAAGATCTGTGGGAAGCGCGGAAACTGATCGGCGGCAAGGCGGCGCTGATGGCGAAGATCGAGAAGCCGGCGGCGATCGAGCGGCTCGAGGAAATCGTCGAGGCCTGCGACGGCGTGATGGTCGCGCGCGGCGATCTCGGCGTCGAACTGCCGCCGCAGCAGGTCCCGCCTTTGCAGAAGCGCATCGTCGAGGTCTCGCGCCGGATGGGCCGCCCGGTGGTGGTCGCGACGCAGATGCTCGAATCGATGATCACCTCGCCCTCCCCTACGCGGGCGGAAGTGTCGGACGTCGCGACCGCCGTGTATGACGGCGCCGACGCGATCATGCTGTCGGCGGAAAGCGCAGCGGGTGCATGGCCGGTCGAATCGGTCGCGATGATGGATGCGATCGGCGTGTCGGTCGAGGCCGATCCCGAGCATGGCGACCGCATGCACTTCACCGTGATGAAGCCCGATCCGACGACCGCGGACGCGCTGGCCGAGGCGGCGAAGAACATCGCCGCGACCGTGTCGGCGGTGGCGATCATCTGCTTCACGACGTCGGGCTCGACCGCCCGCCGGATCGCGCGCGAGCGGCCGTCGGTGCCGCTGCTGGTGCTGACGCCGAGCGATGAGACCGCACGTCGCCTGGGGCTGCTGTGGGGGACGCATGCCGTGCATACGCGCGACGTCGAGTCGTTCGAGGACATGGTGGCCAAGTCGAAGCGGATGGCGTTACGGCATGGGATGGCGAAGGCCGGCGACCGGGTGATCGTACTGGCGGGCGTGCCGTTCCGGACGCCTGGCTCGACCAACGTGCTGCACGTGGTGCGGATCGTCGGCGATGAGCTGAAGGGCCATCACTCGCAGGTTTGAGTTTGCGGCGTAGAGCTGGCGAAGGGCGCTTGCTCGTCGCTGCCGCGCACTACGTCTGCCCTCACGGCTGGGGAGAGCCCACCCAAGCTGTTCCCCCGCGTACGCGGAGGAACAGCCTCGTTGGAATCCGCGCTACGGCCGCGAGAATATCCCGCGCAAACCGGAGCAGCAACCAGCCCCCTTCCCCGTCATGCCGGGCTCGTTCCGGCATCCACCGTTCCGCATACTCGCAGCCCGTGGAGTATGCGGGCCGGTGGGCCCCGGCCTCCGCCGGGGTGACGGGATGGGGTTGAACTGCGTTTTGCATGCCGCCTGCTCAGATCGAGCCCCGTTGACCGGGGAGCGCCACCTTTATCCAACCAAGCCACCACTCCGGCGAAGGCCGGGGCCCAATTGGGGAACGGTAACGGTGAAGCTCTCACTGCGTTACGACGACCCTTCCAATTGGGCCCCGGCCTTCGCCGGGGTGGAGCTGTGGGGCGGGTGTACGAGCTAATCTAGGCTAGCGCTCCGCGCCTGAATACGCGATGCCGCGCGTAACGGACCGCGGGAGGGCGAACGCAATGACATTACGCGAGAAGATCGGTTGGGGCGCCCTTGCGCTCCTCGCAGCCTGCGCGCTTGCCGTCGTCGCGTTCGAGCGCGGCGAGCATGTCAACGCGCTGTGGATCGTCACCGCGGCCGTGTCGGTCCAGCTGATCGCCTACCGGTTCTACGCGCGATATATCGCGCGGCATGTGATGCAACTCGACCCAAGTCGCCAGACCCCGGCGCTGCGCCGCGCGGACGGCCTCGACTACGTCGCGACCGATCGCAACGTCCTGTTCGGCCACCATTTCGCCGCCATCGCCGGCGCGGGCCCACTCGTCGGGCCGGTGCTTGCCGCGCAGATGGGCTATCTCCCCGGCACGCTCTGGATCCTCGCCGGCGTAGTCCTCGCCGGTGCGGTGCAGGACTTCATGATCCTGTTCATCTCGATGCGGCGCGACGGGCGGTCGCTCGGCGAGCTTATCCGCATGGAGATGGGCGCGGTGCCCGGCGTGATCGCGCTGATCGGTGCGTTCGCGATCATGGTCATCATCCTCGCCGTGCTCGCGCTGATCGTCGTGCGTGCGCTCGCGGGCAGTCCGTGGGGGCTGTTCACCGTCGCCGCGACGATCCCGCTCGCCTTCCTGATGGGTATCTACACGCGCTGGATCCGGCCCGGAAAGGTCGGCGAAGTCTCCGTTCTCGGCGTAATCGGGCTGCTCGCAGCAATCGTCTATGGCGGTACCGTCGCTGCCTCGCCGACGCTCGCGCCGCTGTTCACGCTGACCCCGGTGCAGCTCTGCGTGCTGATGGTCGGGTACGGCGCGGTTGCCTCCGTCCTGCCGGTGTGGCTGCTGCTCGCACCGCGCGATTACCTGTCGACCTTCCTCAAGATCGGCGCGATCGTCGCGCTGGCGATCGGCATCGCGGTCGTCGCGCCGCCGCTGCGGATGCCTGCGCTCACCCCGTTCATCGACGGCTCCGGCCCGGTCTGGTCGGGCGGGCTCTTCCCGTTCCTGTTCATCACGATCGCGTGCGGCGCGGTGTCGGGCTTCCACGCGCTGATCGCCAGCGGCACCACACCCAAGCTGATCGCCAGCGAAGGCGATGCGCAGTTCATCGGTTACGGCGCGATGCTGATGGAAAGTTTCGTCGCGATCATGGCGCTGGTCGGCGCGTCGATCCTAGATCCCGGCGTGTATTTCGCGATGAACAGCCCGGCCGCGGTGGTCGGCACCGACTTCGCCTCCGCGGCTACCGCGGTCACCGCGATGGGCTTCCCGATCACCCCCGAACTGCTCGCGCAGACCGCGAAGGACGTCGGCGAAACCACGATCGTCTCGCGGACCGGCGGCGCGCCGACGCTGGCGGTGGCGATGTCGGAGATCTTCAGCCACCTCGTCGGCGGGCAGGCGATGAAGGCGTTCTGGTATCATTTCGCGATTTTGTTCGAGGCGCTGTTCATCCTCACCGCGGTCGATGCGGGGACGCGCGCCGGGCGGTTCATGCTGCAGGATCTGATCGGGCTCGCGGTGCCGTCGTTCCGTAATGCCTCGGCGATCGTACCGGGGCTGATCGCGACCGCGCTCTGCGTGATCGCCTGGGGGTTCTTCCTGTACCAGGGCGTTACCGATCCATTGGGCGGGGTGAATACGTTGTGGCCACTGTTCGGGATTTCGAACCAGATGCTGGCGGCGGTCGCGCTGGTGCTGGCGACGGTCGTACTGTTCCGGATGAAGCGGCAGCGCTACGCGTGGGTGACGATCCTGCCCGCCGCGTGGCTGTGCCTGTGCACGATCACCGCGGGGCTGATGAAGCTGTTCGCGAGCGATCCCAAGGTTGGCTTCCTAGCGCATGCCTCGAAGTTCGCGGACGCGGCGGCGCGGGGCGAATTGCTGGCGCCGGCCAAGACGATGGCGGAGATGCATCGGATCGTCCTCAACGACCGGATCGATGCTGGGCTGTGCGCGCTGTTCCTCGCGGTGGTGCTGTCGATCGTGTTCTTTGGTGTGCGGACTTGCCTCGCCGCGTTGAAGATCGACCGGCCGACGGTGACCGAAGTCCCGCCGCAGCTGGTGGCCGCAGAATGATCCGTGCACTCTACGCGAAGGTGCGCGAGACCGCGTTGCTCATGGTCGGCGTGCCGTCCTACGCCGCGTATCGCCAGCACATGGCGGAACGGCATCCCGACCACGCGCCGATGGACGAGCGCGCGTTCTTCCGAGATCGGCAGGAGGCGCGGTACGGCAGCAAGGGCGGAGGACGCTGCTGTTGACCGACGTGCTTTCGACTGTCGCGCGACTTCGGGCGGCGACGGCTAGCGATCACGACGCGGTCGATGCGGGGTTCGGGCGCTACGACCTGACCGATGCGGATGACTATCGTGCGTTCCTGATCGCGCATGCCAAGGCGTTGCCGGCGGTCGAGGCTTGGCTGGCCGCGATTCCAGGGCTGGCGGCGGTTCGGTCGCGGAGGGCAGCGCTGGCCGAGGATCTTGCCGCGCTGGGTGAAGACATGCCTGTGCCGATGCTGTTCGACGTCCCGCCCAGCACGGCCGCCGGCTGGGGCGCGATGTATGTGATCGAGGGCTCGCGGCTCGGCGGCATCATGCTGTCGCGCTCGGTGCCCGAAGGGATGCCGTCGGCCTATCTTGGGGCGAAGCATCTGTCCGGCGAGTGGCGCGCGTTGCTGACCGCGATCGACGGGGAGACCGCCGACGAGGCCTGGGTCGAGCAGGCCATCGTCGGCGCAAAGGCGGCGTTCGAGCTGTATCGACGCGCGCCGGCCTGATCTCAGCGCAGGAGTTTGGGCGCTTCCTTGCGGATCATGTCCTGCACCTTGCTCGCAAACAAGCCGAGGATGCCGGGCAGGTCGACGACAGCGTGGACGTTGGTCTCGAACACGGTGACCGCGCTCGCGATCGTCTGGCCCATCGCCTGGACGGTGAAGTGCAGCGTATCGCCCTCCCAGCGCTGCTCGGTCACCGACCCGCCGGGGATCTTGTCGCTGATCTTGCCGATCCCGCCGTCGAGCCGCGCGCGGACCGCGGTCTTGCCGAGCTGATGAGGGACGTCGACGGTGATGGGAGTGCCCATGTCTATTCCTTAAGTCGCGAAAATCATGTCGTCGTTGGCGAACGCCTTGAACTCGAGTGCGTTGCCGCTGGGATCGAGAAAGAACATCGTCGCCTGTTCGCCGGGCTCGCCCTTGAAGCGGATGTACGGCGCGATCCCGAACTGGATGCCGGCGGCGGTGACGCGTTCGGACAGCGCGGTCCAGTCGTCCATCGTCAGGACGACGCCGAAATGCGGGACCGGGACGGCGTGGCCGTCGACCGCGTTCTCGACCGCGACGGGTTTGGCTGAGGGGTCGAGGTGCGCGACGATCTGGTGGCCGAACAGGTCGAAGTCGATCCAGTGGTCGCTGGAGCGGCCTTCGCGGCAGCCGAGGGTGCTGCCGTAGAAGGTGCGCGCTGCGGTTAGGTCGTGAACCGGGAAGGCTAGGTGGAAGGGGCGTAGGGTCATTGGGGGATGATAGGTCGGGAAGGTAGGTTCGTCACCCTTTTGCGGGTGTTGCCCGCTCCTCCTTGTTCTCCCGCGAAGGCGGGAGTCCAGTCTGGGCTCCCGCCTTCGCGGGAGAACAAGCTTTGATGCGGGTGTGCTCACAACTCTGCACCACCCCGGCGAAGGCCGGGGCCCAATTGGAGAGGTCGCAGTAACGACGCGCCGTACTCCATTAGCAACGTCCCCCAATTGGGCCCCGGCCTCCGCCGGGGTGGTGGAGAGCGGGGCGGCAGTGCCGTGACCAACGAGGCTAAGACATTGCCCGGCCCCCTCCGCCACGCCATAGCGCGAGCGTGAACCGTTACCCTGTCCTCGCCTGCCTCGTCCTCGGTGCGCTTGCCGCGACCGGGTTCGCTCCGCTCGATCTCTGGCCGCTGACGCTCGTCGCGTTCGCGGTGTGGATGAAGATCGTCCATGACGCACCGACCCTGCGCAGCGCACTATGGCGCGGGTGGGTGTTCGGGGTCGGGCACTTCACTGTGAACAACAACTGGTTCCAGCATGCGTTCGACTTCCAGGATGCGATGCCGCCGGTGCTAGGGTACTTCGCGGCGGTCGGTCTCGCGCTGTATCTGGCAGTGTTCCCGATGCTTGCAGGCGGCCTGGCGTGGCGGATCGCACGACGGCCCGGCGCCCCCGACGCGACGTTCGTGTTCGTCTTCGCCGCGGCCTGGATCGCGACCGAGTGGCTGCGCGCGACGCTGTTCACCGGCTATGCGTGGGATCCGCTGAGCGTCGTCTGGCTCCCCGCCATCGGTGTCGCGCGGCTGTCCGCCTGGATCGGCACCTATGCGCTGTCGGGTGTGACGATCCTTGCCGCGGGCGCATTGCTGATGCTCGCGGTGCGCCGCTGGACGCTGCCAGCCGTCGCCCTTCCAGCGCTCGGTCTCGCAGCACTGTCCGCGCTCTGGACGAATGCGCCGCCGCCCGCTGCCGGCACGCCTCTGGTCCGCGTGGTCCAGCCCGACATCGGCCAGGAAGACCGCAGCGAAACCGACGGCGAACGTGTTCTCACCGCGCTCGAAAAGCTGTCCGGCCAAGGCGGCACCACCCCGCGCCTCGTCGTCTGGCCCGAAGGCGTCGTCCGCGATTACGTCGAGGACGGCTACCCATTCTACGCTTACGGCTGGTCGAGCCCGCTCTATCTGCGCCGCCGCATGGCCCGGCTGCTCGGCCCCGAGGATATCCTGCTGATCGGCGGCACCGCGCTCGAGTTCAACGCCAGGGATCAGATCTCCGGCGCGGCCAATTCGGTATTCGCGCTCGATGCGCAAGCGCGGTTGCGGGGCCGCTACGACAAGGCGCACCTCGTGCCATACGGCGAATATCTGCCGATGCCGTGGCTACTGAAGCCGCTCGGCCTCGCGCGGCTCGTCCCCGGCGACATCGATTTCACCTCTGGCAAGGGCCCTGCGAACCTGACGCTGCCGGGCTTCGGCTCGATCGGTATGCAGATCTGCTACGAGATCATTTTCTCGGGTGAGGTCGTGGATCGCGCACACCGCCCCCGCATCCTGTTCAATCCCTCGAACGACGCGTGGTTCGGCAAATGGGGCCCGCCGCAGCATCTCGCCCAAGCCCGGATGCGCGCGATCGAGGAAGGGCTGCCGATCCTCCGCGCAACTCCCACGGGTATTTCCGCGATTATCGCTGCCGATGGCCGCCTCGTCGCGACCGTGCCGCACGAGACTGCCGGTGCGATCGAGCAGCCAATGCCGTCCGCGTTGCCGCCGACGCTGTTCTCGCGCGTCGGCAACGCGATGGCGGCGATCGTTGCCCTACTCATGCTCGTTACCGCGGTTGCCCTGCGCCGTCGCCAGCGCTAGGGTCATATAAAGCTTTCCTTATATGACGCTCGCTTCAGAGCATGGCAAAGAGGCCCGCATGCGCAAGTCTTTCCTCTTCACTTCCGAATCGGTCTCCGAAGGCCATCCCGACAAGGTCGCCGACCAGATCAGCGACACGATCGTCGACCTGTTCCTCGCCAAGGATCCCGAGGCTCGCATCGCTTGCGAGACTTTGACCACCACGCAGCTCGTTGTCCTCGCCGGCGAAATCCGCTGCAAGGGCGTCTACGAATATGGTCGCGCCGAGTGGAAGGACACGGACTTCTGGGCGCCCGGTGCCAAGGCCGAAATCGAGGCGGCTGTCCGCAACACCGTTAAGGAAATCGGCTACGCGCAGTCGGGCTTCCACTGGGAGACGTTCCGCTTCGAGAACAACCTCCATGGCCAGTCCGCGCACATCGCAATGGGCGTCGACGAGAGCGGCAACAAGGACGAGGGCGCCGGCGACCAGGGCATCATGTTCGGCTACGCGACCGACGAGACCCCCGGCCTGATGCCTGCGACGTTGTACTACAGCCACAAGATCCTCGCCAGGATGGCCGAGGATCGTCATTCGGGCGCCGCGCCGTTCCTCGAGCCCGACGCGAAGAGCCAGGTCACGCTGTCGTACGAGAATGAAGTGCCAGTCGGCGCGACCGCCCTCGTCGTCTCGACGCAGCACGCGCCGGGCTATTGCGAGAAGGGCGACAACGCCGATCCCGCGAAATACGCGGTGCTGCGCGACTACGTCATGGGCGTGTTCAAGGATGTGCTGCCTGACGGCTTCATCACCGACGAGACCGCGATCTACATCAACCCGACCGGCCAGTTCGAGATCGGCGGCCCGGACGGCGACGCAGGCGTGACGGGTCGTAAGATCATCGTCGACACCTACGGCGGCGCAGCACCGCACGGTGGTGGCGCGTTCTCGGGCAAGGATCCGACGAAGGTCGATCGCTCGGCCGCTTATGTCGCGCGGTATCTGGCGAAGAACGTCGTTGCTGCGGGGCTCGCGCGTCGCTGCACGATCCAGCTGAGCTATGCGATCGGGATTGCCGAGCCGCTGTCGGTGTATGTTGACACGCATGGCACGGGTACCGTCGAGGAAGCCAAGCTCGAGGCGGTCCTGCCTAAGCTTGTTCGCCTGACGCCCAAGGGCATCCGCGAGCATCTCAAGTTGAACGCGCCGATCTACAAGAAGACCGCGGCGTATGGGCATTTCGGTCGCGAGCCCGAGGGTGATATGTTCACCTGGGAGAAGACCGATCTGGTGGACGCGCTGAAGGCTGCCGTCGCCTGATAGCGACGCCTTTTGTGATGTGAAAAAACCTCCCGCGGACCGGTCCGCGGGAGGTTTTTTTGTTGTTGTGGACTGAGCATCCAGTCCCTCTCCCCGCCGGGGAGAGGGAGGGAGGAGCCGCTTGGCGACGGAAGGGTGAGGGGTTTGGGGGAGAGGGTCCGAGCCTCACTCCCCCTCACCCTCCCGCCCGGCTTCGCCGTGCGGGCCCCTCCCTCTCCCCGAGGGGAGAGGGTTATCGAGGACCAGGCGCGTTCCGCTTGCCAAGCTGTCCCTCGATACGCTGCTTCGACAGGCTCGGCAGCTACTCGGGACGAACGGGGGAAATCTGGGCATGCCGCTGCTCGGTCAGGATCTGCCACCCGGTCAGGAACAGCGCCGCGACCAGCGGGCCAACGACGATACCGCTCAGCCCGACAACCTCGATCCCGCCAAGCGTCGTCACCAGCACGATGTAATCCGGAATCCCGGTATCGCGCCCGACCAGGATCGGCCGCAGGATGTTGTCGGCCAGACCGATCACCACCACGCCCGAGACGATCACGACCACGCCCTGCCAGACCGCACCCGTCGCCAGCAGGTACACTGCAACCGGCACCCACACGATCGCCGGCCCGAGCGCGGGTAGCAGCGACGTCAGCGCCATCAGCAGGCCCCAGAGCAGGGCGGCGGGCACGCCGACGATCCAGAATGTCAGGCCCCCGAGCGCACCCTGGACGAGCCCGACGATCACCGACCCCTTGATCGTTGCGCGCACGACCGCGACGAACTTGTCGACCAACTTCGCCGCCACCGAATGCTCGAACGGCAATGCGCGACGGATTGCAGGACCGACCTTGTCGCCGTCGCGGAGCAGGAAGAACGTCACGTACAGCCCGACGCCGAACGACAGCAGGAACGCGGCTGCGTTGCGGCCGATCGATAGCGCCTGACCCGCGATCGATCGGACGCTGTTGCCGAGGATGTTGGACACCCGCGACTGCGCCTGTTCGAAGCTGTTGAGCCCGGCCTTGTCCAGCGCACCCTGGATCCGGTTGGGCAGCGCGTCGTGGATCTGCTGGAAATACGCGCCGAAGTTGATCTGGCCGCTCTGCAGCTTGGCGTAAACCGAGGCGGACTGGTCGATCATCAGGCTGCCGATGAACAAGGCCGGCACGATCACGGCGACGAAGATGATCAGCAGCGTCAGTGCCGCCGCCAGGTTGCGGCGGTCGGGCCAGCGCTTGAGCAGCCACTGGTACAGCGACTGGAACAGGATCGCCGCGAGTGCGCTCCACAACAACGCCGCCGCGAACGACGATACGACCACGCACAACGCGATCGTGATCGCCACCAGGAAGGTGATGAAGCCCCCCGTTTCCAGTCGACGCCTGTCGATCATTGCCGTGTCCCCTGTCGTAATAGCGGCCGGTCGAACCCGGCCCTTTCAAAACGTCAAAGCCGCCCCCCGGTGTGTACCGGAAGGCGGCCAAGACGCCGGCGCTGGTGTGCGCCTACAAGATCAGCGGAGCTTTTCGCTGCCGTTGACCAGTGCATCCTTCTGCGCCTGCGGCATCGCCTGTGCGTTCACGTCGGCATCGTCGATCGCGTCCGACTGGCGGTCGCCGTCCTTGCGGACTGCCTTGGCCTGGTCCTCGAGATTGTCGGCGGTCGCTTCGAGCGCGTCGGCACGGTTGTCCGCGGCCTTCTCGACCTGGCTGCCGAGCTTGTCATCGCCCTTGCCGCCGCATGCTGCGAGCGAGACGGCCATGGCGGCGAGCGTGACGGCGATGGAAAGCTTCTTCATGGGGATAGTCCGTTCTGGTTACGATGCGGTGGCAACCGTCACGCGGGCGTAACGGTTCCGCTATCCCCTTGCCGATCCTTACAAATATCGATTTCGCCGCAATCTGTGGTCAACGGGTAACACTCGGTTGCGTCGAACCATTCAGGCCTTGGCGTGCTCGATCAACAGAGGTGCCTTGTTTGCCACGGCCGTCTCGACCACGGGCGCGACCCGGTCGAACACCGCGCTGACGAGCGCTTCGGCGATCCAGCCGACCGCCGCACCGACGACGAGATCGGAGAGGTAGTGCTTCCCGTTCACCGGTTGCGCCGCCGCGACCGCGCCGGAGATCAACGCCGCCGGACCACCGGCGCCCGTGATGTCGCGCGACGCAGCACGTGCAACCGCGACCGCGCCGGCAGTGTGACCCGACGGGAACGAGGTCTGTTCGTGATCGTCGCTCTTGCCGGGCTCGAACCGCGCCTTGCCGTCCTCGATCGCCTTTTCCGGGCGGGTGCGATCGACCGACGCCTTGATCGCCGACTTGACGAAGGTCGCCGCCGCGTGCGCCGCCAGCATCCGTACACCGCCACGGATCACGTCCGGCCTGCGCGCGATCAGGCCGATCACGACCGTGCCAATCGACGTCGCCACGAGCTGCGGCTGGTCGCCGATCTCGGCGAGGAACCCGGTCGCCTTGACCAGCGGCTGGTCGCGGTGCTCGGCGGCCTTGTGCGTCGCCTTGCGGTCCGCCTTCTCGACGGCCTTCGCGGCGTCCTTGGTCTTGCCCATCAATTTTCGCCCTGTCCGTCCATTTCACCGCGCACCTGTGCATGCGCGAGCAAGGCGAACAACCCCGCACCGCCCAGCAAGTTGCCGAGGATCGCCGGTACCATCAGGCCGCCGAGCGCCTGAGCGACGCCGACCTTACCCGAAAACAGCAGCAGCCACGCCTCCACCGATCCGACGATCGAATGGCTGAACGCGGCGATCGCGACGACATAGGTGATCGCGACGATCACGAGGAACGACTGTTCGCGCGCATTCGGCAGCGACCAGGCGAGGATCGCGATCATGAACCCGGCCGGGACCGCGTTGACGAACGTCGCGCCCGGCGAAAGTTCGGTGATCGCCATCGACACCTCGATCATCGCGGTACGAAGCTCGCTGCCGCCGAGCAGGCCCGCCGCGATCATCCCGCCGGCCAGCGCCGTCCCGATGAGGTTGGCGACCAGCACCACACTCCAGAGCCGCAAGGTGCGCCGCAATGCCCAGCCAGACGGCTTGGTCACCAACGGCAACATCGCGGTGATCGTGCTCTCCGTGAACAACTGCATCCGCCCGAGGATCACGACCAGGAACCCGATCGGATAGCCAAGCGAGACGATGATCGTCCGCCACGGCGTATCGGGCAGCGCGTGGTGCAGCGCGCCTTCCGCGATCAGCGAACTGGCGATCGCCATCCCCGCGGCAAGCCCGGAGAAGAACAGCGACGATACCGGACGATCGAGTTCTTCCTCGCCCTCCTCGCGAACCGCCTTGTGCAGATCCTGCGCATCGGCGGCCTTGAGATCCTCGACGTCTTCGCCGGGCGGATTGGAAGCGTTATCGACCATTACGAGAGTGCAACGGTCCGCGTCGCGCTTTGCTCCGGCGCAATCGCCCGCTAGAGCGCGCGGCGATGAACGATCCTTCTGTTATCCGCCGCCTCTATGGCCGTCGCCAGGGCCACAAGCTGCGCCTCGGCCAAGCCGCGCTCGTCGAGGAAACGCTCGCCGACCTGTCGGTGCCGGAGGAAGGGCCGATCGATGCGATGACGTTGTTCGGCGACAACCGCCCGTTGCACGTCGAGATCGGCTTCGGCGCAGGCGAACATCTGGCGGGACAGGCCGCGATGAACCCCGACGTCGGCTTCATCGGCTGCGAACCGTTCCTCAACGGCGTCGTCGGCGCGCTGGCGCACATCCGCGATGGTGAGTTGACCAACGTGCGGCTGCACATGGGCGATGCGTTGGAGGTAATCGAGCGACTGCCCGACGCGAGCCTGGACCGGCTGTACCTGCTGCATCCCGATCCCTGGCGGAAGGCGCGCCACGCCAAGCGCCGCATGGTCAACCACGGCCCGCTCGACACGATCGCCGCCAAGCTCAAGCCCGGCGCGGAATTCCGGCTTGGTACCGACGACCCGACCTATTGCCGGTGGTCGATGATGATCATGAGCGCACGTAGAGACTTCGAATGGCAGGCGAAAACGCCGCATGACTTCCTGACCCGCCCAGACGACTGGCCCGAGACGCGGTACGAACGCAAGGCCCGGCGGCAGGGGCATGAGGTCTGGTACTACCGCTACCTGCGGGTCTGACCCGGCGGCGGCGGTTCGGCAGTCAGGTCGCGATACCGCCGCCGATCGCGCGGACGGTGTCGACCGCGATCTGTAGCCGCGTGCTCTGCACCTCCAGCAACAAGCGTTGCGCGTCGAGCGCCGCGGTCTGTGCCGTCACCACGTCGAGATAGTCGGACGCGCCGTCGCGGTAGCGGATGAGCGCAAGGTCGCGCGTGCGTTCGGCGGCGCGGGTTGCGGCCAGCTGGTCGCGTTCTTGATCCACCAGCGCGCGCGAACGAGCGAGGTCGTCCTCGACTTCGCGGAAGGCGGTAAGGACGGTCGAGCGGTAGGATGCCGCCGCCTCGTCATATTGCGCGCGGCTGATGCGCACGCGCGCGCGCCGTGCACCGCCGTCGAAGATCGCGAGCGCGGCGGATAGCGGCCCGAGTGCCCAGAAGCTGTTCGAGGCGCGAAGGATGTTGCCGTTGCCCGCCTCGAACCCGCCCGACCCGCCGAGCGTGAGCGACGGGTATTGGGCTGCGCGCGCCACGCCGATCTGGGCGTTGGCGGCGGCGATCCGGCGCTCGGCCGCGACGATGTCGGGGCGGCGTTGCAACAGTGTCGACGGTACGCCGACGGGAATCGCGGGCGGACGCTGCAACGTGTCGGCGACGGGGATCGCGAAGGTCGAGGGGGTCTCGCCGACCAGCGCGGCGATCGCGTGCTCAAACGCCGCGCGTGCGCCAGCGACCGCCGACAGTTCCGCGCGTGCGCTCGAGAGCAACGCGGCCGAGCGGCTGACGTCGATTCCTGAGGCGATGCCGCCGGTATGGCGCGTATCGGTCAGGTCGTAGGCGCGCTGGAACGCCGCCACCGTCTGGCGCAGCAACACGGTCCGCGCATCGAGACCGCGCATCTGAAAGTACGAGTCCGCCAGTGACGCCTGCAACCCAAGGCGGACCGCGACCACATCCTGCGCGCTGGCCTGCGCCGACGCGGTATCCGCGCGGACCGAATTGCGGACGCGGCCGAACAGGTCGATCTCGTACGCCAGCGACGCGCCGACCGAGAGGTTGTTGTACGTCGCGGCGTTACCCGGCGAGAGTGGTCGACCGGCGGATACGCGCGAACGGCCACCGTCGGCCCCTACCGATATCGACGGCAGTAGCGCGGCACGGGACTCGCCGAGCAGACCGCGCGCCTGATCGTAGCGTGCCGCGGCGGCGGCGAGATCGGGATTGCCCGCCTCGATCCGCGCTTCGAGCGCGGTCAGCGTCGGATCGTCGAACGCGGTCCACCACGCGGCGGGGAGCGACGTGTCGGTGACGGCTGGCTGCCAGGGCCCCTGCCCCTGCGGTCCTAGTTCCTTGTACGCCGCCGCAGCCGGGCTCGGCGGGATGCTGTACGGCGGCGCGAGCGAGCACCCGGCCAGGCTTGCCGCCGCCGCCGCCGCCATACCCAGCCTAGCGCTTCGCACGGGCCGGTCCTGTCGACGGTGCGATACGGACCGGGTCGCCGGTCTGGAGCGAGTCCGGCGGGCTGTCGATCACGCGGTCGCTGGCGCTGAGCCCTGCGCTGATCGCGACGCTGTCGCCATCGTCGCGGCCGATCGTAATCGTCTTGAGATGCGCCTTGCCGTCGCTGCCGACGACCGCGACCTGCGTACCCTTCGCGCCGATCACCAGCGCGCTCGACGGCAGCCGTACGCCGGTGCCGCCCGCACCGACCGGGAACTTGACCTGAGCATAGGCGCCCGGCTTAAGCGCGCGATCGGCGTTCGCCGCCTGCAACTCGACCAGAACGGTGCCCGACTGCGGATCGACCGCGTCGGCGCTGCGGGTCAGCGTCACGTCGAAGGCGCGTCCCGGATATTCGGGCACGGTCAGCGTCGCGTGCATCCCCTGCCGGGTCTGCCCCGAATAGGCCTGCGGCACACGGACATAGATCCGCATCCGGTTGACGTCGGCGATCGTGAACAGCGGCGTCGAGGCTGCGGTGCCCGCCGTCACCAGCGCACCGACCTGAGTCGAGCGGCTCGTGACGACGCCCGAGAACGGCGCGGTCAGGCGCGTGAAGCCCTGCAACGCGCCGAGCCGGCGGACGTTGGCCGACGCCGCGTTGGCGATCGCGGACTTTGCGGCGAGGTCGCCGATCTTCTCGTCGGTCTCCTGCTTCGACACGGCGTCCTTGGCGAGCAGATCGCGCCAGCGCGTCGCGGTCGAAGCGGCGAGCGAGCGGTTCGCGCGGGCGGTCTGGAGATCGGCCTGCGCGGCGGCGACCTGCTGGTCGACCTCTGGCGCGTCGAGGATCGCGAGCGTCTGGCCGGCGCGGACCGGATCGCCGATGTCGACGAACCATTTGCGGATATACCCCGTGGTCCGCGCGTAGATCGCGGCGCTGTTATACGCCTGGACGTTGCCCGGCAGCGTCAGCGCATCGCTCGCGCCCTCGGCGGTCGGGCGGATCACGGTGACGATCGGCGTCGACTGTGCGGTCGTCCAGGTCGCCAGCTGCGAGTCCGAGCGGTGCCGCGTGAAGATGCCGAACGCCACCAGCGCCAGCGCGATCATCGCCGCGACGATGCCGACTTTCTTCAGCGACCCGCGCTGCGGTTCGGTGGCGACGGGATCCGGATGAACGATCTCAGACATGCGCTTCCTCTAAAATCTCGTCGCGGCGGGCTTTGGCGGCGGCGCGCTCTGCGTCCTTGCGGTGCACTAGACTGAAGATCACCGGCACGAACATCAGCGTCGCGAACGTCGCGACGATCAGCCCGCCGATCACCGCACGGCCGAGCGGCGCGTTCTGCTCGCCGCCCTCGCCGAAGCCCATCGCCATCGGCAACATGCCGATGATCATCGCGAGCGCGGTCATCAGCACCGGGCGGAAACGTGTCATCCCCGCCTCCATCGCCGCCTTGTGCGAGTCCCCGAGTTCGGCGAGTCGCTCACGCGCGAAACTCACTACCAGGATCGCGTTGGCGGTCGCGACGCCCATGCACATGATGGCCCCCGTCAGCGCCGGCACGGACAAGGGCGTGCCGGTCAGGAACAGGATCCAGACGATCCCGGCGATTGCGCCGGGCAACGCGGTGATGATGACGAACGGATCGAGCCAGCTTTGGAAGTTCACGACGATCAGCAGGTAGATCAGCACGATCGCGCCGATCAGCCCGAAGAACAGGCCTGAGAACGCACTGTTCATCGTCGCATACTGGCCGCGCAGCGCGACCGTCGTGCCCTTCGGTGCGGAGGCCTTCGCATCCGCCAACACGCGCTTGATGTCGCCCGCGACCGCACCGAGATCGCGGCCGTTGGGGGTCGCGTAGATGTCGATCGCCTGCGCGATGTTGTAGTGCGAGACGACCGCGGGCGAGGTGCCGCGGACGACCGTGGAAAGCCCGCCGAGCACCTGCGACGTACCGCCCGCATTGGTGCCGGTGACCGGGATGTTCGACAGGTCGCTCATCGATCCGACGCGGTATTCGGGGGTCTGCGCGACGACGCTGTACGACACGCCGTTCTCGGGGTTGAGATAATAGACCGGCGCGGTCTGGATCGTGCCCGCGAGCGACGATCCGACGCTGGCGGTCACGTCGCGTTCGGTCAGGCCGAGTTGGCCGATCCTGCTTCGGTCGATGTCGACGCGCAGTTCCGGGTAGCGCGCCGATTGCTGGATGCGCGCATCGGCAACGCCCGGGATCGCCGCGATTTTCCGCAGCAGCGTCCGGGCGTAGGCGTAGTTGCCCGCCGCATCCTTGCCGGTGATCTGCACGTCGATCGGCGCGGGCGCACCGAAGTTCAGGATCTGGCTGGTGATGTCCGCGGGCAGGAACGAGAAGGTCGCGCCGGGGAACGCGCCCGGCAACGTCTCGCGCAGTTTGCGCACGTAATCGGCGGTCGGCGCATGTTCGTGCGCGAGCTGGATCAGGATGTCGCCGTCCTGCGGGCCGATCGTGCCGGAGTTGTTGTAGGTCGCGTTGATCGAGCTGACCGGCAAGCCGATGTTGTCGACTACCGAGACCAGTTCGTTCGCGGGGATGATCTGGCGGACGCGACGCGCGATCCGGTCGAACTGTGCCGACGTGCTCTCGATCCGGCTGCCGATCGGCGCGCGGACGTGCATCGTGATCTGGCCTGCGTCGACCGCGGGGAAGAAGTTCTGGCCGAGGAACGGGATCAGCAGCATCGACAGCGCGACCACCGCGAGGAAGCCGAGCAGGAACGGCTTTCCGGTCGCCAGCGCGCGTTCGAGCAGGCGACCATAACCGCCACGAAACCGCTCGAACCGAGCCTCGAACCCGCGCTGGAACCGGACCAGCGGATTGCGCGACGTCGGCGTGCCCGCGGCATGGACGTCGCCAGCATGCGGCTTGAGCAAATACATCGCCATCGTCGGCACCAGCGTCCTGGAGAGCACGAACGACGCGATCATCGCGAACACGACCGACAGCGCGAGCGGCACGAACAGGAAGCCCGCGACGCCCGGCAGGAAGAACATCGGCACGAACACGATGCAGATGCACAGCAGCGACACGAACGCCGGCGTGACGATCTGCGCGGCACCGTCGAGGATCGCCTGACGGACGCTCTTGCCCTGCTCGAGATGCCAGTTGATGTTCTCGATCGTCACCGTCGCGTCGTCGACCAGGATGCCGACCGCGAGGCTGAGGCCGCCTAGCGTCATGACGTTCAGCGTCTGCCCAGTCGCCGACAGCGCGATGATCGCGGCGAGGATCGCGAGTGGAATCGAGATCGCGATGATGACGGTCGAGCGCCATGATCCGAGGAACAGCAGGATCATCAGGCTGGTCAGCGCGGCGGCGATCGCGCCTTCCTTGACGACGCCTTCGACCGCCGCCTTCACGAACAGCGACTGGTCGCCGATCGGCACGATCTTGAGGCTGTCGGGCAAGGTCGCCTGGATCGCCGGCAGCGCATCCTTGATCCCCTGGACGATCGCCAGCGTCGAGGTCGATCCGTTCTTGAGGATCGTCATCACCACGGACCGCGACCCGTCGACATGCACCACATTGGTCTGCGGCGCGCTGCCGTCGCGGACGTGCGCCACGTCACGCATGTAGATCGTCGCGCCGTTGACCACCTTCACGGGCAGGTTGTTCAACTCGTCGATCGAGCCCGGCGCGTTGTTGAGGCGGACATTATACTGGAACCCGCCGATCTTCGCGAAACCGGCCGGGTTGATCTGGTTCTGCGCGGCGATCGCGAGGCCGACGTCCTGCGCGGACAAGCCCTTCGACTGCAGCGCCTGCGGGTCGAGATCGATCTGCACCTGACGCTGGCGCCCGCCCGACGGATACGGGATCGCCGCGCCCGGCACGGTGACGAGCCCCGGGCGGATCTGGTTGACCGCGGTATCGAACAATTTGCCCTCGGATAGCCCGACGCCCGACAGCGCGAGCTGCAGGATCGGCACGGTCGACGCGCTGTAGTTGAGGATCAGCGGCGGGGTGACGCCCGGCGGCAACTGGCGCAGCACCGTCTGCGACACCGACGTGACCTGCGCGGTGGCGGTGCGGATGTCGGCGCCCGGCTGGAAATAGATCTTCACGACGCCGATGCCGGGCATCGACTGACTCTCGATATGGTCGATGTCGTTGACCGTGGTCGACAGCACGCGCTCGTACGGGGTGATGATCCGCCCCGCCATGTCGTCGGGCGACAGGCCCTGGTACGTCCAGGCGGCGGCGATCACCGGCACCTTGATGTCGGGGAAGATGTCGACCGGCGTCCGCACGGCCGCCAGCACGCCGACGACCGCGACCAGAATGGCCATGACGATGAAGGTGAGCGGGCGCGATAACGCGGTCCTGACGATACCGATCACGGAGGAATTCCAATCCGAACGCGGCACGACTGGTGGCGACTCCCGGAGCCGCCAGACCTGCCCGACAGTCCCTCTTTGCGGCAGCGCAGCAGGGAAATGCAAGGGTCAATGTTGCTTACGTTTCCGGCGCGATGGCCGTGAACGCACGCGTGCCGGTCGCTATGCGCGCGGTTCGGTGATTTCGATCGGGGATGGAGCGGGTAACGGGAATCGAACCCGTGTATTCAGCTTGGAAGGCTGCTGTACTACCATTGTACTATACCCGCATGCTATTGAAACCGTCGGGCTTCCAAGCAGGCTCCCGGTAGTGTTCCACCACGAGAGCGGTGCGGCGATAGCGCGGGCGGGTGATCGGTGCAAGCCGCTAGCCGTCGCGGCGCGTCACATACCGGTCGACGACGGGCGCGCGTCCTGTGCTAGATCGTCCGCTCAATCCTAAACCGGAGCGCTGCCATCGTCGGGCCAAGTGTCATCGTCGCGATCCTGACCTATGGCGCGCTGTTGTTCGGGATCGCATGGATCGTCGACCGGCGCGGGCTGTCGGTGCGGCTCCAGCGGATCGCCTATCCGCTGTCGCTGGCGGTGTATTGCAGCAGCTGGACGTTCTTCGGCGGGGTCGGCACGGCGGCGACGCGGGGGTGGGATTACCTTGCCATCTATCTCGGTCCGGCTTTGGTGTTCCTGCTCGCACCGAAGTTTCTCGCGCGGCTGGTACGGCTGGCGCGTGATGAAGGGTCGAGTTCGATCTCCGACTTCATTTCCGCGCGTTACGGGCGGAGCCGGGGGACCGCGGCGATCGTCGCTGGCACGGCGTTGCTCGCGTCGGTGCCGTATATCGCTCTTCAGTTGCGGTCGGTGACGCTGAGTTTCGGCGCGATCGCTGGCGTGGGGAGTTCGGCGGAGGTCGGTACGTTCGTCGCGCTGTTGCTGGCGGTGTTCGCGATCGTCTTTGGCGCGCGGCGGTATGAGGTTGCAGGGCGCAACCCCGGCGTCGTCGCGGCGATCGCGGCGGAGTCGCTAATCAAGCTGCTCTGTTTCGTTGTGCTCGGGGTGGTGACGGTAGCACTGCTCGCCGACGTGCCGGCCGAGACGCTGGCATCGCCGGTCGCGCGGCTTCGAGCCGGCTTTACCTGGGGTACGCTGACGTCCGATTTCTGGGTGCGAACCTTGTTGTCGGCGCTCGCGATCCTGTGCCTGCCGCGGCAATTCTATGTTGGCGTGATCGAAGCGCAGGGACCTGACGCGATCGCCAGGGCGCGGGGCCCTTTCATTGCCTACATGGTGGTGATCTCGCTGCTCGTCCTGCCGCTGGCGCTCGCGGGCATGACGCTGTTGCCGGGCGATGCCGAGCCCGATCTGTACGTGCTCGCGGTGCCGTTGCAGCAAGGGCAGCATCTGGTCGCGCTGCTCGCGTTTCTCGGTGGGTTCTCGGCGGCGACGGCGATGGTGGTGGTCGAGACGATCGCGCTGTCGACGATGGCGACCAACGACCTGCTCGCGCCGCTGTTGCTCCGGCGGCATGGCGAGGCGGGCGAGGGCGAACTCGGGCGGCGGATGCTGCGTGTGCGGCGCCTCATCATCGCCGCGATCGTCGCGGTCGCGCTGGTGTATGGACGGAGTCTCGGCGCGGACCTGCCGTTGGCGTCGATCGGGCTAATCGCGTTTGCCGGCGTCGCGCAGTTCGCGCCTGCGCTGATTGCGAGCGTGGGGTGGAACTTCGCCAATCACACCGCCGCGCGCGCGGGACTGGTCGGCGGCGTGATCGTCTGGATCTACTGCCTGTTGCTGCCGTCGATCGGCGAGGGCGTCGGGCCGGCGCTGGCGCAGTTCACGCGCGGCTGGCTCGATCCCGATGCGCTGCTCGGCTGGCGGATCGGCTCGCCGCTGGTCAACGGGACGGTGTGGAGCCTCGGCGTCAACGTCGCGCTGATGGCGGGCTTGCACGTCCGCGAACGCCAGCGCGGCAACAGCGCGCTCGATCACGTCACGACGCTCGGCGAGTTGAAGTCGCTCGTGGCCAGGTTCGTCGGCGATACCGAGGCGCTGGCGCTGGATCTGGTGTCCGCCGATCCACGCGCGCCGATCGACGGGCCCGCCGCGCGCACCGCCGAGCGGTTGATCGCGGGCGTAATCGGCGCACCCTCGGCGCGCAAGATCGTCGCGTCGAGCATTGCCGGGTCGGCGATCGACGTCAGCGACGTGGTCCGCCTGCTCGACCAGCGCGGGCGATCGCTGCGGTTCTCGCGCACGCTGTTGTCCGCGACGCTGGAGACGATCGATCCGGGGGTCAGCGTGATCGACGCGGACCTGCGGCTGGTCGCGTGGAATCCGCGCTATGTCGAGATGTTCGACTATCCCGAGGGCTATGTCGTCGTCGGGCGCTCGATCGCCGACCTGATCCGCTACAATGCCGAGCGCGAGGGTATCGCGGGCGATATCGCGGCGCATGTCGGTCGGCGGGTGGCGCATCTCGCACGCGGTACGCCGCACAGTTTCGAGCGGCAGCGGCCGTCGGGGAGGTGGATCAAGATGGTCGGGCGACCGATGCCCGGCGGCGGGTATGTCCAGAGTTTCACCGACATCACCGCGGAAAAGGAGGCGCAGGCCGATCTCGAGGCGCGGGTGGCGGCACGGACGCAGGATCTTGCGCGGTCGAACCACATGCTCGGCGAGGCGCGCGCGATCGCCGAGACCGCGACGCGCGACAAGACGCGGTTCCTGGCGGCGGCGAGCCATGACCTGTTGCAGCCGCTGCATGCGGCACGGCTGTTCTGCGCGGCGCTGGCCGAGGACGGGGCGCCGCATCAGGCGGAACTGGTACGCGCGATCGATGGCGCGATCGGGTCGGCGGACACGTTGCTGCGGGCGCTGCTCGACGTGTCGCGGCTCGATGCGGGGGGCGTCGTGCCGAAGGTCGAGCGGTTTGCGCTGGGGGCGTTGATCGAGGAACTGGCTGTGCAGTTCCGGCCGTTGGCGGGCGAGCGCGGGCTGGTACTGGCAGCGCATCCCGGTGTGTTCAGTGTGGCGACGGATCGATCGTTGCTGCGGTCGATCCTGCAGAATTTCCTGTCGAATGCGGTGCGCTATTCGGCGGATGGGCGGATCTGGATCGGGGCGCGGCGCAGGGGCGACGATGTGCTGATCGAGGTGCGGGATAACGGACCGGGGATCGCGGCTGGGGATCGCGAGCGGATCTTCGAGGAGTTCGAGCGCCTGGAGAGCAAGGGGAGCGCTGGGGGCGGCGTTGGGCTCGGGCTGGCGATCGTTCGGCGGATCGCGCGGTTGCTCGGGTCGGCGGTGGAGTTGCGGTCGGACTTGGGGCGGGGGACGACGTTTGCGGTGCGCGTGCCGCTGGCGCCGGCCGGGCTGGGTGTTGCGTTGCCGACGTCCTCGGTGGCACGTGCGCTGGTGCCGGGGTTGCGGGTGCTGTGTCTCGACAATGATGCGACGATCCTCGCGGCGCTCGATGCGGCGTTGCGCGCGCGGCGGTGCGTGCCGTTGCTGGCGGCGACGATCGCCGAGGCGATGGAGTTGGCGGCGGATGAGGAGCCGGACGTGGCGCTCGTCGACTTCCATCTGGATGAAGTGGAGGACGGACTGGATGTCGTGGCACGGCTGCGGGCGCTGGTGCCGGCGCCGGCGATTGCGCTGGTGACGGCGGATCGGGCGGTTTCGGACGATCCGCGCTGTGTTGGGCTGGTGGTGTTGACCAAGCCGGTGGTGCCGGCGGATTTGTGGCGGTTTATCGAGGATGCGTCTGCGGCGGCTGCGCGGGGGAATTGAGGCTTCTCGATCCTCCCCCGCCAGGGGGGGGTGGCTGGCTCTTGCCAGACGGAGGGGGAGGAAAGAGATACGGCCGTTGCGCGGGCCGCCCCCTCTGTCGCCTTCGGCGCCACCTCCCCCTTGCGGGGGAGGATTCAAATGGGGGCGGCATTCAGCTGAAGTGGCTGGCTGTCGGAACCAGTCAGTACTCTACCTTTCGAGCAAGGCATGTTTCCCCGCGAAGGCGGGGATCCAGACTGGGCTCCCGCCTTCGCGGGAGAACAAGGAATTATGTGCTGCCGGGGATGCGAACTGGCTCTTATCCGGGCGGCATGGCCTGCCTCAGTCGGCGAAGTGGATGTCCATCGCCCTCGCCGCGAGGACCGCCTGAGTGCGGTTCTGGACGCCGAGTTTTCGGAGGATCGCGGTCATGTGACCTTTTACCGTACCTTCCGAGATGCCGAGGTCGAAGGCGACTTGCTTGTTCAGACGGCCGGCGAGGACGCCAAGCAGGACTTTTAGTTCGGTTGGGGTGAGGCTCGCAACCCGCGTCGCCATGTCATCGACGGCCGGACCTTCGATCGGCGCATCGCGTTCGCCGGCGAGGGCTCGGGCTACGGCGTTTTCCAACGTGGCGAGATCAGCAGTTTTCGAGACGAAGCCGATTGCGCCATACGCCCGTGCACGCGGTGCCGCCTCGGCTTCGTCGGCCGAGGAGATCACCATGATCGGCGTGTCCGGACGTTCGGCGTGGAGCAACGCCACGCCGGCGAACCCTTCCGAGCCCGGCATGCGCAGGTCGAGCAGGATCAGGTCGAGTCGCTCCGCCCCCCGCATCGCGTCGACCGCTTCGCAGAGTTGCCCCGCCTCGATCACCACCGCGTCGGGCGCGGCGCGGCTGACCGCCAGTTTGAGCGCCTGGCGGAACAGCGGGTGATCGTCGGCGATGAGGATCGTGCGCGTCATGCCGGTACGGGGATAGCCTCCTCGCGGCCGGCGATCAGCGCGTCGACCACCGCGGGATCGGCGAGCGTCGAAGTGTCGCCGAGCTGGTCGAGCTGGTTCTCCGCGATCTTGCGCAGGATGCGGCGCATGATCTTCCCCGAGCGCGTCTTGGGCAGAGCGGGCGCGAACTGGAGGATGTCGGGAGTCGCGATCGGGCCGATCTCGCGGCGGACCCACTGCACCAGCTCCTTGCGCAGATCGTCGCTCGGTTCTGCGTTCGCGTTGAGCGTGACGTAGGCGTAGATGCCCTGGCCCTTCACGTCGTGCGGCATGCCGACGACAGCAGCCTCGGCGACCTTCGAGTGGGCGACGAGGGCGCTCTCGACTTCGGCGGTGCCCATGCGGTGGCCGCTGACGTTGATGACATCGTCGACGCGGCCGGTGATCCAGTAATAGCCGTCCTCGTCGCGGCGGCAGCCGTCGCCGGTGAAATACTTGCCCGGATAGGTCGAGAAATACGTCTGGAAGAAGCGCTCGTGATCGTTCCACACGGTGCGCATCTGGCCGGGCCAGCTGTCGGCGATGACGAGGTTGCCCTCGACCGCGCCCTCCAGAACCTTGCCCTCCGCATCGACCAGTTCGGGGAGCACGCCGAACAGCGGCTTGGTCGCGCTCCCGGGCTTGAGCGCGGTTGCGCCCGGCAGTGGCGAGATCATATGCCCCCCCGTCTCAGTCTGCCACCAGGTGTCGACGATCGGGCAGCGGCCGTCGCCGACGACATTATGGTACCAGTTCCACGCCTCGGGATTGATCGGTTCGCCGACCGAGCCGAGCAGGCGCAGCGACTTGCGGCTGGTGCGCGTCACCCAGTCGTCGCCCTCGCGCATCAGCGACCGGAGTGCGGTCGGGGCGGTGTAGAGGATGTTGACCTGATACTTGTCGACGATCTGCCAGAAGCGGCTGTGATCTGGGTAGTTCGGCACGCCCTCGAACATCACGGTGGTCGCGCCGTTCGCGAGCGCGCCGTACAGCGAATAGGTGTGGCCGGTGACCCAGCCGACGTCGGCGGCGCCCCAGAAGATCTCGCCGGGGCGGTAGTTGAAGACGTATTCGTGCGTCATCGACGCCCACACCAGATAGCCGCCGGTCGAGTGGAGCACGCCCTTGGGCTGGCCGGTCGAGCCGCTGGTGTAGAGGATGAACAGCGGGTCCTCGGCGTTCATCGGCTCAGGGGCGCAGTCGGTCGACTGACCTTCGACGCAGTCCGCATACCAGCAGTCGCGGCCCTCGGTCATCGTGACCTTGCCGCCGGTGCGACGGACGACGATGACGGTTTCGACCGCGAGATCGCCGTGGTCGAGCGCGGCGTCGACATTGGCCTTCAGCGGCACGGTCTTGCCACCGCGGAGCCCTTCGTCGGCGGTGATGACGATGCGGCTGTCGCAATCGTGGATGCGGTTGCACAGGCTCTCGGGCGAGAAGCCACCGAACACCACCGAATGAATCGCACCGATCCGCGCGCAGGCGAGCATCGCGAACGCCGCCTCGGGGATCATCGGCAGGTAGATGGTGACGCGGTCACCCTTCCTGACACCCTTAGCCTTCAGCGCGTTGCCGAGCTTCGACACCTCGTCCCGCAGTTCGGCGTAGCTGATCGCGCGGTCGTCGGCGGGATCGTCGCCTTCCCACAGGATCGCGGTCGCGTCGGGGCGCGCGTCGGCGTGGCGATCGACGCAGTTGGCGGCGACGTTGAGCTGGCCGTCCTCGAACCAGCGGATGTGGAAGTCGCTCTCGTCGAACGACGTGTCCTTGATCTTGGTCGGCGGCACGATCCAGTCGAGGCGCTTGGCCTCCTTAGCCCAGAACGCGTCGGGATCGGTCGCGGCCTCGGCATACATCCGGTCATAGGCGGCGGCGTCGATCAGCGCGTCCTTCGCCCATTCCGCGGGGACGGGATAGCTTGCCTCGGTCATTTGGCTCTCCTTTTGCCGCGCTGTACGCGGTCGTGTTCGGGCGATCATCCCGCACCAAAGTAAGGGGTGGACGGAGGGACGCAATGCGCCATGATGACCGTACTAATTCCACGCGTAAGACCAGTGGAAAAGTGCGGAGACGGGGATGACATTCATGGCGTTCAAGACACGGCTGGCCCTGACGGCGCTGCTCGCGGGCACCGCGCTGGTACCGGTCACGGCGCAGGCGCAGACGGCGCGCGAGGTCGAGCTCGAGACTCGGCTGAAGGCACTGGAAGCGGCGGTGCAGGACCTGCGCGGCGAGCTGAACGCGGCGCGGGCTACGGCTGCGGCCGCGCCACGACCTGCCGCTCCGGCGACGTCGACCGCCGCACCGACCGCGGTCGCGTCCGCGCCGAACGACCTGCATCCGACGGCCCCTGTCGGGCCGACTGCGCCGACCGCGCTTGCCGAAGCGAAAGCACCCGCCGCAGCGTCGACCGACGGGTTCAAGGTTGCGGGGACGACGGTCAAGCTGAACGGCTTCATCAAGACCTGGGCGTCGGTCAGTCGCTACAGCGGCGGCAACATCGCCCCCGAGTCGGTCGGTCGCGACTTCTATTTTCCGAGCATGATTCCGGTCGGCGGTCGCAACGAGGGCAACAGCCTGGAATCGCATGCCAAGCAGACGCGGATCGTGCTGGCGACGGATACGCCGATTGCGGGGCACAGCCTGAAGGGTCTGCTGGAAGTCGATTTCCAGGTCGTACCGGGGACGCAGGGTAACCAGCGCGTCGTCAGCGGCTATAACCCCGGCCTGCGTCGCGCGTTCTTCACTTACGACAATTGGCTGTTCGGTCAGGAATGGACGACCTTCCAGTATATCGGCGCACTGCCCGAGACGACCGACTTCATCGGACCGTCGGAAGGTACCGTGTTCGTCCGGCAGGCGCAGGTGCGGTACACGCGCAAGTTGAGCGATACGCTGACGCTGTCGGTCGCGGCCGAGAACCCGGAGACGGCGTCGACCGGCCTGACCTCTGCCGCGGTCGTCGAGAATGCGGACGATCGCCTGCCCGACGTCGCGGCTCGGTTGAACTACAAGACCGCGTTCGGCGAGTTCTCGCTGGCGGGGCTGGCGCGAAAACTGACGATCGACACCGGCGCGTTGAACGAGAGTGCGACGGGCTGGGGCGTGTCGTTTGCGGGTAAGGTGCCGCTCGACGTGTCGGGCCGTTCCGATATCCGCTTCATGGTGACGCATGGCGACGGGATCGGCCGGTATGTCGGCCTGAACCTTGCGCCCGATGCCGTCTTCGCGGCGGTGCCGGGTGCGGAGTTGCGGACGCCCAGCCTCACCGCTGGCTTCGCGGCGCTCAAGCTCGGCTGGACCGACAAGCTGCGCTCGACCTTCATCGGCAGCGTCCAGTCGATCGACTACCCGACCGGCGGCGAACCGATCGGCGCCAGCGCGTCGGCGTGGAGCACGTCGGCCAACCTGTTCTTCTCGCCGATCAAGGCCATCGATCTGGGTGTCGAGTTCCGCCACGCGGAACGGCGGCTGGTCGACGGCCAGGTCGGCAAGCTCGACCGCGGCGAACTCGCCGCACGCTACTCGTTCTAAAACATAATCGCTCCACCTGAGAGGACACTGCCATGGCGACTACAACAGGGGATGCTTCGCCCCTCGGGCACGTGAAGCAGAGCCAGCCGCTCATCATCATCGCGTCGTCGCTCGGCGCCGTGTTCGAATGGTATGATTTCTACCTCTACGGGCTGCTGGCGACGATCATCACCGCGCAGTTCTTCTCGGGCGTCAACGAGACCACCGGGTTCATCTTCGCGCTCGCGGCGTTCGCGGCCGGGTTCGCAGTGCGGCCGTTCGGGGCGCTGGTGTTCGGGCGGATCGGCGATGTCGTCGGGCGCAAGAACACCTTCCTCGTGACGATGGCGATCATGGGGCTTTCGACGTTCCTGGTCGGACTGCTGCCAAGCTACGCATCGGTCGGCGTCGCCGCACCGATCGCGCTGGTCGTGTTGCGCCTGCTGCAGGGCTTGGCACTCGGCGGCGAATATGGTGGCGCTGCGACCTATGTCGCGGAGCATGCGCCCGACAAGAAGAGGGGTTTGTTCACCAGCTTCATCCAGACGACCGCGTCGCTCGGGCTGTTCGCGGCGCTGCTGATCGTCATCGGCGTGCGGACGCTGGTGGGCGAAGAGGCGTTTGCGGCTTGGGGCTGGCGGATTCCGTTCATCGTCTCGATCGCGTTGCTGGCGGTGTCGCTCTGGATCCGCATGCAGCTCGAAGAGAGCCCGGTGTTCCAGAAGATGAAGGACGAGGGCAAGACCTCGAAGGCGCCGCTGACCGAAGCGTTCGGACAGTGGAGCAATTTGAAGGTCGTGCTGATCGCATTGTTCGGTGCGGTCGTCGGCCAGGGCGTCATCTTCTATACCAGCCAGTTCTACGCTTTGTTTTTCCTTGAGAAAAACCTGCGCGTCGACGGACCGACCACCAACATCCTTATCGCGATCGCGCTGTTGATCGCGACGCCGGCGTTCATCTTCTTCGGCTGGCTATCGGACAAGATCGGGCGGAAATACATCATCCTGACCGGCTGTGCGCTTGCCGCGCTGACGTACATGCCGCTGTTCCATGCCCTGTCCAAGGCTGCCAACCCGGCGCTTTATGCGGCACAGGCCAATTCGCCGGTGAGCGTCGTCGCCAATCCCGACGAATGCTCGGTGCAGTTCGATCCGGTCGGCAAGAACAAGTTCGACAGCAGCTCGTGCGACATCGCCAAGGCGTATCTGGCGAAGGCGGGTATCTCGTATGCCAACGTCGTTGCGCCAGCCGGCACCGTCGCTCAGATCCATATCGGCGGCGCGACCATCCCGGTCGTCAACCCGGCGGTCGTTACCGGTCCTGAAAAGGCGGCGGCGATCAAGGCGTTCGGTGCCGAGGTGAAGACCGCACTGACCGCGGTGGGCTATCCTGAAAAGGCGGACCCGGCACAGATCAACAAGCCGATGGTCATCGCGATCCTCGTCCTGCTCGTGCTGTACGTGACGATGGTCTACGGGCCGATCGCGGCGCTGCTGGTCGAGCTGTTCCCGACGCGGATCCGCTACACTTCCATGTCGTTGCCTTATCATATCGGCAATGGCTGGTTCGGCGGGTTCCTGCCGACCGCGGCGTTCGCGATGGTCGCGGCGACGGGGGATATTTACTACGGCCTCTGGTATCCGATCGTCGCCTGCGCGGTGACGGTGCTGGTCGGTCTGGTGTTCCTGCCCGAGACGTTCCGTCGATCGTTGCACGGCTAAGGTTTTGGCCTGAAGTTGAACGACGAAGGGGTCGGTTTGGATGAACCCAAACCGACCCCTTCGCTATTTCGACGCTCTCACACCCGCCGCCCGATACGCTGGCGGCAAGGATCGTGACGGCGTCGTTCAGTAGGTCGACGCGTTCGTCGACGATACCGAACCATAGCGGCCACGCTCGGCAACGACTTCATCGCGCGTGTATGCGGGCGCTGCCTCATCGAAGCGCGTCCAGCCGTCCTGGCGATAGGCCGCACCACGAGTGGTCGCATCGACCGAACGATGACGATCGAGAACCGCTTCGGCCTCGGTCGCGACGCTGTCGTCGACGCGTGCGCTGAGCAACGTGCCGCCGCGACGGACGCCTTCCGAATAGACATGCGCTTCGTCATCGGTGTGACCCGCGTCCTTCAGTGCGCCGACGATCGTGCCGGTGGCGGCGCCGCCAGCCGCACCGATACCGGCACCGACGACGGTCGATGCGAGCCAACCAGCCGCGACGATCGGCCCCAAGCCGGGAATCGCGAGCAGGCCAAGACCGGCAAGCAGGCCACCGACGCCGCCCACCGCCGCACCGGTCGAGACACCGCGGCTGACATCGCCACGATCGTTGACGTCGTCCAGCGACGTGTCGTGATCGCCATGCGCGCCATCGGCGTTGTTCGCGACGATGCTGATCGAGTCGTGCGGCACGCCGAGACGCTCGAGATCGTTCAGCGCCGACTTCGCATCCGAATAGTCGTCGAACAGGCGGGTAAGGGTCTTGGTCATCGTTTCTCTCCTGGAAAAATGGATCAGCGTGCGGTCACGTTGCCCTTGTAGTCGAGCCCGACATTGACCTTCTTGCCGGCCTTGGTCGCGCTTCCGCGCCAGACGCCGTCCTTGTCCTTCGCCAGCCGCGAGACCGACTGGTAGCCGGCCTTGGTCAGGCGACCGCGAGCCTGATCCTCGGAGAAGGAATTGGCGCCCTTGGCCGGTGCCGCGACATGGGCGGCATCGTTGTTCTTGACGGCGGGGTTGTGCGCGCCGGCATGCGTTGCGGTCTGCGCGACGGCGCTGGAGGCCAGCAGCATTGCGCCGCATGCCATGAATGCTCGAACGGTCATGATACTCTCCTGAGTTTCTGGTTTTGGAAACGGGGACGTTCGCGGGGTGGGAGGCGGCATGTGAGCCACGCCGCCTCCCGGTCGGATCAGCGAACCGTACCGCGACGAAACATGTTGACGATCGCGAGCAGGATCACCGCGCCGACCAGCGAGATCAGGATCGACTGGATGTTGAGCGCGCCGTCCATAATCGATGCGCCACCGATCAGCGGCGTAATCAGGAAGCCCGCCAGCAACGCGCCGACGATGCCGACTACAATGTTGAGGAGGATGCCCTGCTGCGCATCGGTGCGCATGATCATGCTGGCGACCCAACCGATGAGCCCGCCGACGACGAGAAGAATGATGAGGTTCATGATGAGGCTCCTGGACGATGATGATACTGGTGGATGGTACAGGAGGCTCAACAGTCGGGATCGCCGATCCGTTCAGTTTCGGCGCCGCGCCAGGATTTCCCGATTGGTGCTCACATACCGGTCGCATTGGTATAAATGTAGCGCAGGGCACGGAACCGGAGCCCCCTTTTGGTCGCTGGACAGGCATGACCAAGACCAACGGCAAGCCGCTTCACGCCCCGACGCTCCATCACCTGGAACAGCTCATGACCGGGTTGCTCGAAGGGGTGATCCTGATGGATCCGACCGGCATGATCCTCAGCGCGAACCCGGCGGCGTTGAAGATGCACGGCGTCAAGGCGTTGGCCGACCTGGGCGAGACCGCGGATGATTACGCGGCGCGCTTCCGATTGCGGTACCGTGACGGTCGCAAGCTGCCGCGCCGCGAATATCCGTTGATGCGGTTGCTCGCCGGCGAAAGCTTTCCCGACCTGATCGTCGAGGTCTCGTCACCGGATGCGGACGAGCCGCGCTGGGTGCATCAGGTCCGCGACATCGTCATGGACGAGGATGGCGGCGATCCCGATTGCCTGGGAATGGTCATCAACGACGTCTCCGAACGGTTCGACGCGGAAGACCGGTTCCAGGCGATGTTTCATGCGAACCCCGCCCCTGCCCTCATCATGCGGGTCGCCGACCAGCGCTATGTCCTGGTGAACCAGGGGTTCCTCGATCTCTCCGGCTACGACCGCGACCAGATCGTCGGCAAGACGCTGTTCGATCTCGACTTCCTCGCCGAGGTCGAGCGCAAGCCGTTCGTCAAGGAACGCGTGGCGGCCGGCAAGACCGTGCCACAACTGGAGGCGGAACTGCCGCTTGCTGGGGGCGACAAGACGCTGGTCATCCTCGCCGGCCAGCCGATCGAACTCGCCAACGAGGACTGCCTTCTCTTCACCTTCGCCGACCTCGAGCCCCGACGGCGCGCGCAACTGGCGTTGCAGGCGAGCGAACGGCACTTCGCATCGGTGTTCGAGATGGCCCCCGTCGCGATGGTCATTACCAAGGGCGACGAGAACCGCATCGTGCAGGTGAACGCGGCGTTCAAGAGCCTCACCGGCTACACCGATCACGCGGTCGTCGACCGGATCGCCGACGATCTCCAGCTATGGAACGACGCCGCACAGCGGGTGGAGCTGGAAACCGAGATCCGCGAGCGGAACGGCATTCGGGGCCACGATGTCCGCCTGCTGCACAAGAACGGCGAAACGCTGGACTGCCTCGTCTCCGCCGAACGGATCAGCGTCGACGGCACCCCCTGCGTCCTGTGGCTGTACCAGGACATCACGGCGCGCCGCCGCGGTGAACTCGAACTCGTCGAGGCGATCGACGCGGTGATGAAGGACGCCAACTGGCTGAGCCGGTCGATCATGGACAAGCTGGCGACGCTGCGAAATCCACGCGCCGGCTCGGGTGCCACGCCCCCCAGTACCGAACTCAGCAAGCGCGAGCGCGAGGTGCTCGAACTGATCTGCCAGGATCTCGACGATGCGGCGATCGCCACCCGGCTCGACCTGTCGCGCAACACGGTGCGCAACCATGTCGCGCGGCTTTATGCGAAGATCGGTGTCAACCGACGCAGCGCCGCGATCGTGTGGGCGCACGAACGCGGCGTGGGGGCGTAACGCGTATCAGGCCTTGTGATGCGCGTGGAACAGCTTGCCGCCTTCGACCACATACACCACCGCCAGCACGCCGAGCCCGATCGCAAGATAGCCGATCGCGAGCGGATAGGTCGTGCCGTTGTACGACTGGCCGATCAGCGAGCCGACGATCACCGCGCCGACGCTGGTGATGAACCCTTGGATCGACGACGCAGTGCCGGCGATATGCCCGACCGGCTCCATCGCCATCGCGCCGAAATTGGAGCCGCACAGGCCAATGCACGTCATGCTCAGCGCCTGGAACAGCATGTAGGTCCAGAGCGATTCCGATCCTGCCGCGATCACGCCGATGTGGACCACCGAGAGCGCGATCAGCCCCAGCACCGCGGCCTGCGATATGAGGCGCGTGCCGAGACGCTCGACCAGCCGACTGTTGGCGAACGACGCGCACCCCATCGAAAACGCGCAGACCGCGAACAGGATGGTGAACCGCTCGCCGGCATGGAACTCGTCGACGAAGATCTGCTGCGCGGACGAGACGAAGGCGATGATCCCACCGAACGTCATCGACGCGGCGACTGCATAGCCGGCCGAATAGCGGTTGGTCAGCGTCAGCGTGTACGCCTGGCGGAGCGATGCGAACGACAGCGGCGATCGGCGCTCGACCGGCAGCGATTCCCGCAACCGCGTCACCGACCAGGCAAGGACGAACGCCGCAAAGCCGGCCAGCGCGTAAAAGATGAACCGCCACGGACCGAACTGGAGCAACACCTGCCCCAGGCTGGGCGCCATGATCGGCACCAGGAAGAAGATCATCTGCGCGACTGACAACGTCCGCGCCATCTGGCGACCCGAATACCGATCCCGCACGATCGCGACCGCGAGCACGCGCGTAGATGCGGACATCAGCCCCTGCAGAACGCGCGCGCCGAGCAGCGCGGCAAAGGTCTGCGATCCGGCGGCGAAAATACTCGCTGCGACAAAGCCCGTGAGCGTGACGAGCAGGATGATCCGGCGGCCGTAGCGATCGGCGAGCGGCCCGTAGACGAGCTGCCCCGCGCCGAAGCCGAGCATGTACGCGGTGATGATCCACTGGCGATGGTTCGCGGTGGCGATGCCAAGCTGGTGGCCAATATCGGCGAGCGCGGGCAGCATCAGGTCGACGCCGAGCGCGTTGACCGCCATCAACGCGGCGATGAAGGCGACGAACTCGCCTGGACGCATCGATGGGGCAGCAATTTTGTCGTTCATGAAAGCCGCTTAGGACTGTCGCCGCTCGAACGCCATGCCCGAGCGCTGGACTCGGACGCCGTGACGCAAAGGCGATGGCGACTGATCGACGAACGCTAATGCCGCCGATCAGTCGCCGATGCGCTTACGGCTTCTTGAACTTGTAGACGAACTGGTCGGTCGTGCCGCGGATCGCGGGGTCGAATACGGGCTTGGTGTGGTCGTCGGCCGGATTGCGCAGCGCGGTGGACTCGCCAACGAACTTGAACCCTGCCGCCTGGACCTGTGCCTTTACTACCGCCGGGTCGATCCGGTGCCGCGTCTCGGTCCCGCCCAGGCCGCTGCCGGGGGCATCCGCATGATCGATCACGACGTAGATGCCGCCGCGCTTGAGCATGTTGAACACCGCCTTGTCGAACGCCTTCAACGCGCCCTCGCCGCCGCCGTTATTGGCGATGTCGTGGTAGTTCTGCACGGTCCAGAACAGGTCGACCGGTTTGGGCGAGGTCGGCAGGTTGGTGGTCTGGACGACGGCGGTGACGTTGGCGAGGTTGCGCGCCTGAAGTGCCGGCAACGTCTTCTCGGCGTATTTCGCGCCGGCAGCGGGCCAGACCGCGTAGACATGGCCCTTGGGTCCGACGACGCCGGTGAAGATGCGGGTCCAATAGCCGGCACCCGGCAGGTAATCGACGACGACATTGCCCGGCCGCACGCCGGAGAAGGCGAGCACGTCGGCGGCCTTGCGGCGGGCATCGTCGCCTTGCTGGTCGGCGCGCGCCGGATCGGCAAGCGCGCTGGTGACCGCGGGGCTGACCTTCTGCGCTTGCGCCGCCGGCGCGCCCACCGCGATCGTCATCGCCACTGCAACGCTCGTCCAGATCGTTTTCATCATCCGTCTCCCACCGTCCGGACGACAATGCCGGCTCGGTGGGGAGGATCGGCCGGAAGCCGGCGCTAGTCCAGATCGTTTTCGCTGATGACGACGATCTCCTGGTCGGGATCGCGCGCCAGTGCGACGACGCCGAGTTCGGCGATCTCTTCGGCATGCTGCTTGAAGACCGTCACGGCGTCGCCTTCGGGCGATACCGTGCTGAGCGCTTCGAGCACGTCGTACTGGACCGCGAACTGATAGCGTTCCTCGCTCACTTCGGCTTCGAACTCGACCTGGCGCAGGTCGCTATTGTCCTCGAGGGTCTTCACGTCGATGTTCAAACGGTCTTCGGCCATGTCTTCACTCCTGCTATGCGCCGACAACAGTCCGGGGGCGGAATCGAGCCATTCCACCCCCGAAAAGTGCGGTTGCCTAAAGCCCGATCTGGAGGTTGGCGCGCAACGACAGCGCGACGCGGCCCTGTTGCTGCTCGGCGTTGAACTCGCCGCCCATCCGGAAGATGCCGTTGCCGCCGACGCCGCGCAGCTTGCCGACCCAGCCGCTGGTGCGCTTGTCGGGGGTCAGCGTGAACGACTGGCCGCCTTCGAACGATGCGGTGGTTGCGCCCAGACCGCCGCCGACGATCTGGCGACGGCCGCCTTCGGCTTCGACGCGGAACCAGCCATTCTCGAACTTGGGTCCACCGAAGTTCAGCCCGAGTGCGCCGCTGCCGGTAACCGCCAGTTCGTCGCTGGTCCGCGACCGCACGACGAGGTCGATCGCCTTGCCGCCGCCGGTCTCGCTGTAGCCGTCCTCCTTGAGCTTGTAGTAATCGATCGCAAGGACCGGGCGGAAGGTGAGCATGCCGGTGCCGGCCTCGTACGACAGGCCGCCGGACGCCGCGTACAGCGTGCCGTCCCAGTTGCCCTTAGCGGTCCGGGCAACGGCCTCGGCGCCGATCGCGCCGGCGAACTGACGGACACCGTCGAACTTCACCTTGGCTCCCGACGCGCGGGCATTGGCCTGGAGGCCGCCCCAATGCCCGCGCCAGTATCCGGCCAGCTCATACTGGTCCGAATTCACCTCGTTGTCCGTGCCGTCGTCGGCATCCTGGCCGTGGAGATAGGCGAGCGAGGTCCCGAAGTTGCCGACGCCCGTCTTGTATTCCGCGCCCGCCGAGACGCCCCAGCCGCTGATGTCGTAGCCCGCGGTATCGGCGACGCTCTTCGACGTGCCCCAGGCGACCTGCGTCACCCAATAGCCCCATTTGCCTTCGTCCTTGAACGGGCCGTGCGGGTCGGCAAGCAGGCGAGCGGTGGCGCGCGAGCCCATCGTCACGGTTTCGAACGTGCCGCCGGCATGGTCGGGCAGCATCTGGCGGACCGAACCCCGGAACGCGTCGGCTTCGGTGATGTTCAGGAACGCACCGCCGACCTTCGCGTCGTTGCCGAGCGCCTTGTAGATCGCGTCATAGGCCGACGCCTGCGAGCGATTGAGCCCCAGTTCGGTCGATGATTTGCGGGCGATGTCGACGGCCAGGTCGTTGCCCGTGCCGGTCGCGATGCTGCCCTTGTAGAGGAATGGAAGCAACGTCGTGGTCGCGGTCAGGTTCGCGGCGCCCGTCAGCGTGCCTGCGCGCAGGACGGTGTAGCGTCCTTCCGCATCGACGACGCTGGTGAGCTTCAGGGCTAGCTTCGAGTCCTTGTCGAACGATGCCGTGCCGGCGACCTGAATCATCGTGCTGGTGCCGCCCGCCTTGTCGAGCGTCACCGCGAGGATACCGCCGCCGCCGACCGACAGCGACGCGATCGACGCAGCCTTGGTGATGTCGAGCGTGCCGCCGTTGACCGCGACCGCGAGGCCGCCCGAATTGGCGAGCGTGCCGGAGAAGCGCGACGTGCCGCCGAGCGTCAGCGTGTCGGTACCGCCACCGAAGTCCGCCGCGCCGCTGAACACCGAAGTCCCTGCGAGGGTGAGCGCGTCGTTGCCAGCGCCGAACACTGCGCCGCCTGAGAAATTGGCATCGCCGGACAGCGCGAGGCGGTTGTTGCCGCTGCCGAAGCGCGCGGTGCCGGCAACCGTGCCGTCCGCGACGTCGAACAGATCGTTGCCGCTGCCGAAGCGCACGTCGCCGACGATCGCTGGTGCCGCGATGCCGGTGGCGACTGCGGTCTGCCGAACGATCGTACCGGCGGCGTTCGCCGATAGATCGATCGCGACGTTGCGCTCCGAGGTGGCGAGTGCTCCCGATGCGCCGATCCCGCCGCTGTTCTCGACCAGCGTGACGGTGCCCGAGCGATCGAGGATGGCGATCGCGGTGCCATCGGCGGCCTGCGCGGTCGCCTTGATCGTGCCGCTGTTGCGGATCGTGGCGACGGATGCGCCGGTGTCGACCAGGACCGCCGTCGAGCGCGATGCGGTCGTGCCGCCGCCTGCCGCGGCGATCGTGCCGGCGTTGCGGATCTCGGGAGTCGACGTACCCGTACCAAGCTTCAACGCGGTCGCACTCGCGCCGTTTGCGGTTGCCGCTACGGTGCCGTTGATGCCGATCCCGCCTGCGATCGTCACCGCGCCGCCAAGGCCGCCGATCGCCAGGCCGTTGCCCTCGACGCCGCCATAGACACCGCTGCCCGCAATGCCGCCGTCGACGATCAGGCCGAACCCGGTTCCGGTCCCCGCGACCGCGCCGATCGCGATCGCGCGCGTGGCCGATCCGATCTGCACTGCCGGCGCGGCGCCGAACGAGGTGATCGCTGCCGAGCCTTCGGTGGCGTCGGGAAGACCGTCCTTGTCCTCGTCGGTGTCGGTCGTGCTCGCGTCCTTTGGCGGGATCGCGAAGATGATTCCGCCTGACACGTTACCCGCGACGACCAGTGCGGATCCGCCCTGCAACAGATCGTCGGCGTCGAGCTTGGTCGTATCGGCCGGCGCCGTCGCATAGCGATAGCCGGTCGAGCCGAGCGCGCCCTGCACCACCAGCGCACCTGCGATGTCGCCATCGACGCGCGCGGCGACCGCGCCCTGCCCGATCGCCGCGATCGTGCCCGCGAGCCGGACGTTGCCGGTGACGTCGGCGATCCGCACGCCGGTCGATCCGTTGCCGGTGACCGAGGTCTGGCCGTCATGCGTGAAGGCGCCGGTCAGCGGTCCGCCCAGCCAGATGCCGGCGGAGTTGTTGCCCTTCACGGTGATCGCGCCGCTGTTGACGATCGCGCCGGTGTACGCGCCCGCGGTGCGGATGCCGGTGCGTCCGGTGCCCGCCGCGAACGGGCCATCGAGGTCGCCGTCCTTGTCGGTGTCGGTCGCGACATAGCTTTCGTCGATGATGATCTTGCCGGTCGCCGCGTTGGTGATCCCGCCGCCGGTGCCGGCGTTGGCGAGGATGCCGGTCGATCCGTCGGCGTTGGTGACCTGGATCGTGCCTTCGTTCGTGACCGAGTTGACGCTGTCGACGGTGACCGCAGTGCCGGTAGTCGGCGTCACCGAGCCGGCGGCGGCGATGCGGATATTGTCGGGGGCGCCGGCCTTGATCGTCGAGGTCCGCACCGTGTCGGTCCGCTTGGTGTCGATCACGGTCTGCGCCTGGGCGCCCGTCGTTACCGCGAACAGGCAGGTGGTGGTCAGCAAGAGACGACGCATACGGAACCCTTTTCGATGTGTTTTCGAGAAGAGGACGGAGACGTGGCTCGCGAACCTTGAAGCGCGCTCCATTATCGTGCGGCACAATGGCCGAGGCGGCGCGTTGTGCGGCGGACATCTTCAGGGAAATGCCAGCATGATCACCACCATCGCCGAACTCGACCGCATCCGCGACGACAGCAAGCGCCTCGTCACGACGCGCTCGATGATGTCGGCGGGCGCGGCGGTCGTGCCGATCCCCGGCGCGGACATCGTCGCGGACATCGGCCTACTCACCAAGCTGCTGCCCGAGATCAGCAAGCGCTTCGGGCTCGATCACGAGCAGGTGCAGAAGCTCGAGCCGCAGCTTGCACAGCAGGCGCTGGTGATGGCGTCGAGTCTCGGCAACACCATGATCGGCCGGATGGTGACGAAGCGCATCGTCGTCGCCTTGCTCCGCCGCGTCGGCGCGCGCATCGCGGTGGGATCGATGGCGAAGTTCGTGCCTTTCGCGGGTTCGGCGGTGGCGGCGACGATCAGCTTCGGCGCGATGAAGCTGGTCGGTAATTCGCACGTGGAGGATTGCTACAAGACGGCGCTGGCGTTGCTGCCGGCGGATCAGCGAGCACTGGTGAACGCAAAGGGGTGAGTTGATCAGGCGCTTCTGGGCTCCCCTCCCTGGAAGGGAGGGGCTGGGGGTGGGTCGGCCCGTTCGAGCCACCACCGCTAGAACACGCGGAAGCCGACCCACCCCCGACCCCTCCCTTCCAGGGAGGGGGGAAGTTAGAAGGCGGCGTCCAGGCCGATGCGGATCGTCCTCGGGCGTTGCGGGGTAAGCTGCCCGCTCCCGACCTGGAACGGCGTCCCCAGCGCGAACCGGTTGCCGACGCTGTCGGTCAGGTTCGTTACCCCGAGCGTCACGCCCAACGACGACCGCCCGATCCGTGCAGTAAGCGCCGTATCGAGATAATCGCCCTGCTCCTCGCCCAACACGGGCCCCACACCCAACCGGGACCGCCCGACATAGCGCGCCCAGCCATACACGCGCAGTTCCAGATCCCGCCCGATATCTCGCCGGTAATCCGCGCCAAGCCGCCCGGCATAGCGCGCGATGTTCGGCACCTGGCTCATCCGCGCCAGCGCCACGAACAACGCCGCACTTGGTTCGGTCACGCGGCTATCGTTATAAGTAAAGCCTGCATCGAGCGTCAGCCCGGCCACCGGCTTCCACCCGCCCATCGCGCTGAACGTCCAGATCCGCCCATCGCCGATATTGGCGGTGCTCGGCAGGCCGGTCGCGTCGATGAAGTCGGCCTGGATATCCTGCCAGATCGTGTGCGACACGCTCGCCGTCAGGTACGCGCGATCGACACCGGCGAGCCCGAAGCGCATGCCGGTCTCCAGCGTCCGTACGCGATCATTCTCGAACCGTCGGACGAAATCGCTCTCGATCGCCAGCCCGCCGGGCCGAAAGCCCTGCTGGTAGCGGCCGTAAAGCGACACCTTCGGCAACACCGCCGCGATCAGCGAGGCGGACGGCAGCACGCTCGTTTCGATCCGGTCCGCGGTCACGCGCGAACGGGCGAGCGCGACCGCCTCCAACCGCGCCGGTGCGATGTCCTCACCGGTCCCCGCGAGCGATGCCCGCGTGACCCGCGCGCCGGCGGTGGCGGTCAACCCGCGCACCAGTTGCACGCTCCCCTCGCCGTACAGCGTCGCCTCGTCGATGCTGTTGGTCACGCCCGTCACTGGTGCAGGCGCATCGATCGGGCCGAGCGAGCGCGACAGTCGCGTGCGATTATGCGTGTAACTGCCGCCGACCACCCAGCCGAACCCGTTTCGCATCGGCCGCCATACCCGCGTCTCGTTCGCGATCATGTCGGTCGCGTTGCGCTGCGCGAACACGCGCGGGCTGCCCGCAGCCGTCGTCAGGGGGCTGCCGAATGCAGGCCAGTTGGTGATCGGTAGCGTTGGATCGACGGCCGGCAGGGTCGCGTCGTAGCGTTCGGTCAGCGTCTGGCTGACGATCCCGGTCGAGGACTTGACATTCAGCCCGCCGATCGTGCCCGAGACGACGACCTGCCCCATCATGTAGTCCGCCGAAAACCCCTGCACGATCGCGCTCGACCGCGTCAGCGGCGGCGCGTCGCGGTCCGCGTACTGGCTGTCGTCGCCCTTGGTCCATTGCCCGATGCCGCCGAGATCGACCGTCCAGCCATTCCCCGCATTGAGCCGCAGCGCCGCCCGGCCCCCACCGATCCGCGTCCGGTTCACGTCGCGGCGGTCGAGCACCGGGTTGTCGATATATCCGCCCTCGCTCACGCCGTAGCCGACGACGCGCAGCGCGACCCGCTCGCCGAGCGGCACGTTCAGCGTCGCGCCCAGATCCGCGCCCGGATCGCCGTGCCACGTCGCGGAGAGACCGCCCGCGATCGACGCCGACACCGCGCCCAGTTCCGGCGCGTTCGGCACGGTGCGGATGATCCCGCCGAGTGAGCCTGCGCCGTACAGCGTGCCCTGTGGTCCTTCGAGCACCTCGACCGAGGCGATATCGTAGAGCCGCAGATCGGGATCGGGCGCGTTGTAGCTTAACCGCAGGTCGCCGAAATACTGGCCGACGGTGGTCTGGGTCGGCCCGGTGAAGCTGGAATCGGCGATGCCGCGAATGAACAGCTTGTTGCGGCCCGCGCCCAGATGCGTCGATGATACGCTCGCCAGCCGCGCGAGGATCGCCTCGGTCCCGCCCGCGCCGCCGAGCGCAAGATCGACTCCGTCGAGCAACGCGACCTGCCCTGCGAAATCGCGCAACCTGACGTCGCGCTTGCTGCCGGTGACGATGATGTCCGCGCCCTGGACCGCCGGCGGTGCGGCGATCGGAACGACTTTCGGGCGCTTCACTGGAATGACGCGCGGTGCGCGAGCGGTCAGCCGCCACCCGAAAGCGCCCGCCGCGACGACGTCCGCATTCGCCGCAGACGCCAGCCGGTCGAGCGCCTCGCGCGCGCTCATCCGCCCGCGTACCGCCGGCACGCGCCGCGCCCACAAAGCCGGATCGCCGACGACGATACTTGTCCCCGACTGCCGCCCGAGCGCCAGCACCGCATCCCCAAGACGCCCCGCCGGCAAGTCGACCGCCCCCTGCCCCGCCTGCGCGGGAGCGGCGACGGCGAGCGCCGCGACGACCAGACATCCGCGCATCCTCACGAGCGGGAGGACATCACCCAGTGACCGCCACGCTTGCGGATCGCGACACCCAGCAACGGCGCGGCAAGCCGGGGATCGCCCGACAGCTTGGCCGTCGCAATGCTGCCGCTGAACGCGCGCTTCGCGACGCCCGGATCGGCGCGCAGGTCGACGCCGAGCGCACGCGACAGGTCGTCGGCGACTTCCGCCAGCGTCGCGCCCTCGTACGCCAGCACGCTGTCGCGCCACGATCCGACGCTCGCCACATCCACCGCGGTCACGGTCGCCTTGCCGTCGCGCACGACCAGCCCCTGCCCCTTCACGAGCCGGATGCCGTCTCGTCCTGGGTTATAGTCGACCGCGCCTTCCGACACCGCGACACGCGTTTCGCCGCGCGCGTGCTTCACGTCGAACGCGGTGCCGACATCGACCAGCCGAGCGCCGCCGACGCTGACCTCGAACGGATCGCTGTCGTCGTGCCGGACGACGAACATCGCCTCGCCGCGCTCCAACGTCGCGATCCGCTGATCGTCGCGATCGAGCATCAGCCGCGTCGCACCGCCCATCGCGATCGTGCTGCCATCGGCAAGCCGAACCGTCCGCATCGTCCCCGCCGCGGTTTCGACCGCATAAGGATGCGCGCGCGTTTCAATCGACTCATACCCAACGAACAGCGCGAGCGACGCGGCGATCGCTCCACCCGCCCAGACCGGCCAGCGCCTCCGCGGAGGCTGCATCACGATCGGCGCGGCCTGCACGGGCGGCACCGTCGCCGCCATCTCCTCGATATCCATCGACATCGCATGATACGCCGCCGCATGGCGCGGGTCCGCCTCCAGCCAGGCGTGGAACGCCGGCCAGTCGTCGAACGCATCGCTGCCGGTCCGGACCACCCAGTCCAGCGCGGTCTCGTTCAGCGTGCGTGCTTCGATGTCGTCATGCTCCGCCATCATGGCCTCCTATAGCCGAAGACGGAGACGTTGCGATCAAGCCTCATCATAACGTCGCTTTGCATCGATCATCGCGCGATAGGCTTTGCGCAAGTCGCCCTCGACGGTGCTGAGGCTCACCCCGAACTCCGCCGCGACCACGCGCTGCTCGACCCCGTCGATCCGGTGGCGCCGGAATATCCGCGCCGCCCGGTCGCCGACCGACTGCAACGCCGACTCCGCCAGCGCCGCCTGCTCGCGTGCGATCACGACGCGTTCGGCGGAGGGCTCCTCGGAGCGGTCGAGCGACGCCCCCCCCGTCACCTCGGTCCATTCGCGATCACGCTTCTCCGCCTGCCGCACCGCGCGGTGGCGATCGAGCATCAGGTTGTTCGCCATCCGGTAGAGGTACGACAGAGGCGACGCGATCGGTCCGGTCGGGGCAGTCTGGATCCGCACCCATAGTTCTTGCAGCAGATCCTCCGCATCGCTCGCGCCAAGCGAGCGGATGAACCGCAGCAGCGTATCGCGATTAGCCAGGAAAACGGCCTCAAGGCCCGAGGAGTCCATGTCATGCCCGTGTCGATAGGCCGCCGATCGGCGCTCAGCGGCACCGTGTTCCCGGCGGGACGTACAGCGCTTGGCCGGGAGACACAATCAGCGCGCCCGGCACCGTGTTACTGGTGCAGCAGCGTCCAGCCCTGCGGCAGGTAGTCGGTCGACATATAGTAGTAGAAGAGGCACGTCCCGTCGCGCCGGTAGGTGCCGCCTTTGACGAGGCCCAGCGCGGTGCTGCCCTCGAACACCGGCGCGCCGCTGTCGCCGGCCTTGCACGTCGGTCCCTCGACCGCAACCCAGGTCGGCAGGCACGCGCCGCCGCACAAATCGCCCGCCGGCGCAAAATCGACCATCGCGATCACCGCACAGCTATAGCCGGTACGCTCCCCGCGATGGCACACGAAGTCGCCCGCGCGCGTGCTCGTGCGGTAGCGCCACGTCGCAACGGGCCGCGCGAGAGTCTTGGCCGTATCCGCGTAGAACAGCGGCGCGTAGCCGACGTCAGGTGCGGTCGCGACGTTGACCTGTACGTCCTGATACCCCCAGCCCCATTGCCCGACGAACGCCAGCGGCCATTCCTCGCGGCTGCCGTCCGAAGGGCGCTTGCCGACATAGGATAGCGCGTCCGGGCAATGCGCCGCGGTGACCACGCCATTGCGCAGCCCGTCGGACACGACGAAGCCGGTCGTGCAGGCATAGCGCTTGCCGTCGACAGTCCCGACGACGCGCCCGCCGCCCTCGATCGCGCCGCCGTCGACCGGGGCGGGTATGAGCGTGGGGACCGGAGCGACCTGATCCTGCGCCATGTCCGCGGGCGGCTTATCAACGGCTTCGATCCGCACCGGAACGCCGGTCATCGTCGCGATCCGGGTGCGCAGCGCGCCGTCGCGGTCGAGATCGGCATCGCCCGATGCGATCATCACGACGAGTTCGCCGGTTCGCTGGTCCACGCCGAGCCCGGGCGGATGTGGGAGGGACTCGCGTATCTTCGCCTGATACGCCGTGATCGCGGCGAGCACCGCCTCGCGCGTCGCAGGTGCGCCGGTGCGGAAGACGATCGGCACGACCATCCCGCCCGCTGTCACCGACTGGTCGGCGACCGGATCGCTGCCGGTCAGCAGCACGACGATGCGGTAATTCGGCTGATGCTCGATCGCGACCCCGGCCCAGCGATCCTTGAAGGTTTCGCGCAGCGCGTCGGTCGTCGGCACGGTGGCGCCCTGCGCACGCATCCGCCGCAGCGCCTCATCGAACGGCACGCCGAACCGGGTCGCATACTCTCCCGCATCCTGCATCAGCGCGTCGACCGGCAGTTGCACCTGCGCCGCCGATACCGGCCCCGCCCCGAGTGCGAGCAGCGCCGCCGCCAGAAACCACCGAACAGATATAGTGAACATGAACGACGAAATCCTGGGCGCGCGGGTCTTCTGAGGCGTCATACCGCCATGATCTGAACCGGTGCTTTCACGCAAGCGATCGAGGTGATTGCGCGCGATCTCGCAAGCGTCCTATCAAGCACGCCATGAAGATCATGCTCTCCGCCAGCCTCGCCGTGCTCGCCTTTGCGAGTGCCCCCGCCGCCGCCCGGCAACTCACCATCGACGACGTGACGATGCTCAGCCGCGTCGGTGCGCCGACCGCGTCGCAGGACGGGCATTGGCTCGTCTGGGCACAGCGCGAGACCGATCTGGCAGCGGACAAGGGGCGCTACGATCTCTGGCGGCTCGACTTGAGCACGCCGGGCGCGACGCCGGTAAAGCTGCTCGCCGATCCGCAGGTCAACGAGAACGACCCGCAGATCGTTGGCAACACCGTGTATTTCACGTCCGACAAGGGCGGCGAAGATGCGGTCTGGTCGGTGCCCGTCACTGGCGGCACGTCGCGGCGCATCACCAGCTTCAAGGGTGGGTTCAGCGGGTTCAAGGTCGCGCCGACGGGCGACAGGCTGCTCGTCTGGGCGGATCGCAAGCCCGGCGCGTCGAGCCTCGAGCCGGCGATGGTGAAGAAGGATCCGAATGCGGGCGCCGGGCGGACGTACGACGAGCTGTTCGTGCGGCATTGGGATACGTGGGCGGACGGCACGCGCTCGCAGCTGTTCGTGCTGCCGCTGACCGCCGCGGGTGCGACCGGAAACGGCGTTCCGCTGGTTGGCGCGCTAGTCGGTGATACACCATCGAAGCCCAATGGCGGCGGTGAGGAAATCTCGTGGAGCGCGGACGGCCGCACCGTCTATTTCGCGCTGCGCGAAGCCGGCCGGATCGAAGCGCTGTCGACCAATCTCGACATCTTCTCGGTGCCCGCGGACGGCTCGGCGGCACCGGTCAACCTGACCGCGGGGAACAAGGCGACCGACAACCTTCCGACCGTGTCGCCCGATGGCCGCAAGCTCGCCTATTTCGCGATGCGCCGGCCGGGGTTCGAGGCGGATCGCCAGGTGCTGACGCTGCGCGATATCGCCAGCGGCAAGACGGTGTCGCTGACCGAGCGCTGGGACCGGTCGGTCGGCTCGATCGCCTGGGCGCCCGATTCGAAGTCGCTCTACGTCACCGCCGACGACACGCAGGAGACGCCGCTGTTCCGCGTCGACGCCATGAGCGGTGCCGTCACGCGGCTGACGCAGGAAGGGCATGTCGCCGCGGTCGCGATCACGCCGCGCGGAGCGGTGGTGGCGCTCGACAGCCTGACCGCGCCGGATGATTTCTACCGCATCGCGGGCACCGGCGCACCGCAGCGGCTGACCCAAGTCAACGCCGCCCGGCTCACCGGGATCGACATGCCGACGGTCACGCGGTTCACCTTCAAGGGCGCGAACGCCGACACCGTCTGGGGCTATGCGGTCAAGCCGTACGGCTCCACCGGGAAGGTCCCGGTCGCGTACATGGTCCATGGCGGCCCGCAGGGATCGAGCAACAACAGTTGGTCGTATCGCTGGAACCCGGCCGTGTTCGCGGGCGCGGGCTACGGCTTGGTCGCGGTCGATTTCCACGGCTCGACCGGCTACGGCCAGGGCTTCACCGATGCGATCAGCAACAATTGGGGCGGCTGGCCGCTCGAGGATCTGAAGAAGGGGCTGGCCGCCGCGACCGACAAGTTCGCATGGCTCGATGCCGACAATGCGTGCGCGCTCGGTGCGTCGTACGGCGGCTACATGATGAACTGGTTCGAGGGTCAGTGGCCCGATCGCTTCAAGTGCATCGTCCAGCATGACGGCGTGTTCGACGCGCGCGCGATGGCATACGAGACCGAGGAACTCTGGTTCGACGAATGGGAGCATGGCGGGAAGGCCTATTACGAGGACCCGCAGGCTTTCGAGAAATGGAACCCGGTCAATTACGTCGCCAAGTGGAAGACGCCGATGCTGGTGATCACCGGCGAGAAGGACTTCCGCATTCCGTACACGCAGGGGCTTGCGACGTTCACTGCGTTGCAGCGGCGCGGGATCCCGTCGCGGTTGCTGGTGAACCCGGGTGAGAACCACTGGGTGCTGAAGCCGAAGAACTCGCGGCAATGGTATGGCGAAGTGTTGGGGTGGATGGGGAAGTGGACGGGGAAGTAGGGGGCGTCGCTTTCCCTCGCAAATGGCCCTCTCCCGGCGAATGAGCACCACCCCGGCGAAGGCCGGGGCCCAATTGGGAGGTCGAAGTAACGAAGGGCTGTCCACCGTTACCGCCGTTCCCCAATTGGGCCCCGGCCTTCGCCGGGGTGGTGTTTGATGGTGGTGGTAGCGTCTTATAACCAAGCGCGACTTGTGTCCCCGCGAAGGCGGGGACTCAGACTGGGCTCCCGGCTTCGCGGGAGAACAAGGAAGGGCGGGGAACGCCTGTTGGTCAGTGCGCCTTCGGCTTCTTCACCGCGTGGAGCCCCAGCGCGATCGCACCACCTAGGATCAACCCGACGATCCCCGAGAAGAACGCGTTCATCACCCAATTCACCGCGCCCTTGGCGAACGGCACCGCATGCGAAGCCGCCTCCGCCGTATCGTGGATCCAGTGCGGCACCGTCGTGAACCCGAACTCCTCGATCCCGTGAACGATGATCTGCCCGCCGACCCACACCATCGCCGCGGTGCCGATCACCGACAGTGCCGACATCACGATCGGCATGCCCTTCACCAGCCCACGGCCGATCGCCTGCACCACCGCGCTGCTGCGCTGCGCCAGATGCAGCCCGATATCGTCCATCTTCACGATCAGCGCGACCACGCCGTAGACGCCGATGGTGATGACGATGCCGACCAGCGCCAATACGATCGCCTGCTCCCAGATCGGCTTGGTCGCGACATCCGACAGCGCGATCACCATGATCTCGGCGGACAGGATGAAGTCGGTACGGATCGCGCCCGAGACCTTCTGTGCCTCGAGCGTCGCTGCATCGACCGGCGCCTCGACGACCTCATCGGCATGACCACCGCCGAACGCCTCGAGGATCTTCTCTGCGCCCTCGAAACACAGATACGTGCCGCCGACCATCAGCAACGGCGTCAGCAACCACGGTGCGAACGCGCTGAGTGCCAGCGCGGCGGGCAGGATGAAGACCAGCTTGTTCCGGAACGACCCGAGCGCGATCTTGCCGATCATCGGCAGTTCGCGCTTGGGTTCGAACCCGACCATGTAGCGCGGCGTCACTGCGGCATCGTCGACCACCACGCCGATCGCCTTGCTGCCCGCCCTGCCGGTGGTCGCGGCGATATCGTCGAGGCTGGCGGCGGCGAGCTTGGTGATCCCGGCAATGTCGTCGAGCAGTGCGACCAATCCTGTCGGCATCGATGGTGTCCTTCGCGTAAGTATCGCCGCTCGGTAACGTGACAGGATTGTCATGCAACGGCTTTCGCACTTGCGGTAGTGCGCGGCGGGCGGAATGGTTGCAGCCGACGCGACCCAAGCGACAGGACGGATCATGACAGACGACTTCATCACGAACCTGCCCAAGGCCGAGCTCCACCTCCACATCGAGGGCAGTCTCGAGCCCGAGCTCATGTTCGCGCTGGCCGAACGCAACAAGGTCGCGATCCCGTTCAAGAGCGTCGAGGACGTCCGCGCGGCCTACAGCTTCACCAATCTCCAGACCTTCCTCGACATCTATTACGCGGGCGCAGCAGTGCTCCAGACCGAGGAGGATTTCCGCGATCTGGCGGTCGCCTATTTCGACCGCGTCGCGCAGGACGGCGTGGTCCATGCCGAGATCTTCTTCGATCCGCAGACGCACACGCACCGCGGGATTCCGTTCGACGTCGTCGCGCGCGGTCTGTTCGCGGGGATCGACGAGGCGCAGGCCAAGCACGGCATGTCGGTCGGACTCATCATGAGCTTCCTGCGCCATCTCGACGAGGAGGATGCGTTCAAGACGTTCGCGCAGGCGGAGCCGTGGCTCGACCAGTTCATCGGCGTCGGGCTCGATTCGTCCGAAGTCGGCCATCCGCCCTCGAAGTTCGCGCGCGTGTTCGCGGCGTCGGCGGATGCCGGGCTGATGTTGTGCGCCCACGCCGGCGAGGAGGGCCCGCCCGCCTACATCCACGAGGCGCTCGACATCCTCCAGGTCGACCGGATCGACCACGGCAACCGCGCGCTGGAGGATCCGGCCCTGGTCGCGCGGCTGGCCCGTGACGCGATGACGCTGACCGTGTGCCCGCTGTCGAACGTGGCCTTGCGCAACGTCGACAAGCTGGAGAACCATCCGATCGACCGGATGCTCGATCTCGGCCTGCGCGCGACGATCCATTCGGACGATCCGGCGTATTTCGGCGGCTATATCGGCGAGAATTTCCGCCAGACCGCGCGGGCTAAGAACTTGTCGCGCGAGCAGGTCGTGACGCTCGCGCGCAACAGCTTCCTCGGCAGTTTCCTGGATGATGAGGCGCTCAGCGGCCACCTCGCGACGCTCGACGCCTATGTGAAGGCGCACGCATGATCGGACGTTTCCTGTCGGTCTTCGAGCCGTTCATCCTGATGCTGCTCGGCACCGTCGTGTTGGCGAGCCTGCTGCCGGCGCGCGGCGAGATGGCGACGATCGTCGGTTATGCCGCCGATATCGGCATCGTCCTGCTGTTCTTCCTCCACGGCGCGAAGCTGTCGCGCGATGCGATCTGGGCGGGTCTGCGCAACTGGAAGCTGCATCTCGCGGTGCTGGCCATCACCTTCGTCGCATTCCCGCTGTTCGGGCTGGGGCTGACCGCGTTGCCGTTCGTCACCGGGCCGCTCGCCGCCGGGTTGCTGTTCCTGACGCTGCTCCCCTCGACCGTGCAGTCGTCGATCGCCTTCACCGCGATCGCGCGCGGCAATGTCGCGGCGGCGGTGTGCAGCGCGTCGTTCTCGAACCTGCTCGGTATTCTCGTCACGCCGGCGCTGGTCGCGCTGCTGATGAACACATCGGGCAGCGGCGGGATCTCGATCGAGAGTATCGAGGCGATCGTGCTGCAACTGCTGGTGCCGTTCGTCGCCGGGCATCTGCTGCGGCCTTGGATCGGTGCGTGGGTGACGCGCAACAAGGGCCTGCTGACGGTGGTCGATCGCGGTTCGATCCTGCTGGTTGTCTACAGCGCGTTCGGTGCCGCGGTGGTCGAGGGGCTTTGGACCAAATTATCGCTCGGCGACCTGATCCTGATCGGGCTGTTGTGCGCCGCGCTGCTCGCCTTCGTGCTTGGGCTGACGTTTGCCGTTGCGCGGCTGATGAAGCTACCGCGCGAGGATGCGATCGTGCTGCAATTCTGCGGTTCGAAGAAGAGCCTCGCGTCGGGCGTGCCGATGGCAGGCGTGTTGTTCCCGCCGGCGCAGGTCGGCGTGATCCTGCTGCCCGTCATGCTGTTCCATCAGCTGCAGCTGATCGCCTGCGCGGTGATCGCGCGCCGCTATGCCGAGTCCGCACCGCGCGATATTGCTTCAGATTAATATCGTAACCCGCTGCGGGTATTTGCTTTGTTCCGCCGGGGGCTGCATGATCGGGGCTCTATAGGAGAGTTTCGGGTAGATGAACGCGTCGAGCGATATTGCCGGTTCCACCGACGGCGTGGGGCTGGACCTCAATGCGTGCGACCGCGAGCCGATCCACATCCCCGGTGCGATCCAGCCACATGGCCTGCTGCTCGTCGCCGATGCGACCAGCCTGACGGTCGTGGCGGGCGCGGGCGATCTCGAGTCTCGCCTGACCCCCGACTGGCTCGGCAGCGACCTGTCGGCGCTGTTGGCGCAGGACATCGATGCGACACTCACGGCCGATGACACGGTCGCCGGCGTGGCACTTGCCGGACTGCCGGTAGCGGGCCTGACCGAACGGTTCGACGTCACCCTTCACCGCACCGCCGAGCACGTGCTGGTCGAACTCGAACCCGTCGAAGCGGAACCGGTCACTGCGGCCGGCATGCTCGGCCGGCTCAACGCGATGGCGATGACGTTCGAGCGCGCGAGCAACCTCCAGGCGTTGTGCGAGCGCGCCGCGACCGCGTTCCGCCAGTTGACGGGTTTCGACCGCGTCATGGTCTATCGCTTCCTCGACGACGAGGCGGGCCGCGTGATGGCCGAGGACAAGGCGACGGGGCTCGGCACCTTCCTCAATCACCATTTCCCCGCGTCGGACATCCCGAAACAGGCGCGCGCGCTGTACGTGCGCAACCGGACGCGGACGATCCCGATGATCGATTACGTGCCTGCGGTGCTGCGCCCGGCCGGGTTCGAGACGCTCGACCTGAGCGACGTCGCGCTGCGCAGCGTGTCGCCGATCCATCTGCGCTATCTCGCCAACATGGGCGTGGCGGCGTCGGCGTCGATCTCGATCGTCAAGGACGGGCTGCTCTGGGGCCTGATCGCCTGCCATCACGGTACGCCGAAGGGCCTCACCCCCGACATCCGCGCGGCGTCGGCGACGCTGGCCAGTGGGCTCGCGCGCCAGATTCGCGCGAAGGAAGAGGCGGAGACGTACCGCGAACGGCTGCGGCTGCGTGCGGCGGAGGATGCGGTCATCCCCAAGCTCGCGACCGAACCGGCGCCGCGCAGCATCGTCGCCGCTTTGCGCGACGATCTCCGACGGATGCTAGACGGCGACGGCTTCGCCTATGTCGAGGGCACGATCGTCGATACCGACGGGCCTTGTCCCGGCAAGGACGACATTCTCGATCTCGCCGCATGGGCTCGCACGAGGGGCGTGATCGAGCCGTTCACGACGCATGAACTGTCGTCGCTGTTGCCCCGCGCCGAGGCTTACCGTGCGCAGGCGAGCGGCCTGCTTGCGCTGCCGCTGGTCGACGAGGGAGCGGTGCTGTTGTGGTTTCGCGCCGAGCAGATCGAAGAGGTCGAATGGGCCGGCAATCCGCACAAGGCGGTGTCGGTCGATCCCAATGCGGTGCTGACCCCGCGTGCGTCGTTCGAATCCTGGACTCAGGCGGTCAGCGGTCGATCGCGGCGCTGGACGCGCGAGGAGATCGAGGCGGCGCACCGCCTGCGTCGCGCGTTCCACGATGCGCATATCAACCAGCGCCTGCGCCTGCTCAACGCCGACCTGCAGCGGACGCTCGCCGACAAGGATGCGTTGATCGCGCAGAAGGACGTCCTGATGAAGGAGGTCAATCACCGCGTGCAGAACAGCCTGCAACTGGTCGCGGCGTTCCTGTCGTTGCAGGCGAAATCATCCGACGACGCGAAGGTGAAGGAGCATCTCGCCGAGGCGCAGGCAAGGCTCGCCGCGGTCGCGCTGGTGCATCGCCGCCTGTACCGCGACGATCAGGTCGAGTCGGTCGACCTGTCGCGCTATATCGAGGAACTCGCGGGCGACATGCAGACGTCGCTCGGCGAGGACTGGGCGGCGCAGATGACGCTCGATCTCGCGCCCGTGCTTGTCGCCACCGATCGCGCGGTGAACATCGGGCTGGTGCTGACCGAACTCGTCATCAACGCAAGCAAATACGCCTATCGCGGCGATGCCGGCCCGATCCACATCGTCCTCGAACAACATCGCAACCGACTGCGCCTGATCGTCGCGGACCAGGGCGTCGGCAAGTCGGGCACGCGGATCGGCTTCGGCAGCCGGATGATGAACGCCATCGTCGCCGGGCTGTCGGGCACGATCGAGCAGGACGACAACATGCCCGGCCTGCGCGTGATCCTGACAGCGCCGGTCGACGACGTCCGCTGACATCCAGGGGACACAGTCCCGGCTCGCGCGGCAGCGACTAGAGCAACCGCAATGACCGGGCGGCCACCAACAAACCGAGAGAACTGCTATTAACAAAAAACGGCCCAAGATGTGCCACTTGTCGATCAAATTCGCTGATGCAGCCGGTCCGGATCGCGCTGAGGGTCGCGCGCGTTCGGCGTTGACGGACACGGATCGGAACGGGCGTCATCCGCTGACGTTTCAGGGATATAGCGTCCCGTCGGCGCATCCTCCCGAGAAGGACATCATCGTGCGCCGAACCAAAATCTCCGCTCGCCTCTGCACGATCGCCCTCGCGGCATCGGCCCTCACCGCCGGATCCGCTACCGCGCAGACGATCGCGCTGACCGGTGTCCGGTTGATCGACGGGCGCGGCGGCGCATCGGTGGACGATGCGACGATCGTGATCGCGAACGGACGGATCGTTGCGGCGGGCAAGGTCGCGGTGCCGGCGGGCGCGGAACGACGCGACTATCGGGGACGGACCGTTATGCCCGGCCTAGTCTCGGACCACAGCCATGTCGGCCAGGTGAGCGGCACCGAGACGGGCGCGAAGAACTACACGCGCGCCAACATCGTCGCACAGCTCGCCCAGTATCGCCGCTACGGCGTGACGACGGTGACGGCACTCGGTAATAACGGTCCGGCGTTCGTCGGGATACGCGCCGACGCGCATGCCGGGCGGATCGAAGGCGCGGACCTGTTCGGCGTGATGCAGGGGATCGGCGTTCCCAACGGCGCACCACCGCAGGCGATGCTCAAGGTCGGGCCGGACCAGCTGTTCCGACCCTCGACGCCCGAGGAAGCGCGCAAGGCGGTCGCGATGATGGCCGCCGAAAAGACCGATCTCGTGAAGCTGTGGCTCGACGATTTCGGCGGCAGCGTACCAGTCAAGATGAGCCCCGCCGTCTACCGCGCAGTGATCGCCGAGGCGCACGCGCGCGGGCTGCGCGTGGCAGCGCATATCCACGATCTCTCGGATGCGGAGGCGATCGTCGCGGCAGGCGCGGACATCATCGCGCACGGTATCCGTGACACGCCGGTGCCCCCTGCGTTCGTCGCGACGCTGAAGGCGAAGGGCATCTGGTACACCCCGACGCTGCAACTCGACGAAGCGACGTTCGCCTGGGCCGATCGCGCGCCGTGGACGCAGACGCCGTTCGCCCGCGCCGCGCTGTCGCCTGCCCTCGCGCAACAGGTCGACGATCCGGCGTGGCGTGCCAAGATACTGGCCGATCCGAAGACGGCCGATGCGCGGAAATCGCTGGCGATGAACCTGCGTAACCTGAAGACGCTGTACGACGCCGGCGTGAAGATCGGGTTCGGCACGGACAGTGGAGCAAGTGCAGTGCGCGTGCCCGGCATCGCCGAACATCGTGAGCTGGCACTGCTGGTCGAGGCGGGGCTGACGCCCGAGCAAGCCTTGCGGGTTGCGACGGCTGCGGGTGCGGACCTGCTCGGATTGCGCGATCGCGGCGTGATCGTGGCCGGAACGCGCGCCGATTTGCTGGTCGTCGATGGCGATCCCTCCCGCTCGATCGCCGACGTCGACAAGGTCGTGGAAACCTGGGTCACAGGACGCGCTGCGCCATTCTGATACTTCGGAGAGCCACTTCGGCGGCCAGAAACACGTGTGAAAAGCGTTGGTTACGCGGGCTTGCGGGAACGGAAACCCGATCACGTGGTTCTAAGCGGCGAGTGGGGGCACTCGAAACAGGATACCATACCGCATGACCAACCGTTCATCGCGCACGCTGATGGCGCTCGCCACCGCGACCTTGATCACGACATCGGGTATCGCCCTGACGAGCGGCGCCATCGCGCAGTCCGCACGGTCGGTCGATGCGCCGCCACCGCCGCCGCCCGCACCAACTGCGACCCAGCCGGCAAAGGCAGCACCCGACATGCAGGCTGTACTCGACCAGCTCGCCGCGCTCGGTGGCAAGCCGATCGAGACGCTCACGCCAGCCGTCGCGCGGATGCAGCCGTCGGCAGCCGATGGCGCCAAGCAGGTCATGATCAAGCACGGCCTGTCGGCGACGCCCGACGCAACCGTGACGACGCGCGACGTGCCCTATGGCAGCGACGCGAACCAGTTCGCCCGGATCTACAAGCCGGCATCGCTCGCCAACGCCAAGAACCTGCCGGTCGTCGTCTATTATCACGGCGGCGGCTGGGTGATCGCGACGGTCGACACCTACGACGCGGCACCACGTTTGCTCGCCAAACAGTTGGGTGCGATCGTCGTGTCGGTCGAGTATCGCCATGCACCGGAATTCAAGTTCCCGGCACAGCATGACGACGCAGCCGCCGCCTATCGCTGGACGCTGCAGAATGCGGCAAGCTGGGGTGGCGATCCGCGCAAGATCGCGGTCGCAGGCGAGAGTGCGGGCGGGAATCTGGCGGTCGCGACGGCCATCTACGCACGTGACAATCGCCTGACCACGCCGCTGCACATCGTGTCGGTCTACCCGATCGCGAACAGCAGCATGACGCTGCCGTCGCGGATGGATTCGGCGAATGCAAAGCCGCTGAACGCCGCGATGTTGAAGTGGTTCGGCTATTATTACCAGACCACGCCTGCAGACGCGCAGGACCCGCGGTTGAACCTGGTGAAGGCGAACCTGCGCGGCCTGCCGCCGACGACGATCATCAACGCGCAGATCGATCCGCTGCGCTCCGACGGCGAGACGCTGGCAGCGGCGATGCGTGCGGCTGGCGACAAGGTCGAGCAGCGCACCTTCCCGGGCGTGACGCATGAATTCTTCGGGATGGGCATGGTCGTGCGCGGTGCACAGGATGCGAACACGCTGGCGATCGCGCGGCTGAAGGCAGCATTCGCTGCCAAGCCTAAGCGTTGATCGAGATGGGCCGGGGTGGTGCGAACCACCTCGGTTCCCTTGTTGCTGTTGCGCTCCGGCTGGCTGGCTGACTGAGGGCACCCACAAGCAACTCGCATGACTGTTGATAACTACCCATTATCAATATCTTCCGACTCGCTACATTCGTTGATGTGGGATAGTTTTCCTTTCACAACACCTTTAGTTGATATTTGTCGCCTCTCGTTACTCCGCTAGTATTAGGCGAACTTACTCAGTGGGTTGCGTCGTAATTTCGACGTGATACATAATTTAATTACAAATCGGCTCGATATTTGATACTCCGTCTATTGGAAGCGGGGCCGATAGATGAACGTTCAATTGATAGTGGCGAGTGCCTTACTCGTTGCTGCCATTACAGGCGTGGTGCGGTGGCAGCAAAAGCTTGCGCGTACCAAGCGTTATGGTGCACGGCGTCATCGGCATCGCAAGCCGATCAAACGCGACAACTGGGCAACGAAATTGCTGCGGGAAAATCCCGCGAGGCGTCTGATGGAGCGGCGCCATTATCGGTCGCCGGGCAAAACAGACCAGACTCTGTGATCTTGCAACCGCGGCCGACAAGGATCGAAGACTTCTAGCAGTCTTTGAAGACCTTGCCGGCCGATCCGGTATCCTACCGCTCGCGCGTGGCGGCGAAGCGGATCTTCGCATAGCGTTCGGCGATGTAGTTCACTTCCCAGGCGCTCTTGGCGAGGAAGACAGGGTTGCCGTCGCGGTCCTTGGCCATCGCGCCGCGGTTGATCTCGGCGAAGGTCTTGAGTTCGAGCGGGTCTTCCGCCGAGATCCAGCGCGCGGTCTCGTACGGTGCAGGCTCCAGCCCGGCCGCGACCTTGTACTCCACATCCAGCCGCGACAGCAGCACTTCGAGCTGGAGCTGCCCAACCACGCCAATGATCCAGTTCGAGCCGATGTCGGGGTAGAACACCTGCGTGACTCCCTCCTCGGCCATGTCGTCCAAGGCTTTGCGCAACTGCTTGGTCTTGGTGAAGTCCTTGAGCACGACGCGGCGCAGGATTTCGGGCGCGAAGTTCGGCAGGCCGGTGAAGCGGATCGCGGCCTTTTCGCTGAGCGTGTCGCCGACTCGGAGCGTGCCGTGATTGGGGATGCCGATGATGTCGCCGGGGAATGCCTCGTCCGCCAGCTCGCGGTTCTGCGCGAAGAACAGGATGGGGGAATGCACTGCGATCGGCTTGCCGTGGCCGGTGGGCGTAAGCTTCATGCCGCGTTTGAACACGCCCGAGCATAGCCGCATGAACGCGATCCGGTCGCGGTGGTTGGGGTCCATGTTCGCCTGCACCTTGAACACGAAGCCGGTGACTTCGGGCTCATCCGGGGAGACAGGCGCAGGCTCGGCGGGCTGCGCGCGCGGTGGCGGGGCATAGTCGGCGAGCGCGGCGATCAGTTCGGCGACACCGAAGTCCTTCAGCGCGGACCCGAAATAGACCGGCGTCAAATTGCCCGCGCGATAGGCCTCGGGGTCGAAGCTCGAATAGCCGCCTTGTGCGAGTTCGGCTTCGTCGTTCAGGCGGATCATCGCTTCGGGGCTGAGGATCTTGGCGAGTTCGGGATCGTCGATGCCGGTGAACGGGATCGCCTTGCCCATGAACTCCCGGCTGTCGCCTTCGGGACGGCTCAGCGTGTTGGCGTAGAGATCGTAGACGCCCTCGAACTCGCCGCCCATGCCGACCGGCCAGCTCATCGGGCAGACGTCGAGCTGGAGCATCTCGGCCACCTCGTCGAGCAGCGAGAACGGATCGCGGCCCTCGCGGTCGACCTTGTTGACGAAGGTGATGATCGGCACGTTGCGCAGGCGGCAGACTTCGAACAGTTTCCGCGTCTGCGGCTCGATGCCCTTGGCGGCGTCGATCACCATGACGGCCGAGTCGACTGCCGTGAGCGTGCGGTAGGTATCTTCGGAGAAGTCCTCGTGGCCCGGCGTGTCGAGCAGGTTGAAGGTGATCCCCTGGCGCTCGAACGTCATCACCGAGGACGTGACCGAAATCCCGCGCTGCTGCTCGATCTTCATCCAGTCGGAGCGGGCGCGGCGCGTCTGGCCCCGCGCCTTCACCTCGCCGGCGAGATGGATCGCACCGCCGAAATAGAGGAGTTTCTCGGTCAGCGTGGTCTTGCCGGCGTCGGGATGCGAGATGATCGCGAAGGTGCGGCGGGGAAATTGGGTCATGGCGTGGGTCCGGTGAGCCGAGTCGTCGGACTTGGCTGGGAAAAGAAGGTTAGGCCGGGTTAGGCCTAGCTGCAGTCCGCGCGCGGTACGGCGGGATGCAGTTGGAGAACGCGGCGGGCTTGGCGCCGCTCTTGGCAGATTTGGGGCGTAGAGGACAGAGGGGCGTGCGCGCGAGGCTGGTGTTGCCGTGCGGCGCGAGCGCCTCTTGGTGTCCCAAAGATGGTGTATCGCGGCGGCTGCATTTCGACAGCAGATGAGATTTGCAGCCCCTTCACGTACGATGCCTGGATCGGGGTCGACCTGACCTCGTG